>NZ_BMNE01000004.1:0-697940 GCF_014646295.1 Nocardia rhizosphaerihabitans
TGGGTTTTCCGGTGGTGCCGGAGGTGTAGAGGATGAACAGGGGGTGTTCGGCGGGGAAGGGCCGCGCCTCGTGCGAAGGCGAAGCGAGAGAGACGGTTTCGTGCCACCACAGGTCACGATCGTCGGTCCACGGCACCTCCGTGCCGACCCGGCGCACCACCAGCACGTGTTCGACCGACGACGGCACGCCGCCCTTGGCCGCGAGCGCCTCGTCGACGGCCTCCTTGAGCGGTGCCGGCTTGCCGCGCCGCCACTGCCCGTCGGTGGTGATGATCAGCCGAGCCTCGGCGTCGTCGACCCGCTGCCGCAGCGCGCTCGGCGAGAAGCCGGCGAACACCACCGAGTGGGTGAGGCCGAGGCGCGCGCAGGCCAGCATCGACACGATCGCCTCGGGCACCATCGGCATGTAGATCGCGACGCGATCAGCGGCCTCGAGGCCGAGTTCGGTCAGGTAGTTCGCGGCGCGTGAGACTTCCTCCAGCAGTTCGCGGTAGGTGATGTCGCGGGAGTCGCCGGGCTCGCCCTCCCAGTGGATGGCGACCTGGTCGCCGTGCCCGTCGATGACATGCCGGTCGACGCAGTTGTAGGCGACATTGATCTCGCCGTCGGCGAACCAGCGCGCCACCGGGGCGTCGCTCCAGTCCAGCACCTGGGTGAACGGCTTGTGCCAGTGCAGCCGGTTCGCCTGTTCGGTCCAGAAGCCGTCGCGGTCGGTCTCGCCGCGGTCGTAGAGGGCGGCGCCCGCGTTGGCGGAGGCGGCGAACTCCGTGCTCGGGGGATACGAGTCCTGATGTCCTGCAGCGGTTTCGGTCATGTCGAATCAGCCTCACATGCCTGGTGCGGTCGGGTCGGTCGCGAGGGGCGAGCCCCTGCTACCTCGACAGTAGTCAACGGGGGTGGCTCGTCGGGTGCGTTGTATCGGCGAGGTTTCGGCGGCGTCAATCGAGGCAAGTTCATCCGATGACTTCGCGGACAGACCGGGCGGTCGCGGGCTATCGTTTTAACTCAACCGTTCAGCTGATGGTTCCGAGAATTGTTCATTTTTTTCTGTCGAGCATGAGGGGCTCGGCAATTTTTCCTGCGTTTCCGACGGGTAACCGTACTGATACATGTGAAGCGAAAATGGCTCGGTTCACTGAAAAGCCGGGCCGAAGTGGCTAACCTCCGAGCGTTATGCCACGGGAATCGAACCGGGAGAGAGCGTTGAGATTCATCAGAGCGACTGCGCTGATCGCAGCGGGCCTGGCGGCCACCAGCCTCAGCCTGACCGCGTGCTCGTCCGACGACAGTGCCGACGCGAGCATTGTCACCACCAACGCGGGAGAACCGCAGAATCCGTTGGTGCCGACCAACACCAACGAGAACATGGGTGGTCGCGTCGTCGACCGTTTGTTCGCCGGGCTGAAGTACTACGACGCCACCGGTGAGGCCCACGACGAGATGGCGGAGAAGATCGAGACCGCCGACCGCAAGTCGTACCGCATCACGATCAAGCCGAACTGGAAATTCACCGACGGCACCACGGTGACCGCGAAGTCGTTCGTCGACGCGTGGAACTACGGCGCGCTCGCCACCAACGCGCAGTTGCAGAGTTACGTGTTCACCCCCATCGTCGGATTCGACGAGGTGAATGCCGAACAGCCCAAGGCGCAGACGATGTCGGGCCTGAAGGTGGTCGACGACCGCACCTTCACCGTCGAGCTGAAATCCCCGTCGATCGATTTCGAGAGCGCGCTCGGCTACGCCCCGTTCTATCCGCTGCCCGATTCCGCCTTCAAGGACATGAAGGCCTTCGGCGAGAACCCGGTCGGCAACGGTCCCTACGCCTTCGAATCGTGGGAACACAACGTCAAGATCGACTTGAAGCCCAACCCGGATTACCCCGGTGGCCGTCCGGCCAAGAACAAGGGCCTGCGGTTCGTCATGTACCAGTCCTACGAGACCGCCTACGCCGATCTCCAGGCGGGCAATCTCGACACCCTCGACACCATTCCCGACAGCGCGCTGACCTCCTATAAGAGCGATCTCGGCGACCGCGCGATCACCAAGCCGACCGCGCAGAACCAGCACATCGGCATCCAGACCACCGTGCCGCACTTCGGCGGTGAGGAAGGCGTGCTGCGCCGCAAGGCGATCTCCATGGCGATCAACCGCCCGCAGATCATCGAGAAGATCTTCAACGGATTGCGCGTTCCCGCCCGCGATTTCACCGCCTCGACGCTGCCCGGTTTCAACGGCAACCTGCCGGGCTCGGAGGCGTTCGACTACAACCCGGACCAGGCCAAGAAGCTGTGGGCGCAGGCCGACGCGATCTCGCCGTGGTCGGGCAAGTACACGATCACCTACAACTCCGACGGCGGTCACCAGGCCTGGATCGAGGCCGTGGCCAACAGCGTCAAGAACACCCTCGGGATCGACGCGGTCGCCAACCCGGTGCCGACGTTCAAGAACGTCCGTGACGCGGTGAACGCCAAGACCATCGGTACGGCCTTCCGCTACGGCTGGCAGGGCGACTACCCGACGATGATGCAGTTCCTGTCCTCGCAGTACTACAGCTACTCCGAGACCAACAATGTCGACTACGACAACCCCGAGGTCGACCGTCTCTTCGACGCCGCCATGGCCGCGGCCACCAAGGAGGAGTCCTACCAGCTGATCGCGCAGGCGCAGACGATCATGATCAGGGACATGGCCGACATCCCGGTGTTCGACTATGTCGCCGCCGCGGGCCGGTCCGACCGGGTGACCAAGGCCGAACTGGCCTGGAACGGTCTGTTCGACTTCGAGAACATCGAGAAATAGGCACTCGGAGCTGGGCCGGGCCACGTGATGTGGCTCGGCCCCAGTCGTTTTCGGAGGAATGATGGCTTGGTACATACTTCGGCGCCTGCTCCAGATGATCCCGGTCTTCCTGGGCGCGACGCTGCTGATCTACGCGATGGTTTTCCTGATCCCCGGCGACCCGATCCAGGCGCTGGCCGGTGAGAAACCACTGACCCCCGCCGCCGAGGCCGCATTGCGCGCCCGATATCACCTCGATCAGCCGTTCATCATGCAATATCTGCACTATCTGAAGGGGATTCTCACCCTCGATTTCGGCACCTCGTTCTCCGGCAGGCCGGTGCGCGACGAACTCGCCCGCGCCTTTCCGATCACCATCAAACTGGCGTTTCTCGCGGTGCTCATCGAGGGCTTCTTCGGCATCGTGCTCGGCCTGATCGCGGGCCTGCGCAAGGGGAAGTTGTTCGATTCGACGATGCTGATCGCCAGCCTGGTGATCATCGCGCTGCCGGTGTTCGTCGTCGGCTATCTGGCGCAGTACTTCCTCGGTGTGAAATGGGGGATCGCCCCGGTCACCGTCACGGGCAAGGCGAGCCTGGGCGAGTTGCTCGTGCCCGCCTTCGTGCTCGGGTCGCTGTCGTTCGCGTATGTGCTGCGGCTGACCCGTAACTCCGTGGCGGAGAACAAATCCGCCGACTACGTGCGCACGGCGACCGCGAAGGGACTCGGCCGCCGCCGGGTGGTGACCGTGCATATCCTGCGGAATTCGATGATCCCGGTGGTCACCTTTCTCGGCGCGGATCTCGGCGCGCTGATGGCGGGCGCCATCGTCACCGAGGGCATCTTCAACATTCCCGGCGTCGGCGGCACCGTGTACCAGGCGATCATCCGCGGCGAGCCGCCGACGGTGGTGTCGTTCGTGACGGTGCTCGTGGTGGTGTTCCTGCTGATGAACCTGTTCATCGACCTGCTCTACGCCGCGCTCGACCCGAGGATCCGCTATGCATGAGAGCCAACAGCATTTCGTGGCCCCCGCCGACGAGGTGGAGGTGCTGGCCACCGACCGGGTGGTCGACGCGGGCACCCCGACCAGCATCTGGGGCGACGCGTGGCGGCGGTTGCGCCGCAATCCGGTGTTCGGAGTCGCGGTCGTGCTGATCGTGCTGGTGCTGCTGGTCGTGGTATGGCCGTCGCTGTTCACCAGCCAGGACCCGAAGCTGTGCCTCGGTGAGTTCGGCATGGACAGTCCACGTCCCGGCCATCCGTTCGGGTTCGACAAGCAGGGCTGCGATGTCTACGCGCGCACGATCTACGGTGCGCGGGCCTCGGTCAGTGTCGGCATCGGAGCGGCGATGCTGTTCCTGCTGGTCGGCGGGATTCTCGGCGCGTTGTCGGGGTTCTACGGCGGCTTCCTCGACACGGTGGTCTCGCGGATCGCCGAGATCTTCTTCGCCATCCCGATGGTGCTGGCGGCGATCGTGCTGTTGCAGCTGCTGCGACCGACGACGGTGCTGACGGTGATCCTGATCCTCGTCGCGTTCACCTGGCCGCAGGCCGCGCGCATCGCCCGTGGTGCGGTGATCGAGGCCAAGAACAGCGAATACGTCACCGCCGCCAAGGCTTTGGGTGTGTCGCGGCTTGGCACCTTGGTGCGGCACGTGCTCCCGAACGCGGCGGGCCCGTTGATCGTGGTCGCCACGCTGTGGCTCGGCGTCTTCATCGTCACCGAGGCGACGCTGTCCTTCCTCGGCGTCGGCCTGCCGCCCGACATCGTGTCCTGGGGCGCCGACATCGCCCGCGCGAAGTACGAGATCCGTACCTCGCCGATCCTGTTCTACCCGGCGGCCGCGCTGGCTGTCACCGTGCTGAGCTTCATCCTGCTCGGTGACGCGGTGCGCGACGCGCTCGATCCGAAGGAGCGCACCCGATGAGCGACCAACCGCTGCTGGAGATCCGCGATCTGGATGTCGGCTTCACCACCGACGGCAAGCCGGTGCCCGCGGTACGCGGGGTGAATCTCACCGTCTTCCCCGGTCAGACCGTCGCCATCGTCGGCGAGTCCGGGTCGGGCAAGTCGACGACCGCGCACGCGATCATCGGCCTGCTGCCCGGCACCGGCGCAGTGACCGGCGGGCAGATTCTCTTCGACGGCAAGGACCTCACCAAGGCCTCGGCCAAGGAGATCGTCGCGATCCGCGGCAGCGGAATCGGCCTGGTGCCGCAGGACCCGATGTCGAATCTGAACCCGGTGTGGAAGATCGGCTACCAGATCAGGGAGACGCTGGTCGCCAACGGCATCGCCACCGGTGACGCGGCCCGCGAGCGTTCGGTGGAGCTGCTGGCCGAGGCGGGGATGTCGGATGCGCAGCGAAGGGTGAACCAGTACCCGCACGAGTTCTCCGGCGGCATGCGCCAGCGCGCGCTCATCGCGATCGGACTCTCGTGCAGGCCGAAACTGCTGATCGCCGACGAACCGACCTCGGCGCTGGACGTCACCGTGCAGCGGCAGATCCTGGGCCACCTCGACCAGCTGACCAGCGAGCTGGGCACCGCGGTCCTGCTGATCACCCATGACCTGGGCCTGGCCGCGGAACGCGCCGAGCATCTGGTGGTGATGTATCGCGGCCGGGTCGTGGAATCCGGACCGGCACTGCAGATCCTGCGCGATCCGCAGCACGCCTACACCAAGAAGCTGGTCAACTCGGCGCCCTCGCTGGCCGCGCAGCGGATGTCGTCCTCGCATGAGCGCGCCGCCGTGCGCGCACAGGCTGTCGAGGTGGCCGAGGCCGAAGACTCGATCGGCGACACCGTGCTGGAAGTGCGGGACCTGTCCAAGGCGTTCAAGATTCGCGGCAAGCGGCCGTGGCAGTCCACGGACTTCGTTGCCGTCGACGACGTGAGCTTCACCGTCGAGCGTGGCACGACCACCGCGATCGTCGGCGAGTCCGGCTCTGGCAAGTCGACCATCGCGCAGATGGTGCTCGGTCTGCTGGAACCCACCTCGGGCACGGTCGTCTTCGACGGCAAGGATGTCGCGAAGCTGGACAGCAAGGGCGCGTTCGCCTTCCGTCGCCGGGTGCAGCCGATCTTCCAGAACCCGTACGGCTCGCTCGACCCGATGTACTCGATCTTCCGCACGATCGAGGAGCCGCTGCGGGTGCACAAGATCGGCACCGCGAAGGAGCGGGAGGCGGTGGTGCGTGACCTGCTCGACAAGGTGTCGCTGCCGTCGTCGGTGTTGCGGCGCTATCCCAACGAGTTGTCCGGCGGGCAGCGTCAGCGGGTCGCGATCGCGCGGGCGCTGGCGCTCTCGCCCGAGCTGGTGGTCTGCGACGAGGCGGTCTCGGCGCTGGACGTGCTGGTGCAGGCGCAGATCCTCACCCTGCTCAACGATCTGCAAGCCGAGCTGGGGCTGACGTATCTGTTCATCACCCATGACCTGGCCGTCGTCCGGCAGATCGCGGACAACGTGCTGGTCATGCGGGAGGGCAAGGTGGTCGAATCGGCCACCACCGACGAGGTGTTCGCCGCGCCGCGAGAGGAGTACACGCGAGCCCTCCTCGAGGCGATCCCCGGGCGGGAGTTGCTCACGGGGTGACCGGGCCGAATCCACCGCGAAGGCGCAGCTCACCGGCGTACCGTTGGTGCGTCCGAGGTGGTGCGGATCGCAAGGGCAGGAGACGCCGATGGATCGGATCGATGCCGAACGACAGGCCGAGCTGGAATCGCGCAGGCGCCGGGCGCTGACCCCGGCGGCGAAGCGACTCGCCGAGGTGCCGTGGCCGGACCGCACCTGGCCGCGGATCCGTGGGCTGGACGTGGCCGTCGAGGAGACGGTGTTCGAACGGTAGCCTCGTATGCCGTGACTGATCCGCTGCAGCCCCTGGTCGACCTGCCCGGCGTGCGTGAAGCCGCCGACAAGGCCCGCGACGCGCTCGCCGCGGTGCATCGGCACCGGTCGAACCGGCGCGGCTGGGCGACCACCGCCGCCGAAGCGGCGGTCCGCGCCGCGCGATCCTCGGCCGCCATCGAAGGCGCGAGCACCGACCTGCCCGCCGACGGGCAGGTCAGCGATCCGGTGCTGGCCGGCGCGCTGCGGGTGGGTCAGGCGCTCGACGGTGACGCGCTGACCAACCTCGTCGGCACCTGGCAGCGCGCGCCGCTGCAGGCACTGGCCCGGCTGCATCTGCTTGCCGCCGCCGACCTGGTCTCCGACGAACAGGAACTCGGCCGACCGCGCTCGACCCCCGGGGTCGCCGAGCGGCTGGATCTGCTGGTGCAAACCGTCCAGACGAGCAAGGCGCCCGCGCCCGTCATCGCGGCGGTCGTGCACGGTGAGCTGCTGTCGCTGCGGCCGTTCGGCACCGCCGACGGTGTCGTCGCGCGGGCGGCATCGCGCCTCGTCACTGTCTCGAGCGGCCTGGATCCCCGGTGCCTCGGTGTGCCGGAGGTGTTCTGGTTGCGGCGCAGGCAGGCCTACCTCGACGCGGCCGCCGGATTCGGGATGGGCACCGCGGAGGGTGTCGGCGGCTGGGTGCTGTTCTGCGCTGGTGCGCTCGAAGACGGTGCCCGCGAGGCGAACTCGATCGCCGACGCGGCCGCGGGCTGAGACTCCCCCCACACATCGAAACGGGCGGCGTGCCGATTACTCGGTCTCGCCGCCCGCTAGCACGGAACACCTGGTTACCAAGCGTGCTCGGTGGGTTGTGTTCGGTGGCCTCGGCGATCATCCGAACCCCGCCGGTTCATCCCCGCAACCTGTGCGAGGCGTTCGCCGACGACTGCCCGAATTTCGCAGGCCCACAACTCTGCTGCCCTTGTCGCGGCGCGCTCCGCGTGGGTACCTGGCGTCCGTGCTGGGAAGGGTGGGATGGGAGGCGAAGCCTTCTCTTCCGGCTCCGTCTTGGCCTTCCGTCCTTCCGTGACTCCATTCTTACACTGTGAGCGCACTCACATCAAGGGTTTCGAGGGCATCACCGGATACGGCTGTTTTCGGCGTGTCGCCTGGCGATTCGTGCTTGTCCGTCGCAGGTCAGCGACGTTTCCGCAGCAATCGATAGCTGATCGCGCCCGCGATGATCACGCTCAATCCGACCGCCGCCGTTGCCGCCACGGTGGTGCTCGACGGCGCCTGGAATCGCGACCACAGCGACACCGGATTGGAGAAGGTGAGCACCGGCCAGCCGCGCGCGACGGCCTCCTTGCGCAGCGCCCGGTCGGGATTGACCACCGTCGGGTGGCCGACCGCGCTCAGCATCGGCAGGTCGGTGATCGAATCGGAGTACGCGTAGCACCTGGACAGGTCGTAACCCTCTGCCGCGGCCAGCTTTTCGATCGCGGCGACCTTGCCGTCGCCATAGCAGTAGAACTCGATGTCGCCGGTGTACCTGCCGTCCTCGACGACCATCCGGGTGGCCTCGGTGTGCGAGGCGTCGAGCACGTCGGCTATCGGCGTGACGATCTCCTCGCCGGACGCCGAGACGATCACCACGTCGTGTCCGCGGATCTTGTGATCGGCGATCAGATCGGCGGCCTCGGCGTAGATCAGCGGGTCGACCAGATCGTGAAGCGTCTCGGCCACAATGGATTTCACCTGCTCGACATCCCAGCCGGCGCACATGTTGGCGAGGTTTGCCCGCATTCGTTCCATCTGGTCGTGATCGGCCCCGGAAAGCAGGAACAAAAAGTGCGCGTAGCTGCTCTCCAGCACGGCGCGACGGTTGAGCAGACCCTGTGCGTAGAACGGTTTGCTGAACACGAAAGCGCTCGACTTCGCGATCACCGTTTTGTCGAGATCGAAGAACGCCGCGACGCGTCCGCCGGGCACCGGCGCTCGGCCCGAATGGGCGAGTCTTGTGTCCGGAAGCGGAGTCTGGTCACGTTCGGCCGTCACGTCAACAGGATAGGCACGCCTCGCGTGGAGTGCAGTAGGCGGCCGTCCTGGCCCCTCCGAAGGGTTTGCCCTGGGGACGCCGGAGGCCGCGAATCGCCGAAAGATGGTGGCGAACGCTACTTGCGCCTGCGCCGGGGGATGGGTGTAGTATTGCTGACACCTGGACATGGTCCAGGCGCGTTCAGCCCGACCCCCCGGGGCTGAACCCGACGGCCCCAGCCTCCTCCCCCCCGGCTGGGGCCGTCCTCTATTTCCGGGTAGGTCGAGAAAGTTCTCCACACCCCCGAGTTATCCACAATCGGCTTTCGCCGCCTTTCCGCTCGCTCGCGATTCCTCCACGCTGAGCTGCATGAACCTCCTCGCCAAACCGCCCGCTGTCGGACTGGCTCCCGCGCTGGTGCTCGTGCGTGACCATCGCCTACGCGCCGAAGTGCGCCGGGTCGCGGCGGCCGCCGAACGCGCCACCGACGAGCGCGCCATGCCGGTCGGCAGGCACGCGTGGTCGGGGGCGGGCATGGTGATCCTCGACACTGCGGCCGCTACCGCGGCTGCCGCCGAGGGCTGTCCGCGGCGTCCGGGGATCGTGCTCGTCACCGAGGGGGAGCCCGCGGTGTCCGACTGGCAGGCGGCCACCGCGGTCGGTGCCGAGCGGGTCGTCGCGTTGCCTGCCTGCGCGGTCGAACTGGTGGAGCAGTTCGCCGAGCATGCCGAATCCCGGACGGGGGAGGGCGTGGTCGTGGCGGTCGCCGGTGCGGGCGGCGGCGCGGGTGCGTCGACACTCGCCGCTGCCATCGCCTTACGTGCCGCCGCGCGACGGTCGAGACGCGACACCGTGCTCATCGACGGTGCGCCGCTCGACGGTGGAATCGACCTGGTGCTCGGGATGGAGAATGTCCCCGGGCTGCGCTGGCCGGACCTGGTCATCGAGGACGGCCGGGTCTCCGCGACGGCGCTGCACAACGCACTGCCCGCTGCGGCGGCCGGGCTCGCGGTGTTGTCCTGCGGGCGGCACGGCGCGGGGCGATCACCCGCCGAGCTGACGCCTGCCGCGGTCCGTGCTGTCATCGAATCCGGCAGGGCGGCAGGCGATCTGGTCGTCTGCGATGTGTCCGCCGAGCGCGGCCCGGCGGCGGATACGATGGTCGATGCCGCTGATCTGGTGGTCCTGGTCGTGCCCGCCCGGCTGCGCGCTGTTGCCGCGGCCGAGGTGGTGGCCTCCTATCTCGGCGAGCGAAACCCCAACCGCGGCTTGGTCGTTCGTGGTCCGGCGCCGGGTGGGTTGCGTGGTGCGGAAGTGGCCGAGGTGCTCGGGCTGCCGCTGCTGGCCGCGATGCGCGGGCAGTCGGGGCTGGCGGCGCGACTCGAACGCGGCGGGCTGAGCGTGCGCAGGCGCGGGCCGCTGCGTGATGCAGCCGACGCGGTGCTGTCGATGGTGGGTGCGCGATGACCACGTTCGTCACCGTCGACCTGCTCGAACGGGTCCGCGAACGGCTCGCCGAGCACGCGGGCGTGCCCGACGCGGCACAGCTGGCCGCCGCGATCCGAGCCGAAGCCGGTGGCGTGCTCGCCGACACCGACCTGCTGCGGGCGCTGCGTCTGCTGCAGACCGAGATGACCGGTGCGGGTCTGCTCGAGCCGCTGCTGCACGATCCCCAGGTCGCCGATGTGCTCGTCACCGGCCCCGACTCGGTATGGATCGACCGTGGCCACGGTCTCGAAAAGACCGGCGTCCGCTTCGCCGACGAGGCCGCGGTCCGCAGGCTCGCTCAGCGGCTCGCTCTCGCCGCCGGACGCAGGCTCGACGACGCCCAACCCTGGGTCGACGGCAAGCTCACCGGCGCCGAGGCCACGCTCGGCGACGCGTTCGGTGTCCGCCTGCACGCGGTCCTCGCGCCTGTCGCCCACGATGGGACCTGTCTATCTCTGCGTGTGCTCCGCCCGGCCACCCAGGGCCTCACCGCCCTGGCCGCCGCCGGCTCGGTGCCGTCCACTGCACTCCGGCTGCTGACCGACATCGTCCGCGCCCGGCTCGCGTTCCTCGTCGTCGGTGGTACCGGCGCAGGTAAGACCACCCTGCTTTCCGCGCTCCTCGCCGCCGTAGACCCGGCCGAGCGGATCATCTGCGTCGAGGACGCGGCCGAACTCGCCCCCGTTCATCCCCATGTGGTGCGGCTGGTCGCACGCACCGCCAACGTCGAAGGCGTCGGCGCGGTCACCGTGCGCGACCTGGTCCGCCAGGCGCTGCGCATGCGCCCCGACCGCATCGTCGTCGGCGAGGTCCGCGGCGCCGAGGTCGTCGACCTCCTCACCGCCCTCAACACCGGCCACGACGGCGGCGCGGGCACCGTCCACGCCAACTCTCCCCAAGAAGTCCCCGCCCGCCTCGAAGCCCTGGCCGCCCTCGGCGGCATGGACCGCGCCGCTCTGCACAGCCAACTCGCCGCCGCGGTCCAAGTGGTCCTCCATATCCACCGCCGAGCCGACGGCACCCGCGGCCTCCGCGAGATCGGCGTCCTCGAACGAGACGGCGCAGGCATCCGAATCACCCCCGCCTGGCGCTCCGACGACCTGCCCGCTCCCGGCGCCGCCGAACTGAAGCGACTGATCGAGGTGCGACTCGGATGAGGACCACAGGTGCAGGCGCATGGCCGATCCGCGGCAACAGTGCGTCCCCGCAGGTCAGCGACCTGCGCTCGGCTCGGAGCCGCGAGATGGTCGGGTCGTCCCCTGGTGCGGGTGCCGGTGTGTGGCCGATCCGCGAAAACGGCGGGCTTCCGAGGGCCGGTAGTCGGCACTCAGCGCGGAGCCGGAGCCGCGCATCGGCAGGGTCGCCTGACGTGCGGACCGGTGCGTCGTCGGTCGGCGGAGAGGGTTCGTCCCTGCAGGCCCGAGGCCGGTGCTCGGCACGGAGCTGTGGATCGGCGGGGTCGACCGGGACTGGTGTAAGGCCGGGCCGCGGAGATGGTGCTTCGGCACAGGCCGGTGATAGGCGCTCGGCCCAGAGGCGCACGGCGGCAGGATCGCCCGGTTCGGGCGCTGGCGGGATTCGATCGGCTCGGCGGCGCAGCTGGTTGACGCGAGTGGTTCGGGTGGCGATCGGGGTGCAACTGCGGGATCGGTTTGCGAGCGATGGTCGACGGTCGGGCGGCAAGCGAAGGCAATCGTCATGGGTGGGATCGAGCGAGTGCTCTTGCACGGTGGTGCCCGCTGAGGGGACCTCGCGAGTCGGGGCGCCGCCGTTCAGCAGCGCGGTGCCGGTGTCGTTCTTCGGCACGGCGGGCGACGGGCGGGATCGCCTGTGCGGTTCCGGTTTCGACGTGGCGTTCGCTGCTGTGGATGCGGTGCTGCCCAGCGACCTTGCGCTCGTCGCGGACTCGGTCCTGACGGCGGCGCCGGCGGTTTCCCTTCCACGGGCAGTGGTGCGAACTCCCGCATCGACAGCCGCTCCGGAATCAACGCGAAACGATCTGGGATACACCACTACTAGACGGCACGGGGGTGGCGATGGAGATCGGACTGCTCTGCTGCGCGGTGGCGGTGCTGATGCTTCCCGCTGCGGGCGATCGGCGGCGCTTTCGGCGGCTGTTCGATGCGGGCAGTGCGCGTGCGGCGAGACGGATGCCGGTGGAGTGGTGTGCAGGAATCGGGCTGGCGTGCACGGCCTTCGCGTTCGGGATCGGGACGGGACTGGCGGCGCTCATGGTGGGCGTCACCGTCGCGGTGCGGAATCGGCGCGGTCATGGTGAGCGGGCCCGGCGAGCGGAGTGCGGTCACCTGTTGGCCGGGCTCGAGGCAGTCGTCGGCGAACTGCGGGTTGGCGCGCATCCGAGCGCGGCGGCGGAGGCCGCGGCAGCCGAGTCGCGGGGAGAGGCGGCGCGGGTCCTCGGCATCAGCGCTGGCCGCAGCAGACTCGGCGGCTCCGGCGCCGACGGCTGGCTGCACCCGGATTCGATTGTCGCCGAAGAACTGTCGCGGATCGCCGTCGCCTGGCGGGTGGCCGAAGAACACGGCCTCGCCCTCGCCGAGCTGCTGGCCGCGGCGCGAACCGACCTCCTCGGCCGCATCCGCTTCCGCGACCGAACCGAAGCGGCCCTGGCGGGAGCCCGCGCCTCGGCCACCGTCCTGGCCGGCCTCCCACTGGTAGGCATCGGCCTCGGCCAGCTGATGGGCGCAGCTCCGCTGACAGTGCTCTTCGGCTCACCCGCAGGTGAACTTCTCCTACCGCTCGGCGCGGCCCTCGCCTGCTGTGGATTGCTGTGGACAGATGTGATCACCCGCCGCGGAACAGCCTGAACGATGGGCGTCCGATTGCGCTGCGGTGCATGCGCGTTCATAGGGGCCGTATGGGTTGGTGACGAAATGTTCGCGCCTTCGGGTCTGTGAGAACGCATCAGATCGGCGGTGGAGACCGCAATGCACTGCAGGCCAGCGAGATTGGCGCCGGAGTCGAAGGTCTGGATCGGTTGAAACGTCGTGGGGAGGGGTTGCTGTGCAGGACATGGTGGGTACGCCGTCACCTTTCGCGCTGCTGGTCGCGGCCATAGCGGTCGTGGTGGTGCCCGGGCGCGTGGCGGTGAGCCGGCGGATGCGGGCGCTGGGCCGGTCGCCGACGGCCACACCGGAGGTAGGGAGTGGGTCGGCGAAGGCGGATCCGCTCGGGTCGGCGTCGGCGTTCGATCTGCTGGCCGCTTGTCTGCGGGCGGGGCTGCCGATGGCTGCGGCCGCGCGGGCCAGTGCGGGGACGGCGCCGCCGGTGCTGCGGGCCTCGCTGCTGCGGGCCGCCGATCTGCTGGCGCTCGGCGCTGACGCGGCGACGGCGTGGGAGCGCGCCGCGGTGGATGCGGTCGGGTCGGCGGGCGCGGAGGAGGTCGAGTCGCTGGCCAGGATGGCGCGGCGCTCGGCCCGTTCGGGCTCCTCGTTGGCCGCGGCCGTCGGCGAACTGGCGGACCAGCGCCGGGAAGCCGTGGAAGACGCGGCCGTCGCGCGTGCCGAACGGGCGGGCGTGCTGATCGGCGGACCGCTCGGCCTGTGCTTCCTGCCCGCCTTCGTGTGCCTCGGCATCGTCCCGGTCGTGATCGGCCTGGCCGATCGGGTCCTCGGCGACGGCGGACTGCTGTGACCGGCCTCGGCGAGGTCGGCGAATCGTCACCGCGCGGATCGGCCGCGTGGTGTGGAAGGAGAGGGGATCATGATGACGTTCGTACGCGCCGTATATATAGGGGCGAAGACGCGGATCACGCGCCTGCTGATCGACGACGACGGCATGTCCACCGCGGAGTACGCGATCGGCACCATCGCGGCCGCGGCGTTCGGTGCGGTGCTCTACGGGGTGGTGACCGGGGACAGCATCGTCAACGCCCTGACCCAGATCATCGACAAGGCGCTCAACACGAGTGTGTAAAGCAGTGCGGCACAAGCTGTCTTGCTGACGACGCAGGCGCGGTGACGGTCGAGGCCGCCATCGCCCTCGCCGCACTGGTGTGTGCGGTGGTGCTGTGCATCGGTGCGCTGCTGGCCGCGTCGACCCAGGTGCGCTGTGTCGACGCGGCTCGCGAGGCGGCCCGGCTGGCCGCGCGGGGCGACACGGCGCACGCTGTGGCCGCAGCCAAGACCGTCGCGCCACCCGGTGCGGTGATCGATGTCCGCGGTGAGGGTGATCGGGTGGTCGCCGCGGTCGCCGCGGGCACACCGCTGCTTCCCGGACTCAGGTTGCGCGCCGAGGCGGTCGCGATCGCCGAGCCCGGGGTCGGTCGATGACCGGCTCGGTGGCGCGGCGCCTCGCCGGGGACGGAGGCGGTGCGACGGCGTTCGCGTGCTTGGCGTTGGCCGGGCTGATCGCACTGACCATGGTGATCGGTCAGGTGGGCGTGGTGGTGGTCGCCCGGCATCGGGCGCAGGCCGCGGCCGACCTCGGCGCGCTCGGCGCCGCGAGCGTGTTGGCCGAAGGGGCCGAGGCGGCGTGCACCGAGGCCGGAGAGGTCGCGCGGTGGATGGGCGTGCGCATGCGACGGTGCGCGGTAGCGCAGTGGGACGTCGTGGTCGCGGTAGAGGCGAATGCGTCATTCGGAGTGTTCGGTGTGCGCACGGTCTCCGGCGCCGCTCGCGCTGGTCCGGTGGACGAGAGTGAGTGACGCAGAAGTGTTATCACTGGTCGGTGGATGTTCCGCACCGAACTAATACGGAATTCACCGGAACTCATTCTCCGAATTCTCCTGCACATTGTTTTAGGAGGAGAGAACTAAATGAAAAGAATGATGTGGCCAACTCGCCCGCTCCCGTTGGCAATGGGCCAGTTAACAGAAGAGTCGTCCTTTTTATTCGCGAGGCGGTCGATCGCCGACCCGTCGGTGCTGGTCAACGCAAATATGGTCGATCGACCAGCATTCTCGCAGTGAGGTGTAGCGCCGGTCACGTCACCGCCGCAGCGGCATCACGGAACAGGCGCCGGGCTCGGCTGGGCACCCAACTCGCCCAGAACGGCGACCAGAAGCCGGCCGGCGGCGTCCTTGTCCAGGGGGTTGTTCCCGTTTCCGCACTTGGGTGACTGCACGCACGAGGGGCAGCCGTCCTGGCAGCCACAGCTGCGGATGACGCTGAGCGTGGCGGCCAGCCATTCCGCGAGCTGGGCGAAGCCGCGCTCGGCGAAGCCCGCGCCCCCGGGCTGGCCGTCGTAGACGAACACGGTCGGCGCGCCGGTGTCGGGATGCTCGGCGATGGAGACGCCGCCGATGTCCCAGCGGTCGCATCCGGCGACCAGGGGCAGCATGCCGATTGCGGCATGTTCGGCGGCATGCAGAGCGCCGGGAAGTTCGTCCTCGGATATTCCCGCGGCGGCGAGCAGCCGGGGCGTGACGGTGTAGAGAACGGCCTTGGTGTGCAGGGTCTGGGCGGGCAGGTCGAGTTCGACCTGGTCCAGCACCTCGCCGGTGACCAGCGTGCGCAGATAGCCGACGACCTGATTGGTGACCGCGACCTGCGCGGATGCGGTGGTGACGGCCCCGAAGACGCGTTCCTCGGTCACCGCTTCGATGGTGATCGAGGTGACCTGACGGGCGCTGGTGGTGAAGCCGGGGTCCACCTCGTTGACGAAGGCGACACCGTCGTCGAGGTCGAGTTCGTCGACCAGATAGGTCTCGCCCTGATGCAGGTGCACGGCCCCTTCGTGCAGGGTGGCCGGCGCCCTGCCCGCGTCGGCGGTGCCGAGCAGCCGTCCGGATTCGGCGTCGACGATGGCGACCGGCGTGCCGAGCCCGCCACGCACGTCGACGGCGTCGTGGGGATGGGTGTGTGCGGTGACGTGCCAGCGTGCCGGGGCACCGCGCGTGCCGGGCCTGCGCCGGATCAGCCCCTGTCCGGCCAGGTCGGCGAGCACTTCGCCGGCCCGGAGCTCGGTCACCTCGTCGTCGGTGAGCGGCAGCTCCATGGCGGCACAGAGCAGCTGCGGCCCCAGTACATAGGGGTTGTAGGGGTCGGTGATGGTGGCCTCGATCGGCCGGTCGAGCAGTGCCGCGGGGTGATGCACCAGGTAGGTGTCGAGCGGATCGTCGGTCGCCACCAGCACGACGAGCGCGCCCTGCAGCCGTCTGCCCGCGCGCCCGGCCTGCTGCCAGAACGAGGCGACGGTGCCCGGGAATCCGGCGATCACCACGGCATCGAGACCGGCGATATCGACGCCGAGTTCGAGGGCATTGGTACTTGCCGCGCCGAGCAGCGTGCCCTCCGACAGCGACTGCTCGAGCTCGCGCCGGTCCTCCGCCAGGTATCCCGCGCGGTAGGCGGCGACCCGTTCCCGCAGCTCAGGTGCTCTTTCGGCGAGCACGCGGCGGGCATCGAGCGCGATCAGCTCGGCCCCGCGCCGGGAGCGGACGAAGGTCAGTGTCCGCGCGCCCTCGGCCACCAGGCTCGCCATGATCTTGGCCGCCTCCCCGGTCGCGGTGCGCCGGACGGGCGCGCCGTTCTCCCCGGTCAGCGCCGTACTCAGCGGCGGCTCCCACAGCGCCACGGTCCTGGCGCCGCGGGGTGAGGCATCCGCGGTGACGGCGGTGACCGGTGCGCCGATCAGCCTGCTCGCCGAGGCGGCGGGGTCGGCGCTGGTGGCCGAGCAGAGGATGAACACCGGTTCGGCGCCGTAGAACGCGGCGAGTCTGCGCAGCCTGCGCAGCACGAGGGCGACGTGCGATCCGAACACGCCCCGGTAGGAGTGGCATTCGTCGACCACCACATAGCGAAGGTTGCGCAGCACCCGTGCCCAGCGCTGATGCGACCGCAGCATCCCGACGTGCAGCATGTCGGGATTGGTGAATATCCAACGAGCATTTGCCCGCACCCATTGCCTGACCTCGGCGGGGGTGTCGCCGTCATAGGCAGCCGGATGGGCCTCACGCAGGGGATTGTCGTGGATCAGCCCGCCGACGGCGCGCAGCTGATCGGCGCCGAGCGCCTTGGTGGGGGACAGGTACAGCGCGGTCGCGCGCTGGTCCTCGTGCAGCGCGGTGAGCACTGGCAGTTGGTAGCCCAGGGATTTGCCGGACGCGGTCCCGGTGCTCACGACGACGTGCTTCCCGTCGACCGCAAGACCCGCCGTCGAGGTCTGGTGCTCCCACGGCCGCTCGATCCCGATCGCGCCCAGGGCTGTGACCAGCTCCGATGGCACCCAGCTCGGCCAATCGGTGGTGCGTGCTCGCTGGGCGGGAAGCTCGGCGACATGGGTCAACGGGTCGCCGCCGGCAGCCGCCTCCGCCAGGACACGATTCAGCAACGATCGCCCGTAGCTCTCGCTCGCTACCGGCGGTCGGACCCCGGTCCGCTCGGTCGGATTCATCCCATAGCCCTCTCGCGCCACGCCGGAAGTGTGAAACGTGTGTGTGCGACAAGCACTACCTGCGATTTCGTAACCCAATAGCGACCTGGGTCACACCATGTTTGCTGGAAGCTCACCCGGTTATCGCTAAGCAAACAGACTGAAAGTACGGATTCACCCAATCTGTCCCTCACCTGCACATTCGCAAGATCAAGAATTTTGCAAATTGTCGGTAACTCGACTGTTGAATTGCTCGGAGACATGGTTCACTGGGTCCTGGTCGCAAGCTTCTGTGTTCGAGGGACGGATCGAAAGTCCAACCATCAGCAGGATCGATGTTGCGAACGCCGTGCTCAGGCTTTCCTTGCAGGGGGACCCACAGTACAGCGGTCGGAACGGACCCGGTGGACGAACCCAGTTGTCCGCCGTTCCGGTAAGAAAGAGAAGGAACAGAATGGCACAGGGAACTGTGAAGTGGTTCAACGCGGAGAAGGGGTTCGGCTTCATCGCGCCCGAGGACGGCTCCGCTGACGTCTTCGTCCACTACTCGGAGATCCAGGGCACGGGCTTCCGTACCCTCGAGGAGAACCAGAAGGTCGAGTTCGAGGTCGGCCAGGGCACCAAGGGCCCGCAGGCCACCGGCGTTCGCGCGCTCTCCTGAGCTGCGAATCGAATCAACGCCCGTCCCCCATCTCCTATGCGGAGGTGGGGGACGAGCCATTTCCGGGTAGAGTCGCCCGGAACTTCGCAGCTCGAGAGGGCTGCGAACCCGCGTCGCCAGCTGCCATGAACGCAGCTACCCAAGTGCGCAGGGTATAAACGTCACTGGTGGCGATGTCCGAACGTCGCGCCGTCTGCCCCAGCCGCGCACCGAGCGGACCTCCCGACGCGCGGATCTAGAAGGAAGGTGTTCGCCGGTGGCAACACGAGACCGCAGTTCAGCCGACCAGGGGCGTCCCCTGCGTCGTCTCGTGATCGTCGAGTCCCCGACGAAGGCCCGCAAGATCGCGCCGTACCTGGGCCGTAACTACACGGTCGAAGCGTCGGTGGGTCATATCCGTGACTTGCCACGCGGCGCCGCCGACGTGCCCGCCAAGTACAAGGGGCAGTCCTGGGCTCGCCTCGGTGTCGACGTCGATCACGACTTCGAGCCGATCTATGTGGTCAGCCCGGACAAGAAGGCCAAGGTCTCCGAGCTCAAGAGCCTGCTGGCCGACGCCGACGAGCTCTATCTCGCCACCGACCCCGACCGCGAGGGCGAGGCGATCGCCTGGCATCTGCTCGAGACGCTCAAGCCGAAGGTTCCGGTCCGCCGGATGGTCTTCCACGAGATCACCGAGCCCGCCATCCTCGCGGCCGCCGCCGACACGCGCGAACTCGACAACGATCTGGTCGACGCCCAGGAAACCCGGCGCATCCTGGACCGCCTCTACGGCTACGAAGTCAGCCCGGTGCTGTGGAAGAAGGTCATGCCGCGACTGTCGGCGGGCCGCGTGCAGTCCGTCGCCACCCGCGTCATCGTGCAGCGCGAGCGCGAGCGCATGGCGTTCCGTTCCGCCGAGTACTGGGACATCGCCGCCAAGCTCGACGCCGGCGTCGACGAGAACTCCGACTCGACCAACCCGCGCACGTTCGGCGCGCGGCTGGTCCAGGTCCAGGGCGACCGGGTCGCGTCCGGCCGTGACTTCGGCTCCGACGGGCAGCTCAAGTCGGCCTCCGGTGTCGTCGTGCTGGACGAGGCCTATGCGCGCAGGCTGGCCGAGGCGCTCGACGGCGCCGACCTGGTGGTCTCCTCCGCTGAGGCCAAGCCGTACTCGCGCAAGCCGTATCCGCCGTTCATGACCTCGACGTTGCAGCAGGAGGCGGGCCGCAAGCTGCGCTTCACCTCCGAGCGCACGATGCGGGTGGCCCAGCGGCTGTACGAAAACGGCTACATCACCTACATGCGAACCGACTCGACCACGCTGTCGGAGTCGGCCATCGCCGCCGCGCGTTCGCAGGCCACACAGCTCTACGGCGCGGAGTACGTCTCCCCGACGCCGCGGCAGTACACCCGCAAGGTCAAGAACGCCCAGGAAGCACACGAGGCGATCCGCCCGTCGGGCGACACGTTCATGACCCCCGGTCAGCTGGCCTCCAAGGTCGACCAGGACGAGTTCCGGCTCTACGAGCTGATCTGGCAGCGCACCGTCGCCTCGCAGATGGCCGACGCGCGCGGCACCACGCTGACCCTGCGCATCACCGGCACCGCCCGGACCGGCGAGGAGTGCGTGTTCTCCTCCTCGGGTCGCACGATCACCTTCCCCGGCTTCCTCAAGGCCTACGTCGAGAGTGTCGACGAGGAGGCGGGCGGTCAGTCCGACGACGCCGAATCCCGTTTGCCCGCACTGGAAGAGGGTCAGGGCGTCACCGCCGTCGAGCTGACTCCGGACGGGCACAGCACGAATCCGCCTGCGCGCTATACCGAAGCCTCGCTGATCAAGACGCTCGAAGAGCTCGGCATCGGCCGCCCGTCGACGTACTCCTCGATCATCAAAACCATTCTCGATCGCGGGTACGTCTACAAGCGCGGTAGTGCGCTGGTGCCGTCGTGGGTGGCGTTCGCGGTGGTCGGTCTGCTCGAGGCGTACTTCGGCCGGCTGGTCGACTTCGACTTCACCGCCGCGATGGAGGACGACCTCGACGCGATCGCCGGCGGCCGCGAGCAGCGCGGAAACTGGTTGTCCAGCTTCTATTTCGGTGGCGATCACGGCGCCGAGGGCTCGGTGGCACGCTCGGGCGGCCTGAAGAAGATGGTCGGCGAGCAGCTCGACGACATCGACGCCCGCGAAGTGAACTCGATCAAGATGTTCGTCGACGAAGAGGGCCGCGATGTCGTGGTTCGCGTCGGCCGGTTCGGTCCGTACCTGGAGCGGATGATCGTCAATCCCGATGACCCGGACGGTGATCCGGTGTCGCAGCGGGCGAACCTGCCCGACGATCTGCCGCCGGACGAGCTGACGCCGGAGGTGGCCGAGAAGCTGTTCTCGACGCCGCAGGAGGGTCGTTCGCTCGGCGTCGATCCGGTGTCGGGGCACGAAATCGTCGCCAAGGAAGGACGTTTCGGCCCGTACGTCACCGAGGTGCTCCCCGAGCCGCCCGCGCCCGACCCGGCCGCGCCGCCCGCGAAGAAGACGACCAAGAAGGCGGCCGAGGTCAAGCCGCGTACCGGCTCGCTGTTCAAGTCGATGGATCTGGCGACGATCACCCTCGACGACGCGCTCAAGCTGCTGTCGCTGCCGCGCGTGGTCGGCAACGACCCGGCCTCGGGTGAGGAGATCACCGCGCAGAACGGCCGCTACGGCCCGTACCTGAAGAAGGGCACCGATTCGCGGTCGCTGGCGACCGAGGATCAGCTGTTCACCGTCACCCTCGACGAGGCGCTCAAGCTCTATGCCGAGCCGAAGCGGCGCGGTCGGCAGGCGGCCAGCGCGGCTCCGCTGCGCGAGCTGGGCAACGACTCGGCCACGAACAAGCCGATGGTGATCAAGGACGGCCGGTTCGGTCCGTATGTCACCGACGGTGAGACCAACGCGAGCCTGCGCAAGGGCGACGAGGTCGAGTCGATCACCGACGAGCGCGCCTCCGAGCTGCTGGCCGATCGCCGGGCGCGTGGTCCGGTGAAGAAGGCGGCGAAGAAGACGCCCGCGAAGAAGGCTGCCAAGAAGGCGTCTGCGAAGAAGACGGCGGCCAAGTCGACGGCGACCAAGACGGCCACGAAGGCAGCCGCGAAGAAGACCACCGCGAAGAAGACGGCGGCCAAGAAAGCTCCTGCGAAGAAGGCCGCAGCGAAAAGCGTTGGCGGAGAAGAGGACTGACGGCCGACCTCGTCGGTATTCGCTGAGCATTCGCTGACGGCTCCGATGGTCCAGATTGGCCCAACCCGCGAGGCTGTCGTAGTGCGCGGCTAGGGTGTCTCCCGTGGCAGGTGTCTTCGATCGACTGGTCGGCCAGGACGTGGTCGAGACCGAGCTGACCGCTGCCGCCACGGCGGCGCGGGCCGGCGTCGTCACCGGGGCGATGACGCATTCGTGGCTGTTCACGGGTCCACCCGGCTCCGGTCGGTCGGTCGCCGCGCTGTGCTTCGCCGCGGCCCTGCAATGCACCGACCCCGACATCGTCGGCTGCGGGCGATGCCATGCCTGCACGACCACGATGGCCGGTACGCACGGCGACGTGCGCCGGATCATCCCCGAGGGCCTGAGCATCAGCACCAAGGAGATGCGCGCGATCGTGCAGATCGCCTCCCGTCGGCCGAGTACCGGCCGCTGGCAGATCGTGGTGGTCGAGGACGCCGACCGGCTCACCGAGGGCGCGGCCAACGCCCTGCTCAAGGTGGTCGAGGAGCCTCCGGACCGCACGGTGTTCCTGCTGTGCGCGCCGACGGTCGACCCCGAGGACATCTCCGTCACCCTGCGCTCCCGATGCAGGCACGTGCACCTGGTGACACCCACCGTCCCCGCCATCGCGCAGGTGCTGCGCGAGCGCGACCAACTCGACCCGAAAACCGCCGACTGGGCGGCCGCGGTGAGCGGCGGCCACGTCGGCCGGGCGCGTCGCCTGGCCACCGACGAGGACGCGCGCAAGCGACGTCAGCGCGCACTCGCCCTGGTCAGCGCGACGGAACGGCCTGGGGCCGCCTACGCCGCCGCCGACGAGCTGGTGAAGTCCGCCGACGACGAAGCCAAGCTGATGAGCGCCGAACGCGACGACCGCGAACGCGACGAACTCGCCACCGCCCTCGGTGCCGGTGGCACCGGCAAGGGCGCGGCCTCGGCCACCCGCGGCTCGGCAGGCGTCCTCAAGGACCTCGAACGCCGCCAGAAGTCCCGCGCCACCCGCACCGGCCGCGACGCACTCGACCGCGCCCTCATCGACGTCGCCGGGATGTACCGCGACGCCCTCGCGATGCGGTTCGCGGGCCGCGGCGCCGCCATCACCCTCACCCACCCCGACATGACCGACGAGATCACCGAGCTCGCCGCCAACGTCCGTCCCGAAGGCCTGCTCCGCAGCATCGACGCCGTCCTGGAATGCCGGGAAGCACTGGACCTCAACGTGAAACCCCGCTTCGCCGTCGCCGCCATGGTCGCCACCCTGATCGCCGCCCGCTCCACCTGACCACCCGTTTTCGCGTTCTGCCCCTTCCCGCGATAGACTCGCGTCGCCTAACGGCACGCCGCCTTAGCTCAGTCGGTAGAGCGCTTCACTCGTAATGAAAAGGTCGGGGGTTCGATTCCCCCAGGCGGCTCCAAGGTCACAGGCCCTTTCCGGGAATCCGGGAAGGGCCTGTGTCGTTCCTGGCGACTCTTGACGGTCCGATATCACGCGCGTAATTTACCAATCAGTCAAAACTATCCGTGACCATCAGTCACATACACACGTGATCCGGACCGGCAGGCGCGAGCCCGGCGGCCCGCAAAGGAGCAATGGCGCTCATGGAACACCCCACGGCACTCTCACAGACTCCCGCCGCCAACCGTCGATCGCGCATACTCGATCGCCTCGCACGTCCGATCGTGGACGCCGTCCTGCCACGCATCGACTCGCGCATCCCCGAGTCGACCAGGCCTTTCGGGGCCCCGGAGATGATGCGACCGCACGCCGGGTCTCGGCGATGGGCATGGACGCACTACGGGGTGTTCCTCCCCGAGTTGCCCGGCCCCCACCGGTACCTGAACACGATGACCTTGATCGGCGCGACTGGCGCACTGGCTTTCGACAACGACTACCTCGCGGCCGATGACGCCCGCGATACGGCCACCGTGCTGTCGTCCACTGCCGCCGACGGGCACCACCACTACCGGGCCTACGACACGGGACGCGACTGCTCTTTCGCCGACGACGGCTCCCGCCTCGACTGGGGCCGCGACCTCAGCATCACCGGAGCGTATCCGCACTTCCACGTCCGCGGTCACTACGACAATTTCGACGTGAGCCTCGATGTCCAAGCGACGGAACAGGTTTCGTGGTTCGTCCGCACTCCGGTCTACGACCACCTCAGCCTGTTCGCGACCGCCACCGGGACCCTGACCGACAAGACCGGCTCCGTTGCCATCGACCAGACGTTGTGCACCTTCGAATACGCCCGTTGCATGTCGCCGCAAGCGTTGGCGGCACAGGCGCTCTCGACGCGACGCAAGCTCCCCGTCGACTTCTTCACCTACCAGATCGTCAACCTCGACAGCTCGACGCAGGTGCTGCTGACCGAAGTTCGCGCCGCCGGGGCGGTCGCGTGCCGGCTCGCGTACGTGCGGTGCCTCGACGGGACAACGCGTGTCTACGACGATGTCGCCATGACGGTCCTGTCCTATCAGGCGCAACCACTGGTCGATCCGCGCGGCCGCACGATGCGTGTGCCGCGACAACTTCGCTGGCTGGTGCGTGATGCGGCTGGTGCGGAGATCCTGGCATTCGATGCCGAAGTCGACAGCCCGCTCCGTTACGGGCACGGCCGCGGCTACGTCGGTGCCTACACCTACCGGGGAACCTGGCAGGGCCGGCGTCCCGTCACGGGGAGCGGTTACCTGGAATGGATCGACTGCGAACCGGGGCAATAAGACCTGGCGGCTCCGAGGTCACAGGCCCTTTCCGGGATTCCGGGGAGGGCCTTTTGCTTTCCCTGGGGCCGCCGCGGAGGGTCGGGCGAGCAGGGGAGTAGGTGCAAAATTCGCTTTGCATAGATATCTGTGCAAAGAGTACTGTGCAAGCATGGCCGACGAGGTACCGCCCAGGGAGATCACCGATCCCGCCGCTCTCCGCGCGCTCGCGCATCCCCTCCGGCAGCGCATCCTGCGCGCGCTCGCCGAGAAGGGCCCGGCGACCGCGACGGCGCTGGGTGCCCAGCTGGGCCAGAACACCGGCGCGACCAGCTACCACCTGCGTCAGCTCGCCGAGCACGGCTTCATCGAGGAGGCGCCCGAGCTGGCCAAGGGGAAGGAGCGGTGGTGGCGGTCGCCGCCGAAGGATCTGCGGTACCGGATGGACAAGGATCAGTCGCCGGAGATGCGGGAGCTGCTGGAAGGTCTTGTCGCACAGCACATCACCGACGACGTCGAGATGTTCCAGCGATTCCGGGCCGAACGCGCCGAGCTGGGTGAATGGGCCGACGTGATGCCGTTCTCGCGCGGCGCGATCTACGCGACCCGCGAGGAACTCGATGCTTTCTGCGAGGACTATCTCGCCCTGCTCAAACGCTTCCAGGCCACGCACGCCGAGGGCAGGCCGGGGGCGCGCCGGGTACTCACCCGATTCATCGCCTTCCCGGCGCCGGGGATGAACGACAGCGAGTAGATCATGCTTCTTCGAATTGCCCTGGCCGCCACCGTGTTCGCCGCAGTGCTGTTCGGCGCCCCACTCGCGCACGCGAACGACCTGACTACCACCGACATCACCTTCACCCGCTCCGACGGGACGACGACAACCGGCACGATCCACGCACCCGCGGGCGCCACCGGCAGGCCCGGCGTCGTGCTCGTCCACGGCTCGGGCACCGCCCGCAGCCCCCAATACGCCCAGGTCGCGGAAGCGCTGGCTCGGCAGGGCATCGTCGCGCTGTACTACGACAAGCGCACCGAGGACTACACCCCCGCCCATCGCGACTTCTCCCTGCTCGCCGACGACGCGCTGGCAGGCATTGCCGCACTGCGGAATCGGCCCGAGGTGAACCCCGCGCAGGTCGGTCTCTGGGGACTCTCGGAAGGCGGCTGGGTCGCCCCGCTCGCCACCTCGCGGTCGGCCGACGTCGCCTTCCTGATCACCATCGGCGCCAACTCCGGCGCGCCGGCGGCGCAGCAGACCTGGGCCAACGAGACCAGATTCGCGGCGGCGGGCGTCCGCGGATCGATGATCGATGTGCTGGCGCGCAATGGAATCCGGCAGATCGTGGGCGCGGGTCAGTTCGCGCAGGCCGACTACGATCCACTGCCGGTGCTGGCACGGATCGAGCAGCCGGTCCTCGCGATCTGGGGCGACAAGGACCGGCTGACCCCGCCGGGCGACAGCCTGCGCGGCTTCCAGGAGACCTTCGAGCGCGCGGGCAAGACGAACTACACCCTGCGCACCCTGCCGAACGCCCAGCACGGCGGCTTCACGACGACCGACGGATTCGACAAGGGCGAGCAGCTGGCTCCCGGCTACGCCCAGCTGATGGGTAACTGGGTGAACGGGCTGCCCGGGTCCGCGACGGGACAGGTGGACAAGCCTGCGATGCAAGGGCATTCGGTATCACCGCTGGTCCGGCTGGCGTGGTGGGAGTCGACTGCCGCGCAGCTGGCACTGTTGGCGGGTACCTTGCTCGCCCTCGCCGGGTACGCGCTGACCGGCCTCGCCGAGACATGGCGGCTGCCGCACGCCCTGCCCGCGCGAATTCTGGTGGCGGCAGCGGGAATCGGCATCGTCGGCACGGTCGTGCAGCTGTTCTTCGTCGCCTCGACACGGGCGACCTCGTTCGGCCCGTTGCTGTTCGGACGCACTCTGTCCTGGGTCGCGTTACAGCTGATCGCGGTGTGCGCGGCGATCGCGCTCGGCTTCGTCATCGCCCGTCGGAGACGGATGCTCGACGGGGCCGGCGCAGGCGCGCGAACCCGCTGGGCGCTGGTGGTGTGCGGCGGCATCGGGTTCACGCTGTGGGCGCTGTACTGGGGTCTACTGCTGCCATGAGTCATGAGAAGGCCCCTGACCTGGTAGTCGGGGGCCTGGTCTTCGAGCTGCTCCGGTGCCGTCGACTATATCGAGGCCGCGCGGACTGGGCCGGTCAACTGGTTCAGGGAATCAAGTTCACCGTGTGCGTGTTGTGCAGATTCGAGCCGACGCCCACCCGTTTCATGTTCACGACATCCCAGGTGGATGTTCCGATCAGTACACAGGAATGGAACGCGGCATAGGGATTGACATAGACCCGGGGCCCGGTGGAGTCACCCCACCACGCACCGTTGCTCGCTTTGGCGTAGTAATACGCGGCGTCGTACTTCGTCCATATCGCGGTTTTCGTCTCACCCGGATTCAGATTCCACCAGCCGTGTGTTGCCCAGCCGCCGTACCCGCCGCAGGCGCCGGGGTCGACCTGCATGACCGCGACGGAAACCACCAGGCCGTAATCGTTGTGGAACGCTAGCCAAGGCATCGGACTACCCTTCCTGCTCGAGTGGAGGGGCCGGCAGGCTCGCGGCCTCCTGGAAAGGCGCGCTCACCGTCGCGCCGGTATCGGAAGGGGGTTCCGGACTGGCCGCCCGATGATCTTCCGAAGTATGTGCGGCCATTTCGCGGACGGCAGGGGCCTCCGCCGGAGAAACCTGTCCCTCTTGTGGATCAGTACTCATGAATTTCACCTCTCACCATCACCGATAAGTTCTGCGGCGTCGCTCCATGAAAGGGGTCGCCGGTCATCAGCAGCACCGTCGAGTTGCCGGGCGTCAGCGAGGAAAGCAACACCACGTCCGGCGGGCCTTCGGGCGCGAGTACGCGTCCGTTCGGTAGCGGGGTCGCGTTCTGGTAGACGTCCAGCACCTCGACAGCGGAGCCCGATGTCACCCGCGCTCCCGCGGCGGGCAGCAACACGATGTCACCGGGCGCCAGTTCCAACTTCTCCCCGACCGGACCTGCGCGGAGGTCAACCAGCCGTGGCATAGGCCTGCGCGAGCGCGGATTCCACGCTCACGTCCTCGGCCTCGTCCCAGTCCGCGGCCTGGGCGAAGATGGGCCCGCCCCTCGGATAGATGGACCGCGCGAAGGCGAAGTCGATGGCGTTGATGTCCGAGCCGCCGCGAATCGGCTGCCCGTCCGTGGTGATCTGGCCGGGCAACTGATAGCACATGATCGAATCCTGATCGGCCTGCGGCGTAGCCATGATCGAGCGTTCGTCCAGCGGGGTCAGCACGTTCGACCGCGTCTGCTGCTCGCTCCACCCGAAGGTGTCACGGAAATAGGCGATCGTCTTGGCGACATCGAGCCGATTGATCAGCGCGCGGCGCAGATGCTCGTGCGGGAAGCCGAGTGTGTGGCCGGTCTCGTGGCGCACGACGCGCTTGTACTCGGCCTCCGACGTGTTCATCGTGAATCCCTGCAGGTTCATCGTCGGGCGGCTCTGCGGGATCAACAGGACGTCGGTGCCGAGATAGGACCAATAGCCTTGTCCGGTACGGGAAATGCGCACCTGGCCGGTGCCGTTCGTCAGGGCGAAATTGACGCCGATGCCCCAGGCGTTCATATGGCTGAGGATGCGCTGTTTGAGGTCGGCGCCGGTCGTCTCCATAAAGCTGACCGACAGGGTGCGCCGCTGAAAGCCCCAGTACTTCGAACTCAGCACAGCCAGCTCGGCCACTTGCGGCAGGCCGCCTTCCGCTGTCGCGCCCTGGGTGAGCGGCGCATTCACCGGATTGATCTGCGCGGCGATTTCTGCCGCGCGCTCCAGGAGCCGGGACGGCAGCGTCGGAATAACGCAGCCCGGGTCCTCGGGCGGGGAAGCTGTCGCGGCGAAATCGTAGAGGCCGTTGTGCTCGTGGTCGGGTTGCGTCGGCATGGGGATCCTCCTCATCGGGTATCAACGTGGATGCGACTTTCGCACGAAGAAAACGACGAGGTCCCGAGTAGTCGACTACTCGATCTGGGGGTCCTCCAAGGCACGAGAAAGGCCCCCGACCTGGGTAGTCGGGGGCCTGGTCTCGAGTTGCTCCTGAGCCGATCGCCGTTGACCGGGCTCAGGAGAACCGACTCGGGTCAGCGGGCGGCGACGTTGCGGCGGGTGGCCCGAGAGTTGGTGGCGGAACGCAGGATCTGGTGCAGGATGGCGTCGAAGGCGACGCTGTCCTCGATATTGCCGAGGTGACCGTGCGGCAGCACGTGCACATCGGCCAGGTGGCCGGTGCGGCGCAGGATGTCGACGATCGGGCGGGACATGCGCTGCGGGAGCAGCCGGTCCCGGGCGCCCGCGATCACGGTCGTCGGCACGGTCAGGTTGGCGGTGCCCTCCGACAGATCCATGTCGGCCATCGCGGCGGCGTGGCGGCCGCGCGCGAGCGGACGGCAGGAGCGGATGATGCCGACCGCGAAGTCGACCTCGTCGTCCGAGGCATCCGCGGTCATGATGCGGTTGCGGAACACCTGCTCGGTGAACCAGCCGCCGGGGATCGGCAGCGGCGCGAACAGCAGCGACTCGCTGACCGGCTGCGGCATCCGGATCGGAGCGCCGAGGAAGGTAACCGGGTACTCGGCGAGGGTGAGCTGCTTGTTCAGCAGCGGCAGCAGATCGGTTTCCTCGCGGATGCCACCGTTGGCGGTATTGGCGAGCAGCACGGCGGCGGCGCGCTCGGAGACCTGCTCGGGGTGGTGCTTGGCCCAGGCCTGGATGGTCAGACCACCCATGCTGTGCCCGGCCAGGACCGCCTTCTCACCCGGGCGCAGCGTCGCGTCCAGGACGGTGGCGAGGTCGTCGGCCAGGGTGTGCTCGCTGGGTGCGACGGTGCCGAGGGTGGATTCGCCGTGTCCGCGCTGGTCGTAGCTGACCACACGGTACTCGCCGGCGAAGGCGCTGATCTGCGGGTTCCAGTATTCGATGCTGCACGCCCAGCCATGGATGAGAACCAGGGTGGGGGCGGTGTCGGGACCGTAGACGTGGACCCTGAGGTCGGCGCCGTCGGCGGTGGTCACCGGGGCGACCCGATGCTCGGCGGCGGGGGCGTTGAGTTTCGCTGTCGCGAAACTGCGGGTACGCAGCCCGGCACGGAACTGTGCGGTCCGTACGCCTACCGTCATCATCGACTTTGCAAGCATGTCGGCACTCCTTTGTGTCGTAGGCCACCGTACAGTGCGAGCTCGGGTGCTAGCTAGTGTTAGCGGGTCACAGTGTCCCATTTGTTGTGAACTGGGTCACGGGACGCGCAGACACTGTGAAATCGCACGAAATCGCCGGAAAATTACAGCGAGTCTCCGCGATCCGAGCGTGCTGGCGGCCTCGACCGGCCCCGGCTACCGTAGGAGCGTGGACAGCACGCCCGTCATGGCCGAATTCTCCGGCGCACCGCACCGGGAACCGACGCGTCCGGTCTGGCAGCGGATGGGCCCGCCGCTGATCGCCGCCGGGCTCGGTGTCGGCACGCTGGCGCTGCTGCACTTCCGCGACCCGCACGTCGAGGGTTCCTATGGACTGTGCCCGGTCTACGCGCTGTTCGGGGTGTACTGCCCCGGCTGCGGCGGCATGCGGGCGATCCACAATCTCACCGACGGCCGGATCCTCGATTCGCTGCAGAGCAATGTGCTTGTCGTGCCGTTGGTCCTCGCGTTCGCGGTGTTCGTCGTCGACTGGCTGGTGCGTGCCCGGCGTGGTCAACGCTGGCGACTGCCGGGGCTGAACCCGGTGATCGTGTGGTCGTTCTTCGGCCTGCTCGCCGTCTATACCGTTTTGCGCAACACGCCGTGGGGAACCTGGCTCACGCCCGTCTGATACTGGAATCCGCGCCGTTGAGCGGGCAATGTGGAGGCATGCGCGATTCACTGAAGGATCGAGTCCGACAGAAGTTGATGCGCCAGCTCGCCGAGGACGGCCCCGACCCCGAGCGTGACGACGCACGCAGCATCTCCGTGGCCGGCGACCTCGAGGCGCTCGAGATGGTGCCGTCCGACGATCCACTCGTCGAGGAACTCGCGCAGCGCTACCTGGTGTTCTGATGTCCCTGTCCGCCCAGCGGCGGTAGCTGCGGCAGTGGCTTGGTGCCGAGCCAGACCGCGAACAGCCCGCGCAGCGGCGCCACGCTGTAATGGCCTGCCAGATCCACGAATTCCTCGGTGGTGACCGAGGCGTGCCGATAGCGCGCGGTCCATTCCCGGATCAGTTCGAAGAACAGGTGGTCGCGCAGTTCCAGGCGCAGGGTGTGCAGGGTGAGGGCGCCGCGCTTGTAGACCCGGTCGTCGAACATGTCCTTTGGGCCGGGGTCGCCGACGATGATGTCCTGCGGCTGGCGGGCCAGATTGGCTCGCGCCGCCCTGGCCAGCTGGTCGGCGGTCGGGCCGCCGGAGGCCTCCGACCAGATCCATTCGGCGTAGCAGGCGAAGCCCTCGTGCAGCCAGATGTCGCGCCACTGCTTCAGGGTCAGGCTGTTGCCGAACCACTGGTGGGCCAGCTCGTGCGCGACCAGCCGTTCCGAACCGCGTTTGCCGTCACAGTGATTGGCGCCGAACACCGAGATGCCCTGCGCCTCGATCGGGATGTCGAGTTCGTCGTCGGTGACGACGACGGTGTAGTTCTCGAACGGGTAGGGGCCGAACTTCTCGGTGAACAGCGCCATCATCTCGGGCTGGCGGGCGAAGTCGTGGTCGAAGTTCGCTCGCAGCCGCGGCGGCACGACGGCCTGCATCGGCACCGGCTCGCCGGGCGCGCCGATCCGGTGCTTGCGGTAGTTGCCGATCTGGATCGTCGCCAGGTAGCTGGCCATCGGCTCCGGCGCCTCGTACACCCAGGTGGTCTGGCTGGCCTTGGCCTGCTTGCGCATCAGGGTGCCGTTGGCGACGGCGTAGAACGGGCTGTCGGTGGTGATCGAGATCCGGTAGGACGCTTTGGAACTCGGGTGGTCGTCGCACGGGAACCAGGAGGCCGCGCCGTTGGGCTGACTGGCGACGAGCGCGCCCTCGGTGAGCTCCTCCCAGCCGACCTCGCCCCACGGCCCGCGCACCGGTTTGGGGGTGCCCGAGTAGTGGACGGTGATCTCCAAAACGCCGCCGGCCGGGATCTTCTGCTGCGGGGTGACCGCGAGCTTGCCCTGCTGATGACTGAACTTCGCGGCCTTGGCCCCGTTGACGAACACCTTCGACACCGTCAGCGACTGCGACAGATCGAGCGTGAACCAGCCCCGCACCGTCGTGGTGACCGCGATGACCACCGCGCGCCCGGCCAACCGGTTGCTGGCGGGCTTGTAGCTCAGCTCCAGCTCGTACCTGGACACGCGGTAGCCGCGATTGCCGTTCTGCGGCAGGTAGGTATCGATCGGTTCCTCGTAGAACTTGCTCCGCATCAGGCGGCTCCGCGCTGCCTCGACTCCGACATCGAGGCGGTGCCGGTCCACGGCGAGATGGGATTGCCCCACCAGCGGGTCGACGGCGGAACCACGTCGCCGCGCATCACCAGCGACGCCGGTCCGATGGTGGCGCCCGCGCCGATGTGGGCGGCGGGCAGGGCGACACAGTGCGGGCCGAGGGTGGCGCCGGCGTCCAGCGTCACCGTGTCCATGGACATGATGCGGTCGTGGAACAGATGGGTCTGCACCACGCAGCCGCGTTCCACGGTCGCGCCGTCACCGAGTGTCACGAGGTCCGCCTCCGGTAGCCAATAGGACTCGCACCATACCCCGCGGCCGATCTTGGCACCGAGTCCGCGAAGCCACAGATTCATCACGGGTGTACCCGTCGCGGCACGGGCGAACCAGGGCGCGGCCACGGTCTCGACGAAGGCGTCGGAGACCTCGTTGCGCCACACGAACGAACTCCACAGCGGGTGCTCGACGGCGCGAATCCGCCCGACCAGCAACCACTTCGCGCCGACCGCGAGAGCCCCTGCCACCGCACCCGCCGCCATCAGGACCAGGCCGGAGAGCATGGCCGCGACGAGGTAGTCGGAATGCCGGGCGATCAGGGCAAGGACGAACAGCACGCCGAGGCCGATGGCGAAGGTCACCATCACCGGGATCAACCGGCAGGTCTCCACGAAGGCGCGGGCCAGCTTCAGCCGCAGCGGCGGATCGAAAGTGCGTGAGGTGTCGCTGGATTCGGCCGCGCGGCGCAGGCGCACCGGCGGGCTGCCCAGCCAGGACGAGCCCGCCTTGGCCTTGCTCGGCGCGGCCGAGAGCACCGCGACCAGGCCGTTCTTGGGCACCCGGCGCCCGACCGCGGTCATGCCGGAGTTGCCGAGGAAGGCGCGCTTGCCGACCTTCGCCTCGCCGATTCGCAGCCAGCCGCCGCCGAGTTCGTAGCTGGCGATCATGGTGTCGTCGGCCAGGAAGGCGCCGTCGGCGACCACGGTGAACTTGGGCAGCAGCAGCACCGTCGAGGCCTCGACGTTCTTGCCGATCCGCGCGCCGAGCAGGCGCAGCCACAGCGGGGTCAGCAGGCTGGCGTAGAGCGGGAACAGGAAAGTACGCGCCGAGTCGAGCAGGCGTTCGGTGGCCCACACCTGCCAGCCGGTCCGGCTGCGCACCGGGTGGTAGCCCTCGCGCAGGCCGATGCCGAGCAGGCGCACGGCGATCACGGTGGCCGCGGCGTACACGCCGAGGCTGAGCAGGGTCGCGACCGGCAGGATGGCGAAGCCGCGCAGCGCGGCGGCGCCGATGGTGGTCTCCTCGCGGACCCACCAGGCGATGAAGGTGCCGCCGACGGCCAGGCCGAGGACGGGCATGGCGGCCAGCGCCATCGACGACAGGCCGAACACCAGCAGCCAGTGCCTGGCCCGTTCCGGTGCGTGATCGGGCCAGCGGCGCGGCGCCTTGCCGGTCTTCGTCGCGGGCGAGCCCGCCCATTCCTGTTCGGCCTTGACCTTGCCCGATACCGCAGAGCCGGGGGCGATCTCGGCCTTCTTGCCGATCTTGGTGCCGGGCAGCAGGATCGAGCGGGCACCGATCACCGCGCCGTCGCCGATGGTGATGCCGCCGATGTGCACGACGTCGCCGTCGACCCAGTAGCCGGACAGATCCACCTCGGGTTCGACGCTGGCGCCGTCACCGAGATCGAGCATGCCGGTGACCGGCGGCAGGGTGTGCAGGTCGACGCCCTTGCCGATCCGCGCGCCGAGCGCACGGGCGAACGGCACCATCAGCGGTGCGCCGGACAGGCTTTCGGCGCCACTGGCCTCGGACAGCCGCACGGCCGCCCACAGTCGCAGGTGGACCCACGAGCCGCGCGGATACGTGCCAGGACGCAGCCCGGCCAGCAGGACCCGCGCGCCCGCCACGCACAGCGTCATCCGGCCGATCGGGGAGATGAACAGGACGAACGCCAGCACGATCCACCACCAGGACAACCGTGGCAGCCACGGCAGCGAACCGGACCAGCCCGCGATCGCCGACACCACGGCCAGCCAGGTGACCCACTGCAGGCCGGTGAGGGTGGTCAGCGGAATCGTGGCCAGCACCTGGGTGATCTGCGCACGCAGCGGAGTCGGCGTGACGACCCGCACGTCGACGGCGGCGACCGGCGCGCTGCCGTCGAGCAGGTCGACGAGCGAGCCGAGACGCGGATGGTCGTAGAGGTCGGCCACGGTGACGTGCGGATACCGCTCACGCAGCGCGCCGACCAGCTGGGCGGCCGCCAGCGAGCCGCCGCCCAGATCGAAGAAGTCGGCGTCGAGGTCGGTGGCTTCGGCGCCGAGAATGGCGTCCCACAGCCCGGCCACCCAGGCCGCGGTGCCGCCGAGGCCGGACTCGGCCGGCTCGTCGGTGCTCGGCAGCGGCCAGGGCAGGGCATTGCGGTCGACCTTGCCGGAGGTGCGGGTCGGCAGGTCGGCGACGACCGCGAGGCGCGGTACCAGCGGGGCCGGAAGTTGTTCGGCCAGTATCTTTCTGGCCTGCTTGACGTCGAAGTCGGGTCCGGCGCCGGTGAGGTAGCCGACCAGGATCTTGTTGCCCGCCTTGGTCGTCCGGATCGCGGCGGCCGCGCCGCTGACGCCGGGCAGGTGCTGCAGGGCGTTGTCGATCTCGCCGAGCTCGATGCGCCTGCCGCCGATCTTGATCTGGTCGTCGGCACGGCCGAGGAAGATCAGGCCGTCGCGGTCGTTGCGGACCAGATCGCCGCTGCGGTAGGCGCGTTCCCAGCCGAGCGAAGGCAGCGGGGCGTACTTCTCGGCGTCCTTGGCCGGGTCGAGATAGCGGGCCAGGCCGACGCCGCCGATGACGAGTTCGCCGGTCTCGCCTTCCGGGACCGGGTTGCCCTGCGGGTCGACGACGGTGAGGTCCCAGCCGTCCAGCGGCAGGCCGATGCGGATCGGCATGTCGCCGTCGAGCAGCGCGGCGCAGGCGACGACCGTGGCCTCGGTGGGGCCGTAGGTGTTCCACACCTCGCGGTCGGCGCCGCCGGCTAGTCGCTCGGCCAGTTCCGGCGGGACGGCTTCGCCGCCGAAGATGAGCAGCCGCACCGAATCCAGTGCCACGGCGGGCCAGGTCGCGGCCAGGGTCGGGACGGTGGAGACGATGCTGATCTCCCGGCGCATGAGCCACGGGCCGAGGTCGGCGCCGGTGCGGACCAGGTCGCGCGGGGCGGGGACCAGGCAGGCGCCGTGCCGCCAGGCCAGCCACATCTCCTCGCAGGAGGCGTCGAAGGCCACCGACAGGCCGGCCAGCACGCGGTCGCCGGGGCCGATCGGCGCGTGCTGCAGGAACAGCCTGGCCTCGGCGTCGACGAAGGCGGCGGCATTGCGGTGGGTCACCGCGACACCCTTCGGGGTGCCGGTGGAGCCGGAGGTGAAGATGATCCAGGCGTCGTCGGCGGGGGTCGGCAGGGTGTTCCAGTCCGAGGCCGGTGCGCGGCCTGCGGCGGCGGTGGCCGACTCGATGCCGGCGCCGGTGGCCAGCGCGCTCACCCTGGCCTCGCCGAACACCAGCCTGGCACGTTCCTCCGGGTCGTCGGCGTCGACGGGCACGTAGGCGGCGCCGCAGTAGAGGACGGCCAGGATCGTCACGTACAGCGCGGCGCTGCCCGAGGGCATCCGCACGCCGACCCGGTCGCCCGGTCGCACCCCCGCCGCGGTGAGCTCGGCCATCCTGGCCTCGATCGCGGCGATCAGTTCCATATAGCTGAGCACGACGGTGCCGTCGTCGATGGCGGGTGCGTCGGGGTGAGCCAGGGCGGTGCTGGTCAGGATGTCCACCAGGGTGCGCGGCGGCGCGGCCAGGTCGGCGCGCAACAGCGGGTCGCGCAACCGGCTCGCCGGGTCCTCAGTGCGTGGCTCGAGCATGGCGCTCAGTCCACCTCTCATCGGTTGACCCCCATCGGTGTCGTCTGTTGTTTCACGGTCGGGTTACCGGAGGGCAAACGGGATGGTCACCAGGTGCCAACGGTACTCGGAGAAGGTGTGGCGCCACGGCAGCGCGAGGCGTGCCGCGGCGCAGATCACGACGGCGATTCCGGGATCTCGCCGAGGGCGGTGAGCGCCAGCCGGTGCAGCGTGCGCTGCTCGTCGGCGTCGAGCCGCTCCAGCACCCGCGCGGTGGCGTCGGCGATGAGGCGGTCGGTGCGCTTGCACTGTTTGCGCCCGGCATCGGTGATCCGCAGCCGGTACTTGCGGCGGTCCTTGCCGTCGCGAGTGCGCTCTACCAGGCCTGCGCGTTCGAGCGCGTCGACCAGGCGGACGACTTCGCTGCGGTCGATCCCGAGCGCGTCGCCGACCTTCTTCTGCGTCAGGTCGGCGTTCTCCTCGATGAAGGTGAGCACCCAGTGATCGCGCAGCGGCACGTCGATCTCGGCGTGCAGTGCCTTGGTGAGCCGTCCGAGCGCGTACACCGGGTAGCGCGGCAGGCCGCGGACGGAGTTCGTGTTCGTGGACATGGCGGCCACTCTAACAAATAGTGGGGGGACTCAATCATTTGGGGTATCCACCATGGAGTGGGTAGATGATTGGCTGATGCTTGCGTCAAGGGCAACTCGGCGGCAACCGGGGGGCCGCCGATGGTGTTGCGGGCGTGGGGCTTCCTGTCGCGTGGTGCGCCCCGCCGGCTCGGGAGTGGTTGACAGCTCGCGGGATCGTCTGTCACTCTCGTCGACAGGTCACGAGTACCAGCGACAAGCCCCGGCTAGCTGGTCGGCAACCCTCCTCCGCGGTGGGGTGCTCCGGGTGACGACCAGGCCGCCGTCCGCAGTGGACGCGGCAAGCGCGGACTCGCAGCACCCTTTTCGGGAACGAGTCCCTGAGCCGACGGGATTTCGTCATGACCGCAGTAATCGACCCCACCTGTGCCCTGGCCGCCGTGTCCGGTGCCGACCTGCAGGTTCCGCTCGTGCAGGGCGGGAGCAGCACCTATGCCAACTTCGACTACGCGGCGAGCGCGCCGGCGTTGCGGCAGGTCACCGACCGGATTTCGCAGCTGCTGCCGTACTACGCCAGCGTGCATCGCGGCGCTGGCTACGCCTCGCGGATCTCCACCGAGTGCTACGAGGCCTCGCGTGGCTCGGTCGCCCGGTTCGTCGACGCGTGTGACGACCAGGTCGTCGTGTTCACCCGCAACACCACCGATTCGCTGAACCTGCTGGCAGGTTGTGTGCCCGGGGAAACCGTCGTGCTCGATATCGAGCATCACGCGAATTTCCTGCCGTGGACCGCGCACGGGCGTCGGGTGGTCGAGGCCGCCGACACCGTCGAGGAGACGATCCGGCGGGTCGTCGCCGAATTGTGCAGCAAGCCGGCCGCGTTGCTCGCGGTGACCGGGGCGTCGAATGTCACCGGTGAGGTGCTGCCGCTGGAGCGGCTGGCCACCATCGCCCACCTGTGCGGCGCGCGGATTCTCGTCGACGCGGCCCAGTTGGCACCGCATCGCCGGATCTCCCTGCGCGAGACGGGGATCGACTATCTCGCCTTTTCCGGGCACAAGCTGTACGCGCCGTTCGGCGCCGGTGTGCTGGTCGGCAAGCGCGACTGGCTCGACGCGGGCACGCCGTACCTGGCCGGTGGTGGCGCGGTGCGCAATGTCGGTGTGGGGCAGGTCGAGTGGGCCGCGGCGCCGCAGCGGCACGAGGCGGGATCGCCGAATGTGCTGGGCGCGGCCGCCATCGCCGCCGCCTGTGACGCGCTGGCCGCCATCGATCCCACCGAACTCGTTGCCCACGAACGCTTCCTGGCCGACCGACTGCGCGACGGATTGTCCGCGATCCCCGGCGTCGACATCGTCCGCATCTGGTCCGACAGCCCCGACTGCGTCGGCATCGTCGCCTTCACCGTCGCCGGCTACGCCCCCGGCCAGGTAGCCGCCTGCCTCTCCGCCGAACACGCCATCGGCATCCGCGACGGCCGCTTCTGCGCCCACCCCCTCCTGTCCCGCCTCGGCCTGGACGCCGCCCTCCGCGCCAGCATCGGCCTCGGCACCACCGCCACCGACGTAGACCGCCTGATCACCGCCATCGCCACCCTCACCGAATCCGGCCCCACCTGGACCTACGCCACCACCGAAGGCCTCTGGAACCCCACCCCCGAAACCCGCCCCCTCACCGCCGATTCCCCCGCAGGCGCCGCTCCCTGCCTCATCGGCTGAGCTCTCGCCGTCGCCTGCCGCCCCATCCGATCAGGTGTCGAGGGCGGTGGGGCGGTGGTATTTGCCGTTGTAGTAGAGGAGGGGGGCGGCGGACGGGGTTTCGTGGGTTTGGTCGTGGACTCGGGTGACCAGGCCTACCGCGAGGGTGTGGTCGCCGATGTCGATGAGTTGGTGGAGGGTGGTGCGGAGCCAGAGGGGGGTGCCGTGCAGGACTGGTTCGCCGGTGTCGAGGGTGGTCCACAGGGAGCGGTCGGTGAAGCGGTCGGCGGCGGTGCGGGAGAAGCGGTGGGCGAGGTGGTGCTGGTGTTCGCCGAGGAAGTGGATGACGACCGAGTCGGCGGCGCGCAGGGCGTCGATGCTCGACGAGGTGTGGGCGATGTTGAACGACACCAGGGGCGGTTCCAGGGACAGGGAGGCGAACGACGTCGCGGTGAAGCCCACCGGGCCGGTCTCGGCGCCGATGGTCACCACGGTGACCCCGGCCGGATAGTGCCGCATCGATTCCCGGTACTGCTCGGCGGTGATCCCGCTCAGATCATCGGGGACGACCAGGTCGGCCGGGGTTCGTCGCACTTCACTCACCGCCCCAAACTACGCCCGCGGCGCAACCGCGCCCATCGCCCGGTCTGCCCGCTGCGTGCCGACCGCGCGGGCCGTGTCTTCGGTGAGCACGCGCAACGCGAACACGACCTGCCACAACCCGATGAACAGGGTGGGCAGCCGTTCGTAGAGGCCGGCCGGCGAATCCGCGCCCTCCGCGGCGCCTTCGAAAGCCACGAAGAACGCGCCGACCGCCGCTAGCGACAGCACCCCGGTGGCGACCGAGAAGGCGTCCCAGCCGCGGAAGGGGCGACCCGCGGCGGCGAACGCGGCCACCGGGAACGCCAGGAACACAACCAGCGCACCCATGCTGTGCACCGTGCCGATCGCGGTGACGGCGTCGGACTCACCGGCGGGGAACCCGAGCGCCGGGTCGGTGGGGAAAACCCCGATCAGGACCAGCCCTGCGCCGGCGACGAGCAGGGACACATATCCCGAGGTCCGGATGGCGGACGAACGGCGGAGTGCCTCGGCGAAGCACAAGGTCAGCACGCCGTAGACGACGAAGTTCGCGATCTGGATCCAGCCGTGCGGGGCAAGGCTGAGTGTGCTGATGGTGTCGTGCGTGGAGTCGTAGTCCGGCTGCACCGCACCGTTGACGAGATAGGTCAGGACGAAGAGAACTGGACCGGCCGCACCCGCCGTCAACAGCGTGTGTGTACAACGTATACTCATGCGTACAACGTACACCGATGGTGTGTACATAGTACACACGAGAGAGAGTCAGGCGTGACATTCCTCTGGGAACGGCTGGCGCAGGCCGCCGGCGCAACAAGCAAATTCCTGTCTGCCGAGCGCATTGCCGCGACGGCTGTGGCCGTCGCTGATGCCGACGGGCTCGACGCCATCACCATGCGCCGCCTCGCCACCGAGCTGGGCGTCGCCCCGATGGCCGCCTACCGCCATCTGGCGAACAAGGACGAGGTGCTGGAACTGATGGTGGACCTCGTCTACGGCGAGATCGACCTGCCCGCCGGGACCGAGTGGCGCACGACCCTGCGCGAGCTGGCGCTGGCCGTTCACGCCCTGATCCTGCGCCATCCGTGGCTCACCTGGCTGTCGGCGCCGCAGATGGTGTACGAGCTGACTCCCCATCGGATGGCACTGACGGAACTGGCACTCACCGCACTCCACGACGACCTGGGTCTAGATCTCGATGCCGCGATGGCCGCCTGCCGCACCGTCTTTACCTATGTCCAGGGAGCGACCAGCGCTGAAATAGGTCTCCGCGACCTCATGGACGACCACGGCTGGACCAGCGGTGCGGAAACTCGCGCCGGGCTCGCCACGCACATGAAGTGGCTCCTCGACACCGGCCGCTACCCGACCTTCCAGCGCTACGCCCACGAAGCGGGCCGCAAGGACGACCTGCGATGGCAGTTCGAAACCGGTCTCGATCAGGTCCTCGACGGAATCGGCGACGCCGCAAGCTGAATCACCCGAACGGCCGACCGATCAGCGATTCCGCGGCGAAAGCGTCGCGGAATCAATCGATCTCGATCGGCAGGCCTGCGGTGATGCGGACGAGTTCGCGGAAGTTGGTGCGGAACACCGTGTTCGGGTGGCCGCCTGCGGCCCAGACCTCGGGGTGGGCGGCGAGGGCGGTGTCGACCCAGGTGGGGAGGTTTGTCGGGTGGCCTACGGGGGCGGTGCCGTCTATGGGCTGGCCGGTGATGCGTTCCACCAGGGCGGTGGGGGCGGGGATCAAGGTGCCTTCCATGCGTTTGCCGGTGCGGGTCAGGTCGACCTGGTGATGGCCCGCGACGAGGATCAGGACGGGGTCGTTGTCGAGGAGGAAGACCTGGGAGGTGGTGATCGCGGTGGGGTGGGCGCCCATGGCCCGGGCGGCATCGGCCGCGGTGGGGGCGGGCGTCTCGGGGGAAACGATGACGCCGTGATGCCCGCGGGCGATGAGGGTATCGGCGACGCGGCATGCGACCGCCGGAAGAGACGACCTGCGCATGAGATCCAGAGTAGGTCGATTGCGGGAAATATACTGTGCAACTGGAGCACTGGCGTGCTCGAGTTCGCGGCCCCTCCTGTCCCGCCGGTCAGGCACCGTTGCTTGCTCCTTCGTCGCCTACGCAACGGCACCTGACCGACGGGACGGCCGCGAACCGCCGCTGTGCGGCGGCCCCTCCGCGAGGTCGGGGGTGCGGGCTGGTGTTGTTGGCCGTCGGGCAATAATCGGCGCATGACTGATTGGCAGGCCTTCACCGTCGAGATCGCCGACCACGTTGCCCAGGTCACGCTGACCGGGCCGGGTAAGGGCAATGCGATGGGACCCGATTTCTGGCGCGAGTTGCCGGAGATCTTCCGCGAGCTCGACGCCGACCCGCAGGTGCGTGCGGTGGTGCTCACCGGCGCGGGCAAGCATTTCTCGTTCGGGCTCGACCTGGCGGCGATGGGCGGCATGCTCGCTCCCGTGCTGGCCGACGACGCCAAGGCCGCGCCGCGCACCGAGTTCCTCAAGGTCGTCCGCGGCATGCAGGACTCGGTGACCGCGGTCGCCGAGTGCACCAAGCCGGTGATCGCCGCGGTTTCGGGCTGGTGCATCGGTGGTGGCCTGGATCTGATCGCCGCCGCCGATATCCGCCTGGCCAGCGAGGACGCCAAGTTCAGCCTGCGTGAGGCGAAGGTGGCGATCGTCGCCGACATCGGTTCGCTGCAGCGCCTGCCCGGCATCATCGGTGAGGGCAACCTGCGCGAGCTGGCGTTCACCGCCAAGGACATCGACGCGGCCCGCGCCGAGCGGATGGGCCTGGTCAACGAGGTCTTCGCCGATCAGGAGGCCGTGGTCGCCGCCGCGCACGCGATGGCCCGCGAGATCGCCGACAACCCGCCGCTGGTGGTGCAGGGCATCAAGGACGTGCTCGAGCACCGGACCGCTCCCGCGGTGGCCGACGGCCTGCGCTACGTGTCGACCTGGAACGCGGCGTTCCTGCCGTCGAAGGACCTCACCGAGGCGATCACGGCGGTGTTCCAGAAGCGCGCCCCGGAGTTCAAGGGCGAGTAAAGGCAGTTCAAACGGTTGCCCCGGCGACCGTTCTGTCTACATACTTGCATCACACAACTAATTGATTGATGCAAGTAAAGGTGAATCCCTGGTGACTGAGAACGAGCCCGCGATCGACACGATCGCGCTCCAGCTCGTCCGGCTGCATCGCCTGCGCGACCGGTCGCTGGCCCAGCTCAAGGACCGCTCCGGCATCGACCCGGCGGGCTTCGTCGTGCTGTTCCGGCTGGTCTGTGACGGGCCGATGCGTTCTGGCGCCCTTGCCGATGCGGTGCACTCGGACGCGTCGACGGTGAGCAGGCAGGTCGCGCAGCTGGTGGACCGGGGGCTGGTGGTGCGCGCCGCCGATCCCGACGACGGCCGCGCCACCGTCCTCCAGGTGACCGACTACGGCCGCGAGACCGCCGAACGGATCAGGACCCGCCGCCGGGAGTCCGTCGCCATCGTCACCGAGGACTGGTCGGACGCCGACCGCGCGACCTTCGCCGCGCTGCTGGCCCGCTTCGTCGACGACTACGACGCGGCCCGCCCGACCCTGCTGTCCCGCTCGCCCGCACTGAGCTCTACCGCGATGGAGAACGATTCGTGACGACAACCGCGGCCCCGGTGGAATCACCCGCCGGTTTCACCCACCGCCAGATCCTGACCATCCTGTCCGGCCTCATGCTCGGCATGCTGCTGGCCTCGCTCGATCAGACGATCGTGTCGACCTCCATCCGCACCATCGCCGACGACCTGCACGGCTATTCGCTGCAGGCGTGGGCGACGACGGCCTACCTCATCACCGCCACGATCAGCACGCCGCTCTACGGCAAGCTCTCGGACATGTTCGGCCGGAAGCCGTTCTTCCTCACCGCGATCGGGCTGTTCATCATCGGCTCGCTGCTGTGCACGCTGGCCACCTCGATGTACCATCTCGCGGCCTTCCGCGCGTTCCAGGGTCTGGGCGCGGGCGGGTTGATGTCGCTGGCGCTGGCCATCATGGGCGACATCATCGGCCCGCGGGAACGCGCCCGCTACCAGGGTTATTTCCTTGCCGTGTTCGGTATTTCGAGCGTGCTCGGGCCGGTGCTGGGTGGTCTGCTCGCCGGGCAGGACACCATTCTCGGCATCACCGGCTGGCGCTGGGTGTTCCTGGTGAACGTGCCGCTGGGCCTGCTCGCGCTGGTCGTGGTGACCAGGGTGCTGCACCTGCCGCGCAAGCCGCACGCCACCCATCGCATCGACTTCGCGGGCGCTGTCGTCCTCGCGGTCGGGTTGGTTCCGCTGCTGATCGTCGCCGAGCAGGGGCGTGAATGGGGTTGGAGCAGTACCGGATCGGTGCTCTGTTATGTCATCGGCGCGCTCGGCCTCGCCGGCTTCGTCGTGGTCGAGAAGTACATGGGTGACGCCGCGCTGATCCCGCTGCGCATCTTCTCGAACGGGACGTTCGCGCTGGGCGTGGTGATCTCGTTCGTCGTCGGCGCCGCGATGTTCGGCGGCATGCTGCTGCTGCCGCAGTACCTGCAGGTCGTGCGGGGCGCGGGCCCCACCGAGGCCGGTCTGCAGATGCTGCCGATGGTGCTCGGGCTGATGATCGGTTCGATCGTGTCGGGCCGGTTGATCTCGAAAACCGGGCGCTACCGGGTGTATCCGGTGATCGGCGCGGCCACGCTGACCCTCGGGCTTTTCCTGCTGCACCTGCTCGACGCCGACAGCCCGCTGTGGCTGGCGATGATCTTCATGGCGCTGACCGGCTTCGGCCTCGGCAACCTGATGCAGCCGCTCACGCTGGCCTTGCAGAACGCGCTGCCGCCCAAGGACATGGGCGTGTCCACCGCGTCGGCCACGTTCTTCCGGCAGATCGGCGGCACCCTCGGCGCCGCGGTCTTCCTGTCGATCCTGTTCTCGCTGCTCACCCCGAACATCACCGAGCAGCTGCAGCAATCGGCCGCCGACCCCACCTATCAGCAGGCCGTTGTCGCCGGTGCGCAGAGCACGAACCCGGCCGACGCGGCCCTGGCCAAGGGGCTGCTGGCACAAGACACGTCGGCCGCCGGTGCGGTGCTGCAGGACAGCTCGATCATCCAGCAGCTGGATCCGACGCTGGCCAAGCCGTTCCAGGTCGGTTTCGCCGACTCGATGTCGACGGTGTTCCTGGTCGCCACCGCGGTGGCGCTGCTCGCGCTGCTCCTCGTGCTGTTCTGGAAGGAGGTTCCGCTGCGCATGCAGGGCGGAATCCAGGCGGCGGGCGATGCGAAGGCGGCGGACGGTGTCGGTGCGCTGGTCGACACCGCGGCGCAGTCGAGTGGTCCGGACGTGGACCGGCGCGAGAACCACCCGGACGCGGGCGGCCGGGCATGATCGACGCGTGAGTCCCATCGACAACGGCGGAGCGGGTCGGTGGCTGCGTCGGCTACCTGCCGCTGTCGGCTACCTGATGGTCGGCGGGCTGACCGGCCTGGCTTCGCTGTTCGCCGTGGTCGCGCTGGCGATCGTCGCGGCGGCGAGCCTGATCGGGATCGGGATACCCGCGCTCCCGGAGGCGGTGAAGCTGATTCGCCCGCTGCTCACCCTGGAACGCCGCAGGGCGGGCAAGCGGCTCGGCGCGCCGATCACGCAGGCCTACCGTCCGCTGACGGGTGACCTGCGGGAGCAGCTCGCGACCCTGGCGGCCGACCCGGCGAACCGGCGCGACCTCGCCTGGCTCGTCCTGCACGGTGTGATCGGGCTACCGGTGGCCGCGCTGACGGTGGCCCTGCCGCTGAGTGCGGTGCAGCAACTGCTGACCGCGGCGCTGTGGTGGACGGCGCCGGACGGGATGCCCGCGAGCAACGGATTGACCGTCGACTCCTGGCCGACGGCCGTACTGAGCGCGCTGCTCGGCCTCGTCTACGGCGCGCTCGTCGTGCGCTCGCCCGCGGCGGCGAATGCCCAGGCCCGGGTGGCCCGTGCGCTGCTCGCCCCGGACGAGCACGCGATGCTGGCCGACCGGGTCGCCGAACTCACCACGACCAGGGCCGCCGCGCTCGACGCGCACGGCGCCGAACTGCGCCGCATCGAACGCGACCTGCACGACGGCGCCCAGGCCAGGATCGCCGCGGTGATCATGCAGCTCGGACTGGCCGAACAACTGCGCGAGCGCGATCCCGGCGCCGCCGACCGGATGGTGCGCACCGCGCAGGACACGGCATCGGCCGCGCTGGCCGAACTGCGTGACGTGGTGCGCAGCGTCTATCCGCCGGTTCTGTCCGATCGCGGCCTGGCCAGTGCCGTCTCCGCGCTGGCCGCGCGCAGCCCGATCCCGTGCGTGGTCGAGCTGAACGGCAGCACCCGCAGGCCGATGGCGGTGGAGGCGGCGGCCTACTTCGTCATCGCCGAGGCCATCACCAATGCCACCAAGCATTCTGCCGCCGAGACTCTGTCGATCGAACTGGGCGGAGCGCCCGACCTGCTCACGGTCGAGATCCGCGACGACGGTGTCGGCGGGGCGGCCGTGACCGACGGCGGCGGGCTCGCCGGTATCCGCCGCAGAGCCGAGGCGCTCGACGGCCGGATGACGCTGAGCAGCCCGGACGGTGGGCCTACTCTGGTGCGGGTGGAGTTGCCGTGCGGGTCGTGATCGCCGAGGACGACGCCCTCCTGCGGGAGGGTCTCGTCCTGCTGCTGAAGACCGCCGGGATCGAGGTGGCCGCCGCCGTCGACAATGCCGAGGACTTCCTCGCCGTCGTCACGGCCGACCGCCCGGACGCGGTGATCGTCGATGTGCGGCTCCCACCGACGTTCACCGATGACGGCCTGCGCGCCGCGGTCAGCGCCAGGACCGTGCACCCCGGCCTGCCGGTGCTCGTCCTGTCGGCCTACGTGGAGGACAGTTACGCCGCCGAACTGCTAGGCGACGGCGCGGGCGGGGTCGGCTATCTGCTCAAGGAGCGGGTCGGCAAGGTCGACCGGTTCCTCGAATCACTGCACCGGGTCGCCGCGGGCGGCACCGCGATGGACCCGGAGGTGATCGCGCAGCTGCTGGTCCGCCGCCGCGCCGACGACCCGCTGGCGACCCTCACCGCGCGAGAAAGGGAAGTGCTCGCGCTGATGGCGGAGGGCCAGGCCAACGCCGCCATCGCCGAACGCCTGGTCGTCACCGAAGGCGCTGTGCTCAAACACATTCGCAGCATCTTCGCCAAGCTCGGGCTGGCCGCCGACGAGTCGGGGCACCGCAGGGTCCTGGCCGTGCTCGCCTATCTCAACGCGCGTCCCGGCAGGTGAGGTCGGGGCCTCACGACGCGCACACGATGGTGTCGTAGGCCTGGTCGACGAGTTGGGACTGCTCCTCGCTGTCGGGCAGCTCGTTCACCGTGAGGGTGACCGCGACGCCGTCGGCGGTGACGCCGGTGTGGGTGCCGAAGCCCGGGATGCTGCCGCCGTGGCCGGTGATCAGCTCGCCGCAGGGCGCGGTGTGCTGGACCAGGCCCAATCCGTAACCGGCCGAGGGCATCCGATCGATCGAAATGGTGCGGCGCATCTCGTCGAGTTGCGCGGCAGGCAGCAGTTTCCCGGCCAGCAGGGCGGTGAAGAAGCGGTTCAGGTCGGCGCCGGTGGCGATCATCGCTCCGGCGGTATCCGCCATGGAGGGGTCGAAGTAGGTGAAATCGATACGGGTGCCATCGGTTTTCTCATACCCGCGCGGGTGGGGGGAGCGTAGGCCGGTGTCACCGGGGGCGGGAAAGTAGGTGTCGCGCAGGCCGAGTGGCTCGATGATCCTGGCATTGATCGCGGCGGCGGCGGACTGGCCGGTGACCCGCTCGATGAGCATGCCGAGCAGGATGTAGTTGGTGTTGGTGTACACCGCTTTCGCACCCGGCTCGTACAGCGGCGGCATCGCCATCGCGATGGCGACCAGGTCCTCCGGTGTGTAGCGCTGCCAGCGGGCGGCCTCGGAATCCTCTTTCGCGCTGGGATCGCCGCTCGGCAGGTAGTCGGGGAGGCCGCTCGTGTGCTGGAGCAGCTGACGCACGGTGACGCGGTTGCCGTCGTTGCCGTTGCCGTGCACGACACCGGGCAGGTAGCGCTCGACGGGAGCGTCCAGCTCGACCTTGCCCTCCGCGACCAGTTGCAGGATCACCGTCGCGACGAAACTCTTGGTGTTGCTGCCGATCCGGACGAAGGCGCCGTCGGGGAACGGTGCGCCGGAGGCGATGTCGCCGACGCCCGCGGTGACGGTCCGCTCGCCCGCCGGGGTGGTGATCACGGCCTGGGCGCCGGGAAAGCCCGCCCGCACCAAGGCGTCCAGGGCCTGCTGTACCTCGGGCCCCGGCTGCGGCGGGGTCGCGGTCTCCCCGCCGCACGCGGGTACGGCGAGCAGTGCGACGGCGCAGGCACCCGCGGCGACGATGCGGCGGGACCTACTGCGAAAAATGGTCATGAGCTGCGCTTTCCTCCTGCTGAAACGATGCGTGCCTGACTGTTTCGAGCGTAGAAATTCGGAGCGGTTCCGCCCATGTCGCGCGCGCCCGAATCCGTGGTCGCGCCCGCCGGTACACGGAGGTGGTGCCTGCACTACTGCCGCAGGGGTGGGGAAGGTGAAGCGCCCATGGTGGGGCTGAAAGTCCCCCTAGGGGTGGCTGTTTCGGCGTCGGTGCGCCAATACCGTTCAAGACGAGAGAAATCGAGCACAAAGGAGCACACGACATGCGCATCAAATCCACCATCGCCGCCGGACTGCTGGCCGTCGCGACCGTCGCCGGGGTGTCGACGGTCGCCGCGGGCAATGCCGCCGCCGGTCCGGCCGGCACGTACTACGGCACCTACGCCACGCTGACCGCCTGTCGCGCCGACGGCGAGTCGCCCTACACCGGCGGCTATTACTGGGAGTGCACCGAGGCCTGGGACGGCTGGGACCTGTACATCTGGTACTGAGCCACCGCAGCCCAACGAAAACGGGAAGCCCGAACCTGGTTCGGGCTTCCCGTTTTTCGTGCACCGTCAGCTCAGTGGCCGGATTCCTTCAGGCGGGCGAAGGACTCGTCGATGATCTTCTCGGCCTCGGCGCGGTCCAGCCACTCCGAACCCTGGACGAACTTGCCCGGCTCGAGGTCCTTGTAGCGCTCGAAGAAGTGCTTGATCGCGGACAGCTCGAACTCCGAGACGTCGGCCAGGTCCTGGATGTGATCCCAGCGGGGGTCGCCCGCAGGCACACACAGCACCTTGTCGTCGCCGCCTGCCTCGTCGGTCATGCGGTACACGCCGACCGGGCGGGCCTCGACGATGACGCCGGGGAACACCGACTCGGGCAGCAGCACCAGCGCGTCCAGCGGATCGCCGTCCTCGCCGAGGGTGTTCTCGATGAAGCCGTAGTCGGCCGGGTAGCCCATGGAGGTGTACAGGTACCGGTCGAGCTTGACCCGGCCGCTCTCGTGATCGACCTCGTACTTGTTCCGAGAACCCTTGGGGATCTCGATGGTGACGTCGAACTCCACGCCATCTCCTTGCTCGTTCGAGTGCATCTGTAGCCGAATCGCCAGATCGTTCTGGGGAACCGTTGCGCAACGAGGATAGTGTGGTGTGCTGGAACACCGGTGCGGCAGGCGGCTCAGCGCGCAGTCGAGGCGTGTCGGGCGAGACAGTCGAGGATCGGTGAGGCGTGATGTCAAGGTTCGAGATTCCGGCCGGCCGGGTGGCCTGATGGATCAGCGCGGAACGGGTCATCCGCCCTATGCCAACGAAGCACCGACGGTCGTGATCGATCGAAACACCGGGGAAACGGGATCGCGGGGTGGGCGATCGTCGCTGTGGATCTGGCTGTCCGCGGTGGTTGTCGCGGTGCTGATGATCGCGGGTGGGTTCGCGGTGATCGCGAAACCGTGGTCACCGGAATTCCGGCACGGGGGGCTGACCATCGCCGAGCCGCCGCGGGGTCAGGCGGCCGCCGCGCAGGTGACGCCTGCCAGGTCCGACGCGCCGGCGCCGACGGCGGCCGGGATCGCCGCCGCGCTGGCTCCGGTGGTCGGTAGTCCCGATCTCGGCGCTTTCGCAGGGCAGGTGACCGATCCGACCAGCGGGACGGTGCTGTGGAGCCAGGATTCCACCAAGGCGATGATCCCGTCCTCGACGGCCAAGGTCATGCTGGTCGCCGCCGCGCTGCTCACGCTGCCCGACGATCAGCGGGTGCCGACCAGGATCGTCGCCGGTGCGCCGGGGGAGCTGGTGCTCGTCGCCGGTGGGGATCCGACGCTGACCACCAGGGCCGACGGCGGCTACTACACCGACGGCGCCCGGATCGCGGATCTGGCCGCGCAGGTCAAGGCCTCCGGCAGGCAGGTGAACGCGATCGTCGTCGACACCTCCGCCTACACCGGGCCGACCATGGCCGCCGGCTGGGACCCGATCGACATCCCGGAGGGCTCGATCACCCCGATCGAACCGATCATGCTCGACGGTGGACGCTTCGATTCGTCGGCCGACTACTCACCGCGCACCTCGACCCCCGCGCTGGAAGCAGGGCGTGCGCTGGCCGCCGAACTCGGCGTCGACCCCGCCGCGGTGCGGGTCGGGCAGGCCGCCAAGAACGGCGCCGAGCTCGCCAGGGTGGAATCGGCGCCGCTGCGAGTTCGCCTGCACGACATGATGATCTACTCCGACAATGTGCTCGCCGAGACGATCGGGCGGGAGCTGGCCGTGGCGACCGGGCGCGAAGCCTCCTTCGCCGGTGCGGTCGCGGCGACCTCGGCGGCGCTGACCTCCGCCGGGTTCGACATCGCCGGCTTGCAGCTGGCCGACAACAGCGGCCTCTCGGTCGACGACCGGGTGCCGCCGCGCCTGCTCGACAGCATCATCGCGACCGCGGCCAAGCCAAGCGGCGATGCCGCGATGGTGCCAGCGGGCACCCAGGCCAGGCCCGAAAGCGACCCGCGCGCAGCGGCTCTCGCACCGCTGCTGGACGACCTTCCCGTCGCGGGCGGCACCGGGACGCTGGCGCCGCGCTTCGTCACCCAGAACCGGGCGGGCGCGGGCTGGGTGCGCGCCAAGACCGGAACTCTGAGCGTCGCGAGCGCGTTGGTCGGGTATGTGCTCGACCGTGACGGACGGGTACTGACCTTCGCGCTGATGTCCAACGACCGACTGCCGGAGGTCAGCAGGCCCGCGCTCGACGCGGTCGCGGGCACCCTGCGCAACTGCGGATGCTCCTGAGAGCGGGTGGCGATGACCGATGACAAGACCGGGCGCACGACCTCCGGATTCAGCGGCGCGGTGGACTGGCGGCTCGCCGCCCGCACCGGCGCGGTGCTGGCGCCCGCAGGGCCGCGCACTTCGCGGCAGACCGCCGAACAAGTCGTAGCCGAGCTCGCCACCGCCTCGGTGCGGGCCGAAGGGCCGGTGCGTGAGGTCAGCGGACTGCTCGACGACCGGCCCGTGCCCGAGGCCAGGATCGTCGACCGGCCCGGCTGGATCGCCGCCGCCGCCGACTCGATGGCCGTGCTCACCGGCACCGACACCACCACCGTGCCCGGCGGACTGGTCGGGAAGCCCGCCGGGTTACAAGCCGGGACCATGCTGGCGTTCCTGTCCACCGCAATCCTCGGCCAGTACGACCCGTTCACCGGCGAAGACGGCACGTTGCTGCTGGTCGCGCCCAATATCCTCAGCGTCGAGCGGGCGCTCGGCGTCGATTCGTCCGACTTCCGGCTGTGGGTTTGCCTGCACGAGGTGACCCACCGGGTGCAGTTCTCCTCGGCGCCGTGGCTGACCGATTACATGCGCACCAATGTCGACATCCTCAGCGAGGTCGGCGAGGAGCCGATGAGCGAGATGCTCAGCAGGCTGATCGCCGAGGTGCGGTCCCGGCGCAACGGCGACACCGCCGACGACCCCAACAGCCGCGGGATCGTCGGCCTGCTGCGCGCCGCCCAGGCCCCGCCGCAGCGCCAGGCCCTCGACCGGCTGCTCATGCTCGGCACCCTGCTCGAAGGCCACGCCGACCACGTCATGGACGCCGTCGGGCCCGCCGTTGTGCCGACCGTCGCCGACATCCGCGCCGCCTTCGACCAGCGCAGGAAGAAGCCGACCAATCCGATCCAGCGGTTGCTGCGGGCGCTGCTCGGGGTGGACGCGAAGGTCGCGCAGTATGTGCGGGGGAAGAAGTTCGTCGACGCTGTTGTCGACCGGGTCGGGGTCGCGGAGTTCAACACGGTGTGGACCGACGCGGAGACCCTGCCGAGGCTCGACGAGATAGACGACCCGGACCGGTGGATCGCGCGAGTGTTATAGCCGCACTGAACAACGGACATCGACGCGCGCACATGGGTAACTCACCGGGTACGGGCAAACGTGCCCATCCCGATCACTGCCAGCCGCCGACGCAACTCTGGCAGGCAGGCGGCCTGGCCTGAATACGCGGAGAGGCGGAACAGCATGAAACCGCGGCTGCCTGAGACCTCGGCTGTTTTGGCCGTGCGGCGAGGGGTGCGGGAGTGGGTTGCGGCGCGGGGTGGGCGGATGCCGGCTGTGGTCGGGTTGTCCGGGGGAGCTGATTCGCTGGCGTTGGTCGCCGCTGCTGTCGTCGAGGCCGGGGACGTGACGGCTGTCGTGGTGGATCACCGGTTGCAGGACGGGTCGGGGGAGGTGGCCGAGCGGGCGGCTGAGCAGGCGCTCGCGCTGGGCTGTGTGGAAGCGCAGGTGCTGCCGGTCGAGGTCGGGCGGGAAGGCGGGATCGAGGCGGCGGCGCGGGCGGCCAGGTACGCGGCGCTGGAATCGGTGCGCGCGGGTCGGCCGGTGCTGCTCGGGCACACGCTCGACGATCAGGCCGAGACCGTGTTGCTCGGGTTGGCACGGGGGTCGGGTGGGCGGTCTATTCACGGGATGACGGCGTGGAATCCGCCCTGGGGGCGGCCGTTGCTAGGTGTCCGGCGGGCGGAGACGGTGCAGATGTGCGCCGACCTCGGTGTCGAACCGTGGGACGACCCGCACAACCTCGACCCCGCGTACACCAGGGTGCGGGTGCGGACCGAAGTGCTGCCGCTGCTCGAGGACGTGCTCGGGGGCGGTGTGGCGCAGGCGCTGGCGCGGACCGCGGATCAACTTCGCGCCGATGGCGAGGTGCTCGACGCGCTCACCGCCGACCTGCTGCGGGCGGCGAGCGCGGGTGCCAGTGGCCCCGGCGACAGTGATCGACCGGCAGTGTCGGTCGAGATTCTGGCCACTGCCGCCCCGGCGCTGCGGCGCAGAACGATCAGGGCCTGGCTCGCCGAACAGGGCGTGAGCGGCTTGCTGAACGCCCATTTACAAGCGATCGACGAGCTCGTGAGCAATTGGCGCGGGCAGGGTGGGGTCGCGGTGGCCGGCGGTGGGAGGGACCACAGGTTGGTCGTGACGCGCGAGCATGGCACGCTGACGGTACGCGTGCAGCCGCGAAACGATGCCACATAACCACCGAAGGGACACCCACTTCCGTGTACGGAGACGACATCGCATCGGTGCTGATCACCGAAGACCAGATCAAGGCCAAGATCGAAGAGCTGGCCGAGCTCGTCGCCAAGCGGTACCCATCCGATGCGCCCGAGGGCGACCTCCTGCTGATCGGTGTCCTCAAGGGCGCGATCTTCTTCATGACCGACTTCGCCAGGGCGCTGCCGATCCCGACCCAGCTCGAGTTCATGGCCGTGTCGTCCTACGGCTCGTCCACCTCGTCCTCGGGCGTCGTGCGCATCATGAAGGACCTGGACAAGGACATCGCGGGTCGCAATGTGCTGATCGTCGAGGACATCATCGACTCCGGTCTGACCCTGTCCTGGCTGCTGCGCAACCTGGCCACCCGCAACCCGGCCTCGCTGGAAGTGGTCACCCTGCTGCGCAAGCCCGACGCGCTGCGCACCCCCGTCGAGGTCGCGCACGTCGGCTTCGACATCCCGAACGAATTCGTCGTCGGCTACGGCCTCGACTACGCCGAGCGCTACCGCGACCTGCCCTACATCGGCACCCTCGACCCGAAGGTCTACTCCTGACCCGGTGTTCGCGATCCGGTCACGCGCAGTAGCGCCCGGATATCGGATTCGATGATCCGGAACAGGATGTAGGAGATGACGAAACCGATCATCCCGCCCACACAGATCGTGCGGAGCGGGGTGAGCGTCGTCAGCAGGTCCGCGACCGGCAGAAACGTCGCGCTGGCGACGACGAGCAGCGGGATGGACGCCGCGACCACCAGGTAGCGGCGGCACCGGCCTGCCAGCACGGTCAGCGATGTGCCGTCGCTGCGGAAATCCTGGCCGTGGTGCAGGAACATCGGATAGACGCAGCGCACCAGGTACAGGGTGATCAGGAAGTACGGGTACGTCATGGCGATGGCGGCGCAGATCGCCGACACCAGCAGCAGATGCAGTGCCGTGCGCGCGGGCAGATCGTGGTCGGCCAACCCGATGGTGACCGCGTAGATCACCCCGGCCGCCATCCACAGCACGAACACCACCGCGACGGCCCGGTTGCCGAGTCGCAGGCAGTCCTGGCGGGCCCGGTCGAGCGTCTCGGGATCACAGTGCCGACCGGTGCGTAACTGGTGGGGAATGGTCAGCAGTCTTCTGCCGAGGAAGATCAGCGTCGCCCCGCCTGCGGAGAAGAAGATCAGGTTGGTGATGTCGGCGACGGCGCGCTGGGTGGCGCGGGTGTCCGGGTCGAGCCTGCTGTGGATGAGCGTCGTGTTCAGCTGACGCTGGTAATAGGCGGCCAGCACGTTCGGGATCGCGATCGACAGCGCCAGCAGCGCGAACACATACGGCTGCAACCGGATTCGCCAGCTGTCCGGTGGTGGGTCGGTGAGGTCGCGGGCGTGCTCGTCCAGGCACAGGTCGAGTTGCGCGGCCAGCATCGCGCCGTCGGCCCACCGGTCGGCGCGGTCGGCGGCCAGGCACGTCAGCAGGATCCGCTGCAAGGCGGCCGGGCAGTCGGCGGGCACCTGGCCGACGTCCACGCCCGCGTTGCGGCGGGCCAGGGCCGCGTCCAGCGCGAGTTCAGGGTGCAGGTCGTCGTCGGGCACGGTGGTGTCGTCGAAGGGTTTCGCGCCGGTCAGCAGTTCCCACAGCAGGACGCCGAGCGAGTAGATGTCGGCGCGGGTGTCGAGCTCGGCGGCGCTGCGGTCGCGACCCGGATGGCAGGCTTCGAGCTGTTCCGGGGACATGTACGCGAGCGAGCCGCCGAAATACGACACCGGGCTGGTGCCCGCCGAACGGTTGAAGCTGATGTTGAAGTCGGCGAGCTTGGGCACGCCCTCGGCGGTGAGCAGGACGTTGGCCGGTTTCACATCGCGGTGCAGCACGCCGTGGCCCGCCGCGTGCTGCAAGGCGGACGCCAGCCTGGCGCCCAGCCACGCGACGGTTTCCGGCCAGCTCAGACCGGCGATCTGGGCGCGCATCGCCGAGTCCGTCGGGCGGATCTCGCCCTTCTCCTTCATGGCCGCGTCGACGGCGTCGAGCAGCAGGCTGCTGGTGCGCTCCTCGGGCGGCGTCGCGCGGACCCAGCGCAGCACGTCGAGCAGCGTCCCGCCGGGCAGGAACTGCATGTACAGCATCCGCAGCCGGGGCGAGCCGTCGGCGGGGGTGTCGAGCACCTGTTGGTCGAACACGCGCACGATGTAGTCGTGGTCGAGCTGGGCCAGGGTCTGTGGCTCGCTGCCGCTGTCGGCGGAGATCTTGACCGCGACCAGTCGCTGCATCGACCGCTGCCTGGCCAGGAAGACCCGGGCGAACGCGCCGGCGCCGAGCTCGGTGAGCAGCTCGAAATCACCGATTCGCGTGCCGACCTCGATCCGGTCGAGCCCACGGCGATCGGTCGGATGCGCGGCGGCGGTGCGGTCGAGCGCAGGCCTGGTCACCTCGGCGGTGCGTGTGGAGCTCACACCGGTGGTACGGCTGCACCCAGCCGCGGGGTTCATCGGGTCAGCTGACGACCCGATCCAGCGCGGCCAGGTCGGCTTCGAGGGCGCGGAACAGCACGTAGGAGCCGACGAAGGCGACGATGCCGCCGACACACAGGACCCGGACGGCGACGATCACCTCGGGGATGTCACCGGGCGGCAGGAAGGTCACGCCCGCCACCGCGAGCAGGGGCACCGAGGCGGCGACCGCGAGGTACCAGGTGCAGCGGCGGCTCAGCGCGCGCAGCCAGGCGCTGTCGTCGGCGCTGATCTCGCCGTGCCGCAGGAAGATCGGATAGATGCAGCGGACCATGTAGAAGCTGACCAGGAAGAACGGGTAGGCGACCGCGATCGCGCCGCAGACCAGCAGCGAGGCGAAGAAGTGGATGACGGCGCGGGCGGGGACGTCGCCCGCGGCCAGGCGCAGGGCGATCGGGAAGGTGATGCCGGAAATGGTCCACAGCGAGAACGCGACGATCACCGCCTGGTCGCCGATCCGCAGGGTGTCGTGTCTGGCTCGGCGTAGCGTCGCCGGATCGTATCGCCTGCCGTGGCGCATGCCGCGTGGCACCGACAGGATGAACCGGGCCAGGTAGATGAGTAGCACCGTGCCGACCGGGAAGAACACGAGGTTTACCCCGGCGGTGATCACCACGAACGATTGCTGCGCGGTCTCGCTGAGCCTGCTCACGACCAGCGTCTGATTGTGGACGATGTTGTACCAGGACGCGAGGGCGTTCGGGATGCCGATGGCGATCACCATCATCAGCAGCGGGAACCGGCGCAGCTGCAGCCGCCAGCTCTTCGGCGGCGGGTCGACCAGGTCGCGGGCGCGTTCGTCCAGGCACAGGTCGAACTGTTTGGCCAGGACCGCGCCGTCGGGCCAGCGGCGCGCGCGGTCGGGTTCGAGGCAGGTCAGCAGGACCCGCCGCAGCGCGGACGGGCAGTTCTCGGGCACCCGGTCGAGTGCGACGGGGTCGACGCCGCTGGTGCGTCGTTCCAGCATCGCCTCGAGAGTGGTCTCGTCGCCGCGGCCCGCGGCCTCTGCGGTGCTGTCGTCGAACGGCTTCGCGCCGGTCAGCAGCTCCCACAGGAGGACGCCGAGCGAGTAGATGTCGGCCCTGGTGTCGAGGTCGGCGGCGGTCCGGCCGAGACCGGAATGGCAGGCCTCGAGCTGCTCGGGGGACATGTACGACAGCGAACCGCCGAAGTACGCGACGGGGCTGGTCCCGGCGACGGTCCGGCTGAAGCTGATGTTGAAGTCGGCCAGCTTGGGCACGCCCTCCGCGGTCAGCAGGACATTGGCCGGTTTCACGTCGCGGTGCAGCACGCCGTGGGTCGCCGCGTATTCGAGCGCCTCGGCGAGCCGCCTGCCCAGCCAGGCGACGGTCTCCGGCCAGGTCAGCTCGGCGAGTTCGGCGCGCACGCTCGAATCGGTCGGGCGGATCTCACCCTTCTCCTCCATGGCCGCGTCCACCGCGTCGAGCAGGAGTTTGCCGCTGCGTTCCGTGGGTGGGGTCGCGCGCACCCAGCGCAGGAGTCCGAGCAGGGTGCCGCCGGGCAGGAACTGCATGTAGAGCAGGCGCAGGCGGCGGGCGGCCGAGGGCGCGGTGTCGTCGGTGTCGAGCAACTGCTGATCGAAGACCCGCACGATGTAGTCGTGGTCGAGCTGGGCCAGGGTCTGCGGTTCGGTGCCGCGGTCGGCGGAGATCTTCACCGCGACCAGGCGCTGCATCGAGGTCTGCCTGGCCAGGAAGACCCGCGCGAAGGCGCCGGTGCCGAGCCCGGTCAGCAGCTCGAAATCGCCTATGCGCTGGCCGATTTCGATCCGGTCCAGTGGCTCGAACGCGCCAGGCGCCGACGCGGCGGCTGTCGCGGCGGCGATCGCCGCCGCGGTCGCTGTCACGGTGAGGTCGAGCTCGGGCGTGGTCACCTGGGTAGTACGAGTCGGGTCGGGTGGTTGGTTCACCGTCGGATCGGGGTCGTCGGTGCGATGGGTGCTCTGCTCGAGCTCGTCGGCGTTGAGCAGCGCGCGCAGGCTCGGCGCCTGATTCGGATATTCGCGCAGGCAGTCGCGTGGGTCGACACGTTCACCGCTGTGCCTGCGGATCACGAACTCCTCGAACACCAGCCCGGGCGGCAGCGTCGCCGGATCGAGTTCGGGGAACTCGGCGCAGTAGTGGGCGAGGCGCTTGCGGGTGACGTCGGTGCCGGTGTGGTGCAGCCAGCGATTGCGCAGATCGATGCGGATCAGTTCGTGTAGCGCCTGCCTGCGCAGGGTCCGCGCGTCGGGCAGGAATTCGGCGATATCGGGCGGCTGCCCGGCCGTGGAACCCCATGCCTGGGTGAACGCTTCGACCATGTCGCCGCGCCCGTTCGTCGACTGTCCGGCGCTCGCGTCGGGCAGTTCGTCGTTTCCGGTCTTATCGATCATCAACCGACCTAAGGTTCGCGCGGGTCGGAGCGAAATTCCATCCGCCACACCCGACACCATCGGCCTCCGAGCCGTACCCGAATGATAACTTGCGCCTCGAGAGCAGATCACCCGAATTTCGAGACCATGCGACGGGGGCGAATCCGCACATGCACGATGACCTCACAGCGGTAGCATGGGAGTCCGTCGACGACGACGGCGTGACGGACGCTGAGGTGGCGATGAACCCTTCCCACCCACCCGCCGACGAGTACCCCATCGGCGGCCCGGCGGCGGCGCTGGCCGCCCGTGTACGCGCGGGCACCATCACGCCCATCGACGTGGTGACCGAGGCCCTGACCCGGATCTCCTCGGAAAATCGCAAGATCAACGCGTTCACCGTCGTGCGCGCCGAGCAGGCCCGCGCCGAGGCGCTGGAGCTGGCCGCCCGCGACGATCTGGACGAACTGCCGCTGGCAGGCGTGCCGGTGGCGGTGAAGCAGAACATCGCGGTCGCCGGGGTGCCGATGCGGGCCGGGTCGGCGGGCAGTTCGACCCAGCCGGAGCCCGCCGATCATCCGGTGGTGGCCAGGCTGCGGGCCGCGGGCGCGATCGTCGTCGGGGTGACGGCGATGCCCGAACTCGGTCTGTGGGCCACGACGGACGAGGACGGGACCGTCACCCGCAATCCGCGCGATGTCGGCCGGACCGCCGGTGGTTCCTCGGGTGGCGCGGCCGCCGCGGTGGCCGCCGGGCTGGTGCCGATCGCCCATGGCAACGACGGGCTCGGCTCGATCCGGGTGCCCGCCGCTGCCTGCGGTGTCTTCGGGATCAAGCCGGGACGCCAGGTGGTGCCCGCCGGGATCGGCGCCGATTCCTGGGCGGGTATGGCCGAGAACGGCGTGCTCGCGACGACGGTGTCGGACGCGGCGCTGGCGTTGTCGGTGCTGGCAGGCCGGTCCGATCTGGCCGAGCTACGCGCACCGCAGCGACTACGCATCGGACTCGCCGTGGCTCCGCCGTCGCGACTGGTCCGGGTTGATCGGCACTGGACGGCGGCAGCGCGCACCGCGGGTGCGCGGGCGGCGGCGGCCGGGCACCTGGTCGAGCCGGTCGAACTGCCCTACGGCGACACGGCGCTGGCGATGGCGCTGCGCTGGCCGAGCGCCGGCCTGGCCGACGCCGCGGCGCTACCGCATCCGGAGCTGCTGCAACGCCGCACCAAACGGCACCTCGCGCTCGGCAGGCTGATCCGGCGGCTGGGCTTGGTGCGGCCGAACCAGGTCGACCGGATCGAGGCCGGACTTGTCGACTTCTTCGAGAACTTCGACGTGGTGATCACCCCCACGCTCGCGGCTCCGCCGCCCAAGGCCAAACAGTGGAGCGGTCGCGGCTGGACCGCGAATGTGCTGGCCTCGGCGCGCTACGCGCCGTTCACCGGCGTCTGGAATCTGGTCGGCTGGCCCGCCGCGTCGGTGCCGATGGGTACCCATCCCGAGGCGCACACTCCACTGGCGGCGCAGCTGGCCGGTCCGCCGGGCAGCGAGGCCACCTTGCTCGGCCTCGCTGCCCAACTGGAGCTGACGAACTAGACCGCGATCGGGGTCTGCACCGGCTGCGGCTCGGAGAAACCGCCGTCGACGGCGCGACCGGCGAATTCCAGGATGGTCGGGCGGGTGTCGTCGGCCCGCCACGCCACCGCCAGCTCACACGGGGTGAGACCGGCGACCGGGCGTGCGGTCAGGCCGGGCCAGCGGTACATCGGCACGTTGTTCTCGGCCAGCAGGCACACACCGAGGCCGAGGCTCACGGCCTCGAGCTTGTCCTCGGGGGTGGCGGCCTCGGCGCCGATCTTGGCGGCCCGGCCGCCGCGGGCGTCGTTGCCGAGCCAGAAGTCACGGACCGCGCCCGCTTCGGTCGGCAGGGCGATGAACGGCTCGTCGAGCAGATCGGCGAACTCGATCGTCTCCTGCTCGGCGAGCGGGTGGGTCTCGGGCAGCAGCACCCAGCGCGGCTCGGTGCGCAGCACCTGCCAGCGGTAGCGGTTGGGGTCGGGTAGCGGCAGCCACACCAGGGCCAGGTCGGCCTGACGGCCCGCCAGGCCACTGGACGGGTCGTTCCAGGAGGCGGCGTGCAGGGCCAGGCGATGGCCGCTGGCGCTCTCCAGGTCGTTGAGCAGGCCGCGGCCGAGCGCGGACTGGATGCCGACGCGCAGCACTTCACCGGCTTCCTGCAGGGAGACGTTGGTCACCTCCCACAGCTCCAGGATCTTGCGTGCGCCTTCGAGCAGTTCCTTACCGGCGACGGTGAGGGCGACACTGCGCTGGTTGCGGTCGAACAGGACCACGTCGAGCTGGCGTTCGAGCTGGCGGATCTGGCGTGACAGCGTCGGCTGAGCGATGTGCAGCCGCTGGGCGGCGTTGGTGAAATGCAGTTCCTCAGCGACGGCGACGAAATACCGCAGATCGCGCAAATGCGGGTCCATAGCACCTTGCTATCAGAGTCGGTCGGGAAAATCCAGCCAAAACGGGCAAGGAAGTTCGCGGAGGTGGATCAAAACAGTCACCAGGTTGGTAACGCACAGCATATTGCCTGACATGGTGCGCTGCATCATTGAGGCGTCATTTGTGTGCGGTCGGCGGACGCCGAGCGGCGGGCATGCGGCTGCTGGGCGGTTGACCAGCGGAAATGCGTCCGGCTTCACACGATTCGGCGCGATGTGGCGTGCGCCCTGGCGACGCGGGCGAGCGATGAAACAGACCGCTGACCTCTGTTCGTGCCGGATGGCCTGCGACGCAGTGAATTTCGTCACAAAGAGGTTTCGGTGTGGGGAATCCGGCCGCGGCGAGCCATCCGCGCGCGGCCGGATCCCGGGTAGTCAGCTCTCGCGAGCGCGTTCCTCGTAGGCGCGCCGAGCCGAGCTGTCGACATCACCGAGGAAGGCCGTGCGTGACCCCAGCGCCCGGCCGAGACCGTCACCGACGGCCTCGGGCAGCAGGTTCACGAACCGGGACAGGTAGCCGGCGAACGCCGACACCCGCACCTTCGAGCGCGGCGATCTGATCAGCCCCTCGATCGCCGCGGCGATCTGCTCCGGTTCGGCAGGCCGCAACAACCAGTTGCCCTGTACCCCGGCGCCCAGCTCGGTCTTCGTCAGTGTCGGCAGCACCGCCGAGAACCGAACGCCCGACCCGCGATACTCCTCGCGCAGGGTGTCGGTGAAGCCGAGCACCGCGTGCTTGCTGGCGTTGTAGGTCGCCAGCCCGGGGATGTGCGTCTCGCCTGCCAGTGAGGCGATGTTGATGACGTGCCCGCGCCCGCGCGGCAGCATCCGGGCAAGGCCGAGCTTGGACCCGAGGATCACCCCGTAGACGTTGATCTCGAGAATCCGGCGGGTCACCCGGTCCGGCTCGTCGACCACCAGGCCGGTCGGCATGATGCCCGCGTTGTTGATCAGCACATCGATCGGGCCGACGGTGCGCTCGACCTCGTCGAGGAAGGCCTCGAACGAGACCGGGTCGGTGACGTCGAGCGCGCCCGACAGCGCGAAATCGCCCGCCGCCTTCACCGCGGGCTCGTCGATGTCGCCGATCGCGACGCGCGCGCCGAGCTCCTGCAGCCGCGTGGCCGTCGCGAGGCCGATGCCGCGGGCGCCACCGGTGATCACGACGACGAGATCGCGGACCGCCGTGCTCATTTGCCGCCCTTGAGCCGCCACACCGCGGGCAGGTCGATCCGGCGGATGCCGCGCGCACCGGCGACCCGCATCGCGCTCACCATGACGACCAGCTTGTTCATGTCGTACGGGTACCAGAACAGCTCTTTGCTCATGGTCGGGATCTTCGGCTTGGTCATCGCCTGCGCGCGGCAGTACTTGCGCAGACCCGACGCCCCGCCCCAGCGCGCGCCGACACCGGACAGGCCCCAGCCGCCCATCGGCATCGCCGGGTTGAACAGGTTCGAGAACACGTCGTTGATGTTGACCGCGCCCGCGTTCAGCTGCCTTGCCACGCGTTCGCCGCGCGACTTGTCACCGGTCCACACCGACGCCGACAGGCCGTAGATCGAGTCGTTGGCCAGCCGGATCGCCTCGGCCTCGTCGGCCACCTTCATCACCGGCAGCGTCGGCCCGAAGGTCTCCTCGGCGACACACGACATCGAATGGTCGACGTCGACGAGCACGGTGGGCTCGAAGAATGTGCCGACGCCGGTGCGCTTGCCGCCGGTGGTCGCCCGCGCGCCCGCCGCGATGGCCTCGTCGACGTGACGCTGCACGATCCGCACCTGGTTCTCGTTGGCCAGCGCGCCCACGTCGTTCTTCGATTCCCGCCCGTCCTCACCCTGGCGCAGGGCGGCGACGGCGGCGGTCAGCTTGGTGACGAACTCGTCGTAGACCGGCGCCTCGACGTAGACCCGCTCCACCGAGATGCAGACCTGCCCGGCGTTGAACATGCCGCCGAAGGCGATGCCGTGCGCGGCGCGGTCGATGTCGGCGTCGGCCAGCACGATCGCCGGGTCCTTGCCGCCGAGCTCGAGGCTGTAGGGCACCATCCGCTCGGCGCAGGCGGCGGCGATCTTGCGGCCGGTCGCGGTGGAGCCGGTGAACTGGATGTAGTCGGCGTTCTCGACGACGGCGGCACCGGTCGCGCCCGCGCCGGTGACTACCTTGAACACCGGCGGCGCGCCGATCTCGGCCCAGCCGCGGGCCAGCTCGACCGCCGACAGCGGCGTCACCTCCGACGGCTTGAGGATCACCGCGGCACCGGCGGCCAACGCCGGGAACACGTCGATCGCGGGCATCGCGAGCGGGAAGTTCCACGGCGTGATCACCCCGACGACCGGGTACGGCCGGTAGGCGACGGTCAGCGACTTCACCCGGGCCAGCGGGCTGTGCGGGGAGGGATGCTCGTCGGCGAGGAACTTGCCTGCCCGGCGCGCGTAGTAGCCGAGCAGGTCGACGGCGAAGGCCGGGTCGATGAGCGCGTCGACGCGCGGCTTGGCGGTCTCGGACTGGAGCACCGCGGCCAGGTGCTCGGTGTTGTCGATCAGCCAGTCCTGCATCTTCAGCAGCCACTTCTTGCGGCCCTCTGGCCCGATCGCCTCCCATTCGGGCTGGTAGAGGCGCAGTTCCCGGACCGCGGCCGCTACGTCGTCCGGCGCGACGATCGGTACCGAGCCGGTCTGTTCGCCGGTCGCCGGATTGTGCACCGCGATCACCTGGGCGTCGGCCGCGGCGGTCTGGTCGAGTTCGGTCACTTCGTGCTCCCCACTGCGTTGTGTGAATCAGTTCACCATCTATGAGCCTGGCACAATAAGAGCGCGGATTCTTGGCCGTACACGTCAACGAAATCGGGTCTTTTGGTGTCTGGAGAACAAAACCGGGAACAACTGCGCGACTGGTTCGCCGACTTCGTGTTCGACCTGCTGCGCGCGCAGACGATGGAGGGCATCGTCGCCAGGCTCGACGCGGCCGTGCTCGCCGGTGTCCCCGAGCTCGACGACCCCGACATGCGCCGCGACCTGGCGGCCAGCACCCGCGCGCACGCCAGGGTGGTGCTCAGTGGACTGGCCAGTGACACCGTCGACTTGGCACTGCCCGAGGAAGCGCACGCGCTGGCCAGGACCATCGCCCGGCGGGGCCTCGATGTGCGAGTTCTGCTGCGGGCCTACCGGACCGGCATGGCCGAGGTGCTCGCCGTGATGACCGAGACCGTCGCGCAGGGCCAGGTGCCGCCGGAGATCGAACGGGCAGTACTGCTGCGGGTGTTCGAACGATCCACCACCTGGATCGGGCTGTCGGTGGAGGCGCTCACCGGCACCTTCATGGCCGAACGGGAACGGGTGCTGCGCGATGCGATCAACACCAGGACCGAACTGGTGCACGCCCTGCTCACCGGCACCGAGGTAGACGTGGACCAGGCCTCGATCGGCCTCGGCTACCGGCTCTCGCGGCGGCACCTGGCGTTCGTGCTGTGGACCGGTGAGGCGGGTGGGGACGAACCGGGCGGACTGCTCGACCGGGCCGCCGCGAGGATCGCGACCGTGCTCGGCGCCACCGGTCTGCTCACCGTCGCCGCCAGCGCGAGCGGGCTGTGGGCCTGGGCGGCCCTCGACGACGACGCCGAGATCGCCGAGCGGATCGCGCGCTGCGAGGTGGCGGCGCCGGTGCGGGTGGCGTTCGGGATGCCGGGCGCGCACGTCGACGGGTTCGTCGCCAGTCATCGGGAGGCGGTGGCTGCGCGCCGGGTCGCCGAGCAGGGCAGCCGGGCCGTCACCAGCTATCGCGAGGTCGAGATCGCCTACCTGGCCGGTGTCGACACGGCCGCCATGCGCGGGCTGATCGCCAGGGAGCTGCACGGGCTCACCGGTATCGATCCGGTGTCTACCCGGCTACGCGCGACCCTGCACGCCTATCTGCGCGCGCAGCGCAGCCCGGAGGAAGCGGCGCGCCTGCTGGGCGTGCACAAGAACACGGTGCGGTACCGGATCCACCGCGTGGAGGAAATCCTCGGACATCCGGTGTCCGAGCGAGCACTGGCGCTGGAGATAGCGCTGGATTGCGTCGCCGCCTACGGCGTTTCCTGAACCGCGCCGTCCCTGGCCGCGATGCGGCGCAGCGGCGGTTCGGTGGGCGGTGGCACCCGCCGATCGGGCAGCTCGGCGAGCAGCGTCGTGGTCGCCGCGGCGATGGCGGCGACGGCCTTGTCGACCGCGGGTTTGGTGGTGCTGCTCAGCCCGGAGATGCCGCCGACTTTGCGCACATATTGCAAGGCGGCAGCGTAGATCTCCTGCTCGGTGGCGGCAGGCTCCAGACCACGCAAGACGGTGATATTTCTACACATGTCAGAACAATAGACCTGTGTGGCAGATCACGGCAGGCCAAGAAAGCAGATTCGCTCCTTGGCCCCGGAAGCCACCCGCCGCACTAGACTCGGCCCCATGCCTGCCAGGGGAGTACCAGCGCTGACCACCTTTCCCTACCCGGAACTGGACGAGCGCGAGGAAGACCACTGGTCCGGTGCCGGTGTGAGCGACGATGAACTTCGCGCGCTGGCACTCGGGGCCTTCTACTCCACCCGCTGGGACGCCTTCCACGACGCGATGCTGCTCGGCCCCGAGCGCGAGCACCCGCTCGGCGACCGCCGCGAACTCGCCATCGACACCCTCACCGGCGCGTGGGGCATCACCGACGGCACCGAGGCGCGCGCGTCGATGGAACAGCTTCTCGAAGGCATGCACGCGCCCCTGTACGCGCTCGTGCATCCACTGGTGATGGCCTCGATCAATGCCAGCGAACGCGACCGCTTCGGCGAACGCGCCGACCGGCACCGCGCCTTCCTGCGCCAGGTCGGTTCCTTCCGCGGCATGGACAACCCCGAGGCGCTGGTCCGCGACTACGACATCTGGGCCCAGGCCATCAAGATCGGTTTCACCGACCACCTGGCCCGGCCGCTGCCCAACGACATCCACGCCTGGGACCTGGCCCGCGTCATCGCGGTCGCCAGGATGGCGTTCACCGCCGGCTACATCGACGCCGACGTGGCGTGGGAGTACGCGATGCGGGCGCTGACCCCCGCGCAGCGCCGCTACCGCAACTGGCGCCAGTTCGGCGACGCCTACCTCGCCGGCTGGACCTACTGGCAGGCCACCGAGGACCTCGCCGAACTGAAGAACGGCGGCGTCGACCGCCGGATGGAACTGCTACGGCTATGGACCCGCCCGACCAGCCCGTGGCGCCGGATCGAACTCAACGAGCCCGAGCAGAAGACCGAAACCGAAGTGGGCTGAATTGTCGGAGCGCTGGCGCGCTCGAGTCGCGGCCCCTCCTGTCCCGCCGGTCAGGCACCGTTGCTTGCTCCTTCGTCGCCTGCGCAACGGCACCTGAACGGCGGGACGGCCGCGACGGCCGACTGCGTCGGCCTGCCCCTCCTCGAGGTCGGGGCGTGCGGGGCCGGTTGGGGTGGCTACAGGCTGCGGAGGATCCCGCGGCCGTAGCGCTGGAACTGGGTGTCGTCGACCATGCCGAGCGAGTGCCGCTCGACCAGTAATTCCCATTCCGCGTAGAGCTGGGAGACGCCGGGATCGGCGGGCCCTGCCGCGCCGTCGGCTGCCTGCCTGCGCACGGCGAAGTTGACCGCGCAGGTCACCCGTTCGGTGTCGGCGCGGTCGGCGCCTGCGAAATGCAGTGTCCTGTTGCCGTCGCTGACGTCCATGCCGGAGCCGCCGTGCCTTGTGTCGATCTCGCCGGGCGCCGAGCGAGCGCCGTCGACGGTGCGGGCGCCCAGGATCGCGGCAACGGCCAGCTCGTGTGCGTAGCGTTCGCCGTTGCCGATGGAGATGAACAGCAGCCGGGTGGTGGTCGCCGCGAGCAGACCGGTGCCGGTGCCGGCCGGCGGTGTTGCCACGGCGATCGCGGTTTCCAGCACGTATTCGTCGGGGGTCACGTAGCGGTGCAGCGCGTTGACGGCCGTGCGTGACTCCTTGCGCGGCGCCATCCGGCGGACCGCGCGCTCGACATCGGCCCTGACCGGCCCCGACTTGCCCCATTCCGGCGCGGGCGGGGTGAGGTCCGGCGCAGCGACATCGATGCGCTGGGTGGCCATGATCTGGTCGTTGATCCGGTCGACGATGCCGAGCGCGGCAGGCACGTCGTGTTCGGCGATGAGGACGGGAAGCGGGGTGCGGTCGGCGGGAACGCCGGTGAGCACCGGGGTGGGATAGCGCAGGAAGATCTCGATGACGACCGCGTCGTCGGCGCGACGGTTCAGCCGCACCTTGAGCAGGTCGGCGATGGGAACATCGAGAACCCGTTCGCCATCGGTACCCGGCCGCAGAACGGTGAGGCGTCCACGGCCGTGGCGCAGAATCGCTGTGGGTGTTCGTAGCTCGACGATGTCCATACCCCCTGCGCTGTAGTTGTGTCGTCGCCCACGATAAGCCGGGCATGACATGATTGTGGCCACTTGCAACAACGCGTTCGGAGCTTTCGGGAACCGTTCCCCAGCTCTGAACGTTGACCAGTGCAACTGCACCAGCAGCCGAACTGCGCGATGTATCGAACTAGACCGTACGCGGTAACGTGGCATGTCCGCATCCGAAACCCGCCGATCTCGACGCTTCGCTAGGCACACCCGGAGAAATAACCGGAAAGGACTGGGCCGTCCGGCCGACGCTCTATGAACCGCAAGACAGTGTTTCGCACTTTGGCGATCATCTCGGGCATCATGCTCATGATCTGGCTGTTCAGCTTTCTCAGCGATGACACGCGCGGCTGGGAGAGTGTCGACACTTCCGTGGCGCTCAGCCAGCTGGAGGACAAAGCCAACGTCAAGAACGTCCAGATCGATGACAAGGAGCAGCAGCTCCGCATCGAACTGAACAACGGCAACGAGGCGACGAACAACAACAACAAGATCGTCGCCAAATACCCGGGCGGCGGTGAGACATCGGCGCAGATCTTCGACGCGGTGCAGAACTCCGGCGCGAAGTACGACACGGTGGTCAAGCAGGAGAGCTGGCTTTCCCAGCTGCTGCTGTTCATCGTCCCGATGGTGCTGCTGGTCGGCCTGTTCATCTTCGTGATGTCGCGCATGCAGGGCGGCGGTCGTGGCGGCATGATGGGCTTCGGCAAGTCCAAGGCCAAACAGCTGTCCAAGGACATGCCCAAGACCACCTTCGCCGATGTGGCCGGCGCCGACGAGGCCGTCGAAGAGCTGTACGAGATCAAGGACTTCCTGCAAAATCCGGCCCGCTACCAGGCGCTGGGCGCGAAGATCCCGAAGGGCGTGCTGCTCTACGGTCCCCCCGGTACCGGTAAGACGCTGCTCGCGCGCGCTGTCGCCGGTGAGGCGGGCGTCCCGTTCTTCACCATCTCCGGTTCGGACTTCGTCGAGATGTTCGTCGGTGTCGGCGCCTCGCGAGTGCGCGACCTGTTCGAGCAGGCCAAGCAGAACAGCCCCTGCATCATCTTCGTCGACGAGATCGACGCGGTGGGCCGCCAGCGTGGCGCCGGCCTCGGCGGCGGTCACGACGAGCGCGAGCAGACGCTGAACCAGCTGCTCGTCGAGATGGACGGCTTCGGTGACCGCACCGGCATCATCCTGATCGCGGCGACCAACCGCCCCGACATCCTGGACCCCGCGCTGCTTCGCCCCGGCCGCTTCGACCGGCAGATCCCGGTCGGCAACCCCGACCTGGCCGGTCGCCGCGCGATCCTGCGTGTGCACTCGCAGGGCAAGCCGATCTCGCCCGACGCCGACCTCGAGGGTCTGGCCAAGCGCACCGTCGGCATGTCCGGCGCCGATCTGGCCAACGTCATCAACGAGGCCGCGCTGCTCACCGCGCGTGAGCACGGCTCGCTCATCACCGGCGAATCGCTGGAGGAGTCGGTCGACCGCGTCATCGGTGGCCCGCGCCGCAAGAGCCGCATCATCAGCGAGCACGAGAAGAAGATCACCGCCTACCACGAGGGTGGCCACACCCTGGCGGCCTGGGCGATGCCCGATATCGAGCCGGTCTACAAGGTCACCATCCTCGCCCGCGGCCGCACCGGCGGTCACGCCATGACGGTGCCCGAGGACGACAAGGGCCTGATGACCCGCTCGGAGATGATCGCCAGGCTGGTGTTCGCGATGGGTGGCCGAGCGGCCGAGGAACTGGTGTTCCACGAGCCGACGACCGGTGCGTCCTCCGATATCGACCAGGCGACCAAGATCGCGCGCGGCATGGTCACCGAGTACGGCATGAGCGCCCGCCTCGGCGCGGTCCGCTACGGCCAGGAGCAGGGCGACCCGTTCCTCGGCCGCTCGATGGGCGTCGCCTCGGACTACTCGCACGAGGTGGCCCGTGAGATCGACGAGGAGGTGCGCAACCTGATCGAGGCGGCGCACACCGAGGCCTGGTCGATCCTGAGCGAGTACCGCGAGCAGCTCGACGCGCTGGCGACCGCGCTGCTCGAGCGCGAGACCCTGCACCGCAAGGACCTCGAAGAGGTGCTGGCCGGTGTCGAGAAGCGGCCGCGGATCACCGCGTTCAACGACTTCGGTGACCGGCTCCCGTCCGACAAGCCCCCGGTGAAGACCCCGGGTGAGCTGGCCGCCGAGCGCGGCGAGCCGTGGCCGCCCGCACAGCCGGCGCAGCCCGCACCGGTGCCTGCCGGTGCGCCGCTCGAGCCCGCCAACGGTTACCCGGCTCAGCCGCCGCAGTACGGCCAGCCCGCGCCGCCCGCCACGGGCTACCCGCTGCCCACCGCGCCGACCCAGGCGTTCCCGCGGCAGTCGGGCACGCACGGTTCGCGGCCCGACTACGGCGCCCCGGCCGGTTGGTCGGCGCCGGGCTGGCCGCCGCGCGACGAGCCCCAGCAGCCGCAGCCGCAGGCCCCGCAGGGTCAGGGCAACGCGTGGGGTCAGCCGGAGCAGCCGCGGCACACCAGCGGTGGGTTCCAGCCGTGGGGCGAGCCGCCTGCCGCGCCGCCGCAGCAGCCCGCGCCCGGCACCGATCCGGAGAACAACGAATGGGAAGGGCCGAACGGCCGCCGCTGACGGCGGGCCAACTACGCTCGACCGTCGGATGCCGGACGATCACCGGCGTCGACATGTGGAGGTGCGGAGAAGTTGTCGGCCAACAAGAAGGTCGCTGAGCCAGTAGGGAACGGGTCGATCGCCGACGGCGAGCTCGGCTCGACGAGCCCGATGGACCTGACGGCGCTGGCGACCGGTCGCCCGTTCGACCAGGACCGGGCCGAGCGCGCAATCAGGGAACTGCTGCTCGCGGTCGGCGAGGACCCGGACCGTCCCGGTCTGCAGGACACCCCGGCCCGGGTGGCCCGCGCCTACCGGGAGATGTTCGCCGGGCTCTACACCGAGCCCGACGAGGTGCTGGCGACGACCTTCGACGAGGGTCATCAGGAACTCGTGCTCGTCCGCGACATCCCGATGTACTCCACCTGCGAGCACCACCTGGTGTCGTTTCACGGCGTCGCGCATGTCGGGTACATCCCCGGCACGCACGGCCGGGTGACCGGCCTGTCCAAGCTGGCCCGCGTCGTCGACCTCTACGCCAAGCGGCCGCAGGTGCAGGAGCGGCTGACCAGCCAGATCGCCGACGCGGTGATGCGCAGGCTCGACCCGCGCGGCGCGATCGTGGTGATCGAGGCCGAGCATCTGTGCATGGCGATGCGCGGCATCCGCAAGCCAGGCGCGAGCACCACCACCTCGGCGGTGCGCGGCCTGCTGCAGACCAACGCCGCCTCGCGATCCGAGGCGCTGGACCTGATCCTGCGCAAATGAGCGAGCCCCTCGTGACCGCGCGCAACGGCCGCTCGTGTGTGGTCATGGGCGTGGTGAACGTGACCGGGGATTCGTTCTCCGACGGTGGTCGCTATCTCGATCCCGAGCTCGCGATCGCGCACGGTATCGCCCTCTACGAGGCGGGCGCCGACATCGTCGATGTGGGCGGTGAGTCGACAAGGCCGGGTGCCGACCGGGTCGACCCGGCCACCGAGGCGGGCCGGGTCACCCCGGTGATCGACGGGCTGGTCGCCGCCGGTGTACCGACCAGTGTCGACACCATGCGCGCCGAGGTCGCCGAGGCGGCGCTCGGCGCCGGTGTCTCGGTGATCAACGACGTCTCGGGCGGCCGCGCCGACCCGAACATGGTGAAGGTCGTCGCCGAGTCCGGTGCGCCGTGGATCCTCATGCACTGGCGGGCAGGCGCCGACTACCGGCACACCGGCCCGGCCGACCACTACGACGACGTCGTCGCCGAGGTGCGCGCCGAACTCGCCGCGCAGGTCGACCTGGCGGTCGCCGCCGGTGTCGACCCGGACCGGCTGATCCTCGATCCCGGCCTCGGCTTCGCCAAGAACGCCGAGCACAACTGGGAACTGCTCGGCGCGCTGCCGGAGCTGGTCGCCGGCGGCCTGCCGATCCTGATCGGCGCCTCCCGTAAACGTTTCCTCGGCGCACTGCTGGCCGACGAGTCCGGCCCGCGTCCGCCGGACGGCAGGGAGACGGCCACCGCGGCGGTCTCGGCGATCGCCGCCAGCCAAGGCGCGTGGGGCGTCCGGGTGCACGACGTGCGTGCCTCCCTGGACGCGATCGCTGTCGTCGACGCGTGGCGCCGAGCCACCGCCGCCCGAGGAGTCACCCGATGAACTCACCGCTGCTGCCCCCGCCCGCGGGCCGACCCGCGACCTCGCGGATCGAACTGCGCGGGCTGCGTGTGTTCGGCAGGCACGGCGTGTTCGACTTCGAGCGCCGCGACGGCCAGGAGTTCGTCGTCGACCTGACGGTGTGGGTCGATTTCGCCGCGGCCGCCGCCTCCGACGACCTGGCCGACACCGTCGACTACGGCGCCCTCGCCGAGCGCGCGGTGCGCATCGTGGCCGGTCCGCCGCGCGATCTGATCGAGACGGTGGTCTCCGAGATCGCCGACGACGTGATGGCCGATCCGCGGATCGAAGCGGTCGAGGTGGTCGTGCACAAGCCGTCGGCGCCGATCCCGCACACCTTCGCCGACGTCCGCGTGGTGGCCACCCGCTTCCGCACGGTGGAACCGGGGCCGCGCCGATGACGCGCGCCGTCCTGTCGATCGGCTCGAACCTGGGCGACCGGCTCGCGCACCTGCGCGGCGTCGTCGACGCGCTGGGGGAGCGGGTGCTTGCGGTCTCGCCGGTCTACACGACAGCCCCGTGGGGCGGCGTCGACCAGGACGACTACCTCAATGCCGTTGTCGTGGCCGAGGATCCGGCCTTCGACGACTACGCCTGGCTGCGCTTCGGTCAGGAGCTGGAGCAGGCTGCGGGCCGGGTGCGCGAGGTGCGGTGGGGTGCGCGCACTCTCGATGTCGACGTGGTGACGTGCACCGACGCCACCGGCGCCGCCATCGCCCGCGACGCCGATCCGGCGCTGATCCTGCCCCATCCCCAGGCGCACAACCGGGCCTTCGTCCTGGTCCCGTGGCTCGACGTCGAACCGTCGGCGCGACTGCGGGTCGACGCCGCCGACGTACCGATCGCCGAGCTGCTCACCGGTCTCGACCCGGCCGAGCGCGCCGGCGTGGTGCGAACCGACCTCGTGTTGCGGGACGAGAGCGCACCTCCGTGCTGAGACCGACCCGGGTGCTCGATCTCACGCTGAACGTGGTGGTCGCCGCGGCGATCGCCTGGGTCGCCACCCGTTTCGCGTATTCGACCTTCCCGTCGATCTCGGTGGCGGCGGGCGCCTCGCTGCTGCCGGTCGCCGCGATCGAGGCGGCGCTCGGCTACGTCATCAAGGCCAAGATCGCCGACGAGAAGATCGGCGACGGCCCGGAGGAGCTGCATCCGATCAATGTGGCGCGCGCGGTCGCGCTGGCGAAGGCCTCGCTGCAGGTCGGTTCGCTGGCGGCGGGTGTCTGGCTCGGATTCCTGCTGTGGGTATTCCCACAGCGCGGCACCGTGACCGCGGCCGCGGCGGATTCGCCGGGCGCCGTTGTCGGCCTGCTGGCCGGTTCCGCCCTGGTTGCTGCGGCTTTGTGGCTGGAGTACTGCTGCCGGGCCCCGGAGGAACCGCCGGACGAACCCGCTACCACCTAGCAATTTGCGTATGGAATCACCGCGAAGTTTGGTGGGCCGACCAGCATATTCCGGCTACCCTGGCCCACATGGTTTCACCCTCCCGTAGCACTCCGCCCCGTCGACGGCGGGACGACGCGGGAAAGCTCTTCATCGGCGTGCTCATCCTGCTCGGTCTGACGGCAAGTGTTTTCCTGATCTTCAGCGAGAACGTCCAATATGTACGAGTAGGCCTGGTAGCGGCCCTGTGGGCGGCCGTGATCGGTGCCCTCGCGGCCACCCGGTATCGCAAGGACGCCGCGGTCGACAAGGCCAAGGTGCGCGATCTCCAGACGGTGTACGAGTTGCAGCTCGAACGTGAGATCAACGCGCGCCGCGAGTACGAGATGGGCATCGAGGCGCGGGTGCGCGCCGAAGTCGGCGCCGACGCCTCCGAGATCGCCGCCCTGCGCGCCGAACTCGCCCTGCTGCGCCAGAACCTGCAGGTCCTGTTCGATGGCGCGCTCCCCGACGAGCAGCTGGCCCTGCAAGCCGACGCGGTCCGCATCGACGCCCTGCCCGCCGCCGGGTTCGACGCCTTCGACGACGCCGACCACGATTTCGCCGATAGCCCGGTGGATGCCAATGCCGCCTGGTTCGGCCCGTGGCAGCAACCCCCCAGCGCACTGAAACCGGTCTTCATGCAACCGGTCTCGGCCAATTTCGCCGACCCCTACGACGACCCGGTCACCGCCGAAACCTCCGCGGTCCAGCTCGACGACTACGCCGAAGCCCAGCAGGCCGAAGCCGCCGCCGCGCAACCCGCCGAGCCGGCGCCGACCCCGGCCAACGGGAAGACCCCGCCGCCGCGCCTGTCGTCCCCGAACACCAGGAAGATCGACGACCTGGGCGAGACGGTCACCCCCGCCGCCGACGGCGCGCCTGCCCAGAACGACACCACGGAACCCGCGCCCACCGGCACCGCCACCTCGGCCGAGCCCACCACCGGCCCGACCGTCGGCACCAGCTCCCGCCGCCGTCGGCGCGCCGAAGAAGAGGGCGCCCCACGCCTCTCGGTGGCCGACATCATGGCGAACCTCGAATCGGAGTCCAGCTCTCGATAGTCCAGCTGTCCCGCCTCCCCACGACTTTTGGCCGGACTCGGGCGCGGACTCGGTGACGTCGGCGGCCTGCGGTCGTGGCGGGGTTGCGGTTGCTCGTACCCGGCGAGTTACCCATGTGCATTGCGAAATCAGTGGTCGCGGGAGAGCTAGATCACGCGGTGGGCCCGTGGCGGTTCGCGGGGACCGCCCGATATCCTCGATCCGTAACGTCCGGTACCCGCAGCGCGGGACTGGAACGCAATCGAGAGGACAATGTTGACCTCGAGAAGTGTCAATTCCGATGGCGCGAACGTGGGTGTCGACCCTGCGCCCGCACGACTGACGGTGGGAATCGTCTCGGCGGGACGGGTGGGTTCGGCTCTGGGTGTCGCGCTCGAGCGAGCCGGTCACGTGGTGTTCGGTGTCGCCGCGATCTCCGATGCCTCGGTGCACCGGGCGCAGACGCGGCTGCCCGATTCCCAGATCCTGCCGGTCGAGCAGATCGCCCAGCGCAGTGAACTGTTGCTGCTCGCGGTCCCCGATGCCGAGCTGGCGGGCCTGGTCCGCGGTCTGGCGAGCGCGAACGTCGTCCGTCCCGGCACGATCGTGGTGCACACCGCAGGCGCGAACGGCGTCGGCGTGCTCGCGCCGCTGACCGAGCAGGGCGCGCTCGGCCTGGCGATCCACCCCGCGATGACCTTCACCGGTCACGACGAGGACATCGATCGTCTCGCCAACGCCTGCTTCGGTATCACCGCCGCCGACGAGGTCGGTTACGCGATCGGCCAGGCGCTGGTCATCGAGATGGGCGGCGAACCGGTCAAGGTGTCCGAGGAGCAGCGCACGCTGTACCACGCTGCCCTCGCCCACGGCGCGAATCACCTGGTCACGGTCATCGTCGACGCGGTCTCCGCGCTGCGTGCCGCCATGGCGGGCCCCGGCCTGCTCGGTCAGCCGGTGGTCGACGACCAGCCCAACGGCCTGCCCGAACGTCTGCTCGCCCCGCTCGTCTCGGCCGCGCTCGACAACGCCCTTCGCCGCGGCGGCGCCGCGCTGACCGGCCCGGTCGCCCGCGGTGACGTCGACGCGGTCGCCGCGCACCTGACCGCACTGCAATCGCTGGACGAGCGCCTGGCCGCGGCATACCGCGCGATGTCGCTGCGCACCGCCGAACTCGCAAAGACCAATCCGGCCCTGCTGGACCTGCTCGCCAAGGAAGGCCACTGATGGAACCCAGAGAAGTGCACCACCACCAGGGCGGTCCGCGGGCGACCGGCGCGTACAAGCCCGGCGTGCTGACCGTCCACCACGATCCCGAGGTGCTCGACACGGTGACCAAGGCGCTGCGCGGCGCCGGTCGCACGGTCGGTTTCGTGCCGACGATGGGCGCGCTGCACGAGGGCCATCTGCAGCTGATCCGCCAGGCCAGGCTGACCAACCAGGTCGTGGTCGTCTCGATCTTCGTCAACCCGCTGCAGTTCGGCGCCGACGAGGACCTCGACGCCTACCCGCGCACCCTGGACGCCGACCTGGAACTGCTCCGGCACGAGGGCGTCGACCTGGTCTTCGCGCCGACCGTGTCCGACATGTACCCCGACGGCCCGCGCACCACCGTGCTGCCCGGCCCGCTCGGCGCCGAGCTCGAGGGCGGCAGCAGGCCGACGCATTTCGCGGGCATGCTCACCGTCGTCGCGAAGCTGCTCAATATCGCGCACGCCTCCGAGGCGTACTTCGGCGAGAAGGACTACCAGCAGCTCACGCTGATCCGGCAGATGGTCCGCGACCTGAACATGGACGTCAAGATCGTCGCCTACCCGACGGTCCGCGAGCCCGACGGTCTCGCCCTGTCCTCGCGCAACCGCTACCTCGATGCCACCCAGCGGGAGGCGGCGCTCGGCCTGTCGGCCGCGCTGGCCGCGGGCAGGCACGCCGCCGGTCTCGGCCCCGAGGCGGTCGTGCGGGCCGCGCGCGGCGTGCTCGACGCGGTCGACGGCATCGAGGTCGACTACCTCGAACTGCGTGACAGCAACCTGGGCCCCGCACCCACCGCGGGCAACGCCCGGCTCCTCGTCGCGGCCAAGGTCGGCGAGACCCGCCTGATCGACAATGCCCCGATTGTCCTCGGCGCCCAGCTCGACGGGCACCCCGACGCGAACTCCCTGCCTGCCTCGCAGGCGCACTGAGAAAGGCGACGACGATGTTGCGCACCATGATGAAGTCGAAGATCCACCGTGCCACGGTGACCCATGCCGACCTGCACTATGTGGGTTCGGTGACCGTCGACCAGGATCTGCTCGACGCCGCCGATCTGCTCGAGGGCGAGCAGGTCTGCATCGTCGACATCGACAACGGCGCCCGCCTCGAGACCTACGTGATCGCGGGCGAGCGCGGTTCGGGCGTGATCGGGATCAACGGCGCCGCCGCCCATCTCGTGCACCCCGGTGACCTGGTCATCCTCATCGCCTACGGCCAGATGGACGAGCAGGAACTGCGCGACTACGACCCCAAGGTGGTCTTCGTCGACGACCGCAACCGCCCCGTGGAGCTCGGTTCGGACCCGGCGCACGCGCCCGAGGGTTCCGGCCTGACCTCCCCGCGCTCCCTGTCGTTCGCCTGAGCGCGGCGGGGGGACTGCGATGCTGCTGACGATCGACGTCCGCAACACCGGAATCGAACTCGGCCTGTTCTCCGGCAGCGGCGAGCACGCGAAACTGGTGCGGCACTGGCGTATCCACACCAATCCGCTGCTCACCGCCGACGAGTTCGCCATGCAGGTGCGTGGCCTGGTCGGCGACGAGATCGACCAGGTGGTCGGCGTCTCGGCGCTGTCGACGGTGCCGCCGGTGCTGCGTGAGCTGCGCACGATGCTCGCGCGCTACTGGGCGCATGTGCCGCACGTGCTGGTGGAACCCGGTGTGCGGACCGGCATCCCGCTGCTGGTCGACAACCCGAAGGAAGTCGGCGCCGACCGCATCGTCAACTGCCTCGCCGCGTTCCGCCGCTTCGGCGGTCCCGCGATCGTTGTCGATTTCGGCACCGCGATCTGCGTCGACCTGGTCTCGGCCAAGGGCGAGTTCCTCGGCGGCGTGATCGCACCCGGCGTGGAGATCTCCACCGAGGCGCTGGTCGAACGCAGCGCGCTGCGCCGGGTCGAGCTCACCCGCCCGCGCTCGGTGCTGGGCAAGAACAGCATGGAGTGCATGCAGTCCGGCGCGGTGTTCGGTTTCGCCGGCCTGGTCGACGGCCTGATCGACCGGATTCGCGACGAGTTCGACGCGTTCTCCGGCACCGATGTCACCGTCGTCGCCACCGGTGCGGGCGCGCCGCTGATCGTCCCGGAATCGGAGACGATCGACCAGCACGAGCCGCATCTGACGCTGACCGGCCTGCGCCACGTCTACGAACGCAACAAGAAGTGACTGTGGTGCAGGTCATTTTCGCCGTAGCGCGCGTCAACTGCTAAACTCTCGCTCGTGTACTTCCGTGTGAGCACCCAGGAGTGTTGTCGAGGCTGACCTGCCTCGACCGTTCGAGGCTGATGTTTTCCCCTCGACCGATTCACACCTCCTGGAGATTCGCTCATGCGTTCTTCTGTCCTTTCCCTTTCGTCCGCGCGCGACGGCTATTCGGCGACACCCCCGCTCGACCGGGCGGTGGCTTCGGCATTGCCGACCCGATTGCGGCCCGCTGACCTGCTGCGTCTCACCGACGAAGGCGCCGAAGACGTCCTCGCGGGCCGCTACGACCACCTGCTGCCCGACGACGGCATCTGGCCGTCGGACGAACGCTGGGCCACCCGGCTGATCGCCGACGACGAGGTCGATGTCTGGCTGATCAGCTGGACGCCGGGAAAATCCACCGAATTGCACGATCACGCCGGTTCCCTCGGCGCGCTCACCGTGCTCAGCGGCGCGCTCTCGGAATTCCGCTGGAATGGCTCGGAGTTGCGCAGGCGCACGCTCGCCGCGGGCGATCAGGCCTCGTTCCCGATCGGCTGGGTCCACGATGTGGTGCGCGCGCCCGCCGCCGCCGAATCCGTCGGCCCGCTCGACCCCACGCTGAGCGTGCACGCCTATTCCCCGCCGTTGTCGGCCATGTCCTATTACGAGGTGACCGGTCACGGCACCTTGCGGCGAACCAAAACCGTCCTCACCGACCAGCCCGAAGGTGACCTGTGATGAGTCGTTTGACGATTGATCAGATGCTCGAGAACGCCCGCGCCGACCTACGCAGGCTCTACGTCTACGACCTACCCTCGGCATTGGCCAGGGGCGCGATTCTGGTGGACATCCGCCCGGCCGCGCAGCGTGTTCGTGAGGGTTCACTACCCGGCGCGCTGGTCATCGAACGCAATGTCCTGGAATGGCGCCTCGATCCGACCTCGTCGGCCCGTTTGTCGCTGGCCGCCGACCACGACGTGGAATGGATCATCTTCTGCTCGGAGGGCTACACCTCGAGTTTGGCCGCGGCCTCGTTGCAGCAGCTCGGTTTGCATCGGGCGACCGACCTGATCGGCGGGTATCAGGCGCTGAAGTCCGCGGGGTTGTTGACTGTTGCGGTGGGGGCGCCGCACTTTGCTCGTGAGGTGAATGCGCTGGCCTCGCTGTAGCAGCGCCTCGGCTGGTGGCTGGGCGCCTGACCGGCAGCCCGGCCACCGCTCGTCGGGGGTGGCGGGTGGGGTGAGTTGGGTTGTCTGCGTGCGGATTCGGGGCCTGCCGCGGCGGGGGATTGTTTCGATGGTGTGACGTGGATTGCATTCGGCCGAGGAATGGCCGGTGCGATGTCCGGTTTCCGTCTAGTCGTCTACGGGCAGGTCGCTAATACATTTCCGGCGCACGCTACTGTTATCGGATGTGAGCACCCCTAACCCCGCCGCAACCGGCCGCGCCGTCAGTTCCGCCGTGGACAGTGATGTCCCCGAGCAGATGCGGATTCGCCGGGACAAGCGGGAGCGGCTGCTCGCCGAGGGCGGTCAGGCCTACCCGGTGGTGGTGCCACGCACCCACACACTGGCCGAAATCCGTGCCGCCTACCCGGATCTGGAGCCCGATACCCAGACCGGCCTCCAGGCGGGCATCGCGGGCCGCGTCATTTTCGTCCGTAATACCGGCAAGCTGTGCTTCGCCACGCTGCAGGAGGGCGACGGCACCAAGCTGCAGGCGATGATCAGCCTCAACGGCGTCGGCGCCGACGCGCTGGCCGCCTGGAAGTCCGATGTGGACCTCGGCGACTTCGTCTACGTGCACGGCGAGGTCATCTCCTCGCGCACCGGTGAATTGAGCGTCATGGCCGATTCCTGGTCGATGGCGGCCAAGTCGCTGCGCCCGCTGCCGGTGGCGCACAAGGAGATGAACGAGGAGTCGCGCGTCCGGCAGCGCTATGTCGACCTGATCGTGCGCCCCGAGGCCAGGGAAATGGCCCGTACCCGCGTGAACGTGGTCCGCGCGCTGCGCACCGCGCTCGAGCGCCGCGGCTTCCTCGAGGTCGAGACCCCGATGCTGCAGACCATCCACGGCGGCGCCGCCGCGCGCCCCTTCGTCACCCATTCCAATGCGCTGGACATGGAGTTGTTCCTGCGTATCGCGCCGGAGCTGTTCCTGAAGCGCTGTGTGGTCGGTGGCCTGGAGAAGGTCTTCGAGATCAACCGGAACTTCCGCAACGAGGGCGCCGACTCGACCCATTCGCCCGAGTTCGCGATGCTGGAAACCTACGAGGCTTACGGCACCTACGACGACTCGGCGACGATGACCCGGGAATTGATCCAGGAAGTCGCGCAGGAGGCATTCGGCACCCTGCTGGTGACGCTTGCCGACGGCACGGAATATGATCTCGGCGGCGAGTGGACGACGGTCGAGATGTATCCGTCGCTGTCGGAGTCCATCGGTGTCGAGGTGACTCCGGAAACCAGTGTCGAGGAATTGCTCGCGCTGGCCGATCGGGTCGGTCTGGAAATTCCTGCGGGCAAGGGCTACGGACACGGCAAACTTGTCGAAGAACTGTGGGAACATGCCTATGGCGACAAGCTCTACGCGCCGACTTTCGTCCGTGACTTCCCGGTGGAGACCTCACCGCTGACCCGTCAGCATCGCAGCAAGTCCGGTGTCACGGAGAAGTGGGACCTGTATGTTCGCGGCTTCGAGTTGGCAACGGGCTATTCGGAGTTGGTCGACCCGGTGATCCAGCGGGAACGGTTCGTCGATCAGGCGAGGCTGGCCGCCGCCGGCGACGACGAGGCCATGGTGCTCGACGAAGACTTCCTAGCCGCGATGGAACACGGCATGCCGCCGACTACCGGAACCGGTATGGGAATCGATCGCTTGTTGATGGCACTCACGGGTTTGGGAATCCGGGAAACGATCCTGTTCCCGATTGTTCGTCCGGCTAGTCGCTGACCAGTCAATTTGCGGGGCGAAGGCCTCGTGTTGGAATTTTCGTAAATCGAGGTATTCTTGCCTCGGGTATTCGGCCTGGAGGCAGGCTTGACGATTTCGAGAGGACGTTCATCTCATGGCAAAGAAGGTCACCGTTAGCCTGATCGACGATGTCGACGGTGAGTCCATCGCGGACGAAACCATCGAGTTCGCTATCGATGGCGTGTCGTACGAGATCGACCTGTCGGAGGCTAACGCGGCGCGCCTGCGCGAAGGCTTGGACGAGTGGGTCGCCAACGCCCGTCGCGTGAGTGGCCGTCGCCGGGTGAAGGCGGCAGGCGCCCCCGCGCCGCAGGGCAAGAGCCGTGTTTCCATGGACCGGGAACAGAGCGCCGCAATTCGTGAATGGGCCCGTCGCAAGGGCCACAAGGTCTCCGCCCGCGGCCGCATCTCGGCCGATATCACCGAGGCGTACAACAAGGAAGTCGGCAAGGCCTGAACATCGGGCGCACGCCGCGCCGAGCTCGTACTCGCGCCTGAGGGGCTGAAATCGGGCAGGGATTCCCTGTCGGTCTCGGCCCCTCAGGCGTATCCGAAGTCGCTGGTGGGCAGGGTTTTCCGGGGCAAGGCGCCCGAGCGATAGAATGTGTGGGCTGAAGGGGGCCACCGAGGCAGGTGAGGGCACTGGCGGTATGGAGAGATGAGGTATCGGCGCAGTGACCGGAATGGCTAGTTCTTTTTTGCGGTATACCGACGACACCGGGCGGCAGCATGAGCTGGCGCTTGATCCCGCGCAGCAGCGTTTCACTATCGGCCGCAATGTGCAGGCCGACCTCGTCCTAGGTTGGGACGCCGAGGTCTCACGCCTGCACGCCGCGGTCGAGCACCTCGGCGCGCACTGGACCATCGTCGACGACGGTCTCTCCCGCAACGGCACCTTCGTCAACGGCGAGCGGCTGATCGGCAGGCGCAGGCTCAGCCCCGGCGACCGCATCCGCGTCGGCACCACGCTGGTGCATTTCTTCGATTTCGGCGGCGTCGTCGACGACGCGACCCATACCGCCTCCGGTTCGATACCGACCATGCGCTCGCTCACCGAAACCCAGCGCGCGGTGCTGATCGCGCTGTGCCGCCCGTACAAGCACGGCACCGGCTTCGCGACGCCCGCCTCGAATCAGCAGATCGCCGAGGAGCTGTTCCTCTCCATCGACGCGATCAAGACCCACTTGCGTGCCCTGTTCGCGAAGTTCGGGGTGGAGAACCTGCCGCAGAACCAGAAGCGCACCCGGCTGGCCGCGCTGGCCATGCAGAGCGGGATGATCTCCGACCACGACCTGTAGGCGACGCTCGCGCAGGTGCATGAGCGTCTGAACCATGTCGGCGGTACGCGTTACACGGTTGACTGAGTCGTATCACCGGAGCACAGGGATCGAGCTCCGGAAGACGAGTCAGGAGACATCTCATGTTCGCAGTTCGGATGGCCGCGATGGTGATGGCCGTGCTCAGCACCGGGCTGATCGCCGGCGTGTTCTACGCCTACGCGATCTCGGTGATGCCCGCACTGGCCCGGACCGGCGATCGCACGTTGATCGATGTCATGCAGAAGGTCAACGTGGTGATCATCAACCCGTGGTTCATGCTCGGCTTCCTCGGCACGGTCGGGTTCACGGCGCTGGCCGCGGTGTTGAGTCTGGGCAAGGAGCACCGCACGACGCTGATCTGGCTCGGAATCGCCGTGGTGCTCAACGTGATCGCCTTCGCCGTCACCGCGGCGCTGAACGTGCCGCTCAACGACGCGCTCGCGGCGGCGGGCGACCCGGCGGCCATCGTCGACACCGCGGCGGTGCGCGCCGACTACGAGGCGGCCTGGGTCCGCTGGAACATCCTGCGCGCGGTGCTGCACACGGCGGCGTTCCTGGTGCTGTGCGGCGCGCTGTTCGCCGCCGGTGTGCAGCAGGGGAAGTCGAGTGCCGCGGGTGTGGTTGCCGGACAGCAGGTTTCGCAGACGGTGGCGGCGCCCATGGCGGGCGGGTTCGCCCCGGCGCCGTACCAGCGCTGATGGCGATCTGCCAATAGGCCACGCGATCGCTGGAACGTGTTCCATGATTGGTGGAACATGTTCTAGTGAGGAGTCGTTGATGCGACGTAGTTCGAGATCGTTGCTGGTACTGGCCGCGGCGGCCCTGCTGACCTGGGCGACCGCAGGCACCGCCGCCGCCGAGTATCCGGTCGACTACAACTTCTTCGCCGGGATCGCGCCGGAGCTGACCAATCCCGGCGGGTCGCTCCCCGGTGCCGACGATCCCGGCTGTGTCCCCTCGGCCGAGCATCCGAATCCGGTGGTGCTGCTGCACGGCACCGGCGGTGGCGCACAGACGAATTGGGGCGTGTACGCCCCGCTGCTGGCCAACGAGGGCTACTGCGTCTACGCGCTCACCTTCGGCGCCTACGGCCTGCCCTGGCCGGTCTCGGCGATCGGCGGGATGCGGCCCATCGAGCAGAGCGCCGCCGAGGTGTCGGCCTTCGTCGACCGGGTGCTCGCGCGCACCGGCGCCGCGCGGGTCGACTTCGTCGCGCATTCGCAGGGCAACATCGTCGGCAACTACTACATCAAGCGTCTCGGCGGCGCGGCCAAGGTCGACAAGCTGGTCGGGATCGCCCCGCCGTGGCTGGGCACCAACGCGCTGGGCGCAGGCGACATCGCCGCCTACAGCCGGGCCCTCGGCGCGGGCCCCGCCTTCGACGCGGTCGCGACGTCGCTGTGCCAGGCCTGCGGGCAGATGCTCACCGGCGACGACTTCATCGATGCCCTCAATGCCGACGGCGTGTACAGCCCCCACGTCACCTACACCAACATCGTCTCCTCGATCGACGAACTGGTCGTCCCGCACACCTCCGGCCTGGTCCCCGGCCCGAACGCCACCTCGATCGTCGTCCAGGACGGCTGCGCCCAGGACTACTCCGAGCACATGGCCATTGCGGGCAGCCCGCGCGCCGCAGGTCACGTCCTCAATGCCCTGGATCCGGCCCGTCAGGCCCCGGTTCCATGCGAGTTTGTGCCCCCGTTCACGGGGTAGTGCCGTCATCGGCTCGACATATTTCGCTGTAGGCAAAACTCGAGGGGAAACGAATGCCGCGACGTGCGCGTTATGAGTGAATGACCATGTTGCCGCCGGTCATCAATAGGGTGGACCGGCGGCGGCGGGATCCCCTGCCAACTAGAGTGGATGGCGGGGGCCGCAACCCCCGGGCTTCATGGCAGGCTGACGGCGACAGTTGTCGGTCCGACGCCCTAGGTTGTACCGAGCACACTGCGGCGTCTGTTGCCAGAATGTCGGAGCAGGAGAGTGAGGGAGCGATGTTCGAGAGGTTCACCGACCGCGCGAGGCGTGTCGTTGTCCTGGCCCAAGAAGAGGCCCGGATGCTCAACCACAACTACATCGGCACCGAGCACATCCTGCTTGGGTTGATCCACGAGGGCGAGGGCGTGGCGGCGAAGTCGCTGGAGTCCCTTGGCATCTCGCTGGAGGGTGTGCGCAGCCAGGTCGAGGAGATCATCGGTCAGGGCCAGCAGGCGCCGTCCGGTCACATCCCCTTCACCCCGCGTGCCAAGAAGGTGCTGGAGCTGAGCCTGCGCGAGGCGCTGCAGCTCGGCCACAACTACATCGGTACCGAGCACATCCTGCTCGGGCTCATCCGCGAGGGCGAGGGCGTCGCCGCCCAGGTTCTGGTCAAGCTCGGTGCCGACCTGAACCGCGTCCGTCAGCAGGTCATCCAGCTGCTGTCCGGGTACCAGGGCAAGGAGCCCGTCGAGGGTTCCGGCTCGCGCGGTGAGGCGGGCACTCCGTCCACTTCGCTGGTGCTCGACCAGTTCGGCCGCAACCTCACTCAGGCCGCGCTCGAGGGCAAGCTCGACCCCGTCATCGGCCGCTCGAAGGAAATCGAGCGCGTCATGCAGGTGCTGAGCCGCCGCACCAAGAACAACCCGGTCCTGATCGGTGAGCCCGGTGTCGGTAAGACCGCGGTCGTCGAGGGCCTGGCGCAGGCCATCGTCAACGGTGAGGTCCCCGAGACCCTCAAGGACAAGCAGCTCTACACCCTCGACCTGGGTTCCCTGGTCGCGGGCAGCCGCTACCGCGGTGACTTCGAAGAGCGCCTGAAGAAGGTGCTCAAGGAGATCAACACCCGCGGCGACATCATCCTGTTCATCGACGAGCTGCACACGCTCGTCGGCGCGGGTGCTGCCGAAGGCGCCATCGACGCGGCCTCGATCCTGAAGCCGAAGCTGGCCCGTGGCGAGCTGCAGACCATCGGCGCGACCACCCTCGACGAGTACCGCAAGTACATCGAGAAGGACGCCGCCCTGGAACGCCGCTTCCAGCCGGTGCAGGTCGGCGAGCCGACCGTCGAGCACACCATCAACATCCTCAAGGGTCTGCGCGACCGCTACGAGGCGCACCACCGGGTGTCCATCACCGACGGCGCCCTTGTCGCCGCCGCGACGCTGGCCGACCGCTACATCAACGACCGGTTCCTGCCGGACAAGGCGATCGACCTGATCGACGAGGCCGGCGCGCGCATGCGCATCCGCCGGATGACCGCTCCGCCGGACCTGCGCGAGTTCGACGACAAGATCGCCGACGCCCGCCGCGAGAAGGAAAGCGCGATCGACGCGCAGGACTTCGAGAAGGCCGCGCGTCTGCGTGACAAGGAGAAGCAGCTCGTCGCCAAGCGCGCCGAGCGCGAGAAGCAGTGGCGTTCCGGTGACCTGGACGTCGTTGCCGAGGTCGACGACGAGCAGATCGCGGAGGTGCTGGCCAACTGGACCGGTATCCCCGTCTTCAAGCTCACCGAGGAGGAGACCACCCGTCTGCTCCGCATGGAGGACGAGCTGCACAAGCGGATCATCGGCCAGGAGGATGCCGTCAAGGCCGTCTCCAAGGCGATCCGCCGCACTCGCGCCGGCCTGAAGGATCCGAAGCGTCCGTCCGGCTCGTTCATCTTCGCCGGTCCGTCCGGTGTCGGTAAGACCGAGCTGTCCAAGGCGCTGGCGAACTTCCTGTTCGGCGACGACGACGCGCTCATCCAGATCGACATGGGCGAGTTCCACGACCGCTTCACCGCGTCGCGCCTGTTCGGTGCCCCTCCCGGGTACGTGGGCTACGAAGAGGGCGGCCAGCTCACCGAGAAGGTGCGTCGCAAGCCGTTCTCGGTGGTGCTGTTCGACGAGATCGAGAAGGCGCACCAGGAGATCTACAACACCCTCCTGCAGGTGCTCGAGGACGGCCGTCTCACCGACGGTCAGGGTCGTACGGTCGACTTCAAGAACACCGTGCTGATCTTCACCTCGAACCTGGGCACCTCCGACATCTCCAAGGCCGTCGGCCTGGGCTTCACCCAGTCCAACGCCGAGGGTTCGAACTACGAGCGGATGAAGCTCAAGGTCAACGACGAGCTGAAGAAGCACTTCCGCCCCGAGTTCCTCAACCGCATCGACGACGTGATCGTGTTCCACCAGCTCACCAGCGAGCAGATCGTGATGATGGTGGACCTGATGATCAACCGCGTCGCCAAGCAGCTGAAGAACAAGGACATGGCGATCGAGCTGACCGACCAGGCCAAGAGCCTGCTCGCCAAGCGCGGTTTCGACCCGGTCCTGGGTGCGCGTCCGCTGCGCCGCACGATCCAGCGCGAGATCGAGGATCAGCTGTCGGAGAAGATCCTCTTCGGCGAGATCGGCGCGGGCCAGACCATCGTGGTCGACGTCGAGGGCTGGAACGGCGAGGGCCTTGGCGAGGACGCCAAGTTCACCTTCACCGGCAAGGCGAAGCTGACCAAGGCGCCCGCGGGCGACGACAAGCCCGAGGTCGTCCTGACCGGCGCTGCCGAGGGCCCCGCGCCCGAGGCCGCCTCCGGCGAGTAAGAAGCCGAACCGAAAAGCCCGCCCCGACCTCAGGTCGGGGCGGGCTTTCTCGTGTGCCGGTCAGCCGAAGTGCTGGAGGAAACCGGATCCGCGCTCGGCCGCGTACCGGAACACCTGCTCCAGGCCGTCGTAGTGGTGGCGCAGGTAGTGCAGCCCGCTCTCGCCGTCGCGGACCCAGATGTTCGGGTACACCCCGGCCGCGTCCATCGCCGCGGGGTCGAAGAACAGCGCCAGCTCGTCGAACGGGATGCGGCTCAAGACCTTCGCCGTGGCGGACACGTCGTCGGGGTGCCACGCGAAATAGTTGTCATCGGCCAGCGGACGGCCGGTGTCGACCAGATCGACCCCGATGTTCGCCTGGGCCAGCAGGTACGCCAAGCCCGCCCACGCCTTGTCCAGGTAACCGCTCGGCCCGCCGTCGTGGATCTCCAGACCGTCGAGAAAATCGTCGGGCCACTCGGCGGTCGCCGCCAGCTGCTCCAGCTCCACGGCGCTCACCCTGGTGAACGACATGATCACCCCCATGCGGAACTCCTTTTCCTCCCGGTAATGTCCGCCGAAGCTAGCAGCGGCCACCGACATCGCGGCGCGGGTATCGAATTCGGCTGGGTGGCGCGCTCTTTCGTTCGGGCGGATTGCCGGGGTGGCGCGATCCGGGGGCGCGCTACCGTCACGGTGACCGACGACCCGCAGAATCCGCGCTATATCGTCGGTCTCGTCCTCGAGGCCTACTGGAGTGCCATCTACTGACGTCCGAGCGCCAGGTCGAAGATCGGCGCGAACGCCTCGGCCAGTTCGCCCGGGACGATCAGTTCGTCGATTCCGTAGCGCGCGCGGCGGGATTCGAGGATGTCCACAGCCAGCTGGGGATCGCTGGGGAGAAAACCGGCGGCGCCCGCGTCGCGGAGTTTCTCCGGGGTGTAGCCGAGTCGGGCGCTGAGCCAGTGCGGCAATTGCTCACCGAGACCGACCAATTGGAGGGTGAATCGGACCTCCCGATCGGTGTGGTCGGTGACCGTGGTGACCATATGGGCGAGTTCGTCCTCGGTCGCATCCGGGGCGGCGGCCAGCAGTATCCGATCGGCGTGGGTGGCCGCGGTGGCGAGCATGCGCGGGCCGTTCGCCGCGATCACGATCGGTGGGGCAGGGTCGACCTCGAACCGTACCGCGGTGGCGGTGTCGATCAGCTGCTGCCGTCGTTCACCCGCCGAACCCCAGGGCATGCCGAGCTTTTCGGCTTCACCGCGGGCCTCGGGGCGGCCGGTGCCGAGGCCCAGCTCGAAACGTCCGTCCGAAAGCAGTTGCAGCGCAGCGACTTCCCGCACCGACGAACCGGTGGTGCGCAAGGGTGCCGCGAGAACGTTCGGCCGCACCCGCAGCTGCGTCGTCACCGCGGCCGCGGCGGCCGGCACGGGGAGCGGCGACGGGGTGTAGAGCGTGTCCGGCAGGAGGAGGGTGGCGTACCCCCGCTGCTCGGCGTCGACCACCGCACGCGTCCACTGGGCCCCGGACCGGGGCGTCAGCACGATCCCGAATCGCACCGCGTCGTAGTGTTCGGCCAGGAAGGTCGGCGTCGTCGCGCTGTCGAAGGTGTTCATGACTTCAGCCTGCTGGCGACGGCGGCCGCGGACATCGGCCGCGCGACCCGATCCCGGCTACGTCTGCGGGCGTAGTTCCGGGCGCGATTTCACGCCCGCACCGGCTCCGAGCTGCCTTGGTACCGTGAACCGGTCGGAGATCCACCCGGAGGATGTGCACGGTGACGCTGATCGAATCTGGTGCGAGCGGACTCGACGATGTGCTCGCGGGCCTGCAATGGCGCTTCGCCGGCCGGGACGAATTCGCGCTCACCGCGGGCGGCTGGGAGTTCATCGAGGGCGAACCGAGCGCACTCGTGGTGACCGAGGGCCTCGTCCGGGTCGAAGGACTGGGCACCGCCGAGGATCTGGCGACCGGTGACTTCCTGTTCGTCCCGCGTGCGGACCGCTTCGTGATCAACGCGCTGTCGGAGGGCACCGTGCTGCGGGTGCGGCTCGCGCCGGCCGCGACCAGCGGCGCGATGGCCGCGCTGCCGCAGCGGGTGCTGCTCACCGAATTCGTCCGGCACGCGCCGCTGGCCGCGACCATGTTCGAGCATCTGGTGCGCGAGTGCCCCGATCCGTTCGGCGTGCAGGGCGACCGGGTCGCCACCCTGATCGCGTCGATGGCGATCGAGTCCTGGCACGCGCGCGGGTGCGCGCCGAAACGCTGGTTGTTGCGGGTGCACGAGCCGGGGGTGGCGCGCGCGGTGGCCGCTATGCACGCCGATCCCGGTCAGGAGTGGACGGTCGAAGCGCTCGCGCGGGTCGCGCTGGCCTCGCGGTCCGGGTTCGCGGCGCGGTTCCAGGCGGCCACCGGGCTCACGCCGGGGCGGTATCTGACGAAGCTGCGGGTCGAGCGGGCCCAGCTGTTCCTGGCCGAGCACGACATGTCGGTCGGCGCGGTGGCGCGGCGGCTGGGCTACCGGTCCGAGACCGCGTTCGGCCGGGCCTTTCGCAAGCACACGGGCCACACGCCGTCGGAATGGCGACGTGCGGCCCGCTCGGCCTGAGCTACTACCGCGCGGCGCGGCTGAGTGACACCCGCACCAGCACGCCGCCGAGCACCGCCGCCAGCGCCGCGAGTCCGTAGGTCGCCGCCAGGCCGATGCTGTCCACCCCACGCCCGCCGACCGCGGAACCCAGGATGATCGCCAGCTGGAAACCGCCGACCACCAGCCCGCTGCCCGCCTCCATCCGCTCGGGCAGCACCCGCGACACCCACACCTGCACCAGATTGAGGATGCCGCCGAACGCGCCGCCCCACACCACCACGGCGACATAACCGAGCACCGGCACCGCACCGGAGACGATGATCGCCAGCAGCGACAGCCCGATCGCCGTCGGCACCGCGACCAGGAGGACGCCGAGCTTGCGATCGGCCAGCGACCCGAGCACGAAATTCCCGAGCAGACCGCCGACACCGAACAGCGCGAGCAACACCGGAATCGCCGACGGACCCGCCGCGAGCAGCTCGGCCAGCGCGGGCCGGATGTAGGTGAACCCGGCGAAATGCCCGCCGATCACGGCGACCACGCTGACCAGCCCCAACGCGACCCCCGGCGCCCGCAGGGCCGCCCCCATCGCCGCGAATCCGATCCCCTTGCTCGGCGCGATCGGCGGCAGCATCATGCGCACCGCCACCGCCGCAACGACCGTCAGCCCCGCCGCCACGACGAACACGGTCCGCCACCCCGCGTACGTGCTCAGCAGCACCCCCAGCGGCACCCCGGCGACGGTCGCGACGGTGGTCCCCGAGTTCACGATCATCATCGCCTTGCCGAGGCGATGCGCGGGCACCAGCTGCGCGGCGATCACCAGCGCCATCGACCAGTACCCACCCACCGCGACCCCGAGCAGCAGTCGCGCGACCAGCAGCAGCGCGATATTCGGCGCCACCGCCACCAGGACGTTCGACACGGCAGCCCCGACGGTCAGCACCAGCAACAGCGTGCGCCGGTCGACCTTCGGAAACAGCGAGCCCAACCCGAGCGCGGCCAACAGCGCGGTCAACGCGGTCGCGCTGACGGAGAGCCCGACCACCCCTTCCGGTACCCGCAGATCGTCGGCGAGCGCGGTCAGCACCCCCGGTGGCAGGAACTCCGCCGTCACCAGCGTGAAGCTCCCGAGGAACATGGTGAGCAGCGCGGGCCATGCGCGGCGGCCGGTCTCCGGCGCCGCGGCATCGATGGTCGATATCGTCGTCATGCACGATGCAACAACGCTTCTCGCGCCCGCCCGCGACCCAAACGCCACGGAAGCCGACTCAAACGCCAGGCTTCACGCGAAGCTCCGGATGCACCCCTGTTCGACGAATCGCGCCTCCCTGTCCGCGACAAGCCGTTCCAGATCGGCCGCGCTCACCAGCGGAACAGGCTCGGCTCAGGCGGCGTCGACCTTCTCGAAACGGGCGACGAACCGCACCTCGAGTGCGTGTGCCAGACGCTCGAGCATGCCGATTGTCGGTGTGCCACCCCCTGATTCGAGTCTCGACACCTCGGGCCGACGCAGCCCGGCACAGCTCGGCCAGCTGCGTCTGCGTCAGCCCGAGCTCCAGCCGTTTACTGCCAGCCAGGGCGGACCAGGCCGGATTCGTAGGCGAGCACGACTAGTTGGGTGCGGTCGCGGGCGTTCAGTTTGGTGAGGATGCGGCTGACGTGGGTGCGGGCGGTGGCGGGGCTGAGGTAGAGGCGGGCGCCGATTTCGGCGTTGGTGAGGCCTTCGGCGACGAGGGTCATCACCTCGCGTTCGCGGTCGGTGAGGTCGGCGAGGGCGGCGGGTGGGGGTTGTTTGGCGTGGGTGGAGAACTCGGCCAGGAGGCGGCGGGTGACGCCGGGGGAGAGGAGGGCGTCGCCCGCGGCGACCACGCGGACGGCGCGGAGCAGGTCGGCGGGTTCGGTGTGTTTGACCAGGAAGCCGGCCGCGCCCGCGCGGATCGCCTCGAAGACGTACTCGTCGAGCTCGAAGGTGGTGAGGACGACGACGCGGACCTCGGCGAGGGCGGCCTCGTCGGCGATCATGCGGGTCGCGGCCAGGCCGTCGAGGATGGGCATGCGGATGTCCATCAGCACCACATCGGGGACGAGCGCGCGGGTCATCCGGACGGCCTGCTCGCCGTTCTCGGCCTCGCCGACTACCTCGATGTCGTCCTGGGCGTCGAGCAGCGCGACGAACCCGCCGCGCACCAGCGCCTGATCATCGGCGACCAGCACGCGCGTCTTGCGAGCACCGACCTGGCCGGGATCGCTCATGTGGAGAACTCCCTACCGTCAGCACCCGCCGCGGAGCCTGCATGGTCAGCACCGGCCGCCGCGGAGCCCGAGCGGTCAGCGCCGGCCCCCGCGGAGCCTGCATGGTCAGCACCGGCTGTGGCGGAGCCTGAACCCTCAGCGGCAGAGCCCGCGGCGGACGCGGATCGCTGGGACGCACGCGATGCGCTGTTGCGCGGTTCAGCCGCGGCGCCCGCAGGCCGGGCAGGCAACCTGGCCGCCACCCGGAACCCACCGGAGGGCCGCGGCCCGGCCGTCAACGCCCCGCCGAGCGCGTGCGCCCGCTCCCGCATACCGATGATCCCGTTCCCACCCGCACCGGTACGGACCGCGGTGCTGGTCGGCCGCGTGTTGTCGATGGTGATGTCGACCGATTCGGGCGTGTACCGCAGGGTGATCATCGCCGTCGCGCCGGGCGCGTGCCGCACCACATTGGTCAGCGATTCCTGGATGATCCTGGCCGCGGCCACATCGATCACGCTGGGCAGCTTCTTGGGCGTACCGATGATCTTGGTGTCGACCCCGAGCCCGGTCGCCCTGGTGCGCTCGAGCAAGGTCTCGAGATCATCGAGCGACGGTGCGGGCGCGCGGGGAGCGGGCCGCGGCGGCGCGACAGGAGCGGTGGGCGCCGGCGATTCGGCGGCGGGCTCAGCGTATTCCTCGACCGCGGGCGCCACCGCCGCACCACTGCGAATGGCGTGCAGCAGCGTATGCACCTCGGCCAGCGACTCTTTGGAGGTGGTTTTGATGGTGGCGAGCGCGGCCGCCGCCTGCTGCGGTTTCCGGTCGAAGAGCTCCAGCGCCACCGAGGACTGCACATTGATCAGCGAAAGACTGTGCGCGAGAACATCATGCAGCTCACGGGCGATCGCGAGCCGCTCCTCGCTGGCCGCCCTGGCCTGCTGCGCCTGCTCGTCGCGCCGCGCGGCCTCGGCCCGCTGCCTGCGGGCGACGACCACCGCCCGCCGCTGCCGCACCCCCTCGGCGATCCCGACGAGCACACCCATCCAGGCCAGCAGGCCGAAGATCTGCCACGCGTCGGTGTCGCGTCCGAGCAGCGCGGGCAACGGCCACACCATCGTCAGATAGCCGACCGCGACCACCGGGTAGGTGCGCCACCGTGATCCGTCGACCGCCGCGGTCAGGAACGCGATGATCAGCGACAGGAAGATCGGCCCGTATCCGTAGTCGCGCAGCACAAACGACACCGCCGCGAGCAGGGCGACCAGCAGCACCGGTTCGGGCAGCACACGCCGGAAGCCGAGCGCGATCGGCCCGGCGAGCAGCAACAGATACGCGAACGCGTCGAGCGCGCGCACCCCGCTCTGATGCGTATTCGCACCGGAACTTCCGGCGAGCTGGATCACCGCGACCACCACTGCCAGGCCCCAGTCCACAACGACCGAGCCACGCTCCCATTTCGCAGACGCTCCCACCTCACTCACCCTATTGCGTAGGGCCGCCCTCCGCGTCGGCCTGCGCCCGTAATTCCGCTGCGAGCCACCCTGCGGCCCCACGGTGGCCGGTCAGCGGCCGGTCGAGGCGAATATTCAGCGTCGGGAACGACGGCGCGAGTAGTCCGCGCGACGTAGCCACGAAGCCGCTCCGCGACGGATGCCCCGGCACCGCATCGGCGCGGATTCTGAGTGCCATGAACGATTCGATCGTGGTCACCGACGAGCTGACCAAGCGCTATGGCGAGCACATCGCGGTGGACGCGGTGAGTATGCGCGTCGCCGCAGGCGAGATCTACGGCTTCCTCGGCCCCAACGGTGCGGGCAAAACCACCACCCTGCGCATGCTGGCCGGCCTGATCCGCCCCAGCGCGGGCACCGCCCGGGTCAGCGGCCGCGCGCCCGGCGATCCCGCGGTTTTGCGCCGCATCGGCGTCCTCATCGAGGGTCCCGGCTTCTACCCCTACCTCTCGGGCCGCGACAACCTGCGCGTCCTGGCGCGCTACCGCGGTCACAGCACCACCGACGTCGAGCAGGCGCTGGAACGGGTGGGTCTGGCCGACCGTGCGGGCGACCGCTTCCGCACCTATTCACTGGGGATGAAGCAGCGCCTCGGCGTCGGCGCTGCCCTGCTCGGCGACCCGGACCTGCTGATCCTCGACGAGCCCACCAACGGCCTCGATCCGGCAGGTCTGGCCGAAATGCGCACGCTCATCGTTGATCTCGCCGCCGACGGGCACACCGTATTGCTGTCGAGTCACCAGCTCGCCGAGGTGCAGGAGATCTGTCACCGCGTCGGGGTGATCTCCGGCGGCAGGCTGCTCGCCGAATCGACCGTCGGCGAATTACGAGGCACCGCAGCGCTATTGGTGCTCGCCGAACCTGCCGACATCGCCCTCGCCGCGATTCGCGCCGTCGCTCCCGCCCGGGCGAACGCGGACGGGATCAGGGTCGAGACGTCTGCCGCGATGGCACCGGTGGTCGCGCGTGCCGTGGTCTCGGCGGGCGCCGACCTGCTGGAACTGCGCGTCGACGAGAAATCCCTGGAAGAAGTGTTCTTCGAGATGACGACTGTGGAGGTCGCGAAATGATCGGTCTGACAAGAGATCTGTGGGCGAGCATGCGCGCGGAGTCGGTGCGGCTCGGCCGCTGGCCCGCGTTCTGGATCGTCCTCGGCGTGTGGGTGCTGCTGAATCTGACCTTCGCCTACCTGTTCAACTACCTCGCCTACACCTCCGGGGAAAGCGGCGCCATGTCGGACGGTCTGCCCCGCGACGTCCTGCTCGGCCAGCTCATGCCCGCCGCCGTCCCGGAGGTCTTCACCCAGGGCATGGCCATGTTCGGCGGTGCGCTCATGCTCATCCTGGGTGCGCTCGCCGTCGGCAGCGGGTACGGCTGGGGCACCTGGAAAACCGTGTTCACCCAGGGACCGAGCCGCTCGGCGGCGGTCGGCGGCCTGCTCGTGAGCCTGGTGGTGGTGGTGGTGGTGGCCCTGGTCTGCGTGGCCTTCGCCGTGGACCTCGGCGTCGCCTCGCTCATCGCGGTGAGTGAGGGCCAGCCGCTCGCCCTGCCGTCTCTGGAGCGATCTGTGCTCGGAATCATCTCCGGCACAGCGATTCTGAGCATGTGGACCTTGGCGGGCGCGCTGATCGGCGCCATCGCCCGCGGCCCCGCCCTCGCCGTCGGCCTCGGTCTGGTCTGGGTACTCGTCGTCGAGAACCTCCTGCGCGGGGTGGCCGCCATCTTCGGTCCCATCGAGACGTTCACCGACCTGCTGCCCGGAACGGCCGCAGGCTCCTTGGCAGGCGCGATGCGCACCGTCAGCGGCCCTGCCACCCCCGGCGTCCTCGACATCCTCACCCGCGGCGAGTCCCTCGCCCTGCTCACCGCCTACGTACTGGCCTTCGCGGGCGGCACCATCTGGCTGATGAGCCGCCGCGACCTGACCTGATTCTCAGGACCACCCGGCCGGGTTCGATGCGGTCTCGCGCGAGATGCCCGAACCCGTCTCGGGGAATCCGCCGTAGAGCTTGTCGTGCAGGTGGGCGAAGAAATAGCACATCCTTTCGCATTCGGCGTCCGGCACCGCGGCTTCCGGGTCGGCGCGCACGGCGTCGTAGAACTCGCGGCCCATGGCGACGATGAATCCCCGCGCATACAGGAAGCCGTCGTCGGAACCGTCGGTGATCTCCTGGATGTCGGCGCGATCGATGTCGTAGAGCGCGCGTTCGGCGACCCGGTCCAGCGCGGTCAGCTCGGCGCTCGTGAAATCGGTGCTCAGCGAGAGCAAGGCGTCGATGAACCGGTCGAGGATGTCGTCGTCGAATTCGCCATCGAGCAGAGCGCGGCGCGCTCCGGAACCGGTTCGCTCCCAGGCGGTTTCGATCAGTGCCCAGAATCGAGCGGCTTCGGTGTCGGTAGGAAGTGTCGTCACCCGCGTGACGGTAGCGGCAGGGGCCGACAGGTCAGGATTGGTCGAGCAGGCGGTGGGCGAGCACCGCCAGCCCCTCGGTGATCTGGCCGGGCGAAAGCCCGCGTTCACGTTGGTGCAGATAGACCTCGGCGGCCACCGGCGCGAGGACGGTGTCGACCAGGGAATCTGGTTGGGCGACACCAGCTTCGACCAGCAGCGCGTGCACGTGGGCGGACCAGAATCCGTAAGCCCCGGTGGCGAACCGGGCGCCGCCGGTTTCGGCGCCGAGCACCAGATGCGCATGGGCCGTGAGCAATTCGACCATCGCGGCGTAGAAGGCGGCGAGCCGGTCGGCGGGTGATGCGCCGGGGCCGAGCGGTGGTTGCCCGCGCATCAACTGCTCCTGGAGCGCGCGTTCGTGTTCGTCGAGCAGGGCGACGGCGATGGCGGTGCGGTCGGGATAGCGGCGGTAGAGGGTGCCGCGGCCGACGCCCGCCGCCTTGGCGATGTCGTCCATGGTGACCGTGCGCGGGTCGCGGGTGGCGAACAGTTCGGCGGCCGCCGCCAGCACCTTGGCCCGGTTGCGGGCCGCGTCGGTGCGCTCGGCGGGCTGCGGTGCGTCCAGCGCCGTGCCGGTGAGCAGGTCGGATCGGGGCTCCATGGTGTCGACTCTAGCCCAGAAACGAATATGTGGACAGGCTGTCCACTTGTGTTCTATCGTCAAGCCCACGGCAATCGGACATGCTGTCCACTTAAGGAAGGTTCGACCATGACACACCTGCTGCACCTCGACGCCAGCGCTCGCAACCGGTCGCTCAGCCGCAGGCTCGGCGCGGAGTTCGTCCAGGCCTGGCGCGCCGAGACACCTGACGGCGAGTACACCTACCGCGACCTGACCGCCCAGCCCACACCGTTCATCGGCGAGGGCTGGACCGAACTCTGCGACGCCGTCCTCGCCGCGGGCAGCACCGACCTCGATCGGCTCCCCGAGCTCGCCGTCACCCCCGCGGCGAAGACCGCTTGGAAGATCGTCGAACCACTGCTCGCGCAGGTACTCGCCGCCGACGTGATCCTCATCGGCACCCCGATGTACAACTACTCGATCCCCGCCGCACTCAAGGCCTGGCTCGATCAGATCACCTTCCCGCGAATGTCGCTGGGGGAGCGCAGGTTCGTGGTGGTCGGCGCCCGCGGCGGCGCCTACTCGCCCGGCGCGCCCAAGGCCGCCTACGACTACCAGGAGCGCTACCTGCGCGACTTCTTCGCGGGCCATTTCGCCGTCACCGACACCGTGTTCGTCCACGCCGAACTCGCCAATGCCGTGCAGGACCCGAATTTGGCCCACCTGCGCGACGCGCACGAGGCCTCGCTCGCCGCCGCGCTGACCGAAGTTCGCCTGCTCGCCAAGGATTACGTGAAATGAGCTGGGTGGTACTCGGCCTCGCCGGCCTCGTCGAGATCATCTGGTCACAGACCATCAAACCGACCGAGAACTTCACCAAACTCGGCCCGACCCTGCTCTGCATCGCCCTTGGCTCGCTCGCGGTGTACCTGCTTTCGCGAGCCATGCACACGCTCCCGGTCGGCACCGCCTACGCGGTGTTCACCGGAATCGGCGCGCTCGGCGCGATCAGTCTCGGCGTGCTCGTGCACAAGGATCCGCTCAGCGCGGGCCGCATGCTGGCGCTGGCGCTGATCCTCGGCGGGATCGTGCTCGCCCGCGTCACCAATCCCGAGTGACGCTGTCGCACACCCGATGCGGCGATCGGCCGGTCCGGGCCGGTAAGGTCGGCTGATGGACCAGCCAGTTCGCCCCCCGGACCTGTCTGCGCGACCGCACGAGCTCACGGTCGAGCGCGTGATGAAAGCCTCGCCCAGCCTGCTCTACGCGGCCTGGACCCAGGGCCTCGACCTGTGGCTGGCCGTTCCCGGATCGGTCCTCATGCGCCCCGCCGTGAACGAGCCGCTCTACTTCGATACCGGCTCGGCCGACAAGCGCAACCCGCACTACGGCCGCATCCTGCTGCTGGAACAGGACCGCCGGGTCGAATTCACCTGGGTCACCGCGGCCACCGACGGCGTGGAGACCGTGGTCGCCGCCGAATTCCGCAAGCAGCCCCGCGGCATCCGCCTGCGCCTGCGCCATTCCGGCTTCCCCACCGCCGCCATCCGCGATCTGCACCAGCAGGTCTGGCCGGAGATGCTGGAACGGCTGGACGAGGTCACCGGAGCCGCCTGAGCCGCCGAACTCCGGCCGGGATCCGAGTAGGTTCGTCACCGGACGCAACACCCACCGAATCGAAAGGATTGCCATGCCGACTCGTAGCGCACGCACCCTCTGGGCAGGCGGACTGCAGGACGGTTCCGGGCAGGTCGAACTGGTCAGCTCCGGTGCTGGCAAGTTCGATGTGACCTTCCCGCGCCGCGCTGCCGAGGTCGCCGAGGGCACCAGCCCGGAAGAGCTGATCGCGGCGGCGCACTCGTCGTGCTACTCGATGGCGCTCTCGGCCGAGATCGCCAATGCGGGCGGCACCCCGGAAAGCCTGGATGTCACCGCCGACGTCACCCTCGCGCCGGACCCGGCCGGTGGGTTCCAGATCAGCAAGATCAAGCTGACCGTGCGTGCCGTCGCGGCCGGGCTCGACGCCGAGGGCTTCTACACCGCGGCCACCGCCGCCAAGAACGGCTGCCCGGTCAGCAAGGCACTGGCCGGCGTCGCCGAGGTCGAGCTGGACGCCGAACTGATCTGATCCGTCCGGCATTTTCGTGCAGTTCGCCGCTGTGCGGTCGGAAACCGACTGACGGGGCAGGACTGCACGAAAATGCCGGGTCAGCGCTGGGTGAACCAGCGATGCGCGGCGGGGGTGTACATCGCCGGAATGGCGATCACCACCGCCAGGATGTGCACGGCCCGGCAGCCGGCCAGCACGGCCGAACTGGGGGACATGCCGGTGAACAGCGCGGCGAAGTCGTCGGTCGACAGCACGACCGCCAGCGGCTCGATGATCAGCGAGAGCAGGCCGACCACGCCGATGCCGACGGTCAGCAGTGCTCGGGCAACCCGGCTGCCGTTCACCATGTACAGCGCCACACCCGCGACGACCAGGTAGATGGCGAGGCGGGGGAGCAATCCCGCTGCGGTGGCGCCGAATTCACCACCGCCACGGACCGCGCGCAGCAGTCCTTCGGCGGCGCCTGCGGCCAGAGCGGTGACGAGACCGCCGAACGCGACGGTCACCGCGCGGGGTCGGGATGCGGAAACGGAAAAGGCAGTGCCGGTCATGACACCGACACTGCCTTTCGCCGATACGCGCGAGGATCACCCTGCGGTAGCGACCTGCTCCACTACTGGAGTGCTACGCCGCGAAGCGAATTCGGTGAGCGCGGCGAAGGCCAGCCCCAAAGCCACCCACAGCGTGGTGGTTTCGGCGAGCGAGGCCACCCGGAAACGCCACAGCAGCGTCGCGGGGAAGTCGTCGGCCACCTCGTTCACACCGGGCAGCAGCACATAGCCGACCGTGGTGACCAGCACGAATGCCGCAACGCCCGCGATAAGCCGGAGCGTGTCGAGCTGTCCGGCCAGTGCGCGATAGGCCGCGATCGATGCCGCGACGGCCAGCAGGCCGAGCACGACAGTCGCGACCCACAACCAGGTGCGGTTGTTGATCGTCTCCGGATCACCCACCGCGGGTGGGTTGGCCGGGTACTTGAAGAACGGCACCGCGACGATCGCCGCCCACGCGAAGCCCGCGGCGTACAGCGACAGCTTCGGCCCGGTCAGCGTCGTGAACCGGCGTCCGAAGTTCAGTGCCGCCGCCAACAGCGCGCCGAACGCCATTCCGGCCAGGCCGAGCGCGAGGAACTGTCCAGCCTTCTGGCCGGACCGGCTGACCAGCGGTTCGTCTTCGCCACCATGGGAATGGCCGGCGGGCTCTGCCGCGTCGTGGCCGTGCTCGGCCGGTGCCGCGGCGGCCTCTTCGATCGCGATGGCGGCGTCCACCTGGGGTTCGCCGATGAAGTAGCCCACTGTGGCGGCCAGCAGACCGGCGATCAGGCCGGCCAGCAGGCCGCGCAGCAGCAGGGTCTTGAGTGATCCGGTCAGTGGCACGGGACACCGAGCAGGTGACGTCCGTCGTGCATCAGCTCGTGCAGGTACATCCCGCTACGCGAGACGGCCCCCTGGTCGAACCCGACCAGGTACAGGGTGAGCAGTGCAAGCAGAACGACACCGACCGTGACGAGCACGGTTGCCAGGGTGTCAAGGCCGGTCTCCCGGCTGGGTGAATGCGCGATGGCCATTCGGGTCCTCCTCAGGGATACGCGTCCCACGGTCGAAGTGTGGTGCGAAGGTGCCGGTGTCTGGCTCTCCGGCACCGGGAACCCGGTACTTGGATACAGTGGCGCGACCGCTCCGGAATCTCACCGGAATTACCGCGCACCCTCGCTTGTGTTCCCTCGAACTGTGACAGTCGCGAGGCGCCCGCGTCAATACGCGCATCCGCATGTCCAGCGGAAACGCCGTCGTCAGGCCTTCGCGGGCACGTCCAGGACGACCTCGAACTCGAGCAGCGAGGCACCGGTCGACACCGGCTTGGGCCGCTCGCCCTCCCCACCGTGTCCGGCATGCGCGGCGCGGGCCGGACCGTCGCGCCACGCGGCGAACGATTCCTCCGAATCCCATTGCGTCACCACGAAATACCGGTTGTCGCCGGCCACCGGGCGCAGCAACTGGAAGCCGAGGAAACCGGGGGAGTTCTCCACCGCGTGCGCGCGGGCGGCGAAGCGCTTCTCCAGCTCGGGGCCCGCGCCTTCAGGGATCTCGATCGCATTGATCTTCACAACAGCCATAGCGCCGACAATACGACCGCGCGGGAAACATCCCGCTCTGGGGCACAATCGTCAGGGTGTTGTACGACGAAGGCGGGACCGGCGTCCCGATCCTGCTGTTGCACGGGCTGATGGGCAGCGCGCGCACCTGGACAGATCAGCTGCCGTGGCTGCGCGAATTCGGCCACGTCTACACCGTCGACGCCGCGGGTCACGGCCGGGTGCCGCCCGCCGAGCTCAGCACCGAGGCGTTCGTCGCCGATCTCGCCGCACTCACCGCCGAGATCACCGAACCGATGGTGATCGTCGGGCATTCGATGGGGGCGATCCACGGCTGGGTCTTCGCCGCCACCTATCCCGAGCGGGTGCGCGCGATCGTCGTCGAGGACATCGCGCCCGATTTCACCGGCCGCACCGCCGCGCACTGGGCCGAGTTGATCCACTCCTGGCCGCAGCCTTTCGCCGACGACCAGGCGGTGCTCGACTACTTCGGACCGGTCGCGGGCGCGTACTTCCTGCGCGCCTTCACCGCCGCGCCCGACGGCTACCGGCTGCACGGCGAGGTCGACACGTTCCGGGCGATCTCCGAGGAGTGGGGCACGCGCGACTTCTGGACCGAATGGAAGTCGCTGCAGGTGCCCGCGCTGCTCATCGAGGGCGAGCACACCATCACCCCGGCCGGTCAGATGCGGACGATGGCCGACGTGCATCCCGGTGCGGAGTATGTGCGGGTCGCCGGGGCCGGGCATCTGGTGCACGACGAACAACCCGAGGCCTATCGCGAGCACGTCGGCCGCTTCCTGCGTCGCGTGCTCTGAACCGCGCGGGTTATCCCGCTGCGCCACCTTCACCGGCCAGGGCGAACAGCCCGTCCTCGGTCTGCTCGATCAACCCGTCGACCAGCAGCGAATCCAGGGCGCGCGCCCGCTGGCCGGGATCGCGCGTCCACGCCAGATCGAGGCGCACCTGTTCCACGGGCCCGGACGCGTCGCGCAGGACATCGAGCAGCCGTCCACGCGCCTGACGGTCGGTGCCCTCGTACTTCTGCACCTTGCGGGCCACCTCGGCGGCAGGCTTGCCCGCCTCGACCCACGCACAGGCAGGCAGCGGGCAGTGGGCGCAGTCGGGATTGCGGGCCGTGCACACCAGTGCGCCCAATTCCATCAGCGCCGCCGAGAACTTCGCGGCGCGCGGCACCGGGACAGGCAGCAGCGCCTCGGTCTCGGCGAGATCGCGCGAGGACGGATTGCCCGGCTCCCGTCCGTGCACCGCACGCGCGACCACTCGGCGAACATTGGTGTCCACCACCGGAACTCGCTGACCATAGGCGAAGCAGGCCACCGCGCGGGCGGTGTAGGCGCCGATGCCGGGCAGGCTCAGCAGCACGTCGACATCGGCGGGAACCACGTCACCGTGCTCGGCGGCCAGCACCCGCGCGCACTCGTGCAACCGCAACGCCCGCCGCGGGTACCCGAGCTTGCCCCACGCCCGCAGCACCTCGGCCTGCGAGGACGCCGCCATGGCCGAGGGCACCGGCCAGCGCGCCACCCACTCCCGCCAGATCGGCTCTACGCGCACGACCGGGGTCTGCTGGAGCATGATCTCGCTCATCAGGATGTGCCACGCGGTGGCTTCCGGCTTGCGCCACGGCAGGTCGCGCGCGGTGTCGGCGAACCAATCCATCAGGGCTTCGGCGTCGATACTCACTGCTCCCGTTCCCACTCCGCCAGGCGGTATTTGCCGACGCGTAACGCGGCGGACTCGCTGGTAACCAAGGGCGTGTGCACAATGGTCGGTATGCCTGGTTCCAATCCGATAAGCGCCTGGAAGTCACTGCGCGAAGGCAATGAGCGCTTCGTCAACGGCAACCTGCTGCATCCTAGCCAGGGTGCCGCGGATCGAGCCAAGCTCCTCAGCGGCCAGCATCCGCACGCGATCCTGTTCGGCTGCGGCGACTCCAGGGTCGCCGCCGAACTGATCTTCGACCAGGGCCTCGGCGACATGTTCGTCGTCCGGACCGCGGGTCACGTGGTGGACAGCTCGGTGCTCGGGTCGATCGAATACGGCGTCGAGGTGCTCGACGTGCCGCTGATCGTGGTCCTCGGCCACGACAGCTGCGGCGCGGTGAAGGCCACGATCGACGCGCTCGACGGCGGCGAGGTGCCCGGCGGGTTCATCCGCAGCGTCGTCGAGCGGGTCACCCCGTCGATCCTTGTCGGCCGCCGCGAAGGCCTCACCTCGATCGACGAGTTCGAGGCGCGCCACGTCGAGGAGACGAGCAGGCTGCTCATGCAGCGGTCGATGATCATCTCCCAGCGGGTGGCCACCGGTCAGCTCGCGATCGCGAGTGTCACCTACAAGCTGGCCGATGGCCGCGCGCACCTGCGCCGGGCCGTCGGAAACATCGGCGAGGTGGTCTGAACCGGGGTATCGACCCGTTTGGGCCGCCGACACGCCGAGGTCATCGAGCGCGGGCCCGCGCGGTGCGCTTACCTTTGAGGCGTGCTGGAACCGAATGGACCGCTGCCTCCGGAGATCTACTGGCGTCGCCGTGCACTCGCCATCGGCGTCATCGTCGTCGCGCTGGCGATCGTGATCTGGCTCGTCACCATGGTCGCGCGCGGCGGGGACTCGTCCGGGAATACCGCCGCGGCGACTACGACCACCGCTGAGACGAGCAGTAGCAGTTCCGCCGAGTCGAGCTCGACGACGGCGGGCAGCAGCTCGGCGACCGCCACGTCCAGTGCCCCGGCGGCCAGTTCGGCGGCGGCTCAGCCCGCGGCTGCGCCGTGCGGCGATCAGTCGCTGGCGCTGAAGGTGACGGTCGGGCAGCCGACCTATCGGGTGGGGGATCAGCCCGCGTTCGGGACTGTCATCACGAACATCTCGTCGGCGCCGTGTTCGCGGGATCTTGGGCCGGGTCCGCAGTTCTTGGTGTACACGCTCGACGGGCAGCGGCGCCTGTGGGCGAGCAACGACTGCAACCCGGACGGCCCGCCTGACATGAAGACGCTCGGGGCGGGCGAACAGCTGTCCTACAAGGGCACCTGGTTCGGAACCACCTCGCAGCCCCAGTGCGCCGGGGAGCGATTGCAGGTGCCCGCCGGCGCCTACATGGTGGTGGCGCAGCTCGGCGCTATTCGCAGCGCGGCCGAGCCGTTCAACCTGGCGGCGTGACCGGGCCGAGCGGCCGGCGCCGGGTGCGGACCGTGCATTGTGCGGGTGCGCTGTAAGTCACATGTTCAACTCGAGGCGATTTGCAGCCTTCGCATGATCGATGCGCGCGTCAATGGTTATTGGCACGGAAATACCGAATTTCGGCGAAATCCGTGGTTTGCCGGGGCTATTCCACCGGGACGGGGTCGCGGGGTGCGCGGGATTTGCGGAGTTCGGCCAGCCGCAGCGCCGAGCGGAGGTCGCCCACCTCGTGGATGCGCATCGAGCCGATCTTGGTTTTCTCCGAACCGGGCGGGACGAGGGCGGTGGTGAAGCCGAGGCGCTCGGCCTCGGCGAGCCGCCTGCCCAGGCCGGTGACCTTGCGGACTTCGCCCGCCAGGCCCACCTCGCCAAGGATCACCCAGCCCGCGGGCAGGGCGATATCGGCCTCGGCGGAGGCGATCGCCAGGGCGATGGCGAGATCGGCGGTCGGCTCGACCAGGCGCATGCCGCCGACGGTCGCGGCGTAGACGTCGTGCTTGCCGAGGAACACCCGGCCGCGGCTCTGCAGCACGGCCAGCACCATCGCCACCCGGTTGTAGTCCAGGCCGCTCACGGCACGGCGGGGCTGGGGAATCTCGGTCTTGACGGTCAGGCCCTGCACCTCGGCGACCAGCGGGCGTTTACCGTCCATCGCCACGGTGACCGCGGTGCCTGGCACGGTGTCGGTGCGGTGGTGCAGGAACAGCCCGGACGGGTCGTCGACACAGGCGATGCCGTCCTCGTGCAGTTCGAAACAGCCCACCTCGTCGGCGCTGCCGAAGCGGTTCTTGATGCCGCGGATCATGCGCAGCGCGGAGTTCTTGTCGCCTTCGAACTGCAGCACCACGTCGACCAGATGCTCGAGCGTGCGCGGGCCGGCGACATTGCCGTCCTTGGTGACATGGCCGACCAGCAGCACGGCGATCCCGCTGGCCTTGGCCAGTGAGGTCAGCGCCGCGGTCACCGCGCGAACCTGGGTGACGCCGCCGATCACGCCGTCCACCTCGGGCGCCAGCATCGTCTGCACCGAGTCGACCACCAGCAGCGTCGGCCGCACCTGTTCCACGTGCCCGAGCACGATCGACAGGTCCGATTCGGCGGCCAGGTACACCCGGTCGTGCACGGCGCCGGTGCGGTCGGCCCGCAGGCGCACCTGCCCCGCGGATTCCTCGGCCGTCACATAGAGCGAGGTCTCGCTGCGCTGGGCGGCCCACCGGTGGGCGACCTCGAGCAACAGGGTCGACTTGCCGACGCCCGGCTCACCCGAGAGCAGCACCACCGAACCAGGGACGACACCGCCGCCGAGCACCCGATCCAGCTCACTGACCCCCGTCGACCGCGCCTGGGTGACCTTGGCGTCGATCTGCGACAGCGGGGCCGCCGCCGTGGTCGGCAGCATCGCCCGCCGCCCCGGTGCCGCGGCGGACGCGGACGCGGCGGTCTCGTTCACCGTCCCCCAGGCGCCGCACTCGGGGCATTTCCCCACCCATTTGGACACCTCGTGCGAACACGCGGTGCACCGGAAGACAGCTTTGGTCTTGGCCACACGCGCACCCTACGGATCGGCTCCGACAAAAAGAAAAGCCGCCGCGATCACCGCGACGGCTTTCCTGCTGCACCGAAAATCAGTGCCCGCCGCTGCCCTCGGGGGCGGGGCCGGACTTCTCGTTCTGGATGCGCTCGACCGAGGCGGCGTCGACCGGGACGGCCACCTGCACGGTTCCCGCGTCCTTGAAGTTGAAGGTGACGTTGTAGGTCAGACCCGGGTGGATCTCCTCGGACAGGCCGGTGATCTCGATCGTGCCGGGCTTGGCCTCGGGATCGATGGACGGCTTGTCGCCCGCCGGGGCCGCCGTGGTGGTCGGCGCTGCCGTCGTGGTCGGGGCGGCCGTGGTGGTCGGCCCCGCGCCGTGGTGGTCGTCCGACTCGGCGGCGGCGACCTTGACCGGGCCCGCGACGACGGTCTGCTGCGGCTTCAGCACGAACTTGGCGTCGCCGGCCGGGCCGGTGAGCTTGACCTGACCGAGGTCGGTGGTCACGCTGGTCAGCTCGTCGGTGACGGTTTCGCTGTTGTTGATGATCGACAGCGCGATCACCGCCTTGCCACCCTTGTCGTGCTCGGCGGTCGCCTCGGGGTACACGATGTGCACGTTGCGCAGGGAGATCGCGCCCACATCGGCGTGGTTGCCGTTGATGGCGGCGGCCTGCGACGACGTCTGGGTGTGCTGGCCGGCGCTGCAGCCGGTCAGGGCGATGCCCGCGGCAGCGGCGAGCGCGGCAACCGTCACCATGCGACGTCGCGCCTGCGGGGCGGTCACAGCTTTCAGGGCAGTCACGGTTTGTCCTCCATGTCGACCGGGCTCACTCCGTCCACACAGCGACGGAGGGTAGTAACTAGGCAGCGTAGTAGTTCGCTTCGCGCGCGTGGCGTCCGGGCTCGCGACGCGCGGGCGTGGAAGTAACAGTTCGGTGTCCGGAGCGGGGTTGCCCGATCGATGCCGGGCGCGTGCGGCGCGATGACGGCTCGCTGTGCTGGTGGTTAACCCGTTCTGGCGCAACGCAATGCACAACAATTCCGCGTTGTCAACCCCTACGATGGCCTCGTTGTGGCCCTGACCTGCACAGTTGATCGCGCCGTTATCGAGTCGCATGTTAAACTGTGAACATCGAAAGGGGCACGGGACACATGATTTTTAAGGTCGGAGACACCGTCGTTTACCCCCACCACGGAGCGGCGCTGATCGAAGCAATCGAGACCCGCACCATCAAGGGTGTGCAGAAAGAGTATCTGGTCCTGAAGGTCGCGCAAGGCGACCTGACCGTTCGGGTTCCCGCAGAGAACGCCGAATATGTCGGCGTCCGTGACGTCGTCGGCCAGGAGGGTCTCGACCGCGTCTTCCAGGTGCTGCGCGCGCCACACACGGAGGAGCCGACCAACTGGTCCCGCCGTTACAAGGCCAACCTCGAGAAGCTCGCCTCCGGCGATGTGAACAAGGTGGCCGAGGTCGTGCGTGACCTGTGGCGTCGTGAGCAGGATCGCGGCCTGTCCGCCGGTGAGAAGCGGATGCTGGCCAAGGCTCGTCAGATCCTCGTCGGTGAGCTCGCGCTCGCCGAGGGCACCGACGACGGCAAGGCCGAATCGCTGCTCGACGAGGTCCTCGCCGCGGCTTCCTAGAGTGCGACCTGTCGTAGCACTGGTCCCTGCCGCCGGTCGTGGCGTGCGCCTGGGTGAATCCACCCCGAAGGCGTTCGTTCCGGTCGGCGGCACACCTATGGTCCGGTTGGCTGTCGACGGGCTGATCGCGTCCGGTGCGGTGCACCGGGTTGTCGTGGTCGTGCCCGCCGATCTGGTCGATGCCGCGTCCGCTCTGCTGTCCACCACCTCACTGACCGGCGGTTCGATGCCCCCTGTGCCGGTGCAGGTCGTCGTTGGCGGCGCCGAGCGCACCGATTCGGTGCGCGCCGGGATCGCGGCCGCGCCCGATGCCGCGTTCTATCTCGTGCACGATGCCGCTCGCGCGCTCACTCCACCGGAGTTGATCGCGCGGGTGGCCGCCGAGCTGCAGGCGGGCAGTCCCGCCGTCGTCCCCGCCCTGCCGGTCGTCGACACCGTGAAAGCGGTCGACGACGCGGGCGTGGTGACCGGTACCCCCGATCGCGCCCACCTGCGCGCCATCCAGACTCCACAGGGCTTCGCCGCCGATCTGCTGCGCCGTGCCTATGCCACCGAGGTCGGCGCGACCGACGACGCGGGCCTGGTCGAACGCCTCGGCGTCGCCGTGCGCACCGTCCCGGGCGAGCCCCTGGCCTTCAAGATCACCACCCCCCTCGACCTGCGCCTCGCCGAATCACTGCGCGCCGACGCCGACCAGGCGGTCGCGCGATGAGAGTCGGCATCGGCAGCGACGTGCACCCCATCGAGCCGGGCCGCCCCTGCTGGATGGCGGGCCTGCTGTTCCCCGACGCCGACGGCTGCGCGGGCCACTCCGACGGTGACGTCGCCGCGCACGCCCTCTGCGACGCGCTGCTGTCGGCCGCGGGCCTCGGCGATGTCGGCGCGGTCTTCGGCGTCGGCCGTCCCGAATGGGCCGGTGTCACCGGCGCCGCCATGCTCACCGAGGTCCGCAGGCTGCTGGCCGGGGAAGGTTTCACCGTCGTCAATGCCGCGGTGCAGGTCATCGGCAATCGGCCGAAGATCGGCCCGCGCCGCGTCGAGGCGCAGAAGGTGCTCGGCGAATTACTCGACGCACCCGTTTCGGTGTCGGGCACGACCACCGACGGGCTCGGCCTGACCGGCCGTGGTGAGGGTGTCGCCGCCATCGCCACCTGTCTGCTGGCGGAGTGTCCGCAGCCCTGACGGGCCGCGAATTCTCCGCCTGATCAACGCCGCTTCCCGCGCTCGGCGAATCGTTGCGAGCCACGAACCGGCCGGTCATCCTCACGCCCATCCCACCGACTAGGATCGAATGCCGTGACCTTGCGCCTTTTTGACACCGACACGCGGACCCTGCGGGAATTCACCCCGCTGGTCCCCGGCCGTGCCTCGGTGTATCTGTGTGGGGCCACCGTGCAGGGTCAGCCCCATATCGGGCATGTGCGCAGCGGCGTCGCCTTCGACGTGCTGCGCCGCTGGCTGCTCGCGCACGACTACGACGTGTGGTTCATCCGCAATGTCACCGATATCGACGACAAGATCCTGAACAAGGCCGCCGAGGCGGGCAGGCCGTGGTGGGAGTGGGCCGCCACGCACGAGCGCGCCTTCGACTCCGCCTACGAGATGCTCGGCGTCCTGCCGCCCTCGGCCGAACCGCGCGCCACCGGCCACATCACCCAGATGGTCGGGCTGATGGAGCGGCTGATCGAACGCGGGCACGCCTATGCCGCCGACGGTGACGTCTACTTCGACGTGCTGAGCTGGCCGAACTACGGCGAACTGTCCGGCCACAAACTCGACGACGTGCACCAGGGCGAGACCCCGACCCGCGGCAAGCGCGACCCCCGCGACTTCACGCTGTGGAAGGCCGCCAAGCCGGGCGAGCCGAGCTGGCCGTCGCCGTGGGGCCCCGGCCGCCCCGGCTGGCACCTGGAATGCTCCGCGATGGCCGAGTTCTATCTCGGCCCCGAATTTGATATCCACTGCGGTGGAATGGATTTGATATTCCCGCACCACGAGAACGAGATCGCTCAGTCCAAGGCGTCCGGCGACGGATTCGCGCGTTACTGGCTGCACAACGGCTGGGTGACGATGGGCGGGGAGAAGATGTCGAAGTCGCTCGGCAATGTGCTCTCGGTGCCGAATGTGCTCAGCCGGGTCCGCCCGGTCGAATTGCGTTTCTACCTGGGCAGCGCGCATTACCGTTCGATGCTCGAATATTCCGACAAAGCGCTCGACGACGCGGTCGCCTCGTATCAGCGCATCGAGGCATTCGTCCATCGCGTGCTCGACCGGGCAGGCGAGGTCCCGGTCGGTAAATGGACCGACGGATTCGCCGCCGCGCTCGACGACGATCTGGCGATTCCGAAGGCGCTGGCCGAAATTCACCACGTGGTGCACGAGGGCAATCGCGCGCTGGAGGCAGGCGCAGTCGAGACCGCGGCCGAGCTGGCGGGCCAGGTCCGCGCGATGCTCGGCATCCTCGGGGCCGACCCGCTCGACGCGCACTGGTACACCCCCGCCGACAACTCGGCGGCGCTCGACGCACTCGATGTGCTGGTCCGCTCCGAGCTGGATCGCCGGGCGAGCGCGCGGGCGGACAAGAACTGGGCAGAAGCCGATGCCGCACGGGATCGGCTCGTCGCAGCGGGTATCGAGGTCACCGATACCCCGCAGGGGCCGGAATGGTCGCTGGGCGCATCGAGCGGAAAGGCGAACTGATGGCAGGCAATTCACAGCGACGCGGAGCAATCAGGAAGGGCGGCACCAAGAAGGGTGCCGTCGTCGGTTCCGGCGGCAAGCGCCGTCGCGGACTGGAGGGCCGGGGCGCGACCCCGCCCGCCGAGGCCCGCACCAAGCATCCCGCCGCCAAGCGCGCCGCGGCCGCCGCGAAAGCCAAAGCGGCGCAGTCGCGTCCGTCCGGCAAGGCCGGTGTGCCGCGGGTCGGCCGCAAGTCCGACGACGGTCCCGAGTTGGTACTCGGCCGCAACCCGGTGCTCGAGTGCCTGCGCGCCGAGGTGCCGGCGACCGCGCTGTACGTGGCCGTCGGCACCGAGAACGACGACCGGCTCTCCGAGAGCGTGCAGCGCGCCGCCGATCTCGGCATCTCGATCCTGGAGGTGCCGCGCACCGATCTGGATCGGTTGAGCGCCAACGGTTTGCACCAGGGCGTCGCCCTGCAGGTGCCGCCGTACCGCTACGCCCACCCGGACGACCTGATGGACCGGGTGAAGACCTCCGGCGAGCCGGGGCTGCTCGTCGCCCTGGACAACATCTCCGACCCGCGTAACCTCGGCGCGGTCATCCGCTCGGTGGCCGCGTTCGGCGGTCAGGGCGTGGTGATTCCGCAGCGCCGCAGTGCCAGCGTCACCGCGGTGGCGTGGCGCACGAGCGCCGGCGCCGCGGCCCGGCTGCCCGTCGCCAGGGCGACCAACCTGACCCGCACGCTCAAGGACTGGGCCTCGCAGGGCTTCCAGATCGTCGGCCTCGACGCGGGCGGCGACACCCCCCTCGACGAATTCGACGGCAGCATGCCGACGGTCGTCGTCGTCGGTTCCGAGGGCAAGGGCCTCTCGCGCCTGGTTCGCGAGAACTGCGACTCGATCCTGAGCATCCCGATGGCAGGCCCGGTCGAGTCGCTCAACGCCTCGGTCGCCGCCGGTGTCGTCCTCGCCGACATCGCCCGACAGCGCCGTCTGGGCTGAATTTTCTGAGCGCTGGCGCGCTCGAGGTCGCGGCCCCTCGCGTCCCGCCGGTCAGGCACCGTTGCTTGCTCCTTCGTCGCCTGCGCAACGGCGCCTGACCGGCGGGACGGCCGCGACGGCCGCTTCGCGGCCTGCCCCTCCTCGAGGTCGGGGCGTGCTCGGCCAGGTTTGTTTTGCCGCTGCGCGCGTAGTGCGGCGTCAGTGGCCCTCGTGCACAGTAGAATTCGGTGCGTGGCGATACCCAACCAGCCGATCGGTGAGACGGTCGAGCACCCGCAGGCCAACCTGATCCTCGTGCTCGGGCTGCTCAGCCCGTTCTGCTGCGGGATCTTCGGGCCGGTCGCGTGGGTGCTCGGCAAGCGGGCGCTCAATCAGATCGACGAGTCCTACGGCGCGCTGTCCGGGCGCTCCCAGGTGATGATCGGGTACATCGCGGGCATCATCGGCACCATCTTGATGGTGATGTTCGCGTTGCTGTATCTGGCGGGATCCTGCAACGGAAACTTCTGACCGTCAGTCCAGGCTGGGACGTTCCTCGGGGACGTCCCAGGCAGGCCATTCGGTGCTGACGCGGCCCGTCCACTTCGGCTGACGCCGTTCCTTGAACGCGGCCATCGCCTCGCCGCCGTCGACGCTCTTGGCGACGTGGGTGTTGAGCTCGGTCTCGAGCTGCCCGACGACGGCCGGCGTCATGCCGAGGCTCTCCCAGATCAGCCGCTTGGTCAGCGCGACCGGCAGCGGCGCGGGCCCGTTGGCGATGTCGTGGGCGACCGACAGCGCGGTCGGCAGCACCTCGCCCGCGGGCAGGCTGGCATTGGCCAGGCCCATCGACTTGGCCTCGTCGCCGTCGAAGGTGCGCCCGGTCAGCATGATGTCGGCGGCATTGGCCAGCCCGGCCAGCCGCGGCACCGTCCAGTGCGCGTAGCCGTCGGCGAGCACGCCCCGGCGCACCTGGCTGAGCCCGTAGACGGCGTCGGCGGCGAAATACCGCAGGTCGCACTGCAACGCCAGCGCCAGGCCGATCCCGACGGCGTGGCCGTTGACGGCGGCGATCACCGGCTTGCGGACCTGCCACGGCGGCGGATCGAGGGTGGCGCTCACCTCGCCCGCGCGGGCCGACAGATCGGCGCCGGCGCAGAAGGCGGGCGCGGTGCCGGTGATGACGACGGCGCGGATCGCGTCCTCGATGTCGCAGCGGTGCAGCGCGGCGCTCAGCTCGGCCGCCATCTTCTCGGTGACTGCGTTCTGCTGCGCCGGACGATTGAGCGTGAGCACGGCGACCCCGGCAGAGACATCGACGAGCAGTTCCGAACTCATGGGATCGAATGGTAGTGGTAGTGGATTCACTCGCGCAGCAAGTGTCTCCCGATGGCGTACTTGTGGACTTCGGTCGGGCCGTCGTAGAGGCGGAACGCGCGCATGTCCCGGAACAGCATCTCCACGACCGTCTCGTCGCTGATCCCGATCCCGCCGAGCACCTGCACACAGCGGTCGGTGACCTTGAACAGCTCCTCGGAGACATAGGACTTGGCCATCGAGGATTCGTGCCTGGCCTGCTGCCCCTGATCCATCAGCCAGCAGCTGTGCCAGATCGTCAGCCTGCACTGGTGCAGCGCCACCTCGTTGTCGGCGAGCATGAACGACACTCCCTCGTGTTCGCCGATCGGCTTGCCGAAGGCGGTGCGGGTGCGCGCGTAGTCCAGCGCGATGCTCTGGGCGCGTTCGGCCGCGCCGAGCCAGCGCATGCAGTGGGTGAGCCGGGCGGGTGCCAGCCGCAGCTGGGCGTAGCGCAGGGCCTGCCCGGTGCGACCCAGCACGGCCGACGGCGGCAGCGTCAGGTTCTCGAACCGCACCACCGCGTGCCCGCCGACGTAGTTGCGGTCCATCGTGTTCATGATCCGCTCGATGACGATGCCCTCGGTGTCACCGTCGGTGAGGAACAGCGTCGGCCCGGCGGGCAGGTGCGGGTTCTCGGCAAGGAGCGCCATGATGATCCAGGTCTTGGCCCCGTCGGCGCCGGTGATCAGCCACTTGCGCCCGTTGACGACGAAGTTCTCCCCATCGAAGACCGCCTCGGTGCTCAGCTGACCGGGATCGGAGCCGGCGCCGCCGGGTTCGGTCATCGCGAACACCGAGCGCTGCTCACCCCGGATCACCGGCATCAGATACCGGTCGACCTGGTCGGGGTCGGCGATCTTGCCGAGCAGGAACATATTGCCCTCGTCGGGTGCGGCGCAGTTCATCGCGACCGGGCCGAGCGTCGACCAGCCGGCGGCCTCGTAGACGAGCGCCTGCTCGACATGGGACAGCCCGAGCCCGCCGTACTCGACCGGCGCCTGCACCGTGAGCAGCTTCTCCGCCCGCGCCAGTTCGACGAGTTCGGCGCGCAGTTCGTCGGTCGGCCCGTGCGCAGTGAGGCGCGGATCGCGTTCGAACGGAACGATCTGCTCGGCGACGAAGGCCCGAACCCGATCCCGCAGCGTGGCCAGATCATCCGGAACACTGAAGTCGATCATGCTGTGTATTTTGCGCGCGAGCGTGCGCAGGTCGCGGCTGTTTGGGACTATCGTCAGCCCGGAATCAGACGGGTGGCGCCCAGTCGGCCGATCATGACAGGGTCAGCGTGCGCCGGCCAGCTGCCGGTTGCGGTATCCGACGAACCGGCACACCAGGTAGATAGTGAACGAGATCCCGGTGACGAAGGTCGACACCGGGACGCCCGGCGCCAGCGACAACAGCAACCCGCCCACCGCCGACACCTCGGCGAAGATCACCGACAGCACCGTCGCCCGCAGCGGACTCGCGGTCAGCTGCGCGGCGGCGGCGGCCGGGGTGATCAGCAGCGCGAGTACCAGCAGCGCCCCGACGATCTGCACGCCGAACGCGGCGGTGATACCGAGCAGGACCGCGAACACCACCGACAGCGCCCGCACCGGCACCCCGCGCGCGATCGCGACCTCGGGATCGGAACTGGCGAACAGCAGCGGCCGGTAGACCACGGCCAGCACCGCGAGCACGGCCGCGGTGCAGGTGACCAGCAGCGCGAGCCCGTCGTAGCCGACGCTGGCGACCTGCCCGGTCAGCAGCGAGAACTTCGATCCGGCCCGGTCGGGCGCGAGCCACAGGAACAGCACCGACAGGCCGAGCCCGAACGAGAGCACCACCGCGATCACCGAATCACGCTCGCGCGCACGGGAACCCAGCCAGCCGAACAGCACGGCCGCGACCACCGAGCCGGCGATCGCGCCGATCCCGACCCCGACACCGGCCAGCAGCGCCGCCGACGCGCCGGTCAGCGAGAGCTCGCTGGTGCCGTGCACGGCGAACGACATCTGCCTGCTGACGATCAGCGGCCCGATCAGCCCGGCGAGCAGACCGAGCAGCGCGCTGGCCAGCAGCGCCTGCTGCACGAAGTCGTAGCTGAGCAGGTCGGCGGTGGTGCCGATGTCGAACATCTGGTGCAGGACCTTGGTGAGCTTGTCCATCAGGCGGTACCGCCGAGGGCGTCCATGTCGTCGCCGGTCCCGACGACGACCAGCCGGTCGCGCACCCGCAGGACCTCGACCTCGGTGCCGTAGAGCTCCGACAGCGTCGCCGAGGTCATCACCTCGTCGGGCGTGCCGATCCGGAACTCGCCGTCGACGAGGTAGAGCACCCGGTCGACCAGCGGCAGGATCGGGTTGATCTCGTGAGTGACGAACAGGACCGCCGTGTCGTGCTCGCGGCGGCGCTTGTCGACCAATTCGGCGACCAGCCGCTGATTGGCCAGGTCCAGGCTCAGCAGCGGCTCGTCGCACAGCAGCACCGACGGATCGCCGACGAGCGCCTGCGCGACCCGCAGCCGCTGCTGTTCACCACCGGAGAGCGTCTCGAGCGGTGCGTGCGCGAAACTCTGCGCCCCGACCGCGGCGACGGCGGCCTCGACCTTGCGGGCCCGCTCGCCGCGACCACGCCAGCCCAGACCCCAGCGATGCCCGTCGACGCCGAGCCCGACGAGATCGACCCCGCGCAACTGCACCCCGGCGTCGATGGTCTTCTGCTGCGGGACATAGCCGATGCCGGGATTGCCGACATCGGCCTGCTTGCCCGCGACCTCCGCGGTGCCCGCCGTCAGGCCGAGCTTGCCGAGCAGCACCCGCAGCAGCGAGGTCTTGCCGGAACCGTTGGGGCCGAGGACCGCGATGAATTCCCCTGGCGCCACGTCGAGGTCGAGGTCGCGCCAGAGAGTGCGCCCACCGAAGGACAGGGTGGCCCCGCGCAGCCGGATGGCCGCGGTGGCGGACGTCGTCGGCGCGACGGTCAGCGCTGCTTCCTCGGTTGTCGACATGTCAGCCTCAGCGCAATGCCGCGGCGAGCGCCTTGGCGTTCGCGGTCTGCCACTGGACGTAATCCATACCGGCGGGCAAGGTCTCGGTGACCTCGACGACGGCGATGCCCGCGGTCTGCGCGGTGGCGCGCAGGTCCTGGGTGATCTTGTCCTCGGTCTGGCTGTTGTAGATCAGCGCCTTGACCTGCTTGCCGGTGATCAGGTCGCGGGTGGCGGCGACGGCGGCCGGGGCCGGGTCGGTCTCCTGCTCGATCGCTTCCTGGAACTCGTGCGGGGTCTTGTCCTGCGCGGTCGCGGCCACCAGCAGGTAGTGCGCGAGCGGCTCGGACTGGGCGACCGGCGCGTTCGGATGCTGGGTGGCGATGGTCCCGGTGATGGTGCTGACGCCGATCAGCTGGTTCTTGAAGGTGGTCGCCCGCTCGGTGTAGGCGGCGGAGTTGGCGCTGTCGAGCTCGCCGAGCTGGGCGGCGATCCGGTCGGCCACGGCGGCGACGGTGCTGACGTCGTACCAGACGTGCTCGTTCTCGTCGCTCTTGTCGGCCCGCTGCTCGAACGCCTCGACGGTCCGCTTGTCCTTACCGGAGATCGCCTTCTCGATGAACTCGTCGTAGTGCCCGCCGTTGAACACGACCAGATCGGCATCGCTGATCTTGGCGGTATCGGTGGCCGAGGTCTCGAACGAGTGCGGGTCGGCGGCGGGGTCGCTGATGATCGAGGTGACCTGGATATCAGGTCCGGCGACAGCGGTCGCGATGGATCCCCACACATTGGTGGAGGCCACGATCGACAGGCCGTCGGAATCCTTCGAGCCACTACCGCAGGCGGTGAGCACGACCGTGGCCGCCACTCCCGCCGTGAGACCGGCACACACGCGGGCGAATCGACTGTTCACGCAGTACTCCTGGCCGTACTCGATCAGGCAGGCTGTGCCCTAGATCATAATGGAAACCGTTACCGTTTTACTTTAGCAGGAACGAGTACCCGGTACGAACCACACCGAAAAGCCGGGCTCGAGTTCGAGCCCGGCTTGTCGAGACCGGCAGCCCCCGCCGATGAGCTGGTATGCCTCCATGGGTCAGGCGGCGCACGGGGGCACCCCCTCTTGCTGGGCAGGCTGTTGTCGTGTCTGTAGCGGTAGGCCGTTGCGCCGCTGCGCAATTCAGCCTCAGCTGCGGTGAAATGCGAGGTCGTCCGGGTCGATCCGCTCGCGATACCATCGCGGACTATGAGCACCCCAGGGGGAGAGAACGGGGCCATGTCAGTGGTCCCCGCCGGCGTCCGTGACGTCGGCAACTACGTCTACGGCCTCGCTGACACATTGCGCCAGGCTCTCGACGCTGCCAGCAGTGAAGTCGAGTCCTGCGTCGGCGGGAGTTGGGCAGGCGCCGCAGCAAGCACCTTCGCGACCGGATGGTCCGAGACCCGAGAAGGCGGCCTGCTGATCATGACCGCTCTCACCACGATGGCCGAGAAGCTCGGCGTGACGGCCGAGACCTATACCCAGCGAGACGAATCCAACTCGGAGCTGCTACGCAATTTCAGCCTGAACCTCTAGGAGTCGTTGTGGCAGCCGAATTCAAGGTCGACCTCGACCATCTCGACCAGATTGTCATCAAGCTCGCCGGCCTTGCCGGCTTCGTCGCGGACCACCTGGACGTCATCGACGACAAGGTAGCCGAATTGGTGGGCACCGGCTGGGAGGGCGTGGCCGCCGAGGCCTACCGAGTAGCCCATGCGCAGTGGGTAACCGGCGCCCGCGAATTCGCCGAGGGCATCCGCGATATGAGTACTGCGGCCAGTGCCGCGCACGGCCACTACACCGCCGCGATCGATGTCAATGCCCGCATGCTTGGCGGTGGTCGCTGATGTCCCCACTGGCGGTCGACGCGAACGTGTACTACGAGGCGGCGAAGAAGCTAACCGACTTGGCCGACGAGATCGGCACCGCTGTCACGCGCGACCTGGCTCCCGGATTGACGTCCACTGCTGGAATGGGCGGAAATTATCCGGCGGTCGTCGCCTGGTGTACCGCCTACTACATGCACGCCAGTGAGCTGCGCACGGTCGTGCAAACCTATGCGGGCGCACTGCGCCACTTCGGCGAGATCCTCAACTCCGCTGGATACAACTGGGATGTGGCCGAATATAATGCGGATCTGAATCCGGACAAGGGCGCTGCACCGTCGCATCCGGTCCGTGCCGGAGTCGGCTCGGGAGGGGGCGTCAGTTTTCCGGAGATTCCGGTCGCTATCGCAGACAACGGTGCGGGCATGGTAATCACGTCCGCTGGACAGGGTGCGAACTCGCGGCGGGGGACCCCGAACGGTCGCGCTGATGCACTCGCCACCGCCGGCACCGCTTGGCATGGATTTGCCAATAGTTATGAGCTGGCGGGCGCGGGCGCGGCGCTCCAAGCGGTGCGTGATTCGTTCACCGGTGTGCAGGCACCCGAAGCGCCCGATATCCAGGATGCGCTGGCAGCGCTCCGTGGTGGAGCCGAGCAGATCCGCACGGTTGCCACGGCTCTCGCATCCGCGGTCCAGGCGCATCGCGACAATCTCGTCGAGGCGAGGAGCCACCTCGCCTCAGCTGCGGCAGGGTCCTTCCCGGATCATCTCGATGCCCAGGTAACGGCAACATCGGACAACACCTCGGTCAACATCTCGGTTGCTGCGGACTTGAGCGCGGACGACATCGCCGAGGCTGAGGGTCTCCTCGACGCCGCAGCGCGCGGCACCACATTGTTCACTGTCCTCGGGTCGATCGGCGTCGGGAACCGGGGATTTGTCGACTCGAATGCGTTGAACAGTCTTGCGACGCTAAAAGCGATCAACGAATTGCCGCTGCTTGTGGAGACGGGAAACCAGGATTCCAATACCGCCCTCATTGACGACCTGGAGAATATGGCTACCTGGAACACTCCGCCGCCGACATTGACTGCTGTCGACCTCAGTGCGTTGGACGCATACGGCCCGCAGATGAAGACTTGGGCGATGCTTTCGGTGCAATACGGCAACGAAGCGGGGGTCGACCCCAGGATGGTCCTTGCGATGGCGTTGCAGGAGGGCGCACCCCTGCGGTCAGGACTCGGAAGCACCTTCTACGAAGACCTGTCAGGCGGTCCGTCGACCTATCATCCCCGTGAAGGAGGCATTGGCGCGGGAACCATGTATGACGAATTCCGCAAGGATACTACCGACCTCAGGGAATGGCAGGAGGGTCGTCCCGATGGGGTAGGAAATTCGATCGGCCTGACAAACATGAAGGAAATCCAGTTCGACCAAATAAAACAGAAGTACCCATCGCAGTTCGAGGGTCAGGAATGGTCGGATCTTGTCGGAAACGACGAATTGGCGCTGAAGGCTACTGCCTACAACTTGAAGTTGCTGACAGACGATTCGGCTTCGCATGCAACTGCTGATGTCCGGGCCAGTCAGCCCTTGAACCAATTCCTCAGCTCCAGTTACAACGCGCTCGGGGTGGTGGACCGCTCGCGATCGGTTGCCGAGGGCGATACCTTCACTGACCACGAGGTAGAACACGGAAGCAGCACTGTAAAGCCCGGCGGAACATTCGCGTTGGCGGACACAATCCTGCGCGGAACGGGAGCCTACCGGTGAAATCGGTGATTCTTGCACTTGCCTTCCTCGCAGCGCCGTTGTGCTGGCTGCTGGCGGCACGCACGCCCCGGCTCCGGCTCGGTGTGGGGGTGCTTCTTATTCTCATCGCCGTGGCAGAGTTCGCCGTCGCGGACAGCTGGTTGCTTCCCGACTTGGCGACTACAACCCTTGCCTCGCTGGTAGTGGTTCACGTTGTGGTCTTGATTGCTGGATTCGTTGCCGATGCGGCGGCCGGCAGGCGGCGGTCCGGGTCGGTCGTCGTGGGCCTGATCCTGGGGTGCGCGTACTGCCTCGTCGCTCTGGTGATGACCTTGATGATGGTCGTCGCGCTGGGTGGGGAGCGTTCTTCGGTGCCGCCCAGCGACATCCTGTCGCCCCTACCGCCAGGCCTCACGATAGTCGCGGACACCGATATGGGCTGCCATTACGGCAGTTCCTCGATGTTCTGTGATCGGGAGTTCCGTATCGGGAGTGCAGACGAGGCGTCTGCCCGTGAAGTCGCGATGAAGATGGTCCAGCATCTCCAAGATGTGGACAAGTGGCAACTGGCCTACGTCGAGAATCCCGGCTGGTGGAGCGGCACCCGCCGCGAGGGTTGGGGGCTCGACCGCAGCACGATGCACGTGTGGGTAAAAGTTCGGAACGACCAGACCTTGGTGACGTTCGGAGATGAGGCGAGGAACTGAGGGCCGCGCCTGGTCCGATGGTGGGCCAGGCTCAGAGGAGCCCGGCCCACCATGCCGGTAGTTACACCAGTACGTCGGCCGGCTGGCTCAACAGCTGGGCGCAGCGCAGCAGGCCCAGGTGGCTGTAGGCCTGGGGGTGGTTGCCCAGTGAGCGTTCGGCGACCGGGTCGTACTCCTCGCTCAGCAGGCCGGTCGGCCCCGCGGCCGCGACCAGCTGGGCGAACAGCGCCTCGGCGTCCGAGCGCCTGCCGATGAGCAGGTACGCCTCCACCAGCCACGCGGCGCACAGGTGGAACCCGCCCTCGCCGCCGGGCAGGCCGTCGTCGTGGTGGTAGCGGTAGACCGTCGCGCCGCTACGCAATTCGGCCTCGGTCGCGATGACCGTCGCGGCGAAACGCGGGTCGGCCGGATCGATCAGCCCGCTCAGCCCGATGTGCAGCGTCGCGGCGTCGAGATCGGTGCCGTCGTAGGCGGCGGTGTAGGACTGCACCTCGTCGTTCCAGCCCTTGGCCTTCACCTCGTCGGCGATGGTGTCGCGCAGCAGCGCCCACTCGGGATCGGCCGGGCGGTCGAAGCGCTCGGCCAGGGTCAGCGCGCGATCGATCGTCAGCCAGCCCATCACCTTCGAGTACACGTGGTGACGCGGGTTGCCGCGGATCTCCCAGATGCCGTGATCGGGCTCGGTCCAGCGCCGCTGCACCGCCGACACCATCGCGTGCACCAGCTCCCAGTCGGGGTCGGGCAGCGCCCTGGACGGCTCGATGATGCCCTGGCGTTCCCGCTCGTGCGCCATCGAGGTGATCAGGTCGACGATCGGCCCGAACACATCCAGCTGCACCTGCATGTTCGCCGCGTTGCCGACACGCACCGGCCGCGAACCCGCGTAACCGGGCAGCAGATCGATGACGGCCTCCGGCGGCAGTGTCTCGCCGTAGATCGTGTACAGCGGGTGCAGCCGCTCGGGGCCGGGGATGGTGTCGAGGACCCGGTGCGTCCAGCCGAGGAACTCCTCGGCCTCGGTCAGCGAGCCCAGCGTCACCAGCGCCTGCGCGGTCAGCGACGCGTCACGCAGCCAGCAGTACCGGTAGTCCCAGTTGCGCACGCCGCCGATGTCCTCGGGCAGCGAAGTCGTCGCCGCGGCCAGGATCGAACCGGACGGGCGGTGCACCAGCCCGCGCAGGGTCAGCGCGGAACGCTTCATCAGATCCGGCTTGAGCGGCGGCAGCTGCAGGCCCGCCGCCCACTGCGACCAGTACTGCTCGGCCAGCTGACGGCGCTGGTGTTCCGGCGTCATCGACGGCGCGAGATCGGCGGTGCCGCAGCGCAATTCGAGTACGACGGGGGCGCCGGACGGGTCGACCACCGCGCGCGCCTGCTCGTTGGTGCCGTCGGAGAGGATCTCCCACTGCACGCCGGGTGAGCGCAGCACCATCGGATCGTTGGTGCCGCTGACCCGCAGCCCGTTCGGCACGGATTCGATGCGCACCGGCACCTGGCCGAACTCCGGCCGCGGCGCGAACGTGACGACGGCCTTCGCGTCACCGGTGATCACGCGGGTCAGATCGGTGCGGTCGGGGGCGACGTCGTGCGGCAGGTAGTCGGTGACTTGCAAACTGGCCCAGCGGGTTTGGACGGTCATCGTGCCGTCCACGTACCGCTGCGACAGCGGCAGACCCGCCCGCTCCGGCGCCACGGTGAAATGCCCCGCGTTGGCGCCGCCGAGCAGGTGTGCGAACACCGCCGCCGAATCCGGCTCGGGATGGCAGAACCAGGTGACCGTCGCGTCCGGGGTGAGCAGCGCGACCGAGCGCGGGCTGGCCAGCATGGACAGCCGCTCGATCCGCGGCGCGCTGGCGCCGGCCAGCCAGGTGCGGCGTTCCTCCACCAGGAAAGCCAGCGCCCGAGCCACGTCCTCGGTCGAATCGACCCGCAGCTTGGCCAGGCTCTCGCCGTCGCCGACCTTGATCCCGACATCGGGGCCGGAGAGGACCCGGAAGGCCTTCTCGTCGGTGACGTCGTCGCCGAAGAACACCGCGGCCGACGCGCTCTCCTGGTGCCGGATGGTGTCGAGCGCGGTGCCCTTGTCGGTGGGGATCACCGCGAGCTCGATCACCGCCTTGCCCTCGGTCACCTGAACGCCGACCCAGCAGGCCGGGCCCTGGCGCACGGAATTCAGTGCGCGCCTGCCGATCTCGGGGCTGGCATTGCGCACGTGCAACGCGGCGCTGGCCGGCTTCATCTCGACGGCGACGCCGGGGTTCTCGGCGGCGATCTGGGTGAATGCGGAGTTGATCTCCGTCAGCAGTTGCTTGGCGTCGTTGTCGATCGCGTGCACGAAGCCGACGTCGAACTCCGAGCCGTGACTGCCGATCAGCTGCACCTCGACCGGCAGGCGCGACAGCGCCGCCAGATCACGTAGTGCCCGACCGGAAATCACCGCCGCGGTCGTGTTCGCCAACCCCGCCAGCGCGCGTAAGGCGCTTACCGATTCCCGTTGGGGAAAGGCTTTGGCGGGGTCGGACACGATCGGGGCGATAGTCCCGTCGTAGTCCGAGGCAACCAAGAGCCGTGGCACGCGCGCAACCGACGCCAGTGCACGGCGGACTTCCAAGGGCAGATCCTGTGCGCTCACGCATCCAACCTAGTGATGGGAGGAGTTGATCAGGGGGCGCGAAAAACAATACTGCGTCAATTTTGCCGCGCGAGCGGCGCGGCGGGTTGTGCGCTCGAGTGTCGGCCGGCGGCTCGCGACCACGTCGCTAATTCCGGGCCTTTCGCCCATCGGGACAGGCCCTGTTCGCCGAGCTCATCGCGCCCGCCGGCCCGGTGGCGACGCCCGCGTGGCTGGTAGATGCATGGTTCCGCATATGCGACGTCGACTATGCATCTTCCAAGGGGAAGACGCACAGCCGACGTGTGTCAACAGCTGTGGGGGATTTGTCGTCTATCCGCGATCGCCCAGCAACAGGTCGACGGTGAGCTCGAGTCGTTCCGTGACGTCGGTCGCTGACGCGCGCCGGGTGAGCCACGCGACGAGGTTCGACAGCCACACGTCGGAGATGACCCTGGCGATGGCGAGCTGGCGCTCGTCGGGCTCGCCGTCGCTCATCGCGCGGGCGAAGACGCGGTCCATCACCTTGCCGACGCGATCGACCTCGGCCGCGGCGGAGGCGTCGGCGAACATGAACGCGCGCGTCATGGCCTCGGTGAGCAGCGGGTCGCGCTGCATCATCCGGGTGATCTGGGTCAGCAGGCCGTGCATGCGCTCGGACGGACCGTCGCCGGGTAGTGGCCTGCGCTTGCCTTCGAACTGCTCGAATTCCCTGGCCAGTGCCGAGACGAGCAGGTGCACCTTGGACGGGAAGTAGCGGTAGAGGGTGCCGACGGCGACGTCGGCCCGCTCGGCGACCGCGCGCATCTGGACGGCGTCGTAGCCGCCTTTGGACGCCAGCGCCAGGGTGGCGTCGAGGATGCGCTTGCGGCGCTCGCGCTGGGCGTTGGAGCTCAGTTCGTCCTCGGACAGTGTCGTCACGGTGGGCGTGGGGGCCGGACTGTCCATCGTGGAAACCCTTTCGCTGCGTGCGCCTGAAATGTCCGCCCAGTGTAGGTCTCTTGACTTACACCCGGCCCGGATATTAGAACATGTTCTAGGAGTGGGAGCCACGCCGGAAGGGCGGTTTTTCTTGTGACCATCGCCACCACTGACGAGCATAAAGCCGCCGCGGAGTCGCTGCGGGGCTGGGCGAGTTCGGTCGCGCCGATTGCAACAATGCGGGCCGGCGGTGCCGGAAGCTGGCACCAGTACTGGCCCGCGCTGACCGAGTTCGGCCTCTTCGAGGTCGCGCTCGACGAGGAGCACGGCGGATTGGGCGGCACCGCCGCCGACCTGGCCGTGCTGCTGGAACAGACCGCCGACGACCTGGTCGGCGGTCCGGTGCTGGCCACCGCCCTGGCCGGGTTGATCACCCAGGGCGCGGTGACCGGCGGTGCGCCGTGCGGTGTCGCCGTGCCGGGCGAGCAGCCGACCGCGACAGCGGTCGGTTCGGACGGCGACGGCTGGACCGTCACCGGCGCCTGGGACTACGTCTACGGCGCCGACAAGGACACCCAGGTCCTGGTGCCGGCGAGCACACCGGACGGCACCCGCTGGCTGCTGCTCTCGCCCACGGCGGTGACGATCACGCCGCTGCCGAACGCCGACCACACCGTGCCGCTGGCCCGGGTGGAGGCCGCCGGGGTCGCGGTGTCGTCGAGCTTCGCGCCCGAGGCCGACGTCACCGACCTGTTCGTCGCACTCGCGGTGGCCGAACTCGCCGGCATTGCGGGCTGGTGCCTGCGCACCGCGGTCGACTACGCCAAGGTCCGTGAGCAGTTCGGCAAGCCGATCGGCAGCTTCCAGGCGATCAAGCACATCTGCGCCTGGATGCTGTGCCGCACCGAGCTGATCCGCGCGGTCGCCGCCGACGCGGCCGCCGCCATCGACGAGGGCGGCGCCGAACTGCCGATCGCCGCCGCCGTCGCCGCGGCCGCCGCGCTCGACGCCGCGGTCGACACCGCCAAGGACGCCATCCAGGTCCTCGGCGGCATCGGCTTCACCTGGGAACACGACGCGCACTTCTACCTGCGCCGGGCCAGCTCGCTGCGTCAGCTGCTCGGTGGAACGGCGCGCTGGCGGGCCAGGGTCGCCGAGCTCACCAGGGCCGGGCAGCGTCGCACCACCGGCGCCGAGCGCGTCCTCGGGGACGCCGCGGGCGATTCCGCGCTGACCGCCGAGATCGCCGCCATCGCAGCGCTGGCGCCGGCGGAGCAGCAGCGCGCACTGGTCGAGGGCGGCTTCGTGATGCCGCACTGGCCGAAACCGTATGGGCGCGAAGCCGATCCGATGACCTGCCTGCAGATCGCCGAACAGCTGCGCCGCGCCGACCTGGAGACCCCCGATCTCGCCGTCGCGGGCTGGGCGGTGCCGACGCTGCTGCGCTTCGGTACTCCGGAGCAGATCGAACGGTTCGTCTGGCCGACCCTGCACGGCGAGGTGACCTGGTGCCAGCTGTTCAGCGAACCGGGCGCAGGCTCGGACCTCGCGGCCCTGCGCACCACGGCCGAGAAGGTCGACGGCGGCTGGGTGCTGCGCGGCCAGAAGGTGTGGACGTCGCTGGGGACCATCGCGAACTGGGGCATCTGCCTGGCTCGCACCGATCCCTCCGCGGCCAAGCACCGCGGGATCAGCTACTTCCTGGTCGACATGCGCGCGGCCGGCGTGCAGGTACGCCCGCTGGTCACCATCACCGGTGAGGAACGCTTCAGCGAGGTCTTCCTCGACGACGTCTTCGTGCCCGACGACGGACTGGTCGGCGCGCTGAACAACGGCTGGAAGATCGCGCGCACCACCCTGTCGGCCGAGCGGGTCGCCATGGGCGGCGGCGGTATCGGCGGCGCGCTGGAGGCGCTGCTGGACCGTTTCCCGGTCGGCGGATGGGGAACTGAACTGCGTGAGGACCGCTTCGGCGACCTGATCACCTCCTCGATCGCCGGCTCCTTGCTGGAGCAGCGGATCGCGGTGGCGACCATGGCCGGAGTCGACGCGGGCGCCCAAGCCAGCGTCCGCAAACTCGTCGGTGTCCGGCACCGGCAGGACCTGGCGGAGTACGCCCTGGAGCTTTCCGGCCGAGAAGGCTCCCTGGAAAACGAAGCCCTGAAAGAATTCTTGCTCACACGCTGTCTCTCCATCGCGGGCGGTACCGAGCAGATCCTGTTGACCGTGGCCGCCGAACGGATTCTCGGCCTGCCGCGCGATGCGGACAGTTAGCTCGATGAGGGAGGACGCCGTGGACTTCACCCGCGACGAAAGCGCCGACGCAGTAGCCGAGGTGGTCGTGAGCCTGCTCGAACGTGAGCGGGCCCGAGATATGGAATTGTGGCCGAGCCTGATCGACTCCGGCCTGCTCGCGGTCGCCGTGCCCGAGCAGTTCGGCGGCGACGGCATGGGCCTGCTGGAGGTGTCGGCTCTGCTCATGGAGCTGGCCACCGACGCGGTGGCGGTGCCTGCGCTGCCCACCTTCGGGTTCGGCGTGCTGCCGCTGCTGCCCTCGCTGTCCGAGGAGCTCGCGGGGCGCGTGGTCGCCGAGGTCGGCAAGGGCACCGTGCTCACCGCCGCGCTCAGCGAGCAGGGTGCGCCGTTCACCACCGCGCCGAGCACCAAGGCGGTCCGCGACGGTGACACCGTGCGGATCACCGGCCGCAAGGTCGGCGTGCTCTACGCCGAGCAGGCCCGCTGGATCCTGGTGCCCACCGACGCCGGTGTGGCGCTGGTGGAATCGGTCGCGCCGGGGCTCCGGATCATCCCGGTCGCCGGTTCGGCGGGCATCCCGGAGGCGACACTGGTCCTCGACGAGGTCGAGATCCCCGCCGACCAGCTGCTGCCAGCCGACGTGCTGCCCCGGCTGCACCGCTACGCGCTGGCCACCATCGGCGCGGTCGCCGACGGCCTGCTCAAGGGCGCGCTCACGCTGACCGCCGAGCACGTGCGCACGCGTGAGCAGTTCGGCAGGCCGCTGGCCGAGTTCCAGGCGGTGGCCCAGCAGATCGCCGACCTGTACGTGGTCTCGCGGACGCTGCACGTGGCCGCGGAATCGGCGTGCTGGGCGCTGGCCCAGGACGACTCGTCGCCCGAGCATCAGAGCCGCGTCGACGAGGATCTCGAGGTGCTCGCCTACTGGGCGGCCGCCGAAGTTCCGCGCGCCATGCAGAAATGTCATCACCTGCACGGTGGACTTGGCGTGGATATCACCCACCCGATGCACCGCTACTACTCACAGGCCAAAGACCTCGCCCGTCTGCTCGGCGGCGCGGGCCTGCGCCTCGACCTTCTGGGAGCAAGATGTTCATCGATCTGACCGCCGAGCAGCGGCGGTTGCGCGAAGAATTGCGTTCCTATTTCGCCGATCTCGTGACCCCGGAGGAAGCGGCCGCGATGGCCGTCGACCGCCACGGCGACGCCTACCGCGAGGTGGTGCGCCGGATGGGCCGCGACGGCTGGCTCGGTGTCGGCTGGCCGAAGGAGTTCGGCGGCCAGGGCTTCGGCCCGATGGAACAGCAGATCTTCTTCAACGAGGCGGTGCGCGCCGATGTGCCGCTGCCGCTGGTGACGCTGCTGACCGTCGGCCCGACGCTGCAGAAGTACGGCACCGACGCGCAGAAGCAGAAGTTCCTGCCCGGAATCCTGTCCGGTGACATCCATTTCGCGATCGGCTACTCCGAACCCGAAGCGGGCACCGACCTCGCCGCGCTGCGCACCACCGCGGTGCGCGACGACAACGGCGACTGGATCGTCAACGGCCAGAAGATCTTCACCACCGGCGCGCACGAGGCCGACTACGTCTGGCTGGCCTGCCGCACCGGTTCGGTGGAGTCGCGCCACCGCGGCATCACCATCCTGATCGTCGACACCAAGGACCCGGGCTACTCCTGGACCCCGATCATCACCTGCGACGGCGCCCACCACACCAACGCCACCTACTTCGACGATGTGCGGGTGCCGGCGGAGATGCTGGTCGGCGAGGAGAACCGCGGCTGGCGCCTGATCACCACCCAGCTCAACCACGAGCGGGTCAGCCTCGGCCCGTCGGGCAAGATCGAGCAGCTCTACGACCGCCTGCACGACTGGTCGGCGCAGCACCAGCTGCTCGGCGAGCCCGAGGTGCGCCGTGCGCTGGGCCGGGTGCGAACCATGGTGCGGCTCAACGAGTTGCTGAACTGGCAGGTCGCCGCCGCCGACCCGGCCGCCGCGCAGAACACCGTGATCGCCGACGCCTCGGCCACCAAGATCTTCTCCACCGAGTCGCTGCAGGAAGCGGGCCGGGTGGTCGAGGAAATCGTCGGGCGCTACGGCGATCCCGCCGAGCTAGGCACCGCCGAGCTGCTCGGCTGGCTGGACCGGCGCACCAAGCAGAACCTCGTCGTCACCTTCGGCGGCGGCGTCAACGAGATCATGCGCGAACTGGTCGCCTCCGCCGGCCTGGAACTGCCGCGCGTCCCCCGATGAGCAAGGAGCAGGGCGTGCCGGAAAGCATCACCCCCGAAGACATTCCAGAAGCGCTGTCGAAGCTGGCGGCCGCGGGCGAGTCCGCACCGCGGGCCGGGCGCGACCCGGTGAACCGGCCGATGATCAACAACTGGGTCGAGGCGATCGGCGACACCAACCCGATCTATGTCGACGCCGACGCCGCCAAGGCCGCCGGTCACCCCGGCATCGTCGCCCCGCCCGCCATGGCGCAGGTGTGGACGATGAACGGCCTGCACGGCGTGCGCGCCGCCGACGATCCGCTGGGGCTGGCGACGCAGCTGCTCGACGAGGCGGGCTACACCTCCGTCGTCGGCACCAACTGCGAGCAGACCTACCACCGCTACCTACAGCCGGGGGAGGAGGTGACCGTCACCAGCAGGCTCTCGGAGTTCAAGGGCCCCAAGCGGACCGGGCTCGGTGACGGCTGGTTCCTGACCTTCGCCACCACCTGGTCCGTCGGTGACGAGGTGGTCACCGAGATGCTGTTCCGCATCCTGAAGTTCGCGCCCGCCGCGCTGGAAGCGGCCGCGCCGGACGCGGGCGACATCGCCCTCGCGCCCGCCGACCGCGTCGGTCCCGTCATCTCGAAGGACACCGAATTCTTCTGGGCCGGTACCGAAATCGGCGAGCTGCGCATCCAGCGTCTGCCCGACGGTTCGCTGCGGCACCCACCGGTCCCTGCCCTGTGGCAGGACAAGGCCGAGACCACCGACTACGTGGTCGCCGCGGGCACCGGCACCGTGTTCAGCTTCGTCGTGCACCACGCGCCGAAGGTGCCCGGTCGCGACCTGCCGTTCGTCGTCGCCCTGGTCGAACTTGACGAGGGCGTGCGCATGCTCGGTGAGCTGCGCGGCATCGAACCGGGTGAGGTCGCCATCGGCGTGCCCGTCCGCGTCGCCTTCGAAAAGCTCGCCGACGGAACCGTTCTGCCCTACTGGGAGGCCGCGCTGTGACCGCCACCACCGAACCCACCGCCGTCGCGGTTGGCACCACGCTGCCGGAGCTGGTGATCCACGCCGATCCCACCTTCGTGATCAGTACCGCCCTGGCCACCAGGGACTTTCAGGACGTGCACCACGACCGCGACAAGGCGGTCGAGCGCGGTTCCAGCGACATCTTCGTCAACATCCTCACCGACACCGGCCTGGTGCAGCGTTTCGTCACCGACTGGGCGGGGCCGCGCGCGCTGGTGAAGTCCATCGCGCTGCGATTAGGCGTGCCGCTGTATTCCGGTGACACGCTGACCCTTTCGGGCACCGTGACCGACGTGTCCGGCACGCTGGTCACCCTCGATGTGCGTGGTCGCGACAGTCTCGGCGAGCACATCACGGCCACCGCGGTGATCGCCCTTCCCTCATTGGAGAACTCATGACGGGCCTGTCCGGGCAAGCCGCCATCGTCGGCATCGGCGCCACCGACTTCTCGAAGGATTCCGGCCGCAGCGAATTGCGTTTGGCCGCCGAGGCCGTCAGCGCGGCGCTGGCCGACGCGGGCCTCACCCCCGCCGACGTCGACGGCCTGACCACCTTCACGATGGACACCAACACCCAGGCCGCCGTGGCCAGGGCGGTCGGCATCCCGAGCCTGAAGTTCTTCAGCCACATCGGTTACGGCGGCGGCGCTGCCTGCGCGACCGTGCAGCAGGCTGCCATGGCGGTGGCCACCGGCGTCGCCGATGTGGTGGTCGCCTACCGCGCGTTCAACGAGCGCTCCGGCGCCAGGTTCGGCCAGTTCTCGCCCGCGCTGGCGGCCGCGCCGACGTCGTCGGGCATCGACGCTGGCTGGGCCTACCCGCAGGGTCTGGGCACTCCCGCCGCGCAGGTGGCGATGGTGGCCCGCCGGTACATGCACGTCACCGGCGCGACCAGCGCAGACTTCGGCGCCGTCGCGGTGGCCGACCGCAAGCACGCCGCGGTGAACCCGAACGCCTTCTTCTACGGCAAGCCGATCACCCTGGAACAGCACCAGGATTCGCGCTGGATCGCCGAACCGCTGCACCTGCTCGACTGCTGCCAGGAGTCCGACGGCGGCGTCGCCATCGTGGTCACCAGCGCCGAACGCGCCCGCGACCTCCCGCAGCGCCCCGCGATCATCGCGGCTGCCGCCCAGGGCAGCGGCGCCGACCAGTACGTGATGACCAGCTACTACCGCGACGCCATGACCGGCCTGCCGGAAATGGGCCTCGTCGGTGACCAGCTGTGGGCGCAGAGCGGCCTGACCGCCGCCGACATGCAGGCCGCGATCCTCTACGACCACTTCACCCCGTTCGTGCTCATGCAGCTCGAGGAGCTGGGCTTCTGTGGCCGCGGCGAGGCCAAGGACTTCATCGCCGACGGCGCCATCGAGATCGGCGGCAGGCTCCCGCTCAACACCCACGGCGGTCAGCTGGGCGAGGCCTACATCCACGGCATGAACGGCATCGCCGAAGCCGTCCGCCAGATCCGCGGCACGTCGGTCAACCAGGTCGACGAGCTCGAGCGCATCCTCGTCACCGCGGGCACCGGTGTCCCCACCTCGGGCCTGGTGCTGACCGCCTGACCCGGGCTACCAGCTGCGGTGCACGGCGCCTTTGGGGCCGGTCACCAGGCTCGCCGCGGGCACGTCGTCGGCCACGACGGCGCCCGCGGCGATCACGGCGTCGCGCCCGATGCGCACCCCGGGCAGAATCGTCGCGCCCGCGCCGATCCACACGTTCTCCGCGACGTCGATCGGCCCGCCCGTGAGGTATTCGCGCCGCTCCCCGGGGTCGACCGGATGGCTCATGGTGATCAGCGTGGCCTTCGGGCCGATCATCACGCCCCGGCCCAGTCGGATGCCCGCGTAGTCGAGGAACGTGCACCCCTGGTTGACGAAGACCCGTTCCGCCAGCTCCAGATTCAGCCCGTGGTCGGTGTAGAAGGGCGGGTAGATGGTGACGCCCGCCGGGAGCGGGCGGCCCAGGATCTGCTCGAAGAGCGCGGCCTTCGTCGCCTCGTCCTCGAAGGGCGTGATGTTGAGGCGGGAGGTCAGCGCGGTCACCGCGAGCACCCGCTCGTGCATCGCGGTGAACTCGGCGCCGAGCACCCGTTCGCCACGGGCCAGTCGTTCGGGATCGTGGATCAGCATGAGATTCTCGCTCGGCATCCACCGATTCTCACCCGCGGCCCGCCGGTTTCGTAGGCTCGGCACGGTGATCGCACGCCACCTGGTCGATGTCCACATCCTGCTGATCCGCGACGACCGGATCCTGCTGAGCCTGCGCCGCAGCGGCGACAAGTACGACAACCGCTGGCACCTGCCCTCGGGCAAGCTCGAAGCGGGCGAGTCCGCCGCGGTGGGCGCGGTGCGCGAAGCAGCGGAGGAGATCGGGGTCGAGCTCGAGCCTGCCGCGTTGCGCCTCGTCCATGTCGCCCATGTGACCGCCCCCGGGCGCGATTCGCGGCTCGGCCTGTTCTTTCGCGCCGAGCGGTGGCGGGGCGAGCCTTTCAATAGGGAGCCCGACAAATGCTATGCGCTGCAGTGGTTTCCACTGAATGATCTCCCCGCCGGCCTGATCGAATATTCGGCGCTCGGAATTGCCGCGCTCAATTCCGCGTCGCCCTATTCCGAATTGGGCTGGGAATAGTCACAACTCGCGCTCGCCAGAAACTGTGAGAGTGGACCGGCCAGCTGCTCGGCGGTCGCGGGCTGATCCGCGCGCAGACCGGCGAAGCGGTCGAAGACCAGTCCCTCCAGCACGGCGAGGAAGTCGCCCGCCGCGGCCGCCGGGTCGGCGGCGCCGAGCGCGGTGAACAGCTCGGTGGCGCGCTCCAGAGAGAACAGGCTGCCCGCCAGGCGGGCGTGCAGGTCGGGGTCGGAGAGCACTTCGACGATCAGCGCGTGCCTGGCGATCAGCTCGTTGCGGCGATGTTTCAGCAGGTGAGCGAGCCAGGCGGCGATGTCGCGGGCAATCTCGGCCGTCGATTGGCGCTGTGCGGCGGGGAAGTCGTACGCGATGTCGGCCGTGAGTTCCCGCGGCCCGGCGGGGATGCCGGGCGTGACGTCGGCCGGGGGTTCCGGCTGTCCGGCGATGGTGTGTGCAACGTCGGCCGTGCGTCTGCGCTGTGCGGCGGCGAAATCGGTGCGCGACCTGGTTGTGATGCCGTCGGCGACCGCCTCGATCAGGGCGTGCCTGGTGCGGAAGTAGTAGGACGTGGAGCCCGCGGGCAGCTCGAGCTGGGTATCGACCGCGCGATGGGTGAGCGCGCGGATGCCGCGCGTCGCGATGAGATCGATTGCGCCCGCCACGATCTGGCCGCGCCGGTCTGTGGACATGGTCACCTTCTCTGGTCGGCTGCCGCACCGTCCTCTACAACTGTAGAGGACGAGGAGGTTGCGATGAATTCCGGCACGGTGGTTCTGGACCCGGCCCAGGTGACGGCGGCCGACGCGCTCGCCGCCCTGCTCGACCGGCACGCCCGCCCACGCAAGCGGCACCGGGGCCTCTACCTCCACGGCAGGCCCGGACGCGGCAAGACGATGGTGATGGACCGCTTCTTCGCGAGCGTCGACTCAGACCGCAAGCGCCGCTTCCATTTCCACAGCTTCTTCGCCGCCCTGCACACGGCGGCACACGAGCTCGGCTCGATCGAACGGGCCGTCGCTGCGCTGCTCCACGACGCCGACCTGGTGTGTTTCGACGAATTCCACGTCAACGACATCGGCGACGCGATGCTCGTCGCCCGCCTGCTCGACACCCTGTTCGCCCAGCGCCGCACGCTGGTCGTCACCTCGAACTACCCGCCCCTCGACCTGCTGCCGAACCCGCTGTTCCACGACCGTTTCGTGCCGACCATCGAGCGCATCCTGACCAACCTCGACGTCGTCACCCTCGACGGTCCACTCGACTACCGGACCCTCGGCGCCCACCGCGACAGCGGTTTCGTCTCGGGCGGCTTCATCCTCGAGCCGACGCACCCGGCTGGACACCGATCCGGCATCGGCACAGCGCGTCGGACTGGCGTCGAGGCGGGGGCTCGGTCCGGGGTCGACCTGTCTCCAGGGAACGGTCGCACGGTGCGGGCACACACCGTCGACGGCGACGCGGTGACCTTCGATTTCGAGCGACTGTGCGGCACACCGACCAGCGCGGCCGACTACCTCGCCCTGACCAGCCGATTCCACCGCTGGACCCTGCTAGCGGTCCCGCCTCTGCGCGAGGTGCCACCGGACTGGGCCATGCGGCTGGTGAACCTGATCGACGTCCTCTACGACGCCGACCTACCCTGCACCATCCACGCGCCCGAACCGGTGGCCGAGCTGACGGCGGGTGTTCCCGCGATCCCCGGCCTGGCCCGGACGGCGAGCAGGCTCGGTGAGTTGCCCCTGGTCGACGACGCGATCGTTCGCACCGCGTAACAAGCCAGGGAATTCGGGGGGACAATTAAAGGGGAGGTTATCCAAAGTATCGATTTCCTCCCGAGCGAACCACTCGGCGTGTAACTATGTGGCTGTTTTGTGCAGGCTCTGGGGTTTGGTGGTACAGCTGTGATCGGGGTGAGTCAGCCCATTCCGCGGGCGATCGTCGTGATCGCACTGCTTGTCGCTGCGACGATCGCGTTGCAGGGTTATCTCCCCGGTGCCGCTCCCGCCGAATCCTCGACCAGCACGCCGTCGCCACTGCTGGTGGCGGTGATGCCGGTGTTGCTGCTGGTGTCCATCGTCATCCTGATCGCCGGAGTGATCGCCAGCCAGCATCGTCTCCCGCTGGCCATGCCGCAAGCCGAACGCGACGCGACGCCCCGTTTCCAGTGGCGTCGCCTGGCACTGCTCGGCCCGCTCATCCTGGCCGTGCTCGCGCTGGTCTTCGCGGGTGGGGTGACCGCGCTGTTCCTGCTGCCGGGAGCCCGGCCGATGCGCCCGGCCTCGGAGACCCTGCCCGAAGGCTCCGGCCCCGTCCCGACCCCGACCGACGCGCCGACTCCCGACCCGGGCACCGGCCCCGCCGAACTGACCGGCACCGCGCTGGTGATCGCGGGCGTGCTGGCCCTGGTGCTGATCGCGCTGGCGTTGCTCGGGCTCATCGTCGTCGCGCTGGCCTCGCGCCGCGAGCCCGCGCCCGCCGCCCCCGCTCTTCCCGACACCGCGCCGAGCGCCGTCGACTCGCTCACCAGGGCCGCCGAGATGGGCCTGGCCGCGATGAACGCGCCCGGCCAGGACCCGCGCACCGCGATCATCGCCTGCTACGTGGCCATGGAACGTGGCCTGTCCAGCGACAGCGCCGCCCGCCCCCAGGCCTCCGACACGCCGATGGAAGTCCTGGCCCGCGCCTTCGAAAGCGGTGTGCTGCACGATGCTTCGGCACGTGAGCTGGTCGCGCTGTTCGAGGAGGCGCGGTTCAGCCCGCACTCGATGCTCGAATGGCAGCGCATGCGCGCCGAGCAGCTGCTGCGCATCGTGCTGTCGGATCTGCAGCGAAGGCTGGTCGCGGTATGAGAAGTCAGCGCCAGGGGGTCACAGCATGAATCGGTCGTCCGTGATTGTGACCGCGGTCGTCGTCGTGCTGCTGATCGAGGTGGCGCTGGTGCGGGTGGCCCGCGACGCGGTGCTGCTCGCCGTCGCGCTGCCGGTCGCGATCGCGCTGGCGACCCTGCTCTGGTCGATGCGGCATCGCGTGGTGCGCGAGGAACCGCTGACCGAGTACATCGACAACGGCCCGGCGGAGATGCTCGGCCGCTGGCACGCGCGCGCCGAGATGCTGGCCGCCCGCGCCGACGGCACGCGCGCCGACTGGGACCGCCACCTGCGGCCGTTGCTGGCCAAGGAGTTCGAACTGTCCACCGGCCTGCGGGTCGCCAAGAACCGAAGGGCCACCGAAGCTGCCGGGCAACTGCAGTTCGGACCCGAGTTGTGGCGCTGGGTCGACCCGGCGAACTCGGCATTGCGCGACCAGACCGGTCGCGCACCGGGTAGGGAGGCGCTGGACGAGATCCTGCGCCGATTGCAGACGATGTGAGGGGTTAGAGGCCACCGATGACCATGCCGTTGAACGTGACCGTCCAGCGCTCCGACGCCGTGCTGCGTGAGCTGGGCCGAGTCGTGGTCGGCAAGCGAGATGAGATGCAGCTCATCATGATCGCCGTGCTGTCCGGAGGACACGTCCTCATCGAGGATCTGCCAGGTCTGGGCAAGACGCTGATCGCGCGGTCCTTCGCGGCCGCGCTCGGCCTGGATTTCACCCGCGTGCAGTTCACGCCCGATTTACTGCCCGCTGACCTGCTCGGCTCGACGATCTACGACATGTCGTCGGGCCGTTTCAATTTCCGCCGCGGTCCGGTTTTCACGAATGTTCTGCTCGCCGACGAGATCAACCGCACTCCGCCCAAGACGCAGGCGGCGCTGCTGGAGGCCATGGCCGAGGGGCAGGTGAGCATCGACGGCGAAACCTTCCTGCTCCCACAGCCTTTCATCGTGCTGGCCACCGACAACCCGATCGAGTACGAGGGCACCTACCCGCTGCCGGAGGCCCAGCTCGACCGCTTCGCCATCCAGCTGCGCCTGGGCTATCTGTCCGAGCAGGACGAGACCCAGATGATCCGGCGCAGGCTCGAACGCGGCGCGACGCCGCCGCAGGTCGGCCAGGTCGTCGACGCGCAGGGCCTGATGGAGATGCGCCAGTCGGTCGAGTTCGTCACCGTGCATCCCGATGTCGTGAACTACGTGGTCGCGCTCGCCTCGGCGACGCGCAGCCACCCGCAGGTCGAGGTCGGCGCCAGTCCGCGCGCCGAACTCGATCTGGTGCAGATGTCGCGCGCCAGGGCGCTGCTGCTGGGGCGCGACTATGTGATCCCCGAGGACGTGAAGGCGTTGGCGGTGCCCGCGATGGCACACCGCATCACCCTGCGTCCGGAGATGTGGGTGCGCCGCATCCGGGGTGAGGACGTCATCGCCGAACTGCTGCGCCGGCTACCGGTGCCCCGCGCCACCAGCACATGAAGCACCGCGACGAATCCAGGACGGTCGAGGTCGACCTGCGCTGGCGGCCCGCGCCGCTGGTGTTCATCCTCGCCGGGTGCGCCGCGGCGGCGCTGGTCGTCGCGGTATTGCGCGGGCAGTGGCAGCTCGTGGTCTTCGCCGCGCCGATGCTCGGTGTGCTCGCCACCGCGCCGTGGCAGCAGAACCCGACCAGGATCCAGGTCGACGGCAGCGGCACCGTGCGCTGCTTCGAGGGCGAGGTGGTGGGCTGCAACGCCGCCGCCTTCGTCGAGAGCGGGCACGCGCTGCTGCGGATGACGGCGGTGCCGCTGACCGGTCTCGAGATCGAGGTCGAGGAGTCGCACGACTCCGGCGGTGCGCCGGCGGGCATGCAGCTGGCGCTCTCGGCGGCGCGCTGGGGCCGATATCCGGTGCAGGTCAAGGTGTCCGCGCTCAGCCCCGCCGGGCTCGCGATCGCCACCGCCGAGCTGCCCGCGGCCAAGCTGTATGTGTACCCGATCGCCGATCCGCAGCGAATGCGCTTGCCGCGCACCGAACTTCCCGACCGGATCGGCACCCATCTGACCCGCAAGCACGGTCCCGGTGTCGAATACGCCGACATCCGCGCGTACGCGCCCGGCGACCAGCTGCGCACCGTCAACTGGCCGGTGAGCGCGCGCCGCGGCAGGCTCTACGTCACCGAACGCTTCACCAACCGTTCCGCCGACGTGGTCGTCCTGGTCGACACCTCCCTGCAGGCGCCCGGCCCCGCCACCGCCTCACTGGAACTGTCGGTGCGCGGCGCGGCGCAGGTGGTGCAGTCCACCCTGCAAGCCGGTGACCGCACCGCCGTCGTCTGCCTTGGCGACTCGCCGCGCTGGCTGCGCCCCGATATCGGGCGCAGGCAGTTCTACCGGATCGTCGACACCGTGCTCGGCGTCGGCGACGAGCACGTCGAGACCACCGGCACGCTTGCCCCGCACGCCGCGGTGCCGATCGGCGCGATCGTCGTGGCCTTCTCCACGTTGCTCGACACCCAGTTCGCGCTGGCCCTGATCGACCTGCGCAAACGCGGCCACGTGGTGATCGCGGTCGACGTCCTGCGCGGCACCCCGTTCGAAGAGGGCCTCGACCCGACGATGGCCAAGATGTGGCAGCTCGAGCGCGCCTCGATGTATCGCGACATGGGCACCGTCGGCGTCGACATCATCGCCTGGCCCGCCGACACCAGGCTCGATCAGGCCATGCGCCTGCTGCCCGACCATCGCCGAACAGTGCGGGTGCGCCGATGACCAGATTCCTTGCCCTGCTCGCCGGCCTGCTGCTGGTCGCCGCGGTCGCGTTGATCAACCCGTTCGCCGGGGTCGCCGCGCTCGTGCTGGTCGTCGTGAGCTGGTGGTGGCGGCCCGCCGCGATCGGCGCGGTGCTGGTGGTGATCGCGGCGCTCGCGTTCTCCGATGTCGGCGTGGTCGCCGCCGCCGCGACGGGGTTGGTTGCGACCACCTACCTGCTCAACGCGGCCGTGCTGCACGCGCCCGAAGGTGTTGTGCCGACGACGATTCCGTCGGTCGGCGGTGCGGTGCTGTTCACCATCGCGGCGGCGACCGCTGCCCTGGTTCCGGTGGAGCTGGTGTGGGCGCCGCTGGCCGCACCGGTCCTGATCATGTTGATCTACGCGCTGCTGGTCGGCGGACTGACTCCCAAAGGCCAGACCGCTCCCGAGGTGCGGGCGGACTGATCGGCTGCTCCGGAAACGCGAAAATGCCCGCCGATCACCAGGATCGGCGGGCATTCGGCTGTCGGATCAGACGATCCGCAGGGCGACGTCCCCGAGCACGGGCGCGTCCTCGCGTTCGACAACGGTGACGGCGCCGATCAGCTCATCGCCCTCGCGCCACACCTTGATGCGCAGCGTCTCGCCCGGGTACAGCACCCCGGCGAACTTGGCGCGGAAGCCGCCGACCCGGCTCGCGTCGCCGTCGAGCAGGCTGTCGGTGAGGGCCTTGCAGACCACGCCGTAGGTGCACAGGCCGTGCAGGATCGGCGCGGGAAAGCCCGCGCCCTTGGCGAATTCGGGATCGGAGTGCAAGGGGTTGCGGTCACCACAGAGGCGGTAGAGCAGGGCCTGCTGCGGCAGCGTCGGAGTCAGGATCTCGGCGTCGGCCGGCCGATCGGGCAGCGCGGCCTTGGTGCTCGGCCCGCGCTCGCCGCCGAAGCCGCCCTCGCCCTTGGCGAAGATCGAGGAGCGGACGGTCCACAGCGGTGCACCGTCGGAGCCGGTGACGGTGTTCTCCTGGACGATCACCGCATTGGCGCCCTTGTCCCAGATCTCGCTGATCCGGCCGGTGCTGGTCGCCTTGCCCGCGGCCGGAATCGGCCGGTGCACCACCACTTCCTGGTGGCCGTGCACCACCTTGGCCAGGTCGATCTCGATGCCGGGGAAACTCACCTTCGGCGCCTCGGTCTCGCCGAGGGTCGGGGCCACCGTCGCGAACGTCGGCAGCACCTGGGGTGCCTGGTCGTCGAGGTAGGTCAGCTCGACCGGGTCGAGCGGGTGCGCACCCGCGCCGAGGCCGAGGTGGTAGAGCTGCACGTCGGTGGGCGTCCAGCTGAACTCCCGCGCAGGCAGTGGCGCGCCGAGTGCGGTCTCGAGGTCGATGGGCATTGCTTACTCCTGCGAAGTCGGGGTGTGGTCGATCGTCACGCGGCGGCTTTCGCCTTCTTCGCGGCGACGATGTCGAGCACCGCGAGGTAGGCGAAGGTGATCGCGGGGCCGATGGTGGCGCCGGGGCCCGCGTAGGTGTGGCCCATCACCGGCGCGCTGGAGTTACCTGCGGCGTACAGGCCCTCGATCACCGAATCGTCTTCGCGCAGCACGCGACCGGCGGTATCGGTGACCAGGCCGCCCTTGGTGCCGAGGTCGCCGGGGACCATCTTGGCCGCGTAGAACGGGCCCTGCGAGATCTCGGCCAGGCACGGGTTGGGCTTGACGGTGGGGTCGCCGTAGTAGCGGTCGTAGTGGCTGTTGCCGCGACCGAAGTCCTCGTCCTTGCCCGCGGCGGCGAAGCCGTTGAACCGGGTGACCGTCGCGCTGAGGCTCTCGGCGGGCACGCCGATGCGCTCGGCCAGTTCCTCGATGGTGTCGGCCTTGACGATGTTGTCGTTCTCCAGCCAGCGCGACGGGAAACGCTGACCCGGCTGCAGACCGGCGAAGATGTAGCGGTTGCGGTAGCGCTGGTCGAACACCAGCCAGGCCGGGATGTTCTCGCCGGGGCCCGCGCCCTGGCCGTACTCGCCGCCGTACATGGTGTGCACCGCCTCGACGTAGGGCGCCGACTCGTTGCCGAACCGCTCGCCCCGGTCGTTGACCATGATGGTGCCGGGCAGATTGCGCTCGGCGAGGGCGAACCAGGGCTTGCCGCCCTTGAAGATGGTCGGACCCCACCAGGCGTCCTCCATGAATCCGACCGTCGCTCCCACTGCCATGCCCGCGACGATGCCATCACCGGTGTTGGCCGCGGCGCCCGTTGTCCACTCAGTGGTTATCGGCTGTCGCTGGTACTTGGCGCGCATGTCGGCGTTGTGCTCGAACCCGCCGCTGCCAAGGACCACGCCGTAGCGCGCGGTGAAGGTGACCGACTCGCCGTCGACGGTGGCCTTGACCCCGGTGACCCGGCCGTCGGTGACCACCAGCTCGGTGAGCGGGGTGTTCAGCAGCACCGGAACGCCCGCGTCGAGCAGGCCCTTGCGCATGGCGGCGATGATCGCCTGACCCATGCCGAGCAGGTGCTTGCCGGTGAACTTGGCCAGGTAGGTTCGGGCGCCGACGCGCAGTGCCCGCATCATGCCCTTGGGGTGGCGCTTGATCAGGTTGAGCCGCACGAAGTCGGCCTGCATGACCACCACGTTCAGCGGAGCCTTGGCGTAGGGGGGTTCCAGGTTGGCCAGCTCCGCGCCGAGCACCTTGCCGTTGAACGGCGTCGGCTCACACGAGCGTCCCTGGCCGAGCCCGCCCGGTGCCTCCGGGTAGTAGTCGGAGTAGCCGGGAACCCACTTCATCTTCAGCGGGGTGTGATCGAGGACGAAGTCGAAGGCCTCGGCGCCGCGATCGAGGTAGGTGTCGATCTTCTCGGCGGGCACCACGTCGCCGATGATGCTGTGCAGGTAGGTGCGCGCGTCCTCGCGGTCGTCGGGGCGGCCGGAGGCCTTCAGGGCCTTGTTGCCCGGAATCCAGACGCCACCGCCGGATCGGGCCGTCGACCCGCCGTAGTGCGCGGCCTTCTCCAGCAGCACGACGCTCAGTCCCTTGTGGGCCGCGGCGAGGGCGGCGGTCATTCCAGCGGCGCCGCTACCGACGACCACCACATCGTATTCCCGATCTGTCATAGTAGAACACGTTATAGAATGGTCCCGTAGTTGCGCCATCCCAATGGCGGAACACGTTGCAAAAATCACCGGTGACTGCGTTATATTCACCGGAAGAACGGCTGAAGCTCATCCGGGAAACCGGTTACAGTTTTGGTATCCACGCCCCGTGCTGCCAAGGAGGTCCGCGTGCTGCCCGACGCGGTACGAACTCAACTCGCCGACGAACTGGCCCGCGCCGAAGACGACCGGGTCGCTGTTTCGCCGCTCGTCGACCGGTTTCCCGACATCGATGTTGTCGATGCCTACGAGATCCAGCTGCTCAACATCCAGCGCCGGCTGAAGTCGGGCGCCAAGATCGTCGGCCACAAGGTGGGGCTGTCGTCGAAGGCGATGCAGGACATGATGGGTGTCGACGAGCCCGACTACGGTCACCTGCTCGCCGAGATGGAGGTCTTCGAGGATGTCCCCGTCGACACCTCGAAGTACCTGCTGCCGCGCGTGGAGGTCGAGGTCGGGTTCGTGCTCGGCGCCGACCTGCCCGGCGAGGACTGCACCGAGGCCGACGTGCTGGCCGCGACCGTCGCGTACGCGCCCTCGATCGAACTCATCGACTCGCGCATCAAGGACTGGAAGATCGGCCTGGCCGACACCATCTCCGACAACGCCTCCTCGGCCGGTTTCGTGCTCGGCAAGGAGCGCGTCGCGCCCGGCGACATCGACATCAAGGCCATCGATGCCGTGCTCACCCGCAACGGCGAGGTCATCGCCGAGGGGCGCAGTGACGCCGTCCTCGGTGATCCGGTGATCGCGGTCGCGTGGCTGGCGCGCAAGGTCGCGACGTTCGGGGTGCGGTTGAAGAAGGGCGACATCGTGCTGCCCGGTTCCTGCACCCGCGCCATCGACGCCCGCCCCGGTGACGACTTCCTCGCCGAGTTCACCGGACTCGGTTCCGTCCGTTTGCGTTTCAGCTGAACCAGACTTCCCAAGGAGTACACCGTGACCAGCAAAGTCACCGCCGCGATCGTGGGGTCCGGCAACATCAGCACCGATCTGCTCTACAAGCTGCTGCGCTCGGACAAGATCGAGCCGCGCTGGATGATCGGCATCGACCCGGACTCGGAAGGGCTGAAGCGGGCGCGCGGGCTTGGTCTGGAAACCTCCGCCGAGGGCGCGGACTGGCTGCTCGCCCTCGACGAGAAGCCTGATCTGCTGTTCGAGGCCACCTCCGCCTACGTGCACCGTGCGTACGCGCCGAAATACGAGGCCGCCGGCATCCGCGCCGTCGACCTCACCCCGGCCGCGGTCGGCCCGGCCGTGATTCCCCCGGTGAACTTGGATTCGCTGCGGGACGCGCCGAACGTCAACATGATCACCTGTGGTGGCCAGGCCACGATTCCCATGGTGGCGGCCGTTTCCCGCGTCGTGCCGGTGGCCTACGCCGAGATCGTGGCGTCGGTGTCCTCGGTGTCCGCCGGTCCGGGAACTCGCGCGAACATCGATGAGTTCACCAAGACCACCTCCAAGGGCGTCGAGACCATCGGCGGCGCGCAGCGGGGCAAGGCCATCATCATCCTGAACCCGGCCGAGCCGCCGATGATCATGCGCGACACCATCTTCTGCGCCATTCCGGAGGACGCCGATCGGGATGCCATCGCCGAGAGCATCTTCCGCATGGAGAAGTCGATCCAGGAGTACGTGCCCGGCTACCGGCTGCTCAACGATCCGCAGTTCGACGACCCGTCGGTGATCTCCGGTGGCATGGCGAAGGTGTCGATCTTCGTCGAGGTCGAAGGCGCCGGCGACTTCCTGCCGCCGTACGCGGGCAATCTCGACATCATGACCGCCGCCGCCACCCGCGTGGGTGACGTGCTGGCCGACCAGATCATCTCGGCTCGGGTGTAAGGAGATTCGACCATGAGCAATATCCTGAAGCCCTTCTCGGGCGAACTCGATGTGCGTGTCACCGACACCTCGCTGCGCGACGGCTCGCATCACAAGCGGCACCAGTTCACCGTGGCCGAGGTACGCGATATCGTCGCCGCCCTCGACGGTTCGGGTGTCCCGGTCATCGAGGTGACGCACGGTGACGGTCTCGGTGGTTCCTCGTTCAACTACGGTTTCTCGAAAACCCCTGAGCAGGAGCTGATCAAGGCCGCCGCCGAGACCGCCAAGCAGGCCAAGATCGCCTTCCTCATGCTGCCGGGCGTCGGCGTCAAGGAAGACATCAAGATCTCCCAGGACAACGGCGCGTCCATCTGCCGCATCGCCACCCACTGCACCGAGGCGGATGTCTCGATCCAGCACTTCGGTCTCGCGCGCGAACTCGGTCTGGAGACCGTCGGATTCCTGATGATGGCCCACTCCACCACGCCGGAGAACCTGGCCAAGCAGGCCCGCATCATGGCCGACGCGGGCTGCCAGTGCGTCTACGTCGTCGATTCCGCGGGCGCCCTCGTCCTCGAGCAGGTGTCGGACCGCGTCTCGGCCTTGGTCGCCGAACTCGGCGACGACGCCCAGGTCGGCTTCCACGGCCACGAGAACCTCGGCCTCGCCGTGGCGAACTCGGTCTACGCCGTGCGCGCGGGCGCCACGCAGATCGACGGCTCGGCTCGCCGCTTCGGCGCGGGCGCCGGCAACCTGCCGGTCGAAGCCTTCATCGGCGTCTGCGACAAGCTCGGCATCAAGACCGGCGTCGACTTCTTCGCCGTCACCGACGCCGCCGAGGACGTCGTCCGCCCGGCCATGCCGTCGGAATGCCTCCTCGACCGCCAAGCCCTGATGATGGGCTACGCGGGCGTCTACTCCAGCTTCCTGCGTCACGCCGAACGCCAGGCCGACCGCTACGGCGTCTCCGCCGCCGAAATGCTCGTCCGCGCAGGCAAGCGCAAGCTCGTCGGCGGCCAGGAAGACCAGCTCATCGACATCGCCTTGGAACTCCAGCGCGAAGCCACCGCCAACGCCTCAGCCTGACCCCACACCCCCGACGGCGTGACCCGACACCCGGGTCACGCCGTTTGGCGTTTCCGGGCGACCGGATCCGCCAGCGCCCTGACATCCTGGGCACCTCTCCTTCGGATGTTCCATTTCCGCATGACTATCTTGCTGACGCAGTCCGCGGTCGCCCGCTTCGAAGCGGGCGGAATGGTCCCCAGCCTGCCCGTACTCGAGCGCCTCGCTCGAGCCCTCGACGCCGACCTCGTAGTCCAGGTGCGCCCCCGCGTCGCCTGAACCCGCGATCGACCTCCTCGGTCAGCGCTGGATGCTGCGCGTCATCTGGAAACTCGAATCCGGCCCCCTCGGCTTCCTCGACCTCCGCCGCCGCATGGGAAATTGCTCGTCAAACATGCTCTCCGCTCGCCTGCAACAACTCCAATCCGCCGGCCTCACCACCAAAAATGGCCCCCGAGGCGCCTACGAACTAACCACCGAAGGTGCCCTCCTAGCCGAGTCCCTCCAACCCCTCTGGTCCGAACAATGGACCCCCACCGGCGACGGCAACGGCCGAATCCCCTGGCGCCCCACCCGCTAGCCCATTGAGCGCTGGACGATTGATCACCACGCTGTGGTGTGAGCATCGGCCGAGAGCAGCCCGCCACCAGAGCGTGGTGATCTTGGTTCAGGGTGGGGGTAGGAGCCAGGTGGGGAGGGGTTCGCAGCGGTTGGTCCATGCCGGGTGGGGGTGTTCGGGTGGCGAGGATTCCGCCGACGATGGCGCAGGTGGTGTCCGTGTCGCCGCCGGTGGATGCTGCGGTGCGGAGGGCGCGGGGGAAGTCGGCGGGGTGGTTGGCTGCTGTCCAGAGGCAGAAGGGGACGGTGTCGGCGGCCGATGTCTGTGCGCCGTTGCCGAGTTCGGCGGCTGCGAGGTGTGGGTCGGTGCTGGTCAGGAGTTTCCCGGCGTATCGAATCCCTCGGCGGACGGTGCCGTCCGGGGTGTGCTCGATGACGTGGTCCAGCCATTCTTCGGTGGGCGAGTAGGTGGCTGCGGTTGCCGCGGCGACAGCGACGGCGATCGCTCCCGCGATTCCGTCGGGGTGGGTGTGGGTGACCTCCGCGGAAGCGGTCGCCGCGGCGATCACGCGGTCGATGTCGTCGGCGAAGGAAGTACGCGCCGAGCGGGGCGATCCGCATGGCGGCTCCGTTGCCCCATGACCCCTGCCCGTTGCGGGCTCGTGGCGCGAGGTCGCGCCACGAGCCGCGGCCGGCACGGAGGAGGCGAAGGATGCGGTTGGTTCCCGGGCCGTATCGCCGGTAGATGTCGTAGTGCGTGACGAAGGAGGTGGCCAGGGCATCTTGGTCGATGCGCCCGAATCGGGCGAGGACATCGACGATCGAGCAGGCCATCTCGGTATCGTCGGTCCACAACCAGGGGCCGGTGGGCAGCGGGGAGGTCATCACAGCGGAATCGGCTGCCCAGCAGGCACCGAAAGCGTCTCCGACGGCCAGGCCACGCAAGGAGTCCAGTGCCCGCCTCAGACGTAGCGCGGTCATCGGTGGTGGTTGGTGGACATGATGATCGCCACCGTAGTCGCCGAGGGTGGGTAGCGCTGTCGGGCAGCATATTCCGACTGGTGCTGTCGCGGAGGAAGAAGCGGCGCACCGCGCGCGAGCTTCGAAGTTCGTACCAGACACCACATGCGTCACACGGCTGCCTTTGTGTTCGCGAAAGTCGCTGGACAAGGGCGATATAAGTGAGTCATGGGTGAAACTGCGGGGACTTTGTTCTGTGGGGTCGAGATGGCGGCGCGGGTCGAGCGGTTGGAGGCCGATGCCATTGCCGGGGCGGCTCGGGTGAGGGTTGGGCGGGTGCCGGGTGGTGGGGGGTTCGTGCGGGAGTTCGCTGGTGGGGCGGCGTGTTTCGCGGGGGAGGGGTCGCCGTTGAACAAGGTGGTGGGGGTTGGGTTCGGTGGGGTGCCTTCGGTGGGGGAGTGGGAGGCGGTGGAAGGGGCGTACGCGGAGGTGGGGGCGCCGGTGCAGGTGGAGTTGGCGCACTTGGGGGATCCGCGGATCGCGGTGGAGTTGACCGGGCGGGGGTATCGGTTGATGTCGTTCGAGAATGTGCTCGGAATGGAGTTGGCCGGTCGGACCTGGGCGGGTCCCGAGCGGGTCGAGGTGCGCCGTGACGAGGAGGGGTTCGATCTTTGGCTCGATGTCGTGGTCGACGGATTCGCGCATCCGGACGAAGAGGGGGTCCCCTCGCACGAGGAGTTTCCGCGGGAGGCGATCGCCGCGGTGATGCGAGACATGGCTTCCGTCGACGACACCCGTCGCTATGTCGCCTATCGGGACGGTGAGCCCGCTGGTGCCGCCAGCATGCGCGCCGGCGGTGGCGTCGCGGCGCTCGCGGGTGCCGCGACCCTGCCCGCGCACCGCAGGCACGGGGTTCAGACCGCACTCCTGTCGGCGCGCCTGACCGAGGCGGTGGCAGCGGGGTGCGACCTCGCGGTGATCACGACTCAGCCCGGCTCCATGTCGCAACGGAACGCACAGGGCCGAGGGTTCTCGTTGCTCTACACCCGCGCGGTGTTGATCAAAGAGGTCTGACGGACTGGCCGGCGCACCGCCCGCTCGCCGCGGCCGACGGACCGGCCTGCGTACCGGCGACGCTGGTAGTGCTCGGCGCGCGCCCGCGATCTCGTTGCGCTACAAGGCGTTGACGGCCTGGGCGATCCGCATCGCACGTTCAGCGGGGGTCTTCGCCTTGAGGATCGGCAGGAACAGCCGGTACTGGTCGGAGCGGCCGAGTGCGGCGTAAGCGGCTCGCGCTTCGGGCGCGTCGGCGAGCGCGGCGATGAGGTCGGCGGGGGTTTCGGCGGTGCGCTGACGCTCGTAGGCTCCCGCCCAGCGGCCATCGGCGACGGCTTCTTCGATCGCCGCGAACCCGGCGGGCCGCATCCGCCCGGCCGCGATGAGGGCCTCGGCCTTGGCCACGTTGACCTGCGACCATGGGCTGCGGGCCCGACGCGGGGAGTAACGCTGTAGGTAGTGGTGGGCATCGAGGCCTCGCCGATGGCTGTCGATCCAGCCGTAGCAGAGGGCGCCGTCGAGGGTTTCGGTGATCGTCACCGATGGCTCGGGGGCGCCCTTCTTGGCGATCCGCACCCAGACCTCACCCGCGGTGTCGTGATGGGCGGCCAGCCACGAATCCCAGTCGCTCGCTTCGGCGCAGGTGATGTAGTCGATGCTCATACGAACCATGATCCGCCGCAAAGTGCTCACCGAATGAGCACTTAAAAAGCCGATCGCGGCCGCGCATTGTGTGCGCGCCCGCGACCGGGAGACTCACAGCCAGGTGTCGAGGCTGGTGGTCGTGAGGAAATGGTCCAGATCCGCGCGCCAGGGCGCGGGGGTGGTCTTGTCCGGCTCGATGCCGGTGTACTGACCGCGGTAGAACAGCAGCGGACGACCGTTGGTGGTCTCCGATTCCGCGAGCGCCTGGACCCGGCCGATGACGATGTAGTGGTCACCACCGTCGACGACCGAGTCGACCGTGCACTCGATGGTGGCCAGCGAGTCGTCGAGCACGGGCACACCCAATTCGGAGGTGTGCCAGGCGACTCCGGCGAACTTGTCCGTCTCGCGCGAGCCGAAGCGCGCGCAGGTCGGCTGCTGTTCCTCGGCGAGCACGTTCACACAGAACTTGCCGGCCGCCTCGATCGCCGCCCAGGAGCGCGACCCCTTGGTGGGGCAGAACAGCACCAGCGGCGGATCGAGCGAGAGGGCGGCGAAGGACTGGCAGGCGAAGCCGATCGGCTCACCCGCCGGATCGAGTGCGGTGATCACGGTGATGCCGGTGCAGAACTGCCCCAGCACATTACGAAATTGCCGGCCGTCGATCGCCGGTATCTGTTCGGTCATGTCCCTCGCCGCCATTCCTATTGCTGCTTGAATCCGACGGTGAAGTCGTGACCCCACAGGCTGACCGCGGTCGATTCGCGGGCGACCCAGTCGTCGTCGTCGACTTCCAGTCCCTCACAGCCGAATTCGATATCGAATCCGCCGGGAGTCTTCATGTAGAAGGACAGCATCTTGTCGTTGATGTGCCGGCCGAGGGTGGCCGACATCTTCACCTTCTTGCGGTACGCGCGGTCCAGGCAGAGGCCGACGTCGTCGGAGTTCTCCACCTCGACCATGAGGTGCACGATGCCGGTCGGATTCGGCAGCGGCAGGAACGCCAGCGCGTGGTGGCGCGGGTTGCAGCCGTAGAAGCGCAGCCAGGCCGGGTCGCCGTCGGCGGGTCGGCCGACCATCTGGGGTGGCAGACGCATGGAGTCGCGCAGCCGGAAGCCGAGCACGTCCTGGTAGAAAGCCTGCGCCGCGGCATCGTCGGTGCAGGTCAGCACCACGTGGCCCAGGCCCTGCTCGGCGGTGACGAACTTGTGGCCGTAGGGGCTCACGAAGCGGCGGCCCAGGTACTGCGCGCCGTAGAACGCCTCGAGGGTGTTCCCGGACGGATCCTGGAACCGGATCATGCCCTCGACGCGGCGCTCACCCAGCTCTTCCTTGGTGCCCTCGGTGTAGTCGACCCCGGCCTTGTCCAGGGTCTCGCGCAGCTGCTGCAGGCCACGCGCGTCGGTGACCTCCCAGCCCGAGACCAGCAGGCGGTCATGCTCGCCGGGGACGATCACCAGTCGGGCGGCGAAATCGTCCATGCGCAGGTAGAGCGCGTCGGGGTTGAGCCCGGAGCCCTCCATCATGCCGAGCACCTTGAGGCCGTACTCGCGCCAGGCCGCCATGTCGGTGGCCTCGATGCGCATGTAGCCGAGGGCACGAATACTCATTGCTTCTCCTCGAGGAAATCGACCGTCAGCCGGTTGAATTCGTCGAACTTCTCCAGCTGCGCCCAGTGCCCGCAGCCGCCGAACACGTGCAGTTGCACGCGCGGGATGACCTTGGTGGCGACCAGCGCGCCGTCGAGCGGGTTGACCCGGTCCTCACGACCCCAGATGAGCAGCACCGGCTGACGCAGCTTGTACGCGTCACGCCAGAGCATGCCCTTCTCGAAGTCGGCGCCGGCGAAAGACTTGCCCATCGCCCGCACGGCGGCCAGCGATTCGGGAGTGCTCGCCAGGGCGAACCGCTCGTCGATCAGCTCCTCGGTGATCAGCGACTGGTCGAAGACCATGATCCGCAGGAACTTCTCCAGGTTCTCCCTGGTCGGCGCGTAGCTGAACGCCGAGAGCAGCTTCACGCCCTCGGTGGGGTCGGGCGCGAACAGGTTGGTGCTCAGCCCACCCGGGCCCATCAGCACGAGCTTGCCCGCGCGCTTGGGGTTGTCCAGGGCGAAGCGCACCGAGGTGCCGCCGCCGAGTGAGTTGCCCAGCAGGTGCACGCGGTCGGTGATCTGCAGGTGGTCCAGCAGCGCGAGCAGTGCGGTGGACGCGTGCACGAAGTACTGCGGGTGGTCGACCGGCTTGTCGGACTTGCCGAAACCGGGCTGGTCGAGCGCGATCACGTGGAAGTTCTCGGCCAGCACCGGGATATTGCGGGCGAAGTTCGACCACGCCGAGGCGCCGGGCCCGCCGCCGTGCAGCAGCACGATCGTGGGGCCGTTGCCGACGCCCGCCTCGTGGTAGTGCAGCTTCAGCTCGGGGGTGACCTGCGCGTAGCGGGAGGTCGATTCGTAGGTGATTTCCGCGGTTCGAGTCATCGGCTACACCATGGCGTCGGTGACGGGCAGGCCGAACTCGTGCGTGCCGTACATGACGTAGGCGCGCTCGGGATCGTTGGCCGCGTGCACTCGCCCGGCGTGCGCGTCACGCCAGAAGCGCTGCAGCGGAGTGCCGTTGGCCAGGGCGGTCGCGCCCGAGGACTCGAAGAGCTTGTCGATCGAGGCGATCACCCGGCCGGTCGCGCGGACCTGGTCGCGGCGGGCGCGCACGCGCAGATCGAACGGCACTTCCTCGCCTGCCAGCAGCAGCGCGTACTCCTCGGCGACATTGCCCGAGAGCTGACGCCACGCGGCGTCGATGTCGCTGGCCGCCTCGGCCACGCGCACCTTGGCGAACGGATCGTCCTTGGCGTTCTCGCCGGCGTAGGCCGCGCGCACGCGCTTGCCCTGGTGCTCGACGTGCGCCTCGTAGGCGCCGTAGCCCATGCCCACGATCGGCGCGGAGATGGTGGTGGGGTGGATGGTGCCCCACGGCATCTTGTAGACCGCGTCGGTGTTCTGCTCGAGACCGGGCGCGCGGCCCTCGCTCATCGCGCGGAAGCTCAGGAAGCGGTGCGACGGGACGAAGACGTCCTCGACGACCACGGTGTTGGAGCCGGTGCCGCGCAGGCCGACGACGTTCCAGACGTCGTCGATGCGGTAGTCCGAGCGCGGGATCAGGAAGCTGCCGAAGTCGACCGGCTTGCCGTTCTTGATCACCGGACCGCCCAGGACCGCCCAGGTGGCGTGATCGGAACCCGAGGACCAGGCCCACGAGCCGCGCACGATGTAGCCGCCGTCGACGGCCTGGCCTGCGCCCATCGGGGCGTAGGAGGACGAGATCCGCACGTCGGTGTCCTCGGCCCAGACGTCTTCCTGGGCCTGCTGATCGAACAGCGCGAGGTGCCAGTTGTGCACGCCGATGATGCCCGCCACCCAGCCGGTGGACCCGCAGGCGCTGGCGATCTTGCGCACGGTGTCGTAGAAGACGACCGGGTCGGCGGCGTGGCCACCCCACTGCTTGGGCTGGAGCAGCCGGAAGAAGCCGGTCTCCTGCAGCGCCTTCATGGATTCGTCGGGAATGCGGCGCAGGTCCTCGGCCTCCTGCGCACGTTCACGCAGTGTCGGCAGCAGTGCCTCGACCCGTTCGGTCACTTCTTGCGTCATTTCGGAGCCCGCTCCTGCCTTGTCGGATCGACAACCGGTTCTTGTTCGACTCTGAGATTAGAACAGGTTCTCATTTCTGTCGAGAAGATCGCCCTACCTCGGATATAACAGGGGCGTGGAGCGAAGTTCGCTGGACAGCTGGCGTGAAGCGGCCTCGTTTTGTAACGTGTTCTAGTGAACAAGGAGGGTTCGGGATGGCAGTCAACCCCAAGGTGAGGGAACTCGATGTCGGCACCACGCCGACGAGGTTTGCGCGTGGCTGGCACTGTGTCGGCCTGGCCTCGTCGTTCCGCGACGGCAAGCCGCACGCGATCGAGATCTTCGGGACCAAGCTCGTGGTGTGGACCGACACCAACGACGAGATCCGCGTGCTCGATGCCTACTGCAGGCATATGGGCGGCGACCTGAGCATGGGCACGGTCAAGGGCGACGACATCGCCTGCCCGTTCCACGACTGGCGCTGGGGCGCCAGCGGCAAGTGCACGTCGATTCCCTACGCGCGCCGCGTTCCGCCGCTGGCCCGCACCAGGAAGTGGACGACGCTCGAGCGCAACGGCCAGCTGTTCATCTGGCACGACCACGAGGGCAACGAGCCGCCCGCCGAGGTCACGATCCCGCACATCGAGGGTCCCTACACGGACTCCGAGGGCAATCCGCGCGAGGATCATGACAGCGGCTGGACGCCGTGGACGTGGAACACGATGCGCATCGAGGGCTCCAACTGCCGCGAGATCATCGACAACGTCGTGGACATGGCGCACTTCTTCTACATCCACTATGCCTTCCCGACGTACTTCAAGAACGTCTTCGAGGGTCATGTGGCGACGCAGTTCCTGGAGACCAAGGGCCGCCCCGACATCGGCATGGCGGCCAAGTACGGCGGTGAGACGCTGCTGAAGTCGGAGGCGTCGTACTTCGGCCCGTCCTACATGATCAATCCGCTGGTCAACATCTATGGCGGATACGAGATCAAGGTCGTGCTGATCAACTGCCACTACCCGGTCAGCCAGGACGAGTTCGTGCTCCAGTACGGCCTGACCGTCGAGAAGCCCAAGGGCATCGACGACGCGACCGCCGAGAAGCTGGCGGCCTCGATGACCGAGTTCTTCGGCGACGGCTTCCTGCAGGACGTCGAGATCTGGAAGCACAAGTCCAAGGTCGAGAATCCGCTGCTGTGCGAGGAGGACGGCCCGGTCTACCAGCTGCGCCGCTGGTACGAGCAGTTCTACGTCGATATCGCCGATGTCACCGAGAAGATGACCCAGCGCTTCGAGTTCGAGGTCGACACCACCAAGGCCAACCAGGCGTGGGAGGCCGAGGTGGCGGAGAACCTGCGCCGCAAGGCCGAGACAGAAGCCGAAGCGGGCGTGTAACCATGCCACCGACCTGGGCCAAGGCACCCGACTTCGCCGATCAGCCCGTGCGGCAGGCCGCGGTGCGGGCCCAGACCACGGTCGACAAGCAGCGCTACCTGGACGAGGGCCTGACACCGCTGCGGTGTCAGGCCTGCCAGGCCGAGGTCCTGGTGCGCAAGTCCAGCGCGCACCAGACTTCGGTGCAGTGGACCGAACCGCCGGACACGCACTGCCCGGTCTTCGCCCAGCTCAGTGCGCACGGCGCGCGACCGGGCAGGCCGGAATCGTGTCCGTCGCTGGAGAAGTCCATCAAATGGGCGGTCGACGAGGGCGTGCTCGAGGTGCCCGAGTAGTCAGCTGAACGGGGTGTGCGGGCGATCCTGGAGGACGCCGTCGAGGTAGATGTCGACCTTCTCGTTGTAGAAGCAGGCCAGGCCCGCGATCTTCTGGCTCTCCGGCAGCGGTGCGCGGTAGATCCACACGATGTCGGGGTGTTCGGTGCCGTCGACCTGGACGTTCCAGTAGTCGGCGGTGCCCTTGTACGGGCACCTGGAGTGTGTGTCGGAGGCTGTCAGCAGGTCCATCCGGACATCGGGTAGCGGCAGGTAATACCGTGCGGGCAAGCCGGTTTCGAAGAGGATGCGCGGCGAGGACGAGTCGGCGACGGTGACGCCGTCGATCTCCACCCGCACATTGCGCGAACTGCCAAGGATGTCGACCCGGGAATACGGGTCACGGGGGTGGACGAAGATCGGTTCGTCCTCCTCGAACCAGTCGAACCTCGCGAAGTCGAGGCGGACAGCGTCTTTCAGGTCGGGCAGCGGTGAGTCGAGGTAGCGCAGTGCCGCTCCGTCGGCGCGCAGGCCGCCGCACACCACGTCGTAGCCGGTGCCCTCGCCACGGCTGGGGGAGTGCTCGCCGATCCCGTTCGGTTCCAGATCCGCTCTGACATCGGTCAGCGGGACGTAGTAGGTCGGGTAGTAGGGGACCTCCCAGACCAGGAGGGGCCGCAGCGTGTCGGCCACCAGTCTGCCGTCGAGATAAGCCCGCACGCGCTTGTGTGCCTGCTCGACCCTGACCCGCCCGCGCTTGTCGTCGCTCATGTGCTCGACGCTACGCCGCGACCGCGCCGTCGCTCGATTCCCAGCCCCGTCCGCCCGACCTCGAGGAGGGCAGGCCGACGCAGTCGGCCGTCGCGGCCGTCCCGCCGGTCAGGTGCCGTTGCGTAGGCGACGAAGGAGCAAGCAACGGTGCCTGACCGGCGGGACAGGAGGGGCCGCGACCTCGAGCGCGCCAGCGCTCCAAGAACTCAGTCGCCGACGGTGATGGCCTGGGCTTCCTCGATGCTGTGCGGGGCCGGGTCGTGGTCGTCGATGTGGGCCAGTGCGCTGCGGCCGAGGAACAGGACCGCGACCGCGGCGGCGGTGAAGGCGGCGCCGAGCCAGAACGGCAGCGAGACGCTGTGCTCACCGAGCTTGCCCGCCACCCACGGCGCCGCGGCGCCACCGGCGAACCGGACGAAGCTGTAGGCCGCCGAGGCGGTGGAACGCTCGACCGGCGCGGAGATCATCACGGCCTCGGTGATCAGCGTGTTGTTCACGCCGAGGAACAGGCCCGCGATGACGACGCCGACGATCAGCACGATCTTGTGCTCGGCGAACATGCCCATCACCGCGAGATCCGCGGCGAACAGGGCAAGCGAGAGCGCCATCATCGGCAGGGTGCCGAAGCGCGCCTGCAGTCTCGGCGCGAGGAACACCGAGGCCAGCGCGAGCAGGATGCCCCAGCCGCAGAAGATGAAGCCGATCGCGTAGGTACCCATGTCCAGCGGGAACGGGGTGTAGGCGAGCAGGGTGAAGAAGCCGAAGTTGTAGAGCAGCGCGGTGATGCTGACCGTCAGCAGGCCCCTGTGCCGCAGTGCCTTGAACGGCGCGGTGATCGAGGTCGGCTCGGCCGGTTTGGGCATCTCGGGCAGCAGCACGACGATCGCGACGAAGGCGATGGCCATCAGCACCGACACACCGAAGAACGGTCCGCGCCAGCTGATGCCGCCGAGCAGACCACCCAGCAGTGGACCGGTCGCGATGCCGATACCGAGCGCGGCCTCGTAGAGGATGATCGCCTTGGCGACGCCGCCGGTGGCCGCGCCGACGATGGTGGCCAGCGCGGTCGCGATGAACAGCGCGTTGCCCAGACCCCAGCCCGCGCGGAAGCCGATGATCTCGCCGATCGTGCTCGACATGCCCGCCAGTGCGGCGAACACCACGATGATCGCCAGGCCGGACAGCAGCGTCTTCTTGGCGCCGAAGCGGCTGGAGATGACACCGGTGATCAGCATGGCCACACCGGTGACTGCCATGTAGCTGGTGAACAGCAGCGAGACCTGCGACGGGCTCGCGTGCAGCTGTTCGCCGATCGGCTTGAGAATGGGATCGACGAGGCCGATGCCCATGAACGCGATCACGCTCGCGAAGGCGACGGCCCAGACGGCTTTGGGCTGTCCGGACGGGGTGGTGGCTGCGGCGGCGGTGTCGTCGTCGGCGCGAGTCAACTCGGGGATGCTCACTGGCGCTCCTGCTTCACTGATGACCGCGGGCAACCGCACGCAGGGCTGTCAGCAGGTCGTTCATGTCGGTGTCGAGCCGGATCAGGCGATCGAGATCGAAATCGGCCAGTCCGGGAGCCATGGCGGCCGCGAAGGCGCGCCTGGCCTCGACGAGGCGGTTCCGGCCCGCCGGGGTCAGTTCGATGAGAACCGCCCTGGAGTCCTGCGGGTCTCTGGTGCGGGAGGCGAAGCCGTCGGCGACGAGCCGACCGATCAGCGCCGTTGCCGCCGGTTGGGAACATCGATCGATCCGGGCGAAGTCGCTGACCCGCAGGCCACCGTGTTCGTCGAGCACGGCGAGGGCGCGCAGAACCGCGCGGGGCAGATCGTCGTCGCTGATCGTCCCGGCGAGCCGGGTGAGCCGACCGGCAGTGACCAACAGGTCGACCACGATGTCGTCCGGGGAGGGCTGCTCTGTGGGCTGCACGAAGGATATTATTGCATAAGCTAACTATCTAAACCCAGCGATCGGCGACTCGGGGCTGGTGACATCTCGCACAACACGCCGAAAGCCCCGGCCGCGGGGGCGCGACCAGGGCTTTCGATGGGCGCGGTCAGGCAGCCGCGACCGGACGGCGGCCGGTGCCGAAGAGCTCGGCGGTGGCGTGTGCCCGCTTGAAATAGAGGTGGGCGTCGTGTTCCCAGGTGATGGCGATGCCGCCGTGCAACTGGATCGTCTCGGCGGCCACGTGGGAGAAGGCCTGGGTGCAATGCTTACGGGCGACGTAGACGTCCTCGGCGGCCGAGTCACTGTTCTCGGCCACGGCCTGCGCCGCCGCCAGCGCGGTCGACTCGGCCGACTCCACCAGCACGTACATATCGGCCATCCGGTGCTTGAGCGCCTGGAAACTGCCGATCGGCCTGCCGAACTGCACCCGCGAGGCCGTGTATTCGACGGTCATCTCCAGGCAGTGCCTCGCGGCGCCGACCTGCTCTGCGGCGAGTGCGGCCCACGCGATCTCGCGCAGGCGTGTCCGCAGGGCGGCGGGGTCGCCCGAGCCGATCCGCATCGCCGGGGTGTCGGTGAAGGTGATGACGGCCAGCTTGCGGGTGGGGTCGAGGCCCGGCGTCGGGGCGACGACCACGCCGGGAGCGTCGGCCGTTGTCTCGAACAGGCCGTCGTCGGTGAGGACGAGCAGCAGATCGGCCTGGGCACCGTGCAGCACGTAATGCGCTGCGCCGGTGAGCTTCCCGTCGCTCGCGCGCACGCCCGCGGAGTCCCAGCCGCCGGCGTCGGCCCAGCACAGCGCCGCCGTGCGCGAACCCTCGGCCAGATCCGGCAGCAGCCGAGCGCAGGCCTGCTCGTCACCCGAGTTCAGGATCGCCTGCACCCCGAGCACGGCCGACCCGAGCATCGGCACCCCGGCCAGGGTGCGGCCCAATTCGCCCACCACCATCAGCGATTCGACCAGCCCGGCGCCGGCGCCACCCCATTCCTCGGGCACCGCGAGCGCGGCGACACCGACCTGCTCGCACAGCATGGTCCACAGCTTCGGGTCGTACCCGAGGTCGGTGTCCATGGCCGCGCGCACCGCGGCGGGCGTGGCGTGCTTGGCCAGCAGGGCGCGGACGGAGGTGCGGAATTCGAGTAGTTCATTCGATGACATGGGGTTCCTCGGCAGAGTCGGTGGTGGTCACCGCGTCGGTGGGTACGGGGAGTGGCATCCGCTCGCCTCAGACCGCCGCGGGTTCGGCCGCGCGCAGCGCGTCCGCGATGCGGCCGCGGTGGAAATCGGCGGTGCCCCAGGCGGTGCGCAGGGCCGCCACCCTGGTGATCCACAGCGACAGGTCGCATTCGGCGGTGTAGCCGATCGCGCCGTGCACCTGCAGACCGGCGCGGGATGCGCGGTGGGCGGCATCGCCGCAGGCCACGATGGCCGCCGACACATCGCGGGCGCGATCGTCGGAGTCCAGCGTGAGGGCGGCGCGGTAGAGCAGCGGCTCGGCCAGATCCAGCGCGATCAGCACGTCGGCGAGCTGCTGCTTGACCGCCTGGAATTCGCCGATCGCGCGGCCGAACTGCTTGCGCTGCTTGGCATAGGTGGTGGTTTGGTCCAGCAGCGCGCGGCCCGCGCCGAGCAGCTGCGCCGCGGTCGCGAGAACACCCAGATCGACGGCGTAGGAGATGGCGTCGGCGGCGTCGTCGGCCACCAGTTCGCCCGCGCCGACCGGGGACAGCCTGCGCGCCGGGTCGATCGACCGCAACGGGTCGCCGGGTGCGTCGGTGCGCACGCCGAGCGAGACCCGGTCGCCCGTCGCGAGCAGCACGAGGTCGGCGGTGTCGGCGTCGAGCGCGATGCCGGGCAGCGTGCCCGTGTCGGTGAGCGCGATGGTGCCGAGCAGCCCACCGCCCGCCAGCGCGGGCAGCCACCGCTGGGCGGCGGTCGCGTCCGGAAGACGTTGCAGCAGGGCCGGAATCACCGCCGCGGATTCGGTGACCGGGCCGGGCACGCCGGCCCGGCCGAGCTCGACCAGCGCGACGACGAGATCGACCGCGGTCGCGTCGGCGCCGTCGTACTCGTCGGCGACGACGAGCCCGAACACGCCTGCCTCGGCGACCTGGCGCAGGACGGCCGTGCCCTTGGCGGTGTCGCCCGCGGCCCACGCGCGGGTCGCCGTCGGCACCTGCGCGGCGTCGAGGACCTTGCGCAGTTCGGCGGCGAAATCGAGTTGTTCGGTGCTGAGGGCGAACTTCATCGCAGGCCTCCTGTGCTCGGACGGGCGAAGGCGCCCGGTGCGTCGACGGTCATCGCTTGCTCTCCCGCGGCAGGCCGAGGATGCGCTCGGCGATGATGTTGCGCTGGATCTCGTTGGTGCCCGCGTAGATCGGGCCCGACAGCGAGAACAGGTAGCCTTCGGTCCACTTGCCGGTCAGCTCGGCGGCGGGGCCGAGCAGGTCGAGCGCCGTCTGGTGCATGGCGATGTCGAGTTCGGACCAGTACACCTTGGTGATCGAGGATTCCGCGCCGAGCTGACCGCCGTCGGTCAGCCGGGTGACGGTGCCGAAGGTGTGCAGGCGGTAGGCCTCGCTACCGATCCAGGCGTCCACCACGGCATTGCGCGCGGCGGTGTCGGTGGGTTCGGTCGTCTCGGTCCACAGGTCGATCAGCCGCTGCGCGGTCGCGCTGAAGCGGCCGGGGCTGCGCAGCGACAGGCCGCGCTCGTTGCTCGAGGTCGCCATCGCGACCCGCCAGCCCTCGTTCGGCGCGCCGATGACGTCGCGATCGGGGACGAAGACGTCGTCGAGGAAGATCTCGGCGAACCCGGGCTCGCCGTCGAGCTGCGGGATCGGCCGCACGCTCACGCCGTCGGCGGAGAGCGGGAACATCACGTAGGTCAGGCCGTGATGACGCTGCGCCTCGGGATCGCTGCGGAACAGGCCGAAGGCCCAATCCGCGAAGGTGGCGCGCGAGCTCCAGGTCTTCTGGCCGTTGAGGATCCAGCCGCCCTCGGTGCGCCGCGCGGTCGAGCGCAGGCTCGCCAGGTCGCTGCCGGATTCGGGCTCGGACCAGGCCTGCGCCCAGATGTCGTCACCGCGCGCCATCCGCGGCAGGATCCGGGCCAGCTGCTCCTCGGTGCCGTGCTCGAACAGGGTCGGCGCGAGCAGGAAGATGCCGTTCTGGGCGACGCGCCCCGGCGCACCCGCCGCGTAGTACTCCTGCTCGAACAGCACCCACTCGAGGATGGAGGCGTCGCGGCCGCCGTACTCGGTGGGCCACGACACCGCCGAGAGGCGAGCCTCGGCCAGCGTGGCCTCCCAGGCGCGATGGGCTTCGAAGCCCGCCGCGGTGTCCATGGACGGCAGTGGTTCGCTGGGGACGTTGGCGGCGAGGAACTCGCGCACCTCCAGCTGGAACTCCCGTACTGCCGGGTCGATCTCGAGGTCCACTTACTTCGTCCCGTTCTGTTCGGTCGCGGCGCCCTTCATCGAGCGGGCGGTCATCCCGCCGAGCGAATCGGCGCCGACTTCGGCATTGTGCGCGTGCGCGAAATGGTGCAGCCCGAAGACCGAATCCATCCCGGAGCGCATTCCCATCAGGTCTTCGGCCTGGTTGACGGCCTTCTTGGTGAGCGCGAGCCCGAATTGCGGCATGGCGGAGATCTTCTCGGCCAGCGCCATCACCTCGGACTCGAGTTCCGCGCGCGGCACGACCCGGTTGACCATGCCCCACTCCTTGGCCTGGGCAGCGTCGAACCGGTCACCGGTGAACAGGAACTCCTTGGCGGCGCGCGGACCCATCACCCACGGATGCGCGAAGTACTCCACACCCGGAATGCCCATCCGGACAACGGGATCGGAGAAGAACGCGTCATCGGAGCAGACGATCAGATCGCACACCCAGGCCAGCATCAGCCCGCCGGCGATGCAGGCGCCCTGCACCATCGCGACGGTCGGCTTGGGGATCTCCCGCCAGCGGCGGCACATGCCCAGGTACACCTCGGACTCGCGGGCGAAGCGCTGATCGCCGCCCGCGCGGTCGACGTGGTCCCACCACAGCGCGGCCTTGTTCTCGTAGTGCACATCGTGGTCGCGCCCCGGCGTGCCGATGTCGTGGCCCGCGCTGAAGTGTTTCCCGTTGCCCGCCAGCACGATCACCTTGACCTCGGGGTCCTCGACGGCCCGCACGAACGCGGCGTCGAGGGCGTAGGTCATCTTCGAGTTCTGCGCGTTACGGAACTCGGGCCGGTTCATGGTGACCACGGCGACCGACCCGCGCACCTCGTAGGTGACGACCTCGGTTTCGGTTTCGGGACTCACGACTTCTCCTCACGTAGCTCACGCTTGAGCACCTTGCCCGCCGCGCTGTAGGGCAGCTGGTCGCGGAACTCCACGAGCCGGGGCACTTTGAAATTGGCCAATGTGGATGCGGCGAAGGCGATCACCTCGTCCTCTGTCAGCGTCGAGCCTGCCCGCCGGACGACGACCGCCTTGCCGACCTCGCCCATCCGCTCGTCCGGCACACCGATGACCGCCGACTCGGCGACGCCGTCGAGCCGGGCCAGGGTCTGCTCGATCTCGGCGGGGTACACGTTGAACCCGCCGGTGATGTACATGTCCTTGAGCCGGTCGGTGATCTTCAGGTAGCCACGCTCGTCGACGATGCCGATGTCGCCGGTGTGCAGCCAGCCGTCGGCGTCGATCGCCTCGGCGGTGGCCTCGGGATCGTCGAGATAGCCGAGCATCACGTTGGGGCCGCGCAGCAGTACCTCGCCGGCCTCGGACAGGCGCAGTTCGAAGTCGGCGATCGGCCCGCCGCAGGTGTTGGCGATGGTGGCCGCGTCGTCGTCGGGTCGGCACATGGTGCCGAAACCGGCCGACTCGGACAGGCCGTAGGCGGTGATGACCACCTCGAAGTCGAGATCGTCGCGCATCCGCTCGATCAGCACCACCGGCACCGTCGCCGCGCCGGTCACCGCCACCCGCAACGACGACAGGTCGCGCTCGCCACGCTGGGGATGCTCGAGGATGGTCTGGTAGATCGTCGGCGGACCGGTCAGCACGGTGATCCGCTCGGACTCGATCAGCGCCAGCGCTGCGGGCACGTCGAAGGTGGCCTGCGGCACGATCGTGGCCCCGGTGACCAGGCAGGCGAGAATGCCCGCCTTGTAGCCGAAGTTGTGGAAGAACGGCGGGATCATCAGGTAGCGATCGCCCGTGCGCAGCGTCGAGCACTCGACCCAGCCGCGCACGACGCCCAGTGCCTGCCGGTGCGCGACGAGCGTGCCCTTGCTGCGGCCGGTGGTGCCGGAGGTGAACAGGATGTCGGAGATGTCGTCGGGGGAGACCGCGTTCGCCCGTTCCTCGCCCGCCTCGGCGGAGACGGTGTCGGCCAGGTCGAGCAGCGCCGACCAGGTCAGCGACGCGTCGTCGGCGGGGGAGTCGCCCTCGACCGGAATCACCACGACGGTGCCGATCTTCAGTTCCGGCGCCGCCGCGCGCAGTTCGGCCGCGCGATCGCGCCCGAGGAACGGCCCGGCGACGAACAGCGCCTTCGCGTCCACCCGGACCAGCACGTCGGCCGCCTCGGCGGCGACATAGCGGGTGTTGAGCGGAACCAGAGCGGCGCCGACCGAGTGCGCGGCCAGCGCCGCAATCACCCAGTGGTGGGTATTGGGCGCCCACATCGCGACCCGGTCACCGGGGGCGATGCCGCGGGCGATCAGCGCGCGCGCCGCGATCCGGACCTGGTCGAGTAGCTCGGCCCAGGTCAGGCGGGTCGCGCCGTCGATCAGGGCCGGCTCGTGCGGATGCGCCGCGGCGACGTCTCGCAGTGCCTGCGGGGTGGTCTGTGCAGGGGTTGTCACGGGGTCCTCACCAATCGGCTAACAAAGCAAGTGCTTGGTAGGTTATCCTACCGGCGTGGGCGTGATCCAGACCTCAGATTCCGATACCGCGACCTCCGACGCGGAGTTTTGCGCGGAAATACGCGACTGGCTGGCCGAAAACCTGGCCGGGGAGTTCCGTGACCTGCGTGGCACCGGCGGGCCGGGGCGCGAGCACGAGTTCTTCGAAGAGCGGCTGGCCTGGGACCGGCACCTCGCCGCGGCGGGCTGGACCTGCCTGGGCTGGCCGGTCGAATGGGGCGGCCGCGGCGCCAGCGTGCGCCAGCAGGTCATCTTCCACGAGGAGTACGCGAAGGCCGACGCGCCCGCGCGGGTCTCGCACGTGGGCGAGGAACTGCTCGGCCCGACCCTGCTGGCCTTCGGCACCGAAGAGCAGAAGAAGCGCTTCCTGCCGGGCGTGCGCTCGGTGAGCGAGCTGTGGTGCCAGGGCTACTCCGAACCGGGCGCAGGCTCCGACCTGGCCGCGGTGAGCACCACCGCGCGCCTGGACGGCGACCGCTGGGTGATCAACGGCCAGAAGATCTGGACCTCGCTCGCGCACGTCGCCGACTGGTGCTTCGTCATCGCGCGCACCGAGAAGGGGTCGAGCAGGCACAAGGGCCTGTCCTACCTCCTGGTGCCGATGAATCAGCCGGGCATCGAGGTGCGCCCGATCGAGCAGCTCACCGGCACCTCCGAATTCAACGAGGTGTTCTTCGACGACGCCGTCACCGAGGCGGGCCTGGTCGTCGGCGAGCCGGGCGACGGCTGGCGCATCGCCATGGGGACGCTGACCTTCGAGCGTGGCATCTCCACGCTCGGCCAGCAGATCCGCTTCGCCCGCGAACTCGCCGACATCGAGGCACTGGCCCGGCGGACCGGCGCGGCGGACGACCCGCTGATCGCCGAGCGCATCGACAACGCCTGGGTCGGCCTTCGGGTACTGCGCGCGCACGCGCTGCGCACCATGAGCGAGGACGTCGACGATGCCGGTGGCGCGTCGGTCTCGAAGTTGTTGTGGGGCAACTGGCATCGCGGACTCGGCGAACTCGCCATGGCGGTGCAGGGCGCCGCCGGGCTGGTCCTCGGCCCCGAAGACAACCCAGACATGACCGCATGGCAGCGGCTGTACCTGTTCAGCCGCGCCGACACGATCTATGGAGGTTCGAACGAAGTGCAGCGCAACATCATCGCCGAGCGTGTGCTCGGCCTGCCGCGGGAGGCCCGCCCGTGACCGGCCCGCTGTCCGTCCCGCCTCCGTCCATCCCCGGCCACGGCCTGCTGACCGGCCGCAAGGCCGTCATCACCGCCGCGGCGGGCACCGGCATCGGCTCGGCCACCGCCCGCAGGCTGCTGGAAGAGGGCGCTGACGTCGTCGTCTCCGACTGGCACGAGCGCAGGCTCACCGAGACCGCCGAGCTGCTCGCCAAGGAATTCCCCGAGCGCAAGGTCGGCGCGGTGGTCTGCGATGTCCGCGACACCGCGCAGGTGAACCAGCTGCTCACCGATGCCGCCGCCGAACTCGGCCGGATCGACATCATGGTCAACAACGCGGGCCTCGGCGGCGAGACGCCGGTGGTCGACATGACCGACGAGCAGTGGGATCAGGTCCTCGACATCACCCTGACCGGCACTTTCCGCTGCACCCGTGCCGCGCTCGGGTACTTCCGGTCCGCCGGCCATGGCGGCGTGATCGTCAACAACGCCAGCGTGCTCGGCTGGCGCGCCCAGCACGGCCAGGCGCACTACGCCGCGGCCAAGGCGGGCGTGATGGCGCTGACCAGGTGCAGCGCGGTGGAAGCCGCCGAGTTCGGTGTTCGGATCAACGCCGTCGCGCCGAGCATCGCGCGGCATCCGTTCCTGGACAAGGTCAGTTCCTCGGAGCTGCTCGACGCGCTCAGTGAACGCGAGGCCTTCGGCCGCGCGGCCGAGCCTTGGGAAGTCGCGGCGACGATCGCCATGCTGGCCAGTGACTACACCTCGTACCTGACCGGTGAGGTGGTCTCGGTGAGTAGTCAGCGCGCATGATGAGCGGGCGCGAGCGTGCGGAGTTTCCGCGAACCAAGCAAATGCTTGGTTGTAGGATGACGTTGTGACCGCATCCGACACCGTGAAACGTACTCGCCGCGACGAACTCCTGGACCTCGCCGCGAACCTGTTCGCCGAACGTGGACTGCGTGCCACCACCGTGCGTGACATCGCCGACTCGGCGGGGATCCTCTCCGGCAGCCTCTACCACCACTTCGACTCCAAGGAGTCGATGGTCGACGAGATCCTGCGCGGCTTCCTCGACGACCTGTTCGGCCGCTATCGCGAGATCGCGGCCGCCGGGCTCAGCTCGCGAGAGACCTTGGAAGCCTTGGTGATCGCCTCCTACGAGGCCTTCGACCGGCATCACGCCGCGGTCGCCATCTACCAGGCCGAGGCCAAGAACCTGCGCGACGTCGAACGTTTCGGCTACATCCGCGACTTCAACACCGAGTTCCGGGAGCTGTGGCACAAGGTGCTCACCGCCGGTGTCGCCGACGGCAGCTTCCGTCCCGAACTCGACGTGGAACTGGCGTTCCGCTTCCTGCGCGACACCGTGTGGGTCGCGGTCCGCTGGTACACCCCCGGTGGCCCGATCACCGTGCAAAGCCTTGCCCAGCAATATCTCACCATCGTGCTCGACGGGCTGACCGTGCCCGGGAGCACCGCGAAATAGGAGTTCCATCATGACCGCATCCGCCGAGCGCCGCCCCTACGCCCCACTACGGGAGGCCTATGTGATCGATGCGGTGCGTACCGCGGTCGGCAAGCGCGGTGGCGCGCTGGCCGAGGTGCACTCCGCCGATCTCGGCGCGGCCGCGCTGCGTGGTCTCGTCGAGCGCACCGGCATCGACCCGGCGATCGTCGACGACGTGATCGTGGGCTGTGTCGACAACCTCGGCCCGCAGGCGGGCAACATCGGCCGCACCATGTGGCTGGTCGCGGGATACCCCGAGGAGGTGCCCGGCGTCACCGTCGACCGGCAGTGCGGTTCCAGCCAGCAGGCGATCAACTTCGGCGCGCAGGCCATCATGAGCGGTACCGCCGAGGTCATCGTGGCCGGCGGCGTGCAGAACATGAGCGCCATCCCGATCGGCGCCGCCATGCTCGCGGCCAAGCCGTACGGCTTCGAGTCCTCGTTCATCGGCGCCAAGGGCTGGGACTCGCGCTACGGCACCGGCGAGGTCTCCCAGTTCAAGGGCGCCGAGATGATCGCCGAGAAGTGGGGCATCAGCCGCGAGGACATGGAGCGCTGGGCGCTGCAGAGCCATGAGCGCGCCAGGACCGCCATCGCCGAGGGCCGCTTCGACAACGAGATCGTGCCGGTCGGCGACTTCACCGTCGACCAGGGTCCGCGCGAGACCAGCCTGGAGAAGATGGCGGCGCTGCAGCCGCTGTCGGAGGGCAGCCCGCTCACCGCGGCGGTCGCCAGCCAGATCTCCGACGGCGCCAGCGCCACGCTGCTCGCCTCGGAGTGGGCGGTCAAGGAATACGGCCTCACCCCGCGCGCCCGCATCCATCACGTCAGCGCGCGTGGCGCCGACCCGATCTTCATGCTCAGCGCGCCGATCCCGGCCACTCAGTGGGCGCTGGAGAAGACCGGCCTGACCATCGACGACATCGATGTCATCGAGATCAACGAGGCCTTCGCTCCCGTGGTGCTGGCCTGGATCAAGGAGATCGGCGCCGATCCGGCGAAGGTGAACGTCAACGGCGGTGCCATCGCACTCGGTCACCCGCTCGGCGCGACCGGCGCCAAGCTGTTCGCCACGCTGCTCAACGAGCTGGAGCGGGTGAACGGCCGCTACGGCCTGCTCACCATCTGCGAGGGCGGTGGCACGGCGAACGTGACCATCATCGAGCGGCTGGGCGCGTAGCCAGGCACTTCCGATCGGCGTGGAGCCGACGACCGCACACGTCGTCGGCCCACGTTCGTCGGTGGCCAAGCTGCCGCCGAACCAACCCCGGCAGTGCCTGCGCTCGATCCGCTCCTGATGCCGGACCGGCCCGGCCGGGCCTACGATGGGCCGGGTGAAGGTGCTCGGCGCGTGCCCGCTCGACTGCCCGGACGCATGCTCGTGGGTGGTGACCGTCGAGGACGGGAAAGCCACCGGGCTGCGGGGCAACAAGGACCATCCGGTGACCCGTGGCGCGCTGTGCGTCAAGGTGAATCGGTATCTCGAGCAGGTCGGGTCACCGGACCGGCTGCGCTATCCGCTGCGCCGGGTGGGACCGAAGGGCTCCGGCCGATTCGAGCGGATCAGCTGGGACGAGGCGCTCGACGAGATCGCCACGCGGCTCACCGGCATCGTCGCCGGGTTCGGCGCCGAGGCGATCTGGCCGTTCCACGGCACCGGCAGCCTCGGCTACCTGCAGGGCCTGGAGGGCTATCCCGGCCGGCGAATGTTCAACGTGCTCGGCGCCTCGCATCACGCCGCGACGATCTGCTCGGTCGCGGGCGGCACGGGGCTGCGCTACACGCTCGGCACCTCCGGCGGCATGGACCCCGAGGACTTCGCGAGGTCGAAGCTGATCCTGCTGTGGGGCACCAACCCGCTCACCTCCGGTCACCACCTGTGGAAGTTCGTGCAGGACAGCGGCGCCTACCTGGTCTCGATCGACCCGGTGCGCACCAAGACCTCCGAACGCTGCGACGAGCACATCGCCCCGCTGCCCGGCACCGACGCCGCGCTGGCACTGGGCCTGCTGCATGTCATCGTCTCGCTCGGCGCGCAGGACGAGCGGTTCATCGCCGAGCACACCGAGGGCTGGCCCGAATTCCGCGACCGCATCACGGAATTCACCCCGGAGCGCACCGCCGCGATCACCGGCGTACCGCAGGAACAGATCGTCGCGCTCGGTGAGCGGATCGCCCGCACCAGGCCGACCGCCATCCGTGCCTCCCAGGGCATGCAGCGCCATGCCGGCGGCGGGATGGCGCTGCGGGTGCTCGCCTGCCTGCCGGGTGTCACCGGTGACTGGGCGATTCCCGGTGGTGGACTGCACTATTCGACGAGTGGGCATTTCCGGCTCGACGACGCGGCGCTGGTTCGCGACGATCTCCTGCCGCACCCGGTCCGCACGCTGTCGATGACCCGCCTCGGCGAAGCTCTGCTCGAGACCGACGATCCGCCGGTCAAGGCGCTGTTCGTGATCGGCGCCAACCCGGTCGGCTCGAACCCCGACCAGCGCAGGGCGATCGAAGGCCTCTCCCGCGACGACCTGTTCACCGTGGTGCTCGAGCATTTCGCCACCGACACCGTCGACTACGCCGACATCGTGCTGCCGGCCACGATGCAGCCCGAACACCTCGATGTCATCGCGGGCTACGGCCACCTCTACCTGGTCTGGAACGAGCCCGCCGTCGAACCGCCGGGCGAATGCCTGTCCACCACCGAGACTTTCCGCAGGCTCTCGCATCGCCTCGGCCTCACCGAACCCGCGCTGTACGACTCCGACGAGGAACTGGCCAGGCAGCTGTTGAAGGGCCACGACCTCGACCGGCTCAGGGCCGACGGATTCCTGAAGATTCAGCCCGGTTCGGTCCCGGCGGACAAGCTGCAATTCGTCTCCACGCGAGCCGAACTGGCCGGACATGACCCGTTGCCGGACTACACGCCACCGGCCGACAAGGGCGACGGGCTGGTCCTGATCTCCGCCGCCTCGCACTACTTCCTCAATACCTCGTTCGGCAGCAACCCCGAATTACGCCGCCGAGCAGGCGATTCCACGATCACCCTGCACCCCGACGACGCCGCCGCCCGCGACATCACCGACGGTGCCGCGGTGCTGGTGTCCAACGCGCGCGGCGCGTTCGAGGCGGTGGCCGAGGTGTCGGACCGGGTCAGGCCGGGCGTCGCCGCGACGACCAAGGGCCGCTGGGCCAAGTTCACCGACGGCGCCACCGTCAACGCGACCATCGCCGAACGGGATTCGGACTACGGCGGCGGCGCGGTGTTCCACGACAACCGCGTCGAGGTGCGCCCGCGCTGATCGCCCCGCTCAGAACTCGACGGCGTCGCGGATCAGCGGGCAGGTCATGCAGTGTCCGCCGCCGCGGCCGCGGCCCAGTTCGGCGCCGACGATGCTGATCACCTCGACACCTTCCTTGCGCAGGGCCGAATTGGTGTGGGTGTTGCGGTCGTAGGCGAAGACGACACCGGGTTCGACGGCGACCAGGTTGTTGCCGCTGTCCCACTGCTGGCGTTCGTTGGCGTAGTAGCCGCCGCCGGTCTCGACCACCCGCAGCTTCGGCAGGTTCAGCGAATCGGCCACCACATCGAGGAACGGTGCGGTCTCCTCGATCACCTCGACACCGGGGGCGCGGTCGCTGGGCCGCAGGGAGAACGGGTGGATGCCGTAGACGATGTCGGGGTAGACCGTGACCAGGTCGCGGTCGGCGAAGGTGAACACGGTGTCGAGATGCATCGCCGAGCGCAGCTTCGGCATTCCGGCCACGATCACCCGCTCGGCGGCGCCCGCCTCGAACAGCGACGCGGCGACCTGGGTGATCGCCTGCCGGGACGTCCGTTCGCTCATCCCGATCAGGACCACCCCGTTGCCGACGGGCATCACGTCGCCGCCCTCGAAAGTGGCCAGCCCCCAATCCTGTTCGGGATCGCCCCACCAGACCTTCGCGCCGGTGAAGTCGGGATGGAAGGCGTAGATCGCGGCCATCAGCAGCGTTTCGTCGTGCCGGGCGGGCCAGTAGAGCGGATTGAGCGTGACGCCGCCGTAGAGCCAGCAGGTGGTGTCGCGGGTGTAGAGCGTGTTCGGCAGCGGCGGCATCAGATACTCGCGGACCCCGCTCTGCTCGCGCGCCAGCGCCAGGTAACCGGAACGGAATTCGGCGGGCAGGTCCGCGGTCGCGAGTCCGCCGAGAAGGTAGGTCGCCAGGGTGCGGTCGTCGACCGACTCCAGGTAGGCCCTGGTGTCGTCGATCAGTCCGAGCCCGACCTCGTTGGCCACGATCTTGCGATCGAGAATCCAGTCCTTCGCGCCGGGCACGGCGAGGGTTTCGGCGAGCAGATTGTGGAGTTCGACCACCTCGACGCCGCGGTCGCGCATCTTGGTCATGAAGTCGAAGTGGTCGCGTTTGGCGTTCTGCACCCACAGCACATCGTCGAAGAGCAGGTCATCGCAATTGGTCGGAGTGAGCCGCTCGTGGGCCAGGCCGGGCGCGCACACCAGCACCTTGCGCAGCGTGCCGACTTCGGAATGGACGCCGAACGCGGTGGCGGGGGTTCCAGTCATTTCTGCTCCTCGGATCGGGCGGACTCAGATCGAGATGGCGCCGGTCGCCAGGCCGACGATGCCGATGACGGCGCCGAGGGCGACGGCGGCGAACAGAGCCGCCTCCCAGGGCGAGAAGACCCGCTTGCCCGCCTCGCGACGGGTCAGGGCGAACAAGATGGTGCCTGGCGCGTAGATGATGCAGGACAGCAGCAGGAATTCGAGTCCGGCCGCGACGAGCATGAACGCGGTGTAGAAGGTGGCGACGAAGGCGATGACGAGCTCTTTGGTGCGGTTGTCCGGTTCGATCTGCTCGTAGGTCTCCCTGGTGTAGGCGAGCTTGAGCGCGTAGGCCGCGGCAAGCAGGTACGGCACCAGCGACAGCGAACTGCACAGCTTGAGGGTGAAGGTGAACGCGTCGTCGGAGAACAGCGTGGTGATCAGCACGAGCTGGATCAGCACGGTGGTGAAGATCAGCGCGATCACCGGCACATCGGCGTTGTTGACCCGGGCCAGGAAAGACGGCATGTCCCGGTCTTTCGCCGCCACGAACAACACTTCGGCGGCCATCAGCGTCCAGGCCAGGTAGGCGCCGAGGACCGAGATGATCAGTCCGATGCTGATGAACCAGGCGCCCCAGGTGCCGACGGCGGATTCGAAGACCGGCGACATCGACGGCTGCTGCACCGCGGCGAGTTCGTCACGCGGCATGATGCCGAACGACACCATGGTCACCGACGCGAAAATGGCGAGCACGCTGAGGAATCCGAGCACAGTGGCGCGGCCGATGTCCTCGCGCTTGCGCGCGTACCTGGAGTACACGCTCGCGCCCTCGATGCCGAGGAACACGAAGACCGTCACCAGCATCGTCGAACGCACCTGTTCGACCAGCGATTCGGAATACGCGTCGCCGCCCCAGAAGTTGTCGGCGAAGACACCGGGGTCGAAGAAGAACAGCAGCACCACGATGAACACCAGGATCGGCACCAGCTTGGCCACGGTGACGATCTGGTTGATGGCGGCGGCCTCCTGGACCCCGCGCAGCACCATGAAATGGAAGGCCCAGATGCACACCGTCGACAGCAGCACCGCGGGAACGGTGTTGCCCTCGCCGAAGATGGGCAGCACCTGCCCGAGGGTGGACTTGATCAGCACCCAGTAGCTGACATTGCCGACACAGGCGCTGGCCCAGTATCCGAACGCGGAGAAGAAGCCGAGGTACTCACCGAAGCCGGCCTTGGCGTAGGCGTAGACACCGGCGTCGAGGTCTGGTTTGCGCACGGCCAGCGCCTGGAAGACGAACGCCAGCATCAGCATTCCGGTGCCCGCGATCGTCCAGGCGATGATCGCGCCGAATCCGCCGGTGGCCTGCCCGAAGTTGCGCGGTAGCGAGAAGACGCCCGCGCCGACCATGGAGCCGACCACCATCGCCGACAAGGTCAGCAACGGCATCTTCTTCGTCGCTGTCTGTTCCGAGGCTGTCATCGCGCTACTCCTCCGGATCGGTATCGGCGACGAGGCGGACGCGGGCCGACGAGGCGGCGACAAGGGTGGCAATCATCGCGCATACCGCATCGGCGAGGCCCGGACCTGCCGCTCATATCCGGCATTCGCGCGACCTCCCGCCACGGTGTCGATGTCCGGCAAATTCTAGGCGACCGGGCGCCGTCGGCAGCGCCTTCGAGCCCGTGTCGTGACCACGAGACCCGGACAACGTCCCGCCGAAAAAGCACCGGACCCGATGCGCACCTCGTGAGTGCGGCACCGGGTCCGGTGTTCGGTCGCCCCGTGTGACCGACGGTTGGCTCTGGGCCGTCGATCGGGGCGAGCTTCGGGGTGGAGCCGTTTTCCGGCTCCGGTCAGTGGGCCTCGGACGCGGACTCGACGGTCAGCGCCGAGATCGCCTCGATCCGGGCGACGGCGTCGGTGACGATCCCGTCGATCAGCTCGGCCACGGTCGGCAGGCTGTCGATGATGCCGGTGACCTGGCCCGCGGGCAGCACGCCCGCATCCGTGCGGCCCTCGACGAGACCGGCCTTGGTCAGCATCGCCGAGTTCGCGGCCATCACGACCTGGGACCAGCTGAGGTCCTTGGTCTTGCGCATCGCCAGGCCGTCGCGCATCAGCGTCGACCACTTCATGCCGGTCATGGATTTGAACTTGGCCGCGTTGCCGACCGCCGCGGACAGGCCGCGCCAGCCGCCGGAATGCTCCAGCTTCTCGACCAGTTCGGTGTTCAGCATCCGGTGCGGCATGCCGTCGACCTTCACCGAGACCACCGTGTCCTGCAGACCGCGCGCCAGGTACTCCTGCTTCACGGCCTCCGGGACGGTGCTCTCCTGGGTCAGCAGGAAGCGGGTGCCCATGGCGACGCCTGCCGCACCGTAGGACAGCGCGGCGGCCAGGCCGCGACCGTCGAAGAAACCGCCCGCCGCGACCACCGGGATGTCGACCGCGTCGAGCACCGAGGGCAGCAGCAGCGTCGTGGCGACCGGGCCGGTGTGCCCACCGCCCTCGCCGCCCTGCACGATCACCGCGTCGGCGCCCCAGGAGGCCACCTTCACCGCGTGCTTGGCCGCGCCGATCGACGGAACCACCACGACACCGGCGTCTTTGAGCTTGGCGATGAGGTCCTGCTTCGGCGCGAGCGCGAAGGAGGCGACCCGCACCTGCTCCCGGATGAGCAGCTCGATGCGCTCGGTGGCATCGGTCGCGTCGGCACGGATGTTCACGCCGAACGGCTTGTCGGTGAGCGACTTGGTCTTGGCGATCGCCGCCTCGAGCTCCTCGAAGGTCATCGTGGCCGAGGCCAGGATGCCGAGCCCGCCCGCGTTGGCCGTGGCCGCGACCAAGCGCGGACCGGCGACCCAGCCCATGCCGGTCTGCACGACCGGATGCTCGATCCCGACCAGCTCGGTCAGCGGAGTCCGCAGCCGCGCGCGCACGCTGTCTCCTCTCGGCGTGCTCGGGCGGCCTGCGTGGTTACGCTCCGCTGCCGCCTCCGGCCGCTGACCGCTCACGCCGCCACTTCCTTCTCCCGGAAACCCTTGGGATCGAGCACGGTTCGGATGATCCGCAGCTCTTCCTCGGTGGGCAGCCTGGTCTCGCCCGCGGTGCCGAGCTCGGCGACCTCGAAGGAGGTGTTCTCGGCGACCTCGTCGGCGCTCACGCCCGGATGCAGCGACAGCGCGCGCAGGGTGTGGTCGGGACCGTTGAAGTCGAACACGCCCAGGTTGGTCACCACCCGGTGCAGGTGGTGGAAGCGGTAGGCCGGGTTCTCGGGATCGATACGGTCGTAACCGATTCCGGAGATGATGTCGACCTGATCGACGAACACCCGCTTGTTGTGCCGGGGCACGAAGTAGCTGGTGGCGTGGTTGATGGTGTTGCCCGGCGCGCCGCGCACACCGAACATCTGCCGGGTCGGCTGCTGCAGCGGACCGAAGGCCGACAGGTTCTGGTTGCCGAACCGGTCGATCTGGTTGGCGCCCATCACCACGTGCCGACGGCCGGAGGCGACCACGTCGAACACCTTGGAGAACGGAATCCAGCCCTCCACCGGCGCTTTCGCGCCGATCGCCGGAACCTCGGCGAAGAACAGCGCCTCGCCGTCGGACAGCAGCAGATCGGGCTCGAAGGTGAGCCGGGCCAGCCGGGCGCCGATGGTGGTGACCGTCGACATCGGGCTCGCCATGATCTCACCGGCTCCGCGGAAGATCTCCGCGGCGGCGACGACGCAGATTTCAGCACGGGTAATGCGCCCGCCCGTCTCCCGGCCGCCACCCCTCACGGAATCGCCTAGCGATGCTGTACTCATTTCTGCTCCTCGGCGAAAGCGTGGACGGCGGACTGGTATTCGGCTTCGGAGACATCCAGGTAGCGAGCCTTGAACTCGGCCCACGACTCGGGAGTCGCCGCGGCGGCCACATAGTGCTTCTGGAACTTCTCGTCGCGGCCGTAGCTGCCGGAGAAGGTGAAGTGCGCGCCACCGGGCGACTCGACGACACCGTCGACCAGCATCCGGTTGAGGATGATCGACTGCTGCGGAACGGCTTTCACCAGTTCCTCGGTCTCGACCAGGCGATCCACCGAGACGTAGCGCCGCTCGGCGGCCAGGCAGTACAGGTCGTCGAAGTACGGGTCGACGCCGGTGTAGGCGGCATTGCCGTGCTTGTCGGCCAGATCCAGGTGCACGAAGGAAGCGTCGAGGTTCAGCGCGGGCATCGCCACGAGCGTCTCGGTCTTGCCGTCGGCGGCCGGGTAGGGTGACTGGATCGTCTTCAGCTCGCCTTCCCAGAAGTCGATCACCGACGACCCGAGACCGGCCCGGATCGGCAGGAACGGCAGCCGGGCCGCCGCGGCCTGCAGGCCGCACTTGACCATGCCCTCGTCCATCTCGCGCACGGTGATCGCGCCCTCGGTGCGCGCCTTGGCGAACCACGGATCGTAGAAGGGCGCCGAATCCAGCGAGACGAACCCGTAGTACGCCTTGCGCACCTTGCCCGCCGAGCACAGCAGACCCAGATCGGGGCCACCGTAGGTGACCACGGTCAGGTCGGTGACATCGGAGCGCAGCAGCGCGCGCACCAGCGCCATCGGCTTGCGCCGGGAACCCCAGCCGCCGATGCCGATGGTCATGCCGCTGCGCAGCTCGCCGACGACCTCGTCGAGCGTCATTCTCTTGTCGCGCATGGCGTCTACTTCTCCTTCTTCTGCGCGGCGAGATCGTCGTCGAAACGCGCCCTGATCTCGTCGGCGACACCGGCGAGGTTGAGCTCCATGGTGAAGCCCTGCTCGTAGCGGTAGGAGCGGTGCACGTCCTGCACGTCGATGCCGTTGAGCGCGCGCTTGGCGGCCCGGATCACGCGGCCGTCCTTGTTCGCGATGTTCTTGGCGACCTCCATGGCCGCGGCGTCGAGTTCGGCGCGCGGCACCACCTGGTACACCGAGCCGAAGTGGTGCAGCTGCTGGGCGGTGAGCTTGCCCGCGGTGTAGAACATGGTCCGCATCAGGTGCTGGGGGACCAGTCGCGCCAGGTGGGTGGCCGCGCCGAGCGCGCCGCGGTCCACCTCGGGCAGGCCGAAGGTGGCGTCGTCGGAGGCGACGATGACATCGGAGTTGCCGACCAGCCCGATGCCGCCGCCGAGGCAGAAGCCGTTGACGGCGGTGACAACGGGTACCTGGCAGTCGTAGACGGCCGCGAAGGCCTCGAAGCAGCCGTGGTTGGCGCGGATCAGCGCGGTGTGGCCGGTGTCGGCGTTCATCTCCTTGATGTCGACGCCGGCGTTGAAGCCGCGGCCCTCGGCCCGCAGCACCACCACCCGGGTCTCCGGATTACGGCCTGCCTCCCGGATCGCGTCGGCCAGGGCAAACCAGCCGTCGGACGGCAGTGCGTTGACCGGCGGGTAGTCGACTGTGACGACTTCGACGCCCTCGGTTTCGGTGTGACGGTTTATCCCCATCGCAAAGTCCCATCGTGCGCGACTCGGGCGAACCCGAGACAAAGCAAGCAATTGCTTGGTAGGTTAGCACGGTGGCTGTAGAAATCGACCTTTCCGAGCAGATCGTTCTGGTGACCGGCGGCGTCCGCGGTGTCGGCGCAGGCATCAGCCGGGCCTTCCTCGCCGCGGGCGCGACGGTGCTGACCTGCGCGCGCAGGCCCGCGGACGAACCGATCACGGTGGGGGACCGCAGCACCGAACACCTCACCTGCGATGTGCGCGACGTCGACGCGGTGGCGGCGATGTTCGCCGAGATCCTGGCCGGACACGGCCGGATCGACCACGTGGTGAACAACGCGGGCGGCGCGCCCTTCGCGATGGCCGATGCCGCGAGCCCCAAGTTCCACGCCAAGATCGTGGAGCTGAATCTGCTCGCGCCCCTGCTGATCTCGCAGCAGGCCAACGCGGTGATGCAGAAGCAGGACGCGGGCGGCTCGATCGTGATGATCACCAGCGTCAGCGGGCACCGCCCCTCGCCCGGTACCGCTGCCTACGGCGCGGCCAAGGCGGGCCTGGACAACCTGGCCTCCTCGCTGGCCGTCGAATGGGCGCCGAAGGTCCGGCTGAACTCCGTCGTCGTCGGCCCGGTCGAGACCGAACTCAGCCATCTGCACTACGGCGACGCCGACGGTGTGGCCGCGGTCGCCAAGACCGTGCCGATGGGCAGGCTGGCCAGCCCCGCCGACGTCGGCAGCGCCGCGCTGTTCCTCGCCTCACCCCTGGCCGCGCACATCAGCGGCGCCACCCTGCTCGTCCACGGCGGCGGCGAACGCCCGGCCTTCCTGGACGCCGCCACCGCCAACCACTAATCCCTACCCGACCACCACGGTTTTCGGCCGCCTCGCATCCGAGGGGCGAGACGGAACGCCGAAGGCGCAGTATCGCCCCTCGGATGCGAGGTCACGAGGCCGAAAACCCGCGGCACCAGCCGCCAGAGATACAGGAGCTTCCTATGGACGACCAGCAGTTGATCTGCGCGGGCCGCACCGTCATCGTCACCGGCGCGGGCCGGGGGATCGGCCGCGCGCACGCGCTCGCCTTCGCCGCCGCGGGCGCGCGCGTGGTGGTCAACGACGTCGGCACCGCGCTCGACGGCGCCGAGACCACCGAGACCCCGGCCCAGCAGGTCGTCGACGAGATCGTCGCCGCCGGTGGCGAGGCCGTCGCCAACTACGACGACGTCGCCGACTGGGAGGGCGCCCGGCGCCTGATCCGCCAGGCCGTCGACACCTTCGGTGGCCTCGACGTGCTGGTGAACAATGCCGGTTTCGTGCGCGATCGGATGCTGGTCAACCTGGGCGAGGACGAGTGGGACGCGGTGGTCCGCGTGCACCTCAAGGGCCACTTCGCCACCATGCGGCACGCGGCCGAGTACTGGCGCGGTGAGTCGAAGGCGGGCCGTCCGGTCGATGCCCGCGTCATCAACACCAGCTCCGGCGCCGGTCTGCAGGGCAGCGTCGGCCAGGGCAACTACGGCGCGGCCAAGGCGGGCATCGCCGGTCTCACCCTCACCGCCTCGGCCGAGTTCGGCCGCTACGGCGTCACGGTGAACGCGATCGCGCCCGCCGCCCGCACCCGGATGACCGAGACGGTCTTCGCCGAGACCATGGCCGCCCCCGATTCCGGCTTCGACGCGATGGCGCCGGAGAACATCTCCCCGCTCGTCGTGTGGCTCGGCAGCACCGAGTCGGCCGGGGTGACCGGCCGGATGTTCGAGGTCGAGGGCGGAAAGGTGGCGCTCGCGCAGGGCTGGCGCCACGGCGCTCCGGTCGACCGCGGCGCCCGCTGGAACCCGGCCGAGCTCGGTCCGGTCGTGGCCGAACTGATCGAGAAGAGCGTCGAGCCGGAACCGGTGTACGGCGCATAGCAAACCCATAGAGCGCAGGCCGCGGAAACTCCCCGGCCTGCGCTTTTGCCATGTCACGAGCGTTAAGGGGGCTGGACGACTCTTGCTCTCTCCTGCGTGGAAGCAACGGTGGGTTTACCATGGGCTACTGTTCGTCGATCCCGGAATGTGTCGCGACCGGGGGTATTGCTGCGCTGAATAGCTAAGGGGATGACAAGCGCATGGCCGTTGGTCGCATCTTGCGCGTACTTGCCGCTGCGAGCGTGCTGGCCGGTTCTGCTCTGCTCGGGCCGGCTCTCGCCACAGCCGCACCGGAAAAACCATCGACTCCCGCTGCTCAGGCGCCAGGGAGCGGAAGCAGTGGACAGGGGAACAACGGTCAGAACAACGGCGGCCAGGACAACGGCAAGCCCGGCCCCGAGCTGAGGCTGCCCAGCGGCTCCGGTGACGGCGGCCAGGGCGACAACGGCCAGACCCCCGCCGATACCCAGCACCCCGCGGGCGCGCCCGTAGCCGGTGACGGCGAGTGGCAGCCGCTGAACATCCCCGGCCAGTCCACGCATGACGTTCCGAAGAAGGAAGTCAACGGCTCCGGTTCCGCCTCGGGCTCCGCTGCCGCCGGTTCGGCCGCCGCGGGCGCGGGTTCGGCCGCCGCTGGCGCTGTCCTCGGTACCGGCTCCGCGGGTCTCGGCCTGCTGCTCGGCACCGGCTCGGCCGGCGTCGGCGCCATCCTCGGTACCGGTTCGGCTGGTATCGCGGCAGTCCTCGGCACGGGTTCGGCCGGCGCCGCAGGCGTCCTCGCGACCGGTTCGGCAGGTGCGGCGGCAGTGCTCGGCACCGGCTCGGCCGCGGTCGGTTCGGCCGCCGCGGGCACCGGTTCCGCGGCCCTCGGCTTGGGCTCCGCAGTCCTCGGAACCGGTTCTGCCGCAGTGGGTTCCGCGGCTGTCGGCTCAGCTGCCGTCGGTTCCGCAGGTACGGGTTCGGCCGCGGTCGGCTCGGCCGCCGTCGGTTCCGCCGCGGTGGGCTCGGCCTCGCCGCTGCTCCTGCTGCTGATCCCGATCCCCTCCGCCCCGGCAGCGCCCGCCTTGCCGTCGATCGCGATTCCGCCCGCGCCCTCGTCGCCCGCTGTGCCGAATGTAGCTGTAGCAGCACCGGTTCCGGCAGCTACACCGCCCGCTGTCGCGGCTCCCGCCGCGCCGCCCGCCGCCGCCGCGCCCGCCCCGGCGGCCGCGCCGAATCACGCGTTCAAGCCGACCAGCGACAACAGCGGCCTGCCCGAACCGGAACTGCTGTCGGTGATCGGCGGCCTGATCGCGTTGGCGCTGGCCGGTACCGGCTCGGGCGCAGTGAGTTTCCAAGGTGCCGCGGCAGCCCAAGCCCGGGTGAACGCGGCGCGTGCCGAGTTCTTCGGACCGAGGTCGTGAGGGGATCTTCGATGAGCAAGAGCAAGACCCGGAGCACCTCGAGGTCCTATCGCCGTGTCGCCGCCGCGGTGGACGCGGTGTGCGCGGTCGCCGCCGATTCCGACGCGACCACCCTCGATGAGGTGGTCGCGGCGATCTCGCGCGAGCGGAAGCGCGAAATCGAGATCACCAGTGCGCAATTGGGTCCCGGCGTCTGTGGTCAGCGCCGGTTCTACCCGGAACGCGACATCATCGTCCTCGCCGACGCCCTGCCCAGCCGCGACCACACCCTCGCGCACGAACTGGGCCACATCGTCTTCGACCACGAGGGCGCGCCCGCGGTGGAGACGACGCTCGAGGTCAGCGACGACCTGATCGCCTACATGCTCAGCCAGCGCGCCCACGCGCAGATCGTCGACGACGGAGCCGACGACCTCGCCGAGTGGGAGGCCGAGACCTTCGCGGCCATGCTCATGACCCGGCTGCGCGTGTTCAACAACCGGGGCGCAGGCGTCTCGGTCCTTCGATTCGATGAGGCACTCGGATGACACTCTGGTTGACAGCCCTGCTGGTCTGGGTTGCCGCGGGTGCGCGAGTGGGTCGCGTGCTGGTCAAGCCGGCGACGACCGCCCGCGTCGCCATCGTCGTCGCGGTCTCCGCAGTCGCGCTCGCGGCGACCGTCGCAATTCCCGATATCGCGGTGGCGATCGACAATCTGCTGCCCGGCGGGGTGCGTAGCGGGTGGTTGTCCACCGGCATCGTGGATTCGGCGTGGATTTTGTTCACCACCGCCACCTCCGTGGTCGCCTCGGCGGCGTGGCCGGTGGTCTCGCGCCGCAATCTGCGCCAGATCGCCATGGTGGTCTACGGCATCGGCGCGCTCGCCATCGCGATCACGCTGGGGTGGTCGTTCACCTTCGGCTGGATCGTGGTCGCGCTCGGCGCGGTGTTCATCGTGGCCACCGGTCTGCGCAATCTGGACTGGACCACCCTGGGTCGCGGTATCGCGATCTACACGGCGGGAACGGCTTTGGTGGCCGTGCTCGCGGTCGCCAACGCGGGCCGCGCCTTCCAGCACGCCGAGCCGGCCCCGCCCGGCGAGCCCACCTGGGGCTGGCAGGCCTGGGAGATCGCGAGTCTGCTCATCGCGTTCGGCGCGGTGTCGATCGTGGTCGAGTTGTGGTGGCGGGCCCGGATCCTGCTGCGCCGGATCCGACCGCTGCACAAGCTGATGGTCGGCCGCTTCCCCGATGTGGTCGCGCCGGAGCAGAACGCCACGTCGACGCAGCTCAAGGCGTCCGACCACGTGGCCCAGGTGATGGACGCGCTGTATCTGCTCTCGGGCAGCGGCATCGTCATCCCGGCGGCGGGCGAGCCGCCCACGTCGGTCTCGGAGCGGGCCGCGGTCGTCGCCGAATGGGTGCGAGATCCGTTGGGGGACTTGTTCGTCGACGCGCGCTGGATCGCGCCGCCGCCCGGGGTCAGCCCGCGCGGCTGGGTGCTGACGATCGCGTCCGAGTACGACGCGGCGGTCGCCGCCGCGGGCGCGACGCCGAAGAGCACCGCCGCCTCGAACTGAGCCGAACACAGAGAACGGGCCTGAGCTGGTGGATCACACCGTCTCAGGCCCGTTCACTGTGCACGTATCCGTCTTTCACGGCCGGTCCCAGGACACCATCAGGTGCGTCAGGCCGACCGCTCTGTGGTTCCTATTCCGTTCCGTCCGGAGGAATTTCGGGCAAGCCTTCGCTGGCCCTCAACTTCTCCGCCATGGAGGTGAGCAAATTCTGTGATTCTTCCGAGAGGTCGAATGCCCTGCTGGACAGTCGACGCAGCCCGTAGCCCTGCAGCTGCGCGAGCAGTTCCAGGTCGTGATCGATCTTGGCCGCGTAGATGTCGTTGAAGAAGTAGTCAGGCTTGACCTTGAAGAACTTCGCCAGGGCGGCCACCGTCTCGTCGGACGGGTTGGTTCGTTGTCCCGACCGCAACTGCGAGAGATACGGCTTCGAGATCGGATGCCCGGAGGCAGTCAGCGCAGCCGCAACCTCTGCGTTGGTGTGCGGCTTGCGCCCCGGGGGATGCACGGTTTCGAACAGCTTGTTCAGCCGCGCCGCGAAATCAGCCATTGTGAGCCGCCCAATTCCCTTCACTGTACTAACAGTCGTTATCTCGGATACGTATCATTGATATTAGCGGCTCAGTAACTGAAAACCTACGCCTGATTCGGGATTTCTCTGCGATTTCCGACGCCCACCTGCGTGCAGGGGCGGCGGCGGTCGCGTTTGCGGGTCACGCCAACGACTCTTGTGGAGCCGGAGGGTGCCGGGGTTCGTGCCCGTCGCGGGGTTCTTCGACCTTGGGTCGATGGTAGCCCCAAGTTAGCTGATGTCTCATGTTCCCCCAAGTCCCCTGGATTGTGTGGCGTACGACACGTTCCGGGCGCCCTGGGATGAATGTTCAACCTGGGCGCCCGGTTTCGGTGAGGCCCAGTCTACAGGCGTTCGATGATCGTTCCGGTCGCGAGCGCGCCGCCTGCGCACATCAGCACCATGGCCGTGCCCTTGCCCGTTCGTTCGAGCTCGTGCAAAGCGGTGGTGATCAGCCGGGAACCGGTGGAGCCGACCGGATGCCCGATTGCGATCGCACCGCCGTTGACATTTACCCGGTCCATGTCCGGCTGATGTACAGAAGCCCACGAAAGTGCCACCGACGCGAATGCTTCATTGATCTCGAAAAGGTCGATATCTGCAATCTTCATTCCGGAGCGCTCGAGCAGCCGGGTGCACGCCTGCACCGGGCCGTCGAGGTGAAACTCCGGCTCCGCGCCGACGAGCACCTGGGTGTGGATGCGCGCGCGCGGCCGCAAACCCTTGTTGCGCGCGACGGTTTCGTCCATCAGCAGGACCGCGGCGGCGCCGTCGGAGATCTGCGACGAGGTGCCCGCGGTGTGGATGCCGTCGGCGACGACGGGCTTCAGTGCCGCGAGACCCTCGAGCGTGGTGGCGCGCAGACCCTGGTCGCGAGTCACCTCCAGCTTCTCGCCGGTGGCATTGCCCTCGCTGTCGAGCACCGGCGCCGACACCGGGAGCACCTCGCGATCGAAGCGGCCCTCGGCCCAGGCCTGCGCCGCCAATTGCTGTGAGCGAAGGCCGAATTCGTCGATGTCGGAGCGGGTGATGCCGCGCCTGCGGGCAATTCGCTCGGCCGCGCCGAACTGGTCGGGCAGATCGATCGACCACGACGCGGGCCGGCGCGAACCCGCCTCGGTGCCGACGTTCGCGCCGAGCGGCACGCGGCTCATGGCCTCGACGCCGCAGGCGATGCCGGTGTCGATCGCGCCGGTGGCGATGAGGCCGGCGATGAGGTGGTTGGCCTGCTGTGCTGAGCCGCACTGCGCGTCGATGGTGGTGGCGCCGGTCTGCCAGGGCAGGCCCGCGTGCAGCCAGGCGACCCGGGTGACGTTGTTGGACTGCTCGCCCGCCTGGGTGACACAGCCGCCGATCACCTGCTCGACCTCGGCCGGGTCGATGCCGGCCCGATCGAGCAGGCCGCGCTGGGCCAGGCCGAGCAGCTCGGCGGCGTGCAGTCCCGAAAGCTGTCCGCGGCGCTTGCCGATCGGCGTCCGCACGGCTTCGACGATGACGGGTGTTCCCATCTGATTCTCCCTCGTAACTGCAACAAGTTCTGGTCTATAGCCCAGGGTAAAACCGCGAGGTTCTTTCGTCACGGCAGCCTCTGTGCTTGAATGATTGTAGAACGTGTTTCAGTTTGTCGAAGGAGACATCTGGTGGTAGATCCGAGCACCGAACAAGCCGGCCCTGGTCAAGCCACGGGCCGGCCGAACCTGCCGGACGGGTTCGACGTCACCGATCCCGCTATCTACGCCGAGCGTGTTCCGATGGAGGAGTTCGCCGAGTTGCGGCGTTCGGCTCCGATCTGGTGGAACCCGAAGTCGCCCGACGTCGGCGGATTCCACGACGACGGTTTCTGGGTGGTGAGCAAGCACGCCGACGTGAAGGAGGTATCTCGTCGCAGCGACGTCTTCTCCACCTACGAGAACACCGCGATCCCGCGCTTCAACGACGACATCCAGCGTGAGCAGATCGAACTGCAGCGTTTCGTCATCCTCAACAAGGACGCCCCGGAGCACACCAAGCTCCGCAAGCTGATCGCCAAGGGCTTCACCCCGCGCGCGGTCAACGGCCTGCGCGCCGAGCTGTCAGCGCGTGCCGAGAAGATCGTGAAGGCCGCCGCCGAATCGGGTTCGGGCGACTTCGTCACTCAGGTCGCCTGCGAGTTGCCGCTGCAGGCCATCGCCGAACTGATCGGCGTGCCGCAGGAAGACCGGATGAAGGTCTTCGAGTGGTCCAACGACATGACGGGCTACGACGACCCCGACAACGTGGATGTCGACCCGGTCAAGGCGTCGATGGAGCTGCTCGGCTACTCGTACCAGATGGCCGAGGCCAGGAAGGCCTGCCCGGCCGACGACCTGGTCACCACGCTGATCGAGGCCGATGTCGACGGTGAGGCGCTCACGGCGGAGGAGTTCGGCTTCTTCGTCATCGTGCTCGCTGTCGCGGGCAACGAGACCACCCGCAACGCCATCAGCCACGGAATGATCGCGTTCATGGAGAACCCCGACCAGTGGGAGCTGTTCAAGAAGGAACGGCCCGCCAGCGCGGTCGACGAGATCATTCGCTGGGCCACCCCGGTCACCTCCTTCCAGCGCACCGCGCTCGAGGACACCGAGCTCAACGGCGTGCAGATCAAGAAGGGCCAGCGTCTGGTGATGCTGTACCGGTCCGCCAACTTCGATGAAGACGTCTTCGAGAACCCGGAGAAGTTCGACATCATGCGCAAGGACAACCAGCACCTGGCCTTCGGCGGTACCGGCGCGCACTTCTGCGTCGGCGCCAACCTGGCGCGGCTCGAGATCGACCTGATCTTCAACGCGATCGCTGACCACCTGCCCGATATCACCAAGATCGGCAAGCCGAAGCGGTTGCACTCGGGTTGGCTCAACGGCATCAAGGAGCTCCCGGTCGACTACAAGACCAAGGGCTGCCCGGTCGCCCACTGAGCTGTCCGGCAATACGAAAAGTTCCGCCCCGGTACCGAAGGGTACCGGGGCGGAACTCGTTTCGTCGTCAGGCGACGGGGCGGGTGGTCGCCATCGCGCGGTCGACCTCCCAGAAGGCACGCAGCGCGGCGATCTTGCCCTCGGCGTCGACCTTGTAGGTGAACACGCCCTCGGCGTCGATCACGTGGCCCGCCATGGTCGTGCGGATCTTTCCGGTGAAGGCGATCTCGTTGCCGCAGGCGAAGGAGTCCTCGAAGAGGAACTCGATCGACTCGGTCAGCGCGATCGCCTTGTCCCAGAACGCGCCGATCGCCTCGTGCCCACGATGGCCGACGCCCTCGGGGTCGAAACCCGAAGGGCCGACGGGATCTTCGACGATCCCGTCCTCGGCGAACAGGGCGACCCACGCCGCCCGGTCCCTGGCCCGCACCGCGGCCTGGGAAGCCAGCCCGGCGGCGCGCGCCGATCGATCGATAGCTGTCTCACTCATGACGCTGTCCTCGCGACGATCGGATCGGCGATGTACTTCTCGGCGAACTTGCGCAGCGAATCCTGCTTGGCCTCGAGCTCGCCGTCGAAGCCGATGCCGTCGGAGAGCCACGGCACCACGATGGTGTCCGTGACGCCGGCGTCGGCCAGATCCTGGTAACCGCTGCGGCCGAACTTGTCGATGCACACGGCCTGGATCTCGAAGGGCACCTCGGACCGGTCGTACTCGGCCCGCAGCTCGCGCAGGGTCGCGATGGTGGTGACCAGATCGTCGAACTTCATCATCGCCGAGGTCCAGCCGTCACCGATGCGGGCGGCCCGGCGCAGCGCCGGACCGGTGTGGCCGCCGATATAGAACGGCACCCGCTCGCTCGGCGCCGGGCTGATCTGCAGCTCGCCGAAATCGAAGAACTCGCCGTGGTACTCGACCATGCCGCCGTCGAGGACGAGCCGGATGATCTCGATCATCTCGTCGACCCTGGCGCCACGGCGGGCGTAGGGCACGCCGCACCACTCGAATTCCTCAGGGGCCCAGCCGATCCCGATGCCGAAGCCGAAGCGGTTGCCCGACATGTTGGCGATCGAGCCGACCTGCCGGGCCAGCAGCAGCGGATTGCGCGAGCCGAGCTTGAGGACGTTGGTGTAGAACCGCAGGTTCGTGGTCACCGCGGCCATGGAGGCCGCGGCGATCAGCGGGTCGACCCACGGTGTCTCCGGCCCCCAGAACCGGCTGCCGTCCGGGGTGTACGGGTAGTCGGCGGCCTGCGACTTCATGTAGAACAGCGAGTCGGGCAGGCCGATCGAGGTGAACCCGCATTCTTCGGCCGTCTTGGCCAGCTCGGTCAGCTGGTCGAGCGGGCTCAGCGCGATTCCGAGGGTGAACTTCATTCCGGGCGCTCGCTTCCCACGACCCACATCGAGAAGTACTGGGAGCCACCGCCGTACGCGTGGCCCATCGCCTTGCGGGCATTCTCGACCTGGTACGCACCGGCCCGGCCCATGACCTGCTTGGCCGCCTCGGCGAAGCGGATCAGGCCGGAGGCGCCGATCGGGTTCGACGAGAGCACGCCACCGGACGGGTTCACCGGAATGCGGCCGCCGATCTCGGTCTCGCCCTTGTCGGTGAGCTTCCAGCCCTCGCCTTCGGCGGCGAAGCCCAGGTTCTCCAGCCACATCGGCTCGAACCAGGAGAACGGCACGTAGATCTCGGCGACGTCGATCTCCTCGAGCGGGTCGGTGATCCCGGCCGAGGCCCACAGCGCGGCGGCCGCGTCGCGACCAGCCTGCGGGTTGACCTGGTCACGACCCGAGAAGGTCGTCGGCTCGGTGCGCATCGCGGTCCCGTGGATCCACGCGACCTTCTTGCCCTCGGCCTCGACGGCAGCGGCGGCCTCGGCATTGCCGATCACCAGGGCGCACGCGCCGTCCGAGGACGGGCAGGTCTCGTCGAAACGGATAGGGTCCCACAGCATCTGGGAGGCCAGCACCGAGTCGAGGGTGATGTCGGGCTGATGCAGATGCGCGAGCGGATTCTTCGCGCCGTTGCGCCGGTCCTTCACCGCCACCATGGCGCCGATGTGCATCGGGGCATTGGAGCGGCGGATGTAGGAGCGCACGTGCGGGGCGAAGTAGCCGCCCGCGCCCGCGCCGACCGGCATGGTGAACGGCACCGGAATCGACAACGCCCACATGGCATTCGACTCCGACTGCTTCTCCCACGCGATCGCGAGGACCTTGCCGTGCACGCCCGCCTGCACCAGGTTGGCGGCGACCACACCGGTCGACCCGCCGACCGAACCGGCGGTGTGCACGCGCAGCAGCGGCTTGCCGATGGCGCCGAGCGCCTCGGCGAGATACAGCTCGGGCATCATCACGCCCTCGAAGAAGTCGGGCGCCTTGCCGACGACGACGGCGTCGATGTCGTCGATGGTCAGGCCCGAGTCTTCGAGCGCGCGATCGATCGCTTCACGGCACATGCCCGCCATGGACACGTCCGTGCGCTTCGTCACGTGATGAGTTTGGCCGGTGCCGAGCACCGCCGCGGGGAAGCTCATCGTGCCTCCGATTCCAGAACGGCGACCAGGTTCTGCTGCAGCGCGGGGCCGCTGGTCGCATGAGCGAGAGTCCGGTTGGCGGTGCCGGAGATGATGGCCGTCGCGGCGTTGCCGATCCGCTCCAGGCCCGCCGCGAACATCGGGTTGCCTGCGAGCGCACCGCCGGACGGGTTGACCGGGGTGTCGGGGGACAGGCCGATCGCCTCGGCCAGGATCAGCTGCTGATGGCTGAACGGCGCGTGCAGTTCGGCCAGATCGAAGGTGGTGTCACCACCGGTCGCGGCCGCTGCCGCCCTGGTGGTGGATGGCGAGCGGGTCAGGTCGCGGCCGCCGAGCGCCTGGGCGTCGATATTGTGCGCGATGCCGGTGATCCACGCCGGGCGCTCGCACAGCTCCCTGGCCCGATCGCCGACCGCGAGCACGATCGCGGCGGCACCGTCGGTGATCGGGGCGATGTCGTGCGCACGCAGCGGATCGGCGACATACGGTGCGGCGAGCAGGGATTCGATGTCACCACCGGCGACGGCGGCCATCTCCCGCTCGGTCCAGCGGCCCGCGTCCAGCCCGGCGCGTGCCTGCAGGCCCGCGACCGAGACGGCGTCGGGCCACAGCGGGCCGACCAGATACGGGTCGAGCTGCCTGGTCAGCACCTGACGCAGGGTGCCCGCCGACGACTTGCCGAAGCCGTACACGAGCGCGGTCTGCGCCTGGCCGGAGAGCAGTTTCACCCACGCCTCGTAGAGCGCCCACGCGGCGTCCATCTCCACGTGCGACTCGTTGATCGGCGGCACCGCGCCGATCGCGTCGATCGCGGAGATGAACGAGAACGCCCGCCCCGCCAGGTAATCCGAGGAGCCGGAGCACCAGAAGTCGATATCGGTCTTGCTGATGCCGAGGTCGGCGTAGAGCTGCTGGAAGCACGGCACGAGCATCTCGACGCCGTTGGTGGTGCCGAAGGTCTCCGGCACGTGCGGTGCGTGGGCGAACCCGACCACCGCGATTTCTGGTGTACTCAACGTCGCCTCTCAGAGGTGGTGCTGGTAGGACTCGTACGGGGCATCTGGCTCGCCGCTCGGCCGGAAGTGGTCGATATTGGCCAGCGCGTGGCCCCATTCCTCGCGCGGCTTCCACACGGCTTCGACCCGCATGCCCATTCGCACCTCGGAGGCCTCGCAGCCGAGAACCAGGTGCAGGAACGGGATGTCGGCGCCGTCGAGAAGCACGTAGGCGGCCACATACGGTGGCTTGATCCGCTGGCCGAGGAACGGCACATTCACGATGCAGAAGGTGGTCACCGTGCCCTTGTCGGGCAGCTCCACCAGGTCGTCGGTCGGCGTGCCGTCGGTCGGGTTGGCGCCGCGCGGCGGGAAGTACACCCGCCCGCCCGCTTCGGAGCGGCCGCCGATCAGCTTGCCCTCGGCGAGGCCGCGCAGGTAGGCGCTCTCCTGCGGGGAGGCCGTGTGCTTGTAGCTCATGTCGACGGGCGTGGTCAGCATGGTCACCGGCTCGGCGGTGTCCTCGGACGGCGCCGCGGTCTCGGCCCCTTCGCCCGGCTCGAAGCAGGCGATGTCCTGAATCGTTCCGGTGCGCTCTTCGGCCCAGCGCACCCGCACGCGCATACCCGTGCTCACCTGGCTCGGGTCGGTCACGTCCAGCGCGTGCAACATCGCCGTGTCGGCCCCGTCCAGCTGGACCAGCGCCCACGCGAACGGGCGGTCGAACGGCTGCCCGGGCAGCGGCTCGGCCACCCATGTCCACGACTGCACCGTGCCGGTCGTCTCGACCTGGACCAGCTCGGCCAGCGGGGCCGAGGTGATCGGGTCGTATTCCTGCGCGGGCACCAATACCCGGCCGTCACTGCCGCGCACGCCGAGTATCCGGCGGTCGCGCAGTCCGGTCAGAAAGGCGCCGATGACAGGTCCGACGGACCTGGTGTAGTCGAACTGCACCCGGAGGGGTGCACTCAATACTTCCACTGCGGTATTCCCCTGGGTCACGATATCGAGTAGAACAGGTTCTTATTCTGCTTGCAAGGATTCGCCGGAAAGGGCGTCGGTCATGAAATTCGGACTGCAACTCGGTTACTGGGGTGCGCAGCCGCCCGCCAACGCCGGCGAGCTGGTCGTCGCGGCCGAGGAAACGGGGTTCGACGCGGTGTTCGCGGCCGAATCGTGGGGCTCGGACGCGTTCACTCCGCTGGCCTGGTGGGGGTCGTCGACCGAGCGGGTGCGCCTGGGTACTTCGGTCGCGCAGATGTCGGCCCGCACGCCCGCGGCGGCCGCGATGCACGCGCTCACCCTCGATCACCTCAGCGGCGGCCGGGCCATCCTCGGCCTCGGCGTCTCCGGTCCGCAGGTGGTGGAGGGCTGGTATGGACAGCCGTTCGCCCAGCCGCTGCGCCGAACCCGCGAGTACGTCGACATCGTGCGCAAGGTGCTGGCCCGCGAGGCTCCGGTGACCTCCGACGGCAAGCACTACGGCCTGCCCTACACCGGTCCCGGAGCGACCGGCCTGGGCAAGCCGCTCAAGCCGATCGTGCATCCGCTGCGCGCTGAGCTGCCGATCTGGCTGGGTGCCGAGGGTCCGAAGAACGTCGCCCAGACCGCCGAGATCGCCGACGGCTGGCTGGCGATCTACTACGCGCCGCGCCTGGCCGGCATGTACAACGAGTGGCTCGACGAGGGGTTCGCCCGGCCGGGCGCCCGGCGCAGCAGGGCCGATTTCGAGATCGCCGCGAGCGCCCAGGTGGTCGTCACCGACGATCCGGCGGGGGAGATCGAGCGGATGCGCTGGGTGACCTCGCTCTACATCGGCGGCATGGGCGCGCCGGAGCTGAACTTCCACGCCCAGGTGTACAAGCGGATGGGCTACGGCAAGGAGGTCGACGAGATCTCCGCTCTCTTCCAGGCGGGCCGCAAGGCCGAGGCCGCCGCGGCGGTGCCCGACGAGCTGATCACCGACACCGCGATCTTCGGCGACGAGGCCCACGTGCGGTCGCGGTTGAAGGAATGGGAGGACGCGGGGGTGACGATGATGCTGATCTCGGTTTCCGATGTCGATCAGATGCGTCGGCTCCAAACCCTTGTATCCACCTAGAACACGTTCTAAATTCGATGGGGTGAGCAGCCAGCAGACAACGGAAGTCCTCGGACTGTGGAATATCGCCGCGGCCGATCCCGAGCGGATCGCCGTCGTCGACCCGGACGGCAGGGAGATCACCTATCGAGAATTGGCCACTCTCGCCAACCGCTACGCCAACGGACTACGCGGCATCGGATTGCGCACCGGCGACGTGGTCGTCAGCATGCTGCACAACGGTGTGGAGGCGATCGCCGCGTACTTCGCCGCGTATCAGGCGGGCCTGTACATCGTCGCGGTGAACTGGCACCTCACCGCGCCCGAGATCGCCTACATCCTCGGCGACAGCGAGGCCTCGGCCTTCCTGGCCAGCGAACGGTTCGCCGCCACCGCCGCCGAGGCCGCCGACCTGGCCGAACTGCCCGCCGAAGCCCGGTTCTCGGCAGGCACCATCGACGGCTTCCGGCCGGTCTCCTGGCTCGGCGCCGCCGACACCGGCCGCCCGGACGAGCGTTCGGTCGGCGCGCCGATGCTCTACACCTCGGGAACCACGGGGCGCCCCAAGGGCGTTCGCCGGCCGCTGACCGGCGCCGATCCCGATCAGGTCCCCGCGCCGAACAAGGCCTTCTTCGCCCTGTTCGAGCTCGCGCCCTACGACGACCACGTGCACATCTGCGGCTCGCCGCTCTATCACACGGCCGTGCTGAACTTCTCGACGATCTCGATCCAGATGGGCCACAAGCTCGTGCTCATGGACAAGTGGGATCCCGAGGACATGCTCGCGCTGATCGAGCGCCACAAGGTGACCCACAGTCACATGGTGCCCACCCAGTTCCATCGCCTGCTCGCCCTGCCCGAGGACGTGCGCGCCCGCTACGACGTGTCCTCGCTGCGCAGCATGGTGCACGGCGCGGCGCCGTGCCCGCAGCAGACCAAGCGGCAGATGCTCGACTGGTGGGGTCCGGTCGTCACCGAGTACTACGCCGCCACCGAGGGCGGCGGCACGGTGATCAACGGGACCGAGTGGCTGAACAAGCCCGGCTCGGTCGGCAAGGCCTGGCCGTGGTCGGTCATCAAGATCCTCGACGAGACCGACGGCACCGAATTGCCCGCGGGCAAAGAGGGCATGGTCTACATGAAGATGGGCGCGTCCAGCTTCGAGTACCACCACGCCAAGGAGAAGACCGAGGAGTCGCGCGTCGGTGACCTGTTCACCGTCGGCGACATCGGCTACCTCGACGAGGACGGCTACCTGTTCCTCTGCGACCGCCGCTCCGATCTGATCCTGTCCGGTGGCGTGAACATCTACCCGGCCGAGATCGAGGGCGTGCTGATGAGCCACCCGAAGGTGGCCGACGTGGCGGTTCTCGGTGTGCCCGACCCGGATTGGGGTCAGCAGGTCAAGGCGTTCGTGCAGCCGGTCGACGGTGCGACGGCCGACGACGCGCTCACCGCCGAGATCCTCGAGTTCGCGGCCGGTCAGCTCGCCAAGTACAAGCTGCCCCGCACGGTGGAATACCGTGCGGAGCTGCCCCGCGATCCCAACGGCAAGCTGTACAAGCGCCGCCTGCTCTGAAAGATGTTCCCGCTCAGACGGCTTCGCGCCACTCCGGCGCGAGCCCGAAGAGCGGGAACAACTTCTCGGTGTCGAGGAAGAAGTTCAGGCCCGAGATGGTGTCGCCCTCGAGCTCGAGCACGGTGATCGACCACGGCACCCATACGCCGGGCTCCCCGCTGGGCTTGTAGTGGCCGAAGGCGGGCAGCCCGTTGGCGCCTTCCAGCGGCACCATGCGCGAATTGCGGCACGCGCTGCCGGTGCTGAGCATGAACGCGGCCACATTCTCCGGCCCGGAGATCCAGAGATCGAAGGGCGGCATCGACAGCGCCACATCGGCTTTCAGCAGCGTGGTGAGCGCGTCCATGTCGTAGGCCTCGAAGGCCTTCACGAAATCGTCGACCAACTTGCGCTGCTCGGGATCACTCTCGTCGAACCCGTCGGTGACGGTCGGCTGCACCTTGGACATGGTGGCGCGTGCCCGTTGCAGCGCGCTGTTCACCGACGCGGGCGACATCATCAGCGCCTCGGCGGTCTCACCCGCGGAGAAGCGCAGCACCTCGCGCATGATCAGGATGGCGCGCTGGGTGGCGGGCAGATGCTGGCAGGCCGCGACGAAGGCCAGGCGCAGGGTGTCCTTGGTCGAGGCGTGCTCGGCCGGATCGGCGCCGAAGGCGAGCCCGTTCGGGATCGGCTCGATCCACACGTAATCGGGCTGCGGTGCGGGCAGCGGCGAATCCGGGCGACCTGGTCCGTTGAGATCCATCGGCCGTGCCCGGCTCTGCGGACGATCGAGCATGTCCAGACAGATATTGGTGGCGATCTTGTACAGCCACGAGCGCAGGCTCGCGCGGCCCTCGAATGAATCGTAGGAGCGCCAGGCGCGGGTGAAGGTCTCCTGCACCGCGTCCTCGGCCTCGAACGAGGAGCCGAGCATGCGGTAGGCGTACGCGCACAATTCGCGCCGGTGAGTTTCGAATTCGGCCAGTACGTCGGGATCGGGGCCGGTGGTAGCGGTTGTGGCGTCGCTCATAGTTCCTCACGATGCCACAGGGGTCCGACAGCCGACAGAGGCGAAAACGGACCGGCGAGATTTGCGAACTTTGCCCGGCGCGATGAATTCCGGTGAGCCGTCGCGTCTACATGTTCGAGACCGCAACGACGCCACGAAAGGCTGACACCCATGAGCAGCAAGATGATCTTCATCAACCTTCCCGTCGCCGACCTCGACCGCTCGAAGAGCTTCTACGAGGCGCTGGGCTGGAAGGTCAACGAGGACTTCACCGATCAGAACGCGTCGTGCATCGTCATCGACGACAACATCTGCCTGATGCTGCTGACCAAGCCGTTCTTCTCGACCTTCAGCACCCGCCCGATCGCCGACACGATCAATACCGCCGCCGCGGGCTACGCGCTCTCGCTGGCCAGCGCCGAGGAGGTCGACGCGCTGACCGACGCGGCCGTCGCCGCGGGCGCGACCGAGCAGACCAACGAGGACAAGCGCGCCCAGGAGGCCCAGGTGGGCATGCACGGCCGCACGTTCCTCGACCCCGACGGTCACCAGTGGGAGCCGTTCTACATGAACTACCCGGGCGCGTAGGCGCCCGGCCGAACAGGGCGCGAGGCCGATGGCTCGCGCCCTGTTCGCGGTGACTACTGCCCGGTGAAGTTCGGCTTGCGCTTCTCCGCGAAGGCGCGCGGCCCTTCCTTGGCATCGGCGGATCTGAACACCTCGATGCCGATCTTCGCCTCGATGGGGAACGCCTCGTTCTCCGGCATCGCCTCGGTCTCGCGCAGCGTGCGCAGCATCGCCTGGACGGCGAGCGGGCCGTTGTCGGCGATCTGGCCGGCCAGTGCCAAGGCCTTGTCGAGGGCGGTGCCGTCGGGGACCACGTGGCCGATCAGGCCGATCTCCTTGGCCTCGGCGGCAGTGATGTGCCGACCGGTCAGCAGCAGATCAGCGGCCACCGTGTACGGGATCTGCCGAGCCAGCCGCACCGCGGAACCGCCGAGCGGGAACAGGCCCCAGCGCGCCTCGGAGACGCCGAACTTGGCGCTTTCCCCGGCCACGCGCAGGTCGGTGCCCTGCAGGATCTCGGTGCCACCGGCGATGGCCGGGCCCTCGACCGCCGCGATCAGCGGCTTGGCCAGTCGCCGCCCCTTCAGTAGCGCGGGGAGGTAGGCCGGGTCCCAGCTGCCCTCGGAGGCGGTGTCCCCCGGATGCTGCGAGCTCATCGCCTTCAGGTCCATCCCGGCGCAGAAGGCCCCGCCCGCGCCGGTCAGGATCGCGACGCGGATATCGGGATCGCTGTCCACCTGGTCCCAGGCATCGCGCATGATCGCCATCATCTCGCCCGAGAGGGCGTTGCGTGCCTCCGGCCGGTTCATGGTGACGATGAGGACGTGGTCTCGCTTCTCGACCAGACAGTGGGCCATTCGATATCTCCTGACGTTCGAGCTCTGTCATGGCGCGCTGACGCGCGCAGGTCTTCGGCCCTCTGTCTCGATCTTCCCTCCCTCCGGGTACTCCTTCGTCGCACCCTCCGGTCAGTCCAGATCGAGACGCCGAAGACCTTGTCAGAAACAGTAACACGTTCTATTTTTGTTCCTGTGAGCTACAACATAGCCGATCTCGTCGAACACGCCGTCGACCTGATGCCCGACCGGATCGTGCTGGTCGGCGAACATCGCGAGTCGACCTACGCCGAACTGGAGGAGCGGGCCAACAAGCTGGCCCACTACCTGCTGGAACAGGGTGTGAAACCCGGCGACAAAGTCGGAATCTACTCCCGGAACACCGTCGAAGCCGTCGAGGCGATGGTCGCGATCTTCAAGGCGCGGGCGGTGATGATCAACGTCAACTACCGCTACGTCGAGAACGAGTTACTGCACATCTTCGACAACTCCGACATGGTCGCGCTGATCCACGAGCGCCGCTACACCGACAAGGTGCAAGCGGTCCTGCCGAAGGTGCCCGACCTGAAGACGGTGCTCGTCGTCGAGGACGGCACCGACGGCCCGACCGCGCCAGGCACGGTGGAGTACGAGGCGGCGCTGGCCCGTTCCTCCGGTGAGCGCGACTTCGGCGAGCGCTCGCCCGACGACATCTACATGCTCTACACCGGCGGCACCACCGGCCTGCCCAAGGGCGTGATGTGGCGGCACGAGGACGTGTGGCGGGTGCTCGGCGCCGGCATCAACTTCATCACCGGTGAGTACACCAAGGACGAGTGGGAGCTGGCCAAGATCGGCGCGGCCAACCCGCAGATGGTGCGCTACCCGATTCCGCCGATGATCCACGGCGGCGCGCAGTGGGCCACCTTCCACAGCCTGTTCGGCGGCGGCAAGGCCGTGATGATCCCCGAGTTCAGCGGGCACGGGGTCTGGCAGGCCGTCGACAAGCACAAGATCAACCTGATCTTCATCACCGGCGACGCGATGGCGCGGCCGATGCTCGACGCGCTGGAGGAGGGGAACCCGGAAACCGGTGAGCCCTACGACCTCTCGTCGCTGTACGTGCTCGCCAGCAGCGCCGCGCTGTTCTCGCCGCCGCTGAAGGACAAGTTCCTCGAGCTGCTGCCCAACCGGCTGCTCACCGACTCCATCGGTTCCTCGGAGACCGGCTTCGGTGGTCTGGCGACGATCGCCAAGGGCCAGACCCACACCGGCGGCCCGCGGGTGAAGATCGACGCGGCCACCCAGGTGCTCGACGAACAAGGCAATCCGGTCGAGCCGGGTTCCGGCGTCGTCGGCCTGCTGGCGCGCAGCGGCCACATCCCGCTCGGCTACTACAAGGACGAGGTCAAGTCGGCCGCGACGTTCAAGGAGTTCAACGGGGTTCGCTACGCGATCCCCGGCGACTTCGCGCGCGTCGAGGAGGACGGCACCGTCACCATGCTCGGCCGTGGTTCGGTGAGCATCAACAGTGGTGGCGAGAAGATCTACCCCGAAGAGGTCGAGGGCGCGCTCAAGGCGCACCCGGATGTCTTCGACGCCCTCGTCGTCGGCGTCGAGGACGCGCGCTGGGGTCAGCGGGTCGTCGCGGTGGTCCAGTGCCGTGACAACAAGCGTCCGACCCTGGCCGAGCTGAAGCCGGTGCTGGCGCAGGAGATCGCGTCGTACAAGCAGCCGCGCAGCCTGTGGTTCGTCGACGAGATCAAGCGCTCGCCCGCGGGCAAGCCGGACTACCGGTGGGCCAAGGCGCAGACCGACGAGCGGCCTGCCGACGAGCACGCCGACGCGGGCTCGGCCTAGGTATCGACAGCAAGAGGGGCCCTTTCGGCGATGTCGCCGGAAGGGCCCCTCTCGTGTGTCAGCGGTTGGCGAGTTCGGCGAGCTGGTAGGCCAGCTTGCTGCGAACCGCGGGGATGCCGGTGAGCAGGCGCAGCGCGGTATTGCGCGCGGTGCGGGCCGGGGCCGACTGCAGGGTGGCCATGCGGGTCATCCGGTCGGTGAAGGCGACGACGTCCAGCGCGATCGGCCTGCGCACCGTCTCGTACTCGTCGAGCAGTGCATCCGGACCGCCGGCAACCACTTTCGCCAGCAGCCGGGCAAGCAGCGCGGCGTCCTGGATGCCGGTGTTCATGCCCTGGCCGCCCGCCGGGCTGTGCACGTGGGCGGCGTCGCCCGCGAGCAGGACGCGGCCCGCGCGGTAGTGGTCGGCGACACGGTGGTGCACGCGGAAGCGTGAGCTCCACAGCACCTCGTCGACCCGCACCTCGCCCGCGGGGCCCCTGGCGTCGAGCAGGGTCTGGATGTCGTCGCGGGTCGGGTGCTCGGGGGCCTCGTCCACGGTGGCGACGACGCGGTAGCGCTCCTGCGCCGCGTCGGGCAGCGGGGCGACCACGGTGACGCCCTCCGGCGAAAGGTGCAGCGAGACTTCCGAACGCGGGGTCGGCCAGCTCATCCGGACATCGGCCAGGACGAACGACGCGGGGTAGGTGTCGCCGGTGAAGCCGATACCCGCCTGTGCGCGCACGACGCTGTGCATGCCGTCGGCGCCGATCACGTAGTCGGCGGTGATGGTGCCTGTCGTGGCGTCTGCGGTGGTGTAGCCGACGGTGACGCGGCCGTTCTCGTCGTCGACCCGCTCGACGGTGAGCGGGCGGTGGACGGTGCCGCCCAGCTGGTGCAGTCGGTCGAGCAGGACCTGCTCGGTGACGTCCTGGGGGATCATCAGCGTGTAGGGGTAGGCGGTCGGCAGGTCGCCGAATTCGATGGTGGCCAACGTCTTCGGGCCGTCGTGCACCTTGAAGGTGGGGACCTGGATGCCGCGGGCGACGAGGTCCTTCGCGATGCCGAGTTCGTCGAGGACCTCCAGGGTCCTGGCGTGCACGACCGCGGCGCGAGAAGTGTTGGCGCCCTCGCTCAGCCGATCGATGAGGACGTGGTCGACGCCCGCTTCGGCGAGCACGATCGCGGCGGTGAGACCGGCGGGGCCCGCGCCGACGATGACGACGGACGTGGCTTCGGGCAGTGGGGTGGCGGTCATGACGACTCCTGGTCAACGCTTGTTTGCCAACGCTTGTGGGCATAACGGTAGACTCGACCGTCGATGAAAGTCAACAGTTGTTGGCCTACACTTGTTGGCATGACTTCCGACGACCAGGAGACCCCGGCCCGCCGCTCGGACGCCACCCGCGCCGCGATCCTCGCCGCCGCGCGCGCCCGCTTCGCCGCCGACGGCTACGCGAAGGCGACCATCCGCGCCATCGCCGCCGACGCCGCGATCGACCCGTCCATGGTGATGCGCTACTTCGGCTCCAAGGACGGTCTCTTCGCCGCCGCCGCCCAGATCGACCTCGACCTGCCCGACCTCGCCGCCGCCGACCCGGACGCCATGGGGGAGGTGCTGATCCGCCACTTCCTGGCGATCTGGGAGGAGAACGACAACACCGTTCTGCTGATCCTGCTGCGCTCCTCGATCACCGACGACGCGGTGGCCGCCCGCTTCCGCGAGGTCTTCGCCCAGCAGGTCCTGCCCGCCGTCCTGCGCTTCGGCACCCCCGCCGACGCCCCCCGCCGCGCCGCCCTGATCGTCACCCAGCTCCTCGGCCTCGCCCTGTGCCGCTACGTCCTGCGCATCCCTCCGGTAGTCGACCTGACCCCACCCCGGATAGTCACCGACATCGCCCCCACCCTCCAGCGCTACTTGACCTCGGACCCTGCTCCGACGGCCGATAGCCCGGAGGCTGCGCGGACCGTAACTTCATAGAACCAGCTGGTACCACGCGGTACCATCGAGCCATGGCTGGTCTCAATGTGCGATTCACCGACGAGGAACTGGACGCGCTCCGGCAGCGCGCTGAGGCCGAGGGGCGGAGCATGCAGCAGTTCGCGCATGATGCGGTTGTGGCCGCGATCAACGAGCGATCGCGATTGTTCAACGAGGCGGCAGACCATGTGCTCCGGGTCAGCGAAGAGCTGAACCGGAGACTGGCGTGATCCACTACCTGACGCTGCCCGAGCTCCTGAGCCTGGCGGAGCGGCTCGGTACGCCGGACGTCCGTGACTACGGGCTGCTCGATTCCGCCGCGGCGCGGCCCCAGTCGAGTGTGTTCGGACAGGATGCCTATCCAGATCTATGGCAGAAGGCTGCCGCGCTGATGGAATCGCTCGCCCGCAACCACGGCTTGGTGGACGGGAACAAGCGGCTCGCCTGGTATGCCACCTGGGTGTTCCTGCATCTCAACGGATGTCCGCTCGACGAGGCTTTCGATGTAGATCACGCCGAGGAATTCGTGCTCGCCGTGTGTCAAGGACGGCTCGATGTGCCTGCTATCGCCAAGGAACTCGTCCGCTTCGCGCGATAGGGCGTCGGCCCGACGCACCGAGCAGGGCCCGTACGGACATCGATCCGGACGGGCCCTGCTTCGGGATGTGACGGTGGCTAGCTCGCCAGTTCCGCACCCAGGGCGAGGAGGTGGGGAGTGGCGGCGCCGAGGGCGAATTCGTTGTGCTTGGCGGCGGTGAAGTAGTTGTGGACGATGTGGTCGCGGTCGATGCCGAGGCCGCCGTGGACGTGGACGACGGTGTGGGCGACCTTGTGGCCCGCGTCGGCTGCCCAGAACTTGGCGATGTGGATGGACTCGGCGGCCGGGAGGTTCTCGGACAGGCGCCAGGCGGCCTGGGTGACGGTCAGACGCAGGCCGCCGATGTCGATGTAGGCGTCGGCCAGGCGCTGGGCGACGGACTGGAACGAGCCGATCGGCTTGCCGAACTGCTCGCGGGTGCGGGTGTGCTCGGCGGTCAGTTCGAGTGCGCGTTCCAGCGTGCCCAGCTGGAGCGCCGAGAGGCCGAGCCAGGCGTGTTCACGCAGCCAGGTGAGGATGTCGGCGCCGGCTTCGACGGTGCCGAGCAGTTCGGCGGGCGTGCCCGCGAGCTCGACGACGAACTCGGGGCTCAGGTCGACGACCTGCTGGGCGGTGCGGGTGACCGACGCGTGGTCCGGGTCGACCACGAAGACGCCGACACCATTGGACGTGATGGCGGGCACCAGGATTCGCTCGGCGCGATCGGCGTAGGCGACGGTGGTCGCGGTGCCGGTCAGCGTCCAGGCCGCACCGGCGGGCTCGGCGACGATGCCCGGCGCGGCGGTGGTGGCGCGCAGCTCCTCGGCGAGCGCGGCGGTCAGCACGATCTCGCCCGCGCCCGCCCGCGCGGCCAGCTGCCGCTGACCGGCATCGCCGAACTTCGCCAGCGCACCCGCGCCGACGACGATCGACCACAGGTAGGGCACGGCGGCGACGACGCGGCCGAGTTCCCGCAGGATCGCGGTCTGCTCGAGCATGCCGAAATCGCTACCGCCCAGGTCTTCCGGCAGGGCGGCGGCCAGCACGCCGGTCTCGGCGAGCGACTTCCACAGCTGCTCGTCGTAGCGGCCGGCGGTGTCGAGTTCACGCAGGCGGTCGGCGGTGACGAGCTTGGCGCAGATCTCGCCGGTCAGCCGGGCGAGATCGGTCTGGGCTTCGGTGGGGGTGAAATCCATGAGGGGATACCGGCTTTCGGGATCAGCGGGCGGACGCGGGCTGGCGCAGGGCGGTCATGGCGATGATGTCGCGCTGCACCTCGTTGGTGCCGCCGCCGAAGGTGAGGATCAGCGCGGCCCGGTGCATCCGCTCTAGCCTGCCGAGCATGACCGCGCCGGGGGAGTCCTGGCGCAGGTAACCGTGCGAGCCGACGACCTCCATCAGCAGGCGATAGGCCTCGGTGGCCAGCTCGGTGCCGTAGACCTTGCACGCGGAGGCGTCCCACGGCTTGGGCGCCGCCTCGCCGCCAAGGTCGGCGCGGCTGGCGATCTCCCAGTTCAGCAGCTTGAGGTATTCGACCTTGGCGTAGACGCGAGCCAGGTTGAGGCGCACCCACTCCTGGTCGATCACCCGCTTGCCGTCGGGGCCGGTGGTCTCGCGTGCCCACTGCACCGTCTGGTTGACCGCGAGCGAGAGCGGCCCGGCCGAGGTCAGCGCGACGCGCTCGTGGTTGAGCTGGTTGGTGATCAGCGACCAGCCGCCGTTCTCCGGCCCGACCATCGAGGAGGCGGGAACCCGCACGTCCTGGTAGTAGGTGGCGCTGGTGTCGGGCCCGGCCATCGTGTGCACCGGCGTCCAGGAGAACCCGTCGACGTCGGTGGGCACGATGAACATCGTGATGCCCTTGTGCTTCTTGGCCGTCGGATCGGTGCGCACCGCCAGCCAGATGTAATCGGCGTAGGCGATGAGGCTGGTCCACATCTTCTGGCCGTTGATGACGAAGTCGTCGCCGTCGCGCACCGCGGCGGTGCGCAGCGAGGCCAGGTCGGTGCCGGCGCCCGGCTCGGAGTAGCCGATGGCGAAGTGCAGCTCACCGGAGGCGATCTTGGGCAGGAAGAACTTCTTCTGCTCCTCGGTGCCGTACTGCATGATCGTCGGCGCGACCGAGTTGAGCGTGAGGAACGGGACGGGCGCGCCCGCGATGGCGGCTTCCTCGACGAAGATCAGCTGATCCATCGTCGTGCGGTCCTGACCGCCGTACTCCTTCGGCCAGCTCAGCGTCAGCCAGCCGTCGCGGCCCATCTGGCGCACGACCTCGCGGTAGACATTGCCCTCGCCGTACTCGCCGGTCTGCAGGCTCAGCGCGGCGCGTCGTTCCGGGGTCATCAGCCGGGCGAAATATTCGCGCAGCTCGGCGCGCAATTCTTCCTGCTGCGGCGTATACGCGACGCGCATGGGTCCCTACCTCGGTCTCTGCTGCGAAAACGGACGCGGCGGGGCGCAGGGGATGGGCCCCGCCGAAACCGATCATTGCATACCGACTGAAACATGTTCCAGTATTGACAGTGAATCGGCGCCGGTTCCGCTCCGCGGGCCATACTGTCTGAGTTAGTGTCGCCGAGACCGCGTGGAAGGAAGTTCTCATGAAGATCATCGTTGATTTCGACCGGTGCGAAGCGAACGGGGTGTGCGTCGGAATCGCCCCTGACATGTTCGAACTCGATGACGACGATCTGCTGCACGTCACCGATGCCGAGGTGGACGCCGATCGCGTCGCCGATGCGGAGGAAGCAGTGGCGCAGTGCCCCAAGGCTGCGCTGAGGTTGGCGTGATCGCCTCTTGTCGGATAGTGAAACACGTTCTAAAGTCGGCCCGATGAGTGTGATGCAGACTTCACTGGACGGCCGGGTCGCCATTGTCACCGGCGCCGGGGCCGGGCTCGGCCGGGCCGAAGCCCTCGCGCTGGCAGGCGCTGGTGCGGCGGTCGTGGTCAACGACCTCACCGAGGATGCCGCCGCCGAGACCATTGCCGCGATTCGCGAGCTCGGCGGCAAGGCGGAGTTCGTCGGCGGCAGCATCGCCGAGCGCTCGACGGCCGACGCGCTCATCGCGACCGCCCAGGATTCCCTGGGCGGCCTCGACATCGTCGTCAACAACGCGGGCATCACCCGCGACCGCATGCTGTTCAACATGTCCGACGAGGACTTCGACGCGGTGATCGCCGTGCACCTGCGCGGGCACTTCCTGCTCTCGCGCAACGCGGGCGCCTACTGGCGCGCGGCGTCGAAGGCCGCGGGCGCGCCGGTCTACGGCCGGCTGGTCAACACCTCCTCGGAGGCCGGGCTGCTCGGGCCGGAAGGTCAGGCGAACTACGGCGCCGCCAAGGCGGGTATCACCGCGCTGACGCTGTCGGCCGCGCGTGGGCTGTCCCGGTTCGGCGTTCGCTCCAATGCGATCTGCCCCCGGGCCAGGACCGCGATGACCGAGGCCGTGTTCTCCGAGGCGCCCGAGGGTTCGGTCGACCCGCTCGCACCCGAGCACGTGGCCAAGCTCGTCGCCTACCTCGCCTCGCCCGCCGCCGACGCGGTGAACGGCCAGGTGTTCGTCGTCTACGGCCCGATGGTCGCCCTCATGGCGGCGCCCGAGGTGGAAGCTCGCTTCGACGCGGCCGGCGCCGAATGGTCCGAGGCCGACCTCGCGGAAACTCTGCACGGCTACTTTGCCGAGCGGCCCGCCGACCACATGTTCTCGGCCCGTTCGCTCCGCGATCTGGGCTGATCGCCGCAGCACCGATTTGCCGGGTGTTGGCTCGCCGCGCGCCACGACGGGCATGTCTGCCGAGTTGTGTTGATCACAGGTCCAGGTGTTGGTAGACATGAGCGTCGGGGTGTGTGACGCCTCACAGGAGGTAAACGGCATTCGGTCAGTATTCGTTTCAGTTTCAGCGGCACATTTCGCGAAAAAGTCCTGGTAATAGTCTCCCCAAATGGCAGACATCAACAGGAACATGTTCTAGTCTTTGGGCAGTCTTCAGATCGGGGTGGCGGTGAAGTACGGGTATGCGGGCACATCGGCTCGCCCGTCGAACGAGGAGGAAAACGCATGAACGACCTCCTTGCTGTCCCGTTGCGGGCGGTCGGCGGATTCTTCGAACTCGGCGCGGACGTGGCGAAGGCTACGGTCCGTCGACCGTTCCAATGGCGTGAGTTCATCGACCAGTCATGGTTCGTCGCTCGCGTCTCGATCGTGCCGACGCTGTTGGTGGCGATTCCGTTCACGGTGCTGGTGGTCTTCACCCTCAACATCCTGTTGCGCGAGATCGGCGCCGCCGACCTCAGCGGTGCGGCCGCCGCGTTCGGTGCCGTCACTCAGGTCGGGCCGATCGTCACGGTGCTGATCGTGGCGGGCGCGGGCGCCACCGCGATCTGCGCCGACCTGGGCGCACGCACGATTCGCGAAGAGATCGACGCGATGATGGTGCTCGGCATCGACCCGATCAGCAGGCTGGTCGTGCCGCGCGTGTTCGCCTCGATGTTCGTGGCGCTGATGCTCAACAGCCTGGTGTGCACGGTCGGTATCGTCGGCGGCTTCGCGTTCTCGGTGTTCTTGCAGGGTGTGAACCCCGGCGCGTTCGTCAATGGCATTCCGCTGCTGACGAATCTGCCCGAGTTGATCATCTCCGAGATCAAGGCCGGCCTGTTCGGTTTGATCGCCGGAATGGTCGCCTGCTATCTCGGACTGCAGGTGAAAGGCGGACCCAAGAGTGTCGGTGACGCGGTGAACCAAACGGTGGTATTCGCCTTCATGGCGCTGTTCGTGGTGAATGTGGTCGTCACCGCGATCGGCCTGAAATTCACGGTGCGGTGACCGAAATGGCATTCGTTGTTCGCAGCAGATTCCCGCGCACGGTCCGCCGTTTCGACCGGGTGTCGAAATCGGTGGATTCCCTCGGCGACAAGGCGATCTTCTTCGTCAAGGCGCTCGGCTCGGTGCCACGCGCGCTGGTGCACTACCGCACCGAGACCATCCGGCTCATCGCCGAGATCAGCATGGGCAGTGGCGCGCTGGCGGTGATCGGCGGCACCGTCGTGATCGTCGGCTTCCTGACCCTGATGGCGGGTGGCACCATCGCGGTGCAGGGCTACAGCTCGCTCGGCAATATCGGTGTCGAAGCGCTGACCGGCTTCTTCGCCGCCTTCATCAATGTCCGCATCGCGGCACCGGTGATCTCCGGTATCGGTTTGGCCGCCACGATCGGCGCCGGCGCGACCGCTCAGCTCGGCGCGATGCGGGTGGCCGAGGAAATCGACGCGCTGGAGTCCATGGCTATCCGGCCGGTGCCGTTCCTGGTCGGCACCAGGGTGCTGGCCGGTCTGATCGCCATCGTGCCGCTCTACGCGCTCGCGGTGATCGCGTCCTTCCTCGCCAGCCGCTTCGCGACGGTAGTGATCTACGGACAGTCGGCGGGCGTCTACGACCACTACTTCTCGACGTTCCTCATTCCGAGCGACATCCTGTGGTCGTTCGCGCAGGCGATCGTCATGGCGCTGGCCGTCATGCTGATCCACACCTACTTCGGCTTCACCGCCGCGGGCGGGCCGGTGGGCGTCGGTGTCGCGGTCGGTAACGCGGTCCGGGCGTCGCTGGTCGCGGTCGTCACTGTGACGCTGCTGATCTCGCTGGCCATCTACGGCACCTCCGGCAACTTCCACCTCTCGGGATAGCGCGATGGATACCAATCGGTTCGTTGCCGCACTCCAGGGCGGGCTCGGGCGCAAGCTCGCCGCGCTCGCCCTGGTCGGCCTGCTCGTCGCGGGCGCCTCGCTCGCGATCGCACTGTTCCAGGGCGCGTTCACCAACACCGCTGTGGTGCTGGTGGATACGCCACGCACAGGTCTGGTCCTCGACCCCGACGCCAAGGTGAAGGTGCGCGGTGTCGAGATCGGCCGGGTCGCCGACATCGACCTGCGCGACGACGGCGCCCAGCTGCGGCTGGAGCTCGACCCCGACCAGCTCAAGCTGGTACCCGCCAACGCGGGTGTCGACATCCGCTCGACCACGGTGTTCGGCGCCAAGTACGTCAACTTCGTCGTCCCCGCCCAGCCGGCCGCCACCGCGCTGGCCCCGGGCAGCACGGTGTCGGTGAGCTCGGTGACCGTCGAGTTCAACACCCTGTTCCAGCACCTGTCCGACGTGCTCGCCCAGGTGGAGCCGGAGAAGCTCAACGCGACACTGACCGCGCTGGGCACCGCCCTGGAAGGGCGCGGCGACAAGCTCGGCGACCTGCTGGTGCGCTCGGATCGCTATCTGCGCGAACTCAATCCGTACCTGCCGACTCTGCAGTCGGATCTGGACAAGACCGCCGCGGTGACCGACCTCTACGGCGAGGTCACCGACCCGCTGTTGCGCACGGTCGACAACGCGACGGTCACCTCGCAGACCATCGCCGAGATGCAGGGCCAGCTCGACAACGTGCTGGTCAATGTGATCGGGCTGTCCGACACGGTCGGATCGGTACTGCGCGAGAACGAACACGATCTGGTGACAGCGCTCGACCTGCTCCGGCCGACGACCGCCCTGCTGTTCGAGTACGCGCCGGCGCTGAGCTGCATCATCGACGGCCTCGGTCCGCTGATGCCGATCGCCGAGGAGATGATGGGCGGGCGGCTGCCGGGTGTCGGCATGAACGCCAGCTTCATGCTCGGTGCCCAGCCCTACACCTACCCGAACGACCTGCCCAAGGTGAATGCCACCGGCGGCCCGCGCTGCGAGGGTGTGGTGGACCGGGTACCGAACAGCCATTCGGACTATCTGGTGACCGATACCAGCGAGGGCACGGTGTACACGCCGAACACCCAACACGAATTCCACGGTGTGCCAAAGGTATTCCAGCTGCTGCTGGACGGATTGCCGGGAGTGACGCGGTGAGGAACACGGGGACGACGATCAAACTGGCGATCTTCACCGTGGTGATGACGCTGGTGTTCGCCGGTCTGGCGATCGTCTTGAGTCAGGCGCGGTTCGCCAGCGAGAACGGCTATCGCGCGGTGTTCACCAGCTCCTCGGGCATGCTGCCCGGCGCCAAGGTGCGCATCGCCGGTGTGCCGGTGGGTTCGGTGACCTCGGTGAAGGTCGGCGACGACAACCTCGCCCACGTCGAGTTCGATGTCGACACCAAGTACGCGGTCCTGGCCAGCACCCGCGCGGCGATCAAGTACGAAAACCTGGTCGGCGACCGCTACATGGAACTGCTGGAGGGGCCTGGCTCGGCTCGGCGGCTCTCCGACGGCGACACCATCGGCCGCGAGCAGACCTCGCCCGCCCTGGATCTGGACCTGCTGCTCGGCGGATTCAAGCCGCTGCTGCGCGGGCTCGACCCGGCACAGGTCAACGACCTCACCGCGGCGCTGTTGCAGATCTTCCAGGGACAGGGCGGCACCCTGGTCTCGCTGCTGAACAGTGGCGGGAGCTTCGCCAAGACCCTGGCCGACCGGGACGCGCTGATCGGCAGCGTGATCGACAACCTGAACACCGTGCTCGCCACCATCGACGATCGCGGTGACCAGTTCGCCACCACCATCGACGAACTGCAGCGCCTGGTCAGCGACCTGTCCGCCCAGCGCGACCCGATCGGCAACGCGTTGCCGCGGATCGCTGGCGCGACACAGGAACTCAACGACCTGCTCGTGCAGGCCCGTCCCGATCTGCGCAACACCATCGAACAGACCGGCAGGCTCGCCACGAACCTGGACGAGGGTTCCGATCACATCGAGTGGGTGCTCGGGAAACTGCCGGATACCTACAAGAAGCTCATCCGGATCGGTGCCTACGGTTCGTTCCTGCAGCTGTATATCTGCGGTACCAACTTCCTGGTCAGCGGCCCCAACGGCCAGCCGATGGAAGTTCACGCGCCGGGTCTGCAGGCGACCGGAAGGTGCACGCCCAATGAATGAGAACAAATCGTCGGCGGCGACGATCGGCATCGTCGGTGTGGTTCTGGCGGTGACGATCTCGCTCGCGACGCTGCAGTTCACCGAGCTGCCCTTCATCCGTTCGGGAGCGACCTTCACCGCGAACTTCCTCGATGCGGGCGGTCTCGTCCCGGGCGACCCGGTGCATGTCGCCGGTGTGCGTTCCGGCGAGGTGCGGCAGGTCAGCCTCGACGGTGACAAGGTCCTGGTGAAGTTCGACCTCGACGAGTCGATCGTGCTGGGGGAGAAGACCACCGCCGCGATCAAGACCAATACGGTGCTCGGCCGCAAATCGCTGGACGTGGTGCCGACCGGCCCCGGCGCGATCGGCACCGGTGACACCATCCCGGTCGACCGCACCACCTCGCCCTACTCGCTCAACGAAGCGCTGAGCGATCTCGGTGGGACCGTGCGCGATCTCGATCTGGATCAGGTCGACCAGACCCTCGACACCCTGTCGGCGGCCTTCGCCGACACGCCGGGCCCGCTGCGCAACGCGCTCGACGGTGTCACCGCCCTGTCCCGCAGTATCAATGTGCGCGACCAGGCGCTGACCGACCTGCTGGCCCGGGCGCAGAATGTCACCAAGATCCTGGCCGATCGCAGCACCCAGCTCAATACGCTGCTCATCGACGGCAACGAGCTGCTCGGCGAGCTCGACCGGCGCCGGGCGGCGATCAATCAGCTCGTCGTCTACATCGACGATGTCGCCAGGCAGCTTTCGGGCCTGGTCGCCGACAACGAGCCGCAGATGCGGCCGACGCTGGACCGCCTGAATTCGGTACTCGCGCTGCTCCAGCGCAACGAACAGAACCTCAACGAAGCCCTCGACGGCCTCGGCCCCTACGCCGCCGCGCTCGGTGAGCAGGTCGGCAACGGACCCTGGTTCAACGCTTACGTGGTGAACGCGACCAGTACCGAATTGCGCCCCCTCGTCGACGCGCTCGTCTGGCCGGAACAAGTGCCACAGGACCTGATCGACATCTTCACCAACCCGAGGACGCCGTACATCGCTCCTGCTGAGGAGGATCCCCCGCGATGAGCTTGACCCAGCAGGTGCGCGGGTTGCCGCGCTGGACGATCGCGGTGGCGGTGGTAGTGATCGCGGCTCTGGTCGCGGTCGGCGTCTACCTCGTCACCGGCGGTGGAAAGAACACGGTGACCGCCGCGTTCACCTCCACCACCGGCCTGTACAAGGGCGATGAGGTTCGCGTACTCGGCGTCACCGTCGGCAGCATCGACTCGATCGAACCGGGCAAGGGCCAGGTGCGGGTGCAGATGAGTATCGACAGCAGCGTCGATCTGCCCGCCGACGCGCGCGCCGTGATCATCGCGCCGTCGCTGGTCTCGGCCCGCTTCGTGCAACTCGCACCGGCCTACAGCGGCGGCCCGAAACTGGCCGACGGTGCGCAGATTCCGCTCGAGCGCACCGCGGTTCCGGTGGAGTGGGACGAGATCAAGGCCGAATTGACCAAACTGTCGACGGCGCTCGGACCCGTCGGTGACGACAAGCAGGGCTCCTTCGGCCGCTTCGTCGACACCGCGGCCGAGAACCTCGACGGCAACGGACAGAAATTCCGGGACACCCTGCGCGAACTGTCCGCGACGCTGACCACCCTGTCCGACGGGCGAACCGACCTGTTCGGCACCATCCGCAACCTGCAGAAGTTCGTCGAGGTGCTCTCGGCGAGCAATGAGCAGATCGTGCAGTTCAGCGGCAGGCTGGCTTCGGTGTCCTCGGTCCTGGCCGGCGCGTCGGAAGAACTCGGCGCCGGATTGGACAGTCTCGATGTGGCGCTTGCCGATGTGAAGCGGTTCCTCGACGGCACCGGGGGTGAACTGACCGAGGGCGTCGAGAAGCTCGCCGATGTCACCCAGACGCTGGTCGACAAGCGACCCCAGCTCGAACAGGTGCTGCACTCCGGCCCCACCGCGATGGTGAACTTCTACCAGCTCTACAAGCCGGCTCAGGGCTCGCTCACCGGCGCGGTAGCGCTGAACAACACGGCCAATCCACTCAGCTTCCTGTGTGGTTCGATCCGGGCGCTCGAGCACAACAACTCGGACAGGTCCGCGGATCTGTGCGCGGAGTTCCTGGCACCGGTGATCAGTTCGCTGGCAATGAATTACGTACCGATCATGACCAACCCGGCGAGCGGCGTGACAGCCTTCCCCGAGCAGTTGGTGTACAGCGACCCGAGCCTTGCCGGCGCCGGCCAGCCGAACCAGGCCCCCGCGGCAGCTCCGATCACCGTGCCCGAAGGTCTTGCCGGGCTTGCCGTTCCAGGAGGACAGCGATGAGGCGGCAACGCACACTCGCCGGGCTGGCCGTCGGCGTCGCCGTCGCGCTCGGCACCACCGGCTGTCAATGGGACGGGCTCAACTCCCTGCCCATGCCCGGCTCCGAGGGGCGCGGGCCCGGCTCGTACACCGTGCGGATCCAGATGCCCAATGTCACCACCCTGACCCGGAATTCACCGGTGCGGGTGGACGACGTCGAGGTCGGCAACGTCACCGGGATCGAGGTCGAGGGCTGGCACGCGCTGGTCACGGTCTCGCTCAACCCCGAAGTTCGGCTGCCCGCCAACGCGATCGCCAAGATCGGCCAGACCAGTCTGCTCGGCAGCAACCACGTCGAGTTGTCCCCGCCGACCGCGGTCGCGCCGGAAGGACAGTTGCGCGGCGGCGATGTCATCCCGCTCGAGCGGGCCGGCGCCTACCCGACCACCGAGCAGGTGCTGTCCTCGCTGTCGGTGGTGCTCAACGGTGGCGGGATCGCGCAGCTCGAGACCATCACCACCGAGCTGAACGCGATGGTGAACGGCCGCGAGGACGAGATCGCCGACCTGCTGCCCCAGCTCAACGAGCTCACCACCGGCTTGGAGCGACAGACCGGCAGCATCATCGCCGCGATGGAGGGCCTGGACCAGCTGTCGGTGAAACTGGCCGGTCAGCGTGATGTCATCGCCGAGGCGATCGAACAGATCCATCCCGCGCTCACCGCGCTGGCCGACCGGTCGGCGAACATCACCGCGGCGATCACCGCGCTCGGTGAGCTCGGTGACGTCAGCGAACGGCTCATCAAGACCAGTGGCAACGATCTGGTGGCCAATCTCCGCAGCCTCGGTCCGGTGCTGAAGACACTGGCGGACACCGGAAACAACCTGATCGCGGCGCTGGGCATCCTGCCGACCTTCCCGTTCCCGATCAAGAACATCGACAACGCGATCATGGGCGACTACATGAACTTGTTCATCACGTTCGACCTGACCGCCAGCCGCCTCGACAGCAACTGGCTCACCGGTACCCCGCTCGGCGGGCGCTTCGGTGGTGTCGAGGGCGTCGTCGGCTCGTTCGCGCCGTCGACCGCCACCGATGCCGCCGACCCGGCCACCGCGCCGTTCGCGGCGCCACCGGCCCCCGGACCCATGCCCACCATCCCAGGGCTGCCGTCCATTCCCGGCCTGCCCGCTATCCCCGGCATCACCGCGCCGCTGCCCGGCCAGGAAGGGACGGGGCGATGAAACTCACCCGGTTCGTGCGAATCCAGCTCGCGATCTTCGCGGTGCTGACGGTGATCGGTCTGGTCGTGATGAGCGGCAGCTACCTGCAGGTACCGGCGATGTTCGGGATCGGCCGGTACGCGGTGACCGTGCAGCTGGCCGCCACCGGCGGGCTCTATCCCACCGCCAATGTCTCCTACCGCGGGCAGAACATCGGCAAGGTCGAGGGGGTGCGCCTGACGACGGCCGGGGTCGAAGCGGATCTGTCGATCGACAGCGACTACAAGGTGCCCGCTGATTCGAGCGCGTGGGTGCGCAGTGTCTCGGCCATCGGCGAGCAGTACGTCGACCTGGTGCCCACCGAGCAACCGTCCGACAAGCATCTGCGCGACGGCTCGGTGATCCCGGAGCAGCGCACCCACCTGCCCCAGGATGTCGGCGCGATGCTCGACCAGGCCGACAAGCTGCTCGCCACCGTCGCCGACACCCGCCTGAAGCAGGTGATCGACGAGGCGTTCCACGCGTTCAACGGCGCCGGGCCCGATCTCCAGCGGTTCATCGACTCGGCGGCGCTGCTGGTGCAGCAGGCCGAAACCGATATCGAGCCGACCAAGAAGCTGCTCGACCAGATCGGCCCGCTGCTGGACACCCAGACCCGTTCCGCCGACGACATCCGTTCCTGGACAGCGGATCTGGCCACGGTCACCGATCAACTGCGCGAGCACGATCCGGCGCTGCGGAACCTGTTGAGCAACAGTCCTTCCGCGATGGAGACGGTGACCGAGCAGTTCCAGTCCCTGCGCCCCACCCTGCCGCTGCTCGCCAGCAATCTGGTGAGCCTCGGGCAGGTCGGCGTGACGTACAACGCGAGCCTGGAACAGCTCATGGTCGTCTTCCCGCCGCTGATCGCGGCGTTGCGGACCGCCATCCGCGGGCCGATCCAGTACGGCGTGATGGTCGACTTCATGACCGTCGTCAACGACCCGCCCGCCTGCACCACCGGCTTCCTGCCCGCGGACCAGTGGCGACAGCCGAGCGAACTGAACCAGGTGGACACTCCGCCCGGGCTGTACTGCAAGGTGCCGCAGGACTCGAATATCGCGGTACGCGGCATCCGCAACACGCCGTGCATGGAGTTCCCCGGGGTCCGGGCACCCACGCCCGAACTGTGCCGGACCGGGTACGTGCCGGAAGGCAACAACCCGCCGTTCGGACCGGTTCAGCCGGTCGCTCCGGCGTCGGCACCGGCAGGCGCATCGACGGGTGGTGTGACCCCCGCCGCAGCGCGCCCCTATGATCCGTCCACAAGCAGCTATCTGGGCACTGACGGACGCACGTACCGCCAAGGCGACATCGCCGCGGATGGCTCGGGCACCGTTCCGGCCAGCTGGCAGGCGATGTTGGAGGAGCAGCAACGATGAACGACAACGACAACCGCCGCCCGCGCAGGCGGGCCGCACGCTCGGCCGGACCACCGGTCGACGAGACGGCGGCCGAAACGGTCACCATCAGTAAGAGTGAAACCGCATCAATCACGGACGACACGGTGAAGCTCACCGAGGCGACAGCGCAGTCCGAGGACGCGACGGTGAAGCTCACCGACGCCACCGTGAAGTCCGACGTCACCACCGTGAAGTCCGCGGAAGACACCGTGAAGCTCGCGGACGCCCCGGCGACCACAGTCAAGCCCCCGGTCGATCTGGCGAAGTCCCCCGACGACACCGACGCGGCCCCGCGCTCGGGTGCCCGCATCCTGGCCCTCGCCGCGGCGATCGTGCTCGTTCTCGCCCTGGTCGCCGGCGCCGGTTTCGCCGCCTTCACCGCCTACTCGGTGAACCGGGACGAGGACCTGCGCGCGCAGTACACCGAGACCGCCCGCCAAGCCGTGCTGAACCTCACCACGATCCGCGCCGACACGGCCAAGGATGACATCGACCGGATTCTCTCGGTGGCTTCCGGCGACTTCAAGACCGAGTTCGACGGTCGCGTAGATCCGTTCATGGACATCGTCAAGCAGGCGAACGTGGTCTCCACCGGTGAGGTGGTCGAGTCGGGCATCGTCTCGGCCGACGACAAGTCCGCGCAGGTGCTCGTCGCCGCGAAGCAGACGGTGAGCAACAACGGCTCGCCCGAACCGCAGTCGCGGCAGTACCGGTTCCGGATCACCGTGTCGAACAGCGATACCGGAATGACCGTGTCGAAGGTGGAGTTCGTCGGATGAGCCAGCGTATGAAGATCGTCTTCGGCGGCCTCGCGGCCCTCGGCCTGATCGCCGCGATCGTCCTCGGCGTGAGCGGCTATCAGCTCTGGCAGCACGACCGGACCGAGCAGGCCCGCACCGACGCGATGAGCACGGCCAGCCGAACGGTCAGCGCCATGTTCACCTACGAGCCCGCCACCGTCGACACGGAATTGCCGAAGGCGGCCGACGGCCTGACCGAAGGCTTTCGCAACGACTACCTGAAGCTGATCAAGGAAGCCATCGCGCCGGGCGCCAAGGAGAAGCAGCTCACCGTCAAGGCCACCACCCAGGCCGAGGGCGTCGTGTCCGCCGATCCGGAGCACGCCGTCGTGCTGCTGTACCTGAATCAGCTGACCACCAGCAAGGATTCGCCGCAGGGTAGCACCTCGGGCAGCCGGGTGCGGGTCTCGCTGGACAAGGCCGACGACCGCTGGCTGGTCGCCCAGGTCACGCCGGTCTGATCCACCGCGACGCGGATCGCATCCACTGTGGTCGTCGGCCCGGCCTGAACTCAGGCCGGGCCGCGGTCGTCTCGGGGCAGCCGGACCACGAACGTCGCGCCACCGCCCGGCGTCGGCGCGACCTCCACCATGCCGTTGTGGGCCGCCACCAGCGCGGCCACGATGGACAGGCCGAGGCCGGTGCCGCCGCTGCTGCGGGCGCGTGAGGTGTCGGCGCGGTAGAACCGCTCGAAGATCCGCGCGGACTCCTCGGAAGTAAGGCCGGGTCCGGTGTCGGCGACCTCCACGCGCACCTCGTCTTCGGCCGGGGTGAGCCGGACGGTGATCGTCGTGCCGTCCGGTGTGTGCGTGCGGGCGTTGTTGAGCAGGTTGGTGAGGATCTGGCGGAGGCGGTGCTCGTCGCCGAGGATCTCCAATGTGCCGGTGCCCTCGGCGATGTCGAGGGTGATCGGGCGGTGCTCGCCCGCGGCCTCCTCGACCGCGCGTGCGCTGTGCACGGCGTCGCCCGCGATGGCGAGCAGGTCGACCGGCCGCAGGTCGACGGGGCGTTGCGCGTCGAGTCTGGCCAGCATCAGCAGGTCTTCCACCAGCAGGCCCATGCGCTGTGCCTCGTGTTCGATGCGGCTCATGAAGGTCGCGGGGTCGCCGGTCGCGCCCTGCCGGTACAGCTCGGCGAAGCCGCGGATGGTGGTGAGCGGGGTGCGCAGTTCGTGACTGGCGTCGGCGACGAAACGCCGCATGCGGGCCTCGGATTCGCGCGCGGCCGCCTCGGAAGCCTCGGTGGCGGCGAAAGCCTGCTGGATCTGGGTGAGCATGCTGTTGAGCGAGCGGGACAGCCGGTCGACCTCGGTATCGTTGCCGCGCACCGGGACTCGGTGGTGCAGCTCGCCTTCCGCGATGGCCGCGGCGGTGGCCTCGACCCGGCGCAACGGCCGCAGGCTGCCGCGGACCACGAAGTAGGCGGCGATCGCCAAGGCCGTCAGGATGATCGCGCCGACCACGAGTTCCAGCACGACGAGATTGCGTACGGTCTCGATGTTCTCGGTGAGTGGCCAGGCGACCGTCGCCGACGCGTGCTTGCCGTGCACCGTCAGCACCCGCCACCGGTCGTCCGAGTCACCTTCCGAGCCGACCGTGACCGGTTGCAGCGCAGGCGGATCGGGCAGCGCCGGGGTGGCGTCGGTGCCGAAGACGTTGTCCAGGGTGATGTCCCGGGTTCCGTCGGAGCTCTCGGCGTGCAGGTAGTACCGGCCGGGAGGCTGGCGGTCCGGTGCCGGGGCAGGCAGGACGGGGGCGGGCAGGCCGACCCGGCGTTCCCATTCGATCGCCGCATCCGTCAATTGCTGATCGGTGCGATTCTGCAGCGAGGTCTCCATCGCCTTGGTGACAACGAAACCCGAAGCTACCAAGCCGAATCCGGCCATCGCCACCAGAATCAGCACCAGCGTCACCCGTAGCGGGATCGCCGAGAACCTGGGGACGCGCAGCCTCATCGCGCGGCAGGCTCCCGCATCACATACCCGACGCCCCGCAAGGTGTGAATGAGCCGCTGCTCGCCGGTGTCGACCTTCTTGCGCAGATACGACACATAGGTCTCGACCACGCCCACTTCACCGCCGAAGTCGTAGCGCCACACGTGATCCAGGATGCGCGGTTTGCTGAGCACGCTGCCCGCGTTCACCATGAAATAGCGCAGCAGCGTGAATTCGGTGGGGGACAGGGCAACCGGCTCGCCCGCCTTCCACACCTCGTGGGTGTCGTCGTCGAGTTCGATGTCGGCGAACCGCAGCCGGGTGCTCGCCTGTTCCGGCGCCGTCTGTCCGGCGCGGCGCAGGATCACTCGCAGCCGGGCCACCACTTCCTCGAGGCTGAACGGCTTGGTGACATAGTCGTCGGCGCCGAGGGTGAGGCCGGTGATCTTGTCCTCGACCTCGTCGCGGGCGGTCAGGAACAGGACAGGGGCGTCGATGCCGTCGGCGCGCAACCTGCGCAGCAGGCCGAAGCCGTCCATCCCGGGCATCATCACATCGACGATCAGCGCCTGCGGGCGGAACACGCGCGCCTTGTCCAGCGCTTCGGCGCCGTCGGCGGCCGTCGCCACCTCGAAACCCTGGTAGCGCAGGCTCACCGCCAGCAGTTCGACGATCATCGGTTCGTCGTCGACGACGAGCACCCTGGCTTCGGGTGCATCAGGCACACCGCTCATGGGTCTCATCGTCCACCACCCTGCTGGGAAGTGGCTGGACCCATGCTGTGAGGTCGCTGTGCGCCGCTCAGCGCGACGATTCGCCGAACACGTCCTCGTCTTCGCTGAGCAGAGCCGAGCCGGCGATATTGCCGTGCGAGAGCGAGTCGAGGAAGGCACGGGCCCAGCGTTCGACGTCGTGGGTGAGCACCTGGCGGCGCATCGACCGCATCCGGCGGCGCTTGGTGTCGCGGTCGTCGTCGAGCGCGCCGACGATGGCGTCCTTGACGCTGTCCAGGTCGTGCGGGTTGCACAGGTAGGACTGGCGCAGCTCGGCGGCAGCGCCGGTGAACTCGCTGAGCACCAGGGCGCCGTTGAGGTCGCTGTGGCAGGCCACGTACTCCTTGGCGACCAGGTTCATGCCGTCACGCAGCGGGGTCACCAGCATGGCGTCGGCGGCGACGAAGAAGGCGATCAGCTCGTCGCGGGGGATCGGGCGGTGCAGATAGTGCACGACCGGGTAGCCGACGCGGGCGAACTCGCCGTTGATCCGGCCGACCTGGCGCTCGATGTCGCCGCGCATCTTGATGTAGCTCTGCACGCGTTCGCGGCTCGGGGTGGCCAGCTGCACCATCACCGTCTCGGACGGGTCGATCCGGCCCTCTTCCAGCAGTTCCTGCAGCGCGTTGAGCCGGATGTCGATGCCCTTGGTGTAGTCGAGGCGATCGACGCCGAGCATGATGTTCTTCGGATTGCCCAGCTCGGCGCGGATCTTGGCGGCCCGTTCGCGCACCGAACGACGCCGCGAATGCTCGTCGAGCTCGGCGGAGTCGATCGAGATCGGGAACGCGCCGACGCGCACCGTGCGGAAGCCGACCTGCACCACACCCAGCTTGGACCGCACGCCGATGGTGCCCCGTGAGGTGGGCTGACCGGCCAGCCTGCGGGCCAGGTAGAGGAAGTTCTGCGCGCCGCCGGGCAGGTGGAAACCGATCAGGTCGGCGCCGAGCAGGCCCTCGACGATCTCGGTGCGCCACGGCATCTGCATGAACAGCTCGACCGGGGGGAACGGGATGTGCAGGAAGAAGCCGATGGTCAGGTCGGGCCGCAGCATGCGCAGCATCTTCGGCACCAGCTGCAGCTGGTAGTCCTGCACCCAGACCGTCGCGCCCTCGGCGGCCACCTTCGCCGTCTCCTCCGCGAACCGGCGGTTGACCTCGACATAGGCGGCCCACCAGGCCCTGTCGTAGACCGGACGCACGATCACGTCGTGATACAGCGGCCACAGCGTGCCGTTGGAGAACCCCTCGTAGTAGTCCTCGACCTCCTGCGCCGTCAGCGGCACCGGATGCAGTTCCAGGCCGTCTTCGATGATCGGCTCGACCTCGACGTCGGGCACGCCGGCCCAGCCGACCCAGGCCCCCTTGTTGCTGCGCAGGACCGGCTCCAGCGCGGTCACCAGACCGCCGGGGCTGCGCTTCCATCGGGTCGTGCCGTCGGGCAGGCGCTCCAGGTCTACCGGCAGCCGATTGGCGACGACAACGAACCCGGAGCCCGCACCGCTCGCGACGGATTCGCTGTCATCGGACGGACGGTCGTTGGACTGTTTATCGATCATTGGTCCACTCACGCATCCTTTGCGCGTCGCAGGGTCCCGCTTTGAGGTTGTGGTTGTAGGGAGGGTCAGCTGGGGCCGATGCCGAGCATCGACAGCAGCATCCGGCACTCGTCGGCGTCTTCGGCGTATGCCGCGACGACGCGCTGTGCCTGGCGAGCGGTCTCGTCGGCCAGTGGCTCGAGCTCGTCGTCGGCGATGTCGTTGGCGCTGCTCTTGGCGGCCATAGTGGTACGTCCTCCCGGTTTCCAAACGCTCTGCGTGCGAGTAGTCAATACTATCGGTCGTCTGTGCACGACCGATGAACTCCCGACCCGATCACCCCACCCCGGTGCAGTGTCGTGGCGGTCCCGTTACCGTGGTTGTCGGACAGCTCCACCCCGCAGAGAGGTTTCTTTCATGCCACTGGCCACGGTGAACGGCATCGCACTGAACTATCAGGTCAAGGGCGACCGTACCAAGGGCACCGACGTCAAGGGCGGCGGTCCGCTGGTGGTGTTGATCATGGGCACCGGGTCGCCGGGCCGGGTGTGGGATCTGCATCAGGTTCCCGCGCTGGTCGCGGCCGGGTACCGCGTCTGCGTCTTCGACAACCGTGGCATCGCGCCGTCGTTCGAGGCCGCAGGCGGTATGCGGATCGAGGATCTGGTGGCCGACACCGCGGCGCTGATCGAGTTCCTCGACGAGGGACCCGCCCTGATCGCGGGCACCTCGATGGGCGCCCGGGTCGCCCAGGAGCTGGCGCTGGCCCGTCCCGACCTGGTCCGCAAGGCTGTCTTCATGGCTGGTCACGGCAGGCTGGACCAGTTCCAGAAGACGCTGTCGGCCGGTGAGCAGGACCTCGACGCCGCGGGTATGCAGCTGCCCGCGAAATTCGAGGCGGCGCTGACCGCGGTGATGAATCTGTCGCCCGCGACCATGGCCGACACCAACGCCGCCCGCGATTGGCTGGATCTGTTCGAGTTCACCGGCGGGGCCACGCCCCCCGGAATCCGGGCCCAGCGGGCGATGGACCACGAGTTCGACCGGATCGCCGCCTACCGCGCAATCACGGTGCCCTGCCTGGCAATTGGCTTCGCCGATGATAGGATGATTCCGCCTTATCTGTCACGGGAGGTTGCCGAGGCCATCCCGGGCGCCAGGTACCAGGAGATTCCGGACACCGGGCACTACGGCTACCTGGAACGCCCCGAGGCGGTCAACAAGATCCTCCTCGATTTCTTCGCGGCCTGACCGCCGAGGCTGAGGTAACCACCTACACGTAACGTCTGCCTTGCTAGGGTCGACACAACGCCCGGGGGTGCGCACCCCTGAGCGATCCCGTACACAGCGCCAGTATCCAGTGAGGTGAAATTGAGCACCAACCCCTTCGACGACGAGGACGGCCGCTTCTTCGTTCTGGTCAACGACGAAGAGCAGCACTCCCTGTGGCCCGCGTTCGCGGAGGTCCCGGCGGGTTGGCGTGTCGTGTTCGGTGAAGAAAGCCGGGCCGCGTGCGTCGAATACGTCGAGAAGAACTGGACCGATATGCGTCCCAAGAGCCTGCGTGACGCGATGGCCGCCGACGATGCGGCTCGCGCCCAGTCCTGAGCAGTAACACAGATACTGCGCCGGGACCTCGCTGAGCGTGACGGCCGTGTGGCACTTCTACCGATGCCACGCGGCCGCCGCGTGCGGCTATGATGGTCGCTGCCCTCCGGGGCCCATGAAGTACCTTGCCTCCTTAGCTCAGTGGTAGAGCACTCGCCTTGTAAGCGAAAGGTCGTCAGTTCAATCCTGACAGGGGGCTCCGAAGACAGGCCTCCGACCTGCGTTGAAGCGCGGTCGGGGGCCTTTCGCGTCGAACCGCGCTCCTGTGCGAAGCGTTCGGCATAGGGTGAGTTCACCAGTGATCCACCTGGAGATCCGATGAACCTCTCTCGTCCGACATTCCGGACAATCGGCGCACTGGCCGCCACCGCGACGGCCGCCATCCTGCCGACGAACCCGGCTGCCGCTGCACCGGAATCGTGTCCACAGTGGACGCAGCGGACAGCCGCCTCCGGCTACGGGCTGCTCGAGAACCTCGCTTTCGACGGCCGCGGGAACCTGCTGCTGTCGGAGCAATCCGCCACCGGCGTCGGCGGCTCGCTACAGCGCCTGTCGGCCGACGGCGCGAAGTCTGTCGCGGTGGGCGATATCGACGGCCCCGGGGGAGTCATCGTCGTCGGCGACACGGCCTATTTCACCACCGGCAACAGTGCCGTCGCCGCGCTGACTGGCCGCGCGGACGGAACCATTCGCGCATTGGACCTCGACTCCGGCACGGTCACCACGGTCGCCACCGGCCTGACGATGCCGAACGGCTTGGCGCAACTACCCAACGGCGATTTCGTCGTCAGCAAGGACGTCGGCGCGGGATCCATGACGCGAGTAGCGGCGAATGGCAGCGCATCGCCCTACGCGCCGTCACTCACCTCCACCAACGGCCTCGCGTTCGACCGCGCACGCAATCGGCTCGTAGTTTCGACGACCTTCGACCCCACAACAGTGGTCACCTTCGTCGACTACGCCGACCCGTCCCGGCCGACCCCGCACACCGTGATCCCCGGACACGGCCCACTGAACGCGGCCGACGACCTGACCGTCGGCCCGGACGGCAAGGCCTACGTGGCACTCAACGTCGCAGGCCGAATCCAACAGGTCGACCTCGACACCCGCCAAACCTGCACCATCGCAGACGGACTTCCCCTGTCCTCCTCGGTCCGTTTCGGCGCAGGCCCAGGCTGGAACCCACACGCCCTCTACGTAACAAGCTTCCTCGGCACCGTCACCCAGCTGACCCCACCCACCTCCTGACGGGCTCGGGCGGCGAACTAGAACCAGTCAGGCGCAGTTGCTCCTCGGCCGGCCCGGCTTGCGGTCCCATTCCTGCGCGAACTTGCGGATCGGTACCGCATCCCACACCGGACCGGTACGCAATTCGAACAGCGGCTGCGGGAACGCCGGGGTCGAGCGAAGCTGGTGCACCCGCTTACGGCTTACTCCGAGGAGTTCGCCCACCTCGGGGGCGGATACCAGCTCCGGCAGTGTCGGAGCTTCGGCGCGCCGGGCCTGCTCGTCCTCGGTGATGACCTCGATCCCGGTCGGCGGCAGCGGGACGGCGACGCTGATCATCGTGTGCGCCATCGCGGCGGCGCTGATCGGGTCCGCCGCATCGACGTACACCGACACTTCGACACCCCGCTCGTTCTGGGAGACCGTGCCATCGTGCTCGGTGAGCATCTCTTCCCATGCGATCAGGTGAGCTTCGTCGGCCCCGCGATCGAAGGTGAATGTTGCGACCCACGTCTGAATCACTGGTCCTCCTTCCGGCGATGGGCGCGTTGTTCCTTCTTGCTCGGCGGTGGAATCTGTAGTCCGGCCCCGCGGAGTGCGACTTTCAGGTCGGCCATCCTGCGGCGGGCGTTGCTGGGTGTGGCCGGGTATCGCACTTCTGGCCCAATCGGCGATGTCCTTGATATCCGAGTTCATGGTCGCCTTCCTTTGCGATCTGTCAAGTGTTTGCCGGAGGTTCGACCATGCGGAGCACCCAAGGGTGCCGGTGTCGAACCCCCTTCCCCGGACTCCCGGTCGCCATGCCCCGATAGACCATCTCGGCCAACACTTCTGGCCCCGCGTCGAAGTGACGCGCGGCGAGGTTGGACCGTGACGTAGGTGTGCACCCCGGCCGACACGGTGCGTACGTGCGAGGCGTACGACGGTGGTACTCGCAGACGGCTGGGTTTCGGAGTGAGAGCTCCCCCTGGTCGGGCTCGTCGGTGACGACCGTGGAACAGTCCACCGGGGCCTGGGAGACGAGGCAGCAGGGTCGTCCGAGCACGGGAGCGTTGACGGCTCCTGGCGTCAGGGCGACTCCTCGGCGTGGAGAGGTGCCGAGGCGTTGCAGGTAGGGTGTCCCCTACGGTGCGAACAGGTTTTGGCTGCTTCGTACCCAGGCCCTCGGATAGCGTTGGCGCGCTACCGGGGGCCGTTCTGTGAACGCGACGTTACACCTCGGGTAACCGATGGGCAAACGACTTCGGAGAGTTGCGGATTCGGCTTCGACCTCTTCCTTATGAAATAGCAGCGGTCCGAATAGGCTTGGCCGCGGCCGTGACCCGCCGCTTGGCTATCTTGACCGCAAGACGTCAGCGCAGGCTCCATAGCGTGAGTGGCGGTGGATCGGCCAACCGGGCGAAATCGAGGCGAAGAAGGCTCTCTATGCCGGTGCGGGCATCCCGACCCGTGCGATTGCCCTTCGCCGCTCAGCCAGGGTTCGCCCCGTATGTCGCCGTCCGGTAGCGTCTCCCGACATGAGTACTCCTGGGGGGGAGCGACGGTCAGTCGTTGTCGGTAGTCCCCGACGAGGTCAGTGCAGTCGGCAAGTACGTCTACGGCCTGGCCGAAACGCTGCGCGCAGCGTTGGATTCGGCAAGTGGGGATGTCGAGGCCTTGCTCAGTGGCGGATGGCTTGGTGATCTGGCCGACGAATTCGGTACCGGTTGGACCGAAACCAGCAGTGGTGGCCGCCAGATCTGCACCGCCTTGACCGGGATGGCGGAGAAGCTGGGAGTCACCGCCGACACGTTCCAGAGTCAAGATGTCTCGAATCAGTTCTCGCTCAATATGATTGGCCTCGATCTATCGGAGTTGTAATGGGTTCGGAATTCTCTGTCGATATGGATCAGCTCGATCAGATCGTGGCTCGCCTGGCCGGATTGGCTGGGTTCGTGGCCGATCATCTCGACGACATCGATGATCAGGTCGAATCCGTCAAAGGGCACTTGGCCCGATGCGGATGTTGACCTCGATGAACTTGCCGAAGCTGCCGAAAATGTCGTAGCGCGCGGTCCTAATGACGATGGAAATTATGAACGTGACGTCGATGCGGGGCGAGTAATCGGTAGTGTGGCAGAGCAAATCGGAGGCGCAGTTACCACTCGATACAAGGTGGTTACCGACCGATTCGGTGGTGTAATAACGATGTATCCGATACCTTAAGGAGTAGAAGTGGGAATTGATGTCATTATTCAAAATCAGGTGCACAAACAGATGGAAGTCCTCACTGGCAGTGCATTGGAATCGTTGAGCAGTGTGGTATCGACTGCGCCTAGTGGATCACTGCTTTGGGGTATTCATAAACATGCGGACACGATGTTCAACGCCAAGCAGCTAGACGCGCTGATTGAGGAGATTGCAGCACTGTCCCCGAGGAATGATCTCGAACGCGAACTGTTTGCAATATTGAGCAATGCGGCAGAATTTGCAATACGTCAGCGGGGTTATATTTGGTTCAGTGGCGATTGAACGGACAGTAGCCGACAGGGCTGACGTATACGCGCAGCTGACGCCACCAAGTTTCGGACGGCGCTCGGGGCGCTGTTGAACTAGATCAATCAGGTGCAGTTGGTCCTCGGTCGGCCCGGCTTGCGGGTCCATTCCAGTGCGAAGGTTCGGATCAGGGACACCAGTACCTCGGGTGGAGTCACCGTCGATATCAAGGATCCCGGGAGTGGCAAGCCAGTAAAGGTGCATCTGCCGAAATGATGACTACGAAGCTCGAGAACTTCCTCCTGTACGCCATCGACGACGATTGGGCGCCGATCGCTGAGTTCGATGCCGACGTGCGAAAGATCGAACCAGGCGAATATTCGCGACCGCGAGTTCTGGAAATAATCCGAGAATTCGCTACTCGGGGATACATCGGACTGGGTAGTTTCCCTGGCCAGGGGCGGTCGTGGGAACCATGGAATGTATCTGTCGACGATGCGGTCCGTCGAATTGCCTTCGGCTACAATAATTGTGCTGGATATCTCGAGATTCCAGACGACGAGATCGGGTCGAACGAAGTCTTCAGGGCTGAGATCACCTCCGAGGGTCGCAAGCGACTACAGGAGCTGGGAGACCCCTACGCGCAGTACGGCGATCCATGGGCCGATGATCCGCTCCTGCGGGCTGACGGTTGAGATCCATCCGTCGGCCACGACGAACCGCGCCGTAGCCGAACGATCACAACAGCGGATCCGGACCGGTGTCCGCCGAGGTGTGCGAACTCACGCAATCCTCGGCGGCGGCGCTCAGTCGGGGACGTTGGCGCCGTGGCCGAGTTCGCGGAGGGCGGCTTTGATCTTGTCGCGGGCCTCGTCGAGGGATTCGGGTTTGGGGGCGGTGTCGGCGCCGGAGATGTCGAAGTCGCCCATGGTGTAGGCGGGGAAGACGTGGGTGTGCAGGTGGGGGACTTCCAGGCCGGCGATGAGGAGGCCGGCGCGGGGGGCGTCGAAGGCGATGCGGACGGCTTGGCCGATCTTCTGGGCGACGCCGGTGAGGCGGGCCATGACGGCGGGGTCGATGTCCTGCCACTGGTCGATCTCGGCGCGCGGCACGACGAGGGTGTGGCCCTGGGTGACGGGGGCGATGGTGAGGAAGGCGACGAACTCGTCGTCCTCCCAGACGAAACGGCCGGGAAGCTGTCCGGCGATGATCGCGCTGAAGACGGATGCCATGCGGCGAGCCTAATCAGATCCCGACGAAATGCGACAGGATGCCCTGTACCTCGTAGATGTCGACCTGACGGTTGAACCGCTGCTTGACCGGCTCGTTCCCGCTGCCGATCCAGATATAGAGCTCGGCGTCGAGATCGAAGGTGCCTGCGGTCTCCACGGCGAAATGGGTGATCGAGCGGTAGGGGATGGAGTGGTAGCTGACCTTGCGGCCGGTGACGCCCTGCTTGTCGACCAGGATCAGCCTGCGATTGGTGAACAGCATCGCGTCGCGCACCAGGATGAAGGCCGAATAGACCTGCTCACCCTGGCCGAACAGCCTCGCGTACTCCTGCTGGGCGGCGGCGGGATCGATGCGACCCGCATTGCCCATCATTCCGTCGAGCAGACCCATGCTGTGCTCCCCTCGCCCTGTCTCCGGCCGACCGTTGTCCCGCCAGCATCATTGTCCCCCAAGCGAACCCGATGTGGGTGGCGTGTGCGAGTGAATTCCCGGTGCCGGGCGAGGGCTCGGATCCGCGGCCGCGGCCGGCCGGCGGCTACCGGATACGGCGACCAGGTAGCGAGCTGGGGCGTGCGAAGCGGGTGCGCAGTGCGCGACTAATCTGTGACCGTGCGCGTACTCGTCATCGGTTCCGGAGCCCGTGAACATGCCCTCGTCCTGGCGTTGCGCCGGGACCCGTCCGTGACGGCGGTCATCGCCGCTCCGGGCAATCCGGGCATCGGACAGCATGCCGAGCTACGCCCGGTCGATCCGTGTGCGGCCGAGGACGTCGTCGCGCTGGCCACCGAGGTCGCCGCCGATCTCGTGGTGATCGGACCCGAGGTGCCGCTGGTGCTCGGCATCGCCGACGCCGTGCGCGCGGCCGGATTCCCGGTGTTCGGCCCGTCCAAGGACGCGGCCCGGATCGAGGGCTCGAAGGCGTTCGCCAAGGACGTGATGGCGGCCGCCGGTGTGCGGACCGCGCACAGCGAGATCGTCGACACCCCCGCCGACCTGGACGCCGCGCTCGATCGCTTCGGCCCGACCTGGGTGGTGAAGGACGACGGGCTCGCGGCGGGCAAGGGCGTCGTGGTGACCGCCGACCGGCGAGCGGCCCGCGATCACGGTGCCGAGCTGCTCGAACAGGGCCATCCGGTGCTGCTCGAGTCGTTCCTGGACGGCCCGGAGGTGTCGCTGTTCTGTCTGGTCGACGGCGAGACCGTCGTCCCCCTGCTACCCGCCCAGGATCACAAGCGTGTCGGCGACGGCGATTCCGGCCCCAACACCGGCGGCATGGGCGCCTACACCCCGCTGCCGTGGCTGCCCGAAGAGACGCTGATCGAGATTGTCGAGGACGTGGTCAAGCCTGTCGCGGCCGAGCTGGTGCGCCGCGGTAGCTCGTTCTCCGGCCTGCTGTACGCCGGTCTGGCGATCGGGTCGAACGGTCCGGCTGTCGTCGAGTTCAATTGCCGGTTCGGCGACCCTGAGACGCAGGCTGTGCTGGCGCTGCTCGACAGTCCGTTCGCCGAGCTGCTGCACGCCACCGCCACCGGCCGCCTGGCAGAGGTGGAGATACCGCGGTGGAAGGACGGCGCCGCGATCACTGTGGTTCTGGCTGCCGAGAACTACCCGGCGCGCCCCCGCACGGGTGACGTGATCACCGGCGCCGAGGACGGCGCACTGGACGGCGACACGCTGGTGCTGCACGCGGGCACCGGACTGCGCGAGGACAAGGCGCTGGTCTCGGCGGGTGGCCGCGTGCTCAATGTGGTCGGTGTCGGTGAGGATCTCGCCCAGGCCAGGGAGCGGGCCTACGCGCGGCTCGCTCAGATCAAGCTTCCCGGTAGCCATTTCCGCACCGATATCGGCGCCACCGAGGTTGTTGTCCCGGAGCGGACGAAGGTCTCCGAGTAGCGCGCACGGTGATCAGCGGACCGCTCGTCGTGTCCGCTGATCCTTGTCGCCGTGCGTCAGGTCAGGCGCAGTCCGTGCAATGCCAGCCACGCCTGCGGGTCCACGTGCTGGCCGTTCTGCACGATCTCGAAGTGCAGGTGGGGGCCCGTGGAGTCGCCGCGGTTGCCGATGCGGGCGATCTGCATGCCCGCGGGGACGCGTTCGCCCTGGGAGACGAAGAAGTCGTACATGTGGCCGTAGATGCTGATGGTGCCGTCGTCGTGGCGAATGCGGACCCACAGGCCGAAACCCTGCGCCGGGCCGGCTTCCACGACGGTGCCGTCGGCGACGGCGTAGATGGGGCTGCCGATGGGGGCGGCGATGTCGATGCCGCGGTGCATGGTGCCCCAGCGTGAGCCGAAACCGGAGGTGAACGCGCCCTTGGCGGGCAGGCTGAAGCCGCCGCCGGACGGAGTCGACCCCGGCACCATCACCCCGGGAACCACCGGGGCACGCTGACCCATCCAGTCCTGCCATTCGCCCGACGCCGCGGCCGCCGCTTCCGCCTTCGCCCGCTCCAGGGTGGCGCGGGCGGCGGCGGCGACCACCGCTGCCTCGCGCCGCTTCTCACCCCTGGCGATGGCGGCGAGCAGACGCGTCGACGACTGCGGATTCGGCGCGAGCTGCGGTGGATAGGCGATCGCCACCCGCTGCGCTTCCCCTGGCGCCAGCGGACGATCGCTCGCGATGTCCCTGATCTGCGAGTCGGCGGCGGCGAACACCGCGACGATGACGACGCCTGCGATCAGCACCCGACGCTCGAACAGCACCTGACGCACTCGATCCCGGCTCGGCCGCTGCGCCCACAGCGCTTCGGCACGCGCCTTGGGCCGCAGCCAGAACACCGTGCGCACCTCGCCGCGGCGCAGTTCACCGGCGACCTCGCCGACTGCCGGATGGTTGTCCACCCAGGTCGTCACGCGCTCGCGAACACTGGTCTGCGACGCCAGCTGTTCACGCCAATTCGCCTGCAGGACATGGCCGGTGAGGCTGACAGCGGACCTGCCCGCGCGATCGGCGGTCGCCTGCCCCGAAGCATCGTCGGCCTCGTGGTCGGCCGACGTGTCCTGCGCTGCACCACCATCGGCGGTGGCCTGCTTGTCGGCGTCCGTGTCTGCCTGGCGCACACCGTCACCCGTCGTCGACGGGTGGTCCGGTCCCTCGGCAGGCGAACCGTCGACAGCCGATGTGTCAGCGCGATCGACCGTCCCCGTATCCGCCCGCCGCACTCTCCCCGCCGTCCTCATCCACTCCATGGTGCCCCCGCGCCCCGGCACCGACGTAGCTGCGCCTGCTGCGTCGGTGGCTGCGTCTTCGCTGTCGGAGCCATTGTGCCGACCATATCTGTGAACGCGCGCAATCGGGTGCTCTACCGTCTCTCGGGTGTCCAGAGAATCGCGCCGGTCGACAATTCCCCCCTTCTACGTGATGGATGTGTGGAAGGCGGCGGCCGAACGGGCCAGGTCGCACGGGGATGTGCTGGTCCTCGCGGCGGGGCAGCCGTCGACGCAGGCGCCCGCGCCGGTGTTGCGGGCCACCAGGGCCGCCATCGACCACGAGCTGCTCGGCTACACCGAGACGTTCGGGATCCTGCCGTTGCGCGAAGCCATCGCGGGGCACCACAGCGAGACCTACGGCTACGACGTGCACCCGGACGAAGTGGTGGTGACCACGGGATCGTCGGGCGCGTTCACGCTGATCTTCCTGGCCGCCTTCGACGCGGGCGACACCGTGGTGGTCGCCAGGCCCGGCTACCCCGCCTACCGCAACACGCTGACCGCGCTGGGCTGCACCGTGGTCGAACTGGACTGCGGCCCGCAGACCCGCTTCCAGCCGACCGTGGCGATGCTCGAGGCACTGCCCGAGCCGCCCGCCGGCCTGGTGGTGGCCAGTCCGGCCAACCCGACCGGCACCATGATCGACCCGGCCGAGCTGGCCGCGCTGGCCCGCTGGTGCGAGGAACACGGCACCCTGCTGATTTCCGACGAGATCTACCACGGCATCACCTACGCGGGTGCGAGCACGCCGACCTCGTCGGCCTGGGAGTTCTCCCGTTCCGCGGTGGTCATCGGCTCGGTGTCGAAGTACTTCTCGATGACGGGCTGGCGGCTGGGCTGGATGCTCGCTCCCGAGGACCTGCGGCCCGCCTTGCAGCGGCTGGCCTCGAACATGACCGTGTGCCCGCCCGCCATCTCCCAATACGCGGCGGTGCATGCCTTCGGACCGGAAGCCAAGGATGAACTGGACGGTCATGTGCGCCGGTACGCGCGCAACCGGGCACTGTTGCTGGAGGGTCTGCCGAGCATCGGTATCACCGATCTCGCGCCCGCCGACGGCGCTTTCTACGCCTATGCCGATATTGGACATTTGACCAACGATTCCCGCGCCTGGTGCGCCGAGATACTCGAGCACACCGGCGTCGCGCTGGCACCCGGTCTCGACTTCGACACCGTGCACGGACTTCGCACGGTTCGCTTCTCCTTCGCAGGCGCCACCGACGACATCGCCGCAGCACTGGACCGGTTGGGAAGGTTCCTGAAGGGCTGACCGGTCGCGCTGTCAACAGTGATGTGCGACAACAACTTTGCCTAGTACGAACACTTCCGTGCCGGGATGCGGTAAAACTCAGTTATCCCGATTTCCCGCGTTTCCCCGATGACGATTGCGCACGGTTGAACTGATGATGACTGGCACGATGGCACGGTGACCACCGCGACGACCCCGAAAGGCGAACGACGTCGCCAGGCCCTGGTGGCGGCGGCGGCTGAACTGTTGCTCGAAGGCGGCTTCGACGCCGTGCGACATCGCTCGGTGGCGTCGCGGGCCGATCTTCCGCTCGCCTCGACCACCTACTATTTCGAGTCCCTGGAAGATCTGATCGCCCGGGCCGTCGAGTTCAGCGGCGCGATCGAACTCGACGCGATGCGTCGCCGGGTCGGTGAGGTCAGCCATCGCAGGCGCGGCGCCGAGGCGACCGCCGACCTGGTCCTCGACCTGCTCGTCGGGCCCGACGAGGGCGACCTCGACGCCCGCGGTCAGCTGATCGCCCGCTACGAGCGCTCCGTCGCCTCCGCCCGGCACCCCGAGTTACGCGAGGTCCAGCTCCGACTACGCACCCAGCTCGAAGAACTGCTCGCCGACGTGCTGCGCCGCTCCGACCGAGTGGTGCGCCCCGAGCAGTTGCGCAGGCTGGTCGCCGTCGTCGACGGTGCTGTGGTGGCCGCGCTGATCGAGGGCCATCCGGAACCGAGAAGGCCCGCACGGGCCGGTCTGCTGGACATGATCGACATCGTCGCCCCGCCCGTGGTCCCCAACATGATGCCCCAGCAGCTGGAACGGGCACGCCAACTAGACTGAACGTTCGTGAGCCTCGTCCCGAATGTCCTCGCCACCCGATACGCCAGCCCGGAGCTCGTCGCGCTCTGGTCGCCCGAGAACAAGATCGTGCTCGAGCGCAGGCTGTGGCTCGAGGTGCTGCGGGCCCAGTCGGAGCTCGGCATCGACGTCCCCGCCGGCGTGATCGACGACTACGCGCGCGTCATCGACCACGTGGATCTGGCCTCGATCGCCGAGCGCGAGCGGATCACCCGCCACGACGTGAAGGCCCGCATCGAGGAGTTCAACGCGCTGGCCGGGCACGAGCACGTGCACAAGGGCATGACCAGCCGCGACCTCACCGAGAACGTGGAACAGCTGCAGATCCGGCTCTCGCTCGAGCACGTCTACAACCACGGTGTCGCCGTCGCGGCCCGGCTGGCCGAGCGGGCCGCCGAGTACCAGACGCTGGTGATGGCCGGGCGCTCGCACAATGTCGCCGCGCAGGCCACCACGCTGGGCAAGCGTTTCGCCTCCGCCGCCGACGAGGTGCTCGTCGGGCTGGCCCGGCTGCGCGACCTGATCGACCGCTACCCGCTGCGCGGGATCAAGGGCCCGATGGGCACCGCCCAGGACATGCTCGACCTGCTCGACGGTGACGCGGGCAAGCTGGCCGCGCTCGAGCAGCAGGTGGCCACGCACCTCGGTTTCGCGACCGTATTCACCAGCGTCGGCCAGGTGTACCCGCGCTCGCTGGACCACGACGTTCTCTCGGCGCTGGTGCAGCTGGGTGCGGGCCCCTCGTCGTTCGCGCACACCATCCGGCTGATGGCGGGCCACGAGCTGGTCACCGAGGGCTTCCAGCCCGGCCAGGTCGGGTCGTCGGCGATGCCGCACAAGATGAACACCCGCTCCTGCGAGCGCGTCAACGGCCTGCAGGTCGTGTTGCGCGGCTACGGCTCGATGGCGGCCGAGCTCGCCGGCGCGCAGTGGAACGAGGGCGACGTGTTCTGCTCGGTGGTGCGCCGCGTCGCGCTGCCGGACGCGTTCTTCGCCATCGACGGCCAGACCGAGACCTTCCTGACCGTGCTCGCCGAGTTCGGCGCGTACCCGGCGGTGGTCGCGCGTGAGCTCGACCGGTACCTGCCGTTCCTGGCCACCACCCGCATCCTGATGGCGGCGGTGCGCGCGGGCGTCGGTCGCGAGACCGCGCACGAGGTCATCAAGGAGCACGCGGTCGCGGTGGCGCTGGCCATGCGCGAGCAGGGCCGCGAGCCCGACCTGCTGGACCGCCTGGCCGCCGACGACCGGATGCCGCTGGATCGTGCGGCCCTCGACGCCGCGCTGGCCGACAAGTCGGCCTTCATCGGCGCCGCCTCCGATCAGGTATCCGAGGTGATCGCGCAGGTGCAGAAGCTGGTCGAGGCGAACCCCGAGGCGGCGCGCTACACCCCGTCGCCGATTCTCTAGCGCCGATGCCGCTGCCGCGTCCGGGAATTCGTGCCAGGGCGCGGCGGCTCGCGGGCATTTTAGGATGGGGTGTGAATCCCTACACGATCTTCACCGACATCGTCGCCGGCCGGGCACCCGCGTCCAAGGTCTACGAGGACGACGATGTGCTGGCCTTCATGGACATTCGTCCCGTGACACCCGGCCACGTGCTCGTGGTGCCGAAGGTGTCCGCGCCGAGCCTGGCCGATCTCGATCCGGTCCTGGGCGGCAAGCTGTTCCAGGTGGGTCAGCGGATCGCGGCCGCGTTGCGGTCCAGTGAGGTGGCCGCCGACGGGGTGAACTTCTTTCTCGCCGACGGGGTCACGGCCGGGCAGGAAGTCTTCCACGTGCACCTGCACGTGATCCCGCGGACGCCGGGCGACGGCTTCGGACTGCGTGCGCGACCGACCTCGCCCGCCCGCGCCGACCTCGACTATCTGGCCGGTTCCATCCGGGGCGCCCTCACTCGCTGATGCCCGCTTCGGGCGAACCGGGCATTGCAGACCAGCGAGTTTGCTGAAGAAACGCCCGAAACGCCGAATGCTTCCAGTTCATTCACCTCTGGGTTACCTTGGACTGTCATTGGCATGCGGTAATGGAGGGTGGGACGTGCGTTCTACAGGTGTTGCTGCTTCAGTGCTGGCTTTCGCTCTCGCGTTGCTCGGACCCGCGGTGGTGAACCCCGCCCCCGCGGCGGCCGCCCAGATCATCGGGGTCGACAATCTCACCCCCACCCGCACTGCCATCACGGTCGCTTCGCCCGCGATGGGCCGCAATATCGACCTGCAGGTGCTGCACCCGGCGGGCGGCGGCTCCCGGTCGACGTACTACCTGCTCGACGGCCTCGATCCCGGTGTCGGCCAGAGCACCTGGACCAACGCGACCGACGCGGAGGCCTTCTTCCGCGGCAAGCACGTCAACGTGGTGATGCCGATCGGCGGGCAGGCCAGCTACTACGCCGACTGGATCACCGACGACCCGCGCTTCGGCCGGTACAAGTGGGAGACCTTCCTGACCCAGGAGCTGCCCGGGCTGATCAACGCGGCGTTCGACGGCAACGGCGTCAACGGCATCGGCGGCCTGTCGATGGGCGGCAACGCGGCCTATGTCCTGGCCGCCCGGCACCCCGAGCTGTATCGGGCCGTCGCCGGTTACAGCGCGTGCCCCGACAGCGCGATGGCGGCGGGCGCGATCATGTTCTCCATCGCCAATCGCGGTGGCAACCCGCTCAACATGTGGGGCGCGCCCGGCAGCCCGGAATGGGCCGCGCACGATCCGGCGCTGATGATCGACCGGCTGCGCGGCAAGGCGCTGTACCTGTCGACCGGTACCGGCATCCCCGGCCCGCACGAGGCCGAGCTCAAGCCGCAGCTGGCGGAGAACATCTTCCTCGGCGGGCCCATCGAACTCGGCGTCAACACGTGCATGGTGGCCTTCGACCAGCGCCTGCGCGCGGCGGGGATCGGTGCCAGGATCGACTACCACCCGGTCGGGACGCACTCTTGGTCGTACTGGCAGGACGCGCTGCATGCGTCCTGGCAGACCATCGGCCCAGCGCTGGGGGCCTGAGAATACTGTTTCGCGCGGCCCGGCTCGACGGCTTTGCGGCCCGAGAGGCGGGCCGTCGTGCTAGCCGGCCGACCGGCGGCGCAGTACCGCGCCCGCGATCACCCCGATGACCGAGAGTCCGGCGATGATCAGCACGTAACCCGCTGGGAAGCCCAGGATCTGGACATACTCCTTGCTCACCACCCGGTCGCGCACGGTGACGTCCTTCCACGCGGCGGCGAGGGTGAAATCGCTGGTGATGGTCGACGGCTGGGGAATGTTCACCGAGAGCTCGGTCAGGTAGTTCTTGCCCCCGGCAAGCGCTTTCAGATCCGGATCGGTGAGTTCACCGATGGGGGAGGCGAATTCGGTGGTCGTTGACTGTGTCGCCGTGTCGGCGTCGACGCGCGCCACGCGGTGGTCGCTGAAGACGTAGAGATGGACCGACTGCGGTCGGGTGGCCGCGGCGGACATCCGCATCGGGTACACGAGGCGGTCGGAATCGAAGGTGAGGCGCACCGGATCGAGCTCGCCCGAAAGGGGTTTCGAGCTGGTGAGGCGCATGGCGACGAAGGACCAGCCCTCGCGCAGGTACGGGTCGAGGGTGGCACTCACCTCGGGGCGGAGCTGATAGCCGTTGGCGTCCAGCCACTCCCGTACGCCGGTGAGATCGCCGCCGCGCAAGGTGGTCGCCTCCAGCGGGCCGAGCTGCACCTGTCCGAGGACATCGGGACCGGAGCCGGGGGCGGCACCCGAGGTCGCACCGTCGTAGTCGCTCCCGAACCAGTGGTATTCCTTGACGACCTCGGGCGCGGTGAGCCGAGACAGCTCACTGAACGAGGCCGAGCTCCCGGCCGACACGGTCGCCGGTGTCGGCGTGGGAACGATCAAGGCCGCATCGGCACCGTCGAACTGCATCCCCAACCGCATCAGCACCGTCTCGCGCGTCCCGTCCCAGCCGAGCACCGCGGTCTCGCTGTCGACCCGCGCCGAGTTCCCGCCGCTGACCACCCCACCGCAGGCACACGCGGCCGCCGGGGCGACCGCCGCCGACGCGGCCGCAAGCACCACCCCGACAGTCACGACGAACGATCGAACCGCATACCGCATCCCCATGCGAGCAGGCTACGCACCCACCGCCCCGCTGCCATCCGCAAAAATACCTAGCACGGACGCCTGGGGGCGTAGCGGCCGAGTTGGCGGGCCGGGCTGGAGCGCTGCGGCTACGGTGGACCCATGGCTGGCGAGAATGAGACGGTGTCGGCGCCGATCGCGAAGAAGGTGCCCTTCGAGCGGGTGCACCACGGTGACACGTTCGTCGACGAGTACGAGTGGCTACGGGACAAGGACGATCCCGAGGTCATCGCGTACCTGGAGGCCGAGAACGCCTTCACCGAGGCGCAGACCGACCAGCTCCAGCCGCTCCGGGACAAGATCTTCGACGAGATCAAGGCCCGCACCCAGGAGACCGATCTGTCGGTCCCGACCAGGCTGGGGGAGTACTGGTACTACTCCCGCAGTTTCGAGGGCAAGCAGTACGGGGTGCATTGCCGCTGTCCCATCGATGCGAACGCCGACGGCATCGACGCGTGGACGCCGCCGCAGCTCGAGGCCGAGACGGTGATCGAGGGCGAACAGGTGCTGCTCGACAGCAATGTCCTGGCCGAGGGGCTGGACTTCTTCGCACTTGGCGCGTTCTCGCTCAGCCACGACGGCAACCTGCTCGCCTACTCGGTCGACAGCACCGGCGACGAGCGCTACACGCTGCGGATCAAGGACCTGCGCACCGGTGAGCTGCTGCCGGACGAGGTCGCGGGCGCGGCGCCGGGGGCGACCTGGTCGCTGGACGGCACGCACATCTTCTATCAGACCGTCGACGAGTCGTGGCGGCCCGACACCGTGTGGCGCCACCGCGTCGGCGCGGCCGCCGACACCGACGTGACGGTGTTCCACGAGCCCGACGAGCGCTACTGGGTCAGCGTCGGCGCGACCCGCTCCGAGAAGTACCTGATGATCTGGCTCGGTTCCAAGATCACCACCGAGGGCTGGGTGCTCGAGTCGGACAACCCCGAGGGCGAGTTCCGGGTGCTGCTGCCGCGTCGCGAGGGCGTGGAGTACTCGGCCGAGCACGCGGTGATCGCCGGCGAGGACCGCTTCCTGATCCTGCACAACGACGTGGTCGACGGGGTGAAGGCGGAGAACTTCGTCCTCGCCGAGGCGCCCGCCACCGACCCGTCGGACATGACGATCCTGATCGGGCACCGCGAGGACGTGCGGCTCGAGGACATCGACGCCTTCGCCAACCACCTGGTGCTCGGCTACCGCCGCGACGCGCTGCCGCGCCTGTCGGTGTGGCCGCTGACCGCCGAGGGCTACGGCGAACTGACCGAGCTGGACTTCGGGCTCGAATTGTTCTCCGCCGGTGCCGGTTCCAGCCCGGAATGGGAGCAGCCGACGCTGCGGGTCGGGGTCACCTCGTTCATCACCCCGATGCAGGTGTTCGACTACGTGCCCGCCACCGGTGAGCTGCTGCTGCGCAAAGAACAGCCGGTGCTCGGTGGCTACGACCCGAACGACTATGAGCAGCACCGGGATTGGGCCGTCGCCCAGGACGGCACCCGGATTCCGATCTCGCTCATCAAGCGCCGCGACCTGCCCGCCGACGGCCCGAAGCCGATGCTGCTCTACGGATACGGCTCCTACGAGGCCAGCATCGACCCGTCGTTCTCGGTCTCGCGGCTGTCGCTGCTCGATCGCGGCATGGTGTTCGCGGTGGCGCATGTGCGCGGCGGCGGCGAGATGGGCAGGCTCTGGTACGAGCACGGCAAGACGCTGCTGAAGAAGAACACCTTCACCGACTTCGTCTCCTGCGCACACCATCTCATCGACACCGGCGCCACCGCGGCGGACCGGTTGATCGCCGACGGCGGCAGCGCGGGCGGCCTGCTGATGGGCGCGGTCGCCAACCTGGCGCCGGAACTGTTCACCGGCATCCTCGCCAATGTCCCCTTCGTCGACCCGCTCACCTCGATCCTCGACCCGTCGCTGCCGCTGACGGTCATCGAATGGGACGAGTGGGGAAACCCGTTGGCCGACAAGGACGTCTACGACTACATGAAGTCGTACTCGCCCTACGAGAACATCGAAGCCAAGGACTACCCGGCGATCCTGGCGATCACCAGCCTCAACGACACCCGCGTCCTCTACGTCGAGCCGGCCAAGTGGGTCGCCAAACTGCGCGACACCAAGACCGGCGACAGCGAACTGCTGCTGAAGACGGAGATGAGCGCGGGCCACGGCGGCGTGAGCGGGCGCTACGAGAAGTGGAAGGAAGTCGGCTTCGAGTACGCCTGGGTGCTCGACAAGGTCGGCCTGGCCGACGCGTAACCGGCCGCACCGGCAGCGGTGATGAGGCGTGCGCCGATGTTCGTCGGGGCGTCATCGGCGGAGCACGCGGGTGTCACCTCGGGCTGACATCGTAGGTCCATGAACGCTGAGCTGATCGTTTCCGTATCGGGGATCCGGGACACGACCCGCGACGCCGCGATCGAGTTCGCGACGGACATGGACCAGCGCGGTGTTCGGCTGTCGCTGCTGGTCGCGCCCCGGTTGAAGGGCAAGTACCGGCTGGTCGACGATCCGGCGACCCAGTCGTGGCTGCGCGGCAGGCGGCACGAGGGCGACGCGATCGTGCTGCACGGATACGACCAGGCGGCGACCAAGTCACGGCGGGCCGAGTTCGCGAGCCTGCCCAGGCACGAGGCGACGCTGCGGCTCAAGGCGGCCGACCGGGTGATGGAACAGGTGCAGCTGCGCACCCGGCTGTTCGCCGCGCCGCGCTGGGACGCCTCGGCGGGCGCGCTGGCCGCGCTGCCCGACGTCGGCTTCCGCATGGCCTTCGGCCTGACCACCATGCTGGATCTGGAACGCGACGTGGCGCAGCGGGCCAGGGTGTACGGCATCGGCGAGGGTTTCCGCGCCGAACCGTGGTGGTGCCGGGCGCTGGTGATGGGCGCCGCCCGCACCGCGCGGCGCGGCGGAGTACTGCGGCTGGCGATCTCGGCGGCCCAGTTGCAGCGGTCGGGTCCGCGCCAGGCGATGCTCGACGCCGTCGACTTGGCGCTGTATCACGGTGCGCGCAGCGACGTGTACCGCTGGGAACCCATCACCGCGGCCAAAGCTGCCTGACCGGCCACCGTCGCGCGCGTCGGCGATCAAGGCGCGCGGCGGTGGCCCCATGTCACGGCACTTCCGGGGCGGCGTCGTGGGTGAAGCCACCCGCCTGCGCGCGGGTCAGCGGCGTGCGCCACGGATTGGCCGAGAGATGACGCAGGCTGCGCCCGATGTCGGCGAGCAGGAGTTCGGCCATGTCGAGGGTGAAGCCGTGCCGGAACACCGCGCGCATGATCGTCTCGTCCTGCCGGCCGGCGGGCAGCGGATAGGCGGCGATGAGCCACCCGCGGGCGCGCAGCCGGTCGGACAGGTCGTAGAGGTTGTAGTCGGGGCCCTCGGTCAGCCGCCACGTCACCGCGGCGATGCCGCGCTCCGGTTCGCCCGCGTGGATCAGCTCGAACGGTCCGATCGCACCCAGCCCCTTCGCGAAATGCCGTGCGACGAAGTAGGTCGCCGACTGCACCCGGGCGTAACCCGCGCGGCCGAGCCGGATGAAGTTGTAGTACTGGGTGATGACCTGCCCGCCCGGCCGGGAGAAATTGAGATTGAACGTCGGCATGTTGCCGCCGAGGTAGTCGACGTCGAAGATCAGTTCCCGTGGCAGATCGGCGGCTTCGCGCCAGATCGCCCAGCCGACGCCGAGCGGGGCGAGACCGGTCTTGTGACCGGAGGTGTTGATCGACTTCACCCGCGGTAACCGGAAGTCCCACACCAGGTCCGGTGCGGTGAACGGACCGAGGAAGCCGCCGCTGGCCGCGTCGACGTGGATCGGGATGTCGGGCCCGCCCGCGGCGTGCAGGCGGTCGAGGGCGGCGCTGATCGCGGCGACGTCCTCGAACAGGCCGGTGAAGGTCTGGCCGAAGGTCGGCACCACGGCGATGGTGTTGTCGTCGCAGTATTCCGGTAGGTCGTCGGGGTGCATGGTGTACCGGTCGCCGCGCAACGGGATCTGGCGCAGTTCCACGTCGAAGTAGCGCGCGAACTTCTCCCAGCACACCTGCACCGGCCCGCTCACCAGGTTCGGCATCCCGGTGCCGCCGCGCGCCCGCCAGCGGAACTTCGCGGCGAGACCGCCGAGGATCGCGGCCTCGCTGGAGCCGGTGGTCGAGGTGCCGAGCGTGGACGCGGGATCGGGAGCGTGCCACAGGTCGGCCAGCATGCGCACACAGCGCTTCTCCAGCTCGGCGGTCTGTGGGTATTCGTCCTTGTCGACGATGTTCTTGTCGATCGATTCGGCCATCAGGCGACGGGCCTTGTCGTCGATCCACGTCGTGCAGAAGGTGGCCAGATTCATCCGGGCGACACCGTCGAGGATCAATTCGTCGTGCACGATCTCGTAGGCGACGTCGGGAAAGAGTTCGTGGGCGGGAAACCCGCCGTGCGGGGCGGGCCGGGTGAAGCCGGGAAGACTGAAAAGGTCGTTGGGGAAGAGATTCTCGGCCACTGTTCCTCCAGTCAGAGGGTGCACTGCCAGGTGTTTGCTCTACCGGAATTCTGCAACGATTCTGTTCTCTTTGCGCTCGATTCGAGCCTACCAAGGGGATGCTAGATGGTTACTATGCATGAGCAAGTGATCGAGGGTTCCCGCTAGTTGTGCAGACACAGCAGGAGGCAGCGCTGATGACGGGCACCGCGACGAAAGTCGCGACCACCACGAAGTATTTGTCCTGGGTGACATTGGCGCTGATGACCACGAGTTCGGTGGCCAGCCTCCGATCAGCCCCCACGATGGCGGTTTACGGACTCGCCTGCGTATTTCTCTACATCATTCCCGCGATTCTCTTTCTGCTGCCGACCTCGCTGGTCGCCGCGGAACTGGCATCGGGTTGGCAGGGTGGCATCTACAAATGGGTCGGGGACGGGCTGAACAAGCCGCTCGGCTTTCTCGCAGTCTGGTGCCAGTTCGCCATGACGATTTTCTACTATCCGAGCCTGCTCGCTTATGTGGCAAGCACTTTCGCGTACATCATTCATCCGTCGCTGGCCGCCAACGGCCTCTATGTGGCGATCGTGATCATCACGATCTACTGGGCCGGTGTGTATGTGTCCTCGCAGGGCACCAAGACCGTGGCCGGGTTGTCGAGTATGGGTCTGGTGATCGGCACGCTGATTCCCGGCACGCTGCTGGTCGTGCTCGGTCTGGTATTCCTCGCGCAGGGCAATCCGTCTGCGGCGCCGATGGATTCGTCGCATCTGCTGCCCGCGTGGACCGGGTTGGCGAGTCTGGTGCTGATCGTGAACAACTTCCTGTCCTACGCGGGCATGGAGATGAACGCGGTGCACGTGTCGTCGCTGCGCAATCCGGCCAAGGAGTTCCCGAAGGCGATGTTCCTGGCCATGGGCCTGGTGCTGGTCATCTTCATCCTGCCCGCGCTGGCGATCAGCTGGGTCGTCCCGTCGGCCAGCCTGAGTCTCACCGCGGGTGTGATGCAGGCCTTCGACGGGTTCTTCAGTCACTTCGGGATCGGTTTCCTCACCCCGATCATCGGTATCGCGCTGGTGGCCGCGGCACTGGGCGGCATGCTCACCTGGCTGGCCGGACCATCGAAGGGGCTGTTGCTGATCGGGCGCAGCGAGGGCTATCTGCCGCCGATCCTCACCCGGCTCAACAAGCACGGCGTGCAGCAGAACATGCTGGTGGCGCAGGGTATTTTCACCACGCTGATCGCGCTGCTCTACGCCTTCATCCCCAATGTCTCCAGCGCATACTGGATTCTGTCGGTGATCACCACGCAGGTGTATCTGATCATGTACGTGCTGATGTTCGCCGCGGCCGCCAAGCTGCGCAGAGACGATCCGGATCATCCGCGCGGATACCGGGCGCCGGCGTTGTTCGCGCTCTGCGGACTCGGCGCCGCGTCCTCGATCGCCGCGTTCGCGATCGGCTTCGTCCCGCCTTCGCAGTTCGGTGCGGGTAGCCCGTGGGTGTACGTACTCATCGTCGGCGGCGGCATGGGCATCGTCGGCCTGCTCATCCCGTACCTGTTCTACCGAAATCGCAGGGACAGCTGGAAACTCGCCGTTCCGGAAGGGGAGCAGGTATGACGACCGGAGACGCCCCCGACAACAAGCGACGCTGGATCTACGTCACCGCCGGTGCGCTGCTGGTGGTGTTCGCGCTGATCGGCCTGTTCACCTTCAGCGCGATCCGTGAGAACACCGACGCCCAGCGCAAAGCCGAACAGCTGCACAGCAATCTGATCGCCGCAGGTCTGCCCGCACCGGAGCCGGACGTGATCGCGAACGCTCTCGGCGACGACGGCGGCTCGGTCTGCCAGGACCCGAGTTCGCCGCTGATCAGGGCGAAATACCAGGCCTCGATCACCAACGGCGCGGCGGGTCCAGGGCAGCGTCCGGTGATCGGCCCGCGTGACACCGCCGAGGCGGTGGGCATCACCATCGCCACCTATTGCCCGGATCGGTTGCAGGACTACCTTTCTCATCTCGACACACTGAAGCTGGACGACACGACGAAGTGAGGCGTGATGACCGAAACTCCCGATGTGGCTGCGCTGCGCGGCAAGGTATCCAGGCTGATGGGTCAGGCGAAAAAGGATCTGGCCGAGCTGGTTTCGTTCAAATCCGTCGCTGACCCGCGTCAGTTCCCGCCGGAAGGGTGTGAGCAGACGGCGCAGTGGGTGGCCGACGCGTTCGCCGCGGCCGGGCTGACCGAGGTCGGGCTGCACGAGACGCCGGACGGCAGCAAGGCGGTCATCGGGCACAAGCCGGGTCCGCCGGGAACGCCGACGGTGCTGCTGTACTGCCACTACGACGTGCAACCGCCGCTCGACGACGCCGCGTGGAAAACCCCCGTCTGGACGCTGACCGACAAGGACGGCCGCTGGTACGGGCGCGGCGCGGCCGACTGCAAAGGCAATATCGTCACCCACCTGACGGCACTGCGCGCGATCGGCCCGGACTTCCCGATCGGCATCAAGGTGGTGTCGGAAGGCTCGGAGGAGCAGGGCACCGGCGGGCTGGAGAAGTTCGTCGTCGCGAACCCCGACCTGCTGGCCGCCGACGCCATCCTGGTCTCGGACTGCGGCAACTTCGCGGTCGGCGTGCCCACCTTCACCCAGACCCTGCGCGGGATGGTGAACGTGGTCCTCACCGTGCACACCCTGGCAGGTCCGATGCATTCGGGCATGTTCGGCGGGCCTGCGCCGGATGCGCTGGCGGCGATGATCCGGCTGCTGGCGTCGTTGCGTGACGAGCACGGCAACACCACCATCGATGGGCTCACCAACGATCAGAAGTGGTCGGGCGCCCAGTATCCGGTGCCCGATTTTCGGTCCGACGCGGGCGTGCTCGACGGCGTCGACCTGGTCGGCAGCGGCACGGTCTCCGACATGCTGTGGTCGCGGCCCGCGTTGACCGTGCTCGGCATGGACGTACCCGCGGTGGTCGGCTCCTCGGCGGCGATCCAGCCGAGCACCAGGGCCAGACTCAATCTGCGCATCCCGCCGGGTACCGAGCCGAAGCAGGCCTACGACCTGCTCGAGAAGCATCTGCGCGCGCACCTGCCCTGGAACGCGCACCTCGACATCGAACTCGAGTCGCTGGGCGAGCCGTTCGCCGCCGCCGAACACGGTCCGGCCCGCGCGGCCATGGGCAAGGCGATGGAAACCGCCTACGGGCGCCCGGTCACCACCGAGGGCCAGGGCGGCTCGATTCCGCTGTGCAACGTCTTCGCCGACACCTACCCGAACGCGGAGATCATGCTGACCGGCGTCGAGGAGCCGAAATGCCTGATCCACGCGCCCAACGAGAGTGTGGACCCGAGCGAGATCGAACACATGGCCCTGGCCGAGGCGCTGTTCCTGAGCAGCTATCGCTGAGTCAGAACTGCGCCTGATCCTCCGGCTGGATCGCCCGGAACTCGGTGCCCGCCGGAGCCATCTCGTTCAGCCTGCCGAAGTAGATGCCCTGCGCCGCCGGCTCGATGATCCCGAAATGGATCGGGACGGCGGTGCGGGGATTCACCGCGCGCAGGTAGTCGACGGTGTCCCAGATCCGCATCCAGGGGGCGACGGCCGGGATGGCGAGCACGCCGACCGGGACCGGCGGCACCCACAGCGAGTCGCCGGGGTGGACCAGCTGGGCCGGATCGGCCGCGGTGCCGAGCTGGAAGACCGTGTTGTCGATCACCGGGATGTCCGGGTGGATGACGGCGTGGCGCCCGCCACCGCCGGTGATCTGTAGCTCACCGATATCGAGCACCTGACCGGCCGAGACCGGCTCCCAGCCCTCGCTGCGGCGCTGGGCGGTCTGCGGGTCCGACAGCAGGCGGGCGGTCGGGTTGGCCTCGATCAGCGCCTCGATCCGGTTCGGATCGATGTGGTCGGGATGCTGGTGGGTCACCGCGATCGCGTCCAGTCCGGTGATGCCCTCGAAACCGTGCGCGAACGTGCCTGGATCGAACAGCACCTTCACGCCGTGCAGTTCCACGAGGATGCAGGAATGACCGAAGTGGGCGATACGCATATGCCGATGCTAAGCCGCCGCGACCCCGGAACGCGGGCACGACGGCCGGGTCAACTAGGATTTCTGAGGTAACCCCCCACACCACATGAGGAGCAACGCGTGGCACGAGTCGTGGTCGAGGTCATGCCGAAGGCCGAGATCCTGGACCCCCAGGGACAGGCCGTGGTCGGCGCGCTCCCGCGTCTGGGATTCGCCGGAATCTCGGATGTGCGGCAGGGCAAGCGATTCGAGCTCGAGGTGGACGAGAGTGTCTCCGACGCCGAGCTCGAGCAGATCGCCGAGGCACTGCTCGCCAACACCGTGATCGAGGACTGGAAGGTCGTTCGGGTCTCGTGAGCGCACGCATCGGCGTAATTACTTTCCCGGGCACCCTCGACGACGTCGACGCTGCCCGCGCGGTGCGCCTGGCGGGCGCCGAGGCCGTGAGCCTGTGGCACGCCGACGCCGACATCAAGGGCGTCGACGCGGTCATCGTGCCCGGCGGCTTCTCCTACGGCGACTACTTGCGCTGCGGCGCCATCGCCCGGTTCGCGCCGGTGATGGGCGAGGTCGTGCGCGCGGCCGGTCAGGGCCTGCCGGTCCTCGGCATTTGCAACGGCTTCCAGGTGCTGTGCGAGGCCGGGCTGCTGCCCGGTGCGCTGACCCGCAACGAGGGCCTGCATTTCATCTGCCGCGACGAGTGGCTGCAGGTCGACGCGACGAACACCGCCTGGACCTCCCGCTACGAGCAGGGCGCGCAGATCCTCGTCCCGCTGAAGTCGGGCGAGGGTCGCTACCAGGCCTCGCAGAAGGTGCTCGACGAGCTCGAGGGCGAAGGTCGCGTGGTGTTCCGCTACGCGGGCGACAACCCGAACGGCTCGCAGCGCGGCATCGCGGGCATCTCCTCGGCCAACGGCCGGGTCGTCGGCCTGATGCCGCACCCCGAGCACGCCACCGAGGCGCTGACCGGTCCGAGCGACGACGGCCTCGGCATGTTCTTTTCGGTGATCGACAGCCTGATCAGCGCCTGAGTTATTGGAGCGCTGGCGCGCTCGAGTTCGCGGCTCCTCCTGTCCCGCCGGTCAGGCACCGTTGCTTGCTCCTTCGTCGCCTACGCAACGGCACCTGACCGGCGGGACGGCCGCGAACCGCCGCTGACGCGGCGGCCCCTCCTCGGGGTCGGGGCGTGTGGGCTGCTATGGCAGTCGGTCGATAATGTCGAAATCCACTCCGTCGGCTCTCGCGAGATAGGCGGGGCCGACGGCTTGGTTTCCGACGAATCCCCGTCGGGTGGACGGGCCGTCCAGGACGATGCCGGTGGCGAGACGGCCTGCGATGGTCGGCACGTCCAGGGTGCCGACCGTGTCGGCCAGCGTGCGCAGCAGGTGGACCGCCTCGTAGGTGGAATTGCTGAAGGTGGTCAGCGCGGGGGCGAAGGCGCCCTGGTGTTTGCGGTAGCGGGCCCGGCGGTCGCGGCCGTCGGCGGTGCGCTCGTCGACGAAGAAGCTCGACGCCACATACAGGTTGGTGTTGGCGGCGGGGCCCGCGCTCAGAAGGACATTCTCGTCGACGGCGGGGCTCAGGCGCGGCATGATCGCGGGCAGGCCGGTCGCGGCGAACTGCCGGTTGAACCGGGCTGTGTCGGCGCCGACCATCAGGACCAGCACCGCGTCGGCGCGCAGCAGGGCGGGACTGTCCAGGAACGCCTGGAAATCACGGGTGCCGAGCGGAACGTACTGCTCGAGCACGATATCGGCCGGTGACGGCAGCGCGCGGCGCAGCGCGTTGACCGTCTGGCGCGGCCAGATGTAGTCGTTGCCGATCACCGCCCACTTGCGCACACCCAGTTCGCGCGTCATCCACGCCACGGCGGGCACGGTCTGGTGATCGGGATGCTCACCGACCAGCAGGACGCCGGGGCGTTCGTCGGGCAGGCCCTCGTGATCGGTCGCGTACAGGTAGGGGACGCGGCCGTCGACGGCGTCGGCGACGGCGCGGCGCACGGCCGAGGTGTGCCAGCCGGTGATCGCGCCGACCATTCCGGTCGCCAGAAACGCTTCGACCTCGGTGGCCACTTCGTACGGTGAGCGGCCGCCGTCGATGGTCGTCAGCCGAATTTCGCGACCCAGAATTCCTGTCCCGCTATTGATTTCATCGACAGCGAGGGAAATGGCCGCGGTACACGATGGAGCGATGATCCCACCGGGGCCCTGAGTGGGCACGATCGAGAGAATCTCGATCGTCTCGTCCCGACTCTCGTCGAACGTGGGCATTCTGTACTCTATCGCTCGAGTGCGAACGGGTTCGTTCGAATGAATGTGTCGGCAGGTGGGAATGCGATCGGTGTCCATCATAAGTGGGTGTTCCACGCTGCACGGCGCGCTGCGCTCGGCGGAGCGCAACTGGGTCCGGCAGCTCGAATCGGCGCTGTCGGCCGACAATCTCACGGCCGACCACTGGGCGATTCTGTCGCAGTTGTCGACCGACGACGGCATGACGATGTCGGAACTGGCGGCTGCCGCGCGCCTCGCGCCGTCCTCGGCCACCCGGCACGCCGACCATCTCGCCGAACGCGGCCTGATCTTCCGGGTCGCCGCGACGGATGACCGCAGGCGGATCCTGATCGGGCTGAGCAATCTCGGCGCGAAGCTGGTCGGGCGGATCCGGGCGGAAGAACAGCAGGCAGAGGACGATCTGCGGGCCCGGCTCGGTGCGCGGCGCTACAGCGAATTGGTCGCCGCGCTATCGGTCATCGCCGAGCTGTAATTTTGGAGCGCTGGCGCGCTCGAGTTCGCGGCCCCTCCTGTCCCGCCGGTCAGGCACCGGTGCTTGCTCCTTCGTCGCCTACGCACCGGCACCTGACCGGCGGGACGGCCGCGAACCGCCGCTGCGCGGCGGACCCTCCTCGAGGTCGGGTCGTGCGGGGCCGGGTCGATCAGGAGCCGCAGCGCCTAGGATCGCGAACGTGCCTGTATCCCTGACTGCGGCCACCGCGAGTGGCCTGTGCGCCTTCATCGATGCTTCGCCGTCGCCGTTCCATGTGTGTGCGACGGTCGCCGCCGAGCTGGCGGCCAACGGGTTCACGCCGTTGGCCGAGGCGCAGGCGTGGGAGGGTGTCGGCGGGAAACACTATGTGGTGCGCGGCGGTTCGCTGATCGCGTGGGCCGACTTCGACGCGGCGCCCGCTGATCCGTTCCGGGTGGTCGGGGCGCATACCGACAGCCCGAATCTGCGGGTGAAGCAGCACCCGGATCTGGCGACGGCCGGGTGGCAGCTGGTCGGGCTCGAGCCCTATGGCGGCGCGTGGCTGAATTCGTGGCTGGATCGGGAGCTCGGGATCTCCGGGCGGCTGAGCGTGCGCGACGGTGCGCGGATGAGCGACGTCCTGGTTCGCGTCGACGAGCCGATTCTGCGGGTGCCGCAGCTGGCCATCCACCTGTCCGAGGACCGGCGCGGGGTGACCCTCGACCCGCAGCGGCATGTGAACGCGATCTGGGGGATCGGTGATTCGCCCGCCTCCTTCCTGGATTTCGTGGCCGAGCGTGCCGGGGTCGACGGCGCCGACGTGCTCGGCTGGGAACTGATGACCCACGATCTCGCGCCGAGCACGCTGGTAGGGCGCGACAACGATCTGGTGAGCGCGCCGCGCCTGGACAATCAGGGCACCTGCTACGCCGGGCTGCAAGCGTTCCTCGCCGCCGTCGACGAGCCGGGGGCGGCGACGCCGGTGCTGGTGATGTTCGACCACGAGGAGGTCGGCAGCCAATCGGATCGGGGCGCGCAGTCGGATCTGCTGCCCGCCGTCCTGGAGCGCATCGTGCTGGCCCGCGGCGGTGGGCGGGCGGATTACCTTGCCGCACTTGCCGGTTCGGTGGTCGCCTCCGGTGACATGGCGCACGCGACGCACCCCAACTACCCGGACCGGCACGAACCCGCGCACCGCATCGAGGTCGGTGGCGGGCCGGTGCTCAAGGTCAATCAGAACCTGCGCTACGCCACCGACGCGGCGGGTGCGGGCGCCTTCGCGCTGGCGTGCGCGCAGGCCGGTGTTCCGTTGCAGCGCTACGTCCACCGCGCGGATCTGCCGTGCGGTTCGACCATCGGCCCGATGACCGCCGCGCGCACCGGCATGTCGACCGTCGACATCGGCGCACCGCAGCTGGCCATGCACTCGTGCCGAGAACTCATGGGCGCGGCCGATGTTCCCGCCTACGCCGCGGCGCTGGCTGCGTTCCTCACCCCGGCTGCCCTCGACTGAGCGGTCTCGGCGCCGCCTGCGCGGGCACGCCTTCCGGGCTGGCGGCTGAACGGTGTCAGGTTGCGGTGGGTTCCGGTTCGGCGGCTGTCTTCCGGGCCGGCCGATAGGTGATCACCGCGTACACGATCACCGCGAACGTGGTCCACACGTAGCTGGCGCCGATGATCTGCTGCCACCAGGCCCAGTCGAGTTCCTTGCCGTTGGAATGCGGCAGCACCCACTGCGGGCCGACGATGAACATCACCGTGAACAGCGCGACGACGGCGGCGAACACGCGGGAGCGGTGGCGCGTGACCTGGTCGACGGCCACGACAAGGGCGGGCGCCACCCACACCCAGTGATGCGACCACGACACCGGCGAGACGAGCAGCACGGCAGCGGCGTTGACCAGTAGCGCGGCGACGTCCTTGCCCGCGCCGATGAGCCGGTACATCCACACCGCGGCCAGCGCGACCGTCAGCACCGACAGCGCGATCCACAGCCCGGTGGCCACCGATTCGTCCATGCCGAGCCGGAACAGCGTGCCCTTGATCGACTGGTTGCCCGCGAAGTACGGGGTGCCGATGCGGCCGGTGTCGGTGACGGTGTGGAACCAGTATTCGACCGAATCGCTCGGGAACAGCAGGAACCCGACGCCGACGGCGCCCGCCGCCGAGACGACCAGGGTGGCCGCGGCCTTCCAGTCCCGCCGCAACAGGAAATACAGCAGGTAGCCGGCCGGAATCAGCTTGATCGACACCGTGATACCGATCAGCATCCCGCGCGGCCAGAACGGCTTGCGGACCAGGATGTCGAGGGTGACCGCGGCCATCAGGATCAGATTGATCTGGCCGAAGTTGAACGTCTGGCGAATCGGCTCGAGGAACTGGGCCAGGCCGAGACCGGCGATCACCACGGTGAGCACCGAGATCCGGTCGAGCTCGGGACGGACGCGAACGAGCACCAGCCACAGCGCGATACCCAGGCTCACCAGCGAGGTCACCAGCACGGCGATCTCGGCGACCACCAGCGGCATCAACGCCAGCGGCACGAAGAACGCCGCGGCGAGCGGGGGATAGGTGAAGGGCAGGCCGAGGCCGTAGACCGGCGGCATCGGCCCGTACAGGTCACCGCCGTCGAGCCAGACACGGGCGCCGTTGCGGTAAACCTGCAGGTCGATGAACCCGTGCCACCAGTGCGCGAGCAGCGCGACCGCGGCGGAGAACACGAACAACCCGATCGATGCGGCCAGCCACTTGCGCTGCCGGTCGCGGTCGACCGTGCGCGGTGGGTTTGCCGACGGCCTGGCAGGCGTGGAACTCGGCGCCGCGTCACGCGCGGGAACAGGCGGCTCGACCTGCTCGGCAACCCCCGGACTCTCGTTCACGGCGTCAGACTAACGGGTGCGGACCCGCCCGAAGCGCAGGTGTGATCAGGCCGGGTGCGAGGTCGGTCACCAGTGGGTAGTGCGGGGCGAAGCCGCTCCGGTACTAACCATTAGACTCTGGAGTCAAGTTCCCCCGGCCGAAAGGACCCTGGTCTCCCGTGACACTGCAGGTCGACACCGTCGCTACCGCCGCAGCCACCCCGGATGCTCCGCAGCCGTACAAGGAACTCGGTCTCAAAGACGACGAGTACGCCCGCATCAAGGAGATTCTGGGCCGCAGGCCCACCGACGCCGAACTGGCGATGTACTCCGTGATGTGGAGCGAGCACTGCTCCTACAAGTCCTCCAAGGTGCACCTGCGCTACTTCGGTGAGACGACGACTCCCGAGATGAAGGCCTCCATGCTGGCCGGCATCGGCGAGAACGCGGGCGTGGTCGACATCGGCGACGGCTGGGCGGTCACCTTCAAGGTGGAAAGCCACAACCACCCGTCCTACGTCGAGCCGTACCAGGGCGCGGCCACCGGCGTCGGCGGCATCGTGCGCGACATCATGGCGATGGGCGCGCGCCCGATCGCGGTCATGGACCAGCTGCGCTTCGGCGCGGCCGACGCGGCCGACACCCGTCGCGTCGTCGACGGCGTCGTGCGTGGCGTCGGCGGCTACGGCAACTCCCTCGGCCTGCCGAATGTCGGCGGCGAGACCGTCTTCGACGCCTCCTACCAGGGCAACCCGCTGGTGAACGCGCTGTGTGCAGGCGCGATGCGCGTCGAGGACCTGCACCTGGCCTTCGCCTCCGGCGCGGGTAACAAGATCATCCTGTTCGGCGCGCGCACCGGCCTCGACGGCATCGGCGGCGTGTCCGTGCTCGCCTCGGACACCTTCTCCGGCGAGGAGACCGGCACCGGCCGCAAGAAGCTGCCCGCCGTGCAGGTCGGTGACCCGTTCACCGAGAAGGTGCTCATCGAGTGCTGTCTCGACCTGTACAAGGCCGGACTCGTCGTCGGCATCCAGGACCTCGGCGGCGCCGGGCTGTCCTGCGCCACCTCCGAGCTGGCCGCGGCGGGCGACGGCGGTATGCACATCGACCTGACCAAGGTCCCGCTGCGCGCCAAGAACATGACCCCCGCCGAGATCCTGTCGAGCGAGTCGCAGGAGCGCATGTGCGCGGTCGTCACCCCCGAGAACGTGGACGCCTTCATGGCCGTCTGCAAGAAGTGGGACGTGCTGGCCACCGTCATCGGTGAGGTCACCGACGGCGACCACCTCGTCATCACCTGGCACGGCGAGACCGTGGTCGACGTGCCGCCGCGCACCGTCGCCCACGAGGGCCCGGTCTACGAGCGCCCGGTGCAGCGTCCCGACACCCAGGACGCGCTGATCGCCGACACCACCGCGAATCTCACCCGGCCCAAGACGGCCGACGAGCTGCGCGAGACCCTGCTGACGATGATCGCCAGCCCGCAGCTGTGCAGCCGCAAGTGGATCACCGAGCAGTACGACCGCTACGTGCGCGGCAACACCGTGCTGGCCGAGCACGCCGACGCCGGTGTCGTGCGCATCGACGAGGAGTCCGGTCGCGGTATCGCGCTGGCCACCGACGCCTCGGGCCGCTACACCAAGCTCGACCCGTACACCGGCGCGCAGCTGGCGCTGGCCGAGGCCTTCCGCAACGTCGCCACCACCGGCGCCACCCCGAAGGCCGTCACCAACTGCCTGAACTTCGGTTCGCCGGAGGACCCGGGCGTGATGTGGCAGTTCCAGCAGGCCGTGCGCGGTCTCGCGGACGGCTGTGCGGCGCTTGGTATTCCGGTCACCGGCGGCAACGTCAGCTTCTACAACCAGACCGGCAAGGACGCCATCCTGCCCACTCCGGTGGTCGGCGTGCTCGGCGTGATCGACGATGTGCACCGCCGCATCCCGACCGGCCTCGGCCTCGAGCCGGGCGAGTCGCTGATCCTGCTCGGCGAGACCCGCGACGAGCTGGACGGCTCGATCTGGTCGCAGGTCGTGCACGATCACCTCGGTGGCGTGCCGCCGAAGGTCGACTTCGCCCGCGAGCAGCTGCTCTCGGAGGTGCTCACCTCGGGCTCGCGCGACGGCATGATCTCCGCCGCGCACGACCTGTCCGAGGGTGGTCTGGCGCAGACCGTCGTCGAGGCCGCGCTGGCGGGCGAGACCGGTTGCCGCATCGTGCTTCCCGAGGGTTCGGACCCGTTCGTCGAGCTGTTCTCGGAGTCGGCGGGCCGCGTGCTCGTCGCCGTGCCGCGCTCGGAGGAGACCCGCTTCACCAAGATGTGCGACGCGCGGCAGCTGCCGTGGGTGCGCATCGGTGTGGTCGACCAGGGCTCGGATTCGATCGAGGTGCAGGGCCAGTTCTCGGTGACACTCGCCGAATTGCGTGAGGCGTTCGAGGGCACCCTGCCTAAGCTGTTCGGAGCGCACACCGCCTGAATCGGATGAGGAGTCGAGCTTGACCACAGAGGATACGAGCTCGACTCCCACCCTGGCGGCACACGACAACCCGGCCGCGCCGGACACCCCCGCCGCGCCGGACACCCCCGCGTTACACGACAACCCGGTCGTGCGCGGAATCCATCTGGTCGAGCGGTTCTTCCACCCGAACTACACGGGCCTCGTCGTGGCCACGGTGTTCTTCTGCTGGTCGCTGACACCGTCGCTGCTGCCGCGTGACTGGTTCTTCCAGGGCCTGGTCAGCGGTATCAACGCCACCATCGGCTACGGCATCGGCTGCGCGCTGGCCTGGGCCTGGCGTCAATGGGTGCAGCCCAGGATCACACTGCCGGACCGGATCACCGACGTCTGGGCGAAGCGGCCGAGCTGGACGTCGATCGCGGTGAAGTCCGCGATCGTGCTGGGCTGCCTGATCGTCTCGATCGCGCTGAGCATCCAGTCCGCGCACTGGCAGCACCAGATCACCGATCTGATGGGGATGGAACCGATCTCCGATTCCGGGTACCCGCGCACCGTGCCGGTCGGCGCGGTGGTGGTCGGCCTGCTGATCTGGATCTCGCGCGGCATCGTCCGGCTGGTGCGTTTCGTCGCGCGCGGGTTGAACAAGTGGGTGCGGATTCCCGCCTCGTTCGCCCGGCCCCTCGGCGTGGTCATCGTGATCGTCGCCGCCGTGCTGCTGTTCAACGGCGTACTCGCGAAAGCCTTCTTCACCGTGGCGAATTCGGCGTTCAGCGCCCGCAACAGCCACACCTCGGCGCACGCGATCCAGCCGACGCTGCCCGAACGTTCCGGCAGCCCGGAGTCGCTGGCGAAGTGGGACACCCTCGGCTCGGAGGGCCGGTGGTTCGTGTCCAACGCGCCCACCGCGCTGGCGATCGGGCAGGTCACCGGAAAGCCCGCGCGCGAACCGATCCGGGTCTACGCCGGGCTGGAATCGGCCGACGGGTTCGAGGCGCAGACCGATCTGGCCGTCGCCGAACTCGACCGCACCAAGGCCTTCGAACGCAAAGTGCTGGTAGTGATCAGCACCACCGGCACCGGCTGGGTCGATTCGACCAGCGCGGAGTCGGTCGAGCTGATGTACGGCGGCGACAGCGCGCTGGTGGCGACCCAGTACTCCTACCTGCCCAGCGCCCTGTCGTTCCTGTCCGACCGGGACAAGTCGATGACCATGGGCCGCTTGCTGTTCGACAAGGTGTACGAACGCTGGTCCGCGCTGCCCGAGAACGCCAGGCCCAAGCTGCTGGTCTACGGCGAGAGCCTCGGCTCGCAGGGATCGGAGGGCGCGTTCTCCGGGCTGGCCGATATCCGCAATCGCGCCGACGGCGTGCTCTGGGTCGGCCCGCCCAACTCCAACCGGCTCTGGTCGGAATTCGTGCGCAGGCGCGACCCCGGCACCGAGGAGATCACCCCGATCTACGCCGACGGGCTCTCGGTGCGCTTCGCCGCGAGCGCCGATCAGCTGGCCCGGCCGTCGAAGAATTGGACCGACCCGCGCATCGTCTACCTGCAGCACGCGTCCGATCCGGTGGTGTGGTGGTCGCCGGATCTGCTGTTCTCCGAACCCGACTGGCTGACCGAGAAGCGCGGACCCGATGTGTCACCGGCGATGTCGTGGTATCCGATCGTCACGTTCTGGCAGGTCGCCGCGGATCTGCCCCGCGCGCAGACTGTGTCGAACGGGCACGGGCACAACTACGGCAACGTGGTGCCCGACGCGTGGGCCGCGGTGGCCCAACCGCCGGACTACACACCGGAATTGGCCGCGCGGATCAAGTCTTTCCTCATCGAGTCCGCGGCCACCGAGCATCAGCTGAAATAGACCGGGCGGCGCCGAACCCCTCGATCGGCGCCGGCCCAGGTCCGATCAGGACACCGATTTGAACGGATTGTGTTCGGCGATCAGCTGTTCCAGCCGTGCCTCATCGATCCGGCCGATCAGTGACTGGGTCTCCTGCTGGTCGCGTACCACCTTGGCGAGGGTGAAGCAGCTGGTCACCAGGAACAGGCCCGACATCGCCAGGAACGCGCGCTGCCAGCCGTCCAGCGGCAGATAGGCGATTCCGGCACCGGTCCCGAACAGGCTGACGGCGAACGCGATCGCGGCCTGGGCCATGTAGGCCGAGGTGTTCCTCGGCTTGGCAGTGGGTGTGCTCATAGGAACAAGCATGCTGACCGGGGGATTCGCACGGGCGCGTGAAACTACTCGAGTGCGATGGGTAGTTGCCGAACGCCCGGCAGACAGTGACCGACCCACCATCCACAACACCCCGCTGTGCCGAAACCGGCCAGCCATACTGGTTTGGTGTCCGCGACAGGCTCGACCCTCGTGACGCTGCGTACGCGCGGCGCCGGGTTGCTGCGCCGCGTCGAGGACATCATCGACCTCAACTACCCGGGCTTGGTCCTGGCGACGCTGTTCTTCGCGCTGTCGGTGACGCCGTCGCTGGTGCCGCGCGACTGGCTGTTCCAGGGCCTGATCAGCGGGATCAACGCCGCCATCGGCTACGGGCTCGGGTGTGTGCTCGAGTGGGCGTTCCGGCGCTGGGTGCGGGCGCGGATCCCGATTCCCAGCCCGTCGGACCGGCTGCGGTACGGGATCAAGGCGACCGTGCTGGTCGTCTGCGCGCTGGTCGCGGCGCTGATGCTGGTGCAGTCGGCGCGCTGGCAGCGCGAGATCACCTCGCTGATGGGGATGGCGGGCACCACGACGCCCGCCTACCTGCGGACCGGGCTGCTCAGCGTGGCGGTCGGGATCGCCGTGGTCGCCGCTTACCGGACCGTGCGGGCGCTGGTACTCGTGCTGGCCCGCCAGCTCAATCGCTGGGTGCGGGTGCCGCGCGAGCTCGCGCCTGCCGCCGGTGCGCTCGTGCTCGTGGTGTTGGCGGTGACGGTCTTCAACGGTGTGGCGTCGCGGGCGTTCTTCGCCGTGGCCAACTCGGCGTTCAGCGTGCGCAACGACCGGGCGTCGGAGTTCGCGGTGCAGCCCGCGAAACCGGAGCGCTCCGGCAGCGTGGCCTCGCTCGCGCCGTGGGAGACCCTCGGCTTCGAGGGACGGTGGTTCGTGTCGAACGGGCCGACCGCCGACGACATCACCGAGGTGACGGGAAAGACTGCGCGGGAACCGATTCGGGCCTACGTCGGGTTGGAGTCGGCGGTCGGCGAGCAGACCGCCGCGCAGCTGGCCGTCGACGAGCTGGAACGGACCAAGGCCTTCGAGCGCGAGGCCATGGTGGTGGTGACCACCACCGGCACCGGCTGGGTCAACTCGATGGCGGCGGGCGCGATCGAATACCTCTACGGCGGCGACACCGCCATCGTGGCCACCCAGTACTCGTATCTGCCCAGCGTGCTGTCGTTTCTGTCCGACCGGGAGAAGGCCGCCGCGGCCAGCAGGGACCTGTTCGACGCGGTGTACCAGCGGTGGCTGGCCCAGCCGGAGGGGCAGCGGCCGAAATTGTTCGTCTACGGGGAGAGCCTGGGTTCCCAGGGCTCCGAGGAGGCCTTCGACGGGCTCGCCGATCTACGCGAGAAGGTGGACGGTGCGCTGTGGGTGGGGCCGCCGAACTCGAATCGGTTGTGGCGGCAGTTCGTCGACCGGCGTGATCCCGGGTCGCGCGAGGTCGCGCCGGTCTATGCCGACGGGCTGGTCGTCCGATTCGCCGACGACGCAGGGGATCTGGGGTCCGCGGAGAGGTGGCGCGAGCCGCGCATCGCCTACCTGCAGCACCCGTCCGATCCGATCGTGTGGTGGTCGGCCGACCTGATCTTCACCCAGCCCGATTGGCTGAGCGAACCGCGCGGCACCGCTGTGTCGACGCAGATGCGCTGGGCGCCGTTTGTGACGTTCTGGCAGGTCACGGCGGATCTCACGAATGCGCAAGGGGTTGTCGACGGGCACGGGCATCGGTATGGGTCGCTGGTGCTCGACGGGTGGCTGGCTGTGGCCGAGCCGCCGGGGGTCAGTCCTGAGGTCGTCGAAAGTATCCGGGCCGCACTGGAATCCGCGGAAGAGTTCGAGCGGGAGGTCAAGTGAGGGCAGGGCGGCGCAGTTGGCGTCGCCGTATCGAACTCGTTGTGGCGCTGACGCTTCCGGTGCTGTGGAGTAACCGCGTGCTGCCGCCGCTCGATCTGCGGTTGCGTGGGCGCACCGCGGCGAGCATCGTGTTCGCGGCGGTGTACACAGCGGCCTTCGATGGTCGCCCGAACTGGTTGTCGGCCAAAGGGCTCCGGTGGGGTGTGGGAAGCGCCGCGCTGGTGTTCGCCGGTTATGGTGTCGCGCTGGCGGTTCCGGCGTTGCGGCGGCTACCGCTCGAGGTCGCCGAGCGGGTACCCGAGACATCGACGCTCGAATGGATCGCCCTGCATATTCCGGTGGGCACGGTGCTCGCCGAGGAAGCGGTGTTCCGCGGCACCCTCGACCCGCTCCTCGACGAGGCCGCCGAACCGCGCGTCGCCGCGGCGGCGGGCGCGCTCGACTTCGGGCTGTGCCACATCCGGCCGGCGCGGGCCACCGGCGAATCGGTGCCGGGAACTGTCGCGCTCACCACGCTCGCCGGTCTGATCTTCAGCGCGTTGCGCAGGCACACCGGCAGCGCGACCGCGCCGGCACTGCTGCACCTGGCGATCAATGCCGGGGGAGCGTTGCTCCCGCTCGCGGCGATGCGGATCGAACTGCGCGAGCAGTAGCGACGTGATCACCGGCGAACGACGTCGAAGACGAATCCCTCGATCGTGACCCCCGGCGCGAACGAGAACGCGACGCCCGTCGAGACAGGCTTGTCCTCCGCCTGGTGAGCGGCGACGCGTTCGAGCACGAAGATCAGCGAGACGCTCGACATGTTTCCGTACTCGGCGAGAACGTCCCAGCTCGTCGACGCGGCTTCCGGCGCGAGGCCGAGCGATCGCGCGGATTCGAGCAAGATCTTCGGCCCGCCCGGGTGGATGGCCCACACATCGATGTCGGGCTGACGCAAGCCGTTGCGGCGCAGGACATCTCCGACGACGGGAGCGACGCCCTCGTAGATGTAGGTGGGTACGTTCTCGGACAGCTCACACGTGATGGCGTCCTGGTTGACGCCGACCGCGATGCCGTCTTCGGTGCCCTCGAACAGATGGGTGAATTTGTCCCGGATGACGATCGTCCCGGCAGGAGCCTGCTCCATCCCGCTGTGTGCGCCGATGACGACCGCGCCGCAACCGTCGCCGAACAGGCTGTGCGTGACCGCGTCGTCGATGGTTTCGACGGGGACGGCATGCACCGAGTTGAGCTCGATGCACATGACCATCGCCTTCTTGCCTGGGTTGGCCCGGACGAAGTCCGAGGCGGTCCGGATTCCGTTCATGGCTGCCGCGCAGCCCATGAAGTTGACCACCAGGCGAGCGACCGACCGGGGCAGTCCGAGCTCTTCGACGACCGCGGCATCGACGCCGGGCGCGATGAGTCCGGTGCTCGTGGCGAACACGAGAAGTCCGACGTCGGCGGGGTCGACACCGTCGAGTGCGCGCCGCGCGACATCGACCGCCAGCGGAACGGCGTGGCGGTAGAACAGGCGCATGCGATCCTGGATCGTCGCCGGTGCGCCGCTGGGCGCGGGTTCGATCGGGTCGACCGCGAAGCGCCGGGTGTTGATCATGGTCTTGCCGAAGATGCGCCTGACCCGGGTTTGCTGCTCCGGATCGGTGAAGTGCCCGGCCATCCAGTCCGCCGCGACGGACTGGTCGAGGACCAGGCTGGGCGCACCGGTCGCGGTCGATTCGATGACGGGTACGGTCGGCGGCGCCGTCCGCGTTGTGTGCTCGCGCGCATGCGCTGCCGTGTGGGTGCGAAGTGCCTGGTCGAGAGCGATTGACATAGCGCCGTGCTTCCTCGTCTGAGCGATTGGGGGTACTTCAATCGTCGACGAGCGAATGTCCCGCAAATAGGCACCCAAGGGGTGTGGAACCCCCACCCGGCGGCTCAGGCGGTAGCGACGAAGCCTGCGACGGCGTCGGTGAAGGCGTCGTTGTCGTCGCCCGCCGCGGTGTGCGCGGCCGCGGTGATCTCGGCCAGGCGGGCGTGCGGTGCCAGGGCGAGGAAGGCGGCCGCGCCTTCGTCGCTGACGACATCGGACTTGCCGCCGCGGACCAGCAGGACCGGGATGGTCAGCGCCTCGGCGGCGGCTTCCATCTCGGCGATGCGGGCCTGCGGGTTGTCCTCGAGGCCGGTGAGCAGGTCGGGGTCCCAGTGCCAGTACCAGCGGCCCTCGCGCTGGCGCAGGTTGCGCAGCAGGCCGTCGGCGTTGTCGGGGCGTGGGCGGTGCGGGAGGTAGGCGGCGACCGCGTCGGCGACCTGGTCGAGGGTGTCGAAGCCGTCGCGGTGCCTGCCGAGGAAGTCCATGACCCGTTCCACGCCTTTGGATTCCGAGCGGGGGACGATGTCGACCAGCACCAGGGCGCGGATCGCGTCGCCGCCGGGCGTGGCGGTGGCGAGCAGGCCGGTGATCCCGCCCATGCTGGCACCGACGACGACCGCGCCCTCCTCGGGCGTCGCGCCGAGCTGCTCGAGCACCGTCAGCAGATCGCCGACCATCGCGTCGCGGGTGTAGTTACGCGTCGGCGACCAATCGCTGTCACCGTGGCCGCGCGCGTCCACCGCGACGACGTGCATGCCCGCCGCCGCCAGCGCTCGACCGGTGCGCTTCCACGAATGCCGGTTCTGTCCGCCGCCGTGCAGCATCACGACCAGCGGCCCGCCTGGCACTCCGAAACTGTCGGCGACCAGGGTGAGACCGTCGCAACTACGCAACCGCAGCGTCGTCGGTTCCAGCGGTTCGGTGGAGCTCGGCATGACACCTCCTGAACGTTGTTCACTGTGCTGAACGTTGTTCAGAATGTAGCGTGAAGCCCCGATCGAAGGGAAGTGGGGACCAGTGGCCGAAGCGAGCCGGGCGGGGCGTCGAGACGAGATCGCCGAGGCGAAACGCGCCATCATCCTGCGCGCGGCCAGGACGATCTTCGAGGAAGACGGCGTGGACGCGGCCAATATCCGGGCCATCGCCACCGCCGCCGGCTACACTCCCGGCGCCCTCTACGCGTACTTCCCGAGCAAGGAACACATCTACGCCGCCCTGCTCGGCGAATCCCTGGAGCGACTCTCGGCCGAGGTGGCGGCGGTGACCGTCCTCGACGACCCCGCCGCCCGCTTCCGAGCCGCGGGCCTGGCCTTCTTCGACTTCTACGACGGCAATCCCCGCGACCTCGACCTGGGCTTCTACCTCTTCCGGGGTGGCATCCGCCCGCACGGCCTCGGCGCCGAACTGGACGCGGGCCTCAACGCGGCCATGCTGTCCGGCCTCGCCCCGATGGTGTCGGCCACCATCGAACTAGGCGCCACCGAGGAACGAGCCCGCGTCATCACCGCCGACGTCCTGGCCCATCTCTCCGGCCTGCTCCTCCTCGCCCACACCAAACGCCTGGCCCTCCTCGGCGGCACCACCGACGCCCGCCGGATGATGCTCGAGTACCTCGACCTGCGCATCGACGCACTGCACGCCGGACGCGGCTGACCAGGCCGATCGACTGAGATGCTGGGGATCTTCCGAGGTCGGTAGCGTCTTGGGTATGGCAGGACGGAATGTGGTCGATCCCGCGCAGGTGCGGGCGGCGGTGTGGGCTGTGGGGGAGTGGTTGCGGGACGCGGAGATGGGGGCGCCCGGGCGCGCCGAGATCGCGGCGGCGGTACGGGGGACGGCCCGGGCGCTGGCAGCGGATGCGCCGGGACATTCGGTGGAGGTGCGGGTCCCGCCGTTCGTGGCGGTGCAGTGCATCGAGGGGCCGCGCCATACTCGGGGAACGCCGCCGAACGTGGTGGAGACCGATCCCCGGACCTGGTTGTTGCTGGCTACCGGGTTGCTCGAATTCGATGAGGCTGTGGAGTCCGGGGCGTTGTCGGTGTCAGGGATGCGGGCGGCGGAGATCGCCGGATGGCTGCCGATCGTGCCGCTGTCGGGGAAGAGCGACCCTCCTTCCGAGTGACGAGAGCGGGCCGCTCCGTAACGAAATCTGTTCAAGCCCCGGGCGTTTCACCAGTCAAGCATCGGAGTTCTTGCGGTGCAGGCCTTTGTAGTCGTAGTAGCGGGTGATGACCACGCCGCCGACGACTGCGACTGCGATGCCGAGCAGGGACATCCAGATTCCGCGGTCGAGGCCTGCTTCGTAGTTGGCTTCGAAGTAGAGGATCGAGCGGACGCCGAGGAAGACCTGGTGCATCGGTTCGAACTCGGCGAGCCAGGCCATGTGGGGTGGGATGGCTTCGATGGGGACGGTGCCGCCGGAGGAGGGGAGGCCGAGGATGACGAACAGGATCAGGTTGACCAGCAGGCCTGCGCTGCCGAGGGCCGCGAGGGTCATCAGGCCGGTCCAGCCGACCGCGATCATCGCCAGGACCGAGAACAGGTACAGCGCGAGGGGATTGCTGATCGGCATGCCGACGATTTCGGCGGCGAGCATGAAGACTCCCGAGATGACCACCGAGGCCAGGGTCATCACGCCCCATTTGAGGAGCAGGGTGTGGAAGCGGGAGATCGAGGCCGTCGGGTAGTGGACGAACCAGGGGCCGTATTCGGTGGGGACGAAGCCGAGCTGGGCGTCGACCATCGTGTGGATCACCATCGCGCCGACCATGCCTGCCAGGAGCAGGAGCAGGGCGTAGAAGAACGCGGTCAAGCCCTCGCCGGAGCCGCTGGGCAGCGGCCGGAACTGCTGGGGCACCACGTCGACCGGGCTCTCCAGCGTGATCATCGCCGCGCCGGACACCTGGGGCACCGGCGCGCCCTCCGGCGTCTGCGCGAGGGTGGCCCGCACCTGGTCGGTCAGTTGCGTGCCGATCTGTTTGTCGACTTCGGCCAGCGCCTGGTCGCCGATGCGGTGCACGATCTGCACGCCGAACGCGCCCATCCCCGGGTTGGTCTGCAGGGTGATGATCGGCCGTTCCATCTCGCCGGGCACGATGCTGCCCGCGCCGAGAATGCCCAGACGTTTGCTGAAGTCGCCGGGGATGACGATGGCGCCGTAGACCTGGGCGTTGCGCAGCAACTGTTCGGACTCCGCTTTGCCGACGACGCGCAGATCCACCTTGTCGGCGGGCACGTTCGCGACCAGTCCGTCGGCGACCTGCTTGCCGTAGTTCACCTTCCGCTGCTGGTCGCCGGAGCCGGTGACATCGCCGACATCCAGGTTGACCAGCGCGATCGGGAAGTCGTGCAGGTTCTTCTCCGGATCGGCGACATAGCCGAGGTACATCACGCCGAGCAGCGCGGTGAGCAGCGTGAGCACCAGCGTGGGGATGACCACGATGTGGGACCAGTGACGCCGTTCGGGCGCAGGTGTGGCGAATATCGCATCGCCGGTCTGTGCCTGTGTGGAATCCATCCGCTCCGACCTGGCGTTTTCACTATCCGAACCAGTATCACCGGTTACTTCGTGCCCGCTGTCGTCCGTCGTCACCTTGCGCACGGTAACAGCTCACGACCGCTTATCGGTGGGTACGCGAGCGGGAGATTGCTGCCGGGATGCGAGCGCGCGTACTACGTGTCCCTATTCACCCGTAGAATGACGGGTGCCCCCAGCCCGCCCGAACAGGGAGCAAACGGTGAATGACCCCCACGAGCCCGAGAACGAGCCCCGCGAGGAGTGTGGCGTTTTCGGCGTCTGGGCTCCCGACGAGGACGTAGCCAAGCTCACCTACTACGGCCTGTATGCGCTGCAGCATCGCGGGCAGGAGGCGGCAGGTATCGCCGTCTCCGACGGCTCCCAGATCCTGGTCTTCAAGGATCTCGGCCTGGTCAGTCAGGTCTTCGACGAGCAGACTCTCGGCGCGATGCCGGGTCATATCGCCGTCGGACACTGTCGCTACTCCACCACCGGTGGCGTCACCTGGGAGAACGCGCAACCGATCTTCCGCACCACCGCCGTCGGCTCCGGCCTGGCGCTGGGCCACAACGGCAACCTGGTCAACACCGCCGAATTGGCCGGGCGCGCACGCGAACTCGGCCTGATCGGGGCCGGCGTGATCGACGGCCGCCCGCAGATGACCGGCGCGACCTCCGACTCCGACATCGTCACCGCCCTGCTGGCGCACGCCGCGGCGGACTCGAGCATCGAGCAGGCCGCGATGGAACTGCTGCCGCAGCTGCGCGGCGCGTTCTGCCTGACCTTCATGGACGAGCACACCCTCTACGCCGCGCGTGACCCGCACGGCGTGCGCCCGCTGGTGCTGGGCAGGCTCGACCGCGGCTGGGTCGTCGCCTCCGAGACCGCCGCACTCGACATCGTCGGCGCCGCGTTCGTCCGCGAGATCGAGCCGGGCGAGCTGCTCGCGATCGACTCCGACGGCGTGCGCTCGATGCGCTTCGCCAACCCCGAGCCCAAGGGCTGCGTCTTCGAGTACGTGTACCTGGCTCGCCCCGACACCACGATCGCCGGGCGCTCGGTGCATTCGACCCGCGTGGAGATCGGCCGCAAGCTGGCCAAGGAGAGCCCGGTCGAGGCCGACCTGGTGATCCCGGTGCCCGAGTCGGGCACGCCCGCCGCGGTCGGGTACGCGCAGGGCTCCGGCATTCCCTACGGCCAGGGCCTGATGAAGAACGCCTATGTGGGCCGCACCTTCATCCAGCCGAGCCAGACCATCCGCCAGCTCGGCATCCGGCTCAAGCTCAACCCGCTGCGCGAGGTCATCCGCGGCAAGCGGCTCATCGTCGTCGACGACTCGATCGTGCGCGGCAACACCCAGCGCGCGCTGATCCGCATGCTGCGCGAGGCAGGCGCGCTCGAGATCCACGTTCGCATCGCGTCGCCGCCGGTGAAGTGGCCCTGCTTCTACGGCATCGACTTCGCCTCGCGCGCGGAGCTGATCGCCAACGGCGCGGGCGCCGACGACAGCTACGACGACATGGTCGAGAACGTGCGCCGCTCGATCGGCGCCGACACCCTCGGCTACATCTCCACCGAGGGCATGATCGCCGCCACCGAGCAGCCGGCCAGCAGGCTGTGCACCGCTTGCTTCACCGGCGACTACCCGATCCCGCTGCCGCAGGAAGCCGCCATCGGCAAGAACGTGCTCGAGGGGATGCTCTCGGGTAAGCCGGAGGCGAAGCTGCTCGCGGAGAACGTCAACGCCGATGCGCTGAGCAGGCCGTAGCGCCGCATCGTCACCAGGAGGGCCGGTCAGGATAAACCTGATCGGCCCTTTTCGTGTTGCGTACGTAGGGAATTCCGGTAACCGACTATTTCGTAAGATTAGTTCATAACATCCGCGCAATTTTTCGCTCGAATTGATACTGGGCGGTAATGGTTCGCCTGTACGGTCCCCCGCTATATCGCTAGCTCACCGCGTTGTCGTCGCACCTGTGATCCGGGTGCGGCGACGACGTGGCGTTCGAGAATGGGATCTGATGTTGAACAGTGCACTGAGCGTTCGCAAGAATCGCGCGAAACAAGTTGCCGCAGTGGGTGTCGCGGCTGTCGTCGCGGCCGCGCTGGCAGGCTGTGGTTCGGGCCGCACCGATGAGGCGGGGTCCGGTGCGGGGCTGGTCGTCGGCACCACGGACAAGATCTTCTCGCTCGACCCGGCCGCCGCCTACGACAACGGCTCGCTGCTGGTGGAGAACCAGATCTATTCGTATCTGCTGAATTTCGCGCCGGGCGATACCACGCCCAAGCCCGATGCGGCGGAGAAGTGCGAGTTCAGCGCGCCGACCGTGTACACGTGCAAGATCAAATCAGGGCTGACTTTCGCCAACGGAAATCCGTTGACCGCCAAGAGCGTCAAGTTCTCCTTCGACCGAATGCTCGAGATCAACGATCCGCACGGTCCCGCCTCGCTGCTCGGCAATCTCGACAAGACCGATGTGGTCGACGATCTCACCGTCGCGTTCACGCTCAAGGTCGCCAACGATCAGACCTTCCCGACCATCCTGCCGACCCAGGCGGGCCCGATCGTCGACGAGAAGGTGTTCTCGGCCGACAAGGTGGCCACCGACGAGGAAGTCGTTGCGGCGAAGGGCTATTCGGGTCCGTACACGATCACCAGCTACGACAAGAACAAGCTGGTCGAGTACCAGGCCAACCCCGCCTACCAGGGCATCCTCGGCACCCCGAAGAACACCACGGTCTCGACCAAGTACTACGCCACCTCCGACAACCTGAAGCTGGACCTGCAGAACGGCGCCATCGACGTGGGCTACCGCTCGTTCACGCCGACCGACATCGACTCGCTCCGTGCGGATTCCAAGGTGAAGGTCACCGACGGACCCGGCGGCGAGCTGCGCTACATCGTGTTCAACATGAACACGATGCCGGGCAATACCCCCGAGCAGAAGCTGGCCGTGCGCAAGGCGCTCGCGTCCTCGGTGGACCGGGAAGCGCTCGCGTCCTCGGTGTACAAGAACACCTATCAGCCCGCGTACGGCTATGTGCCGCAAGGCATGACGGGCGCGGCCGAGCCGTTGAAGCAGCTCTACGGCGCCAAGCCGGACAAGACCCTCGCGGCGAAGTTCCTGGCCGACGCGGGCGTCGCCACCCCGGTGACGCTGAACCTGCAGTACAACCCGGACCACTACGGCTCCAGCTCCTCGGAGGAGTACGCCGCGGTCAAGTCGCAGCTCGAGGCGTCGGGCCTGTTCAAGGTGAACCTGCAGTCCACCGAATGGGTCACCTACCAGAAGGAGCGCGCCTCCGACGGCTACCCGATGTACCAGTTCGGCTGGTTCCCCGACTTCCCGGACGCCGACAACTACCTCTCGCCGTTCTTCGGGCCGAACAACTTCCTGCAGTCGCACTTCGAGAACCCCGGGATCAACGCCCAGCTGATCGCCGAGACCACCGAATCCGATCCGGCCAAGCGGGTCGAGCTGCTGCAGAAGATCCAGACCGACCTGGCGCAGAACCATCTGCCGACGCTGCCGCTGCTCTCGGGCAAGCAGGTCGCGGTGTCCAAGCCCGGCGTCTCCGGTGTCGAGCAGACCCTCGACGGCTCCTTCAAGTTCCGGTTCACGGTACTGAGCAAGTGAGTGACGTTCCCGCTGCGCCCGGATCGCTGATCCGGGCGCAGCGTTTCGGGTGGATGCGCGGCGGGGGTTCCCGCCAGGTGGCTTTGCTGCGGTACCTGCTGATTCGGCTGCTGCTGATTCTGCCGACCGCGTGGTTGCTGGTGACGGTGGTGTTCTTCCTGATGCGGGTGATCGGCGACCCGATCAGCGCGGCCATGGGTGGCCGGCTCACCCAGGATCAGATCGAGCAGCGCAAGGAAGCGGCCGGGCTGAATCGGCCGATCCTGACCCAATATCGGGAGTACATCACCGGTTTCCTGCACGGTGATTTCGGCCGGACCCAGGACAACCAGGCGATCAGCGAGGTGGTGATCACCTACGGCGCGGCCACGTTCGAGCTGGTGTTCTGGGGACTGGTCGTCGCCTTCGCCGTCGGCGTGCCGCTGGGCAGATACGCGGCGACACACCGGGATTCGACCTCGGATGCGGTGCTGCGATTCTCGGCGGTGCTGGCCTACGCGGCCCCGGTGTTCTTCGTCGGCATGCTGTTCAAGCTGATCTTCTCGGTGTGGCTGGGCTGGTTTCCCGTCGGCGGGCGGGCCAGTACCGATGTCGAGCTCGCGCTGCAACATGTCTCGCCGAAGACGAACATCCTGATCGTCGACGCGATCCTCTACGGCGAACCCTCCTATGTGCTCGACGTGCTCGAACACGCGGTGCTCCCCGCCCTCGCCCTCGGGCTGCTCACCGGTGGCATCTTCCTGCGGCTGGTGCGGGTGAACCTGATCCAGACGTTGCGCAGTGATTTCGTCGAGGCGGCGCGGGCGCGTGGGTTGTCCGCGCGGGTGGTCACCGGGCGGCACGCGGTGCGCAATGCGCTGATCCCGGTCATCACGGTGATGGGCATGTGCATCGCGATGATGCTCGGCGGCGCGGTGCTCACCGAGACCACCTTCGAGTGGAAAGGCCTCGGCTACCAGCTCGCCGAGTATCTGCGGGCGCGCGATTTCATCGCGGTGCAGGGCATTGTCGCGTTCATCGCGCTGGTGGTCGCGGTGATGAGCTTCGTCGTCGACGCCATCGTCGCGCTGATCGACCCGAGGGTGAGGTTCTGATGAGCACGGCAACGGTCAAACGGCGGCGCTTGCCGGGAACTGAGCTTCTGACGAAGACCTCTGGGCTGCAACGGGTCACGCTCATCACGGGGCTGGTGTCAGTCGCGGTGTTCGTGCTGGTCGCGGTGTTCGCGCCGCTGCTCGCACCGTACGGACTGGCCCAGAACTCCTCCGACGGTGTGGCTTTCGTATCGCAGCAGCCGCCGTCGGCCGAGCACTGGTTCGGTACCTCGGTGCGCAGCGAGGATGTGTTCTCCCGGGTGCTGTACGGCGCGCGCACCGCGCTGCTGGTGATCGTGATCGCGGTGGTGCTCTCGCTGCTGGTCGGCGTGCCGCTCGGGCTGCTGTCCGGGTACGTCGGGCGGTGGGTCGACCGGGTGCTGGTGCTGGTCATGGACGCCATCTACGCGTTCCCGTCGCTGCTGCTCGCCATCGTCGTGTCGATCGTCGTCGCGGGTGGTACGTCGAGCAGTCTCGGCGGGATGCTGTCGGCGGCCATCGCGATCACGGTGGTGTATGTGCCGCAATACTTCCGGGTCGTGCGCAATGCGACGGTGGCGGTGAAGACCGAACCGTATGTGGACGCGGCGCGGGTCACCGGTGCGTCGACAGCGCGAATCATGTTCCGGCACATCCTGTCCAATGTCACCGGGTCGCTGCCGGTGATCGTCACCATCAACGCCGCCGACGCCATCCTCACGCTGGCCGCGCTCGGCTTCCTCGGGTTCGGCATCGAGCCGACCCAGGCGGCCGAATGGGGCTATGACCTGAACAAGGCGCTCAACGACGTGTCCAACGGGATCTGGTGGACCTCCATCTTCCCCGGCACCGCGATCGTGCTCGTCGTCCTCGGGATGACGCTGGTCGGGGAGAGCATCGACGAGACGCTGAACCCGCTGCTGCGGACGCGTCGCGCGGTCACCACCGCGGAAGAGAAGGAGACGGTCGATGACTGAGACCCGCACGCCCGCACTGTCGGTCGCCGGGTTGTCGGTGACCTTCGCGACCGACAGCGGGCCGGTCGCGGCCGTGCGCAACGTGTCCTACGAGGTGTTCCCCGGCGAGGTGCTCGCCATCGTCGGCGAGTCCGGGTCGGGCAAGTCGGTGAGCTCGCGCACCGCGATCGGGCTGCTGCCGCACACCGCGCAGGTGCGGGGGCTGGTCAGCATCGGTGACAGCGCGGTGACCGCGATGACCGAAAAGCAGCTGACCGCGTTGCGCGGCGGCGAGGTCTCGATGGTCTTCCAGGAACCCGCCCGCGCGCTCGACCCGCTGTTCACCGCCGGCTTCCAGATCGGTGAAGCGCTGCGCGCGCACAGCGGGATGAGCCGGAAAGACGCGCGCGCCAAGGCGATCGAGCTGTTGCGCACGGTCGGGCTGCCCGATCCGGAGCACCGGGTCGACTACTACCCGCATCAGCTCTCCGGCGGGCAGAAGCAGCGCGTGATGATCGCCATCGCCATCGCGTGCGAACCCAAGGTGATCATCGCCGACGAGCCGACCACCGCGCTGGACGTGACGGTGCAGGCCGAGATCCTGGAACTGCTGCGCGATCTGCGTGACCGGCTGGGCAGTGCGATCGTGCTGATCACCCACAACATGGGAGTCGTGGCCGACCTGGCCGACCGGGTGGTCGTGATGCGGGCGGGTGAGGTCGTCGAGCAGGCGCCGGTGCACGAGCTGTTCGCCAGCCCGCGCGCCGAGTACACCAGGGCGCTGCTCGACGCCGTTCCGCATCTGGGGGCGGCCACCATCGAGCGGCCCGTGCTCGATCCGGAGGCCGAGCCGGTGCTCGACGTCAGCGATCTGGTCGTGCAGTTCCCCGGACCGTTCGGGCGGCCCGCGTTCCGGGCCGTCGACGGGGTCAGCCTGCGGATCCGGCCGGGGGAGACCCTCGGCCTGGTCGGTGAGTCCGGGTCGGGCAAGTCGACCATCGGGCGGTGCGTGGCGGCGCTGCAGCGGCCGACCTCGGGGCGGGTGCTGATCCGTGGCCAGGACATCGCCGAGTTGTCCCAGCGCAAGCTGCGGCCGATCCGGCGGCGCTTCGGTTTCGTGTTCCAGGACCCCGCCGGGTCGCTGAACCCGCGCCTGACCGTCGGCGAGTGCGTGGCCGAACCGCTCGTCGTGCACGGCATCGGTGATCGCGCGAGCGTCCGCGAGCGGGTCAGGCACATGCTCGACGACGTGCGGCTGCCCGCGGGCACCGAGAACCGCTATCCGCACGAGCTGTCGGGCGGACAGCGGCAACGGGTGAGCCTGGCCAGAGCGCTGGTACTCGATCCCGACCTGCTCGTTGCCGACGAACCGACGAGCGCGCTCGACGTCTCGGTGCAGGCGGCGGTACTCGAACTGTTCGCCGATCTGCAGCGCGGCTGCGGCTGGGCGTGTCTGTTCATCAGCCACGACCTCGCCGTCGTCGACCAGCTCGCCGATCGGATCATGGTGCTGCGCGACGGAACCTGCGTCGAGGAAGGCGACAACGAGCAGATCCTGCGCAACCCGCGACACGAGTACACCCGCCGCCTCGTCGCCGCTGTTCCGGTACCGGATCCGGTGCAACAGCGCAGCCGCCGGGCCGAGAATGCCGCCGACCGGCGCAAATCACCCGCACCGGCCATCGAGCTGGAACAATGAGCTAGGAGCCGCACGACAGCTGAACCGGCGGATCACTTAGAGTTACTAGGCATCTATCCGCCGATTCGGTTTGGAGCTTTCCCCCACAATGACTGAACAGACACCCAGCGGTGCAGGCGCTTCCTACGCTGCGGCAGGCGTGAGCATCGAAGCCGGTGACCGCGCCGTCGAATTGTTCGGACCATTGGCGAAGAAGGCCAGCCGACCCGAGGTGCAGGGCGGCATCGGCGGCTTCGCCGGTCTGTTCGCACTCAAGGGCGGGTACCGGGAGCCGCTGCTCGCCGCGTCCACCGACGGTGTCGGCACCAAGATCGCCGTCGCCCAGGCGCTGGACAAGCACGACACCGTCGGTCTCGACCTGGTCGCCATGGTCGTCGACGACCTGGTGGTCTGTGGCGCCGAGCCGCTGTTCCTGCAGGACTACATCGCCATCGGCAAGGTCATCCCGGAGAAGGTCGCCGAGCTGGTCTCCGGCATCGCGGAGGGCTGCATCAAGGCGGGCTGCGCGCTGCTGGGCGGCGAGACCGCCGAGCACCCCGGCCTGATGGACCCGGACGACTACGACCTGTCCGCCACCGGCGTCGGTGTCGTCGAGGCTGATTCGGTGCTCGGCCCCGACCGCGTGCGCCCCGGCGACGTCGTCATCGCGATGGGTTCCTCCGGCCTGCACTCCAACGGCTACAGCCTGGCCCGCAAGGTCCTGCTCGACATCGACCGGATGTCGCTGACCGGCTACGTCGAGGAGTTCGGCCGCACCCTGGGTGAGGAGTTGCTCGAGCCGACCCGCATCTACGCCAAGGACTGCCTCGCGCTGATCGCCGAGACCGATGTACGCACCTTCTCGCACGTCACCGGTGGCGGTCTGGCCGCCAACCTGGCGCGCGTGCTGCCCGCCGGCCTGGTCGCCGAGCTGGACCGCGGCACCTGGAACCCGGCGCCGGTGTTCAAGATGATCGCCCAGCGCGGTCGCGTCGAGCGGGCCGAGATGGAGAAGACGTTCAACATGGGCGTCGGCATGGTCGCGATCGTCGCGCCCGAGGACGCCGATCGCGCGCTGGCGGTGCTCACCGCCCGCCACATCGACTGCTGGACCCTGGGCCAGGTCAAGAAGGCCGCCGACGCCGGCGCGCCGCGTGCCGTCCTGCTGGGCGACCACCCCAGGTTCTGACGCGCTACCGCCTGCACCACGTGAGCCGGGTCGCTGTTGCGACCCGGCTCACGCGTTTGTGCTGGTTTGTCTGCCGCAGGAACGGCTATCCCTGACGCGAGGGGTAGGTGCCTGTCGGCTCGGGGTGGTCGGGGCCTCGAGGCGGCGAACACGACGAGCGTCCTGTGTGTGCACAGGACGCTCGTCGTGTATTCGGATGTTCGCCGTACTGCTGCGAGCCTGGATCGCTGCCGGACAACGGTTGAAGGGGGAGGCCGTCGTGGCCTCCCCCTTCACCGGCGTTCGATCAGCGACGCCAGCTGTCGTAGTCGTCGTCCTCGTTGTTCCAACGGGACGGCGAATCGTCTGCGTCGTGCTCGTCGGAAATCACGCCGCCACTCCTTGGTTGGGAGTGGAGCGGAGTGCTATCCGACAGCTCGCGCTGAAGGCTCGCGAAGTCGGTCGGCGCGGAGCTGTACTTGAGCTCACGTGCGACTTTGGTCTGCTTTGCCTTAGCCCGGCCACGGCCCATGGCTGACCCCCTCGCGTCACTGCGGGGCGGCCTGGGGTTTGTTGGCGGCCCCGTTCGAATTAATACTCTTCCTGACAGACACTTTAGCGTGTGTCAGGCGGTCGCGCTTCCAGGAGTGGGTGAAGAACTACCGAACCGGTGCCGTTTGCCCCTTCTTCGCCGAGCGGACCCGGTCTCAGAGCACCCCCGGGATCGCGCGGATCACACCGACTCTGGCGTCGCCGCCGAGTACCGCGGTGGCCGCGAGGTCGGTGTGCTCGTCGGTCCAATCGACCCCGAGACCGCGCAGAATCGCCAGCGTCAAGGGCATCCGGGCACGGTCGTGACCGTCGTCGATCTTGTACGCGAAGGCCCTTCCGTCGGGCAGCGCACCCGCGTGCACACCGTCCGCGCCGATCTTGCAGAACAAGCCGGGAGTGGCCGCCATGGCCAGCAGGTCCGGGCCCTTCGTGCCCGAAATCACTCGCGGATTCGCCCGAACGGCATCGGCGATCCGGCGCGGCGCGGTGCCGGTCTCGGCCGTGGTGAAGCCGGCGAAGGCGCGCGCGAGGTTGACGAGTGAGACGGGCACGATCGGCAGGCCGCAGCCGTCGATGCCCAGGTCGGTTTCCGGCTCGCCGGTGACGTCGGCGATCGTGGCGAGCACCGCCTGCTGCAGTGGGTGCTCCACGTCGAGATATCCGGTGCGCGGCCAGTCGTTGATCGCGCAGGTCGCCAGCATCGCCGCGTGTTTGCCCGAGCAGTTCATGTAGAGCGGGCTCGGGCCGGAGCCGGTGAGCGCGGCGGCGCGGGCGCGATCCTCGAAGGGGAGGTCGGGCGGGCAGGCCAGGTCGGTGGGGGCGAAGCCGTAGCGGTCGAGCAGTCTGCGGACCAGGGCGATGTGGTCGGGCTCGCCGAAGTGCGATGCGGTGGCCACGGCGAGCTCGTCGTCGTCGACGGGGTCGAAACCGTTGCGTAGCAGGGCCAATGCCTGCATCGGCTTGTTGGTCGAGCGCGGGAAGATCGGGCCGTGCACCTCGCCGAGCTCGAGGGTGGGCGTGCCGTCGGCGTCGAGCACGACGACCGAGCCGCGGTGCACGCACTCACGGAAGCCCGAGCGGACCACCTCGACCAGCTCCACGCTCATGACTGCGCCTCGCTAGCGCTCGGCTCCGTCATGAGCGTGCGCACGCTGAGCTGCTGATTCGCTCGCTGACGCTCGCTCATGGGCCGGACCTCCAGGGGAACCTCGGTGCGGGTTCTGGTGTGCCGGTCGATCTGCATGCGGATGTCGTCGGAGATGGTCGGCTCCTCGGTGCGCAGCCGTTCCAGCAGCGCGGGGTCGGCGCCGGTGAACACGTCGCGCACGGTGATGCCGTGTTCGGGCACGTGCACCACGCGCACCTCGTCGCCGGCGCCGACCGTGCCCTCGGTGAGCACCCGGAAGTAGGCGCCGGTGTCGGACTGGAGTGTGAAGCGTTTCACCCACTGCCGCTCGCCCGCCCACTGCTGGAAGGTCGAGCAGGGGACGCGGGGCGCGCTGACCTCGAGCAGTGTGTCGCCCACCGTGACGCGCGCGCCGAGCACCGCGTCGCTGATCGGGAGCCCGCTCAGGCGCAGGTTCTCGCCGAACCAGCCGGCGGGCAGCTCGCGGTCGAGTTCCCCGGCCCAGCGGCGGGCGTCCTCCTCGCCGTAGGCGTAGACGGCCTGGTGCACGCCGCCGTGGTTGACGGTGTCGCAGACGTGATCGCCGGCCAGGCCGAGGGCACGCACCGCGACGCGACCGTCGACGGGTCGCTTGTCGATGGCGGTCCGCCCGACGCGGGTGCGGACCTCGAGTTCGGCGTGCACGACGCACACGGCCTCGACGCGGCCGGTGTCACCGACGCGCATGATCGGGCGGCTCATCGCCCGCGCAGCCGGTCGACGGCGGCCCGGCCCGCCTGCACGACATCGTCGGCGGGGATCGAGTCGGGGTCGATGGCGGCGGCCATGGTGCCGACCACCAGTTCGGTGCCGGCGGGGACCGAGCGCTTGATCAAGGCCAGGGCGATCGGGCCGAGTTCGTAGTGGTCGACGACGGTGCCGAGCCTGCCGACCGTGCGGCCACCCGCGGTGACGTCGGCGCCGGTGGCCGGGCGTTCGTCGGCCGAGCCGTCCAGGTGCAGCAGCACCATGTTGCGCGGCGGCTTGCCGAGGTTGTGCACCCGGGCGACCGTCTCCTGGCCGCGGTAGCAGCCCTTGTTCAGGTGCACCGCCCCGTGCTCGTCGACGCCGCCGATCCAGCGGGCCTCGTGCGGGATGGTGCGCTCGTCGGTGTCGACGCCGATCCGGGGCCGCAGTTCGGCAACGCGCAGCGCCTCGAAGGCCCACATGCCCGCGGGCGCCGCGCCTGCCTGGGTGAGCTTGGTCCACCAGGAGGTGAGCTCGGCGCGGGGGATGACGAGGTCGAAGGAATCGGCGCTCGGCCACGGCATGCGCCGCAGGAAGCCGCCACCGGGCAGCGCGACGGCGGCGTAGACCTCGGGCAGCGCGGCGACGCCGAGCGCGTCGAGCAGAGTGCTCACCTGGGGGCCGAGCAGGCTCAGTACGGCGTAGTCGGGCGCGGGCTCTGGTTTGGCGTCGGCCCAGAAGACCATCTTCTGCAGGAACGCGACCAGCTCCGCGCCGCGGTCGGCTTCGGTGTCGAGCCAGACGGTGCCGTCGAGATCGGTGAGCACGAAGTGGTGCAGCACGCGGCCGTTGAGATCGAGATCCAGATTCTCGGCGCTGTGCCCGTCGGGCAGCGCGGCGATGTGCTGGCTGGTGATGGTGTGCAGCCAGCTCAGGCGCTCGGCGCCGGTGATCCTGGCGACGCTGCGATGCGAGCGATCGACCACCGCGACGCGCTGCGCCGCGGCCCTCTGCTCGCCGAACGGATCACCGTAATGCCACGCGACCGCGGCGTCCGGGGAGCCAGGTGCGCCCGCGACGGCACCCGGAGTGTGGAGAACAGGACTGGGGGCGACGACCACCGACACAAGACCCACTGTAGGCGCGTCCACCGACACGCGCCGCAGCCGGGCGTCCGATTCGGGGGCGGCATGCGAGGTCAGCGGCCGGAGGCGGTAGCGGAGCGTGACCACGCAGGCCGCCCGAGCATGCCCAATGTGCGCAGCCGTAGGCATAACGGACCGATAACGCCTACGCTCGTCACATGGGAGAACGGGTTCTTGTGACACTCGACGGCGCGGTCGCTGATGCGAACGCGCCGTTGCTTTATGCCGACGACATCGGCGCACTGCGCGGTGATGGCGTCTTCGAAACGATTTTGGTGCGCGGCGGCACGGCGACCGCGCTGGAATTCCACCTGGCGAGGCTGCGCCGGTCCGCGCAGGCGCTGGAGCTGCCGGAGCCGGGGCTGTCGAAATGGCGCGCCGCGGTCGAGCTGGCGTGCAAGGAGTGGGGTTCGGAAGAGGAAGGCATGCTGCGGCTGATCTACACCCGCGGCCGCGATTCGGAATACGACGCCCCGGCGGGACTGACCCCGACCGAACCGAAGCCCACCGCGTACGTGCTCGTCTCCCCGGTACCGGCTCGGGTCGCCACGGCCCGCGCCGAAGGCGTGAAGGTGATGTCGCTGGCCCGCGGCATCTCGGTCGACCTCGCGCAGGCGGCGCCCTGGCAGCTGCTCGGCGCGAAGACCCTCTCGTACGCGACCAATATGGCCGCGCTGCGGTTCGCGCGGCGGATGGGCGCCGAGGACGTGATCTTCCACAGCACCGAGCACCGGGTGCTCGAGGGCCCGCGCTCAACCGTCGTGATCGCGCGCGACAAACAGCTCATCACCCCGCCGGCGAAGAGCGGGGTGCTGCCGGGAGTAACCCAGCGTTCGCTGTTCGCGGTGGCGGAGAAGCAGGGCTGGGAGTGCAAGTATCAGTCGCTGTTCACCGCCGACCTGTTCGACTGCGACAGCATCTGGCTGCTGTCGAGCATCACGCTGGCGGCGCGGGTGAATCAGCTCGACGGGGTGCGCATGTCGGCGCCGGACAACGCGCAGGAGATCATCGACATGGTGAATCTGGGGGTCGAACGGCCGGGGACCATCGGCGACTGGTGAGTCGTGTGCGGGGCACGGGTGGGCGTGCCCCTGCGGCGCCGGGAATTCCCGGTCGGACCGCGTATATCCAATCGTGCAGCAACCTTTCGGCGTGTCGTGGCGGTTGTCACGCTGAACAAGGGTAGACCCCGGCGTACGATTTACTACGACTTGTCGTAGTAGAAGCTGGAGGGTCGGATGGACATTGTGGATGTCTCCCGGTGGCAATTCGGTATCACCACCGTCTATCACTTCATCTTCGTTCCGCTGACCATCGGTCTCGCGCCCCTGATCGCCATCATGCAGACCGCCTGGGTGGTCACCGGCAAGGAACACTGGTACCGGCTCACCAAGTTCTTCGGCAAGCTGTTCCTGATCAACTTCGCCATCGGCGTCGCCACCGGCATCGTGCAGGAATTCCAGTTCGGGATGAACTGGAGCGAATACTCCCGCTTCATCGGCGACATCTTCGGCGCGCCGCTGGCACTGGAAGGGCTCATCGCGTTCTTCATGGAGTCGACGTTCATCGGCCTGTGGATCTTCGGCTGGACCCGGCTCCCGAAACTGGTGCACCTGGCGACCATCTGGATCGTGGCCTTCGGCGTGAACGCGTCGGCCTACTTCATCGTCGCCGCGAACTCGTTCATGCAGCATCCGGTCGGCGCGCGCTACAACCCCGAGACCGAACGCGCTGAGCTGGAAAGCATCTGGGCGCTGCTCACCAACAACACGACACTGGCCGCGTTCCCGCACGTCGTCGCGGGCGCGTTCCTCACCGCGGGCACCTTCGTCGCCGGCATCGCGGGCTGGTGGATGGTGCGCAACGCGCGCAGTGGCGACCCGGCCAAACTCGAGGACGCGCGCGTCATGTGGCGGCCGGTGGCGCGGCTTTCGCTGGTGGTGGTCGCCCTGGCCGGTGTCGCGGTGATCTTCACCGGCGACATCCAGGGCAAGCTGATGTTCGAGCAGCAGCCGATGAAGATGGCCTCGGCGGAATCGCTGTGCCACACCCAGACCGACCCCGACTTCTCGATTCTCACGGTCGGCACGCACAACAACTGCGACAGCGTCACCCACGTGCTCGAGGTGCCGTATGTGCTGCCGTATCTGGCCGAGGGCCAGTTCACCGGCGTCACCCTCGACGGCGTCGTCGATCTGCAGCAGACCTACAACGTCGAGTACGGGCCCGGCGACTACCGGCCGAACCTGTTCGTCACCTACTGGTCCTTCCGCGCCATGATCGGCCTGGCCGCGGGCTCGGTGCTGCTGCTGCTCGCCGGATTCTGGGTGACCCGCGGCGGCAGGGTGCCCGACCAGCGCTGGTTCTCCTGGCTGAGCCTGCTCGCGATCCCCACCCCGTTCCTGGCCAACAGCGCAGGCTGGGTGTTCACCGAGATGGGCCGCCAGCCCTGGGCTGTCGTGCCCAACCCGACCGGCGACCCGAACATCCGGATGACGGTGCAGCAGGCGGTCTCCGACCACGCGCCGGCCACGGTGGTGTTCTCGCTGGCGGTGTTCACGCTGCTCTACGGCGCGCTGGCGGTGGTGTGGTTCTACCTGATCCGCCGGTACACCGTCGCCGGGCCGGACGAGCCGACACGGCCCACCGCCGACGACGGTCCCGACGGTCCGGACGGCAAGCACCGGAAATCGGAAGAGCCTGCCGTCGAACAACTTTCCTTCGCTTACTAGGAGCCGGTGATGGATCTGCAGCAGTTCTGGTTCGTACTGATCGGCGTGCTGTTCACCGGCTACTTCGTGCTGGAGGGCTTCGATTTCGGTGTCGGCATGCTGATGCCGATCCTCGGCAAGGGCTCCGATACGCGCAGGCGCGTGGTGCTCAACACCATCGGCCCGGTGTGGGACGCCAACGAGGTCTGGCTGATCACCGCGGGCGGCGCGATGTTCGCGGCGTTCCCCGAGTGGTACGCGAGCATGTTCTCCGGGTTCTACCTGGCGCTGTTGCTGTTGCTGGTCGCGCTGATCCTGCGGATCTGCGCGATCGAATACCGCGCCAAGATCAACGATCCGAAATGGCGGGCCTGGTGCGATATCGGCATCGGGATCGGCTCCTGGATCCCGGCGCTGGCCTGGGGCTGGGTGTTCGCGAACCTGGTGCGCGGGGTGCCGCTGAACTCCGATCGCCAGATGGTCGGCTCGGTGTGGGATCTGCTCAGCCCCTACGCCCTGCTCGGCGGCCTGGCGACCGGCATCCTGTTCGCGCTGCACGGCGCGGTGTTCCTGGTGCTCAAGACCGGCGGTGAGGTCCGTGTCGACGCGCAGCGCATCGTCCGGCTGCTGTTGGTGCCGACCGCGGTGATCGTCGGCGGCTTCGGGGTGTGGACCCAGCTCGCCTACGGCGCGGGCTGGACCTGGGCGGTGCTGGGGACGGCGGTGCTCGGACTCGTCCTCGCCGGTGCGGCGAACGCGGCGGGCCGCGACGGCTGGGCCTTCGTCGGCACCACGCTGACGGTCATCTCGGCGACGGCGCTCATCGTCGGCTCGATGTACCCGAACGTGCTGCCGTCGACGATCAGCCCGCTCTACGACCTGAACATCTACAACGCGTCCTCGACGCCGTACACGCTGAAGGTGATGAGCTGGGCCGCCCTGCTGGCCACGCCGGTCGTGCTGGTCTACCAGGGCTGGACGTACTGGGTGTTCCGGCAGCGGCTGACCGTCGAGCAGATCCCCGCGCCGACGGGGCTGCCGCTGATCAGCAAGGACTGAGTGATGGTGTCGGCGAACTCGTCCCGGGACGGTTCGGCCGTCGAGCGGCAGACCGTCGCCAGGCGCCGCCCCATCGATCCACGGCTGTGGCGGTATGCCCGCTCGGCCCGGCCCCACCTGGTGGTGTCGGTGCTGCTCGCGCTGGTGATCACGGCGACGATCGTGGTGATCGCCGTGCTGCTCGGCCGGGTGCTGGCCGGGGTCATCACCGACCCCGGCAAGCGCGAGTTCGACGTGTGGACAACGGAATTGATCGGACTGGCCGTCGCCGTGGCGGTGCGTGCCGCGGCGAGCTGGTGGCAGGCGCGGCTGGCCCATCGGGCCGGTGCGACCGTTGTCGCAGAGCTCGAATCGGCGGTGTTGCGGGCGGGCGCGGAATTGCCGCCGCGCGAACTCGACGCGCGCCGGACCGAGATCGCGGTCGTGGTCGGCAACGGACTGAGTGGCTTGCGGGGCTGGTTCACCGGCTATCTGCCCGCGCTGCTGCTGGCCTGCCTGGTGCCGCCGATCGTGTTGGTGGTCATCGCCCTCCACGATCCGACCTCGGCGCTGATCGCGATCATCACGGTGCCGCTGATCCCGCTGTTCATGGTGCTCATCGGCCTGCTCACCCAGGGTCGCGCCGAAGCGACCCTCGCCGCGACCACCCGCCTGTCCGATCAGCTCCTCGATTTGTTCGCGGGCATGCCGACGCTGCGCGCTCTCGGCCGCGAAGGGCCAGAGGGGCCGACCATGGTGAATCAGGTCGAGGCGCTGGGTGATTCGCTGCGGCAGCGGACCATGCGGGCGCTGCGGATCGCGTTCCTGTCCTCGATGGTGCTGGAGTCGCTGGCGACCTTGAGTGTCGCGCTGATCGCCGTCGCCATCGGCTTGCGGTTGGTGTACGGGGAGATGAGTTTGTACGCCGGGCTCGTCGCGCTGATCCTGGCGCCGGAGGTGTACTGGCCGCTGCGGCAGGTGGGGGAGAAGTTCCATGCGGCGCAGGATGGGATGGCGGCGGGGGACAAGGCTTTCGCGGTGCTGGAGGCCGGGTCGCGGGAGCCTGCGAGCACGGACCGGTCCGATGCCGGCGGCCGGGTTGCGGAGGTCCCAGGTGTTGTCGATTCGGGTATCACTGTGCGCGGGTTGACGATTGCCGCCCGCTCGGGGAATGCGCCCGATCGTCTGACCGCCGAACTCGCTCCCGGGGCGGTGACAGTGCTGACCGGGCCGAACGGATGCGGGAAATCGACCACGCTGCAAGCGATTCTCGGCCTGGTCGCCCCCGATGCCGGTGCCGTCCTGGTCGACGGCACCGATGTCCGCGAGCTCGACCCGGACAGCTGGTGGGCCCGCATCGCCTGGCTGCCGCAGCGACCTGTCCTGGTCCCGGGAACACTGCGGGAGAATGTCGAACTGCTCGGTGCGCGGGCCAGTGCTGCCGACCTCGACGAGATCAGCGCCGCAACAGGTTTCGACACGGTGCTGAACGAACTACCGGACCGCTGGGACACCAAGGTCGGACAGGGCGGCATCGGCCTGTCACTGGGCCAGCGCCAGCGCCTCGCCCTCACCCGGGTGCTGGCCGCCCGCCGCCCCATCCTCCTGCTCGACGAACCCACCGCCCACCTCGACTCCCAGAGCGAGCAGCAGGTGCTGACCACTCTGCGCGCCCTCGCAGCCGCGGGCGCGACGGTCGTTGTCGTCGGCCACCGACCGACGGTCCTGGCCGCGGCCGATGTCGTCGTCCAGGTGGTCGGCAGCAGCGCACCAGGCACCGACCGACCCGGCGATGACGATCCCGGCCGGCCGACCCCCGACGCCCATGCTGCCTCGTCTGATGCGCGCCCGGACACCGGATTCGGCATCAGCGGTCTCTCGGCCAACCGCGCCGACGGCACAGAGACGATGCGTGAAAGCGCGGCGTCTCAGAGCTGCGGAACTGGTGATCGTGGACCTGACGGGGACGGTGATCAGAGCGATGCAGTGCCGGGCAGTTCGCCCGGCACATCGGGCATTGACTCAGCCGGTCGGCAGTCCGGCCTGGCGGTTGGCGCGTCCGAGGTGCCAGCGGGGGTGACGGTGTCATGACCGAAGTCGAGCTCGCGCGTGGCGGTTCCGCTGGTGGGTCGCTGCGGCGGGATCTGCGGGAGATGCGCCAGCTGCTGGCGTTGTCGCCGTGGCGGGTCGTGGTGGCGATCGCGTGGGGTGTGGCGGCGCTCGGTAGTGGGCTCGGACTGGCCGCGCTGGCGGCATGGTTGATCGCGCGGGCCTGGCAGATGCCGCCGGTGTTGTATCTGAGCGTGGCGGTGGTCGCGGTGCGGGCGCTGGGCATCTCGCGCGGGGTGTGCCGGTATCTGGAGCGGCTGGCCACCCATGATGTGGCGCTGCGGGCGATGACGTCGGCGCGGACGACGGTGTATCGCACCCTCGCGCATGCGGATATCTGGTGGTTTCAGGGGACTTCGGCGGATCGTTCCCAGTCCGGCGATTCGGAGGCGTCGGAACCCAGGGGTGGTGATCTGCGGGAGATGCGGCGTGGTGATCTGCTGGTGCGGATCGGCGCCGATATCGATGACCTCGGTGCGGTGGTCGTCCGGGTGCTCGTTCCGGTGGTGGTCGCGGTGGTGCTGTCGCTCGCGGCGGTCGGGTTGATCGCGTTCATCTCGGTGCCCGCGGCGGTGATTCTGGCGGTTGCCCTCGCTGTTTCGGGGATGCTGGCGCCGTGGCTGTCCGGAGTGGCAGCGCGGGAAGCCGAGCAGGCCGTGCGCGCCGATCGCGCGGAGTTCACGGCGGAGGCGGTCACCGTGCTCGACCACGCCGCCGAACTGCGCGTCGCGGGCAAGCTCGACGCGGCACTCGCCCAGGCGGACAAGGCGACCCGGCGCGCGGTGCAAGCCGAGGACACCGCCGCCTCGCACAGCGCCTGGGCCGCCGCCGCGACCCCGCTGTCCATCGGCGTCAGCGCACTGGGAGCCCTGCTGGTCGGCATCGCCGCGTACGGACCGACAGGCGGACTACCCGGCGGCATGAGCCCGATGGCCCTCACCATCCTCGTTCTGGTCCCGCTGTCGGCCTTCGAAGCCGTCGGCGCCCTCCCCGCCGCAGCGACCACTTTGACGACATCCCGCGCCGCCCTCCACCGCCTCCGCGCCGCCGAATCCGGCGGGTCCGCCGACACGGGCGCGGGACGCCTGTCGCCTCGGATTCCGCTGCCCGACGGCCGCCGAATCGTCGTCATCGGACCCAGCGGTGCGGGCAAGACGACCCTGCTCATGTCCTGGGCGGGCCTTTTCGACACCCCTCGGGATGGCGTCACGTTCTTCGCCGAGGACGCACACCTCTTCGGCACCTCGATCCTGGAAAACCTGCGTGTCGCCCACGGTGACCTCACGGTCGAAGACGCCGAAACTGCTCTGCGCACAGTCGGACTCGGCCCTTGGCTCGACTCCCTGCCCGACGGCGTGCACACGGGCCTGACCGGGGGCGCGGCCGCGGTATCGGGCGGACAGCGCAGACGTATCCTCCTCGCCCGCGCACTCGTCGCCCCGGCCACCACCCTGCTGCTCGACGAGCCCACCGAGCACCTGGCCGCCGCCGAAGGCGAACAACTGCTCCGGGATCTGCTCGATGCCGACAGCGGCCTGGTCGACCCGGACCGCACGGTCGTCGTGGTCACCCACCAGCTCCCGCCGGACCACCGCGCCGACACGATCGTCACCGTCGACGTCACCGGCGCCTGCCATGTCACCCACCCGGCGCGCTGACCGGTATCCGCCCAGGTCAGCGCGACGAGAAAATCAATTGCCGAGCTCACGACGTGCCGATAGATTCATCGGTACACAAGAGAGGAGGTGATCTGACGGATGTATGTCTATCGGATGCGTGAGGTGGCTGCCCGCTAGCAGCACCACTGCGGGAGATTCCCCAGCGGTGCGCTGAGCGAATCCCAGGCAGTCACCCGGCCCCCGAGCCCCCGGCCTATCCAACCGGGACCGCCGCGTTCACGAACGCGGTGGAACGGCTCGGGGGTCGCTCCATTTCTCCGGAGAACGTCGAAGGCCCCGCACGGGATGTGCGGGGCCTTCGGTGAGTCTGTCAGCCGATGTAGCGCTGCAGGCGAGCCGAGAGGCGGGGTTCGAGGGCGCCGTCGGCGTCTACTCGTTCCTCGACGTAGGCCAGGTCGCCGCCTTCGACGATGCCGTAGAGGCGCTTGGCGCCGCCGACCACCGCGCCGGACTGGCTGCGGATCACCACGTCGGTGGCCAGTTCCCAGGAGGACTGGGTGCGGGCGGTGCCGTAGAACAGCTCGACGATGCCGTTGCTGTGGGTGAGCAGGAGTTCGAGCATCTCGTCGTCACCGTCGGTGCCGACGCGCCAGAAGCCGCTCTCGCGCAGATCGGGGCGCTCGTAGTTGCCGTCGGCGTCGAGCTTCCAGGTCTGCGATTCCCAGACCAGGTAGTCGCCGCCGTCGTGGGAGACGACGATCTGCTGGCCGAAGCGGTAGTCGCCGTCGGTGGAATGATTGCCCTCGCCCTCGCCGCGCCACACGCCGACCAGCGGCAGCAGCGCCAACATGGCGTGGTTCAGGTCGGGACCCTCGCGCAGGTTCGCGGTGTCGGTGGGCAGGGGAAGGCCCGCCAGGACCGCGATGTTCCTGACACCGGTCTCCTTGGCCCGTTCGGCGGCGACGTTGACTGCCTCGTCACCGCTGCGACGCTCGGCCGGAGCGTCTTGCTCTGTGCTCGCTCGCTCGGCCGGTTCGGAACCTTCGCTCGCGAGCCCGCTCATGACTCGGTGAAGAGCCGGTAGAAGACGTACAGGCCGAACCAGCCGATGAGGATCGACACGGCGACAAGGAGAATCTCGAAGAAGAGGACCACGAATCGGAGTCTAGCGACTCCGCCGAGCGGACACGAAAACGGCCCTGGTAGTTCCCGCACAGGAACTACCAGGGCCGTTGTGAGGTTCTTACTTCGCGACCGCGACGTCCACCGAGTGGATGCCTGCGCCCTCGGGGGTGACCGAGGCCGAGCCGTTGCCCGACGAGGACAGCGCGCGCAGGGTCCACGAACCCGGCGCGGCGAAGAAGCGGAAGTCACCGGTGCCGGAGGCCACGACCTCGGCGGTGAAGTCACCGTTGCCGTCGAGCAGACGCACGAACGCGCCGCCCACCGGCTGACCGTCGGCGCTCAGGACGCGGCCGGTGATGACCGTTTCCTTCTCCACGTCGACGCCGGCCGGGATGGCCTGACCCTGGGTAGGTGCTGCACACATATTGATTACGCTCCCAACTCGATAGGTGCACCGACGAGCGAACCGTATTCGGTCCAGCTGCCGTCGTAGTTCTTGACGTTCTGGTGGCCGAGCAGCTCCTGCAGCACGAACCAGGTGTGCGAGGAACGCTCACCGATGCGGCAGTAGGCGATGGTCTCCTTCTCGCCGTCCAGGCCCGCATCCTTGTAGAGCTCGGCGAGCTCGGCGTCGGAACGGAAGGTGCCGTCCTCGTTGGCCGCCTTGCTCCACGGCACGTTGATCGCGCCCGGGATGTGGCCGGGACGCTGGCTCTGCTCCTGCGGCAGGTGCGCGGGAGCCAGGATCTTGCCGGAGAACTCGTCGGGCGAACGCACGTCGACCAGGTTCTTGGCGCCGATGGCCGCGATGACCTCGTCGCGGAACGCGCGGATCGAGGTGTCGGGCGCCGAGGCCTTGTACTGGGTGGCCGGGCGCGAGACCGCGTCACGCGAGAGCGGACGACCGTCGAGCTCCCACTTCTTGCGGCCACCGTCGAGCAGCTTGACGTCGTTGTGGCCGTACAGCTTGAAGTACCAGTAGGCGTACGCCGCGAACCAGTTGTTGTTGCCGCCGTAGAGCACGACGGTGTCGTCGTTGGCGATACCGCGCGCGGAGAGCAGGTCGGAGAACTGCTCCTGGTTCACGAAGTCGCGGCGAACCTGATCCTGCAGGTCGGTCTTCCAGTCGAGGCGGATGGCGCCTTCGATGTGGCCACCTTCGTAGGCGGAGGTGTCCTCGTCGACCTCGACGAAGACGACGCCGGGGGCGTTGAGGTTCTCTTCGGCCCAGTCAACGGAGACCAGGACATCGGAGCGAGCCATGTTGTTCCTTTCAGAGATGACTTGCAGGGGTTCAGTTCGATGCCGGGCCGGCGGAACTGGCGTCAGGCCCGGAGGAGGCAGCCTGCGTAACCACGGAGGGCCAGCCAGTTTCGCCAGACGATTCAGTGGACCGGCGGAAGCGGGCAACCAGCGGGTAGATCTGGCAGCCCAGGCAGACCCCGAACGCCGCGTTCAAGAACGCCGCGAACAGAGCGAAGCCGGCGAACACCGCGCCGACGATCGGGGAGCCGAGCGCGAAGCCCAGCAGGGACAGACCGGCGAACGCGAAGCCGAGCAGCTGCGCGAAACGCAGCGGCGGCACGGGCTCGGTCTCGGTGGGCGGACCGAGCCGCGGCGCGATGAACGCCGCGTAGATCCGGCCGTAAGGGTGCTTGGCAGGACCGCCAGAGGCGCCGATCGCGAAGACGACAGCCTGCAGGCCGATCAGGATCGCGGCGGCGACGGTGGAGAAGGCGGCGGCGACAAGCACCAGAACCAGCACGCCGGTCGTCACCCAGGCCACGAAACGTGGCCCGCGGACATCGACGCGCGGTGGGGAATCAAGGGTAGTGGTCATTGTGCGAACTCCTGCGCTGAAGATGAGTCTGTTGACTTCGGATCTGCCAGTTCGCCGGGGGATCGAGACGATCACTCGCGCGGCGGACATAGGTCGGCGTCAGGAATCTCGGGAGAGAAGCCGACCGTTCAGCGGCACAGGCAGCAACAACCACCGAGCCGACACAGATCAACTGTGCGGCGTCGGGTGAGCATCAGCTCGTGGTCGGATTGCACGAGAAGCAGTTTACCCGGTCGTCCCGGGAAATGTCCCGGCCCCCCTGAACTCCGGGCTAGATCACACTGTCAGCGGTTCGAGCGCGGTGCGCAGATCGCCCGCCTTCGGCACGCCGGAGATGCGGAAACGCTCCTTGCCCGCGGCGTCGAAGACGAACGTCGTCGGCAGCGAGAGGACGTTGAGCTCCCTTGCCAGCGCGGGGTCGGCGTCGATGTCGATCTCGATGTCGCGCGGCGCGTTCGGGGAATCGGACAGGTCGGCGGTGACGCCCGCGACGACCCGGCGGACGGCGTCGCAGGGGCCGCACCAGTCGGCCGAGAAGTGCAGCACCGCGGGGGTGGCGCCGGTGACGCCCGCCGCGTCGAGCAGCCGGGCCCGCTGGGCGGTCTCGGGGTCGAGCGTGGCCGGGCGGACGCGGCCCTGATTGCGCCGCAGCAGCAGGCCGACCGCGACGGCGGCCAGCACCACGGCGGCGAGGATGACGAGTTCGATCATGGTTGCTGCAATCGGTCCAGGTCGATGGTCAGGGAGCGGCCGACACCGTAGACGATGATCTGGCCGCCTTTGGCCTCCACTTCGGTGGGGGCGATGCCGAACGGCAGTTCCTTGGTATCGATCGTACGGCTGAACCGCTCGAGCACAGCAGGTCGATCGACGTCGAGGATCTCGGTCTTGGTGGTCGAGGCCGGGGTGTCGGTGGTCGAGGTGCGGTCGGTGTAGAAGCGGGTGGCCTGGATCCGGATCTTGTCGCCGTCGAGCAGCAGATCGGCTTCGACCTGCACCTCGACCTTGGTCGCGTTGCTCGTCGGCACGACGCCGGGTCCGAGGATGCGGCCGTTGGGCGCGACGGGGAGGGTGCCCTTGAGGACATGGGCGCCCGCGGTGGTCAGCCCGGAGCCGCCGGAACCGCCGGTGCCGTCGGACTTGTCGGCGGGCGGACCGAGGACCTGCAGGTCGGGGATGCCGAACAGCCGGCCCAGCTCGGTCGGCTCGATCGCCATCTGGGCTTCGACGCGGTCGACCTGCACGGCGCGGGCGGTGCCGTCGACCAGCTGACTCGCCGAGGCGTGCAGACCGTAGAGAGTGGCCTCCAGCGCGATCTCGCCGGGGATGTCGGGGCGCATGCTGCGCGCACGGACCAGCACGTCGTCGTAGCGACCCGACATCGCCTGGGCCAGGAACGGGAAACCCTTGATGGTCACTTCGGGGTCGGCCGACAAGTCGGCTCCGGCTCGCAGTTGCCGCGATACGTGGTACTCCGTGTAGGCGGCGGCGCCGAAATCGATCACCACCGCCACCCCGGCCAGGCACAGCAGCCCGATGATCAGCTTGCGCATGCGAGCCAGCCTATCCGGCGCTACCGTTCGGGCGACGCGCACGCCGACTCGTCATCTCGCGGGCACCATGTTGCGAGGTCATGGCCGCGCACGCGCTAGTGTTGCAATCGACTGACCTGTGTTTCGGCGACGTAGCTACGCGGCTGCTGTCGTCCGCGGAGCCACGAGATAGGAGGAGAGCCCGGTGGAGCTGCTCCTACTGACCTCCGACCCCAACCCCGATGCGGTGCTGCCGTCGTTGTCGCTGCTGGCGCACAACGTGCGGCCCGCGCCGACCGAGGTGTCGTCCCTGCTGGAGGCGGGCAGCGCCGATGTGGCGCTGGTCGACGCGAGAACCGACCTTGCCGCCGCACGCGGCTTGTGCAGACTGCTCGGCAGCACCGGCTCCTCGGTGCCGGTCGTCGCGGTGCTGACCGAGGGCGGTCTGGTGGCCGTCAACGCGGACTGGGGCCTGGACGACATCCTGCTGCCCGGCACCGGCCCCGCCGAGCTGGACGCGCGGCTGCGGCTGCTGGTCGGCCGCAACGGCGGCGTGGCCAGCCCGGAGAACACGGGCAAGATCACCCTGGGTGAGCTGGTGATCGACGAGGGCACCTACACCGCGCGGCTGCGCGGGCGCCCGCTCGACCTCACCTACAAGGAATTCGAGCTGCTCAAGTACCTCGCCCAGCACGCGGGACGGGTGTTCACCCGCGCCCAGCTGCTGCAGGAGGTGTGGGGCTACGACTTCTTCGGCGGCACCCGCACCGTCGACGTGCACGTGCGGCGCCTGCGCGCCAAGCTCGGCAGCGAGTACGAGTCGCTGATCGGCACCGTGCGCAATGTCGGCTACAAGGCGGTGCGCCCGGCGAGGACGCCAGCGGCCAAGGGCGAGGTGGTGAGTTTCCACGACGAGGACGTCGACGGCGACGACTCGCTGGCCCCGCTCAACGGCAGCGCGCAGTAGCGCGCGCCGAGCAGCGCCAGGACGGTACGGCGCGGCGTGGTCGCCTGCCCGCCGCGCACAGCGAGGAGGACGGCGATGTCGCAGACAGCAACCCTGACCTGGACCGACCGGGTCGAGCCGGTCGCCGCGCCGCTGGTGCGCGACCTGCTCGCCAGGGCGACGGCGGCCGACAGCGTCGCGCCGGTCTCCGAGCAGGCGGTGCTCTCGCTCGCCGAGGCGGACCCGGCGACCAGGCATCTGCTCGCCGAACGCGCGGGCGAACTCGTCGGCTACGCGAATCTCGTTGCGGCACATGATGAACACCCCGCGATGGCGGAGGTCGCGGTCGACCCGTCGGCGCGCGGCAACGGCGTCGGCGCCGAGCTGGTGCGTGCCGCCCTTGCCGAAGGCGGACCGGGCGCTCGGGTGTGGGCGCACGGTGATCTGCCCGCCGCCAAGGCGCTCGCCACCGGCCTGGGGCTGGTGACGGCGCGGGAGTTGTGGCAGATGCGCCGATCATTGGCAACCCCGGAGCTACCGGAACTGGTAGTGCCCGAGGATCTCGTCCTGCGCACCTATGCGGGCCCCGCCGACGACGCCGAACTGTTGCGGGTCAACAACGCCGCATTCGCCTGGCACCCCGAGCAGGGCGGCTGGACCGAGCGCGACATCGCGGCACGGCGCGCCGAATCCTGGTTCGATCCGGCCGGCTTGTTCCTGGCCTTCGACGCCGCCGATCCGGCCCGCTTGCTGGGCTTTCACTGGACCAAGGTGCACCCCGACGCCGCGCCGGCCGGCGAGGTCTATGTGGTCGGCATCGATCCGTCCGCGCAGGGCCGTGGCCTCGGCAGACTGCTGACCCTGGCCGGATTGCGGCACCTGCGCGCCGAGGGTCTGGCCGAGGTGTTGCTCTACACCGAGGCCGACAACCGGGCCGCCGTGCACACCTACACCACACTGGGGTTCGCCCCGGCCCATATCGACGTCGCCTACGCGCTGCCCTGAGCTGATGCGAGACACCTCACACAGCGGGTGAATTCTTCTGCGCCGCTGAATATCGCGCGGATGACCGGGTACGTGTGAGTAAAACTGGGGCAAACGTCACATTCGTGGCCCGATTCGCGCCGGGCTGTTCATTCTCCGTTAACCCACGTCCGGCCAACTGTCAACCGGGCGACCCTAGGTTACTTCTGGGCGGCACAGTCGTCGCCTGGTGCGCGCGTTCCCCCGCGATCCGCACCGCCCAACTCGCTCGGGCCGGTGAGGGACCGAGCGAGTCACCCAGCTTTGTCGGAGGAAAAGTGAACTTCAAGCGCACCAGTGCCCTGGTCGGCGTTTTCGCCGCGGGCGCCATGTCTCTTGCCGCCTGTGGCAGTGACGACAACACCGGTGGCGACCCCAGCAACGCCGCCAACACCAGCGTGGCCTGCGAAGGCAAGAAGGCGCTGAAGTCCAGCGGCTCCTCGGCGCAGAAGAACGCCATGGAGCGCTTCGTCGCCGCCTACGAGACCAACTGCGACGGCTTCACCCTGAACTACACCTCCAGCGGCTCCGGCGCGGGCGTGAACGAGTTCATCGGCAACCAGACCGATTTCGCCGGCTCGGACTCGCCGCTGAGCTCGAAGAAGGAAGAGCCCGCGAAGGCGCAGGAGCGTTGTGGCGCCCCGGCGTGGAACCTGCCGACCGTCTTCGGTCCCATCGCGATCACCTACAACATCGACGGCGTGACCGACCTGGTCCTCGACGGCCCGACCGCCGCCAAGGTGTTCAACGGGGCAGTCACCACTTGGGACGCCCCCGAGATCAAGGCGCTGAACCCCAACGCCAAGCTGCCCTCGGAGAAGATCGCCGTGATCTTCCGCTCCGACGAGTCGGGCACCACCGACAACTTCCAGCTCTACCTCGACGCGGCCTCCGACGGCGCCTGGGGCAAGGGTGGCGGCAAGACCTTCAACGGCGGTGTCGGTGAAGGCGCCAAGGGCAACGAGGGCACCTCAGCCGCGATCAAGAACACCAAGAACTCGATCACCTACAACGAGTGGTCCTTCGCCAAGGCGCAGAACCTGTCGTACGCGCAGATCGTCACCTCGGCCGACAAGACCCCGGTGAAGCTGACCAACGAGTCGGCCGGTAAGGCCATCGACGGCGCGAAGATCAAGGGCGAGGGCAACGACCTGGTGCTCGACGTCAGCTCGTTCTACAAGCCGACCGTCGCCGGTTCCTACCCGATCATCATGCCGACCTACGAGATCGTCTGCTCGAAGTACGCCGACGCCGACACCGGCAAGGCCGTCAAGGCGTTCCTGACCTCGGCGATCACCAACGGTCAGAACGGTCTCGACGAGGCCGGCTACGTGCCGATCCCGGAGCAGTTCAAGACCAAGCTGACCACCGCGATCAACGCCATCTCCTGATCGCTTTCTGGCCATGACCATGCACCCTGAGGTGACCGCAGCGGGCTCGTCGGATTCGACGAGCCCGCGGGCGGCCGGAGATACTGCGACTATGCCGACCGAACCGAAAATCGACAAGGCCCCTGACGGGGGTCGTACCGGCCGCCTGAACGCCGAGACGATCTTCCGGTGGACGGCCACCGCGGCCGGCGCGACCATCGTCGCTGCCATCGCGTTGATCGCGTTGTTCCTGCTGATCCGCGCGGTCCCCTCGCTCAGGGCTGACGAGGTCAACTTCTTCACCAGTACCGAATTCTCGACCGGTGACGCGAACAACCTGCGCTTCGGCATCCGTGACCTGTTCATGGTCACGGTGCTGAGCTCGGTGTTCGCGCTCATCGTCGCGGTCCCGATCGGTGTCGGGATCGCGCTGTTCCTGACCCACTACGCGCCGTCGAAGCTCGGCAGGCCGTTCACGATGCTGATCGACCTGCTCGCCGCGGTGCCGTCCATCGTGTTCGGTCTCTGGGGCTTCCTGGTGCTCGCGCCGCAGATCGCGCCGGTCCAGCAGTTCCTCAACGACAAGCTGGGCTGGTTCTTCCTCTTCTCCGACGGCAACGTCTCGATCGGCGGCGGTGGCACCATCTTCACCGCGGGCGTCGTGCTCGCCGTCATGATCCTGCCGATCATCACCTCCGTCGCCCGCGAGGTCTTCGCGCTCACCCCGCGCGCCCACATCGAGGCCGCGCAGGCGCTCGGCGCCACCAAGTGGGAAGTCGTGCGGATGACCGTGCTGCCTTATGGCCGCAGCGGTGTGATCGCGGGCTCGATGCTCGGCCTCGGCCGCGCGCTCGGTGAGACGATCGCCGTCCTGGTGGTGCTGCGCACCGCGAGCCAGGCCGGAACCTGGTCGCTCTTCGACGGCGGCTACACCTTCGCCTCCAAGATCGCTTCCGCCGCCTCGGAGTTCAGCGCACCGCTGCCGACCGGCGCCTACATCGCCGCCGGCTTCGTCCTGTTCGCGCTGACCTTCGTCGTCAACGCGCTGGCCCGCCTGGCCTCCGGTGGAAAGGTGAACGGCTGACATGACCAGCACAACGACCCTCGACAAGCCGGTCAAAGCGCCTACCTTCCGTCACGTCAGCACCGGCAGGCGGATCAAGAACAACATCGCGACCGGCCTGGTCACCGCCTGCTTCGTCATCGCGCTGATCCCGCTGGTGTGGGTGCTCGGACTCGTCGTCACCAAGGGCATCGCCGCGATCGTGTCCGCCGACTGGTGGTTCAACTCGCAGAAGGGCATCCTGCCGGATCAGACCGGCGGCGGTGTCTACCACGCGATCTACGGCACGATCGTGCAGTCCGCGGTGGCCTCGATCATCGCCGTGCCGCTGGGCATCATGGCCGCGGTCTACCTGGTCGAATACGGTCGCGGCAGGCTCGCCAAGGTCACCACCTTCATGGTCGACATCCTCGCCGGTGTGCCGTCGATCGTCGCGGCGCTGTTCATCTTCGCGCTGTGGATCGCCACCTTCGGTATGCCGCAGAGCGCGTTCGCCGTATCGCTGGCGCTGGTCCTGCTGATGCTGCCGGTCGTCGTGCGCAGCACCGAGGAAATGCTCAAGCTGGTGCCCGACGAGCTGCGTGAGGCGTCCTACGCGCTGGGCGTGCCGAAGTGGAAGACCATCCTGCGGATCGTCATTCCCACCGCGGCCCCCGGCATGATCTCGGGCATCCTGCTCGCCCTTGCCCGCGTCATGGGTGAGACCGCGCCGGTGCTCGTGCTGGTCGGCTACAGCAAGTCGATCAACCAGAACATCTTCGACGGCAACATGGCCTCGCTGCCGCTGTTGATCTACCAAGAGCTGGCCAACCCGGAGGCTGCCGGTCGCGAGCGGGTCTGGGGTGCGGCGCTCACGCTGATCCTGATCATCGCGGCGCTGTACCTGGCCGCTGCCGGCGTCAACAAGCTGCTCACCCGGAACCGATAGAAGCGAACGGATAACTCAGATGGCCAAGCGGATCGACGTCAAAGATCTCAATATCTACTACGGCGCCTTCCACGCTGTGTCGGACGTGGACCTGACCGTGCTGCCCCGCAGCGTCACCGCCTTCATCGGTCCCTCCGGTTGTGGCAAGTCCACCGTGCTGCGTTCGCTGAACCGGATGCACGAGGTGACCCCGAACGCCCGCGTCGAGGGCGCGGTGCTGCTCGACGGCGAGGACATCTACGGTGCCGCCATCGACCCGGTGGGGGTGCGCCGCACCATCGGCATGGTGTTCCAGCGCCCGAACCCGTTCCCCACCATGTCCATTCGCGACAACGTGGTGGCGGGCCTGAAACTGCAGGGCGTGCGCAACAAGAAGGAACTCGACGAGGTCGCCGAGCGCTCGCTCAGGGGCGCCAACCTCTGGAACGAGGTCAAGGACCGGCTCGACAAGCCCGGCGGTGGCCTCTCCGGTGGTCAGCAGCAACGTCTGTGCATCGCCCGCGCGATCGCGGTCTCGCCCGACGTGCTGCTGATGGACGAGCCCTGTTCGGCACTGGACCCGATCTCCACCCTGGCGATCGAGGACCTGATCACCGAGCTGAAGAAGGAATTCACGATCGTCATCGTCACCCACAACATGCAGCAGGCCGCGCGTGTGAGTGACCAGACCGGTTTCTTCAACCTCGAGGCCCAGGGCAAGCCCGGCAGGCTGATCGAGATCGACGACACCGAGAAGATCTTCTCCAACCCCACCCAGCGCGCCACGGAGGATTACATCTCCGGCCGCTTCGGGTAAGAGCAACGAGAAAGCCCCCGCCTCCTGGAAGGAGTGCGGGGGCTTTTCCGTTGGTGCGCGCTAGCTCTCGACCTCTTCGTCGCCGGGGAGGACGCCGGTGACCAGGAAGATCACGCGGCGGCCGATCTCGACGGCGTGGTCGGCGAAGCGCTCGTAGTAGCGGCCGAGCAGGGTGACGTCGACGGCCGAGGCGACGCCGTACTTCCATTCGCGGTCCATCAGCAGTGTGAACAGGTGGCGGTGGAGGTCGTCCATCGCCTCGTCGTCCTGGTTGAGCTGGGCGGCGCGCTCGGGATCACGGGTCTCGAGCACCTCCTTGGCGCCCGCGCCCATGTTGACCGCGATGCGGCCCATCTCGGCGAAGTAGCCGTTGACCGACTCGGGCAGCGCGTGGTTGGGGTGGCGGCGGCGGGTCACCTTGGCGACGTGCAGTGCCAGCGCGCCCATCCGGTTGACGTCACCGACGATCTGGATGGCGCTCACCACCTGACGCAGATCGCCCGCGACGGGGGCCTGCAGCGCGAGCAGAGCGAAGGCCTTCTCCTCGGCCTCGGAGATCATCACCGAGATCCGATCCTGCTCACCGATGACCTGCTCGGCCAGGCTGAGATCGGCTTGCAGCAGGGACTGGGTGGCCTGTTCCATCGCCTGGCCAGCGAGACCGGCCATCTCGCCCAGGAGGTTGGCGAGATCGGCCATTTGCTCGTTGTAGATGACACGCATGATTGCAGACCCTAGTGGGTACCCCCGGCGCTGTCACCCAACGGCGGGTGAATGCCGCGTGGCAGTGTCGTGCCAGCTCAGCCCGGGTGGTCGATCAATCGCAGCTGGTGTCGGCGGCGTTCATGTGTTCGAGGTCGGACGGGAGGGCCACCGGTGCGGCCGCGATCGCTTTGCCGGTCTCCACGTTGGGGATCTCGGTACCGACCGCGGTGGGGGTGCGGACCTGTCCGGCGAAGGTCGAACCGAGGATGACCTCGACGATCCCGTCCAGGTTGTCGTCGCGTTCGATGACCGCACCGGGGATCGAGCTGGCGACGGTCGCGGCCGCCGCTTCGTTGCCCATCGAGTAGTGCACGACCGTCGACTCGCTGCCGTCGGGGTAGTTCCCGACGCTGTAGATCCCGAAACCCATCGTGCTGAGCTTGTTGGCGGCCTGCTGCGCGACGCCGGTGCGGCCGGTTCCGTTGGACACCCGGACCGACACCGATCCCGGACTGACGGCATACACCTTGGGCGCCTGCGTCGGCGGCGCTTCGGCCGAGCTGGTGACCGGCGGGGCGGTCTCCTCACCGGGCAGCGGCTGGTCGTCGATGATCGCGCGGAAGATCGCCTTGATATCGGACTCGCGCGGAATCTCGTTGCCGTACGACGTGGTCCCTGCGGTCGGCGCGGTAATGAACGTCACCGCACCGGCATTGACCTTCTGCAGCGATCGGCCGAGCAGCATCAGGTCCTGGGTGCCGACGCCGTCGACGAACGTGTGCTGCCGGAACGCTTCGACGAAGCCTTGCAGCTTGCCCGGGTCGAGCAGCACCTTGCTCGACAACGCCCCGCGGAGCAGGGCGGCCAGGAACTGCTGTTGCCGGTGGATCCGGTCGTAGTCGCTGCGCTCCTCGCCAACGACGTGGCGTGCGCGCACGTAGTTGAGTGCGGTCTCACCGTTGACGCGCTGCTTGCCCGAAGTCTCCAGGACCGTGCCGAGTACTCCGTCGATGATCGGCTTGGTGGAGCAGACCTCGACGCCGTCGACCTGGTCGACCATCGCCTGGAATCCGGCGAAGTCGATGCCGATGAAGTGGCCGATACTCAGACCCGACATCTTGCGCACCACGTCGACCAGGCAGCGGGGGCCGCCGAGCGCGTAGACGGCATTGAGCTTGTCACCCATCGCCAAGGGGAACTTCTGATCGGTGTAGGCGGCCTTCTCGTTGTCCCAGCCCGCGCACTGCGGCCGGGTGACGTCGAGGTCACGAGGGAAGGAGACAACGACGACACGCGAACGGTTCTTCGGGATGTGCACCAGCATGACCGTGTCGGCGCGCGCGCCTTCGGCGTCGTCGGTGGTGCCGGCGCCCAGGTCGGCGTTGACGCCCGCCCTGGTGTCGGTGCCGACGATCAGATAGTTCTCGTCACCGAGCTGCATGTCGCCGTCGAGCACGTCCTCGGTGGTGCCGTCGAGCGCCGAGACCTGGGTGAAGCTGTTGTTGGTGGCACGCAGGTAGCTCCAGCCGCCGCCGGTGACGACCAGCGCCAGCACCGCGAAGAACGTGCACGCGACCCGGCCTGCCATCCGCGCCTGGTTGCCGCGGCGGCCGTCGGCCGGGGGACGGCGCGGCGGTGCGGCGGCGGCCTTGACCGGCCTGGCGCGCTGCGGCGGCTCGGCGGTGATCGCGGGCAGGATGTCGGTGGCCGGATCGCCGATCGGATCGTGGGCGCGGCGCGGGGCGGCGGGCTTACGCCCGCCACGGCCCGGCTCGGGCACCTGGGCCGGCAGCGCGGTGGTCGCGGTGCGGTCGGCGGGGGATTCGGCGCGATGCGGTTTGCCTGCGATGTCGTCGACGACGGGCGAGCCGTCGGTGCGCGGGAGGTCGGGACGCTGGGTGGGGCGCGGCGCCTGCTCGCGAGCCCGGCGGCCCGCACGCGAACCCGCATCGGCGTCGGGGGCGGGGCGCCTGCCGCGCCTGGTGCGTTCGCTGTCGACGCGGTCGACGAGGTCCTGCACTGTCAGTGGCGCCGCACCGGGGTCCTGCGCCGCGTCCGCGTGCCTGGAACGTCGCGCACCGGTGTCGGGCTGCTCGGTGGGTTCGGCCGTCGGGTAGCGCTCCCAGGGGGCGCGACTTCCGGGCCGGGGCGTTCGCCCGCGCCGATCGTCACCCACCAACGAACCTCACTTCTTCTATCTGCCGCAGCATGCGCGTCACCGACGGCTCCGATTCGTACCGCAGCCGAACGATGTCCGCAATGATAACGATTCCGCCACGAGTAGCCACTCCTGTGCGCAAACGAATCGAAGGCGAACTCGTTGCGCACCGATGACAAAGGCAGGCTGACCTGGCCGGAATCAGCCGCCGCTGTGCATCACATCGGCTGCCGAGGGAACGGTGTCGTCCTCGGGATCGTCGAGCCAGCCGTCGGGGAGCGCGACCTTGGCCTGCGGTGAGCCCTGGCGGCCGCGCGGGCCGAGGGCGTCGGTGGGGAAGGGGGCGGACGGGTCGAGCTGACCGATCAGGTCCTCGAGCTGAGTCAGCCGGGAGACGGTGGCGAAGCTGCGGCGCAGCTGCGAGCCGACCGGGAAGCCCATCAGGTACCAGGCCATGTGCTTGCGGATGTCGCGCATGGCCTTGTCTTCACCGTCGTGCTCGGTGAGCAGGGTCGCGTGCCGCAGCAGGATCTCGCCGACGCGCCCGAGCACGGGTCCGTCGGGGATGGGCTCGCCGCGCAGCGCGGCGCTGAGTTCGGCGAACAGCCACGGGCGGCCGAGGCAGCCGCGGCCGACGACGACGCCGTCGCAGCCGGTCTCGTTCATCATCCGCAGCGCGTCGTCGGCGGAGAAGATGTCGCCGTTGCCGAGCACGGGGATGGTGGTGACGGCTTCCTTGAGCCGGGCGATGGCCGACCAGTCGGCCGCGCCGGAGTACAGCTGGGCCGCGGTGCGGGCGTGCAGCGCCACGGCGGCCGCGCCCTCGGCCTCGGCGATGCGACCGGTGTCCAGGTAGGTCTGGTGGTCGTCGTCGATGCCGATGCGGAACTTGAAGGTCACCGGGACACCGGCGGGTTCGGCCGCCTGCACCATCTCCCGGACGATGTTGGCGAAGAGCCTGCGCTTGTACGGCAGCGCCGAGCCGCCGCCGAGCCTGGTCACCTTGCGGACGGGGCAGCCGAGATTGAGGTCGATGTGATCGGCCCAGCCCTCGCCGACGATGATCCGCACCGCCTCGCCGAGGGTCTTCGGATCGACGCCGTAGAGCTGCATCGAGCGCGGGTTCTCATCGGCGTCGAACGACATCATGTGCAGCGTCTTCTCGTTGCGCTCGACCACCGCGCGGGCGGTGATCATCTCGCACACGTAGATCGAGGTCGAGCTGCCGAACTCGCGGCACAGCTTGCGGAACGCCTGATTCGTGATGCCCGCCATGGGCGCGAGCACGACCGGCGGATCGACCGGGTACGGTCCGATCCGCAGCGCCGTGGGGGCCTGGGGCAACGTCGAAGTCACCCGGTCATTGTCGCATCCGGCCCGATGTGATCGATCTCGCGTCCTGGGGCTTTTCCCCGGGTCATGGCCGCCGGTGCGACCGCGACGACACGGTTTACCTGGTACGCGGTGTCCATGGTGTGCTCGCGGGCTCAGTAGCCTGTGTCTGCTGGCATCGTCGCCTCCGGCGGTGCGCTGTCCCCACGTAATCGGAGAAACCACCCATGGCCGAACCCGCTGACGACGCCACCGACCCGACCGAAACCGCACCAGCCCAGCCGGGCAAGGGCACGGTCGCGGTGCGGGTCTCGACGCTGATCGGCGGCGCCGTGATCGCCGTCCTCGCGATCATCGCCCTCGTGCTCGGCGTGCTGCTCGGCTCGGCGCGTTCCGATCTCTCCGACCTGAAGGCCCAGGACGCCGACAACGCGAAGGCCGAGCAGATCGCCCTCGACTACGCCGTCGGCTCGGCGACGCTGAACTACCAGGACGTCAACGCCTGGGTGGCCAAGCTGAAGGCGGGCACCTCGCCGGAGCTCTCGGCCAAGTTCGACGCCACCGGCGCCAAGCTCGAGCAGATCATCATCCCGCTGAAGTGGACCTCCGCCGCGACGCCGATCACCGCCAAGGTGATGTCGCACGAGGGCGAGGTCTACAAGGTCGCCGCCTTCGTCGACGTGAGCACCACCAACGCCCAGAACCCCGACGGCCTGCGCAACACGGTCACCTACAACATCACCGTCGACGCGGGCAAGGACTGGAAGATCACCGACGTCGGCAGCACCGACGGCGCCCTGCCGACCAAGTAGCCCGCACCGACGACAACGCCCGCCCTCCGAACGCGGAGGGCGGGCGTTGGTCGTTGTGCGGGCTAGACGCGGGCCAGTTCGAGCTTCTTGGCTTCGCGGGCGAGCATCTTGTCGCGCTGCTCCTCGAACTTGAGCACGTCCTGGCCCAGCTTGTCGAGGAACCCGGCCAGGCGCTCACGGGTGGCCTCACCGCGGGCGGTGAAGTCGGTGCGCTCGAAGATGTTCCACTTCTTGAGCACCGGCTGGACGACCTCTTCGAGGTGCTGACGCAGGTCGTAGATGCCGTGCTTGGCCATCAGGACGCCGTTGCGGCGGAAGTTCGGCATACCGGCGCCGGGCATCTGGAAGTTCTCGACGATGAGCGAGATGGCCTCGATCGCCTGATCGGGCGACAGATCCAGGGCGGCGCCGCAGAGGTTGCGGTAGAAGATCATGTGCAGGTTCTCGTCGGCGGCGACGCGCTGCAGCATGCGGTCGGCGATCGGGTCGTCGCACACCTTGCCGGTGTTGCGGTGACTCACGCGCGTGGCCAGCTCCTGGAAGGTCACGTAGGCGACCGAGTGCAGGAAGCCGGCGTCCACCTCGGTGGGCGAGGCGAAACCGTTGGTCATGTGGATCATGCGGGCGTTCTCGAGCGCCACCGGATCGACGCCGCGGGTGACCACCAGGTAGTCGCGCATCACGATGCCGTGCCGGTTCTCCTCGGCGGTCCAGCGACCGACCCAGGTGCCCCAGGCGCCGTCCTGGGAGAAGTTCTCGGCGATCTCACGGTGGTAGGACGGCAGGTTGTCCTCGGTGAGCAGGTTGGTGATCATGGCCGCCTTGGCGACCTCGTTGAGCTTGGACTGCTCCGGATCCCAATCGATGCCGCCCATGGCGGCGAAGTTGCGGCCCTCATCCCACGGGACGTAGTCGTGGGGATGCCATTCCTTGGCCAGCGACAGGTGCCGGTTGACGTTTTCTTCGGCAACCGGCTCCAACTCCGTGAGCAGTTCGAGTTGAGTCAGATCCCTTGCCATGTAAAAACCCTTCGCTGTCGTGCTTACGGTCGAACGTCGCGATGCGGCCATACCTTACGGCACCGTAGGTGTGATGCGAAACGCAACTGAGCGGATTTCCGCCGAAGTTGAGCAACGCCACAACCTCGGCCGACGCCGTCTCGTCGTGCTGCCGAGTCTAGGTGCTCGGCCCGCAGCGTAGGGTCTATCGCTGCGGGCCGCGCGACGTTAGCTCCCGGTGGGAAAACTCTCAGCGCTTGCCGCCGAGCAGCCCGCCGAGAATGCCGCCGAGACCGCCGCCCGCGTTCTTCGACAGTGCCTCGCCGATCACCCCGCCGAGCCCGCCGCTGTTGGTGCTGCCGCCGATGAGCCCGCCGAGCAGGTCGCCCAGACCGCCGCCGGAGGCCTGCGGCTGGGGCGCCGGTGCGGCCGCGCCGCCACCGCCGGTGAGCTGCTTGGCGACGTAGGCGAGCACGATGGGCGCCAGGATCGGCAGCAGCTTGCCGATCAGGTCGTTGCCGCCGGTCCCGCCGGTGCCGCCCAAAGCGCTGATAACGGTGTTCTTCTCGTCACCGAAGACGTTGTCGACGATCTTCTCGCCGTCGGCGACGTCGACCTGCTGCAGATCGACAGCGCCGTCACCTTCGACGAGCCCGCCGTGGTTGTCGAGCGCGCCGAGCAGCGACGCCGCGCCCTGCGGTTCGGCCGCGTTGGCCTGCAGCCCGCCGAGCAGCGTCGGCAGTGCGGCCTGGACGGCGCTCGTCGCGGTCGCCTGGTCGACGCCGAGCTGGTCGGCGATCTGGGCGATCGGTACCTGGGAGAGCAAATCATCGAAGGAAGTCATCGGCTCCGCCTGTGTCGAGGGGTGCCCGGTAGCGCCCGGGTCACGCTCAGGGTAGGGGGCCGAGATGCCGGAACCCCTGGTTTCGGCGGCGTCTGCGTGCGGCGCGTCGCCACGTGACGTTGGATCGCGCGGCCCCGATGCCGAACCCGAGTAGCCGGGTACTCGTGATCCGAGCCTGTCGTGGGAGGACTGTCGAGGGGAACGGTCGTCCCGTGCTGGGAGAAGACGATGGGTGAGTCGATGACGATCGCGGCGGATCCGCCGCCGGGTCCCGCGCCGATCTCTGCCTACGACGCGTTCTTGTCGTATTCGCACGCCGACCGCGCTGTCGCGGCGGGCATCCAGAAGGGCCTGCACCGCATCGGCCGCCGGATGGGGCGACTGCACGCGCTACGGGTGTTCCGCGATGCGACGGACCTGACCGCGAGCCCTGATCTGTGGGGCAAGGTCGCCGAGGCGATGGATCAGGCTCGGTACTGCATCGTGGTGCTGTCGCCGCACTCGGCCGTTTCGGAATGGGTCGACCGCGAGATCGAGTACTGGCTGCGTACGCGAGGTCCGGAACAGTTGCTGTTCGTCGTCGCGGGCGGAAAGGTGAAGTGGGATCGGCACACTCAACGCTTCGATCCGGAGCGATCGACCGTGGCTTTGCCGGTTTCGACCCGCCCGGGCGTGCTGCCTACCGAGCCGCTCTACGTCGACGTCACCGAGGACGCGCCGTGGGACCCACGTGCCCCGCTGCTCCGGGAGAAGCTCACCGACCTGGCCGCTCCGATCCACGGCAAGCCGAAATACGAACTGGCGGGGGAGGATCTGCGTGAGCATCGCCGGTTTCGTCGCGTGCGGCGCACCGCCGTCGTGAGTCTGGTGCTGCTCACAATCCTCGCGCTTGCTGCCGCCTATATCGCCGTCGACCGGCAGCGGGAGGCCGAGCGCCAGCGCAATCAGGCGATCGCGTTGCGGTTGGTCTCCGAGGCCGAAGCGATGCTGGGTGGTGCGCGGCCGCGCGACGATATCCGGGCGATCCAGCAGACCCTCGCCGCTGCGCAGATCGCACCCGACTTCGACGAGGGCGGGTTGCTGCGGACGCTGAATGCCGCAGCGGCGGTGGACAAGATCGTCCAGACCGGTAAGCCGTACGGTCCGAGCCGCTATATCTATGATCCTGCCGCGACGGCTGAGCACCTTCGCACAGCCAAGCCCGACTTCAGCATCGCCTTCAGCCCGGCAGGCGACCGGATCCTCACCAGCGGCGTGGAGATGCGGCTGTGGGACGCAGCGACCGGGACCCGGATCGATCGAGTCTTCGAACCGGAGCCGCGCGCCCTGCGCGCGGTGTTCAGTCCGGATGGCGGCCGGATCGCCGCGACCACCCCGGACAACGCGGTGCAGATCTGGGAAACCGACACCGGCAAGTCCGCCGCGCCGCCCCTCACGGGTCATCGGGACGGCGTCAACACCGTCGCATTTTCGCCGGACGGCCGGTCGGTGGCGTCCGGCGGGCAGGATGGCACAGTCAGGTGGTGGGACATCGTCGGCAGTCGCTCGGAGCAATTCACCGGCCACGACGGCGCGGTGCACTCAGTCGCGTTCAGCCCCGACGGTAGGCACCTCGTCTCCGGTGGAGAGGACACCACCGTACGAATCTGGAACGTCGAATCTCCCACGGCCGCACCCGAAACCCTGCGACAGCACAAGTATCCCGTGAAGACCGTCGCGTGGAGCCCTGATGGGCGGCGCATCGCGTCTGGAAGTTCCGGTGCGGTCAGGGCGGAAGACCATGTGCCCGAGCTCGGGATGGCGCTGATGCTCTGGGACGCCGACACGCGCCGACCCATGGGCACACCGCTTCTCGGGCATGAGGGGGTGGTCAGTGCCGTCGCTTTCAGTCCCGATAGCACCAGGCTGGCCTCCGGAGCGTCCGACAACACGGTGCGACTGTGGAACGCGGAAACCGGCAGCGCGGAAGGGGCACCGCTGGCAGGCCACGCGGGGGCTGTCATGGGTGTGGTGTTCAGTCCCGACGACCGCCGCCTCGCCTCCACCGCGTGGGACGGGACGCTGCGCGTCTGGAACATCGGCCAGTCCAGCTCGCTCGGCGCGCCCTGGCCGGCGGACAGCAGCTCGCCCAGGGCCGGTTACGGCCCGGTGCTGACGGTCGAGTCCGATGGACGGCGACTGGTCAAGCAAGACCGCATGAATGCGTCGGTCTGGATCGTCGACTCGCAGACCGGCCGTAACATCGGGCCCTTGGCCGACTACCCCGACGACTACAGCGCCCGAGCGGCGATCAGCGAGGACGGCAGTCGCGTCGCCGTCGCCGGCCCAGACAGATCGGTCACCTTCTACGACACTGAGACAGGCAAGCAGGTCGGCCGTCCGCTGACCGGATTCGGTGAGCCGGTGGGCGCGCTGGAATTCGGTGCTCGCGGCAGCCGCCTGGCTACGGTCACCACCGGAAACGTAGTGCAGCTGTGGAACACCGAAACCGCCGCACCCGTCGGCGGCCCGTTCGAAGGGTTGCCCGAGGTCGACCGGATCGCGCTCAGCCCGGACGGCCGCTATCTCGCCGCCGTCGGCGACAAGACCTTGCGACTGTGGAATACCGAAACCGGTACACCGATCGGCGGCCCGATGACTGGACACACCGCCGGCTTCAGCACCCTCGAATTCGACGCCGCAGGAACACGCCTGCTCACACACAGCGATTCGGTACGACTGTGGGACGTGCGCACCGGTGTCATGGTCAAGGAACTCCGTGCCCTGGGAATCTGGTCGGCGGCGATGGCTCCCGACGGTTCCATGTTCGTGACCGGCGAGGACACTGCCCTGCGCCGGTGGGATACGCGGACGGGCGAGCAGATCGGGCCCCCGATGGAAGGGCACACCTCGATGGTGCGCAGCTTGGCGATCAGCGCCGACAGTCGCTACATCGTCTCCGGTTCCGGCGACCAGACCCTGCGCTTCTGGGACCTGGACGACGGCCGCGCCATCGGCGAACCGTTGCACGGGTCACCAGGCTGGATCGAAGAAGTCTGGATCAGTGGGGACAGCACGATCGTCCGAACCAGACATTGGGGCTACGACAACAAATCCGCCATGTGGACGTGGCCCGGCCCCACCGCATGGACAGAGCTGCTGTGCGACAAGCTGACGTTCGAAATGAGCCGCCAACAGTGGTCGGACTGGGTTTCCCCCGATCTGGAGTATCGCCCCAGCTGCCCCGGCCTCCCACCTCATCCCGACGACCGCTGAACCAGCGCGAGCGTGGCGGGAATCACAGCAATACGGCCTGGGGGAACCGCAGACCAGGGGCGCAGGGCGGGAATCATCAGGACTTGGGACCGCTTCGGAGAGCGTTGTCGGCAGCCTTGTTGGCACGTCAGGCTCTACTTGATGATCCAACTAGGCCATAACCGCAGGTCAACCCTGTAAATCGTGGTGCCCCCTGTAGGACTCGAACCTACGACCTAGTGATTAAAAGTCACCAGCTCTACCAACTGAGCTAAAGGGGCGCGGAGGGGAGTCTAGCGGACGCCCCTCCGTCGGGCCGAATACCGGTCCCCAGCTCCGTCGTGGTGCCCGATCAACCCTGGTGGACGACGGTAACGAAGCTCCCGCCGCCGACGATTCCCGGTAAACAACTGGTACCCACCACCGTTCGCGCTTCAGGTCCCGGCATGGTATCGAATACTGTTGTCACGCAACAGGTTTCGATGAGCAGGGGATACGTGGTCGATCAGGTGGTCCGGTGTGGGCGCGGGTCTCGCGACCGTCGGGCGAACAGCAGGGGGTTCGCCCGACGGTCGTCGGCCTGGTCAACCGGGCTGTGCGCCTACGGAATTCATAGCCGACGAAACCATTCGGGTTGCGCCTCGTTTGCTGAACTGGATAACCGAACCGGATGTTCGGATGGGTGTTCCATTTGCCGCGTGTCGGCTCGCGAATGCGGGTACGGTGATCGCCTGGTGAATTTCGAAACAATCACCGGTGCTGCGTTGTTCGGCGCGCCGGTGCCGGTTGTGATGTCGAGGAATTCATCAAGGGTTCGAAGTGCCGGGGTAATCGCGAAGGATGCGCGAACCTTCGGCAAAGGGGCAGTCGTTACCGCAGGAGGAGGCGGTTCTCACAGGTAGTGGAGCCCGGGTGCGCCCCCTGCGGCGCACCCGGGCGGGCGAACTATACCAGCCGGCGGGGTACCGGCTTTTCTGCGAGATTTCATACCGAAAGTTTGTATTAAAACCACTATTCGCGTCAACGGTCGGTTATTGATCGATGGCGGTGAGAAGGTTCGGAGGCGTTTCGAGCATGGCACGGCAGCAAGAGCGGGCCCGCCGGACACGCGCGGCGATAATCAAGTCCGCGGCCGTCGAGTTCGGGAAGAGCGGATATGCCGCGGCATCGCTCAACCGCATTCTGGAAGGTTCGCGCGCGACCAAGGGCGCGATGTACTTCCACTTCGACTCCAAGGAAGATCTGGCGCGCGCGGTGCTGGAGACCGCGGTCGAGCGCTACCGCGCCTGCGCGGAACGCTGGCTGGCCCGTGCCGACCTCGGCCCGCTCGACGTGCTGCACGGGATGGTCGACGAGATCGCGCTGCGGCTCGAGCACGACACCATCGTGCAGGCCGAGTACCGGCTCGTGATCGAGCCCGACTTCCATCGCGACGCGGGCAACGGCGGCGGACGCATCGTCGGCCGCGCCACCCGGGTCCTCGCGGTGCGCGCGATCGACGACGGCCAGCTGCGCCCCGACACCGACCCCGACCGCTTCACCCGCACCCTCGCCGCGGCCCTGGCGGGCCAGCGCTATCTGGTCGACCCGATCGGCAACGGTTCGGCCGCGGACCTGCGTGCCCGCTTCGCCGAGGTGCTGGAGGTTATTGTCGAGGCGATGGCGACCCCGGTGTGGATCCAGAACTTCCGCAGCGACGGGTGGCGCGCACAAGCACGCCTCGATGACCTCGGTTTGGGCGCCTGACCAGGCGATTTGGAAGTCTGCGCACACCTGTCATAAGCTATGCGAGCTCCCAACGGAAACGTTGAAAGCCGGTCCGGAGAGATCCGGGACGAGCCCCCTTCGTCTAGCGGCCTAGGACGCCGCCCTTTCAAGGCGGTAGCGCGGGTTCGAATCCCGTAGGGGGTACAGTCTCCGGACTGTGTAGCAGTACAGCAAGGCCCTGTGGCGCAGTTGGTTAGCGCGCCGCCCTGTCACGGCGGAGGTCGCGGGTTCGAGTCCCGTCAGGGTCGCAAGTAAGCGCCGGAGTGATCCGGCGCTTCGCGTATGGCATTCAGTACGGGTGCCTGCGGCCAGGTAGCTCAGTTGGTACGAGCGTCCGCCTGAAAAGCGGAAGGTCGCCGGTTCGATCCCGGCCCTGGCCACCACAAAATCCCCTCACCAGTTCCTGGTAGAGGGGATTTTTTGCGTCAGTGGGTGGTGGGCATGCGCAGGGCGTTCACCCAGAGACGGGTGACGGTGTAGACGAGGTCGTCCATGGGGCGTGCTTCGCCGTCGAGGTGGCCGTCGCCGATGACGAAGTAGTTGAAGGCGAGGCGGCTGACCATCCCCGACAGGGCGCGTGAGGTCAGCATCGGGTCCAGTTCGGGGTCGGCCAGGCCGCGTTCCTGCAGGCTCGCGATGCTGCGGGCATTGCGGTGGATGAAGGCGTCGGCGCGGTCTTGGCGCAGCTTGCTGAACTCGGGGTCGATGTTGGCGACCTGTTCGAGCAGGCCCATCAGCTTGGCGTTGCGCTTGTAGGCCTCGAAGTAGGCCCGATTGCTCGCCTCGACGATCGAGGCGGGGTCGTCGTCACCGGCGACATGCTGCATGCCGGGATGCAGCATGTCTTCCTGGGCGTGTTCGAGGATCGCCGCGAAGATCTCTTCCTTGCCGGCGAAATAGGTGTAGAAGGTGCCCGAAGAGCAGTTGGCTTCCTGGGTGATGTCGACCAGCCGGGTGTCGAGGTAACCGAGCCGCTCGAACACCTTGCGGCCCGCGTCGATCAGGGCCGAACGTGTCCGCAGGCCGCGCGGGGTGGCGGGCAGCTCGCGCAACAGCGAAGTGCGCGCCATCGAGGGCAGCGCGCCTTCGCCGTCGGTGTCCGCGGGTCGATCCATGCTGTATTTATAGCGCGCGGCCGGGGTCGCGGCGCCCGGCGAGTCGCTGCTCAGGGGTGGAAGACGACTCGGCCGACCGTGCTGCCGTCGCCGAGCCTGCCGAGGCCGTCGGGGACATCGGCCAGCGAAAGCCGTTCGCTGATCAGCGGTTTCAGCTGACCCGCCGCGGCCAGCCGGGTCAGTTCGGTGTGGCAGTCGCGGATGGCCTGCTGGTTGTACTGCTTGTACAAGCCCCAGTGCAGGCCGATGATCGAGTAGTTCTTGATCAGCGCGTGGTTGAGCGCGGGCTGCGGGATGGTGCCGCCGGCGAAACCGATCACCAGGATGCGGCCCTCGAACGCGATGCACTTGGTCGACTTGGCGTAGGCGTCGCCGCCGACCGGGTCGTAGATCACGTCGGCGCCGCGCCCGCCGGTGAATTCCTTGACGATCGGCACGAAGTCCTCGGTGTGCCGGTCGATGACGAGGTCGGCGCCGAGCTCGCGGCAGTAGTCGGCCTTGTCCGGCCCGCCGACCACACCGATCACCGCCGCGCCCGCGGCCTTACCCAGCTGCACGGCGGTGCTGCCGACACCACCGGCCGCCGCGTGCACGAGCAGGGTCTCGCCTGCCCGCAGCTGGGTCCGCCGGTGCAGGGCGAACCAGCTCGTCTGATAGCCGATGCACAGGGCGGCGGCCTCGGCGTCGTCGAGCGAATCCGGTGCGGGGAAGACATTCTCCGCGTCCAGCACCGCCAGCTCGGCGAACGCGCCGCCGGGCAAGGTCGTGGTGCCGACAACGCGATCGCCGATCGCGAACCCGGTGACACCGGCACCGACCGCGACCACCGAGCCGCACAGTTCGACACCAGGCGTGAACGGCAGCGGCGGCTTCACCTGATACTGCCCGCGGCACAGCAGCACATCCGGGAAGTTGGCCGGTGCGGCGAGCACGCGCACCAGCACCTGCCCCGGTCCGGCAACGGGATCTTCGATGTCGTCGAGTCGCAGCACATCCCGTGGTTCGCCGAGCTCATCGACCTGCCAAGCCTTCATGCTGAATCCCTTCGCTAGATTCCCGCGTCGTCGGCGACGTCGCAGGCCAGACGCACCACGGCGTCGATTCGTTCGATGGTCGGCGTGCCCGCGGCTGCCTTGTTCATCGGGTTGTCCTGTGCCCGTCGCAGCACACCTTCGGCGATGATCGCGAGCTTCCACAGCCCGAGGACATGCCAGTACCGCAGCGCGGCCGGGTCGCGGCCGGTCAGCTCGAGGTACATCCGCGACATCTCGGCGCGGTCCGGGAACCCGTCGAGCGCGGAGGCGGGAAAGTCACCGCCGATGACTTCGCCCGGCTCGGCCCAGTAGGCGAGCATGCTGCCCATGTCGGCCAGCGGATCACCGAGGGTGGACAGCTCCCAGTCCAGCGCGGCCGTCACCGCACCCGTGTCGCGCGAGGTGATGATATTGCGCAGATGGAAGTCGCCGTGCACCAGGCACACCTCGTGCTGCTCGGGCACCGCGGCGGCGAGTCTGCGGGTGAGCTCGTCGATCTCGGGCAGCTCCCTGGTCTTGGAGTGCTCCCACTGCCCGCTCCAGCGCTTGAGCTGCCGCGGCGCGTACGGCTTGTGACTGGCGAGATCGGCCAGCCCGACGGCCGCCGGATCGACAGCGTGGATCCGGGCCAGGGTGGCCGTCAGCGATTCCGCGATCGCCCTGCGTCGCTGCGCAGTGAGCGACCGCGCGATCGGCATGGTGTCGATCACCTGCCCGTCCACGAACTCCATCAGTACCAGCGGCGCCTCGACGAGCGCCGGATCGGCGAGCACGCCGAAGATCCGCGGCACCGGCACCTCGGTGTGCTCGAGCGCGGCGATGATCCGCGCCTCCCGCACCACATCGTGGGCCGAGGCCAGCAGCTCACCGAGCGGCGGCCTGCGCAGCACCCACCGGCGCCCGGCCGCGTCGCTGACCAGATAGGTGAGATTCGACTGCCCGAGCCCGATCCGGTCGAATCGCAGCCGCCCCGCGTACTCGATGCCGAGCGTGCCCAACCACCGAGTCACCGTGTCGGGATCGACTCCGACGACAACCTCAGACACCGAGCGACGCTCCACTCCGGAACAGTGGCGCGTCACCGAGACGCTGCCCGCCGTCGATCACCATGACCTCACCGGTGACGATGGCGGTGCGGCCGGTCAGGTCGAGTCCGGTCATCAGTTGCTCTCCTTGCTGCGGTACTTCCCCAGTTCCTGGCGCGCGATGGCGCGCTTGTGCACCTCGTCGGGGCCGTCGGCCAGGCGCAGGGTGCGCAGCTGAGCCCAGGCCATGGCGAGCGGGAAGTCGTCGGTGACGCCACCGGCGCCGTGCACCTGGATCGCCCGGTCGAGGACCTTGAGCGCGATGGTCGGCGCGGCGACCTTGATCGCGGCGATCTCGGTGCGCGCCGCCTTGTTGCCGACGGTGTCCATCAGGTGCGCGGCCTTGAGCGTGAGCAGCCGGATCATCTCGATCTCGATGCGCGACTCGGCGATCCAGTCCTGGATATTGGCGTTCTCGGCGATCGGCTTGCCGAAGGTGACCCGCGACTGCGCCCGCTTGCACATCATCTCCAGCGCGCGTTCGGCCATGCCGATGCTGCGCATGCAGTGGTGGATGCGGCCGGGTCCGAGCCGGGCCTGGCTGATCGCGAAACCCTCGCCCTCACCCTTGAGCACGTCGGTGGCGGGCACCCGCACGTCGGCGAAGTCGATCTCGGCGTGGCCCTCGCGTTCGTGGTAGCCGAACACGGGCAGCCCGCGCAGGATCGTGACACCCGGCGCGTCGATCGGGACGACCATCATGGACTGCTGCCGGTGCGGCGCTGCCTGCGGATCGGTCTTGCCCATCACGATCAGCACCCGGCAGTTCGGGTGCAAGGCATTGGTGGCGAACCACTTTCGCCCGTTGAGCACGTACTCGTCGCCGTCCCGCACCATCGACAGTTCGACATTGGTGGCGTCGGAGCTGGCCACACCCGGTTCGGTCATCGCGAACGCCGAGGCCATGGTCCCGTCGAGCAGCGGTTCGAGGTACTTCTTCTTGTGCTCCTCGGTGCCGAACAGCTCGAGCACCTCCATGTTCCCGGTGTCGGGGGCATTGCAGTTGCAGGCCTCCGACGCGAGATGGCTGCGGCCCATGATCTCGGCCAGCGGCGCGTATTCGAGGTTGGTCAGGCCGGGGCCGCGACCGGGATGCGGATGGAAGAGGTTCCACAGGCCGCGCCGCTTGGCCTCGGCCTTGAGCTCTTCGAGGATCGGCGGCTGGAAGTGCGGGTTGCCCGCGGCGCGCATCTGCTCGTCGTAGACGGCTTCGGCCGGATAGACGTGCGTGTCCATGAAATCGAGCAGGTCGGCGCGGTACTTCTCGGCGCGCTCGGACAGATCGAACAGCGACATGAGTACTCCAGGGAGTCGAGGGGTGTCAGCGGGTTTCGGCCAGCAGGGCGGCCTGGTAGCGGCGCATCCCGCGCAGCCAGCGGTCGTAGTCGGCGCCCTTGTTGCGGTACATCTCCAGCACCTGCGGGTGCGGCAGGATCAGGAACTGCTCGGCCGCGATGGACTCGAGCACGATCTCGGCCACCTCGGCGGGTTCGAGGACTTCGCCCGCCGACACGACCGCGCGGGTGGCGGCGGCCCCGAGCGGTTCGCCCGACTCCTGCCCGGCATACAGCAGCGCGGTGTTCACGCCCATCGGGCACAGGCAGCTGACCCGAATGCCCTGGTCGCCATAGGTGACATTGAGCCATTCGGCGAATCCGACCGCGGCGTGCTTGCTCACCGAGTAGGTGGCCGAGCCGATCTGGGTCAGCAGGCCGGCGGCCGAGGCGGTGCTCACGAAGTAGCCTTCGCCGCGGTCGAGCCACTGGGGGACGAGCAGTTGCGCGGCGCGGATGTGCGCGCGCAGGTTCACCGCGAGCGAGAGATCCCAGTCGCTCTCGGTGGCGTCGAGTCCGGGCGCGCCGACCACGCCGGCATTGGCGAAGTACAGATCGACGGGGCCGAAGTGCTGCTCCGCCAACGCGATCAGGCCCTGGATGGCGGCGGTGTCGGCGGCGTCGGCGCCCGCGCCCACGGTCGCGTCCGGGTGGTCGGCATTGATTCGCGCCGAGACGGCGAGTGCGGCCGCTTCGTCGAGGTCGGCGACGATCACACGCGCGCCCGCCGCGGCGAGGGCGGTGGCCAGTGCGGCCCCGATCCCTGCGCCGCCGCCGGTCACGATGGCCACCTTCTGTGCAACTCTCACGATGAATTCCTTCGGTCGGTGCATCCGAACGTATTAGAAGTTGACGTCAACTTCAAGTCTGACGCCCCAGCTCAGGGCTCAGCGGACCCGCTTTTCGCGCCGGCCGGGGAGGCCGACGAGAAGGGCGCGTCCCAACCCGGCGGCATCAATGCCGAGCTCGTGCCGATCCTGCGCGCGTCACGTCGCCGGCCAGCGTGGTGATCCACGCGCGGGTGTCGGCCGGATCGATGACATCGTCGAGTTCGAACCCGGTCGCCGCGGTCAGCGCCTTGCCCTGTTGGTAGGCCAGGGTCAGCAGCTGCTGGAACAGCGTGTCGCGTTCGGCCGGATCCGCCACGGCGGCGAGCTCCTTGCGGAAGCCGAGACGCACCGCGCCTTCCAGTCCCATCGGCCCGATCTCGCCGGTCGGCCAGGCAACGGTGAAGTTCGGCGCGCGAAAGTGCCCGGCCGCCATCGCCATCGCGCCGAGTCCGTAGCCCTTGCGCAGGATGATCATGCCGAACGGCACGCTCAACCGGGCGCCGAGTACGAACAGCTCGCTGAACCGGCGGACTGTCGCCGTCTTCTCCGCTTCCGGTCCGACCATGAACCCCGGTGTGTCGCACAGGGAGACGACCGGAAGGCCGAACGACTCGCACAGCCCGAGGAAGTCGCCCATCTTGTCGGCGGCCTCGGCATCGATGGCGCCGCCGAGGTGATGACTGCTGTTGGCGACCAGGCCGAACGGCACACCGTCGACCCTGACCAGCGCGGTGACGATCCCGACTCCGTAGTCGGGCCGCAGTTCGAGCATCGAGCCCACATCGACGATCACCTCGATCGCGCGATGGATGTCGTAGGCGCGCAGCCGATTCTCCGGCACCACATGCCTGGCCAGGCGCGGGTCGGGCGCCTCGTAATCGTCGACCGGGCCCTGGAAGTAGCCGAGGTACTGCTTGGCCAGCGCCACCGCGTGCACCTCGTCCCGGGCAACCAGGTCGACGACGCCATTGCGCCGTTGTACATCGATCGGCCCGATGTCCTCGGGCCGGTACACGCCGAGCCCGCCGCCCTCGATCATCGCGGGGCCGCCCATGCCGATATTGGCGTCCGGCGTCGCGATGATCACGTCACACACCCCGGCCAGGGCGGCGTTCCCGGCGAAGCAGCGCCCCGACACGATCGTCACCAGCGGCACCTGTCCGCGCAGCGCGGCGAGCGCGCGGAAGGTCGGCACGTCCAGGCCCATGCCGGTCACGTCGGTGTCGCCCGGCCTGCCGCCGCCACCCTCGGCGAACAGCACCACCGGCACCTGTTTGCGGGCGGCCAGTTCGAAGGCGCGGTCGGTCTTGGCGTGATTGTTCTTGCCCTGGGTGCCCGCGAGCACGGTGTAGTCGTAGGAGACCACCACGGCTTCGGCCGCCGCCTTGCCGAAGCGATCGGCGCCGATGGTGGCAACGCCGGTGACGAGGCCGTCGGCGGGGGTGTTGGCGATCAGGTCCTCTTCGGTACGCCTGCTGCGTTGCGCCGCGACGGCCAGCGCGCCGTACTCGACGAAACTGCCCGCGTCGACGAGGTCGGCGATGTTCTCCCTGGCGGTGCGGCGACCGAGCCCGTGTCGCTTGGCGACGACTTCGGGGCGGGATTCATCCAGCGTGACGAGGTGACGGGCGCGAATCTCGTCGACATCGGCGCGGGCACGGTCGGGATCCAGGTCGGCCTGCACGCCGCCGGTGGCGTCGGCGCCGGTACGGGTGATGATCACGAGCGGATCGCCCGGCGCGACGACCTGCCCCGGGCGCACCAGGACTCGGATGGTCCTGGCGGCATCCGGCGCGGCGAGCACGTGCTGCATCTTCATCGCCTCGAGCACGACCAGCTGTCCGCCCGCGCCGACCTCGACGCCTTCGTCGGCCACCTCGACCACGGTGCCCGCCAGTTGCGCGCGGACCGCTTCCTGTCCCGGATACAGCTCGACGGTGGCAACCGCGATCTCGGGCTGCCCCGCCTCGGCGGCCGCGACCAGCGCGGGCAGGTTCTCGCCGAGGTAGGCGGTGGTGACCACGCCCGTCTGGAAATGGCTGTCGAAGAGCACTTCCCGCAAGAACCCGATGTTCGTGCGGACACCGTCGACGGTGAATTCCGCCAGCGCGGTCCCGGCCTTGCGGGCGGCGGAGGGGAAGGAGTTCCCGCGGGTGCGGATGATCACCTTGGCCAGCAACGAGTCGTAGCGCGGACTCGGGGTGAGTCCGGGACGGCCGAAGGTGTCGACTCGCACGCCGGGACCGGTGGGCGGCGCGAAGGCGGTCAGGGTGCCTGCGGTCGGGATGGCCGATCCGTCGGTGGCCATCGTCTCCATATTCACCCTGGCCTGGATCGCTATGCCGTCGGCTTTGGCAGTCTCGCCGGTGGATTGCCCTCCGTCGGAGGTGATTCCGGGTGGCAGGCCGAGTTCGTCGAACGTCGCGCCCTGGGCGATCGCCAGCTGCACGGCGACCAAGTCGACGCCCGTCACCTCCTCGGTGATGGTGTGCTCAACCTGGATCCGCGGGTTGACCTCCAGGAAGACGAATTCCTCACCGGAGACCAGGAATTCGACGGTGGCGAGCCCGCGGTAGCCGACATGCGCGCACAGCCGGGCCGCAGCCTCGTGCAGCTCACGGCGAAGTGCGTCCGAAAGGCCTTGGGCGGGAGCGATTTCGATCAGCTTCTGATGCCTGCGCTGCACACTGCAATCCCGATCCCCGAGCGCGAGCGCCGTGGTGCCGCTCGCGCCGGGTGCCGCGACGACCTGCACCTCGATATGCCGGGCGTTCTCCATCAACGCCTCGGCGAACACCGCCGGACTTCCGAAACCGAGCTGAGCCTCGGCGGCGCACTGCCGGTAGGCGTCGTCGATCTCCTCGCTCGTCCGCACCACCCGCATGCCGCGCCCGCCACCACCGGCCAGCGCCTTGATCATGATCGGGCCCGATTGCGCGTCGAAGAACGCCTTGACCTCGGCGACCTCGCTCGGGCCCTCGGTCGCGGGCAAGACGGGCACGCCCGCGGCGACGGCGGTCCTGCGGGCCGAGGACTTGTCGCCGAACAGATCGAGCACGGCCGGGTCCGGCCCGATGAACGTGCACCCGCCGGCCGCGCACGCCCGGGCGAATTCGGCGTTCTCGCTGAGGAATCCGTAGCCGGGATGGATGAATTCGGCACCTGATTCCTTGGCGGCGGCCAGGATCGCGGCGTGGTCGAGGTAGGGCGCTGGTCCTGCGCCCGCCAACCCGATCGCCTCGTCCGCCGCGTGCACATTCGGGTTGTCCGCGTCGTCCTCGGCGTAGACCGCCACCGTTCCCGCACCGAGTTCGGCGGCGGTCCGGATGATGCGCAAGGCGATCTCGCCACGGTTGGCGATCAGCAGTTTCACTGGACGTCCTCGATGTCGTGCTCGGCCTGGGTGAAGCCGATCAGCCGCTCGGCGATGGCGATGTGGTCGGTGATGAACTGTTCGCGCCGGTCGGGGCTCGCCCCGGCGAGCCGGGAGGCGCCGATCAGCAGTGCGTCGGACAGGGTCTCGACGATCCGCGACAGCGGCGCGCACGGATCGATCCCGCCGCGCGCGTCGACCCGCTCGAGAAACGCGGTGAACCGCTTGCGCAGCCGGGTACGCACTCGCGACCACTGGGCGCCGATCGCCGGATCGATCCCGGCGCGGTGCTCGATCAGCGCCACCAGCGCGCCATTGGCGAACACGGCCTCCGCGAAAGCTCTTGTGGTGGCCCCGATTACCTCGGCGGGCTCGGTGACCTCGACGTCCACCACGAGCTGGGCTTCCAGGAACTGCGTGCACACCCGCTCGGTGATCGCCCCGAACACCTCGTCCTTCGAGGAGAAATACGCGTAGAACGTCGCCCGGGAGACCTGCGCCCGCGTGGTGATCGTCTCCACCGAGGTCTGGTCGTACCCGAACTCAGCGAAGCACCGCCCCGCCGCATCGAGCAGTTCACCCCGGCGGGGCCCGGCACTGTCCTTACGTGCCGACCGCGCCCGCTCCTGGGCCGCACTTGTGGTCATGGTCACGAGCGTCGTTGACGTTGACGTCAATGTCAATAGTCGATCCAGGGCCTCACCTGCTCGGTTAACGCCCAAGCCCGCTACCGGGGTACAGTCGCTCCCGCGATGTAGCGATACATCACGGCCCTGTGGCGCAGTTGGTTAGCGCGCCGCCCTGTCACGGCGGAGGTCGCGGGTTCGAGTCCCGTCAGGGTCGCAAGAAATCCCCGCACCAGTTCTGGTGCGGGGATTCTGCGTTTCCGGGCGCCTATCGGCGGTGGTCGATGCTGGTGATGCGGTAACGGCCGGGGGCGACCTCCGCGGTGCGCATCGTCTGCTGGATCTTCTCGATGGCCGGGTCACCGGGCCATTGCTGCTGGACGGTGACGTTCCAGAGGGTGGGGTCGGTGGAATCGGCCCGGGTGATGTGGATGCAGTACTTGACCCCGGTCGGGAAGGTGGCAATGCCTGCGGCGAGGGCGGATTCGTCGCCGACATGGGCGTCGTCGGTGACGTAGGTGCGGGCCTTGGCGGCGTCACGGTCGACGTAGTAGCTGTATTCGAAGCCCAGGATCGCGCCTTGGGGAGTGGCGGTGTCGCCGCGTTCGGCACTGATGGTGATGGATTGGCTGCGGAAGGATTCGCAGCCTGCCACCGCGTGCGCGGGCAGCGGAGGAACGGTGGTTTCTGTTGTCGGCGAACCGGATACGGACGCCTGCCTCGCCGCGACCGGCTTGTCGTCGGAGCCGAGGAAGATGTTGGCCGCCAAGCCGACCACGACGACGAAGACCAGCGCGCCGACGATCCCCTTCACCGCGGCAGCGGCTTTCGCGCGGCTGTGGGGATCGTCGTAGCGCTCGTCGTCGTAGGTCTTGCGTGGCCTGCGCGCGATCGGCCCACCGCCACCGAAGTCCTTGAGACGCGGCAGAACCGGCATCTCGACCCGGTCGCCGCTCTGCTCGGTCGCGGTGGTGGTGGCCCAGTCGTTCCAGTCGACATCGTCACCGCGGCGCGGTGTTTCGTCGACGGGGGCCTGGTCGGTCCAGTCGTTCCAGTCGCCGGTGAACCCGTCCTCGTCGGCGGGCGTCCGGTAGATCGGCTCGGTCTGGGCGTTGGCGAGGTGGCCGGAGGCGTCGTCGTAGAGTTCCGGCTCCGGCGGCGGCCATGTCTCCGGATTGGTGCCGATGGTCTGCGGCTCGGCCTCGCGCCTGCGCCGACGTCGCCGTTTGCCCTGCGGGCGACGGCGCGCCGGATCCTCCGGCGACGAGAAATAGGCCCCGAACGGATTGTCCATCCGGACGCCTTACGCCGTCGCCGGGACGACTCCCGGTTGCCCGTGCCTCGGTGCGGCCGAAGGTTTCTCGGTCTCCTGATCCTGCTGCGGACGGGCGGACGGCGGAATCACCCCGCTCTGGACCGGCTGCTGTGCGGGCGCCGGCGCCGTTGGCGTACTGGGCGTGGTCGCCGGAGCCTGCTGCTGTGGCTGTTCCACGGCGGGCGCCTGGCTCGCCGGTGCCGGTGACGCGGGCTTGTTGCCGTTGTTGTTCGCGGGTTCCGGCTTGGCGGCGGTGTCACCGTTGCCGAGCCCGGCGAACAGCCCGCCCGAGTTGCCGCCGCCGCTGGTGGACGGCGTGGTGGGCGACGGTGTCGTCGTGGCCGGGCTGGTCGCCGTGCCCTCGGTCCCGGTGACATTCGCCGCGAGGGTATCGATCCCGGTGGTCGCCAGCTCGGCGCCCTTGTCGATGCCGTGCATCGCGACCTCGGCGATCTTGTCGATCAGGTGCGTGCCGAAGGTGACGCCCGCATCGATCGCCGCGGTGCCCAGCGCGACGCCGCCGTCGATCAGCGCCTCCTGCAACGCGATCTGCGCCGCCGTCGCCGGATCGGTCGTCGTGGTGTCGGTGTCGATGGTGTCGGTGGACGTGCCGCCGGTGCCGAGCACATAGACGCCAGGCGCCACCTCGGTCGCGCCCTGCGGCACGGTCACACCATTCGTCCCGCCGAGATCGGAGGTCAGCTCCTTGGTGTTGCGGGTGTACTGGTCCATCTCGGTGCTCGCGCTCCCGACGACGCCGACCGCCTCCTGGATCGCCTCCTCCGCGAGCTCGACGATCGCGTCCAGGTTGTTGCCGTTCACCGCGGGTGCGGCCGCTTTCGCCTTGGCGCGGAAGTCGGCGATGATCGCGTCGACCTTGGCCGCCGCGGTCGCCTGCGTCGAATGTGCCTGTCCGAGCAGGGTGCTCAGCTTCTGGCCACGGTCGGCGGCCGCCGACACCTCGGTCGCGGTCTGGCGTAACGCGGGCGTGGCAGGGGCCGCGGTCTCGGTCGACTCCAGCGCGTACAGGCCGAGCCGGTGCGGGTCTTCGGTAGCGGTGGTGGCGTTGGTCGCCGAGGTCAGCGCGGCCACCACCTCCGCATCGGGGTCGGCGGAGGTGTTGGAGCCCAGCGATTTCCGCAGCTCCAGCAACGGCACCTCGAGCAGCGCGACCACCGGCGCGATCTTGGCTTCGGCCTCGGCCGGGGTGATCGTGCTCAGCGTGTTCTCGGTGACCAGGGATTTCGCGCGCATCACGCCACCTCGCTCTCGGTCGCCCGCAGATCGCCGGCCAGCCCGGTATCGATCCCGGTGACGTCGGCGCCATAGCGATTCAGAATGTCTTGATACGCGGTGACCAGATTCCCCGCGGTACTCAAGGTCGACGCGTGTACCCCCGCCGCCTCCGCCCACGCCGCGGCGAATTCCCGCCCGAGCACACCGAGCCCGGACAGATCCACCCCCGCCGCCGTGCTGGTATTGGTAGCCGCTTCACCAAGTAGATCCGCGACCCGAGCTGCAGCGCGCTGATACGCGTCGAGCGCTGACGGGTCGAATGACATTTCCGCCACGATGTCTTCCCCTTCACGATCGCGGGTGCTCGTCGGGCACTCCCGGCACGAAAAGCGTAACGAGATCGGCGCCGTTGTGGGTGGGACTGGGGCGCACCGCACGCCGGAACCCAGGTGCGGCGCCGAGTAGGGTCGCAACGGTCATGGGTGTCCTGCTGATCACGTTGCTCGGGTTCGCGGTGGTCGATGCGCTCGATGTGCTGTTGGTGGCCATCACTACGGCGGTGGTGGCGGACAGTCGGCTGGCGCGCCGGTCGCCCGTCGTCGGTGGGTTCAGTTTTCTCGGTGGCGTGTTCGCGGTGTCGGTGATGTTCGGGGTCGCGACGGTGCTGGGGATCGATTTCCTGGTTCGGTTGTTCGACTTCGAGTTGACGCCGCTGCTGCGGTACTGGGGTGAGCTGCTGATCGGCGTGGTGCTGATCGTGGTGGCGGCCGTGCCGATGGATACGACGATGCGTGGTGGCGGGCGCTGGGTGCAGCCGGTGCGCAGGTATCCGTGGTTGATGGGGGTTGTCGGGTTCACGCTCGGGCTGGCGAAGGTGCCGACCTCGGTGCCGTATCTGGCGGCGCTGGCGATGTTGTCGGCGCAGCGTCCGCTGCCGGTGGCGTGGCCGCTGATCGTGGCGGGATATTGCGCGATCGCCCTGCTCCTGCCACTGGTGGTGCTCGCCCTGGCCATGCGCAAGACGCCGCGCGCCCGCCGGGTGTACCGCCTGCTGGTGCGGTGGATCACCCGCTTCGGACCGCCGGTGGTGCGGGTGCTTTTCGTGGTGTTCGGCGTGGTCCTGGTCGTCGACGCGCTGGTCCACGCACGCCAGCTGTGGTGACGGGCCCGCACGGCCGCTCAGGTCGGCGTCAGGTCGATCGAGTACCGTCATAACGAATCGATGACATGCCCTCGCGCCTGCTGGCTGGGTCGCGAGGCGTTACCAGGTGAGCAGGGAGGGCGACCCTTGAGGGTTACCGTTGTTGTGCCGACCTACAACGAGCGGGAAAATCTGCCGGTGGCGGTGGAGCGGCTGACGGCGCTGCCGGTCCCCGATCTGCACGTGCTGGTGGTGGACGACAACTCACCCGACGGCACGGGCGAGGTGGCCGACAAGCTGGCCGCCGAGCTGCCGAACGTGGTGAGCGTGCTGCATCGCACCGAGAAGGACGGCCTCGGTCGCGCCTACATCGCGGGCATCACCCAGGCCCTGTCCGAGGGCGCCGACGTGGTGATCCAGATGGATGCCGACCTGTCGCACCCCGCCGAGGTGATCCCGGCCATGCTGGAGAAGCTGAGCTCCGCCGATGTCGGCGTCGTGCTCGGTTCCCGGTACGTGCCCGGCGGCTCGACCGCGGCGGAGTGGAAGTGGTACCGCAAGGCGCTGTCGGCCTGGGCCAACTTCTACGTGAACCTGATCCTGCGCCTCGGCGTCAAGGACGCGACCGCCGGCTTCAAGGCATGGAAGGCCGACACCCTGCGCGCGATCGACGTGGCCTCGATCCGCAGCAACGGCTACTCGTTCCAGGTCGAGATGAACTACCGCGCGATCAAGAAGGGTTACACGATCGCCGAGGTGCCGATCCGGTTCGAGGAGCGCACGCTCGGCGCGTCGAAGATGAGCTTGAAGGTGCAGCTGGAGTCGGCGCTGATGCCGTGGAAGCTGCTGTTCGGCCGCTCGGTGTAAGGACAGACGAACGAAAGGACCCCGCCGGAGATCTCCGGCGGGGTCCTTTGTCGTCGCGGTGGGTCAACGGGCGGTGATGCTCTTGCGGACGCCCTCCAGTGCGACCACGATCACCGGCACCAGCACCACGTGCATCACCGACAAGGCGATGGTGGAGGCGGTGTCGAAGTCGGAGGCCACGGTCAGCGCGATGGTCGCGATCGACAACACCGATCCGACGACCGCGGCGACCCGCAGCACCCCGGTCCACAGGTAGGACACCAGCACCGCGACAGTCAGGCCGATCAGCAGCGGCACGGCCGACATGAAGATCACGCCCCCGGGAGCGACGTCCATCACCTTGCCGCCGTCGGTCGTGATGAAGGATCCGCCCGCCGCCGCGCCGATGCCCCAGACGATCAAGTTCGCCACGACGGCGGCGACCACGCCACCCAGGACGGCGACCGCCCGGTTCAGTGCGGGCAGCGTGCGGACGGCGGTCGGGGTGGCGGTGGTGGTGGTGGTCATGATGGTCTCCCTCATTCGGTGGTGAGACAATCATCAAACCTAAACCATTATTTAGGTCAAGCCCTTGTCTGGATTCTGCTGCGCCGACTCGATGAGACGCTGGTCATAGGTCCTGAGCTCGGCAACTACGACAGATGGTCGTAGCATGGCTGGGTGCGTTCACCGACGGATCACACCGCGCGCTTGCGTGGCGCGGCGGTCGGTGCCGCCTCCGGTGCGGTCGCCGTGCTCGCGCACGGACTCGGTGGCGCGACCGCGATTCCCGCCGGATCGTCGCTGACGCTGCTGTTCGCCGCGTGCGCCCTGATCGGCGTCGTGGTCACCGCGCTGCCCCGCGGCGACAGTCCGGCCTCGACCATGGCGGTGCTGGCCGTCGGCCAGGGCATCGGACACACCGCGCTGACGCTGGGCCACACCCATCACCACAGCTTCTCCGCTGCCATGCTGCTCGCGCACCTGGTGGCGATCCCGACGGGCGCCCTGGCGATCCGCGCCGCCGAAATCGGTGTGCGACGGGCGATCACCAGCGTGCGACGCCTTGTCCTCGTGCTGGCCGGGGTCACCGCGCCCGCCGCGCCCGCGTTCCGGCTGCCGCCGGTCGAGGAACGCGCGGTCCTGCGGCAACTCCTCCTGCGACCCGGCATCGGCCTGCGCGGACCGCCACTCGCGGCCGCGACCAGACTTCACCCCGTTCCGGCGTAGTCCGCCGTTCCATGAATCCCGCTGTCCCTGCGGTTGATTCGTCGACTCCGCGCGTCGGTTCGGGTTCTCACCCAACCCCGATGATCGGAGTTCTCCCGTGTCCGCATTCCCGCGTACCGCCCTGCGTCCACCTCGGCTCGCACGCCGTCTCGGCGCCGCCGCGGCCCTGTCCGCGCTGACCTTCTTCGCCACCGCCTGCTCGGCCGCCGACCCCGTCCCCGAGGCACCCGCAGGGGATCGGATCACCATGAGCGACCAGTGGATCAAGGCCGCCGACTCCGGCATGTCCGCCGCCTTCGGCAACCTGAAGAACACCGGCGACGCCCCGGTGACGCTGGTCTCCGCCACCAGCCCCGCCTCGGATCGCGTCGAGATCCACGAGGTGGTGCCCGACAGCACCGGCGCCAAGACCATGCGTCCCAAGGAAGGTGGCATCACCATCCCGGCGCACGGGGAAGTCACCCTGAAACCCGGCGCCGAGCACCTGATGTTCATGGATCTGAAGCAGCCGCTGCGCACCGGCGCGGAAACCACGCTCACGCTTACCTTCGCCGACGGTTCGAGCACCGTCGTCACCGCGCAGGTGCGCGACTTCGCCGGCGGCAAGGAGAACTACACGCCGGGCACCGAGCATCCCACGCATGGCTGATCCGCATTCCAGGCTCTCCCGCCGTCGCTTGCTCGGCGGGGGAGCCGCGGCGGCGGGCGTCGTCGGCGCGGCCGGAATCGGCTGGGGTGCCGCTGGTTTCACACGCGAAGAAGCAGTCCGGGACGAGGCGCTCGACGTCGTCCCGTTCTACGGCGCGCACCAGGCGGGCATCGAGACGAACCCACCAGGCCACGTCGCCTTCGCCGGTTTCGATCTGGCGCCCGGTGCCGGCCGCGAGGACATCATCGGCCTGCTCCGAATCTGGACCGACGACGCGTCACGGCTCACCCAGGGCCTGCCCGCGCTGGCTGACACCGAACCGGAACTCGCGACCAGACCCGCCCGCCTCACGATCACGGTCGGTTTCGGACCCGAGTTGTTCACCCGCGCAGAGATGGCCGAGCGGCGCCCGAGCTGGTTGCGGCAGCTTCCGCCGTTCCCCGTCGACCGCCTCGATCCGGCCTATACCGGCGCCGACCTGGTCCTCCAGATCTGCGCCGAGGAGGCGACGACGGTCGCACACGCGGTGCGGGTGCTGTCCAAGCACGTCAAGTCGCTGGTGACGGTGCGCTGGGTGCAGCGCGGCTTCCGCGACGCGCCACGCGGCCAGACGATGCGCAATCTGATGGGCCAGGTCGACGGCACCGTCAACATCGCGCCGCGCACCGTCGACTTCGATCGGCTGGTGTGGGACGACGGCGCGTCGACGCCATGGCTGGCAGGCGGCACCTCCCTGGTGCTGCGGCGCATCGCGATGGACCTCGACACCTGGGACGAACTCGACGCCGACGGCCGTGAACTCACCGTCGGCCGCCGGGTGTCCAACGGTGCGCCGCTGACCGGCACCGCCGAACACGACGAGCCCGACCTGACGGCCGTCGACCGCAACGGCATCCCGGTCATTCCGCCCTCGTCGCACGTCGCGCGGGCCAGGCACACCCACGACGGCGAACGGTTCCTGCGCCGCGGGTTCAACTACGACGAAGCCCCCGCGCCGGGGCAGCTGTCGAATTCGGGCCTGCTGTTCGTCGCCTATCAGCGCGATGTCGACGCCCAGTTCCTGCCGGTGCAGCAGCGGCTGGCGGAATTCGACGCGCTGAACGAATGGACGACACCCGTCGGTTCGGCCGTGTTCGCGATCCCGCCCGGTGTGCCAGGGCCTGGGCACTATCTCGGGCAGCAGCTGTTCGAGAGCTGAGAGTCCGGCCGGGCGCGACACCGCGCCCGGCCGGCTCAGGCCTGCGGCCAGTCCAGCAGGGTGTTCTCGAACAGCTGCCGGACCTGCTCGACCTCGTCGTCCATCGCGGCGGGGTCCCAGCCGGAGACATCGATCGGTGGCAGCACCGCGACATCGACGATCCCCGGCCGCGCGATCGACGAATCCCGCCAGGCGATCTCGCCCGCATTGCGAATCACCACCGGGATCACCGGCACGCCCGCCTGGATGGCGATATGGAACGCGCCCTTCTTGAACGGGCCGACGCGCGGCGTGTACGACCGGGTGCCTTCCGGCGCGACACCGATCGAGAGCCCGTTGCGCAGGGTGGAAACCACCGGCGCGAGCGCGGCTTTGGCGCGTTCGGTATCGCTGCGGTCGATGAAGGTGACGCCGACGAACCGCATGAGCGGGCCGAACAGCGGATGATTGGCCAGTTCCTTCTTGCCGATGCCGGTGACCGCCCCGCCGAGCACCTTGGGCACGATGATCACGTCGAACTGGCTCTGGTGATTGAACAGGAACACCGCGGGCCGCGGGGCGCGGGCATGCTCGGCACCGACGACGCGCAACCGCACGTTGATCGCCGCGAGTGTCGCGGTGGTGGCGTCGTGCATGAGGGCATCGGCCATGGCCTGGCGTCGGCCGGTGTAGGACTTGCGCAGCACACCGACCAGCGCGCCGCCGATCAGCGCGGCGAAGCCGGCGATCGTGCGCAGGTAGTCGACGGGGCGTGGCGCGAGGCGTGGACGGAACGTCAGTGCGGGCCAGCCTCGCTCGGTGGCGATCTCGGCCAGCTTTGGATCGGGGTCGACCACGGTGGGGGTCTCGGCGAGGTCGAGTAGTTGCAGGTCGGTGGCGCTGTCGGCATAGACATAGCCGATCTCCACCTCGGCGGCCGCGGCGAATTCACCGACGGCGTCGGCCTTTTCGGCACGCCACAGCGGTGCGCCCTCGGTGTGCCCGGTCAGGACATCGTCGTGCACAGCCAGTTCCGTGCACAGGACATGCTCGATGCCCAGGCGCTCGGCGGCGGGCAGCACCTGGAACCGGGTGAGTTCGCTGACCAGCACCACCGTGTGGCCGGCCAGCTGGTGAGCGCGCACGAGCTGCCAGGCCTCGGGGAACAACCTGCCGTATATCTCCCGGCGGAAAGCGCTGCGGCCCAGCTCTTCCAGTTCGGACTCGGACCGACCCGCCCAATTTCGTTCGATGGCTTGCAGCACCCGCACGTAGTCACCGTCGTCGCCACCGCGCACGATGCCGCCGAGCAGTGCGGCCCTGCGCGCATCACCGCGACGGAACAGCCTGCGCGCCAGACTCCGTCGCGGTAGCCCGTCCACGACGGTGCCACCGAAATCGAACACGGCGGCGATCTGCGATCCCTGCGGACCCGACCGGATAGCGGCCAGTGCTTCGGCGAGTGTGCTCATCAGATCGCGGTCCGGTTCGACGGATCGAGGCTGGCCGCCCGCGCGATGCGCTCACCGAGATCACGCAGCCGCGCGGCGAATTCCTGCCGCCGTTCCAGCAATTCGGCTTCAGAGCCAGGGGCGGCAGGGGCGATGAGACCGCGGTTGTCGGCCAGTTTCCAGGCACTGGTGAACAATTCGGTCGAGACCGACTCCGGACTGTGCAAACGCTGTTGCAACAGCATCTGTTTTCCCACCGCCACGCACTCGTCGATGAACTCCTTGCGATCGATCGTCGCCTCGGCCGACCGCGCGGCCAAGCGCTCGGCCACCACCAGCTGCGCGTCGAAGAACGAGCGCAGCACGCGGTGCGCCATCACGAAGCCGGAATCGGTGAGCGCGCCGAGGAATTGGCGATCGAGCCGATCGTCGGGGGTGTTCTCGTCCCATTCGGGCACGATGATCCGCACCTCGTCGATGATCTGATCGGCGAACTCCTGGCGCTCGGGGAAGAAGAACTCGAACTTGAGCAGATCGCGCAGGGCGAAGGCGGCCTGCCACGCCGAGCGCAGCGGGTCATCGCCCGGTTCCTCCACGGCGGTCAGCGCGGCCAGTTCGAGAATGGCCCGGTTGACGAACCAGTGCACCGCGCTGTTGCGGTAGAACGCCGCCTCCAGGTGCGCGCCGGGTTCGATCGCGTACACCGGCTCCAGCCCACCGCGATACACGGTGACAACTCCGGCGAGCGCGAGCTGTTCGAGGACAACCCGCAGGCCCTGATCGTCACGCAGCGCCGACAGCTCGCCGCTGGGCAGCCCGCGCTGGGCGATGTAGCCGAGGACAGGGTCGACCACCGTGCGGACCTGTCCCAGCGTCAGCGCGCGCTCGCTCACGCCGAGCAGGGCCAGCGTGACCAGTGCGTTCACTGTGATCGGGGTGATCTGATTGATGCCGACGGCGATGTCGAAGGCCAGCCGCTGCACGGCTTTGCGTTCGCTCTCGCGCAGCGCCGACTCGTCGGGCACGCTGGCCTCGCCGGTCGTGGTGTCGCGCAGCGGGATCGTCATCGGGCGCTGATCGAGCGGATCACCGTTGGCGCCCAGCCGTTCCCGCGCCGACAGCGGCGCACCGAACCGCACGTACACGCGACCGGCCGAATGCTGCTGGCTGCGCACATATCTGGCGAGCCAGCCCAGGCCCTCCGGCTTCTTCTTGCCGCCGGACTGTTCGCTCGCGATCGCACCCAGCTCGTTGAGCCGCTCGTAGGTGATCGAGACCGGCACCAGCATCACGTCCTCGACGCGTCGTGAACGGACCGCCGCCGCAAGGAAATTGAGCAGACCATAGCGGGGTGGTCGCAACTTGCCGGTGCGGGTGCGTCCACCTTCGAAGTACCACTCCAGGTTGAAGCGCTTGGCCAGCAGGTAGGCGAAGTACTCCTCGACGACCGCCTTGTAGACCTCGTCGTCACCGAAACTGCGCCGGATGAACACCGTTCCGGTGCGCCGGGCGATCGGGCCCATCGGCCAGAAGTTGAGATTCGCCCCGCCGATCACATGGTTGGGCGGAAAGTCGTTGCGCGCCAGCACGTCACCGAGCACGAACGCGTCGACATAGGAACGGTGCGAGGGCAGGAACACCAGCGGGTGCTTGCGGTTGAGCTTGCGCAGCGCGTCCAGGCCGGGCAGGTCGGTGTCGACCTTCCAGGTCGAGGCGTGCACCGGTCGCATGGCCTGGGTGAACAGGTCAGAGACCAGCCTGCTCTGCGCGGCGACCAGTTCGCGCAGCGCCTTCTCCGCATTGCGATACACCTGGTCGGGTTCGGAACCCGTCTCGTCGGCGATGAGGTCGAGTTTGCGCTGGAATTCGGGGGAGTCGAGGATCTCCTCGGCCACCAGCTGCGGCACCTTGTAGCGGTCACCGATGACGGTGCGCTCGGCTCGCTCCAGCGCGACGACCGCCGCGCGCACCACCGACCGCGCGAACGGATCGGCCGTGCCCGCCCGCAGCAAGGCCGCGGCCTCGGGATTGTTGGTGCGCAGCTCGCTGAGCCGGGCCGGCGCCCCGACGAGCACCTGGTGCCGGTCGGGTTCGGTGCGCAGCAGCCTGCGCTGGACGAGCCGGTTGGGTTTGCGCGGGTTGGTCAGCAAGGCCAGGTCGGCGAAGGTGACCCGGCGGACGCCGTCGCGCTCCGGCGGCAGCCACAGCACCCGGACCGGGACGACGAGCGGGTCGTCGTGCCTGCCGACCAGGCGTTTGGTGATCGCCTTCGCGTCGAGGTCGAGCTGGGTCACCGGGGCATCGGAGCCGATGTCGCGGCCGAGGCCACCCTCGGCGATCCAGGTGCCGATGAGTTCGCGTTCGACGCCGGAGGCCGCGTCGACCAGGGCGACCACCGAGTCGGCCATGGGTCCCGTTCGCGGGCCGCGCCGCCCACCGATGTCGATCATCTCTCCATTCAAGCGGCAGATCCGCCTCGGCGCACCGAACTTGGGCTACCGCGCGTTGCGGACTGCCGTGTCGGCGACCGGGGTGGTGAAGGATGCCCACGGACGAGGCTGGCTAATCGACGAGGTAATGCTAACCTAACCACGAAGAAGTTAGGTCAGCATTACCTTGGAGGATCGTTGTCGTCGACGGAACAGCCCGTACGGGTGGAGTATGTGACCGATCCGGCGGCAGCGATGTCCCGCCTGGCGGCAGCCGATCGGTTCGGCGAGTACGTGATGTACGAGCAGCCCGGCGGGTGGGTGTTCGCCGCCGACCCGCTCGGCAGCGTCGAACTCGACGCCGGTGAACTGCGCACCGTGTGGGGTGACAAGACCACCGCGCGCGCGTGGACCGGCAGTCCCGCCCAGGTCGTCGACGCCGCGCTGGCCGAGCTGCCGCTGGAGGGCCGCAATGCCTACGGCTGGATCGGTTTCGAGTTCTGCGCCTTCTCGCTGGCCGCGACCCGGTACCTGAACCCGCTGACCCCGCTGGTGCACCTGATGATTCCGCGGATCGAGGTCCGCATCGACGCCACCGGCGTGCGGATCAGCGGCGCCACCCCCGCCGAGGCCTGCGATATCCACGACCTGATCGCCGCGTCGCAGGGCACCGACCTGCCGGTCGCGTTCCCGGTCGACGTGCGTCCCGACCCGACCGACTACCAGGGTCGCGTGGCTGCCGCGGTGTCGGAGATCCGTTCCGGCCATTACCAGAAGGTGATCCTGTCCAGGAAGGTCGACCTGCCTTTCGCCGTCGACGTGCCTGCCACCTACCGGCTCGGCCGGGCCAACAACACCCCGGCCCGCTCCTTCCTGCTGCGCCTCGGTGGACTGGAAGCGGCCGGGTTCAGCCCGGAACTGGTGGCCTCCGTCGACGACGACCGGATCGTCACCACCGAGCCGCTCGCCGGTACCCGCGCCTTCGGGCTCGGTGTCGAGGCCGATGGCACCGCCCGCGCCGAACTGCTCGCCGATCCGAAAGAGATCGTCGAGCACGCGATCTCGGTGCAGACCTCGTTCGCCGAGATCACCGAGGTCGCCGCGCCAGGCACCCCGGCCGTCTCCGACTTCATGGCGGTGCGCGAGCGCGGCAGCGTGCAGCACCTGGCGTCCACCGTGCGTGGCACCCTCGCCGCCGACCGCACCAGCTGGGACGCGCTCGAGGTGCTGTTCCCCTCGGTGACCGCCTCCGGCATCCCCAAGCGCGAGGGCGTCGACTCCGTCTTCCGCAATGATCACGATCCGCGCGGCCTGTACTCCGGTGCGGTGGTGTGTGTTTCGCCGACCGGTGCGCTGGAGGCGACGCTGGTGCTGCGGGCGATCTATCAGACCGGTGAGGGTGCGTGGCTGCGGGCCGGTGCCGGCATCGTCGGACAGTCGCGTCCCGAGCGTGAGTTCGAGGAGACCTGCGAGAAGCTCGGCAGCGTAGCGCCGTACGTCGTGAAGGCCTGATTCTCGACTACGGCACAACGGCGGCTCACCTTTCGGTGAGCCGCCGTTGTCGTATCAGCTGTGCAGGGCGCGCAGGGCCTTCTTGTCGATCTTGCCGACCGCGGTGATCGGCAGCGAATCCGCTTGGCGCACCAGGTCGGGCAGCTTGTAGGTGGCCAGGCCGCGCTCGGTGAGGAAGGTCTTGATCTCGCCGAGGCTGGGCAGCTCGCCGGTGACAACCAGGACGACACAGGCCTTTTCACCGAGCGAGGCATCCGGCAGTCCGACCGCCGCCGCGTGCCGCACGGCGGGGTGCGCGAGCAGGTGCTCCTCGAGTTCGTCGCAGGAGATGTTCTCGCCGCCGCGGTTGATCACGTCCTTGATCCGGCCGCTGACCACCAGGTGCCCGGTGGGCAGCTGCCGCACCAGGTCGCCGCTGCGGTAGTAGCCGTCAGGGGTGAACGCGCGCGCGTTGTGTTCGGGCGCACGGTAATACCCGCGCAGGGTGTAGGGGCCGCGGGTGAGCAGTTCGCCCTCCTCGCCGGGCGCGACATCGTTGCCGTCGGCGTCGACGACGCGGAGCTCGTCGGCGGGGGAGAGCGGGCGGCCCTGCGTGGTGTAGACCAGCTCGTCGTCATCGTCGAGACGGGTGTAGTTGAGCAGGCCCTCGGCCATGCCGAACACCTGCTGCAGGCGGCAGTGCAGTGCGGGTTCCACGTCGCGGGCGTTGACCTCGGCCAGGCGGGCGCCGCCGACCTGGAGCAGGCGCAGCGAGCTCAGGTCGGCCTCTTCCCATTCCACCGCGGCGCTCCACAATTGGGCCAGCGGCGGGACGACGGCGGTGACGGTCACCCGGTGCTTCTCGATCGCGGCGAAGGCCGCCTCGGGGCTCGGGTCGAGGGTGAAGGCGATCGCGCCGCCGGTGGCGACGGTGCCGAGGATGCCGGGGCAGGCCAGCGGGAAGTTGTGGGCGGCGGGCAGCGTCGCCAGGTAGACGTCGTCGGGGGTGAGCTCGCAGACCTGCGCGCTGGCGGTGGCGTTGTAGGCGTAGTCGTCGTGGGTGCGGGCGATCAGCTTCGGCAGGCCGGTGGTGCCGCCGGAGACCAGCATCAGCGCGATCTCGGACGGATCGACCTCGGGCAGTGAATCGCCGTCGCGGGCAATCGAATCCAGCGCGGTGAAGTCTCCGGGATCGCCCGCGACCAGCACGTGGCGCAGGGACGGAACCGCCTGTCGCACCGTGGTGGCGAGCTCGCGGTAGTCGAAATCGCCGAGGGTGTCGGGGATCAGGTAGGCCACGGCGCCGGAGATCGCGGCCAGGTGCTCGATCTCGGCGCGGCGGTGCGCGGGCAGGGTGAGCACCGGGATGATGCCCGCCCGCAGCAGGCCGAACAGGGCGGTGGCGAATTCGGGGACGTTCGGCAGCTGCACGATCACCCGGTCGCCGGGGTTGATGCCGAGGGCGAGCAGGCCGTGCGCCATCCGGTCGGCGGCCGCGTCGAGTTCGGCGTAGGTCCGGGTGCCGCCGTCGGTGAGGACGGCGGGACGCTGCGGCTGGGTGCGCGCGGAGTCACGGAGCAGGTCGCCGAGTGTGCGTCCGGCCCAGTAGCCTGCCGCGCGGTAGTCCTGGGCGGCCTGCTCGGGGAAGGGGACGTAGCCCTCGCGGTGGTCTGCTGCGGCCGATGTCGACGTCACGTTCTGCCTCGCTGCTCTGGCGGCTCGCGCCGCGTGTTTCTCGCCCGGTCCCGGCCGTCCTGCGGATCGATCGGGCGGGCCGTGTGTCCGGGCGTGTTCTCGCACCCTGCCTCGGCCTTCCCGCTGGTCGATCCGGGATCGATGCGGGCAGGGAGCCCGGTAGTTCGGTGCCCGCGTCGCAGCCCGACCTTGCATAGGTTAGGCAACCCTATCTCAATGAAGTAGGCTGCCGCCGGGCAGTACCGAAATCCGTCCGGCCTCGGACGGCGAGCAAGGAGTGAACCGGCAGATGGATACAGCACCCGCAGGCGTCGTGATCGACCGCGCCGAGATCCGTGCCGCGATCGCCCGCCACCTCGACCTCGCCCCCGAGGACGTCGCCGACGCCACCGACCTCATCCAGCTCGGCCTCGACTCGATCCGCACCATGAAGCTCGCAGGCGGCTGGCGCAAGCGCGGCATCGCCGTCAACTTCGCCCTGCTGGCCGCCCACCCGACGGTCGACGCCTGGTTCGCCCTACTCAACGGCGCCGACCCGGACGACCTCGCGGCGAGCGCCGCCGAGGCGGCGAGCGCAACGGCTTCGGCTTCCGCTGTGGTGGCCGGCGTGACTCCGGGCGAATCCGTGATCGTGCCCGATGACGGCACCCCGTTCGCCCTCGCTCCCATGCAGCACGCGTACTGGATCGGGCGTTCGGACGCCCAGGAACTCGGCGGTGTCGCCGCGCACCTGTACGTCGAATTCGACGGTGCCGGTGTCGATCCGGAGCGGCTGGAGCGCGCGGTGGAGCAGCTGCTCGGCCGGCATCCCATGCTGCGCACCCGATTCCTGCCCGACGGCACCCAGCAGACTCTCGACCGGCCGGGACGCGCGGTGTACAGCGTGACCGATCTGCGCGAAGCGTCCGCCGAGGATGCCGAGCAGCGGCTCGAGGAGCTGCGGAGCGCGCGCACCCATCAGCGGATGGCGGTGCAGGACGGTCAGGTGATCGATATCGCGCTGACCCGGCTCGCCGACGGCCGCACCCGCCTGCACCTCGATGTCGACATGCTCGCCGCCGACGCCATGAGCTACCGCATCCTCATCACCGACCTGGCCCGCCTCTACCACGGCGAACAGCTGCCGCCGCAGGACTACACCTTCCGCCAGTACCTGGCCGAACACCCCGCGGGAGCCGGCGAGGAGCATGCCCGCGACCGCGCCTGGTGGCAGGAACGCCTGCCCGAGCTGCCCGGTTCGCCGGAACTGCCGCAGGCCCAGCAGATCTCGGACCCCAGCCGCACGATCCGCCTGCACCGCTGGCTCTCCCCGCAGGCCAAGGCGCAGGTGTTCGACGCCGCGCACGCCCGCGGCATCACCCCGGCGATGGCGCTGGCCTCGGTGTTCGCCGAGACCATCGGCGGCTGGTCGGCGCAGCGCCGGTTCCTGCTGAACCTGCCGCTGTTCCACCGTGAGCCGGTGCACCCGCAGGTCGACGGCGTCGTCGGCGACTTCACCTCCTCGGTGCTGCTCGAGGTCGACGTCACCGAGCCCGCCACCGTCGCCGACCGCGCCCGCGCCCTCCAGCAGCGCCTGCACGAAGCGGGCGCGCACTCGGCCTACTCCGGCCTCGAGGTCCTGCGTGACCTCGGCCGTCACCGCGGCGAACCGGTGCTCGCCCCCATCGTCTACACCAGCGCCCTCAACCTGGGCGAACTGTTCGCCGACACCGTCACCGACACCTTCGGCGACCCGGTCTGGATCATCTCCCAGGGCCCGCAGGTACTCCTCGACGCCCAGATCACCGAAGTCCGCGGCGGCCTTCTCCTCAACTGGGACATCCGCGAATCCGCCTTCCCCGCAGGCATGGTCGACGTGATGTTCGCCCGCTACATCGAGGCGATCGAGCGGCTGGGCGGCCAGAGTTCCGCACTCACCGATTCGGTGGGTGGCGCCGAAGCAGCGATCACCGATGCGCACGATGGTGCCCAGGCGGCGATGGTCGGGGCCGTGTCCTCGGCGACCTCCGGCGAGCAGAGTGGCCGGGCGGTGTCGAGCGCCGTGATCGGCAGCGCTGGGTGGCAGGCCGAGGCCGGCGTGCGTATTCCGGTGGAGCAGGCGGCAACTCGCGCGCGGGTGAACGCCACTGCGGGCCCGGTGAGTGGGGGACTGCTGCATACCGGGTTCTTCGCGAACGCGGCGACGAATCCAGGTGCGCCCGCCGTGATCTGGGAGCCCGCCGGGCAACTGACCTACGGCGAGCTCGCTGCCGATGCGCTGGCGGTCGCCGGTGCGCTGCGTGAAGCCGGTGTGGCGCCGGGTGATTCGGTGGCGGTGCAGCTGCCGAAGGGTCCTGATCAGGTGCTCGCGGTGCTCGGCGTGCTCGCTGCCGGTGCGGTGTACGTGCCGATCGGCTTCGATCAGCCCGCCGCCCGGCGCGCGGAGATCCTGCGCACCGCGGATGCGGTCGCCGTGCTCACCGTTGGCGGCGCGCAGATTCCCGAAGCGCGGGCGATCGACCTCGCCGAGGCGCGAACGCATCAGGAACCGTTGGCGCGCCCCCTCTTCGGTGACCCGGAGAACATCGCCTACGTGCTGTTCACCTCCGGCTCCACCGGCAAGCCCAAGGGCGTCGAGGTCCCGCATCGCGCCGCGATGAACACCATCGACGACCTGAACGAGCGCTTCGGCCTCGGCGCCGACGACCGGGCACTGGCCCTGTCGGCCCTGGAGTTCGACCTCTCCGTCTACGACATCTTCGGCCTGCTCGCCGCGGGTGGCGCGGTGGTCGCCGTGGACGATGCCCAGCGCGGCGACCCGGCCCGCTGGGTGGAACTCATCCGCCGCCACCGGGTTTCGATGCTGAACTGCGTCCCCAGCCTGCTCGACATGCTGCTGACCGCCGCCGCGGGCGAGCAGCTGCCGTCGCTGCGCACGGTGATCCTCGGCGGCGACTGGGTCGACGTCGCCCTGCCCGCCCGCCTGGCCGCGGTCGCCCCGGAGTGCCGGTTCGCCGGCCTCGGCGGCGCGACCGAGACCGCGATCCACTCCACCATCTGCGAGGTCGTCCGCGCGCGGGTCCCCGCCGAGTGGAGCGCGGTGCCCTACGGCACCCCGCTGCGCAATGTGCAGTGCCGCGTCGTCGGGCCCGCAGGCACCGACTGCCCCGACTGGGTCACCGGTGAGCTGTGGATCGGTGGCGACGGCGTGGCCGCCGGATACCGTGCCGATCCGGAGCGCACCGCCGACCGGTTCGTCACCCACGAGGGTCTGCGCTGGTACCGCACCGGTGACCTGGCCCGCTACCTGCCCGACGGCGGCCTGGAATTCCTCGGCCGCGCCGACCACCAGGTCAAGATCCGGGGCTACCGGGTCGAGCTCGGCGAGGTGGAGAGCGCCCTGCGCGCGGTGCCCGGCATCCGGCACGCGGTGGCCGCCGTGGTCGGCTCTGCCGCGCCGAAGCTGGTCGCCGCGATCGTCGCCACCCCGGACACCACCCTCGACATCGAGGCCGTGCTCGCCGCGACCGCCGAGCTGGTGCCCGCCTACATGGTCCCGACCCGGCTCGAACTGCTCGCCGAGCTCCCGCTCACCTCGAATGCCAAGCCGGACCGCAAGGCCGTCCGCGCGGTGCTCGAGAAGAGCGAGACGGCGACGGAATTCGTCGCGCCACGGACCGACCTCGAACGCGCGCTCGCCGCGGTGATCGGCGAGGTCCTCGCGACCGAGCAGATCGGCGTCACCGACGACTTCTTCGCCCTCGGCGGCGACTCGGTGCTGGCCACCACGGCGGTGGCCCGCATCCGCGAATGGCTCGACGCGCCCGACACCGTGGTCGCCGACCTGTTCACCGCCCGCAGCATCGCGGGCCTGGCCGCCCGCATGCTGGAGCGGGAGGCCGAGGCGGGCACCACGGGCAGGCTCGACGCGGTCGCCGCGATGTACCTCGAGGTCGCCGCGATGACCGACGAGGAGATCCTCGCGCAGTCCTGACCGCCCAGGAGCCGGTGCGAACCATGCACCGGCTCTTGCCGATTCGCGATTTTCGCAGGTCGCAGTAGACTTTCGCCAGTGAGTAAGTGGACTACCGCGAACCTGCCCGACCAGACCGGCCGCACCATCGTCGTCACCGGAGCCAACAGTGGGTTAGGCGCCGCCACCGCGCGGGCGCTGTCCGCCGCGGGCGCCAAGGTGATTCTGGCCTGTCGAGATACGGGCAAGGCGGAGCGGGTCGCGGCGAGCATGCCGGGCGCGACCGAGGTCCGTGAGCTCGACCTGGCGAACCTGAACTCGGTCCGCGCCTTCACCGACTCGATCGAGCGGGTCGACGTGCTGATCAACAACGCGGGCGTGATGGCGCTGCCGTTGCGCCGTACCGCCGACGGCTTCGAAATGCAGTTCGGCACCAACCACCTCGGCCACTTCGCGCTCACCAACCTGCTGCTCGACCGGATCACCGATCGCGTGGTCACCGTCTCCAGCGGCGCGCACCGCATCGGCCGGATCGACCTGGACGACCCCAACTGGGAGCGCCGCCGCTACGACCGCTGGCTCGCCTACGGTCAGTCCAAGCTGGCCAACCTGATGTTCGCCTACGAACTGCAGCGCAGGCTCTCCGGTGAGGGCTCGGCGGTGGTCTCGGTGGCCGCGCACCCCGGCTACGCCGCGACCGAACTCATGTCGCACACCGAATCCATCCAGGACGCGATCATGTGGCTGGGCAACCGCACGCTGGCCCAGAGCGCCGAGCAGGGCGCGCTGCCGACCCTGTTCGCGGCTGCCGCCGACATCGTGCCCGGCGCGTTCTACGGCCCCGACGGCCTGCTCGGCCTGCGCGGATACCCGGCCCGCTGCGGCAGCACCGGCGCGTCGAAGGATCGCGCGGTGGCCTCCGAGCTGTGGGAGCTCTCCGAGAAGCTCTGCGGCCTGATCTGAAGATTGGTGACCGGCATCACATTCGGGTGCTGTCACACCTCGGGGTGGTTCCCTCGTCCTCTCTGTAGAACCCCACAGGACGACGAAGGAGCCACCATGGAACCGCGCTTCAACCTCTACGCCAACCCCGTCGCGGCCAGCTTCACCAAGCGATTGATCATGGCGAGCAAGGTCATCGACGATTCCCCGCTGGACAAGGCCACCTACGAACTGGTGAAGATCCGGGCCTCGCAGATCAACGGCTGTAGCTACTGCACCGACATGCACACCAAGGACGCCGCGCACGCGGGCGAGTCCGCGACGCGGCTGAACCTGGTCGCCGCCTGGCACGAGGCCACTGTCTTCACCGAGGCCGAGCGGGCCGCCCTCGCGCTGACCGAGGAGGCGACCCGCGCCGCCGACGGTGGCCGGATCACCGACGACACCTGGGAGCAGGTGCGCAAGCACTACGACGACAACCAGATCGCCGCCCTGATCGCCGCCATCGCGATGATCAACGCCTGGAACCGGATGAACGCCATCGCCCGCACCCCGGCCGGCGACTACGTGCCGGGTCAGTGGGGCTGAGCGACCCCGCTCCGGTCCCGCTGCCCGGCTCCGTCGACTACGTGCGGTGGGTCCGGGCGAATCGATGCCCGTGTTCGGCCGCCCACTGCGCGAAGGTGCGGGCTGGGCGGCCGAGCACCTGCTCCACGGTCGGGTCGACCGTGTACGACTCCGGGCTCGACTCGGCGTACCAGCCGATGACATAGTCCGCGTCGGCCTTCGAGACACCGGTCGCCATGAGCCGGTCGACCGCCTGCTGATGGGTGATCCTGGCGAACTCGATCGGCCTGCCCGCCGCCTCGGCCAGGATCGCGATCCGCTCGCGCGGGGTGATGGCCGCGGGTCCGGTCAGGTTGTAGGAACGGCCGTGGTGACCGTCCTCGAGCAGCGCCACGGCCGCGACCGCGCCGATATCGGCTTCGTGGACCACCGCGCTCGGATGGTCGTAGGGCTCGCGCACGACGCCGTCGGCCAGGATCGGCTCGAGCCAGGTGAGCGTGTTCGACATGAACTCCTGCGGCTCCAGCCGCGTCCACTCCACCCCGGACTCCGCGATCGCCTCCTCGACCGGGCCGACCCCGCCGCCCCAGACGACGGTGATGCGGCGCACCCCCGCCTCGACGGCCCGGCCGATCAGCTCGGGCCCGAGCCCGGCGGTCACCGTCACATGCAGCCGGTCGACGCCGTGCCAGGCGTCGTCGAGCGTGGACGGCTCGTTGTGGGTGCCGGTGACCAGCTCCACCTCCGGACCGAGCAAGGTACGCGCGGCGGCGGCATCGCGCGTGACCGCCTTGACCTTCTCTCCGCGGCCGACGAGTTCGCGTACCACCTGGCGTCCGGTGTTTCCCGTAGCGCCCGTAACCAGTGTTGTCACAGTCGATTTCCTTTCCTCGGCCACCAACGCTAAAAGCTCGAGCAAGGTAGAGGTCAAGGCTTCCGGGCTGGAGATCCGCCGACGCGCAGGTGTGATGGTCCGCACTCCGGGCAACCTTGCCCCGGTTGGCGGCGTTTCACCGGTGGTACAGTCCACGGCATGCAGCGCGCATATTTCTGGTTTAGCGAGCCGGCCCTGGGTGGGCCGGTCTGCGACCCTGCGCGCTGACTTCTTCCACCCCGAGCCGGACACTGACCGGCTCGACGGGTTCGCGAAAGTCCGTGGGTCGGCCTCGAAGAATAGGAAACCCACACATGACCACCGCAGCCGATGTCGACTCGCGGCATTCCGACCTCGATGACCAGCGCACCCTCAGCGTGAGCCCCCTGCGCTCGCCCGCCGAGGTCCGCACGGTCCACCCCATCACCGACGAGCTCGCCGACACCGTTCGTGCGGGCCGCAAAGCCACCGTCGACGTGCTCAACGGCGACGACGACCGCCTCATGGTGATCGTCGGCCCGTGCTCGGTGCACGACCCGGCCGCCGCGCTGGACTACGCCCGCAAGCTGGCCGCCAAGGCCGAGGAGCTGAGCGACCGGCTGCACGTGGTGATGCGCGTGTACTTCGAGAAGCCGCGCACGACGCTGGGCTGGAAGGGCCTGATCAACGATCCGCACCTGGACGGTTCGTTCGACGTCAACACCGGCCTCGGCATCGGCCGCAAGGTGCTCGTCGACATCACCGCACTCGGCCTGCCCGTCGCGTGTGAGTTCCTCGACCCGATCACCCCGCAATACATCGCCGACTTGGTCTCCTACGGCGCGATCGGCGCCCGCACCGCCGCCAGCCAGGTGCACCGCCAGCTCTCGAGCGCGCTGTCCATGCCGGTCGGCATCAAGAACGGCACCGACGGTGACGTGCAGGTCGCCGTCGACGGCGTGCGCGCCGCGGCGGCCAGCCACGTCTTCCCCGGCACCGACCTCGACGGCCGCTCCGCGCTGATCCGCACCACCGGCAACCCGGACTGCCACGTCATCCTGCGCGGTGGCAGCAACGGCACCAACTACGACGCCGCCTCGGTCGCCGAGGCCAAGCTGCGGCTGGAGAAGTCCTCGCTGGCCCAGCGCGTTGTCGTCGACGCCAGCCACGGCAACAGCAACAAGGACCACAACCGCCAGGTCGACGTCGTCACCGATATCGCCGAGCGGCTCGCCGGCGGTGAGCAGGGTGTGGTCGGCGTGATGCTGGAGTCGTTCCTCGTCGCGGGCCGCCAGGACCTGACCCTCGGCAAGGCCGACGAGCTCACCTACGGCCAGTCCATCACCGACGCGTGCATCGACTGGAACGTCACCGCCGCCCAGCTCGACCGGCTCGCCGCCGCCGTCGAATCCCGTCGCGGCTGAGTTCTTTTCGCACTGTGGCCCCGGAATGTTCCGGGGCCACAGTGCTTTCCGGCTACTGGTTCTGCACGGCGAGGCGACCGGCGAGCGCGACGAAGGACGCGCCGAAGACGCGGCGCATCCACGTCACGACGGCCGGGCGCGACAGGATGTGCGAGCGCACCGCCGCCGCGGCCGCGCCGTAGATCGCGAACACCACGAATGTCGCCAGCATGAACACGCCGCTCAGTTCGAGCATGCGCGCCAAGGCGTTCGGCGCGCCGGTCGGCACGAACTGGGGCAGGAACGCGAAGAAGAAGATCGTCAGCTTCGGGTTGAGGATATTGAGCAGGATCGCCGAGGTGACCACCTTGCGCGCCGAGGGCGGCGGGCCGGACTCGCCCTCGGGAATCGCGAGCGCGCCCTTGTCGCGGAAGGTGTTCCACGCCATGTACAGCAGGTAGGCGACCCCGAGATATTTCAAGGTCTGGAAGGCCACGGCGCTGGCGTTCAATACCGCGGCCAGGCCGGTAATGGCGGCGAGCATGTGCGGGACGATGCCGAGGGTGCACCCGAAGGAGGCGATCACGCTGGCTCGCGCTCCCCGTGCGAGTCCGGCGGCGAGTGTGAACAGGACGCCGGTGCCCGGCGTGGCGACGATGACGAGCGTCGTCAGAGCGAACTCGATACTCATCTCCCGCAGCGTAACCGGGAGTGGGCGCCGGCGGAATACCCGTCAGTCCACGGTGTAGGCCCAGGTTCGTCGATGTGTGCGATCGTGGTTGTCCTCATAGGCGCGGCTCATGGTCAGGGTGGCAGATTCCCGGCACGTGGGTGACGGCAGACTGAGAGGTGATGAAGCTGCCTGAACTGCCTGACCTGCCGGTGCGGCCCGCGCTGGGGGAGATCGTCGAGACGCTGGCCGATCGCGGGGTCGCGGTGCTGGTCGCGCCGCCGGGAACAGGTAAGACGACCCTGGTTCCGTTGGCCTTGGCTGCCGAGAGCGAGGGGCGGGTCGTCGTGGCCGAGCCGCGGCGGTTGGCGGCGCGGGCGGCGGCGTCGCGGATGGCGGCGCTGCTCGGGGAGAAGGTGGGGGAGACCGTCGGGTACTCCGTGCGCGGGGACCGGAAGGTCGGGTCGAGAACGCGGATCGAGGTGGTGACCTCCGGGTTGCTGGTGCGGCGGTTGCAGAGCGATCCGGAACTCGCCGGGGTAGGCACCGTGGTGCTCGACGAGTGCCACGAGCGGCACCTGGACGCCGACCTGCTGCTGGCGTTGCTGCTCGACGCCAGGTCGGGATTGCGGCCGGACCTGCGGGTGCTCGCGACCTCGGCGACGGTGGCGGCGGATCGTTTGGCGCAGCTTCTCGGGGCGGGTGAGCTGCCGCCGACGGACTCCCCTGGCGGGGGTTCGCTGTCCGCGCCGGTGCTCGAAGTGCGGGGGCGGACCTATCCGGTGGATGTCCGGTACCTTCCCTCCTTGCCTCGCGAACGGGTCGAAGCGCAGGTCGCGCGGGCTACGCGGGCTGCGCTGGCGGGGACCGACGGGGACGTGCTGGTGTTTCTGCCCGGCGTCGGCGAGATCAATCGGACGGCCGGACTGCTGCGCGATCTGGATGTCGATGTCGTGCCGCTGCACGGGCGGCTCGGTGGCGCCGCCCAGGACACCGCGCTGCGGCCGGGATCGCGGCGTCGCGTCGTATTGTCCACGGCGGTAGCCGAATCCAGCCTCACGGTGCCCGGGGTGCGCGCTGTCGTCGACTCCGGCTTGGCGCGGGTGCCACGCATCGATCATCGGCGCGGGCTGTCCGGCCTTGCCACGGTGCGGGTTTCGTCGGCGGTGGCCGAACAGCGCGCCGGCCGCGCCGGCCGCGAAGCACCCGGTGCCGCCTGGCGCTGCTGGCCCGAATACGAGCACCAAACCCTCCCCGCCTACCCCGAACCTGAGATCCGCACCGCCGAACTCACCCGTCTCGCCCTGGAATTGGCCTGCTGGGGCACCCCCGACGGCACCGGCCTCGCCTGGTGGGACGCCCCGCCCGAAGGCGGCCTGGCCGCAGGCCGCGCCGTCCTGCGCGCCCTCGGCGCCCTCGACAGCACCGACCGCATCACCCCACGCGGCCGCGCCATGTCCGCCCTCGGCCTGCACCCCCGTCTGGCCCGCGCCCTCCTCGACGGCGCCGGCCACGTCGGCCCCCGCGCCGCCGCCGAAATGGTGGCGCTCATGGACGACGACTCCCTTGCCTCAGGCGTCGACGCAGCCGCGGCCCTACGCGCTCTGCGCGCTGAACGCCCAACCCGCTGGACCAAGGAAGTTCAACGCCTGGCCAAACTGGTCGCCGCGACCGACGTACCCAGCGACAGTTCCGCAGCCGGTGAGTCCGCCTCGACCGGCCAATCCGCAGTGGTGGGGCAACCCACGGATGTTGCTGCGCTCATGATTGCTCTGGCGCATCCGGAGCGGTTGGCTCGGCGGCGGGCGACCGGGTCTTCGTATCTCATGGCTGGGGGTACGGCGGTGACTTTGCCGCCGGGTTCCGGTCTTGGCGCGGCGGAATGGCTCGCTGTGGCGGTGGCCGATCGTGATCCGGGGCGGGCCGAGGGGCGAATTCGGTTGGCGGCCATCGCTGACGAGGAGCTCGCCCGGGAGGCTGCGCCCGGATTGGTGACGCGGGCTGACGAGGTGCAGTGGGAATCGGGTGACGTGGTTGCCCGGCGGGTGGAACGGCTCGGGGCGATCGTGCTGTCGGAAAAGGTTCTGCGCGAACCGGATACGTGGTTGGTGGAGCAGGCGGTGCGGGAGGGTCTGCAAACCGAGGGGCTCGATCTCCTGCGCTGGACCGACGACGCCCGCAACTTGCGGCAACGTCTCGACTTCTTGCATCGAACACTCGGCGCCCCGTGGCCCGCCGTCGACGACGACGCCCTCCTCGCCGACCTCGATCACTGGCTCGGCCCTGAACTCGCCACCGCCCGCCGCCGCTCCGACCTCGCCCGCATCGACGCGGGTACCGCCCTGCGCCGCCTGCTTCCATGGCCGGAGGCAGCCCGCCTCGACGACCTCGCCCCCGAACGCCTGGAAGTCCCCTCCGGCAGCCGAGTCCGCCTCGACTACAGCGCCGAACCCCCGGTCCTGGCCGTGAAGGTCCAGGAGATCTTCGGCTGGACCGACCCGCCGACCCTCGCCGACGGCCGTTCCCCGATCCTGCTGCACCTGCTCTCCCCGGCCCAGCGTCCCGTCGCCGTCACCGCCGACCTCCCCTCGTTCTGGAAGAACGGCTGGCCCCAGGTCCGCGCCGACCTCCGCGGCCGCTACCCGAAGCACGCCTGGCCGGAAGACCCCACCACCGTCACCGCCCACCGCGGCACCGCCCGCCGCGCCCAGAACCGCTGACCGATCCTCGCCGACCAGCCCTGAACCGACGTCGCCCAGTTGGACGGTTGATCACCACGCTCTGGTGTCAGCATCGCCCGAGAAGCGACCGCCACCAGAGCGAGGTGATCTTGGTCAGCGGCTTGTACCCAGCTCCGCGGTGACCAGGTGTCACCCGGCATCGAGTCAGCTGCGCGAACCAAGCTCCGCAGCGAGCAGGTCACCCGACGCGTGTACTCGGCACTCGAACCCCGCTGCCGCCGCGCGCTTTTCGAGCGCAGCGGTATCCGGCTTCGGGCTCGTCGTCTCCCCCTCAGGGCTGCCGTAGCCGTAACAGAGCCAGAACCGTCCGCCAGGCGCAAGGCACTCGCGCACCATCGCCCACGCCGCTACCGCGGGCCCGGTCCAGAACAGATTCACATTCACCGCGAACACCAGATCGAACCGCTCCCCGCCCTCGAGCTGACCCAACAGCTCACCGGCGGAAGCCTCCCCAACCGCCCCGGAGATCACCCGCACCCGCCCATCCTCGATCTCCGCCGCACACCGCGCCCGCGCCCGCTCGACCGCCGTCGCCGACCGATCCACCCCAACGATCCGCCCACCACGCAACCGGGCTGCCACCCGCACCAATGACGCTCCGGGCCCCGGCCCGAGCTCGAGCACCAGATCCTCTGCCCGCACACCCATGACATCGGCAAACCATTCGAACCGAGCGTCATCAGACATCGCCGCTCCCCGGCATGCCACACCCCGGGCTCCCGGTTCGGACCGAAGCCGATCCGGCAGATCCATGAGTGTGTGAGCCCATGTGTCCATGCTGGCATGCGCTGTGGGTTCGGCAGGCGCGCTCTTCAGGAACAGACATCCCGTTTCGGGTTGTCGCGCTGAACCGAGCCGTCGCCGGCGGGAGATAGTTCAGCCGGGTGCGATGTCGACGGGCCAGGTGTCGGCCGGGCCGGGTGGGTCGGTGGACAGGCGGGCCGCGTGCCATTCGTCGACGCGGGCGCCGCGTTGGATGCCGCCGAGGCGGGCGGTGCCCTCGTACTGGAAGCCGTTGCGGCGGACGGTGGCGGCCGAGGGGTGGTTGCCGACCATGGCGCGCCAGGTGATGCGGGCCAGCGCCAGGCCGTCGGGGGCGAAGGCGAAGTCGCAGACCAGGGCGATGGCGCGTGACATCAGGCCGTGCCCGCGGTGGTCGGCGGTGAGCCAGAAGCCGATCTCGCAGACGCCGGGGCCGCGGGTGTGCAGGCCGATCATGCCTTCGACCTGCCCGTTCTCGGCGGTGCGGATCGCCCAGACGGGCGCGTTGCCCGCCCAGCCGGGTGCGACGACCAGGTCGAGGAATTGCTCGGCGTCCGAGCGGCTGTACGGGACGGGAATCGTCGTCCAGCGACCCACCTCGGGGTCCTGGCAGCACTCGGTGATGCGGTCGATGTCGGCGCCGGTCGGGCGGGTGAGCCAGACCGTGCCGTCGGTGAGCGTGTGCTCGTACATCGTGTCATCCTGACAGGTCGACGCCCGGTTTCTCAGCAGGTTTTCCGGTCCGTAGGATCATCGACGATGGTTTCCCCGCTTCTCGCCGACCTGTTCGAATCGCATCGAGCGCACTTGCTTTCGGTCGCCTACCGGCTCACCGGAAGCGTCGGCGATGCCGAGGACGCGGTGCAGGAGAGCTGGCTGCGGATGGCGGGGGTGCACCAGTCCGAGATCGACGATCTGCGGGCCTGGCTGACGACGGTGGTCAGCCGGATCTGTCTCGATCATCTGCGCAGTGCGGCGGTGCGCCGGGAATCCTATGTGGGGCAGTGGCTTCCGGAGCCGATCGTCACCACGCCGTCGCGCACCCCTGATCCGCTGGACGTGGTGGTCCGCAACCAGGACAGCCGGATGGCGGCGATGGTGGTCCTCGACGCGCTGACGCCGCAGCAGCGCGTGGCGCTGGTCCTGCACGACAGCCTCGACGTGCCGTTCGACGAGATCGCCGAGATCCTGGGCGTATCCGCCGATGCCGCACGGCAATTGGCGGTGCGGGCGCGCAAGGCGGCGGCGCAGGCGCCGGAACCGGTCCCCGACGAGGTGCACGATCAGGCGGTCCAGAAGTTCCTCGCCGCCTTGGCGACCGGCGACGTAGTCGCGGTGGCGGCCACCCTGCACCCGGACGCGACCTTCGTCGCCGATGCGGGCGGAACGACCAAGACCGCGCTGAATGTGGTTGCGGGAGCGGAGAAGATCGCGCGCCTCGCGCTGGGCCTGTGGCGCAAGCACCTGGAAGAACCGGGGCTGGACATGGGATTCGCCGCGGTGAACGGGCAATCGGGCCTCGTGCTCACCGATCCGAACTCGCCGTTCGGGCGGCCGGTGCGCGTCCTCGGATTCTCGGTGCGCGACGGAAAAGTCTGGGCTGCTTACGATTTCGCCAATGTGATGAAGCTGTCGGGCGCGCGGCTGCGCTGAACTCCCGCACCGGACCGGACCCGCGCGATCCGGTCCGATGCTACGAGTGTCTACGGGTAGGTCGACCCCCACTGGTGGTCGCCGGTCGACGAGCCGAGGTTGTGGTCGCCGGTCGAGGAACCCATGTTGTTGTCGGGGGTCGCCGAGCCGGTGAAGTAGTCCACGATCGGGCTGCCCATCAGATGGTCGTGGATGAATCGCAGAGCGGAACCGGCAACCTCCGACGCAGCCGGTCCGGCGATGAAATCGAGCAGAGGTGAGGCCATAAGGAGCCCCTTTCGATATACCACCACGCAGTGGTGTGTGAGGTAGAACACGGCGAGGCTAGCTCAGCCTGGGTGATCGCACAATAGCGCAGGTCAAGCCTGCAAAACGTTTGTGAAACATGCGTGTTCGCTATCGGTCGGCAACGCGCGCGAAAAGTGGGATACGCTGCGGAGATGTCGTCTGCGCCGCCCACTGTCTCCCGTTTGCGCCCGTTCGGATCGACCATCTTCGCCGAGATGACCGAACTGGCTGTCCGCCATGACGCGGTGAATCTGGGTCAGGGATTTCCGGATACCGACGGGCCCGCCGGCATGCTCGAGGTCGCCAGGGCGGCCATCGCCGACGGGCTCAACCAGTACCCGCCGGGGCGCGGCATGCCGGTGCTGCGCCAGGCGATCGCCGACGACCGCGCCCGCCGCTACGGCACCGCCTACGACCCGGCCACCGAGGTGCTGGTCACCGTCGGCGCCACCGAAGGAATCAGCGCCGCCCTGCTCGGACTGGTCGAGCCGGACCAGGAAGTGGTGCTCATCGAGCCGTACTACGACTCCTACGCCGCCGCGGTCGCGCTGGCCGGTGCCCGGCGCCGGACCGCGCGCCTGGTCCCCGACGGCGACAGTTTCGTGCTCGACCTGGACAGCCTGCGCGCCGCGATCACCCCGAAGACCCGCATGCTGGTGATCAATTCACCGCACAACCCGACCGGCTCGGTGCTCGATCGCGCCGATCTCGCCGCCATCGCCGAACTGGCCCGCGAACACGATCTGCTGGTGCTGGCCGACGAGGTGTACGAGCACCTCGTCTACGACGGCGCCGAGCACATCAGTATCTCCACCCTGCCCGGCATGCGCGAGCGGACCGTCGTGGTGTCCAGCGCGGCAAAGACTTTCAATGTGACCGGCTGGAAGATCGGCTGGGTGTGCGCGCCCGCACCGTTGCTCGACGGCGTGCTGGCGGCCAAGCAGTTCCTCACCTTCGTCGGCGGCGGACCGTTTCAGCCCGCGGTCGCGCACGCGATCAACGCCGAGCTCGATTGGGTGCACGCCATGCGTGACGACCTGTCCGACAAGCGGCTGCGCCTCTCGGCCGCGTTGCGCGACTCCGGATTCGGCGTCGCCGCCAGTTCCGGCGGCTACTTCGTCTGCGCCGACATCCGTCCGCTGGGCGCTGTGGACGGCCTGGCTTTCTGCCGCGAACTACCCGCGCGCCTCGGTGTCGTCGCGGTGCCGGTGAGTGTCTTCACCGACCATCCCGACGACTGGAAACACCTGGTGCGCTTCACCTTCAGCAAGCGCGACGAGACCATCGACGAGGGTGTGCGGCGCCTGCGCGCGGGAATGCCGGTGCGCTGACGGCTCAGTCGCGAGCGTGCCGGGCCAGCGGCGCGTGCCACTGGTAGTGGCGGGCAAGCAGCCGGAAGCCGATGGCTCCGGCGGCGGCGAGCAGCCCGGTCCACGCCCGGTACAGGTCGAAGTGCAGCAGGGTGGCGGTGGTGGCCGCGCCGAACAGGGCGGGGATGGCGTAGAGGTCCTGATCGGGACGAAGGACGCTCGGCACCTCGCCGCTGAGCACGTCGCGCAGGACGCCGCCGCCGATGGCGGTCGTCATGCCGAGCAGCGCGGCGGTGGGTGCGCCGAGGCCCGCCGAGTCGGCGATCACGGTTCCGGTGACGCAGAACAGGCCGAGCCCGATCGCGTCGGCGATCTCCAGCGGACCCTTGGTGAGCCGGGGCGACGGCGCGATGAAATACAGGACGAAGGCCGTCAGCAGGGAAGCGGACAGGTAGGTGAGATCGGTGAACGCGGCCGGTGGGGTGCGCCCGATCAGCAGGTCGCGCACGATGCCGCCACCGAGCGCGGTCGCGGCGGCCAGGACCGCCATGCCGAACAGGTCGAGTCGCTTGCGGACGGCGACCAGCGCGCCGGAGGCGGCGAACGAGATCACCCCGAGCAGCTCGCCGCCGTGATGCACCGCGGTCACCGCGGAATCCAGCTCCGCCACCAGCACCCCAACGCTCACCGCTCACTCCTTCTCGCCTGATCCACCCAGCAGCGTGACACGCAGGAGCGCACCGGCGACCACCCGGCCTCACCGTGGCGCGCCGCGGGCAGAGAGCTCAGGCGGGCGCGGGCCGCGCCTTGTCGGTGGCGAGCAGCACCGCGATGGTGCCGAGCGCGGTCCCCATCAGATACCGCTGGGTCCGTAGCCACAGCGGCCGCGCGGTGAGGAAGGCGGCCAGACCGGCGGCGCCGAGCACGATCAGCGCGTTGACCGTGAGCGCGACCGTGATCTGCACCGCACCGAGCGACAGGCTCTGCAACCACAGCGTCCCGCGCTCCGGATCGACGAACTGCGGGATCAGCGCCATGTACATGATGGCGATCTTCGGATTGAGCAGATTGGTGACGAATCCCATGGTGAACAGCCGGCGCGCCGGATCCACCGGTAGCTCGGCGGGCGCGAACACCGACACCCCGCCCGGCCGTACCGCCTGCCAGGCCAGCCACAGCAGATAGCAGGCCCCGGCCAGCTTGATCCCCACGTACAGCCCGGGGACCACCGCGAACACCGCCGTGATCCCCGCCGCGGCGGCCAGTAGATACACCCCGAACCCCGCCGCGACCCCGGCCAGCGAGATCATCCCCGCCCGCCGCCCCTGCGACACCGTCCGTGAGACGAGATACATCATGTTCGGCCCCGGCGTCAGCACCATGCCGAGCGCCGCCGCCGCAACCCCGAGAACCGCCGTTGTCTGAAGCACCCATCGAGTCTGACCTGGTCAGCCCGGCCTTGTCGCGGTCCAGTCGGCACCAGCTGGACCCCGGGCATCGCGCGGGCGAGGCGAATCGGCCCAGGTCGTGTCGGTCCCGGTCCGTACAATCGACAAAGGCTGCCGAAGCGCCCCCTCGCGTCGGCACCTACCGGAGATACATCCCGGCCGAACGCACCCCGCACAGGGCTGACGAGCCCTTTCGGGGCTGCCCCTCGCCCCAGCAGTCGAAGCGCATGCGCCGCAGGCGCGAGTCTCGAGTGCTGAGTCGAGGGTCGCGAGGCCACGAACCCGCGGCTCCGGCCGCCGAGGAGCACTGTGACCGACGGTCCATTGATCGTGCAGAGCGACAAGACCCTGCTGCTCGAAGTCGACCACGAGCTGGCAGGCAACGCGCGGCAGGCCATCGCGCCGTTCGCGGAGCTGGAGCGCGCGCCCGAGCATGTGCACACCTACCGGATCACGCCGCTGGCGCTGTGGAATGCCCGCGCGGCCGGGCACGATGCCGAGCAGGTCGTCGACGCGCTGGTGAACTTCTCGCGCTACGCCGTGCCGCAGCCGTTGCTGGTCGACATCGTCGACACGATGGGCCGCTACGGCAGGTTGCAGCTGGTCAAGCATCCCGCGCACGGCTTGTGCCTGGTGAGCCTGGATCGCGCGGTGCTCGAGGAAGTGCTGCGGCACAAGAAGATCGCGCCGATGCTCGGTGCCCGCATCGACGACGACACGGTGATCGTGCATCCGTCCGAGCGCGGCCACATCAAGCAGATGCTGTTGAAGATCGGCTGGCCCGCCGAGGACCTGGCCGGCTACGTCGACGGCGAGGCGCACGACATCGGCCTGGACTACACCGACGCCAAGTGGCACCTGCGCGACTATCAGGAGATGGCCGCCGACTCGTTCTGGGCCGGTGGCTCGGGAGTGGTCGTGCTGCCCTGCGGCGCGGGCAAGACGATGGTCGGCGCCGCCGCCATGGCCAAGGCCAAGGCGACCACGTTGATCCTGGTCACCAATACCGTCGCGGGCAGGCAGTGGCGCCGCGAACTGCTGGCGCGCACCACGCTGACCGAGGACGAGATCGGCGAGTACTCCGGTGAGCGCAAGGAGATCCGCCCGGTCACGATCGCCACGTATCAGGTGATCACCCGCAAGACCAAGGGTGAGTACAAGCATCTCGAGCTGTTCGACAGCCGCGACTGGGGCCTGGTGATCTACGACGAGGTGCACCTGCTGCCCGCGCCGGTGTTCCGGATGACCGCGGACCTGCAGTCGCGCCGCAGGCTCGGCCTCACGGCGACGCTGGTGCGCGAGGACGGCCGCGAGGGCGACGTGTTCTCGCTGATCGGCCCGAAGCGCTACGACGCGCCGTGGAAGGACATCGAGGCGCAGGGCTGGATCGCGCCCGCCGACTGCATCGAGGTGCGGGTCACGCTCACCGACGCCGAGCGGATGGCGTACGCGACCGCGGAGCCGGAGGAGCGCTACAAGCTGTGCTCCACCGCGCGCACCAAGATCCCGGTGGTCGAGTCCATCCTGGCCAGGCACAAGGACGCGCCGACGCTGGTGATCGGCGCGTACCTGGATCAGCTCGAGGAACTCGGCATCGATCTGAACGCCCCGGTGATCACCGGCGCCACCAAGAACAAGGAACGCGAGGCGCTCTTCGACGCGTTCCGGTCCGGCGAGGTGCCGGTGCTGGTGGTGAGCAAGGTGGCCAACTTCTCCATCGATCTGCCGGAAGCGTCTGTGGCGGTGCAGGTTTCGGGCACCTTCGGTTCGCGACAGGAGGAGGCGCAGCGCCTCGGTCGACTGTTGCGGCCGAAACAGGATGGGGGACAGGCGCATTTCTATTCCGTGGTCGCGCGCGACACCCTCGACGCCGAGTATGCCGCGCATCGGCAGCGGTTCCTCGCCGAACAGGGGTACGCGTACCGCATCACCGATGCCGACGATCTGCTCGGACCGCCGATCGGTGACTGATCTGCTCGAGCCGCTGATCGCCTGTATGGACGGCGCGTAGCGCTGATCGGCAGGTCGGATCGCGGTACCGTGCGGTGAAGTCCTCGCCAGATAAGTGGAGGCAACTCCTCCGCAACTTGTGCTAGGAAGGAACCGTGCGCCGCTTCGAATTCGTGGTCGACCGTGAGCACGCTCATGCGGTCAACGAGACGTTCACCGGGTTACGCAGGATGCGCGTTGTCGCACTGCTGGTCGCCGGGCTCGCCGTCGCGGCCACGACCGCGCTGCTGGGGAGCGGGCAGGCGTGGGGATACCTGCTGGCGGTGGTGTGTGTCCTCGTCGCGGCGATCGCGCTGTGGGTCGCGCTGTGGACTCCGCACCGCTCCAGTATCGAAAAGCTGTACCAGGACGGTGCTTTGGTGCCCGCCGTGGTCACCGAGACCGAGGGTTCCGGCATCGTGCTGCTCGCCCTCGTCGACGTCGCCGAGCCCACGGCGGCCACGCGTAGCTGGGCGCTGATCACCCGCAAGGTGCGCACGCTGCCCGGCCACGCGCCGGAGCCGGGGGAGCGGGTGCCCGCGGTCGCGGTCCGCACCGACAGCGCGCCGCGGCAGGTGGGCGAACGCTGGCAGCTGGTCACGGCCATGCCGATCGCGTGGGGCACCCGCGACAGCGCCGTGATCGAGCGGGCCCGTGGCGAGATCACCGAGGTCGAGTGGCAGTTGCTCGCCGCGAACCTCTCGCTGGCCGCGCGGGTGCGGCGCACGGCGACCAAGCGCCTGCTGCTCGATCCGCAGCAGCTGCCCGGCGACCTTGGCTAGGAGCCTGGCGGCGCGGCTGGGACGATGGACTGTGTCCGCGGGGCTCGATCCGGCGAAAGGTGCCTGTCCAGATGCGATGGCCGGCCTCCATCTGCGCGATCCTGGCGATACTGACGCTCGGTATCCGCCCGGTCGACGCGGATCCGGGGCTGATCGGGGCGCCGGGGCTGGGTGATCCCTACTACCCGTTGGACGGCAACGGCGGCTACGACGTCGCCCACTACGAGCTGACGCTCGACTACGACCCGCCCACCTCCTTCCTGCGCGGCACCGCGCGCATCGATGCCGGCGCGACCCAGCCGCTGGCCCAGTTCAACCTCGACTACCGCGGCCCCGAGGTGCTGATGGTGACGGTGAACGGGCAGCCCGCGGCGTTCACCCGTGACGGCGACCGCGAACTGGTCGTCACCCCGCTGCTCCCGCTGCCGCCCGGCCTGCCGATGCGGATCGTCGTCGACTACGCCGGTCAGCCCGCCGAAACCGCGGGCGAGGGCTGGACCTACGCGCCCAGCGGCGGCGCGTTCGCCGTCGGCCAGCCGCACAGCGCGAGCACCTGGTATCCGCTCAACGACACACCGCTGGACAAGGCGACCTTCACCCTGCACGCCACCGTGCCCGCCGACTGGGAGGTGATGTCGACCGGCGACCGCACCGTGCACGAGGTGCGCGACGGCAGGCTCGTCACCACCTGGGAGACCAGGTCGCCCGTCCTCGGGTACCTGACCACGGTCGCGGTCGACCACTTCACCTTCCTCGAACAGCGGCGGGCGAACGGCACCCCGGTGCTGAGCGCCTTCGCGCCGGAGTCCGAAAGCAATCGTGAGGACGAACAGCGCCTGCCGGAAATCCTCGACTTCCTCGAAAACTTGTATGGCCCTTACCCGTTCGACGTCGCCGGTGGCATCTACGTCGACGCCGAGATCCCGTTCGCGCTGGAAACCCAGACCCGGCCCACCTACGCGCCGTGGACCGATCTGAACACCGTGGTGCACGAGCTGGCCCATCAGTGGTGGGGCGACACCATGTCGGTGAAGCAGTGGTCCGACATCTGCCTCAACGAATGTTTCGCCAGCTACACCGCCGACTACCTCTGGATCGAGCGGGTCGAGCAGGCCGACGTCGACACCAAATACCGCGAGACGATCGCGAAATTCCGTGACGAGCCCGAGTTCTGGGAGATCGCGCTCGCGAATCCGGGTGCGGGCAACGAGTTCACCTCGGTCTACTACCGCGGCCCGCTGTTCCTGCACGCGCTGCGCAAATTGCTCGGCGAGGACGTGTTCTTCACGGCCATCCGCGATTTCGTGCACGCGCGTCGTGACGGCCATGCCTCGATGCCGGAATTCCGGGAGTTCCTGCAGAGCCGGACTTCGATGCCGCTCGGTGAATTCCTGGGCGAGTGGCTGGATTCGACGTCGCCGCCGCGGGAAGCATTTCTCTACCCGGGCACGTTGGCTGGCTGAATCCTTGTCAGTCCTCGTCCATCCGGGCTCGGGCGCGGTCCGCCCATCGTTGCATTCGCTCGAATTGACTACGCGCCGAAGTCAATTCGCCGCGTGCCTGATGCTCGGCGGTGCGGGCGAAATGGCGCTGCTGCTCGGCGTGCTCGAGTTCGGTGCGCAACTTGTCGATGCGGGACTCGATCTCTTCGAGTTCGGTTTTGGCTCGTGTGGCGGCGGCTTCGGCTTCGTCGCGCGCGGAACGGGCTGTCTCGAGCGCGGATTCGGCGTCGTCGAGTTCCTGCTTCGCCTCGGCGCGGCGCGCGGCCTCGACGTCCTCCGGTGACTTGCCGGAACGGCGGGTGCTCGCGCGCTTCGCAGGCGCGGCGGCCTTGCCCCCGGTGATCGCGACCAGCCCGGCCGGGCCGAAACCGTCGTAGGTGACGGTGGCGGGCAGGACACCGGCGCGGACCTGATCGGCGACGTCGGGATCGGCCAGCGCGGCGGTGAGGGTCTGGCCGACCTCGCGCAGCACCTGTTCGCTCGCGGGCCGGTCGTGCTCGGCGGCCAGTTCGCCCGCCCGCTTGGTCATCGCGTTGACCACCTGCTGGCGTTGCGCGCCGAGCGCGCGCAGTTTGTCGCCGGAGAGCTGGCGCTGCGCCGAACGCAGGGCGTCACCGAGGTCGAGCAGCGCCGCGATCTCCTTGGGCGCGTGCCGTGCCAGCAGGTTGACCGTCCACGCCGCGACCGTGGGTCTGCGCAGCGCGGTGATGGCCTTGGCCAGGTCGCGATCGCCGTCCGCACGGGCCTGGGCGGCCCGCTCGGTGCGGGTCGCCACGAACTCGCCCGGGTCGAGGCCGTACAGCTCGCCTGCGACGTCGTCGATGGTCATCTTTGTGATCGTAGCCAGGGTTCGACGCGGTCGAGCGCGGACGACACCGGCTTGGGTATCGTCACCGGCGGCCATGTATGCCTGAACCGTTCGGTGAGTGAGGTTTTCAGTGATTTTCCCAGGAAAGCGACTGCTGGCGCGGATCGTGTCCGCCCCCGTGGCGACGGTCGCACTGGTCGGGGCGGTCGTCGCCTGTTCGTCGGACAGCGACTCGTCCGCGGGCGCGGTCACCAAGGGCGCCTGCGTCGAGGTCACCGACAACGCGGCCGACGCGATGAAGGCGAGCGTCGGTGACTGCTCGGCGGCGACGTCGAACTACCGGATCGTCCAGGTCGGCACTGCCCCGCTGACCTGCGCCGTCTCCGACGCCACCTTCAACGGCACCGTCGGCGACACCAAGACCGGTCTCTGTCTGGCCCCCAACTTCGCCCAGGGCAACTGCTACGCCGACGCGGGCACGCGCCCCGCCGAGGCCGTCGCCTGCACCGCGCCGGAGGCGACGTTCAAGGTCGTCAAGCGCATCGACGGAGTCGCCGACGAACTCCAGTGCGGCACCGACGCGACCCAGTTCCGCACGGTCGCCGACCCGAAGACCACGTTCTGCATGGCCAAGCCGTAATTCTGAGTGCCGGCGCGCTCGAGTTCGCGGCTCGAGGTCGGGGAGTGCGGTGCGCGGCGGTGTCAGTCCAGTAGGGCTACCGACGCGATGCGGTGCAGGGTGAAGTGGCGGGTGGCGCCGGTGACGGGGTCGACGGCATCCAGTTGGCCGTTGCCGACGCGGATCGGTTCGACCACGCGCTGGCTGGCGACGCCCTGCGCGTCGACGTAGCCGATGTTCACCGGGCGGCCCACCCTGGCGGCCAGTTGGAGCAGGGCCAGGGTGGCCGCGGTGCCGGTGCGGGTGCCGTCGGTGCGCACCGATTGGCCGGTACGGGCGCCCGCGGCGCGTTCGCCTGCGCGCAGTTCGGTGACCAGCAGGGACAACTGCTCGTCGCTCGGGGGGCTCGGGCGGTACGGCTTGCGGGCCAGGGGGCGCACGGCGATGCGGGCGCCGCGGGGACGCAGGTCGACGATCGCGCCGGCGGAATCCTCACCGGCCGGGGCGAAACCGGCCGCCCGCAGCTGTTCGAGCAGCTCGCCCAGCGGGGCGAGGGCGATGGCGACGGTCGGCGCGATCGCGCGCAAGGCCAGGGTGTCGGCCACCGGTGCGGCCAGGACCTGGGCGAGCAGGGCCGGGTCGTCGCTGCGCAGGAACGACTGGGCCATGCCGGCGCGCAGCTGGCCGTGGCGGCGGGCGACGTCGTCGATGAGGTAGGTCAGCGACTGGGGGACCGGCGTGCGGGAGTGGTTGGCGAACAGGGCGTGCAGTTCGGCGGCCGTCATCCCGGCGTCCAGCGCCCGGCGCACCGAGGCGTCGCCGACCCGGTAGACCGTGGCAGCGCCCGCGGACTCCACATCGGCGACCAGCGCGATCCTGGCGCGGAGTTCCGGTACCAGCGGGCCGGGGGCGATCACCGTCAGGTCGGCTTGGACGAGCACGTGATCGACCGGTTCCGGCAGTGCCGCGGCCATCTCGGCCTCGGCGTCGGCGACGCTGGTCGGCGCGCCGTGCAGCAGGGCCCTGGCGGCGGAGTCGAGCGCGCCGCGGCCGAGCATGCCGATCGTGGCGGCCTCGGCGAGGGTCGCGGTGACCGCGTCGAGGCGGAAGTGCCTGCGCCGCCGCGGCATCCGCCAGGCCAGCAGCCTGCCGATATCGGACGCGGACAGCGCGGAGCCGCTCGGGTACTCGCCGAGCAGGCCGAGGATCGCGTGCCGGTCACGCACGGCGTGCGGCACGCGCAGCTCCGCCGAGAGCGCGGCGATCGGCTTGTCGGCGGCGTCGCGCAGGCCGATCATCCAGGGCATGCGGTCCAGGTCCAGCCAGGCCTGTGCCAGCAGCACCCAGCGGGTCGCGGGCGGTGCGTCGAGCCAGGCGTCGGCGGCGGGGGTCGGGGCCCAGAAGTCGTCGGTGGTGTCGAGTTCGGGTGTCGGCTCGGGCAGGCCCTTCTCGACGAGCTTCGCGGCGGCGAGCAATTCCAGCAGCAGGCCGGTGCGCTGCTCGTCGACGCCGGTCTGCTTGGCCAGCCTGCGCAATTCGCGCACGCCGAGTCCGCCGGCGCGCAGGGCGGGGGCGGGCAGACGGCCCAGCGCGTCGAGCAGATCGGCGCAATCGCGCAGCAGCTCACCGACTTCGCCTGCGCCGACCGCGTTCACCTCGGCGGGCGCGTGCTTGGTCAGCGTCGGCTTGGGCGGGGCGAGGGCGTGCGGGTCGGTGACCGGTTCGCCGCGCAGCACCTGGCCGACCGTCACCGGCAGTTCGACCGTCTCGTCATCGATCCGGTGCAGCAGCCGGGCCTCGAGCAGACGCGGCACCGGACGGTCGGGGGGCGTCCCGGGCGCGGCGTCCCTGGTGCGCCCGCGCGGGCCCGTGGTGGCCAGCTTCTCCAGCAGCGCCCGTTCGGCCGGACTCGCCTGTGCCAGCGCGGAGGTGACCTCGGGCTCGGTGAGCGCGTCCGGCAGCGCCGTCGTCGCGCCGAGGGGCCAGGGGAGGGCTTCGGCGGCGCTGGGCGTCAAGTGCAGGCCGTCTCCGGTCTGCCAGACCAGCGCGCGGTCGAGCAGGCGGGTCAGTGCGGCGGTGAACGCGGTCTTGGTGACCCGGTCCTTGAGCTGCGCGTGCAGGGTGGTCTTGGACAGCGGGGTGATCGCGGTGCCGATGGTGCGCGCATCCTCGTTGGCCGTGAGCGCCTCGATGATCGCGAACTCGAGCGTGTCGAGATCGTCGGCGGCGCGCAGCACCGAGGCCCGCTGCTGGGCGCGCACCGCGAGCACCGACATCGAGGCGGGCAGCGGCACCGCCAGATCGGGTCGCAACTGCAGCAGTTTCACCAGCTGGGCGTCGGTGCGTGCACCGAGCCAATCGGCGAGGGAGTCCGTCGCGATCATCCGATCCAGCCTACTTTGTGCGTATGCCAGAATGAGCCCGTGGTGAACAAATCGAAGAAACCCTACGTCGACAACGGCTGGCCGCAGGTGGCCGACGGCGAGCACGCCGTGACCGAACTGTCGTCGACCCGCGCCGGTAATCTCTCGCCCTTCGGTGAGGACACCGAGTTTCCCGTCCCGGCGGCCAAGCTGCCGTACATCCACCCGCAGACTGTCATCAACCGGGTTTAGTTCGGGAAAGACAAGAGCCCGCATCCCTGAGGGGATGCGGGCTCTTGTTGTCTGCGGGGGCGATCAGGAGGGCAGCAGACCCTTGTTCGCCTCGAAGAAGTCGATCACGGCCGGGTCGAGCTGAGTGCCCTTGGCCGAGTTGAAGAAATCGAGCGCCTGCTGGGGCACGGCGACACCCTGCTGCTGCACGACGGTGAGCGCGCGGTCGACGGCCTGGAAGACTTCCTGGCTCGGATCCTGCACCTGCGGGACGTTGACCTGCGGGGCCCAGCTCGGGGCCGAGGGAGCGATGCGCTCGGTCGGGCCGCTGCTCAGGCCCAGCTTGGACGAGCAGGAGGGCCATGCGCCCCAACCCTGCGAGGCGAGAACCTTTTCGGCGACCGCGATCTGCTGTTCGCGGGTGGCCTGGTTGGCCGTGGCGGCGTACTCGCCACCACCGTGTGCGTTCCAGGTGGAGGGCGAGAACTGCAGCCCACCCTGGTAGCCGTTGCCGGTGTTGATGCCCCAGTTGCCGCCGGCTTCACACTGCGCGAGGCGATCCCAGTCGGAGTCGGGGGCCGCGCTGGCGTTTCCTGCGAAAGCTGCACTGGCGGTGCCGATGATCGCGCCGGTGACGGCGACCTTGGCGACAGTGCGGCCGGTGGAAGTCGGCTTGCGGTGGCGTCCACTCATATCGGGTTTCTTCCTCTCGTGCGCACCTGCATGTGGTCCGGACTGAGAGGTCTCCCGGTCCGCCCTCACCCCTGATTCCAATCGGGGTCCGGTACCCGCGGGGTGAGGTTCGGTGCGGCGGGCCGGTGGTTCCGGGGGTTGCCCCGGCTGAGAGAAACGGTACGACGGACAGCGGGGAAAGTCACTATTTGGTAACCGGCGTGTGCGGAGGGGTATCGGGGTGGTCTCAGGGTGATCCCGGAGGCGTCCGCGCAGGTAGTCGGGGTGCCGCGTGTGCGCGACGGTTGCACGCTCACTTCGTGACCATGCTGTTATGTGATGAGGATCACACCATTGTCTTGGCATCGATCCATCGGGGTAACCGGTTGACGCGTCAACGCGCGCGACGGCCCGACCACAACGCGAACACGAGGCCGAGCAGGAAACCTACCGGCGCGAGCATCGCGAGGCCGTACAACCACAGTCCCGGTGAGCTGTCGGAGACGATCGGCGTCACGAAGATCGCGACCACGGCCAGGATCCCGATCCCGAACAGTGCGACGGCGATTTGCAGCAGGCGATCACTGGGACGCCGGGGGCCGCCCGCGGGCGGAGGTGTGTTGGTCACCGTTGCACCGTAAAACTGATGTGCTCGCGGTATGGCCACCGGGGTAGACTCTGGACACATCGCGTCCTGCCTTGTTGTGGGGCGCGTTCTTTTCGCGACAAAGAGTACGAAGTAACCCGGACCACAAGGGTCCGGGTGTCGAATGATGAACGGGTGAGCGCAGTGCCGACCGGCCGGGTGAAGTGGTACGACGTCGAAAAGGGCTTCGGCTTCCTTTCCCAAGACGAGGGCGAGGACGTCTACGTCCGTTCCTCCGCGCTGCCCGAGGGCGTCGAAGGGCTCAAGCCCGGACAGCGCGTCGAATTCGGCATGGCCGCGGGCCGTCGTGGCCCGCAGGCGCTCAGCCTGAAGCTGCTCGAGGCGCCGCCGACCGTGCGCGGCAACCAGTCTCAGCAGCCCGCCCGTAAGGACGCGGGCCCGCGTAAGTCGCCCGACGAGCTGCACGGCCTGGTCGAGGACATGATCACGCTGCTCGAGACCAAGGTCCAGCCGGACCTCCGCCGGGGCAAGTACCCGGATCGCAAGCTGTCCCAGCGCATCTCCGAGGTCGTCCGCGCGGTCGCCCGCGAACTCGACCACTAGCTCCGGCTCTGTTGCCCCGGCCTCCCTGCGAGGCCGGGGCTTTCGGCGTTATACCTCCGGGGTGGCGATCGACCAGGCGGCGTGCGGGATGTAGCTCTCGCGGCCGGTGGCGGTGTCGCGGGCCAGGATCGGCAGCTGCACCTCGATGCCGATCAGGCGCAGGTCCGGTTCGGGCTGGGATTCGACGGTGAGCGCGCGGATGCCGGCGGGGTAGTCGGCGAAGCTGAGCACCCGGTCGACCTGCTCGCCGGAGGGACGCTGGTAGATCAGCTGCACCAGCCAGGGCGATTCGGAGATCTGGTCCGGCAGCGAGATCTGCACTGGCTTGCCCGACTGCACCGGCAGCTCGGCCATCTCGCCGTACCGGCAGTCCTGCATGGTGACGGTGCAGTACATGAACGGGTCGACGGTGATGGTCTCGCCGTGCGCGAACGCGGTGATCTGCGGTTGGTGCTCGGGCGCCTTCGACACGGCGTACGCGACCAGCCCGGCGGTCACCGCGGCGACGGCGAACAGGCCGACCGCGACCAGCGCGACGATCGTGCGGACGTTGAGCTTGCTCACCGGATGGGGTCTCCTGTCCCTCGCGGAACCGCACCGGGGCCTGCCCGGAACGGATGGGTTGTCGGCACTTCCTGCTCGGCGTGCTGCGGACGGTTGCCGCCGAGACCCGGCAGCAGGGAATGCCCGGTGTAGCTGACGAAGGTCTGGATCAGCCCGGCAACCAGGACCACGCTGATCACCGCGAAACCCTTCCAGAATTCGATCGGCAACAGCACACCGGCCGCCCCGCCGATCACCCAGCTCAGCTGCAATACCGTCTCCGACCGGCCGAAACCGGACGCGATGGACTCCGGCGGCAGGTCGTCCTGGATCGCGGCGTCCAGCGACACCTTCGCCAAAGCGCTCGCCGCCGAAGCGACCAGCGCGGCGAAAACCGCGCCGAACAGATTGCCGGTCAGCATCGCGAACAGCGCGACCGCGGCGCACGCGGCGGTGCAGCCGAGCACCACCAGCGATGGCCTGCCGAGTTGCAGCCGGGCGCCGGTCGCGTTGCCGCCGAAGTTGCCGAAGCCCGCCGCGGCGCCGACCGCCCCGAGCATGGCCGCCTGCTCGGTCGGGCTGCCGCCGGAACCCTTGGCGACGAAGGCGATGTAGAAGGTCAGGAAACCGGTGAGCACGCGAATCGAACTGTTGCCCCACAGCCCGGTGACCACCGCCCGGCCCAGCGGCTGACGCCGCTTCCTGGCGGGCACCGACGACTCCGTACCCGGCTCCAGTACCTCGGTGTGCGCGTCGGGGCCGTGATAGCTCAGCGTCGCGGGCACCTCGCCCTCGGTGACCTCCACCCACGACGGAATCCGCAGACTCAGGTACGCGCCGGCGATGGCGATGCCGGTGGCCAGCACCAGCGCGCCGGTGGAGCCGGCGATCAGCGCGGCGAGCGCGGCCAGCGCACCTGCGCCGATAGTGCCGCCGACCAGGCCGAACACGGTCAATCGTGAGTTGGTGCGGACCAGATCGATATCCGGTGGCAGCACTCGTGGCGTGACCGCGCTCTTGAGTACCGCGAATGATTTCGAGCCGACCATCATGCACAGGGCCAGCGGATACAGCCCCCACGTGTCGATCTCGACGATCAGCAGCACCGCGAAGATCGCGCGCAGCCCGAACGTCGTCGCCAGTGCCAGCCTTCGACCGCGCTGCAACCGGTCGAGCAGCGGCCCGATCAGCGGCGCGATGATCGCGAACGGGGCGATCGTGATCAGCAGGTACAGCGCCACCTTCGTCTTGGACTCGGCGGTGGCGCTGGCGAAGAACAAGGTATTGGCCAGGGAGACGGCGATCGCGGCGTCGAGCGCGAAGTTGGCCATCGTGGCGTAGGTGAGCGCGGTCAGGCCGGACTGGTCGGCGCCGTCGGCCTTGGCGGCGCGCTGGAAGGTCGCGAAGCCGCGTTCGGTGAGTTCCCTGCTGCGCATGGCCGCGACGCGGGTCACGGTGAGCTTGCGCGGAATCCGCTGCTGGACCTCGTCGTCGACGGGTTCTTCGTCGCGGGGGAGCGGGCGGGTCGGCGGCGCGGCGGCGCGTTTGTCGTCGGCCGGCCGGCCCCGCTCCTGTGGTGGGTTCGGGCCGGGAGCGCCACGCAGCGGTGTAGTTGCCGCGGCAGCGGGGTCGGCCTTGCGCCGGAACAGGCTCCGCGACCTGACCGTCGGCGGATCAGGCGAGTCGGGGCGGGGAAAGACCTTGCGCGGTGCGGACGGCCGCCGCGGCTGTTCGTCATGACCCGCACGCGGCGGGTACTGCCCGAAGCCGGGGTGTCGGCCGGGCGGGGCGCCCGCGGCGTTACCGTCCCGGCGACCACGGTCGGGACCGGATGGTTCGCGGGGCGTAGTCACAGTCCAATTCTGGCGCACGCGCGCGCACGGCGTTCACTCGCGGCGCGGCAGTGTCGGCCACATCGCGTCATTTCGGCACGAACCGCACCTCGAACAGGCGCGGCCAGTACTTGCCGGTGAGCAGGAACCGGTCGGTGCCCGGCAGATGCGCGATGCCGTTGAGGACATCGGTGCCTGCCCGCTCGCCGCGGCTGAGCAAGCCGCCCGCCTCGATGACGGCGAGCACCTGGCCGGTGTCCGGGTCGATGCGCAGGATCTCGTCGGAGGGATAGTTGTTGGCGTACACCGTGCCGTCGGGGGCGCAGTCCAGCTCGTTCGGCTTCGGGTCGCGGTAGCCGGTCAGGGTCACCGAGCCGGTTTTCGCGAAGGTCACCGGATCGCGGAAGGTGAGGGTGGGCGTGCCGTCGCTCATCACCAGCCGCTGTGGCTGCGCGCACAGGCCCCACCCCTCGCCCTCGTAGCGGGTGCGGCCGGTCTCGGCCAGGGTGACCGGGTCGCGCGCGATGGCGACCTCGTCCTTCCAGGTCAGCTGCCAGACGATGGCGCCCGCCCTGGTCATTCCCTCCCCGAACATCGGATCCGGCAGGTCGACGCGCGCGGTCTCGGCGCCGGTGGCCTGGTCGGCGGCCCGCGCGCTCGACACGCCCCACATGCCGGTGCTCTCGTAGCGGACGCCGTCGACGACCTCGAGACCCTGGGTGAATGCGCCCGGATCGTGCGGTGACGAGCCGATCACCTCCACGCGCCAGCGCGGCGGGCCAGGCTCTTCCGAGCCGCCGCAAGCCGCCGCGCCGAGCAGGCTGACCAGCACTGCGACGGCCAACGAACTCCGATTGCACTTCATACGGCAAAATGTATGCCGTGAGCGCAGTATCTGTTTCGGAGTCCGGCGTGCGTCCTGTTCTGGCCGATGCGGCCGAAGTCGCACGTCGTGCGCTCGTCGAGTTGGAACCCGACGGGGTAGGAGTCCATCTGGGGGTGAGTGCCGAGGACGAGACGGCAGCCACCCACCGGTTCGAGGCGACCCTGCCCGGCTACCGCGGCTGGCAGTGGGCCGTCGTCGTCGCCGCGCCGCCGGAGGCCGAGTACGCCACGGTCAGCGAGTCGGCGCTGCTGCCGGGCCCCGACGCCCTGATCTCCCCCGACTTCATCCCGTGGGAGCAGCGCGTGCGCCCCGGCGACCTCGGCCCCGGCGACCTGCTGGCCCCGCCCGCCGACGATCCGCGCCTGGTCCCCGGCTATGTGGCCACCGGCGACCCGATCGTCGACGAGGTCGCCTACGAGATCGGCCTCGGCCGCACCCAGGTGCTCAGCCTCGAAGGCCGCCTCGAAGCCGCCCAGCGCTGGTACACCGAGTTCGGCCCCGACACCGAGATGGCCAAGGCCGCCCCCTCCACCTGCGGCCTGTGCGGCTTCTACCTGCCCCTGGCAGGCGCCCTGCGCGAGTCCTTCGGCGTCTGCGGCAACGCGATGGGCGCCGACGGCCACGTCGTCCACATCGAATACGGCTGCGGCGCCCACTCCGACGTGGTCGCCCCCAGCGGCAACGGTTCGCCCCGCTACGAAGCCTTCGACGACCACGCCGTGGATTTCGTCGAGATCGTGCGGCCTGCGGCCGAAGCCGAGGCAGCGGCCGCCGTCGAGCCCGCACAGCCCACCGAGTCGCAGGAGACCGCCGAGGCGGAAGCTGCCGACGCGGCCGCCGCCGAACGCGCGGCGCTCGCCGAAGGTGCCCGCCCGGAGTCGGCCGACGAGGTCGTGGCCGCGGAGCTGACCTCGGAAGCCGTGTCCGCCCCGGCTGCGGAGACTGTCGCTGCGGCTGCCCCGGCCACCGAGGCAGCATCGAATGTTGAACCTGCCGCAGCTGCGCAGAGCGCTGCATCGGGTGATGAAGCGAAGTCCGGCGAGACCGCTGCCACGGAGGCGCAGGCTCCCGGCGCTGAAACTGCCGCCGAGGCAGGCGCTGTCGACAACGCCTCGGCTGCGAAGGCTGACGCCGATTCGACGGCGGGCGACCCTGCTACCGGCGCCGAGGGCATCCTGGCCGAATCTGCTTCGGGTGCTGCGGCTGTGGGTGATTCCGAAACGGGCGGCGAAGGCATCGCGGTGGAGTCGGCTGAGTCGGGTACCGCGAACGGTGCGCAGGCTGAGGAGGCTGCGGGCGGTGAGTCCGGTGCTGCGGGTGCGGGCGATTCGGTGAGTGAGCACGGATCGTCGGTGGCGCGCTGAACGGTTCGGCGGACCCCTTCGGCACCGCGGAGCTGCGTGCCGGAGTGCTTGCCGCCTGGCGGGATTCGCCGACTCGGCTTCGTGAGGACAGTGCGAGTGAGGCGGATCTGGTGGCCGCGGGCTACCGGGATCGGGTGCTCACCGAGCTCGCGCAGAATGCCGCCGATGCCGCCGCGAAGGCGGGGGTGGCGGGTGAGCTGAGCGTGCGGGTGCTCGACGGGCGCCTGCATGTCGCCAATACGGGTGTGCCGCTGGATGTTTCCGGTGTGCACGCGCTGACCGCACTGCGGGCTTCGGGGAAGGCCGATGTCGAGCAGGTCGGGCGGTTCGGTGTCGGCTTCACAGCGGTGCGGTCCGTCGGCGACGAGATCGAAGTCCGCTCCACGACCGGATCGATCCGCTTCTCCCGCGTCGCGACGCTGAACGCACTGCACGACATCGGAATCCAGGTCCCCGACGATCTGGCGGCGATCGCGCCACCGGTGCTACGCCTGGCCTGGCCGGTACCGACCACCCCGGTCACCGGCGCCGATACCGAGATCGTCGTCCACCTGCGCGACGACGTGGACGCGGACGCCCTGCTCGACGCGATGCGCGCGGAAGCACCCGACCTCCTCCTGGAACTCCCTGCCCTGCACCGCATCCGGATCGCTGACGCGGAGTTCAGCAGCACCGTCACCGACCTCGGCGTCGACGGCCTCACCGAGCTGGCCATCACCCAGTCCAGTGGCATCACCCAGCGCTGGTGGCAGTACAGCACCCCCAGGGCCCGCTGGCTGCTGCCCCTGCGCGACGGACGTCCCGTCGCCACCGCTCCTGACGTCCTGCGCGCCCCGACCCGCTCCGACGAGGAACTGTCCCTCCCCGCGACCCTGGTCGCCGACATCCCCATGCAGCCCGATCGCCGCCGCCTCCTGCCCGGCGCCCGTCTCACCGAGATCGCCACCGGCTACGCCGATTTCGCCCGCGCCCTCCCACCCCGCGACCGCCTCGTCCTGGTCCCGGCTCCCGGGTTCGCCCGCAGCGAAGCCGACGGCCTCCTCCGCGAAGCCGTCATCACCGAACTCCGCGCCCACCCTTGGCTCCCTGTCTGCCCCACTCCCCGCGCCGAGCTGGAACCGTCCGCGCTGGACCCGAGGGAACTGGAACCGAGCGAGCTGGAACCGGCGCAGCTCCATGCATTCACCGAGGGCAGCCCCACTCAGACGCCGCGCACCCGCGCAGAAACTCCCGGCAGCATCCCCACCCGCGCGAGCGTATTCCCCGACCTCACGCCGGAATTGGCGACCCTTCTCGCCGATATCACCGGCCCCCTGGTGATCCCGGAGCTGTCCGGCCGCGCTCAGCAGGAGAAATTGTCCGTCCTCGACGTGCATCGTCTCGGCCCCGCGGCCCTGGCCGACCTGTCGAGCGGCTTGCATCGGGAACCGCACTGGTGGCAGCGGTTCTACGCCGCGCTCGAACCGTTCGTGGTCGACACCGTGACCGCCGAGGAGCTCGGTGCGCTCGCGGTGCCGCTGGCGGACGGCAGGCTCGTCACCGGGCCGCGCACGGTCGTGCTAGACGACCAGCTCACCGTCGCTGTCCCGGTGCACTGGGCCCGCCTGGTCCACCCGGACGCCACGCACGCCCTGCTGGCCCGCCTCGGCGCCCGCAGCGCCACCGCGGAGGACCTGCTCACCGATCCGGGCCTGCGCGACCTGCTCGAGCACGACCCGGCCGACCCCGACACCGTCGACGCGGTCCTGCACCTGGCCCCGTTCGCCACACCGGAGATGCTGCCCGCCTGGCTCGGTCTGCTCGAATTGCCCGACGAGACAGGCGAACTGCGCCCCGCCGACGAACTGCTGCTCCCCGGCGCCCCGCTGGCCGCCGTCCTGGAAGCGGACTCGCCGTTCGGCACCGTCGCCGACGATGTGGTCGCCGAGTACGGCGAACAGGCCCTGCGCGCGATCGGCGTCGGCTGGGACTTCGCGGTCCTCACCGACCCCGACCCGATCGGCCCCGACCACGACCTCGACGACGAACACGACTGGTGGGACAGTCTTTCCGCGGATCCCCGCGAGCTCGCCGCCGTCCGCGACCTCGATCTGGTCGACGAAAACCGCTGGCCCACAGCGCTTCGCCACCTGCTGTCCGAGCCGCGCACCCGCGCCCTGCTCGCCGACCGCGACGGCTACACCGCCTGGTGGCTGCACCGCCACGCCCACATCGACGGCATCGCTCTCGGCCGCCTCCGGCACCCCGCAGACGACGAATTCGCAGGACTGCTCCCGGCTTTCGACGTCGACGGCATCGCAGGGCCGGATCTGGACGTCCTGCGCCCGATCCTGGTCCGCCCGGACGTGATGTCGGCCGAACTCGCGGAAGAGCTCCTCGACGCCCTCGCCGACCCGTCGAAAACCCCGTCGCCCGAAGTCATCGCCCACACCCACGCCCGCCTGGCCGCCGCCGTCGAAACCGGCGCGCTCGACCCCCGAGAACTGGATCTCCCCGAGCAGGTCCGTGCCCTGTCCGGCGCGGTCGTCGACGCGGGCGCCGCCATGGTCCTCGACCAGCCCTGCTTCGGCCTGGTAGTCCCGCCCGAGCGACTGGTGGCCGGCGACACCGCCCATGCGGGCGCACTCGCCTCCCTGCTCGATCTGCCCCTGGTCTCGGAGGAGCTCAGCGCCGAGGTGCTCGGCACCGGCCGACGAACCACCTGGGCCGCCGACCCGCTGGGCGTGGTGCTGCGTCAGCTGTGGTCACCGGCAGACACCCGAGGCGCTCTGGTCCTGCACGACACACTCGAGGTGTACCTGCGCGGCGCGCTGTCGGGCACCGTCCGGGTGCCGTGGTGGCACACCGACGACGCCGTGCACGTCCAGGTACCGCGCGGCTAACGCGCGTGCGCGGTGACCATCTCGGCGAGCAGATCGAGTTGGGACTGCACGGCCTCGCTGTCGTCGTCGACCAGCCAGCGCAACACGATGCCGTCGATGACGTTGAGGATGAACCGGCTGAGCTCCGTGATGGGAGTGTTCCAGGTGGTTTCGGTGGCTTCCCGGCAGTGGTCCATCACGTCGGCGACGGTGCTGTCGTTGAACGCGTACTGCTCGCGGGCGATCGCGATCTTGGCCGGTGTCGTCTCACCCTCGCGCAGCGAGTAGGTTGTCGTTTCGTAGGTGAGCAGCTGACGTTCCGGGGTGGCCTCGATGTTGCGCCACATCAGTTCCAGTGCGCCGCGCACCAATTTCTGAAGCGCTTCTTTTCCTGTTCCGGCATCGGCCCAGATCGAATCATCCGCATCGACGGAATCGCGCAATTCCATGGACAACGCTTTGACCAGCTCGGTCATCAGCGCGTCCTTGTTTTCGAAACAGTAATGCACCACACCGAGCGAGACACCTGCCGCTTGGGCGACATCGCGGGTGGTCACGCCCGCAACGCCCTTTTTCTCGGCGAGACCGATCGCTGCCTCGATCAGGTGGGCTCGTCGTTCTTCGACGCTCAATCGGGAGGACACGTGTGCGAGTTAAGCGCTCGCGTGGCAAACAGTCAATTCGCCGGTCCGCGAGAAAGTTCTGGACATCTGACCAGTTGGTGTGGTTGTCTCCGAAACGGAAGTTGCGAAGGAGTCGCCTGATGCCCATGTCCCGCCGTACCGTCCTCACCGCTTCGGCGCTGGGTATGGCCACCGTCCCGGCCGTCTCCGTGATCGCCGGCACGGGAACGCCCACCGCGCACGCGAATCCGAAACCGGACGGATTCGAATTCGGTCTCGGTATCGCCGATCTCACCGGACCCGCCGCGGAATGCGGCATGATGGGCTACTCGCAACTCGATCAGGCCACCGCCGGAATTCATCTGCGCCCGCGGGCGCGCGCGTTCGTGATCGGGGCGGGCGGAAATCGGATCGCCTACGTATCGGTGGAGAACGGCGCGGTGTTCGGGTCGGTCCATCGCGGTGTACTGTTCGCGCTCGCACAGCGATTCGGCGATCGCTATACCGAGCGAAATGTCGTGCTCACCTCCACCCACACCCATTCCAGTTGTGGTGGTTCCGCGCACGACTACGCCTACACGCTGGCGACGCTCGGGTTTCAGCAGCAGGTGTACGACGCCGAGGTCGACGGCATCGTCGAAGCGATCGCCGCGGCCGACGCCGACTTCGGGCCGGGCGCGATCGCGCTGGGTCGCACCGAATTGCACGATGCCAGCGTGAACCGGTCCCGCGTCGCCTTCGAGCGCAATCCCGAGGCCGAGCGCGCGGTGTTCCCCGGCGCCGTCGACCCGGCGGTGACCACGCTGGTCTTCATCAGGGCGGGCCGCGAGGTCGGCGCGCTGACCTGGTTCGCCACCCACAACACCTCCATGACCAACGCGAACCGCCTGATCAGCTCGGACAACAAGGGCTACGCCAGCTTCGCCGCCGAGCACATCGAACACGGCGTGCGACATCTGGACGGTCCGCCGTCCTATATCGCCGCGTTCGCACAGACCAATGCCGGTGACATGTCGCCCAATCTCAACCTCGCCCCGGGCGACGGGCCGACCACCGACGAGTTCGAGAACACCCGGATCCTCGGCGAACGCCAGTACGCGGCGTCGAAAAGGGCCGCAGCGCAAGCTGTTGCGATGTCAGGCGCGGTCGACTCGCTGCTGTGCTACATCGACCTGGCCGATGTCACCGTCGACGGCCGCTTCACTCCTGACGGCGCACCGCGGCGCACCTCGCCCGCCGCCGCCGGTGTCTCGCTGATCGCGGGCAGCGTCGAGGACGGTCCCGGCCTGCCCGGCGGACCGATTCCCGAGGGCGTGCGCAATCCGCTGGTGGACTTCCTCGGCGGGATCGACCAGCCGCATCCGGCCTGGCTCGCGGATGCCCAGGCGCCCAAGGCGATCGCGGTGCCGCTCGGTCTGCTCCCGCCGGTGCCGTGGGTGCCGAATGTGGTGCCGATCCAGCTGATCCGCATCGGCGGGCTGTATCTGGCCGCCGCCGGTGCTGAATTCACCATCGTCGCCGGTCTGCGGGTGCGCCGGGCGGTGGCGGCGGCGCTCGGCGTCGACCCGGAACAGGTGCTGCTGCAGGGCTACGCGAACTCCTACCACGAATACGTCACCACGCCCGAGGAGTACGACGCACAGCAGTACGAGGGCGCCTCGACCCTGTTCGGGCGCTACACGCTGGGCGCCTACCTCCAGGAATTCACCCGGCTCGCCGCGGCGTTCGTGGCGGGCGGGGCGATCGGCCGGGGTCCGGCGCCCCGCGATGTCTCGGCATTGCAACCGAACCTCGCCTCGACCCCCGGCCCGGACGCGACACCGCAGGGCCGCGCCTTCGGCGATGTCCTCGTGCAGCCGCCCGCGCAGAGCCGGCGCGGGGAGCGGGTGGCGGTCGAGTTCGTCTCGGCCCATCCGAAACACAATCCGCGCCGGGGCGACACGTTCCTGGTGGTGCAGCGCCGAACGGGCGCGGGCGACTGGACACGGGTGGCCAACGAGGGGGAGTGGGACGTGCGATTCCACTGGCGCAAGGAAGGCGACGCGATCTCGATCGCCAGATTCACCTGGGACATCCCCACGGCGGCCACACCGGGGGTGCACCGGTTCGTGCACTACGCCGACGCGCTGGGCGCCGACGGGGCGCTGCGTCCGGTCACCGGGACGAGCGCCGAATTCGAGGTGACCGGTTAGTCGGTCCGCAGCCCCACCTGGGCGCCCTTGTCGCCGCGCCGGGCCGACCGGCGCTGCGCGAGGAAGATCGACAGGCCGAGCACGCCGACCGCGAGGCCCATCAGGCACACCGACCGGGCCTCTGACCAGGCCGGATTCAGCCACACCAGCACCGCAGCCACGAGCCAGGCGACGAAACCGACGGCGACGACCGGCCGCGGATCTACCAGACGGCGAGGCAGCGCGGGCATCTCGGAACTGACGTGGCCGATATCCATACCCAAACAGTAGCCGCGTGAAACCCGTCAGGGGGCGCGGCCGTACCGTAGAGTTCTGCACTGTGACAACGCCATCGGACGTCCGTGCCCTGGCCGGTGATCTCTCACTGGCCGTCGTACGGCTCACGCGACATCTGCGCGGCCGCCGTGCCGACGCGCAGATTTCGCTCACCCAGCTGTCGGCTCTGGCGACGCTGGCGCGTGATGGCGCGATGACGCCGGGGGCGCTGGCAGGCAAGGAGCGGGTGCAGCCGCCGTCGATGACGCGCGTCATCGCCTCCCTGTCGGACCTGGATCTGGTGCAACGCCGTCCGCACCCCACCGACGGCAGGCAGATCATCGTGTCGCTGTCACCGGCCGGGCGCGCGCTCGTCGCCGACGAGACGCATGCCCGCGAGGCGTGGATGACCGATCAGCTCTCGCGCCTGGAGCCCGAGCAGATCGAGATCCTGGACCGGGCCGTCGAGATCATGAACCAGATCGTCGCCGAATCCGAGTGATCAGTGCGCGGCGCGCGCGTCGTCGGCGTCGACGACCTCGTGGCCGAGCGGGAACAGCGACAGCGGGACCAGCTTGAGGTTCGCCCAGGCGAACGGCAGTCCGATGATCGTGATCGCCAGCGCGACGCTGGTGACGATGTGGCCGATCGCCAGCCACCAGCCCGCGAAGATGAACCAGATCACGTTGCCGATCAGCGAGCCGGCGCCCGCGGTTGGTTTGTCGACCACCGTGCGGCCGAACGGCCACAGCACGTATCCGGCGAGCCGCAACGAGGCGATGCCGAACGGAATGGTGATGATGAGAATGAAGCAGATCAGTGCCGCGAGCAGATAGCCGAGGGCCATCCAGAAGCCGCACAGGATCACCCACAGGATATTCAAGATCAACTGCACGATCTTCATACGTCCATCATGCCAGGATTGTCCAGTGGCCGAAGTGATCGACATCGACGACCCCGCCGACCCTCGGGTCGACGACTTCCGTGACCTGTCCTCCGCCGACCGCAGGCCGGACCTGCCGGGGCGGAAAGGCCTGGTCATCGCCGAGGGCGTGGTGGTCGTGCAGCGCATGCTCGGCTCCCGGTTCACCCCCAGCGCGCTGCTCGGTGTCGGGAAACGCTACGAGCCGCTGGCCGGGGACCTGGCAGGCCGCGACATCCCGTACTACCGGGCCAGTGCCGAGGTGATGGCCGAGGTGGTCGGCTTCCATCTCAACCGCGGTGTCCTCGCCGTCGCGCCGCGCCCGGCCGAGCTGACGCCCGCCGAGGTGCTCGACGGCGCACGCACGGTCGCGGTGCTCGAAGGCGTCAACGACCACGAGAACCTGGGCTCGATGTTCCGCAATGCCGCGGGCCTCGGCGCGGACGCGGTGCTGTTCGGCGACCGGTGCGCCGATCCCCTCTACCGGCGCGCGGTGCGGGTCTCGATGGGACACGTGCTGCGGGTGCCGTTCGCGCAGCTGCCGTCGTGGCCGGGTGGCCTCGACCTGTTGCGCGAGCGCGGTTTCCAGATCATCGCGCTGACCCCGGATCCGGCCGCGGTGAATCTGGCGACGGCGATGACGGGCAAGCGGGTCGCGCTGCTGCTCGGCGCGGAGGGACCCGGACTCACCGAGGAAGCCATGCGCGCCACCGATGTTCGCGCCAGGATCCCGATGTCGCCCGGCACCGATTCGCTGAACGTGGCGACCGCGGCGGCGATGGCCTTCTACGAGCGGGTGCGGACATCGTGAGGCAGGAGCCGGACGGTCCCTATCGCGCCCAACCGGATTCGGTGCCCTGGGTGGCGGGCTGCACCGTGGTGGTGCTGGTCGCGGTGCTCGGCGCGGTCGCGGTCTACGCGTTCGGGGCCGCGCTGGCCGCGGTGCATCCGCTGCTGGCGGTCGCGGTGAATCTGGTCGCCGCGATCGGGGTGGCGCCGACGGCGTGGCGCTGGCGGTTCACGCCGGTGGTGCGGTGGGTGCTGGCCGGCGCGGCGATCGGCGTGGTGGCAGGCTGGCTGGCGGTGATCGTCGAGGAGCTCAGCGGCTGAGTTCCGTCACAGCACCCGGTCGGTGCGGTGCAGCCAGCCGAACAGGCCCCGCTTGCGCCGGGTGGCCGCGCCCGGCCGCGCGCCCTGTGTGGGCTGGGGCTGCGGTGCTTGGCCCTTCGGATAGAGCGTGAACCCGCAGACCGCCAGGTCGGCCGGTGCGAGGTCGCCCGGCTCGGCGGGCGTGCGGTAGTGGAAGCCGAGCCATTCGGCATTGGCCGCGTCGGCGAAGTCGGGGGGATCGAACGGCAGCGACTGCGCTCCCGGATGCGTGCCACCCCACCACGGCACGGGATGCTCACCCGCCCAGAACGGCCGCTCCCACACCATCGGCAGCCCTTCGTTCTCCAGGATGTCGACCCGGGTGGAACTGTACGAGCGCCGGAATTCGCCCCGCTCCCAATGCGCGAACGCACCCCAGTGCAGCGTCTCGTCGAACGACACCAGATAGGTCTGCTCGGAGGCGAGCGGCCGCACCAGCAGATCCGGCAATTTCGTCGGCCGCACCAGCGCCGCCTCGGCCGTGCACACGACGGTCAGCCCCGGATAGCACCCGATGTAGACCTCGTCCCGATCCGGTGCGGCACACCCGTTGAGCGTCCCGATCATGATCGGCAGCACATCGTGCTCGGCATACAACTGCCCGACCAACGCGGCAGCGGCGGCCGGATCAGGTTCGGGGTGGTCCCGCAATACAGCCACTGGATCCGGGGTATCGACATACCAGAGGGTGGAAGCAGAATGCACAGTCACCGCCTCTCCGCGTATTCGAGCCAGACCCAGGTGGGTAGCCCCGCGGCGTCGGCGGCTGTCGGGCAGGAGCGAGTCGCGTCAGCTCGTACCCGGCGAGTTACCCATGTCCTTGCGAGATCTGGCGATTCGGTCGAGCCCGGAGTGAGAGCGTGGGTAACTACTCAGTGCCCGGAGCTGCGGACGCCCAGTAAGACGTCTTCCCAGGACGGCATCGGCGCCTTGCCGCGCTTGGCCTTTGCGGCGGGCTTCGCGGCCGGCTTCTCCGGCGCCGGTTCCTTCGCCGCCGGCTCCTTGTCCTGTGCCTGAGCCACAGGCTGACTCGGCGTCGCCGGAACAGCCGGAACGGCCGGGATCGGCGCAGCGGGCACCGGAGCGGCCGGAATCGCCGCCGCCCCACCACCGGCCGCGACCGCGCGCTGCTCGTAGTACTCGTCCAGCGTCGGCTGGGCGGGACGGCTCGCCGGACGCGCGGTCGGGGCGACCTGCTCGCGCGGGCGCGGCTCCACCGGGGTCGGCGGTTCGACGACCGGTGCGGCCTGCTCCGCCGGGGTGGGCAGGATGGTGGCGAGCCCGCGTAGGGCGCGACCGAAATCGGGATCGATCAGGTCGTTGGCCGGGTCGTCGAGCGGGGACACCGAGCCGCCGTGCGCGTCCGGCTGGTAGCGCCAGTGCGCCGCGATCTCGGAGTGCCCGTGGCGCCACTGCAATTGGGCGACCCAGAAACCCTTTTCGTCTTTCCAGGCATCCCATTCGGCCTGTTCGATGGTGTGGCCGCGCTCGGCGAAAGCCGCGGTGACGATCTCGTGCAGCGTTTCCACAGCGGGACCGTCGGGGCGGACCGGATGCGCTTTCTGCGCCAGTTCGGCGGCGCGTGCGCGTTCCAGCAACACCGGGTAGGCGAAACGTTCGACTTTGGTGGCCGGCATCCCGGACTCCGCCGTGACCTGCTCGACGGACGCTCCGGCTCGAATACGGGCCTGGATATCGCGAGGACGCATAGATGCTTCCGTTTCGATCTCGATCTGGCCGAATCGTGCGAGGTCGCCGCGCGCCGCCGCGCGGAGCTTGTCGTCGGCGGGCAACCGGAACTTGGTGCCGGACTCGGTGTCACTGCACACGATGTGCGTGGAGTCGGGCGTCACCCCGATCACTCGAAGTTCACGCACCGTTACCTCCCTATCGCGTCGGCTACGACACCGCCCACTTTCCTAGACAGTAGTGCACATTACTTGCCCGCGGCAGCAGACACGCACGACCGAAATCGCGCACCGGGACGCCAGGTCCCGCTAATCTGATCGGCTCACCACACGAATCCTGGTCGTGTGCAGGGATTTTGGTGATGGATCAACATCAAATACCGCCGGGCGATCGAGTGCTCGTCAGCAAATGTTGCGAACTCCATGCAAAGGGCCGGTGCCCGGCGAACCGAAAAAGGTTCACCGGGCACCGGCCCTGATTGCGGTCTTATCTCAGAGCTGGCCGACGACCCAGTCGATCGAACGGGTCAGCTGCGACACGTCTTCCGGGTCGATCGCCGGGAACATGCCGACGCGCAGCTGGTTACGGCCCAGCTTCCGGTACGGCTCGGTGTCGACGATGCCGTTGGCGCGCAGGATCTTGGCGACCTGGGCGGCGTCGACGGCGTCGTCGAAGTCGATGGTGCCGACGACCTGCGAACGGTGCGCCGGATCGGTGACGTACGGGGTGGCGAAGGAGCTCGACTCGGCCCACGAGTACAGGCGCGAGGACGAATCCATGGTGCGCTTGACGGTCCAGTCGAGGCCGCCGTTGGCGTTCATCCACTCGATCTGGTCGGCGAACAGCAGCAGGGTGGCCAGCGCCGGGGTGTTGTAGGTCTGGTCCTTGGTGGAGTTGTCGATGGCGATCGGCAGCGACAGGAACTCCGGGGTCCAGCGACCCGATTCCTTGATCTCCGCGACGCGAGCCAGCGCGGCCGGGCTCATGATCGCGATCCACAGGCCACCGTCGGCGGCGAAGCACTTCTGGGGGGCGAAGTAGTAGACGTCGGAGTCGGCGATGTTCACCGGCAGGCCGCCCGCGCCGGAGGTGGCGTCGATGGCGATCAGGGCGTTCTCCGAGCCGACCGGACGCGAGACCGGGATGGACACACCGGTCGAGGTCTCGTTGTGGGCCCAGCCGATGAGGTCGACCGAGGGGTCCGAGACGGGCTCGGGCGCGCTGCCCGGCTCCGAGGAGACGACGATCGGGTCACCGATGAAGGGGTTGCCCTTGGCGACCGAGGCGAACTTCGAGGAGAACTCGCCGTTGGTCAGGTGCAGCGAACGCTCGCGGATCAGGCCGAACGCGGCCGCGTCCCAGAACGCGGTGGTGCCGCCGTTGCCGAGCACGACCTCGTAGCCCTCGGGCAGCGAGAACAGCTCACGCAGGCCGTTGCGCACGCGCGCGACCACGTCCTTGACCGGCTTCTGGCGATGCGAGGTACCGAACACCGAGGCGCCGACAGTCACCAGGGACTGCAGCTGCTCCGGGCGGACCTTGGACGGGCCGCAGCCGAACCGTCCGTCGGCGGGCTTGAGGTCGGCGGGAATGGTCGGGAACGCACTGGTCATGGGGGTGAGTTTAGTGGTGGGGGGCTTGGCGTTGTCGGGGTGGGGGTGGTGCTGTGAGGCGGGACACCACGAGTTTGGAATGTTCGGTGTTCGGTATTGACCGACCACCGAACATTCTCGATGATAGGGAGATGCGATCACCAGACGAGGACGAGGCCATTGTCAGGCTCGCTGACGCTGTGGCTCCTATCGGCTTGACCGTCGTTGTTCCGTCGAGCTCAGATGGGGAACCTGTCGTCCCGGACGCCTACTTGAGGCTTCCCGACGGGCACACTCTGCCCCTCGACATCAAGCGGGTGTCGCTGTTGTCCTCCAAAGAGCTCCCGAACTTTGTTCGGAATGCGACAACTCCTGCGGAGCGCAGTCATGCCGTGCCGATCGTTGTTGCTTCGCGTATCACCGAGGATGCGCGGGCTGGACTGAGCCGGGCAGGGTGGAGCTGGCTCGACCTTCGGGGGCAACTCCATCTCAGCGCGCCCGGATTGTTTGTCCACACCAACGTTGTCCCAGCACATGACGCACCCCGAGGAGCCGACCCGTTCGCCGGGCGGGTTGGCATCGAGGTGGCGGCCCTCATGCTGCTCGACCCGGACAAGCCTGCCCGCATTCGGAAGCTCGCCCAGGAGGTCGGTCGTGCACCGAGCTCAGTGTCTGCAGCCGTATCCGGAATGCGCGCTGCCGGACTCGTCGGTGTCGACAACCTCCCGGCAATTCCAGAGCTGTTCTGGGAACTGGCGTCGGCGTGGAAGCCCGAGGCGGTCGATGTTGCACAGATTCCGACCGATGATCAATCCGTCAATGACGCGCTCAGGGTCAATCGCGACGATCTAGCCCGCTCCGGATGGGCACTCAGCGACACACATGCCGCCGCCGCGTATGGAGCGCCGATCGCAGCGCGCGCAGACAGCCCCCTCGACTTTTACGTGCAAGACCCACGGGTTCTGAGACGGGCTGCGAAATTATTGGGCACGGCGCGTAGCCGCGCCGATCGGGCCGCCACACTGCGCGCCGCGCCGCTCGGGTTCGTTTGCCACCACAGGGTCGGCCAGGGTGGCTCTTGGCCGCTGGCCGACCCGCTGTTCGTGGCGTTGGATCTGGCGCAGGACCCGGGCCGCGGCCGCGAGGTCCTCGACCTGTGGAGTCCACCTCGAGGACACCGGCGTGTCTGGTAGCCCGATCGTGGACCTTGCGGGTGCATCGATGACCGCCTTGGTCCATGCCATTCCCGAAACGCAAGCCCGCACGGGCAAGCCCGTTGTTGTCATCGGAGGCCTCGCCGTCATCTGCCGGGTGTCCGGCCCGCATCGCGCGACGAGCGATCTCGACACGGTCAACCGCCGTCGTGCCGGGGAGCCGAGTCAATTGCAGGTGCTCGTGACCAGTACCGGCCGGGCCAGTGGACCTGCGGGAGTGCTCATTCCAACAGCGCTGGGCGAAGTCCAAGTCGATATTCTCGAAGTATCTGATGCAGACTTCGACCCGCTCCCGGAGGATCCGACCGGCCGCCTTCACGTCCTCTCCCATGCTTGGGCCGCCGATACTGCTACCGCCGTGCTCATCCGAGCTCAGGATGGAAATGAGATCATCGTGGCGGTCGCCGAACCCGGACCGCTGGTCGCGATGAAACTGCAGTCAACGTTCGACCGTGGCACCGACAAGGCCTCCACCGACCTTCTCGATATCATCCGCCTCACTCTGGATCGAGTGTGTGGTCCGAGGGCGCGCGCGCAACTGGGGGCTGCCGGCGACCAGCTCAAGAGTGACGTCGAGCAACATGTGGACCTCTTTTTCGGCAAGCGAAAGGCAGGCACCCTTCAACTTGTCCGCAGAGTTCCAGAAGGCGTAGATACCGAACTCGACGACATCGAACTCGTCCACGAACTACTGGTACGAGCTGTTCGAGGATCGTGATCGGACCAGATCGGAGCACCCAGCCTTCCGTCAGCTGATTCGGTGTTCGGTACCGACCGAACACCGAACATCGGTATCGAGAGGCAGCGCGCGAACACGGGTGCGGTGTGGATGTCCGCGACGAGACGCGACCGCGGATGTGTGGTGTGGTGCGGGAGTGCGGGGAATTTGCCCTTGTGAGTAGGGCGTTCGCTTTACTCTTTTGCTATGAGCCTCGTTGCGGTCGACCCCGGTCGGACCCTGCTCGACCGGTTTGCCTGGGTGTTCGGGAGGCGGCCGGGGCTGCTTGCCGAGAGTTCCCGGCGGGAATTGCTGATCAGGGGGTTACCCGCCACCGCGACGGTGATGTCGGTGCGGTCGCGACGCGGGGAATGCGGCTACCGGTTCTCCGTGCGGGTGCAGGTGCCCGGTGAGCTCGCCTACGACGCGCGGGTGCGACAGCGGGTGCGTAGCCAGGACCTGGAATGGATGCAGCCCGGCGATACCGTCGGATGCCGGGTCGACCCGGGCGACCGCGAGCGCGTGGTGCTGTTCGTGCCCGAGATCCCGCAGTCCGGCCGGAGCGCGGCCGCCAAAATCCTGGCCAACGGCAGGCGTGCCGAGGCCACCGTGCTCGCGGTAGCGCCGATCGCCGCCGACTACACCGGCCGCGACGATCCGGTCCTGCGCCTCGACCTCGAACTCCGCGCCTGGGACGAACCGACGCCATGGCGGGTGCGCCTCATTCAGCCGGTACCACTGGCCGCGGTCGGCCAGATCGAACTCGGCGCTCGCCTCGATGCCGCGTTCTTCACCGTCGACCGGGGCAGCTCCGTCGCCATCGACTTCTCCGCCCTGACCTGAGCCACCGGAACGAGCTACCGCTCACCCAGGTTTTCCGGAGCTCGACAACCTGTGTTGCCAAAGGTGAGCTACGGCGTTGCTACGCGAATTCCGGTGAGAACCGCGACTACAGGTGGACGAAGGTGTAGCCCGCCGAGCGCAGTGCGGGGATCGCCGCGGCCATGCCCGCCGCCGTGCCGGATTTCGGGCGGTGCATGTGGGCGAGGGCGATGCCGCCCGGGATGGCCGCGCTCATCGCGCGCCGGACCTGGGCCGCTGACGCCGTCGCGCCGAAGTCGGCGTTGATGGTGAAGCCGAGGGGTGTTTCGCCCAGTTCGTTGACGATGGCGACCGCGACATCGTCGTAGTGGGCGGTGCCTGCGCGGAAGAACCGCGGTGGTTTGCCGGTGAGTTCGGTGATCCGTTCGTGGTTGGCCCACACCTCGTGCACGGCCTCCTCGGCCGAGACGGTGCCCGGGATGTTGTAGGCGGCGCGGCCGGTGACCGAGAGTGGTTTGTGGGCGACACCGTGGGAGGCGATCTCGAACAACGGGTTTTCGGCGAGGCGCTGGACGCGGGTGGGGTCGGCGTCGATCCAGCGCTTGTTGAGGAACAGGGTCGCCGGGACCTGTTCGGCGATCAGCAGGTCGATCAGAGCCTGGTCGAGCTGGCTGTTGCCGGGTCCGCCGCAGGCGTCGAAGGTGAGCGCGAGCTGCTTGCCCGCTGTGGGAAAACTGCTGGTGATACCGGGTAGTGCGACACCCCAGGTGTGGGGTTGCGCGCCCGCGTGCCGGGCAGCGATCGCGGCGGGGGAGACCGCGGGCGGCACCGTCGCGGGCGGGGTGATCGCGGTGGAGATCGGTTGCGCGGTGAGCGGTTCGACCGCTGCTCGACCTGGCGGCACGGGAGCTGAATCGCCCTGTGCGGCAGTACATCCGGTGATCACGCTGGCCGCGAATGCAGTGCAGACGCCGAAAAGGCGACGCCGCGACAGTCCGTTGTCCTGCACAATCCACCCCTTGCCGATCACGTTCGCCCGGATCGTATCGCCCTACCAAGGGCGGTGCGTGCTGAACGTGTTCTCGCAGGTCGATTGCGCAGCAAGTAGGTGAAGCGACCATTAGCCGAGAATGAGCCAGGCGCCGGTCGGCACACCGTGTGCCGACCGGCGCCCGGTCAGATGCGAGGGAGGCTCAGTCGCGCGCGATGGTGGACCAGCCGGCCACCTCTTCCGGCGTGCGCGGGCCCGGGCCGGTGTAGATCGCGGCCGGGCGGACGAGCTTGCCCAGCTGCTTCTGCTCCAGGATGTGCGCGCACCAGCCCGCGGTCCGGCCACAGGTGAACATGGCGGGCATCATGTGCGCGGGGACCTCGGCGAAGTCCAGGATCACCGCGGCCCAGAACTCGACATTGGTCTCGATCGCCCGGTCCGGACGACGCTCACGCAGCTCGGCCAGCGCGGCCTGCTCCAGCGCCGCGGCCACCTCGTAGCGGGGCGCGTCGAGGCGCTTGGCGGTGGCGCGCAGCACGCGGGCGCGCGGGTCTTCGGCCCGGTAGACCCGGTGCCCGAAGCCCATCAGCTTCTCCTTGCGGTCCAGGATGCCCTTGACCAGCGCCCGTGCGTCGCTGGACTGCTCGACCGCTTCGATCATCGGCAGCACGCGGGCGGGCGCGCCGCCGTGCAGCGGGCCGGACATGGCACCGATCGCGCCGGACAGCGAGGCCGCCACGTCGGCGCCGGTGGAGGCGATGACGCGGGCGGTGAAGGTGGAGGCGTTCATGCCGTGCTCGGCGGCCGAGACCCAGTAGGCGTCGATCGCCTCGGTGTGGCGCGGGTCGGGGTCACCCTTCCAGCGGGTCATGAACCGCTCGGTGACGGTGGTGCACTCGTCGATCTTGCGCTGCGGAACGGCGGGCTGATAGATGCCGCGCGCGGACTGCGCGACATAGGACAGCGCCATCACCGAGGCGCGGGCCAGGTTCTCCCGGGCGGTCTCGTCGTCGATGTCGAGCAGCGGCTCGTAGCCCCAGATCGGGGCGAGCATGGCCAGGCCCGCCTGCACGTCGACGCGCACGTCACCGGTGTGCACCGGCAGCGGGAAGGGCTCGGCGGGCGGCAGGCCGTGGCCGAACTGGCCGTCGACAAGCAGGGCCCACACGTCACCGAAGGTGACCCGGTTGGCGACCAGATCCTCGATGTCGACGCCGCGATACCGTAGCGCGCCACCGTCCTTGTCCGGCTCGGCGATGTCGGTGGTGAAGGCCACCACGCCTTCCAATCCGCTGACGAAATCCTGTGGTACCGAGCTGGTAGTCATGGTGACTCTCCTTGCAGGGGCATGCCGATCTTTCTGAACCATAGCCCTGGGGATACCGGGTAGTAGCGTCGCCCCTGCGGCGTACCGTCTGTGCTCATGCGTGACCAGGAACCCGCGACCGCGGCCGACCTCGCCGCCATGCGCGTCGACTACGGTGCCCACCTGCCGGAGCCGGAGGAAGCCGATCTCGACGAGTCCTGGGTGGCAGGTGGCTGGGAACCGTTGCTGCGCCGCTGGATCGAGCAGGCGCGCGGTCTCGGCGTCGCCGAACCCAATGCGATGGTGCTGGCCACGGTCTCCCTGACGGGTCCGGCTCCGCGCCCGGTCGCCCGCACCGTCCTGTGCAAGGGACTCTCGCCGGAGGGCGTCACCTTCTATACGAACTACGACTCGGCCAAGGGCAACCAGCTCGCCGCCGACCCGTACGCCGCGGCCTCCTTCGTCTGGCCCGCGCTCGCCAGGCAGGTCCATGTGCGCGGGGTGACCGAGCGGGTGTCCGCCGAGGTGACCGCGGCCTACTGGCAGGCGCGGCCACGTGACGCGCGGCTCGGGGCCTGGGCCTCGCAGCAGTCGCGGCCCGTGACTTCGCGCGCCGAGCTGGACCGGGCGCTGGCCGAGACAACGGCCCGCTTCGCCGACGTCGACGACATCCCGGTGCCGCCGTTCTGGGGCGGGTACCTGCTGCGGCCCGACGAAGTGGAGTTCTGGCAGGGCAGGCGGGGCAGGCTGCACAACCGGATCGTGGCGCGGATCGAGGCCACAGGCACAACCGTGGAACGTTTGCAGCCCTAACGAGTGGTGGGGTAAGTCACCGCGCGCATCCATTCTCCGATCGCGCGGAGATGGTTAATCTGCGGCGAGTGAAGCTGCTCGCCGACACCGAACCCCTGCGCAATCCCGACTATCGCAGGCTCTGGACCACCAACATCGTCACCGTCATCGGTGCGCAGCTCTCGGTCGTCGCGGTTCCGCAGCAGATCTTCCAGATCACCGGCAGCTCCGGCTATGTCGGCCTGGCCGGCCTGTTCGGCCTGGTCCCGCTGGTCGTGTTCGGGCTGTGGGGCGGCGCGCTGGCCGACGTCATGGACCGGCGCACGCTGCTGATCATCACCACGGCCGGCACCGGCGCGACCGCGGTGGCGTTCTGGGTGCAGGCCGCGCTCGGGATGACCAATGTGTGGCTGGTGCTGGGGTTGTTCGCCGCCCAGCAGGCGTTCTTCGCGGTCAACCAGCCCACCCGCAGCGCGGCCATCGCGCGGCTGCTGCCGCCCGAGCAGATCGCCGCGGCCAGTTCGCTGAGCATGACCGTGCAGAACGTCGGCATGATCGCCGGACCGGTGCTGGCGGGTCTGCTCATTCCGGTGCTCGGCTTGCCGACGCTGTATCTGATCGACGCGATCGCCTTGCTCGCGACGGTGTGGGCGGTGTGGAAACTGCCCGCGTTCCCGCCGACCGGTGATCAGCGCCGGGCCGGGTTGCGCGCCGTCGTCGACGGTTTCCGCTATCTCACCGGGCAGCGGATCCTGCTCGCCTCCTTCGTCGTCGACATCATCGCCATGGTGTTCGGCATGCCGCGCGCGCTGTTCCCGCAGATCGCGCACGAGACCTTCCACGATCCGGCCGAGGGCGGTGTGGCGCTCGGCCTGTTGTTCGCGGCGATCTCGGCGGGCGCGGTGCTCGGCGGTGTCTTCTCCGGCTGGGTGCCGCGTATCCGCAGGCAGGGCCTGGCGGTGATCGTATGCATCGCGGTGTGGGGCGTGGCGATGGTGGGGTTCGGCGTTGCGGTCGGCCTGGCCGGGCACCTGTTCGGGCTCGGGGTGTGGCTGTGGATCGCGGTGGCGTTCCTCGCACTGGGCGGTGCGGTCGACATGATCTCGGCGGCGCTGCGCACGGCGATGTTGCTCAACGTGTCCACCGACGAGATGCGCGGCAGGCTGCAGGGCGTGTTCATCGTGGTTGTCGCAGGTGGGCCGCGGATCGGTGATGTTGCCCACGGTTTCGCCGCGGCGAGCCTGGGTACCGCTGTAGCTGCCGCGGGTGGCGGTGTCCTGGTGGTGATCGGGGTGGCGCTGGCGGCGCTGGCCTTCCCCGCCTTCGTGCGGTACCGGGTGACTCGCGCGCAGTCCGAATCGTTGGTCAAATGAACTGTGCGAGAAGGGAATACGTGTTGATTGCCGGTCTGCGCCCGACGCGCCTTCCCGCGGCCGCCGGCACCGGCTCGCGACGGCGGCGAACAGGGGATCGGCGCAGGTCGCCGCATGCCCGCCGACCTCACCGTCGATCGGCCCCGGTGTGAGGACAGCACAGGACAACCCTGATTGCTTGTCTGCTCCGAACAACAGCTAGCGTTAGCGCAAGTGCACCGCGTGCCGACCGCATCGGTGCCTACGGTTCTAGCCTGAGAGGGATCCTTCCGTGCCCGCTGAGAACATCACCAACGTCGCCGAAGACGCCAAGGCGGTACTGCAGTACCCCGGTGGCGAGTTCCCGATCTCGGTCACCACGGCCGCGGAGGGCAACGACGGACTCGACTTGGGCAAGCTGCTGGCCAGCACCGGTTATGTCACCTATGACCCCGGTTTCATGAACACCGCGTCGACCAAGTCGGCCATCACCTACATCGACGGTGAAGCGGGCATCCTGCGTTACCGCGGCTACCCGATCGACCAGCTGGCGGGCCGCTCGACCTTCATCGAGGTCAGCTACCTGCTCATCTACGGCGAGCTGCCGACCCAGGCCCAGCTCGACGACTTCACCGATCGCATCCGCCGCCACACCCTGCTGCACGAGGACCTGAAGCGGTTCTTCGACGGCTTCCCGCGCAACGCGCACCCGATGCCGGTGCTGTCGTCCGCGGTGAACGCGCTGTCGGCGTACTACCAGGACTCGCTGGACCCGCGCGACCCCGAGCAGGTCGAGCTGTCCACCATCCGCCTGCTGGCCAAGCTGCCCACCATCGCGGCCTACTCGTACAAGAAGTCGGTCGGCCAGCCGTTCCTCTACCCGGACAACTCGCTGAGCCTGGTCGAGAACTTCCTGCGGATGACCTTCGGCTTCCCGGCCGAGCCCTACGAGGTCGACCCCGAGATCGCCGCCGCGCTCGACATGCTGCTGATCCTGCACGCCGACCACGAGCAGAACTGCTCCACCTCGACCGTGCGTCTCGTCGGCTCCTCCGACGCCAACCTGTTCACCTCGGTGTCCGGTGGCATCAACGCGCTGTGGGGCCCGCTGCACGGCGGCGCCAACCAGGCCGTGCTCGAGATGCTCGACGAGATCAAGGCCAACGGCGGCGACGTCAAGGAATTCATCCGCAAGGTCAAGAACAAGGAAGACGGCGTGAAGCTCATGGGCTTCGGGCACCGCGTCTACCGCAACTACGACCCGCGCGCCACCCTGGTCAAGCAGGCCGCCGACAAGATCCTGTCGAAGATCGGCGGCGACGACCAGCTGCTCGACATCGCCAAGCAGCTCGAAGAGGCCGCCCTCACCGACGACTACTTCGTCTCGCGTCGCCTGTACCCGAACGTCGACTTCTACACCGGCGTCATCTACCGGGCCATGGGCTTCCCGACTCGCATGTTCACCGTGCTCTTCGCCATGGGCCGCCTGCCCGGCTGGATCGCCCACTGGCGTGAGATGCACTCCGAGCCGCTCAAGATCGGCCGCCCGCGCCAGATCTACACCGGTTACGGTGAGCGTGACTACCGTGACATCGCTGGCCGTTAGTCCGAACTGAAACTATCGAAGGGGATAGCCGAATGACCAAGCCGGAGATCGAATTCCAGGAGGGCCCCGCGCCCACCGAGCTCGTGATCAAAGACCTCGTCGAGGGCGAAGGCAAGGAAGCGGTGCCCGGCGGCACCGTCGAGGTGCACTACGTCGGCGTCGAGTTCGAGACCGGCGAGCAGTTCGACTCTTCGTGGGACCGTGGCGAATCCATCACGTTCCCGCTGCGCGGCCTGATCCAGGGCTGGCAGGACGGCATCCCCGGCATGAAGGTCGGCGGCCGCCGCCAGCTGACCATCCCGCCGGAGCTCGCCTACGGCCCCGCCGGCGCAGGCCACAACCTGTCCGGCAAGACCCTGGTCTTCGTCATCGACCTGCTCGACGCGAACTGACCTGCTGAACAACACTGTGGCCGGGTTCCGATCGGAACCCGGCCACAGTTGTCTGTGTCAGCGAGTGAGCTCAGCCATCGGGATCTCGCCGACGACGACGTGGCTGAGCGCGACGGTGCCGCGATGGATCTGGTGCAGCCTGTATTCGCGGGCATGCGCGTCGAGACGGAACTCGAGCACCTCGTCGATCCCGAACTTGCTGTCCAGCATGACCACCAGGTAGAGCGGAATCCCGACGCGCGCATACTGCGCCTTCTTGTCGAGCAGGTCCTCGGCGGCCGTGGACGGTGACGACACCTCGACCACGATCAAGGCATCGGTGGCTTCGGGCTTCGCCCCCGGTTTGTCCAGGCAGCGGTAGACCACCACGTCAGGACGCCGAAAGGTGAACTTCAGTACCCTCCACAGCACCACGTCGATGTCGGTGTCGATCCGAAGACACGGCTCGGTGCTCGGCAACCGCTCCATCGCGTCGGCCAGGCGGCGGGCGATGCGATTGTGCTCCGGCGTCGGCGATTCGCTGACGATGACGTGCCCGTGGACCACTTCGATCTCACGCGCCGCCGCCTCCGGCAGCCGCAGGTACTGCTCCTCGGTCATCAGATGAGGCAGCGAATCCGTCGGCTGGATCGTCATGCTGGTGAGCTTACCGCCAGGATATCGGCACTTCTGGGTCCTATTCCCGGACGACTTCGACCGGGTCGGTGAGGGCGAGGGCGAGGGCGGAGTTCTGGGCGGTGCCGCGTGGGGGGAGGGCGTCGAGGGCCTTGCCGGTTTGGGTGGTGAGGTTTCCGACGATGTTCTGGAGGGCGCCTACGCCGCCGGTGAGCTGTTCGACGGCGGAGAGGAGTTGGGCACCGCCCTGTTCGGCGAGGGTGGGCAGGCCCTTGGCGAGTTCGGCGCCCTGGGTGAGCTGGTCGCGGGCGCTGTTGAGGCGGTCGACGACGGTGCGCAGGAGGGTGCCGAGGTCGGTGTTGGGATCTACTGCGGCGCCGGTCAATTCGCTCAGGCCGTCCAGCTGGGCACCGGCTTGGTTCGAAACTCCGCGCAGCGCTTCGAGTTTGACGATGATGTCGGCGAGCTGGGGGTCGTTGGCGATCGGCAGGGCCTTGAGCGGCGGCAGGATCTGGTCGAGGCCGGTGCCGAGGGCGGCGGCGCTGCGCTGTACGCCGGCGATGGTGACGCCGGTGGCGCCGAGCGCGTCGGCGAGCTGGGTGGCCTGCTTGGCGGCGCCGTCGACGGTCTGGTTCAGCAGTTCGATGGCCGAGGTGAGCTGTCCCGCACCCTGTTTCGCGTAGTCGAGGAAACCGAGCATCTCCTGGGCCCCGCCGCTGAACTGACTCGCGCCGTCGGCGGCCGCGTTCACGCCCGCGTTGAGCAGCTGGGCGGTGAACTGCACCGAGGTCATCTGATTGCGGGCCTGCGACACCGCGGCCAGCGCGGCGTCGACCCCGGACGCGCCGATCCGGTGCGTCACCGCGTCGACGGCGCCGTTGACCGTGTCCCTGTCGGCGTCCTCGTGGGTACTCACGGTGACCTTGGCGCGCTTGGGTTCCGGCGTCGCCAGTGTCGCCATCGATGCGGTGAGGTCGGCGGGCAGGGTGATCACCGCGGCGTAGTCGGCCGCGTCGATCTCGCCGGGCTCGGCCACCGTCCACTCGTAGCCGCCCGCGTCCTGCACGGCCTTGGCGACGCGCTCTCCGGTCGGCCCGGTATCGGCGTTGACCAGCGCGATCCCCGTCGGCGCGCTGTCCTGCCCGGCGCACGCGGCGATACCACCACCCGCCAGCGCGACAGCAGCGACGAGACAGGCGACACGAGCACGTTTTCCGATCACGGCGCCGACGGTATCGGCAGAGTTCGCGCCGGGTCGTGGGAGATGTCTGAGAGTTCGGTGAGGAAGGCCGCCACGTGGGGATTGCTGCGGGTGTGCAGGAGGGTGTGGCGGACGCGGTTTTTCCCGGTCACCGGGACTGTGAAACCCCTTGCTGATATGGCTTGCGTCACAGTGCCTTCCATGGGCACCGTCTGTCCGGTACAAATCTCGAGTCAATCGACATCGAGAATTTTTTCGATTCGTCCGGGGGGTTCGGGGATTCGCCGGGGGCATCGGGAGGGAGACATCGAACATGTTCCACCGCAACATCACTCGCGTCGGCCGTCGCGCGCTCGTCGCCGCGCTGCCGCTGGCCGTGGCCACCTCGCTGGTCACCGCAGGCACCGCCGCCGCCGACATCGACACCGAGCGCCAGGCGCAGATCGCCACCGGCCTGTCCAGTGCCGGTGCCGCTGAGGGCGTCGACTTCCGCACCGTCGTCTCGCCGGACCTGCGCACCATCTCCGCGACCGTCGACAACGCCCGGTTCGTCGTCACCCCCGACGCCGTCACCGTGGTGTCCGCCGCGGGCGTCACCGTCGGCGAGGTCCCGCTGAAGCTCAACACCGTCGACGGCAACGCCATCGCGATCGCCTCGGTGGTCTCCGAGGACGGCAAGACCCTGTCGATGGCCCCGCAGCTGTCGGCCGACACCAGCACCGAGCTGAAGAACATCGCGACCGACCCGTCGAAGGCCAACCACGACCCGGTCCAGAACGGCGCCGCCGCAGGCGCGACCATCGGTGCGATCGCCGCGGCGATCATGTGCGTGCCCGCCCTGGCCGCGTTCATCATCGGCTACGTCTTCTGCGCCATCCCGTCGGTGATCTCCACCGCGCTGACCGGCGCCGTGATCGGTGCGGTCATCGGCCTGGTCATCCCGGAGTCGGTCCCGCAGGTCCTGCCCTGATCCCTCGTGGACTCCGCGTTCCGCCGCTCGATGGCTGAACGTTTGCCAGGCAAGTGAATTCGGCCCCGCATCCGTGTCACACGGGTGCGGGGCTTTGCGCTGTCTACGGTGTGCGGCGGACCGGCAGGTCGAGCACCAGACGCGCGCCGCCGAGCGGGCTGTCCTCGAAATAGGCCCGACCGCCGTGCAACTGGGCCTGCTGGGCCACCAGTGCCAGACCGAGCCCGGAACCGCCCTTGCTGGCATTGGTGCCGCGAGCGAAGCGGGCGAAGACCGCGCCGCGCTCGGCGACAGGCACGCCGGTGCCGTTGTCGTCGACGGCGATGACGATGTGATCGTCGGGGGTGCGATGCGCCGAAACGACGGCGTGGGTGGCGCCACCGTGTTTCACGGAGTTGGTCAGCGCGTTGTCGACGGCCAGGCGCAGGCCGGCGGGCAGCCCGCGGGTGACGAGCTCGGCGTCGGTATCGATCCGCACCGACAGGCCCGGATTGTGGCGCATGGCGTCGTGGGCGGCCTGATCGCACAGATCGGCGACATCGGTGGGGACGTGGTCGGCTTCGGCGGTGAGGTCGCCGCGGGCCAGGCGTTCCAGCGCGGTGAGGGTGGTCTCGACCCTGGTCTCGTTGCGGGCGAGGTCGTCGAGGATCTCGCGGCGCTGCTCGTCGGTGAGGTCAAGGGTGCGCAGGACCTCGAGGTCGGTGCGGATCGCGGTCAGCGGGGTGCGCAGCTCGTGGGCCGAGACGGCGGCGAAGTCGCGGGCGGTCTCCAGCGCGGCGGCGGTCTCGGCCTGGGCCTCGTCGACGCGGGCAAGCATGGTGTTGACCGCGTCGGCCAGCTTCACCGCCTCGTCGACACCGGAACCGTCGACCGGCTGGGCCGGGTCGTCCGGATCACCGAAGGCGCTGCGGGCCGAGACCTGCTTGGTCAGCTTCACGATCGGGCCGACGGCGCGCCCGGCGAGCAGCCAGCCCAGCGCCGCTGCGGCCGCCACCGCGATCGCCGCGCCGGCCAGCACCCAGCGCTGCTGGTCGGCGGTGGCCTTGGCCGACTCGGTGGTCGGGATGGCGAGGGAGACGGTGCGGCCGACAGGCTGGTTCTCTGTGGTGGTGAGCACCCGGTACGGCTGGTCGTTCACCTCGACGGTCTGCGAGCCCGGCGGCAGATCCGGCAGCTGGGTCGAGCTGGACGCGGTCACCTGGCCGTTGTCGCGCACGGTGAGCGCCATCGTGGTCTGCAAGCCGGTCAGGTTGACGAAACCGGTCGCCAATACCGGCTCGATCAGCACGATCCGCGAGGCGATCTCGAGCTGCTGATCGGTCTGGGTCACATTGTTGCGTTCGATCGCCTGGAAACCCACGAACGCGGCGATCGTGACGATGATGACGGCACCCGCCGCGGCCGCGCCCGCGACTCTCGTTCGCAGCGAAAACGATTGTCTCCGACGGCTTTTCGGCGGGGCCTCGGTCATTTCGGTTCCCGGAGCACGAACCCGACGCCGCGAATGGTGTGCAAAATCCTTGGCGTGTCATCTATTTCGAGTTTGCGGCGCAGGTATCCGACGAACACGTCGACGACATTCGTATCGGCTATGAAATCGTAACCCCACACCAATTCCAGCAGCCGTTCCCGCGTCAACACCACACCCGCATTCCTGGCCAGGGTCGACAACAATTCGAATTCCCGTTTGGTGAGCTCGATTTCCTTGCCGTGCAACAGCGCTCGATAGCCTGCCACGTCGATCTGCAGCGGGCCGACGGTGATCGCGCCGGGTGCGGCGGGCTCCGGCACGTCGGTGCGCCTGCGTAGTAAGGCGCGGATCCTGGCCACCAGTTCGGCCAGCTCGAACGGCTTCACCAGGTAGTCGTCGGCGCCGGACTCGAGGCCCGCGATCCTGTCGTCGACCGAGGCGCGGGCGCTGAGCACGCAGATCGGCACGTCGTTGCCCATCGCGCGCAACGCCGTCACCACGCCCGCGCCGTCGAGCACGGGCATGTTCATGTCGAGGACGACGGCGTCGGGCGCGCGCTCGGACACGGCGCGCAGCGCGGCGGCGCCGTCGCGGGCCACCAGCACCTGGAACCCGGACAGTCGTAGGCCACGTTCGACCGAGGCGAGGACATCCTCGTCGTCGTCGACGACCAGGACAGTGGAGGCAGCACGATCGGTCACGGTGCAATCCTATGGGCGCTGCGCGCCGCCGACCGCCGTGGTCAGGTCGTCGGCGCCACCGGGTCGCCGTCTAGATCGGGGGTCGGCGAGTCCTCCGCGGCGGGCTGCGGTGCGCCGAGCGGGGGATTGGCGAGGATGCGGTCGGCCAGCGCGGTGAGCACCGCCGGGTCCTCGATGGTGGCCGGGGTCTCGACGTGTTCGCCCGCGGTGAGCTGGCGGATCGTCTTGCGCAGGATCTTGCCCGAGCGGGTCTTGGGCAGGCCGGAGACGATGATCGCGCTGTGCAGGGTGGCGATGGCGCCGATCTGCTCGCGCACCCGCTCGGCCAGCTCGGTCCGCAGCTGCTCGGGATCGACCTCGACGCCCTGCTTGAGCACCACATACGCCAGCGGCAGGTGGCCCTTGAGCTCGTCGGGGACACCGATCACGGCGCATTCGGCGATGGCGTCGTGGCCCGCGATCGCGGCCTCGATACTGCCCGCCGACAGGCGGTGCCCGGCCATGTTGATCACGTCGTCGCTGCGGCCGAGGACGTAGAGGTAGCCCTCTTCGTCGAAGTAGCCGGAGTCGCCGGTCAGGTAGTGGCCGGGGAAGGCCGACAGGTAGGAGCGGATGAACCGGTCGCGGTCGCGCCACAGGCCGGTCAGCGCGCCGGGCGGCAGCGGCAGCCCGATGACGATATTGCCCTCGACGCCGGTCGCCACCGGGTTGCCGTTCGCGTCGAGGACGCGCAGCCGGTAACCGGGCACCGGCACGCAGGACGAACCTGGCTTGACCGGCAGTTCCTGCAGGCCGAGCGGGTCGGCGCAGATCGGCCAGCCGGTCTCGGTCTGCCACCAGTGATCGACGACCGGGGTGTCGGGGTGACCGGCCAGCAGTGTGTCGGTGGCCCACTCGAAGGTGGCCGGATCGAGGCGCTCGCCCGCGCAGAACAGCGCGCGCAGCCGGGACAGGTCGTGGCGGTGGGCCGCGGTCGCCTCGGGATCGGCGCGGCGGATCGCGCGTAATGCCGTCGGCGCGGTGAACAGCACCCGCACGTCGTGCTCGTCGATGATCTTCCAGAACGTGCCCGCGTCGGGGGTGCCGACCGGTTTGCCCTCGTAGAGCACGGTCGTCGCGCCGACGAGCAGCGGCGCGTAGACAATGTAGGAGTGGCCGACCACCCAGCCGACATCGGAGGCCGCCCAGAACACCTGACCTGGGCCGACGTCGTAGATATTGCGCATCGACCAGGACAGCGCGACCGCGTGCCCGCCGTTGTCGCGGACAACGCCCTTGGGCTTCCCGGTGGTCCCCGAGGTGTAGAGGATGTAGAGCGGATCGGTGGCGGCGACCGAGACCGGCTCGGCCGGTGTCACGTCGGCGACGGTGGCGTCCCAGTCGACCCAGCGGGCGGCCACGGTCTGCTCCGAGGACGGCAGCACATCGGTCGCGGGCTGCGCGGCCGGGAACTCGATGGTCGGGAACTGCGGGCGCTGCTTGACGATCACCGTGCGCACCGAGGCCGTCTGCGCCAGGTCCAGTGCCTGCAGCACGATCGGCGGGTATTCGATGCGGCGGTTGGGTTCCATCCCGCCCGAGGCGGTGACCACCAGGACCGGTTCGGCGTCGTCGATGCGGGCGGCCAGCTCGGGCGCGGCGAACCCGCCGAACACCACCGAGTGCACCGCGCCGATGCGTGCGCAGGCCAGCATCGCGATCACGGCCTCGGGGATCATCGGCAGGTAGATCACGACCCGGTCACCGGCGACGACACCGAGATCGCGCATGGCGCCCGCGAATCGGGCGACCTGGTCGAGCAGTTCGGCGTAGGTGAAGACGGTGGTGGTGTCCGTCATAGCGGAGACATATATGAGGGCGGCCTGATCGGCGTGCCCGCCCTCGGCGACGGTGCCCGCCCGCACGTGCCGGTCCAGCGCGTTGACGCAGGTGTTGAGCCGGGCGTCGGGAAACCAGCGGGCCGCGCGTTTGTCGGCGGCGTCGACGATCTGCTGCGGTGGGATATCCCACTCGATGTCTCGAGCTGCGGCGGACCAGAAGTCGGCTGGGTCGACCAGACTGGTCTGATAGACCGGTCGGTACTCGTGTTCGGTGTCCAACCCCGTGACTCCCTAGCCTCGCTTCGATGCCCGCTCGATAGATCCTGATGATTGTGGCAGACTTCACGCGACACCCGAGGGGGTGCCGCGACCTTTGGTTTTGCCTGGAACGGGCAGGTCATCGAGCGGACCTCTACCGGGAGTCAGCCAAGAAGTTATTGATCCGTTAGAATCTGTTGTCACTTATTCGGGCAGTCGTAGACGCAATTTCTCGGCCAGCCGCAGTTCTCGGCCAGCTCCGCCTGGCGAGCCACCATTGCGCCTGTGGAGGTTCGCTGATGGCTCAAGGTACGAGGCCAGTTTGGAAAGTGAGTGGGAGATGCGTGACGCCGCTAGGTCCGGCAGCAAGCGCTGGGCGCTCGGCAACTGGGACCTGCGTTGGAAGGTTACGGCCGTGCTTGCCGTGCCGCTCGCGGTCGCGGTCGGGCTCGGCGTGTCGAGAATTACCTCGGAGTTCTCGGAGGCCAACCGGCTGTCGAGCATCAATGCGCAGGTCGACTCGATTCCGTCGGTCACCTCGCTGAGTGCTACTTCGGCGCGGGTGTCGGGTAGTCAGCTGGTCCCCGCGGGGCCGGGGGTCACCCTGGTCACCGACAAGGACCTCGCCGACCTCGATGCCGCGATCGCCACCGCCGAGTCCTCGCTCGGCAGGCTGGCCGATATCCCGCGGGCGCACGAGGCGCTGCAGCGGATGATCTCGCAGGCCAAGAACGTGCGTGGGCAGGGCAAGGCCCTCACCTCGTCGGCCGAGGCAGCGCTGGCCTCGGTCGAGCAGATGCGTAAAGACAGCGTCGACATCGTCGAGACCACCATCGCCCAGGTGAGCGACCCGGTCATGGACCAGGCCAAGCTGCGCCTGGTCGACTCGCTCAACACCCGTTCGATCCTCGTCGACCAGCTCGCCGGCCTCTCCGGGATGCTGCGCGGTCTGCCGCAGGGTTCCCAGGACTTCATCACCGGCGTCGCCACCGAGCGGCACCTGCTCGACGTGCTCGCCAACCGTTTCCCCGACGGCGATCGGGTGATCGCCGACCTCAAGGCACAGGCCGAAGTCCGGCAGAACCTGGTCAGCAGCCCCGAGGTGGCGGCGGGCAAGCTGCCCATCGGCGACATGCGTACCTCGCTCGTCACCAGCCTCGTCGGCTACGAGGGCGTCGTCGACTCGGCCACCAAGGCCATCGAGTCCGCGATGGACGAGCTGGCCGCCACCGCGGCGACCGGCGCCTGGTCCTACACCGGTGTCGTCATCGCGACGATCCTGGCCGCGCTGTTGCTCGCCGTGTTCGTCGCCCGCTCGATGATCGTGCCGCTGCACCGCCTGCGCCTTGCCGCGCTGCGCGTGGCCGAGTCCGATCTGCCGCACGAGGTCGCCCAGCTCCGTAACGGCGCCGCGCCCGAGGACGTGCCGCTCGAGCCGATGCCGGTGCGCTCGGACGAGGAGATCGGTCAGCTCGCGCGCGCCGTCGACGACATCCACGGTCAGGCGCTGCGCCTGGCGAGTGATCAGGCGCAGATGCGTTCGCAGGTCAACGACATGTTCGAGACCCTGGCCCGCCGGTCCAAATCGCTCGTCGACCATCAGCTCACCCTCATCGAGGCGATGGAGTACGACGAGAAGGATCCGCGCCTGCTCGAGAACCTCTTCCGCCTCGACCACCTCGCGGCGCGCATGCGCCGTAACGGTGACAACCTGCTCATCCTCGCCGGCACCAAGCAGCGCCGGACCAAGTCGGCCCCGGTCGAGATCGCCGACGTGCTGCGCGCCGCGATCTCCGAGGTCGAGGACTACGAGCGGGTCAAGCTCGGCGCGACCCCGCGTGGCTCGCTGGTCGAACCGGCCGCCTCCGATATGGCGCACCTGTTCGCCGAGCTGCTCGACAACGCGCTGCGCGCCTCCCCGCCGGAGACCGACGTCAAGTTCACCTTCGCCCAGGCCCACGACCAGGGTCTGCTGATCGAGGTCGCCGACCGCGGTATCGGTATGCCGCCCCAGGAGATGTCGGAGATCAACCGCAGGCTCGAGCAGACCGCGGAGCCCGGCCCCGACACCGCCCGCCACATGGGTCTGTTCGTGGTCGGCAGGCTCGCCGAGCGGCACGGGCTGACCGTGCGGCTGCGCCCGACCTTCGACACCGCGCGCGATCCGGGCGTCACCGTCACCGTGCACGTGCCGGTCGGCCTGATCGTCACCGGCGCAGGTGGCCCGGTGATGGCGCCGCAGCAGCTGCAGAAGCAGACGCCGCAGCAGGTGCGCCCGAACCCGCAGAACCAGCCGAGCACGATGCAGACCCGCGCGATCACCCGCACCCCGGGTGGCAACGTGATGGTCACCGTCGACCCGGGCAGCGGTCCGATCGCGGCCGGTGCCGGTGGTCTGCCGCAGCGTCAGCCGGGCAACTCGATGGCCCAGGGCGCGCAGCAGGACGCCGCCGAGCAGTCGTCGCCGACCCTGCGTCCGGCCGCGCCCGGTCAGGGCAACGCGCCGCAGCGTGGCAAGCTCGCCGCGGCCAGCCTGCCCAAGCGCAGCGTCACGCCGGGCGGACCCGGCGGGCCGCAGCGTCCGCAGGGCGCACCGCCCGCGCCAGGGCAGCCGGGCGATCCCAAGCCCGCCGGTGCACCGCAGTCGCTGGCCGGTGGCCTGCCGCAGCGGTCGCCGGGTGCCAACGGTGCTCCGTCGCGCGATCAGGCCCAGCCGCCGCGTGACTCCGCGCCGCCGAAGCGCGACACCACCGCCGGTGGTCTGCCGCAGCGGTCGCCGGGCGCCAACGGCGCGCCGCCGCGCGACCCGTCGGCCGGTGGTCTGCCGCAGCGTCCCGCCAACGGGCTACCCCAGCGGGAACAGACCGGTGGCCTACCCCAGCGCGATCCGTCCAACGGCCTCCCGCAGCGTGAGCAGACCGGTGGTCTGCCGCAGCGTGATCCGTCGACCGGGTTGCCCCAGCGCGACCCCGCGGGCAACGGTGCGCCGCAGCGTGATTCCGGTCCGGTGACGCGTGATCCGGCGTCCGGGCTGCCGCAGCGCTCCCCGTCCAACGGTCTGCCGCAGCGTGATCCGGCGCCGCGTCTGCCGCACCGCGACCAGACCGGTGGTCTGCCGCAGCGTGATCCGTCCAATGGTCTGCCCCAGCGTGAGCAGACCGGCGGGCTCCCGCAGCGTGACCCGTCCAACGGCTTGCCGCAGCGTGAGCAGACCGGCGGTCTGCCGCAACGCGATCCGGCCACCGGTCTGCCGCAGCGTGGCGCCCAGCCGAACGGTCTGCCGCAGCGTGATCCGGCGGCCGGTCAGCAGCAGCGTCCGGCCAACGGTCTGCCGCAGCGCGGCGCCCCTGCGCCGCAGCGTGATTCCGGCGAGAACGGTCTGCCGCAGCGCGCTCCCGCGGCCGGTCTGCCGCAGCGGGAAGCACCGAACGGGCTGCCGCAGCGTCCGGCTGCGCCGATTGGGCTGCCCCAGCGCGATCCCGGCGCTACTGTGGTACCGCAGGCGAACGCCGGGCCGGGAGTGGCGCTGCCGCAACGGGATCCGGATCCTGCGGGACCGGAGAACGCTGCGTCGGCAGGGCGCGATCCGGGTCGGCACAGCTACCGGTCGAATCCGGCCAAGGCTGCGTCGTTCTTCCAGACCAGGTTGCAGCCGGCACCGGAGGGCGATTCCGTCATGGGCGGGACGCCGATCTTCGCGGAGATGATGTCGGCGTGGCTCACGGACGAGAATTCCGACCGGTCCCAGATGGCGGCTGCCTTCGAATCACCGGGTGACGAAGGTTGGCAGGCCGCGCGCCGGGCCAGCGAGGCTCAGCCCGAGGTTCGTACCGCTGCGGGCTTGCCTCAACGCAACCCGGGCGGCAGGCTCGTGCCTGGCGGTGTGACCGGCAAGGCCGACAGCACCCCGCAACGTGATCCCGAAACGATCAGGTCCAGCTTGAGTCGTCACCAGCAGGGCGTCCGGGATGGCCGCGCAATGAAGGCAATGAACCTAACCGGAGATAAAGGAGACCGATGAACCCCGATCTAGGTGGTACGAACCGTCAGCTGGATTGGCTGGTTTCGAACTTCGCCAACGAGGTTCCTGGCGTAGCCCATGCCGTCCTGGTCTCGGCTGACGGCCTGCTGATGGCCGCGAGTGCCCAGCTTCCGGTCGACCGCGCCGAGCAGTTGTCCGCCGTGACCGCCGGACTGGCAAGCCTTTCCGTCGGCGTGTCGAATCTGTTCGAAGGCGGTACGGTACTGCAGTCCGTCGTCGAGATGGAGCACGGTTACCTACTGCTCATGGCAGTCGGCGACGGCTCGTATCTCGCGGTCCTGACCAACACCTCGTGTGACATCGGTCAGGTGGGCTACGAAATGGCTCTGTTGGTCGAGCGTGTGGGCCAGACCGTCCAGGCCACGCCACGCGTCACGATGGGTTCCTGATGGTGGGATGGACATAGACGATCACCGCATGGGGAGCGCCGAGCCCAGCCTCGTCCGCCCGTACTCCTTGACTGCCGGCCGCACCAGGCCGGCGGTCGAGTTGGCGTTGGAGGCGCTCGTTGCATCGCATCCGGTCGCCATGGAGCGGCAGTTCGAACTGAACAACCTCGAAACGTCCATCGTGGAGTTGTGCAGGCAATCGCCGTCCGTTGCCGAGATAGCTGCCCAATTGGGTATCCCGATCGGTGTAGCGCGGGTACTCGTGGCCGACCTCATCGAGGCCGGTCATGTCCGGGTCTCGGCGACTTTGAAAGACGATTCCAGCGACGATGAACGTCGCGAGCTGATCGAAAGGGTTCTCAGTGGACTCCGGCGTATTTGATTCGACGGCGCAGGTCGACACCCGCACGAGCAAGCCGACTTCGGCGAAGATCGTTGTCGCCGGTGGCTTCGGTGTCGGTAAGACCACGTTGGTCGGTGCAGTGTCGGAGATCGTTCCGCTGCGCACCGAGGCGTTGGTGACCAACGCCAGCACCGGAATCGACAACCTGACCGGTATTCCGATGAAGTCGACCACCACGGTGGCGATGGACTTCGGCCGGATCAGCCTCGCCGACGACCTGGTCCTGTACCTGTTCGGCACGCCGGGCCAGTACCGGTTCTGGTTCATGTGGGACGACCTCATCCGCGGCGCCATCGGCGCCGTGGTGCTGGTCGACACCCGCAGGCTGGAAGACAGCTTCGCCGCGGTCGACTACTTCGAGGCTCGCGGTCTGCCGTTCCTGGTGGCGCTCAACGAGTTCGACGACGCACCGAAGTACCCCCTCGAGGACATCCGCCAGGCCCTCGCGGTCCCCGCCGACGTGCCGATCATGTCGATCGACGCCCGCCGCCGTGAACCAGCCAAGCAGGCCCTGGTCTCCTTGACCGAGTACGCCCTGCGCAAGGTCATGCAGGGCTACTGACCCGGAGACGGGGCTGCCGCGATGAAGGCAGCAGCCCCGCATTCGATCCCGCTCAGGATTCCGGTTCGGGGTCGGGGCGGGTCCAGCCGAGGATCATGGCCGGGGCGCAGCCGCCTGCCATGAGGGCGGCGAGCATCATCAGGCCGCCCGCGTAGGCGGTGCGGTAGGCGTCGGCGTGTGGTGCGATGGCACTGACGAAGATCAGGTAGGCCAGTGGCGGCATCGTCAGGGACTGGGTGAGTGCCAGGCCGGCCGAGCGCGCTTTGTTGCGCTCGGCGATTTCCAGTTCGTCGAGCATCGGGTCGGGGGCGTGGTCCTGGCCGCCGGAGGCGATGCGCAGCATCGTCCAGCTCGGCAGGAACAGCACCAGCGCGATCAGCGCGACGACCGGGGCCGCCCCGAGATCCAGTGCGCACAGCACGCCTGCCACCGCGATGCCGAGCAGTGCGGTCACCACGCCGATCACGAGCATTCGCCTGCGGCGTTGCGGCCGCCAGCCTTTCAGCATGCCCGCGGTGCGCTGTTCCTGGATCAGCCAGCGACGGACGCGATAGTTCTGGTAGCGGTCGATCAGTCCGGTCGCGCTGGTCATGGCGTGCCTTTCGTTCGTGGGTACAGCTCGGCCGAGAGCGGGCCGAATTCGGTGCGGGAGAACACCGCCTCGACCGGGAGCTCGAACACATCGCAGATGCGCAGCGCCAGGTCGAGGCTCGGATAGTGGTCGCCGCGCTCGAGCGCGCCGATCGTCTGCACATTGACGTTGACGGCGTCGGCGAGCGCTGCCCGGCTCATCCGGTGTTCCGCGCGGAGCACCGCGATGCGATTGAAGATCGGGAGGGTTTCCCCTCGTCTGACTGGGCTCACACAATGAAGTGTTGTAAAAACACAACACATTGTCAAGATTCTCGAATGCTCTGCCGCGATGTCGTGACCCGCGGCCCCCGCTAGGCTCTGCACGTGCACATGTCCGCGGATGACCTGATCGCGCAGCTGCTCGATCCCGATTCGTTCCAGAGCTGGGACCGCCCAGCGATCGAGCCCGCGGTCTCCCCGGGGTATCGCCAGGAGCTCGTCGCCGCGGCGCGGCGCGCGGGCACGGATGAGTCGGTGCTGACGGGGGAGGGGCTGCTGCGCGGGCGCCGGGTCGCCGTGATCGCCTGTGAGTTCGCGTTTCTGGCCGGGTCGATCGGGGTCGCGGCGGCGGAGCGGATCGTGTCCGCGGTGGAGCGGGCTACCGAGCTCGGGCTTCCGCTGATCGCGTCCCCGACTTCGGGGGGCACCAGAATGCAGGAGGGCACAGTCGCTTTCGTGCAGATGGTGAAGATCGCGGGCGCGGTCACGGTGCACAAGGCGGCGGGGCACCCGTATCTGGTGTATCTGCGCAATCCCACGATGGGCGGGGTGTTCGCGTCGTGGGGTTCGCTGGGCCACATCACCTTCGCCGAACCCGGTGCGCTGATCGGGTTCCTCGGTCCGCGTGTCTATGAGGCGCTGTACGGCAAGCCTTTTCCGCCCGGCGTGCAGACGGCGGAGAACCTGTACCGCAACGGTGTGATCGACGGTGTGGTCACCGTCGAGGTGTTCCGCCGGATCGCGCACCGGGCCTTGAGCGTCGCGAGCGGTGTCGTCCTTCCGGTATCGGCCGAGCCGGGTTGGGCTGCGCCCGTTCGCAAGCCGACAGCGGCCACGAATCCTTCGGCGACTGCCTGGGATTCGGTACTGAGCACCCGACGACCCGGCCGGCCGGGCATCCGCGACCTGCTGCGCCATGTGACACAACGGGTTCCGCTCAGCGGCACCGGCCAGGGCGAATCCGACCGCACCGTGGTGCTCGCCCTCGCCCGTTTCGGCGGCCAGCCCTGCGTGGTCTTCGGTCACGACAGATCGGGCCAGGAAGGCGAGCACACCATGGGTCCGGCAGCGCTGCGGGAGGCGCGGCGCGCGATGGCGCTGGCCCGCGAGCTGCGCCTGCCGCTGGTGCTGGTGATCGACACCGTCGGCGCCGCCCTGTCCAAGGAAGCCGAGGAACGCGGGCTGGCCCCCGAGATCGCCCGCTGCCTGGCCGACCTGGTCACCCTGGACACCCCGACCGTCTCGATCCTGCTCGGTCAGGGCACCGGCGGCGGCGCGCTCGCACTGCTGCCCGCCGACCGGGTACTCGCCGCCGAACACGGCTGGCTGGCTCCCCTGCCGCCGGAGGGCGCGAGCGCGATCGTCTTCCGCGACACCACGCACGCAGCGGAACTCGCTGCGGCACAAGGTATCCGCGCGGTGGATCTCCAGGCCGACGGCGTGGTGGACCGGATCGTCGACGAACACCCCGACGCCGCCGACGAACCGGTCGCGTTCGCCCGGAGGATGGTCCTCGCGGTCACCGAGGAGCTGGCCGCCCTGCGCGCACAGCCGACGGCGGACCTGCGGGCGCTGCGGCAGGCGCGATATCGGCGGATCGGGGCCGTTCACTGACCTACGCCCTGTTTTCGCAGCTGGGGAAACACGCAGGGTGGCGTCGTTGACGGTACGGCGAACCACTTCTACCGTCGAACGGGTGACCTTCCGTAGCGCTAGCAGCCAAGTTCCCACCATCGTGCTCAACGACGGGAACGTCATCCCGCAGCTCGGCTTCGGTGTCTTCCAGGTGCCGGAGGACGACGTCACGCCGGTGGTGGCCGAGGCATTGAAGGTCGGCTACCGCAGTATCGACACGGCCGCGGTCTACGGAAACGAGGAAGGCGTAGGCCGCGCGATCCGTGCCTCGGGAATCCCCCGCGACGAGATCTACGTGACCACCAAGCTGTGGAACGCCGACCAGGGCTACGACAGCACACTGCGCGCCTTCGACGCGAGCATGCGGCGGCTTGGCCTGGACTATCTCGACCTGTACCTGATCCACTGGCCGGTGCCGTCGGCAGGCCGCTACGTCGACACCTTCCGTGCCTTCCAGGCGCTCAAGTCGCAGGGCAGGGTCCGCTCGATCGGCGTCTCCAACTTCCGGGTGGCCGACTTGGCGACCCTGATCGTCGAGACAGGCGAGATCCCGGCGGTGAACCAGATCGAACTGCATCCCGCCCTGGCCCAGCCCGAGCTGCGCCAATACGACACCAATCAGGCGATCGCGACCGAGGCGTGGAGCCCGCTCGGTCAGGGCACGCTGCTGGACAACCCGACCATCGTCACCCTCGCCAAGGAACTCGAACGCACGCCCGCGCAGGTCATCATCCGGTGGCACCTTCAGCTGGGCAATATCGTCATCCCCAAGTCGGTCACGCCGTCGCGGATCGCGGAGAACTTCGACGTGTTCTCCTTCGAACTGGACGCGCAGGCGATGGCGGCGATCGACCGCCTCGACACGGGCACCAGGGTCGGCGCCGACCCGGCCACTTTCAGTCTCGGTCTGGCCTGATCCCCAGGTAGCCGGTCAATTCGGCGGCCGCGGCCCGGCCTGCCCGGTTCGCGCCGATGGTGCTCGCCGACGGCCCGTAGCCGATCAGATGGATCCGTGGATCGACCGCGACCTGGGTGGCGAGCCGACCGGTCATCGTGATCCCGCCGCCGGGTCCCCGCAGCCGCAACGGCGCGAGATGGTCCAGCGAGCTGCGGAAACCGGTCGCCCACAGGATGACATCGGCTTCCTGGAACCGCCCGTCCGCCCAGCGCACGCCCGTCGGCTCGATCCGCTCGAACATCGGCTGCCGAGCCAGCGCGCCCCGGTCACGCGCGGCGCGCAGCCGCTCGTCCAGCGGGAGCCCCGTCACCGAGACCACCGATCCGGGCGGTAGCCCGCGGCGCACCCGGTCCTCGACGACGGCGACGGCCGCGCGCCCGTCCTCCTCGCGGAAGGGCGGCGACCGGAACACCGGCTCGCTCCTGGTGACCCATGTGGTGGACGTCACCTGCGAGATCTCGTCGAGCAATTGCACCGCCGAGATCCCGCCGCCGACGATGACCACGTGTTTGCCGGCGAACTCCGCGGCCGTGCGGTAATCGCGTGTGTGCAGCTGACGGCCGGTGAACGTGGCAGCCCCCGGATACACCGGGATGAACGGGCGCTCCCAGGTTCCGGTGCCGTTGATCAACCCGCGCGTGCGCAGGGTCCCCGCGCCGTCGGTCTCGACCTGAAGCACCTCGCCGCGGCCTGCGCAGGTCTGCCCGTCGGCGGTCCGATCACAGACGACCTGTACCGTCACCTGCCGCCGTACCCGCAGGTCGAAGCGCTTTTCGTAGAGTTCGTAATAGTGCGGCACCGCCGTGGCCGCCGGTGCGGACTCCGAGCCGGGCGGCAGCGTCTCGGCGAAGGACATCCCCGGCAGATCGTGCACCCGGTTCACGGTGGTCAGCGTCAGCGACGGCCAGCGGAACTGCCAGGCGCCGCCGGGGCCGGGCGCGTGGTCGACGATCAGGAAGTCGCGTTCGGGGACCAGACCGCGGCGGCGCAGGTGGTAACCGGCCGAGAGTCCCGCCTGGCCCGCACCGATCACCAGGATGTCGAAGTCGGTCGCCACAGCCGCCGATGCTATCGCCTTACCGGGCGTCGACGGCCGCCTGTGGCAGAGTTATGGCACCAAAGGTGTCCGGTACTTCTGGGGAGGATTGCATGCTCGGCGTGACCCGCGATGGTGACGTGATCACCATCGAAATGCAGCGCGAGGAGCGCCGCAACGCGCTCAACGAGGATCTGGTCGGCCAGTTGCGTGCCGCGATGCTCGACGCGGTGGACCAGGGTGCGCGGGTCATCGTGCTCACCGGCCGCGGCCCGATCTTCAGCGCGGGCGCCGACCTGTCCGGCGTGTACTCCGAGACGTTCCTGTCCGGCCTGCTCGACATGCTGCACACGATCGAAGCGCTGCCGGTCCCGGTGATCTCGGCGATCAACGGCGGCGCGCTCGGCGCGGGCGTGCAGCTGGCGCTGGCCTCGGACCTGCGGGTGCTCGAGCCCGACGCCTACATCGCGGTCCCGGCCGCCAAACTCGGCATCTCGGTCGACCGCTGGACGGTCTCGCGGCTGGTCTCGCTGATCGGCGGCGGCCCGGCCCGCACCATCCTGCTCGCGGCCGACCCGGTCACAGCCACCGATGCCTACGCCTTCGGCTTCGCCAACAAGCTCGGCACCCTCGCCGACGCGCAGGACTGGGCGAAGTCGATCGCCGCCCTCGCCCCGCTCTCGCTGCGGGCGATGAAGCTCATGCTCAACGACGACGGCACCCGCGAGCCGGCGAGCGCCCAGCAGCGGGCCGCGCTGGAAGCGGCGTGGACAAGCGACGACGCGAAGGAGGGCCGCATGGCCCGGCAGGAGAAGCGCCCCGCGAAGTTCGTGGGCCGCTGATGGGGCTCGCACGTGTTGCGGGGTCGGTGGCGAGCACGCTCGGGCTCGCCTGGGTGGCGCGTGCGGTGTGGGGACTGCCCACGGCGATCGGCGCCGGACCGGCGGCCATCGAGCCGACCGCGCTCGGCAAGTCCTCGTTCCGGGACGGCCGCTTCCACAACACCGAGCCGAGCAGCATGCTCGCTCCCGGCGCCGCGCCCTCGCTGCTGTGGTCGGGCCTCACCAAGGGCCGGGTCGGCAGGCCGTCGCGTCCGGTGCCGCTGGTCACCCCCGCGGTGCCCGAGGAGGCCGCGCCGCTGGCGGTGACCTGGTACGGGCACGCGAGCGCGCTCGTCGAACTCGACGGCTACCGGGTGCTGGCCGACCCGGTGTGGAGCGAACGCGTCTCGCCGTCCCCGCTGGTCGGTCCGGCACGGCTGCACCCGGTGCCCGGCGAACTGTCCTCGCTGCCCGCCGTCGACGCGGTGATCATCTCCCACGATCACTACGACCACCTCGACAAGGCCACCATCGACGAACTGGTCCGCGCGCAGCTCGCGCCGTTCGTCGTGCCGACCGGCATCGGCGCGCACCTGCGGCACTGGGGTGTGCCCGAGGACCGGATCATCGAACTCGACTGGGGCGGCTCGGTCTCGCTCGGCCACGATGCCTCCGACCGCGGTCTCACCATCACCTGCGCCGAGGCCAGGCATTTCTCCGGCCGCGGCCTGGTCCGCAACACCACGCTGTGGGCGTCCTGGGCGCTGGCCGGGCCGACCAAGCGGGTCTATTTCGGCGGCGACACCGGCTATACGAAGGCCTTCTCGCAGGCGGGCGCCGTGCTCGGCCCGTTCGATCTGACGCTGCTGCCGATCGGCGCCTACGACGAGCGCTGGACCGACGTGCACATGAATCCCGAGGAGGCGGTGCGCGCGCACGCCGACCTGTGCCTCGGCGACGCGGGCTACGGCCTGCTGGTGCCGATCCACTGGGCCACTTTCAATCTCGCCTTCCACGGATGGTCGGAGCCGGTGCACCGGCTGGTGTCCGCCGCGGCCGAAGCGGGTACCCGCACCGTAGTGCCCAAGCCGGGCGAGCGGGTGGTTCCGAATGACCTCCCACCACGGGTTTCGTGGTGGGAAGATGTGGAGTGACCCTTTCGGCTTCGCGCAGCGACGGGCAATCGCGCCAAAACGGGAAAGGAACATCGGCAGATGAGTCTCGTGGACACCTTGAAGGGCTTGCTCGGTAAGGGCAAGGAGGCGGTCGAGCAGAACGCCGACAAGATCAACGAAGCGGTCGACAAGGCCGGCACGTTCATCGATGAGAAGACCGGCCACAAGTACAGCGACAAGATCGAGAAGGGCAAGGACGCGGCCAAGAAGGTCGTTCCGCCGCAGCCCGGCACCGGTCAGGGCCCTGCATCCGGCACCACCGCGCCGAAGACCGACTCCGGTACCACCGCGCCGAAGACCGACCCCGGCACAACGCCCGGTACAACGCCAGGCGCCACCCCCGGCGGCCCCGCGCCGACCGATCCGGGGCCGCAGGCCTGATTCGGTGCGCGGGGGCCGGGTCACTTCGGTCCCCGCCGCCGAACCGCGTCGATGGTCCGCCGGGAGTTCCGGGGTCCGCCGGGTGAGCCCGGCATCGAGGTTGAGCTCAGCAACCTCGACAAGGTCCTGTACCCGGCGAGCGGGACGACCAAAGGCGAAGTGATCGCCTACTATTCGGCGATCGCCGCGGCGATCCTGCCCCACATCGCCGGTCGGCCGGTCACCAGGAAACGGTGGCCCAACGGGGTCGACACCGGCGATTTCTTCGAGAAGAACCTGCCCGAGCACGCGCCCGCGTGGATCCAGCGCCGCGCGATCGAGCATTCCAGCCGCAAGGTGGTCTATCCGCTGATCGATTCCGAGGCGGGCATGGCCTGGCTCGGCCAGCAGGCGGCGCTGGAAGTCCATGTGCCGCAATGGCGATTCGACGGCGATCAGCGCGGCCCCGCGACCAGGATCGTCTTCGATCTCGACCCGGGCCCCGGCGCGGGACTGGCCGAATGCGCGCGGGTCGCGCTGGCCGTGCGCGACATGGTCGCGGGCATCGGCATGCAGGCCTTCCCGGTGACCAGCGGCAGCAAGGGCATTCACGTCTACGTGCCGCTGGACCGGACGGTGAGCTCGCGCGGCGCGTCCACCGTCGCCAAGCAGGTGGCCGCCAATCTCGAACAGCTGCACCCGGATCTCGTGACGGCGACGATGGCGAAGTCGGCCCGCGCGGGCAAGGTTTTCCTGGACTGGAGCCAGAACAACGCGGCCAAGACCACCATCGCCCCGTACTCCCTGCGCGGCCGCACCGAGCCCAATGGCGCGGCACCGCGCAGCTGGTCTGAGATCGAGGACGCGAAATCGTTGCGCCAGTTGCGTTTCGACGAGGTCCTGGCCCGCTGGCAGGCCGACGGCGACCTGCTCGCCGAACTGGATCCGCCGCTGCCGACCGGTCCCGACGCACTGACCAAGTACCGCAGCATGCGCGATCCTGAGCGCACCCCCGAACCGGTGCCTGCCACCACTCCCGAACCAGGCCCCGGTGACCGCTTCGTCGTCCAGGAACACCACGCCCGCCGGCTGCACTGGGACGTGCGGCTCGAACGCGACGGTGTCCTGGCCTCATGGGCGGTGCCCAAGGGGCCGCCGACCGAGCCGAAGCACAATCGCCTGGCCGTGCGCACCGAGGACCATCCGCTCGAATACCTGCACTTCCACGGCACCATCCCGAAGGGCGAGTACGGCGCCGGCGAGATGACGATCTGGGACTCGGGCACCTACGTCACCGAGAAATGGCGCGACGACGAGGTGATCGTCGAACTCGACGGCGAACGCCTGCACGGCCGCTACGCGTTCATCCAGACCAACGGCGACCAGTGGCTGATGCACTACATGCGCGACCAGGTCCGGCGGGAACCGGTGGTGGACAGCGGCTCCCGCGATCTCCCGCGTGGGCTCTCGCCGATGCTCGCCACCGCCGGTGCGGTGGAATCACTCACAGCGGGGGAGTGGGCCTTCGAAACCAAGTGGGACGGATTTCGGGTGATAGTCGAGATCGACGACGGTACCGTCACCGTCCGCAGCCGGGCGGGCAACACCGTGACCACCCGATACCCTCGCCTGGCCGCGCTCGGCACCGAACTGGCCGGACACCGGGTGGTGCTCGACGGCGAGGCGGTGGTCCTCGATGCGAAAGGCCTCTCGGATATCTCTGCGCTGCAAGCGGATTCGGCGCGGGCGGTGTTCGTGGCCTTCGACGTGCTCTATCTCGACGGCACCTCCCTGCTGCGCAAGAAGTACAGCGACCGGCGCGCGGTCCTCGAGGCACTCGGCAGGCTGGCGCCGTCGATGAATGTCTCGGAACTGCTGGACGGTTCGGGCGCCGAGGCCATGAGGGCCAGCAGCGAACAGGGGCAGGAGGGGGTCGTCGCCAAGCGGGTCGACTCGGTGTATCAACCCGGCAAGCGCAGCCAGACCTGGCTCAAGCAGCGCAACTGGCGCTCGCGGGAGGTTGTGGTCGGCGGGTGGCGGCGCAGCGACAAGCGGGAGTTCAAATCACTGCTGCTCGGGATACCGCACGAGAACGGCCTCGTCTATGTCGGCCGCGTCGGCACCGGGTTCGACACCGAGCAGGCGCGGCGCATCGCGGCCGAGCTGCACCGGCTGCACCGCGAGAGTTCGCCGTTCGTCAACGAGATGACCGCCGACGAGCGCCGCGACGCCCAGTGGGTAACCCCGAAACTCACCGGCACCGTGCGCTTCCAGGCCTGGACCGACACCGGGCGGCTGTGGCATCCCGTGTGGGACGGTGTGACGCGGTCGCGCGGTTGAAGCCGTCGACGTGAAAGCTGTGGTGTTGCTAGGGTGATCGCGTTGTGGAGCGCTGGTGCGCTCGAGACTCGAGTTCGACAATCAGCGAGGAGTGCACGGTGGATTTCAAGAACCTGGCGGGTAAGGCGATGGACCTGGCTGCCCAGCACGCGGACAAGGTCGACGGCGTCATCGAGAAGGCCGGTGACGTCGTCGATGCGAAGACCGGCGGCAAGTTCGCCGGCCAGGTCGACTCCGCCCAGGAAGCCGCCAAGAACGCCATCCGCGATCAGGCGTGAGTTGTCCCGGCGGGCCGGCCGCCACCGGCCCGCCGGAACAGCGCGCTGAAAGTTTGCCGCGCGGTCAGTTCCCGGCCATCAGACCGGTGATCGTCGCGACATCGGTGACCAGCGCGTTGCCCTGGAACGTGAACTCGTCGTAGGCCCGCGCCATCGCCTCCTTGTCGCGACCGCCGCAGGCATCACCGATCACCACGGGCACGAAACCCAGATCGGTCGAATGCGCCACGGTCGGGACGATTCCGATCTCCAGGGCCACCCCCGCGATGGCGTAGGCGCCGATCTTCAGATCGCGCAGCAGCGCGGCCAGCGGGGTGCCCTCGAAGGCCGACATCGTCATCTTGTCCAGGACCAGCTCGTCCTCGCGCGGCACCAGTTCCGGCACCAGCTCGAAGGCCGGGGTATCACGCTGGAGGATGAACTGCACGTCGTCGATGGATTCCGCGTGCTGCCAGCCCATCAGCAGGCGCATCGCGTACACGCCGGAGAGGCGGCGCGGCGGGAAGAAGTGCCGCAGGAAGATCACCGGATAGCCCGCACTGCGGGCCGCTTCGACCACGCGCACCACCCGTTCGACGACCTCCTGGCCGTCGGGCAGCTGGCCGAGCACGCCGACCTGCATGTCGTAGACGATCAGCGCCATCCGGTCGGGCGCGCACAGATCGCCGAGGTCGTCGGGAATGTCGAGTCCGTTGCCTTGTCGCACCGAAGCCAGTGTAGGCGTCGATGCGACGGCAATCAGGTTGTCTCGCAGACTATTTCTGCGCCCACTGGGTGGTGCCGGGCGGGGCCATCAAGGTGTTGATCAGGTCCATGCCCGCCACCACCAGGGTGGGTCCACCCACGACGATGGTGCCGATGATGCCGCCGACGGAGGCACCGGTGATCAGGCCGGGAAGCGCGCCGATGCCGCCTGCCGCCGCGCCGACGACGAGGCCGATGACCGCGCCGATCGCCATGCCGACGAAACTGCCGATCGCGGTGGCGAGACCGAAGGTCGACGCGAAATTGGCCTGTGCCGCGTAGTTTTCCGCGGGCGAGGCGACGGGCGTCAGGTTGGGCTTGGCCGCGGCGACGTCCTTGACGGCGGTCAGCTCGAGCACCCGGTTGTCCTCGCGAACCGTGTGCGGCAGCGGGTATTCCAGGCTGCCGTCACGCACCGAGAGCGGCAGCGAGACCAGGGTCGCACCCGCCTCGTCGCGAATGTCGACGGTGCCGCCGTTGATGGCGAAGGTGCCGTGGGTGAGGGTGGTGACGACTGTGTTGCCGATGAGTTCGGTGCGGTACTCGACGTCCGGCGTAACCGGATCGGCGCTTGCCACGCCCGTGCCAACCAGCGCTACCGCCAGTGCCGGAATGGCCGCGGCGGCGATCTTGCGGATGATCATGTGAACGATTCCCATCTGGTTCATCAGGTGACGTACCCAAACGAAAGGCGCCGAGATCGTGGCTCCCCCGAGAAGCTAGCGACGGCGCGTGAAGCGGTTGTCCAGCTCGATTTCGACTTGAACGATAGCCTGCTCGCCGGTTGCGGAACAGTGAATTTCAATTTTAAACCTAAGAATTTCCATCCGTATTCGCTATGCCGAACCGTGAGCCGCGACTACCGGATGATGTTGATCGCGCGCGCGATGATCATGCCGCCGATGACCAAGGAAGTGATGGATTGCACCATCATCATCATCTTGCACCAGCGCGACAGCGGCAGGACGTCGGCCGGAGCGAACGACGCCGCGTTGGTAAAGGCCAGGTACAGGTAGTCGAGATATTCCGGACGCCAGTCCTTGCCGCCGAGCTCGGGGTCCTGCATCTGCGGAAAGATGAAGTCCGGTACAGGTTCCCGGCCGGTGGCGCGCGCGGCCGGACCGCCGCGGTCGAATTCCCAGTACCAGAGCGAGAAGGCGATGACATTGGTCGTCCAGATCAGCACCCCGCTACCGAGCAGCGTCCCGGCGCCCTGGTCGGACTGACCCGTGAAGATGGCCTGCAACAGCAGCAGCGCCGACACCGCCGAGGCGATGCTGATCAACCCGGCCAGCAGCAGACTCAGGCCGCGGATCCACGGTTCCTCGCGGTCCATCCGGCTCGGGTTGGCGATGATCAGCACCAGCAGCACGGCCAGTTCCAGGATCGGCAGCAGCCAGCCGGGCGAGGGCAGTAACTCGCTGGGCAGCAGCACCTGGACCACCACGATCCCCAGGATCGCGGCGGTGGCGGACAGCCGGGATTCGCCCTCGGAAGGCCGTTGCCAGGCGGGTACCGCGCGTTCGCTGTCGGTCACGCCAGCCAGTATCGCCCGCTCACACACCGGCGCGGGGGAGGCCGCGCGCCGGAGTTCAGAGCACGGCGTTCAGCGCGATCGCGCCGGCGCACACCGCGACAACGACACCGAGCGCGATCGCGTCGCGCCTGGTCGGCGAGCTGGGATGCGCGGTGAGCATGCCGGTGCCGCCGCGCGCGGTGATCGCCTCGCCGAGTTCGCCCGCGCGCCTGGTCGATACGGCCATGCACGCGGTGAGGATGTCGATGAGCGGATTGTTGTCGGCGGCGCGGTGCAGCAGGTTGTCCTTGGGCCGCAGTTTGCGCGCCGCGCGCAGCACGCGGATCTCGTCGAGCAGCAGCGGCAGCCCGCGCAGGGTCAGCGCGACGACCACCGCCCACTCGTCCACCGGCAGGCGCAGCTTGCGCAGCGGCGCACCAAGTTTCGCCAGCGCGGGCGCCACCTCGCCCATCGGCGTCGTGTACGCGATCAGGAACGAGGCGCCGACCAGCACGAAGCCGAACACCAGCACCTGGGTGTACACGAGCACCGCCTTCATCCCGGTCGGCGCGTTGATCAGACCGCCGAGCAGCACCAATCCCCAGAACCACCACGGCAATCGGGGCAGCGCGCCCAGCGGCAGCCGGGCCAGCACCCAGATCACCACCAGGAACGCCACGATCACCCCGAGCACCGGCCACATCGGCAGGAACATCAGCAGCAGGCTGATCAGGAAGGCGGCGATCATCTTGGTGCCTGCCCACAGCCGGTGCACGACACTGTCGACGGGGACCTCACGCAGCAAAACGGTACTCATCGCACGACCCCGCTTCCCGGTTCGTTGTGCGGCGGATTGTCCAGTCGCCAGACGGTTTCCGGGCGGCCGGGCAGGATCGGCGCCGGATGCGCGCCGACCTGCCGCCGGGCGCCCGCGGTCTCGACGACGACGCCCGCGTCCAGATGCACCGTGCGGTCGCACACCGCGACCACATCGGCGACATCGTGGGAGATGACGATCAAGGTCTGCCCCGAATCCCGCAGCCGGGCAAGCAGTTCCACGATCTCGGCGCGGCCCTGCGGATCGAGGCCTGCCAGCGGTTCGTCGAGGACGACCACCTGCGGATGACTCGCCACCATCGCCGCGAGCACCACCCGCTTGGCCTGCCCGCCGCTGAGTTCCTCCACCGAACGGGCGGCGAGACGGCGATCCAGCCCGACCGCGTCCAGTGCCCGCCCGACCGCGCCGGAGCCGGTGGCGCGCCCGCCCCAGTCGGCGATCTCTTCGCCGACGGTCTGCTTCTGCAACTGCAGCCGGGAGTGCTGGAAGGCCAGGGCGACCCGGCCGATCTGCTTGTCGACCGGATCGCCGCGCAGCTCGCAGCGTCCCGAGCTCGGCGCGATGAGACCGGCGATGATCCAGGCCAGCGTCGACTTGCCCGAGCCGTTGCCGCCGACGATCAACAGGGCCTCGCCCTGGCGCACCGACAGGTCGACGCCGTGCAGGGCGGGCGCCTCCCACGGTGTGCCGCGATTGTAGGTGTGGCGCACGTCGGCCAGTTCGAGGATGGGCGCGCCCATCGGGCCGCGGCGCTGGTCGCGCGCGGGCCGCGGCCAGCTGGCGAGGCGGTCGACCATGCGGCCGTCGGCCAGGTGGATCACCCGGTCGGCGGCCACGGCGTCGGCCTCGTGATGGGTCACCAGGACGACCGCGGTGCCGTGCCTGCGCGGCAGTTCGGCCAGTAGGGCGACGAGGTCGCGGCGGCCGTCGGGATCGATCATCGACGTCGCCTCGTCGGCGATGAGCAGGGCGGGACGACGGGCCAGCGCGGCGGCGACGGCGAGGCGCTGCTGCTGGCCGCCCGACAGGGTGGCGGTCTCGCGCCTGCCCATGCCGTCGAGGCCGACCTCGGCCAGCAGCGCGTCGACATCGACCTCGGCGGCCAGCTCCGTCGACAGCCCCCACACGACATCGTCGGCCACCGAGACGCCCAGCGTCTGGCTCTCGGGCCGTTGCAGCACCAGCGCGGTGCCGCCCAGTTCGCCGAGTCCGGCCGAACCGGGCCTGCTGACCGCGCCCGATGTCGGCGGCCTGCCCGCGAGTACCCGCGTCAACGTCGACTTGCCCGAGCCGTTGTGCCCGACCACGGCGACGAACTCGCCCGGATGGATCGTCAGATCGATACCGGAGAGCGCGTCGTCGGTGGCGCCCGCGTAGCGGTAGCCCGCGCCGTGCAGGGTGACCGGGAGCGGGCCGACCGGGCGATCGTCGTCCGGAGCGTCGAGGCGGTCGCTGCCCGGCAGCCAGGCCAGGCGGTCCAGCACCGACCCGAGCACATACCAGGACACGATCGTGCTCACCAGCACGCCGAGGGCGACCGAGGCGCCGAGATAGATCCACCACCAGCGCAGCACCGCATCGGTGGCCTCGGCGGCGGCCCGGCCCAGCGGTTCGAGTGCCGCCTGCCTGGCGGCCAGGTTCTGGATGCCCTCGGCCGTACTGCGGATCGCGTCGAAGAACAGTCGCCTGGTGCGTGCGAAGACCAGCAGCATGCCCACCGAGAACAGCCCCCAGCCCACGGCCGCCACGACCGTCAGGGCCAGTACGGCGGGCAGGCCGCCGCCGCGGCGCTTCACGATGCCGATGATGCCCGCGACGGTGGCGGCGCCGAAGACGCCGAGCGCGGGCATGAGTCCCGCCGCGACGAAGGTGACCAGTCCGGCCGCGATGGTGGCGGTGACCAGGGCACGCAGCCGATAGCGGTGGGCCAGCAGACCCAGCGGCACCGCCGCGACCAGTTGCAGGGCCGCGGCCATCGGAACCAGGGACCCGACGGTGATGAGGCCGACGGTCAGGCCGGCCATGACGGCGCCGGTGGCCAGTTCGATGGGCCGCAGGGGTCCGCGGGGGAGGTCCGCGGGCTTGTCTCTCACCCGACCAGTCTGCCAGGGGTGTATGTGGCCGAGCTGTGACGTTCTGTCAGACCGGGGGCTCGGCCAGCCACCCGCCCATCGCGACGGTGCGGAAATGGGTTGTCAGGGTGTGGGTTTCGTCGATGACGTGCAGCGCGATCGCGGGATCGGGGGCGTAGTCCATGACCTTGTGCGGCAGGGTCACCTCCCAGGCGCCGCCGAGGACGGAGGCGGTGCTGGGGCAGCAGATCATGGGTTTTCCCGCGAAGACCGTCGCGATGGGGGAGTGGGCGTGGCCGGTGAGGACGCCGAGAATGCGGGGATCACCCGCGACGACGGCGGCCAGACGGCTCGGCTCGGCCAGGGCGATGACGTCGACGACCGGGCTGGCGACGGGCTTGGGCGGGTGATGCAGTGCCAGCAGAATCGGGCCTTCGGGCGGCGCGTCGGCCAGGGTCGCGCGCAGCCAGTCGTAGGTCTCCTCGGCCAGCAGGCCGCTGGGTTCGCCGGGGATGCTGGAGTCGAGCATGATCACGGTGAGTGGTCCGACGCGGTGGACGCTGTTGATCGGAGCGGTCGAGGCGGGTTCGCCCAGGAGATCGGTGCGGAAAGCGACGCGGTCGTCGTGGTTGCCCGGCAGCAGATAGAGGGGGATGTCGGCCTGCAGGGCCAGGCGGGCTTCGGCGTACTGTTCCGGCTTGCCGGAATCGGTGATGTCACCGGTCACGAGGATGACGTCGGGCCTGCGGGGCAGGTCGGCCAGATAGGCCATCACTCGTTCCACGCGTTCGGTGTTGCGCGGGGTGAGGTCGAAGTGGGTATCGCTGAGCTGAGCCGCCAGGATCATCGGCAGTCGCTTTCTTCTCTGGGATCGCTCCGTTGCGTCAGAGTGTGCCGGTATGACTCCTCGGCACCTCTCAAGGCTAGATGACCTGCGCTTATCCGTCTTCATGAGGCGTGCCACGGACCGAAACCTCATCGGCGGTCTGTGTCATCGATCACGCCTGCGCGTTCGCTGTTCCGCTACGCGTACCGAGCTCCTGTAGTACTCGCAGGAAGAGCCGGCGACGCTGGACCGCATTCTGCGCGTCCTCGGCCGATCGCCGGAGTGGCAACCGCGCTGAGCGAACCGGGGGTCGCGCCGCGATGCCGTGCGGGTGGCATCGCCGCATGGGCATGGCCGACCATAGGGAGATGACGCTCAGTACCGACCAGGCCGATGTGTTCGAGGCCTCCCGTGGCCGACTGGAGGCGATCGCCTACCGGCTGCTCGGCTCGGCCGGTGACGCCGAGGACGCGGTGCAGGACACCTACCTGCGCTGGCACGCGGCCGACCGGGAACTTATCGAGACGCCGGTGGCGTGGCTGACGAAGGTGCTAACCAACATCTGCCTCAACCAGCTCACCTCGGCCAGGGCTCGGCGGGAAACCTATGTGGGACAGTGGCTTCCGGAGCCCGTGCTGGCCGGTGACCGGATGCTCGGCCCGGCCGACACGGTCGAGCAGCGCGAGTCCGTGTCGCTCGCGATGCTCGCCGTGATGGAGCGGCTCTCGCCCAACGAGCGCGTGGTGTACGTGTTGCGCGAGGCGTTCGGTTACCAGCATCGCGAGATCGCCGAGATCCTCGACATCGGCGAGTCGAACTGTCAGCAGATCTACCGGCGGGCCAAACAGCACGTCGGCGGGCGGTCCCGCGTCACGGTCGACGCGGCCTCGGCGCAGCGGATCGTGGAGGAATTTCTAGCGGCGGTGCTCAGCGGTGACACAGATCCGCTGGTCCGGTTGCTCGTCGACGACGCGGTCGGCGTGGCCGACGGCGGCGGCCGGATCCCGGCCCGCAAGACCCCGGTCCTCGGCGCGTTCGACATCGCCCGCTACCTCAGCCACGTGTTCCGCCCGACCCCGGCCAAGCGGGCCTACGTCGGCGGCTCTCCGGTGTTCTACGCGTGCGTGGTCAACGGTGCTCCCGGTGCGCTGGCGCTGGTCGGTGACCAGGTCATCGCCGTCCTCGGCCTCGACGTGACGCCCGAGGGCATCGCGGGCGTCCAGATCCAGGTCAACCCGGAGAAGCTGGCTCGCATCACCCGGCAGTGGACGGCCGAGGGACCGCACACCCCGCTCGATTTCACGTGGTGACCCAGATCACATCGCCAGAGTGTCAGGGTTCGCGCGCCTGTCCGGTTCAGGAGGGGAGTCCACCCCGATAGGAGCGAGCCATGAAGCACCGCATTGTCGTCCTCGGAGCCGGGTACGCCGGAGCCATCGCCGCCGGGCGTCTCGCGAAGCGGCTGCATCGCGACGACGTCACGATCACCCTCGTCAACGCCGACCCCGACTTCGTCGAACGGGTGCGCATGCATCAGCTCGCGACCGGCCAGGAGCTGCGTAAGCGCCCCCTGCACGAGGTCTACGCGGGCACCGGCGTGCAGGTCGTGATCGACCGGGTCACCGCGGTCGACGCCGAGCGCAAGCAGGTCGCACTGGCCGATGGCCAGACCATCGCCTACGACACCCTCGTCTACGCGCTGGGCAGCACCGGCGCCGATCAGGGCGTCCCCGGCGTCGCCGAGCACGCCCACAGCCTCGCCGGAAAGCAGGCCGCGCTGCGGCTGCGGGCCCGGCTGGCCGAACTGTCCGCAGGCGCGCCGGTCGTTGTCGTTGGCGGTGGCCTGACCGGTATCGAGGCCGCCACCGAGATCGCCGAGGCCCGCCCGGATCTGGCCGTGTCGATCGCCGCTCGCGGCGGTGTCGGTTCCTGGCTGAGCGAGAAGGCGCAACAGCACCTGAAGAAGGTGATCGACCGGCTCGGTATCACGGTGCACGATCACGCCGACATCACCCGCGTCACCGCGACCGCCGTGGTCGCGGGCGCCACGGAGATTCCGGCCGCGCTGACCGTGTGGACCGCGGGCTTCGCGGTGCACCCCATCGCCGCCGCCACCACGCTGACGGTCTCGGACACCGGGCGGATCGTCGTCGACGCCACCATGCGCTCGGTCTCGCACCCCGACGTCTACGCCGTGGGTGATGCCGCACTCGCCGACGGTCCCGGCGGCGTGCCGCTGCGCATGGCATGCGCGACCGGCAGCCCGATGGCGTGGCGGGCAGGCGATGCCATCGCCGCGCGCCTGACCGGTCGGCCGGTCCCCGACGAGCAGATCGGCTATGCCACGCAGTGCATCAGCCTCGGCCGTCGCGACGGCATCCTCCAGAAGGTGACCTTCGACGACCAGCCGACCTCCACCGTGCTGACCGGCCGGCTCGGCGCCCGCGTCAAGGAATTCATCTGCGCGGGCGCCGCCTGGAGCGTCGGCCACCCGACCCTGATGATGCCGAGCCGTCGCCGCCGGGTCGTCACGACCGAAGCCGAAGCGGACCAGCTCGTCGCTTCGTGACGCTCGGCGACGTCGGCAGTCCGGCCGCTCGCCTCGTGCCCGGCGCGGTCGGTCGGCCGGGGTGGTGTCGTGATCGGCGACCATGTCCGGGCCGAGTGGGGCGGTCGGTCCAGCCGGTCGGGTCGGATTTTCGCCGGGTCTCAGCCGGTGAGGTCGGCCAGCCGCTCGGACGCGGTGCGCAGCAACTGCTCCGCCGCGTCCGGGTCGGCGGCCAGCGGTGTCCAGAAGTCGGGGCCCGGGGTGGCCCGCAGATCGAGGACCGGCGGGGTGAGCCAGTCGGCGTCGAGGCGCAGCTGCCAGGAGTGCAGGTGCGTGCGGGGGAAGGTGGCCGTGCGGTCGAACAGCGGGTCGCCAAGGATCGGGTGACCGATCCAGGCCAGCTGGACGCGGATCTGGTGGCGGCGGCCGGTGACCGGCGTGATGGCGAGCAGCGTGTGGTCCCCGTGCTCGGCGACGGTGGCGAACCTGGTCAGCGAGGGATAGTTCTTCGCGGGCAGCAGGTCGGCCTCGTCGACGAACCAGCGCTCGCCCTCGCGCCGGATCGCCTCGCGCGGCGCCGCGATCCGCACCCGGTTCTTGCGGCCGACGCTGAGCGGCAGATCGATCTCGCCGCGCTCGGGCAGGGCGGTGCCCGACACGATCGCCAGGTAGGCCTTGCGGGCGGTCTGCTTGGTGAACTGCCTGGTCAGCTGCCCGTGCGCGGCCAGATCGACGGCCAGCAGGACCAGCCCCGAGGTGACCTTGTCGATCCGGTGCACCGGATACAGCTGGGTGCCCGCCGCCTGCGCGAGCTCGACCAGGTCGGTGTCGTGCCGCTCCCCGGTCACCGAGATCCCGGCCGGCTTGTTCAGCGCGAGCACGGCGTCGTCGGCGAACACGGTGTACTGCTCGCGCACGCTCTGCCAGTCCATCTCCACCACGACACCCTAAAGAAGGGTGTGCCGCCCGCGCGCTAGGAGGCCGGGCGCAGCCGGTGCGGGCGCAGCCGGTTGAACCCGCGCACCCGCACGCTGCGCAGGTGCCGGATGGCGAATTCGGGGTGACCGTCGAGCGCCTCGGCGGCGGCGTCGTCGATGAGGATATTGCCCGGCCTGGCCACGCCGGTGAGTCGCGCGGCGATATTGACGACCGAGCCGTACAGGTCGCCGAAGCGTTGCAGCACCTCGCCGTAGGCGAAGGCCACCCGCAGTTCCGGGGTGCCGCCGACCAGCATCGTCGACTCCTGGATGGCCAGCGAGATCCGGGCCGCGTCCGCCGCGGTCTCGGCCGCGAACATCACCTCGTCGCCGACGTTCTTGATCACCCAGCCACCGTTGTCGGTGATCGCCGAGGTGGTGGTCGACTCGAAAGCCTCCAGCAGCGTGGACAATTCGTCGGGATGCAGGTGCCGGGTGAGCCGGGTGAAGCCGACCATGTCGGCGAATCCGACGGCCAGCGTCCGCATCGAGTCCTCGCCCGCCTCGGCGTCGATCGCCCTGGCTGCCGCCGCCGCGAGGTGCCTGCGCCACACATACGACTGCAACTGCTCGATGCTCGCCATCGTGGATTCGGTGGCTGTCCTGATCCGCTCGTCGAGCGGGATCGCCGGATCGGCCGCGACCGCCCGCGCCTTGATCTCGGCCAGCACCAGGTCGGCCTGCCATTCGGCCAGCCTGGCCATGCCCTGACCGATGGTGCGCGCCGCGGCGGCCTGCTGCCGGATATCGGAGTCGGCAACGACTTTCATGCTGCGGAAGTTGGTGACCGCGGTGATGTCGAGCTGGGTGTAGTCGACCTCGTTGTCCTCGTTCGCCGGGAACCCCAGCGCCGTCCACAACCGCCGCGACTCCGTCTCGGGCACGCCGGACTGCTCGGCGACCTGCGTCCGCGTGTAGCGCCGCGGCCCGCCGAGCAACGCCTCCTCGACGCTGCGCTGCACCAACTCGGTCATCTCGGCATCCGGCATAAGCGAAACTCTACGACGCGCGCTCGCGCCGCAGGTCAGCCCGACCCGACGTTGGAGACCATCACAAATACCGGCCGTTCGGCTCGGCGGTGCAGACAGCTCGGCGGGTGACGCCCGGCACAGCCCGCCGACGGGCGCGGCCGTGACCAGATGGATTACCTGAAGGTGAGCAACTGACGGTAAAAGTGCGTACTTGTCGGCCCGCGCGCGGCCCGCCGACACTCGGATCACCGCGACGGTCACCCGATCGCCGCGCAGTGATCGGAGCCGCGAATGACCTCAGTGCAACGACCTTCGGTGACCGTGCTCGGCACCGGATCGATGGGCAGCGCCCTCGCCCAAGCCTTCCTCGCCGCCGGATACCCGACGCACGTCTGGAACCGCAGCTTCGAGCGAACCGCGGCACTGGCCGCCGCGGGCGCGACAGCCCACTGCGACATCGCCGACGCCGTCGAGGCGAGTTCGCTGATCATCGCCTGCCTGACCACCTTCGACGCCACCCGCGAGAGCCTGGGTCCGGCCGCCGATGTCATCGCGGGCCGCGACGTCATCACGCTCAACAGCGGAATACCGCTCCAGGCGAGGGAATTCGCGCACTGGGCGCACTGCGCCGGCGCCCGCTACCTCGGCGGGGCGATCAAGAACGTGCCGTCGGCCGTCGGCGACCCGGACACGCTGCTGTACTTCGGCGGCGACCGCGGGGTCTTCGACCAGCACTCCGAGACCCTGCGCACGCTCGGTGGTGACCTCGAATTCCTCGGCGCCGAGCCGGATCTGGCCGCCCTCTACGAATCCGCCGTCGGCGCCACCCTGCTACCCGCGCTGCTCGGTTTCCTCGACGGCGCGGCGATCCTGGCCGCCCGTGGCCTGCCCGCACGGACCATGGTCCCGTATTCGGTGAAGTGGCTGCAGATGATCGAGTCGCTGCTGCCGATCCTGGCCGCGGAGATCGACACCAAGGACTACACCCGCCTGGGCTCGAGCGTCGAGCTGTTCCACACCGCCCTCGTCGACGACGTGCAGCTGGCCGCCGAATCGGGGGTCGACCTGTCCTGGCACTCCACCATGCACGACCTCCTGAGCCGCGCCGTCGACGAGGGCCGCGGCGACCAGAGCATCACCGCCCTGTTCGAATTGATCACCGCGGCACGCTGAGCAGATCTCACCCACAATGTGTGACGCGCGGTCCCACTCAGTAGACCTAGCGTGACCGCATGGGCTCAGTCATCGGTGATCTGCTTCCGCTGGCGGTGGGTGTGGCGATCTCGCCGATCCCCATCGTCGCCGCCATTCTCATGATCCTGTCCAAGAACGCGGGCGGCGCGGCGAAGGGGTTCGCGGTCGGCTGGGTCGGGGGGATTCTGGCCGTGACCGCGGTGGTGACGTTGCTCGCCGGGACACTGGGCGGTTCGGGCGAGAAGGAGCCGTCGGCGGTCGCGTCGTGGCTCGAGATCGTGTTGGGTGTGCTGCTTCTCGTGCTCGCGGCCGAACAGTGGCACGCCAGGTCGGACACCTCGGTACCCGCCTGGATGCAGGCGATCGACAGCCTCACCGTGGTCAAGGCCGCGGGTCTGGGTGCGTTGCTGTCCGGGGTGAACCCGAAGAACCTGCTGCTGTGCCTGTCCGCCGGTGTGGCCATCGGGTCCGCCGGGCTGAGCGCGGGCGGTGACCTCGTGGCGATCGCGGTGTTCACCCTGCTCGCTTCGGTGACGGTGCTCGCGGTGGTGATCGGATACGCGCTGGCCGCCGACAAACTGGGCCCCGCCCTCGACAGCGCCCGGCAGTGGCTGCAGGCCAACAATCACGCGGTGATGGCGATCGTGCTGCTGGTGATGGGCACGGTCGTGGTGGGCAAGGGCATCGGCGGACTCTGACGGCATGAGAGCGCTGCCGATCTTCACGTCACTGCACGGCTACCAGCGTGCCTGGCTGCGGCCCGATGTCGTCGCCGGGCTCACGGTGTGGGCGGTGCTGGTGCCGGAGGCGCTGGCCTACGCGTCCATCGCGGGGGTGCCGCCGGTCGTCGGCCTCTACGCGGCCGTGCCCGCGCTGGTCCTGTATGCCCTGGCCGGAAGTTCGCGGCACCTCGTCGTCGGCCCGATGTCGGCGACCGCCGCCCTGTCGGCCGCGATCATCACCCCGCTGGCAGGCGCCGACAGCGGCCACTACATCGCGCTGTCGGCGGCGCTGGCCATCGCGACCGGCATCGCCGGCCTGCTGGCCGGGCTGCTCCGGCTCGGTTTCATCGCCGCGTTCATCTCCGAGCCGGTGCTGAAGGGCTTCATCGTCGGCCTGGCCCTGACCATCATCATCGGCCAGGTGCCCAAGCTGTTCGGCGTCGACAAGCACGACGGCAACTTCTTCGAACAGGCCTGGGGCGTCATCCGAAATCTCGGTGACGCCCAGTGGCGCACCCTGCTGATCGGCCTGCTCAGCCTCGTGATCGTGCTCGGCGTGAAGCGCTGGCTGCCGCTGGTGCCCGGCTCGCTGCTCGCCGTGCTGCTCGGGATCATCGCGGTGCAGCTGTTCGGGCTCGACGACAAGGGCGTCGATATCGTCGGTCACATCGACGCGGGTCTGCCCTCGGTCGGCCTGCCGGACGGTATCGGCTTCGACGACTATCTCGACCTGCTCGGCCCGGCGATAGGCGTGCTGCTGATCGGTTTCGCGGAGGGGCTCGGCGCGGCGAAAACCTATGCGGCCAAGTCGGGTTACGCCATCGACGCCAATCGGGAGCTGTTCGGCCTCGGCGCCGCCGATCTGGGGTCGGGCCTCGGTGCGGGCATGGTGGTGAACGGCAGTCTCTCCAAGACCGCCGTCAACGGTGGTGCGGGCGCGAAGACCCAGCTCAGCGGGCTCGTTGTCGCCGCGCTCACCGTCCTCACCCTGCTGTTCCTCACCGGCCTGTTCGAGAAATTGCCCGAGGCGACGCTGGCCGCGGTGGTGATCGCCGCGGTGATCGAGCTCGTCGACATCGCCGCCCTGCGCCGCCTCTACCGGGTCTGGACCCAGCTGCTCGCCAGCATCTACGGCCCTGCGGCCCGCGCCGACTTCCTCGCCGCCATGGCCGCCATGGTCGGCGTGCTGCTGTTCGACACGCTGCCCGGCCTGCTCATCGGCGTCGGCGTCTCGGTGCTGCTCCTGGTCTACCGAGCGTCCCAGCCGCACGTCGCGGCGCTGGCGAAAGAGGGCTCCCTGTGGGTGGACACGGCCCGCCACCCCGACCTCACCCCGCGTCCCGATCTGCTGGTGGTCCGCGTCGAATCCGCCCTGTTCTTCGCCAACGCCGACTACGTGAAGACCCGCATCGACGACCTGTGCACCGATGCCACCCGCCTGGTCGTCCTCGACGCCGAAACCTCACCCGCCCTCGACGTCACCGCCGCCGAAATGCTCCTCGACCTGCGCAATGCCCTGGCGCACAAGCGCATCGACTTCCGCATCGCCCGCTCGGTTGCCCAGTTCGGCCAAGTACTCGGCTCAGCCGAAGCAGGCGACACCCCGATCGGCATCTATCCCACCGTCGCCGCCGCGGCAGCCGACCTACCCGAACACCCACCGGTGAACTGACGCCGACCAGCGAATCTGCGCGGGCTCCGGTCAGGCCGGTGGCGGAGATGGCCAGGTCCGACCCGCGGCCGTCGCGCACCGGGGGAATTCATCCGCGGTGGGTGATGCGGGGACCAGGTGGCTCGCCGAGCATCGGGTGGACGTGTAGACCGAGCTGAGGAGCTGATTTCCGATGGCGCTGGATTACCAGGATCGCACCGATTTCGAGAATGCCGATCGCGGGTTCATCGCGACATTGACGCCGATGCGGATCACCAAGGCCGACGGTACGGTCGTGTTCGACACCAGCGGCTACAGCTTCCTCGACGGCCCGTGCCCGGACACGGTGAACCCGAGCCTGTTCCGGCAGGCCCAGCTCTGCGTGAAGAACGGCCTGTACAAGGTCGTCGACGGCATCTATCAGATCCGCGGCTTCGACATCTCCAACATGACGATCGTCGAGGGCGACACCGGCATCATCGTGATCGACCCGCTCATCTCGGCCGAGTGCGCCGCGGCGGGGCTGCAGCTGTACCGCGAGGAGCGCGGCGATCGGCCGGTCGCCGCCGTCATCTACACCCATTCCCACGGCGACCATTTCGGCGGCGTCGACGGTGTGCTGCCCGACGGGCGCGGCGACATCCCGATCCTCGCGCCGGCGGGGTTCATGGAGGAAGCCGTCTCCGAGAACGTCTACGCGGGCGTGGCGATGACCCGCCGCGGCACCTACATGTACGGCATGGGGATGACGCCGGGACCGCAGGGACAATGCAGCACCGGACTCGGCATCCAGGGCTCGACCGGTACCTTCGGCCTGATCCCACCCACGGTCGACATCACCCACACCGGCCAGCAGGAGACCGTCGACGGCGTCCCGATCGTGTTCCAGATGACGCCGGGCACCGAGGCGCCGTCGGAGATGAACTTCTACTTCCCCCGCCATCGCGCCCTGTGTCTGGCCGAGAACGCGACCCACAACCTGCACAACCTGCTCACCCTGCGCGGCGCGCAGATCCGTGACCCGCGCATCTGGTCGCACTACATCGACGAGGCGATCGAGATGTTCGCCATCGACGCCGATGTCGCGTTCGCCTCGCACCACTGGCCGACCTGGGGTGCCGACAACATCGTCGCGTTCCTGTCGCTGCAGCGCGATCTCTACATGTACCTGCACGATCAGACGCTGCGGATGATGAACGAAGGGCTCAACGGCCCGGAGATCGCCGAGGTGATCGAACTGCCGTCCGGTCTGGCCGACGCGTGGAGCGCGCGGGGCTACTACGGGTCGGTCAGCCACAACGTCAAGGCCGTCTACCAGCGGTATCTGGGCTGGTTCGACGGCAACCCGAGCTCACTGTGGGAATGGCCCGCGCAGGAGAAGGCGGTCCGCTACGTCGAGACCATCGGCGGGATCGACACGGTGATCGAGAAGGGCCGCGCCTATGCCGACGCCGGCGATCTGCGCTTCGCCGCCGAACTGCTCAAGCACGCGGTGTTCGCCGCGCCGGACAACGCCGACGCGAAAGCCGCACTCGCGCAGACGTATCAGCAGCTGGGCTTCGGCGCCGAGAACGCCACCTGGCGATGCTTCTACCTCACCGGCGACCACGAACTGCGCGACGGCGTCCGTCCGACCCCGCTGAATCTGGGCGGCGGAATGGCCGCCGCGTTGTCGATCGAGCAGCTGTTCGACACCCTCGCGATCCGGGTGAACGGCCCACGCGCGGCGCAGGATTCGTTCCGGATCGAGTGGCACTTCGCCGACCTGGACACGGTCATGCGCCTCACCCTGTCCAACGGCGTCCTGATCCGCACGATCGACCCACGCTCGAAGGCCGACATCGACCTCACCCTGAACCTCACCAAGCCACAGCTGCTCGGCATCCTCGCGGGCAAGGGCCTCGATGGCATCGACCACACCGGCGACCCCACCGTCCTCCAGCGCCTGTTCGGCCTGCTGGACAACCCCGACCCGAATTTCGCGATCGTCACCCCCTGAGCCGCATCGTCATGTCAGACCGGAACCACCGTCAGAACAGGGTCGAGCCCGGCGAAGTCGTCGACATTGGCGGTGTAGAGCGGAAGATCGTTCGCCGACGCGATTGCCGCGATCATCAAATCCATCTTGCGAGGCTTGGGACTTCGGCCTGCCGCGACAACGAGCTTTGCCATCGTCGTGAATCTGCGGGCCGCCGCCGAACACAGCGGCAGCGCGTCGAAGGCATGCTCTACCTCGAGCAAGCGCTCGGTGCGAAGCGCCAGTGTCTTCGGATCGCTTGCCAACGCGATGCCGAGCCCGAGCTCGGCCAGCGTGACCGTGCTGATTCGCGAACGCACCGGAAGTTTGGCGTCGTCGATCCCCGCGATATCGATGAGAACGCAGGTATCGAGCAGGCCGACAGGGTGCCGCTCGTTCGGCGTCTCAGTCATCGAGGCGATCCTCGCCGAACACGGCGTCGATCTCCGCGCGCTCCTCGGCAGCGGCGCCCGCCGCCGCGAAGCGTGCGAACCGCGCTTTCAACTCGGCGGTCGCCACATCACGCTGCGCACGAATAGGACGTAGCTCACCGACCGGATGTCCGTTTCGGGTAATGATGAAATCGTCGCCCGCCTCGAGCGCGTCCATCACACCCGCACTGCCGTTTCGCAGCTCGGCTTGCGTGATCGTCCTAGTCATGTCACCAGGATAGCAACGCTTGCTATACGTCGCTAGAAGCCGGAGAGTTCAGCTCAGTTCACATCGGCCAAGCGCCGCATCCGGGCGCGATGTTCTCGTGTTCCGGTTCGGGGCCTCAGCCGGCTCGGTAGGGTCGGCGGGAATTGGCATGACCTGGAAGGTGGGCGTCGGTGGGTATCAAGCAGCGAGCCGTGGTGCAGATGAGTGCGGAGGAGATCGCGCAGTTCCTCGACCGCAGCCGGGTACTCACGCTGGCCACGCTCAACGCGGACGGAAAGCCGCATCTGACGGCGATGTGGTTCGGGCATATCGACGGTGTCATCTACTTCGAGACCAAGTCGAAGTCGCAGAAGGCGGTCAATCTGCGTCGCGATCCCACCATCACCTGCATGGCCGAGGCCGGAGACACCTACGACCAGCTGCGCGGCGTATCGATCGAGGGCATCGCCCATCTCATCGAGGACACCGAGGACGAGGAGTACTGGAAGGCGGGCATCGATATCTACGAGCGCTACGTCGGCCCGTACAGCCCCGAGGTCAGGCCGTTCGTCGAGGCCATGATGCACAACCGCGTCGTCGTGCGGGTCGAGCCGACACGCGTGCGCTCCTGGGACCACCGCAAGCTCGGGCTGCCTGCCATGCCGCTGTCCGGCAGCACCGCGGAGGCCCCCGCGCCCTGATCCGGCGTCAGCTGGGGAGCAGTTCGCGCAGTGCCGCGGCTCCGTCGAGGAGGGCGAGCGAGCGGGCTGTGATCGCGGCTTCTCTGGCGGTCAGCGCCTCTCGCACCTGCGTGGAGTGCTGCCGGAATTCGGGAACGACCTTGCGTACCTGCTCGATTCGGTAGCCGGCCTGACGGAGCTGATGGACGATCCTGGCGTCGCGGACCTGCTCGGGCGAGTACCGGCGCGCACCACCGGACGCGGCCGATCGGCCGGGAACGACCAAACCCTCTGCGTCCCAATGCCGCAACGTCGAGGTGCGCACACCAAGTGCGGTGGCGAGCTCGGCGATGCTCATCGCATCGGAACCGCGCACCTCCGTGATCGGCTCTGTGGCAATAGCTTCGGCGGCCTGTCTGGCCAGTTCGAGGTCGACGCGTTCGGTGTGCAGGCCGGCGTGCGCGGCGTCGATCATCGCCAGCGCCCGTGCCTGTTCGCCCGCGTGCACGGCCCGGATGATGCGCTTCGCCTCGACCGGACCGACCCCCGCCGCGAGTGCCCGATAGGCGAGCGCCGACCGCGCGTGGATCTCCCGGTAGAGCCGGTGCCCGCCCGGCGAACGGTCCGCGGGTGGCAGCACGCCGTCGCGTTCGAGATTGCGCACCTGCTGGACCGAGTACCCCGCACGTCGGGCGACGTCGACAGTGCGACCGACCGGTGAGTTGAGGTTTGCCACCAAAAACTCCTCGTCGTCGGTGGAAAAGTCCACACAAGCACTTGAATGAGACGCTCGAATCATGACGATAGACGACATCATCGACTACGTGACCGGCCTCGGCGGCGTCCTGCACCTGAACCCCACCTCTGGCGGCGAATGGCCGGAGATCAGCTGGGGCGACTCGTTCTTCTACTACGCACCCGACGGCGTCGTCCCGACCACGTCCCAGCCCTTCGCCACCGTCGTCACCAAGGACTACCCGGACGACCGGAGCTCACGACTCGATCGGCCCGGCACCTTCCGGCTCAATATCGCCGCAGGTCGGGAAACCTTCATCGAGTGGTCGGGCCACGCGCCCGGCCGCGGTCCCGACGACGTGGACGCGAGCGTCACCGACACCGTGATCGCCCATCCCGTCTACGGTTCGGCGGGCTGGCTGGCCGTCGTCGATCCCGGCGAGCGGACGGACGCGGTGGTCCGTGACCTCATGCGGAACGCCCACGCACGCGCCCGAGCTCGTGTCGAACGACGACACGGCTGATGCAATCCTGCGAACGAAGGAACACTTTTGGTCGCTACCTGATTGCTGATGCCGGTTTCCGCCGCATTCGGGTCTCGCCTCACGCCGCTCGAGGTGTCGGCAAGGTACCGTTTGAAACCAGTTCAGAAGCATATCTGAGTGGGTGAACGCAAGGGGAGATCATGACCGTCGACCAACGTTTGCTACGCACCGGATCTCGCTCCAGGAATGCGGGTTCGCCCCTGGGTGCCGTCGAACTGACGACCGGCGGATTGCTGTTGACGGCAGCAGGCCTGGCGATGGTCGGCCCACTGCTCGCGGCCCTGTTGATCCGCCGCAGTGGCGCGACCAGCGCCGAGGCCGCGGCAACAGCGCCGCTGATCATGCTGACCGTCGCCGTCGTCCTCGCCCTGTCGACGGGCATCGGCCTGCTCGTAACCGCCCGGCGCCGCCGGTGAGGCCGTGAGGAGGCGCGGCTGTCGGACCCCGGTGGCAGGATGCGGCGCGTGGGTGACTATTTCGAACGCATCGTCGACCTCGAGGTGACGGCCGCGGACGCGGGCGCGCTGGCCGAGCGCACGGTGGACTGGATGGTGTCGCGGGGGTGGTTGTCGCGGGAGATGTCCGGCGACACGATGTACAGCCTGCAGGTCGACGAAGGGTATGTGCCAGGGCCTGATTGGGCTCAGATCGCCCAGGAATGGGGTGTGGACTGGATGCCAGGTCCGGTCGCCGTCATCGTCGGCCGGGATGCCCACTATCCGGGGCAGGGCGCGATCGAGCCGTCCGCGGTCGATTGCCCGCGGTGCGAGGCCACGACCGTGATCATCGACTACCCACAGCGGTGGGAAGCCGATAAGGCTGTGTGGCAACCATTTTCCGCCGCGATCGATGCCTGGAAAGAAACCGGTGCAGGATCGGCGACTTGCCTGTCCTGCACCGTGACGAGCCCGATTACCGAATGGAACTGGGCTGATTGCTTCGCCCTCGGAAGCCTCGCCTTCGATTTCTGGGGCTGGCCCCCACTGACCGACGAATTCATCACCGAATTGGGTGCTCGACTCGGCCACCGAATCGAGCACCACACGGGCAAGTTCTGAACCGCCGAGGGCCTTCGAAACCGGCCTAGCCGTAGTAGATGACGGAGGCGTTGGTGGCCACGGCGACAACGCCGGGCCCCATCCCCGTGCAGCCGGTGCTGATGCGCTGGCCATCCGGAGTGAAGGGATAGCTGAGGGACGTATAGGGACCGACGCCGTACAGCGGGAACGGCCCGTTGGCGTAGAGCCCGAAGCACTCGACCTTCAGCACATAGTTGCTTCCGCCGCCGTCAGGTTGGCACGTCGCCGACGCGCCGAAAAGATCTCGCGAGACAACACAATCCTGCGGCGCCGCCTGCGCGGAGCCCGAGCCGATGAGCACAACAGCGGCAATACCCGAAAAACCAGCGGCCGCGACGCGTGCGGCGGCCACAATTGCTTGTTTCATATGGAAACTCCTCCGGTGTCAAGTTGATCTTCGGCAGAGCTCGGCCGAATGTTACTTATCCGCGGCTGAAGTGTTCCACCAGGCGGGCGTAGCTGTCGTGGCCATGGCCTGCGGCGAGGGCTTCGGCGACGAGGGTTCTGGTGTAAGTGGGCAGGGCGGTGTCGATGCCGCGGGCCTTGCTTTCGGCGATCACATCGTCGAGGGAGGGGCGATGGTCATGATCTGGCCGTGCAGGTAGTCGGCGCCGTGCTCCGTCGCCAATTGCCCGGTGGTCCTTGACTGTTCCGACGATCCGTCGGTCAGATCGACCACGGTTCGTCCCCGCAACGACGAGGCCGCCGCCCCCAGCAGCTCCGTCGCCACCGCACCGCCCTTGACATTGACGATCACCACCTCGGCCGCGCCGACGGCGGCCTCGGGCGTCGCGGCCGCACGCGCCCCTTTGTCGATCAGCGGTTGAGCTTTGTCCTGCGACCGGTTCCACACGGTGACCGGCGTCCAAGAGGGTCGTGGCCAGCGCCGACCCCATCTCGCCCAGTCCCAGCACCGCGACTGCCACTGCTTCTGCGTTCTCACTCATGGCGCGAACGCTAGAAGCTCAACTCATGTTCAGGTCAAGACGGCGTCTTCGATCGCTTCGAGCCGGGCCGGGACGTGTTTGTGCCAGGGGGTGCCCGCGAACTCGTCCTTGAGTTCGAGGCAGGTCAGTTCGTTGGGGGAGACTCCGGCACTGGTCGTGGTGCCGTCGCCGGTGGGGTAGTCGAGGCCGAGACCGTTGGGCAGGGCGATGTTTCCCGCCCGCATCATGTCGCTGACCTCGATGATGACGGTGGCGGATCCGTTCGCGGTGACCAGCCGGGCCGGGCCGCCGTCGGTCAGCCGCAGGGCGGTGGCGTCCTCGGCGCTGATCCGGAGGCGGCCGTCGCGATCGCGGCGGCGCCAGTCGGGGTTGCGGAAGATCGTGTTGGCGGTGAACGAGCGTCGCTCACCGGCGGCCAGGACCAGCGGGAACTCCGGTGTCGTCCACTCCGTGCGCGCGGTGGGCAGGTCGCGGACCTGGTCGAGCAGGGTGTCGATGGCGATGGTGAAGCGGCGATCCTTGCGTTTGACGTAGTGCCACACGTCATCCCACGTGTCGTCGGTGAACACCACCCCGGTCGGGGATTCGATGATCGCGTCGAACAACCGGTTGCCCGGAGTCAGGCCGGAACCGGTGAAGCCCGCTCGGGCAACGGCTTTCGCGTTCGACATCGCACACATCTGGCTGACACCCCACAGCACCGCGGCGCCACGCAGGCGCGGGTCCAGTGTCGTGCCGAGTGTCTCGTACAACAGGTAGGGCGCGATCTTTCCGAGGGCGGGGTCGGCGGCGACGGTGGCCAGGAAGGTGGCGCCGAAGGTGTCGCGCCCCGTCTGCGCCGCGCGTCGCAGGCGGGCGATGACGGCGTCGTCGACCACGTTCATGCGCCGTAGCAGCCGCGCGTAGATCTCGGGCTCCGGCAGCGTGCCCTCCAGCGGTTCCATGATCGGTTTGCGCAGGTGGAAGACGTTGCGGGGGAACTCGAAGTTGAAGAACGTCGCTTCGGGCTTCTCGTACTGGCTGGCCGCGGGCAGCACATAGTCGGCCTCGCGCGCGGTTTCGGTGAACGCCACATCGATCACGACGGACAGGTCCAGCGCGCGCATCGCGGCACGGAACCGAGGGGAATCGGCGAGGGAGTGCGCCGGGTTCGACGAGTCGATCCACATCGCGCGGAAGCGGTTCGGGTGGTCGGTGAGGATCTCGTCGGCGATCGAGTTGCACGGGATCAGGCCGCCGATGATCTTGGCGCCGGTGACCGGTGAGGTCCGGCCGCCGCCACTGCCCGCGCCGCCGCCGAGCATGCCGCCCGCCAGGGGAACCATCGCGTCGAGCAGGGCCGATGCCCCGGCTTCCACCTTCGTGCGCAGCTGGGGCACCCGTGCGAGCGCGGGCAGTGTCGCGCTGATCGCGGTGGCCGCCGCGGTGACGGTCCGCGTCATGAGCTGCTTCTGTGCGCGTGCCAGTGCGCCCGGTTTCTTGCGCGGCGATCCGGAACCGGAACCACCGGCCAGGAGCGCGAACGACGAGTGCAGATACATGGTGCCGGGCCGGCCGAAGTTGCCGGTGACGATCCACAGAAGCTTGTTCAGGTACGACACCAGAGTGCTGTTGGGCGCCTGCTGAATTCCGAGGTCCTCGTAGACGCACACGCTCGACGCGGTCGCGATCCGGCGCGCCGCCGCCCGGATCTCGCCCTCGTCGACACCGCTGATCTCGGCGAAAGCCGTGACGTCGCAGGCCAGGAACGCGGCGTGAACCTCGTCGTAGCCGGCGGTGTGGGTGGCGATGAAGCCGGCGTCGACCAGGTCTTCCTGCACGATCACCCCGACCAGCGCGGCCATCAGCCAGGCGTCGCGGCCCGGTAGCACCCGCAAGTGGTGCTCGGCCATCGCCGCGGTTTCGCTGACCCGCGGATCGATGACGATCATCGATCGGTTCGGGTCGGCGGCCACCTGCTTGAGTACCGGTCTGGCCCGCGGGAAGCTGTGCGACTGCCAGGGGTTCTTGCCGACGAACACCAGCACTTCGGCGTGCTCGAAGTCGCCTTTGGTGTGACCGCCATAGAGGCGGCCGTCCACCCAGATCTCCCCGGTCTTCTCCTGTGCCAGCGCATTGGAGTGATACACCGAGCCCAGCGCGCCACGCAGCGCGAGCGCGTTGGCCGAGCCGAGGTGATTACCCTGGCCACCCCCGCCGTAGAAGAAGATCTTGTCGCCGCCGCGTTCTTCCTTGACGGCAGAAAGTTTCGCGGCGATCTCCTCGATCGCCGTGTGCCAGTCGATCTCCTCGTAGGTGCCGTCAGGCAGGCGTTTGAGCGGCGTGGTGATGCGGTGCGCGCCGTTCTGGTACAGGTCGAGGCGCATGGCCTTCTCGCAGGTGTAGCCCTCCGACGCCGGATGCGCCTTGTCGCCGCGGATCTTCGCCAGCCTGCGCCCCTCCACGTCGACCGTGATCCCGCAGTTGCACTCGCACAAAACGCACGCAGTCGCCTTCGGCTCGGCCATGTCGCACCCTTTCCAGCCTAATATGCTAGGCAACATAGCATATTATTATGGCAGGTAACATAACAGTGCTGAAACCTTGGAAGGAGCACAGCACGTGGGAGCCCGCACCGACACCAGGCAGAAAATGCTCTACAGCGCCGTCGAGCTCCTGCGTGAACGCGGCTCAGCCGGGGTGACCGTCGACGCCGTACTGGCCCGCAGCGGCGCGCCGCGCGGATCGGTGTACCACCACTTCCGCGGTGGGCGCGCCGAAATCATGACCGCGTCGCTCGCGCTGGCCGGTGACGCCATCAGCGCCATCATCGACCAGGCCGTGGCGCAGGGCTCGATCGCGGCATTGCGGCGCTTCGGACAGTTCTGGACCGCACTGCTCAAGCAGTCCGACTTCGAGGCGGGCTGCCCGGTCGTGTCGATAGCCGTCGGCGGCTCGTCCGACGACCGGCACCTGCAACCGGCAGTCGCCGGCATCATCGACCGCTGGCACCGCGCCCTCGCCACCGCGCTCGAAGCCGACGGCGTCGCATCCGAACGCGCAGCCCGGCTGTCCACCATGGCAATCGCCGCCATCGAAGGCGCGGTGATCCTGTGCCGGGTCAACCGATCCACGACGGCACTCGACGATGTCATCGAGGAACTCGAGGCCCTGCTCACCTCGGCGCTACCCGGCTGAGCCCATCGGCAACCCACAGGCCGACGACAAGCCCAGTTGGTGGCTATCTACCTATAAACGACGACCCATCGCGACAGGGCTACTTGTCCCTCATCAAGGTATTCATTCCGCCCCGATCCGAGGGCAGGAAAATTCTGAGTGTCCCGCCAGTAGTATTTCCATGATTCGGGCACGTCGGGACTGAAGTGCCCGAGTCCCGCTTCACAGCTTCTGAATCCAAGCGTATCGCCTTGTCGCACAGCACAACTGGGTAGCTGTGATGCCGCCTGCCGGATAGTCGCGCACCCGCTGATCGAGCACCTCGACACCTTCGTCTGCGTAAGTTCGTGATCGTGCGCATTGGCGCAGCTTGCGAGGCATCATGCGGGCACGCCGTAGGCGGTGGAATTGACACCTGACCTCGGCTCAATGACCTGTCCGCTCATGCCTGGTAGGTATCGTGGAACGCTTCGCGCACCGTCGCCGCGCCGTGGCCATCCCGCTGCGCTATCCCGCTCACGATCTCCGAAACCCGCCAGTGGTGCGACGGGACCAATCGGCCGCTGGTGACCACGCCCAGCGCTACATCCGCCGCCTCATCGGGTTTGTCGGCGGCGACCAGCGCATGGCTCAGGTCCAGGTCAGCCATCGCGACCCGGGGCGCAGCAGGGCCGCGCGCTGGCACGAATCGGGGACAGCGCGGGTACATGCGGGGCCCTGCGCAGTGTCGCGCGTCTGGTGCCCGGTCTGCGCACCCCCGACCGCCCGGAGCATCACTTTCGCTACGACCCGGCGAAGGCCGACACCTACGTCGCCACCACGTCGTCTTGGCTGGGGGACCCGGCGGCCGAGGTCTACGCGCGCAATGTCGTGGCCGATCTCCAGCGCGCGGCGTGCGTCCGGCCGCGCATGGCGAAAGCTCTCCGGCGGTGGGCGCATTCACCGAACGACTCACAGGGGGACCGGTGAGCGACGCGATCAAATCTCGGCTCGATGACCCTGACTGAGCGGGCCTCAACGCGGTCTATGGCGATCCGCCGCGCGCCCGAACCGCCGTACGGGGGGAGCTGCACAGCCCGTTCCGGGTCGTCTGCCATGGGTCGCTGCACAACGTGGCCGCGTGACTGACCGCCGCTGAACAGCGCGACGGGCACGAGCAACCGGAGGGCCTGACCGGCGCGAAGGCGGACGGGTGATCACGCTCGGGTTCGTCGTCGCGATCGGCTGCCGTCGGCCGTCCTGGTCGGCGTCGTGTTCTGGCCGACCCGGATACCGCCAGATCGCCCGGTCGACGAGATCCTGACACTCGCCCGGCGCGCATACGAACGAATTGGTCAGTGATCTGTCATGAGGTGCGGTGGAACTGTTCATGGATCTCGGGTAGGAATTGCGCGAGGTGGTTCATCTCCTGGCCGCAGTGCAGCAACAGCTCCCGGGCCATATCGAGGTCCGGAACCAGGTCGCGTGGGTCAGCGGCGGGGCCGCGCTCGATCGCGCGGGCGGCAAGCGACACCGCAGGCGCACGCATCCCGTGGAGCCCGAGGTAGAAGCGGCTGCGCATTTCGCTGCCGCCTGGGATAGGACGCACTTGGTGGGCGAGCCATCCGAAATCGATCGGCACGATACTGCTTCCGACACGCGCGACGATGACGGTCTGATCGGGCGGGACGACGAAGCCGTGATCGGCGGGGTCGTGGAAGGCGATGGCGAGTTGTTGGAGCTCGGATCCGATGTACTCGTCGACGTAGGAGATGTTGCCGATGTAGCGGGCCCTGTCCGGCATCCCCCGGGCGCTGGTGTCGGTGTCGAGTTCGCTGAACATGTGCGCGTCGGGGTGCCACAGTTTGTAGCGAGCCGAATCGCTGGAATGCCAGCCGAACCACCAGTCCCACATGGCGGCGGTCACGCGCGGCATCTCGGTCCGCGTGGCCACCCACACGGCTCCGGAAGCGGTGTTGCCGTAGCCGGTTTCGACCGCGGAGTATCCCGTCGGAGCGAGGTCCTGAGTCCACGCCGCGAAGTCCGGAATTTGTTCGGTCGGCGTTGGGCCGCCGTGGTAGGCGATCGTCACCGCTTCCTGCGGGGGCGCGGTGTATTCGGCCATGAAATGGGAGAAGGGCTTGGCCCAGTCCTCAGGGGCGTAGCCGGGGTGGCGGCGGTTGCCGATAGCCGGGACGGCGTGTGCGGCAGCTCCCGCGACGGTCGATGCTGCGACGGTGCCGACGGCGGTGGCTCCCAGGATCAGGGCGCGGCGGCGACTCATCTCCGCTAGTTTCAACATCTGTTGAGACTAACCGGGTGCGCATGGTGAATCCAGAGTGTGACCTCGGTAGTTTCGTGGCCATGACAGCTCCCCGACGCAGGCGACAGGACTCCGAACAGCGACGCGCCGAACTCGCCGAAGCCGCTGTTCGAGTGCTGGCCGAGGAAGGACTGCGAGGCCTGACGCACCGGGCCGTGGACGCCGCGGCGAATCTGCCGGTCGGCTCGGTCAACTATTACGCGCCGAACCGTCAGGCGCTGCTGGACATGGTGTCCGATGGGCTCGCGGCCCACGACCTGGCCGCCGCCGAGCGACGGGCCGCCGGTACTACGTCCGCGACTTCCGGCACGGATCTCCTCGTGGACTACGTGATCGAGATGACCGCGCCCCCATCCCGCTACCGGGTCGTGGCCCGTCATCACCTGCTCGCCGAGGCTCGTACCAACCCTGAGCTGCACGAGCGCTTCGAAACGGCTAGGGCCGGTTTCGTCGGTCTGATCGAGGCCTGGTTGCGCACCAACGGCCTTCCCGCTGGCCGAGCAGCCGCCGAACTGTGCGTCATCGTCACCGACGGTCTGGTCAACCGGCAGGTCTTCTTCGCAGATTCCGCGTTGTCCGAGAACGAACTTCGTGCGATCATCCGTGCCTCTACGGCAGGGATCGGATAACTGACCAGATTCTGTAGAAGTCGCTGCAAGTTTCGGCAAACCGAGTCTGTCGGCCCAACGAATGCTCGGCCATTCGTCGGCGTTGTCGACCTTGTGCCGGTAGGGCACCTGTTCGATGACGAACTCGATGGTGTGGCCGACCGGCTCGATGCCCACCACGCCGCCGAGTGTGGGTAGATGTGAGCATGGCCTTCGAATCGCTCAGTGGGGAGCGAGAACGCTGTGACCAGCGTCGTTGATGTGCCCTCGGCAGGATTCGAACCTGCGACACCCGCTTTAGGAGAGCGGTGCTCTATCCCCTGAGCTACGAAGGCGGGGTTGGTCGTCTGCCGGAACCGTGGTGCGCGGGGCCGGTTTGACCGTGCCGAGTATAGCGTGCGCGGACTGTGGCGCGGTCAACCCGGGGATCGGATCGCTTCAGGATGATCTGATCGTGATCGCCGGGGCGACACGCTGATCTGAAATGGGTGTGGGCCCGTGGGGTGGGGGCTGCGTGTCCTAGCGTTCCCGGAGGTTTCCGCCCGCCTCTTCGGGCATTCGTTCACGCAATGACTTTCTGCCTTCTCGCGAGGAGTACGTGGTCATGGTTGTGGGTTCCTGCTTACGGTTGTCTGTGCTCGTGCTGGCCGCGGCGGCGTGTCTGGGGTCGGTCGGGTGCTCGGTCGACGGTGGGTTGTTCGATCCGGATTCGACACTGTCGCAACGAGACCCCGCCGATCCGGGCGCTGCCGCGCGCACCGCCGAGCTCGACGGAGCGAGCGCGGAGACGCAGGCGACCATGCTTGCGTTCTATCGATCCGTCTGCTCCTTGCAGACCCGGTATCGCGCCGATCTCGAAGCTGCCGAGCGCGATGCCGGTGCGCTCACGCCGGTGCAGTACCGCGATACGGCGGCGATGATTCTCGGTACCCGTGCCGCCGCGGCCGGGAGTGCGCGCGATGCCGCGGATCGATTGCCGATCCCGAACCTGTTCCGTGACGAATGGCTTACCGCACAGGGCGAATTGATCGGTCTCTTCGACCGGCTCCAGCAGGCGGATTTGTCACGTGCCACCGAGATGGCCGCGGCCGATCTCGCCGACACCGAGCGGCTACGTGCCGCCGCGAGGGATCTGCTCGCCGCTTCGGCCCAGCAGATCGAGAACGAGAATCCGCGTGTCCGCGTCGTCGCGCAGGGTCTGCCCACGTCCAGGCAGGTCCGGCGCGATGCCGCGGAGCTGGCCGAATGTCAGATGCCGAGCTGACGATCGGCTTGGTGCCGCCATCGAGCGGTGGGCTGTCTGGTGACTACTACGAGAAGGAAAGGAGTGTGATGCGCAGAGCCGGGTTCGTTCGCGGTGGAGTGTTGGCGGGGCTGATCTGCGCGATGCTGTCGGTGGCGGGTGTTGCCGCCGCCGAGGACGACATCCCGGTCGATCACGCTCTGTTCGTGGTGCCGCCCGTGGTCGACCCGGTGCTGCGGATCGACACGCCCGCGCAGTTCGACGCGCAGATCACCGCCGACCCGTATTCGGAACACGCAGCACCGGTGCAGGAGCCGTCGCTTTCCCCGCCACCGCTCGATCCGATCCTGCCGCTGGTCGATCTCGGTCCGATGATGGATCGGATCGGCCTGAATCCGAGCGTGCCCGTGCTTCCGACGCCCGATCGCAGGCTGGTCGATGAGGCGTTGGGAGTGATCGCGCCCAGCGTTCAGCAGATGTTGCCCGGCGATCTCGGTGCTGGCGTGCTGGCCGGGCTCACCGGCCTGGCCACAATGTTCGGCCCGTCGACCGCGCCGGTCGATTCCCCAAACGCTTCGCCGCCGGCACCGCTGCTAGATGCGGGCCAGCAGTTCGGGTTCGCCTCGATCGCGACGGCTTTGCCTGTCGTCGAGTCCGTCGACCTCGCGATCCCCACTGTCGACGGCCCGGCAGCGGAGGTGTCGGTCGCCGCTCCGATGAGCGCGGAGCCCGCGGTCGGCCCGGTTTTGTCGCTGCCACTGATCATCCTCGGCGCGGTGATCGCGGGACTGTCTTTGCTGATCATTCGGCGTCGCCGATCAGGGTTCCTCCGCGGACGAGCACGCCGGGCGACCGGCCGCCGCACACGAGGGCGCGAGGTAGGAGGGTGCCCGGAGGCAACGGACCCGGCAGCGGGCCACCGTCTAGCCGTTGGCTCGGCGGCAGGCCACCGTCCAGCCGTGGGCTCGGCAGTAGACCACCGTCCAGTCGGCTGGGCAGCAGGCCACCGTCCAGCCGTGGGCTCGGCAGCAGGCCACCGCCTAGCCGTGGGCCCCGCGGCAGACCACCGCCCAGCCGTGGGCCCGGCGGCGAAACACCACCCAGCCATTGGCTCGGATGCAGGGCGCTGGCGAGCAGTGCACCGATGTTCCCGCCTGCGGCCGGGACTGCTCTGGACCGGACCTGAAAGGCGACCCGGGCGCGGCGGGGTCGCGGTGCGCGGTGATCCGTGGCCGCTCGTCGTGCATGGCCGGTGCGGAGTCGGTCGCTCCCCGCCGAGCATCCGTCACACGAGCCGATCAGAAGGCGTCGAATCCACCGCCGCCGTCGAACCCGCCGCTGTCGTGTCCACCACCCTCGGAGCCGCCCCACCCCTCTGAATCCTGACCCGGGTCATGCCCCGGATCCTGGCCGATCTCGCCCTGGTCCCCGTGGTCGAGCGCCGCCTCGCCGGTGCCGTCCTCGAACGCCTGGGCGTCGTAGCCGACTCCGGACATCCCGGCGAACAACGACGTGAACAACAGAGCCGCACCGGCGCCCCAGGCGCCGGCTATCAGCGCGGGCTTCCACCATGGTTCCGAATACCACCCCGCGGGGACCGGTCGTCCGGCCACGCGACCACCGGGGTGGTAATTGGGCGTGCCCGGAGACGGGGCGGGGGAGGCGGCGATGCGGCGGCCGTTGTGCTCGACGACGCGCAGCTCGTCGACGTGTCCGGCGATGTCCTGACCGTCGAGGGCGGCCACCGGCGGGCCCGGGTCCATCTGCATCGCGGTGCGCGCCGCGCGGATGTAATAGAGCCCTTCCAGCGCCGTCTGCTTGGCCAGGCGGGCGTGGACGGGTGAGTTCGCCCTGTCCATCTGACCGCCCGCGGCGTTGTAGCGTTCGGACGCGTCGGCCAGTGCCTGCCTGGCCGCTTCGTTGCGCGGTGACAGCTGGTACACCTGGCCGCCGAGCCGTTCGATCGCCACTCTGGCATCGGCCTGGGCCTCTTCCAGTTCGCGCGCGGCACGCTTGTTCTGCTCGGCGCGCAGATACAGCAGAGCCAGCACACACACGACGACGATCACGATCAGCCACCACAGCATCGCGCACCTCTTTCGCCCGAGGTCTCGAGACGCCGTCCAGTTTACTGGCCGGTTGCCCAATCGGTCTGAGGCGGCTTGATCAGCGCGTTGCGGGATAGCTCACCCGGCGAGATGGCGGGCGATCACCAGGCGCTGGATCTGATTGGTGCCCTCGAAGATCTGCATGACCTTGGCCTCGCGCATGTAGCGCTCCACCGGGAAGTCCTGGGTGTAGCCGTAACCGCCGAAGACCTGCACCGCGTCGGTGGTGACCTTCATGGCGGCATCGGTCGCGACCAGCTTGGCGACACTGGCCTGGCGCGAGTAGGACAGTCCGGCATCGCGGCGGCGGGCGGCGTCGAGGTAGGTGGCGCGGGCGGTGTCGACCGCGGCGGCCATGTCGGCGAGCACGAAGCCGAGGCCCTGGTGGTCGATGATCTTGCGGCCGAACGCCTCTCGTTCCTTGGCGTAGGCGACGGCCTCGTCGAGCGCGCGCTGCGCGACGCCGGTGGCGACGGCGGCGATGCCGAGGCGGCCCGCGTCGAGCGCGCCGAATGCGATCGAAAGACCCTGCCCCTCGTCGCCGATGCGGCGCTCTGCGGGCAGGAAGGCGTCGTCGTACGCGGCGGTGGTGGTGGGGATGCCGCGCAGGCCCATCTTCTCCTCGGGCTTGCCGAAGCTCAGGCCCGCGGTGTCGGCGGGGACCAGGAAGCAGGAGATGCCGCGCGAGCCCTCGCCGGTGCGGGCGAACAGGGTGTAGAAGTCGGCGCGGCCGCCGTTGGTGATCCACGCCTTGGTGCCGTTGAGTTGGTAGCCGCCCTCGACGGGAGTGGCCCGGCAGCGCAGCGCGGCCGCGTCGGAACCGGCATGTGCCTCGGAAAGGCTGTAGGCGCCGATGGTTTCGCCCGACAGCATGCCCGCCAGCCACTGCTGCTTCTGCTCGTCGGTGCCGTAGGTGAACAGCGGATGGCAGGACAGGCCGTGCACGCTCACCGCGACCGCGACGGCGGCCCAGCGGCTCGCCAGTTCCTCCAGCACCTGCAGATACACCTCGTAGGGCTGCGCGCCGCCGCCGAACTCCTCCGGGTACGGCAGGCTCAGCAGCCCGGCCGCGCCGAGCGCGGGGAAGACGCCGTCGGGGAAGACGCCGTCGGGGAAGACGCCGGTCTTCTCGCTCTCGGCGACCCGCGGCTCGAGCACCTTGTCGGCGATGTCGCGGGTCAGTTCGATCAGCTCGCGCGCCTCGTCGGTGGGCAGCATCCGGTCAACAGCCATGCCGACACAGTACGTCCAGCACTGAATTGCGTGCAAGGCAGCACGGAATTTTAAGGCTCTATACTGGGATGATGCCTGCGTTGCCACCGAACAAGCATCAGGAGAAGAGTCTGCGGACGCGGACGCTGCTGCTCGACGCCGCGATCGAGAGCCTTGCCGAGGTCGGCTACGCGGGCGCGTCGATCGCCGACATCACCGCCAGGGCCGGAGTCACCCGCGGCGCGCAGTTGCACCAGTTCCACACCCGTGGCGAACTGTTCGCCCAGACCATCGGCCACCTCACCGAGCGTCAGCGAGAAGCCATGCAGCGCAAGGCGAAAGCCCTGGCCGCCGACACGACGGCGGGTGCGGTGCTGGTGGAACTGGTCACCGCGACATTCGCGGGCCAGCTCGGCCGCGCCTCGGTGGAGCTCTATGTCGGCATCGCCAACGACGCGCCGCTGCGCCGGGAAATGCTGCGCGTCCAGCACGATCTGACCGTCGAGCTGCTCGACCGCTGCGCCGGGCTGATCGACGCCGGCATCGCTCGCGAGCGGCTGGAGAGCGCCTTCTGGCTCACCATCAACCTTGTCCGCGGCGCCACCCTCGACGAAATGGTCGGCCGCGACCGGGTTCGCCGCAAGCAGGTGCTGGCCGACTGGACCGCGCTGGCCGACCTCGCCCTGCGCTGAGGAACCGGGCCTATTATCTGCGCATGAACGCAGATGGCGGACCGGTCCGCGCACCGCTGGCCGAGGACCAGGTGGGACTGGTCGTCGAGGTGTTCCGGATGCTCGCCGACCCCACCCGGGTCCAGGTCCTGTGGGCACTGGCCGATCGTGAATTGTCGGTGAACGATTTGGCCGCGGAGGTCGGCAAGCCGGGCCCGTCGGTATCGCAGCATCTGGCGAAATTGCGCATGGCCCGGCTGGTGCGGACCCGTCGCGAGGGCACCACGATCTACTACAGCCTGGAGAACGACCACGTCCGCAGGCTGGTCGTCGACGCGGTGTACAACGCCGAGCACGCGGGTCCCGGTGTGCCCGCGCATCATCGCGGGCCTGGCGCCGAGCCGCCGCATCGGTAGCAAGAGCGCTGTCGGTGAACACGCTGTTCACCAGGAAATGTTGCACTGGGAAACAATGGCCGCCTTGTCTCTTTTCGGTAGCATCCGGTGTGACGTGGCTCATGCCGCGCGTGGGACTGAAGGAGTTATCGATGCTGAGCACCATGCAGGACGACCAGCTGTCGCTGGCCAAGCTGCTCAACTATGCCGCCACCTTCCAGGGCAATTCGACCGTGTCCACCTGGACCGGCGACGGGGTGCGCACCATGACCTACCGCGAGCTCGGCGCCGACGCCGCTCGGCTGGCCAACGCGCTGCGCGGACTCGGCATCGAAGAGGGCGACCGCGTCGGCACCTTCATGTGGAACAACAACGAGCACATGGTGGCCTACATCGCGGTGCCCGCGATGGGCTCGGTGCTGCACGCGCTCAACATCCGCCTGTTCCCGGAGCAGCTGGTCTTCGTCGCCAACCACGCCGAGGACCAGGTCGTCCTCGTCGACGGCACGCTGGTCCCGCTGTTCGCGCAGTACCTGCCGAACCTGAAGACGGTCAAGCACGTGATCGTCGTCAACGGTGACGCGTCCGCGCTGACCGCTCCCGAAGGCGTGCAGGTGCACTCCTACCGCGAGCTGCTCGACAGCCAGTCCGCCGACTTCGACTTCCCGGTCGTCGACGAGCGTTCCGCTGCCGCGATGTGCTACACCTCCGGCACCACCGGTGACCCGAAGGGTGTCGTCTACTCGCACCGCTCCAACTGGCTGCACGCCATGCAGGTGAATCAGCCCAACGGCATGGGTTTCCAGGGCTCGGACTACGTGCTCGCGATCGTGCCGCTGTTCCACGCCAACGCGTGGGGCCTGCCGTACGCGGCGCTGATGTCGGGCGCGAACATCCTGATGCCGGACCGCTTCCTGCAGCCGGGCCCGCTGCTGGAGATGATGGCCGCCGAGAAGCCGACCTTCGCCGCCGCGGTGCCGACCATCTGGGGCGGCGTGCTGGCCGGCCTGGCCGCGCAGCCGCAGGACATCTCGCACCTGCGCACCGCCGTCGTCGGTGGCTCCGCGGTGCCGCCGTCGATGATGCGCGCGTTCGAGGAGAAGCACGGCGTGCGCATCCTGCACGCGTGGGGCATGACCGAGACCTCCCCGCTGGGCAGCGTCGCGCACGCGCCCGCCGGTGCCGAGGGCGAGGAGGCCTGGGCCTACCGCTACACGCAGGGCCGCTTCCCGGCCAACGTCGAGGCCCGGCTCGTCGGTGACGACGGCAAGGTCGTCCCCAACGACGGCGAGTCGCTCGGCGAGCTCGAGGTCCGCGGCGCCTGGATCACCGGTTCCTACTACTCGCCGACCGGCGCGGAGATCGACCCGGACAAGTTCGACGACGGCTGGCTGCGCACCGGCGACGTCGGCAAGATCAGCCCCGACGGCTACCTGACCCTGGTCGACCGCTCCAAGGACGTCATCAAGTCCGGTGGCGAGTGGATCTCCTCGGTGGATCTGGAGAACGCCGTGATGGGCCACCCGTCCGTCGCCGAGGCCGCCGTGATCGGTGTGCCGGACGAGAAGTGGGACGAGCGCCCGCTGGTCGCGATCGTGCTGACCGAAGGCGCCACCACCGAGGCCGCCGAGCTGCGTGACTTCCTGGCCGACAAGTTCGCCAAGTGGCAGCTGCCCGAGCGCTGGACCTTCATCGCCGAGGTGCCCAAGACTAGTGTCGGCAAGTTCGACAAGAAGCGTCTGCGCGCCCAGTACGCCGAGGGCGAGCTGGAAGTGACGACGCTGGGCTGATCGCCCTGGTCAATGACGGCGGGCGTGGAATTGCTTCCACGCCCGCCGTCTTATTCAGTTGTCTGTTCAGTTGTCGGATTCTGTTGTGCGATGCAGTTGTCGATATTCAGTTGTCGAGGAGAAGCGCTGGTGCTCAACAGTTCCGGAGTTCCGGGCTCTGGTTGAGGAGCTGGGCCCGGGGGCTGATGTAGCGGGTGTAGGTCTCGCCGCCGACCGCCGAGAGCGGGAAGGCCGCGACCCGGTGGCAGTTCTGGAAGGCGAGTTTCACGCCGAAGTGCCGTTCCAGCCCGCCGCGGATGGCGTCGGAGGCCAGTGCGCGCAGCAGCTGGCCGCGGGCCACCTCGTCCGGCGGCGGCACCCGGTTGTCGGCGTATTCCTCGGCGCCTGCCTGCAGCTCACCGGCTACCCGGCTCACCACTTCCCAGGCGTAAGGCAGTGACGTGCGGACGCATTCGACGAATTCTGCGTCATCGATATCGCCCTGTTCGGCGCGCTCGAGCAGTGCTGCGGGAACATCGAGGGACATGGCGCTCTCCTCCTGCTTTGGTGGTGGTCGGCGGATGCGATGCCCCATCGAGTCTAAACGATATTCGTTGTCAACAACCCTGGATTCATTCTGAAAGTGCTTTCCGGAGTGCGTCTTTCGCGTCCGCGTACAGATCGCTGATCAGTTCGCCTGCCGGTAGCTCGGCGGTCAGTGAATGTGCTTGCCCCGCCCACAGATTCACATCGTCGGGGTTGCCGGCAGTGCGTCCCGCGGCGCGCAACGGTGCGGTGGCGTAATGAATTTCGGGGTAGGCGGCGGGCGCGGTCGCGGTGTGCTCGGTGAGGAAACGGTTGCGGATTCCGCGCGCCCGTCGTCCGGTGAAAGCGCGCGTCAGCATGGTCGGTTCCGCGGACCCGATCGCGCCACGGTGCACGGCGTTGGTCCCGGCCTCCGGACAGCGCAGCAGCGCGGTGCCGAGCTGCGCGGCGGCCGCGCCGGCGGCGAGCACGCCTGCCAGGCCCGCGCCGGTGGCGATGCCGCCCGCCGCGACGATCGGGCGGTCGGTGACGGCGGTGAGCAACTGGATCAGGGTCAGCAGGCCGGGCGGGTCGACGGCGTCGTCGGCCGGATCGTCGAGGAAGCTGGCCCGGTGCCCGCCCGCCTCGGCGCCCTGCGCGATCAGGGCGTCGGCGCCCGCGTCGATCGCGATCAGCGCCTCGGCGGGCGAGGTGACCGTCACCCACACCTCCGTGCCGACCGCGTGCAGCCGATCGACCTCGACCGCGGTGGGACAGCCGAAGGTCGTCGACACCACCGCCACCGGGTCGGCCACCAGCAGGTCGAGCTTGTCGGCCCAGCCGTCGGTGTCGTGTTTGGGGGTGCCGAGCGGGAAGTCGGCGCCCAGCTCGGCGAGGTAGGCGGCGTAGATCGCCGGCTCGGCAACCGGGCCGGGCGCGAACAGGTTCATGCCGAACGGGGCGGTGGTCGCGGCCCTGGTCGCCGCGATCTGGTCGGCCATCGCGTCCGCGGCGAGGTAGCCGGCGGCTAATTGGCCGAACCCGCCCGCGTTCGAGACGGCGACCACCAACTCCGGGGTGGACGGGCCGCCTGCCATGGGCGCGGCGACGATGGGGACACGCAAACTCTCGATCACCATCTCCCGAGTCTGTCCCCTCGGCGTCCCGGCAGGGCGCGCCGACGACGCGTGTGACCCGGTCGGCAACGGGATCGTTACTGTGTGACAGGCCTCCCACCTGCGACTTCGGGATCGAAGGTTGCGGAATGGTCACGACCGGGTAGAGTTCCCGTCACAACGGATGCCGAACCGTTACACGCGGTTCGGTAACGGGAACCGCCAACGCGGATTCCGGGCCGGTCGCAAGCCGGTTTCGTTTTCCTTGTTGTCGGACGCTAGGACGAAACTTTGTCGCAGCACCGTGTGGGCCCCGAATCCATCTCCGTCAAGACCCTGCTGGGTGACGGAGGCGCCGGGCGCCCGAGCCGGCACCGCGCCGAACCGTCGCGTACCGATCGGGTGCGGGTCGCCGCCAGCGCCGCGGTCGCCGCGGGCGCCCTGGTCGGCACCGCCGCCTCGATCGCCCCGGCGATCTCCTACGCGGCCCCGCTGCTGCCGACGCACAACGACGACGTCGAGGAATCCGTCGTCTCAGATTCCGCTCGGGAGGCCGCCGAGGTCAGCCTCGTCGCCGCCAAGCAGGTCGCCGCGCCCGCCGCCGATTCGCCGGTGCAGGTCGACGCGGTCGCCGCGCCGATCGCCGCCGTCGCCGCGCCGTTCGGCATCGGCAACCTACCGCCGGAGATCTCCGGCCCGCTCGCCCAGGTCGAGGACATCATCCAGGGCATCCAGCACCAGGTCGCGCCGCCGCAGGCCGCGCGTCCGGTCGCGGGCCCGATCAGCTCCGGCTACGGCGCCCGCTGGGGTGCCATGCACTACGGCGTCGACTTCGCCGATGCGATCGGCGCTCCGATCCACTCCGTGTCCAGCGGCACCGTCGTCGAGGCGGGCCCGGCCTCGGGCTTCGGCCTGTGGGTGCGGGTGCTCCAGGACGACGGCACCACCGCCGTCTACGGCCACGTCAACGAGATGTTCGTGTCCGAGGGCCAGCGGGTCAACGCCGGTGACGTCATCGCGACCGTCGGCAACCGCGGCCAGTCCACCGGCCCGCACCTGCACCTCGAGATCTGGGATCAGGGTGGCGGCAAGATGGATCCCCTGCCTTACCTCGCGTCCAAGGGTGTTCCGATGGAGTGGGGCCCCTCCGCCCACTGAGTGTTCGTGAGTGCGGATTCGTCCGTGAAAGCCTGGTGACGGTGGTTCGGTATGAGCCCCGTCACTTTGCTGTGTGATCCGGCAACACCGCTTGGCGCTGGGCCGATACTCCTCGCGGCCGTAGTACCGGTGGCCCGGGAATTCGGGGCTGGCGGCGCGAAATTCGGGCGGTGAGACGCGCTCGATATGATGGCTCGATCTGCACGGGGCGGCCGTTCGCGCGTCCAGGCTCGATGAGAGGTGAATGAACCCGAATGGAAACTGCCCGCCGTTCTGCCCGCGGTAACCGCCGTCGCCGGTCGAGCAGTCCGACATTCGGGCAGTTGCTGACCGGGGCGGTCGAGTCGGCCGCCGACGCTGTCGCCCTCCGGTTCAACCCCACCGGCGACCCCGCCGACCAGCGTGAGCTCACCTACCGCGCGCTCGACGAGGAGTCCTCGCGCCTGGCCAGGGAGCTGATCGCCCGCGGCGTCGGTCCCGGCGACATCGTCGCCGTCGCGATCACCCGCTCGATCGAATCGGTGCTCAGCGTCTGGGCGGTGGCGAAGTCGGGCGCGGCCTACGTGCCGATCGACCCGGCGTACCCGGCCGAGCGCATCGCTCACATCGTCACCGACTCGCGCGCCGTGCTCGGCGTGACCACCGCCGCGCACCGGCCCGGCCTCGGCCACTCGACGACCTGGCTCGAACTCGACGACCCCGCGGTGGCGGCGGCCGTCGCCGCGCAGCCGGGGCACGCCATCTCCTACAGCGACCGGGTGCGCACGCTCGACGAGCGCCACCCGGCCTACGTCATCTACACCTCCGGTTCCACCGGTCTGCCCAAGGGCGTCGTGGTGACCCAGGCGGGCCTGTCGACGATGGCCGCGGTGGGCGGGCAGTACCGGGTCACCGCCGAGTCGCGGGTCACCCACCTGAGCTCGCCCAGCTTCGACTTCTCCCTGATGGAGATGCTGTTCACCTTCACCGCGGGCGCGACCCTGGTCGTCGTCCCGCCGACCGTGTTCGGTGGTGACGAACTCGCCGATCTCGTTCGCCGCGAACAGGTCTCGCACCTGCTGATCACGCCCGGCGCGCTCGAGTCGGTGGACTCCACCGCGGTCGACAGCGTGCGCGTCGTCGTCACCGGTGGTGACAAGCTCGGCCCCGAACTGGTGGATCGCTGGGCGACCGCCGACCGCGCGGTGTTCAACGCCTACGGCCCCACCGAGGCCACCGTCATGGTGACCACCGGGGAGATGACCGCGGGCGAGCCGGTGACGCTGGGTTCGGTGATCCCCGGCGTCGCGGCATTCGTGCTCGACGCGCGCCTGCGCCCGGTCCCCGCCGGCGTGGTCGGCGAGCTGTACCTGGCCGGTCCCGCGCTGGCGCAGGGCTATCTCGACCGCCCCGCGCTGACCACCGAACGCTTCGTGGCCAACCCCTTCGGCGCCGACGCGGGCGCGCCGGGCGGACGGTTGTACCGCACCGGTGACCTGGTGCGCCGCAACACCTCCGGTGCGTTCGAGTACCTCGGGCGCTCGGACTTCCAGGTCAAGATCCGCGGCCTGCGCATCGAGCTCGGCGAGATCGACAACGCGCTCACCACGCACGCCGACGTCGACTTCGCGGCCACCCTCGGCCGCACCCTGACCAACGGCGTGACCTCGCTGGTCGCCTACGTGCTGCCCCGCGCAGGCGCCGCGGTAACCCCGGCTGACCTGGCCCACCACCTCTCGGGCCTGCTGCCCGCGTACATGGTGCCCGCGGCGATCATGCTGCTCGACGAGATCCCGCTGACCCCCGTCGGCAAGCTCGATCGAAAAGCCTTGCCGGAGCCCACCTTCACCGCCCGCGAGTTCCGCGCGCCGAGCACGCCGATCGAGGAGATCGTCGCGCAGGTGTTCGCGGCGCTGCTGGTGCCCGGCGACGACGACAAGCACCGGGTCGGCGCCGACGACGACTTCTTCGAGCTCGGCGGCAATTCGCTGCTGGCCGCCCAGGCCGTGGCCAGGATCGGCACCGCGCTCGACGCCAGGGTGCCCGTGCAGCTGGTGTTCGAAGCGTCGACGGTGTCGGCGCTGGCCGCCAGGGTCGAGTCGCATGTGGGCGCGGGCACCGGCAACCCGCTGACCGCGCAGGACCGGCCCGAGCAGATACCGCTGTCGTACGCGCAGCAGCGGATGTGGTTCCTGAACCGTTTCGATCCGGCCAGCGGCGCCAACAACATTCCGCTGCCGGTCCGGCTGTCCGGCACGCTCGATCTGGCCGCGATGCGTTCCGCGGTGACCGACCTGGTCTCCCGGCACGAGGTGCTGCGCACGATCTACCCGGAGGTCGACGGCGACGCCGTGCAGCTGGTGCTGCCGGTGAGCGATCCGCGCGCGGTCCCGCTGCTGGAGGTGGTCGACGCGACGGCGGAGCAGCTGCCGCAGCTGATCGCCGAGCAGGCCGTTGCCGGGTTCGATGTCGCGGTCGCGCCGCCGGTGCGGGTGCGGTTGTTCCGCCTCGGCGCCGACGAACACGTGCTGCTGTGCGTGGTGCACCACATCGCCGCCGACGGCTTCTCGATGGCGCCGCTGACCCGCGACCTGATCGCCGCCTACTCCGACCGGCTGCGCGGCCACGCGCCGCACTGGCACCAGCTGCCGGTGCAGTACGCCGACTTCACCCTCTGGCAGCGGGCGACGCTCGGCGCCGAATCCGACCCGGATTCGCTCCTGGCGCAGCAGATCTCCTTCTGGCGTGACGAATTGTCCGGGCTGCCCGAGCAATTGGACCTGCCCGCCGACCGCCCGCGTCCCGCGGCGATGACCAACCGCGGCGCGAGCTACGACTTCCGGATCGACGCCGAGGTGCACGCCGCGCTGGATCGGCTGTCCCGCGAACACAATTCGACGCTGTTCATGGTGGTGCACGCCGCGCTGGCCGTGCTGCTGGCGCGCCTGTCGGGCACCACCGACATCGCCGTCGGTACCCCCGTCGCAGGCCGCGGCGAAGCGGTGCTCGACGACGTGATCGGCATGTTCGTCAACACCCTGGTGCTGCGCACCGAGGTGGACCCCGCGCTCAGCTTCGACGAGTTGCTCGGCACGGTCCGCGGCACCGACGTGGCCGCCTTCGGCCATGCCGACGTGCCGTTCGAGCGGCTGGTCGAGCTGCTCGATCCCGCCAGGTCGATGGCCAGGCACCCGCTGTTCCAGGTGATGCTCACCTTCCAGAACCTGGCGGGCACCGAGCTGCAACTGCCGGGTCTGAACGTCTCGGGCGTCGATCTGGCCGTGCCGTTCGCGAAGTTCGATCTCGAACTCACCCTGGTTCCGCTGGAGACCGACGGCGTGGCGAGCGGAGTGTCGGCGGCGTTCACCTACGCCACCGACCTGTTCGACGAGGCCACCGTCGCCGGTTTCGCCGACCGCCTGGTGCGGCTGCTGTCGGAGGTGGTGGCCGATCCAGCCCGCCCGGTCGGTGCGATCGAGCTGCTGGAGCCGGTCGAGCGCACGCGAATCCTGGAGCGGTGGAACGACACCCGGCACGAGCTCGCGCCCGCGCTGCTGCTCGACGGCTACCGTGCCGCGGTCGCCGCGCATCCCGATGCGGTCGCGCTGTCGTACGAGGGCGCCGAGCTGACCTACCGCGAGTTCGACGAGCGGGTGAACCGGCTGGCCCGGCTGCTGGTGCAGCGCGGGGTCGGCGCGGAGTCGCTGGTCGGCCTGGCCGTGCGCCGGTCGCTGGACCTCGTCGTCGGGATGTACGCGATCGTCACCGCGGGTGGCGCGTATGTGCCGCTGGATCCGGATCATCCGGCCGAACGGATCGCCCACATCCTCGATACCGCGCAGCCGGTGTGCGTGCTCACCACCACCGCCGACGCGGTCGAAGTGCCTGCCGCTACGCCGGTGATCACGATGGATACCGTTGCGCTGGAAGGTTTCTCGGGTGCGCCGCTGAGCGCTTCCGAGCTGATCCGTCCGGTGCTGCCGCAGCACCCGGCCTACGTCATCTTCACCTCGGGTTCCACCGGCCGCCCGAAGGGTGTCGCGGTGTCGCATCAGGCGATCGACAACCAGATCGCGTGGATGCTCGCCGAGTACCCGCTCGGCCCCGGCGATGTGTACCTGCAGAAGACAGCGACCACGTTCGACGTGTCGCTGTGGGGTTACTTCATGCCGCTGCGCAGCGGCGCGAAGCTGGTCGTCGCCACTCACGACGGGCACCGCGACCCGGCCTATATCGCCGAAACCATTGCGGCGCAGGGCGTCACGATGACCGACTTCGTGCCGTCGATGCTGACCGTGTTCGCTGCGCACACCACCCCGGGCGCCATCCCCACCCTGCGCGACGTGTTCGCCATCGGTGAGGCGCTGCCGCCGGAGACGGTCGAGGCGTTGCGTGCCGTCTCACCGGCGCAGGTGCACAACCTCTACGGCCCGACCGAGGCCGCCGTGTCGGTGACCTACTGGCCCGCGGGCGAGACCGACCGTGGCTCGGTGCCGATCGGTGTGCCGCAGTGGAACACCCAGGTGTACGTGCTGGATTCGCGGTTGCGTCCGGTGCCGTCCGGCGTCGTCGGCGAGCTGTACCTGGCGGGCGATCAGCTCGCCCGCGGGTACGTCGCCAGGCCCGACCTCACCTCGGATCGCTTCGTGGCCAACCCCTTCGCGCCCGGGGAGCGGATGTACCGCACCGGTGACCTGGTGGTGTGGCGCACACCCACCGCCGACACCCACGTTATGGAATACCTGGGCCGCACCGACTTCCAGGTGAAGTTCCGTGGCCAGCGCATCGAGCTCGGCGAGATCGAGACCGCGCTGCTAGCCCAGCCCGCCGTGAGTCAGGCCGTCGCGATCGTGGCCGATTCGCCCGCCGGTGAGCAGCTGGTCGCCTATGTGGTGCCCAAGCCGGGCGAGCAGATCGAGCAGGCGCCGCTGCTCGCCGCCATCGGTGAGTCGTTGCCCGCGTACATGATTCCGGCCGCGCTGGTCGCGCTGGAGGCGTTCCCGCTCAACCCCAGCGGCAAGCTCGACCGCAAGGCGCTGCCCGCGCCGACCTTCACCGCGGGTGAGTTCCGCGCGCCCGCCACCCCGACCGAGGAGATCGTGGCGGGCGTCTACGCCGAGCTGCTCGGGATGGCTCGCGTCGGCGCCGACGACGACTACTTCGCCCTCGGCGGCAACTCGCTGATGGCCACCCGGGCCATCGCCAGGATCAACGAGGCGCTCGACGCCGACGTCACCATTCGCGACCTGTTCGAAGCGCCGACGGTGGCCGCGCTGGCCGCGCGCGTCGGCGCGGCGGGCGGTGTGGCCGCACGGCCCGCGCTGGTCGCGGGGGAGCGGCCGGAGCGGATTCCGCTGTCGCTGGCCCAGCAGCGCATGTGGGTGCTCAACCAGCTCGACCCGGCCTCGGGCTCCTACAACATCCCGTTCGCCATCCGGCTGACCGGCGCGCTCGATGTGGCCGCGCTCGGTGCCGCGGTGCTCGACGTGCTCGACAGGCACGAATCGCTGCGTACCCGCTTCCCGGCCGCGGTCGAGGGCGCTCCGGCCCAGGAGATCGTGCCGGTGGCCGAGGTGCTGCCGAACGGACTCGAGGTCGAGACCACCACCGACGTGGTGGCACGGGCCGCCGAACTGGCCGGCGCCGGATTCGATGTGACTCGCGAGGTGCCGGTGCGGGCGCGGTTGCTCACCGACGGGTCGAGCGCCGACTGGCTGCTGGTCTTCGTGGTGCACCACATCTCCGCCGACGGCGCGTCGCTGGCCCCGCTGGCGCGTGACCTGATGACGGCCTACGTCTCGCGCACCGGGCAGCAGGCCCCGGCCTGGACGCCGCTCGCGGTGCAGTACGCCGACTTCGCGCTGTGGCAGCGCGCGGTCGTCGGCGCGGACGACGAGCCCGGCTCGGTCGCCGCCGCACAGCTCGACTACTGGCAGACCCAGCTGGCAGGTGTTCCGCCGCTGCTCGAGCTGCCGCAGGACCGGCCGCGTCCCGCGGTGCCGACCCTGCGTGGTGCGACCACCGAGCTGCGACTGCCCGCCGAGGTGCACGCGCAGCTGAACCATATTGCGCGCGAGCACAAGTCGTCGCTGTTCATGGTCGTGCACGCGGCACTGGCCGTGCTGCTGGCCCGGCTGTCGGGCACCACCGACATCGCCATCGGCACCGCCGTCGCGGGTCGTGGCGAGCGGGCGCTCGACGAGCTGGTCGGCATGTTCGTCAACACGCTGACCCTGCGTACGGCCCTCGATCCGGCCGGATCGTTCGACGAGGCCGTCGACCTGGCCCGCGAGACCGATCTCGGCGCCTTCGCCAACGCCGACCTGCCGTTCGAGCGGGTCGTCGAGGTGGTCGCGCCGGGCAAGGGCAGCGCGCACAACCCGCTGTTCCAGGTGGCGCTGACCTTCAGCAACAACGAAGCGGCCGCGCTCGAACTGCCCGGCCTCACCGTGACCGCGCTGGAGACCGCGGTGGCCGCCAAGTTCGACCTGCAGGTCGACGTCGAACCCCGGTTCACCGCCGAGGGCGCGCCGGACGAGCTGGTCACCCTGTTCAACTACGCCACCGACCTGTTCGACGAGTCGACCGTTCGCACCATCGGCGAGCGCTTCGCCCGCATCCTGGCCGCGGTGGCCGCCGACCCGCAGATCCGCGTCGGCGACATCGACATTCTGGACGAGCAGGAACGGGCCCGGCTGCTCGCAGGGGCCGCGCAGGCGCCCGTGCCGACCAGCCCGTCGGGCGGCACCACGCTGGCGCAGGCCTTCACCGCGGCGGCCGAGGACGATCCGGACGGCCCCGCGCTGGTCTGGGGCGAGGATTCGCTGACCTACGAACAGCTCGACCACCGCTCCTCGCGGCTGGCCAGGCTGCTGATCGGCCGCGGCTTCGGCCCGGGCGCCGGTGTGGCCGTCGACCTTCCGCGCGGCGTCGACTGGGCGGTGGCGGTCTGGGCGGTGCTCAAGGCAGGCGCCGCGGTGCTGCCGGTGTCGGGCGCGCTGCCCGTCGAACCGGCGGCCAAGATCGGTATCACCGCCGGCACCGCTCCCGAGTGCGATTTCGAGTGGATCGTCCTCGACGATCCGGCGATCCGGACGGAACTGTCGACGCAGTCGGCCCGCCCGGTGACCTACGCCGACCGCACCAGGGCCCTGCGCGGCGGCGACCCGGCGTTCGTCGGTTCGGACGGTGTCCGCAGCTACGACGAACTGGCCACGGCCGGTGCGCAGGTCCGCACCGGCACCGAGCTGACCTTCGAGGCGCGGACCTTCGGCACCAGCGCGGCGGACAGCTTCGCCGCGCTGGTCGAGCCGGTGGCCGCCGGTGTGGCGGGCGCGTCGATGGTGCTTGTCCCCGATGCCGAGGACGGCTTGTCGACGGCGCTCGCCGAGGAATGGGTGAGTCACCTGTTCGGTGATCGGGCCGGGATCGAGGCGGTCGACACCGCCGGTCTCGACGATCTGCAGGCGCTGATCGCCGACGATGCCGCGCCGGGTAACACCGGTCCGGCCGAGGTCGTGCTGGTGCTGGGGGACCTGCGTACCCCGGTCGCCTGAACCATGACCGGGGGCAGCGGCGCAACGAGTTTCGGTGATGGGTGAGGTGGAATCGCGATGACTAGACCGGTACGGACGCGGCCGGTGCGGACCCGGCGTGCCAGGGTGACCGCGCTGCCGCAGCTGCTGGCCGCCGCCGTGGAGACCAATCCCGACGGTGTCGCCGTGGTGCTCGCCGACGCCGGGCACACTCTCGGCAGGCTGAGCTACGCCGAGCTCGACGAGCGTTCCAGCCGGGTCGCGCGGCTGCTGATCGACCGCGGTATCGGCGCGGGGGACCTGGTCGCCATCGGGATCCCGCGGTCGATCGAGTCGGTGCTCGCGGTGTGGGCGGTCGCCAAGACGGGCGCCGGTTTCGTGCCGGTGGACCCGAACTACCCGCCGGATCGAGTGGCGCACATGGTCACCGACTCCGGGGCGGTGTTCGGACTGACCGTCGCCGCGGTCGCCGACCGGCTGCCCGCGCACGTGGATTGGCTCGCCATCGACGACGACGCGATCGCGCCGCGGCTCGACGAGGTCTCCGGCGATCCCGTCACCAATGCCGACCGGCTGCGTCAGATCCGTGCCGAGGACCTGGCTTACGTCATCTACACCTCCGGCTCCACCGGCCTGCCCAAGGGCGTCGCGGTGACCCAGGCCGGGCTGGCCGGTTTCTGCGAGGAGCAGCGCCTGCACTACGGCGTCGAATCCACCTCGCGCACCCTGCATTTCGCCTCGCCGTCGTTCGACGCGTCGGTGCTCGAGCTGCTGCTCGCGGTCGGCGCGGGCGCGACCATGGTGATCGTCGACCCGAGCGTCTACGGCGGCGACGACTTGGCCGCGCTGCTGCGGCGGGAACGGGTGAGCCACGCGTTCATCACCCCGGCCGCGCTGGCTTCGATCGACCCTGTCGGTCTCGACGACTTCCGGGTGGTGGCCGTCGGTGGTGAGGCATGTCCGCCGGACCTGTTGCGCCGCTGGGCGATTCCGCTTGCCGATGGAACCCTGCGCGAGTTCCACAATGTCTACGGGCCCACCGAGACCACCATCGTCACCAATATCAGTGTGCCGCTCAAGCCCGGTGACCCGTTGACCATCGGCGGACCGCTGCGCGGCGTCGCGGAGTACGTCCTCGACGACCGGCTCGGCCCAGTACCGCCCGGCGTCACCGGCGAGCTCTACATCACCGGCGCCCAGCTGACCCGCGGCTATCACGCGCGGCCCGGCCTCACGGCGTCGCGATTCGTCTCGAATCCGTTCGACCCCGCCGGTTCCCGGCTCTACCGCACCGGCGACCTGGTCCGCTGGACCGCCGACGGTGCCCTGGAATACGTGGGCCGCAACGACTTCCAGGTGAAGATCCGTGGTTTCCGGATCGAACTCGGCGAGATCGACGCGGTGCTCTCGGCGCACGAGAGCCTGGACTTCGCGGCCACTGTCGGGCACGAACTCGACAACGGCGCAACGATTCTGGTGTCGTACGTGCACGCCGCGCCCGGAGCGACGGTCGACACCGCAGCGCTCACCGCGTTCGCCGAGCGCAGTCTGCCCGCGCACATGGTGCCGACCGTGCTGATGGAGCTCGACACCATCCCGCTGACCCCGGTCGGCAAGCTGGACCGGCGGGCACTGCCGGCGCCGGTGCTCGCGCACGCCGAATTCCGCGCTCCCGCAACGCCCGTGGAGCAGATCGTCGCGGGCACCTTCGCCCAGGTCCTCGACCTCGGCGCCGATACCCAGCTCGGTCTCGACGACGACTTCTTCGCCCTCGGCGGCAACTCGCTGCTGGCCACCCAGATCGCCGCCCGCCTCGGCGCCGCGCTCGACACCGACTTCCCGGTGCGGCTGCTGTTCGAGGCGCCGACGGTGGAGGCGCTGGCGCGGCGGCTCGCCGAATCCGCGGGTGCCGGTGCGCGCCCCGCGCTGGTCGCGGGGGAGCGGCCGGCGCGGATTCCGCTGTCGCTGGCTCAGCAGCGGATGTGGTTCCTCAACCAGTTCGATCCGGAGTCGGTCGCCTACAACATCCCGATGGCGGTGCGGCTCGGTGGCGCGATCGAGGTGGAGGCGCTGCGGGCGGCCGTCGGCGACCTCGTCGCCCGGCACGAGACCCTGCGCACCATCTACCCCGAGACCGACGACGGGCCGATCCAGCAGGTCCTGCCCGAATCGGCGGCCACGCCGCAGCTCGAGGTGCGCCGGATCGCCGCCGACGAACTGGTCGCGGCCATGCACGCGCTCGGTTCGTCCGGCTTCGATGTGCGCAGCCAGGTGCCGCTGCGGGTCGCGCTGTTCGAGCTCGGCCCCGACGATTCGGTGCTCGCCGTCGTCGTGCACCACATCGCCGGTGACGGCTCCTCGCTGACCCCGCTGACCAGGGACCTCATGCTCGCCTACGCGGCACGCTCGGCGGGCTCCGCACCGGACTGGGCGCCGCTGGCCGTGCAGTACGCCGACTACGCGCTCTGGCAGCGCGCTCTGCTCGGCAGCGAGGACGACCCGGCCTCGCTGGCCTCGGCCCAGCTGGCCTACTGGCGCGACGCGCTGGCCGGCCTGCCCGATCAGCTCGACCTGCCCGCCGACCGTCCGCGCCCAGTCGTCCAGTCCTTCGCCGGTGGCCGGGTGCCGATCGAGATCGACGCCGGCACCCACCGCGCACTGCTGGCCCTTGCTCGCGCCCAGGGCGCCACCCTGTTCATGGTGGTGCACACCGCGCTGGCGGTGACGCTGGCCCGGCTGGCGGGCACCGACGATCTGGCGATCGGCACACCCATCGCGGGTCGCGGCGAGGCCGCCCTCGACGATCTGATCGGCATGTTCGTCAACACCCTGGTCTTCCGCACCACCCTGCGGAAGGGTGAGCCGTTCACCGACCTGCTCGCCCGCCAGCGCGACACCGACCTGCAGGTGTTCGCCAACGCCGACCTGCCGTTCGAACGCCTCGTCGAGGCGATCAACCCGGCCCGCTCGACCGCGCGCCATCCGCTGTTCCAGGTCGGCCTGTCCTTCCAGAACCTCACCCGCACCGGCCTCGCACTCGGTGAACTCGCGGTCGAGGGCGTCGACGTGGATCTGGCGGTCTCGCAGTTCGACCTGCACGCCGTCGTCGCCGACACCTACGACGCCGACGGCGTCGCCCAGGGCATCAGCGGTGTCTTCACCTACGCCACCGACCTTTTCGACGAGTCGACCGCCCGCGATTACGCGGACCGTTTCGCTCGCGTGCTGGCAGCAATCGCCGCCACGCCGCAGCGCCCTGTCGACGAGCTGGAACTGCTCTCCGACGCCGAGCGCGACCGAATCCTGCACGGCTGGAACGCCACCGGTCATCCGTGCCCGCCCGCCACCCTTGCCTCGCTGTTCGCCGAGACCGCCGCCGGACGCCCCGACGGTGTCGCACTGGTCGACCACGACGGCACCCAGCTGAGCTACCGCGACTTCGCCGCGCGGGTGCATCGCCTCGCGCGGCACCTGATCGCCCAGGGCGTCGGCGTGGAAGACCGTGTCGCACTGGCGATCCAGCGTTCCGCTGATCTCGTCGTCGCCATGTACGCGGTAGCGCAGACCGGCGCCGCCTACGTACCGATCGACCCGTCACAACCCGCAGACCGGATCGGCCACGTGCTCGACACCGCGACCCCCGTCTGCGTATTGACCACGGCGGGATCAGGATTCGCCTCGGGCTCGGTGCCGGTGGTCGACATCGACAGCCTCGACCTGTCCGCGTTCCTCGGCGCGCCGATCGCGGCGAACGAGCGGCGTGGGGTGCTGCGACCGGAGAACACGGCGTATGTGATCTTCACGTCGGGATCGACGGGCAAGCCGAAGGGCGTCGCCGTCACGCACGGCGCGATCGTCAACCAGTTGCTGTGGAAGACAGCGGCTTTCGGGCTCGGCCGGGGCGATTCGGTGCTGCTCAAGACGGCGGCCACTTTCGATCTGTCGGTCTGGGAGTTCTGGTCTGCCGCGGTGTGCGGCGGCACGCTGGTGATCGCGGCGCCCGACGGGCATCGTGATCCGGCGTACCTGCTCGGTGTCATGGCCGAACGCGCGGTGACGACCCTGCACGTCGTCCCGTCGATGCTCGACGCCCTGCTCACCGAATCCGGCGGCACGCTGCCGTCGGCGCTGCGCCGGGTGCTGGCGATCGGCGAGGCACTGCCCGCCGCGACCGCACAACGCTTCCTCGCCGCGAGTTCCGCCGCACTGCACAACCTCTACGGTCCGACCGAGGCCGCCGTCTCGATCACCGATCACCGCGTGACGACGGCCGACCGCACGACAGTGCCGATCGGCGCTCCCGAATGGAACAGCCAGGTCTACGTCCTCGACGCACGCCTGCGCCCCGTACCGGTGGGCGTGTCGGGCGAGCTGTATCTCGCAGGCGCGCAACTCGCCCGCGGCTACTACGGCCGCTCCGACCTGACCGCCGACCGGTTCGTCGCCGATCCGTTCGCCGAGGACGGCGCCAGGATGTACCGCACCGGTGACCTCGTGGCATGGACCGCCGACGGCGAGCTGGAGTATCGCGGCCGCACCGACTTCCAGGTGAAGATCCGCGGCTTCCGCATCGAACTCGGCGAGATCGAGGCCGCGCTGCTGGCCGCACCGCAGGTCGCCCAGGCCGCGGTGCTCGCCCAGTCCGACCCGCAGCTCGGTGATCGGCTCGTCGCCTACGTGGTGCCCGCACCGGACACCGAACTGACCACAGCGGCAGCCAAAGCCGCGGTGGCGCAGGTGCTTCCGTCGTACATGGTGCCCGCGGCGTTCGTCGTCCTCGACCGGCTGCCGCTGAACGCGAACGGCAAACTCGACCGCGCCGCGCTCCCCGAACCGGTGCTCGAACCGCGCCACTACCGGGAACCGGTGGGCGAGAACGCGATCGCCGTTGCCGAGGTGTTCACCGAGGTGCTCGGTGTCGAACGTCCCGGCCTCGACGACGACTTCTTCTCCCTCGGCGGCAACTCGCTGCTGGCCACCCGGGTGGTGCACCGGCTGCGCGAGCGCACCGGCACCGAGCTCACCGTGGCAGCCTTCTTCGCCGACCCGACCGTGGCGGGCCTGGCCGACCGGCTCGCGGCCGGTCCCGCGGGCCTCGGCGGCGACCTGGACGCGGCACTCGCGGTGACCCTGCCCATCCGCCGCGGCGGCAGCGGGGAACCCCTGTTCTGCATCCACCCGGTCGCCGGTCTGGCCTGGGCCTACGCGGGCCTGGCCCCGCACCTGCCCGAGGACCGCCCGATCATCGGCATCCAGTCGCCCGCCTTGACCGACCCCGATTTCCGGCCCGCCACCGTGGACGACCTGATCGACCGCTACCTCGCCGAGATCAGGGCCGCCCAGCCGCAGGGGCCGTATCACCTGCTCGGCTGGTCCCTCGGCGGCGTCCTCGCGCAGGCCGTGGCCACCAGGCTCCAGGCGGCGGGGGAGACCGTGGCCTCGCTGACCATGCTGGACAGCCTGCCCGGCGCCGACCTGGCCCATTTCGGCGCAGAGTTGCGCGACGCCTTCCGCGAACTCGGCATCCCCGATCAGCAGCTCCCCGCCGCCGACCGGCTGTCCGCACTGGGCGACGAAGCCCTCGCCGCACTGCACGCGGCACTGGCCGGGTCGACGCCGATCTCGTTGCCGCGGTTCGTCGGTATGTACCGCGGCGCGTTGCACACGATCGGTTTGGTTACCCAGCTGACGCCTGCCCGATTCGTGGGTGATCTCACCTACTTCACCGCGCTGCGGACTGCCGGGACTGCCGCTGGTGGCGCCTCCCGGTGGCGGCCGTTCATCAGCGGCGTCATCGCCGATCATCCGGTCGACGTCAGTCATCAACAGATGCTCGACCCGGTGGCCGTGGCCACAGTCGGACCGGTAACAGCGCAGGTCATCGCCGTTTCCGACCGTTAAATCGATAGCTCCACGTAACAGGCTCCGGGCGGTTTACGATTCTGTTGCTGAGAGTTCGGTGTGTCGTGGCGCACACCTCGGCGAGGGTCGGCGACAGTGGTTAGGTATGACTATGCTGTGTCCGACTCGGCTGCCGGACGCGAGAGGTGTATTGGTCTGTGGAAACCCCCCGCCGCACGGGCCGTGCCGGTCGTCGACGTACCGTCGGCACGCCGCTGTTCGGTCAGTTGCTCACGGCCGCGGTCGAATCCGCGGCCGAGTCGATAGCTGTCCGCTACAACCCGACCGGGATGCCGGGTGGGGAGCGCGAGCTCACCTACCGGCAACTCGACGAGGAATCCTCGCGCCTGGCACGTGAACTCATCGACCGTGGCGTCGGCGCCGGGGATGTGGTCGCGATCGCGATCGCGCGGTCGATCGAGTCCGTTCTCGCGGTCTGGGCCGTCGCCAAGGCGGGCGCCGCCTATGTGCCGGTCGACCCGGCCTATCCGAGCGACCGGATCGCCCATATCGTCGCCGACTCCGGCGCGGTGCTCGGCCTGACCACCGCGACGCATCGGGCCACCCTCGGCACCGGCCTGTACTGGATCGAACTCGACGATCCGGTGGTCGCCGAGCGCATCGCCGTGCGGCCCGCGCACGCGGTGAGCTACGCCGACCGGGTCAGGCAGATCGACGAACGCCATCCCGCCTACGTCATCTACACCTCCGGCTCCACCGGCAAGCCCAAGGGTGTCGTCGTCACCAATGCCGGCCTCGCCGCACTGGTCGCCGCCGAGCGCGAACACTATGGCGTCGAACCGGATTCGCGGGTGCTGCACGTTTGCTCGCCGAACTTCGACGTGTCGGTTCTGGAACTGCTGCTGGCCTTCGCGACCGGCGCGACCCTGGTCATCTCGCCGCCGCGGATCTTCGGCGGATTCGAACTCTCGGATCTGCTGCGCCGCGAACGCATCACCCACCTGCTGATCACGCCGGGCGCGCTCGAGTCGGTCGACCCGGCCGGCCTGCCCGATCTGCGCACGGTCGTCGTCGCCGGTGACCGGTTCGGTCCGGAACTGGTCGGCCGCTGGGCCACCAACGGCCGCGCCTTCTACAACGGCTACGGGCCGACCGAGGCGACCATCCTCGCCACCAGCACCGCGCCGCTGCACGTGCGCGCGCCGATCACCATCGGCAGCGCGGTGCCAGGAATGGGCCTGTATGTCCTCGATGCCAGGTTGCGGCCGGTGCCCGCGGGTGTCGTCGGCGAGCTCTACCTGTCCGGCCCCGCGCTGGCACAGGGGTATCTGGGCAGGCCGGGGCTCACCGCGGAACGCTTCGTCGCCTCGCCGTTCGGCACCGGCAGGCTCTACCGCACCGGTGACCTGGTGCGCAGGCTCGAAACCGACGGGTCGCTGGAGTACCTGGGCCGCACCGACTTCCAGGTGAAGGTGCGCGGTTTCCGGATCGAGCTCGGCGAGATCGACAACGCGCTCACCGCGCATCCCGACCTCGACTACGCGGTCACCCTCGGCAAGACCATGCCCTCGGGCGCGACCGCGCTGGTGTCCTATGTGCTGCCCCGGGTCGGGCGCACGGTCGATACCGGCGAGCTGGCGGAATTCCTGTCCGGATCGCTCCCGTCGTACATGATTCCGGCCGTCATCATGGTGCTCGACGCGCTGCCGCTGACCTCGGTGGGCAAGCTCGATCGGGCCGCGCTGCCGACGCCGGTGTTCACCGCGCGCGGGTTCCGCGCCCCGGCCACCCCGGCCGAGCAGGTCGTCGCCGACGTGTTCGCCGCGCTGTTGCTGCGCGACGGTTCCGGCCGGGTCGGCGCCGACGACGACTTCTTCGAACTGGGCGGCGATTCGCTGCTCGCCGCGCAGGCCGTGGCCCGGATCGGCGCCGCGCTCGACGTGCGGGTCCCGGTCCAGGCCGTCTTCGAGGCGCCGACCGTCGCCGCCCTGGCGAACAAGGCCGAGCAGCAGCGTGTCTCGGCGCACTCGATCGCGCTGACCCCGCGGCCGCGACCCGCGCTGGTCCCGCTGTCGTACGCACAGCAGCGGATGTGGTTCCTCAACCGCTTCGATCCCGCCTCGGCGGTCGACAACATCCCCGTCGCGGTGCGCCTGTCCGGTCGGCTCGACCTGGCCGCCCTGCGCGCGGCCGTCGCCGACCTGGTCACCCGGCACGAGGTGCTGCGCACCGTCTACCCGGTGTCGGAGGGCGTCGAGCAGTCCGGCCTGGTGCTCGACGGTGAAGGCCATCAGGTGGTGCTCGCTCCCGGTGATCCGGCGGCGGCGCCGGAGTTCGACGTCGTCGAGGTGACCGAGGCCGAGCTGGGCGCGGCCATCGCCGCCGCCGCGCTGACCGGCTTCGACGTGACCGCGGCCCCGCCGGTGCGCGTCCGGGTGCTCGAGTTGTCGGAGACCGAGCACGTCGTGGTGTGCGTGGTGCACCACATCGCCGCCGACGGTTTCTCCTTCGCGCCGCTGACCAGAGACCTGCTGACCGCCTACGCCGAACGCCGTGGCGGTGGCGCGCCGCAGTGGCCACCGCTGCCGGTGCAGTACGTCGACTACACGCTGTGGCAGCGCGAGCTGCTCGGCGACGAGAACGACCCGCAGTCGCTGCTGGCCGCGCAGGTCGCGTTCTGGCGCCGGACCCTGTCCGGCCTGCCCGCACAGCTGGAACTGCCCGCCGACCGGCCGCGCCCCGCGGTCGCCAGCCGGGCGGGCGGCATGCTGCGCATCCAGGTGCCCGCCTCCGTGCACGCCGGGCTGGCCGCGCTGGCCCGCGAGCACAACGCCACGCTGTTCATGGTCGTGCACACCGCGCTGGCGCTGCTGCTGGCCCGGCTGTCGGGCACCCGCGACATCGCGGTCGGCACCCCGGTCGCCGGTCGCGGCGAGCAGGCGCTCGACGAGCTGATCGGCATGTTCGTCAACACCCTCGTGCTGCGCACCGAGGTCGACCCGGCGGCGAACTTCGTCGACCTGCTCCGCGATGTCAGGGCGGGTGACCTCGCGGCCTTCGGTCATGCCGACGTGCCGTTCGAGCGCCTCGTCGACCTGCTGGAGCCGGTGCGCTCGACCGCGCGGCATCCGCTGTTCCAGGTGATGCTGACCTTCCAGAACCTGGCCCGCACCGACCTGGCGCTGCCCGGACTCGCCGTGTCCGCCGCCGATTTCGCGGTGCCGCTGGCGAAGTTCGACCTGCAGGTGGAGCTGGCCGAGCAGATCGGCGCCGACGGCGCGCCGCAGGGCATGGCCGCCTCGTTCGTCTACGCCACCGACCTGTTCGATCACGCGACCGTCGCCGATTTCGCCGACCGCTGGACCCGGGTGCTGGCCGCGGTGGTCGCCGATCCGTCGGTGCCGGTCGGTGATATCGATGTGTTCGCCCCCGGCGAGCGGGAACTGGTTCTGCGCGAAGGTGATTCGCCGGGCATCGCGGTCCCGGAGGTTACCTTGGCCGACCTGATCTGCGCGCAGGCGCAGCAGCGGCCGGACGCGATCGCGGTGCGGGCCGGGGAGCGCTCGCTCACCTTCGCCGATCTGCTCGGCCGCGCCTCGGCGCTGGCCCGCACGCTGATCGCCTACGGCGCCGGCCCGGAAACCCTGGTGGCCGTTGCCGTTCCGCGCACCGAGGAGTTGCCGGTCGCGCTGCTCGCCGTGCTGCTCTCCGGCGCCGGATACCTGCCGATCGACTCCGGATATCCCGCGCAGCGCCTGGAATACGTCCTCGCCGACGCGAAACCCACTGTGCTGCTGACGACGTCGTACGAGCGCGACCTGGTGCCCGCCGACCTGCCGGTGGTGCTGCTCGACGAGGACCTCGGCTATTCCATCGAGCCCCTGCGCCCGGCCGAGCGGCGCGCGACGCTGCGCCCGGACCACCTGGCCTACGTCATCTACACCTCCGGATCCACCGGCCTGCCCAAGGGCGTCGGCGTCAGTCACCGCAATGTCCTCGAGCTGTTCGCCAACACCCAGCTGCAGTTCCACTTCGACCCCGACGACGTGTGGACGGTGTTCCACTCCTTCGCCTTCGACTTCTCCATCTGGGAACTGTGGTGCGCGCTCGCGGGCGGTGCGTCGGTGGTCGTGGTCGACCATGTCACCTCGCGCTCGCCGATCCAGTTCAGGGAGCTGCTGGCCCGCGAACAGGTGACCGTGCTGAGCCAGACTCCGACCGCGTTCGCCCAGCTCGACGAGGCCGACCGGGCCGCCCAGGCCGCGGGCGCGGCGCCGCTGCCGCTGCGCTACGTCGTCTTCGGCGGCGAGGCGCTCGACCCGCGCAAGCTCAGCCGCTGGTACGCGCGCTACGGAACCGATGCCGCCGCACCGCAATTGGTGAACATGTACGGCATCACCGAGACCACGGTGCACGTCTCGCATCTGACGATGGACGCGGGCGCCGCCGAACTGCCGAGCAGCCTGATCGGACGCGCGCTGCCCGGCCTGTCGGTGGCCGTGCTCGACGACCGGCTGCGGCCGGTGCCGTTCGGCGTCGCCGGTGAGCTCTACATCGCGGGCGGCCAGCTCTCGCGCGGCTATCTCGGCAAGCCGGGTCTGACCGCGACCCGCTTCGTCGCCGACCCGTTCGGTCCGCCCGGTTCCCGGCGCTACCGCTCCGGTGACCTCGGCCGCTGGATCGGTTTCCGCGGCACGCCAGTCCTGGAGTACGGCGGTCGCGGCGACCAGCAGGTGCAGCTGCGCGGGTTCCGGATCGAGCCGGGTGAGATCGAGGCAGCGCTGCTCGGGGTGCCCGGCGTCGGCCAGGCCGCCGTCGTCGTCCGCGCCGACGAGCACGCGGGCGACCGGCTGATCGGCTACGTCGTCCCGGTCGACGGCGTGGCGCTGGACCCGGTCGCCGTGCGCGCCGAGGTCGCCGAATTCCTCACCGGCTACATGGTTCCCGACGCCGTCGTGGTGATTGCGAGCCTGCCGCTGACCGCCAACGGCAAGCTCGACCGGGCCACGCTGCCCGCACCCGAGTTCACCGCGGCCACCGCCTTCCGCGCGCCGACGACGCCGATCGAACTGAGCGTCGCCGAGGTCTTCGCGACGCTGCTCGGGGTGCCCGAGGTCGGCCTGGACGACGACTTCTTCGACCGTGGCGGCAACTCGCTGCTGGCCACCAGGGCCATCGCCCGCATCGACCAGGCGCTCGGCACCGATCTGGTGGTCCGCGACCTGTTCGAGGCGCCGACCGTCGCCGCGCTGGCCGCCCGGGTGCGGCCCGGCGAGGTCGCCGCACCGCGGCCGCCGCTGACCCCGGCGCAGGATCGTGGCGTCATCCCGCTCTCGCCCGCCCAGCAGCGGATGTGGCTGCTCAACCGGATCGACCCGGATTCCCCGGCCTACAACATCCCGCTGGCGCTGCGCCTGCGCGGCGCGCTGGACACCTCGGCGCTGCGCTACGCCGTCGCCGACGTGCTGGAACGGCACGAGGCATTGCGCACCCGCTTCCCCGCTGGCCCCGACGGGGTGCCGTACCAGGAGATCCTGCCGGTCAGCGCGGTCCTGCCGACCGGGCTGCCGATCGAGGAATGCGACGACCCGCGCGATCGCGTGATGTGGCTGCTCGCGGGCGGTTTCGATGTCACGGAGCGAATTCCGTTGCGGGCCGGGCTGTTCACGGTCCCGACCGACGATCCGCTGGCCGAGGAGGAGCACGTGCTCGCCGTGGTGGTGCAGCACATCATCGCCGACGGCGCCTCGCTGGCGCCGCTGGCCCGCGACCTGGTGATCGCTTACCGGGCCAGGGTCGAAGGCCGCTCGCCCAGCTGGGCGCCGCTGCCGGTGCAGTACGCCGACTACGCGCTCTGGCAGCGCGAAGTGCTGGGCGAGGAGACCGACGAGAACTCCACCGCCGCACGGCAACTCGACTTCTGGCGGCACACGCTGGCCGGGCAGTCGGGCACCGTCGAACTGCCGCACGACCACCCGCGTCCGCCGCACGCCTCGCTGCGCGGCGCCGATGTGAGCACCACGCTGCCCGCCGAGGTGCACGCGCGGCTGGCCGAGATCGCGCGCGGCCACAACGCGTCGCTGTTCATGGTCGTGCACGCGGCGCTGGCCGTGCTGCTGTCGCGAGTCTCCGGCAGTACCGACATCGCGATCGGCACCCCGATCGCGGGCCGCGGCGAACCCGAGCTCGACGATCTGGTCGGCATGTTCGTCAACACGCTGACCCTGCGCACCCAGGTCTCGCCGCTGCGCGGCTTCGACGAGCTGGTCAGCACGGCCCGCGAGGTCGACCTGGCCGCGTTCGCCAATGCCGACCTGCCGTTCGAGCGGATCGTCGAGGAGGTGGCGCCCACCGGCACCGTCTCGCACAACCCGCTGTTCCAGGTGGTGCTGTCCTTCCACAACACCGAGGCGCCGGTGCTGCGGCTGCCCGGGCTCACCATCGAGGCGCTGGACCTGGCCGCCCGGCCCGCCAAGTTCGACCTGCAGGTCAATGTGGAGCCGCGGCTGACCGAGACGGGCGAACCCGCCGAGCTCGGCATCGTCTTCACCTACGCCACCGACCTGTTCGACGAGCACACCGTCGCGGCGTTCGCGCGCGGATTCACCGAGATCGTCACCGCGGTCGCCGCCGACCCCAGGGTCCGCATCGGTGACATCGATCTGCGCGACGCGGGGGAACGCGAACGCGAACTGACCGCGGCCGCCTATGCCCCCGCGCCGTCGGCCAACGGCGCCGCGCTGGCGCAGGAACTGGCCTCCGCGGTGGAGGAGGATCCCGAGGCTCCCGCCATCGATCTGGGCGACACCGAGCTCGCCTATCACCAATTCGATGCCCGCTCTTCCCAATTGGCGCGCTCGCTGATCGCGCGCGGGGCGGGCCCCGGCACGGGTGTGGCGGTGCGCCTCGATCGCGGGGTGAACGCGGCGATCGCCACCTGGGCGGTGCTCAAAGCCGGTGCCGCGGTGGTACCGCTGGTGGTCATGGACGCCGAGCTGCCCGACCGGCTCGAGGTGAAGCTGGGCCTGACGATCGATATCCTCGACGCGCCCGACGGCCTGGACTGGTACGACCTGGCCGACCCCGCGCTGAAGGCGGAGCTGGCCGCGGAGTCGCCGCGCCCGATCGGCTACGCGCATCGCACCCGCGCCCTGCGTGGTGACGATGTCGCCTTCGTCGGCGGTGGCCGCACGCTGAGCTACGACGAGCTGGCCGGGGCCGCCGAGCGGGTGGCCCAGCGGACCGGGCTCAGTTTCGAATCACGGACGAGGGCAGCGGGGCGGCCGGATTCGGTGGCCGGTGTGCTGGAGATCGTCGCGACCGGAATTGCCGGCGCGACGCTGGTGATGGCGCCGGACGACGACGGCGAGGACGAGGTGAGCCATGTGTTCACCGAGGCGGCGGTGGCGGTGGCCGCACCAGGCGACGGCGCCGGTGCGACGATCGTCGCCCTGAGTGAAATGATCGGCAACGCCGGGCAGCCGCACCAGCGGCGTGCGGCGGTCGGGATGGATGGATAGGTGCAGGTGCGCATGACCGGGCAACGGCTAGTCGACTCCGTCGATCGGAGGGAACGGGCGTGACCCGGGCCAGCAGGGCGTCCGGCGCCCGGGCCCGGCAGCGCGGAAAGTCGCTGCCGCAACTGTTGTCCGTCGCCGTGGAATCCAACCCGGGCGGCCTCGCGCTGTCCTGGGACGACGGCGTGTCCGCACCGGTGCGCTGGACCTATGCCGAGCTCGACGAGCGCGCCAACCGGCTGGCCCGGCTGCTGATCGCGCGCGGTGTCGGTCCCGAGGACATCGTTGCCCTGGGTATCCCGCGCTCGCCGGAGTCGGTGCTAGCCATGTGGGCGATCACCAAGACCGGCGCCGCCTTCCTGCCTGTCGACCCGAACTACCCGCCCGCGCGGGTCTCGCACATGCTCGCCGATTCCGGCGCGGTGCTCGGTCTCGCGGTCGGCGCCGCGCTGGACCGGCTGCCCGGCACCGTCGACTGGCTGTGCCTCGACGATCCGGCCGTGCGCCGCGCCGCCGAGGAGCAGCCCGGCGACCCGGTGACCTTCGCCGACCGGGTGCGCCCGCTGCGGCTGACCCACCCGGCCTACATCACCTACACCTCGGGCTCCACCGGCCTGCCCAAGGGCGTCGTGGTGACCCACGCGGGCCTGGCCGGATTCTGCGCCGAACAGCGCGCGCTCTACGGCATCGAGCACACCTCGCGGACCTTGCACTTCGCCTCGCCCTCATTCGACGGCGCCGTGCTCGAACTGCTGATGGCGGTCGGCGCCGCGGCGACCATGGTGATCGCGCCCGCCGGGATCTTCGGCGGGCCCGAGCTAGCCGAGGTGCTGCGCCGCGAGTCGGTGACGCACATGTTCATCACCGCCGCCGCGCTCGCCTCGGTGGACCCGGCCGGGCTGGACGACCTGGTCGTGGTCGCCAGCGGCGGCGAGGACGTCCCGCCCGCTATGGTCCGCCGCTGGGCCACCGAATTGCCCTCGGGCACACGGCATTTCCACAACGGCTATGGGCCGACCGAGACCACCATCATGACCAACATCAGCGCCGCGCTGGTGCCGGGCGCGGCCGTGAACTTCGGCCCGCCGCTGCGCGGGGTCACCGAATACGTGCTCGACGAACGCCTGGTCCGGGTGCCGGACGGGATGATCGGCGAGCTGTACATCGCGGGCAACGAGCTGGCCCGCGGCTATCACGGGCGACCGGCGCTGACGGCATCCCGTTTCGTCACCGACCCGTTCGATCCCGCCGGTGGACGCATGTACCGCACGGGCGACCTGGTGCGCAGGCGCACCGACGGTGCGGTCGAGTTCGTCGGCCGCAACGACTTCCAGGTGAAGGTCCGTGGTTTCCGGATCGAGCTCGGCGAGATCGACACCGTGCTCACCGCGCACGACAGTGTCGACTTCGCCGTGACCGTCGGCCACGATCTCGACAACGGCACAACGATTCTCGCCGCCTACGTGCACGCGATGCCGGGCGCGACGATCGACCTCGACCAGCTGCTCGCGCACGCCAAGGCGGGGCTGCCCGCGCACATGGTGCCGACCGCGCTGACCGTGCTCGACACCATCCCGCTGACCCCCGTCGGCAAGCTCGACCGGGCCGCGCTGCCCGCACCGTCCTTGCGCGCCAAGGAGTTCCGTGCGCCGTCGGGGGCGATGGAGGAACTGGTCGCGTACATCTTCACCGAGCTGCTCGCGCCGGAGCGTCCGGTCGGCGCCGACGACGACTTCTTCGCCCTCGGCGGCAACTCGCTGCTGGCCACCCAGGCCGCGGCCCGGCTCGGCGCCGAGCTGTCGGCGCGGGTGCCCGCCGGCCATGTCTTCGAGAGTCCGACGGTCGCGGGCCTTGCCCTGCTGCTCGAACCGCTCAAGGGCGCGGGCGGGCACGCCCCGCTGACGCGCCGCGAGCGACCCGCGCTGATCCCGCTCTCGCCCGCGCAGCGGCGGATGTGGTTCCTCAACCAGTTCGATCCGAACTCCACCGCCGAGACCATCCCGTTCGCGCTGCGGCTGGCAGGCCCGTTCGACGCGCGCGCCCTGCACGCCGCGCTGACCGACCTGGTGCACCGGCACGAATCCCTGCGCACCTACTACCCGGTCTACGACGGCGGAGCGCCCGACGGCCCGGTGGCCGACGGCGTCGGCCACCAGGTGGTGCTGCCGATCGCCGACGCGGTGCCCGATGTGCTGGTCGACTCGCTCACCGAGGACGAATTGCCGCTGTGGCTGGGCGAATTCGCCGCCACCGGCTTCGACGTCGCCGCGGGCGTTCCGCTGCGGGTGGCGCTGGCCGAACTCGGCCCGCGTGACCACGTGCTCGCGGTGGCGCTGCACCACATCACCGCCGACGGCGCTTCTGTCGCGCCCCTGCTGCGTGACCTGCTCGGCGCCTACCTCGCGCGCCGCAACCGGTCGCGGCCGAGCTGGCAGCCGCTGCCGGTGCAGTACACCGACTACACGCTGTGGCACCGGGAACTGCTCGGCAGCGAGGACGACCCGAATTCGCTCGCCGCCGCGCAGATCGCGCACTGGCGCGAGGCGCTGGCCGGGCTGCCCGACCGGCTCGACCTGCCCACCGATCGCCCGCGCCCGCCGGTGTTCACCGGCCGCGGCGCCGAATTCGGCTTCCAGATCCCCGCGTCGGTCCACGCCGCGATCGCCGCACTGGCCCAGCGCAGCGGCGCTTCGGAGTTCATGGTCGTGCACGCCGCGTTCGCGGTGCTGCTCGGCAGGCTCGCGCACACCGACGACATCGCCATCGGGACCCCCGTCGCCGGGCGCGGCGCGCGCGAACTCGACGACCTGATCGGCATGTTCGTCAACACCCTGGTGCTGCGCTCGCGGATCGACCAGCGGGCCAGCTTCGCCGAGCTGCTGCGCGAGACCAAGCGCGCCGACCTGGCCGCCTTCGGCAATGCCGACCTGCCGTTCGAGCGTCTGGTCGAACTCCTCGACCCGGTCCGATCGCAGGCCCACCACCCGCTGTTCCAGGTCGCGCTGTTCTTCCAGAACCTGGATCTGCCGAACCTGCGGCTGCCCGGCCTCGACGCGACGCCGGTCGAATTCGACGGCGTGGTGGCACGTTTCGACCTCCAGCTGACCATCGTGCCCGGCGCCGACCCGACCGAGCCGATGGCCGCGTCCTTCAACTACGCCACCGATCTGTTCGACGCCGAGTCGATCGAGACGCTGGCCGCTCGCTTCACCCACCTGCTCGACGCGGTGGCCGCCGACGCCGATGTGGCGATCGCCGATATCGACCTGCTCACCCAGGCCGAGCGGGAACAGTCCCTGGTCGCCTGGAACGGGACCGGTCATCCGGTGGCGCCGGAGCTGATGCTGGACGCGTATCGCCGTGCGGTTCAGGCACATCCGGGCGCCACCGCGCTCGTCTACGAGGGCACCGAACTGACCTATCGGCAGTTCGACGAGCGGGTCAATGCGCTGGCCCGGCTGCTGATCCAGGCCGGTGTCGGACCGGAAGGGCTTGTCGGCCTGGCGATTCGACGTTCGCCGGAACTCGTCGTCGCCATGTACGCGGTGCTCACCGCGGGTGGCGCGTACGTGCCGCTGGACCCGGATCATCCGGCCGAGCGCATCGCCTACATCCTCGATACCGCTCGCCCGGCCGCCGTCGTGAGCACCGAGGTGATGGCGGTGCCGGCGGGCACCGAGCTGCTGTTGCTCGACGAGCTCGACACCCGGGGTGTGCCCGTCGATGCGGTGCGTCCGGCGGAGCTGCGCGCGCCGCTGCGTGCCGATCACCCGGCCTACGTCATCTTCACCTCCGGTTCCACCGGCAAGCCCAAGGGCGTCGCGATCTCGCACGCGGCCATCCACAACCAGCTGGTGTGGATGCTGGCGAAATACCCGCTGGCCCTGGGTGATGTGTATCTGCAGAAGACCGCGACGACCTTCGATGTGTCACTGTGGGGCTATTTCATGCCGCTGCGCGTCGGCGCGACGCTGGTGCTCGCCACCCCGGACGGGCATCGTGATCCGGCGTATCTGATCGATCTGATCGATCGGCACAGGGTGACCGTCACCGATTTCGTGCCGTCGATGCTCACGGTGTTCGCGGCCCAGGCTGCATCTGATGCGGCGCCGGGCTCGATGCCGTCGCTGCGCGAGGTGTTCGTCATCGGCGAGGCACTGCCGCCGGAGACCGTCGACGCCATGGCCGCGGTCAGCTCGGCCCGGCTGCACAATCTCTACGGCCCCACCGAGGCCGCTGTCTCGGTGACCTACTGGCCTGCCCGCGCGGGCGAGCGCACGGTGCCGATCGGCCTGCCGCAGTGGAATACCCGTGTCTACGTGCTGGATTCGCGGCTGCGACCGGTGCCGCCCGGTATCGCGGGTGAGCTCTATCTCGCGGGCGATCAGCTCGCGCGCGGCTATGTCGCGCGGCCGGGTCTGACCGCCGACCGCTTCGTCGCCGATCCGTTCGACGCGGGCAAGCGGATGTACCGCACCGGCGATCTCGTGGTGTGGCGCCGTCCCACCACGACCGCGCCGCATCGCCTGGACTACCTGGGCCGCATCGACTTCCAGGTGAAGTTCCGCGGTCAGCGGATCGAGCTCGGGGAGATCGAGACCGCGCTGTTGGCGCACGAATCCGTCAGCCAGGCAGTCGCGTTGGTGGCTTCGACCGAACTCGGTGACCAGCTCGTCGCCTATGTCGTGCCGAGCCCCGGCCATGCGGCGGAGCCGGACCGGCTCCAGGCGTTCGCCTCGAAAACCCTGCCCGCCTATATGGTTCCGGCCGCGGTCACCGTGCTCGACGCGTTGCCGCTGAACTCCAGCGGCAAGCTCGATCGCAAGGCGCTGCCCGCACCGCACTTCACCGCGCGTGCCTTCCGTGCCCCGGGCACCGAGCGGGAGCGATTGGTCGCGGCACTGTTCGGAGAAGTGCTCGGCCGCAGCGACATCGGCGCCGACGACGACTTCTTCGCCCTCGGCGGCAACTCGCTGATCGCCACCAAGCTGGTCGCCCGCCTCGGCGCGGCCACCGGCGGCCGGGTCGCCGTGCGCACCCTGTTCGAGACCCCGACCGTCGCGGGCCTCGCCGCCGCGCTCGATCCCGACGCCGACACGATCTCCACCAGTGGACTCGGCACACTGGACCGCCCGGCCGAGCTGCCGCTCTCGCCCGCCCAGCGGCGCATGTGGTTCCTCAACCGGTTCGACCAGGGCTTCGGTGGCGACGGCGCCGCCGCCTACAACCTCCCGTTCGCGCTGCGCCTGACCGGCAGCCTGGACGTGGCCGCCCTCGGCGCCGCACTGCGCGACGTGCTGGCCAGGCACGAAGTGCTGCGCACGATCTACCCCGACACCGGTGACGGGCCGATCCAGCAGGTGCTGCCGGTGGAGCGGGTCGACCTGGATGTGTCGGTACACCGCGTCGCGGGGGAGTTCGTCGAGCAGATCACGGCGCTCGCCGCGACCGCGTTCGATGTGACCACCGAGGTCCCGCTCCGGGTTCGGCTGTTCGACATCACCGGCGCCGGGCCCGACGCGCCCACCGAGTATGTGCTGGCCGTCGTGGTGCACCACATTGCCGCCGACGCCTCGTCGATGCCGCCGTTGGTGCGCGATATGACCACCGCCTACCTGGCGCGTACCGAAGGCCATGCACCCGGCTGGGCCACCCTGCCGGTGCAGTACGCCGACTATGCGCTGTGGCAATTGGACCGGCTCGGCGACGAGACCGACACCGATTCCGCTGCCGCCAAGCAGATCTCGTTCTGGCGCGACGAATTGTCCGGACTGCCGGATCTGTTGGAACTGCCCGCCGATCGCCCGCGTCCCGCCGTTGCCTCGCTGTCCGGCGGCCGGGTGCCCGTGCGGGTCGACGCGGCCACCCACGCCGGGCTCGCCCGGATCGCGCAGGACAGTGGCGCCACGGTGTTCATGGTGCTGCACACCGCCTTTGCCGTGCTGCTGGCCCGGTTGGCCGCTGCTGCCGATGTGGCTGTCGGCACCCCGGTCGCCGGTCGCGGTGAACGCGAACTCGACGACCTGATCGGCATGTTCGTCAACACCGTCGTGCTGCGTACCCGCTACGACGGCAATGCCGCCTTCACCGATCTCCTTGCCGCCCAGCGCGCGAGCGACCTGGCCGCGTTCGCCGCCGCCGACGTGCCGTTCGAGCGGCTTGTCGAGGTGCTCGATCCGCCGCGCTCCACAGCACGACATCCGCTGTTCCAGGTGGGCCTGTCCTTCCAGAACGTGGATCGCGCCGCGCTGGAACTGCCGGGCCTGCGGATCGCGCCGGTGTCGGCGGAACTGGCTGTCTCACAGTTCGATCTGCATCTGATCGTCGGTGACGGCTACGACGCCGACGGTGCGCCGACCGGCATCGAGGGCTTCTTCACCTACGCCACCGACCTGTTCGACGCGGCCACTGTGGAAGCGTTCGCCGATCGGCTCACGCTGCTGCTGGACGCGGTGGTGCGCGAGCCCGGTGTGGTCGTCGGTGATGTCGACCTGCGTACCGTCGCCGAACGGGCCGCCGAGATCACCACCGGTGCCGCGGATCTCTCCGCTCCCGGTGGCACGCTGGCCGGCCTCCCGTCGCTGGCCCGCCCCGAGTCCGTCGCGCTGGTCGCCGACCTGCCCGAGGGACGCCTCGAACTCACCTACGCCGAGTTCGAGGCGCGGGTGAACCGCCTTGCCCGCCACCTGATCTCGCTGGGCGTCGGCCCGGAATCCCTCGTAGCGCTCGCGCTGCCGCGCTCGATCGACCTCGTCGTCGCCATGTTCGCGGTGACCCGATCCGGCGGCGCGTACGTGCCGATCGATCCGGACCAGCCCGCCGACCGCACCGACTACATCCTCGGCACGGCCGCACCGATCTGCGTGCTCAGCAACGGTTTCCGCACCGATGCCGCACCGGTGGTCCGGGTGGATCATCCGGTGCTCCGGTCCGTCGACCCGGCACCGGTCACCGACTCGGACCGCCGCGCGCCCCTGCGCCCGGAGAACACGGCCTACGTCATCTTCACCTCCGGCTCCACCGGCCGCCCCAAGGGCGTCGCCGTGCCGCACTCCGCCGTGGTCAACCAGTTGCAGTGGCTGCGTGGCGAATTCGGCACCGACGCCACCGACGTGTTCCTGCTCAAGACCCCGGCCACCTTCGACCTGTCGGTCTGGGAGTTCTGGTCCGCGGCGGTCTGCGGCGGTCGCCTGGTGATCGCCGCCCCCGACGGACACCGCGACCCCGCCTACCTGGACGCGCTCATCGCCGACGCCGGGGTCACCACGCTGACCGCGGTGCCGTCGCTGCTGGACGCGCTGTCCGGCTACTGGGAGGCAGGCCACCAGTCGGCGACGCGCACCGTCGAGCAGTCGCTGAGGCGCATTCTCGCCATCGGCGAGGCACTACCAGCCCCGCTCGCCCAGCGCCTGCTGACCGCGCTGCCCGACACCAGGATCGACAACCTGTACGGCCCCACCGAGGCCGCCGTCTCGATCACCGACCACCGGGTCACCACCGCCGACGTGCTGACCGTGCCCATCGGCACCCCCGAATGGAACTGCCGCGTCTACGTCCTCGACGAGCGCCTGCGCCCCGTCGCCCCTGGCGTGCGGGGCGAGCTGTATCTCGCCGGCGTCCAGCTGGCCCGCGGCTACCTGCGCAAGGCCGCACTCACCGCCGAACGCTTCATCGCCGACCCCTTCGAACCGGGCGCCCGCATGTACCGCACCGGCGACCTGGTCGCCCGCAACGGCGACGGCACCCTGAACTACCTGGGCCGCACCGACTTCCAGGTGAAGGTCCGTGGTTTCCGGGTCGAGCCGGGCGAGGTCGAAGTCGCCCTGCTCGGACTGCCGGAGGTCACGCAAGCCGCAGTGCTCGCGCGCACCGATCCGCACTTCGGGGATCGGCTCGTCGCCTACCTCGCCGGTGCGGAACTCGATGCGGCGCAGGTGAAGTCCGCGCTGCGTGACAAGCTGCCCGCCTACCTGGTTCCGGATGTGTTCGTCGTGCTCGACGAACTGCCGCGCACGGTCAACGGCAAGCTGGACCGGGCCGCGCTGCCCGCGCCGGTCTTCGAGGCCGCCGCGTTCCGGGCGCCCGCGACACCGACCGAACAGCTCGTCGCCGGGGTCTACGCCGAGATCCTCGGTGTCGACGCGGTCGGCGCCGACGACGACTTCTTCGCGCTCGGCGGCAACTCCCTCCTCGCCACCAGGGCAGCCGCCCGCATCGGCGCCGCACTGGACCGGGCAGTCGGCGTCCGCCTGCTCTTCGAGGCACCGACGGTCTCCGACCTCGCCCTGCGCGTGCACCGGTCCGACGAACTCGCCGCGCTGCCGCCGATGGCAGGCCCGCGCCCGGAACGACTGCCGCTGTCGCTGGCCCAGCAGCGGATGTGGCTGCTCAACCAGCTCGATCCCGACGCCACGGTCTACAACATCCCCGCCGCGATCCGCCTCACCGGCGCGCTGGACCTGGCCGCCCTCAGCGTCGCCGTGGGCGATCTGTTCGCCCGGCACGAAGTCCTGCGCACCCGCTACCCGGTGCTCGACGGCGCTGGTTCTGAATCCGAACCGGTGCAGGAGATCGTCGCGCCCGGTGCGGTGCACATCGACCTGACGCCGGTGCCGGTCACCGCTGACGAGCTCACGGACGAGGTGCGCCGCACGGTCGCCGCCGGGTTCGACGTCACCACGGCACCACCGGTGCGGTTGCGGCTGCTGCGTCTCGGTGCAGACGACCACGTGCTGGTGTTCGTCGCCCATCACATCGCCGCCGACGGGTTCTCGATGGGCCCGCTCACCCGTGACCTGGTCCTGGCTTACACAGCCCGCACCGAGGGCGCGGAACCCGCCTGGTCGCCGTTGCCGCTCCAGTACGCGGATTACGCGGTGTGGCAACGGGAATCGCTCGGCGACGAAGCCGATCCCGCCTCCACGGCTGCCGCGCAGCTGGCGTACTGGACCGCGGAACTCGAGGGGCTGCCCGAGGAGATCGCGCTGCCCGCCGACCGGCCGCGCCCGCCGGTGCAGTCCTTCGCCGGCGCCGTCAGCACCGTCGAGATCGACGCGACGCTGCACGCGGACCTGGCCGGGCTCGCCCGCGCCGAGGGCGTCACCGTGTTCATGGTCGTGCAGGCCGCGCTGGCGGTGCTACTGGCCCGCACCAGCGGCACCGACGACGTCGCGATCGGCACCCCGATCGCGGGCCGTGGTGCCCGTGAGCTCGACGATCTCGTCGGCATGTTCGTCAACACCCTGGTGTTGCGCAGCCGGATCGCCGAGGCCGAGCCGTTCACCGCGCTACTGCGCCAGACCCGCGACACCGACCTGCGGGCCTTCGCGCACGCCGATGTCCCGTTCGAGCGGGTCGTCGAGGCCGTGCAGCCGGCCAGGTCGGCGGGCAGACATCCGCTGTTCCAGGTGGCGCTGTCGTTCGAGAACCTCGCCCCGGTCGCGTTCGAACTGCCCGGCATCGGGGTGAGCGCGCTGGACGCCCGCACCGCCGAAGCCAAGTTCGACCTGCTGCTCACCGTGCGCGAACGGCCGGACCACGGCGGCATGCACGCCGAATTCACCTATGCCACAGACCTGTTCGACGAGTCGACGGTGCAGGCCTTCGGTGCGCGGTTCACCCGTGTGCTCGCCGAACTGGTCGCCGATCCGGAGATCGCGGTGGGTGATGTCGACCTGCTCGACGACGCCGAGTTCACCGCGCAGACCACCTTCGCGGGCCCGCCCGCCGAACCCGAACGCACGCTGTCGCAGCTGATGGACGCCGCCGTGCGCGCCAACCCGACGGGTGTCGCCGTGCGCGGCGACGGCCGTGGCTTCACCTACACCCAGCTCGACGCGGCGGCCAATCAGCTGGCCCGCGGTCTCATCGCCCGCGGGGCAGGGCCGGAAGTCGCTGTCGCCGTGGCGATCCGGCGTTCGGTCGAATCGGTGCTGGCGGTCTGGGCGATCGCCCGCACCGGCGCGCTGATCGTGCCGATCGATCCCGGCTACCCGGCCGAGCGGATCAGCCACATGGTCGCGGACTCGGGCGCGCTCTTCGGCATCACCCTCACCGCCGAACTCACCGGGCTGCCAACCCTGCCCGGCGACGGCGGCTGGGTCGTGCTCGACGATCGGGAATTCATGGGCGAGGTCGCGGGATTCGCCTCGGTCGGCCTGCGCGAGATCGAGCTGCGCGCCCAGCCGCGCACCGGCACCGGCGCGTACATGATCTACACCTCCGGCTCGACGGGTCTGCCCAAGGGCGTCGTCGTCACCCATGCCGGCCTTGCCAACTTCTGCGCCGAGCAGAAACAGCGCTACGGGCTCGATTCCGACACGCGCGCACTGGCTTTCGCCTCGCCGTCGTTCGACGCGTCCATGCTCGAGCTGCTGCTGGCGCTCGGCGGCGCGGGCACGCTCGTGGTGGCGCCCGCCGGATCGGTCGGCGGGACCGAGCTCGCCGAGCTCATCCGGTCCGAAGGCGTGACACACACCTTCCTCACACCCGCGGTCCTCGCCACGCTCGACCCGGACGGTGTGCCGGACCTGCGCGCGCTGGTCGTCGGCGGCGAGCACGTGCCGGACGATCTCGTCGCACGCTGGAACACCCTGCCGCAGCGCAAGTTCCACAACGGCTACGGCCCCACCGAGACCACCATCATGACATGCATCAGCGACCCGCTGGAGCCGGGCGCGGCAGTGCACATGGGCGGTCCGATCCGTGGCATCCGCGCGCTGGTCCTCGACGAGCGGCTGTGCCCGGTCCCCGAAGGCGTCACCGGCGAGCTGTACCTGGGCGGCATTCAGCTGGCCCGCGGCTACCACCGCCGCTTCGGTCTGACGGCGGCCCGCTTCGTGGCAGATCCCTATGGCCCCGAAGGCGCCCGCCTCTACCGCACCGGCGACCTCGTCCGCCGTCACGGTGACGTCCTGGAGTTCGTGGGCCGCAACGATTTCCAGGTGAAGATCCGCGGCCTGCGGATCGAACTCGGCGAGATCGACGCCGTCCTGGCCGCCGCACCCGGCGTCTCCTGGGTCACCACCCTCGGCCGCGACAACGGCGCCGGCGCGACCATGCTGGTGTCCTACGTTCTCGCCGAACCGGGGGAGCGGCTCGACCCGGCCGAACTCACCGCGCTGGCCGCGCGGGTACTGCCCGACTACATGGTGCCCGCCGCGATCGTCGTCCTCGACGAACTCCCGCTGACCCCCGTCGGCAAACTGGACCGGCGCGCACTGCCGGACCCGGTCACCGCTCGCAGCGAGCACCGGCCGCCGCGCACCGCGGCCGAACGCGTCGTCGCCCGGGTGATCGGCGAGGTCCTCGGCCACGACCGGGTCGGCCTCGACGACGACTTCTTCGCCCTCGGTGGCGACAGCATCACCGCCATCCAGGTGGTCTCCCGGGCCGCGGCGGCAGGCGTGGTGCTGCGCCCGCGCGATCTGTTCGACGCTCGCACCGTCGGTGCGCTCGCCGAGCGCGCCGACGTCACTCTCGACGCGGGCACACGGCCCGCCGCTCTGCCGCTGACCGCCACCGCGGCCCAGCTGATCGAGTCGGGGGAGAGCGCGGTCGAACCCCGGGCGGTGCTGCTCGACGTGCCCGCGGACTGTTCCGACGAGGCGGTCGCCGACGTCGCCCACGCCGTGATGAACCAGCATCCGATGCTGTGGGCGGTACTCGACCGCTCCGGTGCCACACCGGTTTTGGTGATTCCCTCGCAGGATGAGCGGACCGGCGACGCTTTCCGCAAACTGGACGCCACCGATGGTGAGTCCTCGCTGCCGGTCGACGATATCGTCGCTGCGGCCGCCGCGGCGCTCGATCCGGACGAGGGCCGCAATATCCACTTCGTGCTCACCGGCAACGGCGAGAGCGGTTCCACCCTGGTCGTGGTCGCCAATGCCCTCGTCCTGGACGAGGCGTCGTGGCGTACGGTCGTCGACCAGCTGACCACCGCCTGGAGCCGCGGCCGCCACGCCGCCCCCGCCGCCCCCGATGCCGGGCTCGGCGACCTCGTGCGCAGGCTCGCCGACTACCCGTCCTCGGCCCGCGCCCGCACCGAACGCGAGTACTGGCATCGCGCGATCCGTTCCAGGGCAGCCGAATCCGCCGATCTGCGCCAGCGCAACCGGGTCTCGCTGAGCATCACCGGCGAGGGCACCGCAGCTGTCAGCACGGTCGCCGAGGCCTACCGCGCCACGGTCGACGAGGTGCTGCTCACCGCCGCCGCGCTCGCCCTGTCCACCGCGGCCGACTCCGCCGTCGCGCGGGCGATCGGCACCGTGGTCCGGCTGCGCGCCGACCAGCGCGTGCTCGGCAGGCCCGACGCGGAGAACGTCGTCGGCGGGTTCACCACCGACTACCCGCTGGCGCTGCGCCTCGAGGGTGTCGACATCGCCGACGCGCTCGTCGGCGGTCCGGCCGCCGGTATCGCGCTGGCCCAGATCAAGGAACAGCGCAGGACGGTGCCCGCGCACGGTGCCGGCTTCGGTCTGCTGCGCTACCTCGACGTCGAGGCCGCCGACAGTGTGCGCGCACTCGACCGCGGCCGGTTCGCGGTGCGCTTCCGCGATCTGCGTCCGGCCAAGGTGCACACCGACGGCACCGCCGACGACCTGGCCCTCGCGCTCACCGTCGATGCCACCGACGACGGCATGGTCGCCCGCTTCGACTACGCCACCGCGGTACTCACCGCCGACGCGGTCAAGACCTTCGCCGAACACTGGATCCGCGCGCTCGGTGGTCTGGCCGAACACGGATTGCGCCCCGGCGCAGGCGGATTCACCCCGTCGGACTTCCCGCTGGTGCGCCTGGGCCAGACCGAACTCGGCCGGCTCGCCCGGCGCTACCCGCTGCTCAGCGACGTGTGGCCGGTGACGCCGTTGCAGTCCGGCATGCTGTTCCACGCGCTGCTCGCGGAGAACTCGGTCGATCCCTACATCACCCAGTTCGTCCTCGACCTGGACCCGGCCGTCGACGCCGAGCGACTGCACCGCGCCGCGCAGACGGTGCTCGACCGGCACGACAACCTGCGCGTCGCCTTCGCCACCGATGCCGCGGGCACCCCGCTGCAGGTGGTGCTCGACGACATCGACGTGCCGTGGCAGGTCATCGACGCCGACGCCGCGTCCTACCAGCGGATCAAGGCTGCCGACGTCGCCGCGCACTTCGACATGGCCGTCGCGCCCCTGCTGCGCTTCACCCTGGTGCGCACACCGGACACCGCGCACCTGCTGGTCACCAGCCATCACATCCTGATCGACGGCTGGTCGACCCCGCTGCTGCTGCAGGAACTGCTCACCGCCTACGCGGTCGGTCCGCGCACCCGGCGCCTGCCCAAGCCCGCGCCGTATCGCGACTACCTGGCCTGGCTGGTCGAACAGGATCCCGAGGCCGCGCGCCAGGCCTGGCGGTCCGCGCTCACCGGTCTCGCCGAGCCGACTCCGCTGGCCCCGGTCGACCAGGGTCGCGAGATCGCCACGGGAACAGGCGAAACCGGTTTCGCGCTGTCGCAGGCCGACACCGCCGCGCTGAGCGAACTCGCCGCGGGCCTCGGCGTCACGGTGAACACCGTGGTCCAGGCCGCGTGGGCCGTGCTCATCGCGCGCCTGGTCGACCGCGACGACGTCGTGTTCGGCGCCACCGTCTCCGGCAGGCCCGCCGCGCTCGACGGCGTGGAACGCATGGTCGGCCTGTTCCTCAACGCCATCCCGGTCCGGGTGCGGGTGCGGCCCGGCGACACCGTCGCCGAACTGCTGCGCAAGCTGCAGGACGATCAGGCCGCGCTGCTCGATCACCACTACCTCGGGCTCGGCGAGATCCAGGAGATCGCGGGCATCGAGGCCCTGTTCGACTCGCTGGTCGTGTTCGAGTCGTTCCCGGTCGACCGGGAGGGCCTCGCCCAGGCCGCCACCGGATCGGCCGCCGTCACCGGAATGGACGCCACCAACGGCACCCATTACCCGCTGACCGTGCAGGTCGTGGCCGACGGACAACTGCGCGTCTCGGTGAAGTACCTGCGCGACGTGTTCGGCGAGGACACCGCGACCGCGCTGGCGCGACGCTTCTCGATGCTGCTGGCCCGCTTCACCAGGTCGCCGCACGCGCGGATCGCCGAGATCGACGTGCTGCTCGCCGAGGAACGCGCGACCCTGTCCGCGGTCAATGCCACCGACGCGCCGGAGCTGCTCGACGAGTCGACCCTGCTGTCCCTGTTCGACGCGCAGGTGATGAAGTCGCCCGAGGCCGTCGCGCTCGTCGACGGCGACACCGCGCTCACCTACGGCGAATTCGATGCCAGGGTCCGTGCGCTTGCCGCCGCGCTGCGCGCCGAGGGCGCGGGTCCCGAGGCGCTGGTCGCGGTCGCGATGCGGCGCGGCATCGACCTGGTGACCGCGATCTACGCGGTGCTGCGCACCGGCGCCGCCTACGTGCCGGTCGACCCGGATCATCCGGCCGAGCGCACCGAGCGGGTGCTGGTCGCGGCCGCTCCCGTCTGCGTGCTCACCACCGGCGGCACCGGATTCACCACCGCCGCAGCCGTTCCCGTCGTCGAGATCGACAACCTGGGTACGGCCGCGCCGGTGCCGATGGCCGTGCCGCAGCCGGACAACCTGGCCTACGTCATCCATACGTCCGGCTCCACCGGCACGCCCAAGGGCGTCATGCTCACCCACCGTCAGCTGGTCGCCCAGTTCCGCTGGGCGCAGCGCACCTACCCGCACGGTCCCGGCGACGTGGTGCTGCACAAGACACCGGTCACCTTCGACATCTCCACCTGGGAGCTGTTGTGGCCGTTGCAGACCGGCGCGACCGTGGTGATCGCCGAACCCGACGGCCACCGCGATCCGGCCTACCTGGCCCGGGTGCTCGCCGAACGTGCCGTCACCACGGTGCATTTCGTGCCGTCCATGCTCGACGCCTTCCTCGCCGACGGCCGCGACGCCGAGTTCCCCGCGCTGCGCAGGGTATTCGCCGCCGGTGAGGCGCTGTCGGCCTCGACCGCACGGCGGTTCGCGCAGGCGCTGCCCGGTGTCGAGCTGATCAACTGGTACGGCCCGGCCGAGGCGACCGTCGTCACCGCGGCGCAGGCCGAAGCCGGTGCCGTCGTGAGCATTCCGATCGGCGCGCCCGTCGCCAACACCCGCGTGCACGTGCTCGATCGTCAGCTGCGGCCGGTACCGCCCGGCACCGCGGGCGAGCTGTATCTGGAAGGCGTGCAGCTGGCGCGCGGCTACCTCGGCGCACCCGCGCTGACCGCCGAGCGGTTCGTGGCCCATCCCGGTGGCGGCAGGCTCTACCGCACCGGCGACGTGGTCCGCTGGACCGCCGAACAGGAGCTGGAGTACCTGGGGCGCAGCGACTTCCAGGTGAAGCTGCGTGGTCAGCGGATCGAGCTCGGTGAGGTCGAGGCCGTGCTGCGCGACCACCCGGATGTCCGGCACGCCGCCGTCGCTCTCGTCCACGGCCCGACCGGTGACCGGCTCGTCGGCTATGTGGTGCCTGCCGAGCACGGAAAGCCGGAGACTCCCGCCGCCGGTTACTCGATCGAGAGCAGCAACGGCCTCGACGAGACGGCCCTGCTCGCCCATGCCCGCGCGGCGCTGCCGTCGTACATGGTGCCCTCGACCCTGGTGACGCTGAAGTCGCTGCCGCTCAACGCGAGCGGCAAGCTCGACCGTAACGCGCTGCCGGTGCCCGCGGTCACCACCCGCCCCTACCGGCCGCCGACGACGCCGCTGCAGCGCGCGGTCGCCGAGGTGTACGCGGAGGTGCTCGGCGCGGGGAAGGTCGGCCTCGACGACGACTTCTTCGAGCTCGGCGGTAACTCGCTGGTTGCCACCAAGGCGATCAGCAGGCTGCGGACCAGGGTTGGCGCCGAGGTGCGGGTGCAGTGGTTCTTCACCGATGCCACGGTCGCCGCGCTGGCCGCCCGCATCGACGCCACCCAGTCCGGCGCCGGCGACTACGACCTCGAATCCGACGACGCCCTCGGCGTGCTGCTGCCCATCCGCAACCGGGTGCCGCACGGCACCGAAGCGGGCGGCCCGCTGTTCTGCGTGCACCCGATGTACGGCCTGTCCTGGTGTTATGCCGGTCTGGCCCAGTACATTCCGGCGCGGCGGCCGATCTTCGGCCTGCAGTCGCCCGCGCTGAGCGAGGCGGGCTACCTGCCCGGCACGCTCACCGAGATGGCTCGCCGCTATGTCGCCGAGATCAGGGCCGAGCAGCCGCACGGTCCGTACCGGCTGATGGGCTGGTCGCTGGGCGGTGTGCTCGCGCACGCCGTCGCCACCGAGCTGCAGGCGGCGGGGGAGCGGGTCTCGCTGCTGGCGATGCTCGACTCGCACCCCGACATCGACGTTCCCGATTTCCACACCGCGGTCCGCGACGCGCTCGCCGAACTCGGCGTCGACCTGGGCGCGGCACTGCCCGCCGCGGGCGTGCGCGAGCTCAGCGAGGACGGGCTGGCCGCGCTGCACGCGATCATCCCGGCCAACATGGCCGTGCTCACCCCGGAACGGGTGCGCCGGATCTACCGCAGCGCGGTGCGCTCGGCCGAGCTGATCGCCGAGCACCGGCCCGCGGTGTTCCGGGGCAGGCTGGAGTACTTCAGCGCGCTCGGACACGAAACGGCGGCGCGGAATTGGGCGCCGTATGTCGACGGCGAAGTGCGCGATCGGCCGGTCGCGGTGGTGCATGATCAGATGACCTCACCGCAAGCGCTGGCCGAAATCGGGCCGCGCCTGGCGGAGCTGCTCGATGCGGGTGACCGGGAAGCCGGGGCCCGATGACATCGGTGTGGCTGGTGAGGCATGATGTGACCGCGCTGTTGTAACGATTCCTACTGTTGTAGCGGCCTGGTAACCCGTAGGGTTCTGGCGTGGTGCAACCCATTCGAAACGAAGCGAAGGTGCGAAATTGATTCGTCGGCACTCCCGGCGTCGTGGCTCCCGTGCCGCGGCGATGATCGCGGCGACCGCAGTGGCCGCCGGACTGATGTCCGGCCTCGGCGCGAGCCCGGCCTCGGCTGACCCGATCATCGATTCCAAAACCCTGCTCGCCAATCCCGTTTCCGAGGACGGCTCCAAGATCGTCAAGGCCGAGGTGAAGGACTCGCGCAGCCTGCGGTTGCACGTGTACTCCGCGGCCATGGACCAGAACATCATCGTCGATGTGCAACGTCCGGCCGACGCCTCCGTCCCGCGCCCCACCCTGTACCTGCTCAACGGTGCCGGTGGCGGCGAGGACACCGCGTCCTGGGTCGCCAAGACCGACGCGCTGGAGTTCCTCTCCGACAAGAACGTCAACGTCATCCAGCCGATCGGCGGCGCCTGGAGCTACTACACCGACTGGATCAAGGATGACCCGGTCGTCGGCCGCAACAAGTGGAAGACCTTCTTCACCGAGGAGCTTCCCCCGCTGATCGACGGTGCGCTCGGCACCAACGGCGTGAACGCCATCGCGGGCCTGTCCACCTCGGGCACCACCGTGCTTGCGCTGCCGATCGCCAAGCCCGGCCTGTACAAGGCGGCCGCCGCCTACAGCGGGTGCGCGCAGACCAGCGACCCGGTCGGCTCCGAGTTCGTCAAGCTCACGGTCGAGACCTGGGGCGGCGGCGACACCATGAACATGTGGGGTCCGCAGGGCTCGGCGGAGTGGGTCGCGAACGACCCGTACGTCAATGCCGAGGGTCTGCGCGGTGTCGATCTCTACGTCTCCACCGGCAACGGTCTGCCCGGCCCGTACGACACTCTCAACGGTCCGCACGCTCTGCCCGGCCCCTACGGCCTGGCCAACCAGATCATCATCGGTGGCGTCATCGAGGCGGGCACCAACTTCTGCACGCACAACCTGGCCAACCGGCTGCAGGAACTGGGCATCCCGGCGACCTTCAACTTCCGTCCCAACGGCACCCACTCGTGGGGCTACTGGCAGGACGAGCTGAAGCTGTCGTGGCCGGTCCTGGCTCGCGGCCTCGGCCTGTAAGGTCTTCGCGTTCGACGAAGCCGCCCCGGTGTCGCCGGGGCGGCTTTCGTTTGCCGGACTGCCTCTCGACGTTTGCGAATTGTGGTTAACTTAGGTTGACTGGTCCGGCGCTGCCGACAGCCGTCTACAGCCCTGGTTCGCGGAATGGAAGTGAGTGCATGGTCGCCGATCGCAGTGAGGCCGAACACGCCTGCGAGCCGACCACCGCACCGGCGCGGGTCGTTCGCCGCAGGCCCAAGGACCGCAAGATGCAGATCATGCGGGCCGCGGCCCGTGCGTTCAGCGCGCGCGGCTACTACCCGGTCGGCGTCGACGAGATCGCGGCCGAGGTCGGCATCTCCGGTCCTGCCTTGTACCGCCACTTCGCCAACAAGTACGCCCTGCTGGTCGCCGCCGCCGAGGAAGGCGCGCGGAGCCTACGTGACGTGGCCAAAGCCGCCGACGACCCGGCGCTGAGCGCGGAGGCCAGGCTCGACGCGCTGCTCACCGCCGTCGCCGAGCACAATATCGACATCCGCCGTGAGGCCGGGCTGTATCGCTGGGAACGCCGCTACCTCGAACGCGAGGACCGGGTGCGCATCCGCGCGTTCTACCGTGAGCTGGAGGCGATGGTCGCCGCGCCGATCGCCGAACTGCGGCCCGAGGCGAGCGCCGACGACGTCACCCTGCTCGCGGTCGGCGCGCTGAGTTCGCTGGCCAGTATCGCCGCGCACCGCACCACCCTCTCGCACGCGCGGATGCTCGCCGTGCAGCGGGACATGGCCTGGGCGATCGTGCGCGCCGAGCTGCCGCCCGCACCGGCCGAGGCCGAACCGGACAAACAGAACCGTGGCCTGCCGGTGACCTCGAAACGCGAACAGCTGCTCACCGAGGCGATCCGGATCTTCGGCCGCAACGGCTACCACGAATCGGGCATCGAGGAGATCGGCGCCGCCGTCGGCATCAACGCCTCCAGCGTCTACCGGCACTTCGACAGCAAGGCCGACCTGCTCGCCGCCGCTTTCCACCGCACCGGCGACCGCCTGGCCGTCGCGATCGGCGAAGCGCTGGCCGAGGCCGAGAGCCGCGCCGACGCCGCCCGCCGCATCGCCGACCGCTACGCCCGCCTCACCTTCGCGACCCCGGAGATCATGCCGGTCTACTACGCGGAATTCAGCAACCTCCCGCAGGCCGAGCAGCACCGGCTGCGCGCCATCCAGCGCCAGAACATCCTCGAGTGGGCCAACCTGCTCGACGACGACCCGATCGAAGCGCGCTTCCGCGTGCACGCCGCGATCGGCCAGATCATCGACGTCGGCCGGCTGCTGCGCTTCGACTCGCGCCCCGAACAACTCGCCCGCCTCGGCGCACTCACCGGCGCCGTCCTGCTCGGCGGGCAGGCCAGGCCGGAACCGAACGACCGCTAGCGGCCGTGGCGGAGCCGGAACAGGGCCTTCGCCGCGTGCAGATGGCCGGGATGACGGTCGAAGGTCGATAGTCGGATCGGGGCACGATAGCGCCTGCGCGCGATCGACATCGTGCGGCTGAATTCGCGCAGGCCCTGCTGGCCGTGGCTGTGGCCCTGCCCGTACTCGCCGACGCCGCCGAACGGCAGGGCCGGGATGCCGGTGAAGGCGGTCGACGAATTCACCGTCACGACACCGACTCTCAGCTGTTCGGCGATGAACTCGGCGCTGGGGATATCGCGGGTGAACACGGTGACCGCGATGCCGTTGCCCGCCGCGTTCACCCTGGTCACCGCGTCGGCGAGGTCGGCGACGCGGTTCACCACCAGGACCGGGCCGATGCCCTCGCCGGTGATCGCGATGCTCTCCTCGGGCACCTCCGCCAGCACGATCGGCTCCACATAGGGGTCGCGGAAGGAATCGAGACCGCCGAGGACCGCGTGCCCGCCGCGGGCGATGGCATCGCGGACCTGCTTGCGCACCACGTCGACCTGGGCGGCATTGATCATCGGTCCGTAGGCGGCGCGATTGTCGGCGCCCGGCCGCAGTTTCGCGGCCCGGTCGGCCACCCTGGCCAGGAAGTCGTCGAACACCGAATCGGCGACATAACAGCGCTGGATGCCCGAGGCGTTCTGGCCCGCGTTGGCCATCGCACCGAAGACCGCGGCCTCGGCCGCCGCGTCGAGGACGGCGTCGACGTGCACGATCATGCTGCCCTTGCCGCTGTTTTCCACCACGACCGGCGTGAGCGTCTGCGCGCACAGGGCGATCACCTCGCGCCCGCCCGCTTCCGGACCGGCGTAGGCGATCTTGTCGACCTTGGCCCTGCACAGCGCGGTGGCGGTGCGCGCGTCACCGGTGACCGCTTGCAGCACCGGCTGATCGGGCGCCACCGCCGACCAGCTCTCGGCCAGCCAGGTGCCGACGCCGGTGGTCAGCTCGTGCGGGTTGAACACCACCGCGTTGCCCGCTGCCATGGCGTAGGCGATCGAGCTCATCGGCGTGAAGACCGGGTTGTTCCAGGCACCGAGCACACCGACCACGCCCAGCGGCAGATAACCCACCGAGGCATGCTGATTGCGGGTGAACCAGCCCGTGGCCAATCGTTTCCGGCCCAGCGTGCCCTCGGCATTGCGGGCGGCCCAGTCCAGATTCTCCACCGCCAGCATCACTTCCAGCGTGGCGTCGGCCTCCGGCTTGCCGGTCTCGTTGCGCAGGACTTCCACCAATTCGCCGGCGTGCCTGGCGATATGGCCGCGCCAGTCCAGCAGTAAGCGCTTGCGGGCGCCGAATCCCAGTTCGCCCCACCAGTTCTGGGTGGCGCGGGCCGTGCGCACCGCGCGGGTGACCTCGGCCTGCCCGTTGACCGGGTACTGCGCGAGCTTTTCGCCGGTGCGCGGGTCGAACGACGTCAGCACGTCGAATCGCCCCGTCGGCGCGGCGGCGCCTGCCGGTGCTGAGTCGCCCATTGTCACCTCTCACGAGATCGAACACGCCCGCGCGCGGGCCGGTGAGACGAGTGTTTCCCCGCCGTCAGCGTATGGGCGCGGAGGGCGAGCCGACAAGGTCATCGCACTGCCCTTCTACTGCCTCCGTGAGCAAGACCACAGCGACCACGTCACCGGCCTGGTCCGCGCAGTCCGGACCGGGAAAACCTGCGGACCGGTAACATCGCGCCGAACGGTATGGATCACTTACCGGGAAGCAAATTCCGCGTGCGCTCGTCCGATCATGGGCGCCGCACCCGGCCGATGGTGGAGAGTTGATGCCGAGTTCGATCTCAGTGGATTCGCCCGCAGGTGGCGTCGCGTCGCGCGGCGGTGAGCCCGCGGTGCTGGTGTCCGACGTGCGCAAGTCCTTCGGCGATGTGCACGCGTTGCAGGGCATCAGTTTCCAGGCCGAAAAGGCCAGCGTGCTGGGCATCCTCGGCCCCAACGGCGCCGGGAAGACCACCACGGTCAAGATCCTGTCGACACTGCTGCGCCCCGACTCCGGGACCGCGGTCGTCGCCGGGCACGACGTGCTCACCGACAGCGCGGCCGTGCGCCGGTCTATCATGATGACCGGCCAGTACGCCGCCCTCGACGAGAACCTCTCCGGCCGGGAGAACCTCGAGCTGTTCGGCAGGCTGATGGGCCTGGCCAAATCGGCGGCCCGCAAACGCGCAGACACCCTGCTCGAGGAGTTCGACCTGGTCAGCGCGGGCAAGCGCGCCGTGCGCAACTACTCCGGTGGTATGCGCCGCCGCGTCGACATCGCCTGCGGGCTGGTCGTGCGGCCCGAGGTCGTGTTCCTCGACGAGCCGACCACCGGTCTGGACCCGCGCAGCCGTCAGGGCGTGTGGGACCTGGTCACCGCGCTCAAGAACCAGGGCATCACCGTGCTGCTGACCACGCAGTACCTCGAAGAGGCCGACGTGCTCAGCGACAACATCATCGTCATCGACAAGGGCACCGTCATCGCCGAAGGCACCGCCGACCAGCTCAAGGCGCGCACCGGCGGCAGCTTCTGCGAGATCGTGCCGCTCGACGTCAGCCGGATCCCGGCGACCGTCAAGGCCCTCGGTGACCTGGTCCCCGCCGCCGTCGCCGCCGAGGTCGACGGTGCCGACAAGCTCTCCATCCCGGCGCCCGAAGGCGCGGCCACCCTGGCCGAGGCGCTGCGCAGGCTCGACAACGCGGGCATCGACCTGGCCGACATCGCGCTGCGCAGGCCGTCGCTCGACGACGTGTTCCTGTCGATCACCGGCCATACGGGCGGCCACTAGTGAGCGTGTCCTCTGTCGAGGCGAACACGCTGTTCGCCGAACTCCCCGCGGTGCGCCCGAGCAGTTTCGCGCAATGGCGGGCGCTGACCGGTCGCATCGTGCGCACGATGGCGACCAAGGGCGAGCTGGTCGTCGCCTGTCTCACCCCTCTGGTGGTCACGGTCGCCTTCTTCCTGCCGCTGCGGTACGTGATGAAGGTCCAGGGCATCGACTACGCGCAGTACGTGATGCCGATCGTCGTGCTGCAGACGATGGCGATGACGATGATGTCGAACGCGCAGCTGGCGGCGTTCGAGGCGCTCACCGGTTTGAGTACCAGGCTGCAGACCATGCCGATCGGTTCGCTCGTTCCGCTGATGTCGCGAATCTGCGCCGGGATGGTGCGGTCGGTGGTGTCGCTGATCGCGACGGTCGGCTACGGCTATGTGATCGGCTTCCGGTTCACCGGCGGCTGGCTGCAGGCACTCGCGTTCTGCGGGTTCGCCCTGACGGTCGGCGTGGTGCTGACACTCGGCGCCGACGCGCTGGGCAGCCTCACCAAGAACCCCGAAGCGCTCAGTCAGGCGCTCACCCTGCCGATTCTGATCTTCGGCATGATGTCGACCGGCTTCGTACCAGAGGCCAGTTTCCCGTCCTGGGTGCGGCCGTTCGCGCGCAACCAGCCGATCTCCCAGTTCGCCCAGACCCTCAGCGATATGGCCGCCGGTCACCTCAGCTGGGCCGGGACCTGGGTGTCGCTGGTATGGCTCGGCGCGCTGGCTGTTCTTTTCCTCCCACTGGCGGTGTGGGCGAGTGTGAGGCGATCATGACAACAATGGATACGACCGATCGGATCCAACCGCCCGCGGCCGTCGAGGCGACAGCGGCCGAGTTGCCGGTGGTGCACGCCAAGCCGGAGAACTCGATCTCGGTGTGGTTCACCCACAGCCTCATCCAGTGCAAACGGCTGCTGATGGTGTGGTTGCGCGACCCGTCGACCACCATCCAGACCATCGCCTACCCGGCGGTGACGCTGCTGATGTTCCGCATCGTGCTCGGCGACTCGATCACCGCGGCCACCGGCACGCCGAGCATCTACGGCCAGGCCGCGCTGCTGACCCTGGTCGCGGCCATGACCGGCGCGGTGGTGAGCGCGCTCGGCTTCAAACGCGAGAAGGCGGCCGGCCTGCTCAGCCGGTTCTACACGATGCCGCTGAACCGGGCGTCGTTGCTGACCGGCAGGCTGCTGGCCGAGGCGCTGCGCATCCTGATCACCACGGTGATCGTGCTGCTCGTCGCGGTGCCGCTCGGGTTCCTGTTCATGGAGGACCCGCTGGCCAACATCGCCCTGTTCTGCGTGCCGGTGCTGTTCGGGCTCGGTTTCGCGGTGATGGTGACGGCGCTGGCCACGATCACCGAGGGCGTGATGCTGATCAGCCTGATCAGCATCCTCAACACCCTGCTGATGTTCTTCAACTCCGGCTTCGTCCCGGTCTTCGCGTATCCGACCTGGTTGCAGGGCGTGGTCGCCAACCAGCCGATGAGCTGCGCGATCGACGCGATGAAGGGCCTGTCCTACGGCGGTCCGGTCGCCGAACCGCTGCTGAAGACGGTGGCGTGGACGGTCGGCATGATGGTGGTCTTCGCCTACCCGGCGATCGTCGGCTACAAGAAGGCGGCCGAGTCGTCGTAGGTCCGTCGCGCTGCGAACGGCACGTGGGTCAGCCCACGTGCCGTTCTGCGTCAGCGGGCGCGAACGGGTAGTCGAGCCAGCGATCGCGGTTGGTCCAGCCGACGAGGTCGTAGCGCCAGCGGAACGGCCAGGTGTGGGCGACCGTGTTGAACAGGACAGCGCCGAGCGCGGTGTAGTCGTCGTGGGCCGACAGCAGCGCCCGCTGACCGCGTTCGGACTCGGTGAAGAACGCCTCGAACATCGCGATCGACTGGTCGGTGGTGAGCCTGCCCAGCCCCCACAGGCCACGCATCCGCATCCAGTACACCGCACGCGCCTGCCACGGCCACAGCGCCGCGATCGGGTCATGGCCCTGCTGTACCGCGTCGACAGCGGTATCGATCAGGGCGAGCGAGTCGGCCACGGAGTAGCCGGTGCACGGGTGCATCATCCCGCCGCGCGACCCGAACGGGACCGCCACCGCGGTGCCCTTCTTCGGCGGCGGCTGATCGAGGGGGTAGTGCGCGGCCTCGTGCGGCTCGTCGCCGGTGAGCCGGATGCCGTGCGCGGCGAGCCTGCTCAGGGTCCGTTTGCGTAGTTCGTGCTGCGGCATCCCGCCGCGTAGGCCGAGGCTGGTCTCCTCGAAGATCACCCTCCCGTCGCCGAGCGGCACCGCGTACAGGAACGACGGCGGCTCGTCCGGCCTCGCGCCGTTTTCCGGCCGCCAGTCCAGCAGCAGGCCCTCACCGTCGGCGACCATCGGCGCCGCGGTTTCCGCGTCGACGAAGATCCCGTGCGCTGACGCCGCCCTGCGCTTGCCCAGCGTCGGCAGACCCCGCGTATCGAAGACCGTCGCCGCCGAGATCACCGTCCCTCCCGCGAGCTCCACCTCGTGCTGCTCGACCCGCACCGCCCGATCGGTGAACACGGTCGCGTCGTCGAGCGCCAGCGCCGCGTGCAACCCCGCCTTGGACAGCACGCAGTACGGCCGCTGGATTCGATGCTCGGTCTTCGTCCACACCGTCGGCGCCGCGATCCGCTGCGCGATCGCACTCTCCGGCAACCACGCGGGCAGCTCGTCCACCCAGCACGAGAACGTCGGCGGGAACAACCGCTCCGGCCGCGGATCCACCGCCGCCACCCGCAACCCGGCTACCGCAGCGCGATGCGCCAACCCCCGTCCGGTCGGCCCCAACCCGACCACACAGATATCGAATTCCCGCGCAACGCTCACGCCCGCATTCAAGCCGCTGCCCGCACCCCCGCGCAACCAACCGCACTGTGACGTTTCCGGCGCGACCTGCTATTCCTCCAAGGCCAGGGCCTGGCGCATTGTCAGGCGGCCTTGGTTCGCATGAGGGAGCGGCGGTAGATCTTCTCGGCGACGATGACGATGCCGTAGGTGGCCACGGCCATCAGGGCCAGAGCCAGGAAGGGTTCCCACCAGGCGGCGGTGCCTTCGGCGAGGCGGCTCGGCATGGCGACGATGGAAGTGATCGGGATGTAGGAGGCGATCACGCGGCCGGTCCCGTCGAGGAAGATGCAGGCGAACAGCACGATCATGATGAGCATCGACAGGGGAGTGGCGGTGGACTGGAGGTCTTCGCTGCGGGTGGCCGGTGATCCGGCGACTGCCCATAGGCTGGCCAGCGCCAGGAAGCCGACGAGGAAGAAGACGATGAACCAGCCCGCGGCCCCGGCGATCTGGCCCAGCTGAGCACCCTTTCCGGTGGCCGCCAAGCCGTCCAGTCCGGCACCGACGAACAGCGCCAGCTGCGCGAACGCCAGCACCGTATTGCCCGCCACCTTGCCGATCAGCAACTGCCGCAGCGGCATTGCGCTGGCCAAGATCTCGACGATGCGATTCTGCTTCTCCTCCACCACGCTCTGCGCGATGGACATCCCGAACAGCACCGACGCCAGATAGAACAGGAACGCGAAGACGAACGCAACGATCTTGCTCAAACCGGGATCGACCGCACCCTTTTCGAGCAGCTCGTAATTCACCGCCGCCCCACGGCCCAGCTCGTCGAGCGAGACCCCGGCCTCGGCGGCATTGCGCTGCAACGCGATCTGCTGTGCGGCGGCGGTGATGTAGCTGGTTGCGTCGTCGTCGTTCTCCGAAGTCTTCCCGATGAGTTGCCATCCGGTGGGGTCGGCGGGAACGAGGCCCACTTCGACCGCATCGTCGCGCACCAGCTGTTCGACAGTGGTCCGGTCGGCGACGACCTGCGCGGTGAAGGTGGTGTGGTGTCGGCGGCGGAGGCCAGGCCGTTCGCCGTCTCGATCACCACCGCGGCCTCCGGCCCCGCGATCGCGACGTCGACCTTGTCGGGCCTGCTGCCGAGGAACCCGCTCACCGCCAGCGACGCGACGATCGCCACGACCGTCACCACCGTGGAGAGGACGAAGCTCGTCGACCGACCCCTGCCCGTTACCGGCGGCGCGGGTGCCTATCCGCGAGGTGCGACGAGCGCTGCCGGACCGATCAGGACGGAGGTATCCGCCAGCTGGATGCGGGTGGGACGCGATGCCTCAGCGACGAGTTCGTAGTGCTCGCCGATCAGTGTGCAGGCACTGACCGAGACCGGTGTTTCGAGATCGACGAGCCAATAGTTCGCGATGCCCGCCTCGGCGTACTCCGCGAACTTCGTGACCCGATCGGTGCGCCGGGTACCGGGAGAAAGGACCTCGACGACGAGCGTGACCTCATCCGGGGGCCAGCGCGCAACCGCCTCCGAGAGCGCGGGTACGACACAGAGGTCGGGAACCCGCACTGTCGCAGGCGGTCTGGGGTCTACGACCACTTCGACTTTGCCGAGTGGTTCGAGTTCCTGGGGGAGCTGTCGCTCGAGCTGCCACGCAACAGCTCGCTACCGACAGCTTTGCCGAGGTCAGCGCGGCGTGACCCAGGTGGTGATGTCGGCGTGCACGACCTCGATGCCGTCCTTGTCGTAGATCGACACGGGCACCACCAGTTCCGTGCCCTCGGTGATCGCGGCGAAGTCGGGGATCTCGTCCAGTTTCGCCACCGCGCGCAGCCCGGACTCGGCCTTGCTCAGGTACTGCACGTTCATGGCCTTGGGAATCCAGCGGTGGGTGGTGGGGACGGTGGCCTCGCTGAGCATGCCCATCGCGACCTCGGCCAGATTGCAGGCCGCGATCGCGTGGAAGGTGCCCAGATGGTTGTGGATGCCGAACCACTTCGGCGAGGTCACCTCGCAGACGCCGGGCTCGAGCCGCACCACCTGTGGCAGCACCGTGCCGAAGTAGGGGACCCGCGCGACCATGCCGAGCGAGAACAGCGCGTGCCCGATGCGGTTGTCGGGCAGTTTCTTCCAGCCGCGGTACGTGGCCGTTTCCTGTGTCATGCCCTTATCTTACTCAAAAGTAAGATAGCGCGTAACCCTCCGCCGACCAGGGCGAGCGTCACGCCAGCTACCATGGTCCGGCACAGCCCAGCCGGCGGTGCGGTCCAGGTAGATGCCCCTATGGGGGCGTGATCGATACCTCATGACCCCCGATTTGAAGAGCGTCGTCGGCATGGTGCATACTGTTCGGGTTGCCTTGCACAGGATTGTCTTCTCTTCGGAGTGGGCGAGGTGGAGTGAGGCGAGCAGTAGTTTGTATCCCGCCGCTTCGGTGGTGTGGATACGTTCGGGACCACGTTCCCGGCCAGTGGTGAGTAGGTGACCAGGGCTGGAGAATGAGCGAAAGGGCGACACGCCCGACCGCGTGGACCGGAGAACCATGACAGATGAACAGCGGCGAGGACTGGGCGGTGCCCGGTGGCGTTCTGGCGTCTTTCGTGTGTTCGGGCTGTGCAAATGAGGGTGGTGCAGGAGCCAGCTCCTGTGACCACGAAGGAAAGCGGAGAAAAGGACACTTAGCGTGGCGGGACAAAAGATCCGCATCAGGCTCAAGGCCTATGACCACGAGGCGATCGACGCGTCTGCGCGCAAGATCGTGGAGACGGTGACCCGCACTGGCGCCCGTGTGGTCGGGCCTGTGCCGTTGCCCACCGAGAAGAACGTGTACTGCGTCATCCGTTCGCCGCACAAGTACAAGGACTCGCGCGAACACTTCGAGATGCGTACGCACAAGCGCCTCATCGACATCCTCGACCCGACGCCGAAGACGGTCGACGCGCTCATGCGCATCGACCTGCCGGCCAGCGTCGACGTCAACATTCAGTGACGGGGACTCGAGATATGACTGACAACAAGAACCGGCCCGCAGCCGGCATCCTGGGCACCAAGCTCGGCATGACCCAGGTCTTCGACGAGAAGAACCGCGTCGTCCCGGTCACCGTCATCAAGGCGGGCCCGAACGTGGTCACCCAGATCCGCACCGTGGAGCGCGACGGCTACTCGGCCGTCCAGATCGCTTTCGGCGCCATCGACCCGCGCAAGGTGAACAAGCCGACTTCCGGCCAGTTCGCCAAGGCCGGTGTCACCCCGCGCCGCCACGTCACCGAGATCCGCGTCGCGGATGCCTCCACCTTCGAGGTCGGCCAGGAGCTCTCCGCCGACGTCTTCGAAGAGGGCACCTACGTCGACGTGACCGGAATCAGCAAGGGCAAGGGCTTCGCAGGCACCATGAAGCGTCACGGCTTCAAGGGCCAGGGCGCCTCGCACGGTGCGCAGGCTGTGCACCGTCGCCCGGGTTCCATCGGTGGCTGCGCCACTCCCGGCCGCGTGTTCAAGGGCATGCGCATGTCGGGCCGTATGGGTAACGACCGCGTCACCACGCAGAACCTCTCGGTTCACAAGGTCGACGCCGAGAACGGCCTGCTCCTGGTCAAGGGTGCCATCCCTGGCCGCAAGGGCAACGTCGTGATCGTCAAGAGCGCCGTGAAGGGTGGTGCGCACGCATGACCAGCCTCGACAAGAAGGCCAACCTGACGCTGACCGTTAAGGCTGCAGGCGGCAAGACCGAAGGCACCGTCGACCTCCCCGCGGAGATCTTCGACGTGACCGCCAACGTCGCGCTGATGCACCAGGTCGTCATCGCGCAGCTGGCCGCCGCTCGCCAGGGCACCCACGCCACGAAGACTCGTGGTCAGGTCTCCGGTGGTGGCAAGAAGCCGTACCGCCAGAAGGGCACCGGCCGCGCCCGCCAGGGTTCGACCCGTGCGCCGCAGTTCGCCGGCGGTGGCACCGTCCACGGCCCGCAGCCGCGTGACTACAGCCAGCGGACCCCCAAGAAGATGAAGGCCGCCGCCCTGCGTGGCGCCCTGTCCGACCGGGCCCGCAACGAGCGCATCCACGTGATCACCGAGCTGGTCGCGGGTCAGACCCCGTCGACCAAGGCCGCCAAGAGCTTCCTGTCCGAGCTGTCGGACCGCAAGAAGTTCCTGGTCGTCGTCGGTCGCGAGGACGTCGCCGCGTGGAAGAGCGTGGCGAACCTGCAGAACGTGCTGCCGATCGCCCCGGATCAACTCAACACCTACGACGTCCTCAACAGCGACGAACTGGTGTTCAGCGTCGAGGCCCTGAACGCGTTCGTTCACGGTCCCGCCGAGGCGGCCCAGGAGGAGAGCAAGTGAGCACCATCGCCGACCCCCGCGACATCCTGCTCGCACCGGTCATCTCGGAGAAGTCCTACGGACTGATCGAGGAAGGCACCTACACCTTCCTGGTGCACCCGGATTCGAACAAGACGCAGATCAAGATTGCCGTCGAGAAGGTTTTCGGCGTCAAGGTCACCAGCGTCAACACCGCCAACCGTCAGGGCAAGCGCAAGCGGACCCGCTTCGGTTACGGCAAGCGCAAGGACACCAAGCGCGCGCTCGTGACCATCTCGGCCGACAGCAAGCCCATCGAGATCTTCGGAGGACCGGTCGCGTAAGCGGCTGGCGATCCAGAAAGCAGAGAAGAACTCATGGCAATCCGTAAATACAAGCCGACTACGCCGGGCCGTCGTGGCTCCAGCGTCTCGGACTTCGCCGAGATCACCCGGTCGACGCCGGAGAAGTCGCTGCTGCGCCCGCTCACCAAGTCCGGTGGTCGTAACGCGCACGGTCGCATCACCACGCGTCACCGCGGTGGCGGTCACAAGCGTGCCTACCGTGTCATCGACTTCCGTCGACTGGACAAGGACGGCATCCCGGCCAAGGTCGCTCACATCGAGTACGACCCCAACCGCACCGCCAACATCGCACTGCTGCACTTTGCCGACGGCGAGAAGCGCTACATCATCGCGCCGAAGGGCATCCAGCAGGGCAGCCCGATCGAGTCCGGCCCCACGGCCGACATCAAGCCGGGCAACAACCTGCCGCTGCGCAACATCCCGACCGGTACCACGATCCACAACGTGGAGCTGCGTCCGGGCGGCGGCGCCAAGATGGCCCGTGCCGCAGGCATGAGCATTCAGCTGCTGGGCAAGGAAGGGCCGTACGCGACCCTGCGTATGCCCTCCGGTGAAATCCGCCGTGTCGACGTGCGCTGCCGCGCCACCGTCGGCGAGGTCGGCAACGCCGAGCAGTCGAACATCAACTGGGGCAAGGCCGGCCGTATGCGCTGGAAGGGCCGTCGTCCTACCGTCCGTGGTGTCGTCATGAACCCGGTCGACCACCCGCACGGTGGTGGTGAGGGTAAGACCTCCGGTGGTCGCCACCCGGTCTCCCCGTGGGGTCAGCCTGAGGGCCGCACCCGCAAGCCCAACCGCCCGAGCGACAAGCTCATCGTTCGCCGCCGCAAGACCGGCAAGAAGCGCTAAGGAGGAGGTAAGAAATGCCACGCAGCCTCAAGAAGGGCCCGTTCGTCGACGACCACCTCCTCGCGAAGGTGGACGTGCAGAACGAAAAGGGCACGAAGCAGGTCATCAAGACCTGGTCGCGTCGCTCGACCATCATCCCCGATTTCATCGGCCACACTTTCGCCGTCCACGACGGTCGCAAGCATGTCCCGGTGTTCGTGTCGGACAATATGGTCGGCCACAAGCTCGGTGAGTTCGCGCCGACCAGGACGTTCAAGAGCCACGTCAAGGACGACCGGAAGAGCAAGCGGCGATGACTGAAACCAACACCGAAACGGTTCAGAACCCGACTGCCCGCGCTACCGCTAAGCACGTGCGGGTCACCCCGATGAAGGCGCGTCGCGTCGTGGACCTGGTCCGCGGCAAGCGTGTCGAGGACGCCCTGGCGATCCTGAAGTTCGCGCCGCAGGCCGCGAGCGAGCCGGTTGCCAAGGTCGTGGCCAGTGCCGCGGCGAACGCCGAGAACAACCTCGGCCTCAACCCGGCCACCCTGGTCATCTCGACGGCTTTCGTCGACGAGGGTGCCACCATGAAGCGTTTCCAGCCGCGGGCCCAGGGCCGCGCGTTCCGGATTCGCAAGCGCACGAGCCACATCACCATCGAGGTCGAGAGCGTGCCCACCGCCGGCGCCACTCGTAGCCGCCGGAAGGGAGGGGCAAAGTAAATGGGACAGAAAATCAACCCCCATGGCTTCCGCCTCGGTATCACCACCGACTGGAAGTCGCGTTGGTACGCGGACAAGCAGTACGCGGAATACGTGAAGGAAGACGTTCAGATCCGCAAGCTCCTCGCCACCGGCATGGAGCGGGCAGGTATCTCGAAGGTCGAGATCGAGCGCACCCGTGATCGCGTCCGTGTGGATATCCACACCGCGCGTCCCGGCATCGTGATCGGTCGCCGTGGCGCGGAGGCCGACCGCATCCGCGCCGAGCTGGAGAAGCTCACCAAGAAGCAGGTTCAGCTGAACATCCTCGAGGTCAAGAACCCCGAGTCGGATGCGCAGCTGGTTGCTCAGGGTGTTGCCGAGCAGCTGTCCAACCGTGTGGCGTTCCGTCGCGCGATGCGTAAGGCCATCCAGTCGGCCATGCGTTCGCCGAACGTCAAGGGCATCCGCGTGCAGTGCTCGGGCCGCCTCGGTGGCGCCGAAATGTCGCGCTCGGAGTTCTACCGTGAGGGTCGCGTCCCGCTGCACACGCTGCGCGCGGACATCGACTACGGCCTCTACGAGGCCAAGACCACCTTCGGTCGCATCGGCGTGAAGGTCTGGATCTACAAGGGTGACATCGTCGGTGGTCGTCGTGAGCTGACCGCTGCCGCTGCTGCTCCGGAGCGCCCGCGTCGCGAGCGTCCGAGCCGCCCTCGTCGGTCCGGCGCCACCGGCACCACCGCGACCAGCACCGAGGTCGGGCGCGCCGCCACTGCAGTGGCGGAGGCTCCGGCAGAGAGTCAGGAGGGCTGACGCATGCTGATGCCCCGTAGGGTCAAGCACCGCAAGCAGCACCACCCGAGTCGTTCCGGCATGTCCAAGGGCGGCACCGCGGTGGCGTTCGGTGAGTACGGCATCCAGGCTCTCGAGCCCGCCTACGTCACCAACCGTCAGATCGAGTCGGCGCGTATCGCGATGACCCGCCACATCAAGCGTGGCGGCAAGATCTGGATCAACATCTACCCCGACCGCCCGCTCACCAAGAAGCCTGCCGAGACCCGCATGGGTTCCGGTAAGGGTTCGCCGGAGTGGTGGGTCGCGAACGTGAAGCCCGGTCGGGTCATGTTCGAGATGTCTTACCCGAACGAGGAGATCGCTCGCGAGGCCCTGCGCCGCGCGATGCACAAGCTCCCGATGAAGTGCAGGATCGTGACCAGGGAGGAGCAGTTCTGATGGCTACCGGAACACCGGCCGCAGAGCTCCGCGAGCTCAACGAAGAGGAGCTCGTCGCCCGCCTGCGTGAGTCGAAGGAAGAGCTGTTCAACCTGCGCTTCCAGATGGCGACGGGTCAGCTCGACAACAACCGACGTCTGCGCGTCGTCCGTCATGAGATCGCGCGGATCTACACGGTCATGCGTGAGCGCGAGCTCGGCCTGGCCACGGCACCCGCTGGCAAGGGAGATGCGGCATGAGCGAGAACCAGGAAGAGCGCAACAGCCGCAAGGTACGCAGCGGCTACGTCGTCTCGGACAAGATGAACAAGACGATCGTCGTCGAGCTGGAGGACCGTCACCGGCACAAGCTCTACGGCAAGATCATTCGCACCACCTCCAAGGTGAAGGCGCATGACGAGAACGAGATCGCCGGCGTCGGCGACCGCGTTCAGCTGATGGAGACCCGTCCGCTGTCGGCCACCAAGCGCTGGCGTCTGGTCGAGGTCCTGGAGAAGGCCAAGTAAGGTCCCTCCTCGATCCATCGAGATCGTTGTACGAAGGCCCGTTTCCCACTGGGAAGCGGGCCTTCGTCGTTCTCCGAGCGATCTCGTAGTGGCGTCGTGAATGAAGACCTGCCCCGATCAATCCTCCGCGAATCTGATCGCTGCCAGGCGGCTGGTCGGTGGGATGAGGCGTCCCCGGCCCCGATCGAGTCGGGGCCGGGGCGCGGTCGGTGGTCAGCCGGTGAAGGCGTACGGCTGGCGGATCTTGCGGGCGAATTCGACGATGTTGGTGACGGTGCTGCCGGAGACGCCGACCTCGGCGCCGATGCTGCGGGCCGACCAGGACTGGTCGGTGAGTTCGAGGATCTCCTCGATCTGATCGAGGGTCAGGCGCAGGGGACTGCGGTGGGCGATCTGGCGGGCCAGGGCGCGGACCTCGGTGTCGTCGTCGAAATCGTAGGCGTCGTCGGCGAGGTCGTCTTCGTCGTCGAGGTCCGGTTCGATCGGTTCGGGGGACTGCACCGGCTCCCGCTCACTCGCGGGACTCATGTCCTCGGCACTCGCCGCCTCGACCTTCGTGAGCTGCTTCTTCGGCGCAACGGCAGGCTCGGGCTGCGTGAGCTGCGGTTCCGTGGCAGGCGTCGACTCAGGTTGAGTGAGCTGCTGCTTCGCCGCGGGCGTCGGCTCAGGGCTCGGGGCCTGCTGCTGTGCGGCAGTCGCGGGCTCGAGGTCCGGGCGCTGCTGTTTCGGGGCATGTGCCGGACTGGTTGGCGGCAGCTGCTCGGGAGCGGCCTCGAGTTCGGTGACGAAGGTGAGCTGTTCGGGCTCGTCGGCCGGGGGCTGTGGATCGTTGTGCGCCACTACCGATTCGGTGGGTGCCGCGGTGTCGCCGTTGCGGTCACGGGCGACGGTGCCGGCGTGCGCCGTCGCCTCGGGAACCGGGTCGGTACCGGTGGCTTCGCCGGCAGTGGCCTGCGCGGCGGCGGTGGCCGGTATTCGCCGCAAGGTCGGGGTTGCGCCGTTGACGCGGGCGTGGTCGCTGCCGTTGCGACGGTGATCGGCCGCGGCCTTGTGGATCAGCTCCAAGGTGCCGGGCGCGGTCGCCTTGTCGGTGGACGGGCGGCGGACGCCGTGGGTGGGCTGGCCCCATCCCGTGGCTGTCTCCGGCGGGGTGTACGGCGAGCTGACCTGCGCTGCAAGGGGTTCCGAGGACGCGGTCTGCGACTCGGAGCCGGTTCCGACCGAGTCGGCAGCCGACGGTGCGGGCACGTGTGTCGGCACCGCGGTGGCGAGGTCCTCTGCTGCCGGGCGCACGGGTGCCTTCGCTGAGAGGTCAGCCGGCTGCGACATGAATTCACCTGCAGGCGAGCCTGCTTCACTCGACGCGGCAGGCTCACTGACTGCGGCGACCTCGGTGCGCACATCGGCAACCTCGGACTGTCCCGTATGACGCGCTGCCTCGGCGGTTCCCGCTACCTCGGTCTGCACCGCTGTCGGGTCGGCCTGCGCCACACGCTGGTCCGGGGCGGCGGCCTGCGCGGCTGCGGTCTGCAGAGTCGGGCCGGACGGCTGCACGACCGACGACCCGCCCACTCCCGCAATGCTGTTCGTGCTGACACGCCGAGCAGCTTCGATCTCGGCACCGGCAAGCCCCGTGACAGAAGTCTCCGACACGACCCGCTCGACAGTGGAGTAGCTCGAATCCCCCGGCAACTCCACCGAAGCACTCTCGATCAACAACGCATACCGCGCCGACACCCACGCATGCAGCCAGATCACCACACCCACCATCACCGGCGCGATCGAGTATTCGGCTGCGCGACCGAAGGATCCGGCGGCCAGGTGCGGCCCGGCGTTGAGCGCCACGGTGGTACCGAGCAATGCCAGCTCGAACACCAGCACCTTGCCACGCTCGAGCTCGCGTCCCCAGCGGGCGGCGGTGGTGGCGGCGACCATGATGGTGATGATCGGTATCGAGATCATCGCCTCGATACCGAAGCTGAGCCAGTACAGCGGATCGCTCATGTCCCCACTGGGCACGAGATTGTGCTGCACATTGACCCCGGCCCACACCATCCCGAGGACGACGACACCGATCAGTGCCCGCGAAGACCACTCCGCCCGCCGGTACAGCTGGGCGAGCCGCGCATCGGCGCTCGACACCCGCCGCCGCGCGGCCAATGCCTTGCGATGCCAGCGCGCGTCGGCTTCGTCGGTGCGGCGGATCAGCCTGCCGGTGCGCCGGTCACGCTGTTCGGCGGCGAGTTCGTCGGCGACGGCACGGCGCCGCTGTTTGCGCCGTTGCGCGCGAATCCATTCGGCGAGTTCCCGTTCGGCCCGGATCTCGGCGTCGGAGAGTGCGTCGTAGAGCGCCGTGTCGTGCTGGAGCGGGAGCTTGCCGCGCGCGGTCGCGACCTGCTGTGCGAGTGCCGTGATCTCGGTGTTCGGCGAGCTGACGGCATCCTCCATCGACCGATCGTCGGACATCTGGCGCCTTCCGGTCACTCGAACATATGGACTATCGAACATATGTGTGATTGCCAGAGAGCGTAAACGCCGTCCGCGCCGCGGTCAACGACAAGCGGGCCTTCGGAGTGGATTCAGGACAGGGTGCGCTTCTCGTAGTTCCCGCGCGCGGAGGACCCGGCGACCGCGGCGACCTGGTCGGGGACGGCGCGGCGCAGCACGATATCGCGCAGCCGTTGCGGCAGCAGACCGGCGATATGGGTCAGCGGGCCGACATAGCCCGGAATGGACACCTCGAAACGCGGCCGTTCGACCACGGCAAGTACCGCCCGCGCGACATCGGCGGGTTGCAGGAGTTTCGCGGCGCCCGTTGCCGTTCCGGCCGCCAGCTCGGTATCGACAACGCCGGGCATGATCACCGACAGCTCGACGCCCGTTCCCCGAAGTTCTTCCCGCACACCGGTGAGATAGCCGAGAACGCCGTGTTTGGTTGCGGCATAAGTGGATTCACCCGGAGGCGAGAGCCGCGACGCCGCGGACGCGATGGTGACGATATGCCCGCGCCCACGCGTACGCATCCCCGGCGCGGCCAGCCGCACCCCGCGGATCACCCCGTGCAGATTCACCGCGATCATCCGGGCCGTCGCGGTATCGGGCTCGGTGTCGAACGCGCCGACCCACATCACCCCCGCATTGTTGACCAGCACGTCGATCGGCCCGAGTAATGCCTCGGTCGCGGCGAGGAAAGTGTGGAACGACCGCTCGTCGGTGACGTCGAGTTCGCAACCGTGCACGGTGCCGGGAAGCTCCATCGCCGTCGTGCGCGCCGTCGTGCCGGACAGATCGCCGATGCAGACGCGAGCACCCGCGACGGCGAACTGCCGGGCGATCTCGCGCCCGATGCCCGCGGCGCCGCCGGTCACCGCGACAACCAGTCCGGCATGGGTGCGTTTCATCGGCAAAGCCTTTCGGTCCAGCGAGAATATCGCTTCTGACATGTCGTCATGTCAAAAATTGTGGCTTAGTATTCCACGCAGTCGCACAGAAGGACAGACTTCGATGACAGACCAGTCCGCCGATCGCCCGGCGGGTCGGCGGTACTCGGGGCGTACCCCCGCGGAGCGAATCCAACACCGCCGTACCGCACTGCTGGACGCGGCGCTAGAACTGTTCGGCACCCGGGGCTACGCCGCGGGCTCGGTGAAACAGCTGTGCGGCATCGCCGGGCTCACCGAACGCTATTTCTACGAATCGTTCCGCGACCGCGAGGCCTGCCTGGCCGCCCTCTACGACGAGACGACCGCGGGCCTGCGCGATCGCACGCTGGCCGCCCTGCGCACGGCGGGCCCAGATCTCGGTGACGTGATCACCGCGGGCCTAGCCGCGTTCATCGGCTTTCTGACTGAGGACCCGCGCCGTGCCCGGGTGGTGCTGATCGAGGTGGTCGGCGTCTCCGCGCGCATGGAGCAACGCAGGCATGGCGTACTTCGCGACTACGCCGAACTGGTCGCAGGTCTGTGGGCCACCGCACGGGCCGAGCCGCTCCCCGAGCGCAGCCGCCTGACCTGCGTCACCATCGTCGGCGGCGTCAACCACCTGCTCGTCGACTGGCTGATGGACAACCGCACCACCCACCCCGACGACCTGGTCTCGGTCTGCGCCGGCGTCTTCGCCGCCGTTCGCGCCACCGACCCGGCCCTGGCGAACGACCGCTGACTCAGCGCAGCGCCGTGTGCCAGACGATGGCGGCGGCGAGGGCGCCCGCGCCGTTGAGCGACCAGTGCAGGGCGATCGGGGCGAGCAGGCTGCCGCTGCGTCGGCGCAGCCAGGTGAAGACCACGCCCGCGGCGGCGGTGGCCGCGACGGCGAGGGTGATGCCGATGATCTGGCCGACGAGGCCGCCGCCGACGATGCCGGACAGGCCCTTGTTGCCGCTGGTCAGGCCGAGCGAGGACGCGATGTGCCAGAAACCGAACAGCAGCGATCCGGCCGCGAAGAGCCCGCGGACGCCGAGCACCCGGTCGAGGGTGCCGTGCAGGACGCCGCGGAAGGCGAGTTCTTCGGGGATCACGGTCTGCAGCGGGATGACGATCATCGACGCGATCAGCGCGCCGGAGATCGTGGCGTAGCGGTCGGCGAGGAAGAAGGGCCGGGTGATCGGCAGGATCGCGCCGATCGCGACGGCGGTGAGCACGATGCCGACCGCGCCGACCGCGTAGACCGTCCCGCGCCGCCAGTGCCGAGGGGAGAGCCCGAGTTCGGCCCAGCCGAGGCCGCGCTTGCGCATGAGCGCCAGCAGCGCGAACGCCGCGGCCGGCACGATGACGATATTGGCCCACGCGGTGGTGAAGTGCGCGATCAGATTGGTCCCGGCCAGCACGACGACGACAACGGCGATATCGATATAGGCATGCAGCTTGGGCCGTGGATCGGCGAGGGGGGCGTGTTCGGGCACCCGACCGAGTGTACGGAAGTATTGCGAAAGGGAAACGGACGCTGTGAGCTACTCGACAGCCGATCCCGACCATCCGGACAAATCCGTCCATGCCCGCAGACTGCGCCGCGTCTCGAATCGCCGCGGCTGCCCGCTGATCGGGTCGGTGAATTCCAGCGAGGCGGCCAGCAGTTGCAGCGGCCTGGTGTAATCGTCGACGGATTTGTCGGTGATCGCCGGATAGAAATCGTCACCGAGAATCGGCACGCCCAGGCTGTTCATATGCAGGCGCAGCTGATGGGTCCGGCCGGTGTGCGGCCGCAGCCGGTAGCGGCCGAGTCCGTCGCGGTGCTCGACGAGTTCCACCTCGGTCTCGGCATTGGGTTCGCCGTCCACTTCCTGCGCGGCGAGCACCTGCTTTTCCTTGATGATCCGGCTGCGCACGGTCCGCGGCAGCTCCAGCGCCGGGTCGTAGGGCGCGACGGCCTCGTACTCCTTGCGCACGGTCCGGCGATGGAACATCGTCTGATACGCCCCGCGCGCGGCCGGGTTCACCACGAACAGCACCAGCCCCGCGGTCACCCGGTCCAGCCGATGCGCCGGGATCAGGTCCGGCAGGTCGAGTTCACGGCGAAGGCGCACCAGGGCCGTCTGCAGAATGTGCTGTCCACGCGGGATCGTCGCCAGGAAATGCGGTTTGTCGACCACCAGGATGTCGTCGTCGCGATGGACGATCCCGATCTCGAACGGCACGTCCTGCTCGACCGGCAGGTCCCGGTGGAACCACACCGCCCCGCCCGGCACGAAGGGAGCGTCCGGCGCCAGCGGACCGACCAGGTCGACGATCTCGCCCGCCCGCAGCATCTCGTCGATCCGCGCCGGATCGACCCGCGGCAGCCGCTCGACGAGGTGGTCACGCACCGTCGTCCAGTGCCCGTCCTCCGGGAGCCGGAGCCGGGCTGGATCTAGGCCGTGCCGCTTGGGCAGCGGCGGCTGCTGCCTGCGTCGCATACAACACAGTGTTCACGGCCCCGGTCCGGCGCGGGCCGACGGGTTACGCGGCGCGCTTCGCCAACCCCGGGTAGTCGAGGATCAGACCGGACTCGTCGTAGTCCAGCCTGGCCCGGTAGTCGAAGAGCGAAGCGCTGTAGTCATAGCGCTGACCTGCGTCGTCGGTCATCCGCCGATAGTGCTGCGGTAACCGGATCACCGCGAGATCGGCGGCCCGCACGTAGGCCGCCGGTGCATCGGCGGCGTCGCCGACGGCCAAGTCGAGCCGGTGCACCGGCAGCGCGTTGGTGAACGCCGACGCCTCCAGATCGACATCGAGACAACCGTCGAGTTCGGGCGCGTGCACCCCGTCGACCTGCCAGCGCCCGAGCCCGTCGGACTGCAGCGTGATCGAGCGCCTGGCATCGGGATAGCGGCCGGTGATCTGCGCCGACCGCGTATGCCAGCTGCCGTCGACGCGGAGCCGATAGTCGATCGCCCAGGCGAGGCCTTCCTCGACCGCGGTCGCGCACCCTTCGACGAAAACCCCGCGATCGTCGTCGCGGAAATAGGTCACTTCGAATCCGATGCGCGCCTCGCGATGGAGCCAGGCGGCCGAGGATGGCAGCGGAGTGAACACGAGAAAACGTTAACCGGCCCGCTGATCGAGCACCATCAATTTCGCTTCGACAAGGGTATGCCGAGCCCGCCTGCGCACCCGGCACAGATCGACGCTGCATTCGAGATGAATCTGCATGGCCCGGTGTGCTTGATCGGGTGTCAGGTTTCCCGGATCGGCCTGGCAGTCCGCAATCGCCGAAATTATTGACGTGACAAACATTTTCGCTCTCCCGCCGCGCTCAGAGATTTAGAGGTAGGGAGGAAATTACGCCCGGAATGTCGAATTGCCGAGGGGGTTGACTGGCAGTTCACGCAAGCTTCCCCGGTCGGCCACGACCGCTCAACTTAGGCTAACCTACCCTTGGCACGTTTGCCGTGGACAGGTCGAGAGGGCGAGAAGTTATGACGGTGCAGGTAGCGCCGCCGCCGGGGGCGGAGTCGGGCAACCGGCCACCCAAGGCGGTCGCGAAAGCGCAGAAGCAACAGGAAGCGCAGGCGCGCAAGGAGATTCTGGCACCGGTGTCGGGGATGCTGACGGTGGCGAGCCTGCTCGTCGCCGTCGCCTCGGTCTGCACCGTCGTGCCGTTCCTGCTGATCGTGGCCGCCTGCCGGGAGCTGTCGGAATCCCCGGTCGACACCGAGCGGGTGTGGTGGCTGTTCGGCGCGGCCGTGGTGGTGCTGATCGTGCGCGCCCTGCTGCAGGCGGTGGCGCTGACCTGGTCGCACGCAGTCGACGCCGGCTACCAGCTGACCCTGCGCAGGCTGCTCGCGGACAAACTCACCCGGGTGCCGCTGGGCTGGTTCGGCGAACGCAGCTCCGGCGAGGTCAAGACCTACCTGCGCGACGACGTGGAGGCACTGCACTACCTCGTCGCCCACGCCCGGCTGGAGTTCGTCGGCGCGCTGGTGGTCCCGCTGGTCACCCTCGCTTACCTGTTCACCCTCGACTGGCGGCTCACCCTGGTGCTGCTGATCCCGCTGATCGCCTACTTCGTCCTGTTCGGCAAGATCATGGACCGCGACGGCCGCGACCGCCTCGCCGTCTACACCCGCTGGGAAAGACGCACCTCCGAGGCCACCATCGAATTCGTCGACGGCATCCAGGTCGTGCGGGCGTTCGGCCAGGCGGGCAAGGCGCACACCGAGTTCCAGAGCGCGGTCGACGGTCAGGTGCAGGCGGCGCGTCGGATGAAGATGCCGATCATCCGCGTGCAGTCGGCCTCAGACATCGTGGTCATGCCGGTCTTCGTGATGCTGATCGTGGTCGTCGGCGGGCTCGCCTTCGTCGGCCTCGACTGGGTGAACCCCCTCGACCTGCTGCCGTTCCTGCTGGTCGGCCTGGGTATCGGCAGCTCGCTGCTCGGCCTCGGCTACGGTTCGCAGGCGCTGCGGGCCGGCGGCGCCGCGGCGCTGCGCCTGCACGAACTGCAGCAGACCCCGGAGCTGGATACCGCGCCGACGACGAGCACCGGCCCGGCGAGCCAGGCGGGTGTCGTCCGCTTCGACGGCGTCGAATTCGCCTACCGCACCGGCCATGACGTGCTGCGCGGCGTCGATCTCGAACTGCACCCCGGCACCATCACCGCGCTGGTCGGCCCGAGCGGCTCCGGCAAGTCCACCCTGGCCAAACTGCTGCCCCGCTTCTACGACGTCGGCGCGGGCCGGATCACCATCGACGGCCGCGATATTCGCGAGTTCACCAGCGAAGATCTCTACCGCACCGTCGGTTTCGTGTTCCAGGATGTGCGCCTGATCCGCGGCTCGATCCGGGAGAACCTGCTGCTCGCGCGCCCGGACGCCGACGACGCCGCCATCGAACGGGCGAGCAGGGCCGCCCAGATCCACGACCGGATCATGGCGCTGCCGCGCGGCTACGACTCCGAGATCGGCGTCGACGCCTCGCTGTCCGGCGGTGAGGCGCAGCGCCTCTCGATCGCCCGCGCGCTGCTGGCCGACACCCCGGTGCTCGTCCTCGACGAGGCCACCGCCTTCGCCGACCCCGAATCCGAGGCCGCGGTCCAGGACGCGCTGGCCGCGCTCGTCGCCGGCCGCACCGTGCTGGTGATCGCGCACCGGCTGCACACCATCACCGGCGTCGACCGAATCCTGGTGCTGGAGAACGGAACGCTCGTCGAACAGGGCACGCACACCGAGTTGCGCGCCGCCGGTGGGCTGTATCAGCGGCTGTGGGAGATCAACGAGGCCGCGCTCGGCACGCTCGCCCTGGTGGAGGAAACACGATGATTCGCAAGGTTTTCCGCCTCGTTCCCGCGGAGTTCGCTCCGCTGATCCCGCGCTTGCTCGCCGCCATCGTGGTGCAGGCGCTGTGCCAGGCCATCGCGTATCTACTGCTGGTTCCGGTGCTGGAAGCGCTGTTCGGTGACGACCTGAGCGGCGCCTGGCTGTGGGCGCTCGGCATGGCCGTGGCCGTGGCCGGTGTGGTCGTCTTCGGTTACCTGCAGGCCGTCATCGGCCTGCGGATCGGTCTCGGCATGCAGCGTGGCCTGCAAACTCGCCTCGGCGACCAGCTGAACGCGTTGCCGCTGGGCTGGTTCGAGGACCGCGACGCAGGCCCGCTCTCGCGGGTCATGGTCGAGCAGGTCCGCGAGATGCAGGGCCTGATCGCCTACCTGCTCACCAAGGTGCTCACCGGCATCATCGTGCCGCTGGTCGTCGCGATCGGGATGCTGTTCATCGACTGGCGGATCGGGCTGGCCATGCTGCTCGCCGCGCCGGTGCTCTACCTGGTCAACAATCTCGCCAACCGCGCCTACACCGGCGCCGACGCGCGGTTGCACACCGCCGCGGCCGAAGCCGATTCGCGGGTGGTGGAATTCGCGCAGGCGCAGCCGGTGCTGCGCGCGTTCGGTGCGGTCGGCGCCGGCAACAAGGCGCTGGACGCCGCGCTGGTCGGTCAACGTTCGGCGGTGCGGAAGATGATGGTCGCGACCGTGCCCGGTCTGATCGTCTTCGCGCTGTTCGTCCAGGCGGTGTTCCTGGTGCTGGCCTACATCGCGGTGGTCCAGGTGACCGACGGCGCGATCTCGGCCGCCGCGGCGATCGCGCTGATCGCGGTCAGCTCGCGCTTCATCGAGCCGGTGAACCAGGCCGCCCAGCTCGGCGCGGCCCTGCGCTCGGCCGCCGCGGCCGCCGACCGGATCACCGATCTGCTCGCGGAGAAGCCGCTGCCGACGCCCACCGAACCGGTGACGCCCGGTGCGCCCGCCGTGGTCTTCGACGAGGTGAGCTTCGGCTACCGCCCCGGCGAACCCGTGCTGTCGGACCTGACCTTCACCGTCCCGGCGGGCACCACCACGGCCATCGTCGGCCCCAGCGGTGCGGGCAAGACCACCCTGCTGCGGCTGGCCGCCCGCTTCTACGACGTGGACTCCGGCGCGGTCTCGGTCGGCGAACACGATGTGCGCGAACAGCCTTCGGACACCCTGCTCGACCAGCTCTCGCTGGTCTTCCAGAACGTCTATCTGTTCAACCGCTCGGTCGCCGACAACATCCGCATCGGCAAGCCCGACGCCACCGACGCCGAACTCGACCGCGCGGCCGTCGCCGCCAGGGTCGACGAGATCGTCGACCGGCTGCCCGACGGTTTCGACACCACGGTCGGCGAGGGCGGCGCGTCGCTGTCCGGCGGTGAACGCCAGCGCGTGTCGATTGCCCGTGCCCTGCTCAAGGACGCCCCGATCGTCCTGCTCGACGAGGCGACCAGCGCGCTCGACCCGCACAGCGAGGCCGTGGTTGTTCGTGGCATCCACGAACTGACCAGGGACAAGACGGTGCTGGTGGTCGCTCATCGGCTGTCCACCATCGCCCACGCCGACCAGATCCTGTTCCTCGACAACGGCCGCATCGCCGAACGCGGCACCCATCAGGAACTGCTGGATCTCGACGGCCGCTACGCCGCGTTCTGGAACGAACGCGAGCGCGCGACCGGCTGGCGGCTCGAGCCCGTCTCCGCCTGATCCGCGACGAACAGGGCCGCCTCGCCGACACGGCGAGGCGGCCCTGTTTCATGTAATCAGAAGCCGCGCAGGCGATCCGGGGTGATGTGGATCGTGACCGAGTAGGTCTTGTAGAACTCGGCCTCCGACATCTTGATCTCGGCGAAGCCCTGGGTGTACTTGCGCGAATAGTCGGCGACCACGTCCTCGCTCACCGCCTCGCCGATCCGGGCCGTGCCGGTGAACACGACCACCTCGCCACCGGAGGCGGTGCTGTTGAAGTTCAGCGAGACCCGCGGGTTGCGCGCGAGATGCCGCAATCGCTTCGCCGTCGACTCGGTATAGATCAGGAAGGTTCCGTCCTGCCACAGGAACCACACGGGATTCGGCTGCGGTGTATCGCCCGCGCCGATCGTGGTCAGCCAGATGACGTGCTCGTCGGCCAGCCGCTTGGCGACCGCGGCACCGAAGGGTGTGCTTTCATCGAGAACGGACACGGGCGTACTCCTCGCGAGTGGTGGTTTCCGTACTGCGTTCCGCCGTCCACCATGACCGAAATCACCCCTGCGCGCCACCCGCCTCGCTAGCGTCGCAGCGGGCCGCCCGTGACCCCGGAATGGCCGGTGGCGGCACGGTCCACCTCACCGTGTCGGCCCAGCAGGAACGGCGTCAGGATGTCGTTGGTGGCGCGTTGTGTGTTCGCTGCGCCCCTCGACCCGCCGACCAGCCGGGTGACCACGAAACGCACTGGCGCGGCCAGGAATTGGGGCACATCGGTGAAGCTGTAATGGTTGGCCTTGCTGAACTCGTACCGGAAACCGGTTGCCTGCAACCGTTCCAGCAGACTGCGATTCCCGTCGAGGTAGCGCTGGGAGTGGCCGGTCTCGCCATGATCGCTCTCCAGCAACAGGACCGGCCGGTTCAGCGCGCGCTCGGGGAGGTCGCCGTAGAGGGTGCCGTCGAGATTGGCCGCGGCGGTGAATCGTTGGTCGGCGGACAGGGCAGCCAATGCGGCGGCGCCGCCGAGGGAATGTCCGATCACGGTGAGATGCGCGGAGTCGACCCTGTTCTCGAGCGGTCCGAGGGTTTCCGGGCGGGCCAACTGATCGAGGACGAATCGCAAATCGGCCGTGCGGGTTTCGAGCCGTTCGGTTATGAGTCGGAGGGCGTCGGGGTCGTCGGCGGCGATGTTCTCGACGGTCGTGGCGATGGTGCCGTCGGCGAGCTCGGTCACGGCCGACTCATAGGGATGGTCGACGGCGAGGACGATGAAACCGCGGCTGGCCAGGTCGGCGATCAGTCCGGAGTAGAAGGCGCGCGGCGCGCCGTAGCCGGGGGAGAACAGCACCACCGGCCAGCGGTCCCTGTCCGGCGACACCGGAACATCGGCCGTCGCGTTGGTGTCGATGCTGAGGTCCGACAGCAAGAAGCCCGGAATCGCGGACACCCGCGACGGCAGCTGGTCCTGTCCGTCGAGGTACACCCACTGCCGGCCGGACTCGATCTCGGTCGGATACCACGCCTGGACAACGACATTGCGCCGATCATCGGCCGCGGTCGCGGGCTCGGGCCGCTGCTCGTCGACCCACCGGAAGATCTCCGACCCGACCGCGTAGGGCCCGGTGGGTTCGGGCAGTTCCGGGGAGGGCGGAACCGCCCACGGCAGGATCGACACCACGGCGAGCACGCCGATCCCGGCGCGGAACCACGCCCGGCGGCGCGTCCCGGCGGTATCGGTCACCACGAACGCGAACATCAGCACGATCAGCGCGTAGAGCGGCCACCAGTGCCAATTGCCTTCGAGCACCCACAGCAGCAGACTGCCGATGATCAGCACCGGCAGAGCGAACGGTGCCACCCGCCTGCCGATCCGGGGCGCCGCGACCAGGGCGATCGCGAGCGCCACGGTGGAAACCAGCAATACGGCATCGATGACAGACACGGGCGCTCGATTCGACTGTTCGGCTCGGGATTCCCGACTTGCCCGATCAGCTTGCCGCAGTATCGACTACGCCCGCATCAGCCGTGAGGACCGATCGCGGTCAGCCTGGGGAGTACCCCGAGCTCACTTCCAGTAGGCCTGCGACTTGATCGCGGTCTTGGGTAGCGCGTGCTGGCCCTTGAGGGTCTTCACGATCGAGCGGGTGGTCTGCCCGCAGCAGGCGACCCACGCGAACGCGTCCGCGGCGCAGTTCATCTCCTGCGCGGCCTCGCGCAGCAGGCGGCCGTCGTCGACGCGCTGCAGCCAGGTGACCTGGTGGTGCGGCTTGTTGTGCACCGGGATGGTCTGGTCGGACTCGTACTGCCATTCCAGCCAGACCCGCGCCGGGGTATCGCCGATGGCGTCGAGCAGCGAGTTGATGGCGGGCAGCGAGGCGGTGTCGCCGAAGACGACGTACTCGCCGGGAGTCTGTTCCGGCAGCTGGAAGTCCGAGCCGAGGACCGTGACGTCGAGCAGATCGCCCGGCTCGGCGCGACGGGCCCAGTCGGCGGCCGGGCCGTTGTGCAGCGCGAAGTCGATGCTGGCGGTGTCGGCTTCGGGGTTCTGGTCGACGAGGGTGTAGCCGCGGTGGTGCAGCTTGTCGGTCTCGGCGTCCGGGATCCACAGGCGGACCCACTGGGTGGGGTGCACCGGATGGTCGGCGAGCAGTCCGCCCATGGTGAAGCCGATCCGCACGAACTTGTCGGTGATCTGCTCGTTGGATGTCACCGTCAGCTTGTAGTCGGCGCCGCCCCAGGCCTTCGTGATCAGGCCGTTCAATCCCTTACCCATAGCGTTAGGTTAGCCTAAGGTCACTTGTTTGTCTGCATGGGCGCACTGAGCCGCGTTGGTCAAATAAGGTAAGCCTATGCAAATATGGGGACCGTGTCCGGGCGATCGCCCTGTGAGCGACCCCGGCGCGACATGCGTGAGAGAGTGGAGAACGAACCGGTGGAAACCCTCCTGGTAGTCGGCGCGGGGCCGAAAGCCCTTGCGGTGGCAGCGAAATCGCACGTCCTGCGCACCCTCGGCCTGCCCGCGCCACGCGTTGTCGTCGTCGAGTCGCACGCGGTCGGCGGCAACTGGCTGCCCAGCGGCGGCTGGACCGACGGCCAGCACCGGCTCGGCACCAGCCCCGAGAAGGACATCGGCTTCCCGTACCACTCCACCTGGGCACGCGGCCGCAACCGCGACATCGACCAGGCGATGTCCGCGTTCAGCTGGACCTCGTTCCTGATCGAGCACGGCACCTACGCCGAGTGGATCGACCGCGGCAGGCCGAGCCCGCAGCACCACGTGTGGGCCAAGTACCTGCAGTGGGTCGCGAAGTCCATCGACCTCGAGCTCGTGCTCGGCCGGGTCGAGCGGATTCGCCACGGCGGCAACGCCGTCGGTGACCAGTGGCAGGTCGGCGTCGTCGACGCCGATGGCAACCGCACCGAGCTCACCGCCGACGGCCTGATGATCACCGGCCCCGGCCGTAGCAGCCGCGCGCTCGCCGAACACCCCCGCGTGCTCAGCATCGCCGAATTCTGGGACCTCGCGGGCAAGCGCAGCCTGCCGGTCGCCTCCCGCGCCGCGGTGATCGGCGGCGGCGAGACCGCGGGCTCGGCGCTGGACGAGCTGGTCCGCCACGAGATGCTCACCATCTCGGTGATCTCGCCGATGGCCACGCTCTACACCCGCGGCGAAAGCTTCTTCGAGAACTCGCTGTTCAGCGACCCGGTGAAGTGGAACGCGCTGAGCATCCAGGAACGTCGTGACGTCATCCGGCGCACCGACCGTGGTGTGTTCTCGGTGCGCGTGCAGGAGAGCCTGCTCGGTGACAACCGGGTGCACCATCTGCAGGGCCGGGTCACCAAGATCGCGCCGCGGGGCGAGTCGCTGTCGCTGACCCTGACCAACGAACTGCGTGCCGACCAGGTGCACAACTTCGACCTGGTCGTCGACGCCACCGGCGGTCAGCCGCTGTGGTTCCTGGACATGTTCGACCAGCAGACCGCCGACCTGCTCGAGCTGGCGGTGGGGGGCCCGCTGACCCAGCAGCGCATCGAGTCCTCGATCGGCTACGACCTGGCCGTCACCGGACTGGCAGGCAAGCTGTACCTGCCGAACATGGCCGCGATGGCCCAGGGCCCCGGTTTCCCCAATCTCAGCTGCCTGGGCGAACTCTCGGACCGCGTGCTGCGGACCGAGCCCGCCAGGGCTCGCGCCCTTGCGAGTCACCTAGCCGCGCGCTGAGATATCGAACGACGACAGCCCCGCGCCGGAAGGTGCGGGGCTGTCGTCGTCGTCTGGCTCAGGCGCGGGCGACCGGCATGTCGTCCGGGGTGCGCGGCGCCGCGTAGAGCGCGATGCGGCGGTCGGGGCGCACGTCGAATTCGTCGACCCGATGGAAGCCCGCCTTGGTGAGGCTGCGGCAGATGGCCTGGTTGCGGTGGTCGGGATCGCCCATGACGCGGCGGCAGTCGGGATTGGCGGCGAAGACCGCGGTGACCATCGTGGCAATCCAGCCGGTCATGATGCCCTTGCCGATCACGGCCGGGTCGGCGGTGGCGATGTGGAAGCCGATGTCGCCGGGGGCCGAGTCGTAGAGGTGGCCGATCTCGTCCTTGGCGGCGCGATAGAACTCGATATAGGCGATGTCGCGGGTGCCGAGTTCCGGCTCACCGAGCACCGCGAAGTCGAGGCTGAGAATGCATGGCCGCGAATAGGTTCCGGCCAGCTGGGCCTGGAAATCGGCGCGGCGGCGGTCGGCGTCCCAGTCCTGTTCCCACGACTCGAGCAGGTGCGGGCGGGCCATCCACTCGGCGAGCAGTGCGGGATCGGTGCCGTCCGGATCCGCTCCGCGCAGGGCGAAGGGCGCCGCGAAGACGGGCAGCGCCGGCGCCGGTGCCGCGGCCACATCGGCGGGCAGATCGGTCTGCTCGCGGGGCAGCACGTAGGGGGTCCCGGCGGGGTTCATCGGCTGAATGCTCCGTTCAATCGTTACCTTGGTCACCTCGATTGGTAAGGCTAGCCTATACTAATGGCCGGGTGTTACTGTTGCCAGACCGATCGCCCGGTGGTTGCCAGTCCATGGCCGAACCGGGTCGGTCTCGGGTGCAACAGGATTCGCCCCGGTCCCGGACGACAGTGCCGGGCCGGTCCGTGCCTCGGCACGGAGTTGGACAGTGTGAAACGGCGGCGCGACCCTGCGCGGCCGGTGAGGGAGAGCGACATGGCAAGAGAACTCGGCTGGATCAGGCAATTCCAGGCCCCCCGGACCGATTCCCTACCGCCGCTGATCGTCTTCCCGCACGCGGGCGCCGGCGCATCGGCATATCGGGTGTTCGCCAAGCGTATGGGCCAGGATTTCGACACCGTGATCATGCAGTACCCCGGCCGTCAGGACCGGGCGCGTGAGGCCGCCGCCGAGACGCTGCCCGAGCTCGCCGCGGGCGCCTTCGAAGCCTTCCGCGACTCCGCCCACAACACCGGCGCCCCGCTGACCGTCTTCGGCCACAGCATGGGATCCATCGCCGCGTTCGAATTCGTCCGGCTGGCCGAAGCCACCGGGTTGCCCGTGCGTTTGCTGGTGGTCTCCGCGGCGGCCGCGCCGCACCGGATCGCCGAGCTCCCCGGACATCCCACCGAGGACGAGGAATTGCTCGACCACATGGCCGCCCTCAACGGCACCGGCGCCGACGTGATGGCCAGCCGCGAGGTCATGCGGATGGCGCTGCCGGTCCTCAAGGCCGACTACCGCGCCTTCGACGCCTATTCCTGCGGCACCGACGTGCAGGTCGCCGCGCCCCTGCTGGTCCTCGGCGGCGACGACGATCCGTTCGTCGGCCCGCGTGACCTCTACGCCTGGGAGACCAGCACCAGCGCCGAGATCGAGGTGAACCTGTTCGCGGGCGGCCACTTCTACATCGACGAGAACATCGACGGCATCGCCGAGGTACTGGCCGGTCAGGCGATCGCCCGATGAGCACCGTGACCGATCCCATCGTCATCGTCGGCATGGGCATCGAGGCGCCCGGCGGCATCGACACCCTGCCCGAGTTCTGGTCGGCGCTGGCCACCGGCCGCGAGCTGATCGGCCCGTTCCCGCGCGATCGCGAGTGGCCGCTCGACGAGCTGTTCGCCCTCGGCAGGCTCGACGGCTGGGCCCCCGTGCGCGACGCGGGCGGCTTCCTCGACGGCGCCACCGAGTTCGACGCCCAGTTCTTCGGCATCACCCCGCGCGAAGCGGTCGCCATGGATCCGCAGCAGCGGGTGGCCATGCGGGTGGCATGGCGCGCGCTCGAGCACGCAGGCGTCAATCCCGGTGCGCTCGACGGTGATTCGGCCGGTGTGTGGATGGGCGTCTCGACGGTCGAGTACGGGCCGCGGGTCGGGGGCGTCAACGAGTACAGCGGCTACCGGGCCACCGGCACCGCGCTCGGCGCGGTCGCCGGACGCATCTCGCACGGGCTCGGCCTGGTCGGCCCGTCGATCAGCGTGGACACCGCGTGCGCCTCGTCGCTGACCGCCGTGCACCAGGCCGCCTCGGCGATCCGTGCGGGCGAGTGCGAGTGGGCGCTGGCGGGCGGTGTGTGCGTGATGGGCTCGCCCGGCGCGTTCTACGAGTTCTCCAAGAACAACGCCCTGGCCACCGACGGCCACTGCCGTTCCTACGCCGCCGACCCGACCGGCACTCTGTGGGGTGAGGGCGCCGGCGTCATCGTGCTGGAACGGGAATCGCGCGCGAAGGCGCTCGGGCACCGGATCTACGGGCAGTTGCTCGGTTCGCGGGTCAACCACAACGGCGCGGGCGCGCCGATCGCGGTGCCAAGCGCGACAGCGCAGCAGCGACTCATCGAGGCCACCGTCGCCGCGGCCGGGATCAGCGCGAACGACATCGGCCTGATCGAAGGCCACGGCACCGGCACCGCCGTCGGTGATCCGCTCGAATTGACCGCGCTGGCAGCCACTTACGGCGACCCGGAGCGTGGCGACGACGGCCCGCTGCTCGGCTCGGTGAAGTCCAACGCGGGCCACGCCCAGGCGGCCTCGGGCATGCTCGGGCTGATCAAGGTGCTGCTGTGCGGCGCCAACGGCGTGATCGCGCCGAGCCTGTGGGCCGATGCCCCGAACACCGAGATCGACTGGGACGCGACCAGTCTGCGGCTCGCCGCCGAACTCACCGACTGGGCGCCGCGCGCGGACGGCCTGCGCTATGCCGCGGTGTCCTCGTTCGGTGTCGCGGGAACCAATGCGCACGCCATCGTCGGCCTGCCGGTGCTGGAGGAGACCAACCATGGCTGAGTACCGTCTGCCCGACGGCTCCGTTCCCGTTCTGCTGTCCTCCGACAGCGTCGACGGGCTCCGGGCCGAAGCCGCCGCCCTGCGCGGCTACCTGGAAACGCACCCCGAGGTCGCGGCGGAACGGCTGGCGGACATGTTGTTCCGCACGCGCGTACCCCGCCGCCGCCGGGCGCTGATTCTGGCCGCTCCGACGACGGCGCCGGGTGGCGCGGCCGACCACCTGACCGCCGCAGGAGCAGGTGAGCCGACCGTCCTGCGGACACAGGCGGCGAGCGAGCTGCTGTCCGCCCTCGATGCGATCGCGACCGGCGCCGATCACGACTTGGTCGTGCAGGCCGACACCGCGGCGAGCGCGCGCAAGATCGGCTTCGTCTTCCCCGGTCAAGGCAGCCAGCGCCCCGGCATGGGCGCGCTGTTCTATGAGCAGTCGGCCGCTTACCGCGCCGTCGTCGACGAATGCGCCGACCTCCACGAGGAGCGGTTCGGTCACTCCCAGCCACTGCACTACCTGCTCGGCAACGAAGGCCGGTTCGAGGACACCGTCTGGGAAGTTCAGCCCGCCTTGATGTTCCACATGACCGGCCTCGCCGCCCTGTGGCGCGCGGCAGGCGTCGACCCGCACGCGACCATCGGTCACAGCCAGGGCGAGCTCGCCGCGGGCGCGGTCTCGGGCGTGATGACGCTGCGTGATTCGGTGCTCGCGGTGACTCACCGTGCCCGGCTGGTCGAGCGGCTCTCGCCGCGCGGCTACTCCATGGCGGTGTTCGGCATGGACCGCGAGGGTGTGGAAGCGCTGATGGCTCGGCATTCGGGCTGGGCCGAACTCGCGGTCGTCAACTCGCCGCACATTCTCGCCATCTCCGGCGACCGTGACACAGTCGTCGACCTGGTGGCCGCGGCCACCGCACGCGGCCAGTTCGCCAGGGAGATCCGGGTCGCCTACCCGGCACACACCTCGATCGTCGCCGAGGTGCGGGCCGACTTCGAAGGTTTCCTCGGTGACGAGATGAGCGGCACCCACTTCGTCGATTCCGAGATCGCCTGCTATGGCGCAACTCTCGGCGAGGCGATCACGCCCGACCTCACCCACGAGGAGTACTGGTTCTGGAATCTGCGCAACCGCGTCCGGTTCGACCGGGCCGTGGTCAGCGCCGGTAGTGACGGCGTCGACCTGCTGATCGAGGTCGCCGAGCACCCGGTGCTGCAACTGGCCCTGCAGGAGAACCTGGGTCTGGTCCCGAACCGTCCTGGCCTGCCCCCGCGCGACTTCCGCGTGCTCGGCACCTCGCTGCGCACTGCGGAGGGCTTGTCCGAGTTCACCCGCAATCTGGCTCAGGTCGCCGTTCTCCACGCCGACTACCGCTGGGACGCACTGCGTGTCGACGACTCTGTCACCTTCCCGCTGCGCGATTTCCCGCACACGATTACCGCGCCCAAGCGCCTCTGGGCGCCGCTCGGCGCACACGAGACCCCGGCCGAACTCGTGGTCACCACGCCGAAACCGCAACGGCTGGTGGAACAGTGGACCCCGCTGCAGCACCGGTCGCTGACCCCACCGCGCAACCTGCTCCTCGTCGACCACACCGGTGCCTGCGCAGACCTCGCCACCGCATTGCTCGCGGCCGCCGACCGCCACGGTGCCGGTGCGCGCGTACTCGGATTCGCCGACCTCGCCGGCGCCGACGGCGACACACCGGCCTTCGCCCTGAGCGACGGGTCGGCTCCCGACACCGTGGTCATCCTGCTGCCCGCCACCGCGGACGACGACAGCGCCACCGCCGTCGACGCGCTCACCGAGTTCTTCGCCGAACGCGCTTGGGCCCCCGCGCTGTCCGCGCTCCGCCCCGGCGGCGAGTGCTGGCTGCTGACCGTCGGCGGTGAGACCGTGCACGACGGCGATCCGGCTCCCGCGCTGTTCCAGTCGGGCGTCACCGCCGGATTCCGCAGTATCGGTATCGAACACCCCGGCATCATGTTCCGGCATCTCGATCTCGCCGCGAACGAAACCGCGTCCGCACAGGCGGCCAAGATCGTCGGCGCCGTGCACTCCACCGGCGAGGCCGAGCTGGCGCTGCGGTCGGGCAAGGTGTTCGTGAAGCGCCTGGTTCCTGACACCGCCGTCGAAACGGGTTCGCTCGGAACCGATCTCGATCATGTGGTGATCGTCGGCGGCACCGGCCAGCTGGGCCTGCGCTTCACCGACCACCTCGCGCGGACCGGCGCCGGTCGCGTCACCCTGCTCAGCCGCAGCGGCGAAACCGAGGCGCTGGCAGGCGAACTGACTCGTCTGCGTGGTCTCGGCAGCACCGAGATCGTGGTGCGGGCCTGCGACGTGAGCGATGCCGATGCGGCCGCCGCCTTCGGCGCCGAGATCGCCGATCGCCCGGTCGACCTGGTCATCCACGCCGCCGTCAACTACGTCGACGCCGAACTCGACCAGATCACCGCCGCTGACGTCCACACCGCCGCCAGCGCCAAACTGCGCGGCCTGGACAACCTCGTCGACGCCGCACCGCTGGCCGACGACGCGCGCGTCCTGCTGTGCTCGTCCATGGCGGCGACCGTGGGCGGCCGTGGCCAGATCCTCTACGCGGTGACCAACCGCATGCTCGACATCGCCGCCCGCAGGCTGCGCGCCCGTGGCATCGCCGCGGCCAGCTTGCAGTGGGGCCTGTGGAGCGTGGCCGGTCCGCTCGACGACGCCGGTTTCGCCCGCGTGGAAGAGGCGGGCGTGTATCCGATGGCGCCCGCCGACGCGATCGAAGCCGGACTCACCGAGCCCGTCCGTGACGGCATGATCATCGCCGCCGACTGGGACTTCCTGCGCGAGGTGCTCGGCGCCTTCGGCCAGGACAGCGTGCTCACCGGTCTGGAATCCAGTGCGCCTGCGCAGCAGGCGGGTTCGGCCGCCAAGGCCTCCGGCGCCGTGAGCCCGCAGTCCACCGCCGACGATGCGCCGGCCGTGAGCGGCCTCGCGCCGAGCGCACCGGCCGACAGCGCCCCGCTCGACCTGCGCATGCGCACCGAACTGCTCAAGGTGATCGGCGGCGACAGCGCCGAATCCATCGACGCCACCATGCCGTTGGTCGCCCTCGGCCTCGACTCGTTGCAGGCCCTGGACTTCCGCAAGCGGGTCAAGGCGGAACTGGATCGCGATCTGCCGGTCGCGGCGATTCTCGGCGGCGCGTCGCTCGACGATGTCGTGCTGCTGATGGCACAGAACACCAACCAGGGCTGAGGGGCCGAAAGAACATGTCAGACACCGAAGCCACCCTGTCCGTCGCGGAACGCCGCAAGCTGCTGCTGCAGCAGAAGCTGCGCGCGAGCGGCATGGCCGCCGCCACCCCCGAGCCCGTCGCCGTGCCGCGGATCGCGGCGGGGGAGCGGCGTCCGCTCACGCCGGGCCAGCGCCGCATGTGGTTCCTGCAGACCCGCGACGCCGACGACACCGCCCTGACCATCTGCGTCGCCTACCGGCTCACCGGCCCGCTCGACGCCGACCGGCTGCACGCCGCCTTCGACACGGTCGTGGCCCGCCACGACATCCTGCGCAGCACCTACGGCGCGGACGCCGACGGCGAGCCGTTCCAGGTGTTCACCGACGACGCGCGCGCCGAGTGGCAGACCCACGACCTGACCGACCTCGCCGAATCCGGTCGTGACCTGCGGGTGGAGGTGCTGGCCCGGCGCGAGTTCGGCCGCCCCTTCGCCCTCGGCACCGAACTGCCGCTGCGCGCCACCCTGATCCGCACCGGCGCCGACGAGCACGTGGTGCTGTTCGCCATCCACCACATCTGCTGGGACGACGACTCCTGGGCCGTGTTCTTCGCCGAACTGAACGCCGCCTATCGCAGCGCGGGTCCCGCTCCGACCGGCACCGTGCAGTTCGCGGCGATCGCGCCCATCGCCGAGCCCGCCGAGGCCGACGTCGCCTACTGGCGTGAGGCCCTGCGCCCGCTGCCCGAGCCGCTCGAGCTGCCCGGCTCCGCCGCCGCCAACCCCGGCCGCACCGCCCAGCGCCGGACCCACCGCCTCCCGGCCGACCTGGTCACCCGCACCGAACAGTTCGCGCGCGAGCAGGCCGCGACCCCGTTCATGGTGCTGCTGGCCGGTTTCGACGCCCTCGTGCACCGCTACACCGCCGCCGAGGACTTCCTCGTCTCCATCCCGGTGACCGACCGCCCGGCGGGCACCGAACAGCTCATCGGCTACTTCGGCAACACCCTGCTGCTGCGTGCCACCCTCGGCGCGCGCGACGACTTCGCCCACCTCGTCGCCGCCGTGCGCGACACCTGCGCGGGCGCCTTCGCGCGACGCGGTGTCGGCATCGATCGCGTTGTCCGCGAAGCGAACCCGGATCGCGTGGCCGGTCGCGACGGCATGGACCAGCTGGTCCGGCTCGGCTTCAGCGTGCGCAAGAGCGCCGACGGTTTCGCCATCGACGGCGTCACCTCCACCCAGCTCGACCTGGGCGCCGCGAGCGCGCAGGTGCCGCTGGCCCTGGCCATCGTCCTCGAGGACGACGGCACCGCAGTGGTGGAGGCCGAATACCAGACCGACGTGCTCACCGAAGCCCTCGTCGATCAGCTGCTCGTGCACTTCGGCCAGCTCCTCGACGCCGCGCTGCGCGACCCGCGGCGCAGGCTCGGCGACCTCGACATGCTCGGCGCCGCCGACCGCGCCGCGTTGCTGGAGCGCTCGCACGGCGTGCTCGTCGACCAGCCCGCGACCACCCTCGTCGCCCTGCTGGAGGCCGCCGCTGCCGCCACCCCCGACGCCGTCGCACTGGCCTCCGACGACATCGAACTCACCTACGGCGCGCTGCACGCGCGGGCGAACCGGTTGGCGCACTGGCTGATCGGGCAGGGCATCGGCACCGAGGACATCGTCGGCCTGCGCCTCGGCACGTCGGTCGAGTTCATCGTCGCCGTGCTCGCGGTGCTGAAGGCGGGCGGCGCGTACCTGCCGATCGACCCGGCCTACCCCGAGGACCGGATCGAGTACCTGGTCGAGGACGCGAAGCCCCGATTACTGCTCGGCGCAGTGGAATTGGCGGCCGCCGAGTCGACGGCGACCGAGCTGTCCGCGACCGCGCCGACGGACGCGGACCGGCTGCGCCCGCTGCTGCCCGCGAACCTCGCCTACGTCATCTACACCTCCGGCTCCACCGGCAAGCCCAAGGGTGTTCCGGTGCCGCACTCGGCGATCGCCGAACACATCGTCTGCTTCACCGCCGACTGGAACATGACCGCCGAGGACCGGCTGATGCAGTCCTCGTCGGTGAGTTTCGACGCCTCGCTGGTCGACATCGCCATCACCCTCACGGTCGGCGCGCAGCTGATCGTGCCCAAGCCCAACGCTTTCCGCGACATCCGCTACGTCGCCGACCTCATCACCCGCCGCCAGGTGACGGTCCTGCACATGGTGCCGTCGATGCTCAGCACCTTCCTGCTGCTGCCCGAGGTCAGCGAATGGCGTTCGCTGCGTCAGGTGCCCGTCGGCGGCGAGGCGCTGCCCGGCGAGGTCGCCGACCGGTTCGCCAACACGCTCGAGGCCGAACTGCGCAACCACTACGGCCCGACCGAGGCCGTGGTCTGCTCGACGCACATGCCGGTCGAGGGCCCGCAGGGCACCGGTGTGGTGCCGATCGGCATTCCCAACCGCAACGTCTACACCTATGTCCTCGACGAGGCGCTGCAGCTGGTGCCCGACGGCGTCGTCGGCGAGCTGTACCTGGGCGGCGATCAGCTGGCCCGCGGTTACCTCGACCGCCCCGCGCTGAGCGCCCAGCGTTTCGTCGCCGACCCGTTCACCCCGGGCGCCCGCCTGTACCGTTCCGGTGACCTGGTGCGCCGCAACAGCTTCGGTGAGCTCGACTTCGTCGGCCGCGCCGACGAGCAGGTGAAGGTGCGCGGTTTCCGCATCGAACTCGGCGAGGTCGAGGCCGCGATCGCCGCGCATCCCGCCGTCGCGCACTGCGTCGTCGTGGTGACCGAGGATCCCGCCATCGGTGCGATGCTGGCCGCCTACGTGGTGCCCGCCGAGGGCTCCGTCGACCTCGAGCAGGTGCACGCCTTCGCGTCCGGCGCGCTGCCGGAGTTCATGGTGCCCAGCGCGTTCGCGGTGATCCCCGAGATCCCGCTGACCGTCAACGGCAAGCTCGACAAGCGCGCGCTGCCGGCGGCCACCCCCGCTGTGGTGCGCACCCACCGCGCCCCGGCGACGGCCACCGAGCGCAAGGTGTGCGCCCTGTTCGGCGCCCTGTTCAACCTCGACGAGGTCGGTGCGGAGGACTCGTTCTTCGAACTCGGCGGACACTCGCTGCTCGCCGCCCGTCTGGTCGCCCAGGTGCGCGCGGAATTCGGCGTCGAGCTGGACGTTCGCGTCGTCTTCGACAGCCCGACCCCCGCGGCACTGGCCGCCGACCTGGTCGCCCGCTTCCTGGCCGAATTCGACATCGACCTCGATGCCGTCGACTCCGACTTCGACGACGAACCCGCCGCGGACTCGAGCTCCGGCACCGACTCGGCGGGCGCTGACGGCGAGTCGGCTCCCGTGGACATCTCCGGTGTCTCCGCACCGTCGAGCCGCCCGGTGATCGGCGGACGCGCGCGCGGCGAGCGGATTCCGCTGTCGTACTCGCAGCTGGCCATGTGGTTCCAGTACCGCATGGAAGGCGCAGGCTCGGTCGGCAACCTGCCGCTGGCCATGCGTTTCGACGGCGCGCTCGACATCGCCGCGCTGCGTTCGGCACTCGACGACGTCGTCGCCAGGCACGAATCCCTGCGTACCACCTTCCCCGAGCACGACGGCGTCCCCTACCAGGTCGTGCACCCCGCCACCGCGGTGCCGCTGCCCATCAGGGAGATCGCGCCCGGCGAGCTCACCGCAGAACTGGCGGCCATCGCCGACTACGCCTTCACCCTCGACGGCGAGCCGCTGATCCGCGCCGAACTGCTGGTGCTCGACGCGGACACCCACGTCCTGTCGCTGCTGGTGCACCACATCGTCGCCGACCACGCGTCCTTCGGCGTGCTGCTCGACGATCTCACCGTCGCCTACCGGGCGCGCAGCGAGCAGGGCGACGCGCCGGGCTGGAGCCCGCTGCCGATCCAGTTCGCCGACTACGCCCTGTGGCAGCGTGAGCTGTTCGACCAGGCCGAGCCGAGCGAGTTCGCGCAGACCCAGATCGAGTTCTGGCGAACCCAGCTGGCCGGTGTGCCCGAGGAGATCGCGGTCGCCCACGACCGTCCGCGTCCGCCGGTGCTCGGCAAGCGCGGCGAGGTGGTGACCTTCTCGCTGCCCGCCACCGTGCGGTCCGGTCTCGAATCGCTCGCGATGCGCAGCGGCGCCACCGAATTCATGGTCTGCCAGGCCGCGGTCGCCACGCTGCTGCACACCCTCGGCGGCGGCACCGACATCACTCTCGGCACCCCGGTGGCGGCCCGCACCGATCCGGCGACCACGAACCTGATCGGCCTGTTCGCCAACATGGTGGTGCTGCGCAACGACCTGTCGGGCGCACCGACCCTGCGCGACACCGTGATCGGTGCCCGCGATGTCGTGCTCGACGCGAACGCGCACCAGGAACTGCCGGTCGAACGCCTCGTCGAAGCGCTCAACCCGCGCCGTTCCCGCTCACGGAACCCGCTGTTCCAGAGCATGATCCACTTCCGCGGCGCCGACTGGGCACCCACCACACTGCCGTTCGCGTCCTCGGGCGAGTCGACGGTCACGGTGCTGCCCGCCGACTTCGACGTCTCCTTCCTGGATCTGAACCTGAGCCTGAACGTGACCGCCGACGGCGGCATGGACGTGCGCGTCGTCGTCAACGCCGACCTCTACGATCCGGCCACCGCGGCACTCATCGCCGACGCGCTCGCCGCCACCCTGCGCGCCTACGCCGAGACCCCGGACCTGCCGGTCGCCGACCTGCGGGTACTGCCCGCGACGGATCTCGAGCGACTCCTCGCCGCCCCGGAGCCGGTCACCGCGACCGCCGTCGCCACCGGTGCGGTGGCGGACTCCGACACCGAGCGCATCCTGATCACGCTGATCGAGGAGCTGCTCGAGATCGACGACGTCACCGGTGAGGACAACTTCTTCGGCCTCGGCGGCGACAGCGTCATCTCCATCCAGTGGTCGGCCCGCGCCGTGGAACTCGGCCTGCCGCTGACCCCGCAGCTGGTCTTCGAGTGCGCCACGATCACCGAACTCGCCGCCGCGGTCGATGCCGCCGCGGCCTCGGAGCAGCCGCTAGCCGAAGAGCCCGAACAGGTCTCGCATGCGCCGATGAGCGCATCGGGCCTGGAAGCCGACGCCTTGTCCGCGCTGACAGCCGCCTGGTCCGCACAGGGATGAGCATGGACAGCACGACCACGCAGCCAGGAGAGGACGCAGCATGAGTGCGCCGCAGATCGAAGACGTACTCGCGCTGAGCCCGCTACAGGAGGGGCTGTTCTCCCTGTCGCGGCTGGCCGGGACCGAGATCGACCTGTACACGATGCAATTCGTGGTCGACATCGACGGCCCGCTCGACACCGACCTGCTGCGCCGCAGCGCCCAGGCGATGCTCGACCGGCATCCGAACCTGCGCGCCGCGTTCTGGGACACCGATGTGCCCAAGCCGGTGCAGATCATCCCGTCCCACGCCGAACTGCCCTGGTCCGAGCGTCACGCGCGCACAACGGAATTCGACGCGATCGCCGAATCCGAGCGCCGCGTGCCCTTCGTGCTCAGCCGCGGCCCCGCGCTGCGGGTGCTGCTGCTCGACGTCACCGACGCGTCCGCACCGCGCAAGCGGATGATCCTCACCGCCCATCACATCCTGATGGACGGCTGGGCGGTCGCGGTGTTCTTCACCGAACTCCTCGCGGTCTACCGCGCGGGCGGCAGCCTCGACGGACTGCCCGCCCCGCGCCCCTACCGCGACTACATCGGCTGGCTCGGCGCCCAGGACCACGACGCCGCAGCCCGCCGCTGGGCCGACTACCTCCAGCAGGTCAGCGCGCCGCTGGTGCTCGCCGACGGCACCGGCGATCGCGGTTCCGCCGTGCCGCAGACCACGCGACTTCGCCTGTCCGCCACCGAGACCGACCAGTTGCAGCAGTGGGCGCGCGCCAACGGCATGACACTCAATACCGCCGTCCAGTTCGCCTGGACGCTGCTGCTGGGCCGGATCACCGACCGCCGCGACGTCGTCTACGGCACCACCATCTCCGGCCGCCCCGAGAAGCTCGCGGGCGTGGAGGGCATGGTCGGCCTGTTCATCAACACCGTGCCGGTCGTGCACCGGCTCGACCCCGCCGAACCCGTCGTCGCGCAATGCGCACGCCTGCAGCGTGATTCGTCCACGATGCGCGACATCGGCTACCTCAGCCTGTCCACCCTGCAGCGCGCGGCCGGGCACGGCGCCCTGTTCGACACCCTGTTCGTCTTCGAGAACGCCCCCATCGACGACGCCATCCAGACGGTCACGGCCCCCGACGGCGCGCAGTTCCGCCCGATCGAGATGGAAAGTCTCGCGCACTACCCGCTCACCGTGGTCTCGCACCTGAGCGAGGGCGATCTCCTCGTCCTCGTCGAGGCGATCCCCGCCCTGCTCGGTCACCTCGACCCCGCCGATCTCGGCGAGCGCCTGGTCACCGTGCTGCGCACCCTGCCGCAGCTCGATGCCGAGGCCACCCTCGACGCGATCGACCTGCTCACCGCCGACGAACACACCGAACTGCGCTCGGCGGCAACCGATATCGCGCCGGCGCCGACCGCGACCCCCTGGGAGCTGTTCGAGCAGCAGGCCACCGCGACCCCGGACGCGGTCGCGCTCACCACCACCGCCGGCGAGGTCTTCACCTACCGCGCGCTGCACGAGCAGGCCTGCCGGATGGCGGGGGAGTTCGCCGCCCACGGCGTCGGCCCGGAAACCATTGTCGCCCTGATGCTCCCGCGCAGCACCGCTTCGATCGTCGCCATTCTGGCAACCTTCGCCGCGGGCGCCGCCTATGTCCCGGTCGACATCTCGCTGCCCGTCGGCCGCATCGAATCGATTCTGCGCCAGTCGAACCCCGCTCTCACTGTCGTCCTCGAGAAGGACCGCGCTCTGCTCGGTGCCGCCGATGACCAACCAGTTCTCGTGATCGACGATCCCGCCGTGGTCGATCGGATCGCCGCCCGGCCCGCCGAGGCCCCCGCGGTCCGCCGCGAACTCGAGCACAGCGCCTACATCATCTTCACCTCCGGCTCGACCGGCGAACCCAAGGGCGTCGTCGGCACCAATGCCGCACTGGCCGGCTACTTCGCCGACCACCTCGAACGCTTCTACCGTCCCGCGATGGCGAAACTCGGCCGCCCGCTGCGGATCGCGCACGCCTGGTCGCTCGGGTTCGACGCCTCCTGGCAGCCCATGGTCGGCTTCTTCGCCGGCCAGGCGCTGCACCTGTTCGACGCCGAGGAGATGCGCGACGCGCACCGAATCGTCTCCGGCATGGCCGAATTCGGCATCGACATGATCGACACCACCCCGTCGATGCTGGCGCAGCTGGCGGCCGCGGGCCTGCTCGACCGCGACCTGCCGGTGCTCGCCCTCGGCGGCGAGGCCATCGACACCGCCCTGTGGGCACGACTGCGCGCCCTGCCAGGCACCGCGGTCTACAACTGCTACGGCCCCACCGAGACCACCGTCGAAGCCGTGGTCGCGCCGGTCGTCACCTCGGAGCTCCCGACCATCGGCACCGCCAACGGCGGCATGGCCGGGTACGTCCTCGACTCGCGCCTGCGCCCGGTGCCGCCCGGCATCGTCGGCGAGCTCTACCTGTCCGGCGTCCAGCTGGCCCGGGGCTACCTTGGTAAACCCGCCATCACCGCCGACCGCTTCTGCGCCGACCCGCACCGCCCTGGCCAGCGCATGTACCGCACCGGCGACCTCGTCCGCAGGCTGCCGGGCGGTCGCTTCGGCTACCTCGGCCGCGCCGACGCGCAGGTCAAGGTGCGCGGCTACCGCATCGAGGTCGGTGAGATCGAGACCGCGCTGCGGCGCTCCGCCGATATCGACACCGCCGCGGTCACCGTGGTGCGCCGCGCCGGTGGTGCGTCGCTGGTCGGCTTCGTCGTCGGCAAGGCGGGCCGCGCGGTGGTGGTCAGCCGGGTGCGCGCCGATCTGGCACAGCGCCTGCCCGCGTACATGATTCCCGCGCGGATTGTGGTTCTCGACCAGCTCCCGGTGAACGTCAACGGCAAGCTCGACGGCCACGCCCTGCACGAGCTCGCCACGGAAACCCTCTCGGCCGCCGACGGCAACGCCGCCGCCGAGACCCCCACCGAGATCGCGCTGAGCGAGGTCTTCGCCGAACTGTTCGACGGCCGCGCCCCCGGCGTCGACGCCGACTTCTACGAACTCGGCGTCGACAGCATCGTCGCGATCTCCCTGGTCAACAAGGCCCGCCGCCGCGGCATCGCGCTCAACCCGCGAATGGTGCTGGCCTGCCCCACCATTCGCGAACTCGCCGCCGCGGCCGACGACGGTCCCGCTGTCGCCGCCCAGTCCGGCGCCGACGCCTACGGTGTGGTGCCGCCGCTGCCGGTGGTCTCCTGGATGTACGAGTACGGCAACTACCGCCGCTTCACCCAGAGCGCGCTGCTGCGCCTGCCCGCCGGAATCGACCGTGCCGGACTGGAATCCACGCTCCAGGCCCTGCTCGACGCGCACGACACCTTGCGCGCCGTCCTCACCGACACCCCAGACGGGCCGCGCATGGTCACCCGGGCGCCTGGTGTGGTGAACGCCGCCGATGTCGTGATCGAGGCGCCGCGCGGGCTCGCCGGCGCCGAACTCGATTCGGCCATCACCGAATTCGCGCGCATCGCGAACGACGCCATCGATCCCCGTGCGGGTGAGATGGTCCGCGCGGTGTGGTTCGGTGGCAGCGATGTGTTGCTGCTGTCGATCCACCACCTCGCCGTAGACGTGGTCTCCTGGCACATCATGATCGACGGCCTGGCCGCCGCCTGGCAGCAGGTTCAGTCCGGCGTCACCCCGAAGATGCTGCCCGAATTCACCTCCTACCGGCAGTGGTCGGAAGCCATGTGGCAGCGTGCCAGCGAACCGGAAGTGCTTGCCCAGCGCGACTATTGGGCCGCCCAGGTCAGTGCACCCGACGCCGCACTCGGCGCCCGAGTACCCGCCCCGGCCACCGACACCTGGTCCACCCTGCGCGTCAGCACGGTCGCCACCCCCGTCGCGGTGACCGAACGCCTCCTCAACCGCGTCGGCAAGGACGAGGGCGTCCGCGAGTTCCTGCTCACCGCCCTCACCATGACCATGGCCTCGATCCACGCCGACAACGGAAACGACCCCGCCGCAGGCGCATTGATCGCCCTGGAAGGCCACGGCCGCGCCGATGCCGAACTCGGCACCGACACTGCCAACACCCTCGGCTGGTTCACCAGCGTGTTCCCCGTCCGCCTCGGCGTCGGCGAGCGCGCGGTGGATGTCGCTCGCGCCCAAGCGGATCCGACCGCGGCCCGCTCGCTCCTCGGCAGCGTCTCGGCCCACCTGCGCGAGATCCCCAACCAGGGCCTCGACTACGGCCTGCTCCGCTACGTCGACCGCGTCCCCGAACTGCGCACCGCCGCCGAACCGCAGGTCGAGTTCAACTACCTGGGCCGCATCGACCTCGCAGGCACCGAAGGCGACCCCTGGTCCCTGCTGGTCGGCGCCCACGACGACGCCCTCCCACTCGACCCCGAACCCGACCTCCCCCTCCGCTACGCGGTCGACGTCATCGCGGGCATCGGCACCACCCCCGCAGGCCCCGCCCTGACCACCAACTTCCGCTGGAGCACCGCCCTGTTCACCGAAGGACAAGCGGCACGCTTCGCCGAACTCTGGGCCGAGGCCATCGACACCCTCGCCGACGCCCTCGACAACTGAACAGACCCCCGACGAACGCAGGTGGCCCAGGCTGCCTGCGTTCGTCGTTCCCGATGGTTACCCTGGTTTCCGGAACATCAACGATCTCCGCCCGACGCAGTCCCGCTGTCTTTCGGAAGGAAGCCCAGATGAGTCCCACCATCGGCGCCATCGTCATCCCGGTCTCGGACCTGGAATCCGCCAAGAAGGTTTACACCGCCCTCTACGGCGAACCCCACACCGACCAGCCCTACTACGTCGGTTTCAACGTCAACGGCTTCGAGGTCAGCCTGAACCCCCAGGGCGAAGGCGGCCCGGTCGCGATGACCGACGTAGACGACCTCGACGCCACCCGCAACGCCCTCCTCGCAGCCGGCGCCACCGAACAATCAGCCCCCCGCACCGTGGCCCCCGACGTCCGCATCTGCGTCCTCGCCGACTCCGACGGCAACCCTTTCGGTTTACGCGGAAAGTAGTGCCGGCTTTGGCAGGCCTGCCAATGTAATAGTCCGTGTCGTACAATAGTGAGTATGGCACCCGCTCGCCCCGGCGCGACCACCAATGTCTCCGTTTCCCTGCCATCGGACCTGCTATCCGCGGTCCGTGACCGGGCGGGCAAGCGTGGGCTGTCGGCGTATGTCGCCGAAGCGGTGCGGCATCAGCTCGAGATGGACGGGCTCGCGGAAATCGTCGCCGATTTCGAGTCCAGCCGCGAGCCGCTCACCGACGCGGAGGTCGAGGCCGCCGCTGAGGAGATGTTCGGGCACGGCGCCTCGCACGGCGCGCAGGGCGCTGCGTGACACAGCCGGGTGGGCGCTCGGTCGTTCTGGATTCCGAGGCGCTCTCGCTGCTGCTGCGCCACGACAGAGCACTCACCGCCCGAATAGACGCTTCCCGGCGTCACGGTGTGCCCGTCCGGGTGTCGGCGCTGACGATCGTCGAGGCGGTCAGCGGCAAAACGGATATCAACAGGCTGAACTGGGTGCTGTCCCGCCTGCGAGTCGAGGAAGTGACCCAGGCCGATTCGCTTGACGCGGTCCGGCTCCTGCGAGATTCGGGCGGATTGCATGGACACAAGTACGCGATCGATTCTCTGGTCGCGGCGATGGCGCTCCGCAGTCCCGGCCGGGCCGTGGTGCTCACGTCCGATCGTGACGACTGGGAGCGACTCTGCGGCGATCGCGTGACGATCATCGACGTATAGGCGTACAGGCCAACCGGTCACGCAGCGCCGTCTCCGGCGGGGAAACCCGTCGACGAATCATCCCGCAACAGCGCGCGCTTGGCTTCGACAGCGAGGCGATCGACCGGACCGTGTTCGGCCTCGGCGTCCGCGATGAGTTCGCGCAGGCGACTTCGCTCGAGCTGATCATCGGTCATCGGTGTGCGAGCCCATAGTCGGTGAACAGGGCGATGTGCCTGGCAAGGCGATGCTGGAGTTCGGTCGGCGGGCCGGGGATCACCGTGAAGTTGTCGGCGTCGTGGTGCTGGATCAGATAACGGCCGTCGTCCGGGTAGTCCAGCCAGAGGAAGGCTTTGCCGTCGGAGGTCGGCCGCGAATCCACCTGGTAGCCGGGATAGACGGTGATCTCGCCTGTCCCGATGCGGGGACGGCGGAAGAACCGCTGCGTCTGTTCGGCCGGGGACAGCCGGGTGGGATGCCTGGCGTAGGTGGCGGCATCGAGATCGCTGCGGCGCCCCTGGAAGCGCGGCGTTGTTCCGCCATGGGCGTGCGGGAGTTTCGTGACGATCTCAGCGGCGAGGTCGGCCAGCGGCACGATGCTCAAGGTGAGGTCGCCGCCTTGTTCGCGGGTGGGGCCAGGAGCCTGGACCGCCAATGCCGCACGGTCTTCGATGATCCCGGCGAACACACGCACGACCTCGGTTTGACCGGGCCCATGCAGGCCCTCGATCTCGACGCGAACCTGAGGTTCGAGCAGCGCACCGAACACCTTGTGCAGACCCTCGTCGTAGACCTGCTGCAGCCGGTGTCCGGCGGCTTGGCGCCGCTCGTTGTGGATCTCGATGGTTTCCGCGAACTCGGGCTGGAAGGTCAGCGGGTAGGGCAGCCGGTCCCGGCCATGGGCTTCGAGCCCGATGGCGAACGCGTGCGGGTCGAGCACCCAGCGGCCGACGGGCACTTGCCTGTGCGGCATCGTTTCGCCGTCCGATAGTGCTTGGTTCCAGTTCACGCGCCGATCACCCCGCCCGGTGGAAGCGTCGGCGGCAGCTGCCCGATGAGCTCGCTCTCCCGGTCCTGGACGAGGTAATCGGGAGTGGTGTGCTCGTTCTCGTCGTCCTTGCCGTTGGCGCCACGTCCGCCGCCCATCATCCCGGGCATCCCGCTCATGCCACGCGCACCCGCGGCACCGCCCGCCGCCGCGCGGGCGCCGGACCCGGCCGGGTTCGCGCCGACCGGTGAACCCGCCACGCTGCGACCTGCACCGGGCGCGGTCGGACCTCCGGCGATCCCGCCGCCGGGCGAGCCGGAACCAGGGGAGCCACCACCGGTCCCGGCGGGCTTGTCACCCGTCGGCTGGCCGGTCCCGGTAGGCGTCGTGGCGGCCGGGTTGGTCGCCGTCGGGTCCGTGCTGCTGGGTTCGGTCGAGTCGTCGTCGGAGCTGTTGTCCTGATCGTCGCCGGAGTCGGTGGTCTGCGGCGTCGTTTCGCTCGGATCCTCCTGGGTAGCAGCGGGATTCGTCGTTCCGGGCGTGCCCCCGTTGCCGTTGACGCCGTTGTTGTTGTTCCCGTTGCCGCCGTCGTTGTTGTTGCCGCCACCGGTGCCGTCGTCAGTGGTGTCGCCGAGGTTGTTCACCGGCTGTGGCAGAACCGGAGTTTGACTGTCGACGGTGATCGAACCGGGCTGGTACGTGCCGATCATGAAGAGCCGGGCGTCCTCCTCCGCCTCGGTGGCACGGTGCTTCGCCGCTTTGACCACGCCATTGCCGGGGATATGGCTGACGAACTCATCGAAACCGGAAATATCGTCCGGTTTCGGAATCGCGATCTTCGCCTGTCCGAGAAGGCCTTCCATGTGGTCGATGCCATTGGCGACCATCTGGAACGCTGTGGGCAGCTTGGTGGCGTCGGCGGTGTAGCTCTTGATCGCATCGATCGCCGCGTTCCCTGATGCGCCCGACCATTTCTCGGACAGCACCCGCTCGAAACTCGTCCGGTAGGTGTTGACCGCGGTTTCGGTTCCTGTCGTGAGCCGCCGCCAGCCGTCCGCACCGGCATTCACGTCCGTGGCGTTCACACCGGACAGACCGTCCGGGCCGTTGAGCGCTTGCCAGATCTGCTGGTGCGTCCAAGTGCTGAACGGCTCCGGGTTGGTCACCGCCGCTTTGTCCATCGTCAGACCGGAATTGGCGCTCAACCGCGACCACTCATCACTGATGATGGTCCGGTCGCCCTCCCACTTCTCCCGGCCGTCTTGATCGAGCCGGCTGAATTCGTCGGCCCGGTCGTGGTTGTCCATGACCTTGAAAATGCCGAGAGTGCCCACGTGGCCCACGAACTCACCGAAGTTACCGACCCCATCCCAGAACCCCATCAGATACCAGCTCCCGTCGCACCGAGGTCGCCCGCGGTCTGCTGGTCGACGGCTTGCAGTTTGCCGATGGCGGCGAGGAAGGTGTCGCGTTGGTCGCGGGCGATGGCGATGTGCGCCTCGAGTCGTTTGGCCGCTGACTCATCGGCGGTGGCTTTGCCTTCGAGCTTCTGTTGGATGGCGATGGCTGATGGCAACTCACCCCATCCGTTCAGGCGGGCAAGACCGCTCGCATTGCTCTTCTGGACTTCCAGCGCTTCGATGTACTGGGTGACGACATCTGCGATTGCTTGCCCGAGGTCATCCTCGATCTTGAACTCGCCGCTTATCGCCTGCGCCTTCATGTTCCGCCAGTAACTGGCGTGGTCCTGAGTCATTTTTGTTCCCCCAAGGTCACTTCGGCAGATGCGGTTCGAGCGCCGCGCCGTACTTCTCCGACATCTCGCATGCGTCGCCGATGCGCGGCCCCTCTGTACTAAGCCATGATGTGCGGATCTCGAACATGCCCTGCTCGGCCTCGAACGACACGTAGCAGGAATCCGGATCGCTGTTTTCCTGCGAAACCAGGCCGGGGCGGCCGTTGACCGCCGTCTCGCGGAGCACGGTCGCGCCTTCTTTCTTGCGCGCGTCGCTCAGGGTGTGGTCTGTCGAGAACACTCCGACCATCCGACGACCGGAACCGTATCGGTTGTCGAGCGGTTTCCAGCTGCATACCCGCCAGGAGGACTCGCCGGTCGGGGGGTCGGTAAGGACACTCTTCGTTGCCGGATCGAGCCCCGCGCTCCGCAACGCCTCATCCGACAACGCCCCCCGACAAGGATTGAAGATCTCACCGGCCGCCTTGGACGCCGTAGGACTCCCCACCCCCTCGGTCGACTCCCCACACCCGACCAGCGCCGCCACCGAAACCACACCACAGGCCACAGCCCGCATCACCACAACGCTTCGCACAGCACTCCTACCTGGTCGACACGGCAGCCACCCGCCACTACCAAACTTAGACGCACCCCACCCCGGATCGGTTCCACCCCATCGGTCGCCGGCAATCAACTGAGCACGTCCAACTCCCAGAACCACCCGCTACAGGTCTCGCTGAGCTCGCACGATGGCCGATCGCCCAGCTCTGCGCCGAATACGGCGTAGCCGAGCTGGCCCGCTTCGGCTCGGTTGCTCGCGGCGAGGAACAGCAGTATGGCGATGTCGACCTCCTATATGTGAGAGGTCCGCACGCCGTGCGTGGCCCGACCTTCTTCAGCCTGGAGGAGGAGCTGGAGAAGGTGTTCGGCACCCATTTCGATCCGGTGCTCGAGAGTGTCTCAATCGGCTGATTCGGGACGAAGGAACGCTTTCGCGTTAAGGCGGGTGACCGTTCTGGGATCGATTCGCGTGACGTACAGCAATTCATCGATGACAGCATCCGGTTCGGGGTCGTGTGTCGCATCGACGAGAACGGTATCGTCGCTGTCGTCCCAGAACGGAGTGAACATGCCGATAATTCTCCCAGACCCCATCTTCAAGGGGATGAAGATTCCGTATTCGGTTCCCCAGTAGAATCCACGGGATATCCGGGCCTGGATATCGTCGACGCGTGCCGAGATACGTGCGATCGGCGCGGCGTTCTTGAAATATGAGACGCTGTCTTTGGGCAATCGAAGATAGGGCAACGTCGGCCATGGACGCATATCATCCATGCGTGCAACTACTCGACCCAAGAATTCTCGCAGTGCTGCGGGATCCTGGGGCATCTGCACGAGTGTTGGAAGGGGCGCCCCCATCGCGAGGCCGTCGGAGAGTGCCTGATACTCCTCCTCCGGGGTCAGCGTGGCGAGCGGCTCTGTCAGGAGCGAGGACGCAATCCTGCCGACGACATGGTTGTCGAGCTCCTTCTCGAATTGCACCGAGTACAAGATCGCGTTCACGACAGACCGCCAGTAGCTCACGTCACTCGCCTTCATTCGGCTGAAAATGGTTGCCCCGGATTCCTACAGTATCGGGGTCTCATTCGGCAGAGTGGTACTCGACCTGATTGTCGCCGAGGTCTATTCCTTGCCGTCGGAGGCTGTCCACAACTTGGTGTGTATATCTTCGTGTCGGCCGGTAGTGGCTACTTTGATCGCTCACGAGGAGAACTTGTCCAGCTGCTGCCTGAATTTCCCCGGCGCCCGCAACCGGTGCTCCTGCCGACAGGCTTGAATGGTGAAACTCGCCCAGAATATGGAACGGCGCAGAGTAGAAATATCCATTGTGATCCATGATGAAGATTGCTCGCCCACCCTGCGGAGTCCAGAGCGTCTGTGCGGTCGTAGTGTCGAACAACTCGCCCTTGTGGTCGTGCAGGAGGCCGTCGTAGCTGTGCAGGCGGAAATCTTGCCGCGCTGTATCGTTCAGATATTGGACCTGTTTCCCATCCCATACAGAGTTCTCGGGAAGGTTTTCTCCTTGAAATGCGGGAAGTATTGGCGTCGTCTCATAACGGGTCGCGCTCGGCTGAATACCTGGTTCGTCGAGTTGAAAAATCCGTCCCGGTTCCACTCTTCCGGTATCGGTCAATTCTCGGATAACTTCGCCCGGGTCATGAGCTGGGTCGGCGGCATAGACAATGACGTCGTCGCTTCCGTTCCAATATGGCGAGAAGAATCCGACGATCGTTCCCGAACTCATTCTCAGGAGCAGGAATGGTCCATCCTCGCTGTCGCGATTGAATCCGCGAGCAAGGCGTCCCTCCACCTGGTTGACAGTGAGCGCGAGTCTGGCTATCGGTCGGGCATTCCCGAATTCGCTCAGGTAGTCGGCGGGCAAGGGGGTGTAGGGAATGGTCGGCCATGGACGCATCGAATCCATGTTCTCGACGACTTGCGCCAGGAAGTGTCGTAGCTCGTCCTCCGGCTGGCGCATCTGAACGGGGGTTGGCAACGGTGCCCGGCGACGCAAACCGTCGGCGAGCGATTGATATTCATCTGCCGCTGTCAGATACTCGATCGGTTCGACCAACAGCGCGGTAGCAATCCGGGCCGCCAGCTTCGGGCTCAACTCTGGTTCGAACTGGATATGGTAGAAGATCCGTTGAACGATCCCGGTCCAGTAATCCATCCCCTAATCCTTCCTCATCGCGGCGCTTCGAACTCGACCTGGGCCGCGCTGAGCGGGATCCCAAGCCTACGTAGATGTTCGACTGCCTGCAATGTGTGGCCTCGTTCTGGCCGGTAATGACCACTGGAGTCGGTGAGCAGCTGCACCACTCCACGGGAGACGATAAGTTCTCCGGCGGCGGCGACTGGAGCTCCAGCGAGGAAGCTCGAATGGTGGAAACGGCCGGCCGAATGTTCGAGTGAGGCGTAGAGGTTTCCGTGCTGGTCCATCACGAATATTGCTTGCCCACCGCCGCTCCACACCGTCTGGCCTGCGCTCGTGTCGAACAGTTCCCCGTTTGCCGTGTACAGGAGACCATTTCGGACTTCGAGGCGCAGCGCTCGGCGCCCGTTCTCATCGAGGTATGCGACGTGAGAAGGCGGCGTTACCCAGACCTGATTGCCGGGGATGTGTTCGCCATCATACTGATGGCTCATGCTCTGCGTTTGGAACGGAGGCCCTGAGCGATAGGCGCAGGCACCGAATTCGTCGTCCACCTGCTGGGCAGCGGGCGGCGCAATCGGTGGCCGAAACTCGGCAGCGTGGTGAGTTGTGGGTGGCGGCGGGGTGCTCGGTGTCGGCGGCGGGGCCGGGGTGTTCGCCACGGGTTCGCGCGGGGGGAGACCGAGGATTCTTCGCCATAGCGGTCGTCGGCCACCGGTGCGCGATGGGTGGTTGGGATTCGGGGCACCCCACGAATGCGGGTCGTGCGGTGTTTGCGGAGCCGAATGGGGTGTGGTGCTGTCAACCGGTCCCGGGGTCTGACGCGTCGGCGTCGATGTCGGGATGGTGTGCCGCGGGGGCGGGTTGGATTCGGGGGCACGGAAGTCAGGGCGTGGCGGTGGCAGGAGCTGTCGACCGTTGTCGGGTACTGCGTGACCATCGCCGTGTCGAGGGTTCGGCAACGAAGCCGGGCCGGTGTGCCGAGACAGCTCGGGCTCTGTGGTGCCGGGAGCCGGATTGCTGAGCCAAGGTGGCGGTGGAGGGGTGAAGGTGGCGCGATCTATAGCAGCGCTGAGCTGCTGGAGATCAGCAGGGGACACGTGATCGCTGTTCGGGTCCATACCGAGCTGGTCGCGTATCTGGGCGGTCAGTGCGGACAAGTCGACGTTCGGATGCGTCGTGCCGGGCAATCCCGAGCTGTCGACCTGCATGTGCATGTCCGCGTCGGCGGGGTTGGTCACCGGGACGAGATCGACCATCATCCAGTCGCCGTTGGCGAGCTGGAAACCACCGTTGAAATGCAGGTCGGCGGCGAACTGGGCGCGTTGCAGCAAGGCGGCGACAGCGGCGGGGTCGAGATTCGCCGCGCCGGTGAGGTGGATACCGATCCGCATGACGGAGACGGGTGCGCCGAGCGCGGTGGTGTACCGGCCCCAGGTGAAACGTCGGCGACCGCTGGGCTCAGTAACCGGCTGCACGCCTCCGTCCGGCATGCGGGTGCGGAGGTTGTCGCGGGCGATACGCGATCGGTTCGCGTTCTGTATCTGCTGGGGTGTCGGTGCGCCGGATGCAGGCGGGGGCGGGGTTGCGCTGTTATCAGGCGAGTGCGGCGTGGCTCCGGGGGTATTCGGCAACCCGGTGGTCGGTACGGGCTGGGGTGCTGCCGCCTGTGTGGGAGTTGTTGTGGTGCTGGGAGTTTCGTCCGGCTGCGCGGCTACGCGAGCTGTGGTGGATGGCGCGGAGGTCGAGGTGGAGTGGTCGGCTACCGCTCGATTGCTCCCTCGGTCGGCCATGATCCTGTTGTCCGGCTGAGCATTTCCGCCCATGCTGTCGCGTCCGACAGTGGTCCGCCGCTCGGCTGGAAGTACAGGGTTTCCTTGTTGATCGTGACCAGCTGGGTGGTCCCCGGGTCGTCCGGCTGGTCCAGCTGGATCACTGTGACCTGGTAGTGCACTGTCGCTTCGTCCTCGAAGGCCTTCTGCAGGTGAATGCGGTGCTGTGGTGGCCACACCTGGGATCCCTGTACCTGGCCCCCTGTCTCGATCGCCTGGTCGAATTCCTCCCCGATCAGTTGCGGAGGCAAGCTCCGGTGCGCTGTGATCACTCCGGTGTGTTTGTTCAGGACGTAGTTCCCCAGGCCTAGACCCATCCCCTGGGACTGTTCTTCCTCCGTCAGGATTCCCCGTCCCACCCAGCCGTGTCTGGTCTCGATCATCCGGAATTTCCGATTCGGACCGAAGACCTTGGCCAGCAGATGTTGGGCCTGTTCCTGTGTGGGAACTTGCTCCGCCATTGTTGATTCCTCCGTTGGCGTCGACTGAGTAGAAGTGCATTGCGCAGGATTCTGCGACCATATGGGTCGGCGGCGCGTCAGATGTGTGGCCGGACTGCGGATCCCACCATACCGGCCCGCTTGCACCTGGCGGATAGACGATGACCGTTGCGTGCGCGCCGTCGATTTCCGGCGAGCCGTCCGGATTGAACTGGGGAACTCCGTTCACGTGGACTTGCCAGGTGTTGATGACAAGAGCTGAGGAACCTGGGCCCAATGCCGCTACGTGATCGTGCAGAGCTTGGAACTGCGTATTGATCGGCAGCCCCGCAAAGTGCTGGGGTGTTTCGCCGAGCCAAGCCGCCGCGCGTGCGGGCCCGCCGACTTCGCCCGACTGATTGTCCCGGCTGCCATCAGGTAGAGCGTCCCGCCACCGCGGGGCGGAAACCTGGGGAACGCCGTAAAACGACGACAATGCAGACAGTGAGCAATCGAGACAGTTATTGCTTCGGCCGGGGACTGTGGGACCGCCATCGTTGATGGACTGCCCGTAGGGATGCGTGCGTGGATCGGCACCCACCACAAAAGAATTGCCGTTGCGGAGCTGATCCTCGACATCGTGCTGGAACCGCGCCTGTTCGACCGGCTCGAGTCGATGCGGGGCCATGACCCGGCTGTCGGAGGGGTTGGTGAAGCGGGCCGGTGTGTTGGCTCGGGCGATGTCGTTGCTGATGGCGCGGAGGTCGTCTTCGCTCAGCGGCTGGTCTGGTTTGCCGGGTGGCAGACCCATGTGCTCACGCAGGTCGTTGGCGAGGTCGAATCGGTGCTGTTGGGTGTTCAGGCGTAGGTCGGCGGCGTTGGGGTTCGTTGTGAACTCGACGTCGACGAGGAGCCGGTCGCCGCCGGGTAGTTCCTGATTGTGGTTGAAGGTGGCGTCGATCGCGGCTTGCGCGTATTCGATCTCCTGGTGCAACTCGGCCGGGGTCATGAGGTGCGCGTTGGGGATGTAGGCGCGGATGGTAGCGACCGAGACCCATTGGCCGCCGATGTGGAAGCGTCGGATTCGGTAGGCGGGCGGGCGCGTCTGGGAGGGGGTGCGGTTGGTGTCGACGGTGGTGGTTCGGCCGTCTTGTGAGGGCAGGTTGCGTAGTGAGTCGCGGAGTGGGCGAGCGTTGGGGCTGTGGCCTGGGTCCGGGTTCTGATCCGTTGTGGGAGTGGGTACCGGAGTTGGCGTGGTCGCTCGCGTTGGGGTGGTAGCGGGGGTGGTTGTCTGCTCCGCCGGAGTTGTTGCGGCGTCGTGGAGTTGGGTGTTGTCGTGGCGGGTCCGGCAGCTGGAGGGGTGGGGTTCGAGGATTGCGGCGGTGTGGGGTTGGTGCCGAGATCCTGCTGGTTGGTCGGCGTCGATGTCGGTGTGCCGGGCGGGTTCGGTGTGGTTGCGGGGGTGTTCGGCTGGGACGTGGGCGTCGGCGGGGTGGACTGGGGAGATGCCGGGGTGCTGGAGGTCGGCGCGAGCGTGGTCGGCCTGGGTGACGACGGCGCGGAGGTGGCGGTCGGACCCTGGGTGATCGGTGGTGTCGGCGTGGAAGTCGGGGTGGTGGGTGGCGTCGTCGTTGGAGTGGTTGCGGGCGTGGGAGTTCCGGTTTGCGATACCGGCGTTGCGGTGGTGGCAGCAGCGGTCGACGTGTCGGGGGAAGTCGGTCGGGTGGTGTCTGCGGGCGCGGATTGGGTGGTCGCGGGGTTCGACGGAGTTGTGGTGGGGCTGATGCCGGGCGTGGTCGCGGCGGGGGTTGCTGTGGCCGGTTGGGTGTCCGGTGTCGTGGTGACGGGTGGCGTGGCCGGTGTGGTGGGAGTGGCGGGCGGTGTCTGTGGTGTCGCCGGGGTTGTTGTGGGGGCCGACTCTGGTTGGGTGACGCCGTTCGGTGTGGTCGAGGTCGGAGCCTGTTGCGCGGGAGGGGTATTCGCCTGATCAGGGTCGGTCGCCGGGCTCTGTGCGGGCGGGTTCGGTGGGGTGTTGGGCGTGGTCTCGCCCGGGGTGGGCGTATCAGGTGTCGCGCCGTTCGTCGGGGTGGACGGCGGCGTGGTGTCGCCGGTGGAGGGAGTGGCGTTTGTGGGGGTGGTGTCGCCGGTTGGGGGAGTGGCGTTCGTCGGGGTGGTGTCGCCGGTGGGCGGAGTGCCGTTGGTCGGCGCGGCGTCGACAGGCGATGGTGTCACGGGAGTACTTGGGCCTGCCGAGGTGGTGTCTGAGGGCGCCGGGGTTTGGGTCGGCGCGCTGTTTTCCGGGCTGGATGGTGTGGCGTCGCCGGTGTTCGGGGTAGCCGGTGACCCGTTGGTGTCCGGGTTCGGCGTCGGTGAGGTGTTCCCGGTATCCGGGGCGCTGTCGCTGTTGGGGCTGGTAGGCGCGGAGTCGCCTGGCGCGGGAGTTCCGTTCGCGCCGTTGCCATTCGGGCTCGCGGTGGCGGGATCCGCGGTCGCGGTGTTCTGCGGCGATGTCGCATCGTCGGTGGGGGAACTCGGGTCGCCCGTTGATGCGGGGGTGGTCGGTTCGCCGCTGGGGGTGTCGGGGGTGCCGTTGTCGGTTCCGGTCGGGGGCTGGTCACCGGAAGGTGCGTCGGTCGAGGCGGGGGTGGTGTCGCCGGGAGCGACGGTACCCAGTTCGGGAACTGTTGGAGCAGTGGCATTTCCACCGTGGGCGCTGGATTCGAGCGTGCTCTGGATACCGCCGGCGCCCGCACTGGTGAAGGTGTCGACGCCGATATCGAGGTTGAATTCCTGGCCGAGGAAGGCCGCGCCGACGCCTGCGGCGGCGACCTGGGCGGACAGGTCCGCGCCAAGTTCGGTGACGGAGCCGCCGACCACTTTGCCCGCGAGTTTGCCTGCCGTCGAAGACAGTCCATCGGCGAGTACGTTGGTGCCGCCCCCGAGGACGCCGCCGACCGCACCGCCGACGGCACCGCCGAAAGTAGCGAGGCCGAGGTCGGTCAGGCCGAACTTGCTCAGGGCTCGGTCACCGTTGTAGACCTGGATCAGGCGGGCGCTCAGGTCGGTGCCGCCCTCTTCGAGTGCTTCGAACGCGGCGCCGCGCAGGGCCAATCTGGCGGCCGCCTTCGCCGCGCCGCGGGTCAGCATGCGGGCGATCAGCTGTCTGATCGCGACCCGCACCGCCACCTGTGCGGCCACTCGGGCGGCGACACCGGCGACGGCGCCGATGCCGGTCCACGCGGTCAAACCCGCGGCGAGAAGTTCGGCCGCCGTGACGATCATCGTCCCGATGATCACGAGCTTGGTGTGCTCGATGTCGTTGGCGCCGTCGTCGAGGAGTTCGGCCTGCTTCTCGCACCATTTGCGGACCGCGGTGAGTGTCGCCTCGTCGCCGGACAGCAGTTTGTCGCGGAAAGCCGCGATGGTGGTGTGGGTTTCGCCTTCCGACAAAGCGGTGAGCGCGGCGTTGAGCGCGACCGCGGCGTTGTCGTCGACGGTGTCGAGGGTCTGCGCCATCGCGGTCCACGCGTCGGCGACCCGGCGCATCGCCGTCTCGTCGCCTTCGGGCCAATCACCGGCGCCGAGAATGTATTTCGCGACCCACTGCAGCTCGTCGGGGATCTCGATGCCCATTTACAGAGCGCTCGCCGCCGTGTTGATTCCCCCTGCGCCCGCGGTGTCCTGGTTCTGCAGGGCGTCGGCGATGGTGACCATGTTCGCGCCGGTCTGGGTCATGACCGTGGCCAAGCCGGTGACGGCCTTCTGACCCGGTTCCACCCCGGGCGTGTAGTTCTTGGCGAAGGCCTCGCCGATCTCGTCGTTGCCCCAGCATTCGCCTTCCGCCGCGATCACCGCGGCCAGCGCCTGGGCGCCGGTGGTGATCGTGGCCGCGACGGAGTCGAACGACGGTTTGGTCCCGCGCAGCGCCGCGGGGTCGACGTTGAGTGAGCTCATCGCAGGTATCCGCGGTTGCGGAAGTACTCGCCCTCTTCGTCGTCGGTGTCCTCGACGAGCCTGCGCGGTTCGGCGACCGGTTCCGGCTCAGGGGGAGGGGGCGGGGTGAGTTGGGCGATCAGATCTTTCATGCTGGGAGCGCCCGGAATCAGGTCGGGGAGGTCGGGCATTCCCGAGGTCAGCGGTGCCAGTGCCTGTTCCTGCACCGTCGCGGCCTCGGCCGCCATCCTCGCGATGGCCTCGGTGACCGATCGGCCCAGCGACTCCGGGGTGGCGCGCTTGAATGCCTCCGGCGCGATATGCACCTCCGAGACCCCGGCGACCGTGCCCGAAACCCGCACCAGATTGTCCGCCGACCACACGCTCACCGGCTCGGTCGCCCGCGCCTGCGCGTCCAGCAATGCCGACTTCTCGGCAGTGAACGAGTCCAGCAACGAATCGATCTGCGCCCGCAACGCGTCGTTGGCACCCCGCGTCGGCGCCGACCAGTCGTTCATGAGTCCCCCGATCCGATAGGAAGCACGTCCAAATTAATGGACGAGCCGACCCCGGCGCCGGTTGCACGGTGTGATGCAGATCATCGCCGGCGCGAAACCTCCTACGCTGAAACGGCTCCCGTCACAGCCACCGCCCGGCAACTCCTCCGCATCGTGGGCGTAGATCTTCGCGCCCTAGATTTCGAGCCGTCGGCTCAGCGGGCGGGGGAGCCCACGATGATGCTGCCGACGTTGCATTCCTCTAGTTCGTCGATGCCGGTGGCGGTGGCGAAGGCGGTGGTGTCGCTGAAGCCTTGGGCGACTACGCCGAGGTGCATGGCGGTGGCGGTCAGGTAGACGGTCTGCATGAAGACGCCGACGTGCTTGAGGATGTTGGCGTAGGCGACCTGTTCGTAGCTCCACATGACGCGGCCCGCGCGGGCCGAGACCAGCAGCAGGACTTGGGGTTCCGCGCCGCCGGCCAGGGTGGCTGAGGTGGATTTGAGCAGCTTCTGGACGGCGGGGGCGTCGGCTGCGGCGACCAGGCGCAGGGCGTGGTCGGTGGAGTCGTAGTGGTACATGCCGTTGTCCAGGCCTGCGACATTGCTGATGACCGGGTAGACCTCGAGTTCGTAGGCGCCGCCGCCGGAGGGGTAGGGGCGGGAGCCGTCCTCGCGGGTGCGGGCGCTGCGGAACAGCAGTTCGCCCAGCTGGGCGGCGGTGATCGGCGCCGCGTCGTCGAACGCGCGGGTCGACACGCGGTCCTCGAGGGCGGCGGTGAGGGTGGGGTCGGCGTCGCGGAGAGCGGCGAGGTCGGGGCGGGCCAGGGCGATCGGGTCGGCCGCGAACGGCGTACGGCGGGCAGGCAATTCGGGGAAGCGGCCGTCGGCCCAGCGGGTCGGGCCGAAGTCGTCCCAGGTCACCGTGCGGGCGCCGAGGGTGCTGCGGCGGTGGAACCACAGGTCGGGGGCGTTCCAGGAGCGGGTGGCGAACTCGTGCTCCTCCTCGTCACCGTCGACCAGGAACCCACACCACTGCAGATCCGCCATGAACTGCGATTTGACCGCGGCAGGCACCGGCGAATCGGCGGCCATCGGGCCGTCGAGCAGGGCGAGCAGGCGCGGGTCGTGGATGCGCAGATCGCACCACGCCCGCGGATGCTCGAGCACGAAACCCTGGGCATCGCGGTGCAGCACAGCGAACTTCGACAGCGTCGCCGACCAGGTCGGCAGTGCCGCCCCGGGACGCGGGGCGGGCTCGGCGAAGGGGCGGATGCTGTAGAGATCGCGGCCGCCGTCACGCACCGTCACCGCCAGCCAGCCGCCGTCGGTGAGCTTGCGCATCAGCGCGGTGATGTCGTCACCGGCGGCGGCGGTCGACATCTCGGCCGCCGTCGCCGGGCCCTGGTTGAGCGTCTTGAGCGCTTGCAGCGCACCGGCGCCGAGGCCCGTCAGCTTCACATTGCGCGGCGGGTTCAGCAGCACCGCCCCCGCGGGGGTGGTGAGGCAGGTGACGCCCGCGCGCAGGGCGAATCGGGTCTGGGCGGGGTACGTGGAGGCGAGCACAGCGAGTTCCTTGCCGGGGTCGAACGTCGGTGATGCGGGGGCTATTTCGCCGCTGCGGCGAAGGCGGGCCCGAGCTTGTCCAGCATGTAGGGCACCGACAGGGCGGTGGGCTGGTTGATGGCGCTGATCTCCTGGGTGGTCAGGAACACGACCGAACCCTTGCGCACCGACGGCAGTTCGCTGTAGCCGGGCAGCTGGCGGTACTTCTCGTCCAGGCCGGGGGAGTAGCCGGCCAGCAGCAGGTCCGCGGACAGCTCGTCGACGCGCTCCGGCGACAGCGCAAGGCGGCCCTGGTTGGCGGGCTGGGCGGCGAGGTTGGCCGGAATGCCCATGCCGAGCTGGGTGAAGACCTTGGCCGAACCGTCGTTGGGGTCGGTCAGCACCATCAGCTGCGCGGGGCTGGCCAGCCAGGTGCTGGCGAAGGTCTTGCCCTTCAGACCGGGGTTGGCGGTGGTGATCGCCGCGATCTTGTCGTCGACCTTCTTGATCACCGCGGTCGCGTCGGATTCCTTGTGCAGCACCTTGCCCAGCGCGGTGACCTGGTCCTGCCACGGGGTGACGGCGTCCTTGGTCAGCGCGGGCAGCGTCGGCGCGATCTTGGACAGTTCGTCGTAGGTCTTCTGGTCGGCGATGAACGGGTCGGCCAGGATCAGATCCGGTTCCAGCGCGGCGACCTGCTCGGCGATATTGCCGGTGGTGTTGAGCGCCTTGGCCGACTTCAGGCTCTCGGGCTCCCACGGCGGGGTGCTCTTGGACACCGCGGACACGTTGTCGATGTAGCCGACGGGGACGACGCCCAGCGCCAGCGAGGTGTCGAGCCACTGGTTGCCCAGGGTGACGACCTTCGTCGGCGTCCCGGTCACGGTGGTCTCGCCGCGCGCGTGGGTGATCGACACCGGCTCGCCCGAGCTCGCGGCATCGTCGGTGGAACCGCAGGCGGCGACGCCGAAGGCGAGCGCACCGGCGAGCGCGGCCACCGCCACGCGCCGCCAGCCGCGCGAAGTCCGAACAGACGTCATCGTTGCATCCTCCTGCACCAGTCGAGCGTAAGTCAGCCTAGGCTAACCTACATCGGTTTCGGAGGGGGAATCATCCCTACAGAGTGACCCGCTGATCCTGCGGCATGAACAGCTTGTCGCTCTCGACGACCCCGAAGGTCGTGTAGAACTCGGCGATATTGCGGACGACCTGGTTGCAGCGGAACTCGTTGGGGGAGTGCGTGTCCTGCAGTCCCTGCAGGGTCGCCTCCTCGGTCTGCTTGTCGCGCCACTGCCGCGCCCAGGAGAAGAACATGCTGCGGAAGTCGGGCTGCGCGCCGGTGCGCTGCGCGACCTTCTGATACGCCGCCAGCGCGATCTGCAGGCCGCGCAGGTCGGCCAGGTTCTCGCCGACGGTGAGCGCGCCGTTCACATGCTGACCCTCGGGCGCGCCCTCGGGGACCAGCACGTCGTACTGCGCGATGATCTGCTGGGTCTTGGCGTCGAAGGCGGCGCGGTCCTCGGGGGTCCACCAGTCGCGGCGGTTGCCGTCACCGTCGTACTTGGAGCCCTGGTCGTCGAAGCCGTGCCCGATCTCGTGGCCGATGGTCGAGCCGACCGCGCCGTAGTTGACCGCGTCCTGGGCGTCCTTGTCGAAGAACGGCGGCTGCAGGTAGGCGGCGGGGAAGACGATCTGGTTGGTGGTCGCGCTGTAGTAGGCGTTCACCGTCTGCGGCGACATGCCCCACTCGGTCTTGTCCACCTCGGTGCCGAGGCGGGCGAACGCGCGCTTGGACTCGAAGGTGTTGATGGCGAGCAGGGATTCGATCAGGCGGCCGCGGGTGACCTGCACCGAGGAGTAGTCGACCCACTTGTCGGGGTAGCCGATCTGGGCGACGATCTTGTCCAGCTTGGCGATCGAGGCCTCGCGGGTCGGCTGCGACATCCAGGTCGAATTGGCGAAGTTCTCGCGGTAGGCGGCGCGCAGGTCGTCGACCATCTCGAGCGCGCGTTCCTTCGCCGCGGGCGGGAAGTGCTTGTCCACGTACAGCTTTCCCAGCGGTTCGCCGAGATTGTCGTCGACGACGCCCACCGCGGAGCGCCACATCTCCGGCTTCTCCTCCAGGCCGCTGAGCACCCGGCCGACGAAGTCGAAGCGCGCGTCGGCGATCGCCTTGGGCAGGAAGCGCGCGTAGGTGTTGGCGATGTGCAGCTTGAGGTAGTCGCGCCACTGGGCGATGTCGACCTCGCTCCACAGCTGCGCGGCCGCGGTGATGAACGACGGCTGACCGACCACCATCTTGTCGAACAGCGACTTGGGCCGGTCGGTCATACCGGCCAGCCACGGATCCCAGTCGAACTGCGGGCCCAGCGCGGTCAGTTCCTGCCAGCTCATCAGGTTGTAGGTGGCGTCGGTGTTGCGCAGGCGCACGCTGTCCCAGTGCGCGGCGGCGATCCGCTTCTCCAGGTCGAGGGTCCGCTGCGCCACCCCGGCGGGGTCGGGCAGGTCGATTCCCTTGGACAACTGCTCGAGGTAGGTCTGGTAGCCGGCGAGCTGCGCCGCGAACTCGGGCTTGCGGTAGTACTGCTCGCCGAGGGTGAGCCCGGCCTGGCTGACGCTGGGGATATAGGCCTTGGAGTTCTTGCGGTCGATGCCGATGCCCATCCCGATCAGCCCGGCGATCGGCGCCTCGGCCATGACCTTCGCCAGTTCGGGCTTGCCCGTGGCGTTGTCGATCGCGGTGAACAGGCCGGCCAGCGGAGTGATGCCGAGGCGTTCGATCTCGTCGAGGTCCATCCTGGCGTCGTAGAGATCCTTGATCTGCTGAGCCTCGGAACCCTGCTTCGGATCCTTGATGCCCTCGATGATCGCGCGCAGCTGCTCGAGCGTGCGGTCGTTGGCGTCGGTGATCGCGCCGACCGAGGCCTTGTCCGGCGGCAGCTGGTAGTCGCGCAGCCAGGCGCCGTTGACGTGGCGGTACAGGTCGTCCTGCGGACGGATCGCCGGATCGCCGCCACCCATGTCCACACCGGTGAGCTGCACTTCGGGGTTGTCGGACGTGCACGAGGCCAGCGCGGCCGCCACGGGCACCAGGCCCATGGCGATCAGGAATGCGCGGCGATCCACGACCGACGGACGACGACCGGACGATGTCACAGGTTTTCCTTCCCCGATGCGGCAGCCGCACCCTGTTCGTTGCGAACCAGCTCGCACAGGCTACCGGCGCGACGGCCACTCGGTGGGGTACCGGCGGATCGCGGCTGGTCAGTCGGAGGAGATTCCGGAGCTACCGGTCGCCAGGTCGCAGGCCAGTCCGCTGCCCGCGTTCACGATCTTCATGACCGTCGGCACCCGCTTGGTGATCAGCGGGGCGCCGGTGGCGTGCAGGAGCAGCGAGAGCTGCACCTCGACCTCGGTTTCGACGTGGTAGTAGGCGGTAGCCTTGGCCACGGTGGCGCCGCCGACGGTGACCTCCAGGTCGACGGTGTCGCTGGCGAAGAACTTGCCGTTGGCGACGAAGTCCACCTGGGCGCCGACATAGTCGTCGAGGCCGACGACGTCGATCTTGGAGGTGCAGCCGACGGTGAGTGTGTCGGTGAGCATGTCGATGATCGGGCCCGCGGTGGCGTGCGGCGCGGCGATCGTCAGCACGGCGGCGAAGGCGCTCGCGGTGGTCGCGAGGCGGCGGGTGGTCGGCAGGGAGAGCTTCATGCGCGGGACCGTAGCAACGGCGTGACCGCGCCCACATGGCTTTGAAACATATCTGCTTCAGATTTGTGGGAACGACCCCGATTTGGGTCGACCTGGGGATTCGCCTACACTAGACCGGTTGCCTGCGGGAGCTCTGCGCCCGCAATCCGGCAGTGAACCCCCAGTGGTAGGTATTTCCGCTGGCAGGCGCGCGTCCGGTGGGTGACTGACCATGTGCGTCGGGTCGGCAATCCGGCGTACGTATACATCCAGGTCCAGGAGGTGCTGAAGTGATTCAGCAGGAGTCGCGACTGCGCGTCGCCGACAACACCGGGGCGAAGGAAATCCTTTGCATCCGCGTGCTCGGTGGCTCGTCGCGTCGCTATGCCGGTATCGGTGACATCATCGTCGCCACCGTGAAGGACGCCATCCCCGGCGCGAACGTCAAGAAGGGCGACGTCGTCAAGGCTGTCGTCGTGCGCACCGTCAAGGAGCGCCGCCGTCCGGACGGTTCCTACATCAAGTTCGACGAGAACGCTGCCGTGCTGATCAAGCCGGACAACGATCCTCGCGGCACCCGCATCTTCGGCCCGGTCGGCCGTGAGCTGCGCGACAAGCGCTTCATGAAGATCGTTTCGCTGGCCCCGGAGGTGCTCTGACCATGAAGGTGCACAAGGGTGACACCGTCCTCGTCATCTCGGGCAAGGACAAGGGCGCCAAGGGCAAGGTCATCCAGGCCTACCCGGCGACCGGCAAGGTTCTCGTCGAAGGCGTGAACCGCATCAAGAAGCACGTCGCGGATTCCGCGAACCAGCGTGGCGCCTCCTCGGGTGGCATCGTGACCCAGGAAGCCCCCATCCAGGTTTCCAACGTGATGGTCGTCGACTCCGACGGTAACCCGACTCGCGTCGGCTACCGCACCGACGAAGAGACCGGCAAGCGGGTTCGGATCTCCCGTAAGAACGGGAAGGACATCTGACATGACCACCTCTGAGCAGACTCAGCCCCGGCTGAAGGCGCGCTACCGCGCCGAGATCAAGGACGCGCTGGCCAGCGAGTTCGACTACGCCAACGTGATGCAGATCCCGGGCGTCGTCAAGGTCGTCGTCAACATGGGTGTCGGTGACGCCGCCCGCGACGCGAAGCTGATCAACGGTGCCGTCAAGGACCTCGAGCTGATCACCGGCCAGAAGCCGGAGATCCGCAAGGCCACCAAGTCGATCGCGCAGTTCAAGCTCCGTGAGGGCATGCCGATCGGCGCCAAGGTCACCCTCCGTGGCGACCGCATGTGGGAGTTCCTTGACCGCCTGGTCTCCATCGCGCTGCCGCGTATCCGCGACTTCCGCGGTCTGTCGCCGAAGCAGTTCGACGGCAACGGCAACTACACGTTCGGCCTGAGCGAGCAGTCGATGTTCCACGAGATCGACGTGGATTCCATCGACCGCCCGCGCGGTATGGACATCACCGTGGTGACCACTGCGACCAACAACGAAGAAGGCCGTGCGCTGCTCAAGCACCTCGGCTTCCCGTTCAAGGAGAACTGAGCACATGGCCAAGAAAGCACTGGTCAACAAGGCCAACGCCAAGCCGAAGTTCGCGGTCCGCGCCTACACCCGCTGCCAGCGTTGCGGCCGCCCCCACGCGGTGTACCGCAAGTTCGGCCTGTGCCGCGTGTGCCTGCGCGAGATGGCCCACCGTGGCGAGCTCCCGGGCGTGCACAAGAGCTCCTGGTGAGCCCGCGCTCCTCGTGAGCGCAGCCGCCTAGGCGAATAACGAACGAAGGCACGGACTTCCACCAGGGAGTCCGTGCCTTCGCGCGTTTCCGGAACATGGGTGAAATATTTGGATTTCACTCTTGTCGATGGGCTTCGTCGTGTTCTCTTGGCGCATGAAGAAGATTGTTGCTGTTGCTGTTCTGTCGTGTGCGTTGGTTTCGGTGCCCGCCGTCGCCTCCGCCGCTCCTGTCGCGCCCGCTCCTGTTGCCGAATCCGGGTCGTCGCAGGGCGGTACGGGGTCGTCGCAGGGTGGGACGGGGTCGTCGGAGACGGCGTTGATCTGTTCGCCGGTGGCGCAGTTGCTGTTTGCCACGGGCAGTGTCGAGAAGCCGCCGCTGTATGACCTGCTCTGCCTGTTCAGCTGAGTCAGTTGTCTACTCGCAGGTGAGTGAGGACTGCCAGGACGCGGCGGTGGTCGTCGGGTTCGGGTTGTAGGCCGAGCTTGGCGAAGATGCTGCGGACGTGGGTTTCGATCGTGCGTTCGCCGAGGAACAGTGCCGCGCCGATCGCGCGGTTGGAGCGTCCTTCGGCCATGAGCCGCAGCACTTCTCGTTCGCGCGGGGAGAGTTCGTCGAGCGGCAGGGCGCCGTGGTGTGGCCGGGAGACCAGGCGCGCGACCAGGTCTGGATCGATCGCCGAGCCGCCCGCGGCGACTCGCTGCAGGGCCGTGACGAACTCGTCGATATCGGACACCCGGTCTTTGAGCAGGTAGCCGAGGCTGCGTGCGCCGCCGGAGAGCAGGTCGAGGACGTTCTCGGTCTCGATGTACTGGGAGAGCAGCAGAACAGCGGTGCCGGGATAGTCGCGACGGATGGCGACCGCTGCGTCGATGCCTTCGGTGGTGCAGGTCGGCGGCATCCGGATGTCGACGACCGCGACATCAGGCCGGTGCGCGCGGACCAGGCGCAACAGCGCCACCGCGTCGCTCGCCTGCCCGGCCACCTCCATTCCCTCGTCCTCGAGCAGGCGGGCGATGCCCTGGCGCAGTAGCGCCGAGTCGTCGGCGAGCACCACGCGCAACCGTGGTGCGGTGCCCGCATCGGCGGGCTGGTAGCGGATCGTCGGGTGTTCGGCGGTGTCCTCGGCCGCCGCGGTGAGCACCGCACGCGCCGCGGCCGCGAAGGTGCCGCAGTCCGGATAGCGATCCTCCGGGCGCTTGGCCATCGCCCGGGCGATGACCGCGTCGAAGGCTTTCGGCAGGGTGGGCAGCAGCGCGCTCGGCTGTGGAATCGGGCCGTTGAGGTGGCCGTTCATGATGGCCGCCTGACTCGGTCCCGGATAGGGCGGACTGCCGGTGAGCAGGTGGAACAGGGTGCAGCCCAACGAGTATTCGTCGGCCCGATGGTCGATGGTCCGTCCTTCGAGCTGTTCGGGGGCCGCGTAGCGGAGGGTGGCGACCATCATCCCGGCGGTGGTGAGGTGCACGGTGTCGTCGAGCGCTTTGGCGATGCCGAAGTCTGTGAGCAGCACCCGTTCCGGCTCGCCCGGCTCGGTCGGCGTGGCCAGCAGGATGTTCGCCGGGTTGACGTCGCGATGGAACACCCCGGCCCGGTGCGCGTAGTCGAGTCCCGCCGCGACCGCTTCGATGATGTGCACGGCCCGGTCCGGCGCCACCGGCCCGTCGTGTAGCAGCCGGGCGGCATCGGTCCCCGGCACCAGCTGCATCGCGATCCAGAGCCGATCGCCCTCGCGGCCGCGGTCGTACACGGCCACGATGGCGGGGTGGTCCAGCCGGGCGGCGTGATCGGCTTCGAACTCGAATCGGGTGCGGACATAGTCGTCGGCGGTGAGCGAAGGATGCAGCACCTTGAGCGCGACGGTGCGTGGCAGGGTCGGATGGCGAGCGGCGTAGACCGATCCCATGCCGCCCGCGCCGAGCGTCCGCTCGATCGTGTAGCCCGCGAACACCGTGCCGGGTTCGAGGTCACATCCGCCCATGCGTCACCGCCTCGCCGCGTGTTCCGCGCATCTCCATTGAACACCCGGGCGGCTCATGGCGCGTCGCCCGAATGGACCGGGAGGGTGACGGTGAGGACCGTGCCCGCGCCGGGCGTGCTGTCGACGTTCAGCCGGCCACCGAGTGCCGCGGCGCGATCGGACAATCCGCTGAGTCCGCCGCCGGGACGGATCTGCGCGCCGCCGCGCCCGTCGTCGGCGATCGTCATCCGCACCGTGTCGTCGACCAGGCGCACCTCGATGTCGACATGCGTGGCGCCGGAATGCTTGGCCGCGTTGGTGACTGCCTCGGCGGCGATGAAGTACGCGGCCAGTTCCACCCCGGCCGGTGGCCGCGGCACCAGCGTGCCGTGGATGCGCACGGGGAGGGGGGAGCGTTCGGCGAGCGAGGTCAGCGCGGCCGTGAGACCGCGCTCGGCGAGGATCGGCGGAAATACGCCCCTGGCCAGTTCGCGCAGCTCGGTGAGCGCGGTGTCGAGCTCGGCGGCGCCGCGCGTCACCAGGTCACCCTGGGTTTCGGTGTCGGCGGCGCGTTGGGCCCGGCGCAACAGCAGCGCCGCGGCGACGAGACGTTGCTGGGCGCCGTCGTGCAGATCGCGTTCGACGCGGCGGCGCTCGGCGTCGCCCGCCGCCACGATGCGCTCACGGGAGCGGCGCACCTCGGCGAGCTGGGCTTGCAGATCGTTGCGCAGGCGTTCGTGATCGAGGGCTAGCTCGGTCGCGCCACGTACGGCGGCCAGCAGTTCGGGTTCGTTCTGCAGCTGCTTGTCGTAGACGAGTGCGGCCGTCGCTGCGCCGTCGCGTTCGAGGATCGTCGCCACCCGATGACCGCCGCCATGCGGCAGTCCCCGGATGTTCCCCTCGTCGTCGACGTAGCCGCCGCGTTCGGCGTTGTAGGTCCACAGCGCCAGGGTGGGGTCGTGCAGTGCGCGGCGCAGTGCCTCGACGAAGCCGGAACTGATCGGGGCCGCGCCGATCTCGACCATGGCGTCACCGACCGCGGCCCGCGCCATGCGATACCGCACCTGTCCGAAGACGATGGCCGTAGGTAGCAGTACGAGCGGGATGTAGCGCAGATTCAGAGTCCAGGCGTGCACCGATCCGGGGAATCGGGCGGCGGTCGCCAGGATCCACAAGGTACTCACCCCCGCGACCGTCGCGAGCACCATGATCGGGGTGAATCCCGCTCGATAGGCCGCCGTGCCGGATCGCCAGCGCTTGATCACCACGGCGATGATCGTGATGGCGAGGAGGACGGCGGCCGCGCCGACGGTCAGCTGGATCCGGTCGGCGAGCACCGCATCGTGGCGGATCAGCAGCAGGTTGACCGAGGTCGACCGGTGCGGCGCTGGCACCTCCCGCGGATCGAAGAACAGCCACTCGGCCGACACCCCGAACACGGCCAGCACCCAGCAGGCCCGGACATACCAGCGTTCCCACGACTGGTGCAGCCGGCCTGTCGGGAAGCCGAGCAGAATCGGAAGCATCACCGGCAGATAGATATTCGTCAGCACCGCGCCCGCGGTGAACAGCATCGGGTCGCTCGACCGGCGGACACAGCAGGCCAGCCACACGATGCCCGCCACGACGAAGAGTGGTCCGGCCAGGTCGCGCGGCCGTTTCGTCCAGGTGAACAGTCCCGACGCCACGAACGATGCCCCGGTCAGCAGGAACAGCGCGAGCTCCACCCGGCTGAACTTGGGCGAAGTCTGCGCCGCGGCGAAGGCTTCGCGCGGACCGAACAGCAGGATCCTGGCGGGGTCGTAGAGAGCAGCCTCCGACCAGTCCACCGACAGCACGACGGCGACGCTCAGCGCGGCGGCACAGGCCGTGACGCCGCCGATGAGCGCGACCGTGCGAGGTGTCATCGAAGAGCCTCCGACTACCCGATTCATCCAGGATCCTCCGCCGGAATCCGGCGCACAACAGCCCAGGGAATCCGTGTTGGCACTGAGTGGATTCGGTGCCTTCACGGAAGAGATAGCCGCTGTTCAGGCCGTAATTTTGGGGTGTGCCGCCGACCGGTGGCCGACACCACCACCGCCGCTGTCGGCGGTCGCACCAAGGAGATTCCGATGAGAAACCACACCGGCCGGATGGCCATCGCACTAGGAGCGCTGGCGTCCCTGCTCGCCCTCGGATCAGGCATCGCTGTCGCTGCCCCGCAGATCGATCCCAACTTGGATCCATTGACAACCGGCGTCGTCATCAAGGACCCTGGCGCGCCCGCACTGCCGTATAGCTGCTCCGTGTTCGGCCTCGGGTTCGCGGCGGGCCCCGCGACCGCGGCCGGTACCGCGACAGGGGGCTTCCTGATGGCCAGCCCGGTGATCGCCGTCTGCACCGATCCCGCGCATCCGGTGGTACTCGGCAACGCGGGCTGACGGGCCCGATATCCGAGGGCACGGACTCGAGTGGAGTCGTGCCCTCGGATTCGATGCCCCGGCAAGTCGGGGCGTGCGCACCGCGAGGGCGGACGGGCACGGTAGAGCGATGAAGAAGCTCGCCGTAACCTCCGCCCTCGCCCTGTTCCTTGTCGCCCCCGCCGTCACCGCGACCACCGCCCACGCCGAAACGCCGGTCGCTGGCAGTGGCTCGTCGAGCCTGGATGTCCTCTGCAGCCCGGTCGGTGGACTGCTCGTCCTCGCGGGCAGCGCGGAGAATCCCTACGGCCCGCTGCTCAGCATGGTGTGCGTGACCCGCTGACCGGTATGTCCCCGCAGGTCAGCGGAAGGGGGACCGGTCGATCCCGCAGCGGAGGTCGGCCGGGGGGAGCTGGCCGGTGAACAGGTAGTCACGCTTGACGTGCTCGGCGCAGGTGCTGGGCACGTACATGCTGCTGTGGCCCGCGCCTTCCACGACGACCACGCGGGCGTTGGCCAGCTGGGCGGCACCGGCGACGGCGCCGCGCAGGGGCGTCGCCGGGTCGTACCTGCTGTTCAGGACCAGGATCGGGGCGGCCGTCTCGCGATTCCACGGGCCGGTGTAGCGGTCGGCGTCGAGGGCGGGCCAGAAGGCGCAGGGGGTGGCGTTGAAGACGGCGGTGCGACCGAAATAGGGGACGCGCAGGTCTTCGACGGCGCCGACCCGGCTGTAGACGGCGGGGTCGGTCGGGACGGCGCTGTCGGTGCACTGGATCGAATAGAACGCCTCGATCCGGTTGCCGGGGTGCTCTTTCGCGAAGATCGCGTCGTGCGTCAGGGCCGGGAGCAGCGAGGTTCCGGCGTCGAAGAGCTGCTGGAGCAGCATCGCCAGGTCGGCGTAGGTGTCCGGGCGCGCGAGGCTGCCCGCGGCGGCCACGATCTGCCCGTAGGTCCACGGCGTGCCGTCGACCACGATGGGGGCCGGTCGCGCGCGTTCGGCGAGCGCGATCCACTTGAGTTTCGGGTCGCCCGCCGAGAACGCGCAGTCCGGGCCCGCGGCCGAGCAGTCGCGCAGGAAGGCGTCGAAGGTCTCGGCGATGGCATCGGCCACGCCCTGCCTGGTATCGAGCGGCAGGTCGGCGCCGTGCCCGCTCACATTGCCCTCGAAGTCCAGCGACCCGTCCAGCGCCATCGCCCGTACCCGGCCGGGGAACATGTTGGCGTAGACCGCGCCGACCTGGGTGCCGTAGGAGATGCCGTGATAGGTCAGCGCGGCATCGCCCACCGCGCGTCGCAGCAATTCCAGGTCACGGGCGGTATTCGCGGTCGAAGCGTGCGCCAGGATCGGGCCCGCGGACTCCCCGCAGCGGGCGGCGATATCGGCGGACCGGGCGAAGAACTCCGGTTCGTCGCCGGGACCTGCCGGGGTGCCGGGGAAGGTCGCGAAGTAGGCCTCCTGCTCATCGGCCGAGGCAAAACAGCTGGTCGGCGCGCTACGCGAGACCGAACGCGGATCCCACGACACCAGATCGAACCGGGCCCGTAGTTCCTCGGAGAACAACCACGGCCACCGCGCCCGCTCGCGCAGCCGGTCGACGCCCGACGGTCCAGGCCCGCCGAAGTTCACGAACAGGGTGCCGATCCGGCGACCGGGGTCGGTCGCGGGCAGCTTGATCACCGCCAGCTCGATCTGTTCGCCCTGCGGGCGGTGGTAGTCCAGCGGCACCTGCGCCCACGTGCAGGAGAAGCCGTCTTCGCAGTCCGACCACTGCATTGCCGGGGTGCTCGCGGCTTCGGCGAGCTGATCGACGTACGGATCGGCCGCGCCGGCGGGGGCCGGGACGGTGAGAGCGCCGAGGCCGAGCAGAACAGCGAGAACGCGGGTCCAGCTGCGGCGAGTTCCACGGCGCCAAGAGCGCGAATACAACTGCCGAGCCTCCTGCGCAGATCGGACGAACCTCGCGAAGCTATCACATGCTTACTTCAGGAAACTAGTTGGCGCCGAACGGAATTCGCCCCATCGGCCCAGCTCGCCCGCCGCCGCGACCCTGCTCCTTACCCTCCGGCCCTGAATTTATTTCGAATTGTTCGGTTAACGCATGGTTAAGTATTTCGGCGGACCCTGTGCTTCTTCCGATAATTTCCGCGCCGAGGTGGTCGGCACGCCACTTCGTCGCTACTGTCGGGATTGTTGCGCGGAAATGTGGCGCAACCGGGTGTCGACGATGATCCCTAATTCCGGGACAACCGGAGGAAGTGGGATTGTGACGATAACCACAGAGAAAACCGGGCGTGACCTGGCCCACCGCCCCGCTTACCGGGGGATGCCGACCGGCGCGATGCCGATGGTCGCCTTTCTTTCGGTATTGGCCGGATTTATCGGCGCTGCCGCTTACACGCATTCCGCCGGATATTTCGTGACATTCATGACCGGAAATACCGAGCGCGCCGTACTCGGCTGGTTCGACAATGACGTGGTCCTGGCGACCGGCGCCATCACCTTGCTCTTCTCGTTCGGTCTCGGCGTGTTCGTCGCCTCGCTGCTGCGCCGGCGGGTGTGGCGCGACAGCCGCTACGGCGCGGCCGTGGTGACCACGGCGGCCCTGGCCGTGGCGGCCGTCGTCGACTGGGTCCTCGACCGCACGGGCGGGCAGGAGGTGGGGTTCATCCCCATCGCCTTCGTCGCGTTCGCGGTCGGCGCGCTCAACACCGCCTTCGTCAAGAACGGCGAGACCAGCGTTCCGCTGAGCTACGCGACCGGGACGGTGGTGAAGCTGAGTCAGGGCATCGAAAGCCACGTCAGCGGCGGCAGTTCCCGGGATTGGCTCGGCTACGCGCTGCAGTACGGATCCTTCGCCGCGGGCGCCTTCTTCGGCGGCGTGCTGAGCATGCTGGTCGGCGGCGAGATGATGCTGATCGTGGCAACCGTCGTCTCGGCCGTGGCGATCCTGCTCACTGCCAAGGCCGCGGACGAGCCCCAGATTTTGTCCTGACCACGGCATTGCCTACACTAGAGCGGTTGCCTGGGCACCACTGTGTCCGCTGGCGCCTCGCGTAGGCGGACGGTCCAGGCGCCGAGAGCTCGTAACGAGAACTCATCCGGTCGGTAAGTGCCGTCCGGACCAGCCGAATTGTTGTAGGCCCACGGTCGCCTCGTGAAAGCGGGGAGATGCTGCATGGGAACCGCAGCGAGAAAGGTGTCGAGGTCTAACCATGACCATGACTGATCCGATCGCAGACTTCTTGACACGTCTGCGCAACGCCAACTCGGCGTACCACGATCAGGTGAAGGCGCCCCACTCCAAGCTCAAGGCGAACATCGCCGAGATCTTGAAGCGTGAGGGCTACATCGCCGATTACCGCACCGAAGACGCGACCGTGGGCAAGTCCCTCGTCGTCGATCTGAAGTACGGCCCCAGCCGTGAGCGCAGCCTCCAGGGCCTGCGTCGCGTCTCGAAGCCGGGTCTGCGTGTGTACGCGAAGTCCACCAACCTGCCCAAGGTCCTCGGCGGCCTCGGCGTGGCGATCATTTCCACGTCGACCGGTCTGCTCACCGACCGTCAGGCGGCCAAGCAGGGCGTGGGCGGCGAAGTCCTCGCCTACGTCTGGTAAGGGAGGTCAGGACTAATGTCGCGTATTGGTAAGAAGCCCATCGAGATTCCGGCCGGCGTCGACGTCACCATCGACGGCCAGGTCGTCACGGTGAAGGGGCCCAAGGGCACCCTGTCGCACACCGTGGCCGAGCCGATCACCGTCACCAAGGGTGAAGGTAACGAGCTCGAGGTCGCCCGTCCCAACGACGAGCGCGCCAACCGCTCGCTGCACGGCCTTTCCCGCACCCTGATCGCCAACATGATCGAGGGTGTCACCAAGGGCTACGAGAAGAAGATGGAAATCTTCGGTGTCGGCTACCGTGTGGCCGCCAAGGGTTCGAACCTCGAGTTCGCCCTGGGTTACAGCCACCCGGTGCCGATCGAGGCCCCGGAGGGCATCACCTTCGCGGTGGAATCGCCCACCAAGTTCTCCGTGTCCGGTATCGACAAGCAGAAGGTCGGCCAGATCTCCGCTGTCATCCACGGACTGCGTAAGCCCGACCCGTACAAGGGCAAGGGCATCCGCTACGCCGGCGAGGTCGTTCGCCGCAAGGTCGGAAAGACGGGTAAGTGATCATGGCGCAAACCGAAAACCAGAAGGCCAAGCGGATTCCGCTGGGCAAGGACGTTTCCACGAAGCGTCGTCTGTCGAAGACCCGCCGTCACTTCCGTCTGCGCAAGAAGGTCGTCGGCACCACCGAGCGTCCGCGCCTGGTGGTCAACCGCTCCTCGCGGCACCTGCACGCCCAGCTCGTCGACGATTCGGTCGGCAAGACCATCGCCGCCGCGTCCTCGATCGAGGCCGATGTGCGTGCGCTGGAGGGCGACAAGTCCGCCAAGGGCGCCAAGGTCGGTCAGCTGATCGCCGAGCGTGCCAAGGCTGCCGGTATCGAGGCGGTCGTGTTCGACCGTGGTGGTCACGACTACCACGGCCGTATCGCGGCGCTGGCCGATGCCGCTCGTGAAGGCGGGTTGAAGTTCTGATGACTGTTATTTCGAATGGAAGGAACGTCTGATGCCGGGACGTCAGCGGCGTGACGGCGGCAGCGGACCCGCCGGACAGAACAGCAATGCCCCCGAGGGCGGCCGTGGCGATCGTCGCGGTGGCGGCGACCGTCGCGGCGGTGACCGTCGGGACCAGGCTGCCGAGAAGAACCAGCTCGAGCGCGTAGTCGCGATCAACCGCGTCTCCAAGGTCGTGAAGGGTGGTCGTCGCTTCAGCTTCACCGCCCTCGTGATCGTCGGTGACGGCAACGGTCTGGTCGGCGTCGGCTACGGCAAGGCCAAGGAAGTTCCCGCGGCCATCCAGAAGGGTGTCGAGGAGGCTCGCAAGGGCTTCTTCCGCGTCCCGATGATCGGCTCGACCATCACCCACCCGGTTCAGGGTGAGGCGGCGGCCGGTGTCGTCATGCTGCGTCCGGCTTCGCCCGGTACCGGTGTGATCGCCGGTGGCGCGGCGCGTGCCGTGCTCGAATGCGCTGGCATTCACGACATTCTGGCCAAGTCGCTCGGTAGCGACAATGCGATCAACGTCGTTCACGCGACGGTTGCCGCGCTCAAGATGCTCCAGCGTCCCGAAGAGGTTGCCGCGCGTCGCGGTCTGCCGATCGAGGATGTCGCTCCGGCGGGCATGCTGCGTGCGCGTGCAGGACAGGGAGCCTGACATGGCTGATCTCAAGGTGACCCAGATCAAGAGCACCATCGGCGCCAAGGCGAATCAGAAGGAGTCCCTGCGTACGCTCGGCCTCCGCAAGATCCGCCAGACGGTTGTCCGTGAGGACAACGCTCAGAACCGCGGTCTGATCAACGTCGTGCGCCACCTCGTAACAGTTGAGGAGGTCTGACATGACCATCAAGTTGCACCACCTGCGTCCTGCGCCGGGTTCCAAGACCGAGAAGACCCGTGTGGGTCGCGGTGAGGGTTCCAAGGGTAAGACCGCCGGTCGTGGTACCAAGGGCACCAAGGCCCGCAAGAACGTCTCCCCGGCGTTCGAGGGTGGCCAGATGCCGCTGCACATGCGCCTGCCGAAGCTCAAGGGCTTCACCAACCGCTTCCGCGTGGAGTACCAGGTTGTGAACGTGGGCCGCATTGCGGAGCTGTTCCCCGAGGGCGGCACGGTCGGTAAGGCCGAGCTCGTCGCTGCCGGCGCCGTTCGCAAGAACGAGCTGGTCAAGGTCCTCGGCGATGGTGAAATCGGTGTCGCGGTCCAGGTGACCGCCGACAAGGTGACCGGCTCCGCCAAGGAGAAGATCGCCGCCGCCGGTGGCACCGTCACCGAACTGGCCTGACGGTACTGTAGTTAGCAGTGGACACCGGACGAGTCGAGAGCTCGTCCGGTGTCACTGTTAGAGTTCAAGTGTTGTCTGCCAAGCTCGTCATCGGCTGACGTATCCACACGATGCGGTGTTGGTTCAGTCGCATGGCATGACCATGTCGTTCGCCAGGAGGATCTGTGCTTTCCGCCTTCGTATCGGCCTTCCGGACTCCGGACTTACGGCGGAAGATTCTCTTCACGCTGGGGTTGATCGCGCTGTACCGGTTGGGTGCCGCGCTGCCGTCCCCCGGCGTCGACTACCGCGCAGTCCAGGACTGCGTGAAGCTGGTCTCCGGTGGTGAGTCCGCCGGTATCTACCAGCTGATCAATCTCTTCTCCGGTGGTGCGCTGCTGCAGCTTTCGGTGTTCGCGATCGGCATCATGCCGTACATCACCGCGAGCATCATCATCCAGCTGCTGACCGTCGTCATCCCGCGCTTCGAGGAGCTGCGCAAGGAAGGCCAAGCAGGCCAGACCAAGATGACGCAGTACACCCGGTATCTGTCGATCGCCCTGGCGATCCTGCAGGCAACGGGTCTCGTCGCGCTCGCGGCGCGCGGTCAGCTGCTCCAGGGCTGCCAGCAGGACATCCTCGCCGACACCAGCATCTTCGGCATGATCATCATCGTCCTGGTGATGACCGCCGGTGCGGCGCTGGTCATGTGGTTCGGTGAGCAGATCACCGAGCGCGGTGTCGGCAACGGCATGTCGCTGCTCATCTTCGCCGGTATCGCCGCGCGCATCCCGATCGACGGCAAGAACATCCTCGACACCCGAGGTGGCCTGGTCTTCGGTCTCGTCTGTGCCGCCGTGCTGGCGATCATCGTGGCGGTGATCTTCGTCGAGCAGGGCCAGCGCCGGATTCCGGTGCAGTACGCCAAGCGCGTCGTCGGCCGCAAGATGTACGGCGGTTCGTCGACCTACCTGCCGTTGAAGGTCAACCAGGCCGGTGTCATCCCGGTGATCTTCGCGTCCTCACTGCTGTACCTGCCCAACCTGATCGCGCAGCTGACCGGGTCGAGCACGGCAACGGAGCCGAGCTGGTGGCAGGAGATCATCCAGAAGTACCTGGTGAATCCGTCCAACCCGGTCTACATCGCCATCTACTTCGGCCTGATCGTGTTCTTCACCTACTTCTACGTCGCGATCACCTTCAATCCGGAGGAACGCGCGGACGAAATGAAGAAGTTCGGCGGCTTCATCCCGGGCTACCGTCCCGGCAGGCCGACCGCCGACTATCTCAACTACGTTCTGAGCCGCATCACCCTGCCTGGCTCGATCTACCTCGGTCTGGTGGCCGTGCTCCCGAACGTGTTCCTCGACATGGGCAATTCGGGTGCGGTGGCCAACCTGCCGTTCGGCGGTACCGCGGTGCTCATCATGGTCAGTGTTGGTCTCGACACGGTCAAGCAGATCGAGAGCCAGCTGATGAATCGAAATTACGAAGGGTTCCTCAAGTGAGAGTTGTTCTGCTCGGTCCGCCGGGTGCCGGCAAAGGTACTCAGGCCGTCCTGCTGTCGGAAAAGCTGGGCGTTCCGCACATCTCCACCGGAGACCTCTTCCGCGCGAACATCAGCCAGCAGACCGCCCTCGGTCGCGAAGCGCAGAAGTACATGGACGCGGGCGACCTCGTCCCCAGCGATGTCACCAACCGCATGGTCGAGGCGCGCGTCGCCGAGCCGGACGCCGCGAACGGCTTCGTGCTCGACGGCTACCCGCGCACGGTCGATCAGGGCGACGCGCTGAAGAAGATCCTCGAGAACCACGGCACCGAGCTCGACGCCGTGCTGTGCTTCGTGGTGCCCGAGTCGCTGCTCAAGGAGCGGATGCTCGCCCGCGGTCGCGCCGACGACACCGAAGAGGTGATCGACAACCGGCTGCGCGTCTACCGCGAGGAGACCGAGCCGCTGCTCGAGTACTACGACGGTCTGGTCGTGACGGTCGAAGGCGTCGGCGAGGTCGACGACGTCAACGCGCGGGCACTGCAGGCGCTTGGCCGCTGATGGTCTTCAGCCGTAAGAAGAAGGTCGTGCCGTTCCGTTCGGCGGGCGAGCTGGATGCCATGGCGGCAGCCGGCGCGATCGTCGGACGGACGCTCGTCGCCGTCCGCGCCGCGGCCAAGCCCGGCGTGTCGACGCTGGAACTGGACGAGGTCGCCGAGCAGACGATCCGTGACGCGGGCGCCGTCCCGTCGTTCAAGGGTTATCACGGCTTCCCCGGCTCGATCTGTTCTTCGGTCAACGACCGTGTGGTCCACGGCATCCCCTCGGCGACGGAAATCCTCGCCGAGGGTGATCTCGTGTCCATCGACTGCGGCGCCATCCTCGACGGCTGGCACGGCGACTCGGCCTGGACCTTCGGCATCGGCCCCATCATCGAGGCCGACCGGCTGCTGAGCGAGGCGACCAGGCTGTCGATGGAGATGGGCATCGCCGCGATGCTGCCCGACAACCGCCTCACCGACGTCTCGCACGCCATCGAGCTCGGCACTCGCGCTGCCGAGAAGGAGCACGGTCGCCAGTACGGCATCGTCGACGGTTACGGTGGCCACGCCATCGGCCGCGAGATGCACATGGACCCGTTCCTGCCGAACGAAGGCGCCCCCGGCAAGGGTCCCCGCCTGGTCGTCGGCTCGGTGCTGGCGATCGAGCCGATGCTCACCCTCGGCACCACCGAGACCAAGACGCTCGACGACGACTGGACGGTCGTCACCACCGACGGCTCCCGCGCCGCGCACTGGGAGCACAGCGTCGCCGTCACCGAGGACGGCCCGCGCATCCTCACCCTGCGTCCGGAGTAGTTCGCGCGCAGCAGTTTTCGACGACGGCCCGGTCAGCCTTCCAGCAGGATGGTGACCGGGCCGTCGTTCGTCAGCTCGATCTGCATGTGGGCGCCGAAGTGCCCGGTCGCCACGGTCGCGCCGAGTTCGCGCAGCGTATCGGCGAAGGTGTCGACGAGTGGTTCGGCGAGGTCACCGGGCGCGGCCGCGTTCCAGGACGGGCGCCTGCCCTTGGCGGTATTCGCATACAGCGTGAACTGGCTGACGACCAGAATCGGTGCGCCGAGATCGGCGGCGGAGCGTTCGCCGTCGAGGATGCGCAGTCGCCAGGCCTTGTCGGCCAGTGCTTTCGCCGTCGCCTCGGTATCGGTGTGGGTGGCGCCGACCAGGGCGAGCAGGCCGTGTGGCACGCCCGCCTCGGCCGGATCGATCCGGCCGACAACCTTGTCCTCGACAGAGACCTGGGCACTGGTCACCCGCTGCAGCAGTACTCGCACAGCACCCGATCATGCCAGGCGCCGGGTCCGGGTCAGGACTTGCCGAAGAACAGGATGTCGGGCCCGTACTCGGTGAGCGGGCGGTTCTCCGCGGCCTGGCGGATACCGCTGCCGGGCAGTTCGGTCACCTTGGCGAACATCTCCGCGTTGCCGAAGGCCGCGCGAACCTGGGTTTCGGAGGCGTAGTCGGCGCCGTAGTCGGCCAGTGTCGCGAAATCCAGCGGGGCCAGCGGCGCGTCGAGCGGCGCCTGGCCGCTCGGCCTGCCGAGCGCGGCGTACTGGGTGGCGACGCCGTTGTCGTAGAGGCACAGTTCGTAGGAGATGTTCTCGATGGTGGCGACGGTGAGCACCGGCCACTTCTCCGAGAGGCGAACGGCGAGTGGGTGAGTGCCGAGCCCGCCGATCTCCCAGTTCAGGCTCTTCACCGAAATCCAGCTGCCGGAGGACTTCTCGACGAGGACCACGTCGGCGCCCAGCTCGGTCGCCGGATTGACGACGGGTTCCTTGACACCCCAATGCTTTTCGTGCACCCCGGCGAACCGTCCCGCGTCCACCTGCTCGGCGCCGTCGCGGGCGAACGCCGCGATGATCGCGGTGCGCACCTGCATCAGCGCGTCCGGCGCGGTGCAGCGCACGGCGATCGCGCCGTAGGTCGCCGAGATCTCCACCGGCCGCGACGGCGGCTCCGGCATCGCGCCCGCCGCCAGCGGCTTGAGGCCAACCAGCGCCAGGCGCCAGTTGATCTCGTCGATGGTCGCCAGATCGCCGCCCGACTGGTACAGGATCTGCTGCTGGGTCAACCTGCCCGCGCGTTCGAGGGTGGGCGCGCCGAGCTTGTTCAGCGCCTGGGTGGTCTTGAGGGTGAGATCGAGGTCCTCGATCCTGGTCTCGCGCAGCTTCGCCGTGCTCGCCGGCGAGGTGAGCTCCGAATACAGCGCGCGATAGCTCGCGATCGCCTGCTTGCGCGAGCGCCCGACCATCATCGTCCGCAGCAACGTGCTCAGGCTGGCCAGGTACTTGCCCGGCTGCTCCGAGGACCGCGCGTACATGGCCGCCCGGATCCGCACCGCCGACTCGGTCGCGGCCACCGCAGCCTCGTGATCGAGCCGCATCAACCACACGCCGCACTTGGACAACCCGTCGGCGCACATCGCCGAGACATCCGGATAGTCCTGCGCCACTTGCCGATACGCCGAACAGGCACTGCGAATGGTGTTGGTCGCGAGCTGCCGGTGCCCGACCAGCTTGGTCGCCTGCTCGAACAGCCGTAGCGCGTCCTGCAACGCGCCCGCGTACTCGTAGGAGACGAAACCACCGACCAGCCAATGCAGCCGGATCGCCACGGCTTCCTGTGCGGGCTCCAACGCTTCGGCCGTGCGATCGCGCTCGGACGGGTTGTCCCGCGTGGTGAGCAGCGCCTGGGCCAGTTCGGTGAGTGAACCGGCCAGCTTCAGGTAGTCCTCCGGCCGCTGACTCCTGGTGCTCGCGCGGTCGGCGGCGACGCGCCGTTCGAGGCCGCTCAGGTCGGTCATGAGCAGTTCCATCGCGACGTCAATCCTGGCCTCATCCATCGTTCGAGCACAGCCGCTGGGCGGCCGTTCAGTGTGTCGTTCGAGTTTGGCACAGATCGGCGGTCGCTGCCGGATCGTCCGCGGAACCCGGATGTTCAGCCAGGATCGGGCCGCTGTTTCCCTGTGGCTGTGCATATTTCGCTTCGCTTACTAGAATGCGAGGCGATCGAGCCGACTGGCGAGGGACGTCGGTGGGGTGTTTCGAGGAGCGGGTAGCGTGGGCGATTCTCCCTGGGCGGGGCTGGCGGGCAAGGCGAAGATCAAGGTCGAGACAGGCGCCGCGCTCGAGGCGGCCAAGGCCTGCAGCCAGGCCATCGAGGTATTCAAGGGTTGCCAGAACCTGTTCACCGACCTGAACAACTACGACGAGGGCAAGCTCGGCGGCCACCAGGTCGATGCCGGACCGCCGCTGCGCACCAAGTTCATCGCCGAGGCCACCCAGGCCAAGGAGCTGATCGGGCGCTATATCGACTCGCTCGAGGACCTGGTCATCATGTTCAAGGCGGCCGGGGAGTCCTACACCGAAACCGACAAGGCCTCCGGTGACCGGATCGCCACACTCAAAGGCCAGCTCAAGGACGTGAAGCCCGAGCCGGGGGCGAAGGACCTGAAGGGCGAGGTCTCGAAGGCGGGCGACTACAAACCGGCCAACTACGACGAAGGCAACCACGACTACGACATCGGGACCGCGCAGCCGCCCGCCAGCAAGGTCGGCAAAGCGGGGCCCGAGGCGGTCGGCGTGGGGATTCCGGTGCGGGCCGCGTCGAACATGTCCTGGCGTGACATGTACGACCTGGGTCAGCGGATCTCCTGGGTCGAGGTCGCCGACGACGCGCCGGTCTGGGAGGGGATGGCCCAGGCGGTGCACGGCGCCGCCTACAACCTCGAGCAGAAGCTCGCCGAGATCACCGGCGATCGGTGGCAGAGCGAGGGCGGTGAAGCCGCGCTCAAGGCGATCTCGATTTTCGGCCAGTCGGTCATGACGCTGAGTGAATCCTTCACGATGATGCAGCGGAACCTCGAGTACACGGCGAACTGGCTGTACGCGACCAAGGTGTGCATGCCGATCGACAAGGAAGACAGGTGCGACGACGATCTCCAGGAAAACCGGGATCGCTATGAGCGCCACTATGTCAACGGGGTGAAGGCGACCGAAAAGGCGTTCCCGGCGACGGCCGAACCCAAGGCGCCCGAGGGGCCGGTGACCACGCCGAACAATAACAACAACAATAACAACGGAAATAACAACAACAACGGAAACAATAACGCCGGCAACAACAATGCCGGAAACAACAATGGCGGCGGCAACAACGCCGGCGGCGGCAGCGGCTCTGGGAGTGGCAGCGGTGGCTCTGGGAGTGGCGCGGGCAGCGGCAATTCCGGAGCAGGCGCCCAGCAGGCGGCCGCCAGTCAGGCCGCCCAGCAGGCGGCGCTGCAGGCCGCCCAGCAGGCCCAGGCCGACCTGCAGCAACAGCAGAAGCAGAACGGGACCAACACCTCGCAGGGCACGAACGGTCAGATCGGGTCGACGGGCCAGACCGGATCCACCGGCTCGGTCGCCGGGTCGAGCGGCTCGGGCTCGGGTGACCTGTCGAGTGTCCTGTCCTCGGTGATGTCGGCGGTGACCACGGCCGTCAGTTCGCTGACCCAGGCGCTGCCGTCGCTGGCGACCGCGCTGCAGCAGGTGTCCGCGAACGCCACCTCCGGCCTGCCCGACCTCTCGCAGCTCGGCACGCTGTTCCAGCAGTTCCCCGACCTGGCGCAGGTGCTGTCGGAGTCGCCGGAGGTCGGCGAGCTGATCGCAGCGAACCCGGCGCTGTCGCCGCTGGCGGAGCTGCTCGGTATCGAGACCGAGACCCTGACGCCTGTCACCGCGGACGCGGCCGCGGTCGGGGAGACCACCGAGACGGCGACCGGCCAGATCTTCCCGCGGGCAGGCCTGCCCGATTTCTCCAACCTGCTGCCGAGCCTGGACGAGATCGCCACCCCGGTGACCGGACTCGTCGCCGCGGTGCAGGACGCGGTCGCGCCTGACGCGGCGGCCGCTCCCGTCGAGGCGGTCGAAGCCGCCGTGGCGACCGCGCCGGGCTACCCGCGGGCGGAGGCCGAGGCATGAGCCGCACCTGGGAATTCACCGATGTCGAGTTCACCGTGCTGTGGAATCGGTTCATCGGCAACCATCTGCCGCGCCCGCTCACCTTCCAGACCACCACCCGGCTGCACGACGACTGGGAGCAGGAGAAGTACGAGACCTGGCAGCGGCTGCAGCACACCGTCGATCCCGAGATCCGCACCGTCTTCGAGGTCCTCGAACGCCCGGAAGCCTATGTGCGGCTGCGTGGTTGGAACGACCGTCACCGTGACGATGCGCAGTACTGGCTCAAGGCCCGCGCCGCGAGGGCGGGGGCGCGGGGCTACATCGTCCACCAGCTGCCCGGCGAGACACCGACGCACAGCGGCGGATACGTCGTGCGCGAGTGCGGCCCGCACGGGCTGGCCGAGGCGGTCGTCGACCTGATGCCGAAGGCTCCGGCGGGCAGACAGGGCATCCTGCCGCTGTCGACCGGCGCGCGCTCGAACGACTCCGCACCGCGGGCATCGATGTTCTTCGAGGACGCCGACACCACGGTGGCCGACCGGAGCGCGGAGTTCTTCGAGACTCCGGCCGAGCGCACCGGCACCGTCAACATCCTGCAGAATCAGTCCATGTTCGGCTCCCGGGGGATGCACCGCGACATCCTGGTCTGGCGCGACCTGCCCGACGACGGCCGGTACGCGATAGCCCTGCCGTCGGACGAACCCGTCGCGACCCCGATGGCCGGGTCCGCGCTGGTCTCGGCGATCGGCAAGTCCATCGACCGGATGATGGCCCGCGTCGAATCCCATTGGGAGGCAGGTGTCTGACGTGACCGGTTCCGACGACGATCCGGATGTGCCGTTCGCCCTCGGTCCGCGGGTGACGGAGCCCGCCTCGGCACCCGACCCGGCGGACGCGATCACCGAGCTGGCCTATCGGATCGCCCGCGAGTCCGCTGCGCTCGGGCCGGCCGGCTGGCGCGAGCTGACCGCGGTGTTCGCGCTGACCGTCGCGGCCGAGGTGACTCATCTGCTGTTCGAGCACGAGCGCGGCACGGTCAGGGTGGCGCCCACCGAGGACATTCTCGCCGCGGTGCGCGAGCACCGGAAGTTGTCGGCGGGCTACGGTGACGGGCCGTGGTGGCGGCTGGTGGTGTCGATGAGCAGCGCGGGCAGACTCGACGTCGACCACGACTACGGCGACGAACCGTTCCCGGCGGATCAGCTCTTCGCGCCGCAGGTCTACCTGGCCGATCTGGCCGCGCATCCGCGCGACCGGTTGCCGGTGTGGCTGGCCGCCTATCTGCACCACGGGGACCGGCAGCGGCGTGCGCCCGGCGACGCGGCGCGGCTGGCCCGCGCCGACGCGGCCGCCGGTGTGCGAGCGACGATGTCGGAGTTCGACTTTCCGCCGTATCCGCTGCTGCGCGCTCGCTGGGCGGTGATCGCGGCCGCGTTCGCCGCCGCAGGCTCGGCGCGTGGACCGCGGATGCTGCCCGCGCTCGGCTGGTTCGAAGGCGGTTCGCACAGCGGCTCGACGGTGTTCGAGGTGCCGGGCGGGCGCGCGGTCCTCTCCGGTGGTGTGTGGAACGCGGCGGCGCTGGAGGCCGGATACAACGAGGGCGCCGAGCTGCCCGCGCTCTACGCGGGCGCGCCCGACTGGGTCGCGGACCCCGTCCTCAACACCAGGGCAGGCCAGGGCCTGCTGTCGTTCTGCTACTGGTGGGACAACGGCACCTGGTATCGGGGCGAGTCACCCGCGGCCGACCACCTCGCCGAAGCCGTGCCCGGAATCTGGACCGCGGATACCGCGACCCGCGTGGTGGCCGGGCTGCTCGGGGACGAGGCGAGCGAGCGGCAGCGCAGCGCCGCCCGGGCGCTGGTCGAGGCCGCCGAGCGCGGTATCGCCACCCGCGCCGAGGTCGTCGAGGTGTTCGGCGTGGACGACACGTTCGATGTGGATACGGCGCTGTACCAGCTGACACTGGCCGGGGTCACCGCCGACGCGGCGGAGCGAGCTGCCCGCTGAGCGTGGGGTCGTAGACGATGACCATGCGGTGGTCGGGCCTTGGCGCGGAGAAGGTGTCCATCTTGTCCTTGTTCAGCACATTGCTGGCGCCCGCGTCGATGGTGTAGTCGTAGTCGTTGTTGCCCGCGCCGGGGAATTCCGTGTACTCCTCGATGCGGAACGGTGGCCGGTTGTCGTAGTGGTCGAGCAGGGCGGCCCACAGCTGGTCGCCGTCGATGTGGCCGCGGTCGCCCGGGGTGCCCTTGCTGGGATCGGACGCCTCGGACTTCATGTCCCACTGGAGTTCGATCCGGCCGCCGGGGGCGAGGGTGTGCTCCAGATTCCCCGCGATCGCCAGGTAGGCCTCGGGCGGGAGCTTGGCGCTGACATTGTTGACGAAGATCCGGCCGACACCGCCGGTGCCGCCGTCGCCCAGGATGTGCCCGCCGCCGAGCATGTCGCCGAACACGAGGACGGTGCCCGCCTCGGTCAGCGGGCCGGGGTCGAGAATGCCGAGGCTGCGCCTGCGCTGGCTCGGAATCGCGAACGACTCGGCCAGTTCGGTCTTCACGACCAGGCCGCCGCCGGTGCGGTCGGCGGGCGGCGTCATCTCGACACCGAACGCGCTGCGCCCGACGCCGACGTCGACGGTGTGCCCGTTGGGTACTCCGGTCTCTGGCCGGGGCACGAGCGCCACCGTGTGGTTGTCCGTGCCGAAGTAGTTCTGCTCCAGCGGAAGCCGGTGCAGCGGCCGGGGCCGGGGGATGATCTCGACCGCCGAGACGCCGTGGACGGGGTCGTGAATCATCACGGTGTACTCGATATTGATGCCGTTCGAGGTGGCGGTCCGGTTCGCCCGGTCGACGCTGTGCAGCAGCTCGCTCATCGAACTCGGGGCGCCGTCGACCTCGAGACGTCCGGTGCGTGGTTCGAGCACGCCCGCGAACCGGTTCGGGGCGGCGGCCAGCGCGTCCGCCGCGTCGTACATGCGCTGGAACGCGTCGGGGCCGAGCGCGTCGCGGAACGGTTCCGGCATCGCGGTATGGAACCGGTCGATGGCCTCGTGCAGATCGCGGACCCGCTGGGCCGGTGCCGGATTCGGATCGTTGACGGCCACATTGAGCGGATCGAGCGCGGCCATCAGGTGTTTGGTCGGCACGTGCTGACGGGCTTCGCGGAAGTTCGGGTTCTCGAAGATCGGGTCGAAGATGCGCCGCGTCAGCTCCTCGCGCATGCGCGCGTCGAGTCCGCGCCGTTCGTTGGCGACCAGGTCACGCACGTGCTCGCCCACCGCGAGCTCGCTCAGCGTCGCCAGATGGGCGGCACCGCCGCGCTCGAATTCGGTCGCGGTGAGAGATTCGGTGAAGATCGGGCGCTGCTCGGTGAGCCCGGCTCGTTCGAGCGCATAGCGATGCGCGAGCAGCGGATCATGGCCGGCCAGCAGGGATTCCGCGGGACTGCCCTGGCGTAGGTCGATGCGGTGCGCCAGGTCGGCCAGATCGCGGCGCAGGCCGGGCAGCTGGTCGCCGCGGGCCGGGTCGATGGTGGCCGCGTCGATCTTGTTCAGCAGGACCCGCACCTCGGCGAAGCGACCGCCGAGGTGATCGGTCATCCGGTCCGGACGCTCCTGCACGGGATCGATAAGGATCTCGGGCTCCCGCGCGAGCCGGATCTCGGCGAGCTCGTGCGCGATCCCGCGGACCACATCCTGGTCCCGGGCACGTGGTGCGACGTGCACGTCGTAACCGGTGCCGTCCGGGCGGGCCAGGAACTCGGCGACGGCGCCGCCGGTCGTCGGTTCCACCTGGATACGGATGTCGCGGCCGTCGGGCAGGAAGAAGCGCTTGGTGTCGCGGTTCCAGGCCACGTCCTCTGGGGTGACCAGGGCCAGGTTGTCCTCGACCACGTGGACGACCTCGCGCGTGCTCAGGTCCGGTTGATTCGGTGGGCGCGCGTCGGCGTGGAACTCGCCCACACTCGCGGCGGTGCCACGGTGCGGCTCCACCACGGGGCCGGGGCGGGTGCCCGGTTCGGTGACCGGCAGCGCGGGCCTGGTGTCGAAGAGGCCGTCGCGCACCAGGATCGAGATCGACTCGATGTTCTGGCCCGGATAGTGCTCCTGGATGGATTTGCTCACCGACTTCAGCGGCATGCTGATGTCGGACTTGGAACTGATGATCCCGTTGAGGGTGGCGTTGGCGAAGGTCTTGGCCTCGCTGTTGTACAGCGGGCGGTTGGTCATGATGTGCTCGGCGAGCGACACCAGCTGCGGATGCGACAGCTCACGCAACGGCACCAGGGTGCGCGGTGCGTCGCCGACCGGCTTGAGCGCCACCTTGCCGTCGAAGCGGTCGACCAGCATGCGGTCGAAGGTGCCCTGGTCGGTGAAGACGGCCAGGTCGACGTCGTTGGCCCGCGGGGTGCGCAGCGAGGAGCCCTGCACCACGATGTCGCCCACCGGCAGGCCCGCCTCCCGCAGGCCGCCGACCAGATCGCTGCTGAACTGCCGGAACTCCGCGGCGTCGGCGAACTTGTAGGGGTAGCCGCGCTCGGCGACGACCTCGACCCAGTTGTGTATCTGCTGGGTGAGTTCGGGTGCGGTGATCGGCTTGGCGGTGCGGGAGCCGACCTGGACCAGGTCCTCGATTGTCCGCTGATCGAGGCCGAGTTTGCGCCCCTCGCCGATGATCGTGGCCAGTTCGGCGTCGGTGTAGGTGAGCTCGAATCGCCCTGGGCGCTCGCCGATCCAGGCGCGCACGTTGTCGGTGATGCTCTGGACCGGGTCGACGGTCGTCGGTTCGTTGCGCCCTTGCTCGGGGACGGCGAGTTCGGCGCGTCCCGGTTCGGCGGTGGTTGGTTCGCCGCGACCGGGCTCGGCGGCACCCGCGCGTCCGGGTTCGGCAGCGGGCGGCACGGTGCGGCCGGTCTCCGCTTGACCGGCCCGGTTATGTTCCGGCGCAACCTGTTTCGGTGAATTGTGCTCGGCCGCACCTGCCGGCGCTTCGGCGGTGACCTGGACGGAACCGGACTCGGCCCGATGCTGCTCGGCGGCCGCGGCTGGACGATCCTTGGACGTCGCCGTGAGATTCGATTCGGCACCGCTCTTCTCGGCGACGCCCGCGCGGCTGTCGTTCTTCGCGGGCTCGCTTCGCGCGGCGCCGTCCTTGGCGGGGGCGCGGTCGCCCGCCCGTGATTCCGGCGCCGTCTGGCCCGGCCGATCGGCGACTCGCGCGCCCGAATCCGTCGCGCGGACACCGGATTCGGGTGCGCGGGTGGTGGACTCGGCGCGCGCGCCGGAATCGGTGCGGCCCGGTGCCTCGGCGCGCATCGTCGCCTCGGACGGTCTCACCGCGCTGCCGTCACGTGGCGCTACGCCGGCGTTGTTCCATTCCGTGCGGAGCTGTTCGAGCCGGGCCACGTGCTGGTCGCTGTACTGGCCCTTCGAATCGATCTTGACGTCGTTGGCGCGCTGGAACACGTCGCGGGCGCGGTTCTGCTCGGGTCCGGCTTCGAAGCGGTCGGGATGGGTCTGCTTGGCCAGATCGTGGTAGAGCGCCTTGCCGTCGCGCACCGACGCCTCGGTGACGACCGGGGCCTTCGCCGACGACGCACCCGCGGGCGACATCCTGGGCGAATCCATCGTCGGCGCGTTCCCGAGCCCGGCACCGTGCCGCACACCGTGCGCGCCGCCGAGGGCCGCGCCGACGATCACCAGCTTGGGATCGAAGGTGGTGTCGATCTTGTCCGCGTCGAAGTACCCGTGTGCGAGCTGATCGCCGACCTGCCAGACGAGGCCGCCGCCGTACATGCCGAGGCCGCCTGCGCTGCCGCCGGTCACGCCGCTGATCAGGCCGCGCATGGCCGGGCTCAGGCTGGTGCGGCCGAGCAGCTTGTGCATCCCCATGCCGACCGGCGCACCGAGCAGACCGCCCGCGCCCCACTCGAATCCGGTGCGCAGGTTCTGGCCGAGGTCGAAGGAGTCGCGATGCCCCATCCCGAGCTGGTAGGCCTGGATACCGCCGTCCAGGCCGAGGCCCATGCCGCCCGCCTTCAATCCGGCGATGGCGATCTGCTTCAGATAGGGCTTGAGCAGGTTGCGCAGACCGACCCGGCCCGCCTCCAGCGCCAGCTGCTGGAGGCCGCGGTTGGCCGCCAAACCGACGGCGGACCGGCCCGCGGCCAAGGCCAGTGGCACCCCGGCCGAACCCCACGGCCAGGCCGCGATCAACGCGTAGATCGCGTACGCGGTGATGAGGGCGAAGCTGCCCTCCATGATCTTGGTGTATTCGAGCTGGGTGCCGCCGTTGCGGGTGTAGTTGCCCAGCTCCTCGAGCGCCTTGGCCAGCTCGTCCACCGAGTGCGGGCCCGAGAACAGCTTGTCGAACTCCTGTTTCACCGCGACCGCGCCGTCGCCGCTGTAGAACTTCGCGGTGGCGTCGGTGACGGCGCGCAGATCCGGTTCGAGCAGGCGCAGGTCCGCCGCGGCCTGCTTCCACGCGTCACCGAGGGCGAACAGATCGTCCTCGTCGCCCTTGGGATAGGCCTGGCCGAAATTGAGCGCCTGCAGGATCCAGTCGGGGACGAGATCGAAGACCGAGGCTAGGCCGGACACGGATCACCCCCGCGGGCGCGCTGGCAGTCGATCACCAGGCGGACTCGGCGGCTTCCGACAGCGCGGTGAATCGCACTGTGCCGTCGGCGGGTTCGTCCTCGCGCCTGCGTGCGCTCGGCGGGGTCACCGGGGCGCGCGGTGGTTCGGGAATCATGTCGTGGACATCGGGCATACCGGGCAGGTACTCCGACAGGCGCGGGATGCGGGCGGTGTCGGAGCGCAGGGTGTCGAGCAGGTCCTTGGTCTTGCGGTGCATCGCGGCCGCGGCGTCCTGGGTCGCCGCGGTGACGGCGCGGGCGATCTCCGGATAGCTCAGATCGTCGATGTTGTCGGAGAAGCGAACCTGGATGACGACATTCTCCGCGTTCACCACCACGCTCACCCGGCCCGCCGCCGCGGTGGCGGTCGCGGTCAGCTGTGCCTGCTCCTGCTGGGCCCTGGCGATGGCGTCCATGCCTTCGCGCACGGTGTCGGCCAGCTCTTCCAACCGGGCGCGCGCCGCCTCGTTCGCCATCGTTGCTCCTGCCTACCCGTTCGCTGTGCTGCCGTGTTCGGTGCGGTCAGGTCAGCGCAGGCTGTCCTCGTTGGCGCGTTCGGCCGTCTGGAACCGGTCGGCGGCCTGGCCGAGTGCGGAGGAATAGGACTGCAGCAGTGACACTTTCGCGGCAACGACGGCCTGCAGGTTGGTGTCCGACGCCGAGTAGCCCTGCTCGCCGCCCGCGAATTTCTCCCCGAATTCGTCGGCTCCCCAGCGGCCCCAGTGCGCCGAGGAGGCGGCCGACACGGTGCTGAGGATCTGGTCGATGCGGCCAGCCAGGCCGTCGAGATCGCCACCGGTGCCGCGCAGCTTGCTGATGTAGACCTCGACCGGTTGAGTCATGTCGCACCTCGGCTCGTCTGGGTGAATCGGATTCGATCATTACATGAATTCTGAACCATGCCAACGCTAACGAGATCTGAACGGTGGGTGGCTGCGGTGGACGCCGACGACATGGCATGCTCGCTGCATGGCCCGCACGAGCTTCCACGGCGACATCGAGACGGCCAGCCACGAGACGATGCTCGGGCTGGTTCGGGACTGGCTCGCGCAACCGGAACTGGCGATGACCCTGCGGCGGACCGGCTACGAGACCACCTACCGGGACGACACCATCGAGCTGTACTGCCACGAGGCGGGCACGCCTGGCGCCGGTGACTCCTTCTATCTGCTGGAAGGCATCGTCGAGGCGGAACCGGCCAGGGCGGCGGAGCGGCTGGCGGTGCTCGTCGCGGCCGCCAGGGCCGCCGGGCTGGACTGCTCCATCGACTACGCCGAGGCCGACGCCGACGGCGCGGCGATCGGTGCGGAGTCGACCATCGCGTGAGGTGGGCTAGGGTGCGTGGGCGGAGGACGAATGGCTGAGATGTCCGGGGCCGAGGCGGAATTGCGCAGACTCGGCGAGTCGCTGCTCACGCAGGTGCGCGGCATCGCCGCGCTGGTCACACCGGCGGCGGTGATCCCCGATTCCGCGCTGCCCGCCGCGCCCGAGGTCGCCGAATGGACCGATCCGCTGCGCTACCGGTTCAGCCTGCGCGCCCAGACCGCCCTGCCCGCCGAGATACCCGCGGACGAGGCGGTGCGCCGCACCGTCGAGGCCTTCGCCGCAGGCGGTTTCGACATCGCGGAGGAGCGACGCGCGGGCACCGTCGCCGCGCGGATCGTGGTGACCGGCAACCGCGACGGGTTCCGCATCGATGTGCGGGTCTGGCCCGAGACCGGCGACGTCGTGTACGCGGGTGTCACGCCGGCGCTGGCTCTGCGGGCACCGCAGGCCGCGGAACTGCCCGAACCCGTGCGCACGCGGGCGACCGTCGAGCCGGGGCACGTGCTCTGCTACGAGTGCGACGGGCTCGGCTGGTGCCCGGCCTGCGGCGGCCGCGGCTGGGTCCTCGACGACGCCGGTGTCCGGCAGCCGTGCCCGGAGTGTCGCGAGCAGCGGGTCTGCCCGATCTGCCGCGGCGCCGGTCAGTTGCAGATCGCGCGGCTGCGCCCGGCCGAGCGGGCGTTCTACCCCGAGCTCGCCGGGCGGCCCGACGGAGAGGACGAGTCATGACGACGGCCCTACCGCTGGCGCGCACGAATGCCGAAGCGCGCCTGTTCCTCCGGCTGCGGCCGTGCGCGACGTGCGGGGTGGCACGGTGCGAGTTCCGCAGTTCGGTGATCACGGCCGACGGACCTGCGAGCCGGTATGTGGGGGAGTGCGCGGCGTGCGGGACGCGGCGCGAATACGTGTTCCGGCTGCCCGAGCGGATCCTGCCGCCGCCGGCCGAGCAGGTCCGCTTCGGCGCCGACGAGCCCTCGCAACTGCTCGATCCCGGTGAGTGGCTGCGCTATTCGCGGATCTGCGCCGACCAGGCCGGACCCGACGACCCGGAACGAACCGCGACGGCACGACACGCGCTGGCGACCGCCCTCGCCGCCGTGACGGAAGTGCTGAAGTTCATCCCGGTCGACGCGCCGTCGGTACCGGCGGCGGCCTTCGTCACGACCGAAGGGCGGGCGCTGTTCGCCGCCGAACCAGGCAGTTTCGACCGCGACCGGCTCGCGGCCGTCCGCGCGCACTACGCGGAGCGCCTCGCGCGGTGGTGAGCGGGTGTCGCCCGCGGTGCGGTGGGTACTCACCATTCATGTTGTCGTAACGAAGTATTCGCCGACCACTGTCATTCTGTTGCGCAGGCAAACGAGTTGTGGTGTGGTCGGGTGCACCGACGCTGGAGGATGGGGAACGCGATGGCGGAGAAGTTCCAGTACGAGCCGCTGCTCTTCCGGCGGGCCGCCGCCAAGACGGGTTCGGTGCGCGACCAGATCAACGGGGTCATCGACCGGCTGGAAACCGCGGCGACCGCGCGCGGTGCCTGCTGGGGCAGTGACACTTTCGGCAACAACTTCTACAACGGCGACGCCAACAACGGTTACGGCGCGTCCAAGACGAACAGCACCGACAGCGCACGGACGATGGCGGAGAACATGAACTCGTTCTCCACCGGACAGCTCGAGAGTGCCCGTCTGCTGGAGCAGATGGAAAAGGGCAACTATGACGGTATGCGCTAAGGGGCCCGTTCCAGCATGACGAACGAACACGCGAAGGCGCAGCTCGCCGACATTCTCGAGGGCGTGCAGGCGCAGATGCGCGCGATCGCGCAGGTGCAGCAGGACCGCGCCAGAATCGTCGCCAGCGCGACGGTGCGCAAGCGCGTCACCGTGTCGGTGAACGCCGACTTCAAGGTGATCGAGACCAAATTCAGTTCCGACATCGACGATCTCACCTACCCGGAGATCGCCAGGGCGGTGACCGAGGCGGCGCAGCAGGCCTGTGCCGAGGTCGCGCGGCAGACCGCGGCGATGATCTCGCCGATCCAGGACGGCCACACCCGGCTGCCCAAGATCACCGACCTGGTCGACGACATGCCGGATCTGCTGGTTCCGCAGCCGGTGGAGGCGTCGCTGGCGCCGCCGAACGCGCCGGAGCGACTGGAGGATTCGCCCGCCGAGCCGCAGTACGAGGCGGCGCCGAACCGGCCGGGTTCCGCCACCGACTCGAGCTGGTGACTCGAGTAACTTCGCATGGCAGAACTTCCTGCAGCGCTCGCCTGGTTGAAGTACCCCGCGGGCATGGAGTGGCCCGAGGGCGAAGAAGATCAGCTCTGGGGCCTGTCCGGCGACTGGAAGCAGGCGGCTGACGAGCTTCGCGCGATCCTCGACGACATCGACGCGGCCAAAGCGGCCTCGCTGGCCGCCTATCCGGTCGGCCAGGGTGTCGAGGAGATGATCAAGGGCTTCGACTCCATGCGCACCGGCGACGGTGGCGACAAGGACCAGTCGCTGGAGAAGCTGGCCGAAACCTTCGACGAGGTCGCCAAATCGGTCTTCGACGCCGGTACCGAGATCGAGTACACGAAGATCATGTTCGTCTCGTCGCTGGCGCTGCTCGCGGCCGAGATCGCGCTGTGCTGGGTGCCGCCGACGCCCGCGTCGCCCCTGCTGCAGGCCACCGCCATCGGGATCACCCGAATCGCCGTCCGGATCCTCGGGCAGACCCTGGTGCGCGCGCTGGTGCGCGTCGCCAGGCAGGCCTTCATCAAGGCCATGCTGAAGTTCCTGGCCAGGCACGTGGCCATCGACTTCATCCTCGGCACGATGCAGGAACTCGGCACCCAGGCCTGGCAGGTCAGCCAGGGCCACCGGGACGAGATCAACCACCGGCAGTTGCTGGTCACCATGGTGAGTTCGGCCGCGGGTGGTGCGGCGGCGGGCCCGTTCGCCGGTCTGCTGGGCGACAAGATCATCGGCGACCGGCTGAACAAGTGGCTCAAGGCCGCGATCACCGGCCCCGCCGCCGGCTTGATGGGCGCCGAGGCGGGCAACGTCGCCGCCATCGCCACCCAGCTGGGTATCGACTGGCACGACACCGGCAGTTTCGACAAGGCGTGGGACAACGCGACCAAGGCGTTCATGAACCACGACCCGCTGATGTTCACCGCGGGCGCCTCCAACGGCCTGCTGTCCAGCCTCAGCGGTACCGGCGCGCACACGTGGAAGGCGGGCAGGGCCGCGGCCACACCCGGTGTCGACACGATGAGCGCGCCGAGCTTCAGCGATCAGATCGACGCCATCGTCGGGATCGACAGGTCCGACGGCGCGGGCGAGGGTGACGGCGGCGCGACCAGGGACGACGGCGCGACCCGCACCGACGACGGCGCGGGCGACGGTGACACCCGGACCAGATCCGACGACGACACCGGCGTCGGCGAGAACCGCGCGGGCGACGGCACCAGGGACGGCGCGAACACCACCGACAGCCGCGACGACGGACCGGTGCGCACCAGCGGTGCCTCCGGCTCCGGCGCGGGTGGCGGCGACGGGTCGACGATGCGTCCCGCCGCCGCGAGCAGCGGTGACGGTGAATCCGGTGGCCGCGGTGAATCCGAGGGCACCGGCGAGCGGAAGGTCACCGCGGACGACGAGGGCGGACGGGCAGGCGATGCCGCCGACACGCGCCGCACCGGCGAGGATTCGCCGACCGGCGAGGCCGCCGCCGATCAGGACCGGGTCGACGCGGACGGCCGGGCCGGAGCGGAGCCGACGGCGGAAAATGGTGTGAGCCACCGTGATTCGGTGAACACTCCCGAGGCGCAGCGCGCGGGCGTTCCGTTGGGCGCCGATGCGCTGCAGGGTGGCGATCTCGGGGTCCGCGGCACAGCCGACTCCACCGCCCCGGTCACCGGTGCGGCCGACTCGACCGCGACGCGCGCGGATTCCGCCACCGCGGCTCCCGTCGTCACGCAGGCCGCGTCCGCGGCGGCGAGTAGTCCCGCCCCCGCCGCGCAAGCCCCGGCGGCGGGTGAAACCCGCGGCGCCCCCGCATCTTCCGCGCCGGCGCGCGGTGTGGCCGGGGACCTGCGCACCGGGACGGGGCCGGAGGCCGACTCGGCGCTGCGGACCGAATCCGGCGACGGTGTCACCGACGCTACGACCGATACCACCGTCGACCGGACGGCCGATTCCAGCGCGGACGCCGACGGCGACGCCACCGCCGACCCCACCCGCGCCGGCGCGCCCGACCGGGAGACCACCGCCCCGAAGGCCGCCGACAGCCGCGCAGGCCTGGCCGACGGTGGCTCGACCGGCGCGGACAGTCAGCCGACGGTGCGCGCCGACCATGCCGACAGCGAGGTACCGCAGCAGCGGCAGGTCGCCGAGACCGGGGAGACCCGCACCGCCGAACCCGGCACCCCCGAGGCCGGGGTGGCGCCGATCCTGCCGATCACCCCCGGCACGGACGCGCCTGCTCGCACGCCGCGCAGGCGCGCGGGCGTCCCGCTCAACGATCCGGGCCCGACCGGGGCCGACCCGGCCGACCGGAGCAGCGACCGGCCCGATCGCAGGGCCGATCCCGATGCCGGAACCACCGACCGCACCGCGGATTACGATCACCTGCTGCCGAACGGCCAGCGCGTGGTCTACACGCCGACCGCCACCTCGATCGGTAACGACGCCAGTACCGACAACGTCCGCAACAACCTGCGCAACGAGGGCATGCACGACGTGATCGTGCACGGCACCCGGTCCGGCCACCCGAGCCCGGGCCACCAGGGCCGGGTCGATCCGGCGGTCATCGCCCAGACGATCCTGGACAACCCGAACTATGTGCGGGGGACTCCGGTCCGGCTGATGTCGTGCCACGCGGGCGCCGACGGCAGCTGGGCCCAGGAGCTGGCCGATCTGATCGGGGCGCCCGTGCACGCGCCGACGAAGGAGGTCGGCACCCGGAATCTGCCCGACCAGCCGGCGGAACTGGTCGGCGGCGAATGGCGCAGCTTCGAGCCGGGCAACGCCGTCGCGGGTCTCGCGGCCGACGACGGTGCGGCCGATTCGGCCGGTCCGCGTGCCGATTTCGGCGACCTGACCGACGACCAGCGAATGGGCGAGCAGGGCAGGTCACGCGCGGAACTGGAAGCCGCGCTCGGCGGTCCGCTGCACGACTTCCCCGATCCCGGCGGCAACCTGCCCCGGCACCAGGGCATCGTCGACGAGCTGATGCGGATGGCCGCGGACGCCGACCCGCGCGACATCGCCCGCGGCGCCGGCCCGCGCGCGTTCGTGGTCGACCAGTTCGTCAGCCCCGGCCAGGGGCTGATCGTCGGTGGCGCCCCGTATGCCATGGTGGTCGGGCTCGACCCGGCGACCGGGCAGCATCGCGTCGAGATCCTCGACCCGCGCACCGGCGCACGGCATCCGTACCCCCTGCCGACGCCCCGTGACCTGCACACGGTGTCGGCGGTCCTGATGGACTCCCACGGCAATCCCGTGCAGCCGCGCGGCCTTGACCCACGGCAGGCCCCGGCCGCCCCGGACCGGCAGGCGCCGCAGAGCGATCCGCGCTCGCCCGCGGCCGATCCCCGCCTCGCCTTCGCCGCCGACCGTGGCGAGGCGGGCGCGGGCAGCCGCGACGGTGTCCGGCTGCTCGACCCGGACGAGGCCTACGAGCTGGGCCGGACACCCGACCAGGGCGACGGCGTCCCGCCGCGGCCTGATCTCGACGTGGCCGGCCGGGCCGACGACGTCGTCGACCACATCCGCCGCACCCTGAGCGAACCCGGCGCGCTCGATCCCGGCGGTGACCTGCGGAATCTGCGTGACCAGCTGGACGCGCTGGTGACCCGGCTCGACGGCGAACTGGGCGACCGGCTCGCGGCGGCCGACCCTGCCACCCGCCGTGCGGTCATCGCCGACGCGATGGACCAGCTGCTCTCCCGGAACTCGCCCGAGACCGTCCGCGACGCGCTCGAGGACAGCGTGCGCGACCACAGCCCGTGGGAGCCGTTGTCGCGCAACGACAGCGGCGACATCGCCGATCCGCCGGTCCGGTTCTACAGTCCGGACGAGGCCTACGAGGCCGGCCGCAATCCCGATCTCGAGCGGGACGCGCCGTTCGGTCCCGCCGTCGACGGGGACGCGCTGCGACCGGCGAACGCGGGCTCGCCGCGCACCCTCGACGATCTGCGGCGGGCGCACCCCGACCTGTCGTTCGACGAGCTGCGCGACCTGCGCGACGCTTCCTATCGGGACGCCGGGATGGAGCCGCCGCCGCTGTCGCGCGAGAGCCTGGACAACCTGCTCGATCAGGTCTGGGCGAACCGGGACTCCATCCGCGACCCGATGGACGTCTACGACCTGTATTCGAATGCGCCGGAACCCAATACGGTCACCGACGCGCAGGCCTACACCCGCGCGATCGCCGATATCGTCGACAACGGATCCGATGTCCGCCGGGCGATGCTCCAGGCCGGGATGAACCTGCCGATGCAGCCGGGCGAGACCGACGTGCTCTCGCTGATGCCGTGGCATTTCGTGCATTTCCAGCGGACCGGCGAGCTCGGCCGGATTCCCGTGGACTACCGGGTGTACGTGAATCCCCGCATCGATGCCGCGCCCGCGCTGATGCGGGACCTGGTGCGCGACATCATCGATCGGCCCGACGCGTTTCCCGGTGTGCGCACCGCGAAGATCACCTCGCCGACCGCGGAGCGGTCCGACGCGATCGTGGTCTACGTGCGTGACATGGCTGATGTCGAGCAGGTGACCCAGTGGCTGCGCGACTACCGCGACCGCAACGGTGACGTCTTCCTGTTCGACGCGCCACCGATGACGCAGCAGGTGCTCGACGGTGTGGGTATCGGCGCGCACCCGAAGGGGCAGAGTTTCGGCCATGTCCGGGCGGTCGCGATCCAGCAGGCGCTGGATACGGTCATGGCGAACCGCGGTACCTTCGCGGACTTCCTGGCCGAGGTGCAGCGCGTCCTGCCCGGCGCAGGCGTCGACCCGGACAGCCCGCATCTGCGCCACGATCCCGACGCGCCACGGGCCTGGCCGGACCGCAGCGGCTTCGACCGGATGGGCGCGGACGAGCCGGTCGGCCCCGCCGCCGACGGCGACCCCCGCCGGAGCACGCCGTCGGATCGCGGCCGCGACGAGACGCCCGAACGGGCCGCCCGCCGCCGCGCCGAACAGGCCGACGCGCAGGCCGACGCTGCCGCGAACCGGGCGAATTTCCTGCACGGACTGGCCGATTCGGTGGCCGACGGCGGACCGCTCACCCGCGACGGCGATTCGGTCGACGCGGTTCGTGGTCGCGCCTGGCAGGCCGACTGGGACGCCCGTCAGCAGCGGTCCGCTGCCGATCAGCTGTGGCAGGCAGCGGGTGGCAGGCCGGAAAGTCCTGCGGCGGTGCCGGATCCGCGGCTGGGCTGGATGGCGAGCCCGGACGATTCGGCGACTGCCGATCCACGGGCGGGCCGGACTCCGGACGCCCCTGCGGCGACTGCCGATCGGGAGCGGGTCGATCCACGTCTTGGCTTCCGCTTGGAACCCGAGGTGTCGCGGACGGATTCGCAACCGGCGCGCGACACCGCGGAACCGGTCCGGTTCTACAGCCCGGAGGAGGCCTACGAGGCGGGCCGCGATCCCGATCTCGAACGGGACGCGCCGTTCGGCCCCGCCGTCGACGAGGACGGGCCCCGGCCCGCCGACGCGGCGCCGCCGCGCACCCTGGACGATCTGCGGCGGGCGCATCCGGATCTGTCCTTCGACGATCTGCTCGGGCTGCGGGAAGCGGCGTACCGGGACGCCGGTATGGAGCCGCCGCCGCTGTCGCGGGAGAGCCTCGACAGCTTCCTCGACCGCGTCTGGGCCGCCGGTGACGCGATCCGGACCAGCAGGGACATCTACGACCTGTATTCGCTGGCGCACGAGCCCAACAGCGTGTCCGATCCCGATGGCTACGTGCGTGCCCTCGCCGACATCCTGGTGGGCAACCCCGACCTCCGGTTCGTGATGCGGCAGGGGATCCACGGCCCCGGGATGGTGCTGCCGGAAACCGTCGGCGACCTGGGGACGGACTTCCACTTCCTGCACTTCAACCGGCCGGGCGCCGATTTCCCGGTCGGGTACCGGGTGTATGTGAACCCGCGGATCGATGCCGCGCCGGAAATGATGCGAAATCTGGTGCGGGACATCCTGCTCCGGCCGGACGACTTCCCCGGCGTCAAGACGATGAAGGTCACCGGGCCGGAGGCGCAACGGTCCGACGCGATCGTGATCTACACCCGTGATCTCGCTGCCGCCCAGCAGGTGTCGTCCTGGCTGCGCGACTACCGCGACCGGGCGGGTGATGTCTTCCTCTGGGACGCGCCCGCGATGACCAACCAGGTACTCGAGGGTGTCGGCCTCGGCGAGCACCAGTCGGGGGAGAGCTTCGGCGACGTGCGTTCGGTCGCGATCCGCCGGGCGCTGGATATCGTGCGCTCCAACGGCGGCGACTTCGCCGACTTCCACGCCGAGGTGCTGCGTCAGCTGCCCTCGGCATCCGTCGACCCCGCTACCCCGCACCGGAACGCGGCGCCCGACCAGCCGCAGGCCTGGCCGCCACGCGACGGCTTCGACCGGATGGGCAGCCCGGACGACGACAGCGATGCGGGACGGACCCCGCCGCCCGACGACCGCACCGCCCGCGGCGACGAGGAGACTCCCGCGCAAGCCGCCGCTCGCCTGCGCGCCCAGCTGGCCGACCTGCGCGCGGACGTCGCGGCCAACCGGGCCGAATTCCTGCACGACCTGGCCGATTCGATGCGCGACTCCGATCCGCGGACCAGGGAGGGCGAGTCGCCCGAGTCCGTGCGCGGCCGCGCCTGGCAGGCCGACTGGAACGCCCGCCAGCTCCGGGCCGACGCCGACCTGCTGTGGACCTCCGCCGGTGGCAGGCCGGACGCACCCCCGCCGGACCCGCGCCTCGCGTACCGGATGGATCCCCCGTCCTCGCAGACGGATTCGTCGTCCGGCTCGCGGACAAACGAGCCGGCGCCGCCGCGGAACGGAGCCCGGCCGGATCCGCGCCTCGCGTACATGATGGATCGGCCGGACGGGCAGCCCGCGCCGGATCCGCGCCTCGCGTACATGATGGACCGGTCCGATACGACGCCGACGGATCCCCGTCGGGCCTACATGATGGATCCCGAAAATCCGGCTGGGCAGCCGGATTCGGGCAATCGCGGGCCGACGCCCGAGCTGGCCGCGGCCGACGACTGGGCCAAGGCCGAATACGACCGGTTGATGGAGGAGCGCAACCGGCTGGCGCGCGAGATGGAGTTCTGGCGCGCCAAGCGCGACGATCGGGTGACCCGGTTGACGGGGATCACCGACGTGGAGCTCGCCGTCGGGTCCCGCGACAATCTCGCGAACACGATGCGCCGCCTGGCCGCCGAGGCCGATTCGCAGTCCACCCGGGTCGCGCCGATCGGCGAGGAACCTGGCACCCGGGTCAACCAGCGGCGTTCGGAAGCGGACGCGGCGCACCGCCGCGAGACCGCGGCCAAACTGGACGAGGCGGCCCGCCGGGTCATCGAGATGCGCGAACAGCTCGCCGCGCTCGACCGCCGGATCGCCGAACTCGAGGCCAGCGGCGCCATCGACGGCAGGCCGACCAGCGCGGAAGACCGGGCCGAACTGGACCGCCTGGCGCGTCAGCGGGCCGACGAATTGCTGCGGATCAAGCCGCGCCGCGCCATGCGCGACGATCTCGCCGAGCGCCTCGGCTTGGTCGACGCCGACGGTGTGCTCGACGAATCCCTGCTGTCGCCGGAGAATCTCGCCGGCACGATCGACGCTCTGCGCGAAGCCGATTCGGGCGACCGCACCGGCGAGATCGACGCGCTCGCCGAGGCGGCGCGCGATGTGAACGAGGCGCACAACCGGATCGGCAGGCTGCAGGACGAGATGGCGCTGGTCGCGGGCGCGGCCAGGGCCGATATCGAGGGCGCGGGCGGCCGGATGCTGACCAGGGACATCGGTCTCGTCGACGGCGACCCGCCGCGCCTTGTCGTCTACGGACCGCGCGATCAGCTGGGCTACCAGCCGCGCCAGGACGGCCTCACCGATCACGAACTGACGCTGCGGCGGGCGCTGAGCACCGTCGACGACGTGGTGCGGGCGTTCGTGCGCGACCACGCGACGATCGAGTACCGCAGGATCACCGCCGACCGCGAGGGCAACGCGCGCGTCGATCCGATGCCGGACGACACACCGCAGTTGCAGCGCCGGACGATCGACTACACGATCTCCGACGTCAGGGGCGGGAACGTCCGGATCGAGGTCGCCCGATGGCGATCCGCGGACGGCACCTGGCACGACGTCGATCCCGAGCGCACCCGGCAGACGCAGGGCCGCGGCTCCGACGCGACGCCGGACGTGTTCGAAGGCCGCATGTTGCCGGAGGGGACGAGCAGCGTCGGCGTGACGCCGACCCAGGCGGCCATCGTCGACGCGGTCGCGGGCTCGTCCGGCCCCGGTGTCAACGACGCGTTCATCCCGAAGCTGCCCGGTGGGTTGTCGCCGGCGAACCCCGGCCTGGAAAGCCACTCCAACGACGTTCCCGACGCCGCGTCGAACCTGATGCGGATGATTCTGGAAACGATGAAGTTCGCCGGCTGGTCGTGGTTCCAGGATCCGAACGACCCGACCCGGATCAAGCCGGGCTTCAGGCGCAAACGCCTGTTCCGCCGATTCCGGTCGGAACAACAGCCCTTCATCACCCCGCCGCAGCGCGAAACCACGTTCGGCCGCACCGATCCGACCGAGGCCATCCGGACCGCGGCCGCGCGGGAACAGCGGCGGGCCGCCTGGTCGCAGGTGCAGCGCTGGGCCGACCAGCAATACGACGCGTTCCTGCGCGACGACAGCGACGTCACCGCCATCGCGGAAACCCTGCGCAGCCAGCACGCCGACGCGCAGCGCGCGCAGGCGCGCGACATGGTCGACCGGATCCGGACCCTGCTGGACGAAGCCGAAACCCGCCTGCCCGGGGACGACCCCGCGCACCGGCGGCGCGTGCTGATCGACAACATCACCGCGCTGGTCGGTGATCCGGACGTCCGGTTCACCCGCCACGACACCGACGCGGACCAGCGTCGCGACCAGGTGCGGCAGGTGCTCGACTGGATCGACGCCGGGGTGCACCCGGACGTCATCGCCGACTCGATCGCCCACCAGTTCTCCACCCGGATTCTCGAGCTCACGCCGGAGCAGGTCCACCAGATCAAGCGCCTGCTCATGAGCGATTCGCTGCTGATGAACGACCCGGATTCCGGGGAACGGCGCTGGCGCAGGCTGGATCGGCTGCCCGAGGTCGCCGAGGCGTGGAACCGCCTGGCCGGCCGCGATCTCGCGGAGCTGGGCGAGCTGCAATCCGGCGATCTGGCGCTGATCCGCGACGCCTGGGAGTGGGTGCAGCGGGCGCGCGCCAGTTACGACGCCAACGACTTCACCCGCGGCTGGGACGAATTCCAGGACTGGCTGGCGCGTTCGGATGGCGACGACCCGACCGCCAACCAGCGCCGGTTCGCCATCCTCACCTGGGAGGAAATCCAGAACCAGGTCAACCGGCTGCCCGGCGACCACTGGGACGACAACCGTGCCCCGCTCACCGGACCGCGCGCGGGGGTGCCGTACGAGCCACCGTTGCCGAGCGTCCCGGGCCGCCCGACGCCGGAGATCGAGCCGGGCCGTCGCGAGGAAGACGGGCCCGAGGAGAACGGCCCGGAGGCCGCGGGCGGCGTGCCCGCCGGCGACCCGCCGTCGCGGCCCCCCGCCGCGCCGGGACAGGCCAGGCCGGATCCGTACGCACCGGGCGAGTTCGACCGCATGGGCGACGGTGACCCGGACGACGGCGCGGATCCCACCCCCGCGCGGACCGCCGATCAAGGCCCCGTGCCCGACGGCATGTACCGCGGTGAGGACGGGCGCCTGCACCGGCCCGGCGACCGCGACGACTCCTACCGTGACCCCGACGGCAGGCTGCACCACGTCGACGACGAGCCGAACACCTACCGCGACAAGAACTTCGGCTACCACGACGCCCGCACGCACTGGTTCATCGACGACCATCTCGCCGCGGCCGAATACGACTACCTGGCGATGAAGGGCGACTCGCACAGCTACGACGTCACCGATCCGCGCCTCGCGCAGGAACTGCGCGACGTCTCGACGCTGCGGCTGCGGCTGCAGGCGGAACGCGACCCGATCGGCGCGCAGATCAAGCTGCTGATGGCCGAATTCGACATCGAGCGGATCGCCGATCTGTCGACCGAACGACTCGGTGGCGAGATCCAGCGACAGACGGCCAAGGTCGAGGCGGACGCCTCGCTCAGCGAAGCCGACCTGATCGACAAGCTCGGCAAACTCGCCGATCTGGAAGAGCTGGCCACCAAGTACAACGACCTCGGGCCGGAGCTGGTGGAGGCCTCGAAACAGCTCGGTGAGCTGGCCGGTCTGGCGTTCGCGCTGGATCGGCAGCTGCGCCCGGACGCGGTGCTGCTCTCACCGTACGACGGCGCCTTCGACGGCGCGGGCACCGTCGACATCGCCTCGCTGGTGCCCGGAATCGGCGACGAGCCGCCGACGCTGGTCGTCGTCGAGGCCAAGGGCGTCGGCTCGACGCTGGGCGGTTCGAAGATCGCCAGGGCGGAACAGGGTTCGCCGGAATACCTGCGCCGGACCCTGGCCATGGACCGCAATCTCGCGGTCATCCTGAACGAGACCCCGGCGCAGCTGGCCGCGCGCGGCGTCGACCCCGACAGCCCGGCCGGGCGCGCGCTGATCGACGCGGTGCGCGAGCTGCGCGCGGCTCAGGCGGACGGGACCCTGCGGGTGGAGTACCACCTGGTGCACGCGTCGGCGCGCGGTGAGGTCACCGTCACCGAGCTGCTGCTCGAACGCGACGGCGTGAACGTCCTTGCCGACGTGCCGCTGCCGATCGCCGAGCTCGACACCATGGGTGCCGACGACGAGGTGATCCACCGGCTCGGCGACCACGGGGACGAGGTGCCGCTGCCGAGGGACGGCCAACCGTACGGGTGGCTGCTCACCCCGCCGGATCCCACGACCGCCGAGGTCCGCGATCTGCTCGGCCGCACCGAGGCTGGTGCCGAGGCGCTGGCGGTGCTCGATTCCGTCGACGCGCGAGTGCGTTTCGGCGCGCTCGACGATCCGGCACCGACCACGTTCGACGGCCGCGCGATGGAGGTTTTCGTCGGCGCCGACGCTCCCGACCGGATCACGCAGGCCGACGCGGTCGTGCGGGCGGGCGCACTCGCCGACGCGGTGCTCGGCGGCAGGCTGGAGACGACACCGTCGCAGATCCGGGCGCTCGACCGCGCCGAGCACATCGCCGCGCGGGTGCGGGCCGAGGCGGAGGCGTTCGGCAGGCAGGCCGAGTTCCACCGGGAAGTCGATGCGGCAGGCCATGATCCGCTCAGCGGAACCGGCCGCGATCCGGTGGACACCGCCGTCCGCCGGACCCTGGACGCGGCCTATCTCGCGGCCTATGACGACGCGGTCGCGGCCGCCGCGGGACGGGAACCGGCGCCGACCCCCGAGCAGTTGCGCGATCTCGGCCGGGAAGCCGGCGTCGCGCGGCTGCTCGAGCACGAATTGTTCGACACCCCGGACGGTTTCGGCCGCCGCGACGAGGCCGCTGCGGAATGGGACGCGCACCGCACCACGGAGCGGCGGCCCGGGCTCGCGGAATACGTGCCGTCGGACCGCGACACCGCGCGCGAACTCGAACGCCTGATGCGCGAGCAGGCCGCCGCCACGCGCACGGTGATGCGCGTCGAGGCCGACTGGGATCGAGTCTGTGACCGGCTCGTGCGCGGATTCAACCTGCCCGTCGACGAACTTCCCAGCACCCGTCGTGGGATCGCCGACATGCTGTTGGTGCGCGCGAGCGACGTCGGCATCTGGCACGGCATGGACAACGCGATGCTGCTCACCGACCTGACCGCCCAGCACACCAGGGCCTCGGTCGACCGCGCGCGCCTCGTCGACGAGATCACCGACCTGGTCCGCGCCGACCTCGCCGGACGCGCCGACGTGCCCACCGACGCGAACCGGGTCCGGGTGCACGGCGACGAAACCGGGGTGCTGTATGTAGTCGGGGACGCCGAGTCGAACCACGCCGCGAACGAACTCGTACCCGCCTCGTGGCTGGCGGATCCCGCCCAGACCAGGGAAGCGCTGGCCCAGGCCGGGGTGGCGCACGCGGCGCTGGTCGACCGGGTCGACCGGCTGTATCTGGAACCGCTCGGAATGCTCGAGCCGTCCCGCGGAGTGTCCTGGGAGCGGCCGGGCCGGTGGGCGGCCCAGCAACTGGCCGAGCGCGGGGTTTCGGTGCGCTACAGCATCGAACCCGAGTTCCGGTTCCGGCAGGGGTCGGCGACCGACCCGGGGACCGCACCCGCCTACGACCCGGCCACCAACACCCTGGTGCTCGACCGCGACGCGGACAACCTGCAGCAGGCCGTCCAGCTGGTCTTCGCGGCTCGGATGGCCGACCTGCTCGCCGCCGCCGACGGACTGCCCGAGCGTTTCACGCTCGGCCGGGACGAATACATCGACCGGATGAGCGACCGCGTCGCCGACGCCCTCGCACTGTCGTTCCAGTTCGACACGGTGTACCGCAGGCACGCCGAGTCCGTGGACGAGACGCCGGTGCGCCGCGCCTACGCCGAGGCCTACGAGAACGGACTGCGCACCGCGACAAAGGCTTACGCGAAACTCGGGTCTGTCACCACCGACGAGCTGTTCCACGCCGCCGCGCACCGGGCAGGTGTGCGTGCCGTGCGTGGCGTGCTGGCCGGCGGCGGCGGTCCGCGCCTCGATGCCCGCACCTATCCGGATCACTTCGGCGCCGACTGGGATCGCGCCCACGGCATCACCCCGCCGCCCCCCGGCGCCGACACCGGCCGCGCCGACGGCCCGGCGCCCGCCGCGCGCAAGGACGCGCGCGCACCCTACCTGGCGATGGAGATCGAAACGCTGCGGGCGATGCGGGACCGGGGCGACTACATCCCGGTCGGTCCCGCCGAGCAGGCCTACACCAACGCCTACGACAAGGCATACGCCAAGGCCGAGCGCGCGCAGCAACGCAATGCCGACGCGCCGCCGCCCGAGCGGGTCGCCGCCGAGGCGGGCCGGGACGCGTTGCGGCGCTACCTGAACCGGGTGGGACCCGAGACCGCCGAAATCGTGCTCGACGTCGCCAGGGCCGCCGAGGACGGCGCGAATCCGGCCTGGGGCAGGCCGCAGGCCGTCGACCGGCCCGACATCCCAGCCCGCGGCGACCGGACGCTGCCGAGCGATGCCGCCGAACGCGCGCTGACCAGTGCGATCGGCTCGGATCCCGACAGTGTGCGGCTCACCCCGCAGATCGCCGACTTCCGCCAGCAGTCGCTGTTCAGCTGGCGGAGTCTGCACGTCGTCGCCGAGCCCGGCGGGCATCTGGCCGCCCTGCACGAGCTGGCGGCGACCAACCCCGACTACGCGACGGTGGTGTGGGACAGCAACGCCCACGGCCTCCAGTTCGCGGTGCCGGAGCCGGGACCGGGCGGCGATCCGGTGCTGCGCTACATCTCCGAGGACCAGGCACTCGGCCCGCTGCGCCGCCCCAACTCGGACGAATCCGCCGCGCTGCTGCTCGACCACTATCTGCGCTATCGCGCCGAGGGGCTGACGGATCTCGGATTCGGTGACTGGGTCGAGCAACTCGGCCCCGGCTACTTCGACTCCGTGGCGGACACCGAGCGCCGGCGCCGAGGCGAGCTCCCCGAATACCGCGACGGCGTCGTGCGTTTCTCGGGCGGCCTGAGCCATCAGGCCATCCGGGATGTGCTGGCCCACGACGGTCCGCCGCCCGCACCGCCGCATCCGGCCGACGTGGCCCACCGGGTGGCGACCCGCAGCATCCCGCTGCTGCCCCCCGCCGGGCGCTACCCGGCGCACTTCCGCCGGGAATCGTTCACCCTCGACCAGTTCCGCGTCGACGCCTACCTCGAGCCCGACGGACACGGCCGGTGGCGGGTGCCCGCGCCGCGCGGTGACGCCTCGATGTCGGACGTGCTGGCCGCCCGCTTCCAGGGCATGACCGACAGCGACCCCACGCAATTGGTCGACCGGATCGTGCGGATGCTCGACGACCCGGCGGCCGACCTGAACGACCACAGCCGCCCGCGCGGTCGCTTCGGGCGTTTCATCGATCGGCTGCCCTTCGGGTCGGGCGCGGACTTTCCGCCCGTCGTCCACCGGGCGGCGATCGAACCCGATTCCGGCGAACCGGGTTTCGACCGGATGGGCGACGGGTTCCAGCTGCGTCCGCCGGACGAGGACATCAACTCCTTCGACATGCAGAACGAGCGGCTGCTCGGCGTCCCCGGCCCCGACGAATGGTCCGGGCTGAGCCCGGACCAGGTCGGCGCGCGGTTGCGCGACGAGCTCGCCCGGATCCTCGACCAGCCCGACCTGACGACGACCGGGTTCGATCTGCCCGGCCTCAACTGGCAGGTCGTGCAGGAATTCGCCAGGGGCGTTGTCGATATGGCGAACCGCCACCCCCATGCCGACCTGGATGGTGTCACGATCGGCGCGCTGCCGTGGTCCACGTTGGCGCAGACCCAGAGCCGGCTGCGGGCGGACGGCGGATACCACAACACCATCGTCCTCAACCACGACCACGCGACCAGCGCCGAGGGGATTCACCAGCGGGTGCGCGAAGCCGCCGACAACGGACACTTCTATCCGGTGGCGCGGACCAGGGCGGTGTACTACCTGGCACTGCACGAATTCGGTCACGTGCTGGCCGCCACCGGTGGGTTCGATGCCTATACCAACGCCGAAGGACACCTGCTCACCGAGAGCAAGTCCGACCCCAGCGAGACCTACGGCGACTGGCTGGATCAGCTCAGCGGTTACAGCATCGACGACGGAATGCTCGAGCCCGGCGAAGCGGTCGCCGAAGCGTTCGCCCAGGTGGCGATGCTGGGCCGCGACAGCGTCAGCAAACCCGTTCGCGTCCTCTACGACCTGCTCATGGATCTCTCCGGCGACCCGTCGCGTGCTGCGAACGAGTCCGGCCCCGGCGCGCGCGACCGCGACCTGACCGACGACGACGGCCGGGCGCAGACGCCCGTCGTGCGCCGCGACGACGCCGACGTGCCGTTCGATCGCCTCGGCGACGATCCCGACGCGGGCGACGGGGCGAAGAAGCAGCCCGCCGATCCGTCGCAGGCCACGCCGGAAGAGTCCGGCGACCAGGACCGGGGCGGGGTGCCCGTCGAGCCGACCACCGTCGGCCATCCGCCGCAGGTGCGCATCGAGGTCGACGGCGACGAGGTCGCGCTGAACGTGCGGCCCGACGGCGACGACCGCTGGGAGGTCGTCGACGAGAACGCGCCGCTGGCCGATGCCGCGCCGACCTCGCGGTTGCGCCGGGAATGGCAATTCGTCCGCGAGTCGTGGCCGCAGCACGTCGAGCAGATCAAGTACCCGTCCGGTTCGCCCGTCGGTGACAGCAAGGGCCAGGCCGCCATCGCCGACGGCATCAGCGGTATCGCCGATCTCGTGGAGTCCAGCGGGATGCCGCCGGCCCCGCCTGCCAATCCGACGCCGCCGACGCCGGATCATCCCGTCATCCAGGCGCCGCCGGACGCCGGCGGGCCCGACCCCACCTTCCTGCGCATCGGCCAGCAGCTGCCGATCTGGATCGCCAACCGCGAGAAGATCCCGCTGCTCGGCAGGCTGTCGGCCCGGATGCGCGATTCGGCGGGCGAACACCTGCCGATGCGCCTGCCGGACGGGCAGGAATACCAGCCCTGGTACTCCGATGTGGACCCCGACGATGTCCGGACCCAGCTCACCGGTGACCTCGAGGTCCACCGCGTCACGCCCGAGGAGGCGCGGGAAGGCCTGCTGCTCGCCTTCGCCGATGCCGATGCGGGACAACGGTCCAGGATCATCGACGCCCTGCTCGAGCACGAGCTGATCTCGCCCGACGAAGCGGACCGGCTCGCCGACGAACCGCCCGCGACGCCGCAGCTGCCCGAATCGATCGGACCGAGGCCGGAGAGCGAGACCCTCACCGAAGCCGCCCAGCGGCTGCTCGGCATCGAGCTCACCGACGAGTCCCTGGCCACCGTGCAGCGGGTCATCGACGAGCAGCAGTACCGCGCCATGCGCATGGTCGGCGCGATCGAAGGGCTCGCCGCCGCGGCGCAGCGCTTCATCGAAGAGCAGACGATGCCGTACAGCAGGAGCGACCTGACCGGGGAACGCCCCGAGTCGGCCGGCCTGCCGGGGCGCCCGGAGCCCGCGTCCATCGAGGAACCCGGCAGGCCCGACGACGACGATCGTTACGACGACGAGTTCGACGACGACTACGACCAAGCGCCGCAACGCAAGCCGAGCCGCTACGCCGACCCCGATCCGGCGGGGCGTCCGGTCCCGATCGGCGGCGCCGTCAGCTTCATCGACCAGAACCCGCTCGGCCGGCTCCGCGACGAATTCCTGCGTGCCTTCGGCCACGATCCGGGTCTGCTCAACACCGTCCCGATCGGCAACGGCGCCGAACCACTGCCGGAATGGGGCGACGCCGACGAACTCGGCCGCGACGACGGCCTGCGCAAATTCTTCCAGCACGCGCTGCGCCGCGACCAGCTCCGCGACGAGCTGGCCACCTGGGCCGCCAGCCGCGATGTCGGCATCGACGAGGTGTCCACCCGGGAAGCCGCCGACGCGCTGCTGGAACGGCTGCGCGCCGAGAGCATGGCCAGGATGGCGCGGGTCGCCGAATTCGTGGCGACCGCCGAGCGGCTGTTCTATCCGGACGCCGACGAGAGCGCGCCGGTCGGCACCAGGCTCGGTGATCAGGCGGTGCGGGTGCCGTTCGCGAACGGGCCTGAGCGGCTGGTCATCGTCGACGGGCTGTCCTCGCGCGACCACGTGCTCGCCGGGCTGCTCGCGGCCGATCCCGAGCTGGCCGCTCGGCTCGAACGCGGTGAGCTGGTGCTCAACTACGGTGTGGCACAGACCGACTGGTCGGGGCAGGTGCGCATCCAGCCGGTCGATACGCCCGAGGTGCGTTTCCGGCGCGAGGTCGTCGACGGCCGGGAGCTGGCCGTCACCCTGCTGCGCGACGGTGACGGGCCCTGGCGGCCGGTGGTCAACGCCGACGAGGTCGCGCCGACCGCACCCACCGATCCGGACGCCCCGCCGCGGTCGCCCGCCGCGGTGCTCACCGACCTCGTGCAAACGGTGCGCGACCTCGGCCTCGACCCGCTCGGCCGGACTCCCGATGCGCTCGCCGAGCTGATCCCGGACCTGCGGCTCGACAATGCGGTGCGCGCCACCCAGATCGAGGCACTGAGCGATTTCACCCGCTCCGCCAACGACATCCAGACGTTCCACGACATCGGCGACGCCCGCAGTCACCTCGCCACCCGACTCGGCCTCAGCCAGGCCGAGCTGACCCCGGCCACGCTGGTCGACGCGCTCACCGACCCCTCGACGCCCAAGGCACTGCGCATGCAGCAGCTCGTCGATCTCGTCGCCTACGTCAAGCAGTTGCGTGAGATCGATTCCGCCGCCGTCGACGCCGCCCGCGATCAGCTGGCCCTGCGGCTCGTGTCCGAGGACACCGCGCGCAGGATGGTGCCGAAACGCTTCATCGCGCGCGTGGAGCTGGACCCGCGGATCATGGCGCTGCTGCCACCGGGCTATGTCGACGGGCCGGACGGCAAGCGCGTCTACGCGGTGAGCAAGAGTGGACTGTCGGCCAAGAGGCTACGCAAGCTGTTCCGGATGCTGCAGCGTGACGGACAGCAGGACCTGCTGCGCGAAGCGCTCACCGAATACGCGAACGCGCTGCACCGGGTCGACGTGTACTCGGAGGTACCGCGCGGCGATGTGTCCGCCGATCCGCGTGTCGTCGACGGCCGGATGCCGATGCACGATCCGCAGGCCGTCTACAGCCTGCGTGATGTGGTCGCCGCGGCCATGCGCGGCCGGGAGGGTACCGATTTCGCGCGGGCGGTGGCCGAAGCCGCGGCGCGACCCGACAGCGGGCCGATCCCGAGCGATCCGTCGCGCCGCCCGTCCGCCAGCCGGGACTGGGCCAGGATCGTCGGTGTCGACATCACCGACGCCGACGACGCCACCTTCGCCAAGGTGTACGAGGCCTACCGGGACGGCCGGATCGAACGCCACGAGGGACTCAGCCCCGCCCAGCTGGTCGCCGAGCTCGCGGCCCTGCGCGGCGAGATCCGCCTGCGCGCCGAGCAGATCGACGCAGTGGAACGCCTGCTCGCCGAGTTCGACGCGGCCGTCCGCGCCGAACAACTCCCCACCGACGACCCCAGCCCACTACCTGGCCGGCCCGATCCCACCCCGCCGCAACCGGATTCGGGTCCCGGTCGTGCCCCCGGTGAGTCGGGCGGGCCTGGCGAGAAGGATGGGCCTGGGAACAGCGCTGACAGCGGCGCGGCGACCGGCCGGAAGCCGGGGGAGCAGGATCCGGCGGCGCGAATCGATGCTGCGCTGGAGCGGGAGTCGGCGGCGGTGGACGAGGCGTTCGCCAGGGCCGACGAGAGGTCGGCGGCCGAGCACGAGCGGGTCGCCGATGACCTCGATCAGATCGAGGGCGATATCGACGCGCACACCGACTATGTGCGTGCGGTGCGGGATCTGGAGCAGGCGCGCGAGGAAGCGCTGGACGCGTTCGACGAAGCGCAGCCCACCGAGCAGCAACAACCCCCGGTCACACCGCCCACCACACCCGGTCAGTCCACCCTGCGACCGACCGGCCCAGGCCGCACCGCGAACTCGACCGTTCCGGCCGACGGGTCCGACCCGTCGGCACGGATCGATGGCGCGCTGGAACGGGAGTCTGCGGCCGTGGACGAGGCATTCACCCGAGCCGACGAGAAGTCGGCGGCCGAGCACGAACGCGTCACCGATGATCTGGATCAGATCGAGGGTGATATCGACGCGCACACCGACTATGTGCGTGCGGTGCGGGATCTGGAGCAGGCGCGCGAGGAAGCGCTGGACGCGTTCGACGGCAACAATCGCGAAAACACCACACCACCAGCCGAAGAGCCCGACGCCCAGCAGACACCCACCCAGCCGGTCCCTCCGTCGCGCGGTGCCGACCGCACCACCCCGACGCCCGGCCGCGACCCCAAGCCCGGCGTCGAAAACGACCTAGATACAGACGATTCCGGCACCGACACGCCGACCCGCACCGTGCCGCCGACCGGCGACGCAGACCCTGGCCACCCGACGCCCGACCGGGACGGCGATACGGCGCCGCCGGAAGCCGGTACCGATAAGGGTGGCTCCGATCGCTCGAAGTCGCCGGATGGCGATGACGAAACTGTGCCGCCGGAAACCGGTACCGGCGAGGGCGACCCCGACCGGCCCTCCTCGTCCGACGACGACAGCACCACCCCGCCTCCGGAAACAGGTTCCGATGATGGAGACGCCGGCACCCGCCGACCGTCGACGCCGACCTTCCGCTCCCACATCCCGCACCCCCCAAGGGAATACGATCCGGAATTCCCCGCGCTGTTCGACTACACCCCGACCCCCTGGCCGGACCTGGACCTGACCCCCGACGATCCGAACCCGCCGATGCCGCCGAGCCCACCGACGCCACCGACGCCGCCGAGCCCGCCGATGCCGCCGACGCCGCCGAGCCCACCGACGCCGCCGAGCCCGCCGAGGCCGCCGAGCCCGCCGATGCCGCCGAGCCCGCCGACACCGCCCGATCCGCCGACGCCGCCGAGCCTGCCGGAGCCGCCGAATCTGCCGTGGCCGCCGACATTGCCGGAGCCGCCGAGCGTGCCGTGGCCACAGGTTCCGCCGACGTTGCCGGAGGCGCCGACGACGCCGGAGTTGCCGACGTTTCCAGCGCCGCCGAATCTGCCGGTGCCGCCGAGCGTGCCGTCGCCGCCCTACCCCGTGCCGCCCACGCTGCCGGAGCCGCCGAATCTGCCGCCGACACTGCCGGTTCCGCCGACGTCGCCGGGTGCTCCATGGCCGTCGATCCCGACTCCGTCCGAGCCGTGGCCGATGCCGGCTCCGACCGAGCCGCCGACCGCACAGCCGTGGCCGCTACCGCCTGGGCAGCTGCCGACAGGTCCGGTCCCGCCGACGTCGCCTTCGTGGCCGTCGGGCACGACACCTTCGCAGCCGTGGCCGGTGCAGAACCCGACGGAACCGCCGTGGCAGACCGAGCCCCCTACCGCGCGGCAGTGGCCAGGGCAACCGCCGACTTCGTCGGTGCAGGCAGATCCGTCGGCACAGCCGTGGCCGGCGCCTTCGTGGCCAGGGCCGAACTCCTCGGACTCGCGGGCTCCGTGGTCTGCGCCGAACCAGGCGGGGGTAACTCCCTCCTGGCCCGCGGCGAATCCCTCGGAGACGACGCCATGGTCGTCCGGCCCGGCGGCATCGCCCGGAGCGATACCGCCCGGATCGTCGGCGGACGGGCCCGCCGAGCAGTCGGCGCCGCGGCGGGAGTTGCCACCTCCGCCGCCGTGGGGGTCCGGTGCCGGGCAGGGGGCGGAGCCACCGGCGCCGCGGACGTTGCCCTCGCAGCCGCCGGTCGCCGAGCCGGTGATGCCGCCGGGTGTGCCGATGGTGGCGAACGGCTCGTCCGCCGACAGCGGTGCGTCCATGCCCTATTCGCCGATGGCGCCCATGGCGCCCATGGCACCGGCGGGGCAGGGTGGGCAGGAACAGTCACGGCGTGCGGTGGGCAACGGCAACGGGTACACCCCGCCGCAGCACGGTGCGAACAGAGACATCAGCGTGCGGCCGTTCGCCGGGTACGGTGTCCGGGCCGAGTTCGATCCGGTCAGCGGTGCGCTGCGGGCGGCGCCGCCGGGGGCGGCCGGACTTGGCGGTGTCTACGGTGACGTCGCTGGTGTCCCGGTGGTCTTCTACCGCGATCGCTCCGGACTCGCGCTGCGGGTCGGCGATCGTATGATCGACCTCGACGGTCCGGTCAGCGTGGAACACGGTCCGATCGATCCCCGGCACACGCGGTTCGCGGTCACCGCGAACGGCACGTTGCTGTGCGAGCTGTTCTACCGGTCGCTGCCACGGGACATGGACCTGGGCGCGCACGTCCGGGCAGTGCTGGCCGACCCGGCCCAGCGCGCCGCGATCTTCGCCAACTGACCACATCGGGCCGCGCCCGGGACCAACCAACGAGGAGGCAGCATGCGCACGGACCATCCCACCGAGGACGAGATCCGCGCCAATTTCGACGAGATGCTCGCTTCCGTGTGCGTAGGCGGCGGACTCCGCACCGACACCGGGCTGGACAACGAGACCACCCAGGCACTCTGGGCGATCGCACGCGCCCATCCGCAGGTTCCCGCGGAGCTGGTGACCGCGGCACGCGCCGAGTTCGCCGCCCAGCTCGACGGCTCGCACCGGCGGGCCCGCCGGGAAGCGCTGGCCCGCCTCAGCGACGAACTCGACGGGAAGGCCGCGCAGTGACCGAATGGCGCACACCCTCGGCCGGTGACCTGACCGACCTGGTGACCCGGCTGCGCGACCTGGACTGGTCCTGGAACCTGGCCGACGTCGCCGAGCTCGCGGCCGGATTCGGCTGGCGGGTGGTGCTGGCCCGGCCGAACTGGGTCCTGCTCGACACCGGCCTCGGCGCCGGCAGCGGCAAGGTGCACGGCGCGAGCGGCAAGGCCGTGCGGATCGACACCCGGCTCACCGATTTCGTCGAGGAGGACGCGGCGGGCGCCGAACGGATCCGCACCGCGTTCGCCGAACTGGCCGCGGTCCTCACCGCGACGCTGGGCGAACCGACCGGACGAATTCCCGGTCGGTGGCCCCAGATTCGCTGGGCGGGCACAGGGACGACCCTGGTGCTGGCGCAGTCGCCGGTGTCGGTGGTGCTGTCGCTGGTGACCGATGCCCGGCTGGCGGCCGACGACCGCAATATCGAGGCCGAGCGACAAGGCGGCCTGTCGTGACGGACTGGTCTGCCTTCGCCGCCGCGCTGGCCGGACAGCTCGCCGTGCTGAGCGCCGGTTCGGTGCTGATCATCCACGAATCCCGCACGGAATCCCCGCGATACGCGCAGTTCCGGCAGCTCGACACGATGCTGTCGGCCGAGCTGGCGGGCGAGCCGGCGCTCGACGAGTCGCTGCGCGCGGGCCCGACGGGAATCCGGATGATCACCGACGCCGGCTGGCAGCCACCCGAGGACGGCCTGCCCGGCAACTGGTGGATCGACACGCCGTGGCCCGCCACGCCCGCGCGGTACCGGACCGTCGCCGCGATGGTGGTGACCGGTCTGCGCGACGGCTTCGGCATCGCCACGCCCGACGCGCTGACCTATCGCGCCTGGGACGAGTCGTCCGGCAATCGCCCGTTGGACCTACCCCTGCTCCGCCTACCGCGAGCCTGACCTCGCCAGGAGATTGCCCGACGTGACCAGCCCCACCGACAAACCGGCCCCGGCAGCGCCACGGCCCGACGAGCCCGACGAGCCGGCGCGCACACCCGACTCCGTCGACGAGCCGGCGCGCACACCCGACTCCGCCGACAGCACGGCCCCCGAACCGGCCGAGGACGAGGTCGACGTCAGTTTCACCCTCGCGCCGGAACCGGTGGTCCGCGATGTGGCCGAGGAGGCCAGGAAACTGGTGCACGGCGCCGCCCGCGCGCTCGCCGCCCAGGGCCCGGCCGGCTGGCGCAGGCTGGACGCGGTCTTCACGATGACCGTGACCGCCGAGATCGTGCTCGCGGTGTACTCCGACGACGAACAGCGGGTGACCCGGCTGCGCCCGTCGGCCGAGGTGCTCGAGCTGATCCGGGAGCATCGGCAGCTGTCGGCCGAACTCGGCGACGGACCCTGGTGGCGGCTGATGCTCGGACTCACACCGGAGGGCCGCATCCAGGTCGACTACGACTACGGCGACGAGCCCTTCCCGGCCGACCACCTGTTCCCGCCGGGCGCCTACCAGGCCGATCTCGAGGCCTTTCCCCGAGGGGCGCTGCCGTTCTGGCTGGCCGCCTATCTCGCGCACGACGACCGCCAGCTGCGCGCACCCGTGGCGGCAGCGGCCGCGGCCCGTGCCGACGCCGCGGCGGGAACGCAGCCGGTCGCGGTGCCCGGACTGCCGCCGCTGCCGCTGCTCGTGGCGCGCTGGGCGGTGCTGGCCGCGGGCGCGGTGGCGGTCGAGGACGAGTGGGGCCCGCGGTTCCTGCCGTCGATCGCCCGCTTCGACACCGGGGAGCGGCACGGCAGCTCGCTGTATCTCCTGCCCGGCGATCGCGCGGTGCTGTCCGGCGGTGTCTGGAACGAGCCCGGCCTGCGCGCGGCCTACAACACCGGTGCCGCACTGCCACGGTTGTTCGCGGGCGCCCCCGACTGGGTGGCCACCCCGACCCTCGATCGCCGCGCGGCGGGCGGGCTGCTCACCTTCTGCTACTGGTGGGACGACGGCGCCTGGTATCAGGGCGAGTCGCCCGCGTCCGAGGCGATCGCCCCCGCGGTGCCGCCGGTGTTCTCGGCGGAGTCCACCGCGGACACCGTCGCCCGGATGATCGACGATCAGCCACCCGCGCTGCTGCGCGCCGCCGCCGAGACCCTGGTCGCCGCCGCCGAAGCGGGTGTCGTCACGCGCGGCACGCTGGTCGAATTATTCGGTGACGAAGGCTTTTTCGACCTAGACGGCGGGCTGTTCCAGCTGGTCGTCGCCGGCGTGGTGACCACCGAGTCGGCGTGGCCGATGCCGCGCCGGGAGGCCATCGCCCTGGTCGGCAAGTATCTGGCCGAGCACGCCGTCGACCCCGCCGCCTTCCCGGTCGCGCAGCTGCGCGCCGACCGGTTGTCGATGGGCTGGATGGTCTACGTCCCGGTCGAACCGGGGGAGATCGCGATCGGCAGGGCGATCTACTACGTCGCCGACGACGGTGTGCTGGAACGGTCGTCGTCGGCGGTGGCGCCATCGATATTCATCGACGATTTCGAGCGTCGGTATCGGGAGAGGCATGGCTGAGCAGCACACGGACAACCGGCCGGACGCGGGCGCCGCGGTCGGCACCGCCGAGCCGCCGACCGCGGACGTCGCCGAGCGGATGTCGGCACTCAGCTACCGGATCGGTCTCGAGCTCGCCGAACTCGGCCCGCAGGGCTGGTGGCGGCTCACCGCGTCGTTCGCGATGACGGTGACCGCCGAAGCGGCGGTGGTGATGTTCACCGACGAACAGGGCCGCGCGGTGCGGGTTTTCCCGGCCGAGGACGTGCTCGCTCTCGTCCGCGAGCACCGGCATCTCTCGGCCCAGCGTGACGACCAGGCGTGGTGGCGCTATCTGCTCGACCTCACCGGCGACGGGCAGATGGAGATCGACTACGACTACGGCGCCGAACCGTTCCCGCCAGGCCAGCTCTTCGCGCCCGCGGCCTATCGCAGCGACCTGGAGATCTATCCGCGTGCTTCGCTGCCGGTGTGGCTGGCGGCCTATGTCGGCCACGGCGACCGCCAGCTTCGCACCCCGCGGCAGGCGGCCGAACAGGAGCTGCGCGATCGTGTCCGCGGCCGGGAACCGGTCCGCTCCGAGCCCGATCAGGAGTTCCCGCCGTATCCGCTGATCGCCCGGCGCTGGGCGGTGCTGGCCGCGGCGTTCGTCGCGGTCGGCTCGCCGCTCGGACCCCGGATCGCACCGGGCGTGTGCGTGTTCGAGGGCACCCAGCGCAGCGGATCGACCCTGGTCCGGTTGCCCGGCGAGCGCGCCGTGCTCTCCGGCGGGGTGTGGGACGCGCCCCGGTTGCGCGAGACCTACCAGGACGGCGCCGCCATGCCCGAGCTGTATCGGGGCGCGCCGTCGTGGGTGGCCGAGCCGACGCTCAACAGCCGCTGCGCCGACGGCCTGCTGTCGTTCTGCTACTGGTGGGACGGCGGCGCCTGGTATCGCGGCGATTCGCCCACCTCCGCCGAACTGGCCCCCGCGGTGCCCGGCATCTGGACCACCGACACGGTGGCCGGCGTGATCGCCGATCTCGTCGGCGCGACCGGCGACCGGCTCGCCGCCGTGACGGCGCTGGTGACCGCGGCCGAGGCGGGCGCGGTCACCAGCGCCGCGCTCACCGAATTGTTCGGCGACGACGGAAGTTTCGACATCGACGGCGCGTTCTTCGAGCTCACCGTCGCGGGCGCGACCGGAAGGGACACCACCAGATGACCGACAGCACGGCGCTCGACGTCGACGATCCGGAATTCCACCTGGGCTCCGACGACGACCGCACCACCTACCGCGGCACCCCCTACACCGGTCAGGCGATCGAGACCGGCCCCGACGGCATCGTCGTCGGCCGGTGGTCGTTCGTCGACGGCTACGACGACGGGCTCAGCCAGGCCTGGTACGACAACGGCGTGCTCGCCTCGGAGGGGTTGATGCAGCGCGGCCTCGCCGTCGGCGAGTGGCGGGAATGGCGCCGCGACGGCACCCTGGCCACCCTCGACGTCTACGCCAGGCCCGGCTATCTGCGCCTGCGCAAACGCTGGGACGAGCACGGCGCCCTGATCGAAAACCGGCTGGTGGCAGGCGCGCCCGGCGACGTCGTCGAGCTGAAGCCGCTCGGCATGTACCGCGAGATGTACGACGGCGAGCGCGACGAGCTGCCCTCCTTCACTGCCGCGCTGGCGTCCGAACCGCCCGCCGAGCACGCACGGGTGCTCGCGTATCTGCGCGCGGCGCCACGGGTGTTCGACATCATGTCCGCCGTCCCCGACCTGCTCGCCGGCGAAGGCTGGATTCCCGGCGGCGCCTCCCTGCACTCGGACGGCGAGTGGATCTGGCGTGCCGACTTCATCGAGTACTACGCGGGCCACCCGCTCACCCTGCCCACCGAATTCCTCGACCACCTGCGCGAGAACGGTTACCGCCCAGCTCGATTCGATCAGGCCGACCCGAACTTCCACGTGGCGGTCGACCGGTTCCGCTGACCTCCGCCAACCGATTGTCGACCCGCAGCCACCAGCGAGATCGGCACTGTACATGCGCGATTCATTTCCGCGACATTAGAATCGTTGCTACGACGAAAGAATCGATCGCGCTGGCTGGCTCTCTCGTCGCAGGGGCGCCCGTGTGGTGATGAGGAGGACGGTCGCGTATGGGTGAGACACCCAATCCGTGGAGTGGGCTGCGCAGCGAGTCGCTCAGCGGTGCACTGGAACTGCAGCCGAAGGTCATCGAAGGTCTGGTCAACGAGGCGATCGAAGTCCGGATCCGGGTGAACTCGGTGAAGGCCGAGCTGGCCAAGGTGGACAACCTCAAGGCGTTCGCCGCGGTGGTCCCGTCGGCGGCGGCGCTGGCCGACCGTTTCTCGGCCAAGGGCCGCGACCTGAAGAGCATCCTCGATGACCACACCAAGATCCTCGACGACATGGGCGACACCTTCCTCGCGGCGGGCAAGGCCTACAGCGACAGCGACACCGGCGGCAAGGCCGATTTCACGGCGCTGCGCGGCCGGATCAACGCCGACAAGGGCAAGACCGAGAGTCTCGGCCAGCGCCCCCAGGCCTTCGGTCGCTGTATGGACATCACCGTCCTGAAGAAGGACGGCGGCGGCGTCCCCGACAGCCTGCTCATGCCCAAGGGCTTGAAGTTCGACCCGATGATCGTCAACGCCGAGGACCCGACGCAGTTCACCTACGCGCAATACCAGACGATCATCGCGTCGATGGCCAGCCCGGACATGTCGGTCACCGTCGCCCAGGCCGCCACCGACTGGACCTGGCTGGCGGGCAGGCTGAAGGAGAAGTTCGACGAGCTGTCGAACGCGATGATCGCCACCGAGAGCAGCTGGCGCAGCCCGGGCAACGCCGGTGGCGCCGATCGCGCCCGGCAGGCGATCACCGCCTACGGAACGGGCAACAAGGACCTCGTCGACGGCATGAAGGCTCTCGGTACGGCGCTGCAGTACGTCTCGGACTGGGTGTACGCGACCCGGACGTCGTTGCAGGCGGTGAGTGCCACCGAGGTGCCGCTCATGGTGCCGGAGTCGGTGCGCGCCTGGGAGACCCGCAAAGAGCTCACGCACCAGCAGGGCTACGCCAACGCGATGAAGAACACCTACGTGCTGGGAGTGGACCACACCGCGGACGTGATCGCGCTGCTGCCCGATCCGATCCCGCCGACGACCGGCAGTCAACCCACCGGGAACGGTACCGGTACCGGTACCGGGACAGGGTCCGGCAGCGGCTCCGGGTCGGGCTCCGGTGCCGGCGCCTCGGGGCTGTCGTCCGGCTTCCAGAACGGCATGTCGGCGCTGACCAGCGCCGCGCAGACCGCCGCCCAGCAGGCCGCCAGCGATGCCGCCAAGGCGGCTGCCCGCACCGCGGCCGAGCAGGCAGCCAAGGCGGCCGAGGACGCGGCGAAGCAGGCGCAGTCGGCGGCGTCCTCGGGACTGGAGCAGGCCGCCTCGGCGCTCACCTCCGGTATGGAGCAGGCGAGTTCGGCCGCGCAGTCGGCGCTGGATCAGGCCAGCTCCGCCGCCGAGCAGAGCGCCCTGTCCTCGGTGCCCGGCCTGGCCGGGCTCAACTCCGCGCTCGAGGAACAGGCCAAGAAGATGACCTCGGCCGCCAAGAGCGGCGGTGGCGGTGGTGGCGCGGGCGGCGGTGCGGGCGGCGGCCTGCCCGCCCAGAACCTGCAGAACGCGTCGAGCCTGTTCCCCAGGGCCGCGGTCACCGCGACCGGGCTGGAAGGGATGGCGAGCCGCGCGGGCATCGCGGGTGGCGCCGGGTCGCCGATGGGCGGCATGCCGATGGCCCCGATGGGCGGCGCGGGCGCCGGTGCGGGCGGTCAGCAGAAGGAACACAAGCGGGCCGACTACCTCGACTCGGTCGAGCACCTCGAGGAGGCGATCGGCGCGGCGCCGATCGTGGCGAGACCGGTCATCGAGCAGTGACAGCCGTGCTGGAGTTCACCCCGGTCGAGTTCGCCGCGCTGTACGAGGAACTCAAGGAGGACGGTCTGCCGCAGCCGCTGAGCTATCGCGGTGTGCCGCAGACCTATTCCGAGAGCGTCCGGATCAAGCGGGAGGCCTGGCAGGCCCTGCGCCGCCGCGGTGGCGCCGAGCTGACCCAGCTCGTCGAGGCGCTCACCCGGCCCGACATCCGGGTGATCGCCCGCGGCGTCGACGGGCTCGACCCGGCGAATCCGAAGCGGTCGCTGCGGATCCTCGGGGTGCGCAAGGGCGACGACGCGTTCCTGGTGCGCCAGGAGCCGGGGGAGACCATGCTCGACTCGGCGGGCTTCACGGTCACCAGGCACGACGCGCTCGCGCTCGGCGACGCGGTGGCCGCGGCCTTTCCCTCGGCCGACGCGGGCAGGCGCCGCGACTTCGAGCTCGTCGACCGGATGGCGCAGGACATCGACTTCTCGTTCGGCCGTTCGCTCGTGCACGACACCGGTGACGACCCCGCCGCGGACGGCGCCGACTTCCTCCAGCAGCCCGAGGATCTGACCGGCACGATCGAGTTCGAGCAGGGGTCGTCGCGGTTCGGGCCGCGCGGCATTCTGCGCCTGTACCTGGTCTGGCGTGATGTGGTCGACGACGGCCGGTACGTGATCGTCCCCGGCACACCGGCCAGGGTGGTCCCCGCCGACCGTCGCAGGATGGTTTCGCTGATCAATATGAACATCGCCGAAATTGTCAGAGCCATCAAGGATGATCGTGCGTAGGGAGGGCAGATGGACGAGTTTCCCACCGAGTTCACCGCCGCGTCGCTGACGGGCGCGATCGAGGTGCGTACCACCGAGCGGGGCTTGCCGGTGGGTATCACCATCGCCGCCGATCAGCTGCGCGGGGATCCGGGTGCGCTGGCGGCCGAGGTGCTGCGGCTGTGCCAGAAGTCGGCCAACCGGGCCGGGCTGGCGCGGCGAAATCAGCTGGCCGAGGCGGGATTCGATCCGGGGCTGCTCGCGGCGACCGGGCTGCCGACCGAGGCCGAGGTCGCGGCGGCGGAGATCGTCGAGGAACAGGAATACGACACCGAACCGGAGAGCTGGCTGCGTTCTGTATGAGCCGGCCAGGGAGGAGGTCAGGACATGGTCGAGACCATGGACGAACTCATCGCCCGCGTGCAGGGGCAGCTGTACCGGCTGCAGGATCTGAGCGAGGCGACGCAGCACATCCGGGCACAGGAGACCTCGCCTGACGGTGCCGTGACGGTGACCGTCGACGGCACCGGCGCCATGGTGGGGCTGGAGTTCTCGCCCGCCGTCGGCAAGCTGACGCCGGAGAGTTTCGAGCGCGTGCTGGTCGATACCGCGCGGGCCGCCGCCTACCGCGCCTACGGCGAACGCGCCGGGCTGATCACCGCCTTCAACGAAGCGGGCACGTGAGATTCAACTGATCTTCACCGGTGCGACGCATAGCGCCGATCCGGAACGGGTAGATAAAGTAACGAAACACCAAGGGCTGTTTCGAGATTGGACGATGGTCATGAATCACGTTGCGGTAGTTCCCGATGCAGTTCGTGCGTACGCGGGTGCTTCGGCCACGATGGCGGCCGGGGTGGCGCAGGCCGGTGCCGTCGACCAGGCCGCGACTGTCGCCGCTGTGGTGCCGGTGTTCGGCCTGATCGGGCAGGAATTCCTGCTGTCGTTCGCCTACGCCCAGGCCAACCACCTGACCTCGGTGGCGGAGCTGGCTGCCGTCCACGCGGGCACCGCGCTCACCGCGACGCAGGCGGCGACGACCTATGAGGGCGCCGACACGGCGGGCAAGCTCGGCATCGCCTCGGTGATCAAGTAGCCATGACGTTTCCCGGGGGAGCGCCGTCCGGTGGCGTAGCGCTGGATCCGACCGTGCTGGAACTGCTGCGCGGCAGCGCCATGGCGCCCCTGCTCGACCAGCCGGTGAGCCAGGCGCTGAGCTCGATGGGCCTGCCGCAGCTGCCACAGCTGCCACAGTTCGTGCAGCTGCCCGAGATGCCGCCGCTGCCCACGATCGATCTGACCGCGCTGATGCAGCCGCTCACCCAGCTCGCGTCCGCATTCGGCACCGGCCAGCTCGGCGGCACCGGCGCCGACCCGACCGAGATGCTGTCCAACGTCAGCTCGGTGCTGAGCACCATGATGTCGCTGGGCTCCACGGCGCTGCAGACGGTGATGTCGCTGTGGCAGAGCGCCGCGGCCTCCGAGGCGGCGACGAAGGCGACGGCGGCCCAGGCCGACGGCGCCAAGCTGGCGGCGCAGAGCACCCAGGAGAAGGCGGTGCTGGCCGGCGCGGCGGGCAATGTCGCGGTGGGCGCGGCCAAGCTGGGCGCGGTCATCGCCCGTTATTCGGCCACGGTCGCGCTCGCCCCGCTCTACGCGATGACCCCGGTCGGCCAGGGTGTGCTGGTCGCGGCGACGATCGAGGCGATGACCGAGGCGCTGGCCATCACCGCCGAGACCAAGATCGAGCTGGTCGGCCGCAGCGCGGAGATGACGACCGCGGGCGAGAAGGTCCAGGTGACCAACGCCCCGACCGGCGTCGACTCGTCGTCGGAGTCGCTGTCCCAGCTGATGAGCATGATCACGCCGCTGATCAGCACCGCCACCACGGCGGCCTCCTCGCTCGGTTCACTGGCCGAGCAGGTGACGTCGCTGTCCACGACGAACACCACCGGCACGACGACCACCGACACCGCGACCACCGGCGAGGCCATCTCGGCGGAGGACGCGGCGGCCGGCGCGGGCCTCGGTGGCGGCGGTGGGATGGGCGCGATCGGCGGGGTCGGTGCTGTCGCCGCCGCGGCGACGCCGCTGAGCCCCTGGCAGGGCGGCCGCGGCAGCGGCATGTCCACCGTCGGGCTCGGCGGAATGGCAAGCGCCGCACCGGCGACCGGGAGCACGGCGAGCACCGCGACGAGTTCGACCGCACCCGGCTACATGCCGATGGGCGCCGGCGGCGCGGGCGCGCCGATGGCCAGGGCCGTCGACGGTGGCGGCAACGAGGCGGTGCACACCCAACTGGTCACCGGCCACCACGGCGACGAGGTCGTCGGCCAGATCGACGGGGTGTCGATGCCGGTCGTCGGCGGCGCCGAGCCGGTGACCACCGAGGCACCGCCCGACAAGGAACTCACACTGTGACGCGGGTACGACCACGACAGGAGTGGCAATGAGCAACACCTTCGAATTCGATTCGGCCGCAGCGGCCAAGGCCGCCTCGGCGCTGGACGCCATCGTCGATCGGCTCTCCACCGAGCTGACCGCCGTCGCGCCCGCGCTGCACGTCGCGCCCGCGGGCACCGACGAGGTGTCGGCCAGGGCGGCGAGCACGGCGAACGGCGTCGCCGACGACTACCTGACCGGTGCCGAGTCGGGCGCGCGCGAGATGAGCAAGCTCGCCGCGACCCTGCGCGCGCAGGTCACCGAGTTCGATCGGATGGAGACCGACAACACGAGCGGTTTCTCCGCCTGATGATCGAACCGCCGCAGCCCGGGTTCACCGGTGTGGTGTGGGAGGCGCGCGAGCCGGAACGGCTGGCCACCGAACTCACCACCGGCCCCGGACCGATGCCGATGGCCGACGCGGCCGCCGCCTGGACGCGGCTCGCCGCGGCCTTCGGCGCGGCCGTGCTCGACTACGAGCAGGTGCTGCAGACACTGCGTGGGTCCTGGCGGTCCGGCCGCAGTGACGAAGTGTGGGAACGTATCTCGACCCTGCGCGACTGGCTGTTCGAGACGGCGGCCGCCGCCACGGCCAACGCCGCCAGGATGCAGGCGCAGGTGCTGGCCTACGAGGTCGCCGCCCGTGCCATGCCCAATTCGGGTGATATCGCGGCGATCACCGCCGCGCAGAAGGCGCTGGAACAGGTGGGCGCCATGCTCGGTGCGCCGATCAAGGCCATCGCGGCCGAGACCGATGCCGAGGCCGATGTCGCCAAGGCCGTCGCGTCCCGGGTGATGCGCAGTTACGAGGCCGCCACCGAGCCGCTGGCGAACCCGTGGTTGCACGTGCCGCCCCCGCCGATCGTGCCCGAGGCGGCGCTGCTGGCGGAGGAGTCCGGAACCAAGTCCACCTCGGTGTCCGGCGCACCCGTCGTGCCCGGCATGGGCATGATGGGCGGGTTCGCCGGGATGCCGGTGCTGCCCGCCCCGGTGCAGACCGCTTATCGCGCACCGGTGTTCGTCCAGTCCGGTACCGCGGTCGCGCCGACCGCGCAGCCCGCTCCGGTCGCCGCGGCCACCACCGGTCACGCGGCCCCCGTCGTGCCCGGCGCGATGGCGCCGACGGCGGGCGCGCAGGACGCGGCCCGCTTCCCGCGCGCGGGCCTGGCCTTCGAGGAATCCGATCAGCTGGTGGCCGAAGGCGAGATCCAGGCCGCGCCGGCGGTTCTCGGCGTCGCCGAACGTCCGGCACCGCAGCAGAGCACGACCCAGACGGGTGGTGGTGCCGCGTGACGACACTGACCAACGACTCCCTGCTCGCGGTCGCCGAGCGGCTCGGTGTGCAGACCCTGCCGCTGGTGCTCGGCGTCGGCCCGCAACAGGACACCTTCGAGGCCTGGCAGGCCGCGCGCGACGACGCCGTGGCCGAGCTCACGGCCCGCGGCGTCTTCGACGGGTACGGCGATGTCGAGCCAGGACTGGCCGACGCGCTGTTCACCCTCACCATGCCCGAGGCGGAACTGGCCGCGCGGAGCTACCGCGCCGACGAGCAGGTCCGGATCTGTCTGGCGCGCCGCGGCACTCAGCACGCCGTCGCGACCAGGTCCGGCGCCACCTTCGAGCTCGCCACCCCCGGTATCGACGGCTCCGACCGGGAACTGACCCGGCTGCTGCTCACCGCCCTGCCCGCCTGTCCGCAGGCGGAGATCGGCACGGTCAGCGTCGCGGCCGACGACCTCGCCCGCCGGCTCGACGGCGCGACGACAACCAGCGACTACGTGGACGCGATGTATGCGCTCGGGATCGACGCGCACGAAGCGACGGTGCTCGGTGCGGCCTTCGGCTCCTGCCACGGCTTCACCGAGATCACCGCCTCCGTCCACCACGACGGGCTGACCACCCGAGCCCCTGGCGCGGTCGCGGTGTACGACACCGCGCGCGGCCGGATCGTCGTCGCGCCGATGACGGCGCCCGACGGGCAGGTGTGGTCCACCATCACGCCGGGCACCGACCACCGCCTCACCCAGGCGATCGGTGCGCTCCTCGAGGGGCTTCCCGGTGGGAGGTGGCAGCCGTAACAGCCATCTTCCGTGTCACCCATCAAGAAGGAAAGGTTCGACAATGCCCCCTCAGGGACCAGTAGGTGTAGAAGCCGGCGGTATCGACAAGGTCGTCTCCAATCTGGAGGGAACGATCAGCAACCTGCGCAATTCGGTCCGGGAGATCGACGATGCTGCTCAGGCAGTGCTGCGCGGCTGGAAGGGTAGCGCCTCCGACGAGTTCGTCAAGGTCGCCAAGGCATGGCACGACGAAGCCCAGGACCTCAACCAGCGGTTCGACCGGTTCACCGAAGCCGTCGGCATCGGTAAGTCCACCATCGTGAGCGTGGACGGCCAGGGGCTCTCCGGAGGCGGCGCACCCGCGTCCTCCGGTCCGCTCACCTCGCTCTAGACAAACTGACGCACACCAAAGGATTCAGCGCATGACCATTCTTTACGATCCCGCGGCGATGAACGAGCTGTTCAACGACCTGCAGACCTTCGGCGGCAAGATGAAGGGCGAGATCTCCGCACTGGAGGGCGCCGCGCAGGACTTCAAAGCCAACCTGCAGGGTGACAAGGCCCAGGCCGGCTTCCAGGACACCTACGACAAGCTGCTGATCAAGGATGGTGGTCTGGAAGACACCCTCCAGCGGCTCGACGAACTGGCGGCCCAGGTGGAGTCGGCCCTCAATCGCGCCCTCGAGGCCGATGGCAAGGTCGGCGACGGCTTCGCCGACTTTTAAGAATCAGCGACACCGGCCCGTATGGACTCTCCACACGGGCCGGTTCGCGTTCGATCCTCAGCGAGCGGCGAGTGATTCGCCGATGTAGTGCATCTCGTCGGGCGTGGTCACCATCGTCACGGTCGCGCTGCCGGTGCTGGTACGCACGGTGATCCGGTTGGGCGCGTACGGGTCCTGCACCAGCGTGACATCGGGTTCCACCGCGTCGGCCTCGCGTTCGGCGGTGCGGACCTCGACGATCGTCGCGCCACCGAGGTGTGCCGTCGGCGCGATGCCGTCGTAGACCAGCACGGTGGTGGTCGGGTACGGCGCGGCGGGTACCGGCGGCGGTCCCGGCTGCGGCTGCGGTGTCGCGCCCGCCGCGCGCGGCGCGATCGAGAGCAGCTGCGGGGTAGCCAGATTCGCCACCATCGATTGCCAGGCCTGCGGCCGCGTGGTGTGCACGACCGCGTGCGCGCCGAGCGCGGTGGCCCGCAGCACCACCTGCTGGGCCAGATCGAGATTGCCGATCACGTCCACGTGGCGGGTGCCGGCGCCGATCAGCGGAACCGCGATGCCCTGACCCTGTTCGTCGGCGCCGATCAGCTGGCCGCAGCCGGTGGTCGGGACGGCGATGTCGGTGAGCGCGGTGAGGGTTCCGCGGTAGCCGTCGCGGCCGCCGAGATCGTCGGCGGCACCGATCGGCAGGGTGTCGAGCAGGATGCGCCGCTGGCTGCCGGGAAGTTCGCGCAACCCGGGCAGCGGCACCTCGTCGAGCGGCACCGCGGTGTCGAACCGGACGACGGCGTTGAGCACGACCGTGCCCACCTTGTCGTCGCGGCGGGCGGTGCGCCGGGCGCCGGGGTGCAGACGCATCGTCACCGTGGTCGACAGGCTCGGTGTCGCCCAGATGTCGGCCAGACCGTTGGTGCCGATCATCGGCGCGGTCAGCTGGTAGTGGGTGAGATGGCGGTGCTCGGTCGACAGACCGTAGGCGGTCTCGGTGAGCTCCAGCGGGTCGAAGCCGTGGGTGAGCTGGCGGACCGCCGCGTTCAGCTCGGTGGCGGTGAGCACGGCGGCGTCGATGCCGTGCGTGGCCAGCCGGTTGGCGACCCGGCGGGTCGCGATGATCATCGTGCGCAGCGCGCCCTCGGCGCCGCCGCCACGCTTGTCGACGGCGGTGGCGTTGGCGACCGGATCCAGCCGCAGCACCAGCCAGCAGGTGCGGTGCGCGATCGCGGGCAGCGGACCGAGGATGCGGTCGTACAGCTGCGCGGCGGCGCCCGTGCCCGCGGTGCGCGCCCCGGTGGCGATCACGTCGATGCCGACCAGCTGGACATCGAATTGGTCCAGGCAGCGGGCGATCTCGGTGAGCGGAAGCAACTGGTCGGCACTCAGCGAGCCGCGGCGCAGCAGGGTGAGGGTATCCGGCGGCGGGTCGATCCGCAGCATGGTCAGCAGCAGATCGCCGTCCCAGCGCACGCCGCAGCCGCCGCCCTCGGCCAGCGGCACGTCGAAGGCGGGCGCCCGGTCGAGGGTGTCGGCGCGGCCGCGCAGCCTGCGCGCGAGCCAGCCGCCGAACCGGACGGCGGGCGTGCGCCTGCGGATCGGCATCAGCCCGATCAGCAGCACCGCCGCCGCGCCACCGTACGCACCGGGCACCGAATTCGTGGTGGCCAGCACCACCCAGGCCACGATCGCGGCGAGGACCGCGACGGGCACGCAGGCCCGCAGCGGAAAGATGCGGAACAGCCAGAATTCCGGATCACGCAAGGTGTCGTAAACGTTGTCGCCACCGGTTTCCCGGGCGTTCATCCCATTGTTCAAAATCGTTGTCCCTGGCTGGCATACGTCGAAACATGGTGAAGTCGATTTCCGGAATTACGGTACCGTGTCGAACGAGAACGTGATCATCGCAGCAATGGAGAGCGTGTGCCGGCACAGCTGACAACCAAGGCCCAGGTCAACGGTTATCGGTTTCTGCTTCGCAGACTCGACCACGCGCTGATCCGGCGGGACGTGCGGATGCTGCACGATCCCATGCGCTCACAGAGCCGGTCGCTGATGGTGGGCGCGGTCCTCGGGCTGATCATCGTCGCGGGCGCCGCGATCCTGGGATTTCTGAAGCCGCAGGGCGCGATCGGTGATTCGCTGATCGTCACCGGGAAACAGAGCGGCGCGATGTATGTCGTTGTACAGAGCAAGGACGGCGCGAAAACGCTGCACCCCGTGCTCAACCTGGCCTCGGCCCGGCTGATCGCAGGCGCGGCCGAATCGCCGAACGCGGTCAAGGACGACAAGCTGGGTTCGCTGCCGCGCGGCCCGCTGCTCGGTATTCCCGGCGCACCCGCCGCGCTGCCCGGCTCGGACCAGGGCGCGAGCTCGAACTGGACGCTGTGCGAGACCACCCAGCTCTCGGCCACCGGCGGCGCGTCCGGCACCACCGGTGGCCTCACCACCGCGATCGTCGGCAAGCCCGCCCTCGGCGACCGGATCGGCACGGCCGCCCCCGACGACGCGCTGCTGGTCCGCCGCGGGGACAAGGCCTACCTGGTGTATCAGGGCAGCCGGGCCGAAGTGGACCTCACCGATTCGGTGGTGACCCGCACGCTCGGCCTGACCGGCCAGAAGCCGCGCCCGATGGGCACCGGTTTCCTCGGCGCCACCACCGAGGGCCATCCGCTGGCGGTACCCGCGATTCAGCAGGCCGGTTCGCCGGGCCCGGCCAAGCTGTCGAATGTGCCGGTGGGCGGCATCATCTCGGTGCCGGGGCCGGATCGCGAGGAGTCGCTGTACGTGGTGCTTGCCGAGGGCGTGCAGCCGGTGTCCGAGTTCACCGCGCAGCTGCTGCGCAACGCCGACTCGCACGGTATGCGCGAGATCGCCGTCGTCGCGCCGGACGCGCTCGACCGGGTGCCCGTGGTGCACAGCCTGCCGGTCGACGACTTCCCCGAGCGCAAGCCGCGCGTGCTCGCCGCCGAGGACGCGCCGGTGGCCTGCATCAGCTGGTCGAAGAATCCGGGTGCCGCGCCGGCGCCGGGCAAGTCGATGGACGGCCCGGGGGAGCGGGCCGTTGTCTCGCTGCTGACCGGCACCGAGCTGCCGCTGGCCGATTCGGCCGAACCGGTTGTGCTCTCGACCGCCGACGGCACCGGCGACCGGGTGGACGCGGTGTACCTGCCGCCGAGTTCCGGTGAGTACGTGCAGGTCACGGGCATCGAGCCCGGCAGCCCGCGCCGCGAGTCGCTGTTCTACGTGGGCGACAACGGTGTTCGCTACGGTGTGCCGGACGTCGCCACCGCGGCCGTTCTCGGCCTGGGTGACAAGCCCCGGCTGGCGCCCTGGTCGATCGTGGGTCAGCTGGTGCCGGGCCCGACGCTGTCGGCCAAGGACGCGCTCACCAGCTTCGATTCGCTGCCGCCCGCGAAATAACCACCGGCGGTGGGCGATCCGGACGGACCGCCCACCGCGACCGGTCAGCTGGGCTGACGCCCGACGTTCAGGGTGGCGATGATGCCGGTCAGCGCGGTCCGCATATCGGATTCCTCGATCCGCATCAGAACATCGTCGTCGACCTCGGACAGATCGACCTCGGTGTCGTTGGCCAGCCGGAACTCGCGCTCCTCCTCGGCCGCCTCGATGACATTGCGGATGAAGCGGCCGTTGCCCGCGAGGTCGACGCCGCGCCGCGGCTGCCCGCTCTGATCGGTGCTCTCCAATTCGTAGAGGAACGTGCACGATTCGACGAGTGCCGCCAGGGCCGCCTCGGACAGCTGGGAATCGCGGCTGCCCGCAATGATCTCGCCGATCCGGCCGAGCTCCGCGGGGGTGTAGGACGGGAACTGCAGTCGCTTCGAGAAGCGGGACGCCAGACCGTCGTTGGCGGTGAGCAGCCGGTCGATCTCGCCGTCGTAGCCCGCGATGATGACGACCAGCCGGTCGCGGTCGTTCTCCATCCTGGCCAGCAGGGTGTCGACGGCCTCGCGACCGAACGCGTCGCCGCCGGACAAGCCGGTCTGGATCAGGGTGTAGGCCTCGTCGATGAACAGCACGCCGTCCATGGCGCTGTCGATCAGCTTCTCGGTCTTGATCGCGGTGCCACCGAGGTTCTGGCTGACGAAGTCGACACGCTTGGCCTCGACCACCTTGTCGGTCTTGAGCAGGCCGACACCGCAGTAGATCTTGGCGACCACGCGCGCGATGGTGGTCTTACCGGTTCCGGGCGGACCGGTGAAAGCCAGGTGCTGGCCGCGGGATTGGCTCGACAGGCCCTTCTCGGCCCGGATCTTGGCCAGCTGCGCGGAGGACTGCAGCTTGGCGACCTGTGTCTTCACCGAGGCCAGGCCGACCTGCTTGTCGAGTTCGGCGCGAGCGGCGGCGAGCACGCTCTTGGCGCGGTCCTCGGCGTCGGCCTGGTTCATCTGCGCCAGCGTCGGCGCGGAGGCCGGATCCCACTTGTTCGTTCTGGCGTCGATGGATTCGCGGCTGGTGACCACGATCCGGAAGGTGCGGTCGCGCATCGCCGTGGTGTTGGCGGCGAAGTCGGGCAGCTGTGAGTACACCTGCTCGAACAGCGCCTGTGCCTCGGTCTCGTTGCCCGCTTCGCGCAGGCACAGGCCGCGGTTGTACATCGCGGTGAAGCGCGCGGACGGAATCGGGCCCGCCTCGGCAGCTTCCATCCGGCGGATCGCCTCGCCGAACAATCCGAGCTGCGCGCAGGCGGTGCCCACCATCACGTGCGCGCCGGTGGCCAGATAGGGGTCTTTCCACTCGGCCGACCCGGCGAGCACGGTCATCACGTCCGACCAGCGCTGCGTGTTGTAGTGCAGGACACCGCGTACATACGTGCAGATGCGGTCGTCGATCTGCTTGTCCGGGTCGTCGGGGCGACCGCGCCGCAATTCGGCCAGCTCGTCGAGGATCTTCTCGGCCTGGTCGTAGTCCTGGTCGGCGATCAGCTGGGCGGCCCAGGCCAGCCAGATCTCGGTGAGCGCGGCCAGCGGGTAGTCGATGTAGAGGCCAGGCAGGAACCGGCCGGCCATCGCGCGCGGCGCCAGGCCGAGCCTGCGCTGTTCACGGCCGAGCGAGTCCAGGCTGGTGCGGTGCAGGTTGAACAGCACCTCCTTGGTTACCTCGCCCGCCGCGGCGCGGCCGAGCCAGGCGTCACACATGGAGGGATCCCATTCGGTCGCGCGCTGGAAGGCCAGTTTGGCGTATTCGTTGTCGCGCGCGGACTCCTGACCATCGATGGACAGGCCGAGCGACAGTACACCTGCGTCGAAGGCACGCTGGGCTTGGCGAATGTCTGGCATGTGGTGTCGGACCCCGAAATCTTCGTCTGGTGTATGCATTACGTTCAACCCGGCGACCGAAGCTGCGATCGCGCCGACTTGCCCTGTCCGTTAGATTAGGTAACGCTGCCGGGTGGTCGCAACGGAAGTAGTCAGCTACGACTGAGAGTTCATCACTGGTGTCGACGTTGTTAGGCAATGAGCCCGAACTATGCCGGGTTTCGGTGATCGGGGGTGACACGCAGCTCGACATCGGACTGCCTGCCACGGTGCCGATCGCGGGATTCATCGGCGACCTGGTGGCCCTGATCCGTTCCCGGGATCCGCGCGTGCCGGAGGGCGATGAGGACACGGCGCCGGTGCGCGCCCAGCACTGGACCCTCGCCCGGCTCGGGCAGGACCCGCTGGCGCCCAGCCGAACCCTCACCGAGGCCGAGGTCTACGACGGTGAGCTGCTGGTGCTCAGCCCGGTGACGCGCAAGGAATCGCCGGCGCTGTTCGACGACGTGATCGACGCCGTATCCCGGCTCACCGCAGGCGAATTCCGCAGCTGGTCGGGTGCGGCCGCGCGCTGGACCGGCCTGGTGCTGGCCACCGTCGCCATCCTCGCCGCGCTCGCGCTGCTGGTGGACACCCGGGCCGACAGCGATCCGCTGGCCCCGGCCTTCGCGCTGCTCGGCACGGGCATCGTGGCCTCCGCCGCCGCGGGCATCGCGGCCAGGAAATACCTCGACCCGGTGACCGGCAACTGGCTGTCCCTCGACGCGTTGCTGTTGCTGTTCGGCGGTGGCGCGCTGCTGGTACCCGGCGGGCTCGGCGCGCCGCACGTGCTGCTCGGCAGCATCGTGATGCTGGTGGCCGCGGTCGCCGGATACCGGGTGACCGGCACCGGCGCCGGCCTGTTCGCCGCCGCGATCACGATGAGCGTGATCGCGGCCGTCTCGGCCACGGTGTACCTGATCTGGCATCCCGGCCTGCCGAAACTGTTCGCCGGCGTGCTGATCGCCGCCATCGTGCTGCTGTCCTCGGTGCCGCGGCTGGCCGCGGTGGCCGCCCGTCTGCCCATTCCGCCGGTACCGACCGCGGGCGGCGCGATCGACCCCGCCGACCACGAACAGCGCCCGACCATCGAGGGCGTCGGCGCCATCGGCGCGATCGCGCTGCCGTCGGCCGCAGGTCTCGGCGAGCGGGCGCGGGTGGCCAATCAGATCCAGACCGGCCTGGTCGTCGCCTGCGCGGTGACGGCGGGCATCGGCGCCTTCGGTGCCGCCGATCCGTTCGGGCCGGTGCACTCGGGCGGGGTCGCGCTGGCGGTGATCTCCGCGATCATCCTGTGCCTGCGCGGGCGCTCCTACGCCGATCTCGGCCAGGCGGCGACCCTGATCGTGGGCGGCGCGCTGACCCTGCTCACCGTGGTGAGCGGCCTCGGTCTCGGCCACGACTCCCTCGAATTCGGCGCGGTGGCAATCCTGTTGGTCACCGCGCTCGGCGTGGTCGGCTTCGGGGTGATCGGGCCGCATAGCGAGGTGACACCGGTGACACGGCGGATGATCGAGATCTTCGAATACCTGCTCATCATCGCGCTGATCCCACTGGCCCTGTGGGTCATGGACGTGTACTCGACCGCGCGCAACATATGACCCGGACACCCCGGTGGCGCGCGGCGGTCCGCGTGAGCTGTGCTGCGGCGATCGTCGCCGCGGTGGCGGGCGTGCCCGCGCCCGCCACCGCGATCGCGCCACCCACGATCGATCCCGGCGCGCTCGACGCCGCGGTGATCCTCAGCGGCAGGCCCGCACCTCTGGAACCGACCGAACAGCGTGAGCTGTGCGCCGAACCGGTGCTGCGCGGTTCGCCGCCGAGCGAGCCGCCGACCTCCCAGCAGGTGCTCGACCTGCCATCCGCCTGGCAGTTCAGCCGCGGTGCAGGCCAGAAGGTCGCCGTCATCGATACCGGCGTCAACCGGCATCCGCGGCTGCCTGCCCTGCAGGCGGGCGGTGACTACGTCAGCGACACCGACGGCACCGTCGACTGCGACGGGCACGGAACCCTGGTCGCCGGCATCATCGCCGCGCGCCCGTCGCCCGACGACGCCTTCGTCGGCGTCGCGCCGGACGCGGAGATCCTCACGATCCGCCAGCTCAGCCTCGCCTACGAACCCAAGGACCGGAAGGGCGTGGCCAAGCCGCCCGGCGAGCTGCGCAGCGACGGCTACGGCAGCGTGCTGAGCCTGGCCGCGGCCGTCGTCCGCGCGGTCGACATGGGCGCCACCGTCATCAACATCTCCGAAGTCGCCTGCACCTCAGCCGGTTCCGACACCGCCGACAGCTCGCTCGGCGCCGCGGTGAAATACGCCTACGACCGCAATGTCGTCGTGGTCGCCGCGGCGGGCAACGTGGAGACCGGCGGCGCCTGCGAGAACCAGAACCAGGGTTCGGGCTGGAGTGCGGTGACGACCATTCCGACCCCGGCGTGGTTCACCCCCTACGTGCTGTCGGTGGCCTCGGTGGATGCCGACGGCGCGCCCTCGGCGCTGTCGCTGCGCGGGCCGTGGGTGGGCGCCGCCGCGATCGGGCGCAATATCGTCTCGCTCGACAGCAAGCCGGGCGGCACCGGCCTGGTCGACGGCGTGCAGACCGCGCAGGGTGTGCAGCCCGTCGACGGGACCAGTTTCGCCGCACCGTATGTCGCCGGCCTGGCCGCCCTGGTGCGGGCCAAGTTCCCCGACCTGACCGCGCAGCAGGTGATCGAGCGGATCACCCGCACCGCGCACGCGCCGGGGCGCGGCCGCGACGACGCGATCGGCGCCGGGCTCATCGACCCACTGGCCGCGCTGACCGCGCCGCTGCCCACCGAACCGGTGAGCGCGGGCGCCGACCGCGGACACGCGGTCGCGGCACCGGTCACACCGCAACCGCCGGATCCGCGCCCGCGCCTGGTCGCGATCGGGGGTTCGCTGGCACTGCTCACCGTGCTCGGTGTCGGTGCGGCACTGGCCTTCCCGTTCCGCACGCGGCGACCCGACCTGAATTCGGAATTCGAGTAGAGGGCAACAATGGCTACCGAAGGTTTCGTCCGACGCCCCAGGATCGCGCCGCCGCGCGCGCCCGGTGGCGAAGTCGCGCTCACCCCGCCGCCGGAGATCCAGCGCGCGATCCCCGCGCCGCTGATGATGAAGCTGATGCCGGTCATCATGGTGGTCGCGGTCGTCGGCATGATCGCGATGATGGCGTCGATGGGCCGCAGCCTGCTGTCGAACCCGATGTCGATGATGTTCCCGATGATGATGCTCATGTCGATGGTCGGCATGATGGCGGGCATGCGCGGCGGCGGGCCCAAGCGCGCGGTGGAGCTCAACGAGGAACGCAAGGACTACTTCCGCTACCTGGACCAGGTGCGCAAGGACGTGCGCAACACCGGCTCCAAGCAGCTGGAGACGCTCGGCTGGAGCCATCCGGAACCCGCCGACCTGGCCTCGCTCATCGGCAGCAGGCGGATGTGGGAGCGCCGTCCCAGCGACCCCGACTTCGGGCATGTGCGGGTCGGCGTCGGCAGTCACCGGCTCGCGACCAAACTGGCCAGGCCGGAGACCGGTCCGCTCGAGGACCTGGAGCCGGTGTCCACGGTCGCGCTGCGCCGGTTCGTGCGCACCCATTCGGTCGTGCACGAACTGCCGACCGCGGTGTCGTTGCGCGCGTTCCCCGCGATCAACATCGGCGGACCCGACGACGAATCCCGCGAACTGGTTCGCGGCATGCTGATGGAGCTCACCACCTTCCACGGCCCCGACCATCTCGCGATCGCCATCGTCTGCGCCGACCCCGACGTCAACTGGGCGTGGGCGAAATGGCTGCCGCACGTGCAGCATCCGACCCAGCGCGACGGACTCGGCTCGGCCCGGATGATGTACACCTCGCTCGGCGAGCTCGAATCGGCCCTGCAGGCCGAGCTGCTCGAGCGCGGCCGCTTCATGCGCAACCCGCAGCCGACCCAGGGCAGGCTGCACCTGGTCGTCGTCATCGACGACGGCTACATCAGCGGCAACGAACGCATCATCAGCGAGTCCGGTCTCGACTCGGTGACCGTCCTCGACCTCACCGCGCCCGAGAACGGCCTGGCCGCCCGGCGCGGACTGCAACTGGTCGTCGGCGACGGCGCGGTCTCGGCGCGCAGCGCGGCCGGGGTGGAGCGGTTCGCCACCGCCGACGTGGTCAGCGTCGCCGAGGCCGAATCCTTCGCCCGCAACCTGGCCAGATACCGGCTCGCGACCGCGGCCCAGATCGTCAGCCTGGGGGAGGGCACCACCGCCGACCCCGGCCTGATGGCCCTGCTGCGCATCCCCGACGCCGCCCAGATCGACCCGGCCAGGGTGTGGCGGCCGCGCACCGCCCGCGAACGGCTGCGCGTGCCGATCGGCATCACCCCCGACGGCACCCCCGTCGAGATCGACATCAAGGAATCGGCCGAGAACGGCATGGGCCCGCACGGTCTGTGCATCGGCGCCACCGGTTCCGGCAAGTCGGAATTCCTTCGCACGCTGGTGCTTTCGATGGTGACGACCCATTCACCCGATGCGCTGAACCTGGTGCTCGTCGACTTCAAGGGTGGCGCGACCTTCCTCGGCCTCGACTCGCTGCCGCACGTCGCGGCGGTGATCACCAACCTGGAAGAGGAGCTGTCGCTCGTCGACCGTATGAAGGACGCGCTGGCGGGCGAGATGAACCGCCGCCAGGAACTGCTGCGTTCGGCAGGCAACTACGCCAATGTCACCGACTACGAGAAGGCCAGGGCCGCAGGCGTTCCACTCGATCCGCTGCCCGCGCTGTTCGTGGTGGTCGACGAGTTCTCCGAGTTGCTCTCGCAGAAGCCCGATTTCGCCGAGCTGTTCGTGATGATCGGCCGTCTCGGCCGCTCGCTGCACGTGCACCTGCTGCTCGCCTCGCAGCGACTGGAGGAGAACAAGCTGCGCGGCCTGGAGTCGCACCTGTCCTACCGGATCGGCCTGCGGACCTTCTCCGCCAACGAATCCCGCGCCGTACTCGGCATCACCGATGCCTACCACCTGCCCAGCGTCCCCGGCGCGGGCTACCTGAAGAGCGACGCGTCCGAACCGCTGCGCTTCAACGCCAGCTATGTCTCGGGCCCCTATGTCGCGCCCGCGGGCACTGCCACCGGTGACGACGGCGCGCCGGTGGCGGGCCAGCGTCCGGTCGTGTTCACCGCGGCAGCGGTCGAGATCGCCGACCCGGAAGCGGTCGAGAGCGAGGACTCCCCGCTGCGCGGCCTCCCCGAGCTGCCGCCTCCGCCCCCGTCGGGACATGGTGCGGAGGAGGGCATTCCGGACTCGCTGCTCGACGTGGTGGTCAAGCGGCTCAACGGCCACGGCAGGCCGGCGCACGAGGTGTGGCTGCCGCCGCTGGACGAATCGCCGACCGCCGACATGCTGCTGCCCGACCCGGACTGGCGCTCGCCGGTGAACCGGCACGGTCAGCTGTGGATGCCGATCGGTGTCATCGACAAGCCGTACGAGCAGCGGCGCGACGTGCTCACCATCAATCTGGCCGGCGCGCAAGGCAATGTGGCCGTCGTCGGTGGTCCGCAGTCGGGCAAGTCGACGACGCTGCGCACCATCATCATGGCCGCCGCCGCGACCCACACCCCCGAACAGGTGCAGTTCTACTGCCTCGACTTCGGTGGCGGCAGCATGGCCGGTCTCGTCGGCGTCCCGCACGTGGGCTCGGTGGCCGGCCGCCTCGACGGCGACCGGGTGCGGCGCACCATCGCCGAGCTGACCACCCTGATGCGCCAGCGCGAGGAGCGCTTCGCCGAACTCGGCATCGAATCGATGGCCGAGTTCCGCAGGCGCAAGTTCTCCGCGCTGGAGGCCCGGCAGATCAACGGCACCACCGCGGCACCCGACGATCCGCTGGCCGCCGACCTGTTCGGCGACGTCTTCCTGGTGATCGACGGCTGGGCCGCCATCCGCGAGGAATTCGATCTGCTCGAAGGACAGATCAACGCGATTGCCGGCCAGGGTCTCTCGTTCGGTATCCACCTGATGATCGGCGCCTCGCGCTGGGCCGAGATCAGGCCGGTGGTCAAGGACCAGATCGGCACCAGGATCGAGCTGCGGCTCGGCGACCCCAGCGATTCGGAGATGGGCCGCCGGATCGCCCACCAGGTTCCGCTCGGCCGACCTGGCCGCGGTATCACCGCCGAGCACCTGCACATGCTGATCGCGTTGCCGCGCCTTGACTCCGATTCGGATCCGAGCACGGTCGCCGACGGTGTCACCCGGGCACGCGAGGGACTCACCGCGCTGTACCCGGGCCGCCGCGCCCCCGAGGTGCGGATGCTGCCGCTGAGCTTCCCGCGCGAACAGCTGATGGCCACCGCCCGCGAGCAGGGCGTCGAGCTCACCCCCACCCGCATCGTCGTCGGCCTCGGCGAGTCCGAATTGCAGCCGCTGGTCCTGGATTTCGGGGTCGAGCCGCACTTCATGGCCTTCGCCGACGTGGAATGCGGCAAGACGACGCTGCTGCGCAACATCGTCATGGGCATCGCCGAGCAGTCGAACGCCGAGCAGGCCAGGGTGATCATGATCGACTACCGGCGCACCATGCTGGGTGTGCTGGAGGGTGACCAGCTGGCCGGGTACTCGACGTCCTCGCAGACCTGCGGCGGGATGATCTCCGAGGTCGCCACCTACCTGTCCAAGCGGATCCCGGGCAGCGACATCACCCAGCAGCAGTTGCGGGACCGCAGTTGGTGGTCCGGGCCCGAGATCTATGTCGTCGTCGACGACTACGACATGGTCGCCACCGGCTCGATCAACCCGTTCGCCCCGCTGCTGGAGTACCTGCCGCAGGCCCGCGACATCGGCCTGCACCTGGTGGTCACCCGGCGCATGGGTGGCGTCTCCCGCGCGCTCTACGACCCGATCCTCGGTGCGATGAAGAACCTCTCGGTGCAGGCGTTGATCATGAGCGGCTCGCGCGATGAGGGCAAGCTCATCGGCGAGGTCCGCCCGAGCAAGATGCCACCCGGCCGCGGCACCCTGGTGTCCCGCCAGGGCATCGAGATGGTCCAGATCGCCGATCTGCCGCAGTTGTAGGTCAATCCAGCATCGAGGCCGCCGAGAACGGACGCGTGACGGTGGCGACCCGGCCCTGGTGCGTCGGGCACCGGCTCGCGGGCCGCTCGAACAGCGCGCGGGAAGGGCCGGTGGCGGCCGGGCCCGCGATGCGGGTCATGGTGAAACCGGCCCTGCGGTAGTAGTCGTGCAGCTCGGTGTTGGTGGTCCAGGCGTCGAGGCGGACCCACGGCCGGTGCTGGTGCAGAGCCAGTTCGGTGGCGTGGGCGAGCATGTGGTGGCCGACCTGCCTGCCCGCGAAACGCAGGTCGACGATCATGAAATGCACGATGACGGCCTCGGCCAGCTCCCACGGCGACCACAGGCCCGGATCGGCACGGTGGTTGACGGTGATGGTGCCCGCCGGTTCACCGTCGACCTCGGCGATCCAGGTCTCGCCCGCGTCCAAAGCCCGGCCGACGGCACCGGCGAAGATCTCGATGGGACGGCCGCGGCCCGCCACGGTCCACTGGTCGGAGCCGCGCGCGGTCAGCCAGGCGGTGCGCTGCACTCGCAGGCGGCAGATCAGCGGTAGATCGCCCAGGACGGCCGGGCGCATCCGCACGGTCATGGTAATGCGACGGCAGGTCCGGGTGCGATGCCGAGGGTACGGGCGATGACGGCGGTGCCCGCCGCGTCGCCGAGTTGGTAGGCCAGCCGGTTGCGGCCTGCCAGACAACGATGCCGGGTCGCCCGGGTGATCCGTTCGTGGTTGGCGCCGATGCGCAGGTGGTCGAGCAGGACGGTGCCGGTGGCGACGCCGAGCACGGCCGCCTCCTCGGCGCTGGCCGGTCGCGCTGTCAAGGTGTCTCGATGGGCGGTCTCGCCGTAGCCGTGATCGGCCAGGCGACGGGTCGTGCCTTCGGGAATGTCATGGGGTGAGTCGATACTCGCCGCTTCGGCGAGATCGCGTGGGTAGAAACTCACCTCCCACGACCACGGTTCGTTGTCCAGGTACTGCACCACGGTGCGGGCCAGCACCCAGGAGTCGACCGGGACGCCGAGCCAGTGCGCGACCTGATCGTCGGCCGGCTCCATCCTGGCGCTGAACTCCTTGGCCGGCTCGCGATTTGCCGCGCGCGCGATCTCCTCGAAGATGTCGTGCGCCGACCGCGGGCGATCACGGCGAATATGGTCGGTGACCACGGATTCCAGCACTTCCTGGTTTCGGACGATCGTGCCGCGGGAAGTAGCTGTGTAGACGAGGTTTTCGGCGACGAGCACCTGGATCGCGTTGCGCGAGGTGGTGATCGAGACCTGCATCTGCTCGGCCAGTTCGGAATGGCTGGGCAGCCGGTCGCCCGGTTTCCACGTGCCCGCGCGGATCTCCTCGCGGAGGAGGTCTGCGATCCGGAGGTAGGTCGGACCGTCCGCCATCATGCTCCTCGGTAGGTCGTGCAGGTAACGAAGTGTACTCGTAAGCGTTACCTACGGCCGAGTAATGCTTGACAGGAAGCTTGCGAGGTTTATTGTAATGAACGTCCTGATCCGGTGCTGTGCGGCGACGACGGCGAGGCAACGTGGCTGGTTCGGAGAGTTCTACCGTTGTAATGGCTTTCCCCGACACATTGCGGTGTGTCGATACCGCCGGGCCGCCGGCGACTGCCGGTCTACTGCCCTTCTCCGACCTTCTCGTCCGGGCGTGTCGCGGACATCGGGTGGTGGGAGGACCCCTGCTGTGGTTCGCGCGTGATCTCGCGGTGCTGCACGAGAAGCGGATCGTCGGGCGCGGCGGATTCGTCGACACCGATCCGGTAGTGATGCGTGAGATCGATTGCCGCCGAGCCGAACTGGTGCTCGCCATCGACGACTGGGTGCACCGCGGCGTCCCGCAGCACCGCCTCGGCGCCACCCTGCATACCGAGACGATCGGCGCGGTGATCGACCGGCTGGCCGAGTCCTCGGTGCGCGCGCACCATGCCCTGATGACCATGCCCGCGAACGACGAGATGCTGCACTGCGCGTGGCACCACCTCGCCGAGCTGGCCGACGCCTACGACGACCTGGTCCGCGATGTGATCGCAGGTCGCCGCAGGCTGCCGGAGTGGTGACTCCGGCGCAGTTCAGCCGAAGCGGTGGTGATCGACCCCGAACTCGTCGGCCACCGTCGCCGCCAGCTCCACATACGCCCGCTTGGTCGTCTTGTGCAGGCGGTGCAGGTCGATCTCGGCGCCCTCGGACAGGTGCTCGTCGAACGGGATGATGTGTACGGCGCGGCAGCGTGAGAGGAAGTACTCACGCAGTTGCTGCACACCGACATTCGGGGAACCCTCACGCGGCAGGTTGATCACCACGACGGCGTTGCGGACCAGGTGGTCATGTCCGTGCAGCGAGAGCCAGTCCAGCGTCGCCGCCGCACTGCGCGCGCCGTCGATCGCGGCCGAGGAGATCAGCACCAGCGAGTGCGCCAGGTCGAGCACGCCGCTCATCGCCGAGTGCATCAGGCCGGTGCCGCAGTCGGTGAGGATGATGTTGTAGAACCGCTGCAGGATCCGGGCCACCGCCCGGTACTCCTCGTCGTTGAACGACTCCGACGCGGCCGGATCGCGTTCGCTGGCAAGCACTTCCAGCCTGCTCGAACTCTGCGAGGTGTGCCTGCGGACATCGGAGTAGCGCTCGATCGACGGATCCAGCAGCAGGTCGCGCACGGTCGACCGGGTCTGCAACGCCACCCGCTGGGACAGGGTGCCGAAGTCCGGGTTGGCGTCGACCGCGATCACCCGGTCACCGCGGATCGAGGCGAAGATCGACCCGAGGCCGGTGGTGGTCGTCGTCTTGCCGACACCGCCCTTGAGCGAGAGCACCGCGATCCGGTAGTCACCGCGCACCGGCTGGCGGATACGCGCCACCAGCTCCTGCAGGCGCCGCTCCTCCGCGGACATGCCCGGGTTGATCGCGCCACCCGAAACATGGTGCACCGCTTTACGCCAGCCACTGCCCGGGGCCTTCTTGACGCGCTTGACGGGCACGTTGTCGAGCGACGGTGGCTGGTAGCCCTGCTGGGGGTTGGCGCCCCAGCCGGGCTGCTGGTACTGGCCGGGCTGCTGGTACCGGCCCGGGGCCTGCTGCTGGTACGGCTGCACGGCGGGGCCGCCCTGGAACTGCTGGGGCGCAACGGCACCCGGCTGCTGGTACGGCTGGGCGGCGTCGGGGCGCTGGTACTGCGGCGCGGGTGTGCCGTCGGGCAGGAACTGCGGCGCCGGGGAACCGTCCGGTTGGTACTGCGGGGAGCCGTCGGGCTGGAACTGTTGCGGTGCCGCGCCGTCCGGTCGGTACGACTGGGCGGGAGTGCCGTCGGACTGCTGGTAGTGCCGTGTGGCCGCGCTGTCGGGGCTCTGGTGCGGCGGCGTGGGTGAGCCGTCGGGCTGCGAATAATGCTGTGGCGGTGTGCCGTCCGGGCGGGGGTACGGGGGAGTCGCGGAGCTGTCGGGCTGCTGGTGGAACTGCCGCGCGGGGTCGCCCGGCTGGAACTGGGTAGTCGCCTGCTGGTACGGCGGAACCGGAATGCCCGGCTGTGCGAATTCGCCCGAGCGGTAACCGGATTGCTGTGTGTACAGCTGCTGCTCGGACGTGCCCTGCCAGGTCGGCTGCGCGGAATCGTTGCCGGGGGCCTGATTTCGTGCGGCCTGCACGCGCGGGTCGTCGGGCCGGAACATCTCGGTCTGCGCGTCCGGGGCGAACTGGGCGCCGGGGGAGGGATCGCCCGGAACCGAGTTGTATTGCGCCGCATCGTACGTCGGCGTCTGTGGAACGTACGGCGAGTGGTCGGTCCCCGGTGCGTGCTGCGGCGACGCGACCGGCTCGCCGGACCGGTAGGGCGAGCCCGCGCCGGTGGATCCCCCTGCGGTGTAGGCGGATCCGGAATCGGTAGACGTCGGCGAAGGCGCGTCGGGCACGTTCGCGGCATCCGGACGGGTACCGCCGGTGAGATCCGCCGGCAGAGCCATCCGTGTGGTCGCCTCGGCCGGCGCCTGGGCGGTGGGCGAGGAATCGTCAGCTGACGGGACGTAGGCGCCCGTGGAGGCAGCACTGTCGGACGGCGTTTGTGGGACAGGCACGTTCGTGGGCGCAACATCGTCGGCAGGCGATGGGATGTGCGCGGAGGGAGTGCTGGGGCCGGCAGCTGAGTACGCAGGCGGCGTGATGCCGTCGGTCGACGGAGCCTGCGTACTCGTGGGCGCGGAGCCGTCAGGTGACGGCACGTCCGCGGACGGTCCACTCGTGGGCACGCCGCTGTCGGCAAGCGACGGGATGCCCGTCGCCGTGCTCGACGGGGCGGCGGTGCCGGACGTGGCCGGGTTGCTCAGGCGCGCAGGCGGTTCCGGAAGGCGCGGGGGAGTCCGCGTGGCGTCCGGTGTGGCCGGACGCGGATCCGCGTCGCCGATAGACGCGGGGCCGGTCGCCGCAGGTGCTGCGGATTCGGGCTGATCGAGGCTGTGGCGGCCGCCGGCGCCCGCTTGTTCGCGCGGCTCCGACGGATCGGCTTCCCGCGGCGCTGGTGTCTCGGTAGCCGAGGCGGAAGACGCGGCGGCGCTGTCGGCCGGGTCCGGCAACCGCCGGGTGGCGCGGCCTTCGGACGGGCGGGCTTCGGCGCCAGTCGCCGGCGTATTCGTGCCGGTCGACAGGTCTGCGCCCGCGGGCGTCGGACCGTCGCCGGTCGACGGCTCGACAGGAGAGGGCGGCAGCGGGCCGAGCAGCGGGTCCGGGCCGCCGATCGACGCACTCGCACCGGTCGACGATGTCGGCGACTCGGCCGGTGCCGTCAGACGCGGTGGGGCTTCGGTCGGCCGGGGACGGGCGGGTGGGTCCGGCAGCGGTGGGGGAGGCGGGAGGTCGGGGAGCTGGCGCTGGCCGGGGCCGAGCGGGGTGAATCCGGTCGACGGCGGCGCGGGCGTGCGGGTCGGCAGGGCCGGGCCCGAGCGGTCGTCACCTTCCGCGGTGGTCGGGTCGGCGTAGGCGGTGGGGCCTTCGGTGTGGCCGACATACGGCGATGCGCTGCTCGGGCCACCGTGCGAAGACGGAGCGGCGGTCGGGTCGGCGTAGGCGCCTTCGGGTGGGACGGTGTGGCCGATATGCGGCGATGCGCTGCTCGGGCCGCCGTGCTGAGGTGGCGCGGTGTGCGTGAAAGGAGCGCCGGTCGGGCCCGTGTGGGTCGGCGCAGGGGTGGACGGACCAGGCGCGGGCGGCAGCGGAACCGCCGGACCGCCCTCGTTATAAGGCGGCCTGCCTTGCTCCTGGGGCCAAGGCGGTGTGGTGCCGGGACCAGCGGACGTGTTCTGGCCGCCCTGCCACCCGGTGTTCGGCTGCTCGTGAGGGTTCAGCGGATCAACGCCCCAGCCGGACTGCTGCTGCTCGGCGGGTGGGCGCTGGTTCGTGAGCTCGGCGGTGGGTTCGGGCTGGCGCTGCGGTGCCCGCTGCTCGGGCTGCTGGTCCTCGCCCCTGCGGCGGCGGCCGAGGCCGCGCTTGTCCTTCTTGGCATCGTCGTTGCCGCCGCGGCCCATGAAGCGGCGGCGTTTGGGTGCCTCGTCGATCAGATCGTCCTGGGGCAGGTTCTCGACAGGTGCTTCGTAACCGACCTGTGTGACTTCGCTCTCCGACAGCCACGGTGGCAACATGGGGAGACTGTCGTTGTTGCGGCTCACCGGCGCGCCTCGCTCACCAGGGTCCCCCGATCTGCTCGACCCACATCTGGACGCCGGTGAGTTTACGCGACAACCCGGGAGTCATGGCGGGCGGTCTGGGCGGGCGGTACGCCGGTTCCGGGTGTGCGGTTCGGGGCATTTTTGCCTCTGGACACCCGGCCCGGTAAGCTTGAGCGGCGGTGCACCTATGCGCCGACTGTTCGCATGCCAGCGAGCAGCTACGAGGCAATCCAAACTCAGGTTAGAAGCATAACCGGGATCGCGGAGGATATGGCGAAGAAAGACGGGGCCATCGAGGTCGAGGGTCGAGTTGTCGAGCCGCTGCCCAATGCGATGTTCCGGATCGAGCTCGAGAACGGTCACAAGGTTCTCGCGCACATCAGCGGAAAGATGCGGCAGCACTACATTCGCATCCTTCCGGAAGACCGCGTCGTCGTCGAGCTGTCGCCGTACGACCTCTCACGCGGCCGGATTGTCTACCGCTACAAGTGATGCCTGCCCGACGCCGCGAGCCTGACGGCACGCGGCGTCGCATGGTGTTCCGGCCCAGGCCGGAGCGCGCTACAAGACTTCCCCAGTCGTCGGCTGGGGAAAAACTGTGTTCACAGACCCTTGTGGACCAAGAAAAGATTGGACGGACGTGAAGGTTCAGCCGAGCGTCAAGAAGATCTGCGAGAAGTGCAAGGTGATCCGCCGTCACGGCCGGGTCATGGTGATCTGCGACAACCTGCGCCACAAGCAGCGCCAGGGCTGATCCAGCAACACCGCCGGGCACCGATCGTCTGATCGGACTGACCGAAAAGAAGAACTCCCAGCTCCAGCACGCACGCACGTGTGCGCGCCAACCACCGGTACGGAGGCCGGTGCCCCCACTGCGAAGACGGGGGGACGGACAGGGAGCAGACCTCCGCAACCATTAAGGAACCTGCCACATGGCACGTCTGATGGGCGTCGATCTCCCGCGCGAAAAGCGCATGGAGATCGCGCTGACCTACATTTTCGGAATCGGGCGCACCCGCGCCTCCGAGATCCTGGCTCAGACCGGCGTCAGCCCGGACCTGCGCTCGAAGGATCTCAGCGACGACGACCTGACCAAGCTCCGCGACTACATCGAGGCGTCGGAGTTCAAGGTCGAAGGTGACCTGCGCCGCGAGGTTCAGGCCGATATTCGCCGCAAGATCGAGATCGGCTGCTACCAGGGCATCCGCCACCGTCGTGGCCTGCCCGTTCGTGGTCAGCGCACCAAGACCAATGCGCGTACGCGCAAGGGTCCGAAGAAGACCGTCGCCGGCAAGAAGAAGTAGGGATAGCGTATGCCTCCGAAGAGCCGGGCCGCTGGCCCGAAGAAGACTCAGAAGTCGCGTCGCCGGGATAAGAAGAACATCCCGCACGGCCACGCGCACATCAAGAGCACGTTCAACAACACGATCGTCTCGATCACCGACCCCGAGGGCAATGTCATCTCGTGGGCGTCGTCGGGTCACGTCGGCTTCAAGGGTTCGCGTAAGAGCACCCCGTTCGCCGCGCAGCTCGCCGCCGAGAACGCTGCCCGCAAGGCGCAGGAGAACGGCGTCAAGAAGGTCGACGTGTTCGTGAAGGGCCCGGGTTCGGGCCGCGAGACCGCGATCCGTTCGCTTCAGGCCGCTGGCCTCGAGGTCGGCTCGATCTCCGATGTCACTCCTCAGCCGCACAACGGCTGCCGGCCGCCCAAGCGCCGTCGCGTCTAGCGGGAAAGGAAACAGCTAAAAAATGGCTCGTTATACAGGCCCCATCACCCGCAAGTCGCGTCGTCTGCGCGTCGACCTCGTCGGAGGCGACCAGGCGTTCGAGCGTCGTCCTTACCCGCCCGGCCAGCACGGCCGCGCGCGGATCAAGGAATCCGAGTACCTGATGCAGCTGCAGGAGAAGCAGAAGGCTCGCTTCTCCTACGGCGTCATGGAGAAGCAGTTCCGTCGCTACTACGAAGAGGCCAACCGCCTCAAGGGTAAGACCGGCGACAACCTGCTCCGTCTGCTCGAGTCGCGTCTGGACAACGTCGTGTACCGCGCCGGTCTGGCGCGTACCCGTCGCCAGGCTCGTCAGCTGGTCAGCCACGGTCACTTCACCGTCAACGGTGTCAAGGTGAACGTGCCCAGCTACCAGGTCTCCCAGTACGACATCATCGATGTCAAGGAGAAGTCGCTGCCGACCCTGCCGTTCCAGGTCGCGCGCGAGACCGTGGGCGAGCGTCCGGTTCCCGGCTGGCTGCAGGTCGTCCCCGGCCGCCTGCGGATCCTGGTGCACCAGCTCCCCGAGCGTGCCCAGATCGATGTGCCGCTGCAGGAACAGCTCATCGTCGAGTACTACTCGAAGTAGTCGTATAGGTGGGTGGGCCGTCCTCGTTAAACATTGGGCGGTTTACCCGCAGGGTGGGGGTCGCTCACATGGCGGCCCCCGCAATCACTGATTAGGCGTCAAATAGCGGACGCCCTGAACAGGAAGTAGATCCTCATGCTGATTTCCCAGCGTCCGACACTGACCGAAGAGGTTGTGGCGGAGAACCGCTCGAAGTTCACCATCGAACCCCTCGAGCCGGGCTTCGGTTACACCCTTGGCAACTCGCTGCGTCGTACCCTGCTGTCCTCCATCCCGGGGGCCGCGGTCACGAGCATCCGCATCGACGGTGTCCTGCACGAGTTCACCACCGTTCCCGGCGTGAAGGAAGATGTCACCGACATCATCCTGAACCTCAAGGGTCTGGTCGTGTCCTCCGAAGAGGACGAGCCGGTCACCATGTACGTGCGTAAGCAGGGCCCCGGCACCGTCACCGCTGGTGACATCGTTCCGCCCGCCGGCGTCGTCGTGCACAACCCGGACATGCACATCGCCACCCTGAACGACAAGGGCAAGCTCGAGATCGAGCTCGTCGTCGAGCGGGGCCGCGGTTACGTGCCCGCTGTGCAGAACAAGGCGACCGGTGCGGAAATCGGCCGGATCCCGGTGGATTCGATCTACTCCCCGGTGCTCAAGGTGACCTACAAGGTCGAGGCCACCCGTGTCGAGCAGCGCACCGACTTCGACCGTCTCATCCTCGACGTGGAGACCAAGAACTCCATCACGGCCCGGGACGCGCTCGCTTCGGCGGGTAAGACCCTGGTCGAGCTCTTCGGCCTGGCCCGTGAGCTCAACGTCGAAGCCGAGGGCATCGAGATCGGCCCCAGCCCGGCCGAGGCGGATCACATCGCCTCCTTCGGTCTGCCGATCGAGGACCTGGACCTCACCGTCCGGTCCTACAACTGCCTCAAGCGCGAGGGTGTGCACACGGTGGGCGAGCTTGTCGCCCGTACCGAGTCGGACCTGCTCGACATCCGCAACTTCGGCCAGAAGTCCATCGACGAGGTCAAGGTCAAGCTGCACGCGCTCGGCCTCTCGCTGAAGGACTCGCCCGCTTCGTTCGACCCTTCCTCCGTGGTGGGTTACGACGCGAGCACCGGCACCTGGAGCGATTCCGGCACCTTCAGTGACACCGACGGCGGCGAGCAGGACTACGCCGAGACCGAACAGCTCTAGATCTTCGGGGGGCACCCCGGACGATCTTTCCCAAGGAGAATCCAATGCCTAAGCCCAAGAAGGGTGCCCGCTTCGGCGGGTCGGCGTCGCACCAGAAGGCGATCTTCGCCAACCTGGCCACGGCGCTTTTCGAGCACGGTCGTATCACGACCACCGAGTCGAAGGCCAAGGCGGTTCGCCCCTACGCCGAGAAGCTCATCACCAAGGCGAAGGGCGGCACGCTCGCCGACCGTCGCGAGGTCATGAAGGTCATCCGCAACAAGGACATCGTGCACGCGCTGTTCGCGGAGATCGGCCCCTCCTTCGAGGGTCGCGAGGGTGGCTACACCCGCATCACCAAGGCGCTGCCGCGCAAGGGTGACAACGCGCCGATGGCCGTCATCGAGCTCGTCCGCGAGAAGACCGTGACCAACGAGGCCGACCGGGCCCGTCGCGTCGCCGCTTCGCAGAAGGCCGAGGCGCCCGCTGCCGAGGAGACCACCGAAGAGGTTGTCACCGAGGCTCCGGCCGCCGACGAGGCCGCCGAGGACAAGAAGGACGCCTGATTCTCAGGAGTCCGGCCGAGCCCGTCACCCTTCGTGGGTGACGGGCTCGGTTCTTTTGTCAGTGATACGGAGGATGCGATGGACGAGACCGGCTCCGAATCCGAGCTGACCCGGGTGCGGCTCGGGATCAGCTACGACGGCACCGATTTCACCGGCTGGGCGCGTCAGCCCGGCTTGCGCACGGTGCAGGGCACGCTGGAGGAGTCGCTGTCGAAGGTGTTCCGTGAGCCGATCCAGCTCACCGTCGCCGGACGCACCGATGCCGGGGTGCACGCCGAAGGGCAGGTCGCCCACTTCGACACCACCGGCGAACTCGACGCCGACAAACTGCTGTACCGGATGGCGCGTTTCCTGCCCAAGGACGTGCGCATCACCGAAGTCGGCCCAGCGCCCGCGGATTTCGATGCCCGCTTCTCCGCGATCCGCCGCCACTACGTCTACCGGCTGACCACCGCGCGCTACGGTGCCGAGCCGCTGCACGCCCGCAGCGTCGTCGCCGCCAAGCCAGGACTCGACCTCGACGCGATGCGCGCCGCCTCCGCGACCCTGCTCGGCCTGCACGATTTCGCCGCCTTCTGCCGTCGCCGCGAAGGCGCGACGACCGTGCGTGAGCTGCAACGATTCGATTGGGAGCGTGACGGCGAGCTGCTGAACGCCTACGTCAGCGCCGATGCCTTCTGCTGGTCGATGGTGCGCAGTCTGGTCGGTGCGATTCTCGCCGTCGGCGAGGGCCGCCGGACACCCGAGTGGGTCGCGAGCCTGCTGACCGAGACCGAGCGCTCGAGCTCGGTGACGGTCGCGCCCGCCCACGGTCTGAGCCTGGTCGCCGTCGACTACCCGGCCGACGCCGACCTCGCCGCGCGCAATGCCCAGACCAGGGAGACCAGGACCCTGCCCACCGCGGGTGGCTGCTGCGGCGATTAGTCGCTGTGTGGTTGCCGTCTCCGCCGCATCGGCGGGGATACGATGGCCCGACTCGACGTCAGCGAGAAAGCCGGGCAGATGACAGGTGATTCTGGGGGCCGGGTTCGCCTCGTCCGGCGGATAGCCGTCGTCTTGCTGGTGGTCGCCACCGGGCTGTTCACGCTGACCGCCGTCGTCGCCGGTTATCTGCGCGCCGAGGTCCTCGACACCGACCACTATGTCGACACGATGGCGCCACTGGCCGACGATCCGGTGGTCCAGAACGCCGTCGCCGACGCGTTGACCAGGACCGTCATGGCCCGCCTCGATGTCGGGAGCGAGGCGTCCGGTCTGGTCGAGTCCGTCGACGACGCCGAGAACCGCGGCCCGCTCGTCGCGGCGCTGGTGCGTAGCCTGCCCTCGATGCTGGTGGCCCGATCCGAGGAACTGGTCAGGGACGCGGCGACCGTCGTCGTGCGCAGCGACGCCTTTCCACGGCTGTGGGACGCGGCCAACCGGCAGGCGCATCGCGGCCTGGTCGCGGCGGTGACGGGCGTGGACACCGGCGTCGTCCGGATAGCGGACGGCGTCATCTCGATCTCCCTTGACCAGATGCTGGACGAGGTCGGCGACGAGCTGGACAGTCGCGGATTCGCCCTGGCGGACCGGGTCGTCGACCTGCGGTCCGAATTCGTGATCATCGAATCCGACGAGCTGGCCATGGCGCAGCGTGCCGTGCGTCTGCTCGATCGAACGGCGATCGTGCTCGAGGTCGCCGCGCTGGCCTGCGCGATCGGCGCGGTTCTGTTGGCGGGCAACGGTTTTCAGCGGCGCGCGGTCCTCGGTGTCGCCGCGAGCGTGCTGATGGCCATGGTCGTGCTCGCAGTGGTGCTGCTGATCGCGCGCGATGTGTACCTGGATCATGGTGCGGCGCACGTCATCTCGGCGGAGGTCGCACGCACCGTCTTCGACACGCTGTTGCTTCCGTTGCGGGTGAGCATGCGGGTGGTCGCGGTGCTGGGTGCGTTGGCCGCACTCGGGGCCTTCCTGGCCGGTCCGTCGGCGCCGGCCGCCTGGGTGCGCACGACCGCCGACCGGGTGCTCGACCGGCTCCGCCGAGGCGAGCGCGGCCCGGTATCCGGCTTCGTCGCGGCGAATATCGGCTGGCTGCGGTACGCGGTGCTGATCGCCGCCGCGACGGTGCTCGTGTTCTGGGCCTACCCGACCGCGCGGGTGGCGGTGCTGATCGCGGTGGTCGCGGGCGTGGCATTGCTCGCGCTGGAGATCGTTGCCGGGCCACGACGGGTGTTGTCGCCGGATCGCTGATTCGTTCAGATAGCTGGCGGATCGGTCCTGCTCGCTCACCAGGGGTGGCGGCACTGTCGGGGTTCGCTTCCGAACGGCGGTCTTATCGGGTCTTTCGCGCGTCGACCGGGTGAAGCCCGGCGAATTCCCAAGCTAGACAAGGTAATTAGAAGTGCGAACAGTGATGTTCGTTGTATTTGCTGACATGATGCCGGGCCTGGTGCAACGATCGGGCGATGACGGCGTTCGAGGGCTTCCCCGAGGTCTGCTCGACGGAGCAGACCTCGTCACCGGAAGCGTTCGAGTACTGGGAGGAACTGGTCGGCGGGGCGATCACGGAGGTGTCGATCGCGCCGACGGTCGACGGCCCGTTCGAGGGTCAGATCAGGTCGGCCGACTTCGGCGAGGTCGCAGTCGGCACCGTGCGGGTGCAGGGGCACGAACTGCGCCGCACCCGGCGCCACATCGCCAGGGCCGGCGAACTGCACGTCCTCGGCAGTGTCGTGCTGGGTGGCGGCGCCGAGGTGGAGCACGCGGGCAACCGGGTCGTGCTGACGCCGGGCTCGATGATCTTCTACGACACCGCCCGCCCGATCCTGTGGCGGTCGAATGCCATGATCGAGGACCTGACGATCCGGGTGCCGCGGCAGCGTGTCGTCGACTACCTCGGCATTCGCGCCGACGCGTTGCCCGCGGGAATGGTTATCGGCGAGGGTGGCGTCGGATTCACCCTGGCCAGGTTCTTCCGGCGGGTCGCTGAATTGCACCGCACCGATCCGCAGGCGGCCGCCGTGCTCGCGGGCAGCGGAATTGATCTGGTCGGCGCCGCCGCCGTGATCGCCGCCGGTGTGCGGCCAGGGGAGTCGCAGGCGCTGGCCCTGAGTGGTCAGCAGGTCCTGGACTATCTGCGCGCCAACTTCACCGACCCGGGCCTCACCGTCGACCGGATCGCGCAGGCCTGCCGGGTCTCGCGCCGCACGCTGTATCGCCTTGCCGAGGAGTTCGAGGGCGGACTCGGGGCGATGTTGCGCGGCCTGCGCGTGGAGCGGGCGCGAAAGTTGCTGGAGTCCGCCGATATCGGCTCGATCGCGAGGGTCGCCACCGCGTCCGGATTCGCGTCCGAACGTCAGTTCTATCGCTCGTTCCGGGAGGCGACGGGCATGACGCCGGGGGAATACCGGATGGTTGCCCGGCGCCGGCCGGTGGCCCGCTGAGCGCGACACGACGCGGATCGGGCATGCGTGATAAGCATCACAAACCGGCCGTGCACGACCGAATGGTCCGGCCCGTATCTCCTGCAAAGGTCGGGGTCGGTTGAATATTTGATGAACGCCGAATATTCCATTCTGAATCGTACGGTGGCGAGGCATCCGTGAATCTGGCAGGCTCTGACATCAGGCGACGGGTGATTCGTTGTGACGCCCGCGGTTTGCTGGCCGGTTGGCAAGAGAGCGGGGTGGGTGGCGTGGAGTCGTCGGAGCCTCTCGTCGAGCTGCGGCTGAACGACGGTCCGGAATTGCGGGCCGGCGAGGCCTTCGCGCAGTGGGAGGCATCGCTGTCGGAAAGCTACGTGCCACTGGCGGTCGACCCCGAACGTGATCAGGCATTCCACGGGTGGATCGTGCGCGGCAGTATGCCCGGCTTCGAATTGTCCACGGTGGGCGCCAGTGGCCAGCGCATCCGGCGTACCAAGAGCGGTATCGCCCACACCGACGGCGAGTTCCTGTTCGTCAGCATTATCACCGCGGGTTTCGGCAGGATGCACCAGGACGGGCGCATCGCGGTGGTGCGACCGGGTGACATGGTCTTCTACGACACCACCCGGCCCTATCACTGGGACCTGGACGGCTCGTGGTCACAGGTCGTGGCCAGGGTCCCGTTGGCCTTGCTCGGCGAACACGTGCCCACCGATCGCAGCGCGCTGCCCACTGCCGTGACCGTGCAGGCCGACAGTCCCGGCGGTGTCGTGGCCGGTTTCTTCCGCGACCTGGCCCGGATCCAGGAGAACGCGCCCGAGCAGGCCACCGTGCTGGCCGCGAACGGGGTGAAACTGCTGGCCTCGGCGATCACACTCGCCGGTGGCTCTGTTCCGTCGGGGGCGTCGGCGCAGGCGTTGTCGCGGAAACAGGTGCTGTCGTTCATGCGCGCGCGGTGTACCGACGCGGGGCTGACCGTCGACGAGATCGCCCGCGCGTGCCTGGTGTCGCGGCGCAGCCTGTACCGGCTCTTCGACGAGACCGGCGACGGGTTGAGCACCGTGCTGCGACGGATGCGGGTGGAGTGCGCGCAGGTCCTGTTGATCCGCGATGCCAGCCGGTCGACGGCGTCGATCGCACAGGCCTCCGGGTTCGCCTCCGAACGCCATTTCTTCCGCGCTTTCCGGGTGGAGACCGGGATGACCCCCGGCGAATACCGGCTGGTCACGGCAGCCGATTCCGCTCGCGGCGAAGCCGGCCGCCACACCGCGTGACCCGACACCACATGGGCGATATGTCCGAATTGGCGTGGCATACTGTCCGCACGCGGGCGGCATGGCGATCGAGGGAGGGCGCGGGGTGGTGCTGAATCGACGGACGACGGTCAGCGTTCGCACCGGACCCGATCAGCCTGCCCAACGCGTGGTCGAACGCTGGGAACAGTTGATGAGCGAGACCTACATCCCGCTCGCGGTGACGCCCCTCGCGACCGAGCGGTTCGGCGGCCGGATCGTCGCCACCGAGTTCGACGGGCTGCTGGTTACCTCGGTCCAGGCCGGCGCGAAGACGGTGCGGCGGACGCCGCGGCTGATCAGCGCTGCCGAGGATCGGTACATCCTGGCCAGCATCTACCTGGGCGGGCGCGGCGTCATGCAGCAGGACGGCAGGACCGCGCACATCGAGGCGGGCAGCATGGTGTTCTACGACAGCGCCCGGCCCTACCGCTGGGAGATCGACGAGGAGTTCGACAAGGTCGTCGTGCAGGTGCCGGTCTCCGCGCTCGACACCGTCGGCGCCCCGCTCGGCACGGTCCCCTCGGCGATCGCGCTCGGCCCCGACCATCCGGCATCGGCGGTCGGCGCGTACTTCCGTGGCCTGGCGCGGGTGCAGCACAACGATCCCGAGGTGGTCGCCGAACTGGCCGGGCACGGTGTCGGGATGATGGCGTCGGCGCTGTCGCTCGCCGCCGGTTCGATACCGCGCGGGCCGTCGGCCGCCGACCTCACCAAGGCCAGGGTCATCGCGTTCATGCGGCGCCGCTTCGCCGATGCCGACCTCACCGTCGACACGGTCGCGCGCCGCTTCGCCATTTCGCGCCGCACCCTCTACCGCCTGTTCGAAGGTGAAGAGAGCCCGGCCCGCCGCCTGCTTCGGATGCGGCTCGAACATGCCTGCGAACTGTTGTGCGACGGGCGGATGCGCTCGATCGAGGGGATCGCCGCGGCCGCCGGATTCGCCGCGGAACGGCACTTCTATCGCGTATTCCATGCGGAATTCGGCATGGCTCCCGGTGAATACCGCGCCGGGTACCGACTTTGTTCCGGCCTGTAACGGCACGGAATCGAAGAGATCCCTTTTCCGACCGCTGTCAGCGGTGCGCAGTTCGGCGTGCGTGTGGAATGCTCAGTACGGGACACGACCCGATGTTGGCGGCCATGTGCCTGCGCAATCAGGTCGCGGAAAATCCGTTCTACCGGGCCTTAGGACGGGCAACGAGCCGGACTTCCGGGGGGATTCGCCGGATTGGCACGGACGGTCAGTCGAGTGGCACGCTATGACAGTTTATGTCGCCGCCATCTGCGAGAGAGTGAATCGAACACCTTTCAAGGATTGAGCGACAAGGGGTCACGATGTTTGGTCGGGTACGCGTGGCTGCGGTGCAAGCCGAGCCGAAGTGGTTGAACTTGTCCGCCGGAGTCGAGCAGGCAATCGAGCTGATCGACGAGGCCGCCGATGGTGGCGCGCAGCTGGTCGCGTTTCCCGAGACATTCCTGCCCGGGTTCCCGTGGTGGATGTGGCTCAATTCGGTCGACTGGGGCGAGGAGTTCATCGCGCGTTACCTGGCCAACGCGCTGACCGCCGAAGGGCCGGAACTGCGGGCGATCGCCTACGCAGCGCGCCGCAAAGGCATTCACGTCTCGATCGGTTTCGCCGAGCGCGCGGGCAATGAGGTGTTCATGTCCCAGGCGCTCGTCGACGTGAAAGGCGAGATCGCGATCGCCCGCAAGGCGGAGCCGACCGGGCTGGAGCGCACCGTCTTCAGCAACGCCGACAGCAAGCTGCTGGTCCGCGACACCGAACTCGGCCGGATCGGCGTCCTCGGCGGGGCCGACCACATGCGCCCCGCGGTGCGCTCCCGGATGCACGACGAGCGCGAGCAGATCCACATCGCCGCGTGGTCGGGCTTCACCGTGTACTACGGCGAGGGCAAGGAGTGGGGGCCGGAACTCAACACCGCGGCCAGCGTGCGCTACGCGATGGACGGGTCGGCCTACGTGCTCGCGCCGGTCGCCGTGGTGCCGGTCGCCGGCTGGGAAGTCGTCGACGCGCGCCTGCCGGGTCGCCGGCTGTTGCGTGGCGGCGGTGGCGTCTCCCGGATCTTCGGTCCGGGCGGCCTCGAGCTGGCCCCGCCGCTGGCCGAGGGGGAGGAAGGCCTGTTGTTCGCCGATCTGGACATCACCCGTGCTGTGCGCCCGCTCGCGCACAGCGAGTGCACGGAGAACTTCCGGGTACCGAGCGGCCGGGTCGCGCGGCGGGAACCGGTGCGAGCCGAACTCGCGGGGGCCTGAGGAGCCGGGTCGCCACGCGTGCGCTCGCCTGCGGCACGGACTGCCGCAGGGTCAGGAGCGGACCAGCCGCGCGATCGCGTCGGTCGCCTCTTTGATCTTGGCTTCGGCCTCGGGCCCACCGGCCACCGCCGCGTCGACGACGCAGTGCGAGATGTGGTCCTCGAGCAGGCCCATCGCGACCGCCTGCAATGCCTTGGTCATCGCGGAGACCTGCGTCAGGATGTCGATGCAGTACTTCTCCTCCTCGACCATCCGCTGCAGGCCGCGGGCCTGGCCCTCGATGCGGCGCAGTCGCTTGAGGTAGTCGTCCTTGGCGGTGATGTAGCCGTGGCCGTGGCCGTGGCCCGCGTGCTCGCCGCCGGTAGCGGTGTCGGGGGTGGGTGCAGTCACCGAAGGTCTCCTCGCCGGCCGGGATGCTCGCCTGCGCGAGCTGATACCCCCCTAGGGTACAGTTTCCGGCCGGAATTGTCAGATAGGGCCGTCTGCGCGATCCCGGTGATGCGCGCGACCTGCCCGGACGGGAGAATCACCGGTATGAGTTCGCTTCCCCGGCCCGCCCTCGCCGTCATCGGCGGCAGCGGTTTCTATGACTTCTTCGACAACGACGCCACCCACGTCGAGGTCGACACACCGTACGGCGCGCCGAGCGCGCCCGTCGCGGTCGGCGAGGTCGACGGTCGTGCCGTCGCGTTCCTGCCGCGCCACGGCAAGCAGCACGAGTTCGCGCCGCACACCCTGCCGTACCAGGCCAACATGTGGGCGCTGCGCTCGCTCGGCGTGCGCCGGATCTTCGCGCCGTGTGCCGTCGGCAGCCTGCGCGCCGACTGGGGTCCGGGCACGGTGGCCGTGCCCGACCAGCTCGTCGACCGGACCTCGGGCCGCCCGCAGACCTTCTTCGACGGCGGCGGCGTCCACGTCTCCTTCGCCGACCCCTACTGCAACGAGCTGCGCACGGCCGCGGTGAAGTCCGCCGGTCACGACCTGCGTATGGAGGACTCCGGCACGATGGTCGTCGTGCAGGGTCCGCGCTTCTCCACCAGGGCCGAGAGCCGCTGGTTCGCCGGCCAGGGCTGGGACCTGGTCAACATGACCGGTCACCCCGAAGCGGTGCTCGCCCGCGAACTCGAGATGTGCTACGCCGCGGTCGCTCTCGTCACCGACCTGGACGCGGGTCTCGGGGAGGGCGACGGCGTGCACGCGGTGAACGTGTTCGCCGAGTTCAAGAAGAACCTCGGCCCGTTCAAGGAGCTCATGCGCCGCGCGGTCGCCGCGGTCGACAGCGAGGACACCTGCGAGCGCTGCCTCGTGCACGCCGGGGTATCGCTGCCCTTCGAACTGCCCTGATCACACGGGCGGCGCGGTGACCTGCAGCTGAGCAAGCACGAAGACAGGCTCCGCGCCGTCGCCGGCGGGTAACGGCGACACCTCGATATCGGCGACGAGCCACCCGTCCGGCTCGGCGGCCAGCCGCACCCCGGTCAGCGCGGCACTGGCGGCACCGGCCAAGATCCGCGCGCGAGCGGCGCCGATCCTGGCCCGGTCGTCGGGATGCGGGATCAGCCGTTCGTCGATCCCGCGCCAGCGCAGCCCGGGCACCGGCTCGGTGACCCACCGGACCTGGCGGACCTGCGCGGTATCGAGGATGCACAGATACAGGCCGGGCTGGGTGTTCCTGAGCAACTCGAGAGTCGCCGCCTCGAACGACTTGCGTTGCGGGGCAATGCTGTCGGTGACGTCCACCGAGAGGCCACGCCAGGAAAACCGCTGCGCCTCCGTTCCGTTGCGCGCGGCCATCAGCAGCGACCGCGGTCCCGCCGCCGAATGCACGGTCGCCACCTCGGACCACCGGCTGCCCGGCGCGGAGCGGGTCAGTGCGGCGACGATATCCAGCGCGCGATCGAAGCGCTCGATCCGCTGGAACGGCTCGGCGCCGCGGTATTCGACCGGCTCCGAACCGAAATGCGGGCCGAGACCGGCGGGACGGGACCACACGATCCTGGCGCGCGCGTCGATCTGGAACGGTGCGACCCGGAGTTCCTCGGCAGGCGCCTGGTCACCCACCCACACCTTCACCGCGTGCGTGCGCGCCCCCGGCCACACCACCGGTTCGGCCCGCAATCGCATCTCCGACCACGGATTCCGGGATTTCGGCAGCACCCGCTCGACCGGTGCGCCGGAGTCGTGGGCGGCGACGACCAGGGGTTGCAGTGCGGCAGGAATCGCCCGCTGATACGCCGCCCAGTCCCGCGGGGTGGTGCCCGTGGTCAACATCGACCACGTATCCGGCGCGCCGAGCGTCTCCACCAGCTGCCACCGTCCGATGATCACGTCCTGCCCCCTTCCGTGCGACCGTGCCATCGTGCCCGATCCGCCGTGCGCCGCGGGTGTGGGGTCCGGCATCGATAAGCTCGGGGGATGGACACACCGCTGCGGTTGGAGGTCGTCGTCGCCAGTACCCGCCCCGAGCGGTTCGCGCCGGTGGTGGCCGACTGGTTCCTCGGGATGGTCGCCGAGCGGCCGGAATTCGAGGTCGGTGTGCTCGACCTGCGTGACATCGCGTTACCCGTCGACCTCACCGAGACACCCGAGGTCGACGCGTTCCGGGCCAGGCTGGCCGCCGCCGACGCGTTCGCGGTCGTCACCTCCGAGTACAACCACGGCTACCCGGCGTCCCTGAAAACGGCCCTGGACAGCGCCAAACACGAATGGCGGGCCAAGCCGATCGGTTTCGTCTCCTACGGCGGGCTCTCGGGCGGCTTGCGCGCGGTCGAGCAGCTGCGGCAGGTGGTCGCGGAACTGCACATGGTCTCGGTGCGCGAATCGGTGAGCTTCGCCCAGGCCAAGCGCCGATTCGACGCACAGGGCGCGACCGACGACCATGCCGCGATCGACGCGAGCACCCGCATGCTCGGCCAATTGGCCTGGTGGGGGCGGACTCTGCGATCCGCCCGCGCCGTCGACCCCTACCCGGGCTGACCCGTCAGGCGTCGGCCATCGAGCGCTGACCGCGCGGCTGGCCGATGTAGGTCGCCTCACGCGGGATCGACACCAGGGTGAGATTGACCCTGGTCGTTCCGGTCCGCAGCACCACCCGGTTGCCGATCGCGCCCGGCTGGTAGATCTCCAGATCGGGACGCGAAGCGGGCCAGCCGTTCGGATCGCCGGTCAGGTAGATCGTGGTGACACCGGCGTGCGGAGCGGGCGCCAGCACACCGTCCACCACGGTGGCGGTGAAACCCGCGTCGGACTGGTGTGTTTCGACCGCGATGGTCAGCCGCTCCGGGTTACCGACGGTGCTCACCAGCTGCTCCCAGGCCTGCGCCCGGTCGGTCCGCACGAGCACCCGCTCGCCGACCGCGAGCGCGCGGAACACCAACTGCTGGGCCAGATACAGCTCGCCCGCCACATACACCGAGGAGATACCGGCACCGATGATCCTGGCGGCGACGCCGTTGCCCTCGTCGTCGGAACCGAGCAGCTGACCGCAGCCCGCCGACGGAAGGTGCAGCGCCCCGATGACATCGATCGGGTATTCGGTGGTCGGGACCGTGTCGTCTACGCCGGGCACCGCGATCGGCAGATGCGCGAGCAGTGCGTCCCGGTGCCTGCCGTTCATCGACACCATGCCCTTGGTCGGCGACTGCTCCGGCAGCTCACGGGCGGTCAAACGCCATGCGGCGCCGACACTCACGGATTCGGCATCGCTACCGGGACGCAGCCGCACGGCCACCGTCGTGCCGCGCGAGGGTGCGACCCACAGCTGCGCGAGCAGATCCGAACCGAGCTGCTTGGGATCGACCGCGCTGCCGATATTGACCGTGTTGCCGATCTCGGCGTACTTCCATCGCTGGGTGAGCGTGCGCGGGTCGAGGCCCGCGGTGATCTGCTGCACGGCTTTACGGATCTCGGGTGCGGTGAGAATACGGGCGCTGCAGTCGGCGTCCTCGAGCGTGCGCATGATCCGCTGGGTCGCGATAGTGACCGCGCGCGAGGCGCCGTCGGTGCCGCCGCCGCGCCGGGCCGTCGCGTCGGGGCAGGCCACCGCGTCGAAGCTGATCGCGAGCCAGACCGTGCGATGCGCGGTGGCGGGCAGCGGGCCGAGCAGCGATTCGTAGATCGCGCCCGCGGGCGTGCCGGAGCGGCTGCGGTGGCCGTGGCTGATGATGTCGATGCCGCTGAGCAGGATGTCGTGCTGGTTGAGGCAGGCGGCCAGCTCGGGCAGGGGGAGCAGGTGGGAGGCGTGCACGGCGTTGCGGGCGATTCTGGTCAGCCCGCCCTTGGGCGGCAGCACCTCGACGACGGTGACCACCCGGCTGCCGTCCCAGTACAGGCCGAGCGAACGGCCGTCGGTGTCACGGAAGTCGACGGTGTCGCCGAGGGTGTAGTCGCGCTTGCTCGCGTAGCGGCGGATCGTGCTCAGCCAGTCGAGGACGGTCCGCTTGCCGACCGGGATCAGCGGCACCAGCGCGACGACGACGGCGATGCCGAGCGCGGGGAAGGGACCGAGGCCGCACACCAGCGTGAAGAGCGCTGCGGTCAAGCCGAGAACCTGCGCGATCAGCAGGTGCGGCAACGTGATGCGACCGAACAGTGGACGCGGACCCGCACCAGTGAACTCGGCCATTGGTTCCTCCCCCGAATGTGAACAAGTGCTGCCGGGAACTGTACTGTGTTGCCCGGACGAGAGCACTGTTCGGGGGAGGAACCATGCCTTCAAAACCCACTACACGCTGGCAGGTCAGCGGTTACCGCTTCCTGGTGCGGCGGATGGAGCACGCCCTGGTGCGCCGGGACGTGCGCATGCTGCACGATCCGATGCGCGCCCAGACCCGTGCGTACGCCGTCGGTTTGGTGCTCGGCCTGGTCGTCCTGGCGGGTTGCGGCATCCTCGCGTTGCTGCGTCCGCAGGACAAGATCGGCGACAACAAGATCCTGATCGGCAAGGAGTCCGGTGGCGTCTACGTCGTCATCGAGAATGTCGTGCACCCCGCGCTGAACCTGGCCTCGGCCCGCCTGGCTGCCGGTGAGGCGTCGAAAGCGGTGATCGTCAAGGAATCCGAGCTCGGCAAGAAGCCGCGCGGTCAGCTGATCGGCATCCCCGGTGCGCCGTCGTCGATCATGTACGACAAGGACGGCAAGGGCAGGCAGTGGTCGGTGTGCGACCAGCTCAAGGCCGACGGCAGCAAGGACCTGACCACCTCGGTCCTGGCCGGCTCGCCCGATCTCGGCTCGAAGGCTTCGGTACTGGACGCGAGCAAGGCCCTGCTGGTGCAGGGCAAGGACTCTGCATACCTTGTCTACGAGGGCAAACGAGCCAGGGTGAACCTGACCGATCCCGCCGTCACCAAGGCGCTCGGAATCGTCGGCGAGACACCGCGACCCATCGGTGAGGGCCTGCTCAACGCGATCCCCGAGGTGCTGCCGATCATCTCGCCGACCATCGACAACCCGGGCGGCACCCCGTCCTACAGCGTCAGCGGGCACAAGATCGGTGACGTCGTCCAGGTGTTCAACGCGGCGAACCAGGACTACGTGGTGTTGCAGGACGGGCTCCAGCCGGTCACCGCGCTGACCGCCCAGATCATCCGGAACTCCTACAACACCAACATGACCGGAACGACCATCCAGTCGACCGAGCACACCTTCGCCAACGTCTCCAGCGCGTTGAAGGTGGGGTCGTACCCGAAGGACCGACCGACCCTGGTCACGGCCAAGGATCAGCCCGTCAGCTGCCTGACCTGGAAGCCGATCGCCGGCGCCACCGACAATGCCGACGGCACCGCCAGGGCCGAGCTCTCCGTGCTCACCGGTATAGCGCTGCCCATCCCGGACAATGCCAAGCTGGTAAACCTGGCCCAGGCCGACGGGTCCAAGGCCAACGCCGACTCCGTCTACATCCCGCCCGCCTCCGGTGCCTACGTCCAGACCACCGGCATCGAACCCGACAGCCGCCGCAAGGACAGCCTGTTCTACATCGCCGACACCGGTGTTCGTTTCGGCATCAAGAACGCCGACGCGGTCAAGGCCCTCGGGCTGGAGAAGGTGAAGGCCGAACCCGCGCCGTGGCCGATCGTCGGCCTGCTCGCGGGCGGACCGAGCCTCGGCCGCGAGGACGCGATGGTCGCGCACGACGGCATCGCTCCCGACCCGTCGCCGGCCAAGCAGCCTGTCGCGACCGTCAACCCCGCCGCCAACTAGCCGGGCGGAGCCTGCGACCGCTCGCGGAGTTCGGCCACCTCGGAGCGCAGCGAACGGACCTCGTCGACCAGTTCGGCGAGGGTCCGCTCGGCGCGGTCGGTCGCGTCGTCGACCGTCTTGAGCTGTTCGACGACCCAACTGGTCATCGTGCCGATGGCGAACGAGATCAGGCCGATGCCGAGGGTCATCAGGACCAGCGACACCAGCCTGCCCTCGGTGGTCACCGGGTAGACGTCGCCGTAGCCGACGGTCGTCACCGAGACAGCCGACCACCACAGGGCGTCGCCGAAGGTCTTGATCTTGCTCTCGGGTGCGCCGTACTCGGCGTCGAAGAAGGCCAGGCTCGACAGCAGCAGGATCAGCAGCGAGCTGCTGGCGACGAAGGTGACCAGCCGGGTGCGTGGTTTCGTCGCCCGGTTGAGGGTGTCGAGCAGCAGCAGCGCGGCGCGCACCAGGCGCAGCGGGCGAAACGGCGGCACCAGCACGACGAGCAGGTCCAGCGGATGCTTGCGGACGAACCGCACGCGATCGGTGGACAAGCGCAGCCGGACCGCGAAGTCCACCGCGAAGACCGCCCAGATGCCGATATCGGCCCACAGCAGACCGGAATCCAGCGTCGGCGAGGCGTCGGTGTCGAGCACCCGCCAGGAGTACAGCAGCAGGAACAGCACGGCCAGCACCATCAGCGGAAGGTTGGTCGCGCGTTCCCACCGCTGCCTGCGGGTCGGCGGGCGGTCAGTGGTCAACGGATCCATGCGGCTACCTGGTTCGGCGGGTCGGTACCCGAGGACGGTACCGCCCCGCGAACTCAGGTGTCTTCGCGTACTCCGAAACGGCGACGGATCGGGTACGAGGCGAGCATGCCGAGCACGAACAGCAGGCCGACAGTGCCCGCGCCGATCAACCCCACGTTCCGGGCGGTGTTGTCCGGCGCCGGCGTCGGCGCGGGCACCGCGAGCTGCATCTGCTTGGCCGGTGACGGCCGCTTGGGCGGCAGCGAGCCGGTGACCTCGGCGGTGAGCGCGGCGATCGGATCGACGCTGCCGTAGCCGATGTACTGATTCCAGCCCTCGGCGGGCGCGTGCGCTGTCGCCTGGACCCGCTTCATCACCTCTTTGGCGCTGAGCTCGGGGAAGCGCGCACGGACCAGCGCGACCACCCCGGACACCAGCGGCGTCGCGAAACTCGTTCCGCTGATCGCGGCGGTCGCGCCCTGCTGATTGACCGTCCCGGTCGCGGTTCCGGCGCCGCGCGGGCTCAGCGAGGTCATGTTCTCGCCGGGCGCCGCGACACTGAGCCACGGTCCGGCGACCGTGAACTTCGACGGTGCGCCGTTCGCGTCGATCGAGCCGACGGCGAGCGCGTAGTCGTCCCAGCGGGCCGGGCTGACCATCATCGAGGTCTTGGTCCACGGGTCGGCGTTGGGTTCGAGCGGGTCGATCACCGTGTTCGCGGTCTTGCAGGTATCCGAATTACCCGCGGCGACAACAGGAACCGCGTTCTTGACTTCGACCGCGTACTGCAGCGCCGCGCCGACGGCACTGTCGTTGACGTTCTTGTTGGTGCCGCACCACACCTCGGAGACATTGATGACGCTCGCGCCCATATCGGCGGCGCGCCGGATGGCCGAGGCCATGGTGTTCAGGTTGCCGTATCCGTCGGGCAGGTCCTCGGGAGCCTTGTTCCGATTGGCCCCCTCCTTCTGATACATCTTGCTGGTCTGCCGGATGGTGAGGATGCGTGCCTCGGGCGCGACGCCGGCGAAACCCTGTCCTGGAATCTGGGTCGCCGCGATCAACCCGGCCACGAACGTGCCGTGCGCATCGCAATCCTCCGCGCCGTCACCGGAATTGGCGACGAAGTCACCGCCGGCGATCATGTCGGGCAACCGGTCGTGCCTGCTCACTCCGGTGTCGATCACCGCGATCAGTTGGCCTGCGCCGCGGGAGAATTCCCAGGCACGGGCCAGATCGAGCGATCGCTGCGCCTCCGGGACAGCGGCGCCGTCGCCACCGGTCGCCACGGTGGTGCACACCGCGTTCGACCCGACTTCGGTCTTCTCCGGCGGCGCGGCCGGATCACCGGCGGGCAGGTTCGCCGGATCGGCCGCGGGCGGGCGCTCGGCCGAAGCCGGTGCGGCCCCGAGCCCGAACGACGCGCCGACACCGAGCGCCACGGCCGCCGCCGCGACGCGCAGGCTCGCGTTCACAGCCCGCGGACGAGGGAGTAGAGCTCGGCGACCCAGAACACCAGCGGCAGCACCGCGGCGACGAACGCGTACTCGAGCAGTTCGACAGCCCGGCGCATCGGCGGTGTGGCCGACTGGTTCGGCACGATCAGGCCGATCACCAGCGCGGCGATCAGGATGGCCAGCGCGGCACCGAAAACCACCAGCGGCTGGCGCATTTCGAGCGAGACACCGATCAGCATGAGCAGCACGATCGCCGCGCCGCCCGCGATCAGCACGATGGCCTGCTCGGCGCCGGCGTAGGTACGGCTGCGGAACATCAGCACGACCGCGCAGACCAGCGCGAGCGCGATGCCGGGCCAGTAGGCGTCGTCGGCGCCCGCGTCGACCGCGAGCAGCGCGCCGACGACGGTGACCAGCGTGGTCGCGGTGACCAGGCCGGCGAGGTAGTTGCGGGCCCGCTCCGACCTGGCGCGCAGCGCGTCGAGGGTCGGCAGGGCGCGGTGGTCGTCCGGGTCGTCCTCGGTCGGGTCGATCGGGGTGCCGGGGGAGGGGACCGGCGGCAGCGGCAGCTTCGCCAGCAGCATGGACACGCGCGGCGACAGCGACAGCCCGGCCAGCGCGATCGCGGCGACGGCCGCGCCGATGGCCTTGATCGGCTGATCGGTGAGCAGCCCGACGATCGCCGCGGGAATGACGAACACCGATGCCGTTGCCGCGCCGATGAACAGGGCGAGACCGACACCGGTGACGCGCCAGGCCAGCACCGCGGTCGCGCCGAACAGCGTCGAACCGAGCAGCAGATGGGCCCAGCCGTAATGGTCGGGGACGAGCAGCATGCCGCCGGTGAAGGCGGTCGGCAGCGCGCAGCCGCCGAGGACCAGCGCGGCGGAGGTGTCGCCGTACATGCGGCTGAGCACGGTGCCAGCGACGACACACAGGATGGCGACGAACAGCGCGAGCGAACCGGTCACCCAGAACGGCAACGCATCCGGCGCGGCGAGCAGGCCGAAGCAGCCGACCAGCATCGTGATCGCGGCGAGCACCGAACCGGTGATGCGGGCCGTCTTCGGCGTCCAGCTCCGGTAGTGCTCGGCGTCGGCGATCGCGACGTTGTACATGATGTCGTCGAACAGCGGCGTCGGCGCGGTGTGCGAGGCGCTCTCCAGCATGAGGAGTTCGCCGTCGCGCACGCCGTGCTCACCGAGGCTGAGCGAGTTCGAGAAGGGGGGATGACCGATCCGGGCGAGCACCCATTCGGCAGGCTCGTAGCGCTCGCCGTCGTTGTCGAAATCGTTGGACCGGCTGTGCTGGGCGACCATGTCGACCACGCTCGGAATGACGAGCGCGACCGGCACATCGACCGGAATCGCCATGTCGACCTGCGTGTGCTTGGCCAGAATCGTCACCCTGGCCAGGTCCGGTGCGCGAACGATGCCGCGCGCGGAATCCTCCTCAAGATGATCGAGTCGCGCGTGCGTCAAAACTCCCCCAACTCCGTCTCTACCTCGTGTTTCCGCTCGATCGCTCAGACGATCGACAGTTTGCGGAACTCACCGTTCGGACAGCAGAATGCCTGACGAACCATACGACATGTCGGCCGCGACCTCTACACTGAGCCCGTCGCGAGGACAGACAGCGAGTAGTCAAGCAGGGGGAGTCTTCGACCATGAGCACAGTCAGGTTCCAGCGCCGTGCCCGGCGCGAGATGCCGCGCACGCCCGGTGGCGAGGTCACCCTGCAGCCGCCGCCCGAGATCCCCCGGATCACACCGGGAAACCTGCTGATGAAGCTGATGCCCGTCGTCATGGTGGTCGGCATGGTCGGCATGATGGCGCTGATGTTCACGCAGGGTGGCGACATGCTCCGCAACCCGATGTCGATGATGTTCCCGCTGATGATGATCATGTCGATGGTCACCATGTTCGGCCAGGGAAGTGGCAAGGGCGCCAAGGCCGCCGAGGCCAACGAGGACCGCAAGGACTACCTGCGCTACCTCGACCAGGTCCGCAAGGACGTCGACGAGACCGCCAAACAGCAACGCGCCGCCGTCGAGTGGAGCCACCCCGAGCCCGGCCTGATCTGGATGCTCGCGGGCACCAGCCGCATGTGGGAGCGCCGCTCCGGTGACAAGGACTTCTGCCACGCCCGCATCGGCCTCGGCGGTCAGCGCCTGGCCACCCGCCTGGTCGCCCCCGAGACCGGCCCGGTCGAGGAACTGGAACCGATCGCCGCGGTCTCCCTGCGCCGCTTCGTCCGCGCCCACTCCACCGTCCCCGACCTGCCCACCGCGATCGCGGTCAAGGGTTTCGGCACCATCGCCCTCGACGGCGACCGCGCCCAGGCACGCGACATGACCCGCGCGATGCTGTTGCAGCTGTGCATGTTCCAGGCGCCCGACCAGGTGCTCGTCGCGGTGGTCTGCGGCCCCGACACCGCGCGCGAGTGGGAGTGGACCAAGTGGCTCCCGCACACCCAGCACCCCGAGGTCTCCGACGGCATCGGCACCCAGCGCATGTTCTACGGCTCCATCCGCGAAGCACTGAGCAGCCTGCACCCGCTGCTGGGCAACCGCGTGCGCTACTCGCGTAACCAGCCCAACAACCCGAACCTGGTGCACGTGGTGATCGTCGTCGACGGCGGCCTGCTCGAGGCCGAGGACGACCAGCTGCGCGAGTCCGGCTTCGAAGGCGTCACCATCATCGACCTGTGCAATTACGCACCGCGCCTTGCCGTTTCGCGTGGCATCAAGATGGTCGTCGAGGACGGCGAATGCCTCGGCCGCGGCGCCACCGGCAACCAGGAACGCTTCGCCACCATCGACCGTGTCAGCGCCGAGCAGGCCCAGCAGGCCGCCCGCCGCCTCGCCCCCTACCGCGCCGCCACCCAGCGCAGCAGCGATGTCGAAACCGACGACAACGAGACCATCTCCACCTGGTCGCAGCTGATGAGCCTGGGCGACATCGGCAACTTCAACCCCGCCAGCGCCTGGCGCCCCCGCTACGGCCGCGAACGGCTGCGCGTCCCCTTCGGTGTCGGCGCCGACGGCAACCCGGTCGAACTCGACATCAAGGAAGCCGCCGAGAACGGCATGGGCCCGCACGGGCTGTGCATCGGCGCAACCGGTTCCGGTAAGTCCGAGTTCCTGCGCACCCTCGTGCTCAGCCTGCTCGCCACCCACTCGCCCGACCAGCTCAACCTGGTCCTGGTCGACTTCAAGGGTGGCGCGACCTTCCTCGGCCTCGACGGCGTCCCGCACGTCGCGGCCGTCATCACCAACCTCGAAGACGAAGCCGACCTCGTCGACCGTATGAAAGACGCGCTGGCAGGCGAGATGAACCGCCGCCAGGAAGTCCTGCGCCAGGCAGGCAACTTCGCCAACGTCTCCGAATACGAGAAGGCCCGCGCCGCAGGAGCCGACCTCGACCCGCTGCCCGCGCTGTTCGTCGTGCTCGACGAGTTCTCCGAACTCCTCACCCAGCACCCCGATTTCGCCGAACTGTTCGTGATGATCGGCCGCCTCGGCCGCTCGCTGCACGTCCACCTTCTGCTCGCCTCGCAGCGCCTGGAAGAGGGCAAGCTCAAGGGCCTGGAATCCCACCTGTCCTACCGCATCGGCCTGAAGACCTTCTCCGCCAACGAGTCCCGCCAGGTCCTCGGCGTCCCCGACGCCTACAACCTCCCGAACTCTCCCGGCGGCGGCTACCTCAAGGCAGACTCCGGCGAGATCCAGCGCTTCCAGGCCTCCTACGTCTCCGGCCCCTACGTCGGCGGCGGCCCGCAGCGCGAGGTCACCAGCGCAGGCATCGTCGGCGGCGAAATCGACGTCAACGCCCGCCCGTTCAGCGCCAACCACGTCGGCTTCCGCACCTCCGACCGAGTCCCGGTCCCGGTCGAATCGACCTACGAGCCCGAGTCACCCAGCGACGACGGCGAACAGATGTCGAACCTGAACATGCTGGTATCCCGCATCACCGGCCACGGCCGCCCCGCCCATGAGATCTGGCTGCCGCCCCTCGACGAGGCCCCGACCCTGGACCAGCTGATCCCGCGCTCGATCATCACGGGCGAGTACTCCGCCGCCGCCACCCTGCGAGCACCGATCGGCATCGTCGACCGTCCCTATGACCAGCGCCGCGACCCGATGATGCTGGACCTCTCGGGTTCGCGTGGTCACGTCGCGATCGTCGGTGGCCCGCAGTCGGGCAAGTCGACGGCCTTGCGTTCACTGGTGATGGCCATGTCGATGACCCACACGGCCGAGCAGGTGCAGTTCTACTGCCTCGACTTCGGTGGTGGCACCCTGTCCAGCCTGGAAGGACTGCCGCACGTCGGCTCGGTCGCCAACCGGTTGGACCCGGACAAGGTCCGCCGCACGGTCGCCGAGATGAGCACCCTGGTCCGCCAGCGCGAACAGCGCTTCCACCAGCTGGGCATCGAGTCCATGGTGGAGTACCGCCGCCTGCGCGCGATGGACCCCAACAGCAGCCCCGCCGCGGCAGGCGCCCACGCCGACCCCTACGGCGACGCCTTCCTCGTCATCGACGGCTTCGGCACGATCCGCCAGGACTACGAGGCACTCGAACAGCAGATCACCAACCTTGCCCTGCAAGGACTTTCCTACGGCGTCCACGTCGTCATCGCACTGTCCCGCTGGATGGAAGCGCGTCCCGCCCTGAAGGACCAGATCGCCACGCGCATCGAACTCCGTCTCGGTGATCCCATGGACTCCGACATCGGCCGCAAGTTCGCCTCCCTTGTGCCACAGGGTCGTCCGGGTCGCGGCATCACGCCGGATGCGCTGCACATGCTGATGGCATTGCCCCGTGTCGACGGCAGCTCCGATCCGCTGGATCTCAGTGTCGGTGTCGCACACGCGGTCGAGCTGATCGCACAGCGCACTCCTGGCCGCCCCGCCCCCGGTACCCGGACCCTGCCGGATCAGCTCGACCGTGCGGAGCTGCTGCGCGCGATGCGCAACTGGCCCGCCGAGGTGGACCGGTCGCGGCCGAACATGCAGGTGCCGATCGGCGTCAACGAGGCGGAGCTGGCACCCGTCATGCTCAATCTGGCCGATACCCCGCACTTTCTGGTCTTCGGTGACAGCGAGTGCGGTAAGACGGCACTGCTCAGGGGAATCGCGCAGGGCATCGTCGAGTCGAATACCCCGGCGCAGGCCAAGATCATCCTCGGCGACTACCGGCGAACTCTGTTGGGCACCATCGAAACCAATCACCTCGCCGGCTACGCGCCCTCGTCGGAGGTGCTCACACCGTTCATCCAGCAGGTCGTCGGGATTCTGAAGTCCCGGATGCCAGGAGCCAACATCACCCAGCAGGAACTGCGTTCTCGTTCCTGGTGGACGGGCCCGGAGCTGTATCTGATCATCGACGACTACGACTTGGTGGTCACCACGTCGGGCAACCCGCTCTCGCCGCTGGTCGAGTTCATCCCGCACGCCAAGGACATCGGCTTCCACCTGATCATCGCTCGCCGTTCCGGCGGTGCGTCCCGGGCTCTGTACGAGCCGGTCGTGTCCAGGATGCGCGATGTCGGGTGCATCGGTCTGGTGATGAGCGGTAGCCGGGACGAAGGTCAGCTGTTCGGCACCGTGCGCGCCAGCGCGATGCCGCCCGGCCGAGGCACCTTGGTCACGAGGAACGCCATCGATCTGGTGCAGTTGGCATGGTCGCCGGCTTTGTGACCGACATCGACGTCGTGGTCAGCGATGCGCGCATCTTGGCGCGCACCGCTGCCCGGCACGTGGATGTCGTCCCCACGGTGATGCCCGTTCCGGGCGGGATCGTGGTCGGCGCGCCGGTCGGACCAACGCAGCCGTCGGTGTCGGCACTGGCGCTGGCCGACTCGGCGTGGATCGGGTTCGAACCGAATCCGATGCCGGGTGCCGCGGCGATGGATGCGGTGGTCGACGAGGTGCTCGGGGGCTTGGCCCCGACCGCACCGGGCGCGACTATCGGCGTCGCACATCCCAGTTCATGGTCGGCGGTGCGGCGGTCGACCCTTGACAATTCTTTCGGCAGGTACTCCAGCTCTGTTCTCCTCGAGTCGATCGCCGTCCGTGTCGCCAGACTGCGGCAGTCTCTGGCGACTTCGGAACTCGTTGTCGTCGTCGAGATCGAGCCGCTGGATGTCACGGTCAGTGCCGTCGACCGATCCCGAGACCAGATCGTGGTCGCTGCCTGCGAGCACGAACCAACCTTGGGCGCAGGCGAATGGAACGACGCTGCCGTCGAACGCCTGACCGCGATGATCGGACAGGTTGTCGAGGGCTCCCGGCCGACATCGGTGCTCGTCGTCGGACCGCACGACGAGCCATTGCTGGAGCGCCTGCGTGATTTCGCCGCACAGACGTGGACCACGCAGCCCACGCCGCTGGTACAGCCGCTTGCCCTGACCGCCCTGCTGCTGCCGCAATTCAGTCTTACCGACCAGCGGACGCGCCCGATCCCGGCACAGAACGCCGAATGGGTCGGCACCCTGCGCGAGCGCGCTGCCGCCACAGCCCCGTCACCCCGCGTCGCAACGGCCAAAATCGTTGCGGCAGTGGCCGTTGCGCTCACGGTGATCACGGCGGGTGTCGTCGCAGTGGCGGCTACGAGGGGCAGCGGTGCAGATGCGGCCACAGCGGCAGGTTCCACCGCACCCGCCGACCCGAGCGCACCCGCGACCCGGACCCCCGCGACATCTACTCCGGCGCAACCATCGACGACCCAGCCCGCCGACGCGCCACGCCGCCACACTATGGGCCGCGTAGCTTTCGACATTCCGGCGGGCTGGCGGCCCTCCGCCGGCGAGAACCCGGAGCGAGCTGCCCTCGTTCCGCAGACAGCCACCCCCGGCCGAATTACTGTGACGTACAACACTGTTGCAGAACAGGCTGGATATGATGAAGTGCTAAGGGACATCACAGCGCGGATCGCTCGCGCCGAGCCAGGCCGGTTCGGTACACCCGAACGCGACGTGGTGTTCGCTGGGCGCCGGGGGATCGGCTACCAAGAGCTTCCTGGCGACGGATCCGTCGTCAGGTGGTACGTCCTACTCGACCATGGCGTCCAGGCGAACGTCGGCTGCCAGCACGGCTCGGGAGGATGGGGGACTGTCAGTACTGCGTGCGAGGAAGTGATGCGATCAGTGTCGATCTCGCAGTAGGTTTTCGGAAATTTCTCCGAAGATGATGGAACCGAACGCACCGTCGGTGCGTCCAACCAAGATGAAGGGCTCAGATCGCCAGCAGGGGGGTCTGGTCCACCGTTGACCACGAAGGAGCCAGAAGATGGGATTTTCCGCTTCGCCCGCCGAGATCCAGGCGTTCTCGACGCGTATGAAGGATAAGCATGACGCGATCGATGGGATGATCCGCAAGTCGGAGGGACATGCCACCGACGTAAACAACCCTTCCTTCCAAGGCGCGGCTGGTCGGGCCTTCCAGGCCTCGATGACTGACTACCTCGCAGCAGCACGAGCTCTGAACGAGGCGCTGTACACCTCCTCCGACAATGTTGCGTCTGTTGCAAGCTCGATCTCGGATTCTGAGATTGACAACGCCCAGCAGATCCTCGCCAGCGGGGAACCGGCGGACAGTGTCCCGCAGTTGAACCTCAAGACCACCTAAATTCCACGACTCGGATTTACTGAAGGGATCAGAAAATGGACATCGGAGCTATTAGGTATGACTTCGGCGCCATCAACGACGCCGGTGTGGGTCTTCAGGCAGAGGCTCAGCAGATCACGACTGCGCTGCAAGACTACGAAAATGACTTCCAGCGCTTCATCGAAGAAAACTGGTCTGATGGTGAAGGTTCTGCAGCCTTCGTCGCCCTGCAGGCAAAGTGGCAGAGCCAGTCGGTCGATTTGAATACGAAGCTGCAGAAGATCGGCGCCACCACCCTCTCCGGCGCAGACAACATGCGGGCAACCGACATCGCGATGGCCAACAGGCTTCTTGGCTAGTCGTACGCTACAAGTGGTGGGCTCGGAGTTTTTCCGGGCCCACCACTTTCTTATGCTTGAACTGCTGTATTAGTAGTCTTACGTGGGTGATGTCGCCGACGTATTGGGTGTTCGGCGCGGGTCGTGACGGGCCAGTTCGTGTGACGGGAGCGCCCGCTGAATCCGGCTATACCTGGCCAAGCGCGGGCCTTGGAAGTCGCTGCTACCGACCGCGTCGGCTCGACTCGAAGCCACCTGACCTGTGCAAAAACCGGCTCTTCCGATCCAGGAAGGAGCAATTTACCAGGCCAGTGGAACCCTGCCGCGCAGACGGACGGTCGGCGATGCGCGACGCCCGGACACGAAATCGACGATAACCACCCCGGCTACGCCGACACGGCAGCGTCAAGAAAGATCGAGGCTAGCCTGTCGTCGCGAGTAGCTTGTACTGTGCAGCAGCCCGTTGACGCACTTCTTGTAGGTTTGTCCCTGCAACAGAAATGACGTATCGGCCGACTGGCGCAATGCATCGGGGGTTGTTGACTCCAGTCATGGTGAGGTTTGGGTCCAGATCATAGCAATGCGCCACCGGGAGGTGCGCTGGTGCTTCGGCGTCAACTAGCCCAGCTAAGTTGAATGCACCGTTCCTCAGCGCTGCTACGAGGCGTGTCGCGGCTGCGTTATCGCGAGCGCGATAGACGGTTGCCCCGTTTATCGCGACGTAGTCGACGCCTGTATCGGCGAATGCGGATGACAATGCGGCGGGTCGTTCTGTGAGTGCTAGCGCAGCGTGCGCCGGGTAAACGGCGGCTCCAGAGTGTGGCTTGTCCCTGGGAAGGGTTTTGCTGAGCAGCCCCTCGGTATCGAGTGGGAGGTTATCCAGCTCTGTGATCGATGTTGCGGTGTATTGCTTAAGTAAGGCTAGCTGTTGGTCGAGGTATTTACTTACAATGTTTGTGTTGTCGACCGGGTCGAACGGTCGGCTGACTGGGTCATATATCTGAATTGAGATCAGCATGTCGCCTACTGCATGGTAGGCGCGAAGCGTCGTTACCCCCAGTGAATCAGTTTGGGTGATTTTTGACTGCACGCCCGGATAGTTGGCGAATCCATCGAAGGATTCGCCTTCACTGCGTTCCATTAGAATGTCCGCAGCGTTGCGGGCATGGCTCGAATCTTTGAATCGAAGGGTGAACGTCTCGATCGACCGACCTTTGCCGAGTTCGTCACGCCGGTTTGCGGACATGCGCCAACCGGCAATCAGGCCCGGTACTTCGGTTGCGAACTGCTTGCTCTCAATTCTAGTTCCATTGAAATATGGCGGTTCTTCAGATGTTACCCGGTTGCTGCGGGCGGGATGAAGCGGCGCAAAGCCGAAGCGCTCGTCGTACTCCATGGCTAGCGGAGTTGCATTGCCGATTCTAATTGCTTCACGGACGACACCAGACAGCGGAGTCCTCAAGGATTCGACGTCGAGTGGACTCGTTGCGAAGTTTCCGGTATCGAGTTTGTCGATCTCTATCGTAGGTCGTGAATCCTGGCCGCTGCACGCGCCGGCCAAGAGTATGCACATTGCAAGCGCCGGTGCGAACCCTGCCTTCCGCATTACTTGTCGCACTTCTTCAGTATGGCGTACTGCGCAGCTGCCCGCTCCATTAGTCCACTTTCGACCTCGCCGCCGCTTATTGCTTCCGCGGTAACTACGGCGACGTATCTATCGTATACAATTGCGCATAAGGCGTCGTACTCCCGACTTTGGTCCGCGGTGTCAAGCTTTATGCATTGCGCGTCCGCCATGCCGTGCGGTGATTTCAAAATGAAGTCATTCTTGCCTGGGGCTGCAAGGAAAGTCTGCAGTCGAAAGGCGGATGCAAGGTCACGAGTTCTGTAGACTGTGCTCGCTCGGCGGCCGATCAGGTCAACACCTGACTCTTCAAATTTCTTGCGAGCTTCTACTGGATGTCGCTCGAAGTGAAGAATGCCCGAGGGTTGGAATGGTCCAAAGTCCTCTTCATAATTGCTGATTCCTACGCTATCGCGATCAGATCGTACGGCTGCTCGCCGCATAATATTCTCGGGGTCGAGCGGAGTGTCGAGGACATCGTCTAGCGGAATTGGCTTGAAGCGATCGAGCGATTCTACCTGCATCTCGACCGACTTCTTTGCTGCCTCAATTGCTGCATCGAGATTCGGATGCGGAAGTTTGACTCTCGTCCAAATTATATATTTGCCGCGAGGCTCCCAAGAATCCAGGATTCTTTCAGATTCGGCTGACGCCCGGGCGTTCGGGCGACCTGATATCTCAACTGTCTGCCTGGGGCTCGAGTCGAGAGTAATGCGATGGAATTCGTCGGCAATCCTGATAGCCTCGACATCGGTTGAAAATTGCAGGATGGCGATTGCCAGATCCTTGGGCGTGCGAACACTTCCATTGGATTGGGAAGTCGATACCCCGCCGATGAATTTGACGTTGAGTCGGACCGGGTCTAAGTATGCTTCACTCAGTCCATTTCCTGATGACATGGCATCAGTATCGGCGAAGATCCGTGTGCCCCCAGGGGTGTGAAGGTCGGGGTCTACGTCGAAAGGGTGCACCAAATAGTTGAGCATCCTGCGGGTTTCTATGAGGCGAATCTTCTTCGGCATTTCCATGCCCCACTCAATTCCGAACGGTGTTGGTTCGTTCTTGAATGGCCCTGGGCGCAGATAGTCGAGATCGACAGGCGTTGCACCAGGCAGTGGAGATCCGGAGATGGTTACACCGCAGCCCGGCACGAGCGCTATGGCCGCCAATAGTGCTGCGGTCCTAAGCTTGTGAGTAACTGAGGTCACTGCATGGCCTTTGCGATTTGCGGCAGCATCTTGTCGATGAGGATCTGTTGCGATTGATTGCTCCAGACCTGAAACGCCTGGACGGTCGATGGATCGTCGATGACGACGACCTTGCCTTTTCCGCTTGTCAATGCATACGGCAGTCCACGGAACCCGCCGTTGCCCGCCTGGCTGTCCGTGCGGAGCACGACGACGATGTCGGTGTTGTTCTTGATGCTGTAGTCGCCGACAGACAATGCGCGAGGCGACTTCTCGTCGCCTACGGCCTTGAATTCGGAGTTGTAGTCGAAGTCCAAGTCGCGCAGGAACTTCCACTGGTCACTGGGGTTGAGGACCACGGAGAGAGTGGAATTGCCGAAGTTGTACGCGGTGATGGACTTTCCGCTGAATTCGGGATGCTGAGAACGGGCCTGTGCCATTGGGTCACCACCACCGGTCGATCCTCCGTCGGGCCTTGTCAAGACGAAGACACCGGTTCCGACCAAGGCCGCCACAACGAGGGCGATCATGCTGGTAAGTAGCATTTTTCGGCTGCGCTTCGGGCGGTATGGCTTCGGGTTTCGGGCGGTGAGGATGTCCTGCTCGGAAACCCCGCCGCCGTGCGGTGGGTAGCCGACGACGGCGCGGCTGGGATCGGTGCCCCATTGTGGGACCACATCCGTGGCCGCGGTGATCGGGTTGGCGATCGGGGTGCTGGGGGAGGTGTGGAAGCCCTGTGCTGCCGGTGCCTGCATCGGTGCGCCGAACAGGGCGTTGTGGGCGTCCTGGATGAATTCGCGGCAGGTGTTGTAGCGGTGGGCCGGATCTTTCGCCATCACTTTGGCGATCACGTGATCGATCGCGGGCGGGAGGTCTGGGCGGACCGCGGTGACCCGGGGTGGGGGTTCGTGGAGGTGGCCCATCATGACCATGGCCGGCACGGTGGCGGGGTAGGGGTTCTGGCCGGTGAGGAGTTTGTACAGCGAGCAGCCGAGGCTGTAGATGTCGGCGCGGTGGTCGAGCTTGCTGCCCATCAGCTGCTCGGGGGGAGCGTAGGCGACGGTGGCCATGAAATTGCCGGTGGCGGTGAGGTCTTGGCCGTCGTCGGCGGACTTGGCGACGCCGAAGTCGGTGAGCAGGACGCGTTCCTCGTCGTCGTCCTCGGCCGCGGCGATCATGAAGTTTGCCGGCTTGATGTCGCGGTGGAGGAGGCCGCGGCGGTGGGCGTAGTCGAGGCCCTTGCCGACTTCACCGATGATGCGCAGGGCTCGCTGCGGTGGCATGGCCGCCGGGCCCTTCGCCACCTCGGCGGAGGCGTCGGTGCCGTCGACGTACTGCATCGCGATCCACAGCTGACCGTCCTCGTCGCCGCGGTTGTACACGGCGACGATATTGGGATGGTCGAGGCCGGCGGCGAGGTTGGCTTCGCGTTCGAAACGTCCGCGGAACTCGGGGTCGGTCGACAGGTCGCCGCTGAGCACCTTGAGGGCGTCGCGGCGGGGGAGGCTGGGGTTCTGCGCGAGGTATACGGTGCCCATACCACCGGCGCCGAGAACCTTGATCACTCGGTAGCCACCAACAATTGCGCCGGGCCGCAAGGCCATTCGCGTCTCCTCATCCTTCGCGCGCCCCGCGGTGCACGTGCCAACCAGGGCAATCTAGCAGGTGCTCGCGCAGCCCACCGTGCACGCGAGCGTCAGTTGAATCCCACTAGCAGCTTGTACTGCGCGGCGGCTCGTTGGTACACGTCCTGCAAGTTCGTGCCGGATACACCGAACACATATCGACCGATCACGCCGTGACACGTCGGTGGTGCATCGGAAGCGTATTTCACTTCGGGTTTCGCATTGAAACAGTGGACAACCGGAAGATTCGGCGGCCCGTCGACTTTCATGTAGTCCACGTCGCCGATCGTTTCGTTGTCGAGCGCTGCGCGGAACCTGTTCGCGGCCGCCTCGTCGCGGGTGCGATATACCGATCCACTGTCGAACGACACATAATCGATCCCGGCGTCGGCATAGGCGGCATTGATCACCGCGGGAAACTCTTCGAGATGCAGGACAGCCTGGGTCGGGTAGACCGCGGAGCTACTGGTTCCCTTGCTCGGGCGCTTCGACGCCTCGGTCGGCAGTGTGCGGCTCAGCAGATTCTCGGTGTCGAGCGGCAGTTTCTCGATATCGCGCAGCGGCGTCGGCGTATACGACCGGAGCATCTCTATCTGCTTGTCGAAGAAGCGTTGTGCGACAACGGCGTCGGCGGTGGGGTCGTAGGGCAGACCGATCCAGTCGGCGACCTGGACGAACAGCAACATATCGCCGCGGACCAGCCAAGCCCGCACGTTCTGGACCGGCAGCGGTTCCTTCTTGGCTTCCAGTTTCACCAGCGCATCGGAATAGCCGGGAACCTGGTGGGCCGTTCCGGGAGTTCGGTTCGACAGTTCGGTGGCAGCGAATTTCGCCTGGTCGGCGGTTTCGAACCGGAGCGTGATCGTCGAGACGTCGCGCCCCGCGTTGAGTTCCTTCCGTCGCTGTGCCGAGGTTTCCCATCCCGCGACGACGCCCGGGATCGTGGCATTGAAGTCTTTGGTTTCGATGCCCGCGCCGCCGAAGTACGGTGAATCGGCTTGGGTGATGTGCCGACCGCCGGCGTACCCGTTCGCGAAGACGAATCGCGAATCGACCTGGAAGGCAACCGGAGTCGCTGCGCCGATGCGGATCGCCTCGCGCAAGGCGCCCGAGGTCGGCACCCGCGAGGACGACAGGTCGACCGCAGTCGTCGGGTAGTTACCGGAGTCCACTTTCGCGACATCGACAGCCGGTGCGGGCGCCGCGGCCTCGGAACCGCCACCGCAGGCGCTCAAAGCGATTCCCAGCGTTACCACTGCGCTGCTTACGCGGAGTTTTCGCATGATCGTTTACTCGCTCTTCTTCAGAATCGCGTACTGCGCGGCGGTTCGTTCCTGCAATGTCGCGTCGACCTGCAGCGCCGCACGCGACACGGTCGCCAGCGACATGACGACGGCGACGTAGCGGTCGTACACGAGGACACAGATCCCGTTGTAGCCACGGTTGGGGTCCGCTTCCTCCAGCCGCAGGCATTGGGCGTCGGCGATACCGGGCGGCGGGGCGAGCTCGGTGTCGCTCTTGCCTCGCTTGGCGAGGACGGTCTGCAACTTGAACGCGGACTCGACATCGCGAGTCCGGTACACCGTGCTGAAGCGACGGCCGACCAGGTCGACACCGGCCTCCTCGAAGGCTGTGCGGGCTTCGGCGGGATTGCGTTCGAAGTGCAGGATCCCCGACGGCTCGAAGGTGCCGAAGTCCTCTTCGTGGTAGCTCATGCCGTACGGGTCGCCGGCCGGGGACTTGCCCGTCGCCCGGCGCATGATCCCGTCGGGATCGAGCGGCAGGTCGAGCAGATCGTCGGGGGCGATGATCCGGTACTTGTCGAGCGCGGGAAGCTGCAGATCGAGCGTCTTCTTGATCTTGGTGGCCAACCCGGCGGAGTCGGGTGTCTCCTGCGACATGCTGACCGCGATCACAAAGGGGCCGTGCGCCTGGAAGGCGCTGACCGCGGTGCCATCCTTGCTCGACCCGTTGGCCTCGGAGTATCCCGGAATCGTCACCGGCTGCCGGGGGTTTTCGCCTGTCGTGCTCACCTGATACATCGCAGCGGCCGCGTTCTTGCTGTCCTGCGCGGTCGCGAAGTGCAGCACGCTCAGGTGCAGGCCCTTGCTGTTTCGCACGCTGCCGTTCGTTCGCGATGCGGTGACACCGGCGATGAAGTTGTTGTCGGACACCGCGGCCTTGAACATGTCAGGGAGGCCGTCGTCTTTCGACATGTCCGTACCGTCGGCGAACACCCTGGTGGTGACCCGCATCGTCAGGTCGGGGTCGACGTCGATCGGCTGGATGAGGACGTTGAGCAGGCGGCGTCCCTCGATCAATCTGACCGTTTTCGCCGTGTCGGAGTACTTCAACTCGAACGTGGTCGGCTCGGTGACGGTCGCGCCGGTTTTGAGCGCTGCCAGGTCGACCGGTGTCAGTCCGGGCTTGGCCTCGCCGGAAATCGGTGCCGCACAACCGGACCCGACGATCACGATCGTGAGCAGCCCAGCCAGCCGCAGGGTGTTCTTCATGTCGGGCATCCTCATCGGCGGGTGAGCAGAACGTATTGCGCGGCAACCTGCTGGTGGAGATCCTGCAAGTTCTTGTCGCGAATCTGCACGGCGTAACGGTCGACCTGCAGATAGCAGATGTGGTCGGCGGTCTTCACCTCGCCCTGTGACTCATAAGTGTTGGCTCGGCAGGCGACGGCGTCGCCCAGCTCCTGGGGAGCGGGCGCCTCGATGGCGTCTTCGTCCGGCGCTTTCCACTCGGTGAACAGGTCTTTCGCACCCGCGGCGGTGGTGGACCGGAAGACGACCGTGTCGCCGAAAGAGATCAAGTCGATGCCGTGCTTGGTGAAGGTGCTCAGCAACTCGGCATCGGGATCGACGAACAAGCTCAGCGCGCCGCGCCCGGTGAAGTATCCGTCCGGCTGGGCCCTGGCCGGTGCCGACGGATCCGACGGCAGGGTTCGGCCGAGTAGCCCGGTCGGGTCGAGCGGTACCCGTTCGAGCTGGTCCGACGGGGTCGGCACGAACTTGTCCAGCAGCGGAATCTGCACTTCGAGTGCTCGCTCGACCTGTGCCTGCAACGAGGGCAGGTCCGGTGCGCGGGTCTCGTCGTCGAGCTTCATGAAGATCACGTAGCGGTCGTGGACCGTCCAAGAACCGATGGAGGAGACCGACGGCCGCCAGTGCGCGTAGGTCTTCGGGTACTTGGTGATCGACACCTTCTCGTTGTCGGTGTTGTAGGTGAAGTCGTCGTGCTCGAGGATCGGTGCGACCGTCTCGGCGGTTTTGGCATCGGGGAAGATCAGGACCGAGAGATTGAGGCTGCGCCGGGGACTACCCCCGCTCGGCTCGGTCGCCCAGGAATTCAGCCAGCCGGCGACCAGATCTTCGGCGACCTCGTCGAAGGTGTCGTTGATGATGAGCTTGCCCAGACCCTTGCGATTCAGCACGATCTGGGTGGGGTGGACCAGCGTTTCCTTGCGATTGTCGTAGACGTAGGCCGGGTCGATCTCGAACGGCATGGCCACATAGTCCGCGAGACGCTGGGCCTCCCAGGCGCGACCCTGGTTCAGGCTCTTGGCGTTTCCCACCGTGCGCGGTTGGGTCTGGTAGTTGCCGAAATCCAGATTCGACGTGTCCGGTTCGGGGCGCGTCGCGCTCCCCGACACCTGCGAGCCGCACCCGACCACGGCGGCGGAAACCACGACGGCGACTGCCGCCTGAACCGCTACGCGCGTTATCGATGCACCACGGTTGAGCAGCACGCTCTCCCCCTCCAACTGTCCAACTGATCCCATCGTGGGGCGACTTACCTACAGTCGCAGCCCACCCCGTCCCCGGTGATCTGGTTCGCGGGCATAGTAGCGCACCCTTCGGCGGCGCAACCATGTCAGACGACCGGTGAAATCCCCCGCTGGCGCCGCGGCATACCAGCCGTGCGCCCGCTCGACTCCTATTTGATGCGGCTCTGCAGGATTGGGACCAGCCTGGACAGCAGGGTTTGTTCGGAGCTCGATGTCCAGGTGCGGATCGCGGTGACGGTGATCGGGTCGTCGATGGGGATCACCGTCGCGCGGGATCCGGTGATCTGGAAGGGGAGGCCGAGGAGGCCGCCGCCGCCGGCTTTCGCGTCGCTGCGGACGGCGAGGATGTAGGTGTCTTCTGCGGCATCGAGGCGTTCGGAGGACGTGGTGACCGGGCGGGGGGATGGTTCTTCGCCGGTCTTGGTGTAGTTGAAGTTGTAGATGAGACCGAGGTCTTCGAGGAACTTGGTCGGCAGGGTGCCGCCGAGGTAGGTAGCGACCTTGTTGTCGGCGTCCACGTCGACCATCAGGACCGTTTTGCCCGCGAAGGCGGGGTTGGCTGCTCGGGCCTGTTCGATCGGGCTCCCGGTCGCTTGGGTGGACGTGGTCGGGGCCGGAGCTGAGGCGGGAGAGCCACCGCCGGATGCCCAGATTCCGATACCGGCGGCGACGGCCACGACGGCGGCCAGCGCGCCGAATGACAGCGTGAGCTTGCGCTTCGAATTCTTCGGCGCGCTACCGGAGTTCGCTGGGGCGGTGAACGCTTCTGTGCGGGCCGAACTCGACCACTGCGCCGGTGTCTGGATCGGATAGGTCGGTGACGTGTGGTTGCCGGTGGGATGGGATCCGGGGACGAGTGCGGCGGCGACGGCGTCGGTGAATTCCCGGCAGGTGGCGAAACGCTCGTTCGGATTCTTCGCCATCGCGCGAGCGATGACGTAGTCGATGGCGGGCGGCAAGCCGGGGCGCACGCTGGTCGGGCGCGGTGGGGGCTCGTGCAGGTGCCCCATCATCACCATGGCCGGTTGTGTTGCGGGGTAAGGGTTCTGGTTGGTCAGGAGCTTGTAGAACGCGCAGGCCAGGCTGTAGATGTCGGCGCGGTGGTCGAGGTGACCGCCGGCGAGCTGCTCCGGGGGCGCGTAGGCGATGGTCGCGAGGAAGCTGCCGGTCTGGGTGAGCTCGGAGGCGTCGTCGGTCGACTTCGCGACGCCGAAATCGGTGAGCAGCACGCGCTCGTCGTCGCCGTAGGTTTCCGACAGCAGGAAGTTCGCCGGTTTGACGTCGCGGTGCAGCAGGCCGCGGTGATGGGCGAAGTCGAGGCCCTTGCCGACCTCGGTGGTGATGCGCAGCGCGCGCAGCGGAGTCATCGCGTTCGGGTCGCGCGCGAGTTCGGCTGCGGCGTCGGTACCTTCGACGTACTGCATCGCGATCCAGAGCTGGCCGTGCTCTTCGCCGCGGTTGTAGACCGAGACGATATTGGGGTGGTCAAGCCCGGCGGCCAGGTTGGCTTCGCGCTCGAACCTGGCACGGAACTCGGGGTCACGGCTGAGCTCGGCGCTGAGGATCTTGAGCGCGTCGGTGCGCGGCAGGCTCGGGTGATCGGCCAGAAAGACCGAACCCATTCCGCCTGCACCGATCTTGCGGATGATGCGGTAGCCACCGACGATGGTGCCCGGGCTCATCGCCATCTCTTACGGTCTCCTTCGTTGCTGCGCATCACGTCAACGGCTGTTGGCGAAGAGGGCGTACTGCGCCGCCGCGCGTTGCTGGACGTCGAGAAGCTGTTCGCTGCTGACTATCCCGACGTACTGGTGGTAGGCGACGATGCAGCTGAATCGCTTCTTCGCGGCGAATCTCTTGTTCTCCACGCAGGCGGAATCGGGGAGGTTGGGCGGGGGCGCCACGTTGGTTTCGGTCCGCCAGGGGAAGAGCTTGTCGGTGACCGCTCGGCGCGCCGTTCCGGCGTCGGGGGTGCGGATGCCGATCGAGCCCCAGGACACGGCGACCTGCTGGGGGTTCATCCTCGTGAGCTGCTGGTCGATGTACTGGCGGTCGTCGGGGAGGGGACCGCCGGAATGGTGCACGGCGCCTTGCTTGCCGCCGACGAAGAAGTACGTGGAATCGGGCTTGGTCAGCTCGTCCGGGTTGAGGGTGCGCATCAGCAGGTGCTCGGGGTCCCAGGGCAGGGCCATGATCTGCTCGTCGGTCAGCGGGGTGGTCTCGGCCAGCGCCTCGATCTGCTTGGTGTAGGCGCTCTCGGCGAGGGTGGTGAGCGCGGACAGGTCGGGGGTGGCCACCGACAGCAGGAAGGCGATCACATAGGGGCCGTGCGGGAGCACGGTGCGCAGGAAGGGCGAATCGGGGCGCCAATGTGAATGGGCCGCAGTATATTTCGGTAGCGACACCGGCTGGTTGCGGCCCTCCTTGGTGGCGAAGTCGGCGTCGTGGAATTCCCTGGCCGCCGCGGTGGCGCGTTCGGCATCGGGGAACTGGAAGACCATCGTCGTGGCGGTGAGCCGGTTGTCGTCCTTCTTGGACGGCCAGTCGCTGCCGCTGACGTTGGGGGAAGTGTCCTTCGACGCGCCGCTGGAATGGAAGCCGTAGAGCATCTTGTGCTTCTCGGCGATGGCCTGCATCGCGGGACTGTCGCCGAGTTCGGCAGGCAGGAAACGGGCGTAGTTGGCGTCGGCTCGGTTGCCGTAGATCATCTGCGGGTCGATGTCATAGGCGTGGATCGTGTGGTCGGCGATCCGCATCGACGCCACCGTGTCCATCTCGTAGAACGCGGGCACGGGATCGTCGTCGTGGGCATTGACCGGCTCGGTGGGGTAGGAGCCCACGTCGAGGGTTCGGACATCGATCTCGCCGGGCACGCCCGTGCCGGACACAGTGGAACCGCAGGCAGTCAGGGCTGTTGTCAGTATGGCCGTGATCAGGATGGTCGCGGTGCGCTTGGACAGGGTCATCGTGCGTTCACCAGCAATGCGTATTGGGCGGCGATGCGCTGTTGGACATCGAGGAGCTGGTTCGACCAGACATACGCCGCGTAGCGGTCGTGCGACACCGCGCAGTAGAAGCGGACCGCCAGTCGTTCTCTGCCGATGTACTCCTTGCATTGCGCGCCCGGCAGGTTCTTCGGAGACTCCACGGCGGTGAACTTGCGGGTCAGGCCGCCGAGGTGGTCGCGCACCGCCTGCGCACCCGCGATGTCGCGCGCGCGGTACACCTCGGCGCCGTCGTTGGCATAGAGGTCGACGCCGTTGTCGTCGATCATCTTCGCCCTGCTCACCGGGTCGGAGGAGAAGTGGACGGAGGTGCGGCCCGCGTACACACCGGGCGGGTTGGTCCACGAATCCTCGCGGGGGCGGGGTGCGGTTCGCCCGAGCATGCCCTCGCGATCACGCTGCAGCGTCATCAGCTGGTCGGCGGGCGTCGGCGTGAACTTCGCGACCGCGGGAACGATGGTGTCGAGGCTCTTTCGGGTCAGGTCGAGCAGGGCCTGCTTGTCGACCTTCTCCAGCCAGATCTTCAGATAGTCGAAGAACCAGGTGTAGATGACGAGATGACCGGTGGCGAACCAGGAGCCGATCGACTGCTGGTCGGGCTGCCAATGTGCTTTCGCCGCAGGATAACCGGGGATTTCGATCGGCTGATTGTTCGGCGCGTAGCCGAAGTCGAGCTGTTCGAGTGCGGTCGCGGCGGCGGTGGCCTTCTGCGCGTCGGGGAAGATCATGACGGCATTGACCATGTCGATGCCCTTGTGTTCGCGCTCTGTCTCGGCGGAGCTCACGAATCCACCGATGAAATCGGGCGCGATCTCGGCGAACCGGTCCACTGCCATGATCTTGCCCAGTGACGCTTCGGGATCGATGAACACGGAGGCCATGAACGGACTGGTGTGGACGAATCGCGGATCGATATCGGCGGGAGCCGGGACGAAATCACCGAGCCGCTCGGCTTCGACGAACCGCGCCTGATCCATGTTCGCGACCACCCCGACCTGACGCGGTTGCGTCGGATAGCCGCCCACATCGAGGGTGGCGAGATCCACCGGAACATCGGTGGTCACCGGTGACCCCTCGCCGGACCCGCACGCGACGACGGTCGTCAGCAGTGCGGCCGCAAGCACGGCACAGGCTGGTCTGGTGATTCGCAACGCGATCATCCCTCCCCGAAACGATGGTCGGCGGAATCCTACGACACCTGATCCGGGAAGGGAGTGCCCGATCTTTACAAACTATTGGCCAGCAGCGCGAACTGGGCGGAGATCTTCTGGCGCACATCGGGTTCCTGGTCGGAACTCACGATGCCCAGGTAGCGCTTGTACGGCACGTAGCAGCGGTATTTGTATTCCTGTTCGGCGTCGCCCTCATTGTTGAGTTGCAGGCATTTGGCGCCGGGGATATCGGCGGGGGCGGGGAGGGTGTCGTAGTGGCCCGCGGTGTCGATGAGGCCGTTCATCAGGGCCTGGGCGGCGGCGAAGTCGCGGACGCGGGTGATGGAGCCGCCGTCGACGAGGGCGATGTGCTCGGCGCCGGTGGAATCGACGAGGCGCTGGCGTGCGGCCTGGTCGTCGGCGTTGTTCACCAGGTGGGCCGGGCTGTAGACGGCGAACGAATGCTGGTCGGGGTCCAGGCCGGCGCGGTCCTTGACGACGGCTCTGGCCAGCAGGCGTTCGGGGTCGATCGGGAGATCTTCGAGCTTGTCGAAGGGGGTGGGGGTGAATGTGCCGAGCTGGGTCAGGGCGGCGCCGAGGGTCTTGTCGACCCAGGAGGTGAGGTCGGCGGCATCGGCGCGTGGTCGCTGGATGAACAGCGAGATCACGAACTCCTTGTGTGCCAGGAACGCACCGATCGTCGGGACGTTCGGGCGCCAATGCACGTAGGCCTCCGGATATTTCGTGGAGGCGAGCTTGCGGTTGTCGGGGGAGACCGCCAGGTCGACGTCCTCGAGTTCCCGGGCGGCGAGCGTGGCCGACGCGGCATCGGGGAACCGGAAGACCGCGGTGGTGACGGCGGTCGCGTCGGACGCGGGACGCTTCTGACCGTCCGGATCGGCTTTGTCGGAGCCGAGCGCGGCGTAGCCGGTGACGAATTTACGGTTCTCCAGCACGGGTTTGGAGACATTGGCGACGAAGTCGAGCGCTCGCTCCACGTCCGGGACGACGGTGCCGCCGCGGCCGTAGGACAACGACGGGTCGATCCGCACGGCGGGGACCACCGCCGCCGACATCCGGGTGCCCTCGACGAGCGCGCCCTCGCTGCCCGCGGTGTCGTCGTAGCTGTGCCGGTCGGTGGCGTAGGTGCCCGTTTCCAGGCCGCGCACATCGGGTTCGGCGGCGACCGGTGTGCCGCTGACCGCACAACCGGTGAGCGCGGCGGCCATCGTGGCGCAACAGAGTGCGGACGCGATCCGGATCTTGGTCGAATAGATCATCAGTTGCCCCTTGATGTTCCTCCCGCAGTACCTGTGAAGTTACCGGAGGAACGCCGCCCAGGGGGACCTAAGTGGGCGGGTTTGCCATAGTCTGGAGTACATGGCGACGACCCTGCTGCGCGGTTCCGGTGGAGGCCGATACCTGTGAGGGATCGGCAGGTCGAAGTTGTGCTCGGAAGTCATGCGGTCGCGCGCGTCGCCGGCGCGGTGATCGTAGTGGCCCATCGCGGGCACGGCAGGCTCACCCCCGACGACACCGCGGCGGTCGCACTGGAATCGCTGGCCGAGCTGGTACGTGCCGCCGCCGAAGACGAACCGGCCGGTCCCGGAGCAGTGGTCGCGCGGGAGGCGACCCGCTGGCTCATGAAGTACGCCGAACAGATCTCGCCGGGCACGCCGATCGATTTCGGGGTGCTCTCGGCCGCCGCCAACGGCGGGGTGGCGATCTTCCTGCACGGCGCCGTCACCGCAGTGCTCGCCGGCGACGGCACCACCGAGTACTACCGGGGCAGCGATGCCGCGTTCACCGTCGACCGGGTAGCGTCCGAGCCGGCCAGGGCGGTCGCGCTGTTCGTCGACGACGCCAAAGGCCGCATCCCCGATCTGCCGCCGGAACGCGGCGTGGGGTGGCTCGTCGAGGGGATCGCGCAGGCCGGTGGCGCTGTCGTGTGGTCCAACGGTGTGCGGTCGCGGGTCCGCACGGCCGAGCCCGCGGGTGAGACGCGCAGGCCGCCACCGCCGACCGCCCGGATCGATCGGGAACCGCGTCCCGCGCAAGCGGATTCGCGTCCGGCCGAACCGCCCGTCACCGGCATGCAGCCCGCGACGTCGATGATGGACGCGGCGACCGGCGCGACCGGACCGGCGCATGCGGCGGTCGACCCGTATTCGGTTGCGCCGCCCGCCGATCCACACAATGCCGAGACCCGGCTCGCGGGCACCAACCCCGCGCCCGAACCCGACCCGGACCTGCAGCGACGCCTGGAGGCGACCGCGCGGGCGACGGTGCTCACCGTCAAGGTGATGGGATTCAAGTGCGCGCGTGCGCATCCCAGCGATCCGCGTTCGGCGTTCTGCACGGTGTGCGGCATGCCGGTCGACCAGACCCAGGCGCTCGCCGAAGTGGTGCGGCCGCCGCTCGGCATGCTCGTCCTCGACGACGGCATGACCTACCTGCTGGCCGCCGACGCGGTGATCGGGCGCGATCCGGAGAACTCCGAGGCCGCCCAACGCGGTCTCATCCCGCTGCGCGTGGACGACACCTCCGGCGGCATGTCACGGGCGCATGCCGAAGTGCACCTGGTGAATTGGGATGTCCAGCTCATCGATCGCGGGTCGACCAACGGCACCCGCTCCCGCCTGCCCGGCTACCGCGACTGGGTCCGGCTCACGCCGAACCAGCCGATGGTGCTGATCCCGGGCACCGAGGTGATGATCGGCAACCGGGTGCTGCGGTACGAGCCCGCGGCGCCGCCGCCGTTCGGTTGAGCTCGCACGATTTCACCGGGCTCAGCTATACCGCGACAGGCACGTCGTTTCACCATTGAGAACCCCCGCCCGGAACGCATCGACCCGCGAGAACCCGCTCGGAACGGTCTTCCCCTCGGCATCGCTGGCGGCCAGGCCATCCGTGAGCAGGCCGGACACCGCTTCGTCGAGGTCGCCCGCGGAGAGCTGGATGTCGCCCTGGCTGGCCGGGCGGCCGGGCTGGGCGAGCTTGCCGGTGACGACACCGGACAGGCAGGCCGCGCGCAGGCCGGTCTTCGCGCCGGTCAGCTGCTGGCCTTGGCCGCGCTGGACGGCGAGGGTGTAGCGCGAGATGAACACGATATAGCCGTTGTAGTCGCCGCTGACCTTCACCGGGAGCGGGCCGTCGTCGTCGGTGTCGACCGAGCCGCGTTCGGCGAGGGCGGGCACGTCGGTGGCGATGACGTTCTTGGCGGGGCAGTAGGTGACCGGTTCGGTGACCGCGCCGTCCTTGCAGTCGATCCTGGCGCCGGAGTAGTCGTAGGACGGAGCATTCTGCACCGGCAGGATGGCCTGCAGCGCCTTGCTCAGTTCGACCAGGGTGGTCTGCGAGACAGGGAACTCCCCGCGGCCCTGATCACCGGAGAAGCTCTGCGGCAGGTTGCCGCGGCGCTGGTCGATCTCCTCGTCGTCGATGCCCTTGCAGCCGCGCGGGCCGTCGGTGAAGCCGATCTGCACGGCGGTGACCCGCTCGAACGCCGAGCCGTGCACACTCTCGGGATCGTCGGGGTCGGAATCGCGGATGGAAACGGTCGCGGCCAGAACGGAATTCAGGCCGTCGGAGGTGTTGATCGTGAAGTGCTTCGATTTGCCCTCGGCGACATGACGCATGAACGCGCCCGCGAAGCAGTCGGCCTGCTGTTCCTTGACCAGCACCGGCGTCTTCTTGGTGACGAGCTTGGCCATGGTCTGGATGGCGTGGCCGTACTCGTGGGCAAGCACCATGACCACCGACATCTTCCCGAAGGTCTCGGTCATGGTGGGCAGCAGCATCGCGCGGTCCCAGCCGATGGAGTTGTCGCTGCGGCAGTAGGCCGCGTTGACCAGGTGGTAGGTGGTCTCCTTGCAGAACTCGATCGCCTGATTGCGGGAGGCGCGGGCGTTCCAGGAGATCAGCTTCTCCACCGGCTCGAAGGTCTCGCCGCGGAACTCGGTGCCGAACACGGACTGCCAGTAGGCCTGGATGTCGTCGATCGCGTTGAGCGCCAGCGCGTCGACCTCACCGCCGTCGCCGTTGGACGCGGTCAGCGTCGAATCGGGGACCCCCGGCCGCGGCCCGTTCGGCCCGCCGGTCGTCGGCAATCCCGCCACCTGGAACGGGTCGTCGTAGATCGAGACACCGTGCCCATCGATCGCCCGCGTGCACCCCACGCTCAGCAGCGCGCATAGCACGGCGATGATCGCAACGAGCGCTTGGCCTTTCATCGATCCCCCCTGGTCGGCCGGATACAGGTCGCCGGATCGGGACAGCAAGCCGTCTCGGGGGCACCGCCGATGTCCGGGCGATGGCATAGTATCCGCTCCATGTCTTCACCGGGGGCGCAGACCATCACCGTGCGCCATGATGGAACCGAACGAGTCTTCGAAGCGAGCCAGCAGATCACCATGGGCCGTGCGCCCGAGGTCACCCTGTTCGTGGACAGTCCGCTGGTCTCGCGCGTGCACGCCACTCTGCGCTTTCAGAACGGAGCCTGGGTACTCGCCGACAACGGCAGTACCAACGGCGTTTTCGTCGACGCGCGCAAGCTGAGTCAGCCCGTGTCGATCGACCGGCCGACCCAGGTGCGTCTCGGCGACGCGATCAGCGGCCCGCTGCTGCACCTGGTGCCCGCCGCGCCCGCCTCGCGGCACGCCGCCACGATGATGGCACCGCCGTCGCAGCCGCAGCAGCATCGCCCCCCGCAGCGTCCGCAGCAGCCCTTCCCGCCGCAGTCCAGACCGACCCCGCACCAGCAGCCGCAGTTCACACCCACCTCGCAGTTGCCGTCGCAGCCGATGGCGCCGCAGGACAACATCAACATGACCCGCCGCGCCGACTCGTCGATGCTGCCGCCGGTGCGCAAGGCGGCCTCGACCGAGCCGGTGGCGCGCGGTGATCGCATCCCGCCCGGCGGCCTGAGCATCGGCCGTACCTCCGACAACCAGATCGTGGTGAACGATCCGCTGGCCTCGCGCCAGCACGCGCGGCTGGTGTCCTCGGCCGAGGGGCTGGTCATCGAGGACCTGGGGTCGGCCAACGGCACCTTCGTCAACGGTCATCGTCAGCAGCGCACCGTGCTGCGTGAGCGCGACATCGTCACGATCGGCAATATCGACTTCGTCGTCACCCAGGGCGCGCTGGCGCATCGGCAGAAGCCGGTCGCCGAGCTGGGCCTGACGGTGCATGGAGTCGGGTTCACCGTCGAGGGCAACAAGCAGCTGCTCGTCGACGTCAACATGCAGGCCGGACGTGGCACGCTGACCGCGCTGATCGGCCCGTCGGGCGCGGGCAAGTCGACGCTGTCGAAGCTGATCGCGGGTAGCACCCAGCCCTCCGGCGGTGTGGTCACCTTCGAGGGCCGCAACCTGCACGCCGAGTACGAGGCGCTGCGCTCCCGCATCGGCATGGTCCCGCAGGACGACGTGCTGCACCGCCAGCTCACCGTCCGCCAGGCGCTCGGCTTCGCCGCCGAACTGCGGCTGCCGCCGGATACCACCAAGGCCGACCGGCAGCAGGTGATCGACGGTGTGCTGAAGGAGCTTTCGCTCACCCAGCACGCCGATACCCGTGTCGATCGGCTCTCCGGTGGTCAGCGCAAGCGCGCCTCGGTGGCGATGGAGCTGCTCACCGGTCCGTCGCTGCTGATCCTGGACGAGCCGACCTCGGGCCTCGACCCGGCGCTGGACCGGCAGGTCATGCAGATGCTGCGCGAACTGGCCGACGCCGGTCGCGTGGTCATCGTTGTCACCCACTCGGTGGCCTGCCTGGACATGTGCGACCAGGTGGTGCTGCTCGCGCCGGGCGGCAAGACCGCCTTCGCCGGTCATCCCGGCGGCGTCGGCGCCGCGCTCGGCACGTCGGACTGGGCGGAGATCTTCGCCAAGGTCGCGGCCAACCCGGACCAGGCCTTCGCGGCCTACCGATCCAGGCAGGCCTATGTGCCGCCACCGCCGCCACCCCAGCCGCTGCAACGCGGCAACGCGGGCGCGCCACCGCAATCGAGCGGGATGCGCCAGTTCAGCACTCTCGCGCGCAGGCAGTTGCGGTTGATCTTCGCCGACCGCGGTTACCTGGCGTTCCTCGTGGTGCTGCCGTTCATCCTCGGCGCGCTGTCACTGGTGGTGCCGGGTAGCGACGGTTTCACCGAGGGCCCGCTGATCGCGCAGCCGGACGGTTCGTTCGCGCGCTCGAGTGGCGGCGAGGCACAGCAGCTGCTCGTGGTGCTCATCCTCGGCGCGTGCTTCATGGGCGCCACGCTCACCGTGCGTGACCTGGTCGGCGAGCGGTCGATCTTCCACCGTGAGCGCGCGGTGGGCCTGCTGCCCTCGGCGTATCTGATGGCCAAGATCGTGGTGTTCAGCGTGACCGCGTTCCTGCAGTCGGCGGTGCTGGTCGGCATCACGCTGATCGGTAAGAAGGCGCCGCCGGAGGGCGCGCTGATCCCGAACGGCAGCGTCGAGCTGTACCTGGTCATCGCGATGACCGCGGTCTGCTGTGTGGTGTTCGGTCTGCTGATGTCGAGCCTGGCCAAGTCGAACGAGCAGGTCATGCCGATGCTCGTGGTGATGATCATGGTGCAGCTGGTGATGGCGGGCGGTCTGATCCCGGTGACCGACCGGGCCGGGCTCGAGCAGGTGTCGTACCTGTTCCCGTCGCGCTGGGGTTATGCCGCGGGCGCGTCGACGGTGGATCTGCGCGAGCTGGTCATCGGCGCGCAGGAGGACGCGCTGTGGGAGCACAAGCCGGGCATCTGGATCCTCGACATCGTGCTGCTCATCGTGATCACCTCGATCCTGGCGGCCATCACCTGGAGTCGCCTGCGCCTGAAGAAGTCCCAGGCATGAGCGGTCAGCGCCCGGAGGCGGCAGCTCGCGTAACCACGGAGGGCGCCCGAGCATGCCTCAGAGGACACTGCATGAGGGATCGCCACGTCAGGGCCATATCGGCGGGCATGATGCGCGTGTCGCTCGCCGACCGGGCACACTTGAGCCTGTGACCGTTCGAGTTGGGGCCCTGCATCTGGGGTGGGATGTGGTGTCCGTTGCCGCGGGCGGCGGTGATACTCCGATCCGCCCGGTTCAGGTGGAGGGCACCTATACCCCACCCGCCTACCTCCTCGCCGACGCGGCGGGCAGGTTGCACACCGCAGGCGTCGACCGGCAGCGGCCGGACCTCGGCATGGCGATCGCCGACGTGCGCGACATCCTCGGGCACCCGCAGATCGTGATCGCCGGCGCCACCTGGCCCGCGGAGCTGGTGTTCCGGGCCAGGCTGTACAACCCGCTGGCCGCGGTCGGCAAGTACCTGCGGGGCAAGCCGCAGCTGGTCGCGCTGCCGTACCCGGACACCTGGCCGGAGGAGAAGGTCGAGACCTACGCCGCGCTGGTCGAGCAGCTCGACGTGGTCGTCGAGCCGCTGCCGGAGAGCGTCGCGCTGTCGGGGTACGTGCGCGCGCTCGGCCTGGTCTCACCGCCGAGCGAGCGGCACCGCAACGGCATCGGCGCCACCGGCGTGTACTCCGACGGCCGCACCCTGCTGGTCGTCGCGGTGCACGGCGACGACGAACAACCCACCGAATCGGTCGAGGTCGCCGTGAGCGCCGAGGCGCTGCGCGACGCCCGCTCGGCCGACAATGTGGTGATCGAGGCGATGGCCGCGGCTCGCTCGATCGGCGCCGACACCTCGACGGTGCTGCTGGCGGGCAATGTCTGCTTCAACGACGCGCTGCGGCTGGCCTTCCAGAACCATCTCGGCCAGCGCCTGCACGTGGCCGATCATCCGATGCACGCGCTGGTGCTCGGCGCGGCGCACCTGCTGGTCACCGAGCCGGAACTCGACGAGGACGACTATCCCGAGTCCCAGCACCCGGGTCAGGGCTATGCCGCGCAGGTCGGCTGGGGAGCCCCGCCCACGGCGCCGGCCACCGGTCAGCCGCCGAGTCCGGCCGGTTTCGTCGCCGGTCCGCCCGCGCAGACCGGCGGACGGCACGCGCTCGACGAACCCGACGACGACGAGCGCAGGGGCAAGCTGCTCGGCAAGATGAAGAAGGGCTTCTTCGGCGCACCGGCCGTGGTCGGCGCGGTCGCGCTCGCCGCGACCGCCTGGCACGCGGGCGCCACCGGTCCCGCGACCGCGGCCGACAGCGAGCTCGTGAGCTGCGCGTTCACCCCGTACGCGAACACGGTCCCGCCCGAGGGCATCGCGAGCGCGCGCGGCGGCGGCCTGATCGAGGACAACGCCTGCGTCACCCCCGGCATCGACACGCTGCGCTACCTCATCCCCGGTCCCGCCGGCGCGACCGATCCCGGCCCGCCGGTGGTGATCTAGCTCAGCGCCCGATTGTGGTGGCGTCATGCGCAGCTGGTATCGTTGCTCGCTGGCGTGTGGAACGTCGAACCGTTCGCGGATCGGCGTCTCCTCGATGTCCCGGGTCTCCACCGGCCGCCGGGACGCTCTCGACCACACCCGTGGCCGGCAACACCGACGACAGACAGGGAACGACTGTGCCTACGTACAGCCCCAAGGCAGGTGACGTCACCCGCAAGTGGTACGTCATCGATGCCACTGACGTAGTCCTCGGCCGTCTCGCCGTGCAGGCCGCTGGCCTGCTGCGCGGCAAGGGCAAGCCGACCTACGCACCGCACGTCGATGGTGGCGACTTCGTCATCATCATCAACGCGGACAAGGTTGCCATCTCCGGCAACAAGAAGCAGGACAAGCTGATCCACCACCACAGCGGACACCCGGGCGGCCTCAAGTCGCGCACTGTCGGCGAGGTGTTGGCGACCCGTCCCGATCGTCTCGTGGAGAAGGCCGTCAAGGGCATGATCCCGAAGAACAAGCTGGGTAACGCGATCGCGGGCAAGCTGAAGGTCTACGCAGGCCCGAACCACCCCCACGCCGCGCAGCAGCCGGTTCCGTTCGAGATCAAGCAGGTGGCCCAGTGACCGCTCCTGAAGAGTTCAACGAAGAGTTCGACGCGGTCGACGAGACCGTGGTCGAGGTTGTCGAAGACGGCGAAGGCTACGAAGCCGAGTACGCCGAAGAAGCCACCTACGCCCCGATCGTGATCGATCGCCCGGTGCAGACCGTCGGCCGCCGTAAGGAAGCCGTCGTTCGCGTGCGCCTGGTTCCGGGCTCGGGCAACTTCGAGCTCAACGGCCGCACCATCGAGGACTACTTCCCGAACAAGGTGCACCAGCAGCTCGTGAAGTCCCCGCTGGTCACCGTCGAGCGTGTCGAGAGCTTCGACATCTACGCTCGCCTGGTCGGTGGCGGCCCCTCGGGTCAGGCAGGCGCGCTGCGTCTGGCCATCGCCCGTGCGCTGATCGAGGTCACCCCGGAGGATCGTCCCGCGCTCAAGCGTGCCGGCTTCCTGACCCGTGACCCGCGTGCCACCGAGCGTAAGAAGTACGGTCTGAAGAAGGCCCGTAAGGCGCCTCAGTACTCGAAGCGCTGATTTACGCACTGTCGACCGCCGTCTCTCGCATCCGCTAGGTATGCTCCCCGCGAGAGTGGGGATGAGCCCGGTCGGCGGAGCACGTGTGCGAGAGCAGGCTTCCAGCACGGCTGGTCGCCTGCTCTCGTGCTGTATTCGGGGACCTACTACAAGTAGAGGGTTTTATGGGACGGCTGTTCGGCACTGACGGTGTTCGAGGACTCGCCAACGACTCGCTGAGTCCGGAACTGGCGATGCGCGTCGCCGGGGCCGCAGCGCAGGTGCTCTCGCGCGGCAAGAAGCGCGCGGTGGCGGTCCTCGGCCGTGATCCGCGGGCCAGCGGCGAGATGCTCGAGGCGGCGGTGACCGCGGGCCTGACCTCGGTGGGTGTCGATGTCCTCTCGGTGGGCGTGCTGCCCACCCCGGCCGTGGCGTACCTGACCGGCCTCTACGACGCGTGCTTCGGCGTGATGATCTCCGCCTCGCACAATCCCATGCCCGACAACGGGATCAAGATCTTCGCGGCGGGCGGGCACAAGCTCGACGACGCCGTGGAGCAGCGGATCGAAGCCCTGATCGCCGAAGGCGTCACCGTGCGCCCGACCGGCGCGGGCATCGGCCGCGTGCGCGGCGACTACACCGTCGAGGGCACCCACGAACGCTATGTCGAGCATCTGCTCGAATCCACCGGCCAGGACCTGTCCGGGCTGACCGTCGTCGTCGACTGCGCGCACGGCGCGGCCGCCGAGGTGGCCCCGCAGGTGTACCGCGAGGCGGGCGCGACGGTGATCGCGATCAACGCCGAGCCCAACGGCCTCAACATCAACGACGGCTGCGGGTCGACCCACCTCGAGGCCGTGCGCGCCGCCGTCCTCGAGCACGGCGCCGACCTCGGCATCGCCCTCGACGGCGACGCGGACCGGTGCCTCGCGGTGGACGCCGCCGGCGAGATCGTCGACGGTGACGCGATCATGGCCGTGCTGGCGCTGGCGATGCGCGACGAGGGCGAGCTCGTCGACAACACCCTGGTCGCGACCGTGATGAGCAACCTCGGTCTGCACATCGCCATGCGCGCCGCCGGGATCACCGTGCTCACCGCCGCCGTCGGCGACCGCTATGTGCTCGAGGAACTGCGCCGCGGCGGCTACAGCCTGGGCGGCGAGCAGTCGGGTCACGTGGTGTTCCCGCGCTACGGCACCACCGGTGACGGTGTGCTCACCGGGCTGCGGCTGATGGCGCGGATGGCGCAGACCGGGCGGCCGCTGGGTGAGCTGGCCGCGGTGATGAGCACCGTGCCGCAGGTACTGGTGAACGTGCCGGTCAGCGACAAGGCCGCCGTCGCCGCCGACCCCGAGGTGCGCGAAGCGGTCGCCGAGGCCGAGCGCGTGCTCGGTGAGTCCGGCCGGGTGCTGTTGCGTCCCAGCGGAACCGAGCAGCTGGTACGGGTGATGGTCGAGGCCACCGACCCGGCGCAGGCGCGCCAGCTCGCCGACGATCTGGCCAAGCAGGTCGCGGCGGTCTAGTTCTCCTCTGGCGGGGCGCGCCGGGTCCATCTACTATCGGCTTACGCCGTATTGACCTGTGTGCTGGTGGCGAGTGTGCTGCTTGATGCACCGGACAGTTTGGCGCGCAACACGATTCGAAGGGGGCGATTCCTGGTGCCGCCGCTGCCTGCCCGGAACTACCGCGACGAGGACCGGTACCCGGTCGACTACGATCCGTATCACCGCTGTGGTGGGGCGTGTGGCAGGCCGGGATGCCGTGAAGTGCCGCAAGGGTATTCGCACACCGTCCCGATCCGGGACGAGGGTTACGGCCAGCCGGTCGAGCACTACGAGCAGATCGCCGAACCGCCGCGCGGATACTCTTTCCCCGTGCCGCGGGTGCCGCGGTCGCGATCGTTCATCGTCGTCGTGGCGATCCTGTTCGCGACCGGTGCCGCCGGGCTGGTCGGCGCGATGTTCGGATCCGGCATCGACCTGTTCGGCGCCGCGGAAACGGCTGTGGTGCGGTCGTTCTGAGCTAGAACTGGCCGACGAGGAAACCGCTGAACAGCACCAGGAACCCGAGGATCTCGCCCGCCATCAGCCCGTACATCGACAACCGCAGCGCGGCGGGAATCTGGCCTTCGAATTGGTTGGTGGTGTCGCGCCGCATCCCGGGCAGCACGTAGCTGGCGATCGCGCCAACGAAGAACGCGAGGATCACCAGATCCGCCGTCAGGTTGACGATCGTCGGCCAGGCGCTGAGCTCGGTGAACACCGCGAGCAGGATCCCGGCGAAGGAGTACAGCAGGGCGGCGCGGTGCGCGATGTCGACGTAGATGTGCGCCGCGCCCTCGGCCGAGGTGCGGATGCCGTGGTACTTCCACACCCCGAGCAGCAGCGCGCTCAGGAAGATCAGGCCGGTGACGAGCAGCGTGACGCGGGTATCGATGCCAAGTGTGAGTTCCATGGTGCGTCCTAATCCTCGGTGAGCACTCCACCGGCCATGTGCCAACGGCGGGTCGCCCGAACAGAATCCAGCATCCGGCGATCGTGCGTCACCAGAATCAGTGTGCCGGTGAAGGATTCGACGGCCTGCTCGAGCTGTTCGATGGCGGGCAGGTCGAGGTGGTTGGTCGGCTCGTCCAGGACCAGCAAGTTCACCCCGCGCGCCTGCAGCAGGGCCAGCGCGGCGCGGGTGCGTTCGCCGGGGGAGAGGGTGTCGCAGGCGCGGGTCACGTGCGGGCCGCGCAGGCCGAACTTCGCCAGCAGCGTGCGGACATCGGCGTCGGGCCAGTCGGGCATCGCCGCGCTGAAGGTGTCGGCCAGCCGCTCCGATCCGCGGAACAGCCCGCGCGCCTGGTCGACCTCGCCGATCTCGACGCCGGAACCCAGTGCGGCCGAACCGGAATCGGGGGCGATCTTGCCGAGCAACAGGCCGAGCAGGGTGGACTTGCCGGAACCGTTGGCGCCGGTGAGCACGATCCGGTCGGCCCAGTCGATCTGGGTGGTGATCGGGCCGAGGGTGAACTCGCCGCGGCGCACGACGGCATTGTTCGCGGTCGCCACCACCGCACCGCTGCGGGGCGCGGCCGCGATCTCCATCCGCAGCTCCCACTCCTTGCGCGGCTCGTCGACCACGTCGAGGCGTTCGATCCGGCGCTGGGTCTGGCGGGCCTTGGCCGCCTGCTTCTCGGTCGACTCGGCCCGGGTCTTGCGGCCCATCTTGTCCGAGTCGTTCTTGCCCTTGCGCCGCGCGTTGCGTACGCCGTGCTCGAGCCAGTTGCGCTGCATCTGCGCCCGCGCCTCCAAACCCGCCTTGGTGTCGGCGAATTCGTCATAGGCCTCACGGGCGTGCTTGCGGGCGATCTCGCGTTCGGCCAGATACGCCTCGTACCCGCCGTCGTAGAGACCGACCTGCTGCTGCGCCAGATCCAGTTCCAGCACCCGATTCACGGTGCGCGCCAGGAACTCCCGATCGTGGCTGATCACCATCAGCGGCACCCGGATGCCTTTGACGAAGCGTTCCAGCCGGTCCAGGCCGTCCAGGTCGAGATCGTTGGTGGGCTCGTCCAGCAGCAGAATGTCGAAGCGCGACAGCAACACCGAGGCCAGACCAGCCCGCGCCGCCTGTCCGCCGGACAGACCCGTCATCGGGGTGTCCAGGCCGCTCGCCAGCCCGTCGGTGAGGCCGAGATCGGCGGCCACCTCCTCGGCGCGCTGATCCAGATCGGCGCCACCGAGAGCGAGCCAGTGCTCGAGCGCGGGCGAGTAGTCGTCTTCCCCACCCTCGCCCAGACGCTCCGCCGCCGCGTCCATCACCTGCTGGGCGACGGCGACGCCGGTCCGGCGAGAGAGGAATTCGAGCACCGTCTCGCCGTCGATCCGCTCCGGCTCCTGCGCCAGGTAGCCCACCGTCGCGTCCGGCGGGCTCAAGGTGATGACGCCGTCGCCCGGCATGCGCTCGGCCAGCATCCGCAGCAGCGTCGACTTGCCTGCGCCGTTCACTCCCACCAGCCCGATCACGTCGCCGGGGGCGAGGGTGAAGTCGAGGTCGGCGAAGAGGGTCCGCTCGGCGTGGCCCGCGGACAGACCGGTGGCTTGCAATGTCGTGCTCACCTCTTAAGTCTGCCCGCCTAGGGCAGGACCCTGAGATCGGGCCCGGCAGAAATCAGGGTGCGGATGGGTCTGTCGACCGATGCGGGGGAGGGGTCGTGATCGGCACAGTGGAGTTATCACCAGCTCGACAGGAAGGCAACACACAATGACTGCCCCGGCCCGCCGCTTCACCCGTTCGACCAGCGACAAATGGATCGCCGGCGTCTGCGGTGGCATCGCCGAGTACTTCGGCTGGAACGCCAATATCGTCCGCCTGGTCTTCGTCGTCTCCTGCCTCCTGCCCGGCCCCCAGTTCCTGCTCTACCTGGTCCTGTGGCTGATCATGCCCAAGAAGTAAGGCCCGACCGCCCCCTGAACCGCTCGCGGATGACAAGATAGTGGCGTTTCCGCCGCGCCGTCATCCGCGAGTTTTCCGTTTGAGGAGGAGTCCCATGGTCACCTCGGGCGACATCCCCGGCCTCGGCCTACCCGACATCGACGCCCATTCGTCCCTCGGCGGCCTCGGCCCCGTCGAACTCCACTCTCCGTCCCAGGACCTCGACGGTGACGGAGTCGCCGACTCCCTCACCGACGCCACACCCCACGACACCAGCGTCTGGTCGGACTTCGACCATGACGGGATCGCCGATCACGTGACGGTGGTCGAGGCGGACGGGGACTATGCGGCGTGGGAGTACCACCGGTTTCCCGATGGGACCTCGGAGTGGCGGCGGACGGACCAGGGGAATCTGGGGGAGTAATTCTGCTCCGCGGGTGGAACCTGCGGGCGGGTTCCCGCGTCCAAGTAGGTAGGGCGTCGTCGGGGCGCTCCGCAAACTGTGGAGGTGGGGGATGGGCACGCAAGTTTCCGGCGGAGTTGTCGTCAACCAGAGCGCGATGACCACTTCGGTCAACAGCTTGAAAACCACTGTGTCCGAGCTACGTACGGCGGCGAAGAACGTCGAGGACAACAGCTGGGGTGCGGGCCGCAACGGCGCGGAATCCGAAGCTGGCCGCGCCTACGTGGACTACGGGGTGCGGATCGCAGAGGGCATCGAGCGAACGGTCACCTGGCTGAAGGTGTGGACGACGTCGACCGAGGCCACCGCAGAGGCGATCGGCAACGCGACGGTCGAGTTCACCGAAGTCGACAAGAACACCGCACGAGCCCTCGACCGGACCGGTGCGAAATGAGCACTGACACTCGACCGGAGGTCAGGCGATGACGCAGTCCGTAGACGACATCCTCAACGACGGTTCGAAAGGTCTGCTCTATTTCGAGCAACTGCTGCCGCTGTACGAGGAAGCTTTCGGCAACGATGCGGGCTGGCCGAAGCTGAAGATCCAGGCAGCGTACGACCAGGAGCGAGGGATGAACCTCGCCAAACTGGTGACCTCCGCTGACGCGCTGCAGAAGATGATCACCGTGGCCGACACCCAGCGCGGCAATCAGCAGTCGGCGGCCAACGCGTTGGGATCCAGCTGGCAGGGCGCGGCGGCCGACGCCGGAATCGGGCGGCTCCGCGAGATCGTCGGACTCGCGGAAGGGGACCGCGGCAAGGTTCAGGCGTTGGCGACCGCGATGTCCGCTGCGACGCCCGCGTTGCAGAAGATCGTCGAAGACAAGGCTGCCACCGTCAAGAAGCTCGCCGACGGGAATCGTGTCGAGGTCGGCAGCCAGCGGACGCTCATCACCGTCGGTGAGATGACGGTGGTCGACATTCAGCAGATCATTCGCAGCAGCAAGTCGGGCGACATCCTGAGCTCGCTGCTGCAGCGGCTGACCGAAGTGCCCGACATCGAAGATCGCGCGAAAGACCTCGAGCGCAATTCGGACCCGTGGAAGCAGGCGGTCAAGGAGATCTGTGTCGACTGGCTGGATACGGTCTTCAAGAAGGATTACAACGACAAGCTCGGTGTATTCAGTGCTCAGTGCACGACCACGCTGATCGCTGTGCAGGGGCAGTACAACGCCATCCAAACCGCCGCTGATGCGATTGAGGAGCGGGCGTATCCCTCGGTGGCCGGGGTGACTACGGCCGCGCCTGATGACAAGGCGGCCAACGGCGATCCGACGAACGGCAATCCCGGAACCAACGGCAACCAGGCGCCTACGAACGACGGTCAGACCGCGACCGCTGGCACACAGAACGGTGACACGTCCACCGGATCGCCGGTGAAGACAAAGGCGCAGACCACCGACGACTCCGCCGCCGCCGCCGACGACGATGACGACGATGACGATGATGACGATGACGATTCCGACACCAGCAGCGCACTGAGCGCCATCGCATCCTCGCTCAGCGAACTCGGCAGCACTGTCTCCAGCGCGCTCACCGGTGACCTAGGGGATTCGCTCACTTCGGCGATCGAGTCGGCGGGAACGGCGATCAGCGACGGCATCGAGCAGATGACAGAGCAGGCGAGCAACCTGCTCTCCGGTGAGCACGAGGCATCGTTCCAGCTCGGCGACACCAAGGTGAGCATCGAGGCCGGCGAGAACGGGCTGTCGCTGACGACGACAAATGCTGACGGCACGACAACGCAGTACCGACTGACGCTGGACGAGAACGGAATCCCGGTCATCGAACAGGATTCGAGTACCACCGAGGAGGGGAATGCATCGCCCGGCACCGAGGACGACGGCGCATCGGGTTCGGGCGTACCGGAATCCGGGGGTGGTGACGGTGCAGCTGGTCCGGCGGACGCGGGAGCGGGTGCAGGCGTCGTGCCGACACCGACCACACCGGAAACTCCCGACCCGACCAATCCTCCGGTGACCAGCGAAATCGGCAGCGGGGAGCCCTCTTCCGGTTCGGGAACAGGCGGGGTGCCCGCCGGACCGCGGCCGACCCGGCAGGAAACAGACGGCGAACACACCCCGACTGTCGAGGATCACCCGGCGAGCAACCCGGGCGATACCGGCGCCGTCCTCGCCGAGGCGGGCCCGCTGTGATGACGCTCATCCTCGGCGGATCCCACTCGACAACGGGAGAATGATCGTCCGTGGACTACGCGGCAGAGATCGAGCAGATCGCGGCGGAGGCGCATCGTCGTTCGGCCATGCTGATGGACGAGATCGACGAGATCAACAGACAGACCACGCTCCGTGCGGAACAGTTCGCTGTCGAGGCTGCCCGGCGTCTGCGCGAGCTGGCCGAGCAGGAAGCCGCGGACGACGAAGCGGAAACTGTTGAGCCGCACCAGGGTCAGGGTAGGGAAGATCCTGCACATGAGGTCGCACCCGTGACGGCGGCGCAGTCGCCGCCGTCACGGCCCGTCGCTTTCGTGCCGGATCCGAACATGACTCCTGAGCAACAGCGGCAGGCCGAGATCCGCGCGGCCGTCGCGCGGGCGAGGGCGGCACGAGAGGCCAGGTCGACGGTGGCACCGTCGGATGGTGACTACGACTCCGAGTCCGAGTACTACCGTCGGTCGACTTGGCTGGACTGAAGTGGCCGGGGCTGGCCGCCGTTTGGGGTGTGGCGGTGCCCGCACCGGCCTTCGTCACCAGGCGGGTTCGTTCTCCCGCTCGCGCAGTCTGCTGAGGGTTCGGTCGATCCAGTTGGCGAAGAGCGCGCGCAGGTCGTCGGCGGCAGCCGGGCGGACCTGAACCTGGTCACGGTCGCGTCGCAGCAGGTAGCGGCCGTCTTCGGTGAGGTCGAACCACTGCGCGCTGTACCAGGAGTCGGTCCGGGCGTCGAGTGGGCCGGGCAGTAGTTCGGCGATTCCACCGCCGTCGCGTGGCTGGCTGACAAGGCGTTCGAACTGCTTGCTGGGCGAGTCGCGATAGCCGTCGGTGCCGCCTCGTCTTGCTGCGGCGATGTCGTCGATGTGGAACGTTCGACTCGATGAGCGCCCCGCCGCGAACTCGGGCAGCAGTTTGGCGATCCGACCCGGTAGGTTGTCCGGCCGGAAGAGCCTGCACCGAATGCGCTCTTCGACGTCATCGGTGACGGTCTGGGACAGCAGGACCGCATGATGGGCGGTCTGCGCGCCGAGCAGTCGGTACATTCGTCGTCGGCCACCGCCGAGGCGGGTCGACTCGCCGACAATCCTGATCTGCAAGTCGCAGTTGCTCAAGGTATGGAAGGCGAGCTGGATCAGCTCGGTCTCCTCGCGGTCATACCTTGCGTGAACCGCTGCTCGGTGTGCCCGTTCCTCGGTGACAGTGGGGATCCGGCTGGTGTAGCCGAGTGGACCCGGAAACCGATCGTGCGCATCGTTCAGCCAGAGAGCGGCGAAATCATCAGGCTCCCAAGTCCATTCACTCATCTACGTTCCCGCCGATTACGCCACCCTGAATCGTGCGCGGCATCTCACCGAGTAGTTCCTCGGTGTTCTCCATGTTCTTCAGCCAGTCCGGGATCTGATGGGTCTCGTCGTCTTCGGACTTGCCGCCGCCTCGGCCGCCGCCCATACCGCCCATCCCTGGTGCACCCGCACGGCCGGTGCCACTTCCGCCCGCCGCGGCGGTTGCGCCGGTCGGAACTCTCGCAGCGGTCGGTGATCCAGCTGTGACGCCGCCCGGCGCGGGGGCGCTTGGGTTGCCGCTGCCCGGGCTACCGCCGCCCGGACTGCCGCCGCCGGGTGAACCGGTGCCGGGCGAGCCAGCACCCGGCGTCCCTGCCGGATTGACCCCCGCCGGAGTCGTCTCCGGGGTGGACGCAGGTGATGTCGAGTCCGGCGATTCCGCTTCCTGGGTCGTCGACGGATTGGTGTCGTCGGTGGTGTCGTCGTCGCTGGAATCGTCTGTGTCGGTGGGTGTCTCGGTAACGGCGGGGTCTTCGGTGGTCGGCGCGGTCTCGTCTTGCGGGTTTCCGCTGTTCGCGCCGCCCGGGTTCGAGGTGTCGCCGTTGCCTCCGCCGTTGGCGCCTGGATCGCCGCCGGTCGGCTTCCATGAGGTCAGCGGTGAGGTCGGGCTCTCGGGCTGCGGCAGGACGGGAATCTGCCCATCGGCGGCAACAAAATCGGTGACGTAGTGGTTCTGCATCGCCTCGCGGGCTTCATCGCGGGCTTTGTTGATCGCGGTCATCGAGCGGTTTCCCGGCTCGGCGAACCAGAAATCATGGCCATCCAGATTCCATACGCTGTCGGGCATGTTCTGCGGCTCGTCGACGTTTGTCCGGGTGTTGTTCACGCCGTTTACTGTGGTGGTGACCTGCTGCGCCAATGCGTTCAATGCCGGAGTCAGCTCCAGTGCCCGCGTCGCATAGTCGGCGATGGCATTCTGAGAGGCCGTCGCCGCCGCGCCTTCCCAGGCTGATGTGCTCGACCGACGGATCCTTGCGGCGAATGTCTCGACGGCAGCAGACCAATCCGAGGCGAGTTTCTGGTATTCGGATTTCGCGTTGTCTGCCTCGGTTGTGTCGAGCGGATTGAATGCTCGGTAGATCGCCCAGTGCTCCCAGGTGTTCGGCTTCTCCGGTTCGCCGATTCGGGCCTTCTCATTTCCGGCCATCAGGCAAGCCCTTCCGTGGATCCGATCGCCGATGGCGGAACATTCGCGGAGAGTTCGTTGTAGCGGGCGGCGAACTCTTCATCTGTTGCCATGTAGCGTTTTGCGATCTCGCGGTGTAAGTCCCGGATATCGGCAACAATATCGTAGTGCTGCTGGAGGATATCCTCGAGATTGTTGTCGGAATCGGTGGAAGCGCCGACCTTTCCGGCCTTACCTCGGAACCAGCCCACCACTGTCGATGCCGATGTCAGGCCCTCGGTGGTTTCGCCCAATCCCCATTTTTCGCGATTGGCGATACCGCGGGCTTGTCTCTGTAGGTTGTTAATTTCATCCAGAAACGCTTCGCAGTCTCGCTCCATATACACGAACTCGTCTGCGTTAACGCGCACGTCGGTACTGAATGAAACGCTCAATCCGCCATTTTTCGCTTCTTGAATCAAGTTTTCGAGCGGTGTCGCCATGTTCCCTCCCTTTGCTGACGACGTGTCTAGCTTCCAGCTTGGATGGTCGGAGCCAGCATATTTGCAAGATCTTTCGCGATATCACAAGGATGGCGGTGACCGGATTTTTCTCTGTTCGGCCGATTGCCGATAGAGATTTCCATGCTGCCGTTCTTCATCTCGACGTTGATCTCACACGACAAGCCGTCCTGGGCTGGTTTGTAGTGAATGATCGTGGGACGACCAGCGATTTGCGATTCCTCGCGGATTACTACCTCGGGATTCGCCTTGATCTGCTGCATCGTGATGGTGCTCACCGTGATGGACGCGTTGTATCCTCCCCGCTGGATCCATCCGCATCCCAACCACTTGTTGCGCCCGGTCGTCCACCGATCGTCCTTCTTCGGATTCCGCAACTCCTCCGCGTCGATCACCGACTGCGGCAGACTGCATCCGTCGAATCCGGTGGGCAACACCGATTCCTGGGTCGTAGTCGCTGCCGGGGGACTCGGCTGCGCATCGCCTTCGCTCCCCGAGCTGCACCCGCCGAGGAACGTTGAGATCGCCCCGCCGACGACCAGTATCCGTACGACTGCCCCGCGATCCATCGATCAACTCCTCGTTCCGGTCACAGGCCGGTACGCTCCCGCCCCAACAGGGAATTTACACCCAGTGGGGCGGGCGGCCACCTCACAGTCGAGCCGTAAGTGCGTGCTGCCCAACGCCTAACCGAACCAATTCTTGCCGCGGAAGTACTCGCTCTCCTGGTCATAGCCGTCGTAGTCGACCGGCTCGACGCGCTCGGCCGCTCGGCGCGCAGCGGCCGAGCGGGCTATCGCCTCGCGTGCCTCGCGCAGTTGCTCTTCGTCGAGCGAGGCCGGGCTGCCCGCGGGTGACCAACTCGCGGGTGTGTATTGCTCGGCGACGGCACTCCGGTGCCTCCCGGTACTCGCCTCGTTGTCCGAGGCTGCGACATGGGATTGCTCCACCGCAGCGCGTGCCATCACGTCACGCAGTTGTTCTTCGCGGCGGATGGCGTCGAAATCGATGACAGGCTGAGGCTCGGTGATCGGTTCCTGCTGTTCGGCGGCCTGCTGCTCAGCAGCTCGTTCCTCGGCGGCTCGCGCTTCGGCCAACAGGTTGTCGCCTTTGGCCTGCAAGCGGGCTCGTTCGTCCTCGAACTCGGCTCGAAGCATGCGGGCTCTGCGGAGATGCTCGGCAACCAGGTCCTGGATCGGGGAGTAACTCACAGGGGACCTGCCTCCGCCAGTTGTGCGCCGGTGTCAGCCGGCGGTTCCGGTTCGGGAATGGTGGACCAGTGTTCGGTGTCGGTGACCTGGCTGTTGTTGGAGGCGGATATTCCTGGTTGAACGGCCATGCTCCCGGCAACGGCGCCGTCGGTGGTAGCTCCCTCGGTGGTGGACTCGTTGGGCGCAGCGGTCGTGCTCGGAGTCGGCGCTGTCGATGCTGCTGCGTCGGTGATCACCGGGACGCCGTTCTCGTTCAGTGTGAGTCCGTATGCGTGGGTCGTGCCCGCAGTGTCTGTGGTGGTGAGTTTGAGTTGCCCGTCGTCTCCGGTCGCCAAGCTGAGAGTTGTTCCGGCGATGTTGACTTCGGTGGACCCGTTCCCGCTGAACAAGGTGCTCAGCTGCTCGATGCCACTGGTGATCGATGTTCCGAGCGAACTGAGGCCGGTGCCGATCGATTCGGCGATGCTCTCGGCCGAACCGGACGATCCCGAGGTGAGGCTCGACAGTTCGCTGACCACCGAGCTCAGTGTCGACAGTCCGCTCGAGACCGTCGACAACAAGCTGCTCAGATCGGTGGACGAGTCGTCGTCATCGTCATCGTCATCGTCATCGGTATCGTCGGTTGTTGTCGGATTCTTGGTTCCCGTGGTGTCGGTTTTCGTGTCGTCTTCTGTTGTGGTAGCGGGGGTGGTATCCCCGGTCGAGCTACCTCCGCCGCCATTCGAAGTTCCGTCGCCAGAGGGGTTGTTCGTGGTGGGGTTCCCCTTCTGGGGGGTATCTGGTGCCGCGTCTGACGGCATCGGATAGGGGGCGGCTTCTACTGCGGCCAGTGCGGTTGTGGCCTGTTTGAACACCTCGCGGACGATCCTGGAAGTCTCTCTGCATATTTCTTCGTAATGCAGGACCGTCGCCTCGACCTGCGGAACGAATACGTCTCGCAGGAATGTCATTTGATATTCAACGGAATCGGCGGTCTTGATGCAGTTTTCGATTGTTCCGATGAGGAAATCCTCGTTTCGGCCTTCCAGTTTGAAATCTGGAGTACCCGCGGGGCGCCAATACCCCTTTACGTCCGTGGCCTTCTCGGTGACTATATTGCGAAGAGCCTTCGCCAGCTCGCCCAACTCCTGGGAGGCGGTTCGGGTGTGGTTGTAATCCTCGTCGGCCCGCCGAACTTGTTCATTCAGCATGGTGAACGCAGCATCGCCGGCATCGCCCTTCCAGATGCTCTGGATCGCATTACGCTGAGTCTGCTGGGTCTGCAACTCCGCGTACAGGTTGGGAAGCGCGTTCGCGAGCGTGCTCGCCATTCGCTCGATCGCCTCGATGTCCATGCCCTGCTCGGCATCGTATAGTCCGCACAGGGTGTAGTAATCGCGTCCAGCGATATCTGCGTTTCCGAGTCCGTGTTTCTCGAGGCATTGCTTGTACAGCGGGAGGTAGTACTTGAAGTACTCCAGCCCCTCGGCGCCATCGCTGAGAATCTTGTCGGCATTTCCGGCCGAACTGGAGACGGAGTGCTCCCAGTCGGAGTTTATTTTGCCGTCCTTGACTACACCGGATTCGTCCGCTGTCCAACTCATCCGAGATTCACCCCAGCGGCCGTGATCTTGGTTACGTTGGCGTCGTCGGTGGCCGAATACGTATTCGCGCTGGTGGTGTACGCATTGCCCGACTTGGTCACCGCTGTCTCCCAGTGCGTCAGCCAGGCGCCGATATTCACAATCTCAGCACCGAACTTGGCGCCCTCGTCCCCATAGGCTCGCCCCGCCTGGGCGGCGGTGAACGACCACCCACTGATGTCCTTGTTGAGTGTCTTGATCGTGCCCCCCGAACCGGTCAATTTTCCCCCGAGCTTGCGTAGCTGCTCCGGATCGACCGTCACGTGACCGCCCATCGGACCCCTCCCTCTGTCTTCCTCGTCGCACAGCGTCGGCTACATATTAGGTCGGGGCGGCGATCGATCGCACCCGTGGTTCGTGCTGCTGGATAGCGACAGGGTCTCCCCCTCTTCCACCGGGGCTGGTACGCCGTAACGCGTGGAATTTGGTGTACACCACCCGTAGCCACGCATGCGTCAGTTCAGTTCGTGAGACCCGAACGCTTCAAGAAGGTCTGCGCCGACAAGACGTCCTTGAACCCGCCGGCCGAAATCGCCAGGCCGGTCGCCGCGTTCGACCAATACAGCCCGGTATCGTTGCCGTTCGACGGGATTCGCGCGACGGTTTCGCCTTGGTCGATCAGGTCGCCGATGTATGCGCCCCTCCCGATGCGGATGTTCTCGACGTGTTGGTCAGGCATACGTTGGATAGTTGCGTGAAACCGGACCTCACCGTTGCGTGTGCCGCCGATGAGAAGGGCATCGGTGCCCGGGATCGTGCAGGTGAGACCCCCGGACTCGGGCGCGGTGCAGGTGGCTGCGTTCCGCAGTTTGCTCGGCATCGCTGCCTCGATTGCCGTCGGCCCGTAGTTGATCCGGTCGCGGATCTCCAACCCGGCGAAGGTTCCCGCGGTACCGACGATGCCCAGTACAATGACGCCGACGACCACCGGCCACTTTCGGCGAGGACCTGCTCGACGAGCCGGTGAGTGGTTCGCGATAGGGGGTAGATACGGTGATGGCGTGTGCTGCGCGCCAGGGACAGGTCGAGGCGCCATCGGCGCCGGCTGCCTCGACATGAACGGCGTGGCCAGCACGGTGTCCACCTCGCGTGCACGCAGCGCTTCGGCCGCAGCCCAAGCGAATTCGCTGCAGCTCGAGTACCGATCCTCAGCGCGTTTTGCCAGCGCCCGCCCGATCACCGCGTCGAGGCTGCGCGGCAGATCCGGACGGCGACTACTCAGCGGTGGCGGTGGTTGGCGCATCTGGGCATCGATCAGTGCGACCGGATTGGTTGCCGCGAACGGAGAATCGCCGGTCAGCAGCATGAACAACGTGCATGCCAGTGAGTATTGATCGCAGCGATGATCCAGTGGCAGCGCTGCCAGCTGTTCCGGTGCGGCATAGGCGAGGGTTGCGGTGAAGGTTCCGGTACGCGTCAGTCCACGCATGTCGTGTGATCTGGCAATGCCGAAGTCTGTCAGTAGGACTCGCTCGGGCTCGTCGGCTTCGGGCGCGGCCAGGAGGATGTTGGCCGGCTTCACGTCGCGGTGCAGCACCCCGCGCCGATGGGCGTGGTCGAGTGCCGAGGCGACATCGGTGATGATCCGCATCGCTCGATCAGGATCGACGATTCCCAGAGCCGCAGCATCGGCACCCGCGACATACCGCATCGCGATCCACGGAACGGTGCCCTCGACGCCGCGGTCGTAGACCGAGACGATGTTCGGATGCTCGAGCTGTGCGGCGACCTCGGCCTCTCGTTCGAATCGAGAGCGGATCTCGCTGTCCGCGAACATCTCCGGATTCAATACCTTGAGGGCGGTCAGCCGGGGCAGTCGCGGATGCCGGGCCAGATACACAGTGCCCATGCCGCCGTGGCCGAGAACTCCCTCGACCTGATATCCGGCAAATGCCTCACCGGCACGAAGACTGGACACCTGACCCCCCGTTCGACCACTCATGTACCTGAGTGAGCCACATGCTAACGCGATGTTCGGTGACGTCGGAACTCGCCGATCGGATCGGCCGATCCGATCGGCTGCTCCTGTCAGCGCCGTCGCCGGACCCGGAATTCGGCGACGATTTGGGTGCCGTGCGCGGCGTGCAGCGCGAATTCACGCAGAGTCGGGACTAACCCCGGATCAGTTTGGCGACCGTGCCGATGGACAGCTTCGGGGTTTCCTCTTCGACCGGGGCGTGAGGGTCGACCACGTGAGTGTGGGGGATGGCAGCTTCGGGGTCGGCGAAGGGGGCGTAGGTCTTGTCGCCGAGGAGGGTGTTGAGGAGGTAGCCGGTGAGGAGGGCTCGGGTGGTCTTCTCGGTTTTGTGTTCGTAGCGGCCCGCGCCGAGGGCGGCGAAGAGGCGGCGGCCTTCGACGATGCCGTTGTGGGAGGCGCCGTCGACGGTGCGCAGGATCGAGGGGCCGGACCAGGCGGTGGCGAGGGCGCGGGCGTTGGAGCTGACGGAGTCGAGGTCCAGCGCGCCTGCCAGGATCAGGCCGGGCGTGTCGAGTTCGGGGGCGATGTTCTCCGCGGTGGGGGAGGTGGGGGCGGGGAACAGGGCGGCGACGGCGGCGACGCGGCGCTGAGCTGCGGCGATGACAGCGGCGCCGGCGCCCATGCCGTGGCCTGCCAGGGCGAGGCGATCGGGGTGCACGCTGATGGTGCCGTCGCCGAGGCGGACCTTGCTGACGATGTCGAGCGTGGTGAGCAGGTCGGTGCCCAGGTCCAGATGTGACGGGATCGGGCCGCGTTCGGTGTCGGGCGCGGCGACGACGAAGCCCCACGACGCGACGTGCTCGAGCAGGCTCTTGTAGTTGTCGGAGCTGGTCAGCCAGCCGTGCGCGAACGCGACAGCGGGCAGGTTCAGCCCGGACTCGGGCGTGTACACCACACCCGGCTGGCCCGCGATCCCCAGATTGCCGCGCAGCACCCGGTGAGGGCCGCGCGCGGACAGGGTGCTCAGGAGCGATTTCACAGAGACCGACACGGCGAGAAGGTTAGCCGATCAGTAGGGTGGAGAACCATGTGCGGAATCGTGGGCTACGTCGGGTACCGGGACGCGCTCGGCGTTGTCGTCGACGCGTTGCGACGCATGGAGTATCGCGGATACGACTCGGCGGGGGTCGCGATCCTCGACGGAAACGGGTCGATCGCGGTCGAACGCAAAGCTGGCAAGCTGGCCAATCTGGAGGCCGAGCTGGAGGCCGCGGGTGCGGCGCAGTTCGCGGGCACCAGCGGCATGGGGCACACCCGATGGGCGACCCATGGCGCCCCGACCGACCGCAACGCGCACCCGCATCGCGATGACTCCGGCAAGCTGGCCGTCGTCCACAACGGGATCATCGAGAACTTCGCGCCGCTGCGCCGCGAGCTCGAGAACGCCGGGGTCGAGCTGCTCAGCGACACCGACACCGAGGTCGCGGTGCATCTGGTCGCGCGCGCCTACGCGGAGGGCCCCACCGCCGGCGACTTCACCGCGAGCGCGCTGGCCGTGCTGCAGCGTCTCGAGGGCGCGTTCACGCTGGTCTTCACCCATGCCGATCATCCCGGCACGATCGTCGCGGCCCGGCAGTCGACGCCGCTGGTCGTCGGCGTCGGACAGGGTGAGATGTTCATCGCCTCCGATGTCACCGCGTTCATCGAGCACACCCGCGAGGCGGTCGAGCTCGGGCAGAACCAGGCCGTGGTGATCACCGCCGACGGCTACACCGTCACCGACTTCGCCGGGAACGCCGAGGGCGTGGTCACCAGGCCGTTCACCATCGACTGGGATCTGGCCGCCGCCGAGAAGGGCGGCCACGACTACTTCATGCTCAAGGAGATCGAGGAGCAGCCGACCGCGGTCGCCGACACCCTGATGGGGCATTTCGTCGTCGACGAGAACGGCGGCCGGATCGTCCTGGATGAGCAGCGTCTCGCCGATCAGGAACTGCGCGAGTTCGACAAGGTGTTCGTCGTCGCGTGTGGCAGCTCCTACCACGCAGGCCTGCTGGCCAAGTACGCGATCGAGCACTGGACCCGGGTGCCGGTGGAGGTCGAGCTCGCCAGCGAGTTCCGCTACCGCGACCCGGTGCTGGACCGGTCGACGCTGGTGGTGGCGATCTCGCAGTCCGGCGAGACCGCCGACACGCTCGAAGCGGTGCGCCACGCCAAGGAGCAGAAGGCACGCGTGCTCGCGATCTGCAACACCAACGGCGCGCAGATTCCGCGTGAGTCCGACGCGGTCATCTACACCAGGACCGGGCCCGAGATCGGTGTCGCCTCGACCAAGGCGTTCCTCGCGCAGGTGGCGGCCAACTATCTGGTCGGCCTGGCGCTGGCGCAGGCACGCGGGGTCAAGTACCCCGACGAGGTCGCCCGTGAGTTCGCCGAGCTCGAGGCCATGCCGAAGCAGATCGCGCGGGTGCTGGAGACCGGTTCGCAGGTGCGGGCCATCGCGCGCGAGCTGGCGCACGTGCCGACGGTGCTGTTCCTCGGTCGCCACGTCGGCTACCCGGTGGCGCTGGAGGGTGCGCTCAAGCTCAAGGAGCTCGCGTACATGCACGCCGAGGGCTTCGCCGCCGGTGAGCTCAAGCACGGGCCGATCGCGCTGATCGAAGACGGTCTGCCGGTGATCGTGGTGATGCCGTCGCCGAAGGGCCGTCCGGTGCTGCACTCGAAGCTGCTGAGCAATATCCGCGAGATCCAGGCGCGGGGCGCGCGGACCATCGTGATCGCCGAGGAGGGCGATGACACGGTGCGGCCGTTCGCGGACGACCTGATCGAGATCCCGGCCGCGCCGACGTTGTACCAGCCGCTGCTGTCGACCATTCCGCTGCAGATCTTCGCCGCCGAGGTGGCGCAGGCTCGCGGCTACGACGTCGACAAGCCGCGCAACCTGGCCAAGTCGGTCACCGTCGAATAGGACGTGAGCGGCCGGCCTTCGGGGCCGGCCGCCGCGATCACTCGACCGTGATCGAGCCGCGCATGTCCGGGTGCAGGCTGCACAGGTAGCGGTAGGTGCCGGGCTGGGTGAAGGTGTAGGACCATTCGCCCTTGTCGATGATGGGGCTGTTGATGCCCATCGCCTTGTCGCCGATGCCCTGGACGTTGTGCGGGGCCTTGTCGGAGAACTTCCAGGTGACGGTCTCGCCGACCTTGATGGTGACGTCGGCGGGGGAGTACTTCATGCCGCTGACGTCGATCGTCAGGTCGGTCGGCTTGTGCTCGGTCTGCGTGGTCGTGGTGGTGACCGGGCGCGGCTTGCGGGTGGTGGTGGAGGCGGCGTTCTCGCCGTCGCCGGAACAACCGGCGGACAACAGGGTGGCGGCCACGGCGAATCCGGCGACAACCCGGGCGGATGCGGCGCGGTGACGAACCATCGACATGGGTGTGGAGCGTAGTCTGCGAACGATCGCGGACCGGCCGTGGCCCGCGCCGGGACCGGGAGGCGACGATGTCGGATCGGCGTGGCTACTTCACCGCCGACGAGGTGCGGGCGGCCGAGGCGGAGCTGTTCACGCGTGTGCCTGCGGGGATGCCGATGCGGCGGGCCGCCTATGGGCTGGCGACGGTGGTTGCCGACGAATTGCGTTCCGAGACCGGTGGTGTGGTCGGCCGGGCGGTGGGGTTGCTGGTCGGGTCGGGCGACAACGGTGGGGACGCGCTGTGGGCGGGGTCCATGCTGGCGCGGCGTGGGGTGGCGGTGACTGCGGTGCTGCTGAATCCGGAACGCGCGCACCGGGAAGGGCTCGCGGCGCTGCGGGCGGCCGGTGGGCGGCGGGTGGATCGGCTCGGTGCGGTGGATCTGGTGATCGACGGGATCGTGGGGATCTCCGGTCGTGGGCCGTTGCGGCCTGCCGCCGCGGAGATGGTTGCGGCACTGGATGTTCCGATCGTCGCCACCGATCTGCCCAGTGGGGTGGATCCGGATACGGGGGCGATCGACGGGCCCGCGGTGCGTGCGGCGGTGACGGTGGCGTTCGGTGCGTACAAGCCGGTGCATGCGCTCGCGACGTCGCATTGTGGGCGAATCGTGCTGGTGCCGATCGGTTTACGGCTGCCGGAACCGGGGCTCGCGCAGCTTGATCCGGCCGCGATCGGGGCGGAGTGGCCGGTGCCGCGGGCGACGGACGACAAGTACACGCAGGGTGTGACGGGGGTATGTGCGGGTAGTTCGACGTACCCCGGGGCGGGGGTGCTGAGTACCGGTGCGGCGGTGGCGGCGACGTCGGGGATGGTGCGTTATGCCGGTGACGACACCGAGGTGCTGGAGAATTTTCCCGAAGTGGTTGCCAGTGGGACGATTTCGGAGACGGGGCGGGTGCAGGCCTGGGTCTTCGGTCCCGGTGCGGGTACCGATGCGGGGGCCAGGGATCGGCTCGCGGAGGTGCTGGCGACTGATCTGCCGGTCATCGTCGACGCTGACGGGCTTACCTTGCTGGCCGCCGAACCTGAGCTGGTCCGTGGTCGGTCAGCACCGACGGTGCTGACACCCCACGCGGGTGAGTTTGCCCGGCTCACGGGTGCGGAGCTCGGGCCGGACCGGGTGGCTGCGGTTCGTGCGCTCGCCGACGAGTGGCAGGTGACGGTGTTGCTCAAGGGGCGGGCGACGATCATCGCCTCGCCGGGGGAGGCGACGCTGGTCAACGATGCGGGCGGTTCGTGGGCGGCGACCGCGGGGTCGGGAGACGTGCTGTCCGGCATTCTCGGGGCGTTGCTCGCGGCAGGTAGGGCGCCGGGCTGGTCGGCTGCCGCGGCCGCGCGCGTGCACGCGCTGGCGGCCAACCTCGCCGCGTATGACGACCAACCGGCTGCCGCGCCGATCTCGGCCTCGCCGCTGCTGCATCACATACGCCCGGCGATTCGGGTATTGCGCGAACTCGCCGGCGTCTGAGCAGGAGGTGTCCCCGGTGCGGATTCCCAGGACGGGTGCCGCCCCCGGTGCTGCGAATCCTGCGGGTCCTGGCAGGATCGGGGCTGTGAATGCGCAAGTGGAAACTGTCATCGACCTGGATGCCATTGCCCACAACGTGCGTGTGCTGCGTGAGTTCGCGCAGGGCGCCGCGGTGATGGTGGTGGTCAAGGCTGACGGTTACAACCACGGCGCAGTCGAGGTGGCGCGGGCGGCATTGGGGGCGGGGGCCGCCGAGCTGGGGGTTACCACCGTCGCCGAGGCGCTGACATTGCGTGCCGCGGGGATCACCGCGCCGATCCTGTGCTGGCTGAACACCATCGACGCCGACTACGCTGCCGCGATCGCCTTCGATATCGAGATCGGGGTGTCCTCGCTCACGCAGTTGCGGGCCGTCGAGCAGGCTGCCAGGGCGACCGGTCGCACCGCGACGGTTTCGCTCAAGGTCGATACCGGCCTCAATCGCAACGGGGTGTCGGTCGCCGAGTATCCGCAGGTCCTGCAGGCTCTGCGCGCGCTCGTCGACGAGCAGGTCGTCCGGTTCCGCGCGATCTTCTCCCATCTCGCGCACGCCGACGAGCCGGAGCATCCCATGCTGGACCGCCAGCGGGAGCGTTTCGTGGAGGCGATCGCCGAGGCCAAGGAGCAGGGGCTAGAACCCGAGCAGGTCCATCTGGCGAACTCCGCGGCGACGCTGACCAGGCCCGACCTGCACTTCGACCTCGTTCGCCCCGGCATCGCGGTCTACGGACTGTCCCCGATCCCGGAGCTCGGCGACTTCGGACTGCGCCCGGCGATGACGCTGCAGGCCGAGGTCACCCTGGTGAAGCGGGTGGCCGCGGGGGAGGGCGTGTCGTACGGGCATCGCTGGACCGCGCCACGCGATACAACGGTGGCGCTGGTGCCCGCCGGATATGCCGACGGTGTATTCCGCTCGCTGAGTGGACGTTTCGAGGTGTGGCTCGGCGGCTCCCGGCACCGTAATGTCGGGCGGGTGTGCATGGACCAGTTCATGGTCGACCTCGGCGACAACGCGGGCGGCGTGCGGGCAGGCGATCGGGCGGTGCTGTTCGGCGGCGGCGCCGGCCACCCGCATGCGCTCGACTGGGCCAGACTGCTCGACACGATCGACTACGAGATCGTGTGCTCACCGCGCGGCAGAGCCGTCCGCCGGTATGTGGGGACCGGCCGATGAGCCGCGGCACCGTGATCCTGCGCGGCGGGCTGGCGACCGCGGGCCTGCTCGGCGCGCTCGCCGTCGCGCACACCCTGCGCCGGATCGGTGCGCGAGTGCGGTGGCCCGCCGAACGCGACGAGTACCGCGACGAGAACTTCGCCCTGATCGATGAGGACGAACCCGGCGTCGTGATCGCCGACGACGGTGTGCCGCTGGCCACCCGCACCTACGGCGACGACTCCGCCGAGCTGACGATCATCTTCGTGCACGGCTTCTGCAACAGCATGGAGTCGTTCCACTTCCAGCGCCGTGATCTGGCCAGGCAGTGGGGCGATCGGGTCCGGATGGTCTTCTTCGACCAGCGCGGACACGGCCGCTCCGGGACTCCGAGCACGCAGAGCTGCACGGTGGCACAGCTCGGCCACGATGTCGCCGCCGTGATGCGCGAGTGCGCGCCCGCCGGACCGGTGGTGCTGGTCGGACATTCGCTCGGCGGGATGGCCGTGCTCGCGGCGGCGGCGCAGTTCCCGGAGCTGATCGCGTCGCGGGTGGTCGCGGTCGGTCTGTTCAGCACCGCGGCCGCCGAGGTGACCGCGACCGGATTGCCGCAGCTGCTGCGCCATCCCGCGATCGGCGGATTCCGGATGGCGGTGCGGACCGCGCCCGCGCTGGTCCAGGTGAGCCGGACCGCGAGCAAGCAACTGGTCGCGCCGATCCTGCACGTCAGCTCGTTCCACGGACATGTCAGCCCGACGCTGTCGCGGTTCACCACCATGATGATCGATCGCACGCCGGTCGGCACCATCGAGAAATTCCTGAAAGCGATTGAGCTGCACGACGAGTCGGCCGCGCTGCCGGTGCTGGCCAACGTGCCGGTGCTGGTCCTGTCCGGCGCGCACGACCTGGTGATCCCGTTCCGCAACTCGCACGTGCTGGCCGAAGCGCTCCCCAACAGCGAGCTGGTGCGGCTGAACGAGGCCGCGCACATGCCGCACCTGCAGTTCCCCGACGTGACGCTGGACGCACTCGACCGGCTACTGGCGAGCGCGGGCTTGGACGCGCGTGGCGGGGAGGCCGTCGGTGGCTGACCCACAGCGGCGCGTCCTGACCACGGTCGAGGACACCGAGGCGTTCGGCCGGGAACTGGCGGCGACCCTGCGCGCGGGCGACCTGGTGGTTCTCGATGGTCCGCTCGGTGCTGGAAAAACGGCCCTGACCAGGGGAATCGCGGCCGGTCTCGGAGTATTGGGCCGGGTCAGCTCGCCGACGTTCATCATCGCGCGGGCGCACAAGGCCGGGCACCGCCCGGACGGCACGCCCGGGGTGGCGTTGGTGCATGTCGACGCGTATCGGCTCGCGGGCGACCTGGACGAGCTCGACGCGCTCGATCTCGACACCGACCTGCATCACGCGGTGGTGGTGGTCGAGTGGGGCAAAGGTGTCGTCGAACACCTCTCGGAGCGGCATCTGCGGGTGCAACTCGCCCGGGAACCGGAATCCGATGTGCGCACGGCGATCTGGGAGTGGATCGAATAACCCGCCCACCGGCGGGCACAGCTGCGCGCCGGGCGCGGATACCACCCGGTATTGTTGAGACAATCATGCTCGTACTAGCAGTCGACACCGCGACACCCGCCGTTACAGCGGGATTGGTGCATCTGTCACCTGCCGCCGACGCGGACTCCCGGCCCGCTGTGGCGACGCTCGCTGCCCGAGTGAAGGTCGACGCACGCGCCCACGCCGAAGTGCTCACCCCGCAGATCCTGGAATGCCTCGCCGAAGCCGGGGTGCGTCGTGACGAGCTCGACGCGCTCGTTGTCGGTGTCGGGCCTGGCCCGTTCACTGGGCTGCGGGTCGGGATGGCCACCGCCGCCGCCTTCGGTGACGCGCTCGGACTGCCGGTGCACGGCGTGTGCAGTCTCGACGCCATCGCCGCCGAAGCCGCGGGCGAGCAGCGCGAGACGGGGGAACTGCTGGTGGTGACCGACGCGCGCAGGCGCGAGGTGTACTGGGCCCGCTACCTGAACGGCGCGCGGGTCGCCGGTCCCGAGGTGTGCAAGCCCACCGAGGTGCCGCTCGGCGACGCCGTCGCGGTCGCGGGCTCGGCCGCGCATGTCGACTACTTCGATCTGCCGGTGCTGCCCAGCGAGTCGCCCTCGCCTGCGGGCCTGGTGTCGGTCGCGGCGCGCGAGCTGCTTGCCGGAACCGTGCCCGAGGCGCTGGTGCCGCTGTATCTGCGCAGGCCCGACGCCGTCGAGAACAGCTTCCGCACCCTCGACCGGACCGGGGCGTGAGCGCCGTGTACCGGATCGAACCGATGACCCCCGCCGATATCGACCGCTGCGTCGAGCTCGAGCATCTGCTGTTCCCCGAGGACGATCCGTGGCAGGCGGTGTCGTTCCGTTCGGAGCTGGCGGGTGCGCACAACCGCTACATCACCGCGCGCGACGCGGACGGTGTCATGGTCGGTTACGCGGGTATCGCGCTGCTCGGTGACGCCGCCCATCCCGAGGCCGAGGTGCACACCATCGGCGTCGACCCGGACTGCCATCGCGGCGGCATCGGCACGCTGCTGCTGGAGGCGCTGCTGGCCACGGCCGGCGAACGCGGCGGCCCGGTGTTCCTCGAGGTGCGCACCGACAACGCGCCCGCCATCGCGCTCTACGCCAAGCACGGCTTCCACATCATCGGGCTGCGCAAGAACTACTACCACCCCAGCGGCGCCGACGCGTACACCATGCGGCGGCCCGAACTCACCGCCGCGGCCGACGAATGGGCCGCGCGCGGCAGGCAGGACGAGGTGCTGTCGTGATCGTCATGGGCATCGAAAGCTCTTGCGACGAAACGGGAGTCGGCATCGTCCGGCGCAACCCGGACGGATCGCTCGATCTGCTCGCCGACGAGGTGGCCTCCAGCGTCGACCAGCACGCGCGCTTCGGCGGTGTGGTCCCCGAGATCGCCTCGCGCGCGCATCTCGAGGCGATCGTGCCCGCCATGCGCCGGGCACTGGCCGCGGCCGGGATCAGCAAGCCGGACGCGCTCGCCGTCACCATCGGCCCCGGCCTTGCCGGTGCGCTGCTGGTCGGTGTCGCCGCGGCCAAGGCGTACGCGGCGGCCTGGGACGTGCCGTTCTACGCGCTCAACCACCTCGGCGGGCACGTCGCGGTCGACACGCTCGAGCACGGCCCGCTGCCGCCCGCGGTGGCGCTGCTGGTCTCGGGCGGGCACACCCACCTGCTGCAGGTCACCGATCTGGGCGAGCCGATCACCGAACTCGGCAGCACCGTCGACGACGCCGCGGGCGAGGCCTTCGACAAGGTCGCCCGGCTGCTCGGCCTCGGCTATCCGGGCGGACCGTACCTCGACGCGGCCGCCGCCGGTGGCGATCCGCGCGCGATCGCGTTCCCGCGCGGCATGACCGGGCCGCGCGATGCCCGCTACGACTTCTCCTTCTCCGGCCTCAAGACCGCGGTCGCCCGCTATGTCGAAGCGGCACAGCGCCAGGGCATCACGCCCGAGCAGCTGCCGATCCCGGATATCGCCGCGTCCTTCCAGGAGGCGGTCGCCGACGTGCTCACCATGAAGGCCGTGCGCGCCGCGCAGGACGTCGGGGTGGACACGATCGTGCTCGGCGGTGGCGCCACCGCCAACTCCCGCATCCGCTCGCTCGCCGAAGAACGGTGCACCGCGGCGGGATTGACGCTGCGGGTGCCCAAGCCGCGGCTGTGCACCGACAACGGGGTGATGATCGCGGCGCTCGGCGCCCATGTGATCGCGGCGGGTGCGCAACCCGCCGAGCTGACTGTCGCCACGGATCCGGGCCTGCCGGTATCGGTGAGTGCCCTGCGCGGCTGACCGCGCGGCAGCTAGTCGATCAGCTCTAGCGGCGCTTCGCCCGGAGTGCTCGCCGTGGGCGGTAGCGGCACTGGCAGGGCACCACGAGCGGGAGCCTGGGTGGGGGAGGTGTTCGGTGTCGACGGACGCCGTTCCTGGCCGCCCGAGGATCCGCTGTCCATCGGGCCGAGTGGCGATTCCGGATACGGGATCTGCGGCAGGTTCGGGTCGGGTCGCAGCGTCGGGGCCGTCGAGCTGGGCCCGGAGGGGCTGGGCGCCGGGGCCGAGCTGGGTGGCGGAGTCGTGGTCGGCGCGATCGGGCTCGGCGCCTGGGTTTCGGTGGTGGGCGGCGCATTGGTGACACCGGTGCGGTCGCCGCTCTCGCGGTTCTGCGGTGTCGGTGGTAATTGCGGCGCCACGGGTAACGGCTGGCGCACGGTGCTGCTGGTGCCCGCCGGGGTGACATCGGGGGCGTCGGGCGTGATGGCCTGCACGCCGTAGCCGATCACCAGGCCGACGACGACGACCGCGCCCGCCAGCGTCCCGACCACCTTGGTGAACGTGCCGCTCGGCGCGTCACCGAGCGCGGCGGGTAACAGGGCAGACGGCGCTGCGGCATCGGCGACCAGCGCCGCGCCCTTGGCGATCACGGCTTCCGGATCGGGGACGGTGAGCACCGGGACGTCTAATCGCGCGTGCAGCGTGTCGACGACGGCGGGGATGTTGGCGCAGCCGCCGATCACCGCGACCGCCTCGGGATACTTCGGCGCCCGGCTGAACACCGACGCGGAGAACAGCGCGATATTGCGCAGCAGCCCGCCGATCAGCTCCTCGAAATCGGAGCGGGTGAGCTTGAGCGGCTGACCTGCCACGTGATCGATGGTGACTGCGGGCGCGATCGACAGGTGCTCCTTGGCCGCCCTGCCCCGATTGGTCAGGGTGCTGCGATTGGGCCTGGTGCCGCGGCGGGCGTAGTGCAGGTCGACGAGATGGTGGTAGATCAGCTCGTCGATGGCGTTGCCGCTCAGCGTCGGCGTGCGCTCGGTGTGCAGGATCGTGCCGTCGGCGTAGTCGACGACGGTGACGGTGAGCCCGGTCGCGCCGAGGTCGACCACCGCGACGGTGGCGTAGCGATCGAGCAGACCGGTATCGCGTAAGTAGGTCATCGCCGCGGTGCCCTCCGGCACCAATCGAAGATCACGATGCCGCGTGGTCGCCGCGCGAATCGCCTGGGCCTGCTCCTTGTTCCGATACGCGACGGCGACGCTGGTCGGTGGCCGCGTCCGGGCGGACTCGGCCCTGCGATGCGCGCCCGCGTAGCGCCCGAGTGGTTCGCCGACCATGTCCGCGCTCTGGGAGACGGGCAGCTGGGTGGTCATCAGCTCGATCGAGGACGACACGAGATCACCGAGGTCGGAGTGCGCCGCGTCGGCGGAAACGACCCGGTAGTCGAAGCTCTGCTCACCGGACGGTCCGGTGGCGACCAGTGCTGAGCACACCACCTCGTTACCGGCAGAGATGCCGAGGGATGTTCGCATGTTCACCTCCCTTCGAGCGGATGGTTCTGTGATGCCGACCATCTCGAATGGAACGCTATACATATCCTTTCACAGCCTGTTATGCGAACGTTACAGATATCGGCAGGCGAAGTGAAGATCACTGGCGAGTGTGGGCGTGTCGAAAATGCGACATTGGCAGAACCCGGCCTTGAGCGCTGGCACTCTCGCGTATAGAGTGCTAGTCGGCACTGTGTAGCTGTGCTTGTGCCAGTCGACTTCTGGGCTTCGGGTCCCGGCACCCGCGACGACGGGGCTGACGCGCAGGGTCGCAAGCTGACCGAAACCCGGTCCGGGACAACAGTTCCGGACGACCGAATTTCCCCTGAAAGTGGAGGGCTCAACGTGGCGAGCGTGAACATCAAGCCGCTCGAGGACAAGATCCTCGTCCAGGCCAACGAGGCCGAGACGACGACGGCCTCCGGCCTGGTCATCCCGGACACGGCCAAGGAGAAGCCGCAGGAGGGCACCGTCATCGCCGTCGGCGAGGGCCGGATCACCGACAAGGGTGACCGCATCCCCGTCGACGTCAAGGAAGGCGACGTCGTCATCTACAGCAAGTACGGCGGCACCGAGATCAAGTACCAGGGTGGGGAGTACCTCATCCTGTCGGCGCGCGACATCCTGGCCGTCGTCACCAAGTAGGCCAACGCCGCATTCGCGTTCCGCCCCGGCGTCGTTCACCGACCCGGGGCGGATTGCGTTCTCACACAGGAGCTGAATCCTCTATGCCAAAGCAGATCGAGTTCGACGAGAAGGCTCGCCGGGCTCTGGAACGCGGTGTCGACAAGCTCGCCGACGCCGTCAAGGTAACCCTCGGCCCACGTGGCCGCCACGTGGTACTGGCGAAGGCCTTCGGTGGCCCGACCGTGACCAACGACGGTGTCACCATCGCGCGTGACATCGACCTCGAAGATCCCTTCGAGAACCTCGGCGCCCAGCTCGTCAAGAGCGTCGCCACCAAGACCAACGACGTCGCGGGCGACGGCACCACCACCGCGACCGTGCTGGCCCAGGCGTTCGTGCGCGCCGGCCTGAAGAACGTCGCCGCGGGCGCCAACCCGATCTCTCTCGGCCAGGGCATCGCGCTGGCCGCCGACAAGGTGTCGGAGGTGCTGCTCGCCGCGTCGACCCCGGTCTCGGGCGAGAAGGCCATCGCCCAGGTCGCCACCGTCTCCTCGCGCGACGAGGAGATCGGCGAGATGGTCGGCAAGGCGCTGACCACCGTCGGCAAGGACGGCGTCGTCACCGTCGAGGAGTCCTCGACCACGCAGACCGAACTCGTCGTCACCGAGGGCGTGCAGTTCGACAAGGGCTACCTCTCGCCCTACTTCGTGACCGACCCCGAGACCCAGCAGGCCGTGCTGGAGGACACGTACGTCCTGCTGCACCGCGACAAGATCAGCTCGCTGCCCGACCTGCTGCCGCTGCTCGAGAAGATCGCCGAGTCCGGTAAGGCCGTGCTGATCATCGCCGAGGACATCGAGGGCGAGGCGCTGTCGACCCTGGTCGTCAACTCCATCCGCAAGACGATCAAGGCCGTCGCGGTCAAGGCGCCGTTCTTCGGTGACCGCCGCAAGGCGTTCCTCGACGACCTGGCCGTCGTCACCGGCGGCACCGTGATCAACCCCGATCTCGGTGTCACCCTGCGCGAGGCCACCATCGAGCAGCTCGGTCAGGCGCGTCGCGTCGTCGTCACCAAGGACGACACCGTGCTCATCGACGGTGCGGGCACCGCGGACGACATCGCCGCCCGCAGCGCGCAGCTGCGTCGCGAGATCGAGGCGACCGACTCCGACTGGGACCGCGAGAAGCTCGAGGAGCGCCTCGCGAAGCTGGCCGGTGGCGTCGCGGTGATCCGCGTCGGCGCGGCCACCGAGACCGCGCTCAAGGAGCGCAAGTACCGCGTCGACGACGCGGTCGCCGCGGCCAAGGCCGCGGTCGAGGAGGGCATCGTCCCCGGTGGTGGCACCGCGCTGGTGCAGGCCGCGACCGCGCTGGTCGAGCTGCGCGACTCGCTGACCGGCGACCAGGCCGTCGGCGTCGAGGTGGTCCGCAAGGGCCTCGAGGCGCCGCTGTTCTGGATCGCCACCAATGCCGGTATCGACGGCGCTGTCGTCGTCAGCAAGGTCGCAGACGGCAAGGAGGGCTTCAACGCCGCCACCCTCACCTACGGTGACCTGCTCACCGACGGTGTCGTCGACCCGGTCAAGGTGACCCGTTCCGCCGTGGTGAACGCCGCCTCGGTCGCGCGGATGATCCTGACCACCGAGAGCGCCATCGTGGAGAAGCCGGCCGACGAGGCCGACGACCACGGGCATCACGGTCACGCGCACTGACGCGCAACTGACGAAGGCCCCTGGACCGCAAGCGGTTCGGGGGCCTTTCGTTGTGCGCTAGCTCGCTACCGGAGGTTCTTCCGCGAGGATCGCGGTCAGCAGGCGCGTGCGCAGGGACGGGGGCGGTGGGGCAGGTGTGCTCGACCCGAGAACGGCGAGAGCTTCGCGGGTACCGCGGAGCTCTCGCAGAAACTCGGTACAGAGAGTGGGATCTTCGGTGTCGATGATGGTGTGGATCGCGTGATGGTCTTCGTCGTCGATCAATCCGAGCGCGACGGTGTGCGCGAGATCGATCTGGGCTTCGTTCATCTCACGTCACCCCCAAACTTTTCTTCAGTCGTGTCAATCCGTCCCGAATCCGGGACTTAACGGTCGGTAATCCTATGCCGAGATGCTGGGCTACCTCCGCGTAGGTGCGCCCGCCGTAGTAGGCGAGCGAAATCGCCTCGCGTTGGGTCTCGGTCAATGTCGAGAGCCCGCGCTGGACGGCCTGTTGTTCGAGTCTGCGTTCCACCTCCTCCGTGACCTCGTCGAATTCGTTGCCGAGAACCCTTACCCCGTAAGCGACTTCGCGCAGGGTGTGGGCTTGCTCGGCACGAACCCGGTCGACCGCCCGCCGGTGCGCCAACGTCATCAGCCAGGTCACCGCCGACCCCTTGGAGGGGTCGAAACTCGTTGCGGTGCGCCAGATCTGGAGATAGACCTCTTGCGTGGTCTCCTCCGCGTATCCCGGGTCGTGCAGGACCCGCAGGATCAGGCCGAAGACGCGCGCAGACGTCCGGTCGTACAGTTCGGCAAAGGCATGCTGGTCGGCCAGGCCGCATCGTTCCAATAATGCAGCTAGCTCGACTCCTTCGGCCGCGCGTGCGGTAACTGCAGAATCCACGCTCGGTGGGAAGGCTTCGCTTCGGAACCCATTCTGTGTCATCGGTCACGAATCTAGCCCGCGGCTATGACCTCCCTTCGCCCGGGGGTGCTTTGATCGCGTGCCAGCTATTTGCTAGAGATTCGGCACGCCACGCCGGGCGGATGGGATCGGATTTGCCGAGGTGCCTAGACGGCCATGCGGCGCCGGTTGCGGCGCGCGTGCATCTCGCGCTCGGTCTCCGACATCCCGCCCCAAATGCCATAGGGCTCACTGACCTTGAGCGCGTGGGTGCGGCACTGCATCAGCACCGGGCAGGCCCGGCAGATCTCCTTGGCGCGCATCTCGCGCGCGGTGCGGGCGCGGCCGCGCTCGCCGTCGGGGTGGAAGAAGACGGCGGAGTCCTGACCGCGGCACGAGCCACGCATCTGCCAATCCCAGACGTCGGCGTTCGGACCGGGGAGGTGGGTGGGCATGGGCATGGTGAACTCCTTGTGGTGCGAGCTCGTCAGCGTTGTCGAGCGAAGTCGGTGCGGCAGGTCTTCGCGCCACCTCGGTCGGAGGTGGCCGGCTCGACGGTGCCTGACGGTGCCGATGGATGGTCGCTGCAATTTCGCGCGGCGCCGACCCCGGCGATGAGCTACGTTAGGTGCAGGCGGGAAATTCCGTCAATAGTTCCGCGCATTGGTTCCGCAAATCTGCAACGCTGAAATTTAACCTGCGCAGTGTTTACATTTCACACTCGTTCCGTCCATACTGTTCGGTTGGCTATGGAACGGTCGCCGCGCGGTGTCCGCGCCGCTCGGCGTTTTCCCAGGTCGCGCCGCTCAGGGGCCCGTTCTGCCAGGTGACCCCCGCGCCGGCTGGGTGGTGCGGATCACAACGGCCCTCCTGCACGGCCCCGGCGGAGATGGCGGAAACAGGACGTCGAGGTTAATTGCGCGAAACGCATGTGAATTCGAAACATTGCGGTAGTGGCGGTGGCGGGCGGAGATTTACCTGATGGCAACATCGGCCGCCGAGGCAAAAGCTGATCGGTAGCTGCCCGGCCGCGGTTGGGACATATCACGACAACTGCGGGCACGCGGGGGCGGCTACAGTCTCGTCGTGCAGAGAACGGCTTCACCCGCGGATATCGGTTCCGAAATACTCGTTTCGACAGCTTTCGGGCCCACTCCGGGGCGGGCCGCTGCGGAGTTGCCGGAGCCGGCCGACCCCACGCAGCGTTGGTACCGTGCCGTCGCGCTCGGTGGTCAGGGCCGATACGCCGCCGCCCGGGCCGACCTGCGGGTACTGGCCGGAACCCGGATCGATCCGGCGCTGCGATCACGCGTGGAGAGCACCCGCGGATCGCTGCTGCGTCAGCTCGGTGGCCACGCCGCCGCCGCGGCCTTCGACGGCCGCGCGGTGACGCTCGCGCTCGGCGCCACCGGTCCGGATCGCGCCGAGGCGCTGTCCGACGCCTTCACCGGCCTGGCCGCCGACGCGCTCGGCACCGGCAGACTCGCCCTGGCTCGCAGGCTGCTCGGCCGGGTGGAACCGCTGCTGGCCGCAGCTCCCGCCCGCTGCGCGGTGCGCTGGCACTGGGTGCGCGCGGAGACCGCGCTCGCAGGCGGCGAGGCCGCGCCCGCGTTGCGCGACGCCGAGATCGCGGTCGAGCTCGCCGCCGCGCTGCCGTCGGTGCGGCACCGGGTGAAATCGGCTCTGCTCGTCGCCGCGGCGACCGCCGCGGGCGGCGATGCGAACCGCGCGGCGGAACTGGCTCGCGCGGTCGATGCCGAGTGCCGCGAGCACGCTTTGCTGCCCTTGCGATGGGCCACCGCGATGCTGCGCGCCGGGGTGTGTGAGCAGGCAGAAGCGCGGGTCGCCGCGGACGAAGCCGCAGGCCATGCGGCTCGAATCCACGGGTGGGGCGGGGATTTCACCCTGCCGTCCTCGTGACCCGGTTCCGGTGATCTTCCTGAGAGCTCGCCTAGAAGGGGCCAGGCCCGCTCGCGGGTGATCAACGGGTCGCTATTGTTAGTTCCGTTCCGCCACTTCGGTGGAAGCTCGGTCACATTGGACCGCGCCACTCGTAACGCCAGGAAAATCTCTGACGATGACGCATATGGGCGAAGAGTTGGACCTCGCCGTCGCTGCGGCTGCGCAGGGCGACAGGACCGCTTTAGCTCAGGTACTGGAACTGATCCGGCCGTTGGTAGTCCGCTACTGCCGAGCTCGGATCGGAGCCGCGGAGCGCGGGCAGCTCTCCGCGGATGATGTTGCGCAAGAGGTCTGTTTGGCTGTGATGACCGCCCTGCCCCGCTATCAGGATCAGGGTCGGCCCTTCATGGCCTTCGTTTACGGCATCGCTTCGCACAAGGTCGCCGACGCCCATCGCAACGCCGCCCGTAACAAGGCGGAGGCGATGGCCGAAGTACCAGATGTCATATCCACCGACCAGGGACCGGAGCAGCGAGCTCTCGACTCGGAGACGAGCAGGCAGATGAACACTCTGCTGGCCACGCTCCCCGAGAAACATCGGGAAATCCTGATCCTGCGCTTGGTCATGGGTCTGTCAGCAGAAGAGACCGCAGTCGCCGTGGGCAGCACGGCGGGGGCGATACGGGTAGCCCAGCACAGGGCACTCGCGAAACTGAAGTCACAAGTGGCGAGGGCAGGTGAAATGTATGGCTAGGGATGGCGAGCGCGGTCGAGGCGACCGGAAGGTTTGGCGTGGGTCGCACGACAGCGGTCCCTACGCCGCCGAGGATGCCGGTGATTCCGGCCCGGTCGACATTGCGGCGGTGCGCAGCGACGATGCGCTGATCGACGCGATCGCGAGCGACGGCCCGGTGCGTACCGACAGCCCCGAGGAATTCCAGCTGGCGTCGTTACTCGCGGATTGGCGGGCCGATCTCCTGGCCGAGCCGATGCCCGCGGGTCCTGATCTGGACACCGTGTTCGCGGCGGTCAATCAGGAGATCGGCGCGCGGCAGGTTCGGGTCGGAGCTTCCTCGCGCGGACGTCTACGGCTGGTACGTCCCATTCTCGGAGCGGCTGCGGCACTGGCCGTGGTCTTCGGCGGTATCACGGCGTTCTCCTACAGCGCCGCCCCCGGCGATCCGCTGTGGCGGGTCAAGGAGGTCGTGTTCAGCGAGCAGGCCCAGTCGACCGTCGTGGCACGGGTCGACGACGATCTGGTCGCCGCGCAGAACATGCTCGACGCGGGCAACCCGGAGCAGGCGCGGGTCATGCTGGAACAGGCTTCGGCCACCGCGACCCAGGTCAACGACCAGGGCAAGCGGGAAGATCTGGTCGCCCGCTGGAACCTGCTGCGGGACGAGCTGGCCAAGCGGGCCCCCGAGATCGCCGCCCAGCTGCCGCCGTCGACACCGTCCTCACCCGGGTCGACCAAGCCGAGTTCACCCTCGCAGTCTCCGGCGACCAGCAACCCGGGCAGCACGGCTCCGGTAGCGCCGGGTCCCGGTTCGGGTACCACCGATCCGTCGTCCGAGCCGCCGGTGATCATGCAGTCGCCCGGTCAGGAGACCAAGCCGGTCGTCCCGCCGGAGACCGTCGAACCGACGCTGCCGCCGGTGACCACCGTGCCGAGCACGCCGCCTCCGGGGACGGTCGACCCGACCACGCCGCAGACCACCATCGCCGAACCACCGCCGGTCACCGTGCCGACGGTGGTCCCGACGTCGTATCAGCCGCCGCCGACGGTGCCGTCGACATTGCAGACCCCGCCGGCCATGACGATCCTGCCCGCACCGCCCGCGGTGCCGTCACCCTGATCGTCTCCAGCAACGACGAAGGCCCCGAACCTGAGGTTCGGGGCCTTCGTCGTTGTGCGGGAGCCGGGCGCCATCGTCCCCCGCGCATGCGTGACCGGTGCGGGGGAGCGGGCCTGGCGGGGCAGCTCAGTTGTCGAAGCCGTCGAATCCGTCGCCGTGGAACGCCTCGTTCATCGATGCGTCCGCGTAGCCGCGGCAGTAGTCCCAGGTGACGTACGCCTCGGGCGTCGGGTCGTAGGCTGGCTCGTGCGGACGGACGGTGCCGTCGACGAGTAGCTGGAGCAGGTTCGCCCGCAGCATGTCCCAGTCGTGGTAGTGATCTTGCCGACAGTCCTCGCAGCTGACGACGAGCCCGCGGATGCCACGATGGGCAAGCAGGGCTTCGTACACCGCGAGGTCGGCGAGATCTTCCTCGACCGCGAGGCGCTCATGAGGATCCAGCGGCTCACCGGGCTCGATGGCATCGAGCGCGGCAGACGGGTCGGAGGGGTCTCCGGCGAAGGGATCCGGCGGCAGGCCAGGTGGTAGATGGTCACGCACATCCCCACGGTACGCAGTACTTGGTGGTCTGCGCCAGCGATGCACCGGGCAAGTTTGCCGCGGGGCTCACTTCACAGGCGTGTTCGTCCGCCGGATACCATGGAATGCAGGCGTCGGCGAGCTTGTTCTCACCGACCATCAATCTTTTCCGCTCAGCACCGTCGCATCGCAGCTTTCGGCGTACGTTGCTACCGACGACCAGGAGGGGTCGATCCGAATGAGTAATCCCGTGTCGGGCGAACGAATCGCGGTGCGCCCTCCTACGGGTGGCGACGATCCGACCAAGATCGCCATGCTCGGCCTCACGTTCGACGACGTGCTGTTGCTGCCTGCCGCCTCGGATCTCATCCCCAGTTCCGTCGAGACCTCCAGCAGGCTCACCAGGGAGATCACCCTGCGTACCCCGCTGGTGAGTTCGGCCATGGACACCGTCACCGAGGCGCGCATGGCCATCGCCATGGCGCGTGCGGGCGGCATGGGCGTGCTGCACCGCAACCTGTCGGCCGCCGATCAGGCCGCGCAGGTGGAGACGGTCAAGCGCTCCGAGGCGGGCATGGTGACCGACCCGGTCACCTGTCGTCCCACCGACACTCTCGCCGAGGTCGACGCGATGTGTGCCCGGTTCCGCATCTCGGGCCTGCCCGTGGTGGACGAGACCGGCGCGCTGGTCGGCATCATCACCAACCGTGACATGCGCTTCGAGGTCGATCAGGAGCGCCGCGTCGACGAGGTGATGACCAAGGCGCCGCTGATCACCGCCCAGGAGGGCGTCACCGCCGAGGCCGCGCTGGGTCTGCTGCGCCGCCACAAGATCGAGAAGCTGCCGATCGTCGACGGCAACGGCCGCCTGCGCGGCCTGATCACGGTCAAGGACTTCGTCAAGACCGATCAGTACCCCAACGCCACCAAGGACCGCGACGGCCGCCTGCTGGTCGGCGCCGCGATCGGTGTCGGCCAGGACTCCTGGTCGCGCGCGATGACGCTGGCCGACGCGCAGGTCGACGTGCTGATCGTCGACACCGCGCACGGCCACCAGTCGCAGGTGCTGCAGATGGTGTCCAAGGTCAAGGCCGAGGTGGGCGATCGCATCCAGATCGTCGGCGGCAACGTCGCCACCCGCGCGGGCGCCGCTGCGCTCGTCGAGGCGGGCGTGGACGCTGTCAAGGTGGGTGTCGGTCCCGGCTCCATCTGCACCACCCGCGTCGTCGCCGGTGTCGGTGCGCCGCAGATCACCGCGATCCTCGAGGCCGTCGCCGCGTGCAAGGCCGCCGGGGTTCCGGTGATCGCCGACGGTGGCGTGCAGTACTCCGGTGACGTCGCCAAGGCCATCGCCGCCGGCGCGTCCACCGTGATGCTCGGCTCGCTGCTCGCTGGCACCGCCGAGGCCCCCGGTGACCTGATCCTGGTCAACGGCAAGCAGTTCAAGAGCTACCGCGGCATGGGCTCTCTCGGCGCCATGCAGGGCCGCGGCCAGGCCAAGTCGTACTCCAAGGACCGCTACTTCCAGGACGACGTGCTCGCCGAGGACAAGCTGGTCCCCGAGGGCATCGAGGGACGCGTGCCGTTCCGCGGCCCGGTCAACCAGGTGATCCACCAGCTCGTCGGCGGCCTGCGCGCGGCCATGGGCTACACGGGTTCGCAGAACATCGAGCACCTGCAGGGCGCTCAGTTCGTGCAGATCACCGCGGCGGGCCTCAAGGAGAGCCACCCGCACGACATCACCATGACCGTCGAGGCCCCGAACTACACCGGGCGCGGCTGAGTACAATAGATGCGTTTGTGCGCCGGGAGGTACGCTCCCGGCGCACAAGGCAGTGCAGCAAGCTTCGAGTCCGCTCACCGCACTCCCGCCCGCACGCCCCGACCTCGAGGAGGGGCCGCCGCGCAGCGGCGTTCGTGGCCGGGCCGTCGGTCAGGCGCCG
>NZ_BMNE01000004.1:697969-944319 GCF_014646295.1 Nocardia rhizosphaerihabitans
ACGGCCCAGGAGGGGCCGCGAACTCGAGCGCGCCAGCGCTCCAACAACACAGGAGCAACTGTGCGTGACATGGTGGAAATCGGAATGGGCAGGGTCGCCCGCCGAACCTACGAGCTGGACGATGTCGACATCGTGCCCTCGCGGCGGACGCGTTCGTCCAAGCAGGTCTCGCTGGCCTGGCAGCTCGACGCCTACCGCTTCGAGGTTCCGGTGCTCTCGCACCCCACCGACGCGCTGGTCTCGCCGGAGTTCGCGATCGAGCTGGGTCGTCTCGGCGGCCTCGGTGTCATAAACGGTGAGGGCCTGTGGGCCCGGCACGCCGATGTGCAGGACAAGATCGATCAGCTGATCGATCTCGTCGACAAGGGGGGTTACGAACGCGCGATCTCCCTGCTCCAGGAATTACACGCCGCGCCGATGCAGCCCGACCTGCTCGCGGCCGCGGTCGCGCAGGTGCGCGCGGCGGGCGTGACCACCGCGGTGCGGGTGAGCCCGCAGAACGCGCGCGCCCTGACCCCGGCGCTGGTGCAGGCCGGTGTCGACCTGCTGGTCGTGCAGGGCACCATCATCTCCGCCGAGCACGTCGGCGACGGCGAGCCGCTGAACCTGAAGACCTTCATCGCCGAGCTGGACGTGCCGGTCGTCGCCGGTGGCGTGAGTGATCACCGCACCGCGCTGCACCTGATGCGCACCGGCGCCGCGGGCGTCATCGTCGGCTACGGCTCCTACCCCGGCGCCACCACCACCGGCGAGGTGCTCGGCATCGGCGTCCCGATGGCGACCGCGATCGCCGACGCCGCCGCGGCGCGCCGCGACTACCTCGACGAGACCGGCGGCCGCTACGTGCACGTCATCGCCGACGGCGACGTGGCCACCTCCGGCCAGCTGGCCAAGGCCATCGCCTGTGGCGCCGACGCCGTGATGCTGGGCGTGCCGCTGTCGGTGGCGGCCGAGGCGCCCGGTCGCGGCTGGTACTGGCCCTCGGCGACCGCGCACCCCTCGGTGCCACGTGGCTCGTTCCTGCCGGTCGACGAGTCCTGGCTGGACGGCGCCGACGGCACCGTGACGCGCCCGAGTCTCGAGCGCGTGCTCTACGGTCCCTCCGACGACCCGTTCGGTTCGCTGAACCTGGTCGGCGGCCTGCGCCGCTCGATGGCCAAGGCCGGCTACTCCGACCTCAAGGAATTCCAGAAGGTCGGGCTCAGCGTCCGCTAACGCACGTGGGTCAGTGAGACCCGTTCCCGCAGGAACCGCGCGATCGCCGCGTTGACCGGTTCCGGGTGGGTCATCGTGACGGCCAGACGGGCGCCATCGATCTCCAGGAACGTGGAGGCGGTGAGCCCGTCGGCCAGCGTGCGAGCCCGATCGCCGGCGATGCCGCTGCGGGTGGCGTGGATGATCAGTGCGGGACAGGTGATCTCGCGCAGCCGGTCGAGCACCGAGTCGCGGCCGAGCAGGCAGCCGACGGCGGCGTCGAGGCCGTTGTGCGCGTCGCCGATCCAGCGCTTGGTCCAGATGCCGCGGTACCAGTCGTCGTCGCCGATCAGCCAGTCGGCCAGACGGCCCGCGGCTTCCTCCCGCGAACTCTTGTCATGCCATTCGTCGAGGAAGCGCTGGGTCGCGGTGGACTGTTCCCTGGTCGGCCCGTGCGCCTCGGTGCTGATGAGGATGAGCGCGGCGACGCGTTCCGGCGCGACCAGCGCGGTCCGCAATGCCGTGAAGCCCCCTTGCGCGGTGCCGCCGACGATGGCGCGTTCGGCGCCGATGTGGTCGAGGACGGTCAGCGCGTCGCGCGCGGCGGTCCAGTAGGTGAAGGGCAGCCGCTGATCCTTGGTGCGGCCGTGCCCGCGCGCGTCCCAGGCGACGATCCGGAATTCGGGAGCGAGAGCCGCCTGCTGGGAGGCGAACATGGTGCGGTCCATGAAGAATTCGTGGGCGAGCAACACCACCGGCCCCGTGCCACCGCTGTCCTCGTAGTAGATGTCGGCATCGATCGCGCGGGCGAATGGCACGTGCACGAGGATAGCCAGGTCGACCGGGTATTGCGCAATGTTCTCCCAACGCGTAGACGCGGACCGATGCCCGCTGCTCGGGCTTCGTGCACCGTCACTAAACTGTGGCGGTGGCAGAAACTCAGAGACCGGTCCTCGTCGTCGACTTCGGCGCACAGTACGCCCAGCTGATCGCCCGCCGGGTGCGCGAGGCGCGGGTGTTCTCCGAGGTGATTCCACACACCATGACGGTGGAGGAGATCGCCGACAAGCAGCCACTGGCGGTGATCCTGTCCGGCGGCCCGTCCAGCGTGTACGCCGAGGGCGCACCGCAGCTCGACGCGCGGCTGTTCGACCTGGACGTGCCGGTGTTCGGCATCTGCTACGGCTTCCAGGCGATGGCGCAGGCGCTCGGCGGCACGGTGTCGCACACCGGCACCCGCGAATACGGCCGCACCGAGCTCAACATCGACGGCGGTGTGCTGCACGGCGGCCTGCCGACGGTGCAGCCGGTGTGGATGAGCCACGGTGACGCCGTGACCGACGCCCCGGAGGGCTTCGAGGTCACCGGCACCACCGCGGGCGCTCCCGTCGCCGCGTTCGAGGATCGCGCGCGCCGCCTGGCCGGCGTCCAGTACCACCCCGAGGTGCTGCACTCCCCGCACGGCCAGCAGGTGCTGAGCCGCTTCCTGCACGAGCTGGCGGGCATTCCCGCGGCGTGGACCCCGGCCAATATCGCCGACGCGCTGATCGAGGACGTCCGCGCGCAGATCGGTGACGGCCACGCGATCTGCGGCCTGTCCGGTGGTGTCGACTCCGCCGTCGCCGCCGCCCTGGTGCAGCGCGCGATCGGTGACCGGCTCACCTGTGTGTTCGTCGACCACGGTCTGCTGCGGGCGGGCGAGCGCGAGCAGGTGCAGCAGGACTTCGTCGCCGCGACCGGCGCCAAGCTGGTGACCGTCGACGCGGTCGACAAGTTCCTCGGCGAGCTGAAGGGCGTCTCCGACCCGGAGGAGAAGCGCAAGATCATCGGCCGCGAGTTCATCCGCTCCTTCGAGGACGCGGTCGCGGGCATCGTGCTCGAGGAGGGCGCCGCCGCGGGCGCCGCCCCGAAGGTCGAGTTCCTGGTGCAGGGCACCCTGTACCCGGACGTCGTCGAATCCGGCGGCGGCACCGGCACCGCCAATATCAAGAGCCACCACAATGTCGGCGGCCTGCCCGACGACCTCGAGTTCGACCTGGTCGAGCCGCTGCGGCTGCTGTTCAAGGACGAGGTCCGCGCGGTCGGCCGCGAGCTGGGCCTGCCCGAGGAAATCGTTGCCCGCCAGCCCTTCCCGGGCCCCGGTCTGGCCATCCGCATCGTCGGCGAGGTGACCGCCGACCGGCTCGACCTGCTCCGCCAGGCCGATGCCATCGCCCGCGAAGAGCTCACCGCGGCAGGCTTGGACAAGCAGATCTGGCAGTGCCCGGTCGTGCTGCTGGCCGACGTCCGCTCGGTCGGCGTGCAGGGCGACGGCCGCACCTACGGTCACCCGATCGTGCTGCGCCCGGTGTCGAGCGAGGACGCGATGACCGCGGACTGGACTCGCCTGCCCTACGACGTGCTGGAGCGCATCTCCACCCGGATCACCAACGAGGTGAAGGACGTCAACCGGGTCGTGCTCGATGTGACGAGCAAGCCGCCGGGCACCATCGAATGGGAGTGACGGGCTAGACGGGTCGTCGCTGCGCCGCCTGGGTGAGCAGGAGTCTGCCCAGGAGGAAGCCGCCGCCGGTCGGCCGGTGCGTGGCCGGTGGCAATGCTTTCGCCAGGGGAGTGGGTTTCCGGTCGGTACGTTCGTTCATTGCCGTCTGTCCTCCGACAACAATGGCCCGTCACCATGACGGGCCATTGTCGTATCTGGGGTTGTCTTCCGTCAGTGTCGTTTGCGACGCGGGGAGAAGGTCAGCAGCAGGCCGATGACGATCGCCGTGATCACCACGCCCCAGCCGACCGGCAGGATGCCGCCGTTCTCGGGAGTGGGTGCGCCGAGCAGGGCCCACACGCTCAGCGCGAGCGCGATCAGGCCGGTGATCAGCAGGGAGAACGCCGGTCGACGCTGCGTGTCGACGCTGGTCTGATCAGCCACGGGTCACCTCCAGATCGCCCACATTCATGTCGATGCGCAGGTCGAGGACCGGTGCGCCGGGGGTATTCGGTCCGGTGAGGCCTTCGTCGCACCTGGCCTCGCCCGCGCGGACGTCGCAGGTGGTGTTCACGGTCATCCCTTCGGGCAGCAGCACCCTGGCCTCACCCATGTTCACCGACACCTCGACGGTGCGGGACTCGGTGAGCGTCATCCCGCGCAGGTCCAGCGTGCCCGAACCCATGTTCAGCGCGTACCGCGGTTGCAGTTCGGCGGTCGTGGTCGGCGCCCAGGTGTGATCGCCCATGGTGGCTTCGTCGAAGTCGATCGGGCCGATCAGCGAGGCCAGCAGCACGAACCCGGCCAGCGGTGCGGTGAGCACCAGCAGTCCGTAACCGCGCCGCAGGAACGCGCCCGCGATGAGTCCGAGGCCGACGACGGCCAGGGCGAAGGCCGCGATCCGCGCGGGGGTCATCCATTCGACGCCCGAGGCCGCTGCCGCACCGGCCAGCGCCGCCGCCAGGATCGCCAGGCCGATGGTGACCGGGGTGAGCCGGGAACGTGGGCGTTTCGGCGGCGGTGGTGCCTGCACGGCGTAGCGGGGCGCCATCTCGGGGAGTTCCCAGGCGAGGGGTGCGATGGCGAGCGGATCGACACCGGCGGGGACCTGCGCGCCGATGCGGGGGAATCCCGGTACGGGAGAACCCGGTACGGGCTGGGGGAAGTCCTTGCGCAGGATGGCAGTGCCGCCGTCGGGTGTCTGCTCGTCCTCCGGCCCCGCCGGTGCGGCGACGATCTCGGACGATTCGGCGCCGCGCTTGCCGAGGTCGATGGTCGAGCCGGATTCGCTCGAATCATCTACCGGGCGACTGAGATCGGTCGAGGTGTCGCTCGGTGCGACGGCCTGCATCGGTGCAGCTGCGGCCGTATCTGCCGAGTCGGCGGTGATCGGTGTGACCGCGTTTGCCGTTGTGGCAGAGGTCGGTTCGGCCGTATCGACAGAAGGTTCAGGTGGGACGGTCGTGGGCTGGTCAGTGTCCGCCGTTGTGGCGCTACCAGTTTCGTCGACGTCCTTGTGCAGGATGATCGTGTCGGTGGCGTCGACGCGCAGCAGCGGTGTGGATTCGGCTGTGCCCGTTGTCGCCGGGTCGGGGACGTAGGCGTCGGGCAGTTTGGTGTAGGGCGTGTACATCCCGGTCGGCGGCACGTCCGGGATGTACGGGTAGCCGCGAACCGGCACGCCGGTCGGATAACCGGCGGCGGGGGGATAGCTCCCCGTGCCCAGCGATCCGGCGCGGACGGTGTCGAAACCGCTCGGCAGTTCGGGATGCCGGATGTAGAGCATCCACCAGCCCGCGAGCATCAGGCCCATGCTGACCACACCCGATCCGCCGAGCCCCAGCCCCATCGGGCCCATGGTCGACACGGCGATCGCGAGCGCGACGATCAGCACGATCGTCTTGGTCTGCGAGTGCGTGCCGCGCGCGTGATCGGTCAGCGCCTCGGCCGCCGACGCCTCGTTCCCCGCGGAACTCAAGATCAGCCACGCCAGCAGGTACAGCACGATGCCGGCGCCACCGAAAATGGTCGACACGACGAACGCCACCCGCAGCAGCACCGGATCGACGCCGTAGCGCAGCCCGAACCCCGCGGCGACACCGGCGATCGGCCCCTGCCGCGGCAGCCGGACGGGCCGCGTGTGCCACATCTGCTGGATTTGGTCACCGAAGCTCGCTCTGCTCATGCCATCCATGGTGTGCCGGACCAGCCCTTTCGCACATCGGGGTGAACCCTGAGGTTTGCCCGGGTTCCCCGGTCAGGCGCAGGGTGGGCGGTAGGAGACGTTGGGCACCTGGCGTCGCCAGACGGGTTCGGTGAGCGCGTCGGCGGTGGCCGCGCAGATCCGTTCGGCGACCAGTTCGGGGTCCAGATCCCAGACGCCGAGCTGGCCGTTGTCGGTGACGACCATGAGCTGTTCGCCGGCGGGATGCAGGACCACGTTCCGGTTGAGCCCGTCGGCGGGCCCCAGCGGCCCGGCGCCCTTGCGGGGCGCGCGTGGGTCGTCGAGATACCAGAGCGCGGTCGTTCCGTCGTCGCTCGAAAGAGCGAGGCTGCGGGAGTCCACCGACGTGGACAGCACGACGATCGGTGCCATTTCGGTGCGGAGTGTGTCGGCGAGCGGCCGGATCGTCTCGGGACCTTCGACGTCCCATAGCCGGAAGTTGTCGAATTCCGTCACGATCATCGTCCGATTGTCGGGGAGGAAAAGCGATGGCTGGAAGGTGGCCCAGGCGTTGTTGTCGATCTCGCCGATCACACTCGGATTGCTAGGGTCGCTGATGTTCCAGATCTCGCGCAAGTACGGCCGTCGGCTGTCGTTCGGATCGAAGGACAGGGTCTCCAGCTTGTCGCCGTCGGCGTGGAATCGGCCCAAGGAGATCTCTCCGAACGTCGTGGTGATCGGTGATCCCAGGCGAACCGGCGTTGTCCGGTCGGTGATGTCCCACATCTGGATCGAGGAACCGTTGACCACCAGCATCCGATTGCCCTCGACTATCGAGCCCCTAGTGCCGATGGCTGGCCACGGGGACAGGGGGCGCGGCTTGCCGGGATCGTCGAGGTCGAAGACGAGCCGCTGTGCGCCGTTGTGGTCGTGGATCGACAGTGTGCGTCCGTCGGGGCTCAGCGCGGGTTGAGAACGACCGGGCGAACCGGGGATCGTCGCTCGACGGACCGGGTTGCGGGGTTCGGTGGTGTCCCAGACCGTTACGTTTCCATCGCTGGACAGCACAGCCATCCGGTTGCCTGCCCGGTCGAAAACGGGCGTGAACGAGGAGTGCTGGGTTGTCTCGACCAGCGATCGCGGAATCGACCAGATGCGCAACGTTCCATCGTTACCCGCTCCGGCCAGTATCGACCCTCCTGGGAGGAAGATCAGCGATCGCGGCCCGCTCTCGCAAGCCGAGGCCAACGATTGCAAGCAGTGGCCCGGGCTCACCGACAGCGCGGGTGCGGCTTGCTCCGGCTGAACGAGATCGGTGATATTCCACAACCTGCCTGCGTCTCCGGCGCTCGTGGCGAGCATGGAGCTGTTCGGGGCGAAGGTGATCGAATGCATAACGCCGTCGTCGACCCGAAACGGGGACCCGTACCTGCGGGGATTGCCGGGATCGGTGATCTGCCAGAGCTCCACTCGGCTCGACAGTGGGCCGGCGGTGCCGGAGGATCCGAAGGTGCCGATTGCCAATATCGCGCTGTCCGGGCTGAACTCGAAGTCACGGAGATGGTCGGTGTCGGGGATTGTCCCGACGAGACGTGCGGCTGCCGGGTCGCGGGTGTCCCACAGCTGCACGACATCGGGAGCCTCCGGGTCGTACGCAGCTCGTCCCACTGCGAGCAGAGTGCCGTCGGGACTGAATTCGACGGCGGATCCCACGTGCTCAAATCCGTCGCGGGGCAAATCTATGCTCCTCGACCGCACGGGGCCGGACGGGTCGCCGAGAGACCAGAACGTCACCGACGACGCATCCGATTCGGCGAGCTGCGTCCCGTTCGGACTGACGGCGATCGAGTGTCGCAGGCCTGCGGTGAGCGTGTGCAGCAGCCGCGGTGATTCCACTCGTGCGAAGTCCCAGAACTGAAGGCCCGACGGCCCATTGGTGACCGCGTTCGAACTACCGGGGACGAACGCCAAGCTTTCGACAGGTGCGTCGAAATCGGTCTCGATGCGCACCGGCCGCTGCGGGACGGTGGTGTCCCAGAACATGACCTTGAAGTCGAGATCGATGGAAACGAGCAGCCCGTCCGACGGCCGGGCGACCAGCGTTTCGACCGGTTGCTCATGGGCGGGCACGGTGACCGCGAGCGGCAACTCCTGGGTGTTCAACAGCTGAGTCCGGGTCGAGAGGTCGGGGCGCATCCGATACGCGGCCAGCGACAGCTGCGCCGACAGCGACGGATCGGTGGTTCGGGTGCGCTGCGCCGCGGCGACCAGTTCCGCGTAGTCGCGGTCCGCTGTGCGCTGGTCGGCCAGCTTGCCGCGGTCCCAGGCGACCACACCGGTGGCCAGCAGCGCGATCACGACGGCGGCGGCCCCGGCCCGCCAGCGTCGTCCCAACCGGGCCGACCGTCCCGAGGCGTCGAGAAAGGCGCGGGCGCGCGGGCTGGTCGCGGTGCCGCGGGTGTGGTCGTTCGCGCTGTCGAGGCGCGTACCGCGATAGAGCAGCGCGGGATCGCGTGCGGCGGTTTCCCATTCGTCGGCGTCGCGCTCCAGCCGCTGGCGCACCAGATGCCCGACGCGATCGGTTTCGATCCATCCGCGCAACCGCGGCCAGGCAGCCAGCACGATCTCGTGGGAGAACTGCACGGACCCCGCGTCGAGGGCGATCAGCCGACTGGCGGCGAGGACCTCCAGCGCCTCCGCGGCGGCATCGGGATCGTTGCTGCGAGCGAGTAGTTCGGCGCGGTCTACGGTGCGGCGGGTATCGCGTGCGTCCTCGCCGACGGTGACGAGTGACCCCAGCATCTCCTTGGCGGTGTCCTGCTGGGCCGGGGTGAGCTCGCTCCAGGCCAGTTCGGCCGTCTCGGCGACCGACCCCGCCACTGCACCTGCCTTGCGATACCCGGCGACGGTGAGTTTGCGACCTTCGCGTTGCTGCCAGGTCGCGGCCATCACGTGTGACAGCAGCGGCAGCGCGCCGGGATCGTAGGCGTCGGTGATGGTGTGCCCGCCGAGGCCGCGTAGTTCGGTGAGGACCAGCTCTTCCAGGCCCTGTTCGAGGGTGAGTCCGGCGGCGGCCGGTGGGCCGGTGATCGCGCGCGAGACCTCGTCCAGTGACATGGGGCCGAGGAGATAGTTATTGTGCTGCAAGCTGTCTCGCAGGACGGGATGGTGCAGACAGCGCTCGTAGAAGTCGGCGCGCAAGGCCAGGACGACGGTGAGCGGATCGTGCGTGCGGGTGGTCAGCTCGGCGAGTGTGGTCAGGAACGCCGAGCGTTCGGCCTCGTCGGGACAGAGAGTGAACAGTTCCTCGAACTGGTCGACGATCAGGACTCGGAGCTCGTCGGTGAGTGCGGTCGCGAGGGCGGCGGTCGGCGTCGTGCCCGGTGTCATGGTAGCGGCGGGCAGGCCCATGGCGGGGCGCAGCCCAGCGGCCAGCAGCGAGGATTTGCCGGCGCCCGACGCGCCGATCAGCACCACGATGCCGGTGGTGGCGCGGACCAGGTCGACGAATTCGGTGGTGGCCTGTTCCCGGCCGAAGAACAGGGAGCGTTCCTCGGCGCGGAAGGCGCGCAGGCCGGGGTAGGGGCAGGTGTCGCCCTCGCCCGCCGTCGCGGTCCAGGTCACCGATTCCTGCCACAGGCGGCGCCATTCGTGCGGATCGGCGAGTCTGCGGGGAAGTTCACGCTGTGCCTTCTCGGTCAGGTCGACCAGGGTCAGTACCACCGGGAGCAGCGATTCGAAGCGGGCGGGCACATTGCGACCGGCCTTCCAGTCGCTGATCCGCTGGGGTGACGGCGTGCCCGACTGGGTATTTCGCATGCGCCGCTCGGTAGCCGTGGCGACCCGGCGCAGGGTCGGATTGCCTGCCGCCGCATACAGTTCGGCGAATCGCTGGGCGAAAATCACACGCGGCGAAGAGCTTTCCGGCTCGGTGATGGTCAAGGAACCCCCCGTTCGATGAAAACGACCCAGGGGAATGATATTTGGTCGATCGGGACCCGGCGTGAGGCCGGGTCCCGATCCAGCTCAGAGGAACATGGTGTCCCCGAAGACCGAGTTGGTCGCGCTCACCTCCGGGGTGGTCGCGGTGACCGTCGCCCAGGAGTAGATGTTGAGCGGCCCGCCGCAATTGCCGACCATCAGATGGAAGTCGCGGTTCACCAGGTAGGTGGTGTCGGAGCCCAGCGGCATGCTCCCGACATCGATCTTCTTGATCTCGCCGGGCGCCAGCGACAGGCTCAGGTCCATCCCCGCCGAGATCGACGGACCGATATCGGCGGACACGTCCGGCCCCGACGAGCCGAACCCGATGGTGGCCCCCGCGCCGACCGAGATCCCGCCGTCCAGCCCGACCGACAGCGTCACGTCCACCGCGCAGGCGACGAGGTAACCCGACTCGAGTGTTCCGGTCGCCCCGGCCGGCGCCGTGACGTACGCGGTGTTGTCGAGGAACACCTCCCGGTTGGTCGGCATGGCGTTGAGCGCGGGCACCTGGCGGTAGGACTGATCGGTGTGACCGAGGGTCAGCTCGAAGCCGGCGGGCCCGTGATAGGTCGTCTCGTGCGGGGCCATCGGTGTCGCCGACGCGACGGGGGTGATCCCGACGGTGGTCAGTGCGGCAGCGGTGGCACCCAGCACGGCGGTGGTGATGTTCAACGTTTCCTCCCCTGAAGTGAGGGCCGCGAATTCCGGCCCGACATCAACGTAGGAAATCGGCCTTGGCGGGAGCTGATGCTTACCTTGCCGAAGCGCTGAGAAGCGCAGGTGAGAGCGCTGTGGCCGGTTATCCGGTCCGGCGTCGCGGCACGCCGGTCGCGCCGATCGGCGAGGTCGGCGAATGCCCAGGTGGAGCGTGCTTTCCCTCCGGACCGGACAGCTCGAGGGCCAGGTCTGGGAGGTTTCCGGTCAGATCACCGCGTACGGGTGGCGGGCGGCGCGGCCCTGGAAGGAGAGGATGCGGGGGTTCTGGACGCGGCCGTCGCGGATCTCGATGGCGCGCCGGATCGTTTCGCTGCTGTCCCAGGCGTCGGGGCCCGCCAGCACGATCGGCACGTATTCGAGCAGGGCCTCGGAGTTCTCCCAGGTGGCCGAGTCCCACAGGAACGAGGGGCTGTGGTCGACGCCGTAGTGGTGCAGGTCCGTGCCGATGGTGAACATCGGGTCGGCGAAGGTCGTCGGGCGCGCCCACTGGAAGCCCATGCCCTCGTCGCAGGAGACGTCGATGAACAGGGTGCCGCGGGCGAACAGGCCGAGATCGTCGTCGGTGACGAACATCAGCGGTTCCTCGGTGTCTTGGAACATGCAGTTGACGATCACGTCGTAGTTGGCCAGCACCTCGGCCAGCGGGCCTGGCTCCGGGGCTTTCAGGGCGAGCGTGCGGCCGGGATCGGCCGGGTCGCGCTGGAAATGCTGCATGCGCACCGACGCGAACGGCGAGGCCACCGCCGACACGCTGCGCTGGGTCAGCACCGTCACATCGCTGATGCCGAGCGCCGAGAGCGCCCGCACCGCACCACGGGCGGTGGCGCCGAAACTGATGACCGCCGCCCGCTTGCGCCGCCCGTAGTCGCCGGTGATGCCACGCAGTTGCAGGGCGTGCAGGACCGAGCAGTAGCCGGCCAGTTCGTTGTTCTTGTGGAAGACGTGGACGCTGAAGTTGCCCGCCGCGGTCCAGTGATTCATCGCCTCCCAGGCGATCAGGGTCAGCTCGCGGTCGACGGCCAGCTGGGTGATCCGCCGGTCCTGCACACAGTGCGGCCACCCCCACACGATCGTGCCGGGCCGCATCTGCGCGAGATCCTCGGCCAGCGGCTTGGCCAGCAGCAGCACATCGCACTCGGCGAACAGCTCCGCGCGGGTGCGCAAGCCCGCGACCAGCGGAGCGAGGAGTTCATCGGGGTAGCCGAACCGGTCACCGTAGCCCTGTTCGAGGAAGATCTGACCGCGCAATCCCGGATCGATCCGGTCGAGATGAGCCGGATGGATCGCCAGCCGGTGTTCGTTTTCCTTGCGGGAGGTCGCGACGAGGCCGACGGTCAGGCGCTTCACAGTTGCTTCACCTGGTCAGCCTACGCGTACCGGCGACCCCGAAAACGCCAAGATCAGGGACATTCCCGATGCCCGCGGCCGGTGGAGCGTGCCAGTATCGAAGGATGGATCCGTCTGTTCCCGCCCGAGCCGCCGCCCAGGCGCCCGCCGCCCCACCGGGGTTCGGCGCCACCGGGAACGCCACCGCGCACGCTGTCGGCTCGGCGCCGACGGGGAGTCCGGCGGCCCGAGGTAACCCCGCACCGAGCGGCTATCCCGGGCCGTACGCCGGCGGCGTCGCCAACGGCTATGCGGCACCGAACGCGGGCATCGCGTCGAACTCGGCCGCCGGCTCCAACGGTTATGTCGCACCGAACGCGGGCGGACGCTTCGGCATGGTCGGGCCGCACGGTAGAGCGGGCGGGCCCGGCGCCGCGGCGGATCCGCGCGGCGGGCACCGGCCGACGGGGCCGCAGGGATTCGTAGCGCGCGCGCTCGGCAACGGCCGTGCCGTCTACGGGACGCCGCAGCCGTATCTGCCGCCGCCCCCGTACCGCAGCGCCCCCGGCTATCCGGGTACCGCGGCGCCGATGGGTTACGGCGTCCCGCGCGGCTACCGGCCCGGGATGTTGCCCGCGCCGGGACCGGAGCCGGTCGGTGCACCGCTGCCCGAGACCCCGCGCCTGGTCCGCCGGACCGGGGGCCGGGTGGTCGGTGGGGTCGCTGGTGGTCTGGCCGATCATCTCGGCGTCGACGTGTTCAAGGTGCGGATGGCGTTCGTGCTGCTGTCCGCGCTGGTCGGCGCGGGTCTGGTGGCCTACGGCCTGCTGTGGATCTTCACCCCGGCAGGCGGCGACGCGGCGAAGCCGACCGGTGACGAGCGCAGGCAGGCGATCGGGCTGGCCCTGCTCGGCCTCGGTCTGGCGGTGACGGTGTCGTGGTTGTTCCAGGGCACCGCGGCGAAGGTGATCGCCCCGATCGTCGTGATCGCGGTCGGCGCCGCGCTGGTCTGGCGCGAATACGACGTCGCCGCACCGGGTCCGCGCGCACTGTTCGGGCTGCCCGCGCGACCGTCGGTGGTCACCTGGTCGCGGATCGTGGCCGGGGCGACGCTGATCGTGGTCGGCCTCGGCGTGGTCGTGCTGGCCAGGATCGATCTGAGCTCGCTCGGCTCGGCGCTGATCGCGGTCGCGGTCACGCTGGTCGGCGCGGGCCTGCTGACGGTGCCGCTGTGGCTGCGCATGGTCCGCGCGCTCAACGCCGAGCGCGGCGCCCGCATCCGCAACGAGGAACGCGAGGAGATCGCCTCGCACCTGCACGATTCGGTGCTGCAGACCCTCGCCCTGATCCAGCGCCAGGCCGAGGACCCGCAGGAGGTGCTGCGCCTGGCCCGCAGTCAGGAACGCGAACTGCGCAAATGGCTGTTCGACGACACCGCCCCCGCCCAGTCCAGCCTGGCAGCGGCACTGCGCACCATCGCGGGTGAGGTGGAGGACCAGCACGGTGTGAAGGTCACCCCGGTGACGGTCGGCGATGTCGCCATGGATCCCGGCGAGACCGGCGCGGGCCTGCCCAAGGAACACTTCACCGCGCTGCTCGGCGCGAGCCGGGAGGCGCTGGTCAACGCGGCCAAGCACGCGGGCGTCCCCGAGATCGACCTGTTCGCCGAGGCCGAGGCGCATCAGGTGAGCATTTTCGTCCGCGACCGCGGCGCCGGTTTCGACGTCTCGAAGGTGGCCGACGACCGTCGCGGACTCGCGAAGTCCATCCGCGCCAGGATCGAACGCCGCGGCGGCACCGCCGAGATCGACTCCACGATCGGCCGCGGCACCGAAGTACGGATCGTCATGCCGCGCACCGACTCCGGCAGCATCGACGAGGTCACGCCCGCCGATGACGCGCCCGCCGAGAGCGCCGGCCTGGGGGATCCGCAGCCCGTGCGCGCAGGAGCGAGCGACAACGCGCCAGGGCAACCCTGAGCGCGGCGCGAACCCCGCGCGAGAACTGTGGTACCGATGAGCGAGTCGATCGCACGGGTGGGATGAGGAGAGCTGTCAGTGAGTGTTCGGGTGTTTCTGGTCGACGATCACGCGGTGTTCCGGTCGGGGGTGCGTGCCGAGCTGAGCCGCGAGACCGACATGGAGGTCGTCGGCGAGGCCGGTGCGGTGGCCGAGGCGGTCGCCGGAATCGATGCCGCGCGGCCCGATGTGGTGCTGCTGGACGTGCACATGCCCGACGGCGGCGGTGTCGCGGTGCTGACCGGGATCGCCGATGGCCCGGTGTGCCTGGCGCTGAGCGTGTCCGATGCCGCCGAGGACGTGATCGCGGTGATCAGGGCGGGCGCGCGCGGGTATGTCACCAAGACCATCTCCGGCGCCGAACTGGCCGACGGCATCCGCCGGGTCGCAGGCGGTGACGCCGTGTTCAGCCCCCGCCTCGCCGGTTTCGTCCTCGACTCGTTCACCGGCCGCTCCCCGGTTCCCGAACCGCCGCTCGACCCCGAACTGGACTCGCTCACCCCGCGCGAACTCGAGGTCCTGCGCCTGCTCGCCCGCGGCTACACCTACCGCGAGATCGCCGAAACCCTGTTCATCTCGGTGAAAACCGTGGAAACCCACGCGTCCAACGTGCTCCGCAAAACCCAGCAGTCGAATCGCAATGCCCTGACCCGCTGGGCGCATCGCCGCCGCATCGAGTGAGCGGGTTTACATCACCGCGATGATGAGCGCGATCAGGATGACCAGCCCGATCAGCACACCCGCGCCGATGGCCAGCGGTGCGCCGTTGGGCAGGTTGTCCACGAAGCTGCCGGTGCGTTGCTGCGCCTGCTGCGCGGGCGGGGCGGCGAGGGGCGCGCGCTGCGGGCGCGGCAGCGGTGCGGAGTGGGGGCTGCGCAGGCCGCTGGCGGAGTTACGGGCCGCCCACGAGGGAATGGTGCCGTCCTCGGTACGCAGCGGCACACCGAGGATGTAGGCGGCGGTGCCGGGCCCGAAGGCCGCGGTGAGGATCTCGTCGCGGGCCTGGGCCATCGTCGGGCGGCGCTGCGGCGCGGGCTCGAGCATGTGCAGCAGCGGCTGGGTGAGGATGCCGCTGCGGGTGGGCGGGATGATCCGGCCCATCGCGGCCCTGGTGACGACGTCGTTCTCGTCCTCGTCGAAACCGAACGGCGGCTGGCCTTCCAGCGCGGTGTAGAGCGTCGCGCCGAGGGAGAACACGTCGCTGGCCTCGGTCGGCTGGGCGCCGCGGGCCACCTCGGGCGGCAGGTAGGCGGGGGTGCCGGTGATGGTGCCCTCGGGGTCGTCGCCGTGGGTGTCGCCCGCGCCGCGGGAGATGCCGAAGTCGCTGAGCTTGGCCTTGCCGAGATCGGGACCGCGATCGGCGACGAGGATGTTGCCCGGCTTGATGTCGCGGTGCACGATGCCCGCGGCATGCGCGGCGGCGAGCGCGTCGGCCACCTGCGCGCCGATCTGGGCGACCTCGACCGCGGGCAGCGTGTCGACCAGCGCGAGCGCCTTGGCCACGCTGCGCGAGGGTAAGTACTCCATGACGAGCCAGGGTTCGCCCGCCTCGATCACCACGTCGTAGACGGCGATGGCGTGCTCGTGCGACAGCTTGGCCGCCACCCGGCCCTCGTGCACGATGCTGCTGCGGATCCGCTCGGCCTCGGCCTCGCTCAACCCGGCCGTGGAGAGCACCTGCTTGATCGCGACTTCCCGGTTCAGCAGCCGGTCCGTCGCGAGCCAGACCGCACCCATGCCACCGCCGCCCAATTTCGACTGCAGGCGGTAGCGGCCCGCGACGAGGTAGTCGGGGCCGATATGGGGACGAGCACGTTCGGTCACGGGTGCGAGGGTAGTCGAATATGCCGATGACTGGCCGGTATCACGGCGCGCGGGTATAAGGGGCCCCGCTGTGGACACGGGAAGGGGGTGGGTGTCACCCTGGTCGCCATCGAACGTATATTCGAATACGATCGATAGCTGAAACGGTGCTGCCGTTCCGGCGCTGGGCGGTTCTCCGCTCGCGGGTCCATCGTGGAAGTAGGTGGTGTTGATGGGTTCGGATGCGTTGTCGCCCGAGGTGGCGGCCCGTGAGCGCACGCTCGACGACTTACGTCGCCGGATGGCGTCGGTGCCGGGTCGCGGCGAGTCCGCCACCGGCCATATACCGCGTGAGCAGCCACTACGTCGCGATCTGCTCCCGGTGCCAGGACCGCTGGCCGAACTGTTGCCCGACGGCGGACTGCCCAAAGGCGCCGTGGTCGCGTACTCCGGCGCGCACTCGATGCTCTCGGGGCTGCTCGCCGCGGTGACCGGCGACGGTGGTCACGCCGCCGTGGTCGGGCTGCCCCGGCTGGGTTTGCTGGCAGCCGCCGAAATGGGCGCCCAGCTGTCCCGGCTGGCGGTGATCGCCGACCCAGGCCCCGATCCGGCCGAAGTGGCCGCCGTCCTGCTCGACGGGCTCGACCTGGTGGTCCTCGGCCTCGGCGACCTCGCGGTCCCACCCGCCCGCTGCCGGGTCCTCGCCGCCCGCGCCCGCAACCGCGGCGCCACCCTGGTCGTCGCGGGCGGCACCTGGACCAATCCGTCGCTGCGCCTGGACACCCGCGTCACCGGCTACCGCGGACTCGGCGCCGGCCGTGGCCGCCTGCGCTCGGTCTGCCTGGATGTGCGCGTCAGCGCCAAGGCGGGCCCACCCCGGCACGGGCGCATCGACCTGTGCGCCCAGGCCGGTCGCACCGAATGGCTTGCGCGCGAGGCGGAGACCCGTGAGGTGGTCGACCTCAGGGAGGCTGTGTCGTGACCGTCCGGCGGTGGCCATCCGGTCAGGCGCCGATCGCCTGTCCGACGGCCCCGCCGATGCCGGGCCATCGGGCGGCAGCTCGGATCATGTTGCGCACCAAGGATCGCGGGATGTCGACCAGCCGTGACCGTGTGCCTGCGGTGGCGTCGGGCAATGGTGTTCGAACCCGTGCCGGTGGCCGGCGATGACACGCGGGGAGCGTGTCCTGGCACTGCTGTGCCCCGACTGGCCCGCGGTGGCGGCGGCAGCGGCGGCTGGGGTACCCGCGGATCGTCCGGTGGCGGTGCTGCACGGCAACCGGGTCGTGTCGTGCTCGGCGATCGCCCGCGTGGAGGGCGTGCGAGCGGGCGTGACCCGCAGGGAAGCGCAGTCACGTTGCCCGGATCTGGTTGTCGCGCAAGCTGACCCGGACCGCGATGCCCGCCTGTTCGAACCGGTCGCCGGCGCCGTCGACGCGACGGTGCCCGGCGTCGAAGTGCTGCGCCCAGGACTCCTGGTGCTCGGAGCGCGCGGCGCCACCCGGTTCTTCGGCTCCGAGGAAGCGGCAGCCGTGCGGCTCATCGACGCCGTGGCGGTGGCGGGCGCCGAAGCGCAGATCGGCATCGCCGACGCCATGTCGACCGCGGTGCTCGCGGCCCGCCGCGCCGCGATCGTCCCGGTGGACGAGGGCGCGCGCTATCTGGCGCCGCTGCCGGTGGCCGAGCTGGCCGCCGAACCGGCCCTGGCCCCATCGGAACGCGCCGAACTGGTGGACCTGCTGCACCGCTTGGGATTACGCCGCATCGGTGACTTCGCCCGGCTCACCCCCGCCGACGTCGCCTCCCGCTTCGGCGCCGACGCGGTCCTGGCCCATCGCCTCGCCCGCGCCCTACCGGAGCGCCCGCCGTCGGCGCGGCGACCCCCGCCGGAACTGAGCGTCGAACTCGACTGCGATCCGCCGATCGATCGGGTCGACGCCGCCGCGTTCGCGGGCCGCGCCCTCGCGACCCGGCTGCACACCGCCCTCACCGCCGCCGGTGTCGCCTGCACCCGCCTCGCCGTCACTGCGCGCACCGAGGCGGGGGAGGAGCTCTCCCGCATCTGGCGATGCGCCCGTCCGCTCACCCCACCCGACACCGCCGACCGCATCCGCTGGCAACTCGACGGCTGGCTCACCCACCGCGACCGGCCGACCGCCCCGATCGTCGCGCTGCGCCTGGAGCCGGTCGAGGTGGTCGCCGCGGGCGCGCTGCAGCTCGGGCTGTGGGGCGGGGAGGGCGAGGAGACCGAACGCGCCCGTCGCGCGCTGGTCCGGGTGCAGGGCCTGCTCGGTGGCGAGGCGGTGCGCGTCGGGGTGCTCAGCGGTGGTCGCGGTCCGGCCGAACGCATCACCATGATCGCCCTCGGCGACGAGCTCACCCCGGCCGCCGACCCGTCCCAGCCCTGGCCGGGCAGGCTCCCCGAACCGGCGCCGACCCTGCTGCTCCTGCACCGCCCCACCGTGCACCTGACCGCCGCCGACGGCACCGCCGTCGAGGTCACCGACCGCGGCCTGTTCACCGCCGACCCGGTCCGGCTGCACTGGGGTCGCAGGCAGTGGGCGCTGCTCGGCTGGGCGGGCCCGTGGCCGGTGGACGAGCGCTGGTGGGCCGCCGCCGAACAGGCGGGTCCCGCCGCCCGCGCCCAGGTCCAGCTCGATGCCGAACCGACCGAGATCCGCGCCGTCCTGCTCGTCTACGACGCCGCCACCTGGCACGCCGAGGGCGTCTACGAATGACGGTGCGGCCGAGGACACAGGGTGCCCTTACCTACGGACCCGCCGCCGGTTCTACAGTGAAACGACGCCTGTTCCGGATCGGCCGGACGGATCGACGTGGAAGGAGCGCCATGAACCCGTTCGAGGGCATGTTGTGCTCGGCCGCCGCGGCCGATCTTCCACTTCTCGGCACCGCGGCCACCGTCACCGGCTGGTTGTGCATCGAGCACCCCGGCGCGTGGGGTCGCGACGTGATCGGCGACGAGGTGCTCGGCCCGGAGATCACCGCCGAACTGGCGGCGCGCACCACGGCGGCCAAGGTCCGCCCGACACTGATCCGTCGACCGGGCCGCAACGAGTTCACCGGCACCCGCACCGTACTGCTGGTCAGCTCGCGCCCCGAGGGCTCGTGGTGCGAGCGGTTCGAGATCACCGACCTACGCCAGCTCTTCGACATCGACTTGCACCTCGTCGACGGCCCACCCCCGGGAATCGGTGTGCGCGTGGAGGATCCGCTGGTCCTGGTCTGCGCACACGGCAAACGCGACCAGTGCTGCGCCCTGCTCGGCCGCCCCATCGCCGCCGCACTGGCCGCCGCCAACCCCGGCCGCGTCTGGGAGGCCTCCCACACCGGCGGCCACCGCTTCGCCCCCGCCGTCGTCCTGCTCCCGTCCGGCCTCACCTACGGCCGCGTCGACTCCACCGCCGCCGAGGCCCTCCTCGCCGCCGCCGACACCGGCGAGGTCTCCCTGACCGGCCTACGCGGCCGCAGCTGCTACGACCCGATCGCCCAACTAGCCGAAGTGGCCGTCCGCCAACAACTCCCACCCCTGCCGGCGGACGCCCTCACTGTCACCCCCGACCCAACCCCGACCGCCGACCCGACCCTCGCCGGCGCCGCCATCGTCACCCACAGCGACGGCCGCCGCTGGCGAGTTACCGCCCGCACCGTCGCCGCCGCCCCACGTCAGGCGAGCTGCGGCGCCGCTGCCAAGCCGGCCACCTACCTGGAACCCGCTGCGGTAGAACAACTCCCCGCATTCGCCGACTCCAGCAAGAGCACCCGGGGCGGATAGTTCAAGATCACCACGCTCTGGTGGCGGTCGACTCTCGGCCGATGCTCACACCAGAGCGTGGTGAGCAACGGTCCAGCTGATAGCTCACCAATGGGTGCCGGGGACCCAGCGGGCGGCGCGGCGCAGGGCGTTGCCGGTGGCTTTGCGGGCGGGGGATTTGGGTTTCGGTTCGCGGTGGGGGAGTACGGGTTTCGGGGGTTTGTCGGTGGGGTCGGTCGATTCGCCTTTGGCCGCGGGGGAATCCGGGAGGGCGCGGTAGTAGCGGTGCAGGAGGCGGTCGCGGAGTTTGGGGGTGAGCAAGGCGCCGTATTCGGCGAAGGTGCCGAGGGGGACGTCGATGCGCTTGGGGCGTTCGGTGAGGGCGCGGACGATGGTGGCCGCGGCCCATTCCGGTGACTCGGCGGGGCCCTGGTCGCCGCTGGGGGCGATCATCGGGGTGCGCACCAACGGCATGTGGATGGTGGTGAAAGTGACGCCGTCGGCGAGGGTTTCGATGGCGGCGACCTCGGTGAACTTGTCCAGGGCCGCCTTGCTGGCGAGGTAGGCGGAGAAGCGCGGGGTGGCGACCTGGACGCCGGCGCTGGAGATGTTGACGATGTGGCCGAAGCCGCGTTCGCGCATCTGCGGCAGCAGGGCGAGAGTCATCCGCAGCGCGCCGAAGTAGTTGACCGCCATGGTGCGTTCGAAGTCGTGCATGCGGTCGGTGGAGCGGTGGATGGCGCGCCGGATGGAGCGGCCCGCGTTGTTCACCAGCATGTCCACGTGACCGTGCTGATCGAGGATCGCCTTGACGGTCGCCTCGACGGATTCGGCATCGGTGACATCGCACTGATAGCCGTAGGCCTGCCCGCCCGCGTCGACGATCTCGGCGACCACGGCGGCCAGTTCGTCACCGCGGCGGGCGAGGAGAAAGAGAACGGCGCCCTTGTCGGCGACCGCCAGCGCGGCGGCCCGCCCGATCCCGGACGACGCGCCCGTGATCACGACATGGGTGCCGGTCAGATCGAGCCGTCGGCGACCGCGACGACCCTGTGCACCGGGAGAAACCTGTGACATCACTGCTCCTTTGCAGCTCGTTCCCTCGAACTTACTCCAAAGTAAGTTCCGGGACCAGAGCTCGCGAGAAACTCGAAAATATGTTCGAACGGCTCTCGCCAATGTTCGAACGTATGTGCGATACTTTGACCCATGGCGGACGATCGGATGGCGGATATCTATGCCGCGGTGCGGCTCGGCGGTGGCGACCCGGAGGCGGCGCGCGCGGCGCTGACCAGGCTCTGGGACGAGGTAGGGGAAGGCGGCGACCCGTTGCATCGCTGCGTGATCGCACATCACCTGGCGGATGTGCAGGAGTTGCCCGAGGGCGCGTTGCTCTGGGATCAGCGGGCGCTCGGCGCGGTGTTCGGGCCCGGCATCCCGCTGGACGAGGGGCTGCGCGGGTTCCTGCCCTCGCTGTATCTGAACCTGGCCGACAGTCACCGCCGCGTCGGTGACTTCGAGATGGCGCGGATGCAGCTGGCCATCGCGCGCGGGCACCTGGACGTGCTCGCCAACGATGCCTACGGCGCGGTGATCCGGTCGGGTCTGGGACATGTGGAGGCCGCGCTGGAGTCGCGGTCGATGGAGCGGTTGCCCGCGAGTTGAGGGGTCGGGCAAACGCAACCGAGCGGGAGGTGGATGTGATGCGGGGGTCGTGAGAGGAGAGGGCGCGTGGGCTGGAGCAACGGTCCGCCGACCTGGTCGGAACTGGAGCGGGTGCTCTCGGGCAAGCCGAGCCGTCGTCCGGCGCAGGACATGCATCCGGGCGACGGTGGCGACAGTCCGGCGTGGTCGCGCAAACGTGGTGCCTACGAAGCGGATTCGATCGCACCGCCGACCACGCCGACGGTGCCCTACGCCGAGCTGCACGCCCACTCCGCCTACAGCTTCCTCGACGGCGCGAGTCAGCCGGAGGAGCTGGTGGAGGAGGCGGTGCGCCTGGGGTTGTCGGCGCTCGCGCTCACCGACCACAACGGGTTCTACGGGACGGTCCGGTTCGCCGAGGCCGCCAGAGAATGGGGAATGCCAACGGTTTTCGGTGCCGAACTGTCACTGGGAACCGATGCGGAGGCGGCGCCTGGCCGAGGGGATGCGGTCAGGCGCCGTTCTGTTCCCCGCGGCGGGCTGCTCGCCGATATCGCGGGCATCGCGGCGGACAGCGACGCGATCGGCCATGTCGGCGCCCCGGATTCCGTGCCGCGCACCGGTTCTCCCGATCCGCGCGGCCCGCACCTGCTGGTCCTGGCGCGCGGCGAAGAGGGCTATCGACGCCTGTCCAGGGAGATGGCCGCCGCGCACATGGCCGCGGGTGAGAAGGGCGTGCTGCGCTACGACTTCGACACGCTCACCGCGACGGCGGGCGGGCACTGGCACATCCTCACCGGCTGCCGGAAGGGCCACCTGCGCGGCGCGCTGGAGCAGGATCTGCGCGAGGGCGCGATACGCCTGCCGAAAGCCGAAGCGGCGCTGCGTGATCTGATCGAACGCTTCGGCGACGACCGGGTCAGCGTCGAACTCACCCACCACGGCATCGCCACCGACGACGAACGCAACGCGTATCTGATCGCGCTAGCCGATCGCCTCGGTCTGCCGGTCCTGGCCACCACCGGTGCGCACTTCGCCGGCCCGTCCCAGCGCCGTCGCGCGATGGCGCTGGCCGCGATCCGGTCCAGAAGCAGTCTCGACGAGATGGCGGGCTGGCTCGCGCCCACCGGCGGCGCGCATCTGCGCTCGGGTGCGGAGATGGCGCGGCTGTTCGCCGACCATCCGCAGGCGGTGGCCAATGCCGTGAGCCTGGCCCGGGAATGCGCGTTCGACCTGCGCCTGATCGCCCCGAAGCTGCCTCCGTTCGACGTGCCCGCCGAGCACGACGAGGACTCGTGGCTGCGCGAGCTGACCCTGCGCGGCGCCGCCGAGCGCTACGGCCCACCGGAGCGGAATCCGCAGGCGTACCGGCAGATCGAGCACGAGCTCGCGGTGATCGAGAAGATGACCTTCCCCGGCTACTTCCTGGTGGTGCACGACATCGTCAAGTTCTGCAAGGACAACGACATCCTGTGCCAGGGCCGGGGCTCGGCGGCCAACTCCGCGGTCTGCTACGCCATCGGCATCACCAATGTGGACCCGGTGGGCAACAAACTGCTGTTCGAACGGTTCCTCTCGCCGGAGCGCGACGGACCGCCCGACATCGACGTCGACATCGAATCGGACCGGCGCGAGGAGGCCATCCAGCACGTCTACGCCAAGTACGGCCGCGACTACGCCGCTCAGGTGGCCAACGTGATCACCTATCGCGGCAAGTCCTCGGTGCGCGATGCCGCACGGGCGCTCGGCTTCTCGCCGGGACAGCAGGACGCGTGGAGCAAGCAGGTGAGCCGCTGGTCCGGGGTGTCGGCCGAGACCGGCACCGATATCCCGGCGCCGGTGCTCGAACTCGCCGGTGAACTCGACGGCCTGCCCCGGCACCTGGGCATCCACTCCGGCGGCATGGTGATCTGCGATAGGCCGATCGCCGACGTGTGCCCGGTGGAGTGGGCGCGGATGGCGGGGCGCAGTGTCCTGCAGTGGGACAAAGACGATTGCGCCGCAGTCGGTTTGGTCAAGTTCGACCTGCTCGGCCTCGGCATGCTCTCGGCGCTGCACTACATGATCGACCTGGTGCGCGAGCACAAGGGTGAGACGGTCGAACTGCACGCGCTCGACCTCGCCGAACCGGCCGTCTACGAGATGTTGCAGCGCGCCGACTCGATCGGGGTGTTCCAGGTGGAGTCGCGCGCGCAGATGGCGACACTGCCGCGTCTGAAGCCGCGCACCTTCTACGACCTGGTGGTCGAGGTGGCGTTGATCCGGCCCGGTCCCATCCAGGGCGGCTCGGTGCATCCCTACATCCGCCGGCGCAACGGGAAAGAGCCGGTCGTCTATGACCATCCGGCGCTGGAGAATTCGCTCGAACGCACCCTCGGCGTCCCGCTGTTCCAGGAGCAGCTGATGCAGATGGCCGTCGACGTCGCCGGGTTCACCCCCGCCGAAGCCGATCAGCTGCGCCGGGCGATGGGCTCCAAGCGCTCGCCGGAGAAGATGGAGCGGCTGAAAGGCCGGCTCTACGAAGGCATGCGCGAGCTGCACGGGATCACCGGCGAGGTCGCGGACCGCATCTACGAGAAGCTCTACGCCTTCGCCAATTTCGGGTTCCCGGAAAGCCATTCGCAGAGCTTCGCCTCGATCGTGTTCTACTCGGCCTGGTTCAAGCTGCACCATCCCGCCGCGTTCTGCGCGGGGCTGCTGCGCGCCCAGCCGATGGGCTTCTACTCGCCGCAGTCGCTGGTCGCCGACGCCCGCCGCCACGGTGTGCGCGTGCACGGCCCCGACATCAATGCCAGTCGCGCCGAACCCACCCTGGAGAACGCGGGCACCGAGATCCGGCTCGGCCTGTCCGGTGTCCGCCACATCGGCACCGATCTCGCCGACCGCATCGTCGCCGAGCGCACCGCGGCGGGCCCGTACACGTCGATGCTCGACCTGACCGGCCGCGTGGAACTGACCGTCCCGCAGGCGGAATCACTCGCCACCGCAGGCGCCTTGGACACCCTGGTCGACGACCGCGGCAGCAGTGTGCGCAGGGCCGCGCTGTGGGCCGCGGGCGCAGCGGCGGGCGAACGCCCCAACCTGCTGCCCGGCACCGGCCCGGCGACCGTCGCGCCGTCGCTCCCCGGCATGAGCGCCCTCGAACTCGCCGCTGCCGACGTCTGGGCCAGCGGCATCTCACCCGGCAGCTATCCGACCGAATTCCTACGCGCGCACCTGAACTCGCTCGGGGTCGTCCCCGCCGCCGACCTGCTGCTCGTCGAAGACGGCACCCGCATCCTGGTCGCGGGGGCCGTCACTCACCGCCAGCGCCCGGCCACCGCGGCCGGCGTCACCTTCCTCAACCTGGAAGACGAGACCGGCATGGTCAATGTCGTCTGCTCGGTGGGTCTTTGGGCCCGCTACCGCCGCATGGCCCAGACCGCCACCGCCCTGCTCATCCGCGGCCGGGTCCAGAACGCCGAAGGCGCGGCCAGCCTCCTCGCCGACCACCTCGAACACCTCGACCTCACCATCGTCGCCCGCTCCCGCGACTTCCGCTGACCGACAGCCGAATCGGTACCGGACAACCCTGAGCTACTGCGGTATCAAGGAAGTGGAGCATCGAATCGTGGGGGCCACATGTCGCACTCCGAACTGAACACACTGTCGGTGACCTACCGGCAGGGCTACCACTGGGCCGTGGCGGATCTGCTGGCATCGCTGCCATCGCTCGTGCTGAGCGGTTGGCTGCTGGTGGGAACCGCAGCGCTGCTGGCGAACTGGGCCGCGGTGCTGGTCGCCGTGCTGTGGGCCGCGTCGGGTCCGCTGGTGCTTGGCTGGCAACGGCTCATGTTGGGGGCGATGGCGCTGTCGTCCGAACGGAACCTGCCGGAAGAACACGACCGGGTGAATCGCGCATGGGTGAATGTCGCCGATGCCGCCGGTCTGCCCGCCGCCACGACCACCGTGTGGGTCATGCACTCCGATGCCGTCAACGGAGCCGTCAACGCCAGCGGCTATGTCAGTGTCACCCGGCCTGCCGTCGAGGCGTTCACCGAGCGTCAGCTCGAAGCGCTGCTCGCCCACGAGCTCGGACATCGTCTGCAGGGCACCGCCACCTGGCGGTCGGTGATCCGGTGGTATCGGTGGCCCTTCGGGTGGCTGGTACGCGCTGTTTTCGCGCCGGCGGACTGGTTGATGATCCCGCTGCACCCGCGCCTGTTGCGACTCTCGAACCGCGTGATCGCGGCCCTGCGCTACTCCTATCTCGGCGCGGCCGCCGCGACCACGCTGCTCGTCGCCCCGGCCGTCCTGGCCTACGGCACCGCGGCCTGCCTGCTCTTCGCGGCCCTCGCCCTCCTCCTCGGCCCCTGGGGCTCCGCACTCGCGCTGGCCCTGGCCGCCACCCAGCTGGTGACTCGGCCCTGGCTGTCGCAACGCAGCGAATACCTGGCCGATCGCGTCGTCGTCGACCTCGGCTATCTCGACGATTTCCGCTACGTCCTGCAACTCGTGCACGCCCACCCGCAGGTGTCAGGCCCCACCGGCCACCTCGCCGAGATGCCGGCCTTCCTCGCCACCCACCCCCACCTCGACAACCGCCTTGCCGCCGCCGAACGCCACGCCCACCGACTCCGCTGACGCGGTCGGCGGCGGCGCATTACGCTGCGAACATGCGCAAGCTTGCCGTGGTGATGGTCGGGGTGCTGGGGCTGTTGTTCCTGGCCGGGTGCGGGGACGACGGGAGCGGGAGTCAGGCCGATCGCGCGTCGTCGCCGACGATCTCGGGGCCCGCGTCCGCGGTGGCGCCGGGGTTCCGGGAAGGGGCGCCGTCGAAAGAGGGGCCTGCGCCGTCGGATTCGGCGAACCGGAAAGAGGTGATCACCGGGTCGGTCGACGTCACCGCCGACGATCCGATCGGCGCCGCGGCGACCGTCACCGAGCAGGTGCGCGCCATGGACGGCCGGATCGACAGCCGCACCGAACAGCCGGGGACCGACGACCGCACGCCGCGCGCGGTGCTCAGCGTGCGGGTGCCCGCCGACAAGACCGACGCCTTCATCACCGGGCTCGGCGGGATCGGCACCGTCACCGAGGTCAGCACCAACCGCGACGACGTCACCATGCAGTGGGAAGACCTCGACGCCCGCATCCGCGCACTGCAAGCCTCCGTCGACCGGTTGCGCGCGCTCATCGCAGGCGCGACCAACACCGCCGACCTGATCGCCGCCGAGGAGGCGCTGTCGAGCAGGCAGGGCGAGCTCGACAGCCTCACCGCGCAGAAGCGTTCCCTCGACGACCAGGTCGCCCTGTCCACGCTCACCATCACCCTTACCGCCGACGAGAAGAAGGCGCCCGGCGACCCGGACAACTTCTGGGACGGCATCGTCGCGGGCTGGAACTCGCTCGTCGACTGGTTGCGCGACGCGGTCGTCTTCGCGGGCAAGGCGGTCCCGTGGCTGGGCTTCCTCGCGGTGCTCGGCGGCGTGCTCTGGGTGATCGTGCGTTTGGTGCGCGGACGCGGCAAGGGCGCTCCGCCCGCGGCGGCGAAGACCACTGGGACGCAACAGAATCCGAAGAAGGAGAAGTCCGGTGCCGACGGTACGGGCGACGATCAAACCGAACAGCCGTAAAGGCCCGCTGGTCGAGACCGCCGACGACGGCACCCTCACCCTCTACGTCCGCGCCCCCGCCGTCGAGGGCAAGGCCAACAAGGCCGCCATCGAACTCCTCGCCGAGCACTTCGGCGTCGCCAAGTCGGCAGTGCGCTTGACCGGCGGCGCCACCTCCCGCTTCAAACGTTTCGACGTCGACGACTGACGCCGGAAACTCAGTCGATCACTTCGACTCGGCACGGCAGTCCGGGCGCTTTGCTGAGCCGTGCGTCGCTGGTGAGCAGCGGAACATCGAGTCGTGCCGCCAACGCGGCATAGAGGCCGTCGTAGAACGTGATCGTGTGGCGGAGCTGCCATGCCTGCTCGCTGAGCCAACCCTGGTGGGCATAGCGCCGATCGACCATCGTCGCCAGCATGCGCAGGCCGATCGTGGCGGTGTCAGGGTCGATCAGGCCCTTGCGTTCATGGCGGCGCAGCACATTGCCGACTTCGGCATCGATGAGATGTGGAGCGTGGCAGGTGCTGGTCTCGATCAACCGTCCGACGGCGGTCCCGACGGCGTCCTTGCGCAGCAACGCGGTGGAGGCGGCCGAGGCGTCGAGCACGTACTCGTCACTCGCCACGGGCGTCGTCCAATGCGCTCAGGATCGATTCGCGATCGGCTCCCGCGCTCGAATCGCGCTCGAGCGCTTCACGGATTGCCGCCATCGCCTCGGTCTTCGAACGGCGACGTGCGGCGGCGATCAACTCCCGCCGCATGTATGCCTGCAACGACATACCCTCTGCTTCGGCGCGTCTGCGGAACACCTCGGCGTCCTCGTCGGGGATGTCCCGAACCTGAATGGTAGCCATAGCGCTATTTTAGCGCTGATATAGCGCTACGGCTACACCGCGCCGGGGAACCCCAGCTGGCGCCACGCCTCGTACACCGATACCGCCGCGGCGTTGGACAGATTCATCGAGCGACGACCCGGCAGCATCGGGATCCGCACCTGTTCGGTGATCTGCGGATCGGCCAGCACCTCCGCGGGCAGTCCGGTCGGTTCGGTGCCGAACAGCAGGGCGTCGCCGTCGCGGTAGGCGATGTCGGTGAAGCGGGTGGTGGCCTGGGTGGTGAACGCGAACACCCGTCCCGGCTGGATGGCCGTCCACGCCGTCGCCAGGTCGGGATGCACCGTCACCACCGCGAGATCGTGATAGTCCAGCCCGGCCCTGCGCAGTTTCGACTCCGACAGGTCGAAGCCGAGTGGTTCGATCAGATGCAGCGCGCAACCGGTTCCCGCGGCCAGCCGGATCGCGTTGCCGGTATTGGGTGGGATCACGGGGTTGTGAAAGATCAGGTGCAGCACAGCGCATCACTCTGTCATGCCGGGTTCGCGCACTCGGCTCGCCCCACCGATCGGGCTGGGGGCGCCCGCCCGGCGGCGGCGTCTGGAACAATCGGGGCCGTGAACAAGGCGGAGACGACCGGGAAGCATCGGGTCGTGCGGTTGAGCGCGGGGCAGCAGTACCTGCGCAGTCATCTGCCGATGACCGTGGTGAGCGCGCTGATCCTGGTCGCGGTCGTGTTCGTCGCCTGGGATCGGTGGCGGCGCGGCGCGATCATCTTCGGCAGCGCGGCCCTGGTGGCCGCCGCGTTCCGGCTGTGCCTGCCGACCGTGCAGGTCGGCCTGCTCGCCGTCCGCAGCCGCCCCTTCGACGTGGCCACGCTCACCGCGCTCGGCAGCGCGATCGTCTTCCTCGCCGCCACCATCAACACCCTCGGCGTCAGCTGAGCGCCGGATAGCGCTCGGCGAACACCGCCCGCTCGCGCGGCCTGCGACCCGGGTGCGGCGGGGTGGCCGCGCCGTAGCCGACGGTGACCATGACCGCGATCGCCAGATCCGCGTCCGCGTCGATGCCGATCGCCTGCTTCACCAGCTCGGCGTCCCACCCGTTCATCGGCGCCGAGGCGAGCCCGAGACCGGTCGCCGCGAGCATCACATAGGTGGCGGCGATCATCGCGTTCTTCACGGCGTTCTCACGCAGCAGCCCGCGCTCGCGCATCGAGTGATATTCGGCGCGCGAATCGAACATCGCCTGAAACCGCTCGTTCCACGCCCCGTTCCGCACGGCTTGCTCGGCGATATCGGTGTTGGCGGCTGTCCAGGCCGCCGGATCGGCGACGAACACCAGCACCGCGGGCGCCTCCAGCGGCTGCTGCTGACCGAAAGCCGCCTCCGACAATGCCTTCCGGCCGTCGTCGCTGGTCACCACGACGATCGAGCGGTCCTGCATGTTCCAGGCGCTCGGGGCTTGCACGGCCAGGTCGAGCAGTTCTTCGAGCAGTTCGGGGGCGATGGGATCGGGCCGGTAGTGGCGGACGGTGCGCCGGGTGCGGATGGCTTCGGTGACTGACAGTGTCTGCGTGATCATGATTCCTACTATCGGAGAGTCACTCTCCTTTAGGAAGTAGGCACCTGAAAGTGCCCTAGAATCGGCCGGGTGCGCACAGTTCATGAAGCGACCGGCCTGCCCGCCGACGTCTACTCGGCCAAATGCCCCACCCGCGAGGTCCTCGACCGCATCGCGGGCAAGTGGACGGTGCTGATCGTGGACTCCCTCGCCGACGGCACCCTGCGCTACACCGATCTGCGCCGCCGCATCGACGGCATCTCCCAGAAGATGCTCACGCAGACCCTGCGTCAGCTCGAGCACGACGGATTCGTCGCGCGCACTGTGTATCCCACGGTGCCGCCCCGGGTCGAGTACACGCTCACCGATCTCGGTCACAGCCTGCGCGAACCGATCACGGCGCTGCGGGAATGGGTCGAGACGAATATCAATCGGATCGAGAAGGCCAGGCGCGCGACGTCGTCCTGACCGCGCCGGGCTTGGGTTGGCGGCCCAGGGCGGAATAGATCAGGCGGATTCGGCGGGCATGCGCTGCTCCCACAGGCTGCGGGTGCCCTGGCTGCCGTAGCGCTCGCGGGCCTGCTGCGGGGTGATCGTCGACAGGGTCCGCGGCGGCGCGGAGTGGGCGTGGGCGGCGAAGATCGCGCCGGTCATCGGGGCGATGAACGGGGCGGCCTTGATCAGGACCCAGTTGTCGCGGCGGGAGGCGGTCCAGGCGATCACCTTCGCCGGGATCCGGACCAGCGGATCGACGACGCGCGGCACGGCGAAACGGCCGAGCTTGCGCATCCACATCGGCAGGGTCGGGATGCTGGCCAGCGACAGCAGCCTGCTGCCGATCGCGAAATGCCAGCCCTTGCTCGGCGGTGTCCACAGCAGGTAGTGCATGCCCTCGATCGCCCGCTCGGAGACGCACAGCTGCGGTCGGACCCGCTCGAAGTAGGCGTGCACCTCGTCGCGGGTGCGCGGTACGTCGGCGGGCTTGCAGGTCTGCAGCTCGGCGGCGATCGCGCATTCGGCCCAGTACCGCTCCTCTTCCTCGGGGCTCAACGGTCCCGGCCCGTACATCTCGTAGCACTCGAGCACCGAATGCCAGCCGGTGATGTGGATCCACAGCTGGGATTCCGGGCTGTTGGCGCTGTAGCGCTTGCCGCTGATCGGCTCGATGCCCGTCATCGGCGCGTGCACCTTCATCAGGTGCTCGGCCGCCTGGATGGCGGTGCGGCCGTCGCCGAGCGCGACCAGCACGAAGTAGGCGAGCGTGTGGTCGAGGCGGGTCGCGGGGTTGTCGTAGATGCCCTGTGAATCGGCGACCGCCGCGGTCAGGAACGGATCGAAATGCTCGAGGGTGACCGCGCGCTGGAACCCGATCAGCGCGGTCGGCGACGCCCACACCTTCCAGCTGGGGGAATCCGGCCCGAAGAAGCCGTAGTCGTCGCGGCGCAGGGTGGACGGATCGAAAGCCATTGCACGTGCTCCTTTGCAGTGCCGAGGCGAACCTCACATCTGAATACAACGCAACCGTAGCAATGGTGCGCCGCGAATACAACGGTTGCGTAGGATTGAGGCCGAGACTCCACCGCCGGGGTATCGTCCAGGAAACGACAGGAGGTGCGGGCGTGACCGCGACGCAGGAGCAACGGCCGCGGCGCCGCTATGCCCCCCGCCTGCCGCCGCACGAGCGGCGCGCCCAGCTCCTCGACGCCGCCTTCACCGTGCTCGGCCGGATGGAACTGCACGAGCTGAGCATGGAAGCCGTCGCCCAGGAGGCAGGCGTCGGAAAACCGGTGCTGTACACCGTGTTCAAGACCCGCGCCGAACTCGTCGAGGCCCTGCTGGAACGCGAACGCGAACGCGGGCTGGAGCAGATCGCCGAGACTCTGCCGGAGAACCTGCTCGACACCGATCCGGTCGCCGCCGCCTCGGCGACGGTCGAGGCGTTCGTCGGTGTGGCACTGGCGAATCCGACGCGCTGGCGGCTGATCCTGGCGACCCCGGCCAGCGCGCCCGACGAATACCGTGACGCGTTGCGCGCGGCCCGCGCCGACATCCTGGCCCGCGCGGAATCCCTTGTCCGCGTGGGTATCGCGATGTCACCGCGCTGGTCGGGGATGGACGCGGGACTGCTCGCGAACTCGACCCTGACCGTCGCCGAGATGCTCGGCAGGCTCGCGGTCAGCGAGCCGCAGGAGTATCCGCGCGAACGGCTCCAGGACTACGTCCGCTCGATCGTCACCCTGCTGGCCGGCACGACGAAAGACTGAGTCAGCGGCTCTCGCGGGCGAGGCGCATCGTCTCGGTGAGCAGCTTGGACACCGCGGCGGCCTCGGTCAGGAAGCCGTCGTGCCCGTCGCGCGAGTGCACGATCTCGAGACCCGCGCAGCCGGGCAGGCCCTCGGCCAGCTCGGCCTGGGTGTGCAGGGGGTAGAGCCGATCGGAGTCGACGCCGCCCACCACGCACGGGACCGAGGTCGAGGCCAGCGCGGCGGCGATCCCGCCACGGCCGCGACCCACGTCGTGCCGGTTCATGGCCTCGCTGAGCAGCACATAGGTGGCCGGGTCGAAGCGCTGACAGAGCTTGTCGGCCTGGTGCTCGAGGTAGCTCTGCACCGCGTAGCGCCCGCCCGTCCACGGATCCTCGTCGCCCTGGGGCCGATTGGTGAAGCGGTGGTCGAGCTCGCCGTCGGTGCGGTAGGTCAGGTGCGCGATGCGCCGGGCCAGACCCATGCCGGTCATCGGGGCGCGGCCGGTGCCGTGATAGTCGCCGCCCTGCCAATCCGGATCTGCGGTGATGACGGCCATCTGGGTGGTCTGGGTGCCGATCTGATCGGCGGTGGCGCGGGCGCCGACGGCCAGCACGAGCGCGGCCGCGACCCGCTCGGGCTGCCCGACGATCCACTCCAGCACCCGCATGCCGCCCATCGACCCGCCGACGACGGCGCCCAGCCGCTCGATCCCGAGCAGATCGAGCAGCTGCGCCTCGGCGGTCACCTGGTCACGGATGGTCAGATCGGGAAAGCGCGAACCCCACGGCGTGCCGTCGGGCGCGAGCGAGGACGGGCCGGTGCTGCCCTTGCAGCCGCCCAGCACGTTGGTCGCGATCACACACCATTCGTCGGTGTCGATCGGCGCGCCGGGCCCGACCATGCCCTCCCACCAGCCGGGCTGCGCGTTGTCCGCGCTGGCGATGACGTGCGAGTCACCGGTCAGCGCGTGCTCGACGAGCACCACATTGTCGAGGGTGGGCGAGAGCTCGCCCCAGCGTTGCACCGCCAGCCGCACATCGGGGAGCACGGCGCCGTTCTCCAGCGACACGTCCCCGATGGCGACCACGCCGAGTCGCCCGTCCGGCGGTGGCAGCAGGGCCACACCGGTTGCGGGACGGGCGATCGGCGATTCGGTGCTCACAGTCACGTCGTCGCCGCCGCGAAACCTGCGCGCAGATCGGCCAGGATGTCGTCGATTCCCTCGATGCCGACGGCGAGCCGGACCAGCCCCGGGGTGACGCCTGAGGCCAGTTGCTCTTCGGGCGTCAACTGCGAGTGCGTGGTCGACGCCGGGTGAATCACGAGAGAACGCACATCACCGATGTTAGCGACATGGCTGTGCAGGCTTAGCGCGTCCACGAACTTCTTGCCCGCGTCGACACCGCCACGCAGCTCGAACGCGACGATCGCGCCCGCGCCCTTGGGTGCGAGCTGCTTGGCCCGCGCGTACCAGGGCGAGGTCTCGAGCCCCGCGTAGTACACGGCCTCGACACCCGGCTGCTCGGCGACGAACTTCGCCACCGCCTCGGCATTGGACACGTGCCGCTCGACCCGCAGGCTCAGCGTCTCGATCCCCTGGGCGATGAGGAACGCGTTGAACGGCGACACCGCCGCGCCCAGGTCGCGCAGCAGCTGCACGCGGGCCTTCAGCGCGAAGGCGGGCGCGCCCAGGTCCGCGAACACCGCGCCGTGGTAGCTGGGATCGGGCTCGGTGAAACCGGGGAAGCGCGCGTTGCCGTCGGCGTCGCGCACGGTCCAGTCGAAGGTGCCGCCGTCGACGATCGCGCCCGCGACCGCGGCGCCGTGCCCGCCCAGGTACTTCGTGGCCGAGTGCACGACGATGTCGGCGCCGTGGGCCAGCGGCTGGATCAGGTACGGGGTCGCGACGGTGTTGTCGACGATCAGCGGGATGCCCGCCTTGTGCGCCACCTCGGCGATGCCGGGGATGTCGAACACCGCGCTGCTCGGGTTGGCGATGGTCTCGCCGTAGAAGGCCTTGGTGTTGGGCCGGATGGCGGCCTGCCACTGCGCCAGGTCGTCGGGATCCTCGACGAAGGAGACCTCGATGCCGAGCTTGGGCAGCGAGTAGTGGAACAGGTTGTACGTGCCGCCGTAGAGGTGCGGGCTGGACACGATGTGGTCACCGGCACTGGCCAGGTTCAGGATCGCGTAGGTCTCGGCGGCCTGGCCGGAGGCCAGCAGCAGCGCGGCGACGCCACCCTCGAGCGCGGCGATGCGCTGCTCGACCGCGTCCTGGGTGGGGTTCATGATCCGGGTGTAGATGTTGCCCGGTTCGGCGAGACCGAACAGCGCGGCGGCGTGGTCGGTGTCGCGGAAGGTGTAGGAGGTGGTCTGGTAGATCGGCAGTGCCCGTGCGTTGGTGCTCGCGTCGGGGACCTGGCCCGCGTGGATCTGCTTGGTCTCGAAGGACCAGTTCTCGGGCAGGGCAGAGTCGGTCATGTAATGCTCCAGGGTTGTTCGCCGGGGGTATCGCGTCAGATGGGTCGGATCGACGGACAACAACACATGGGGGCCTCCTGCAGTGCGCGCTTGCTCTCGACCTTCGAGAGCCCGGTCATCACCCGGAGCACCCCACCGCAGCTGGAGGGTTGCCGACCAGCGAGCCGGGGCTTGGCGCTGGTACTCATGACCTTGCCGTCATGTTAACCGGCCATTGCGTCAGCGCGGAAACTTCCCCCGGTTTCGTCGCCTGGATCACTCCGCCGATGGCGTGCCGAGCCCTGGCGTGTCGCCAACCGCAATTCGTTCGCAAGTGGGCGCCAATCGGTGGCGGTCACGCTCGGCTCATGACTATCGAGATTGCCGATGAGCACAACAACACCACCTCGGCGCCGCACCCCGCCGACCGTGCGTCCAGCCCCGTCCCGGCGGGAAATCGGGAGCGGGTGCGGGCCGCGGTCCTGGCCGTCGGCGCGGTGCTGTGGGCGGCGGGCAACCTCATGCACCCGCTCGAGCACTCCGAATCCGCCGAGCACGCGGCGACCTGGGAGGCAGCGCATCTCACCTTCGCCGTCGGCGCGGTGCTGATGGCGGTCGGGCTACCCGCGCTCGTCCGCGCCATCCGCCGACCGGGCGCGGACTGGGCGGGCAAGATGCTCACCCTCGCGCACGGGCTGTTGTTCGCCGGGCTGGCCGTGGTGATCCCGATCGGCGCCTACCACGAGGTCTACGTCACCAGCCTGCTCGACCATCACGCCGCGACCGAGATCGCCGACGCCTCTGCCCCGGTACTCGCGCCGCTGTCGATGGCGCTGCTGCTCGGATTCGTCCTGCTCGCGGTGTACGCGCTGATCCGGCCCGCCGCGATGTTCGGCCGGTGGTCGGGCGTGCTGATCATCGCGGGCACCCTGGCCATGACGCTGTCGGCGATGCTGCCCGGTGTGCTGCCGGGCGCCGAGGGCTGGTGGATCATCCCCGGCACGGTCGCCCAAGGTCTGGCGATCGGCGTCGCGGGGGTACGTATCGCCAGGTAAATTGACCGTATCGAAGACGAAGGACCGTACGGCGGCACGCCCGCCGTACGCATCGAAGTACTCGGCCCGCTGCGGGTCGAGGTGGGGGAGCGGCCCGCCGATCTGGGTGGACCGCGTCAGCGCGCGCTCCTGGCCCGCCTGGTCCTCGCGGGCGGCGACGTGGTGTCGACCGACCGGCTGATCGACGATCTGTGGGCAGGCGACCCGCCACCCAAGGCCCTCGGCGCCCTCCAGGCCCACATCTCCTACCTGCGCCGCGCCATCGAACCCGACCGCCCGCCCCGCGCACCCGCCACCGTCCTGATCTCCGAGGCACCCGGCTACGCCCTGCGCCTGGACCGGTCCGCGGTCGACGCGTGGCAGTTCGAGCGCCTGCTCGCCGACGGCGACCCCGACCCCGCCCAGCGCTATCGCGCCCTCGGCAATGCACTCGCCTGCTGGCACGGCGAGCCGTACGCCCCCTTCGCGACGGCCCACTGGGTCGTCCCGGAAGCCGCCCGCCTCCACGAACTCCGCCGCCTCGCCGTCGAACGCCGCGCCGAAGCGGCCCTGGCCCTCGGCAGACCAGACGAGGCCTTCGCCCTCCTCCACGCCCACGTCGCCGATCACCCCGACCGCGAAAACGCCGCCCGCCTGCTGGCCCTCACCCAATACCGCCTCGGCCGCCAACTCGACGCCCTGGCAACCCTGCGCCGAGTCCGCACCTACCTGGACACCGAATTCGGCGTCCTCCCCGGCCCGGCCCTCGGCGAGCTGGAAACCGCAATCCTCACCCACGCACCAGAATTGGATCAGCCCCCGGCATCAGCCGCCACGCCCCGATCGCCCGGTTCGCCGAGGCAAGCGGCGCCGATACCATCGACCGCCGGCTCACCGAGGTCCGATCCGGCATTCCCCAACCGGCACCTCGCCGATGGCGCTGACCGTGTTGCGGAGTCCGCGCGGGCTGCCGACGAAGGGGAACTGTCCAGGTCGGCAAGTGGTCGGATGGCAGCTGCCAGGTCTACGGGTCTGGCCGACGACGGGGCTCCGGTTGCCGACGCGGACGCGGCGGTGGATCGGCCCGGACACGGCACTCGCGCGGATCTACCCGGCCCGCGATCGCGATCCAACGGCGCAGCGGTCGGTTATGACGCCGAACGGGCGGCGTTGCTCGCCGAGGCGGGCGAGGTGGTGGCGCATGGGCGAGCCAGAGTGGTGTGGCTGGAGGGTGAAGCTGGCGCGGGCAAGACCACCCAGACCGAATCGCTGGCCCGCGCACTCGCTGTCGACGGGTGGACCGTCGCGAGCACAGCGTGCCCCGAGGTCGACGGCGCCCCCGCCGCGTGGGCTTGGGAACACCTGCTCGATGAACTCGGCGCGCAGACGTCGGCAGCGTTTGGTGCGGCTGGTCCGGGACCGGACGGGTTTGGTTCGCGGGCAGGGCCGTTCGCTATTGCGCAGGCGGTGGCCGAAGCGTGTGCGCAGCGGCTTGCCGACGGGCCTGTGCTGGTGGTGCTCGAAGATGTTCATCGTGCCGACAGCGCTACCTTGCAGATCCTGCGGCAGGTGGTGGCCTGGCTGGCGCAGCGGCCGATGCTGGTCCTGGTCACCGCGCGGGGGTCCGAGGCCGACGCGGGGGTGCGGGCTACCGCTGCGGCGCTGGCGGCGACGACCGGTCGACGGCTGGAGCTGAGTGGTCTCGATACCGCGGCGGTGCGCGCGGTCGCGGCCGGTGCGGGTCTGGGGTCCATCGATGACGACACCGCCGAGCGCTTGCGCGAGCGAACCGGTGGTAACCCGCTGTTCGTCCGCGAGGTCGCCAAACTCGCTGCGGCGGTGGGCGATCTGCACGCGGTGCCCGAAGGGGTGCGCGATGTGCTGAGCCGCCGGATCGCCAGGCTGCCCGCGGGCGCGGCCAGGGCCCTGCGCCTGGCCGCCGTGTGGGGCGACGACATCGACTTCGACACCCTGCTCGAGCTGACCGCCGAGCCGGAGGAGACGCTGATCGACCTGGTCGACACCGTCACGGTCGCCGGACTCGTCCGCATCGCGGGCACCGATCGAATCACCTTCGCTCACGCGCTGATTCGCGACGTCGTCTACGGCGACATCCCCGCCCTGCGCCGCGCCCGTCTGCACTGGTCCGCCCTGGAACTCCTCGAACGCCGCACCGGCGGGACCACGGCCGACCTCGAATCCGATACCGGCACAGTCGACCTCGACGCCATGGCACACCACGCCATCGCCGGTGCCGGCACCGCGAACGCGACCCGCGCACTGCGCTACGTCCTCGCCGCCGCCCGCCGCCGCACCGCCCGCCGCGCCCACCAGGACGCCGAGCCACTGTGGCGCTCCGCCCTCGAATTGCACACGTGCGCAGGGCACGTCACCGCCACGGCGCCGCGTGCGGACCGCCTGGCGGCCCTGTCGACCACCTGCGCGCTGGTCAACGCCCTCGCCTACGGCGGCAACGACGAACAGGCCCGCATCCTGCGCGTCGAAGCCCTGGCAACAGCGCGCGCCCTCATGCCGAGCACCGACACCCACTCCGCTGCCGCGCGCGGCGACGATGCCCGGATCATCGCCACCGATCCCGTCGTCGCGGTCCTCACCTGCTGGCGTGCCCCCACGATCTGGACCAGCCGGGAACGCGGCCTGCCCGACCCCGGCATGTGGGCGGATCTGGCCTCCGCGTCGGCGCGCACGACAGCGCCGGACCTGCGGATCCGACTGCTCGTCACCACCGCCTTCGAAGTCGTCGGCTTCGACAACCCGCACGCCTTCGCCTGCTCCGCCGAGGCCTTGCGCGCGGCGCGCGAGCTCGGTGATCCCGAATTGTTGTGCGCCGCACTCAATGCCAGGGCATTCGTCGCGCTCGGTCCCGACCTGTGGCCGGAGCGCGGCGACCTGGCCGACGAACTGCTGCGCGTGTCGACCGAGGCGGGTCTGCCGGAGTACCAGGCGGTCGCGCATTTCCTGCGCTTCCTCGTCGCCTCGGGTGCCGGCAGGCTCGTCGCCGCGCGAGCCGAGATCGCCAAGGCACTCGACTGCGCCGAGGGCGGCCAGCTCGGCCCGCTGCTGGTCGTCTCCACCGCGCACCTGGCTGTGCTCGCCGCGCTGCGCGGCGACTTCGCGACCGCCAAGGCCATCGATGCCGACCTCAGCGCGAAGATGATCGCGGCAGGTCACGCCAACGGCGCCGAACTGGTCCTGCTCGCCGAGATGATGACCGGCTGGGCGCTCGGCGACCTCGCGCCCGGCCTCGACGGTTACGCCGCGCTGAACGCGGCCGCACCGCACGCGCTCAGGTCCGCGTACATGCTGGCCCTGCTCGACGCGGGAGACACCGAGCGAGCGGCCGCTGTGCTCGGCGCGGGCACCCCGGTCCTGCGTGACTACTACTGGTGCGCGATGTCGGTGTTCGAGGCCAGGGTGGTCACCCGGATCGGCACGATCGAGGCGGCACGGCAGCTCTATCAGGACCTGCTGCCGAGAGCGGGCACCATCGCGGGAATGGACTCCGGGTCGGTCGCTTTCGGCCCGGTCGACACCGTCCTCGCCGAACTGGCCGACCGGCTGGGTGACCACGCCGCCGCGACCGCGCACCGCGCCGCGGCCGAGGACGTGCTCGCCGCCATCGCGACCGAACTGGCCGCGCTCGACGACATCGGCACCACCGCGCCGACCGCTGCGGGCAGGCCGTCGGCGACCGCGTAGCCCTCCTGCCGCCACTGGTTCACCGACCGGCCAGCACACGCTCCCGACGGCGGTATCCGATACCGAACACCGTCAGCATCACCCGCAACGGCAGTCCACCGTCGGCCATCACCTCGGCGAGTTCGGCCCGCGTGCAGACCGCGACCATGCGTGGCAGTTCGAAACTCATCACCGCGCCGCCGCGGGCCGCCGCCTCGACCCGCTCCCACTGCGCGGTGGTCACATACTCGGTGACGATCGGGAAGACCGTCAGCTCCTCGTCGGCGATGTGCTCGTCGAGCACGGTGTGCAGCCGGGTCAGCCGCTCGGCCAGGTCGGCGGCGGCGCCCGGGCGCCGGGCGACCAGCTCGGCGCAGGTCGTCCTGATCTGGGCCAGTGCCGGGTCGAGCTGGGCATGGTCGTCGGTGAGCTCCCTGAGTTCCACCGCATCGCCCGCGGCGGCGGTCAGCGTCGGCCAGAGGACCTCGTCCTCGACGCGGTGATGATGGTGGATGGAGTCACACAGCAGGCCCAGATACTCGGCGACAGCGCGGGCCCGCCGCGGCGCACAGGGCGTCCCCGCGGCAAGCTCCCCGGCCAGGACGGCGAAGCGGGCGGTATCGGCGAGCATTGCGCGATGGGCCAGCCGCATGCCGAGTAGGTTGGGAGTCGAGCGTATGTCGGTCATGACCCGACAGTGCCCGTCGTCACTTGCGACCTGTTTGCCGTCCGCTGCGCCGGCGGAGTCCCGCACAGCGGGCCCTCCCATCGCGGTGAGGTAGGGGGCAGCAGTACGCTCGTCTTGTTTGCACCACACGTCCCGCAGACAACGCGGGGCATATACGTTGTCTGTTGGAACAGCTGGGGTCCGCTCACAAGCGTGTTCGCCTGGCCGTGCAATGAGGGCACCATCCTAGGAGGACACGAAGATCCATGTCCAAGATCAAGGTTGAAGGTACCGTCGTAGAACTCGACGGCGACGAGATGACCCGGATCATCTGGCAGTTCATCAAGGACAAGCTGATCCACCCGTATCTCGACGTGAACCTCGAGTACTACGACCTCGGCATCGAGTACCGCGACAAGACAGACGACCAGGTCACCGTCGATGCCGCGAACGCCATCAAGAAGTACGGCGTCGGCGTGAAGTGCGCCACCATCACCCCCGACGAAGCGCGGGTGAAGGAGTTCGGCCTCAAGAAGATGTGGCGCTCGCCCAACGGCACCATCCGTAACATTCTGGGTGGCACCATCTTCCGCGCGCCGATCATCATCTCCAACGTGCCCCGCCTGGTGCCCGGCTGGACCAAGCCGATCATCATCGGCCGCCACGCCTTCGGCGACCAGTACCGCGCCACCGACTTCAAGGTCTACGAGGCGGGCACCGTCACGCTGACCTTCACCCCGGAGGACGGCAGCGAGCCGATCGTGCACGAGGTCGTGAAGATGCCCGAGGACGGCGGTGTCGTCATGGGTATGTACAACTTCAAGAAGTCGATCGAAGACTTCGCGCGCGCCTCGCTCAACTACGGGCTGCAGCAGAACTACCCGGTCTACATGTCGACGAAGAACACCATCCTGAAGGCCTACGACGGCATGTTCAAGGACACCTTCCAGGAGATCTTCGACACCGAGTTCAAGAGCCAGTTCGACGCGGCGGGCCTGACCTACGAGCACCGCCTGATCGACGACATGGTCGCCTCCTCCATGAAGTGGGAGGGCGGCTACGTCTGGGCGTGCAAGAACTACGACGGTGACGTGCAGTCCGACACCGTGGCCCAGGGCTTCGGCTCGCTGGGCCTGATGACCTCGGTGCTGCTCACCCCGGACGGCAAGACCTGTGAGGCCGAGGCCGCGCACGGCACCGTCACCCGGCACTACCGCCAGCACCAGCAGGGCAAGCCGACCTCGACCAACCCGATCGCGTCGATCTTCGCCTGGACCCGTGGCCTGGAGCACCGGGGCAAGCTGGACAACACCCCCGAGGTGATCGGCTTCGCGCAGGCGCTCGAGGACGTCGTCATCAAGACCGTCGAAGGCGGGCAGATGACCAAGGACCTGGCGCTGCTCGTCGGCGGCGACCAGGGCTACCTGAGCACCGAGGAATTCCTGGGTGCGCTGGACGTGAACCTCGCTCGCGCCCTGAAGTGAACTAGCTCCACCCGCCTCCCCGCGAATTCTGGCCGGACTCAGGTGACGCGAGACCCGCGTCGGCGACCGGCGGATAAGCGAGGGGTGAAGTTTGCTCGACCCGGTGAGTTACCCATGTTCTTACGAGATCAGTGGGTTACTTGCCGGGTCGTTCTCGTTCGAGGTGGGGTAACTCACCCTCGCCTCGGGTAGCGATCGAGTACCCCGGCCCGTTGCATTGAGGCGTGACTTCTTCCCTCTCCGCCCCTGGTCTCGTCGAGACGCCACGCACGAGCTGGCATGTCCCGGCGATGCTCGCGCTGGCGCTGGGAGGATTCGGCATCGGCACCACCGAGTTCGTGACCATGGGCCTGCTGCCCGACATCGCGACGGCCTTCGACATCTCCGAGCCGACCGCCGGGCACGCGGTGTCGGCATACGCGCTGGGTGTGGTCGTCGGTGCGCCGCTGATCGCCGCGCTGTGCGCCAGGGTGCCGCGCAAGAAGCTGCTCATCGCGTTGATGGCCGCGTTCACCGTCGGCAATGCCGCGACGGTCCTGGCCCCGACCTTCGGCACGCTCGTGCTGGCCCGGTTCGTCTCCGGCCTGCCGCACGGCGCCTACTTCGGTGTCGCCTCGCTGGCCGCGGCCACGCTCTCCCCGGTCGGGCAGCGGGCGAAGGCGGTGGCCGCGGTGATGCTGGGGTTGAGCGTGGCGAACGTGATCGGCGTGCCCGGCGCGACCTGGCTCGGTCAGCATCTGGGCTGGCGGGACGCCTATGTCGTCGTCGCGGTGATCGGCGTGGCGACGGTGGCCGCGCTGTGGCGGTACGTGCCCTCGCTGAGCGGCATGAAGGTCACCAACCCGATGACCGAACTCGGCGCGCTGCGCCGCCCGCAGGTGCTGCTCACCCTGGCCGTCGGCGCGATCGGCTTCGGCGGCATGTTCGCCGTCTACACCTACATCGCCACCACCATGACCGATGTCGCGGGTATGCCGATCGGCGCGGTCCCGATCGTGCTCGCCCTGTTCGGCCTCGGCATGATCGCGGGCAACATCCTCGGCGGGATCCTGGCCGACCGCGGCGTCGACCGCTCGATCTTCTTCGCCTTGATCGCGATGGTGGTCATCCTGGCCGGCTTCGTCCTGGCCGCCCACAACCCCGTCACCGCTGGCATCGGCGCCTTCCTGGTCGGCGCATCCGGCGCGGCCCTGGCCCCCGGCCTGCAAACTCGCCTGATGGACGTCGCCGCCGACGCCCAAACCCTCGCCGCCGCCCTCAACCACGCCGCCCTCAACATCGCCAACGCGGCGGGCGCCTGGCTCGGTGGCCTGGTCATCGCCGCCGGCCTCGGCTACACCGCTCCCGCCCTGGTCGGCGCCCTCCTGGCAGTCCTCGGCGTCCTGCTCTTCACCGTCACTGTGTGGGCTGCGCGCCGCAGCACGACGGGCACGGCGAGCTGACGCCCGCACACTCGGCGCCAAAGCGGCCAGTCCTCGCGAGGGGCTGACGATCGTGAAAGCCGCCGCCCGCGTGGGCCGGCGGAGGACAGCTAGCGACGGCGAGCGATGCCCATTACGCGTGTTTTGGCGTTGAACGCGGCCTTCAAGGCCTGATCCGCCAACGATCCGTCCGGGGGCAGCATCTTGATCTGGCGGGCGAACTCCATCTGGTCGTAGCGCACCGTATTGGTGGCGACCTTCCTGTCCGCGAGCACGAAGTGATCCATGCCCTCGAAGTCGATGCGCGCGCCGGTGCCGTCGATACCGAAGTACGTGTCGACGTGCCGACCGGTCAGATGCCAGTGCACGAAGACATCATCACCGGACTCGGCGATCGCCACGATCGCGAGGTCGAGGTCGGCCACGGCGGCGAAGGTCTGCTCGAAGTAGGCGGCGATCTCGTCGCTGCCACGACAGGTCCCGGTCGGCAAGTACACGACGGTATCGCTCGTCCACCAGGACCCACGCAGGCTGTCGACGTCCTGGGCATTGAGCCGCCCGAACGCCCATCGGACGAGTTCGGTGTGAGAGCCGTTCTCCGGCGGAGCGATGGTGGTCAGGGTGTGGCTGAAATCAGTCATCTCGAACTCCCTTGCACGTTGTGCGCGACAAGTTCGCCGGCGCGTCTCGGAAGCCTTCCCTGTCCATACTGACCTCCTACACCGCCGAATGCACTAGTAGCCGCCGGCTATCGAGTAGTCGGGTACGCGTGCGCCCTATGCCGCAGCGGACGACACTTGTCACCTACCGGTTCGGCCCACCGGTGTCGTCCCGGGAAGCTCCGCCGAAGATCGTCAGCGGGAGGTCCGATGCGATCGACAAAACATGGCCGCGCCAAGGTCTCGCCAAGCGAGCTCCTCCTCATGGGTGTGCTGGCACTGGCTCTGGTGCTGACGACAGCACTCGCCTCCGGGTGCGATCGATCGCCGGGAACACCGCAACACCCATCGTCCACAATGACGAGGCCCGCGCCCGTCTCATCCGAGGTGGATGGGGCTACGACACCGGAGCCGACGACGTGGTCTGTACCGGCAACGGGTGAAGGCGAGTCCACGCCGGCCGAGCAAACGACCTGGTCGGCGCCGCCCCCGATCTCCGGCGGTCGGGTACGGGTTCCAGGGCCTCAGCCCACTTCGGCAGGTTCACTACCCGGTGGCCCGACGACCCCGATCCCAACGACGACGATTCCGCCACCATCAGGCCCGGACTCCGAACCCGAAACGACGGGCTCTACACAATGAGCACACCGTCTTCGCCGACACCCACGGTCGCCGTGGACAAGTGGATAGGCGTGGTCGCAGGCGTAGTCGCACCCACGACGGTGATCACCGGATTGTGCTACTACTTCGGTTTCGTCTCCGCCCGAGCCTATTTCGCCTACTTCGGTGTCGACACCGAGTCTTTCCAGTACTCGACGACGGACTACGTCCTGCGCAGCGTGAGCGTGCTCTACCCGGCCCTCGTGATTGCGCTGGTTGTGTCCTGTGCGATGTTCACACTCCGCGCGTACGAGAGGAGATCCCTTCGTAAGGTCGGGAGATCTCCTCTTGCGCTTCGCGGCGGCTGGGCGGCGATGGTGGCGGGGGCGATTCTGACCGCACTGGCGGTGTTGGGAGTCATTGCGCCCCGATTTTCGGTGCTGCTCTCCACAACGCTGATTCCGGTGGCGCTGGCGGTGGGGGCATTGCTGATAGTGGCGGGATCCGAGGCTTTGGCGGCGCTTCGGTCAGGAGACACGCCGCGTTCCGCCACCCCGGCTCAGCGATCAGTCTGGATGTTCGCCGGTGCGGCGATCGTGCTGGCGGCGTTCTGGTTGACGAACATCTTCGCCACCGAGTACGGCCGACAGCAGGCGCAGAACGCCGCAGCTGATCTCTGGGACAAGGAAACCGTAGTGACACTCGATACGACCGAGCCCCTGTTCGCGCCGTCGAACCTGGTTCTGGAAACTCCGCTCGGCACGCAACCCGGGCAGCGCTTTGCCTACCGCTACGAGTGCCTTCGAACCCTCGTGGTCCGTCCTGACCGCTGGGTGCTCGTCCCTGCCAGGTGGACGGTTGAGAACGGCTATTCGTTGATCATTCCGATCGATGACTCCTCGCGGATCAGTCTGACCAAGCTGAATGCGCTCTCCGAGAACAAGAAGGCCACGGACTGGAAAGCACCATGGCAATGTCCCGAGATCGCCCCCCTCTGACAGAGGCCGGCGGTGGCGGAATCGAGATATCCCCCCGTCCGGGCAACGCGATTCCGCCACTGACCAGCTCAGCGACTCAGATCTGCCAGCCGAGCTGGGCGCGAACTATGCGGGCGCGCCGCAGGTGATCGCGGAGCCGCACTGGAGCTGACGCAGCAGTGAGCCGAAGCCGTCGATCAGCGAGCTGCCCGTCGAGGTTCCGCCCGGGGCGGGCTCGCCCGGGGCGACCACCGGCGCGGGGGTGAGCGGTGCGGCGGCGGCCGGGCCCGCGGTGAGGACTGCGCCGAAAGCCAGCGCCGCGATGCTTGCGCCGAGCAGCTTGGTGAATGCCATGATGAATCCTTTGTTCAGTTCTGTGGAGATGGATGGCGGCTCGCAGTGTCGCATAGTTGACCGATCGGTCGCAATAGCGTTGGTATGCTCGGAAAGTGGCGCGTACCAAGGAATTCGACCCCGATGTCGTGCTGGACCGCGCGCTGGATCTGTTCTGGCAGCGCGGCTACGAGACGACCTCGATCGCGGATCTGATCGACCATCTCGGCATCGCCAGGGGCTGCATCTACGCGACTTTCGGCAGCAAGCACGAGCTGTTCATGAAGGCGCTGCAACGTCACCTGGAGATCGTCGACGCGCGGGTCACCGCGGAATTGGCCCGTCCTGGTCCGGCGCTGCCCGCGATCAGAGGGCTGATCGACCGGTTCGTGAACGAGTCCTGCGCGGAGAACCGATTCCTCGGTTGCCTGGTCACGACCGCCGCGGTCGAGCTCGCCGCCCGCGACGCCGACGTCGCCCGGCTGGTCGAATCCAGCTGGGCGCGCACGGAGACGGCCCTGTTCTCGGCGCTGTCTCGCGCCCGAGCGCAGGAGGAACTGCCGCCCGATGCGGATACGCGCGCCATGGCCCGCTTCCTGCTCGTCTTCTTCCAGGGCGTCTGGGTGCTCGAACGCGCACCCAATTCCGCCACCCGCCTGCGGGATGCCGGCCGGGTTGCCGCATCGATCCTGGGCTGAGTCCCGGCCTCATTCGTGAACGATCGGTCTAGTTTGGGGGCTAGGTCGACGCACCACCGGCGGGCCGCGCCCAGCCGACGCTGAGCTGTACCGCCCGCTGCCACCGTTCGTACTCCTCGTCACGGACGGAGCGATCGGCCTGCGGCACCCACTGGGCCGCCACCCGCCAATTGCGCCGCAGCCCTTGCAGATCCGGCCAGTACCCCACGGCCAGCCCCGCCGCGTAGGCCGCGCCGAGCGAGACCGTCTCGGTCACCAGCGGACGCATCACCGGAACGCCCAGCACATCGGCGATGATCTGCATGAGCAGATTGTTCGCGGCCATCCCGCCCGCGACGCGCAGCGACTGCGCCCGCAGCCCGGCGTCGGCATTCATGGCCTCGACGACATCGCGGGTCTGCCAGGCGGTGGCCTCCAGCACCGCGCGGGCCAGGTGGCCCTTGGTCACATACGAGGTCAGCCCGATCAGCAGCCCGCGCGCGTCGCTGCGCCAATGCGGTGCGTAGAGCCCGGAGAACGCGGGAACCAGGTAGCACCCGCCGTTGTCGTCGACGGTGTTGGCGAGGGTTTCGATCTCGGGCGCGGTGGCGATCAGTCCGACGATGTCGCGCACCCACTGCACCAGCGAACCGGTGACCGCGATCGGGCCCTCCAGCGCGTACACCGGGTCGGGTCCGACCTGGTAGCCGATGGTGGTGAGCAACCCGTGTTCGGATCGGATCAGGTCGGCGCCGGTGTTCATCATCAGGAATCCGCCGGTGCCGTAGGTGCATTCGGTCTCGCCGGGCGCGAAACAGGTCTGGCCGAACAGCGCGGCGTGCTGGTCGCCGAGGGCGGCGCCGATCCGGACGCCGGGCGCGACCGTGCGGGCGGTCCCGAAATCGCCGGTCGAGGGTTCGATGCGGGGCAGCATCGCACGCGGAATATCGAAGAACCGCACCAGTTCCTCGTCCCACTGCCGGGTGGCCAGATTCATCAGCAGGGTGCGGCCGGCGTTGGTGACATCGGTGACATGGATGCCGGTGAGATTCCAGATCAGCCAGGACTCCATGGTCCCGAACAGCACCTCGCCGCGTTCGGCGCGCGCCCGTAACCCGTCGACATGGTCGAGCAGCCAGCGCAGTCGCGGTGCCGCGAAGTAGGTGGCCAGCGGCAGCCCACTCAACTCCGTGATCCGGTGCGCGCCAGGCGCTTTCCGCAACCGCTCGACGAGCTCCTCGGTCCGGATGTCCTGCCAGACGATGGCGGGCCGCACCGGCACCCCGGTCTCGCGATCCCACACCACGGTGGTCTCGCGCTGATTGGCGATCCCGATCGCCGCCACCTGCTCGACGGTGATCCCCGCGTCCCGCAATGCCGCGGGCACGATCCGCTCGACGGTCCGCCAGATCTCCATGGCGTCCTGCTCGACCCAGCCGGAGCGCGGATACCGCTGCCGGTGCGCGCGCTGGGCCAACCCCACCAGCCGCGCGTGCCGGTCGAACACGATGCAGCGGGTCGAGGTGGTGCCCTGATCCAGGGCCAGCACATACCGTTGCGTCACCGGAGTCTCCCGTTGGTCGCGCCGCGCCGAGATCCCGATGGATCGCCGGCCGGCCCTTGCCTGTCCGCAGCAGCACTGACCGGCAAGGTCCGGTTCGGCACGGTGGCGCGGATCATCGTGCCGCTCCGAGATCGCGGTGCACGGCCACAGCGGCGGCGCGCACCTGATCGACGGCGGCGGGCCGGATCTGTAACCGGTTGTCGCACAGTCGATCGGTCGGTCCCGAGATGCCGATGGCGGCGACCACCAGTCCTCCTCTGGCGCGGATCGGCGCGGCGATACCCGCCTCACCGGAGCGATACTCCTCGACCTCGCTCGCCCAGCCGGTCCTCCTGACCTCGGCGATCGCGCGGTCCAGCGCTGTCGGGTCGACGATAGTGCGACGCGTGAAGGATTGCAGCGCACCGGGTTCCGTCGCCGCGTCGTAGGCGAGCAACACCTTGCCCAGCGCGGTCGCGTGCGCGGGCAGCACCTCGCCGACGGCGAGCACCTGCTCGGTGTTGTCGGGCCGGAAGACGTGATGCACCACCGTCACTCCAGCGGGCCGCGACACCGCCATCCGCACCGACTCGCCGGTGCGCGACGCGAGCGCATCAGCCCGGTGAATCGCCCGCGAACGCAGCTCGTTGACATCGAGATGATCGCTGCCGAGCTCGCCCAGCGTGGGCCCGAGCAGATACCGGCCCGTCGCCGGATCCTGGTCGACGAAGCCCACCCCGAGCAAGGTCCGCAGAATGCCGTGCGTGGTGGGTTTGGCCAGGTCGAGCGCGGCCGCGACCTCACCGACCGCCATCGGCCCCGACCCGCGCGCCAGCAGACGCAGCACGGCTGCGGCTCGCTCGATCGACTGGATCGGACCCGGCACCGCCCGAACCTATCAGCCAACCGTTCAGCATTGTCGAACGGCAGCCGTGGCGGCCGGGTCGGGCCGTTTCTAGCGTGGGTTCCGGGCTCGATGGTGAGTCCCCGAAAGGACCACGATGAATCGGTATGTGGGCGCGATCGACCAGGGCACGACCTCGACGCGTTTCATGGTTTTCGACCGGAACGGCGCCGTCGTCGCCCGGCATCAGCTCGAACACGAGCAGATCATGCCCCGGGCGGGCTGGGTCGAACACAATCCGGACGAGATCTGGGAACGCACGCGCACCGTCGTCAAGACCGCGCTCGCGACGGCCGATCTCACCGCCGCCGACCTGGCGGCGATCGGCGTCACCAATCAGCGCGAGACCACCATCGTGTGGAACCGCCGCACCGGCCGCCCGTACTACAACGCGATCGTCTGGCAGGACACCCGCACCGATCGCATCATCGCCGGGCTCGAGGCGGCCGGGCACAGCGAGCTCATCCGCGAGAAGACCGGACTCCCACCGGCTCCCTACTTCTCGGGCGGCAAGCTGCGCTGGATCCTCGACAATGTCGAGGGCGTGCGCGCCGACGCCGAACGTGGTGACGCCCTGTTCGGCACCCTCGACACCTGGCTGATCTGGAATCTCACCGGCGGCATCCGCGGCGGCGTCCACGTCACCGACCCCACCAACGCCTCGCGCACCATGCTGATGGACCTGGAGACGCTGCGCTGGGACGACGAACTCCTGCGCATCTTCGACATTCCGCGCGCCATGCTGCCCGCCATCGCGCCGTCGTCGAACCCGGCCGGTTTCGGCACCACCAATCCCGACGGCCCGTTCAAGGGCGCGGTGCCGATCGCGGGCGTCCTCGGTGACCAGCAGGCCGCCGGTGTCGGCCAGGTCTGCTTCCAGCCCGGCGAGGCCAAGAACACCTACGGCACAGGCAATTTCCTGATGCTCAACACCGGCGCCGACATCGTGCGCTCGACGCACGGCCTGATCACCACCGTCGCCTACCAGTTCGGCGACGAGAAGCCCGTCTACGCGCTGGAGGGTTCGATCGCGGTCACCGGCTCGGCCGTGCAGTGGCTGCGCGACCAGCTCGGCATCATCGCGGGCGCCGCGCAGATCGAGGACCTGGCCGAACAGGTCGAAGACTCCGGCGGCGTGTACTTCGTGCCCGCCTTCTCCGGTCTGTTCGCGCCGTACTGGCGACCCGACGCGCGCGGCGCGGTCGTCGGCCTCTCGCGCTACAGCAACAATGCCCACTTGGCCAGGGCGACACTGGAATCCATCGCCTACCAGACCCGCGACGTGGTCGAGGCCATGCAGCGCGACTCCGGCGTGCAGCTGGCGACGCTGCGGGTCGACGGCGGCGTGACCATGAACAGCCTGGCCATGCAGATCCAGGCCGACCTGCTCGGCGTCCCGGTCTCGCGGCCGGTCGTCGCCGAGACCACCGCGCTCGGCGCCGCCTACGCCGCCGGGCTCGCGGTCGGGGTCTGGAACTCCACCGACGAACTGCTCGCGAACTGGCACGAAGACGTCCGCTGGTTCCCCGCCTGGTCCGACGAGCAGCGCGAACGCGGCTACGGCCGCTGGCTCAAGGCCGTCGAACGCACCCTCGACTGGGCCGAAATCGACTGATGAACCACAACAAGGAGCAAGCCGTGTCCGTTTCCCTGGACCCCACCTACCGCGCCGAGGCGATCGCGGCGCTCGGCGACAGCGAGATCGACGTGCTGGTGATCGGCGGCGGTGTCACCGGCGCCGGTGCCGCGCTCGACGCCGCCTCGCGCGGACTGTCGGTGACCCTCGTCGAGGCCCGCGATTTCGCCGCCGGTACCTCGAGCCGCTCGTCCAAGCTCATCCACGGTGGCCTGCGCTACCTGGAGCAGATGGACTTCGCGCTGGTGCGCGAAGCGCTGAAAGAGCGTGGGCTGCTGCTGAATACGCTCGCGCCGCACCTGGTGCACCCGGTGCCGTTCCTGTTCCCGTTGCAGCACCGCGTCTGGGAGCGCGCCTACATCGGCGCGGGCATCGCCCTCTACGACACCCTCGGCGGCGCGCGCACCGTGCCCATGCACAAGCACCTGACCCGCACCGGCGCACTGGAACTCGCGCCCGCGCTGCGCTCCGACGCGATGACCGGCGCCATCCGCTACTACGACGCCCAGGTCGACGACGCCCGCCACACCATGATGATCGCCAGGACCGCCGCCGACCGCGGCGCGACCGTGCTGACCCGCACCAAGGTCACCGGGCTCGTCCGCGACGGTGAGCAGGTCGTCGGCGCCCACGTGGTCGACCTGGAAACCGGTGCCGCCCACACGATCCGGGCCCGCAGCGTGATCAGCGCGACCGGCGTGTGGACCGACGACATGATCAAGATGACCGGCGTCGACTTCCCGTTCCACGTCCAGATGTCGAAGGGCGTGCACATCCTGGTGCCGCGCGACCGCCTCGACCTGCACACCGGCCTGATCATGCGCACGGAGAAGTCGGTGCTGTTCGTGATCCCGTGGGCCGAGCACTGGATCATCGGCACCACCGACACCGCGTGGTCGCTGGACAAGAACCACCCCACGGCCACCGCCGCCGACGTGCAGTACATCCTCGACCACGTCAACGCCGTGCTGCGGGAGCCGCTGACCAGGGCCGACATCGTCGGCACCTACGCCGGCCTGCGCCCGCTGATGACGGGCGCGACGAAGGAGACCGCCAAGCTCTCGCGCGAGCACGCCGTCGCCGAGCCCGCGCCCGGCCTGTTCGTCATCGCGGGCGGCAAGTACACCACCTACCGGGTGATGGCCGCCGACGTGGTCGACGCCGTCACCAACCGCCTCGGCGGCGACATTCCCGCCTCGGCCACCGCGCAGCTGCCGATCGTCGGCGCGGAGGGCTACCGCGACATGCTCGCCGAGTCCGCCGAACTGGCCGCCACGGTGGGTCTGCCCGTCGATGTCGTCGAGCATCTGCTCGGCCGCTACGGCACGCTGGCCACCGACATCTTCGCCCTCGTCGGCGCCGATCCCACACTGCGCCTGCCGATTCCGGGCGCACCCGACTACCTCGCCGCCGAGGCCGTCTACGCGGTCACCCACGAGGGCGCGCTGCACCTGGACGACCTGCTCACCCGTCGCACCCGCATCTCCATCGAGGTCCCCGATCGCGGCCTCGCCGCCGCACCGGAGATCGCCCGCCTGATCGCGCCGCTGCTCGGCTGGGACGCCGAGACCACCAACGCCGAGATCAACCGCTACTACGACCGGGTGCACGCCGAACTCGCCGCCAACGAGGCGAGCGACGACGAGTCGGCCAATACCGCCCGGCTGGTCGCGGCGCGCTGACCCGGCCGGCCACCGCTTACCTTCAGGTCTGTATGTAAGAGGTAAGATCGGCCGATGACCAGCACCGCAGCCGACCGACCGCCGCGGCGTACCCAGGAGCAGCGCAGCACCGAGATGCGCACGCGCCTGCTCGACGCGACCATCGACTGCCTGGTCGAATACGGGTACGCGGGCACGACGACGCCGCGGGTCGCCGAACGCGCCGGCGTCACCCGCGGCGCGCAGGTGCACCACTTCGGCTCCAAACACGATCTGGTGGTCGCCGCGATCAAGCATCTGGCCGAGCGACGGGTGGCGGCGGCGATGAGCGAGATGACGCGGGTCAGGGTCGGCGACGATCCGGTCGGCGCCGCCCTCGAGTTCCTGTGGGACCTGCATCAGGGCCCGCTGTTCATCGCGACGGTGGAGCTGTGGGTGGCGGGCCGGACCGATCCGGTGCTGGCCGCGGCGATGGAAGAGGTCGAACCGTTGGTCAATACCGCGGTGCTGCAAGCGGTCGCCGAGCTGATCCCGGACGATCTGCGCCGCAAGGGCGCCCGCGATTTCGCCTACACCGCGATGGACGCGCTGCGCGGAATCCTGGTCGCCAATTTCGTCGTCCCGGACCCCGACCGCGCGCACCGCCGCTGGCACCGCGCCATGGTGGACCTGCGCGCCGCGGCGGCTGCCGTGATCGTCGCCGGTTCCCGCTGATCGCGGCGCGCCTCGGGTAGGGCGGTGCTGGGGAAAGGGGCAGCGCTCAGGGCGGAAATGCCGCGGTTACAGCGCATCGGCGACGTCAGCGGCCGCCGGATGACTAGCGTGGCCCCATGGAATCGCACATCGAGCCCTCGCGGGCACCAGCGCAGGCGGTGGTGTCGTGAGCCGGGGCACCATCGTGATCACCGGCGCCAGCTCCGGTCTCGGCGCGGAAATGGCCCGCCAGTTCGCCGCCCTCGGCTATGACCTCGGGCTGTGCGCCCGCCGCACCGCGCGGCTCGAGGAACTGCGCGCGGAGATCCTGACCGCGCATCCCGATCGCGCCGTCTCGGTGCGACAGCTCGACGTCACCGACGCCGCCGCCGTGTTCACCGTCTTCGACGAGTTCGCGGCCGAATTCGGCACCATCGACCGCGTGGTGGTCAACGCGGGCCTCGGCAAGGGTGCGCCACTGGGCACCGGCCGCCACGACGCCAACCGCGAGACCGCGATGGTGAATTTCCTTGCCGCACTGGCCCAGACCGAGGCGGCGATGAAGATCTTCCGCACCCAGGGTAGGGGCCACCTGGTGATGATCTCCTCCATCTCCGCCCTGCGCGGCATGCCCAAGACGCTGACCACCTACGCCGCCACCAAAGCAGGCGTCGCCGCACTGGCCGAGGGCCTGCGCGCGGAAGCCGTTCCCGGCGTGGACGTCTCGGTGATCTACCCCGGCTACATCCGCTCGGAGATGAACGACCGGATCAAGCACGAGCCGAAGCTCATGGTCGACACCGAAACCGGCGTCCGCTCCATGGTCGCCGCCATCGAAAAACGCCGCGCCAAGGCCTACGTCCCGGACTGGCCCTGGCTCCCGATCGGCCTCGCCCTGCGCACCCTCCCACTCCCGCTGGTCCGCAAACTTCTCTGACCGACGAATACGAAGGCCGTACCAGGCGAAAGCTGTCGCCCGGTACGGCCTTCGTGCGTTCGTGACCGGGGTCACGAAAACCCATTGTGAAGATACATTCAGGGCTGTATGTTTGTGGCCAGGCACGAGGATGGGAGTTCGATGGCTAACAAGGTCTACGTGGTCGGCGTCGGGATGACGAAGTTCGAGAAGCCGGGCCGCAAGCAGGTCGAGGAGGCCGACGGGACCACCCGGGCCTGGGACTATCCGGATATGGCCCGCGAGGCGGGGACCAAGGCGCTGGCCGATGCGGGCATCGACTACCGGGAGGTCGAGCAGGCCTATGTCGGCTACGTCTACGGCGAGTCGACCTCGGGGCAGCGTGCGGTCTACGAGCTGGGTATGACCGGCATTCCGGTGGTCAATGTCAACAACAACTGCTCCACGGGGTCCACGGCGCTCTATCTCGCGGCACAGACGATCCGGGGCGGGCTGGCCGAGTGCACGCTGGCGCTCGGCTTCGAGAAGATGCAGCCGGGCTCGCTCGGTTCCACCTGGGACGACCGCGAGCAGCCGATGGGCAAGCACGTGATGGCGCTCGCGGAGATCTCCGAGGTGCTGTTCCCGGTGGCGCCGTGGATGTTCGGCGCGGCGGGCCGTGAGCACATGAAGCAGTACGGCACCACCGCCGAGCACTTCGCCAAGATCGGCTACAAGAACCACAAGCACTCGGTGAACAACCCGTATTCGCAGTTCCAGGACGAGTATTCGCTCGACGACATCCTGGGCTCGCGGATGATCTACGACCCGCTCACCAAGCTGCAGTGCTCGCCGACCTCCGACGGCTCGGGCGCGGCGATCCTCGCCAGCGAGGCGTTCGTCGACCGGCACGACCTGTCGGCCCAGGCGGTCGAGATCGTCGGGCAGGCGATGACCACCGACTTCGCCTCGACCTTCGATGGCACGGCCAAGAACCTCATCGGCTACGACATGAATGTCATCGCCGCGCAGAAGGTCTACGAGCAGGCGGGGCTCGGCGCCGAGGACTTCCAGGTGATCGAGCTGCACGACTGCTTCTCCGCCAACGAACTGCTGCTCTACGAGGCGCTCGGTCTCTGCGGCGAGGGCGAGGCAGGGAAGCTGATCGACGCGGGCCAGACCACCTACGGCGGCAAGTGGGTGGTCAACCCGTCGGGTGGCCTGATCTCCAAGGGGCATCCGCTCGGCGCGACCGGTCTGGCCCAGTGCTCCGAGCTCACCTGGCAGCTGCGCGGAACCGCGGGCAAACGCCAGGTCGACGACGTCACCGCTGCCCTGCAGCACAACATCGGCCTCGGCGGCGCCGCCGTGGTCACCGCTTACCAGCGCGCGGTGCGCTGACCCGCACTGAGGAGTACCGCAATGGGACATATCGAAGCCACCAAGACCGTCACCGCCACTCCCGAAGCGCTGTGGGCCGTCGTCTCGGACCCGCAGACCTGGGGCAAGTGGTTCACGATCCACGAGAAGTTCATGGAGGAGCCGCCCGCCGTGCTGGTCGAGGGCGCCGGGCTCGTCGCCAAGATCGTCATGCTCGGCATGGCGAACAAGATGGAATGGACGGTCAAGGCCGTCGAGGTGCCGAACCGGCTGACCCTCGCCGGGGCCGGAATGGCCGGTGTGCGTACCGAATTCACCTTCGACATCAAGCCCGAGGGTTCCGGCAGCGTCATCCTGGTTTCCGGCGACTTCGAGGGCGCGCTGATCAAGGGCGCGCTGGGCAAGGCGGTGGAGAAGGACGGCCGCACCCAGCTGGACAAGTCCCTCGACCAGCTCGACGCGCTGGCCTCGGCGTAGGGCGCCGGGATGACAGCGCAGGCATCGGGACGCGTCGTCGAGTTCGACGACGCGGGCCTGGAAAAATGGAGCGACGCCGAGCAATTCGCGGTCACCGCGGAGCGGATCGCCGAATACGCCGCGGCGACCAATGATCCGATCGAGGCGCACCGCACCGGCGAGGTCGCGCCGCCGGTATTCGCCATCGTCCCGGTGTTCGAAGCCATGATGATGCCCGTCATCGACGTGGCGCCGATGGACATCTTCGGCCGGGTCGTCCACGGCGAGCAGGACTTCCACTTCCACCGGCCGATCCGGCCCGGCGAGGAACTGGTCTCGCGGGCCAAGGCGGTCGGCTACACCAGCAAGTCCACCGGAACGACCATCACCATCCTGGTCGAATGCCGCGACGCCGCAGGCGAAGTGGTGAACGAGCAGTACCTGACCGCCTTCTTCCGCAATATCGACGCGGGCAAGTCGGTGGGAGAGCAGGCGCCGTCGCACCGGTTCGACGAGAGTCTGCGCGCGAGTGCGCCGTCGGCGGTCGTCGACCATCACGTCGACGACGACCAGACCTTCCGGTACTCGCCCGCCTCGGGCGACCCGGTGCCGCTGCACCTCGACGAGCAGGTCGCCAAGGACGCCGGACTGCCCGGCATCATCGCGCACGGCCTGTGCACGATGGCGATGGCCTCCTGGGGCGTGCTCACCGCGGCCGCCGGGTCGGATGTGCACCGGTTGCGGCGCTTCGCGGTGCGCTTCGCCAAGCTCGTGTTCCCCGGTGACGATCTACAGACCCGGATCTGGCCGGTCACCAGCGCCGACGGCGTCACCACCTACGCGTTCGAGACGGTGCGCGGCGAGGATGTCGTGCTCAGCGACGGCCTCGCCGTGATCGCCGACTGAACCCCCTCACAAACAGGAGTCACCCATGAGTTCCCTGGCAGGCAAGGTCGCCGTGATCACCGGCGCGGGCCGCGGTATCGGCCGCGAGCACGCGCTGCTGTTGGCGCGGGAAGGCGCGAAGGTCGTCGTCAACGACCTCGGCGGCAGTAATGCGGGCGAAGGCGCCGACGTCGGCCCGGCACAGCAGGTCGCCGACGAGATCCGGGCCGCGGGCGGCGACGCGGTCGCCAACACCGACAACATCGCGACCTGGGACGGCGCGCAGAACCTGATCGCCCAGGCGGTGTCGGAGTTCGGCGGACTCGACATCGTGGTGAACAACGCGGGCATCCTGCGCGATGTCTTCGTCGCCTCGATGGACGAAGCCCAGTGGGACGCGGTGATCGCCGTGCACCTCAAGGGCCATGCGGCCGTGCTGCACCACGCGGCCGCCTACTGGAAGGCTCAGAGCAAGGCGGGCAATCAGCCCAACGCGGCCGTCATCAACACCGCGTCGGCGTCGGGCGTCACCCTGCCCAACGCGGGCCAGGCCAACTACGGCGCGGCCAAGGCGGGGATCGCCGCGCTCACCCAGGTCGCGGCCGAGGAACTGGGCCGCTATGGCGTGCGAGTCAACGCGATCGCACCGATCGCCCGTACCCGGCTCACCCTGGCCACCCCGGGCATGGGCGAGATGTTCGCCGCCGAGGCCGCCGCGGCCGAGGAATCCGGCGGCTTCGACGCCTTCAGTCCGGCCAATATCTCGCCGCTGGTCGCCTACCTGGCCTCGGACAAGTGCCCCATCACCGGCAAGGTGTTCGCGGTGCAGGGCGGGGCCATCTCGGAGCTGGCCGGCTGGCACGACGTGAAGACCATCGAGACCGAAGGGCCGTGGGCGATCGACGACATCGCCGTGCGGCTGCCCTGAGCGGCGAGCGTGGAGGAGACGACGATGATCGAATGGTCCGAAACCGATCTGATGATCCGCGATGCCGTGCGGACCTTCATCGACAAGGAGGTGCGCCCGCACCTGGACGCCCTCGACAGCGGTGAGATGCTGCCGTACCCGATCCTGCGGAAACTGTTCAGCCAGTTCGGGATCGATGCGATGGGTGAGGACGCCGTCGCCAAGATGCTCGCCAAGGAAGCGGCGGGGCCGGGGGAGAAGTCCGGTGGGGGCGGTGGGTCGCCGTTCGCCGGGCAGCAGTCGATGATGGCGGTGCTGATCAGCGAACTGTCCGGTGTCTGTATGGGATTGGTGTCCGCGCTCGGGGTGAGCATCGGACTCGGCGCCACCACCATCATGTCGCGGGGCACCCTGGCCCAGAAGGAACGCTGGCTCGCCGACATCGTCACGCTGCGCAAGGTGGCGTCCTGGGCGATCACCGAACCCGACTCGGGCTCGGATGCGTTCGGCGGCATGAAGACGCGCGTCGAACGCGACGGCGACGACTACATCCTCAACGGGCAGAAGACCTTCATCACCAACGGCCCGTGTGCCGACGTGATGATCGTCTACGCCAAGCTTGACGAGGGCGACGGCGCCGACAAACGCCACCGCAAGGTGCTGACCTTCGTGCTGGACAAGGGTATGGAGGGCCTCACCCAGGGCCGGCCGTTCAAGAAGATGGGCCTGCACTCCTCACCGACCGGCGAGCTGTTCTTCGACAATGTCCGGCTCGGCCGCGACCGGCTGCTCGGCGAGACCGAGGAGCACCGCGGCGGCGACGGACGCGAAAGCGCCAGAGCAAGTTTCACCGCCGAGCGGGTTGGCGTCGGCTTCATGGCGCTGGGCATCATCGAGGAATGTCACCGGCTCTGCGTCGACTACGCGCGCAATCGCACGCTGTGGGGTCAGGAGATCGGGCGTTTCCAGCTGATCCAGCTCAAGCTGGCCAAGATGGAGATCGCCAGGATCAATGTGCAGAACATGGTGTTCAACGTGCTCGAGCGGGGCAAGGCGGGCAAGCCGCCGAGCCTGGCCGAAGCGTCGGCGATGAAGCTGTACTGCTCCGAGGCGGCCACCGAGGTGGCGATGGAGGCGGTGCAGCTGTTCGGCGGCAACGGCTACATGAGCGAGTACCGGGTGGAGCAGCTCGCCCGCGACGCGAAGTCGCTGATGATCTACGCGGGCAGCAACGAGATCCAGGTGACCCACATCGCCAAGGGTCTGCTCGGCAAGTAGGCATCCGGGCCCGGCCGCGAATGATGTTCGCGCGGCCGGGTTCTCGTGTGTTCAGATCGCGCGCAGGTGCCCGCGGCTGGCGTAGATGTGCTCGGCGATGAGCGTCGCGATGCGGTCCGGCGCCTCCAGCATCGGCACGTGGCCCACGCCGTGCACCAGGATGCGGTCGGCGGAGTCGGGGAGTTCGCGCAGGTAGCGGGTGGCGTAGACGCGGTTGGGGATGATCCGGTCGTACTCGGCGAGCAGCATGCGCACGGGGGTGGTGAGCTCGCCGAGGTCGTCCATCCCCGGGGCGCGGAGGCTGCCGAGGATCAGCGGGATCATCGCGTCGCAGCGCAGCACGGCCGTGATGATGGTCGCCAGGTCGCGGCGCGAGACGGCGCCGGTGTTCTTGCTCAGCAGGAGCGCGGCCACGTGCTGGATGAGCGCATTGTTGATCGCCACCCCGCCGAGCAGCCTGCCGATCTCGACGAACGGGATCATCGCGGCGAACTTCAGGCCGACCCTGACCTGGCTGATCGAGGGCGAGGCCCAGCCGCCGGCCGCGGCCACCGTGGTCAGGGTGCGGGCGCGGCCGCGGCGCGCCAGCTCGAGACCCACCCAGCCGCCCAGCGAATTGCCCGCGATATGGCAGGTGCGCCAGCCCAGCGCGTCGAGCTGGTCCTCGATCTGATCGGCGAGCGCGTAGACGTCCAGAAACCAGCCCTCGACCTTGGGTCCACCCCAGTGCCCGGCGAAGGCCGGGGCATAGACCTCGCAATTCGACGACATTCGCCGCGCGACCTGCTCCCAACAGTGCGGCGACAACATGAACCCGTGCAGCAGCAGGACCGGGTCACCGGACCCGAGGTGCAATGCCTTGACAGGCGCGGCGGGGACAGTGGACTTGGCGGTGCGTGACGTCATCGTCATTCACCCCTTCCTGGACGACAGTGTCCGGGGGGAGCATTCCTGACTAGCCATTGTACGGTCGTTCGGTGCCGATAATCCTCTCCACTGTGAACGTCAACGGCGTGCGCGCCGCCGCCACCAAGGGCATGTTGCCGTGGCTGGACGCGACCGAAGCCGACATCGTGTGCCTGCAGGAGACCAGGGCGACCGACGCGCAGGTCGCCACCGCGCTGGCGCCCGCACTCGACGCGGGGTGGGTGCTCTCGCACGCCGAACCGGAGTCGAAGGGGCGGGCAGGGGTCGGGATTCTGTCGCGGCGCGCGCCCGACGCGGTGCGGATCGGGTTCGGGAGCAGCGAGTTCGCCGAATCGGGGCGCTATCTCGAGGCCGACTTCGGCGAGGTCACCGTCGCGAGCGTGTACGTGCATTCGGGCGAGGAGAACACCCCGAAGCAGGACGAGAAGTACCGGTTCATGGCCGAGCTCGGCGCCTACCTGAAGACGCGCACCGGGGAGTTCGTGGTGAGCGGGGACTGGAATATCGCCCCCGCCGAAGTCGACCTCAAGAACTGGAAGGGCAACCAGAAGTCGGCCGGCTTCCTGCCCGAGGAACGCGCCTGGATCGCCGAACTGCTGGCCGCGGGCTACGTCGACGTGGTGCGTGCCCTGCACCCCGACGTCGCGGGCCCCTACAGCTGGTGGTCCTACCGCGGCCGCGCCTTCGACAACGACTCCGGATGGCGGATCGACTATCAGCTCGCCTTGGGCGAGCTGACCACCCGCGCCAAGCAGGCTGTAGTCGAACGCGCCGCCGCCTACGACCAGCGGTGGTCCGACCACGCTCCCGTTACCGTGCAGTACCGGTGAATCTTAAACTTCTCGCGCAGAATGCATTTCGTACACAGATGTGTACATCGTCAGGGAGTGCTGATTCGGTAGTCCCGAAAAGCATTTTTTCCCATCTCGCGTAGACGGGGAGTAGTGCCGCAACGGCCGTATATCGGCGGAAGCGGCACGAAAGCCTCGGCCAGCGCGTCCAGATGGTTTAGGTACAATCGTTCGGCGATCTCGAGGCCGTGGCAGCCCGCCACCAGGACGTACTGGGTGACCGGGTTCTTCCAAGCGTGTGCACGCAGCTTGCCCGGCTCCGGCTTGCTCAGATCAACCAATGGTCTGCTCGACCACCCACGCTGCATACCCCGGGTGTGCGCCGGTAAGCGGGACAGCCAAGACCTGGGGAGTGTCGTACGGGTGTTCGTCGTCCGCTCTGCGGATGATCGCGTCGACCAGCGATGCACGAGTGTGGATCAGCACCAACGCTTCGGCGTCGTCCTGGACTTCACCGTTCCACGAGTAGATCGACCGCACCGCCGGAACGATGTTCCCGCACGCGGCTAGCCGGTCTGCCACCAAGCGGCGAGTGAACTCGGCTAGCCACTCTGCGGTTTCAGCGGTAATCGTGACGGTGACTAGAGACTCTTCGGCCATGCGGTCAAGTTTCCATCAGTAGCCCTGAGCAGGTCTACCAAAGGCACAGCGAGCCGCTTGTGCCGGACGATCGCACCCCAACCACGGATCACGAGACCGGCAGCGGATTGGCCGACCCATGAACCGGCCAGCGCGAGCCCTTGCGGATGCAGCGCAAAGTACAACGATCCTTTGGACCTGACCGCACCTTCGGTCGCGACGTACCAGCCCATCAGAGATTCGTTGTCCCACAACCGAAGTTCGCCACGCCATGTGTACGAACCTTCGTCTACTGGGCGGGCGCGTGCCCCGTCCAATTCGAGGAACGAGCCGTCTTGCACCATGCCGAGTTCGTGTACGTCGACACGTTCGCCAGTATCGCCCCATGTCTGCCATGCGGCCCACCAGTCGCCGGACAGATCGAGCGTGTGGGACGCGCGCCCAGCTAGTTCGTTGACGGAGACACCGAGGACATCGGCAAGCTTGGTGCCGGTGATGACGTCGACATGTCGAGCTGTTTCCGGCGACGCCGGATCACATCGCCTGTCGCGTTCATGCTTCCAGCGTATTTCAGACGCATATGTCTAGCGTAGACGGTTTCGCCTCACGCCGATCAAAATCTTGACAGCACCCCGGCGTTGGGGAGAGGGGCCGCAACGCCGGGTGTGCAGCCATCGGCCGAGCATCAGGAGGGGAAAGTGACACTGCCTAAACGGATACCGGGTACCAAGCGGCTATATCAGGTGGAGGTTGCCCCACCGACGATCATTCGTCGACTATTGGAAGCGCTCGACAAGGGGGAACCGAAGCGGGGCGCCAAGTGAGTGAACCGGTACAGCAACGGCTGAATGCGTTTGCAGAGCGGGCTGCACTTCGGTCGTTGTCGGTCCGGCGGGCCCCCGAACCGCCGTATGGATGGGAGCTGAGTTCGCCATACCGGGTTGTGTGTCGCGGTTCTCTCGGCAACTTGGATGCGTGGTTGACCGCTGCGGAGGCAAGCGACGTTCAAACCGTCGCACTGTCGGCTATCGGCTTCAGTGCGGACTACTGATGTCCGCTGATTCTGCTCGCGCTCGCCGTGTCTACTGTTGCGCCCTAGGCCCGTGTAGCAGCGGGACCGGACCTACCGGCTACGGCAATGTGGGCTGCAGCCCGCGCGACTGCGATTCGGTGCCGGGGAGTCACCGAACGCCGCGGTAGCACCCGGGGTCGTTGTTGCTGCAGGAGGTGCGGATTCCGATCGCCGCGAGTCATAGCGTGATGATATGGTCGGGTTTGTGCAGCTCCGGTACAACTTCCGCGTCTATCCGACGCCCGGCCAACAGATTTCGTTGGCTCGCGTTCGGATGCGCGCGGGTGGTGTACAACGATGGGCTACGCGCTCGGCTGCAAGCCCACACTGCCGGGTTGCCCTACATCAGGGGCGCGGCGTTGCAAACCCGGGTGATCACTACCGCGAAGAAGACTCCGGAACGTGCATGGTTGGGGGAAGTATCGTCGGTAGTGCTGGTGCAGGCGTTGGCTGATCTGCACACTGCGTACCGAAACTTCTTCGCCTCGGTCACGGGCAAACGCAAGGGTGGCAAGGTTGCGCCACCACGGTTTCGGTCCCGCAAAGACAATCGTCAGTCGATCCGATTGACCCGCAACGGGTTCAGCCTGCGCCCGAACCGCCGACTCTATGTAGCCAAGGTCGGGGAGTTGAAACTCTCGTGGTCACGGGAACTGCCATCGGTTCCGTCGTCGGTCACGATCACCAAGGACCCGGCGGGTCGATATTTTGCGTCGTTCGTCGTGTCGGTAGACGATTCGCCGTTGCCTCCGGTCGAGTCCGAGGTGGGGATCGACCTGGGTTTGGCGACGTTCGCGGTGCTGTCCGACGGGAGAACGATCGCCTCACCAAGGTACCTGCGTCAGGTAGAACGCCGGTTGCGGCGAGCGCAGAAAGCGTTGTCCCGCAAGCACAAGGGCTCCAGCGATAGAGCGAAATCCCGCGTGAAGGTGGCGAGGATTCATGCGAAATTGGCTGATACCAGGCGTGATTGGGCGCACAAGTATGCCATGGCGATCATCCGTGATAACCAAGCGGTATTCGTCGAAGACTTGTGCATTGCCGCGTTGGCTCGTACTCGGTTGGCGAAGTCGGTCCATGATGCTGGGTGGGGCATGTTCACCCGCATGTTGGCAGAGAAAGCCAGTCGGTACGGGCGTTCGTTCGCCAGGGTCGACCGCTGGTTCCCGTCAACTCGGTTGTGCTCGGCGTGTGGGTTGATCGGTGACAAGAAGCCGCTGTATGTTCGGGAATGGTCTTGCGCGTGCGGCGCAACCCACGACCGTGATCTCAACGCGGCAATCAATATCCTCGCGGCCGGGCAGGCCGAGAGGTTAAACGCCTGCGGAGGGACGGTAAGTCCAGCCGCTTAGCGGAAGGCACGTCCCTGTGAAACAGGAACCCACTGAGAGCGCCCGAAGGGTGCTGGTAGGAATCCCGGTCATTCATGGCCGGGAGGATGTCAAGGTGCAGTACCGGTGAATCTCTCGCGCAAAACGCTCGGACTGCTCGGCGGACTGCTGCTCATCGTTCTCGCGGTGGGGTTCACCCTGTTCACCGGACGCGGCGGCAACGACGCCACGACGGCGACCACCACTCGCGCGGTCGCCGGGATCACCACCACCAAGGCCGCGCCGAAACCGGGCCCGCCCATCGGGAATGCCAGCGCAGCGCCGGGCAACACGGCTGCGGGCGTGCCCGATCGCGCCTACGCGACCCTCCTCGAGATCGATGGGGGCCGCTGGCCGGATTCGGCGAACGCGCCGGGTACCAAGGGCGGTGAGCAGTGGATGAACCGGGGAACCAAACTGCCGCCGAAGGATTCGGCGGGCAAGCCGGTGACCTATCAGGAGTGGGACGTCAATCCCAAGCAGCGCAATCGGGGGCGTGATGCCGAACGCATCGTCACCGGCAGCGACGGGACGGCCTGGTACACCGGCGACCACTACGAGACCTTCACGAGGATGCGCTGATGCGAATGACGTTGTCGCAGTTTCTTGCTCATCCCACCACCGAGGCGCCCGCCGTGTCGCAGCCGGTGTTCGGCGCGCTGGCCGTCGATGCCGCCGCGTTCAGCGGCGTCCGCTATGACTCGCCCGCCGACTACCGGGTCCGCGAACTCCGCGGCCCCAAGATGCGTACCACCGCCGCACTCTTCGACGAATTCGCCGCGGCCTTCCAGTTCCCGTACTACTTCGGCGCGAACAAGGACGCCTTCGACGAATGCCTGCGTGACCTGGACGATTTCGTCGGCGACGCGCCCGGTTACGTCGCGGTGGTGCGCAATTCGGCCGACGTGCTGGCCGAGGAGCCCGCCGAACGCGCCTGGTTCGCCAGCGCCATGCGCGACTGCGCCGCCTACTGGTCCCGCCGCGACGTCGCCTTCCGCGTCGTCCTGCAGGGCGAGCCGGACACCTTCGGCGCCGTAGCCCTCACGGAATGATCCGGGGTTTCCGCTGCCACCGGAATTGGCGGCTGCCGAAGACTGATCAGTCCGTTTAACGTCGTCGCCGGTGCGGCCGTTCCGAGGTCGCCCGTGAGGAGAGAACGTTGAAGCGAGTACTGGCGAGCGCGAGCATCTTCACCGCGATCATGGTGGCGAGTACCGGAATGGCGGTGGCCGACGCCGATTCGGCACCGGGCGACCAGGCCGGCATCGCGCAGATCGCCGAGCCGTCCGCGGGGTCCAGCGATCTGCTCGGCAATCTGCTGAACGCGCTGTCGACCGGCTCCGCCGCGGAATGCGATGGTGTCATGCTCGACGCGTGTGTGCCGCTCCCGGCCCAGCCCTAGCAGGTCCAGGTCGCGCTGGTCGGCCCGCGGTGCCGACTGTCCGTCAGCGGTAGCGGCCCGCGAGGTCGTCGCCGAGTAGCACGAACACCTCGGTGACCTGGTTGATCAGTTCCTCGCGGGTGAGATCCAGATCGCCGGCCAGCCAGGTCGTCAGGGTCTGGGTCAGCCCGCCGATGAGGTAGATCGCGCGGAAGTCGACCAGGTTCTGCGGGACCTCGACCCCGTAGAAGCCGGTGCCTTCCGCGGCGACCAGCCGGGCGAAGGCCCGCACCGTACGGGCGGTGCGCGCCCGCAACTCCGGGGTCGCCATGCCCGCGATCAGCGCGGCCTGCGCCTTGCGCGGATCGTCGGTGAGTACCGAGATGCCCGCGTCGATCGCGGCGTGCGACTGGGACCGGCTGTCGGGGGGCGCGGTGGTCAACGCCGCCACGATCGCGCCGGTCAGTTCCTCGGCGATGCGATCGAGCAGGGCCTCCAGCACGCTTTCGCGAGTCTCGAAATTCTCGTAGTAGTAGCGCTCGTTGAGCCCGGCGCGGGCGCACAGCCCGGCGACGGTGAGCTTGGCCTGCCCCTCTTCGGCGACGATGTCGAGCGCCGCGTCCAGCAGGGCGGTACGGCGCTGGGCCTGTCGCTGTTGCGCCGAGACGCCACCGTATGTCCGTTGTGCTGTCACAGCATCCATTCTGCGTGCTGCCGTTCGTCGATAGTTTTCTGGTAGGGACTCTTGCCAGATTACCAAATCTGGTGGATTCTATTGCCAGATGCACTCGACGAGGAGGCACAGCATGGCCGCACGGCAGGGCGAACCCGGATATTTCGCCGACGATTCGATGATCCGCAGGGTGATGAGCAAGCGGGCGGTTGGCCTGACCTACGGTGTACGGGCCCTGGTGATCGGCGCGGTCCATCCGCTGCTGTTCGTCGGCACCAGCGAGCACACCGCGCATCGCGCGACGCCCTACACCCGGCTGGCCGTCACCGGCGCCCTGTTCGAGGCGGTCTTCCTGGGCAGCAAGGCCGAAGCCGATCGCGCGCTGGCCTTCACCCGGCGCAAGCACGACAAGGTCGTCGGCGCGCTGCCCGAGGACGCGGGCGCACACCATCCGGCGGGCACCGCCTACGCGGCCCACGATCCGCACCTGATGTTCATGACCATGGCCTTCACCTTCGACTCGGCCGAGGCGATGTACGACCGGCTGGTGCGCGAGCTCACCGCCACCGAACGCGAGGACCTCTACCAGGACTACGTCCGCTGGGGCGAGCTGTTCGGCATGCCGCGCGACGCGGCGCCCGCCGACTACCCGGCCTTCCGCCGGTACTTCGACGGCTACCTGAACTCCGCGGAGCTGTTCCTCACCGACGAGGCCCACCTGGTCGGTTCCTACCTGGCCGGCCACCGCAAGGCCTACCGGCTGCGCCCGCCCGCCGAGCAGGTCGGCACGGCGCTGTATCTGCTGGTCCAAGGCAGTCTCCCGGACCGGATCCGGCGGATGTACGGCATCGAGTGGGGGATCGCCGATCAGCTCGCCTACAGCACACTGTGCCGCAGCCTGCGCACCGCGCACGTCGCCCCGCCGCTGGCGCCCCGGGTACTGGCCGGTGCGCTCGCCGGGCCGAGCACGCCGTCGTACCAGCTGCTCGCCCGGCGCGAACAGCGAATGGTCAAGGCGGGCAAGCCGAGTATGCCCGGGGTCGATCCGCGCAACTGGGTGCAGCGAAATTCCGCTTGAGGGCCATGGAAAGATCAGGGGCATGTCCAGTCCTGCCCCGGCCGCGACGGCCGAACGCAAGCAGCGGGTGCTGTCGGGCATCCAGCCCACCAGCGACTCCTTCCACCTCGGTAACTACCTGGGTGCGCTGCAGTACTGGGTGACCATGCAGGACGACTTCGACGCGCTGTACTTCATCCCCGATATGCACGCGATCACCGTCAGCCAGGACCCCAAGGCGCTGCGGGCCCGCACCAAGGGCGCCGTCGCGCAGCTGCTCGCGCTCGGCGTCGACCCGGCCAAGTCCACCCTGTTCGTGCAGAGCCAGGTGCCCGAGCACGCCGAGCTGACCTGGGTCCTGAGCTGCATCACCGGTTTCGGTGAGGCCAGCCGGATGACCCAGTTCAAGGACAAGTCGGTCAAGCAAGGCGCGGAGAACGCGACCGTCGGCCTGTTCACCTACCCGGTGCTGATGGCCGCCGACATCCTGCTCTACCGCCCGCACCAGGTGCCGGTCGGCGAGGACCAGCGCCAGCATCTGGAGCTGACCCGAAACCTGGCCCAGCGCTTCAACACCCGCTTCAAGAAGACCTTCGTCGTGCCGGAGCCGCACATCGTCAAGGGCACCGCGAAGATCTTCGACCTGCAGGATCCGACCGCGAAGATGAGCAAGTCGGCCTCCACCGACGCCGGCCTGATCAACCTGCTCGACGACCCGAAGATCACCGCGAAGCGGGTCAAGTCGGCGGTCACCGACACCGAGCGTGAGATCCGCTACGACCCCGAGAACAAGGCGGGCGTGAGCAACCTGCTCGTCATCCTGAGCTCGCTCACCGAAACTCCGATCGTGACACTGGAGGAGAATTTCGCGGGCAAGGGCTACGGTGATCTCAAGGCCGACGTGGCCGACGCGCTGGTCGAATTCGTCACCCCCGTCCAGAAGAAGGTGCAGGAGTACCTGTCCGATCAGGCCGAACTGGATCGGATCCTCGCCGCGGGGGCCGAGCGGGCGCGTGAGATCGCAGGCAACACACTGGCTCAGGTGTACGACCGGGTGGGCTTCCTGGCTCGCTGACCCGGTGCGCGCCTGAGGTTTTCGGCTGAAGGGGCGCGTGCCATGCAGGTCGTCGACAATATCTCGGCCGCGGTCGAGAAGCAGATCGGGCGCAGGCCCTGGCTGGATCATCTGGTCAGGGCGGGCGGGCGATTCCAGCGTCAACGCGGTGACTACTTCGCCGCGGGCATCACCTATTTCACTGTGCTGTCACTGTTTCCGCTGCTGATGGTGGCCTTCTCGGTGGCGGGTTTCATCCTGGCCGGTCAGCCCGATCTGCTGACCCAGCTCCAGGAGAGCGTCAAGGAGAACATTCCCGGTTCCTTCGGCACCCAGATCAACGACCTCATCGACCAGGCGATCCGCTCGCGCGGCACCGTCGGTCTGCTCGGTCTGGTCGTCGGTCTGTACACCGGGCTCGGCTGGATCGCGAACCTGCGGGCGGCGCTCACCGAGCAGTGGGAGGTGCAGAGCCCCGAAAGTCCTTGGTGGCGAAGCAAACTGTCCGATGTCGGCGCGCTGATCGGCCTCGGTCTTGCCTCCGTCGTCTCGCTCGGGCTGTCCGCGCTCGCGCAGAGTGATCTCGGCGCGCAACTGCTCGCGGCGATCGGGGCGGATCATCTGCCGGGGGCGACGGTGGTGCTGTCGGTGGTGTCGATCGGGCTCGGCCTGCTCGCCTCGTGGGCGGTGTTCGCCTGGATGATCGCGCGATTGCCGCGTGAGCCGGTCTCGCTGCGCAGTGCCGCGCGGGCGGCGGCGCTGGCGGCGATCGCGTTCGAGGTGTTCAAGGTCATCGCCGCGTTCTACCTGCAGATAGTGTTGCGCAGCCCGGCGGGCGCGACCTTCGGCTCGATCATCGGCCTGATGGTGTTCAGCTACATCACCTACCGGATCCTGCTCTTCGCCACCGCGTGGGCGGCGACCTCGGCCGACAACGAGCGCAGCGCCGACATCGCGCCGCCGAACGCGGTGGTCATCCGGCCGCGCGTGGTCGAGCGCACCATGTCGACCGGCACGGGCGCGGCCTACTTCGGTGCGGGCGCGATCGCCGCGCTGGCACTGATGGTGTTCGGCAGGCGTCGCTGACTCAGCGCCTGCGCCGGGACGCTCGCCGCAACCAGAGCAGCACCACCATGACGAACAGCGGCGCGCCGATCAGCGTGGCCACGCGCGCGGCTTGATGCGGCTGCCGGTCGGGTTGGGCTTGCGAGCCGTCGGCGCGCGGCGGGGGTGAGGCCAGCGGCACGCTGGGTTGCACTGCCTCGCTGCCCGCTTCGGGCAGCTTGCCGATCCGGTCGTCGGCGTCGAGCGCGAAGCCGTAGTCGAGCAGGCGGGCGGCCTGTTCCCACGGCCGGATCGGGCGCACGTCGGCCTTGAGCAAGGTGACGACCAGCCGGTGGCCGTCGCGTTCGGCCGCGGCGACGAAGGTCTGGCGTGCGTCGTCGGTGAACCCGGTCTTGCCGCCGATCGCGCCCTCGTAGTTGTAGAGCAGCTGGTTGTCGTTGGCGATCGGGAAGCCGGGGTGGTCCTTGTCGTCGGGGATCGCCGGGTTGGCCGGGTAGCCGGGGAAGTCGACCTGCTCGGTGTGGATGAGCTCGGCGAACAGCGGGATGTTCATCGCCTCGCGGAACAGCACCGACAGGTCGTAGGCCGAGGTGCTCATGCCGGGGCCGTCGAGACCGGACGGGGTCGCCGCGCGAGTGTCCAACGCGCGCAACGACTTCGCCACATCGTTCATCTTGGCCACGGCGGCCTTGTCGCCGCCGAGCTGGGTGGCGATGGCATGGGCGGCGTCGTTGCCCGAGCACATGATCAGCGCTTGCATGAGCTGGCGGTTGGTGTAGCGGCCGCCGGGCCCGATGCCGACCCTGGTGCCGTCGACGTCGGCGTCGGCCTGCGTGCCGATGACGACCGTGTCCAGGTCCAGGGTGCGCAGCGCGACGATGGCGAGCGCGACCTTGATGGTGCTGGCGGGCCGGTAGCGGCCGTGCGGGTCCTTGGCGGCGAGCACCCGGCCGGTGTCGAGGTCCGACACCATCCACGAGGTGGCCGAGATGTCGGCGGGCAGCGGGGGCGCGCCCTTGGGCAGGACGACGCCGCACCCGCTCAGCCGATCGCCGCCGATGGCGGGCGACGGCACCGGCAGTGCGCTCGGCGTCGGTTCGCCCGGGGCGGGCACCTCGGAGGTGTCGACCGGGGGCGGCGGCTGCGTCCGCTGCGGGCAGCTGTCGGTGTTCGGGGTGGTGAACGGGGGTGTGGTCGTCGTGCTCGAGCCGTTGCTCGGCGGTGCATCGGTCGTCGGCACGGCGGTGGCGGGAGCGCTGGCCATGACCGCGGCGATCGCGGCGGCGCCGAGGGTACAGGCGGCGCGCACGCCGAGTTCACGGATCTTCATCGCTTCAGAGAGTAGCGAGCCCTCGCGGCGACGGCGCGTCGGCCGGGGACGGATCTTGACATAGACTCTCAAATGAGAGTTACTAGCAAAAGATAGTAACTGTCATTTTTGGAGGAGATATGCGGACGGAAGCCACCCGCCGCTGGCTCGCGCTCGGCGCGCTCGCCCTGGCGATGCTCACGATCGGGCTCGACGTCACGGTGCTCACTGTCGCGCTGCCGACCCTCGCGGTCGACCTGCACGCGAATACCGCTGCGCTGCAATGGTTCAGCAGCGCCTACACGCTCGCGCTGGCCGCGCTGATGCTGCCAGCCGGCGCGCTCGGCGACCGGTACGGGCGCAAGAAGGTCCTGCTCGCGGCGCTCGTGCTGTTCGGCGCGGCCTCGGTGGCCTGCGCGCTCGCCGCATCGGCCGGCCAGCTGATCGTGGCGCGGGTGGTGCTCGGCATCGCCGCCGCCGCGCTGGTGCCGCTGTCGATGTCGGTGCTGCCGGTGCTGTTCGCCGACCCCGTCGAGCGGCAGCGCGCGCTGACGATCTGGGTCACCTCGACCGCCATCGGCCTGCCGCTCGGCCCGATCCTCGGCGGCTGGCTGCTGCAGCACTTCTGGTGGGGTTCGGTGTTCCTGATCAATGTGCCGCTGGTCGTCATCGGCGCGCTGGCCGTCGCCACCCTGGTGCCGGAATCACAGAGCGACACCATTTTTCGCGTCGATCTCCTCGGCGCACTGCTCTCCGCGGCAGGCATGCTCGGGCTGACCTACGGTTTCATCCGGATCGGTGAACGCGGCTGGGACGACCTGGTCGGCTGGCTCGTCGTCGCGGCCGGGGCGGCGACGCTCGCCGTGTTCCTGTGGTGGCAGCGCCGCACCGAGTATCCGCTGATCGACCTCGCGCTGTTCGCCGCGCCCGGCTTCCGGTGGGGCACCGCGATCTCGATCCTGGTCAGCTTCGCGATGTTCGGCATGTTCTTCACCGTCCCGCAGTACTTCCAGGCGGTGCTCGGCGTCGACGCGCTCGGCAGCGGGCTGCGGCTGCTGCCGTTGATCGGCGGACTCGTCATCGGCAGCAGACTGGTCGACCTGTTGCTGCCCCGGCTCGGCGTGCGGGTGGTGATCACCGCCGGACTGCTCGTGCTCGCCGGTGGCCTCGGACTCGGCGCGTTCACCACGGTCGAAAGCGGTTACGGGCTGACAGCGCTGTGGACGACGGTGCTCGGCGCAGGGATGGGCCTGGTCATGCCCGCCGCGGTCGGCCTGGCGATGGGCGAGCTGACCGCCGAACGTTCCGGCTCGGGTTCGGCACTGCTGCAAGCGCTTCGGCAGGCAGGCGGCACCATCGGCGTGGCTGTCCTCGGCACCGTGCTGTCCACCCGGTACCGGGCCGACCTCGGCGCGCTCGACCGTGCGCCGATCTCCGACGGTGTCAACGCGGGCGTCGCGGTCGCGCGCGAGACCGGTGATCCGGCGATGCTGGGGCAGGTGCAGCAGGCCTTCGTCGCGGGCATGGACACGATGCTCGGGCTGTGCGCGGCGCTGTGTCTGGTCGCCGGACTCGTGACCGCGCTGGCGCTGCGGCGACCGACGGCACCGGTTACCGACTCGGATGCGGCAGAATCGATACATGCCGGTTGAGATGTCGCTGCGCGAGCGGAAGAAGGAGCGGACCCGCCGAACGATCAGGGTCGAGGCGTTCCGGCTGTTCCGGGAACAGGGCTACACCGAGACGACGGTGGAGCAGATCGCGGCGGCGGCCGAGGTGTCCCCGAGTACCTTCTTCCGCTACTTTCCGACCAAGGAACAGCTGGTCATCGCCGACGACCAGGACCCGGTGATGATCGAGGAGCTGGCCACGCTCCCGCGCGGCCTGAATCCGATCACCGCCATCCGCACCGCGACCGCGGCGGTGTTCGGGCGGATGTCGCCCGCCGACCTCGCCTTCGAGCAGGAACGACAGGCGCTGCTGTTCCACGTGCCGGAACTACGCTCGGCGATCGGTTTGGAATTTCTGCGCAGTATCGAACTCGCCGCCCAGCTGCTGGCCGACTACACGGGTCGGTCCGCGGACGATTTCGATGTGCGGGTAGCCGCGGGCGCGATGATCGGCTCCATGCTCGCCATCGCGCCCGCCACTCCGATGAATGCCACCAACGTCAGCGACGCCCTGACATTCCTGCAGGCAGGCCTGCCGTTCGACGATCAGGCCTGATCACTCCGACTTGCCGTGCTGCACCGGGCAGCCGTGGGCCAGCGGGCCGAGCAGCTTGTTGTTGTCGTAGAAGTGCTCCAGCTCGAGGATGCGCAGGTCCTCGCTGACGCGGGCGATGGTCACACCGAACATCTCGATCTGCTCGCCGGTGGGCTGGTGGCCCTTGTACTCGCCCTCGTACTTGCCCCAGTGCCGCCAGCGGAAGCTCACGGTCGGCGGGCCGGACAGCACCTCGATGACCTCCCAGAAGAAGCCACCGGGGAACGCGGTGTGGAAGACCGTGTGCGAGGACTCGAAGGTCTCGTTCGCGGCCTCGTAGAACGGGTTGTCGCCGATCAGGATGTTGTAGCTGCCGATCCGCGCGAATTCCTCGGCGTCCTGCCACTCGCCGCCGTTGACCCGGCCGCGGTACTGCTCGGCGACGACCGAGAGCCAGGTGGCCGGATCTCCCTTGTGCGAGACCTCCATCTCGAAGACCTTCACCAGGTCCTCGACGATCGCCTCGAGTGAGCCGGGAGCGTGCTCGGTGCTGCGCTCGCGGGGGATCACCTCGTGGCTCAGTGCGTAGTCGGGGACATTGCCGCGCCATTCCTCCGGCGCGGCGGCGGCGATCACCGCTTCGCGGCCTTGCAGCCACAAGGGCGCTTCCGGCTCGGGGTTCTGTTCGGCTTGCGTATCTGTCACATCCACAGTCATTTTCGGTCTACCCGACCCTTTCAAAAAGCTCGAAGAACCGGTCGAAAATAACAGCCGATCAGCCCGTCGCGCCTGTCAGATCTCAGTAGATGAGAACGGGAGAATGCTGAACTGTGTTCTGTAACAACGTTTTCGAATGGAGCTATGCCACCGGGTGCGGGCGGTGCCCGAGCCTGGCCGGTGTCTCGTCGTCCATGGTCGCGAAGAATTCGCCGAGCACATCGACGATCTGATTCACCGACTCCGCGCAGAACAACACCGGCTGGTAGTGGGTGATGTCGTACTCGATGGTGCCCATTTCGGCGACGTCGAGCGGACGTAGCCGGGCGTGTCGGAATTCGTCGATCTCACCGTAGGAGGACAGCAATCCGGCGCCGTAACAGCGGATCTCGGCACCCTCGCGGACAACGCCGAACTCGAGCGAGAACCAGAACACGTCGGCCAGGAATTTGAGGGCGGTCTGGGTCTGCAATCGGCCGACCGCCGCGCCGACCGTCTCGTACAGCGCGGCGAAGCGCGGGCTCGCGATCTGGTTGGCGTGGCCGATGATCTCGTGGATCGCGTCGGGTTCGGGGGTGTACAGCGGCGCCGAGTGGTGGCGGATGTACTGGGTCGAGTGGAAGGTGCGCTCGGCGAAGGACCCGAAGAACTCGCGCAGCGGCACCAGGCCGGCTGCAGGCACGTAGCTGAAGCCGGTGAGCGGTCCGAGCAGGCTGGAGACCTCGTCGAGCTGCGGGATGTGATCACGTGGAAGGGCCAGCCTCGCCGCTGCCTCGCGCACTTCGCCGCATGCGTAGATCTCGTGCTTGCGGGCCAGCTCCGCCGAGGCGATCCGCCAGACTTCCTGTTCCTCGTCGGTGTAGTCGACGTGCGGTATCGGGCTGCCCTTGGTGTAGTCGAGTGCCATCGCGGCGATGGCGTTGCGCCGCGCGCGGTAGACCTCGTCGTTGACGCCGGGGTGATCCGAGCTCAGGTGCACGGTGACATCGCCGTCGCGCTCGCGCGTCACCGGCGAATACAGCTGTGCCTCGGAGAACATGCCTCAAGGCAAGCACCGCGCCGCCATGGCGACAACAACGACGCGCACAACTGTGCAAACTGCACAGTTCGGATGCCGCTCACCCGCTGATTCCGGCGATCATCAGGGTTTTCTGTGCGCTTGCTGACGGGTGATCGACGCGGCTCCGCACGGTTGCTGTGCGTACTTGCGAACGCGATTATTCGGTAACGACGCGGTGAATCGGCGGACGCGCGCGCCGCGAATAACGCAAGATTGCGACCGACGAAGGAGGACGATTGCGATCCCTGCGGATAGATCTCGATCAGCACCTGCTGGCCGCGGCAGCCGACATCATGGGCACAGCCGACAGCAACGCGACCGTCAACGAGGCGCTACGGCGCATCGTCGTGCACGAGCGCCAGCTTCGCAATCTGGAGCGGCTCATGGCCGATTCGATCTTCAGCGCACCACCGGCCGACTCGGTCGTCGGCGCCGAACCGGTGGCCGAAGGATAGCTGCGCCGCGAATCTGTCGGTACCTGCTGGGATCATCGTCCTCGTCGCCGATCCGCAGGGGGAACGATGTCGGTACCGATCGCGAATCTGCCAGTCACCCAGCGTCCGCGCGAGCGGCTGCTGCTACTCGGCCCGCACGCGCTCAGCGACGGTGAACTGCTCGCGCTGTTGCTCGGGCAGGGCACGCGCGGGCAGTCCGCGCTGGAGCTGGCCGCCCAATTGCTCGGCGAATACCGCGGATTGGCCGAACTCGCCGCGGCGCGACCGGAGGAACTGGCCCGCAGAGCGGGCATCGGGCCCGCCAAAGCGGCAACGGTGATCGCCGCGTTTCACCTCGGCACCCGCTCCCGCACCACCGAATCGGTCCCGCAACTGGCCACCCCCGACGACATCGCCCGCGTCGCGGTTCCCCTGTTCGCCGGTGCCAGAGTCGAACGCCTGCTCGTCCTCATCTGCGACACCCAGAACCGCCTGCGCCACCGCGCCTTCGTCGCCGAAGGCGCCATCGACCATGTGGCGGTTCCCGTCCGCGAAATCCTCAACACCGTCCTGCGCCACGACGGCCGAGCCTTCGCCGTAGTCCACAACCACCCCTCCGGCGACCCGACCCCCAGCCTCGACGACCGCCGCGCCAGCACCCTGCTCACCCGAGCAGCCACCACCGTAGGCCTGCGCTACCTGGACCACCTCGTCATCGCAGGCGAAACCTGGTCCACCGCACCACCTCTGGAGTGAGCCCTACTGTTCGATGTCGGCGGCGACGAGGCGGGCGAGGGCGGTGGGGTCGGGCCAGGTGCGGGCTTCGAAGCGGGTGGGTTCGAGGGTGGGTAGAGGAGTGAGGCCGAGGATTTCCACGACGGTGGGGAAGGGGACGGTGCACAGGAGCTCTACCTCGTCGTTGTCGTCGCGGCGCAGGAAACGGACGACATCGGTTTCGGGGAGCAGGTATTCGACGCCCTCGCCCCAGACGACCGAGGTGAAGGCGCCGTCGGTCGATTCCTCGTAGTTGACGGTGGCCGCGTAGGCGGGGTCGATGTCGAGGTCGGGCAGTTCCAGGAATTCTTCGAAGGTGTTGTTGAGGTAGTCGGTCTGGATGCTGTATTCGGTCGCGGCCAGGCCTGCCCGGGCCCGCAGCGCCAGCGGCATCGACGGGTGCTCGCCCGCCTCGTCGAAGGGGACGACGGCGCCGTCCTCGTTCACGGTGTAGCCCTGCGGCGAGACCGGGCGGGCGGCGTCGCGGTACTGCTGCTCCACCATCTCGAACACCTCGACCAGCAGTTCGGGATCGTCGGGAACGACCAGCAGCGAATCGTTTTCGGCGATGAAGGCGACCGGCCGGAACTGTCCGCCCGCGTATCCGGCCAGCCAACCGGGCACCAGCAGCCACGAGGCGAAATAGGCGTCGGGGTCACCGAGAAAGCGCACGATCTGGAGTTCATCGGGCGAGCCGGGCTTGGCCAGCGCCGCCAGGTTGGTTCGCGCCTCGGCGAAGACCTGCTCGGCGGTGACGCCCCACGTCGCGACCTGATCGGCGGAGACGAACGACCGGGTCCGCGGCAGGTCGACGACGACCACCTCGTCCACGAACGGGAACGCCGCGCGATGCAGCGGCCGGGGCAGATCCTGGCCGAGTGTCACCGGACGCAGCACCGAGCGCAGCAGCGGGCGCGCCGAATCCCAATCCTCGGGCACCTCGTGCGAACTGGTCATCGCGGCGACGAACGTGGTGATCCGGTCTTCGCGCTCCTCGGGCTCCAGGCCCTCGCACTCGCGAAAGATGTTGCCCAGATACATGACCCGGCCATCGCTGTGGTGCACGCTGAAGTCGTCGGCGGAGTATTCGGCATCGCCGACCCCGTGCGCCCGCACGCTCGCCATCACCGTCTGCACGAACTGCTCGCGCTCCATCGCCAGTCACTCCCCGTCCCTGTCGGTTACCGCTTCGATCTTGGCCCACCGCACCGACAGAGTCGAGACGTAGCAGACCTCAGCCGGCGAAACCGGTGGTGCGGGCCAGGTCGGCGAGCATGGCGTCGAACATGATCTCCGGGTCGGCCAGCGGGATGGGGTAGTTCCCGAAGACCTCGAGGGTGACATGACCGAACAGCCGGGCCCAGATCTGCACCATCAGGTACGTGACGCCGAGGTCCAGCTTCTCGGCCGGGAACTTCTGCCCGGACTCCGAGAGCATCGCGAGCAGTTCGGTCTGGAAACCGATGAGGTCGTCGCGGAGTTCGGCCGGAATGGTCTCGCCCGGCGGGGTCGCGATCTCGAAACCGGCCAGCAGCCTGCCCGCCGCGGCGAGGAAGATCCGGCCGAAGGGTTCGTCGAAGCGGCGCATCATCGACCGGCCCGAGGTGGGCGAGGCGAACACCAGGGTGAATTCCCTCGGATTCGCCAGCGCCCACCGCCGGAAGCCGCGGCAGATGGCCAGGAACTGCACCGCGCCGTCATCGGGCAGCGGCTCGATCTCGGCCGAGAGGTATTCGGCCAGATCGGCGCAGAACTCGACCCGCATCCGCTCGATCAACTCGTCGCGCGAGGCGTAGTGCCGGTACAGCGCGGGCGCGGTGACCCCGAGTTCGCGGGCGATCGCCCGCAGGGTGACCGCGTCCGGACCCTGCTCGGCCAGCAGCGCCCGCGAGACCCGCCGGATATCGGCATCGGTCACCAGCGGCGCACGGCCTCGCGTCTTGCCCGTCACCCGGCCACCCCCTCGATCACGTCTCGGTTCAAGCGTATTCGACTTCCCAGCGCTTGATGCCGTTGAGCCAGCCGCTGCGCAGCCGCACCGGATCGGCGACCTGGCGCAGGTTCGGCATCGCGTCGGCGATGGCATTGAACATCAGATCGATCTCGAGGCGGGCGAGATTGGCGCCGACACAGTAGTGCGTGCCGGTGCCGCCGAAGCCGACGTGCGGGTTGGGGTTGCGCAGAACGTCGAACTCGAAGGGGTTGGCGAAGGCCTCCTCGTCGAAATTGGCCGAGCTGTAGAACAAGCCGATCCGCTGGCCCTTCTTGATCTGCTGACCGCCGAGTTCCAGATCGCGGGTGGCGGTGCGCTGGAACGCGGTCACCGGCGTCGCCCAGCGCACGATCTCGTCCGGGGCGGTGCGCGGGCGCTGCTCCTTGTAGAGCTCCCACTGGTCGGGGTTGTCGACGAAGGCCTTCATGCCGTGGGTGATCGAGTTGCGGGTGGTCTCGTTGCCTGCGACCGCGAGCAGGATGACGAAGAACGCGAACTCGTCCGAGCCGAGATGCTCGCCGTCGACATCGGCGTTGACCAGCTGGGTGACGATGTCGGAGGCGGGACACCCGCGCCGTTGCTCGGCCATGTTCCAGGCGTAGCCCATCACCTCGGCCGTCGCGGTGTGGTGGTTGCCCTCGAACTCCGGATCGTCGTAGGAGATCATCTGATTGGTCCAGTCGAACAGCTTCATCCGGTCTTCCTGCGGCACGCCGATCAGCTCGGCGATGGCCTGCAGCGGCAGTTCGCACGCGACCTGCTCGACGAAGTCACCCCGCCCGGTCTTCTTGGCCTCCCACACGATCCGCTCGGCCCGCTCGGTGAGCGCCGCCCGCAGATTCTCCACCGCGCGCGGGGTGAATCCCTTGGACACGATCCGGCGGATCTTGGTGTGCTGCGGCGGATCCAGATTCAGCATCAGCATGTTGCCGAGCATGTCGATCTGCTCGCGCGTGGTCTCCTCGTTGAACCGGATGATGGCGGTGTTCTCGTGCGAGGAGAAGTCGTCGGGATTCTTCGAGATCTCCTTGATGTCGGCCAGCTTGGACACCACCCAGTAGCCACCGTCGTCGAACCCGCTGGCCCGGTCCGGCTGCGCGCACCACCAGACCGGCGCCGTCCGCCGCAACTCGGCGAACTCCTCGATCGGCAATCGGGTCGCCAGCAGGTCGGGGTCGGTGAAATCGAATCCTGCCGGGATATTCGGGCTGATCACGGGTGTCTCCTCCGGTCCGTCACGCCGCTCTCGCGGGTGATGTAGAACACGTTCCGAGTCCATGAGACCATGCCGACGCAGTTTATGAACAGCGTTTAGTAATACCTGTTTACAAAGAGTGGTCACGGCATTCGGGCGGTTCGCCGACCGCGATCGCCGCCGGATGGGCAAGATGGCCGCGTGGACCTGCCGTTTCTGCGAGCGAACCCGCATCTGCTGCCGACCTTCCTCGCGCATCAGCGCTTGCGAACGACGCCTGTCTCGGGTGGATCGATCTGTGTCGCCGAGCGGATCGTGCTCGACGACGGGACGCAGCTGTTTCTCAAGACCTGGCCCGGTGGCGTTTCCGCCGCACCGACGGCTGAGTCCACGGCTGCGCCCGCCGGTCTCTTCGCGGCCGAAGCGGAGGGTTTGCGCTGGCTGCGTGAGGCACGCGGGGTCGCGGTGCCCGAGGTCTACGCGGTCACCGAAGAACTCCTGCTGATGGAGTGGATCGACCACGCCGAACCGAGTCGCGCGGCCGCCGAACGATTCGGCGCGGCCCTGGCGCATACCCACCGAGCGGGCGCCCCGGCCTTCGGCGCCCCCACCGACGGCTTCCTCGGCGGCCTACCCCTGGACAACACCCCCGGCGACGACTGGCCGATCTGGTATCGCGAGCACCGCATCCTGCCGTACCTGAAACTCGCCGTCGACGCGGGCGCCCTCGACCCCGCCGATGCCACCACCGTCGAATCGATCCACATCGAAGCCCCACCCGAACCCCCGTCCCGCATCCACGGCGACCTGTGGCCCGGCAACATCCTCTGGGGCCCCGCCGACACCCCCTGGCTGATCGACCCCGCCACCCACGGCGGCCACCGCGAAACCGACCTCGCCACCCTCACCCTCTTCGGCGCCGCCTCCCACTTCCCCCGAATCATCGCCGCCTACAACGACATCCACCCCCTCTCACCCGACTGGCAATCCCGCATCCCCCTCCACAACCTCACCCTCCTGTTGGCCCACGCCATCCTCTTCGGCCGCCCCTACCGCTCCGCCGTCCTCGACGCCGCGGCGCACTACCGGTAGGCGGAAACGGCGAAGGCCGCCTTCATCTTTCGATGAAGGCGGCCTTCGGGGGACCGGGGGAAGGTCAGCGGGTGAAGAGCAGGGCCCGCTTGACTTCCTGGATGGCCTTGGTGACCTCGATGCCGCGGGGGCACGCGTCGGTGCAGTTGAAGGTGGTGCGGCAGCGCCACACGCCTTCGACGTCGTTGAGGATGTCGAGGCGCTCGCGGGCGGCTTCGTCGCGGCTGTCGAAGATGAAGCGGTGGGCGTTCACGATCGCGGCCGGGCCGAAGTAGCTGCCGTCGCTCCAGTACACGGGGCAGGAGGTGGTGCAGCAGGCGCACAGGATGCACTTGGTGGTGTCGTCGAAGCGGGCGCGGTCGTGCTGGGACTGGATGCGCTCGCGGGTCGGCTCGTTACCCGAGGTGATCAGATACGGCTTGACGGCACGGAAGGCGTCGAAGAACGGCTCCATGTCGACGACGAGGTCCTTCTCCACCGGCAGGCCGCGGATCGGCTCGACGGTCATGGTGAGGGTCTTGTCGCCCTTGGGCAGCATGTCCTTCATCAGCACCTTGCAGGCCAGCCGGTTCACGCCGTTGATCCGCATCGCGTCCGAACCGCACACACCGTGGGCGCAGGAGCGCCGGAAGGTGAGGGTGCCGTCCAGGTAGGACTTGATGTAGATCAGCACGTTGAGGAAGCGGTCGGTCGGCAGGACCGGCACCTGGAACGAGTCCCAGTACGCGCCCTTGTCGTTCTCGGTGCTGAACCGGGCCACCTTGACGGTGACCATGACCGAGCCCTCGGGAACGGGCGCCGGCTTCTGCGTGGTGGGTTCGGCTACAGCAGTCATCAGTACTTACGCTCCATCGGCTCGTAGCGGGTCTGCACCACCGGCTTGAAGTCGAGGCGGATCTCGGAGATGAGCTCCGGGCCCTCCTTGTACGCCATGGTGTGCCGCATGAAGTTCACGTCGTCGCGATCCGGGTAGTCCTCGCGGGCGTGGCCGCCACGCGATTCCTTGCGGTTGAGCGCGCCGACGACGGTGACCTCGGCCAGCTCGAGCAGGAAGCCCAGCTCGACGGCCTCGAGCAGGTCGCTGTTGTAGCGCTTGCCCTTGTCCTGCACCGTGATCCGGGTGTAGCGCTCCTTGAGCGCGTGGATATCGGTGAGGGCCTGCTTGAGGGTGTCCTCGGTGCGGAACACGGCGGCGTTCATGTCCATCGTGTACTGCAGTTCGGTGCGGATGTCGGCCACGCGCTCGTTGCCGTGGTCGGACAGGATCAGCGACAGCCAGTCCTGCACCATCTGCGCCGGGTTCTCCGGCATCTCGACGAACTCGGTGCGCTGGGCGTACTCGGCGGCCGCGATGCCGGCGCGACGGCCGAACACGTTGATGTCGAGCAGCGAGTTGGTGCCCAGACGGTTCGCGCCGTGCACGGAGACGCAGGCGCACTCACCGGCGGCGTAGAGGCCGGGGACCACGTCGGTGTTGTTGCGCAGCACCTCGCCACGGATGCGGGTGGGGATACCGCCCATCACGTAGTGGCAGGTCGGCATGACCGGCACGAGCTCCTTGACCGGGTCGACGCCCAGGTAGGTGCGCGCGAACTCGGTGATGTCGGGCAGCTTCTCCTCGAGCACGTCCTCGCCGAGGTGGGTCACGTCGATGTAGACGTAGTCCTTGTTCGGCCCGGCGCCACGGCCCTCGAGCACCTCGAGCACCATCGAGCGGGCGACGATGTCACGCGGCGCGAGGTCCTTGATGGTGGGGGCGTAGCGCTCCATGAAGCGCTCACCGGAGGCGTTGCGCAGGATGCCACCCTCACCACGCACAGCCTCGGAGATGAGGATGCCCAGGCCCGCGAGGCCTGTCGGGTGGAACTGGTGGAACTCCATGTCCTCGAGCGGCAGGCCCTTGCGGAACACGATCGCCATGCCGTCACCGGTCAGCGTGTGCGCGTTCGAGGTGGTCTTGTACATGCGGCCCGAGCCGCCGGTGGCGAACACGATCGACTTCGCGTGGAAGACGTGGATCTCGCCGGTGGCCAGCTCGTAGGCGACGACGCCGGTGGCGACGGGGCCACGCTCGGTGTCGGTCATCACCAGATCGAGCACGTAGAACTCGTTGTAGAACTCGACGTCGTGCTTGACGCAGTTCTGGTAGAGCGTCTGCAGGATCATGTGACCGGTGCGGTCGGCGGCATAACACGCGCGACGCACGGGCGCCTTGCCGTGGTCACGGGTGTGGCCACCGAAGCGACGCTGGTCGATCTTGCCCTCGGGCGTGCGGTTGAACGGCAGGCCCATCTTCTCCAGGTCCATGACCGCGTCGATGGCCTCTTTGGCCATGATCTCCGCGGCGTCCTGGTCGACCAGGTAGTCACCACCCTTGACGGTGTCGAAGGTGTGCCATTCCCAGTTGTCTTCTTCGACGTTGGCCAGCGCGGCGCACATGCCACCCTGGGCAGCGCCGGTGTGGCTGCGCGTCGGGTACAGCTTGGTCAGGACCGCGGTGCGAGCCCGGGGGCCTGCTTCGATTGCCGCGCGCATACCCGCGCCACCGGCGCCGACGATGACGACGTCGTAGCGATGCTCCTGAATCGGACGGGATTCACTCATGCGAGGTGGCCTGTTCCTAACCGGTGATGTTGGGGTCGAAGGTGAAGATGACGTACGTGCCGACGCTCACGATCAGGATCATCGAGACCACGAGGATGGTCTTGAGCCAGAACCGGGTGGAGTCCTTGCGGGAGTAGTCATCGATGATGGTGCGCAGACCGTTGCCGCCGTGCAGCTGCGCCAGCCACAGCATGGACAGGTCCCAGAACTGCCAGAACGGGCTGGACCAGCGTCCGGCCACGAACGCGAAGTTCAGGCGGTTCACGCCACCGTCGATCATCAGCATGATGAACATGTGGCCGAGGACCAGGATGATCAGCAGCAGGCCCGACAGACGCATGAACAGCCATGCGTACTTCTCGAAGTTGCTGTTCGACTTGGCCCGGGGGGAGCGGGGCGCGTCGAGGCTGGCCGGGCGATCGTAGGACTTGCCGAGGATAGGTGCAGACATATCAGTGCTCCGTCAGCAGGTAGAAGAACTGGCGGCCGACGCCTGCGGCGGAGACCAGAACCCAGATGGCCAGCACGATCCACAGCATCTGCTTCTGGAAGCGCGGACCCTGCGACCAGAAGTCGACCAGGATGACCCGGACGCCGTTGAGCGCGTGGAACAGGACGGCGACGACCAGGCCCATCTCCATCAACGCGACCACGGGGTTCTTGTAGATGGCGATCGAGTGGTCGTAGGTGTCGGGGTTTACCCGAACCAGTGCTGTGTCCAGCACGTGCACGAAGAGGAAGAAGAAGAGCGTGACACCGGTGATCCGGTGCAGCGCCCACGACCACATGCCGGGGTCGCCGCGGTACAGGCTCTTCCGCTTCGGCTGGGCCGGAGCCGGAGCTTCTATCGTGGTCATAGAGTGCGGTGCCTCCAACGTCGTTGATGGACCCGGTCACAGATCCGACGCCGGCATGCGTGGAGAGGCAAATGCCCAGGTGGCTGCGCTGTGTTCTCGAGCGCTGGCCCGCCGCCGGGAACCTGAACCGATCTTCGGCTGACTCTAATCCTCTCTGTTTCGCGGAACTAATTCGGCGTGCCGTGCGTTGCGTGCGAATCAGCCGAGTTAGGTTTACCTTTCTCCTTGCCGGATACTGGTGCGGAGGCCTGATTGCCGACGCGTTCGGCGGGATCGGCTGGAGGTTCGCGATGCCCGAAATCGACTGGAATACCTTGCACGACAAGGCAATTCACGCTATGGGGCTGGCGTATGCGCCGTACTCGGGTTTCCCGGTCGGTGCGGCAGCTCTCACGACGTCCGGTCGAATTGTGAGCGGTTGCAATGTGGAAAATGTCTCATATGGGCTAACCCTGTGTGCCGAATGTGTACTCGTCGGTAACTTATTCGCGACCGGTGGCGGGCGTCTCATCGCGGTCTCGGTGACCGATTCCCGAGGGGAAATCCTCATGCCGTGTGGGCGGTGCCGGCAGCTGTTGTTCGAGCACGGCGGGGGCGAGTTGCTCGTCGCTCATGCCGAGGGACCGAAGCCGTTGAGAGAGCTGTTGCCGTACGCGTTCGGTCCGGACGATCTGACGGCCGGTCGGACTGGCAATGGCCCGTAACCACTGATTTAGTGGGCACATGGGTAACTCGTCGGGGACGAACGAACGCTCCACCCACTTGCCGCCGGCCGCCGACGGGAGTCCGTCCGCGCTGAAGTCTGGCCCGAAGTCGCGGAGAGGCGGTAACAGCCACAGCGCGGTATCGGTCATCAGGGTCAAGCGCGACGGCGGGGAACTGTCCGACGCACAGATCGACTGGGTGGTGGACGGGTTCACCCGGGGGATAGTCGCCGACGAGCAGATGTCGGCGCTGGCCATGGCGATTCTCTGGCGCGGGATGACCCGGCGCGAGACCGCCCGCTGGACCGCGGCGATGATCGGCTCCGGTAGCCGGATGGACTTCACCGACCTGCCCAGGCCCACCGTCGACAAGCATTCGACCGGCGGCGTCGGCGACAAGATCACCCTGCCGCTGGCCCCGCTGGTGGCGGCCTGTGGCGCGGCGGTGCCCCAGCTGTCGGGCCGCGGCCTCGGCCACACCGGCGGCACGCTGGACAAACTCGAGTCGATCCCGGGCTGGCAGGCCGATGTCAGCGTGCCGCGGATGCGCGAGATCCTGGCCGACCCGGCGATCGGCGCCGTGGTCTGCGCGGCGGGCGCGGATCTGGCTCCGGCCGACAAGCGGCTCTACGCGCTGCGCGACGTCACGGGCACCGTCGAGTCGATTCCGCTGATCGCCAGCTCGATCATGAGCAAGAAGATCGCCGAGGGCACGGCGGCGCTGGTCCTGGACGTGAAGGTCGGGTCGGGCGCGTTCCTCAAGACCCTCGACGGCGCGCGGGAACTGGCGTCCGCGATGGTCGAGCTGGGCCGCGACGCGGGCGTGAACACGGTCGCGCTGCTCACCGCGATGGACACCCCGCTCGGCCGGACCGCGGGCAACGCGCTCGAAGTCGCCGAGTCGGTGGAGGTGCTCGCGGGTGGCGGACCGGCCGACGTGGTCGAACTGACCCTCACCCTCGCCCGCGAGATGGTCGCCCAGGCCGGGCTGGACGTCGACCCCGCCGACGTCCTCGCCGACGGCAGGGCCATGGACCACTGGCGCGCGATGATCCAGGCGCAGGGCGGCGACCCGGACGCGCCGCTGCCGCAGGCGCGGCACACCGAGATCGTCCGGGCCGAGTCGAGCGGCATCCTCACCCGGCTCGACGCCATGGGTGTCGGCGTCGCCGCCTGGCGGCTCGGCGCGGGCCGCGCCCGCCAGGGCGAACAGGTACAGGCGGGCGCGGGGATCGAGATGCACGCCAAGCCGGGCGATGTCGTGGTCGCCGGTCAGCCGCTGCTCACCCTGCACACCGATACGCCGGAAGCCTTCGACGGCGCGGTGGCCGAGCTCGCGGACGCGGTGACTGTCGAAGCGAGCGCCGAAGGGAAGCAGGGCGAGCTGGTCCTCGGCCGGATCGGCTGAGGCGAGCGTGGGCCGGCTGGCGCTGGAGCGCCGCCGTCGAGGCCGCGCGGGTGCACTGCGCATGGCCCGCAATAGTCCGTTGCAGGTCGGATAATCAACGAGACGGTTGCCACGGGGCGAGTTCGCTGCCGGGATCGGCGAGTGCCGCTACCGTCTAAACATGACTGGACCGGCGCCCCTTGACCTTGCTTCGATCCGACGCGCACCGAAGGCTTTGCTGCACGATCACCTCGACGGTGGTCTGCGGCCCGAGACGGTGCTCGAGCTCGCCGCCGACTGCGGCTACGACGAATTACCCGCTTCCGACGCGGCGAGTTTGGGGGCGTGGTTTCGCGACGCCGCCGACAGTGGATCGCTCGAGCGGTATCTCGAAACCTTCGACCACACGGTTGCCGTGATGCAGACCCCGGAGGGGCTGCGGCGGGTGGCGCGCGAGTGCGCGATCGACCTCGCTGCCGACGGTGTGGTCTATGCCGAGGTGCGGTTCGCCCCCGAGCAGCATCTGGAGAAGGGTCTCACTCTCGACGAGGTCGTCGAGCACACCATCGAGGGTTTCCGTGAGGGTGAGGCGATCGCCGCCGAGCAGGGCAACATCATCCGGGTGACGTGTCTGCTCACGGCGATGCGGCACGCGGCCAGGTCGAGGGAGATCGCCGAGCTGACGGTGCGGTTCCGGGACCGCGGGGTCGGCGGCTTCGACATCGCGGGCGCCGAGGCGGGCTTCCCGCCCACCCGGCACCTCGACGCCTTCGAGTATCTGCGAGCCAACCACGCGCACTTCACGATTCACGCGGGTGAGGCCTTCGGCCTGCCCTCCATTCATGAGGCGCTCGCGTTCTGCGGCTGTGATCGGCTCGGCCACGGCGTGCGCATCACCGATGACATCACCGTGCCCGGCAATATCGAGGACGCCCAGCTCGGCCTGGTCGCCAACTATGTGCGCGACATGCGCATCCCGCTGGAGCTGTGTCCGTCGTCGAATGTGCAGACCGGCGCGGTGCCCTCGCTGGACAAGCATCCGTTCGACCTGCTCGCCCGGCTGCGCTTCCGGGTCACCGTCAACACCGACAACCGGCTGATGAGCGACACCACCATGAGCGAGGAGATGCTCAAACTGGTCGTCACCTTCGGCTACGGCTGGAGCGATCTGGAGCGGTTCACGATCAATGCCATGAAGTCGGCGTTCATCCCGTTCCCCGACCGTCTCAAGATCATCGACGAGGTGATCAAGCCGGGCTACGCGGTCCTGCTCGGATGATGGTGTAGCACGCTGAAACGACGCCGGGGTGGCACCACGACGGTGCCACCCCGGCTTGCTGTTTCCGCGCTACTCGCTGACGAGCCGCGCCTCGAACGCGCGCTGCAGGTCACGGAACTGCTGGGCCTCGGCGGCGAACGGCGGGTTGGGCGCCATCCGGTTCGGGTCGGGGTTGAGCAGGTAGGAGACGTACCAGCCGAGCGGAGTCGACGGTGCCAGCGCCTGTTCCACGCTGTCGTCGTCGGCGTAGTCGGCGGCATCGCTGAACAGTTCGACGGCCAGGTCGAGCTGTTCGACGTCGACCGCTTCCGGGCCCTCGGCCAGATCGTCGACCAGACCGGTGAGCACGTAGACGTTCTCGTCGGTCACCTCGACCTCGAGCGAACCGTCGACCGCCGCGGTCTGCACCTCGGCGAAGGTGGAGACGCGGGCGAGCTCGTGCTCGTGATCGTCGGCCAGGTAGCGGGCCAGCGCGCGCTCGGAACCGAACACGGTGATGGTGCGGCCGTTGCCCAGGAAGATCGGCTCGTCGTCGAGGTAGCAGCGCAGGGTGTACTGCTCGCCGTCGGAGGTGACGATCTTGACCGGGTCGATGCCGACCTCGTGCCAGAACGACTCGTCCTCGTCTTCGTCGTCCTCGGCGTCGAGGTCGACGGGCTCGAACTCCTCGTCCTCCTCGGCGACGTCGTCGGCGTCGACCACGTTCTCCTCGGCGGCCAGCAGCTCGGCCTCGGCGACGGCGACCGCGGCCGCGTCGACGTCGGGCGTGCTGACGACGCTGTCGATCGCGTCGAGCACGTCGTCCCAGCCCTTGACGATCGCGGCGCCGACCTGATCCCACAGCTCCTCGCCGTCGCGGCCCGCGAACGTGTTCGCCCCGCTGGCCAGCGCGCCGAGGATCGGGTTGGACCCGAAGAACTTGGTCACCACATCGAGCTCGCACACCTCGCCGATGTTGCGCACCATCGCCAGGGTGTCCTCGAGCTCGCCGACGACATCGACGTCCGGATCACCGGCGGCGAGCTCGGGCACGGCGACCAGATCGAAGCTGAAGTTCTCCTCCGGCTCCAGTTCCGCCGCCGAGAGCCCGGCGATGATCGCCCAGGCGGGGTGGTCGACGAGGTCGTTGTCGGTGTTGGTGCGGATGAACGCCGCCAGCTCCGCAACGGACTCGAAACCGTAGAGGTCGTCCTCGTGACCGAGGAACGCCTCCCACTCGTCGTCACCGTCGCGCCAGCGCGGTGCCCACAGGGTGACGAGATCGCCATCGGTCAGACCGAGCTCGATCGGGACGATGTCTCCAGAAGCCATGACGCGAAGCCTATCGAGCTTCAGCGCCGGGCACTATCCGGCCCGGGTGCTAATTGCTCAGACCCCGTCGGCGCGGACCCGGTGAGCGATTCGTTCAGTGTCGCAATGATGTTGGAACGTGCCGCGCCGGCGCTCTCGGTGGCCTGTTTGCACGCCGTCAGGATCAGCTGCGCGGCCTCGCTGGGCGCCAGTGCCGTGATCCCCTCGTCCAGGGTCAGCGCGACCAGCGCGCCGTCGCTGTTCACCTCGGCGGTGACCAGTCCGTCCTCGGTGGTGAATCGCCCGTTGACCTGCTTCAACCCGTACAGCGCCGCCTCCAGCGCCTCGAGCTTGCCGGTGACACCGGCGACCAGGGCATCCATTTCCGCACTCACAGTGGCCTCATCCAACTCGTCTGACCGGTGTCGGCGTCGTCGATGCGATCGAGCTCGTCGACCGCCTGGCGCCGGGTGGGCAGGTTCATCCGGTCCAGCAGCTGGTCGGGGATCTGCGCCTGTTCGCTGTAGATCTCGCGCAGCCGGGCCGCGGCGGCGATGGTCGAGCGCCGGGTCAGGCGCAGGATCTCATCGGCGAGCGCCTGCGCACCGTACTGGTATTCGCTGCGTTCGAATTTGATCGCGATCGGCAGGCCCATGCTGGTCGCGCGGACCGAGATCGTGCCCGACCGGTTGGTGCTGACCGCGGACTCCACATTGGGAACCTCGGGGATCGGCGTGCCGGTCATGCGGTAGGCCTGTAGAAGCCGTAGAACTCCATGCCACTGTTCTCCGTTCGGATGGAACTGATCGAGACCGGATCGCCTGCCTCGACGAGCTGCCCGTTGCCGACCACCATGGCGACGTGACCGTCCCACACGGCCAGATCGCCCGGCATCAGGTCACCGGGGGATACCTGAGGATGTCCGATGTGCTGTTCCTGCGCGAGCCGCGGCAGCTCGACCCCGGCCTCGCCGTAGGCGTACTTGGTGAGCCCGCTGCAGTCGATGCCGGAGCCGGGGCTGTTGCCGCCCCACACGTACGGGGTGCCGACCGCGCTGATCGCGGAGCGGACGGCGGTCGCCGCTTCCTCGTTGGGCGCTTCGACCGTGCTGCCGTCGGGCAGGGTGATCTTGACGCCGGTCCCGTCGGACCCCGTCGACGAGCCGGACGAAGACCCCGACCCCGTCGAGGTCTTGCCGCCGTTGTTGGTTGTGCCGTTGGTCGCCGACTTCGAGCCGCTCGACGTGCTGCTCAGCGCGCTCGACAAGCCGGACGAGACCGCGCTGAGCACCGAGCCGCCGGTGCCCGAGAGCAGGCTCGAGGCCGACGACGCGAGGTTGCTGGCGCCGGAGGAGGCGCTCGCCAGCGAGGTGCTCGACGGGGCGGGGGTGAGTTCCTGGATCGACGCGGTCTGGGTGCTCAGTTCGTCCTGCACCCGGCTGACGACGCCGAGGCCCTGACCGATGTGGTCGATCGCCGAGCTCACCACGGCGGCCAGGCCGACGGGGGTGCCGAGGGTGGGACTGAGCGCGGACACATCGCTGAGGAAGGAGTTCACGACGGCGTCGAGATCCTTCTGTCCGGTCTCCACGTAGGCCGCGGCCTGATCGAGCACCGTCGCCATCTCGTTGCCGGTGTCGGACAGGGTGGCCGAGGAGGTCTGCACGCGCAGCGCCTTGGAGGTGGCGGCGTCGACCGCCATGCCGTCCCACGCGGTGTTCACGTTGTTGATGGCGTTGCGGCCGAGCTCGTAGATCTGGTCGAGATTGGTCGAGGTCGAGCGCAGGCCGTCGGACGCGCCGCCGGTGCCGAGCACGCCGGTGCCGAAGCTGGACAGCAGGTCGAGCAGTGGCTGGGTCAATCCGCTGAGGTCGATCATGCCTCGGCACCGATGTCGCCGGCGGCCGACGTGAGCGGGGCCGCGTTGCCGAGGTCGGTGTCGACGAGGGTAGTGGCCGCGCTCGCGGTGGCCACGCCCATGCTCGCCATGACCGCTGAGAGTTGGCCGATCGCGGCCACATGGCCCGCGTGCGCGGCCGCGTAGGCGGTGACGAAATCGCCGCCGATCAAGCCCATGATCGGGCCGAGGAGGGTGGGATCGGAGGCGACCGAACCAGCTGCCGCCGTTGCCAAGTCGGTGGCCATGACCTCGGCGGTCGCGCTATAGGCGACGATACCTTCGGCATCGGCCGACATCTTTCGCATCGAACTTCCCCCAATCCTCGAGTTCCCGGGCAGAGTATGTCACTCACTTGCTTCGACGCACCGGGGCCGCATTCGGTTCCAACGACCGCAAAAAATATCCCCAGCAGTCGTACCCGGAGCGCCTGGCGACCCTATCGTTTTTTCATGCGCACCGACACCGTCGACCATCCGCTCGCCGCGACCCTGCTGAGCATCATGCGGGACGTCCGCACCGACAACGCTGCCTTCCGCACCGCATTGCGCGACCTCACCGGCATTCTCATGTACGAGGCGCTGCGCGACGCGCCGGTGGTGCGTGCGCCGATCGACACGCCGGTGGCGGTCACCGAGGGCGTCCGCCTCGCCGCCCCGCCGCTGCTCGTTCCGGTGCTGCGGGCCGGCCTCGGCATGGTCTATGCCGCCGCCGAACTCGTGCCACAGGCCAGGGTCGGCTTCGTCGGCATCGCCCGCGACGAACAGACCCATCAGCCGGTGCCGTACCTGGAATCGCTGCCCGCCGACCTGACCGGCCTGCCCGTCTTCGTCCTCGACCCGATGCTCGCCACCGGCGGCTCGATGCGCTACACCCTCGAACTCCTGGTCGCCCGCGGTGCCACCGACATCACCGCGGTCTGCGTCGTCTCCGCCCCCGAAGGTGTTGCCGCCCTGGCCGACTCGGGTCTGCCGGTCCGCCTGGTCACCGCCACCATCGACGAGAAACTCAACGAGAACGCCTACATCGTCCCCGGCCTCGGCGACGCGGGCGACCGCCAGTTCGGGCCACGCTGAGTTCTCAGCGGTCGCCGAGAGACCTGCAGTAGGTGGCCAGCTCGGCGAGGCGATCGGCGGCCGTGGCGCGTGCCTGCGGGAGGGCGGCGGCGTCGGGCACCGGGGCGAAGACTTCGAGGTAGCACTTGAGTTTCGGTTCGGTGCCCGACGGGCGGACGACGATGCGGAAATCGTCGGCGTCGAAGATCAGGGCGTCGGTGCGCATGCGGCCGCGAACCTGGGCCTGGTCGGTGAATTTGACCGGGGTGCCTGCGATCTCGCTGGGCGGGTCGGCGCGCAGGGTGGCGGCGAGGGCGCTCGCTGCCACCTGGTCGGGGAGGCGCAGGGACACCTGGTCGCCGGAATGCAGGCCGAATTCGACTGCGTAGGAGTCGAGTTCGTCTTGCAGGGTGCGGCCGTGCGCCGCGAGCAGGGCGACCAGGTCGGCGGCCGAGACGGCCGCGGAGATGCCGTCCTTGTCGCGCACCGTGGCGGGGTCGACGCAGTGGCCGATGGCTTCCTCGTAGGCGTAGACGAGTCCTTCGCCCGCTCTGGCCAGCCATTTGAAGCCGGTGAGGGTCTCGGCGTAGCGGGCCGAGCGGGCCGCGGCCAGCTTCGCGAGCAGGCGGGAGGAGACGATGGTGGTGGCGACCAGGGGGTCGGCGGTGGCGGTGCGCAGGACGTAATCGGCCAGCAGGACACCGGTTTCGTCGCCGCGCAGCATGCGCCAGCCGTGCGGGCCGGGGATGCCGACGGCACAGCGGTCGGCATCGGGGTCGAGGGCGATCGCGAGATCGGCGTCGACTCGCGCGGCGAGCGCCAGCAGCAGGTCGGCGGCCCCGGGCTCCTCGGGGTTCGGGAACGCGACGGTGGGGAAGTCGGGGTCGGGAGCGAACTGCTCGTCGACGACGTGCACGTCGGTGAACCCGGCCGCGGCCAGCGCCCGCACCGCGAGCTCGCCGCCGACACCGTGCAGCGGGGTCAGCGCGATCCGCACCGGGGCCCGCTCGCCCGCGCCGCCGAGGACGCCGGGCAGCTCGGCGACCCGCGCGAGGTAGCGGTCGACCAGTTCCGCGCCGGAAGGGGAAACGGATTCCCGCGCAACAGGTTCGGCGACCGCGTCGATGCACTGCTCGATCTCGGTGTCGGCGGGCGCGATGAGCTGGGAGCCGCCGTCGAGGTACACCTTGTAACCGTTGTCGGCGGGCGGATTGTGCGAGGCGGTGATCTGCACCCCGGCAACCGCGCCCAGCTGCCGGACGGCGAAGGCCACCACCGGCGTGGGCACCGGCTCGGGCAGCAGCGTCACCGGAAAGCCTGCCGCCGTGAAGATCTCGGCGGTCGCGGTCGCGAACTCGGCCGACCCGTGCCTGGCGTCACGCCCGACGACGACCACGCCGCCACCGAGGCACCGCTCGCGCAGCCAGGCCGCGACACCGGCCGTCGCCCGCGACACCGTGGTCACATTCATGCCGTCCGGGCCGTCACGCAGCGGTCCGCGCAGGCCCGCCGTCCCGAAGCGCAGCATCTACACGCGCTCCAGGATCCCGCGCAGCAGCTTGCCGAGGCGCGGCGCGGCGGCCTGGCCCTCGGCGAGCACCTCCGCGTGCGACAGATGCTGCCCGGTGACCCCGGCCGCGAGATTGGTGACCAGCGAGATGCCGAGCACCCTGGCGCCACGCGAGCGCGCCTCGATCGCCTCGAGCACCGTCGACATGCCGACCAGATCGGCGCCGATCGTGGCCAGCATGCGGATCTCGGCGGGCGTCTCGTACTGCGGACCGGTCAGGCCCGCGTAGACGCCCTCGGTCAGGCTCGGGTCGATCTCCCTGGCCAGGGCGCGCAGTTGCGGGTCCCAGGCGTCGACCAGGTCGACGAATCGGGCGCCCTCCAGCGGCGTGCGCGCGGTGAGGTTGAGGTGGTCGGCGATGAGCACCGGCTCACCGACCTGCAGGCCGGGCCTGATCCCGCCCGCGGCATTGGTGAGCAGCACGATCTCGGCGCCGGCCGCGATCGCCGCCGTCACCGGGTGCACCACCTGCTGGGGCGTGTAGCCCTCGTACAGATGCTGACGACCCATCAGCAGCAACACGGTGTTGTCGTTCACCGACACCGAATGGACCATCCCGCCGTGGCCCTGCGCGCTGGGCTTACCGAAGCCGGGTAACTCCGGCATCGCGATCGAGGCATGCGGCGCGCCGATCTCGGCCGCTGCCTCCTGCCACCCCGATCCCAGCACCACGGCCACGCGATGACGCGGCACTCCCGTACGTTCGGCAATCGCCTGAGCGGCCTGTTCGGCAAGCATGGGGCGAGTGTATGTCGTCGGAGCGCAGGCGCGCCCTCCACGAGGTCGGGAGTACGGGAAGCGCCGGTGCGTACCCGCCAGTAGGTATCGCCGAACTGCGGATTATTCTTCCCCGCATGCCGTATTTGGAGCGCTCCGGTGATGTGTTCGTCCTCTACCTCGGGAACGAGGGTGAGACCGACAACGAGAACCGTTTCTCGCCGGACTGGATCGATGCCTTCCACGCCGCACTCGACGAGGTCGAGGCGTCCGAGGGTGCCGCCGCGCTGGTCACCGTCGCGACCGGCAAGTTCTACAGCAACGGCCTCGACACCGACTGGGTGTTCGGCAACCTCGACAAGATCCACGGTTACCTGGACCGCGTGCACACCCTGTACACCCGGCTGCTGACCTTCCCGATGCCGACGGTCGCGGCGATCAACGGCCACGCGTTCGGCGCGGGCGCGATGCTGGCCTCGTCCCACGACTTCCGGGTGATGCGCGGCGATCGCGGCTTCTGGTCGCTGCCCGAGGTGCACCTGGGCATGCCCTTCACCATCGGCATGAACGCCCTGCTGAAGGGCCGTCTGAGCAACCAGGTGTGTGTGCAGGCCATGACCACCGGCCACCGCTTCGCCGCCGACGAGGCGATCGCCGCGGGCATCGCCGACGCCAAGGCCGACGCCGACGAGGTGCTGTCCGCCGCCATCGCGCGCGCGGCCGCCTTGACGAGCCTGCGCAAGCCGATCACCCCGATCATCAAGACCGCGCTGCACGCCGAGACCCTCGCCGCGCTGGCCACCCCCGTCACCCCGGAGAACCTCCCCTTCGGCAACTGACCGCTCGCCGGTGCGCCGGTGCCACCCCGGAATGCAAGACTGGGGGTATGGCACTCTCGCGCACCGGCGAATTCTCGGCCACCGCCTCCGATGCCGCGATCGACGCGGCATCGGCGGAGCTGATCGCCCTCTCGCACGCGATCCATGCCGAACCGGAGCTCGCGTTCGCCGAGACGCGCAGCGTCGCCAAGATCCTCGCGCCGCTGGCCGAGCGAGGTTTCGACATCACCACCGGCATCGCGGGCCTGCCGACGGCGTTTCGCGCCGTCTACGGCAGCGGCCCGCTGACCGTCGGTATCTGCGCCGAATACGACGCCCTGCCCGAGATCGGGCACGCCTGCGGGCACAACATCATCGCCGCGTCCGCGGTCGGCGCCGCGGTCGGACTCGCCGAAGTCGCCGACCAGCTGGGCTTGACCGTCGTCGTCCTCGGCACGCCGGCGGAGGAGAGCGGCGGCGGCAAGGTGCTGATGCTCGACGCGGGCGCCTTCGACGATCTCGCGATGGCGATGATGGTCCACCCCGGCCCCGCCGACATCGTCGGCGCCCGCTCGCTGGCACTGGCCGACCTGTCGATCGTCTTCCACGGCCGTGAGGCCCACGCCAGCGCCGCGCCCGAGCTCGGCCGCAACGCGGGCGACGCGGTGACCCTGACCCAGGTTGCCGTCGGCTTGCTACGGCAGCATTTGCGCCCTGGCCAGCAACTCCACGGTATAGTCGCTGACGGTGGCGTAGCCCCCAACATCGTGCCCGGACGAGCGGAGTTGCTGTACTACCTCCGCGCGGCCGATTCCGCGTCACTCGACGACCTGATGCGACGAGCGAAAGCGTGTTTCGAAGCGGGCGCCCTGGCAACCGGCTGCACCCACGACATACGGACGCTCGCGCCCACCTATACCGAGCTCACCCCCGATCCGGTTCTTTCGGCTGTCTACCGCGCGCAGATCACCGGATTGGGCAGGGTGCCGATCGCGCCCGAGCTCGAGGTGCTGCGGCCGCTCGGGAGCACCGACATGGGCAACGTCACCAATGTGATCCCCGGTATCCACCCGGTGATCGGCATCGATGCCGGTGGCGCGGTGACCCATCAGCCGGACTTCGCCGCGGCCGCGGTGAACGCCTCGGCGGATCGGGCGGTACTCGACGGCGCGCTGGCGCTGGCGCGTACCGCTGTCGCAATAGCACGCGATGAAGTACACAGAGACAGGTTGTTGCAACGGCTGGTCGACCGACAGGAGGACATTCGGTGAGCATTTCCGGCTATTCGGGCACCGCGCGCGCAGGCGCCGAGGCGCTATCGGTGGGCGTGGGCGCCCACTCGATGATGCGTGAGAACGCGGCGTGTCCGACCATGCCGGACACCGGACGAATCGACATGTCAGGAACCGAGATCGTCGACGCGTGGCTGGCCGAGCACACGGCCGACCTCGTGCAATGGCGCAGGCACATCCACGCGAACCCCGAACTGTCGCGCGCGGAGTTCGCCACCACCGAGTTCGTCACGGGCTGGCTGAGCAAGGCCGGGCTGACCTGGCAGGTGCTGCCCGGCGGCACCGGCCTGATCTGCGACCTCGGCCCGTCCGACGGTCCGCGGATCGCCCTGCGCGCCGACATGGACGCGCTGCCCATGCAGGAATTCACCGGCCTGAGCTTCGCCTCGTCCGTGCCGGGTGTCTCGCACGCCTGCGGGCACGACGCGCACACCACGGTGCTGCTCGGCGCCGGGCTCGCGCTCGCCGAGGCGCAGGACACGCTGCCGGTCGGCGTGCGGCTGGTGTTCCAGCCCGCCGAGGAGGTGATGCCGGGTGGCGCGATCGACGTCGTCGCCGCGGGCGCGATGGAGGGTGTCGACCGGATCTTCGCGCTGCACTGCGATCCGCGGCTCGAGGTCGGCAAGGTCGGCCTGCGGATCGGCGCGATCACCTCGGCCGCCGACACGGTCGAGCTGGTGCTCGACTCGCCCGGCGGGCACACCTCGCGCCCGCATCTGACCAGCGATCTGGTCTACGCGATCGGCACCGTGATCACCGGCCTGCCCGGCCTGCTGAGCCGCCGGGTCGATCCACGCACCAGCACCGTGATGGTGTGGGGCGCGGTGAGCGCGGGCAAGGCGCCCAACGCCATCCCGCAGACCGGCATGCTCACCGGCACCGTCCGCACCGGCGACCACGCCACCTGGCTACTGCTGGAACCCCTGGTCCGCGAGATCGTCGACGGCCTGCTCGCCCCGACCGGCGTGCGCTATCAACTCAACTACAAGCGCGGCGTCCCGCCGGTGGTCAACGACCCGGCCTCGACCCTGATGTTCGAGAACGCCGTCCTGGCGATGGGCCCCGACGCATTGGCCGACACGCCGCAGTCCGGCGGCGGCGAGGACTTCTCCTGGTACCTGGAGGAAGTCCCCGGCGCCATGGGCCGCCTCGGCGTCTGGTCGGGCACCGGCGACCAGCTCGACCTGCACCAGCCCACGTTCGACATCGACGAACGCGCCCTGGCGGTGGGTGTGCGAACCCTGACGAACATCGTTCTCCAAACAAAGCAGCACTGAAGAACATGGGTAACTCACCGGGTACGAGCTAACCCAGACACCGACCGACCGCCAGCCGCCGACGAATCGTCAGCGGCTGGCGAGTCTGGCCAAATACGCGGAGAGGCGGGGAGCCTAAGCGCCGGGGCCTACGTTTTTGCTGTTGCGCGTGCGCAGGGCGTGGACGTAATCCTCAGGGGCGCCTGCCTTTTCGGCGGCATCGGCGATGACACCGATGTAGCGCGCCGACGGCAGCCCACCCTCGTAGGCGTCCAGCACATACAGCCAGGCCAGCCGGGACTCGCCCTGGGTGCCGGTGACCCGGAGCCGGATCTTCTTGTGGATTCCGAAGTCGGAGCCCTCCCATCGGTCGAGGCGCTCCTCGTCCTCGGGGGAGACGTCGTAGAGGACGACGAACACCCGGGAGCCCGGATCTTCGACGACGGTGGCCAACGGCCCTTCCCAGCCGATGTCGTCACCGGCGAAGGTCAGGCGCCAACCTTCCAGCCACCCGGTCCCGGACATGGGCGAATGCGGGCAGCGTTCCAGCATCTGCGTCGAGTCCATGTTGGACCCGTAAGCGGCATAGATCGGCACCTGACGAACTGTAGCCAATAACAGCAGCGGAATTCCTGTCTCCCACCCAGATCGGCTGACGGTCACAGTCGTGGCGTGGCCGAACACGCCGAACTTGTTCACCGATCCGACCCGGGCCTGTCATCGCGCACCTGAAATGATGGGGCGACAGTACGGGCGAGTCCTCACAAGGGACGCGGCCGATCAGGCGAATACAGGGAGCGTGGCTGTGGCACGGATTGCGATCATCGGTGGCGGACCGGCGGGATACGAGGCGGCGCTGGTAGCGGCCCAGCACGGGGCGTCGGTAACCCTGGTGGACGCCGACGGCATCGGTGGCGCGTGTGTGCTGTGGGATTGCGTGCCGTCCAAGACCTTCATCGCCTCGACCGGTCTGCGCACCGATCTGCGCCGCGCGCGTGACCTCGGCATCACCCTCGACGCCGACCAGGCCAAGGTGCACCTGCCCGAGGTGAACGGCCGCGTGAAGGCGCTGGCGCTGGCGCAGTCCGCCGATATCCGGGCGAAGCTGCAGGCCGCGGGCGTGCAGCTGCTGTCGGGCCAGGGCGAATTGGTCGGGCCTGCCCCCGGACTGGCGCACCGCGTCCGCGCGACGCTGGCCGACGGCAGCACCGAGGAGTTCGAGGCCGAGGTCGTGCTGATCGCGACCGGCGCCAGCCCGCGCGTGCTGCCCGGCGCCGAGCCCGACGGCGAGCGCATCCTGAACTGGCGTCAGCTCTACGACCTGCACGAACTGCCGGAGACTCTGGTGGTGGTCGGATCCGGTGTCACCGGCGCCGAGTTCGTCTCGGCGTATACCGAGATGGGCGTGCGGGTGAAGCTTGTCTCCAGCCGCGACCGCGTGCTGCCGGGCGAGGACGCCGACGCGGCGCTCGTGCTGGAGGAGGCGCTCGCCGAGCGTGGCGTGGAACTGGTCAAGCACGCCCGCGCCGACGCGGTGGAGCGCACCGCCGACGGCATCGTGGTGAAGCTGTCCGACGGGCGCACCGTGACCGGCTCGCACGCGCTGATGACCGTCGGCTCCACCCCGAACACCCAGAACCTGGGCCTGGACCGGGTCGGCATCGAGCTCGATCGCGGCGGATACCTTCGCGTCGACCGGGTTTCGCGCACCTCGGTGCCCGGCATCTACGCCGCGGGCGACTGCACGGGTCTGCTGCCGCTGGCCTCGGTGGCCGCCATGCAGGGCCGGATCGCGATGTATCACGCGCTGGGTGAGGGCGTGAGCCCGATCCGGTTGAAGACGGTGGCCTCGGCGGTGTTCACCCGCCCGGAGATCGCGACGGTCGGCGTCAGCCAGACCGCCATCGACAACGGCGAGGTGCCCGCGCGCACGGTGATGCTGCCGTTGAACACCAACCCGCGCGCGAAGATGTCGGGGCTGCGGCGCGGCTTCGTGAAGATCTTCTGCCGCCCGGCGACCGGTGTGGTGATCGGCGGTGTCGTGGTCGCGCCGATCGCCTCGGAGCTGATCCTGCCGATCGCGCTGGCGGTGCAGAACAACCTCACCGTCACCGATCTCGCGCAGACGTTCTCGGTGTACCCGTCGCTGACCGGTTCGGTCACCGAAGCCGGTCGTTTGCTGATGCGCCACGACGACCTGGACTGACCCGCGCCCGCCGGAATGTGAGACGGATCACCGGCGGGGTAGGTTTCGAATTGTCTTGTTCGCCAACGCTCGTCGCCGTTCCCCGGTGGTGATCTCCAAGGGCATTTGCCCAGGCGGCGCGAATCTTACTGCTGCGTTGCCTGTCCCGCGCTCATGTGGTTGACTCACGGCCGAGGCGCGATCAGATTGTGATCGCGTGGTGGATTTGTGGGGGATTCCCTCCGGGAAAGGGATAAGCGAAAAGTGAAGCATCGTAAGCCGAGTCGGGCGCAGCGAGCGATGGCAAGCACGTCGTTGCCCCTGGCTGCTGCAGCCGCCGTGGCAACCCTTCTTGCGGCTCCCGCCGGCGCGGTCCCCAGCGACCAGCCGACGACGCCGGCCACACCGGCTCCTGCGCAGCCGGGCACCGAGCAGCCTTCGAACGAGGCGCCGGAGACCGGAGCCCCCGAGCAGACGCAGCCGGAGACCCCGGAGAATGTGAAGCCGGGCGAGACCAAGCCGACCCCGGCCCAGCCGGGTGTCACCAGCCCCGCGCCGGGTCAGCCGGGCCAGGCCACGCCTGCCAAGCCGACCCCGAGCCAGCCGGGTGTCACCACCCCGCGCGTCGCACCGCTGCCGGTGCCGGGTCAGACCGGCCAGGGCAGCCAGGCGCAGCCTGCCGTGTCGCCGGAGCGCGCGGGCACCACACCCGAGCAGGAGACCACCCCCGGTCAGCCGGGCGCCGCGACCCCGGGGCAGCAGTCACAGGGCCAGCCCGCGCAGCCGTCGCAGGCCCAGCCGACCGTGCCGTCCGACCAGGGCGCGGGCGCTGATGCCGAGGACGAGGGTTCCGACAAGCTCGTCCAGACGCCGACCTGGCAGGCGCCGCACTTCTCGGACGCTCCGGCCGCGCCGGTCGTCGAGATGGAAGGCCCGCACCAGGAACTCGGTGTCTCCGTCGACGGCGGCGGCGTGCTGCCCGGTGTGGTGAACACCCACCACTACAACAACGCCTCGGGCTACGTCGGCACCGTCGGCTACCGCACGCCGACCGGTTACGGTGACGCGGGCGTCTCGGTCGAGTACATCGGCGAGAACTCGGTCAAGGTCACCACCTACAACGGTGGCGACGGCCGTGCCGACAACACCACCGTGACCGTTCTCGACACCACCCAGGCCAACCTCGCCAAGGCGGCGGTCGAGAACTGGATCAAGGCGCAGCCGGGTGGCGTTGCCGCGATGGAAGCCGCCGCGAAGGCTACACTTCCGGTGCCGGGGGAGCTGCTTCAGACGGTGAACGTCGCAGGTGTCACCACCCAGTGGGGTGGCTCGCTCCAGTACTGACACGCAGTACGTCGTGTGGGGCGGTCGGGTGCGACCGCCCCACACGTGTGTCCTGGGGAAAGGATTGGACTTGGGCACCGACGGTGACGACAACGAGCGCGGCAATCAACGACCCGCGGCCGGATTCGGTCCTCCCGTAGGCGATTTCGGGCCGCCGGTCGACGGCGAGCCCGCTGGTTTCGGTGGGCCGCTCGCCGCGGCGCCGCCGCCTGCCCCGCCGGGTTCGATACCGGAGATGGGCTGGCGTCCGGCCGGTCCACCCGCGTCGGGTCCGCCTGCCGCGAGTCCGTTCGGCGCGCCGGTCGCCGGGATGCCACCGGTCGCGCCGCCGCCGGGTCCGCCGACCATGCCGCCTCGCGCTCCAATCCAGCCGCCGCGCAACCAATCCGCGCCGACGTCTGTCTTCGGCGATGCGGTGGCGACGCCGCCGCCGGTTCCGCCACAGAGCCCGCCGCCGCGTCCCGCTGGCGACCCTTCGCCGTTCGGCGCCCCCGACCCGCGGGTCGGCGCGCCGTCGGAGGACCAGACCGTCCGATTCACCGGTGAGCCGCCGCAGCGCCGGGACAGTTCGCCCTTCGGTGACTCGGTGCCGGTGACCTCGGGACGCGAACTCACCGAGGTGATCCGGCGCGGCCAGCCGGGACCGCGTGCGGAAGCTCCCGCCGAGCCCGCATCCGAGACCGTGCGCATGTCGACGCCGGACATGGTGCGCCAGCCCGCGCCCGAAACCACCCGCATGCCGATCGCCGAGGAATCCAAGGCCGAGGACAAGGCCTGGTGGAACAGCCCCGACGAGAGTGGCGGGGTGCCGAAGCCGCCCGCCGAGCAGGGGCTGTCCTGGGCCGATGATCCGATCGCCCGCAGGCTCGCGCCGAAGACCCCGGTCGCGCCGGTCAGCGAGAACAAGGAAACCGACCAGCGGATGCGCTGGATCCTCGGTGGCGTGGGGGCCGCGGTGCTGCTCGTTGTCGCGCTGGTGCTCATGATCGGCCTGGTCAAGCGCGGTGGCGGCGAAGATCCGGGCGTGACCGCGGCCCCGATCCCGTCGATCACCTCGCCCACCGACTGCAAGGCCGTGGCCGAGCAGGCGGTCACCGTGGGCAACGGTCCCGGTGACACGTCGACGGGCGCCAAGGCGATCCTCGGCTTCCAGTACGCCTTCTACGTCGACCGGTCCGGCGCCAAGGTGCGCGAGTATGTCGCGCCCGACGCGGAGAACATCTCCCCGGCCGAGACGATCCAGAAGGCGATCGACGACCTGATCCCGGCCGGTTCCAAGCACTGCGTGAAGATGCGCGAAACCACCCTCGGCAGGTATGACGTGGAACTGCGCGAATGGCATCCCGACGGGTCGGCCATCGTCTACAAGCAGGAGATCGTCACCACCAACACCGAAGGAAAGTGGCAGGTCAAGTCGATCACCGCTCGGTAAGGTCTCACTATTCGGGACGCCAATTTCACATTCTGGTGAGCGATATGCAATCGTAGGATGATTGCTTCCCTTGGTGTACCCCGGAGGTTTCCATGTCGCTGACCACTCCATTGGCGGGCAAGCTCGCGGGCCTGCAGAGCTCGGCGATCAGGGACCTGCTCAAACTCACCGCGCGCGCCGACGTCATCAGCCTGGCGGGCGGGCTGCCCGACGCGGCGCTGATGCCGCGCGAGCGGATCGCCGTGGCCGCGGAGTCCGCGCTGGCCGGTGCCGCGGTCCTGCAGTACACCGAGTCGCCCGGCCTGCCCGCACTGCGCGCGGTGATCGCGGCCAGGGAGACCGCCAGGATCGGCCGCACCGTGCCGGTGGACGAGGTGTTCATCACCCACGGTTCCCAGCAGGCGCTGTCGCTGCTCGCCGAGGTGCTGCTCGATCCCGGTGCGCTCGTGATCGTCGAGGATCCGGCGTATGTCGGTGCGCTGCAAGTGTTCCGGGCCGCGGGCGCGCGCATCGTGGCTGTGCCGCTGGACTCCGACGGCATGCGCGTCGACGTCCTGGAAGACCTGCTGATCGCGGGTGAACGCCCCGCCGTCGTGCACACCGTCTCCAATTTCCACAACCCCGGCGGCGTCACCCTCGCCCCCGAACGCCGCCGCCGTCTCGCGGAACTCGCTGAGGCGCACGGCTTCTGGGTCATCGAAGACGATCCGTACGGCGAACTCTGGTTCGACCAGCCTGCCCCCGACCCGGTCGCGAGCTATTCACCCCAGGTGATCCGCCTCTCCAGCGTCTCCAAGATCCTGGCCCCGGCCCTGCGCGTCGGCTGGATGGCCGCCCCCGACCGTGTCTGTCGCGCAGTCGAACTCCTCAAGCAGGGCGCCGACCTGTGCGGCTCCGCGCTCACCCATCAGATCGCCGCCGACCTGCTGACCGACACCGATTGGCTTGTCGCCCATATCGATTCGGTCCGCCAGGCCTACCGCGCCCGCGCCAACGCCCTGGTCGACGCCGTCCGCACCACCTTCACCGACCGCGTCCGCTGCACCGACGCCGCGGGCGGCATGTTCGTCTGGGCCGACTTCACCGACGGCACCGACACCTCCGCCCTCCTTCCCAAGGCCCTCGAAGCCGGCGTCGCCTACGTCCCCGGCGCAGCTTTCGCCGTCTCGGACTCGTACCGCAACTCGATGCGCCTGTGCTTCACCACCTCCGACGAGGCCGTGCTGGCCGCGGCGATCGACAGGCTCGCTTCGGCTGCGCGGTGACTGCCGGTTTCTATCACTGATTGAATCAGCGATTGAAACATGTTCTACTTGCTGGGTGCGACAAGCTGAGTACACGACCAGGGAACGGCTGCTGACAGCGGCCGAGAGCCTGCTCCTCGAAACGGGCTACGAGCGCGTCTCGATCCGCGCGGTCTGTGCCGCTGCCGAGGTGAACCCGGCGGCCGTGCACTACCACTTCGGGTCGAAGGAAGCGCTGGTCGCCGCGCTGCTGCAGAGTCGGCTCGGTCCGCTGTGGGAGTCGTCGATGGAAGGCCTCGAAGGACGTGGGGCCTCCGTCGCGGAGTGCGTGTCCGGGGTCATCGATCCCCTGGTGGTGCTGGCGGCGGATCCGATCGGCCGGTTGCATCTGAGGCTGCTGTCGCGGCTGGTGCTCGGCCGCCAGGACATCGCCTGGACCGAGCGCTGGTTTACGCTCGACCCCTTTGTCGAGCTGCTGCGTCGGCAGCACCCTGAGTTGCCCGAGCATGAGGCGCGCACGCGCTGGATGCTGGCCTTCGATCTCATTCTCGGCCAGTTCGGCGCACCGCTCGCCGATGACCATGTCCTGTCCGCGCGCGCGGTCACCACGCTGCGCGCGTTCGTCACCGCCGGCTTGGAGTCATGATGAACACGGTATTCACCCCCGCCCAGCTCGGACCGGTGACGCTGCGCAACCGGGTGATCAAGGCCGCGACGTTCGAAGGCCGTACGCCCGACGCGCTCGTCACCGATGACCTGATCGAATTCCACCGGGCGCATGCCGCGGGCGGGGTCGGGATGACAACGGTGGCCTACTGCGCCGTTGCCCCGGAGGGCCGCACCGACCGCCACCAGATCTGGATGCGCCCGGAGGCGGTGCCCGGTCTACGCCGGCTCACCGCGGCCATCCACGCCGAAGGCGCCGCCGCGAGCGCGCAGATCGGGCACGCGGGGCCGGTCGCCAACGCGGCATCGAACCGGCTGCCCGCGCTGGCGCCGAGCCGGTTGTTCAGCCCGCTGGGCACCGCGTGGACCGTCCGGCCCGACGCCGCCGACCTCCAGCGCGTGATCCGCGCCTTCGCCGACGCGGCACTGACCGCCGAAACCGCCGGATTCGACGCCGTCGAACTGCATTTCGGGCACAACTACCTGATCAGCTCGTTCTTCAGCCCGCTGCTGAACCGCCGCCGCGACGGCTACGGTGGCAGCTTGGCCAATCGCGCTCGCCTGGCTCGTGAGGTGGCGCTGGCGGTGCGCGAGGCGGTCGGCGGCCGGATCGCGGTGCTGGCGAAACTGAACATGGACGACGGCGTGGTCGGGGGTCTCCACCTGGAGGAGAGCCTGCAGATCGGACGCTGGCTCGAGGCAGACGGCACGCTCGACGCGCTCGAGCTGACCATCGGCAGCTCCCTGCTCAACCCGATGTACCTGTTCCACGGCGATGCGCCGCGCGCGGCCTTCGCCAAGGCGTTCAGCGGACCGATGCGCTGGGGAATGCGGCTGGGCGGCCGTTTCTTCCTGCGCGAATACCCCTACCGCGAGGCGTACATGCTGGACCTGGCCCGCCAGTTCCGGTACGAGCTGAAGATGCCGCTTGTCCTGCTCGGCGGCATCGCCTCGGCCGAGTCGATGCGGCTGGCGATGAACGAAGGATTCGAGTTCGTCGCGATGGGACGTGCCCTGCTGCGCCAGCCCGATCTGCTGCTCCGTATCCAGGAGAACGAGCAGACGCCGTCGCTGTGTACGCACTGCAACAAGTGCATGCCCTCGATCTTCAGCCGCACCACCTGCGTGCTGGCCGGCCCCGATCTGCGGGCCGCTCAGACCCAGCCGTAGGTGCGTTCGACGGCCTTGTTCCATTCGCTGTAGCGCAGGGTGCGTTCGTCGTCCGGCATGGTGGGGGACCAGGTGTGGTCGGCGGTCCAGTTGGCGCGGAGGTCGTCGAGGCCGGACCAGTAGCCGACGGCGAGGCCTGCGGCGTAGGCGGCGCCGAGGGCGGTGGTTTCGCGGACCACCGGGCGGACGACGGGGACGTCGAGGATGTCGGATTGGAACTGCATGAGCAGGTCGTTGCCGGTCATACCGCCGTCGACCTTGAGGGTGGTCAGTTCCAGGTCGAGTTGCTGGGCGGCGGCGTCGGCGCGCATGGCGACGACGACCTCGCGGGTCTGGAACGCGGTGGATTCCAGTGCGGCCCTGGCCAAGTGGGCCTTGGTGACGAAACGGGTGAGGCCGGCGATGACGCCGCGGGCGTCGGGGCGCCAGCGCGGGGCGAACAGGCCGGAGAAGGCGGGGACGAAGTAGGCGCCGCCGTTGTCGTCGACGCTGCGGGCCAGCGGTTCGACCTCCTCGGCCGAGCCGATGATGCCCAGATTGTCCCGCAGCCACTGGACGAGGGAACCGGTGACGGCGATGGACCCTTCCAGGGCATACACGGCGGGTTGGTCGCCGAGTTGATAGCAGGCGGTGGTGAGCAGGCCGTGCTTGCTGATCACCGGTGTGGTTCCGGTGTTGAGCAGCATGAAATTGCCGGTGCCGTAGGTGTTCTTGGCTTCACCGGGCGACAGGCACGCCTGGCCGAAGGTGGCGGCCTGCTGGTCGCCGAGGATGCCAGCCACCGGTGCGCCCGCGAACGGGCCCGCGGTGATCTCGGCGTAGACCTCCGAGGAGCTGCGGATCTGCGGGAGCAGTGACATCGGGATGCCGAATTCGGCGCAGATCTGCGAATCCCATTGCAGCGTGCGCAGATCCATCAGCATGGTGCGCGAGGCATTGGTGACGTCGGTGAGGTGCTCGCCGGTCAGCTTCCACAGCACCCAGCTGTCCATGGTGCCGAAACAGAGGTCACCGGCCTCGGCGCGGGCACGGACGCCGTCGACATTGTCGAGGATCCAGCGCAGCTTCGGTCCGGCGAAATAGGTCGACAGCGGCAGGCCGGTGCGCTCGGCGTAGCGCTGCGGGCCATGCTCGCCCGCCAGTTCGGTGCACAGCTGATCGGTGCGGGTGTCCTGCCAGACGATGGCGTTGTACACCGGTTCGCCGGTGGCCCGATCCCAGACGACGGTGGTCTCGCGCTGGTTGGTGATGCCGATCGCGGCCAGGTCACCGGCCGAGCAGCCGCTGTTGCCCAGCGCCGCGCCGAGCACCCATTCGGTATTGCGCCACACCTCCGCAGGATCGTGCTCGACCCAGCCCGGTTTCGGGAAGATCTGCCGGTGTTCCCGCTGCGCGGTCCCGACGATCCGGCCCTGCCGGTCGAAGACGATGCACCGACTCGAAGTCGTGCCCTGATCGATGGCGGCCACATAGCGACGCATTGATGCAGGTTACCGAAAGGCGGGAGGCGCGCCCCGCCGAATCCAGCACGAGCGGCGAGGTAGCACTACGTTTAACTTGTACGCAGCGGCGCCGGGAGCGTGCACCGGCGTCGACCCACTGTCGGCTGGGACCGGCCGTTCCGCGGTCGGCGGCGAGGAGTCGAGCATGTCGCAGACACCGGAATTTCCGTTCCTGCACCCCGGGGAACTGGTCGCGGGCGGCCAGCGGGACCGGCTCGGGCCAGGTCAGCTCGGACCGGAACGGCGGCGCACCGCCTGGGCCCGCCTCGGCAAGGACCAGTTCGACGTCCTGGTCGTCGGCGGCGGCGTGGTCGGTGCGGGCATCGCGCTCGACGCGGCGACCCGTGGCCTGTCGGTCGCACTCGTGGAGGCCCGCGATCTGGCATCGGGTACCTCGAGCCGGTCGTCGAAGATGTTCCACGGTGGCCTGCGCTACCTCGAACAGTTCGAATTCGGACTGGTCAGGGAGGCGCTGAAGGAACGCGAGCTGGCGCTGTCGACGCTGGCCCCGCACCTGGTGAAGCCGTTGCGCTTCCTGTATCCGCTGACCCATCGGGTGTGGGAGCGGCCGTACGTGGCCGCGGGCCTGACTCTCTACGACACCATGGGCGGGTCGAAATCTGTTCCCGGACAGCATCATCTGACCCGGCACGGCGCGATGCGGCTGGCTCCGGGGCTGCGCCGGGATTCGATGATCGGCGGCGTCACCTACTACGACACCGTCGTCGACGACGCCCGCCACACCATGACCGTCGCTCGCACCGCCGCCCATTACGGCGCGGTCATCCGCACGTCCACGCAGGTCGTGGGGTTCCTGCGGGAGGCCGACCGGGTCGTCGGCGTGAAGATGCGCGACACCGAGGACGGGCGTACCGGCGAGGCGCGCGCGAATGTGGTGATCAACGCGACCGGCGTGTGGACCGACGAGGTGCAGGGTCTGTCGCGGCAGCGCGGCCGGTTCCATGTGCGCGCGTCCAAGGGTGTGCACATCGTGGTGCCGCGGGACCGCATCGTCAGCGATGCCGCGATCATCCTGCGCACCACCACCTCGGTGCTGTTCGTCATCCCGTGGGGCGCGCACTGGATCATCGGCACCACCGACACCGACTGGAACCTCGACCTCGCGCACCCGGCCGCCACCAAGGCCGACATCGATTACCTGCTCGAGCGGGTGAACGAAGTGCTGGTCACTCCGCTCACCGCGGCCGACATCGACGGCGTCTACGCGGGACTGCGCCCGCTGCTCGCCGGGGAGAGCGACGAGACCTCCAAGCTGTCGCGCGAGCACGCCGTTGCCCGCGTCGCGCCCGGTCTGGTGAGCATCGCGGGCGGCAAGTACACCACCTATCGGGTGATGGCCGCCGACGCGATGGACGAAGCGGCACAGGACATTCCGGCGCGGGTGTCGCCGTCGATCACCGAGAAGGTCGCACTCCTCGGCGCCGACGGCTACTTCGCCCTGGTGAATCAGACCGTGCAACTGGCCGAGCACTACGGCGTGCACCCGTACCGGATGACGCACCTGCTCGATCGCTACGGCTCGGTGGTCGACGAGGTGCTGTCGCTGACAACGGGCAAACCCGAACTGCTGCAACCGATTACCGACGCTCCCGCCTACCTGCAGGTCGAAGCCGTGTACGCGGCCGCCGCCGAGGGCGCGCTGCACCTCGACGACATCCTGGCCCGGCGCACCCGCATCTCGATCGAGTACGCCGATCGCGGCGCGCATTGCGCCGAGCAGGTCGCGCATCTGGTCGCGCCCGTCCTCGGGTGGGACGCCGACGAGATCGACCGCGAGGTGTCCACCTATCAGGCGCGGGTGCGGGCCGAGATCGAATCGCAGACCCAGCCCGACGACATCTCCGCCGACGCGCTGCGGGCCGCGGCACCCGAACCGCGACCCCAGTTGCTCGAACCGGTCCCGCAGGATCGGTGAGGACCGGCGTCAGACGGTCGCCGACTGCAGCGCGCGCAGTTCGACGGCATTGTGCGCGCTGAACACCTCGACCTCGTCGCCGTGACCGCGCAGCAGTTCGCGCAGCCGCTCCTGATTGTCGATCCGCGCGGGGCCGACGGTTTGCACGAGTCGTTCGAACAGCGCGGCGCCGGGCGGCTGGTGCGGGTGCTCCAGGTCGAGCTGGCCGGGATGGAAGTAGGCGTCGCCGACCGCGAACTTCCAGCCGGCGCCGGTATCGATCGCGATTCCGGCGTGGCCGCGCGTGTGCCCCGCCAGCGGGATGATCAGCAGTTCTGCTGGGAGACCGCGTAATTGGCGCACCGCGCCGAAACCGAACCAGGGCTCGCCGAGTTCGTCGTAGCTCTCCCAGCGCGGGCCGTGCGCGAATTGCGCCGCGCGGTAACGGAACTTCTCGCGTGGGCCGAATTTGCCGTCGAGGGCGCGCAATTCCTCGCCGTAGACGTGCACCCTGGCCTGCGGGAATTCGGCGAGGCCGCCCGCGTGGTCGAGATCGAGGTGGGTGAGCACGATGTCGGTGACGTCCTCGCGGCGGTAGCCCAGCGCCTCGATGCGGCGGGCCACGGTGCGCTCGAGGTCGAGCACGGGGCGGGTCATCCGGATGAAGCGGCGGCCGAGCCATTCGTCGGGGCGCCGGACCGCGCCCTCGCCGATCCCGGTCTCGATCAGGACGAGGCGGTCGTCGAGTTCGATGAGCACGCAGTGGCAGACCATCTCGGCCCGGCGGGTGATGCCGCCGACGCCGTCGAGGAGGCGGCCGCCGAAGGGGCGCATGGTGCCGCCGTCGATGTGGTGGATACGCATCAGGAGAGCTCCTGTTCGAGGGTGGCGCGCAGATGGTCGGCGACCGCGCGCAAAGGGGTGAGGTCGCGTCGGGTGCGGGCGAGCAGCAGCCCGCCCTCGAGCATGGCCAGCGCCACGAGGGACAGCTCCCTGGCGCGCTCGCGGGGAATGCCCTTGGCGCGCAGGAAGTCGTCGATCGCGGTGCGCCACGTGTCGAAACCGGTGGCGCAGGCTTCCCGGATCGGCTCGCTGTCGCCCGCGTCGAGGGCGATGGTGGCGATGGGGCAGCCGCGCTGGAAGTTCGAGTCGGTGAGCATCGTGCCGAGTGCGGTGAACACGCCGTCGATGTCCCCGGATTCGAGCGCTGCTTCGAGCAGGGTCCGCAGCGCGTCGGCCGACTGGACGACGGCCTCGGCGGCGAGTTGTTCCTTGCCACCGGGGAAATGGAAGTAGAAGGAGCCCTTGGGTGCGCCGCCCGCGCTGACCAGCTGGTTGACGCCGGTGGCGTGGTAGCCCTGGGTGTGGAACAGGTCGGCGGCGGCGTCGAGGAAACGCTGCCGGGAGTCCGTGCGTGGAGTCACCGTCTCAGCGTAGCTCGAGTATGACGACCGGTCTAGTTAGTCGGCTCCGGCTGGCAGCGGGGGCAGAAGTAGATGCCGCGTTCGCGCTGGGTGATGCGGTCGGCCGGGTCGTCCTCGCCGAGCAGGCGGGAGACGATCGCCGTGCCGCAGCGTTGGCACGGGCGGCGGGTTCGGCCGTAGGCCAGCGGTCGCCAGGGCGGTTGGTGCGCGGCCTTGCCGAGGACGCGGTGGGCTTCGTCGACCAGCGCGGGCAGGTCGGGGATGTCGCCGACCGGGGTCGCCGGGTGCACCCGGCGCAGGAAGCAGATCTCGCTGCGGTAGATGTTGCCGATGCCCGCCAGATTGCGCTGGTCGAGCAGGGCTAGGCCGATGGGGCGGCGGGGGTATTCGGAGAGTCGGCGCTGGGCCTCGGCCGCGTCCCAATTCGGGCCGAGCAGGTCGGGGCCGAGATGGTCGATGACGGTGTGTTCCTCGGTGCGGGGCAGCACCTGCACCTTGCCGAGTTCGAAGCCGACGGCCTCGAACTCGTCGGTGGCGAGCACCAACCGCGCGGTGACCGGCGGTTTGGTCCACCGCTGGCCGCGGTGGAATACGCGCCACACGCCCTCCATCTTCAGGTGGGTGTGGATGCTCACCCGGTCGGTGCGGATGAACAGGTGCTTGCCGTAGCTGCCGACCTCCGTCACCACATCGCCGACCAGGTCGACCGTCGCGTACCGGGGCACCCGGAAGTCGCTGCGGGTGAGGGTCTTCCCGGCCAGTGCTGTGCGCAGCCGCTCGGCGGCGCGGAACACGGTGTCGCCCTCGGGCATTCGGCTACACCTGCCTGCGCAGCCGCAGGCCGCGCGGTGTCATCGAGAAGCCCGCCTCGACGAGGACGTCGGCGAAGGTGTTGCCGTGCACGGTTTCTCCGTTGATCTTGTCGACCACCAGTCCGTCGACCCTGCGGTCGTGCACGAGACCGGCCAGGGCGGTCGCGGCCATCCGGCGCAGGCCGGGGTCCTCGGTGAAGCTGAGCAGGGTCTTGCCGCCGCGTTCCACGTAGAGCACCAGCTCGCCACCGACCAGCACCACCAGGGCGCCCGCCTTGCGGCCGGGACGGTGTCCGCCTTCGGCGTCGCCCTTCGGCCACGGCAGCGCGGCACCGTACGGGTTGGCCGGATCGCAGGAGGCCAGGGCCAGCGCGACGCCGGGCTGGGCCGTATTGCGGTCGGTGTCGAACGAGCGCAATCGGTCGACGGTGTCGGTGGTGGAGAACTGGGCGCCGCCGAGGGTGTCGACGAAATAGCCGCGGCGGCACCGGCCGCGATCCTCGAACTCGGTGAGCACCCGGTACATCAGCGCGAAGCCGCCCGGCACGCCCTCGTTCTGCACCGAGCCTCGGGTCAGTACGCCGTAGCGTTCGAGCAGCTGGTCGGCGGTGGCGTGGGCGCGAAGGGTGTTGTCCTGCACACGTTCCGGCAGGATCGACCAGCGGCCCGCCAGCGTGGGTGGGCCGGTGCGGGTCGGCATGGACGGGCGCGGGAGGTAGGCGCGGCCGCGGGGCGCTCGGCGCGGGGTGCGGTGGGCGGTGGTGCTGCGTGCGGTGCCGGAGAGGAGGGCGCGCACCGGGGCGAAGGTGTCACCGGAGACGTAGCCGGCCCAGACGAGTTGCCAGAGCGCGTCGCCGACGGCCTTGTCGTCGAGGAGACCGGTGGCGTCGGAGAGCTGACGGAAGAAGTAGGCGCCGCCGCCGTGCAAGGTGGCTGGAAGTCGTCGCGGGTTGTCCTGGTCGACAGTCGGCGTCCGATCGACGCGTGGCGGCCAGGGTTCGAGCGGGGCGCCCAGGGCCGCGAGGAGGCCGAGCTGGATGTCGGTGGGATCGATGTCGTCGGGCGGCGGCAGGGTGAAGGGGGCCTGGTCGGCCAGGTGCAGGGCGATCCAGCCGTCGCGGGCGGTGATCGCGCCGTGGCCGGACCAGATGACCTCGCCGCTCGCCATCAGTTCGTCCAGCATGGCGGGGGAGTAGTCGCGTACGCGCGTCGGCAGGATCAGCGATTCCCAAGCCGAGGCCGGAATCGGCACGCCCGCGAGCTGTTCGACCACGGTCGCGACACCGTCGATGCCGCGTAGTTCGCCGGAGCCCACGTGCTGCCAGGCGGGCAGGAAGCGGCCGAGAGCGGCGGTGGACACCGGCTCCACCTCGTGCCGGGCCGCGGCCAGTGACCGGCGCCGCAACCGGCGCAGCACCTGGGCGTCGCACCATTCGGTGCCCGCGGTCGCCGGGGTGAATTCGCCTTCCACCACGCGTTTCTCGGCCAGCAGCCGATGCAGGGCGGTGGCGGCGACCGCGGATCCGAGCCCGAAGCGGGCGGCGACGTCGGCAGTGGTGAACGGTGCGTGGGTGCGGGCGTAGCGTCCGACGAGGTCGCCGAGCGGGTCGGGGACGGGTTCGATGAATGCCGCGGGCACGCCGATCGGCAGGGGTACACCGAGCGCGTCCCGCAGGCGGGCGGCGTCCTCGATCGCCACCCACCAGGTCTCGCCCGCGAACGAAACCTCCAGTGCGCGATGGGCATCGCGCAATTCGGCGAACCAGGTGGGGGCATCGGAGTCGGCGAGGTCTATATCGCTGTCCTGCGGTTCAGCGCGGTGAGTGGCTGCATCGTCGGCGCTGCGCCGCACGCAGCGGGCGGCTGCCTCGGCGGGGGTGAGGGGGCCGAGCAGGCGCAACAGGTCGGCCAGGCCCTCGGCGTCGCGGGCCCAGCGTTCGGGGGTGAGGCGCTGGAGTTCGCGTTCGGTCAGGGCGATGACCGCGGGGTCGAGGAGTTCGCGCAGTTCGACGCGGCCGAGGAGTTCGGCGAGCAGGCTGGAGTCCAGAGCCAGTGCGGCGGCGCGGCGTTCGGCCAGCGGGCTGTCGCCGTCGTAGAGGAACTGGCCGATGTAGGAGAACAGCAGGGCATTGGCGAAGGGGGACGGGCTCGCGGTCTCGACATCGATCAGGCGTATTTCGCGGCGGGCGACCTTGGTCAGCAGGTCGCGCAGCGAGGGCAGGTCGTAGACGTCGCGCAGGCACTCGCGGACGGCTTCCAGCAGGATGGGGAAATCCGGGAATTTGCGTGCCACATCGAGCAATTGGGCCGAGCGCTGCCGCTGCTGCCACAGCGGTGCGCGCTTGCCGGGATCGCGCCGGGGCAGCAGCAGTGCCCTGGCCGCGCACTCGCGGAACCGGGAGGCGAACAGCGCGGAGCCGCCGACCTGTTCGGTGACGATGTCGTCGATCTCGTCGGGCTCGAAGGCGAACAGTTCGGCGCCGGGCGGATCGTCGGTGGTGTCGGGCAGGCGCACCACGATGCCGTCGTCGGAGGCGGTCGGCGCGGCATCGATGCCGAATCGCTCCTGCAGCCGGGCGCCGACGGCCAGTGCCCACGGTGCGTGCACCGGGGTGCCATAGGGGGAGTGCAGGACCAGGCGCCAGTCGCCGAGTTCGTCGCGGAAGCGCTCGACGATCAGGGTGCGGTCGGTGGGGAGCTGACCGGTGGCGGCGCGCTGCTCCTCGAGCAACCCGACCATGTTCGCCGTCGCGTTCTGGTCCAGGCCCGCGGTGCGGACGAGCTGTTCCAGCCGGGCGGATGCGGCGTCGGGGCTCTCCGCGCGCTTCGTCGAACGCGGACGGGTGGTCTTCTTCTCGCTCCCGTCGGACGCGGGCTCGTGGATCGCGACGGCGGAGCTGCGGGGTTCGGACGAATTGTCCTGTGACGCAGCCGATCCGGGTGGTCGGGTGCCCATGTCCGCGACGATCCGGGACAGCTCGTCGGCGGACACCTGACCCGCCGTCCGCACGAATTCGCCCAGGGCGGTGCCCAGTTCGGCCGGACGTCCCAGGCTGTCGCCGTGCCAGAAGGGCAGCCGGCCGGGCAGGCCGAAGGCGGGCGATACCAGCACCCGGTCGAAGGTGATTTCCTCGATCCGCCAGCTGGTCGCGCCGAGCGCGAAGACATCACCGACCCGCGACTCGTAGACCATCTCCTCGTCGAGTTCGCCCACCCGCGAGGCCTTTTCGCCGACCATGAACACCGCGAACATGCCGCGGTCGGGGATCGCGCCGCCGGAGGTGACGGCGAGGCGTTGGGCGCCGGGGCGGCCGGTGAGGGTGCCCGCGTCGCGGTCCCACACCACGCGGGGGCGCAGTTCGGCGAACTCGTCGGAGGGGTAGCGGCCCGCGAGCAGGTCGAGGACGGATTCGTAGGCCGAGCGGGGCAGGTTCGCGTAGCTGCCGGTGGCGCGGACGATGTCGAACCAGGCGTCGACGTCGATGGGTTCGAGCGCGCAGGCGGCGACGGTCTGCTGGGCGAGAATGTCGAGCGGGTGCGCGGGGATCTGGAGTAGTTCGATCTCGCCCGCGAGCATGCGCTGGGCGGCGACGGTGCAGTGGATGACGTCGGTGCGGTGCTTGGGAAACAGCACGCCCCGCGAGATCTCGCCCACCTGGTGCCCGGCCCGGCCTACCCGCTGCAATCCGCTGGCCACCGACGGCGGCGCCTCCACCTGCACCACCAGGTCGACCGCGCCCATGTCGATGCCGAGTTCGAGGCTGCTGGTGGCGACCACACAGCGCAGCCGACCGCTCTTGAGGTCGTCCTCGATGAGCGCCCGCTGTTCCTTGCTGACCGACCCGTGGTGGGCGCGTGCCAGCAGCTGGTCGGCGCCGTGGATCACCTCGGTGGACGGCCCGAGCTGGGCGGGCGGCGCGTGCTCGGTGTCCACCGGCTCACCCAGCCGGGCGGCGTAGGCCTCGTTGAGCCGCGCGGTGAGCCGTTCGGCCAGCCGCCGCGAGTTGGCGAACACGATGGAGGACCGATGCTCGAGCACCAGGTCGACGATGGCTTCGTCGACGTGCGGCCAGATCGACCCCGGCTGGTCGGAGTCACCGGGATCGGTCATATCGGCGACCGGAACCCGCACCGACAGATCGAAGGTCTTCGGCGCCGGCGGTCGCACGATGGTGATCGGCGCCGATCCCACCAGGAACCGCGCGACCTCTTCCGGCGGCCGGACGGTCGCCGACAGCCCGATCCGCTGTGCCGGTCGCTCGGTCAGCTGATCGAGCCGGGCCAGCGACAACGCCAGATGCGCGCCGCGCTTGCTGCCCGCGATGGCGTGCACCTCGTCGACGATCACGGTGTTGACCTGAGACAGGGTCTCGCGAGCCGCCGAGGTGAGCAACAGGAACAGCGATTCGGGTGTGGTGATGAGAATGTCCGGCGGAGTGCGCTGCATGGCCCGCCGCTGCGCCGGTGTGGTGTCGCCGGAGCGCACGCCCACGGAGATGTCGAGCGGCTCGAGCCCCAGCCGCTTGGCTGTCTGCGTGACCCCCACCAGCGGCGCCCGCAGATTCCGCTCCACATCCACGGCCAGCGCCTTGAGCGGCGAGACGTACAGCACCGAGGTTCCGCGCGGCGTCCCAGGCTCCGGCGCAGGGCGCGTGGCCAGCTGATCGATGGCCCACAGGAACGCCGACAGCGTCTTGCCCGACCCGGTGGGCGCGACGACCAGCGTGTGCTCCCCGTCCGCGATCGCCTTCCACGCCCCGAGCTGGGCCGACGTGGGCCCGGCGAAGGCCCCGTCGAACCACTGCGCGGTAGCGGGAGAGAACCGATCCATAGGTTTCAGTGTGCACCGGGCCACCGACAATCCCGCCGAGGCGAGCGTTCGGCGAAGCCGGAGAAGGGCTGATGGCAGGGGCAGTGTGACCGGCGCTACTCTGGGCTCTCGTGCAAACGGTGCTCAGAGTCGACCTCGTCGGTCATGGCTTGACCGAGGCGATACGGAAGGCGCGATTCCCTGTCGACGAACCACTGGACGAGTCGGGGCGCGCTGCGCTGCGCGCGGACGCATTGTTGGCCGATGCCCAGGTGCGGACGGGGCCGGAGCGGCGGGCTCGGGAGACGGCGGAGGCGCTAGGGCTGGTCGGCGAGCTGGATGCGCGATTACGGGATCTGGATTCCGGGTCGTGGCGGGGGACCGAGATGGGCAGTCTGGCACAGGATCAGCTGTTCGCGTGGCTCACCGATCCCGAATTCCGTGGGCACGGTGGCGAATCGGTGACCGACCTGGTCGACCGGGCGCGGTTCTGGCTGGCCGAGATCGCCTCGGCGGGCCGGGACACGGTGGCGGTGACGCATCCGGCGGTGATCAGGGCGGTGCTGCTCGTCGTGCTCGACGCACCGCCGAAGTCGTTCTGGCGCATCGATGTTCCGCCGGCGAGCGTCACCCGTCTGCACTACCGCGGCAACTGGACGCTGCGGCTGGGCTAGAAACGGCGAAAGCCCCGGAGTCTGAACTCCGGGGCTTTCGTCTAGTAGCGGGAACAGGATTTGAACCTGCGACCTCTGGGTTATGAGCCCAGCGAGCTACCGAGCTGCTCCATCCCGCGTCGTAAACACCACTGTACACGCCGCGGCACGGATGACGAAATCGGTTTCTGATCAGCCGAAAGTTATCCCCTGGGCCAGCGGGAGCTCGGTCGAGTAGTTGACGGTGTTGGTGGCCCTGCGCATGTAGGCCTTCCACGAGTCGGATCCGGATTCGCGTCCGCCGCCGGTGTTCTTCTCGCCGCCGAACGCGCCGCCGATCTCGGCGCCCGATGTGCCGATATTGACATTGGCGATGCCGCAGTCCGAGCCGGCCAGGAATCGTTCGGCCTCGCGCTGGTCGAGGGTGAAGATCGACGAGGAAAGTCCCTGCGGCACATCGTTGTTGAGTGCGATGGCGGCGTCGATGTCGTCGTAGGTGAGTACGTAGAGGATCGGCGCGAAGGTCTCCTCGCGCACCAGCTCCGTCTGTGCGGGCATCCGCACCACCGAGGGCCGCACGTAGTAGGCGTCGGGGCCTAACAGATCGATTCGCTCACCACCGCAGATGATTTCGCCGCCCTCGTCCACCGCGCGGGAGAGCGCTTTCTGCATCGAGGTGAACGCGCGCTCGCTGATCAGCGGCCCGACCAGCACACCCTCGTCGAGCGGATTACCCACGCGCAGTTGGCCATACGCCGCCGCGAGCTGCTCGACGAGCCGATCGGCGATCGAACTGTGCACGATCAGCCTGCGCAGCGTGGTGCAGCGCTGACCCGCCGTCCCCGCCGCGGCGAAGACGATCCCGCGCACCGCCAGTTCCAGATCCGCGCTCGGCGCGACGATCGCGGCATTGTTGCCACCCAGCTCCAGCAGGCAGCGGCCGAACCGCCCCGCCACCCGCGGCGCGACAACGCCACCCATCCGCACCGAGCCGGTCGCGCTGAGCAGCGCGACCCGCGAGTCGTCGACGAGCGCCTCGCCGACCGTCGCGTCGCCCTGGATCAGCTGGTGCACTTCGGGATCCGCACCCACATCGACCGCGGCGCGATGCAGCAGGGTGTGACAGGCCAGCGCGGTCAACGGCGTGGTCTCCGACGGCTTCCACACCACCGTGTCACCGCAGACCAGCGCGATGGCGGTATTCCACGCCCACACCGCGACCGGGAAGTTGAACGCCGAGATCACGCCGACGACGCCCAGTGGATGCCAGGTCTCCATGAGCCGGTGACCCGGCCGCTCGGAAGGCATTGTCACGCCGTAGAGCTGGCGCGAGAGGCCGATCGCGAACTCGCAGACGTCGATCATCTCCTGGACCTCGCCCAGCGCCTCCGGCCCGATCTTGCCCGCCTCCAGGGTGACCAGTTCGGCGAGCTCACCCTGATGCGCGACCAGCAGCTGCGCCAGCCTGCGCACGAGCGCCGCACGGACCGGCGCGGGCACCGTGCGCCACGACTGGAACGCGACGGCCGCCCGGCCGATCGCGGCATCGACCTCGGTGGGCGTGTCGGCGGTCAGCGGCAGCAGGGTGCCGCCGGAGATCGGCGTGCGCGCGAGCAAGGAGCCGGGCTCGGGCACGCTCGCGCCGAGGCCGTGCAGCAGGGCCCTGGCACGCAGCCCCAGCTGCTCGGAGAAGTGCTCGGTCACGGTGTGGGTCATCGCTGCTCACCTTCTGCTGTTTGGTACGGCTCACGGAAAAGTTCGGTGGAATTCGGTGGGGGAACAGAAAGAAGTTTTCCCCGCGCAACCCCCGTGCTGCGTTAGCCTTCGCTGATGGCGGATACACCGGCTAGACCCCAGCTCGACGATATCGACCGACTATTGATCAAAGAACTGATGAGCGATGGTCGCGCCACGTTGTCGAACCTGGCGGAGAAGGCCAGCCTCTCGGTCTCGGCAGTGCAGTCGCGGGTGCGCAGGCTCGAAGCGCGCGGAGTGATCCGCGGGTACGCGGCGCATGTCGATCCCGAAGCGCTCGGCCACCTGTTGTCGGCGTTCGTCGCGATCACTCCTCTCGACCCGTCCCAGCCCGATGACGCGCCCGCCCTGCTGCAGCACATCCCCGGCATCGAGGCGTGCCACTCGGTGGCGGGCGAGGAGAGCTATGTCCTGCTGGTCCGGGTCGCCTCGCCGCGGCACCTGGAACAGCTGCTGCAGGAGATCCGGGCCACCGCCAACGTGCGGACGCGCAGCACCATCATCCTGCAGACATTCTATGACAGGTAACGATTCCTCGTAATAGTTCCGCGATTCCGTAGAGGTTCCGTAAATATTTGCGTACCCTCGGTTTTGTGACCATCGAACTGGAGCGCCCCGGCGCGGCGGTCACCCCCGCCAACCGGGTCCACGAAATCCTGTCCTCGCACATCCTCGCGGACGGCTTCGAACTTGTGCTCGATCTGCACAAGTCACACGGCCGCACGCTCATCGACGAACGTGACGGCACGGCCTACCTCGACATGTTCGGCTTCTTCGCCTCCAACGCGCTCGGGATGAACCATCCCGCGCTGGCGGGCGACGAGCGCTTCCGCGCCGAACTGGCCACCGCCGCGCTGAACAAGCCGAGCAATTCCGATATGTACACCGTGGAGATGGCTCGCTTCGTCGAGACCTTCGTCCGCGTGATCGGCGATCCGCGACTACCGCATCTGTTCTTCATCGACGGTGGTGCCCTCGCGGTGGAGAACGCGCTGAAGGTCGCGTTCGACTGGAAGAGCAGGCACAACGAGTCACGCGGCCGCTCACCGGAACTCGGCACCAAGGTGCTGCATCTGACCGGCGCCTTCCACGGCCGCAGCGGATATACGATGTCGCTGACCAACACCGACCCGATCAAGACCGCGCGCTTCCCGAAGTTCGACTGGCCGCGCATCGAGACACCGCACACCCTGGCCGGCCCCGACATCGAAGTGCTCGAAGCCAGGGCCGTCGCGCAGGCCGCGCAGGCCTTCGCCGACTATCCGCACGACATCGCCTGCTTCATCGCCGAGCCGATCCAGGGCGAGGGCGGTGACCGGCATCTGCGCCCGCAGTTCCTCGGCGCGATGCAGCGGCTGTGTCACGACAACGACGCGCTGTTCGTCCTCGACGAGGTGCAGACCGGCGTCGGGATGACCGGAACCACCTGGGCGTACCAGCAATTGGGGCTGGAGCCCGATGTGGTGGCGTTCGGCAAGAAGACCCAGGTCTGCGGTGTCATGGCAGGCGGGCGGGTCGACGACGTGCCCGACAATGTCTTCCGGGTCAACTCCCGCCTGAACTCCACCTGGGGCGGCAACCTCACCGACATGGTGCGCACCCGGCGCATCCTCGAAGTGCTGGAACAGGATCGGCTGATCGAGAAGTCGGTGCATCTCGGGGCCTACCTGCTCGACCAGCTGTGCCAGCTCGCCGCCGCGCACCCGGACAAGGTGAGCGAGCCGCGCGGTCGCGGTCTGATGTGCGCGATCACGCTGGCCAGCCAGGACCTGCGGGATCGGGTGGTGACGGCGATGCGCGAACGTCAGCACGTGCTGCTGTTGGGGACCGGGGAGCGTGGCATCCGGTTCCGTCCGCCGCTGACGGTCACCGAGGAAGAACTCGGTCAGGTCGCTGATGCGTTCGATGCCGTGCTCTCGCGAGAACACGGGTAACTCGTCGGGTACGGGCTGCGTCGGCGGCTGCATTGCCGCCGGCCGCCCGTATTACCGTGGTAGAGCCTGAGTCTGGCTGAAATCGCGGAGAGGCGGGATAGCTAGATTTTCGCTGTCGTAGCTTCTAGGCTTCGCATCCATGTCATCCGGATGTCAGTACGACATGGAACGGTGCTGCGCATGAGCCGCCGAACCGCGCGAATCGGACAAATTGCTGCTGCCTTGCTGCTCGCCGTCGCGGCGGGCTGCTCGAACAGCGAAGCCGTGACGGCCGAGACGCCGACAGCGGCGCCCACGTCGACCACCTCGCCGACCGCCATGCCGCCGCACATGACCGACCTGCTGCCCGGCATGCCGCCGCCGCTCTCGCCCACCGACATCTACGCGGCCAACCGGGAACTCAGCCCGTCGGTCGCCGATCACCGGCCGCTGGTCTACGTGCCCAACAGCAAGTCCAACACGGTGACAGTGATCGACCAGAACACCTTCCAGGTGCTCGACACGTTCTCCTCGGGCGGTTCCGAACCCCAGCACGTGGTGCCGTCCTACGACATGCAAACCCTGTACGCCACCAACGATCTGCCGATCGGCGGCGGCAGCCTGCTGCCGATCGACCCGCGCACCGGAGCGCCTGCGGGACCGGCCATTCCGGTGCGCGACCCGTACAACATGTATTACACGCCGGACGGCAAGTTCGCCCTGGTCGTCGCCGAGGCGGACAAGTCGCTGGACTTCTACGATCCGGTGACCTGGCAGAAGCTGCACGCCCTCGCGGTGCCCGAGTGCGCAGGCGTCGACCACATGGACTTCACCGCCGACGGGCGCTTCGCCCTCGCCAGCTGTGAATTCATCGGGCGGATGGCGGTTTTCGATGTCGCGCAGCGGACGCTGATCAAGATGATCGACCTGCCGGGCGGGCGCGGCGGTATGCCGCAGGACGTGAAGCTCTCGCCCGACGGGCACGTCTTCTTCGTCGCCGACATGATGGCCGACGGCATCTACACCTTCGACGCGCACACCTTCGTCAACACCGGCTTCATCCCCACCGGCAAAGGGACGCACGGACTTTACGTGACGCGCGACTCCAAGCAGATGCTGATCACCAACCGGCACGAGGGCAGCATCTCGGTGTGGGACTTCGGCGCCGACGGGCTGGTGCACAAGTGGTTCATCCCCGGCGGCGGTAGCCCGGACATGGGCAACATCTCCGCCGACGGGCGGGTGTTCTGGGTGTCGGGCAGGCACAACAACGAGGTGTACGCGGTCGACATCGTCAACTGGAACCTGGTGGCGCGCATCCCCGTCGGCCACGGGCCGCACGGGCTGACGGTGTGGCCGCAGCCGGGGCGCTACTCCACCGGGCACACGGGGGTCATGCGCTAGCGGGGTGGTGCCTGTCGTGATGGCACCATGTGCGAATGTTCCAGATGTTGTTCGTCGGCGCCGTGCTCGGCCTCGTGCACTGGCTGTTGTACCGGCGTTTCGCGGTCGCGCCCGGTCTCGGGGTCGCCGCTCGGCGGGCCGTCGCGGTCGGGCTCGTGCTGCTGTGGATCCCGCCGTTCGTCGCGGCCGGCGCGGGAAACGCCTTCTCGCCGCAGCCTGTCCGGTCGATCGTCTTCCTGGGTGAGGTCTGGCTCGCGGTCCTGTTCTATCTGGGGATCGGGCTGATGGTTGCCGGGCTCGTGCTCCTTGCGGCCCGCCTGCTGAAGTACCAGGACCGGCGACGGCTGATCCGGGGGCTGTCGGCGGTGGTGATCGTCGCCGCCGTCGGCACGGTCGCCTACGGCGTGGTCGAGGCGAACCGGTTGCGGGTGGTCGAGGCCGACCTCACCTTCGCGCAGTTGCCGCGTCAGTTCGACGGGCTGCGCGTCGTGGTGGTCGCCGACATCCATGTCGGCGCCGCACGCGGCGCGGAATTCACCCGGCGGGTGGTCGAGCTGGTCAACGAGCAGCAGCCCGATGTCATCGTGCTGCCGGGGGATCTGCTCGACGGCGCGGTCGAACACGTCGCCGCCGACATCGACCCGCTGGCCGGATTGCGGTCCAAGTACGGGAAATTCGTCGTCGCGGGCAATCACGAAGGATATGTGAACCGGCCCGACAGCTGGCTCGACTACTACGACCGGTTGGGGCTCACCTCGCTGCGCAACAGTCGCGCCGCGGTGACGGTCGGGGACGCGTCCATCGACATCGCCGGGGTCTACGACTTCGCCGCCACCGATCCGGCGCCCGACGTCGCGGCCGCGCTGGCCGGGCGGGAGCAGGGCCGGCTCACCGTGCTCCTCGCCCACCAGCCGTTGCAGGGGACGGTGGCGAGCGAGCACGGCGTGCAGTTGCAGCTGTCCGGGCACACCCACGGCGGGCAGATGTGGCCGCTGATGTATCCGGCGAAGTGGATCAACGGCACCGTCGCGGGCCACAGCCGGGTAGGCGAGATGCAGATGTTCACGACCCGCGGTGTGGGTGCGTGGGGACCGCCGGTCCGGGTGGGCGCACCGCCCGATATCGCGGTGCTGACGCTGCGCGTGGGCTGACGCGCCCTGCCGCGGCTCAGGCGGGGACGGCGGTCAGTCCCAGTGCGCCAGCGACGAATCGGTGGACGGAGGCCAGCCCGGCCGCCAGCGCCTCGTCCTCGCCGGGACGGCCCCAGCCGGTGACGGTCGCGGTGTCGTCGGGTCCGGGCGTCACGCCGATCTCGGCGACCAGCTCGGCGGTCGTGGGGACGCAGACCGCCCAGGAGAAGTGGGATTCGTCGGCCCATTGGGCCGCGCGGGTGGTCACGTAGTCGGGATCGGTGATGCCGCCGTCCGCCAGGGCAGGCCGGTCGTCGATGCGCTCGTCTGCCCGCAGGGCTCGCAGGTACCAGGCGCCGGCGTTGATCTCGATCGGTTCCACGGTCAGCAGTGTATTTGGAGCGCTGGCGCGCTCGAGTTCGCGGCCCCTCCGGTCCCGTCGGTCAGGCACCGTTGCTTGCTCCTTCGTCGCCTACGCACCGGCACCTGACCGGCGGGACGGCCGCGAACCGCCGCTGACGCGGCGGCCCCTCCTCGAGGTCGGGGCGTGCGTGGCCCGGATGGTGGGACTGCTGGCGTCGCCGGGTCAGGCCAGGCGGGGGGTGGTGCCGAGGAGGGTGTGGACCGCGGTGCGGCCGATGTCGAGGGCGCGGGTGAGCAGGTCGGTGTCGCGGGCGGCGCTGTCGATGGCGGGGGCGTCGGCGGGCGGGTGGACCTGCAGGACGCGGTCGCCGAGGCCGGCGAGGAAGCTGTCTTCGACGGCCTGCTGGCCGGGGCGCTGGGACCAGGCGCGGAAGGCGCCGGGGGCGATGGCACGCATGTAGCCGCCGCCGACGATGCGGTGCAGCAGGGGTGCGGCCGGGCGGACTTCGTCGGTGCGGCGGGTGCGCAGGACCAGCGCGTGGGTGGTGCCCGCCGCGACGGCGGTGCGGATCGGGACGGTCTCGGACAGGCCGCCGTCGAAGTAGCTGCGGCCGCCGAGATCGACCGGGGGACCGGCGAGCAGGGGCAGGCCCGCGGAGGCGCGCAGCGCGGTCATCAGGGTGGTTTTGTCCACGATGTGCGGGCCGAGGTCCACCGAACGGCCGGTGCGGACGTCGGTCGCGATCGGGTGGAAGGTGGTGGGGTTGGCCAGGATCGCCGGGAAGTCCATCGGCTCGATGCCGTCGTAGACGTGGTGCACCAGATAGCGCAGATCGAAGACCGGGCGCCCGCGCAGGATCCGCACCGGATCGACCACCCGGCGCATGATCGTCGCGTCGGTCCAGGACCGCATGCCCGTCGCCGCGCGCCCGCACAGCAGCCACGCCCCGTTGATCGCACCCGCCGACGTGCCGTACACGGCGTCGAACACCCCGGCCAGGCCGAGCTCCTCGAGCGCCTGCACCATGCCGCTGGAGTAGACACCGCGGCTGCCGCCACCCTCGATCACCAGCGCCAGGCGATTCCCGTCGCTACGGTTCCCGGCCTCACGTCGAGCCCGGATCACCTCGGCGACCGTGGCCGGACCCGGTGAAGCCGACGGGTCCTGATCGATGCGCGCACTGCTGGTCACCCGACCCACGATACGACAGGGTGCCCGAGTCCGGCCTGGTCGGATGCATGATCTTCGCCGCCCGTTCACCGGGTCGCGGCGAATGTGTCGAAACGACGACGGGCGCCGGTCGAGGTCGACCGGCGCCCGTCTATGTCGTGCGTACTACTTGATCTCCGCCAGGACCGTGCCCTGGGTGATCGCGGCGCCCGCCTCGACGGCCAGCCCGGTGACGACACCGGCCTTGTGCGCGTTGACCGGGTTCTCCATCTTCATGGCCTCGAGCACCACGATCAGGTCGCCCGCCTCGACGGTCTGGCCCTCTTCGACCGCGACCTTCACGACGGTGCCCTGCATGGGCGCGGTGACCGCGTCACCGGAGGCCGCACCGGCACCAGCGCCGCCACGCTTACGCGCCTTCGGCTTCTTGCGGATGACGCCGGCGCCGTTACCGGCCGAACCGGCGGCACCGCCACCGAGGGTGAACTGACCGGGCAGCGACACCTCGACGCGACGGCCACCGACCTCGACGACGACCTTCTGCCGGGGCAGGTCCTCCTCGTCGTCCTCGGCGACGCCACCGGCCGTGTACGGCTCGACGGTGTTCTTCCACTCGGTTTCGATCCACTTGGTGTAGACGTCGAACTTCTCGCCGTCACCGATGAACGCCGGGTCCTCGACGATCGCGCGGTGGAACGGGATGACCGTCGCCAGGCCCTCGACCTCGAACTCGGCCAGTGCGCGGCGGGCACGCTGCAGCGCCTGGTCGCGGTTCTCGCCGGTGACGATCAGCTTGGCCAGCATCGAGTCGAACTGACCGCCGATGACGCTGCCCGCGACGACGCCGGAGTCGACACGCACGCCGGGGCCGGTGGGCTCGCGGTAGATGTTGACCGGGCCGGGGGCGGGCAGGAAGCCGCGACCGGCGTCCTCACCGTTGATCCGGAACTCGAAGGAGTGGCCACGCGGGGTGGGGTCTTCCTTGATCGAGAGCTCTTCGCCGTTGGCGATCGCGAACTGCTGACGCACCAGGTCGATGCCCGCGGTCTCCTCGGTGACCGGGTGCTCGACCTGCAGGCGGGTGTTCACCTCGAGGAAGGACACGGTCTCGCCCTGTACCAGGTACTCCACGGTGCCCGCGCCGTAGTAGCCGGCCTCGCGGCAGATGCGCTTGGCGGAGTCGTGGATCTTGGCGCGGACCTCGTCGGACAGGAACGGCGCAGGCGCCTCCTCGACGAGCTTCTGGAAGCGGCGCTGCAGCGAGCAGTCGCGGGTACCGGCCACGACGACGTTGCCGTGCTGGTCGGCGATGACCTGGGCCTCGACGTGGCGGGCCTTGTCCAGGTACTGCTCGACGAAGCACTCGCCGCGGCCGAAGGCGGCGATGGCCTCACGGGTCGCCGACTCGAACAGCTCGGGGATCTCCTCGATGGTGTGCGCGACCTTCATGCCGCGGCCACCGCCACCGAAAGCGGCCTTGATGGCCACCGGGACGCCGTACTCCTTGGCGAACGCGACGACCTCGTCGGCGTTCTTGACCGGGTCCTTGGTGCCCGCGGCCATCGGGGCCTGCGCGCGCTCGGCGATGTGGCGCGCGGTGACCTTGTCGCCCAGGTCGCGGATGGACTGCGGCGAGGGGCCGATCCAGATGAGCCCGGCGTCGAGGACGGCCTGGGCGAAGTCGGCGTTCTCGGAGAGGAAGCCGTAACCCGGGTGGATCGCGTCGGCGCCGGACTTGGCGGCGGCGTCGAGGATCTTGTCGAACACGAGGTACGACTCGGCCGAGGTCTGACCGCCGAGGGCGAACGCCTCATCGGCGAGCTTCACGAAGGGAGCGTCGGCATCGGGCTCGGCGTACACCGCGACGCTGGTGATCCCCGCGTCCTTGGCAGCCCGGATCACGCGGACCGCGATCTCGCCGCGGTTAGCTACGAGTACCTTCGTGATCCGTGCGCTGGCATGGCTGGGCACTGAGCCTCCTGTGTGCAATCTTTGGTCGCTTCGGGGGACGGGTCGCCGTGTAGGCCCCGTGCCCGGTATCGACAACTTTCGTCTCGGGCGAGTGTAGGCAGTGTGCCAATTCGGCCCGAACTCGGCTAGCCCTACTGTCGAGTAGGTCGCAGGTCACACTACGCGGCACTCTGTGATGTGAACATGTTTCAAATGATTCGATTCGGAACACCCGGCTCGGTGCCCTGCGCGATCGGCAGCCGCACCGAGTTGCCCCATTCGATCCACGAGCCGTCGTAATTGCGCACCGACCTGCGGCCGAGCAGAAAGGTCAGAACGAACCAGGTGTGGCTGGAGCGCTCGCCGACCCGGCTGTAGACGACCAGGTCCTCGGCGGGCAGCGCGCCGTAGACCTCGTCGAGTTCGGCCCTGGACCGGAAACGGCCGTCGCTGTTGCAGGCCTGCGTCCACGGAATGTTCACCGCGGTCGGCACGTGCCCGCCGCGCAGCGTGGCGTAATCCTGGTTGAGCGGCTTGTCCTCGAGCTCGCCCGAGTACTCCTGCTCCGAACGCACGTCGACCAGGGGGCCGCCGAGCCGGGCCAGCACCTCGTCGCGGAACGCGCGCGCCACGGTGTCGTCGCGCTCGACGTGGGGATAGTCGCCGGGGGACGGGTAGGGCAGGTCGAAGGTGGTGTCGCGTTCCTCGGAGATCCAGGCGTCGCGGCCGCCGTCGAGCAGGCGCACGTCCTCGTGCCCGAAAAGGGTGAAGATCCAGGCGGTATGCGCTGCCTGGGCATTGCCGCGATCGCCGTAGATCACCACGGTGTCCTCGCGCTGGATGCCCTTGGCGCGCATCAGCTCGGTGAAGCGGCGGCCGTCGACGTAGTCGCGGGTCACCGGGTCGCTCAGGTCGCCACGCCAATCGATTTTGACCGCACCGGGGACATGGCCGATGTCATAGAGCAGGATGTCATCGTTCGACTCGATGATCTTCACACCGGGCACCCCGATGTTTGCGGACAACCATTCTGTGGTTACCAATCGATGCGGGACTGCGTAGGAACCGAAGGCGGGGTGCGGATCCGGGGCGACGGGCACGGTGTGGTCCTTCACGCGAGAGTATGGGCGGGTGCGACAGTGCGCTGAGGTCGCAGCCGATGGTATGTCTGTGTCGGCACATCACGAATCGACACAATGGTCGAATAAAGCGCAGAGCTGTCCGATAAAGTCTCTGGAGAGGAGGGGTGAGCTATGTCCGATTCTTGGCCGCGGCGGCGACTGCTCGCGATCCTACGTGGCGCCACCGAGCCTCTCGACGCCCAGGAACTGGCCAGAATCACCGGACAGCATGTCACCACCGTCCGTTTCCACCTCGATGTGCTCACCCGCGAATCGCTGGTCCGCCAGTTCCAGCAGCCGCCGCGCGGCCGTGGACGCCCGCGGATCGGCTATCGCGCCGTGCAGCGCTCGGTGGGATACCAGGAACTCGCCCAGGTCCTCGCCGACCACCTCGGACCAGACCCGATCACCCGCTCCGCCGCCGCGGTCGCCGCGGGGCGCGCCTGGGGGGCACGGATGGACATCGGTACGCATCCGGTGGAGACGCTGGCCGATGCCAGGGACATCACCATGTCGCTGATGTCGGAGCTCGGGTTCGCGCCGGAGAAGGACCCGGTCGGGGAGACGGCCGAGCACGTGCAGATCAACCTCACCGCCTGCCCGCTGCGGGAACTGGCCCGCTCGCACTCCGAAGTGGTGTGCGGGGTGCACATGGGGCTCATGCGGGAAGTGCTGGAGCGCAACGGCGCCCGCGGCCGGGTCGACGTGCGGCTGCATCCGTTCGTCGAGCCGGAACTGTGCACGGCCAGGCTGGAACTGACGCTGGGCGCGGAGAACTCCGCGCAGGCATCCGGAGCGCCCGTGACCGGCGAACAGCCGGTGATCGCGCCGTCAGGCCCGCGAATCCCGCCACAGCTGCGTGACACCGACGCCGACGTCTTCGAGCAGCCTGCGCAACAGCGGTAGCCCGATCCCGATGACGCTGGACGGGTCGCCCTCGATCCGGTCGACGAACCAGCCGCCGAGCCCGTCCAACGTGAACGCACCCGCGACCTGCAGTGGTTCGCCGGAGGCGATGTAGGCGTCGAGCTCGTCCGGGCCGGGTTTGGCGAAATGCACCGTGGTGCTGCTGCACTCCTCGGACTCGGCGACGATCGCGCCGTCACGCAGCCGCAGCACGCAATGTCCGGTGATCAGATCGGCGCTGCGGCCCGCCATCCCCGCCCAGCGGGCGCGGGCCACCTCGGGCGTGTGCGGTTTACCTTGCAGCTGCCCGTCGACGAGCAGCATCGAATCGCAGCCGACGACGACACAGTCGGCGGCGAACTCGGGAATCGACGCGGCGACGTCGACGGCCTTGGCGCGAGCCAGGGCGATGACGACATCGGGCGAGGAGGTATCAGGGGGGAGCGCGGCCGACACCGCGTCCTCGTCTACACCCGAGACGCGCACGACGGGGTCGATACCCGCCGTGCGCAGGATCCCGAGACGGGCGGGGGACGCGGAGGCCAAGACCAGCCGGGTCACCCGGATCAGCGCAGGTGCGACAGCAACGGGTACGCGTACGGCGAGAACGGGGACGTGCCCCGGTGCAGCAGCGTCGCTTTGCCCCAGTTGTCGGACGGGCCGGTCGCGCCGCCTGCGGGGGCGCTCGCGGCCGCCGCGCTCAGCACGGCGACCAGGGCCGCGATATCCGCATCGGTCGGCGAGCCCTTGATGATGCGGAACATCGGCTCACCGAGGCTCTCCGCGGGCTCGTCGGCAACCGCGCTCACAGACAGTTCGACCTCGTCGACGAGTGGTTCGACGGCGAGCTCCAGCTCGGCGGCGGTCAGCACGTCTTCTTCTGCCACAGTTGTCACAGTGCCAGATCCTTCCTGCTTCGGCCGGGAGATCTCCCCGGTGCGAAGCTTGGGTACTTCGATGTCTTACAGCGCGGTTGACGCGATCATTCCCGGTAGGGACGCGACGATCAATAGTTGCGTCATAGCAACCAGTGTGCGCGGCCTACCGGGGTTATCGCGCGATCAGAGCGGAATGTTGCCGTGTTTCTTCGGCGGAAGGGTCACCATCTTGCGCTCGAGCAGTCGCAGCGCCGACACGATCTGGCCGCGCGTGTGCGACGGCGGGATGACCGCGTCGACGTAGCCGCGCTCGGCAGCCACGTACGGGTTCACGAGGGTGTCCTCGTACTCGTTCTGCAGCTCGAGGCGCAGAGCGTCCACGTCGGCGCCGTTCTTGGCGGCCTCCTGCAGCTGCTTGCGGTAGACGAATCCGACGGCGCCGGAAGCGCCCATGACGGCGATCTGCGCGGTCGGCCACGCCAGGTTCACATCGGCGCCCATGTGCTTGGAACCCATGACGTCGTAGGCGCCGCCGTAGGCCTTGCGGGTGATGATCGTGATCTTGCCCACAGTGGCCTCACCGTAGGCGTAGAGCAGCTTCGCGCCGCGGCGGATGATGCCGTTGTATTCCTGGCCGGTGCCGGGCAGGAAGCCGGGCACGTCGACCAGGGTGATGATCGGGACGTTGAAGGCGTCGCAGGTGCGCACGAAGCGCGCGGCCTTCTCCGAGGCGTCGATGTCGAGGCAGCCGGCGAACTGGGTCGGCTGGTTGGCGACGATACCGACGCTGCGCCCGTCGACGCGACCGAAGCCGCAGATGATGTTCATCGCGCGCTCGGCCTGCACCTCGAGGAACTCGTCGTCGTCGAGCAGACGGCGGATGACCTCGTGCATGTCGTAGGGCTGGTTCGGCGAGTCCGGGATGATCGTGTCGAGCTCGATGTCCTCGTCGGTGAGGGAGTCCTCGATCGCGCCGTTGATCGGATCGGTCGGCGCGTGCCGCGGCGCCTCGGCGCGGTTGTTGCTCGGCAGGTAACCCAGCAGGTCCTTGACGTAGTCGAGGGCGTCCTGCTCGCCGGAGGCCACGTAGTGGGCGACGCCGGACTTGGTCATGTGGGTGTGCGCGCCACCCAGGTCCTCCATGGTGACCTCTTCACCGGTGACGGTCTTGATCACGTCGGGACCGGTGACGAACATCTGCGAGGTCTGATCGACCATCACCACGAAGTCGGTGAGCGCGGGGGAGTACACGTGGCCACCGGCGGCGGGGCCCATGATCAGCGAGATCTGCGGGATCACGCCGGAGGCCTGCACGTTGCGGTGGAAGATCTCGCCGTAGAGACCGAGGGAGACGACGCCCTCCTGGATGCGCGCGCCCGCGCCCTCGTTGATGCCGACCAGCGGACGGCCGGTCTTGAGCGCCAGGTCCATCACCTTGACGATCTTCTCGCCGTAGACCTCGCCGAGCGAGCCACCGAAGACGGTGACGTCCTGGGAGAAGATGCAGACGTCGCGGCCGTCGATGGTGCCGTAGCCGGTGACGACGCCGTCGCCGAGTGGGCGGTTGTTCTCCAGGCCGAAGTTCACGCTGCGATGCTTGGCGAGGGCGTCGAGCTCGACGAAGGAGCCTTCGTCGAGCAGGGCGAGGATGCGCTCACGCGCGGTCATCTTGCCCTTGGCGTGCACCTTGTCGACCGCGGCCTCACCCATCGGGTGTTGCGCTTCTTCCAGCCGATTCCGCAGATCAGCCAGCTTCCCGGCGGTGGTGTGGATATCGGGGGCGCCCGCCGATTCCGATGCGGGCTGCTGCTGGACACTCGTCATGGGTTGCGAGTGTAACGAGTGACACCTCGTAGCACTACGGCAGTCTCACTTACCGACCAGTAGAGAAACCGCAGCTAGGTACGTCTCACAGGCCTGTAGCCGCAGGCCTAGTAGCCTGCCGGGAATGAACAGGGCACCGATCGATGCGCAGCGTCTGCAGAGCTCCTCGGCCGCCGGGCCGCTGTCGTTCTACGAGCGGATCGACGTCGTCGAGTCGACCGGATCGACCAATGCCGACCTCGTCGCCAGGGCCGCCGATTCGACCGCCGACCGGCAGGCACTGCTCGCCGAGGAACAGGTCAGCGGCCGCGGCAGGCACGCCCGCACGTGGGTGAGCCCGCCGCGCGCGCAGATCTCGCTGTCGATCCTGGTGCGGCTGCCCGACATCGACCCGACCACGCTGGGCTGGCTGCCGTTGCTCACCGGCGTCGCGGTGGTCGACGCGCTGCGCCGCTCCACCGGCGCCGACGCGGAACTGAAGTGGCCCAACGACGTTCTGCTCGGCGACCGCAAGCTCGCGGGCATCCTGGCCGAGGTCGCCGCGACCGGCGCCGCGCCCGCCGTGGTGGTCGGCATCGGCCTCAACGTCGATCTCGACGAGTCCGAACTGCCTGTCCCGCACGCGACTTCGCTGACGCTGGCCGGTATCGACACCGACCGCACCGAGCTCGTCGCCGCGATCCTGGCCGAATTCGCCGCCCGGTTCAGCGCCTGGCAGCAGGCGGGCTGGGCGACGAGCGAGATCGCCGCCGCCTACCGCCAGCGGTGCGCGACGATCGGCGTCGAGGTGCGGGCCGAACTGCCCGGTGGCCAGGTGATCACCGGGGTCGCGACCGGCATCGACGACACCGGCAGGCTGCTCATCGGCGACAGCGCGGTCTCGGCGGGCGATGTGTCGCACCTGCGCGGACAGTACTGACGGCGGCCCCTGGTGGCCGTCGGCCAGGTACGCCTGACCGACGGGCTCCGGATTTCTCAGCGGGCGGCGACCCCGGCCCCCTTGCGCTCGGCGACCTCACGTTCGCGCGCCAGCAGCCGATCGCGTTGCTCCTCGAACTTGAGCACATCCTTCTCCAGCTTGTCCAGGAACCGCGCGAGTTCGTCGCGTGCCACCTCGCCCGCCGGCCCGAAATCGTTGCGGCCGAAGACGTTCCACTGCTTGAGCACCGGCAGCACCACCTCGTCGAGATGCTGGCGCAGGTCGTAGATGCCGTGCTTGGCCATCAGCACGCCGTTGCGCCGCCAGTTCGGCATGCCCGCGCCGGGCATCTCGAAGTTGGTGAGCACCTTGGTGATCGCGGGCATCGCCTGATCGGGGACCAGGTCCAGCGCCGCCGCGCACAGGTTGCGGTAGAAGATCATGTGCAGGTTCTCGTCGGTGGCGACGCGGGCGAGCATGCGGTCGGCGACCGGGTCGTCGCAGACGCGACCGGTATTGCGGTGGCTGACCCGGGTTGCCAGCTCCTGGAACGTCACATACGCGACATTGACCAGGAATCCGCCCCAGTTCGCCGGCGCGTGCGCGCCCTGGGTCATGTGGATCATCCTGGCCTCTTCCAGAGCGACCGGGTCGACGCCGCGGGTGACCACCAGATAGTCACGGATCACGATGCCGTGCCGGTTCTCCTCGGCGGTCCAGCGACCGACCCAGGTGCCCCAGGCGCCGTCCTGGGAGAAGTTCTCGGCGATCTCACGGTGGTAGGACGGGAGATTGTCCTCGGTGAGCAGATTGGTGATCATCGCGGCCTTGGCGACCTCGGTGAGCCTGGATTGTCCTGGCTCCCAATCGATTCCGCCCATCGCGGCGAAATTGCGGCCCTCGTCCCACGGGACGTAATCGTGCGGATTCCAGTCCTTGGCGATGGAAAGGTGCCGGTTGAGATTCTGTTCGGCCACCGGCTCGAGGGCGGTGAGGATTTCGAGCTGAGTCAGAGCTTTGGTCACGCGTGCCTCCACTGTCGGGTGTCGAGCAAGCAGAATTGGGCAAAACCTGGCATCTAGCGTGGAATCCACAGTATCGCCTCGGCCGTGGCATCGGGAAATGCGGCCTCGCAACGGGGTATCGTTCGGCCATGGGGTACCCGGAGGACGTTCTCGCGCCCGACGAACAATTGATCCTGCATCGTCACCCGCACTGGAAGATGCTGGTGTGGCCGGTCGTCACGTTGATCGGCGGCACCGCGATCGCCGGCTTCCTCGGCGGGCTGGCCTGGCGTAACACCGAGGGGTCGGTGCGCACGGTGCTGCTGCTGCTCATCGGGCTGATCTGGCTCGGGCTGATCCTGTGGCGCTGCGTCGGCAAGGTGATCAGCTGGAAGTCCACGCATTTCATCATCACCGACCGGCGGGTGCTGGTGCGCCAGGGCGTGATCACCCACACCGGCATCGACATCCCGCTCAGCCGCATCTCCAGCGTGCAGTTCGAACACGGCGTGTTCGACCGGGTGCTCGGTACCGGCACGCTGATCATCGGCTCGTCGTCGGAGGAACCGCTCGAATACGACGACATCCCCCAGGTGCAGCAGGTGCACGCGCTGCTCTACCACGAGGTGTTCGAGGCGGGCAGCAGTCGCCGTGACCAGGCGTGGGGCGGTTACCGGTGAGCTGTCGGCCCACCGCGACCGAGATCCGTAATCTGAGCACATGACCGCCGTACTGCTCGCCGAAGACGATGAGGCGATCGCCGTCCCGCTCTCGCGCGCCCTCGGTCGCGAGGGATATACCGTCACTGTCGAGCGGTTCGGCCCCGCGGTGCTGCGCCGCGCCCTCGAGGGCAATCACGACCTGCTGATCCTCGACCTCGGCCTGCCCGGCATGGACGGGCTCGAGGTGTGCAGGCAGGTCAGGGCCAGCGGTGCCGATCTGGCGGTGCTGATGCTCACCGCGCGCACCGACGAGGTCGACTTCGTCGTCGGCCTCGACGCGGGCGCCGACGACTACGTCGGCAAACCGTTCCGGCTGGCCGAGCTGCTGGCCAGGGTGCGAGCCCTGCTGCGGCGCAGCGGAATCGGTGACGACGCGGTGGAGGTCGGCGGGATCCGGCTCGAGCCCGCGGCCCGGCGCGTGCTGGTCAACGGGGCCGAGGTGAACCTGGCCAACAAGGAGTACGAGCTGCTCAAGGTGCTCATCGACCGGGCAGGTCAGGTGGTGCCGCGCGAGACGATCCTGCGTGAGGTGTGGGGCGACGCGGATCTGCGCGGCTCCAAGACGCTCGACATGCACATGTCCTGGTTGCGCCGCAAGATCGGGGACGAGGGGCCGATGGCGGAGCGGCGCATCGTCACGGTGCGCGGTGTCGGATTCCGGTTGAACACCGACGGGCCGTCCACCGCGAGCAGGGGCTAGTGCGCCGCCGCATCCTGCGCTCGATCCTGACCGTGCTGACCATCACCACGGTGGTGCTCGGCGTGCCGCTGATCTACACGGCGTGGCTGTGGGTCGAGGACATCACCCGCAACGATCTGCAGAGCCGCCTGGAACGGGTCGCCGCCGAGGTGATCGCCCAGGAACGCCTCGACGGCACCGTGCCCGACGGCCTCGACGTGCGGGCCATGCGGGCACTGGTGCCCGAGGGCGGCAAGCTCACGATCGTCTATCCGGCGCCGCACGACAATGCCGCGCGCACCGATATCGGCGTCGAGCACGTCGAGGATCCGCTGGTCGAATCGCTGTCGATGGGCACCTCCGGTTCGCTGCGGCTCGAGGTGCCCGCCGGGCCGATGCACGCCCGCCAGGAGCAGGCCGTCGCCGCGGTCGCGCTGGCCGTGCTCGCCTCGCTCGGCGCCGCCTTCTCGGTCGCGGTGGTCACCGCGCGCCGGGTCGCCGACCCGCTGCGTGACGTGGCGGCCCGCGCCGCCCGGCTGGCGATGGGCGACTTCCGGCCCGACCCGCGCAGGCACGGCATCGCCGAACTCGACCGCGTCTCGGACGTGCTCGACTCGGCGACGGTCGAGATCGCGGGTCGTCTGCAACGCGAGCACGCGCTGGTCGCCGACGTCTCGCATCAGCTGCGCAGCCGCCTGACCGCGGTGCGCCTGCGCCTGGACGAGCTGTCCACCCACGCCGACCCCGAGGTCGTGCACGAGGCCGAGGAGGCCATGGCCCAGGTCGACCGGCTCACCGAAGCCATCGACGATCTGGTCCGCGCCTCCCGCGACGAGGACGCCGCCGACCGCGATCCCGTCCCGGTGATGGCCGAACTGCGCGGCGTGATGGCCGAGTGGGCCCACCCCTTCACCGAGGAGGGCCGCGAACTGCGCCTGATCGGCGACGAGTCCCTGCGCGCCCCCATCACCGGTTCGCGGCTGCGGGAGGCCGTGGCGGTGCTGGTCGACAATGCCTTGATGCACGGCGGCGGCACCTGCACGGTGTCGGTGCGCACGGTGCCGACGATGAGCTCCCGCGATCCGCTGATCTGCGTGGAGGTGGCCGACGAGGGCGAGGGCATCCGCGACGAGCTCGCGCCGCACGTCTTCGACCGCGGATTCTCGGCGGGCGGGTCGACCGGCGTCGGCCTGGCCCTGGCGCGCGCCCTGGTGGAAGCCGACGGAGGTCGTTTGGAACTCCAGCGTCGCCGCCCGGCGCTGTTCGCGGTGTTCCTCGGGTCGAAGGTCAACCGGCCGCCGAACGCAGCGCTCACGGAGCCGCGCTGAGGGTAGGTGACCACCACGTTTTCGGCCGCCTCGCATCCGATGGGCGAGACGGAACGCCGAAGGCGCAGTATCGCCCCTCGGATGCGAGGTCACGAGGCCGAAACCCGCGGCGCCAGCCGCTATGTCAACTGCGGCCGAGGGGTTCCTGTTCCTCTTCGATCAGGTCCTCGAGCTCGGCGACGATCTCGTTCATCTCGTCGGGGAACACCCAGCGGCGCATCGCCCAGAACCGGAACGCCATCTGCAGCAGGTTGCCGATGATGAACGCGCTGACGAAGTCGGCGACGTTCTCGGTCAGGAAGCTCACGTTCGGCTGCCGCAGGTCGAACACGTAGCTCGAGATCCACAGCGGGATATTGCTCAGGATCACGCCGATGCCGCTGACACCGAAGAACAGCAACGCCTCGTGATGCTTCTCTCGTCCGCCGCGATTCTTGAACGACCATTCGCGGTTGAGAATGTAGGAGGCGATCACGGCGACCACGCCGGAAATGATCTTGGCGGTGACCGGTTTCTCGGACAGCACCGTCCATTTCAGGAGGTAGAACAGGCCGCTGTCGATCACGAACGTCGTTGCGCCGACGATGGCGAACTTGATCAGCTCTTTATGCCGGAACGCTAGCTCGCGCAGGCGCGGAGGAAGGACGCTGACCACGTCGTCGACGATTGACACGAGTTCCGAGTGTACCGGTAGCAAAGATTCGCTTTCGACATGACAACATTGCACGACGTGAGTGCACGTTCGTTCGATCCGTCTGCCATGCCCACCGTCACGATGGTCGGTGGTGGCCAGCTCGCGCGTATGACACACCAGGCCGCGGTCGCCCTCGGCCAGCGTCTGCGGGTGCTGGCCGAGCGTCCCGACGACCCCGCCGCGCAGGTCACCCCTGACGTGGTGCTGGGCAGCCACGACGACCTGGCCGCCCTGCGTCGCGCGGCGAACGGGTCGCACGCGCTGACCTTCGACCACGAGCACGTGCCGACGGCGCACCTCGAGGTCCTGGTCGCCGAGGGCGTGAACGTGGCGCCGCCGCCGCAGGCCCTGATCTTCGCCCAGGACAAGCTCGCCATGCGCACCAAGCTGTCCGCGCTGGGTCTGCCGGTGCCCGCGTTCGTCGAGGTCACCGCGCCCGCCGACGCGATCGCCTTCGGTGACGAGCACGGCTGGCCGTTCGTCCTCAAGGCGGTCCGCGGCGGGTACGACGGCCGTGGCGTGTGGATGCCCGCCGACGCGGCCGAGGCCGAGCGGCTCGTCACCGACCAGCTCGCGCACGGCGTGCAGCTGCTCGCCGAGGCGAAGGTCGACCTCAAGCGTGAGCTGTCGGCGATGGTGGCGCGCTCGCCGTTCGGGCAGGCGGCGACCTGGCCGGTGGTGGAGACCGTGCAGCGCAACGGGCAGTGCGCGGTGGTCATCGCGCCCGCGCCCGAGCTGTCCGAGGAGCTGGGCGCGCGCGCCGAGACCATGGCGCTGGAACTGGCCGCCGGGCTGGGTGTCGTCGGTGTGATGGCCGTCGAGCTGTTCGAGACCCACGACGGCGAGGTGCTGGTCAACGAGCTCGCCATGCGTCCGCACAACTCCGGCCACTGGGGCATGGACGGCGCCCGCACCGGCCAGTTCGAGCAGCACCTGCGTGCCGTCCTGGACTACCCGCTCGGTGACACCAGCCCGCTGGCGCCGGTGACGGTGATGGCCAACATCCTCGGCGCGCCCGAGGCGCCCGAGATGTCGATGGACGAGCGCCTGCACCACCTGTTCGCCCGCCTGCCGCAGGCGAAGGTCCACCTCTACGGCAAGGGCGAACGCCCCGACCGCAAGATCGGGCACATCAACATCCTCGGCGACGATGTCACCGAGGTGCGGGAGCAGGCCGAACGGGCGGCGCACTGGATGTCGCACGCCGTCTGGACCGACGGCTGGGACCCGCACGGGGCCTGACACCCCATCCCTCATCGTGACCACCACGTTTTCGGCCGCCTCGCATCCGAGGGGCGAGACGGAACGCCGAAGGCGCAGTCTCGCCCCTCGGATGCGAGGTCACGAGGCCGAAAACCCGCGGCGCCAGCCGCCATAGACACAAGGAGCGCATGTGACCACCACCGGACCTCAGGTCGGCCTGATCATGGGCAGCGATTCCGACTGGCCGACGATGGAGGCCGCCGCCGAGGCACTGGCCGAGTTCGGCATCCGCTTCGAGGTCGGCGTCGTCTCCGCGCACCGCACCCCCCAGCGCATGCTCGACTACGCCAAGGACGCCGCGGGCCGCGGCCTGCAGGTGATCATCGCCGGCGCGGGCGGCGCCGCCCATCTGCCCGGCATGGTCGCCTCGGCCACCCCGCTCCCGGTCATCGGCGTCCCCGTCCCCCTCAAGTACCTCGACGGCATGGACTCCCTGCTCTCGATCGTCCAGATGCCCGCAGGGGTCCCGGTAGCCACTGTTTCCATCGGTGGCGCCCGCAACGCGGGCCTGCTGGCCGTCCGCATCCTCGCCGCCCACGATCCGGCCCTGCGCACCCGCATGGAACAGTTCCAGGCCGGCCTCGAGCAGATGGTCCTCGACAAGGACGCCGCCCTGCGTACCAAGCTGCTGGGCTAGAACCCGGTCGGGACCTGTCGTGGCCGGTGACTACGGTGGTCGGGTGGCACACGACGATGCGGCGCAGTTCCGGCTCACGGTGGTGGATCAGGCGTTGCGGTTGTTCGCCGAGCGGGGGTACGAGGCGACGACGGTGGACGAGATCGCGGTGGCGGCGGGGATCTCCCGGCGGACCTTCTTCCGGCAGTTCCGGTCCAAGGAGGACGTGATCTTCGCCGATCACGAATTCCAGCTCGCGCTGGCCGAGGATTTCCTGGCGCGGGCCGACGGCGATCCGTGGGATGCGGTGTGCGAGTCCGTGATCGGGGTGTTCGAGCGGTTCACGCAGTGGCGTGACATCGCCGCGCGCCGGTATCAGGTGGTGCGGCGGGTGCCCGCGTTGCGGGAGCGCGAGATCGTGACGGTGTTCCGGTACGAGCGCCTGTTCACCGATTTCCTGCGTGAGCAGTTGCCCGACGTGCCGGATCTGGCGCGCGTGCAGTTCACCGCGGCGGTCACCGCGACGCACAACTATCTGCTGCGCCGGATGGTGCGCGGCGAGTCGGCGGCCGCCGTCACCGATCTGCGCGGCGAGCTGGCCCTGATCCCGCGCGGCAGGCAGGACGCGGCGCCACGCGAGGAGCTGGTGCTGGCGGTCTTCCCGCGAGACATGCCGCCGCGCAAGGTGGCCGACCTGATCACCGCCCAGCTCGGTAACCTGTGAGCGGCTCGAGCATGAAGTGACACTGAGTGCCACCGGTATATCCCCATGTAGCGGTAGAGTGCCGGGGGTATAATCCAAGTCGGACTGGCACTCGGTGCCGAAGCAAGACGCGCTGTTGACCGCAGCGATCACCACCACGACCAGGAGTGTGCCCGATGGCGGGAAACCCGGATTTCAACCTGTTCCAGCTCGAGGACTTCCACGATGAGCTCCGTGCGGCCATCCGCGGCCTCGCCGAGAAGGAAATCGCTCCCTACGCCAAGGACGTCGACGGCAACGCCCGCTTCCCCGAGGAGGCGCTGACCGCCCTCAACGCCGCAGGCTTCAACGCCGTGCACGTGCCCGAGGCCTACGGCGGCCAGGGTGCCGACTCGGTCGCCACCTGTATCGTGATCGAGGAAGTCGCCCGCGTCTGTGGTTCCTCCTCGCTGATCCCCGCCGTCAACAAGCTCGGCACCATGGGCCTGATCCTCAACGGCTCCGAGGAGCTGAAGCAGAAGGTCCTCGGTGACCTGGTGGACGGCAAGATGGCCTCCTACGCGCTGTCCGAGCGTGAGGCCGGTTCCGACGCCGCGTCCATGCGTACCCGTGCCAAGGCTGACGGCGACGACTGGATCCTCAACGGCTCCAAGTGCTGGATCACCAACGGCGGCCGCTCCGAGTGGTACACCGTGATGGCCGTGACCGATGCCGAGAAGGGTGCCAACGGCATCTCCTCGTTCATGGTCAACAAGGACGACGAGGGCTTCGTCGTCGGCCCGCTCGAGCACAAGCTGGGCATCAAGGGTTCGCCCACCGCCGAGCTGTACTTCGAGAACTGCCGCATCCCCGGCGACCGCATCGTCGGCGAGCCCGGCACCGGTTTCAAGACCGCGCTGCAGACCCTCGACCACACCCGCCCGACCATCGGCGCGCAGGCCGTCGGCCTGGCCCAGGGTGCGCTCGACGCCGCGATCGCCTACACCAAGGACCGCAAGCAGTTCGGCAAGGCCATCGCCGACTTCCAGAACACCCAGTTCATGCTCGCCGACATGGCGATGAAGGTCGAGGCCGCCCGCCTCATGGTCTACACCTCCGCGGCCCGCGCCGAGCGCGGCGAGAAGAACCTCGGCTTCATCTCCGCCGCCGCCAAGTGCTTCGCCTCCGACGTCGCCATGGAAGTCACCACCAACGCCGTCCAGCTCTTCGGTGGCGCTGGCTACACCACCGACTTCCCGGTCGAGCGCATGATGCGCGACGCCAAGATCACCCAGATCTACGAGGGCACCAACCAGATCCAGCGCCTGGTCATGTCCCGCCAGATCCTGCGCTGATCCTCTCGCTCTCAGCGCCTCACGGCCCCTCGATGGACTCATCGGGGGGCCGTTCCCTTTTCTGAAGCATGGGGCCGGCACCACTCTCCGCCGGATAGCCGGTTCGGGGCCGATTCCGGGGCGTTACCTCGATTGTGCCCGCGTACTGGGGGAATGACGATCGAAATGTGTCCGTGGATTGAACGGACAATCTGTCGGTAAATTCAAACGATATCGGAGGGTTATTTATTCGTAGCTCTGCGGCGATTCGTTTCAGCCCTTCAATGCAATATACCAAGACAGGTGGGATCAAACTGAGCCGTCGGGGTGAAGGTATGTGGCTGCTGTCGATCCTCCTGACTAGATAAGGGCTGTGACCAGGCCCTTTAGGCGTCTATAGCAGGAGTCGACGACATGTTTCATAGTGCTGAAACCTTGTGTGTGAGGACTTGCCACCGTAATTCGAGTGGCCCACTACTCGCGTGCCGACTGCTGTCCCGGCGCGATGCTCTACCTCGCGATGTGGCGAGGTGAGTTATGACCGAGGCAATTTCAGGAACCCGCTCAGGAATGAGCTGGCTCCCGCTGTCCAGCTCGGGGGAGGGATCCCGGTTCACGCAGGATCTGCTCGACCGGGTTCGCACGTGGGCGCACGATCATCTGACCCAGCCGCTGGACGCGATCGGCCGTGAGGGCCCCGTCTGTCCGTATGTCGGCCCGGCGATGCGCCGTGACCTGATCTGGGTCGGCCGGGTCGCCGGCGCGCAACCGTGGCCCGCGTATGTGCGACTGGTGCTCTCGGACGCGCTGGAGTTGTTCCCGAAGTTGCCGCCGGACAACGGCGGGTCCGCGGTGCTGCGCTGCCTGGTGACGGCGATGCCCGATCTGCACGACTACACACTCATCGACGACCTGCACGCCGAGCTCAAGACGCAGTTCGTCGAGCGCGGCCTGATGCTCGGGCAGTTCTATCCCGGCTGCACCCAGCCGGGCCTGTGGAACAAGCAGTACCACCCGCTCGACGCACCGATCCCGATGCTGGTGGTGCGCACGATGATGGCCACCGACTTCCCGTTCCTGCTGGATCGGCCGGAGTGGATGTCGGCCTACGTCAAGAAGTTCGCACCCGGCCTGCCCGCGCATGTGCGCAACGTGGTGGTGGGCAGGCTCATCGCGAGCGCGAACGCCGAGGTGCCCGAATACCACCTCGTCGAGGAGCAGGTACCGCAGAAGGTCGGCGCGGGGAGAAATCAGCGATGACCCGCGAATTGTCCACCGCGCCGGCGACCGAGCCGGCAGCGGTCGAGGAGTTTCCGCTCTCACCGGCCCAGCTCGGCTTGTGGTACGCCCAGCAACTCGATCCCACTGTGCCGCTCTACGAGGCGCAGTACATCGATATGCGCGGTCCGCTCGACATCGACGCCCTCATCGCGGTCTCCCAGCAGGTGAGTCGTGAGTTCGAGTCGGGCCAGCTGCGGCTGGTCGACACCGGGGACGGGCCGCGCCAGGTCGTCGACCGGCGGATCGAGCTGGCAGTGTCCTATCTGGACTTCAGCGATGCCGCCGACCCCGAGGCCGAGGCGTTCCGGTGGATGCGCGCCGATGTCGAGGCGCCGATCAATTTGATCGGTGACCCGTTGGGAATGTTCGCGCTGATCCGGGTCGGACCGCAGCGGGTGCTGTGGTACTCGCGCGGCCATCACATCGCGATCGACGGCTACGCCTCCGCGACCGAGCTGTACCGGGCCGCCGAGCTCTACAACGCGGCGCTGTCCGGGCAGGATCCGCCGCCGTGCAAGGCCGCGAGCCTGCGCACGGTGTACGACGCGGAGATGCGCTATCGCGACAGCACGCGCTTCACCGCCGACGCCGAGTACTGGTCGCAGCGGATCGCCGACATGCCGCAGCGGTGCAGTCTCGTCGACGCCGCCGCGCCCGCGCACGCGCTCGGCCGCGAGCACCGCGCGGAACTGTCGGCTGCCACCAAGGCGCGCCTCGACGCGGCCGCCGCGCGGTTCGATGTCGGGACGCCGGGGCTGGCGATGGCGGCGCTGGCGGTGTACTACGCGCAGGCGACCGGCACCGAGGACGTCGTACTGAGCCTGCCGGTGTCCGGCCGCACCACCGCGGTGCTGCGCCGATCCGGCGGCATGCTGGCCAATGTGGTGCCGCTGCGGGTGCGGGTACGGGCCGACAGCACCGTCGCCGACCTGGTCGACGCGATCCGGGTGGAGGTCTCGGGCGCGCTGCGGCATCAGCAGTTCCGCCACGAGGAGATCCGCCACGGCGAGACGAACGGCGACGCGACGGGCGGGCGTGGCCTGGTCGGTCCGGTGGTCAACATCATGCTGTTCCCCACCGACGTCGACTTCGCCGATGTCGAGACGAGCCTGCACGTGCTGACCTCGGGGCCGATCGAGGACCTGTTCGTCAACTTCTATCAGCACGGCGCGAACAGCCCCGTCCACGTCGATTTCACCGCGAACCCCGACCTCTACGACGCGCAGACCCTGGCCCGCCATCACCGCCGGTTCCTCGCACTGTTCGAGGCGATGATCGACGCCGCCCCGGACACACCGGTGCGTTCGCTCGAGTACTTCCTCCCCGATGAGCTGGCCCTGCGCGCGGGTCTGCGCGGTGCGCCCGCGCCGAGGCCGCGATTGCTCGCCGACGTGCTCGACGACGGACTCCTGACGGCGGGTCCCCTCGCGACGGCAGTGGTGTCCGGTGAGCGTGAACTCACCTACGGTGCGCTGGACCAGGTTTCGTCCCGACTGGCACGCCGGCTCATCGCGGCGGGGGCGGGCCCGGAGTCCGCCGTGCTCGTGGCGCTGCCGCGGTCGATGGAATCGGTGGTGGCGTTCTGGGGTGTTGCCCGATCGGGCGCGGCGTACGTGCCGGTCGGCGTGTCGAACCCGGCCGAGCGCTTGGCGATAATGGCAGCGGAATGCGGTGCGCGGCTCGGCATCACGACGTCGAGGCTGCGGGCCGACCTGCCCGACTCGGTGACCTGGATCGTGCTGGATGACGACGGGCTGGACGCCGCCGCCGACACCACGGTCGCCGCCACAGCCAACACTGACGCCGAGCCACTACTGCGCCCGCGGATCGAAAATCCCGCCTACATCGTGTTCACCTCGGGTTCCACCGGGACGCCCAAGGGCGTCGTGGTGACCCACGCGGGCATCGCCACGCTGACCGCGGCGGTGCGCGACGCCTACCGGGCGGATCGGCAGTCGCGCGTATTGCACTGTCTCAACCCGAGTTTCGACGCGTCCCTGCTCGAGCTACTGGTCGCCTTCACCGCCGGCGCGACACTGGTGATCGCCGACGCCGACTCGGTGGCGGGGGCCGAACTCGCCGCAACGATCCGCGAGTCGTCGATCACCCACCTGTGCTCCACACCCGCCGTGCTGACGACGCTGCCACCCGGCGCGCTCGACGGCGTGCGCGCGGTGTCCACCGGCGGCGAGGCCTGCCCGCCGGAGGTGGTGGCCCGCTTCGGACCTGGTCGCGCCCTGGTGAATTCCTACGGCCCATCGGAAACCACTGTGGCAGCGACGTTCACGGCGCCCCTTACTCCGCACCGCGAGGTGGGAATCGGCTTCCCGGTGCCCGGGGTCACGCTGCACGTCCTCGATCGCCGGATGCGGCCGGTGCCCGCCGGCACCCCGGGCGAGCTGTACATCGCCGGCCCCGGCCTGGCCCGCGGATACGCCGAACGCCCCGGCGCGACAGCGCAGCGCATGATCGCCAATCCCTTCGGCGCGCCCGGAAGCCGCCTGTATCGCACGGGCGACCTGGTCCGCTGGCGGGCGGTAGACACCGCAGGATCATTCGTCCTGGAATTCGTGGGTCGCAGCGACTTCCAGGTGAAACTGCGCGGCATGCGCGTGGAACCTGGCGAAGTCGACGCCGTGCTCACCACCTGTCCCGGTGTGGAATTCGCGGTGACGGTGGTGCGCAAGGGCGCGTCGGGCCGGGCGATGCTCGCCTCGTACGTGGTGCCGACGCACGAGGCGGCCGAGCTCGACGCCGCGGCGCTGCGGGAGTTCTGCCTGCACCGACTGCCCGCACACCTGGTGCCGGGCACGATCACGATGCTGGACGCGCTGCCGCTGACCGGCAACGGCAAGGTCGACCGGCAAGCACTGCCCGAGCCCGACACCACGCCGACGGCACCCCGGGCGGGAGCGTCCGCGGTCGAGCGGGCGCTGAGCGAACTGTTCGCCGAGGTGCTCGGGGTACCGGAGGTCGGCCCCGAGTCCTCGTTCTTCGCGCTCGGCGGCGACTCGATCCTGTCGATCCAGCTGGTGGCGCGCGGCCGGTCCGCCGACCTGGTCTTCTCGGCGCGCGACGTGTTCGAGCATCCCACCCCGGCCGGACTGGCCGCGGTCGTCGGCGCGCCGGGGGAGCGGACCGTCCTGCGTGAAATGCCCGGCGGCGGTGTGGGTTCGGTACCACGAACCCCCATCGTGGACTGGCTGCTGACCCAGCCCGGCTGGCAGCGGTTCGCACAGACGATGGTGCTGGCCCTGCCGGATGACGTCGACCGCACCCGGCTGACGCGCACACTGCAAGCGGTCATCGACCACCACGACATGCTCCGCGTGCGCGTCGTCGACGGTGATCAGCTCGAGGTCACCTCGCCCTCGACAATCGACGCGGCCGAGATCGTCGACCACGTCGCCACAACCGAGCAGGCGATCGACCCCGCCACCATCGACAGAGCGACAGCGGCGACGATCGAACGGCTCGACCCCGGCGCGGGGGTCGCGCTCGCCGCCACCTGGCTCGACCCCGGCGGTCCCGGCGGACGCCTCGTACTCGCCGCGCATCACCTCGCCGTCGACGCCGTGTCCTGGCGAATCCTGATCGCCGACCTGATGGCCGCCTGGGCCGCGGTGACCGAAGGCGCGGTCCCGCAGCTGTCGCCGGTCGGCACCTCCCTGCGCACCTGGGCGCACGCGCTCCACGCCGCCGCGAGCGCTACGGAATGGACCGATGAGCTGGACTACTGGCGCGGCGTGCTCGACACCGCACAGCCGCCACTCGGCGCTCGCCCGCTCGACCCGTCCCGCGATGTCGGAGCTGCCGTCGACCGCATCGAGATCCGGATACCCGCCGAGACCAGCGTCCCGCTGCTCAGGCACCTGCCGACCGCGCTGCGCTGCGGTATCGAGGAGGCGCTGCTCGCGGCCCTGGTCGAGGCGCTGACCGAGCACCGGGGCGCGCCGGGAGCAATGCTGCTCATGCTGGAGCGGCACGGCCGCGACGAGACCGTCGTCCCCGGCGCCGACCTTTCGCGGACCGTCGGCTGGTTCACCAGCCAGTTCCCGATCGCGCTCGACCTCGGCGCCGACCCAGGGCCGATGTCCGCGATCGCCGCGGTGAAGGAACAGCTGCGCGCGGTGCCGCACGGCGGCTTCGGCTTCGGTCTGCTGCGCCATCTCGGCGCCGACGACCGGCTGCGGTCCGCGGACAACCCGCAGGTCGGGTTCAACTACCTTGGCCAGATCGCCGGCACCGAACCGGGCATCCCGTGGGTACCGGTCGACGTGACGAACCAGCTCGGCGGAGCCGTCGATGCCGAGCTGCCCGCGTCGGCGGTCATCTCCGTCGACGCGATGACCATGGACGAGCCCGACGGTCCCGTGGTGCACGCGGTGTGGCGATTCCCCTCCGCGGTCATCTCCCGCACTGAGGTGGAAAATATTGCGCGACACTGGGTTTCGACACTGGAAACCATGGCGCACGCCGTCGCCGAGCCGGGTGCGGGCGGACTGACCCCCTCGGATATCGCGCTGCTGCCGGTCACCGCGACGCAGCTGGCCGGGTGGCAGCGCCGCTACCCCGCCATCGAGGATGTCTGGCCGCTGGCGCCCTTGCAGCAGGGCCTGCTGTTCCACACCCGGCTCGCCGCCGGACACGCCGACAAGTACGCCGTGCAAGCCGTCTTCGAACTCGACGGCGAGGTCGATCTCGCTCGCCTCGAATCCGCCGCGACGACGCTCGCGCGCAGGCACCCCGCGCTGCGGACCGCCTTCGTGACGACCGCGGACACGGCGGCGCAACTGGTACTCGACGAGGTCACCGTGCCGTGGCAGGTGATCGAGGCCGACCCGGCCGACTGCGCCGCGATCGCCGCGCGCGAGCTCGCCCGCCCGTTCGACCCCGAACAGCCGCCGCTGCTGCGCTTCCTGTGCGTGCGCTGCGGTCCGCGCGACGTCCGCCTGATCGTCACCAACCATCACCTGGTGCTCGACGGCTGGTCGATGCCGGTGCTGCTGGGCGAACTGCTCGCGCTGTACGACACCGAAGACGCCGACCTCGGCGAACCGGTCTCGTACCTGCGCTATCTGGAGTGGCTCGGCCGCCAGGACGCGGCGGGCGCGCGCACGGCCTGGTCGGAAGCGCTGGCCGGGCTGGCCGGTCCCACGCTGATCACGGCGGTCCGCGCCCCACTCGACCACGACGGTGAGCCCGGCGAGCTGCGCCGGGAGGTGCCGCTGGCACAGGACATCGCCGCCGCGCTCACCCGTCACCGCACCGAACGCGGCGTCACCCTGAACACGGTCGTGCAGACCGCGTGGGCGCTGCTGCTGGCCGAGCTGACGGGGCACACCGACGTCGTCTTCGGCACCACCGTGTCGGGTCGCCCGCCGGACCTGCCCGGATCGGAACGGATCGTCGGCATGCTGGTCAATACCGTCCCGGCGCGGATCGGTCTGGTCCCGGACGAGCCCGTCGGCGAACTGCTGACCCGTGTCCAGCGCGAGCAGGGCGCCCTCGTCGACCGGAATATACTGGGGCTCAACGAGATCCAGTCGCTCGCCGGGGTCGGTCCGTTGTTCGACACGAGCATGGTCTTCGAGTCGTATCCGATGGACGTCGAGGCACTGCGATCGGCCTCGGAGCACGCGCGCCTGCGAATCCGCGACTTCCACGGCCGCGACGGCACCCACTATCCACTGTGCCTGTCCGCGGAGGCACGCGACGGACTGCGGCTCCACCTCACCTGCTCGGACCGGTATTTCGACGACGCCGAAGCCACCGCGCTGGCGAATCGGCTGGGCCGCATCGTCGCCCGGCTCGCGGATCCGGCCCTGCCGGTCGCGGCGGTGCGTGGCGTCGACGGGACCGAGGTCGTCCGGACCTCGCCGCCGTCGGTGCGTCTGCTGCCCGAGCTGCTCACCGCCGGGGTGCGTTCCGGCGGGATCGCCGTCGTCGGGGACGGCGTGGAGCCCGGGTACGCCGAGCTCGATGAGCAGTCGAATCGGTTGGCGCACACCCTGATCGCCGCGGGTGCCGGTCCCGAGGGTGCCGTGCTGATCGCCGTGCCACGCTCTCCGGAATGGCTGCTCGCCGCGTGGGCGATCGCCAAGTCCGGTGCGGCGTTCGTCCCCGTGGACGTCGACCATCCGGTCGAGCGCATCGCCACCGTCGCACACGACTGCCGTGCCCGCCTCGGGATCACGATCGCCGCGCATCGAAAGACGTTGCCCGACACAGTGTCCTGGCTGGTCATCGATGACGAGTCGTCGGCGGACAGAGTCGCGATCCGCTCCGCAAGCCCGGTGACCGACGCCGAACGGATCCGACCGCTGCACCCCGGGCATCCCGCCTACCTGATCTACACCTCCGGCTCGACCGGTGCTCCCAAGGGCGTGATGGTGACCCACGCCGGTCTCGGCGGACTGGTCGACGGCGTCTCCGAGCGCCTGCACCTCACCTCCGGCGACCGCCTCCTGCTGTGCATGAACCCGGCCTTCGATGCCTCGATCCTGGTGTGGCTGACCGGTTGTCACGCCGGAGCCACGCTGGTGGTCGCGCCGCCGCGGGCCTCGGCGGGCGAACCGCTCGCCGAGGTGGTCACCGCCAATGCGGTGACCCATCTGGTCGCGCCGCCGGCGGTCCTCACCACCTTGCCCACCGCCGCCGTCGCCGGGGTGCGCGCGATCGTGACAGGCGGCGAAGCCTGCCCGCCCGAGCTGCTCGCGCGGCTGAGCGACGGACGGACGATGCTCAACTCCTACGGCCCGGCCGAAGCGACAGTGGCTGTGACTCTGAGCGCCCCGCTGACCAAGGACGACGCGGACGATCTCGGTGCGCTCCTGCCGGGTTGCGGCCTCGCGGTCCTGGACCGGTGGCTGCGTCCGGTGCCGCCCGGCGCGGTCGGCGAGCTGTATCTGATGGGCCCCGGCCTGGCTCGCGGCTATGCGGGCGCGGTCGCGCGCACCGCGGAGCGCTTCGTGGCCAACCCGTTCGGCGCCCCCGGTGAGCGCATGTACCGCACCGGCGACCTGGTGCGCCGGACGTCGACGACCCGCCTGAGCTACGTCGGGCGCAACGACTCCCAGACCAAGCTGCACGGAATCCGGGTGGAGCCGGGCGAAGTCGACGCGGCGCTGCTCGCGGCTCCCGGCGTCGCGCTGGCCGTCACCGTGCCGCGGCGCGGACCGAGGGGCGAGCAGACCCTGGCGTCGTATGCCGCCCCCGCCGACGGCGTCGAGTTGACCCCGACCGCGCTGCGCGAGTTCCTGGTGCGGCGCCTGCCCCGGCACCTGGTGCCCGCGACGGTCACGGTCCTGGACGCGCTGCCGGTCACCGGCAACGGCAAGGTCGATGTGCGCGCCCTGCCCGAACCTCGACACACGGTGGCGCCCTACGTCGCTCCGGTCGGTGCGGAACGGCTGGTGGCCCAGGCCTACGCCGGGGTGCTCGGCCACCCCGAGGTAGGCGCCGACGACGACTTCTTCGCGCTCGGCGGCGACTCGCTGTCGGCGACGCGGGTGGCCGCCCGGCTCGGTGCCGAACTCGGCGTCGAGGTACCGGTACTGCTGCTGTTCGAAGCGCCGACCGTGCACGGCCTGGCCGCCCGGCTCGACAGCGACACCATGCTCCCCACAGCGCTTGGCGGCCCGAGTGCGGGCCCGCGCCCGGAGCGGATTCCGCTCGCGCCCGCGCAACGGCGCATGTGGTTCGTCAACCAGTACGACCCGTCCTCGGGCGCCTACAACATCCCGGCCGTCCTGCGGCTCACAGGACGGCTCGACCTCGTCGCGCTGCGGGCGGCACTGACCGATGTGATGAGCCGCCACGAGGCGCTGCGCACCATGTACCCCGATCACGACGGCATCGGCTACCAGGTCGTCGTCGCACCGGCCGAACTCGGCGGCCACCTCGAGGCGATCGATGTCACCGCCGCCGACCTGCCCGCCGCCGTTCTCGACTGCGTCACCGAGGGTTTCGACGTCGCCGCCGCGGTCCCGCTGCGGGTGCGGCTGTTCCGGGTCGGCCCCGAGGAACACGTGCTGGCCGTGGTAGTGCACCACATCAGCGCGGACGGGTACTCGATGGGCACGCTGGCGCGCGATGTGATGTCCGCCTACACCGCCCGCGTGGCAGGCACCGCACCCCGGTGGCCGGAGCATGCCGTGCAGTTCGCGGATTACACACTCTGGCAACGGCATCGGCTCGGTGACACCGACGACCCCGATTCGCTGGCGGCTCGGCAGCTGGCGTACTGGACCGAAACCCTCGCCGGACTGCCGGATCGACTCGAGCTACCCGCCGACCGGCCGAGGCCCGCCGTCGCGTCGCTGCGCGCGGGCACTGTTGTGCGCACGATGGAACCCGACCTGCGCACCGGACTGGAACGCCTTGCCGCACAGCGCCAGTGCTCCCTGTTCATGGTGCTGCACAGCGCCCTCGCAGTGCTGTTCGCCCGGCTCGGCGGCACCTCCGACGTCGCCGTCGGCACCCCGGTCGCCGGTCGTGGTGTCGCCGAACTCGACGACGTGGTCGGCATGTTCGTCAACACCGTCGTGCTGCGCACCGAAGTTCCTGCCGCGCTGCCGTTCACCGACCTGCTCGACCAGGTGCGTCGCACCGACCTCGACGCCTTCGCCCACGCCGAGATCCCCTTCGAACAACTCGTCGACCTGCTCGAACCCACTCGCTCGGCGGCCAGGCACCCGCTGATCCAGGCCATGCTGGTCTTCCAGAACCTCGGCCACACCGAGATTGCCCTGCCCGGCCTCCACGTCGAGGCGATGGAACTGGACCAGCAGAGCCTGCGGTTCGACCTCAGCGTCACGGTCGGCGACGACGCCGCGGACGGCCTGTCGGTCCGCTTCGGTTACGCCACAGATCTTTTCGACGCCGACACCGCGGCCCGCTTTGCCGACCGCTGGCTCACCCTGCTGCGCGCGGTGGTGGCGAATCCCGATGTGCCGGTCGGCGATATCGACCTGCTCACCTCACACGAGCACGCGACCCTGCCCGGCACGGCACTATCCGCTGTCGCCCCACCCGCCATCCTCCCCGACCTACTGTCCACCGCCGTCACCACGAACCCGGACGGCATCGCGATCGTCGACGGGACAACCAGGCTCACCTACCGCGAACTCGACGAACGCTCGAACCGCCTGGCCCGCACGCTGATCCAGGCCGGAGCAGGCCCAGAGAACCTGGTCGTCATAGCCATCCGCCGCAGCGCCGAACAGATCCTCGCAGTCTGGTCCGTAGCCAAGACCGGCGCCGCATTCGTCCCCGTCGACCCCGCCTACCCCGTCGACCGCATCGCCCAAATCCTGACCGACTCCGGCGCCTCCCTCGGCATCACCACGACAGGCGCCGATTCGATCCGCCTGTGGACCGCCGCCGCGCGTCCCGATGCCGCCCTTGGGGATGCCGGGCGTGCAGATACCAGGCGCCCGGATGCCGAGCCCGTCGATGCCGCGCGTGCGGATGCCGAGCCCGGGAACGCCGGGCCTGCGGATGTCGCGCGTGCCGATGCCGTGCCCATGGATGCCACCCCTGGCCATACCGCGCCTGGGGGTGCCGCGTCGGCCGATGCCGGCCTTGTGGATAGCGCGCGTGGCGATGCCGCGGTCGGTGCTGTGCGGGCCGACATCGCGCCCTCGGACGCCCGGTGCGTGCGCTGGTTGTTGCTGGATGACCCAGACTTCACGACGCAGCTCTCTGCCACCTCGGATGCGCCGATCGATCCCGGCGAACGCCACACGACTCCGCAACTCGCGCACCCGGCGTATGTCATTTTCACCTCCGGTTCCACCGGCCGCCCCAAGGGTGTGGTCGTCACGCATGCCGGACTGGCGAACCTGGTTGCCGCGCAACAGGAACGGCTGGGTACCACCAGCGAATCGCGGGTGCTGCACGTCGCCTCGCCCAGCTTCGACGCCGCAGTGCTGGAACTACTGCTGGCCGCGGGTGCAGGCGCGACGCTGGTGGTCGCCGGGCCGACCGCGTTCGGCGGCGCGGAACTGGGCGACCTGCTCGCCCGCGAACGGGTCACCCACATCGCGCTCACCCCGTCGGCGCTGGCCTCCGTGGATACGGTGGCACACGACGACTTGCGGGCGATCATCACCGGCGGCGAACCGTGCCCGCCGGAACTGGTGCAGCGGTGGGCCGCGCCGGGCCGCGTGCACTTCAACGACTACGGCCCCACCGAGGCCACCATCTGGGCCACCGGGGCGGGGCCGCTCGTTCCCGGTGCCGAGATCACCATCGGCACAGCGGTTCCCGGCCTGGCCGCGCTCGTGCTCGACGAGCGACTTCACCCCGTCCCCGACGGCGTCGCCGGCGAGCTGTATCTGGCAGGGCCCGCACTCGCCCGCGGCTATCACGGCCGCCCCGACCTCACCACCGCGCGTTTCGTCGCCGACCCGTACGGGGCGCCGGGCGAGCGGATGTATCGCACCGGCGATCTGGTGCGCAGGCGCGCGCAGGGCCTCGAGTACCTGGGCCGTTCCGACCTGCAGGTGAAGTTGCGCGGCCTGCGCATCGAACCGGGCGAGATCGAGGCGGCGTTCACCGCCGGCCCAGCCGTGCACCAGGCCGTGGTCACCGTCCACACCGATGCCGCGCTCGGCGAACTGCTCGTCGCCTACCTGGTGCCGGAACGCGCGGCCCACTTCGACCTCGATGCGGTGAAAGAGGCGCTGGCGCAGCGACTTCCGTCCTACATGGTGCCCACGGCGATCGTCGTCCTGGACGCCCTGCCGCGCACCGACAACGGCAAACTCGACCGCCGCGCCCTGCCCGCCCCCGACATCAGGTCCGGTCGGTTCCGCCCACCCGTCACCCCGACCGAACAGACGGTGGCCGACACCTTCGCCGAACTGCTCGGCGTCCCCAAGGTCGGCCTCGACGACAACTTCTTCGCCCTCGGCGGCAACTCCCTGACCGCGACGAGGATCGCGGCGAGACTGGGCGCCGCCCTCGACGCCCGCATCCCGGTGCGCGTCGTCTTCGACTCGCCGACCGTGGCGGAACTGGCCGCCGCCGTACGCACCGCGGCCACCCCACCCGGCCCGCGTCCCGGTCCTCGCCCCCGCCCCGACAGGATCCCGCTCTCGGCGGCGCAGCGGCGCATGTGGTTCCTCAACCGGTACGACCCCACCTCGCCCGCCCACAATGTGCCGATCGCGCTGGCGGTCGAGGGCGACCTCGACGTGGCGGCGTTGCAGGCCGCACTGATGGATGTGGTGGCCCGCCACGAATCCCTGCGCACGGTGTACCCGGTCGACGCCGACGGCGAGCCGTACCAGGACGTCCGTGCCGCCACCGAGACCTCCGTGCCGATCCGGATCACCCCGATCGAGCCGGAACAGGTCGGGGACCGGGTCGCCACCGAGATCGGGCAGGGATTCGACCTCACCACCGAACTACCCCTGCGCGCCCAGCTGTTCCGGATCGATCACAACCGCTGGGTGCTGGTGGCGACCCTGCACCACATCGCCTCCGACGGCTGGTCGGTGGCGCCGCTGACCCGCGACGTGCTGGTGGCCTACGCGGCCCGCCAGGAGGGCGCCGCGCCCAGCTGGACCCCACTGCCCCTGCAATACCCCGACTACGCATTGTGGCAGCACGAACTACTCGGCGACGAGGACGATCCCGGCAGCGTCTCGCACCGGCAACTCGAGTACTGGCGCACCGCTCTTCACGGACTGCCCGAGGTCTCGGCACTGCCCAGCGACCACCCGCGTCCCGCCGTGCTCACCCACCGGGCGGGCCTGACGGAATTCGACATCGACCCCGCGATCCAGACAAGGCTGCGCGAACTGGCCCGCTGGCACGGTGTCAGCGTGTTCATGATGGCCCACGCGGCGCTGGCAGCCCTGCTGGCCAGGCTGTCGGACACCACCGACGTGGCGATCGGCTCGGTCATCGCGGGCCGCGGCGAAGGCGATCTCGACGACCTCGTCGGCATGTTCGTCAATACGCTGGTCCTGCGCAGCCACGTCCATCCCGAGGCCACCTTCGACTCTCTGCTCGCCGCGACCAAGGACGGCGACCTGGACGCGTTCGGCAATGCCGACATCCCCTTCGAACGACTGGTCGAGGTGATGGCTCCCACCCGATCCACCTCCTACCACCCGCTGTTCCAGGTGCTGCTCGTCTTCCAGAACTTCGAGCGCGAGGCGGTAGAACTGCCCGGCCTGCGGGTCGACCCGCTCGACATGCCGCCGGTCGGCGCGAAATTCGACCTCGAGTGGATGCTGGCCGAGAACTTCGGCCCCGACGGCGCGCCAGCGGGCATGTCCGGAACGCTCACCTTCTCCCTCGATCTGTTCGAGGAGGCCACCGCGCGGACATTGGCGCACCGATTCGTCGACGTGCTCGACGCGCTCACCGCCGACCCGGGCCGCGTCCTCGGCGAACTCGACGTCACCGCGCCGCCGGGAACCATCGTGCACCCCATCGTCCGCGCACCCGAACACCGCGCCGACCTGCCCTATCGTCCGCCGGTCACCCCCGTCGAGGAAGCCGTCGTCGCCGCGTTCGAATCCGTCCTCGGCGTCGAGCGGGTCGGCTTGGACGACAACTTCTTCGAACTCGGCGGCACCTCCATGATCGCCGTCCGGCTGGTCGCCCAGATCCGTGACCGGCTCGATGTCGCGGTGCCGGTGCAGTGGATGTTCGGCGACCCGACGCCCGGCGCGCTCGCCCAGCGCATCACCACCGGGGACACGGTCGACCCGGCACTGCGAACCCTCGTGCCGTTGCGCGCGGGCGGTAGCGGTCCCGCGCTGTTCTGCGTACACCCGGCGATCGGCGTGGCCTGGTGCTACGCCGGTCTGGCCGGCCACCTCGATCCCGGCTTCCCCGTCTACGGCTTGCAGTCGCCCGGAATCGCGGCCGAGCAACCCGACCGGCCGCTGCGGGAACGGGTGGTTCGCTACGCCGACGAGATCCAGGCGATCCAGCCAGCCGGACCGTACCGGCTGCTCGGCTACTCCGCGGGCGGGCCGATCGCGCACGCTGTCGCGGTCGAACTCCAGCGCCGCGGCGCCGAGGTCGACACGCTGACCATCCTCGACGGCCGCGCCGATGTCGACCCGGCCGGTGCCGCCGAACTGCCGCCGCCGGAAGTGCTGCTCGCCGAGTTCGGCGGCCTCGACCCGGCAGTGCTCGACGGCGACGGGTCGCCCGAACACGCCGCCGAACTCTTGCGCGCCGGTGCCGCCGGCGCTGCTCCCGATCGAATCGCGCCGCCAGCGTCGTCGGCCGATTCCGCGGCGGACCGGTACACCGCCGCACCGCTGCCTGGCGTCGACAATGACGTCGACGCCGGCATCGGTAACCCGATCGCGGGTCTGCTCGGCGCGCTCACCGCGGCGGACCTGCGTCGGCTCTACGCCGACTACCAGCAGATCGTGCGCGAGGCGGCCGAGTACGAACCCGGGATCTTCGACGGTGACCTGCTGTTCTTCAGCAGCACCACCGCCCGCCCCGGCTACGAAGCCAACGTCGACACCTGGCGCCCCTACGTCAGCGGCGAGATCATCGACAACCAGACCGGCCACGAACACAACCGGCTCACCGGCCCGGACGCCTTCGCCGTGATCGGCCCGATCCTGACCCGCTATCTACGCGGTTAAGCCACCAGGTCGGCGTATTCGCGGTGCTCGGCGATGTACTTCTCGACGTACCAGCAGGTCGGGATGATCTGGTAGCCGTTGGCGCGGGAATCGCGCAGCGCGTACTCGACGACATCGGCGGCGACCCCACGGCCACGGAATTCGGGGAAGGTCATGGTGTGGTGGAAGTCGCGGACCTTCGGATCCTCGCGTTCGGCGTAGTCGGCGTAGCCGGCGAGGACGTCGTCGAGGTAGATCTCGAAACGAGTGTCGGCGACGTTGTGCTCGAGCCTGGTGGTCATACCGGATGCTAACCCGGCGGCCCGTCCCGATGTTCCACTAGATGACCGCGCCGGGATTGAGGATGCCCTCCGGGTCGAGGGCGTCCTTGATGCGGCGGGTCAGCGCCATCACCTCGGGACCGACCTGGTCGGGCAGCCACGCCTTCTTCAAGCGCCCGACGCCGTGCTCGCCGGTGATCGTGCCGCCGAGCGCGATGGCCAGGTCCATGATCTCGCCGAAGGCGCGGTGCGCGCGGGCGGTGTTGTCGGGGTCGGTGGGGTCGTGCACGATCAGCGGGTGGGTGTTGCCGTCACCCGCGTGCGCGATCAGCGACACCAGCACGTCGTTGCGTTCCCCGATCGCGGTGACGCCGGTGATCAGGTCACCGAGCCGGGGGAGCGGGACGCCGACGTCCTCGAGCAGCAGCGGCCCGATCCGTTCCACCGCGGGAATCGCGAATCGCCGTGCGGCGGTGAAGGCTTCACCCTCGGCGGGATCCTCGGTATCGAAAACCTCTGTCGCCCCGGCCTTCTCGCACAGCGACACCATCAGCTTCGCCTCGTGCGCGGCGAACTCGCCCGGCGCGTCGGAGCGGGCGACCAGCAGCGCGGCGGCGGTGCGATCCAGCCCCATCCGCATCTCGTCCTCGACGGCGTTGATCGCCACCGTGTCCATGAATTCGAGCATGGCGGGCCGCAATGTCGAGGTGATCGCCAGGATCGCGTCGGTGGCCGCGGTGAGCGAGCCGAAACTCGCGACGACGGTCGCCTGCGGCGGCTGCGCTGGCAGCAGCCGCAGGGTGAGCTCGGTGATCACCCCGAGCGTGCCCTCGCTGCCGACGAACAGCTTGGTCAGCGACAGCCCGGCCGAGTCCTTCAGCCGCGGCCCGCCGAGCCGCACCACGGTCCCGTCGGCGAGCACCACCTCCATGCCGAGCACGTAGTCGGTGGTCACGCCGTATTTCACACAGCAGAGCCCGCCCGCGTTGGTCGCCGCGTTGCCGCCGATCGAGCACATTTCGAACGAGGACGGATCGGGCGGATACCACAGCCCCTCCGCCGCGACGGCCCGCTTCACCTCGGCATTGAGCAGGCCCGGCTGCACCACGGCGGTCCGGGTGACCGCGTCGACGCTGATCTCCCGCATCAACTCGGTGCTCAGCACGATCCCGCCGTCCACCGCGGTCGCCCCGCCGGACAACCCTGACCCGGCACCGCGCGGCACCACGGGCACCCGCCGCTCATGCGCCCACCGGAGTGTGGCGACCACGTCCGCGGTGCTGCGCGCCCGCACCACCGCGAGCGGCGTGCCCGCATCGGGATCACGCGCCCAATCCTGCCGGTACCCCGCCAGCAGATCGGGATCGATGACCACCGCCCCCTCGGACACCGCGGAAATCAACGCATCGAGGTCAACCCTGCTCTCGTCCACATGTCAACGCTAACCCGCGCCACCCGCCTCGCGCGGGCACTCGCGATGGTCGATTGATCAGCACGCTCTGGTGCAGGGATCGGCCGGGAATCGACGGCCCCCTGAGCGTGGTGATCAGCTGACCAGTTTCGTGCCCGATGCGATGTGTTGCCGACCAAGTGAATTTCCGCATGACTGTGATCCCGCGCGTTCAGTTGGTGTATACGGCGTCCAACCCGTCACAATGGCCCATAACGGGTGTGTTCGACAGCGATTCGCCGTCGCGCGCCCGGCGCGTTTCGAATTCCGCTCTACGGTGCGCCCGCTCGCGCATCGCATCAACCGACGCACCGCGTCGCACCGTATTTCGCCGGGAGGGCCGGAAGATGAAGGAACCGCAGGACCGCAGCGAATTGGTCGGCGCCCTGCTGGCCGCCGAGTGCGCCGACGCGGGGATCGACCCCGAGGCGATGCATCGTGTGCACGCGGGCGCGCACGCGGAATGGCTGTCGGCGCTGGAAGCGACCGGGATGTTCGGTATCCGCGCGCTGGCCGAGATCGCCGCCGAGTGGGCCGCCGACCCGCGCCTGCTGCGCGATGCTCTCCTGACCGAGGCCGACGAGTTCACCCGCCGCCGCTGCCTGGCCACCTGGACCACGCTCGACCGCGGCCCGGCCGAGCCCGTCGCCGCGCAGGCTGTCGCCCTGCCGCACTGAGCGCCGCCTCACCCGTTTGCCGTCTGCTCACCTCGGTGTCATCTCGCGCTGGCAGGCTGGCCCCGTGGAGCAGCACGCGAGTGTCACCGACTCGATGGCCGACCGGTTCACCCGCTGGTGCGAGGACGTCGTCGCCCGTCTGCCGTTCGGGCTGAACCGGTATGTGCCCGCGACCTTCCTCGGCTTCGCGCTGATCAACAGCTTCACCTTCGGCGTCGACCTGCTGCTGCTGACGCTGCTGCACGAGGGACTTCACCTGCCCGTCTGGCTGTCGATCAGCCTGGCCTACATCGTCGCGTTCGGCCTGGCCTTCCTGCTCAACCGCACCTTCAACTTCCACTCGCACGCCCCGATGGGCAGGCAGGCCGCGGTGTACGCGGTCGTGGTGCTGGTCAACTACCTGGCGTTCATCCTCGGCGTCGGCTCCGGGCTGTCCGCGCTCGGCGTCGAGTACCACGTGGCGCGGGTGCTGGCAGGCGCCTGCGAAGCGGTGTATATGTACTGCGCGATGCGCTGGATCGTGTTCCGGCGCAAGCGATCAGCGGATCCGGTCGCAGCCGGCCGGTGACCGGCCGCGCAGCACCTCGGTCCGATCGCCGTCCACCAGGACGACATCGTCGTCGGTGAGCGCCCAGTGCGCGACGCCCTCGGCCCGGCAGCTTGCCAGCATCTTCGCCGCCTCGCCGTCCGGATCGGTCGGCGAATCGAGGTGGACGACCAGACGCCGATCCACCAATCCCAGTCCGTCCCACCGCGGTTCGACACCGGTGGCGGGCAGTACCTCGGCAGGATCGTCCACCGTCTCCAGCCCGTGCAAGTCGGGGCCGAGCAGACAGGCCCCCGCGCTGTAGCCCGCGTAGACCAGCGTGTCCTCGCGTAGCAGCTCGGGCAGTACGGAATCGGCTCCGCTGCGGGCGAATTGGGCCCGCAGCACGAAGGTATTGCCGCCGCGCACCCACACCATGTCGAACTCACGCAACCGCCGCTCGAGCAGGCCCGGCTGTCCGGCATAATCGCGCAGATCGACCACCTCGGGTGAATACCCTTGCTGCCGTAGCGGATGCACATCACTGGTGACCGCCGACGACCAGGCGTCGGGCCACGCGTCGAAGGCGTTCGGGATCACCGCCACCCGGCCGGGTGTGCCGACCAGCCCGGCGAGCCGGTCGGCGAACGCGCCGAACCGGTAGGACGCCAGGAACAGCCGCATCAGATGGTGAAGGCCAGGTTCTGTACCAGTCGCTCGCCGAGAGCGGTGTCACCGGTGACGGTGACCGCATCGCGGTGCGCGGCCGCGGTGGTCCGCCCGCCACGCAACCGCGCGAACAACCCGGAGTCCATGCTGATCACGGCGGTCGGTTCACCCTCGGCCGCCTCCAGCACCGCGCCGCGCCCGTCGACCACCGCGAGGTGGATCTGCCGGGTGACCGGCCCACTGAGGTCGATGGTGATCCGCGAACCGTCCGGCGCCTTCGCACCCTTCACCACGGCCCGGCCCAGACCGAGGGTGAGCTCGGTGAACGCGGTCTCCGCGCGCCCGCCGCCCTCGGCCACCGTGCGGCCGATCCCGTCGGCCAGGTCGAGCTCGTGCATCCAGCAGTCGAACAGCCGCACCCGCATGAACCGCCCGTAGGGAACCTGCCCGACCGGCGACACCGTCGGCGTCTGCCAGGCCTGCTCGTCCATCGCGGCCAGCGCCGCGCGCCTGCGGTCGGTCACCTCGTCGAACAGGGCGAGCAGACGCTTGCCGGAGAGCGGGCGCAACCGGTCGACCCAGATCTCGTTGAGCACGGCGACCTCGTTGCGCACGTGCGGCAGCGTCCGCACATCGGTCTTGGGGCGCAACGGGTCGTGCGGCGGCGGGGTGTCGCCGAGCAGCCACGACTCGGTGCCGACCACGTGGGCGACTACGTCGAACAATGTCCAGCCGGGCAGTGGGGACGGCTTGCGCCACGCCTTCTCGTCGAGGTCGGCGACCAGGATCCCGATGGCCTCCCACTGCTGGGAGAGCAGGTCGGTGAGCTGCTCGCGATCGGGCGTGCGGTCGGTCATCCCTGTGCTCCTTCTGCTTCGCTCTGGTCGAGCGCGGTGATGCCGGCACGGATCGCCGCTGCGGTCGCGTTCGGTTCGTGCGGCCTGCGCAGCAGAAAGCCCTTGGCGAAACTGAGTCTGTCACCGTGCTTGCGCGGCACCACGTGCAGGTGGACGTGGCCCACGGTCTGGAAGGCCGCTGTGCCGTCGTTGAGAACGAGATTGGCGCCGTCGCTGGCCAGGCCGCTGCGGCGCAGGGCGCGCGCGAGCCGGTGACCGGTGCGGAAGATCGTCGCACCGAGCTCGGGGTCGAGATCGTCGAGTTCGGTGGCGTGCTGTTTGGGAACGACCAGGGTGTGCCCACGGGTGATCGGCCGGATGTCGAGGAACGCGCACACCGCGTCGTCCTCGTAGACCTTGGTCGCCGGTGCAGCACCCGCCACGATCCGGCAGAAGACGCAGTCGTTCACAGCTCCGACCCTACGGTGTGGCCCAGGTCGCGCAACAGTCCGAACCGTGCACCGGCATGACACGCGTCACGTTCGCCCGTCGAGCAGGTCATTCGACCAGGATCCGGACGTTCAGGTAAGTACCCCACTCGCACGTGCGGTCTTGTCCGGCCCTACCTGCGGCGACGAATCTGATCGAGGACGCGAGCTCGCGTCCGCCGAGCGGAAAGCTCGTCAACTTGGCGAAACGGGTCGGCAGTGTCCGATTTGTGGTTCGTCAGTCCAGCGCTCCGCTGTGACGGGCATCTCCGCTAGGCTCACCGCGAGCCGAGTACAGTTGCGAGGATTTAAGCCGATCTTACTCGTAGGTAACTTCGGCTGACCCCGTTGTTCCCAGGCTCGAAGCCAGCACGAAAAGGAAGTCTGACTAGTGGAGACAACGCAAAACGTGGGCGAGGGTTCGCCGCGCGGCGCGCGTGTCGGAGTCGTTCGCGAGTCCGGCGCGGGTGAGCGGCGGGTCGCTTTGGTGCCCAAGATCATCCCCGCCCTGTCCAAGCAGGGTGTCGAGGTGGTCGTGGAAGCCGGTGCAGGCCTCGGCGCGCTCATTCCCGACGCGGCCTATGTCGAGGCGGGCGCGACCATCGGTGATCCGTGGTCGGCCGACGTCGTCGTCAAGGTGGCCCCGCCCAGCGATGCCGAGGTGGGCAAGCTGTCCTCCGGGCAGACCCTGATCGGGTTCCTCGCGCCGCGCAATGCCGAGAACCAGATCGGCGCGCTGAAGTCCGCCGGCGTGCAGGCTTTCGCGGTGGAGGCGATCCCGCGTATCTCGCGCGCGCAGGTGATGGACGCGCTGTCGTCGCAGGCCAACGTGGCCGGTTACAAGGCCGTGCTGCTCGCCGCGTCGGAGTCGACCCGCTTCTTCCCGATGCTGACCACCGCCGCGGGCACCGTGAAGCCGGCCACCGTGCTGGTGCTCGGTGTCGGTGTCGCCGGGCTGCAGGCACTGGCCACGGCCAAGCGCCTCGGTGGCCGCACCACCGGTTACGACGTGCGCCCCGAGGTCGCCGATCAGGTGCGTTCGGTCGGCGCGCAGTGGCTCGACCTCGGCATCGACGCCGCCGGTGAGGGCGGCTACGCCCGCGAGCTCACCGAAGACGAGAAGGCTCAGCAGCAGCAGGCCCTCGAAGACGCCATCAAGGGTTTCGACGTGGTGATCACCACCGCGCTGGTGCCGGGTCGTCCCGCGCCGCGCCTGGTCACCGCCGCCGCTGTCGAGGGCATGAAGCCCGGCAGCGTGATCGTCGACCTGGCCGGTGAGACCGGCGGCAACTGCGAACTCACCGAGCCCGGCGAGATCGTGGTCAAGCACGAGGTGACCATCGCCTCGCCGCTGAACCTGCCCGCGACCATGCCCGAGCACGCTTCCGAGCTGTACTCCAAGAACATCGCGGCCCTGCTGGAACTGATGCTGGTCGACGGCAAGCTCGCCCCCGACTTCAGCGATCAGGTGCTGGCGGATTCCTGCGTCACCCGTGAGGTGGAAGCCTGATGTACACCGAACTCCTCGCCAATATCGCGATCCTGGTGCTGTCCGGGTTCGTCGGTTTCGCGGTCATCTCCAAGGTCCCCAACACCCTGCACACCCCGCTGATGTCGGGCACCAACGCCATCCACGGCATCGTGGTGCTCGGCGCGCTGGTGACGCTGGGCAATGTGAAGGACCCGTCCCTGCTGGTGCAGGTGATCCTGTTCGTCGCCGTGGTGTTCGGAACGCTGAACGTCATCGGTGGTTTCGTGGTCACCGACCGCATGCTCGGCATGTTCAAGGGCAAGAAGAAGGCGGCCGAGTGATGCACGCAGTCGACAACATGACCTACCTGGTCAACGGCCTCTACATCGTGGCCTTCTCCATGTTCATCTACGGCCTGATGGGCCTGACCGGCCCGAAGACCGCCGTGCGCGGCAACCAGATCGCCGCGGTCGGCATGGGCATCGCCGTGATCGCCACGCTGATCTCGGTGCGCCACGCGGACATGATCAACTGGATCCTGATCGGCGCGGGCCTGGTCGTCGGTGTGGCACTGGGTGTTCCGCCCGCCGTGCGCACCAAGATGACCGAGATGCCGCAGCTGGTCGCCGCGTTCAACGGTGTCGGTGGTGGCACGGTCGCGCTCATCGCGTGGGCCGAGTTCATCGACAGCTCGGGCTTCTCGGCGCTGCACGAAGAGCCCAATATCCACATCATCATCGGCTCGCTGTTCGCCGCGGTGATCGGTTCGGTCTCGTTCTGGGGCTCGATCATCGCCTTCGCCAAGCTGCAGGAGATCCTGTCCGGCAAGCCGATCGGCATCGGCAAGCTGCAGCAGCCGCTGAACCTGATCCTGCTCGTCGGCGCGATCGTGTGCGCAGTGGTGATCGGCCTCGGCGCCGACAACGGTGGCGTCTCGCAGCTGTGGATGATCGGCCTGCTGGTGCTCGCGGGCATCCTCGGCCTGATGGTCGTGCTGCCGATCGGCGGCGCGGACATGCCGGTCGTCATCTCGCTGCTCAACGCGCTGACCGGTCTGTCGGCCGCGGCCGCCGGCCTGGCGCTGAACAACACCGCGATGATCGTGGCGGGCATGATCGTCGGCGCGTCCGGCACCATCCTGACCAACCTGATGGCCAAAGCCATGAACCGCTCCATCCCGGCCATCGTCGCCGGTGGTTTCGGTGGTGGCGGCGGCGCGGCCGGTGGCGGCGCCGGTGGCGAGAACAAGCAGGCCAAGGCGACCTCGGCGGCCGACGCCGCGATCCAGATGGCCTATGCCAACCAGGTCATCGTGGTCCCCGGCTACGGCATGGCCGTGGCCCAGGCCCAGCACGCGGTCAAGGAGATGGCCTCCCTGCTCGAGGGCAAGGGTGTCGAGGTCAAGTACGCGATCCACCCGGTCGCCGGCCGCATGCCCGGTCACATGAACGTGCTGCTGGCCGAGGCCGAGGTCTCCTACGACGCCATGAAGGAAATGGACGACATCAACGGCGAATTCGGCCGCACCGACGTCGTCCTGGTCATCGGCGCCAACGACGTCACCAACCCGGCCGCCCGCGAGGACAAGTCCAGCCCGATCTACGGCATGCCCGTCCTCAACGTCGACCAGGCCAAGAGCGTCATCGTCCTCAAGCGCTCGATGAACTCCGGCTTCGCCGGCATCGACAACCCGCTGTTCTACGCCGACCACACCTCCATGCTGTTCGGCGACGCCAAGAAGTCCGTCGGTGCTGTCACCGAGGAACTGAAGGCACTGTAAGTCGCACGCCACAGGGGCCCTTGCCGTTCATCGCGAACGGCAAGGGCCCCTGTGCGTTGTAGGCGGGCCACCTCGCGCCTAGCATTGACGTCAATGAAGTCAATGGCGTCAGTGTCGTCATTTCCTGGAGTGGGTGAGCGGGATGGCTCGATTGACAGTGCGCGATCTACCCGACGACGTGCGCGATCGCTTACGTCTGCGGGCGGCGGCGAACGGGCGTAGTACCGAGGCCGAGGTCCGTGCGATCCTGACCGACGCCGTGACGCCGGAACCTGAGGAAGACATCAAGCTCGGCTCGCTCCTGGCCGAGATCGGCCGCGATTTCGAGTTGACCGACGATGAGTACGACCTGATCAACGAGCGTGACCGCACACCCGCCGAGCCACTGGAGTTCGACTGGTGATCGTTCTCGACACCAACGTCATCTCCGAGACCATGCGCAAGGCGCCTGATGCGCGCGTCGTCGCCTGGCTCGACGCCACCTCGTTCCGCACCCTCTACCTGTCGGCGATCACCGTCGCCGAGATCCGATGCGGCTTGGCCGCGATGCCAGCGGGGGCTCGGCGCGAGCGAATGCGCGACCGGTTCGAAACCCGGATCATGCCGTTGTTCGCCAAGCGGGTGCTTCCGTTCGATCTGGCCGACGCGGCGGCGTACGCCGAGCTCATGGCCACCGCACGCGCTGCGGGTATAGCCATCGGCCGATCCGACGGCTATATCGCGGCCACTGCCAAGGCCGCTGGAATGAGTATCGCGACCCGTGACGCGGCTTTCCGTGCAACTGGCGTCCCTGTCATCGACCCGTGGGAATGATTGCGTCCCGCATCGCCGTGCGTCGTGTCGATACGCGATCACCCCGGCCGCCGGGCTTTCGGCGGACGGGGTGATGGTGGTGCGGGGTTATCTCACTTGAAGCGCTGAGCCAGCAGGTCGAGGGTGGCCATGGCCTCCCGGTAGTCCGGGCGCTTGGCGGTCGCGGGCAGCTCGTAGAGCTGGCCCTTCTGGAAGGCGGGCAGCATGGCCATCGCCGGATCCTGCTTCAGCTGGGCGATGTCGCGGCCGCCGTCGAGCTTGATCACGAACAGCACCGGGGCGTCGACGACGGTGCTCACCAGTTCGGGGCTGAAGGTCACCCAGTCGCCTGCCGCGGCACGGGGCGGGTTGCCCGCCTTGGCTTCGATCTTGTCGTCGATGGTGATGCCGACGTCGGTCAGCAGCGTTGCCAGCGGGGTGTTGGGGGCGAGCAGGATGGGCTTGCCGTCCGCCTGGGACTGCCACACGGCCGCCGCGCCCTGCGGCAGCTTCAGAGCGGACTTCACCTTCGCCACCTTGTCGGTGTAGGCGGTGATCATGCCGTTCACCTTCTCGGGGCGGTTCACGAAGTCGGCCACCGCCTTCAACTGGTCCTGCCAGTTGGCGAGGTCGGACGCCACCAGCGCGGTGGGCGCGACGGCGGCGAGCTTGTCGTAGTTCTTGATCGTCTGCTGTCCCGGCCAGCCAGGTCCGCCGCCGATGATCAGGTCCGGCTTCTGCGCGGCGATGAACTCCAGGTTCAGGTCGTCACCGGAGGGCACCGCAACGGTGCCCTGCTCCTTGGCGTCCGCGGCCCAGGAGGCGGGGAACTCGCCGGACGCGAGCGTGACGCCCAGAATGCGCGGATCCGCGGCTTTCACCTTGGCGTCCAGGTCGAACAGGTAGCCGGCGAGAGCGCCGTTGAGGACCACGATGCGCTGCGGGTCGGCGGGTACGGTGACCGGGCCCTTGGCGGTTTCCACCTGGCGGGTGCCGGTGTCGGCCGCCTCGTCGGAGGTGGAGGTGCCGCAGCCCACTGCCGTCGCGGTCACCGCGACGATCAGGAGTGCGACGGCGGCACGCATGCGTGCCGTCATTCGGTGCGCTGACATGGGGGTGTTTTCCTTCTTTCTATCCAGGTGGAAGTTCAGGTGCGGATCGCGGGATCCGCGTCGAGCAGCGCGGCGACCTCGATCCAGCCGGCCGGCATCGCGATGTCGTTGTGGGTGTAGGGAAGTCGCCGGACCACCAGCTGCGCGCCCGCGGCCTGCCATCCGGTCAGCTGCGCGTGTACGCGTTCGGGTTCGAGGCCGTTGTCCGCGCAGTACAGGGCCATCGGGCCGCTGTAGTGAGGGGACTCCGATTGCGTGACCATGCGCAGCAGCTCCGTCGCGGCATTGCGGACCACGGCCGCCAATTCCGGTGCGTACTCCGCGATTTCGGGCAGCAGCGCGTCCATGCCGGAGGGGTCGGCCAGTGTCGCGGCGGCCCGATCGGTCAGGTTCGACAGCGGGTGCGAATCGAGCAGACCCACATAGCCGACCTGCTCGCCCTCGGCTTCCAGGATGGCGGCCATCGCGTGGGCGAGATTGCCGCCCAGCGAGTAGCCGAGCAGGTGGTACGGGCCCTGCGGCTGGATTCGGCGGACGGCGGCCAGGTAGAACCGCGCCAGTTCGTCGAGCGTGCGCGTCTGCTTGTCCGGCTCGGTGAGCTGGGGCATCTGCAGGCCGATGATCGGTCGCTCGGCGCGTAGCAGCCTGGCCAGCGGAGCGTATTTCCATGCGGTGCCGCCGATTTGGTGGATGCAGAACAGCGGTGGGACCGATCCTTCGGTGCGCAGCTCGAGCACCGGATCGAGGCGGCGGCCCAGGCTGGCGAGACCGTCTGCCGGTCGAGGTGCGGTGGGATCGACCGTGCCGATGCGTGCCGCGAGCCCGCGCGGGGTGGGAGCGGAGAAGACGTCGTCGAGGACGACAGGCAGGTCCGCGCGGGTCAGACGGCCGATCAGTCGCACAGCGAGCAGTGAGTGGCCGCCCTTGTCGAAGAAGTCGTCGTCCGCGCCGATTTCGGCGACCGACAAGACGGCCGCCATCGCCTCGCGAATGAGGTCGAGCGGCCCACCGTCCTGCGCGGCGACGGCGCCGGCGTGCGCCGGGCCCGCCGCGCCCACCGTGTTGGCTGCGCCGCCCGGGCTGGCCGTGCCGACTACGGCAGCCGTGCCGACCGCAGCGGGTTCGGAAGCGGTTCCCGAGCGCGTATCCGCGATGGGGATGGCCGCGGATTCAGGCGCGGGCAGCCCCTGCCGGGCGATCTTCTCGGTCGCCGTGCGCGGAATGTGGTCCAGCACCACGAAGGCAGCAGGAATCATGTACGCGGGCAACGCCGTTCGTATCTGCTCGCGCACCGCGCCGGTGTCGAGCGCGATTCCGGACTTGGCCATGAGATAGGCGACCAGGCGCTGATCACCCGGTGTGTCCTCGCGCAGCAGCACCACCGCGTGGGCCACACCGGCACACGTGAGCAGGGCCGATTCGATATCGCTCAGTTCGATGCGCTGGCCGCGCAATTTCACCTGGCTGTCGGTGCGGCCGACGTAGTCGAGTTCCCCCTGCGGATTCAGCTTCACCAGATCGCCGGTGCGGTACATCCTTTCGCCCGTCCCGAACGGGTCGGCCACGAAGGCGGCAGCGCTCAGATCGGGACGGGCCAGATAGCCGCGCGCCAGCCGGACACCGGTCATGTAGAGCTCGCCGATGGTTCCCTCGGGGACCGGCCGCAGCTGGTCGTCGAGGATGCGGACGGCGTCGGCGGGTGCGCCGACCGGCACCGACGCGGTGTCGGCATCGACGGTCTCGTGGAAGGTGAAGCCGATCGCGGCCTCGGTGGGACCGTAGAAGTTGTAGACGGCGGTGCCGGTCAGCGCGCGCATGCGGTGCGCCGTCGCGGGCGGCAGCACCTCACCGCCGGTCAGGACACAGCGCAGATCCGCGCATCCCGACAGGTCGGCCTCTTCGGCGAGCACGGTCAGCATGGAGGTCGTCATCCACATCGCGGTCACCCGCTCGGTGCTCATGAGCCGCGCCTGATAGTAGGGATCGCGGTGACCGCCGGGCCGGGTCAGCACGATCCGGGCGCCGACATGCAGTGGCAGGAACATCTCCATGAGCGAGGCGTCGAAGATCGGCGGGGTGCGGAAGAGCATCGTGTCGCCCGGTCCGAATCGGCATTCGTGTTGCAGCCACTCGAAAGTGGAGATGATCGCGGCGTGCGAGAGGCTCACGCCCTTGGGCACCCCGGTGGAGCCGGAGGTGAACAGCAGACAAGCGGTGTTGGCGGGGCGCAGCGGTGCGAGCCGGTCCGTATCGGTGAGCGGCGTAGCGGCGAATCCGCTGGTGTCGGCCTCGCTCAGCGAATGCAGAACCATTGCGGGAGTGGCAGTGTCGAGGATCTTCTCGACACGCTGCGCGGGCTGTTCCGGGTCCACCGGCAGGTAGACGCCACCGGCCCGGCAGATGGCGTGCGCCGTGACGACCGAATCGATGGTGCGTGGCATGGCAACGGCCACCACGGTTTCGGGGCCGACGCCGCGCGAGATGAGCCATCGGGCGAGGCGATTCGCCCTGGAATCGAATTCCCGGAAGTCGATCGTGACGCCCTCGGCCGTAATAGCCGGTGCCGTCGGATCGACGGGGGCGCCCCACTCGGCCAGGGTCGCACCGCGCGGGTCCGGCCGTGTCGTGGCTGGCGCGGGCTTGACGATCGGCATGGCGGCAGCGGTCGCGGCGGCAGTCGGCGAAGCGGCAGCGGTCGCCGCCGCGGCAGTCGGCGAAACGGCAGTCAGCATGGCGGCAGTGGGCGGCGCGAGCGGCTCGAGGAAGGCCTCGGGCCGGACTTCCGCCGTGGCGGTGACGGCCCCCAGGATCGCGCCGATTCGATCGGAGATCCGGGCGAGCGTGGTGTCGTGGACGGCGGCGCGGTCGTACCAGATCACCAGTTCGAGCCGGTCGCCCGGCGGGGCGATCAGGGTCATCGGATAGTGCGTGTTGCCGTGATTGTGGAACTCGCCGCGGCGCAGCTCATGCGACTCCGGTTGACCGGCACCGGAATTCGGGAAGTTCTCGAAGGCGACCAGGGTGTCGAAGAGGGTGCCGATGCCCGCGATCCGTTCGATCTCCGCGAGTCCCGCGTAGTCGAACTCCTGCATGGCGAACTGGTCTTCCTGCAGGTCCGCCCACTGTTCGAGCAGCGTGCGATCGCGGTCGAACACGCAGCGCACCGGCACGGTGTTGGCGAACAGACCGACCATGCCCGCTACGCCCGGCAGCTCGGCGGGTCTGCCGGAGACGGTCGCGCCGAACACGACGTCGGTGCGTCCGGTGAGCGCGGCCAGCACCAGTGCCCAGGTGCCCTGCACCAGGGTGTTCAACGTCAGGCCGCGACGGCGGCCGAGCTCGGTCAGCGCCGTGGACAAAGATTCTGGCAGCGGAACCTGCCACTGCCGGAACTCGCGCTCGCGGAAGGTATTGGTGCGCACCAGCGTCGGCTCGGCGAATCCGGCCAGTCGCCGGGACCAAGCCGCGCGGACGGCCGCGCGATCACGGGTGCCGATCCAGGCCAGATAGTCGCTGTAGGAGGCGGGTGAGGGTAGTTCATCCCCGTGGTAGGTGGCCAGCACCTCGCGCAACACGATCGGGGTGGACCAGCCGTCGATCACCAGGTGATGGGTATTGAGCACGAGGCGGTGCGCATCGCCCGGCATGTGAATCAGCGTGGCGCGCAACATCGGGGACCTGTCCACCGCGAACCGGTGCCGGATCGCTTCGACTTCCAGCCGGTCGGCGGCGGCCTGTGCGGCGCGCAGCGGCAACCCGGACAGATCGACCTCACGCCACGGCATCCCGACAGCCCGGGGGACCGCCTGCACCGGCTGATCCAAGCCCTCGTAGTGGAAGGCCGCGGCCATGGTGGGGTATCTGCCCACGACGGTGTCGAAAGCGGCCGACAACCGTGGACCGTCCAGCGGCCCGTGCAGGTCGACGCGGGCGCTCAGGGTGTAGACATCGTCGGCGCCATCGCGAATCGCATGGAACAGCAGCCCTTCCTGCAACGGCGACAACGGCAGCAGTTCGGCCAGCGGGCCGTGTGCGGCTTCCAGTGCGTCGATGGTCTCCTGGTCGACGGCGATGCCGGGGGCGTCCGACGGCGTGAGCCCACCGGGGAACAGCACCGCGTGCGCGGCGAACGCCTCCAGCGCGAGTTCGAAGTGCCGCTGGATTTCCGCGACCTGGTGCGCACCGAGAATCCGGCTCGCCGCGGTCCACTCCACGGCGAGCCGGGGCGCACCCGGCTCCCCGGCGGTGGGTTCGTGCACGAAGACGTTGAGCGAAAGCACTTCCGTGAGCGCCTTTTCCGGTGGCTCGGTCACCGCGAACGCGTCGTGTTCGGGCAGACTCCAGCCGAGGGCCCCACCGCCGCCGAATCGGCCGAGATAGTTGAGCAGCACCTCGGGCGCGCGCCGCCCGGTGAATCGCGGCGCGGTCTCCGGATCGAGCCTGCGCAGCACGCCGTACCCCACGCCGTTGCCGGGCACGGCCCGCTTGGCCTCCTTGACCGCCCGCACCAGCCGTCCGGCCGCCGCCCCACCGGCCAGGGCGTCGGCGAGCCCGTCCGGGTCGTCGATTCCCGTCGCGGGCGTCCACACCGGGAACTCGCTGGTGAACCAGCCGACGGTGCCGGCGAAATCGGTATCGGCACGCAGGGCTTCACGCCCGTGCCCCTCGACCGTGACAGGCCTGCCCGACTCGAGCGCCTCGCCACGCTCGTGCCGCCAGGCGTTGAGCGCCAGCATGAGCGCCGCGAGCAGCACGTCGTCGGTCTTGGCCCGATAGGAGGTGGGGAGCGTGGTCAGCAGCGCTTCGGAAACCGCCGCAGCCGCGAAAGTCCTTGTCCGGTCGGCGCTCTCGACGAGATCAATGGCGTGGTCGAGCGGTCGTTTCCCGAGGGGCGCGACCGTGCCGTCACCGAGAGCGCGTTCCCAGTGCGCCAGTTCCGGGCGATGATCGCCCGCAGCGCCCGCCTCGGCGAGCAGCGTGGCGTACCGCCGCCACGAACTACCCTTCGCGGACATCCGTGCCGGCCGCCCGTCCCGCGCCGCCACACACGCCGCGTACAGCTCAGGTACCAGGATTCGCCACGAAACCCCGTCCACCACCACGTGATTGGCCACCAGAACCAGGCGGTCGGCGGCCCCCGGCGCGGTGCGCACCACCGTGGCGCGAATCTCGACACCCGCAGCGGGATCCAATTCCCCCGCGAGCGCGGTCGCTACCGACTCGATCAGCGCGTCCTCAGCGAACCCGCCGTGCGCCGAGGAATTCGATCCGCCGTCCGGGGCGTCCGAGAGCTGCGGTGGCGATGACTCGGCAACCGCACCGCTCAACCGTGGGTCGTCGAACGACAGCTCACGGACCAGGTCCGATGCGCGCACGGTTCCGACGCCCGCAACTTCCAGCCGGTCCGCTTCCTCGAGGATCAGGCGGAGCGCGTCGTGGCGGTCGAGCAGTGTTTGCAGGCCGGTGGTCAGGTTGTCGAGGGTGAGGTCCTCGTGCAGAGTCAGGGCGGTCCACTGGGCGTACCCGGCGACGGCGGTGCGGCTCGGGTTCGCCTCGAGCAGCGTGGCCACCATCGGTGGGATCGGGACGGCCCCGGTCGCCTCGTCCGGGGCCGGGGTCTCGGCCTGGTGGTCCACGACCTGGGCCGCGGCGGCGATGGCGGCCAGATCGCGTTGGGCCAGCAGTGTTTTCGGCTGCACTTCCCAGCCCAGTGCGCGCAGGCGGCTGCTCACGCCGATCGCGGTGATGCTGTCGCCGCCGAGTCCGAAGAAGTCGTCGGTGGCGTTGACCTGGGCCAGGCCGAGGACCTCGGCGACCACACCGCAGAGTGCGCGCTCCTGTTCGGTGCCGGGCGGGCGTCCGGTCGAGGTCAGCTGGGGTGCGGGCAGGGCCGCACGGTCGAGCTTGCCGTTGACGGTGGTCGGGAGGGCATCGAGCACCACGAGCGCCGAGGGCACCAGGTGGTCGGGCACCAGGGTGGTCAGCCGGTGGCGCAGCTGGTCGGCATCGAGAGAGCGGCCTGCCTCGGGGACCAGGTAGCCCACCAAGCGGGTGCTGTCGCCGGACTTGCGGATGGTGGCGGCCGCGGCGGCCACGCCGGGCAGTGCGCCGAGCGACGCTTCGACTTCGCCCAGTTCCACGCGATAGCCGCGCACCTTGATCTGCTGGTCGGCGCGGCCGAGGTAGTCGTAGCCGTGGCCGGGTAGCCACCGCGCGCGGTCGCCGGTGCGATACATGCGCTCGCCCGCGGCGAACGGATCGGCGACGAACCGCTCGGCCGTCACGGCGACGCGTCCGAGGTAGCCGCGCGCCAATTGCGAACCGGCCAAATACAATTCGCCGATCTCGCCATGCGGGACGAGTTGCAGCGCACCGTCGAGCAGGTAGGCGCGGGTGCCGTCGAGCGGACCGCCGACATGCGGTAGCGCGCCGGTGACCGGTGCGCTGAGCGCGTCGACGGTGGCCTCCGTCGGGCCGTACATATTGCGGGCGGACACCTTTGAGGCGACGATGACCGACCACAGGGCGGGCGGGGTCGCCTCGCCACCGAGCAGCAGCAGCTCGGGACGGTGCGCGCTGCCGAGCAGCCCGTTGTCGATCAGGGCGGTCGCCATCGACGGGGTGGTGTCGACGACATCGATGCGATCGGCGCCGAACGCGGCGACCTGCGCGGCCGCGTCCTTCTGAATATCGGTGTCGTACAAATGGACCCGATGTCCGCACCACAGCCACAGCAGCTGGTCCAGCGCCGCGTCGAAGGCGAAGGAATAGGTGTGCGCGACGTGCAGCCGCCGCCCGCCCGCGCGCTCGGCGGTGTCGGCGTAGACGGTCGACCGGTGATGGTGCAGTAGCTGGGCCATCGCACCGCAGGAGATCTGCACGCCCTTGGGCTTACCGGTGGACCCCGAGGTGTACACGACGTAGGCCAGATGCGCGGCCGAGCGCGGCGCGGCGAGTTCGGCCGCGGTCAGCGGACCGCTCGCGAAGCGGGCGACTTCCTCCCGAATCCCGCCGTCCGACAGTCGGATCAATGCGCCCGATCGCCGCGCGCGCTCCGCGTCACCACTCGGTGCCGACCGATCTGCGGACACCACGTCCGCGGGCTCGTCGGTGATCGCGATCAGCGCCTCGGATCGATCGGCGAACACCGTCAGTGCGACCGCGTCGTCGGTGAGGATCAGCACCGGTGTGGCATCGTCGACGATGTCGGCGATGCGCTGGGCGGGATGACCGATATCGAGGATCAGGAATGCCGCGCCCGCGTGCCGCACCGCGAGCAGGGCGACGACCAGTTCCACCGTGCGCGGCAGCGCGATGCCGACGATGTCCTCGGGGCCGACGCCCCGGCTGCGCAAGAACCGGGCCAACCGGTGCACCCGGGCGCCCAGTTCGGCGGCGGTGAGCCGGTGGGCACCGTCGACGAGCACGATGTCGTCCGGTTGCGCCGCGACCATGCTGTCGAAGACTTCGACCGCGTCCTCGGGACTACCGGGCAGCGCGGCAGCGGCACGATCGACGGCGATACCCGCGCCGATCTCGGTGGGGTACAGAGTGATCGCGCCGATGGGCTTGTCCGCCGCGTCGACGAGTTCGGTGATCAGCGCGACCAGCGCGTCCATCCGCCGCCGTGCCGTCGCGGCGTCCAGCGATCGGGCGTCGACCTCGAATCCGAGCTGGATCCGGTCCTCCGACAGCGGGGTGACGGTCAGGCCGAGGTCCTCCGGCGGCCCACCGGCGACATTGCGCAGAGTGCCGGTGGCACCGTCGAAATCGAGGGCGAAGTCGAAGGCCTTGAGGTTGATGCCGATGCCGTGCAGCAGCGCCCCGGTCTGCGCGCCGCCGAATTCGCGGGCCAGGTCCTCACCACGGAATCGCTGGTGGGCGCGCACCTCCCGCAGCGCATCGGCCACCCGCTTCCCGAGCTCGCCGAGGCGATCGGCGCTGGAGACCGAAATCCGCAGCGGCAGAACGTTGACCGTCATGGACGGGGTGGTGAGGGCCGTCTTGCCGACGCGCGCCATCACCGGCAGCGCGATGACCACATCGGTCTCGCCGAGCAACCGGTGCACGAATCCCACGTATCCGGCGACGAGCACATCGGCCCAGGTGATGCCCGCCGCCGTGGCCGCCGCCTTGACCCGTGCCACGAGATCGGCGTCGAGGACGGCGCGAGCCTCGTGGGTCTGCTCGACCACGCCCTCGGGTGCACGGCCGCGACCGTCCAGCGGCGGCAGCGGCGTGAGCCGGTCCCGCCAGTAGTCGCGGTCGTGCTGATGTGCCTGGCTCGCACGGTATTCCAGGTCTTCGGCCACGAGCGTCTCGATCGAGCCCCACCGCAGGCGCGGCACGTCGTCGCCGCGCCGGAGCGCGGTGTAGTGGGCGGCGACCCGGCGCGACACCATGGCCGCGCTGTAGCCGTCGATGATCAAGTGGTGGTAGAGCTGGATGCACCACACATGGTTATCGGTGAGGCGCAGCAGCGTGTAGGTGTAGAGCTGCCGGTCGACCATGGCCCGGCAATAGGTGGCGGAGCGTTCCCGTTCGGCCGCGACCAGCCGGTGCGCGGCCGCGACCGGGTCGGTCTCGCCGCGCAGATCCACCAGCGGCCGTAGTTCGGGCTCCAGCTCGGTGATCCGCTGCCGCGGTCCCTCCGCGGTGTCGTCGAAACGCAGTCGCATGGTGTCGGATTCGGCGATGGTGCGGCGAATCGCGGCGTCCAGCAACGCCACATCGATGGGCTCGGGACCGGAGATCTCGAGCACCTCACCGACCATGTAGCTGAGCGAATCGGGATCGAGGCGCTGGGCGTTCCAGATGCCCAGTTGCGCTCCGGTGAGCGGCAATCCGGGATGTTCGGCGCTTACGTCGTCCCGTTCCACCGAGCCCACAGCAACTCCTTCACATCAACGTTCCCCGACCCCTTCCCTCGCGCCACCCGGGCTCGATGAGCCCCAGCAGGAGGGAGGCGAAGTTAGGTTAGCCTAGCTTTACTTTCAATGGCAGATTGTGGCCCTCGCCACGCGAGCCGGGTCAGGCGTCGGCTTCGATCCGGGCCGGGTCCAGCTGACTCAGCAGGTCCTCGGTACCGGTGACCGCACCGCATCGCCGGGCGACGTAGTTCAGCGCCATCACGTGCTCTTCACGACTGAAATCCGCGGTCGCGTCGTGGACGAGGAACGGGCGCACGTCACCCATGAACGCCTCGGCCGCACTGAGCATGCAGCCCATGTGGGTGTAGACGCCGGTGACCAGGAGCTGATCCCGCTGGTAGTAGCCGAGCAGCTCGCGCAGGTCGGTGCGCTGGAATGCCGAGTAACGCCACTTGGTGACCTGGATATCCTGCGGCTCGGGGGCGATGGCGTTGATGACCTGGGTGTCGGCACCCTCGGCCATGCCGCTGCCCCAGAAGTCGGCGAGGATGCCGCGCCGGGACGGGTGCTGGTTGCCGGGCTGCATCGTGTAGATCACCGGGATGTCGAGCTCGTGGCAGCGGTCGCGCAGCCGGGCGATGTTCGCGATCAGGGTGCGGGCTGGATCGCGATACAGGTCGTAGGCATCGAGGAAGTACTGCTGCATGTCGTGGATCAGCAGCGCGCAGCGCCCGGGCTCGGCGGTCCAGTCGACCTGGTCGGCGGTGAACTCGTCGGCACTCGGCATCGGATAGGGCGCGATCGGGGGGATAGGCATGACGGTCTCTCGTTCGGGTGGAAAGTCGGCGTCAGCCGACGGTGACGGGCAGATCCGCGATACCGAGCGGACCGAGGATGCGCTGGAATTTGCCGGTGGTCTCGGCCAGTTCGGCGGCCGGATCGGACGCGGCGACGATCCCGCCGCCCGCGTGCGCGAGCAGGGTGGTGCCGTCCGTGGACAGTTCGGCGCAGCGGATGCTCACCATCCACTCGCCGTTGCCGTCGGCATCGCACCAGCCGACCGCGCCCGCGTAGAAGCCGCGCTCGCCTTCGAGTTCGGCGATCAGGCGCGCCGCGGCGCCGGTGGGGGTGCCGCAGATCGCGGGCGTCGGGTGCAGTGCCACCGCGAGCTCGAGCGCGGACGGCCCGGCCAGGGGCACGGTCGCCGAGATCGGTGTGCCGAGGTGCCACATCGCGGGCGTGGAGGTGAGTTGCGGTGCGGGCGTGTCGACTTCGGCGCACCGGTCGCTCAGCACGGCGGCGACCTGGTCGACGACGTAGCGGTGCTCGGCGTGGTCCTTGGCCGAGGTGAGCAGGGTGTCGGCGGCACGGCGGTCCGCCTCGGCATCATCGAGAACGCGGCGGGCCGAGCCGGCCAGCGGATGACTCAGCACCTCGTTGCCGATGCGGCGCACCAGGATCTCCGGGCTGGAGCCGACGAGATGGCGACCGGGATAGCGCCCACCGGCGGCGGAGAGGTCGACCAGGAAACCGTTCGACTGCGGGTCGGAGGCGACCATCAGATCAAGGAAGTCGAGCGCCCGAACAGGGGCCGCCGCGACAGCGCGAAGTGCCCTGGCCAGCACGACTTTACGCACCGGATGCGCCGGACTGCCGAGCAGCTCGACGGCGGTGGCGACGCGACGCTGGTGTTCCTCCGGCGCGGGCACCGCTTCGTCGAGCTCGAACCGGGGCACCGTGACATGGGGCCGGGGCAGGTGCGGCGAGTCCGTGACGGTCACCGAGTCCGGCGCCCACAGTGCTGTCGGCGCCCCGGGGGTGAAGGGCAGTGCGCCGACGATGTGGCTGATCCGCCCGCTGCGCAGCGCGGTAACCGCGTCGTGCGCCGACCGGAAGATCGTCCCGCCCGCGGACGCGGAGACGGTCCGCTGCGGACGGGACAGGACAAAAGCGGGGTCTGAACTGTCGGTACTGATGGTGATCACCCTTTCGGTCACATATCTAGCGTTGCGCCACCGTCGACCCGCAGGTCATGCATGGTGATGTGGCGGGCGCCGTCGGACGCCAGGAAGTGGACGGCCGACGCGATGTCGGCGGGAGCGGCGATGCGGCGCAACGGGATCCCGAGCCGGTAGGCGGCGGGATCGCCGTCGAGCAGCGCGGTCTCGGCGGAGTCGTCGAGTGGTGTGCCGCCGAACATGTCGCGCAGCATGGCGGTATCGGTGGAGCCGGGGGAGACCAGGTTGACCCGCACACCCATCGGCGCGACCTGCAAGGCGAGCGATCTGGTGAACGCGGTGGCGGCGGCCTTGGCGGCGCCGTAGGCGGCCATGCCGACCCGGGGCGCGGCCGCGGCATTGGAAGAGACCACGACGACGGATCCGCTGCCGGCGGCGGCCATGTCGGTGGCGGCGCGCTGGGTGACCAGCATGGTTCCGGTGGCGTTGACGGTCAGGCAGCGTGCCCAGTCGTCCACTCCGAGCTCGAGGGCGGTTCCGCCGACCATGACTCCAGCGGCGTGTACCAGCACCTCGACGCGGCCGTGTTCGGTGGCGAGGCGGTCGAATGCCGCGCGCACCGCGTCGGGGTCGGTGATGTCGACGGTGACGCCATGCACGGATGCGCCTTCGCTGCCGCGCCCGGCGGCCGTGCCGAGATCAGCGGATGCTGCTGTGGCACAGGAGCTCTCGATGTCGGCGGCGGTGTCGTGGACCGCGGGATCGAGGTCCCACAGCGAGACCACGCGGTCCTCGGCCGCGAATCGCGCGGCGATCGCGGCGCCGATACCCCCGGCCGCGCCGGTGACGACGACGATCCGCCCACGGGAGTCCCCATTCAACATGAGGTTAGCCTAACCTGAATCCGTCGTCATTTGGTTAGCTTCCCTCATAACCTCGGGCGGCGATACCGGAATGCCCGCTGGAAAGAGGTGCTCGACTTGACCGAACCCGTACTCCCCGGCTTCACCCCGTGGCCCGCTGACCTGGCGCAACGCTATCGGAGCCAAAACCTTTGGGCTGGTGCGACATTCGGCGATGTCCTCGCCGCGCGCGCCGCCGCCGCGCCGGATCGGATCGCGGTTCTGGACACCGACAACCGCTGGACCTACGCCGAACTCCACCACCGGTCGCGCTCGCTCGCCACCGGCCTGGCCCGCCTCGAAATCAAGCAAGGCGACCGGGTGCTTGTGCAGCTGCCCAACCGCGCCGAATTCGTCGAGGTGATCTTCGCGCTGTTCGAGCTCGGCGCGCTGCCGGTGTTCTGCCTGCCCGCGCACCGGGCCGCCGAGCTGGTACCGATCGCCAGGGCCGCCGCGGCGACCGCGATGATCACCAGCGCGACCCATCAGCGCTTCGACTACGCCGCACTGGCGGAGTCGGTGCGCGCCGAGGTGCCCAGTCTGCGCGAGATCCTGCTCGTTCTCGACGAGGGGCAGAAGGCGCCGGACGGGGCCAACGATATCGCCGAGTTCCGCGACGAGCCAACGGATTTGACCGGTCCAAAGTCCGGCGACGTCGCGTTCCTGCAACTGTCCGGCGGCAGCACCGGCATCCCGAAGCTCATCGCCCGCACCCACGACGACTACCTCTACAGCGTGCGCCGCAGCGCCGAGATCTGTGAACTCGACAGTGACACGGTCTATCTCGCGACGCTTCCGGTCGCCCACAACTTCCCGATGAGCTCGCCGGGCATCCTGGGCGCGCTGTGGGTCGGTGGCGCGGTGGCGATGACGCCCGATCCCACGCCGGCGACGGCCTTCCCGCTGATCGAGCAATTCGGTGTCACCATCACCGGCCTGGTGCCGCCGCTGGCCCGGCTGTGGACCGAGCGCGCGGAAGCGGGCCGGACGTCCGATCTGTCCAGCCTGCGGGTGCTCCAGGTGGGTGGCGCCCGCTGCCAGGACGAACTGGCCCGCCGGATCGGGCCCGCGCTCGGTGTCACCCTGCAGCAGGTGTTCGGGATGGCCGAGGGTCTGGTCTGCTACACCCGGCTCGACGATCCGATCGACGTGGTGGTGAGCACCCAGGGGCGGCCGATGTCGGAGTTCGACCAGATCGCGGTCGTCGACGACAACGGCGCCGAGGTGGCGCCGGGCGCGCAGGGCAATCTGATCACCCAGGGCCCGTACACGATTCGCGGCTACTACGACAATCCCGAGGCCGATGCCCGTAGCTTCACCGCCGACGGCTGGTACCGCACCGGCGACATCGTCTCGGTGCGGCCCGACGGCAATCTGGTGGTCGCCGGTCGCGCCGGTGACTGGGTGAACCGCGGTGGGGAGAAGGTGTCGGCCGAGGAGCTCGAGGCGCATCTGCTCGAGCACCCCGACGTGCGCGACGCCGTCATTGTCGGCACCCCGGATCCGATACTGGGACAGCGCATCTGCGCTTTCGTCCAGCCCGCCGATCCGGCGCAGCGGCCGACGCTGACCGCCGTGCGCAAGTTCGTACGCGAGCGCGGGGTCGCGGCGTGGAAGATGCCCGACGCGGTGGTCGTGGTCGACCAGTTCCCCGAGACCGGCGTCGGCAAGACCAGCCGCAAGGAACTGCGGAAGTTGCTGGCCGACGGCGCGCACGGGAACTGAACCCGCAGGGGGTGGCGTGCCAGGCACGCCACCCCGCGGCTCAGGCCAGCAGTTCGATCCAGCTGCCGAGGACGGGATCGCCTGCGAGCGTGGGGAAGTCGATATCCGCATGTCCTGCGGACCGCCATTTCTCCACCAGCGACATGATGCGCACCGAATCGAGCCCGGCATCGAGCAGATCGGTCTGCGCGGTCAGTTCGGCCGGATCGACACCTAGTACGCTCGCCACGTCACCGATCACCTGTTCGTCGGTCATCTGTCATTCCTCTCGATCGAAGTCGGCGACGCCGCGCTTCCAGTACCCGGCGATGAGCGAGTCCTTGGGGCCGATGCCAAGGTCGTTGCGGATGATCTTGCGGACCCCGCGCAGGCAGCCCGCCTCGCCGGCCACCCACGCGTAGACACGGTGTCCGGCAGGCACTTCCACCTCGCGCACGGCCTGCTCGAGGATGTCGCCGGTGCCGGGCTCCAGCTCGCCGCGGTGCAGCCAGCGCACGCGGACGCCGGCGGGCGGGTCGAGCGGGATCTCCTCCGCGGGCCCGGCCACCTCGATGAACGCCCAGCCGGTGGTGTCGCGCGGCATGCGCTCCAGCCAGCGGGCGATGGCGGGCAGCGCGGTGATGTCACCGGCGAGCAGATAGTCGTCGTAGGTCTCCGGGATGACGACGCCGCCGGGCGGACCGGCGATGTGCACCTTGGTGCCCGGGGTGACCGCGGCCGCCCAGTCGGAGGCCAGGCCGCCGGGATGGATGACGAAATCGATGTCGAGCTCGCCGTCCTCGATGCTGTGGCGGCGCACGGTGTACTCACGCGAGACCGGCCGCGGGTTACCCCACTCGAGCATCGTGCCCTCGAGCTTGGGCAGCCGCAGCACGCCGTCTTCGCCCGGGAAGATCAGGCGCACATGCTCATCCGGCACATAGCTGTGGAACTTCGCGATGTCGGGGCCGCCGAAGGTGATCCGCAGCAGCGCGGCGCCGACGGGGACGACCCGCAACACCTCCACTTCCTGCAGGCCGATCGGGTACGGCACCTTGGCGTAGTGGTCCCCGGCGAGCACCTCGGCGATGTTCGCGGCATAGTCACTGCGATCCTTCACCGTTTTCCTTTCTGTGCAGCGGCCCGGCGACGAGCGCCATCAGGCCGGTGAGTACCAGGACCGCGACGCCGTAGAGCACGAGCGCGCGTCCGGGAGCCAACATCTGGCCGACGACACCGGCCACCATGGAGCCGACCGCGGTACCTGCGACCGACTGGACCATCAGCAGACCCGACATCCGTCCACGCATGTGGTCGGGCGCCGCCTGCTGCAGCATCGTGTAGCGCAGCACCATGTTCACCGCTCTGGCCAGGCCGAACCCGGCGAGCCCGAGGAACACCAGCGCCGCGTGCGACCACAGCCCGGCCGCGATCACGCCGATCGGCATCAGCGCCAGCGAGACCAGCAGTGCCAGACCGGTATTGACGCGCGACATCCAGCCGCTGGTGAGCGTGCCGAGCACCGCGCCGGCACCGGGCGCGGCATAGAGCAAGCCGAGGGTGCCCGGCCCCGCGTCGAGTTCGACATCGGCGAAGGCGGGCAGCAGCACCAGCGGTCCGCTGACGAGCATCCCGATCAGGCCGGTCAGCAGGAGGAGCCGGATGGATTCGTGGCGCGCCGCGAAACCGATGCCCGCCGCCAGCTCGCGCACCGGGTTCTGCAGATCGCGTTGCGGTGGCGGCGACGGTCCGATCGCGGTGATCAGCCCGACTGTCGCGGTGGTCGCGAGCGCGCAGAGGAAATAGGCCGTGGCCACACCGGTTTTCGCGACGAGCAGACCGGCGATCGCCGGGGTGAGCATCGTGCCCAGGTCGGTGGTCAGCGAGACCAGCGCGCCTGCGGCCGCCACCTTCTCGCGGCCGACCAGCACCGGAACCATGGCCATCAGCGCCGAACCGCTCACCCCGCCCGCGAGGCCGTCGATGACGGCGGCGAGATAGATGGCGGACAGGAACGGATCCGGCAGCACGGCATTCACGCCGAGCAGCAGGAAGCCGACACCCGCAGCACTGCGCGCCCATTGGATCACCGTGCGGCGGTCGTACCGGTCGGCGACCACACCGCCGGCGAGACTGCCGACGAACAGGGCCGCCGCGGTCGTGGTGGCGACCCCGGCGACCTGCACACTCGAGCCGGTCAGCTGATAGACCTGCAGCGGCAGGGCCACCATGAGCAGGCCGATGCCGAGCACCGACACCAGCCGCGCCGCGAACGCGCACCGGAACGGGCGCGAGGCCCGCAGCGGGCTGAGGTCGATGAGCAGTCCCGTGGTCACTTGAAGCGTTCCACGAGCAGATCGAGGGTGGTCATGACGGTTCGGTAGTCGGGCCGCGAGCTGGTGGCGGGCAGTTCGAAGACCTTGTTCGCCGTGAACGAGGGCAGCGTGGCGTAGAGCGGGTCGGCGCGCAGTTCCGCGAGCGAACGACCGCCGCTGAGCGGGATGGTGAACAGCACGGGCGCGTCGATCACGGTGTTGAGCAGCTCCGGGCTGAAGCTGATGAAGTCGGCGCTCTGCTCCTTGGCCGGGTTGCCCGCCTTGGCCTCCACCTGGGTGTCCAGGGTGAAGCCGACTTCGGCAAGCAGGGCGGGCAGGGCGGCGGTTGGCACGAAGACCGTCGGCTTCTGGCTCTTGATCGACTGCATCACCACGGTCGCGCCGACGGGCGGTTTGATCTTGCTCTTGGCCTCGGTCAGCTTGGCCTGGTAGTTCGCGATCAGGGTGTCGACGTTGGCCGGCTTGTTGACGGTCGCGGCGATGAACCGCAGCTGGTCCTGCCAGTAGGTGGTCTCCGTCGGCATCAGCACGGTCGGGGCGATCGCGCTGAGCTGGTCGTAGGCATTGACCGACTGCTGGCCCGGGTAGCCCTGGCCGCCGCCGATGATCAGATCGGGGCGCTGGGCGGCGATGAACTCGAGGTTGATGTTCTCGCCGGACGGCACGGCCTGGGTGCCCTGCTTCTTCGCGTCCTCGGCCCAGCCGGTGGGGAACTCGCCCGGCTTGTTCGGGACACCGAGCAGGCGCGGATCCGCAGCGACGACCGTGGCCTCGAGGTCGTAGAGATAGCCGGCCAGATTGCCGTTGAGCACGACGATGCGCTGCGGGTCGGCGGGCACCTTGATCGGGCCCTTCGCCGACGGCACCGCACGCGGGCCCGTGTCGGCGGTGTCGGAGGACGAGTTGCCGCACGCGGTGAGCACCGCGACCAGCGTGAGAACCAGCAGGGCGAGGGCGGCGCGGAGCCTGCCCGAAGATCGGTTGGTGAACATGGACGGGGAATTCCTCATTTCTTCAGTGCACCTGTGCGGCGTTCTCCGCCAGTGGAATCACCAGTGGCGTACCGGTTTCCGGGTCGTCGACGATGCGGCACCGCAACGAGAACACCTCGTGGACCAGCTCCGCGGTGACGATCTCGGCGGGCTCACCGCAGGCGACGACCCGCCCGTCGCGCATGGCGATCAGGTGGTCGGCGTAGCGGAAGGCATGGTTGAGGTCGTGCAGTACCGCGACGACCGTGCGTCCCGAATCGCGATTGAGCGAGCGGCACAGGTCAAGCAGCTGGATCTGATAGGCGATATCGAGATAGGTGGTCGGCTCGTCGAGCAGGATGATGGGCGTCTGCTGGGCGAGCACCATCGAGATCCACACCCGCTGCCGCTGACCACCCGACAGCTCCTCGACCGGACGCGCCGACAACTCGGCGACGCCGGTGGCTTCCATCGCCGCCGCGACCGCCTCCTCATCGGTGCGCGACCACTGTCGCAGCAGCGTCTGATGCGGATAGCGGCCGCGCGCAACGAGATCCGCAACGCGGATGCCGTCGGGCGCGGTCGAGGTCTGTGGCAGCAGGCCGACCTGGCGGGCCAATTCCTTGGCCGGGTAGTCGGTCACCGGCTTGCCGTCGAGCAGCACCGTGCCGGATTCGGGGGCGAGCAGCCGGGCCAGCGCGCGCAGCAGCGTCGACTTGCCGCAGGCGTTCGGGCCGATGATCACGGTGAACTTGCCGTCCGGGATGTCCACGGAGAGTTGATCACTGATCGTGCGGCCCTTGTAGCCGAGCCGGACCTGGTCGGCGCGCAACCGCGCGGCGTGAGAGTCGTTCATATCGCTTTCCCTATTTCCGGCGCGCTTCGGCGACGAGCAGATACGCCAGGTACAGGCCGCCGATCGAGCCGGTGACGATGCCGACCGGGATGGTGGTCGGCGCGAAGGCGTGCTGGGCGATCCAGTCGCAGGTGATCAGCAGGGTCGCGCCCATCGCCGCGGCGGGGACCAGCGCGATCGACGGAGTGCGGGTGAGCTTGCGCGCCAGGTGCGGTGCGGCCAGCGCGACGAAGGCGATCGGTCCGGCGACAGCCGTTGCCAGCGAGGTGAATCCGACGCTGAGCGCGATCAGCCAGCCGGTCGCCTTGCTCGCGTCGAGCCCGAGGGCGCGCGCGGTGTCGTCACCGAGTTCGAGGATCTGCAGGCGGGGCGCGGCCGGGATCAGCGCCAGCGCCAGCACGGCCAGGATGAGCATCGTCGGTGCGACCTGCGGCCACGACAGTCCGTTGAGCGAGCCCGCGCCCCAGGCCGCCGCCGACATCGCCGCGTCCAGGTCGGCCCGCATGATCAGCCAGGTGTTGACCGAGGCGAGCATGGCGCTCACGCCGATGCCGACGATGATCAGCCGGAAGCCGGTGACGTTGTGCCGGAAGGCCAGCAGGTGAATCACCAGGGCGGCGCCGAGCCCACCGATCATCGCGCCCGCCGCGGTCTGGAAGCTGCCGCCGCCGAGGATCAGGATCACCAGCAGCGCACCGGTGTAGGCGCCGGTGCTGAACCCGATGATGTCGGGGCTGCCCAGCGGATTCCGGGTGACCGACTGCAGGATCGCGCCGCTCACGCCGAGCGCCGCACCGAGGGCCAGCGCCATCAGGATGCGTGGCAGTCGCCAGTCCCAGACCACCAGCCGGTCGAAGCGCTCGTCGCCGATGAACAGTGCGCGCAGCACGCGCGGCGCGGGAATCGGGAAATCGCCGCTGCCCAGGGCGAAGACGGCGGTGGCGACGGCGATTACGAGCAGAATCGCGCACACCACCACGGTGCGCACGCCGATCCTGGTGGTCAGATCGAGGCGCCGCGGTCGCACCACGAGCATGCTGCGCCCGAAATCGATTTTCGTACTCACGCTGTGTCCTTTCGGCACGCTCGAGCGCCCTGCGTGGTTACGCGAGCTGCCTCCTCCGGGCGCTGACCGCTCATGCCGCGGCTCCCACTCGTGAACGGCGGGCCAGCCAGATCAGCATCGGCGCGCCGAGGAATGCTGTGACCAGGCCGGCGGGCACCTCGTCGGGACGAATGATGATGCGGCCCAGGACATCCGCTGTGAGGACCAGCAGCGGCGCGAGCACCAGCGAGTACGCGAAGATCCAGCGCTGATCGGGGCCGACCAGCCGGCGGGCGATGTGTGGCACCGCGAGACCGACGAAGGCGATCGGGCCGACGGCCGCGGTCGCGGTGCCGCACAGCAGCACCAGCGCCAGTGCGGTGAGCAGCCGCGTGCGGGTGACGTGCACGCCCAGCGAACGGGCCAGATCGTCGCCGAGGGCAACGGCATTGAGTGACCGCGCGCAGACCGCGGCAATCAGCAGCCCGGCCACGATGAACGGCGCGGCGCCCGCGATGATGTCGAACCCGCGGCCGGTGAGCGAACCCGCGTCCCAGCGCCGCATCTCGTCGAAAGCCTTGGGGTCGAGCAGGATCAGGCCGCGGGTGAGTCCGCCGAGCACCGCGGTGGCGGCGACTCCGGCCAGGGTCAGGCGGATCGGATCGGTGCCGGTGTGGCCCGCGGTGCCGAGCCGGTACACGATCACCGAGACCAGCGCGGCGCCGGCGAAGCCGAACCAGACATAGGACGTGATCTCACTCACTCCGAGCACCCCCACCGCGACCGTGATCGCGAAGGCAGCGCCCGCGTTCACACCCAGCAATCCGGGGTCGGCGAGCGGGTTACGGGTCAGGCCCTGCATCAGGCAGCCCGCGACGCCGAGGGCCAGTCCGGCGAGCAGTCCTAGAACCGTTCGCGGCAGCCGGTATTCGGTGACGGTGACGTGGTCCGGTGTGGTCGCAGGTCCGGTCAGCGCCAGCCAGACTTCGCCCGCCGGAATCGATTTCGTCCCGACCAGCAGGCTCAGCAAACAGGCCGCGATCAGCAACGCGACCGTCAGCAACCAGCCGCACCAGCGCGGACTTCTCATCAGGGGAATCTCTCTCACGTGGAACTACATCTCAGGGGAGGTTAGCCTAAGAAACGGTTAGATAGGTGAGCCTTGCCTGACTGCAAAGAGTTTAGCTAGAGCAAGGTCTTGATAGGTGAGGCTTACCTAGCTATGGTTCCGGTTCGTTCGGTCCGCAGCTTCTGCGCCGCGCAGCTCACCACGAGGAACACGAAAGGTTCACCCCCGTGAAAATCACCAAGTTCGCCCTGCTGGCCTCGACCGTCAGCGTTGCCCTCGGCATCGCGGCCGGTACCAGCCACGCAGCGCCCGCCGCGGACCCGAACGCGCCGATCAACTACACCGCGAGCACCACCGGGGATGCCACGATCATCGGCACCGACTCGGGCTCGATGGTCGTCGAGGACGGTGTGTTCAAGATCAAGGCGGCCGACGGTACAACGGTCGCGGGCACCGAACTGTCCTTCCGCGTGGACGAATTCGTCTTCCCGATCGCCGCCGAGATCTCCGGCAACACCGCCACCCTGACCCCGAAGTTCGACCTCACGCACGCCACCTACAAGCCGGTCGCGCTGCCCTACGAGAGCCAGGCGCCCTGGAAGAGCGAGTACGACCGTGAGGTCGCGGCCTGGAGCCGGATGACCGGCACCATCTCGCTGGGTGCCAGCATCGCCACCCTCGTCGGCGGTCTCGGCGGCGCGGCTGTCGGTTGCGTGCTCGGCGGCATCCTGTCGGCCACCGTCATCATGGCGACGATCGTCGGCCTGTTCGGTCCATTCCTGCCCGCCGCCGCGGTCGGCTGCATCGCGGGCGCGCTCGTCGCGGGCCCGGTCGGCACCCTCGCCGGCCAGATCTTCATCACCGCGCCGATCGCGATCATGGCCGCGGCCCAGTACTTCACCACCATCAACTCCCCGATGCCGAACAACCCCGCGCCCGCCAAGTAGGCCGCACCCCAAGAACTCTCGTGGAGGGGACAACTCGACGAGACACCGAATCCCGCCCGATCCCCATCGGGCGGGATTTCGCCGTGTCCGAACCCACCGAGTGGTGTCGGGCGAAATTCGTCGAGTGCAGCCCGACCCGGTCGGGCATCATGCTGGAATGCACGACTGGCCTGCGCTCGACACCGGCGAGATCCCGGCCCCGGAGCTGGTTGCGGCGTGGGTAGCGCTCGACGCTATTCCGTCCGAACGGATCCCGCTCTGGGCAGCACACTGGCTGGTGGACGGCCATGACGGTGAAGCCCTCAGGAATCTAGCTGGGCTAGGCGGTACGGAGACCCACGAGGTCCGCGACATCCTGCCCGCAGCGCTGGCCGACTGCACCGTGGCTATCCCCGACTCGGCCGCAGCCGCGGCCCAGGTGGCGTTCACCAACCTCGCGCGTTTGCATGCCGGCAACCGGGCCAGTGAAATCTGGGTTCTGGCCAAGGTTTGCGACATCGTCACCCGGTCCGACTATGACGGCAGCATCATCGCTCTTCCGCTCGGCCAGATATTCGGCCTCGAAGACGAATGGGCAGCGGGCTGGGGCCGAACGCATTAGCAACTCGCACTCGAGATTCAGAACGCATGCAGAGCCCAACTTGCCACGAGCCACCTGGCAAACGACCACTGACCCGCCGCACCGTCGAGCGGCTCGCGGTTAGTCGGCATCGATGATCGGCTCCGCCCATGCAGCCGGTGCGAACCCCCAGCCCCAGACGGGCGGTTCGGATTCACCTGTCGTCATCTCGGCGACGGCCGCGCCCGCGTGCTGGCCGGGCTCTGCGTAGTAGACCCGCTTGCGGACCCTCGACGACAAGTTGATGCGATACTTCAGCCCCTCGACGTCGACGATTCCGCACACATGGCCGGGCTCGTCCACCGAACTCGACACGACCGAGACCGACCAGCCCTCTTTGCCTGCCCTCCAGATCCACACCTCGAAGGCACGCTGCTTGTCGTCCCTCCTCGATACGGAGGCGATGATCTGGATGGGGTCTTTCCGGTTGTCCACCCCGATCACCCTATGGCGGGTCGGCCTCGGCTGCGGTCCGTGGCGGAGCTCCGCCCGATCCCCATCGGGCGGGATTTCGCCGTGTCTTCCTCCACTCGTTGATAATTCGACAGATGTCGCGAGTTCTATGGTCTCGGCGCAGGCACGTCTTGGGGGGTATTCCATGGATCCGCAGCAACAGCCCTACTCGCAGCAGTACGGCGGTCCCGGGCAGCAGCCGAGGGGCGAGTCGATCGAGGTCTCGCATGTGTGACGAGCACACCGCTCGCCGTCTGAGTCGTGTTCGGGCGCTTGTGGTCTGGTGTCGGCCGAGCGATTGGGCTTGTGTGGCCCTCACCGTCTGGGGTCTGACGATTTGGACGGCGGAAATCCTGTCCGTCGTGGGTGGAGTCGAGGACGGCGCATCCACTATCGGGCTGGCTGTCGCGCTGCCCCTGTCCGGACTGCTCTTCTACGCCGCGGCAGCCCGGGTGAATCGGGGTCTCCGGGTGGTCGCCGGGCCCGGTTGCCGGATGGCGGCCCGCTACGCCGCCGACGCGGTGGAACTGGGGCAGACCGGTCGCCGGGTCACCCTCCGCTATAGCGGTGTCAAGAAGGTCATCGTCCGCGGCGGCGTGGTCCTTTTGCAGCCCAGAGGTTTTCACTTCGAGGCCATATACGACTACGGCCTCTTCCTGCTCCGCGAAATCGTCCCCGACGATGCCGTTGCCCGCATCCGTGCTGCGCGCGGCTGAGGCGAGCCACAGGTTCGCTGGTCGCTCTGAGTGGACGTCACCGCACCGACGTTACCGACGGATCGGCGGCACGTGCCAGGCATTTTTCGGCGTCGCGGTCGGTGCGCGGACACAGAAGTCATTGGACATTACCGGGCCGGTCCAACGAGTATGGGCGCGGTGTCCACACGTAATGAACAGCTCAGGCTCGTCGAACCGCCGCGTCAGCCGGAGGATCCGGGTGAGCGGTTTCCGTGGTCGGCGGCCATAGACTCCACCTATTCCACCCGCGACGCCATCGACGCACTCGCGCTCGCGCCGTTCCTGCGCGGCGATCAATCCTTCGCCCGCCAGGCCCATCTGGACCGGGTGCGACCCGACGCGCCGCTACGGCCGGCCGATTCGCGGATCGTGCGCTCGGTGGCCGACGACGACAGCAGCGCGCTGCTCGCCGAAGGCGAAGGCTGGTCGCTGCGGGCGGTGCGCTGGGCGGGCGGTTCGGCCACCGTCGAGGTGACCGCCGTCAGCGACGAACTCGCCGTCGACGTGCTGGCCAGGGCAACGGCCGAAGCCGTGCAGCCGCCGGGTGCCGGCTCCACCGTGGAGATGGGGTTCTGGCACATGGATGTCCGGCGGCCACTGCGCAGGCGCCGCCAGATCAGCGCGCCCGCCTGGTCGGAGATCCGCGGCAACTACGCCGCGGCGGTGTCGGCGAGCATGGATCGGCTGATGGCGCTCGAGGTCGCCGACATCAGGGGCAGGCTGGTGCTGCTGCACGGCGAGCCCGGCACCGGCAAGACCACCGCGCTGCGCGCGCTGGCGCGGGCGTGGTCGTCGTGGTGTCAGGTCGACTGCGTCGTCGACCCGGAGGAACTGTTCAGCAATCCCGGCTATCTCATGGAGGTGGCCGCCGGCGCCGACGGTGACGACGGCAGCCGCTGGCGCCTGCTGGTGCTGGAGGACTGTGACGAGCTCATCCGCGGCGAGGCGAAAGAGGCTGCGGGACAGAAGCTCTCGCGACTGCTCAATCTCACCGACGGCATGCTCGGCCAGGGCCGCAATGTGCTGATCGCGGTCACCACCAACGAGGATCTGTCCCGGCTGCACCCCGCGGTGGTGCGACCCGGCCGCTGCCTGGCCCAGATCGAGGTCGGCCGGTTGTCGGCGCCCGAGGCGCGGGATTGGCTGGCCGCGCAGGACTGCCCGCCGGGCGAGTCGATCGGCCGGGAGGGCGCCACCCTCGCCGAACTGGTCGCCCGCCGCGACGGCGAGATCCAGATCCAGTCGGTCGGCCAGGACGCGACCGAGGTTGGCATGTACCTGTGATCACGCCGGGATATGCGCCTTGACCAGCTCGGTGAGGTGACGGCCGACGCGGTCCAGCGGCTCGGTGCTGTGCTTGGCCAGCGACATCACCACCGCGCCCTCGATCGTCGCGATGACCGTCGTCGCCAGGGAGCGGGCGGTGTCGGGGGCGATGTTCTCCGCGCGCAGCCGCGTCTCCAGCGCCTGCTCCCAGTCGTCGAACGCCTCGCCCGCGGCGTCGGCGGCCGCTGGTGACTCCGAGCGCCCGAGCGCGGCGGCCACGATCGGGCAGCCTGCGAGGAAATCGCTGGATTCGACGACCTGCTTCCACGCCTCGGCGAAGGAGGCGATGGTCTCGTCCGGTTTGGCGCTCTCGCTGAACGTCTCGATCAGCGTCGTCATCGCCCGGCCCGCGACTCGGGTGGCCTCGGTGATCAGCTCGGACTTGCCGCCGGGGAAGTTCAGATAGATCGTCCGGCGGGAGAGCCCGCTGTGGTCGAGCAGCTGCGCGACGCCGGTCCCGGTCACGCCGTTGCGGCGCACCAGGTCGATCGCGCTCTGCACGAGTCCGTCGCGTGCTGCCATCGGCGTCCTTTCGGTCGGTCCGATTGAAGTATACCGATCGGTGTACTACCGTCGGGTAGGTACACCGATCGGTGTACTCGATGCGCGGAGGAGCCGACGATGACAGCCCTGAGCGATCAGCTCGCCCTGCCCTGCGGCCAAGTGCTGCCCAACCGGCTGATGAAGGCCGCGCTGAGCGAGGGTCTCGGCACCGCCGCCGGCGCACCGGACGAACGCCTCGAGCGGCTCTACAGCCGGTGGGGCACCGGCGGCTTCGGCTTGGTCGTCACCGGCAATGTGATGGTCGACCCCGATCATCTCGGCGAGCCGGGCAATGTCGTCATCGCCGACGAACGCCACCTCGACGACCTGTCCCGCTGGGCGCGGACCGCCAAGGACGGCGGCGCCCGGCTCTGGATGCAGATCAATCACCCTGGCCGACAGGCGAATCCGCTCGCGACCCGGTCCCAGCCGGTGGCGCCGTCGGCGATCGGCCTCGGCCTGCCCGGCATCCCGGCGCCGCGCGCGCTCACCGACGCCGAGATCGTCGACATCGTCGGCCGCTTCGCCACCACCGCGCGGATCGCGGAGCGCGCCGGCTTCGACGGCGTGCAGATCCACGGCGCGCACGGCTATCTCGTCTCGCAGTTCCTCTCGCCGTCGGCCAATCAGCGCGACGACCGGTGGGGTGGCGATCCGGACCGGCGCGCGCGCTTCGTGCTCGAGGTGGTCCGCGCCATCAGGGCCGAGGTGTCGCCGTCGTTCGCCGTCGCGATCAAGCTCAACTCCGCGGACTTCCAGCGCGGCGGCTTCACCGAGGACGAGTCGCGCGCGGTGGTGCGGCGGCTCGCCGCCGAGCGGCTCGATCTGATCGAGATCAGCGGTGGCAGTTACGAATCGCCCGCGATGATGGGCAGGCCGGTGGCTCGCTCGGCGAGCACCGTCGCGCGCGAGGCGTACTTCCTCGAGTACGCCCAGTCGGTGCGGGCGGCCGCCGGGTCGGTGCCGCTGGCCGTCACCGGCGGGTTCCGGTCTCGCGTTGCCATGGTCGACGCGGTCGAGTCGGGGGAGTGCGATGTGGTCGGCCTCGGCCGTCCCAGCGCTGTTGCCCCCGGCGCGGCCGGTGACATCCTGCACCGGCGCACCGAGCGGCTGCATTCGCCGAGCGTCTCGCTCGGCCTGCCGGCGCGGGTGTCGACGCTGCCCAATGTCAAGAGCCTCGAAGGCGCGCTCGATCTGCAGTGGCACACCGATCAGCTCCACCGCATCGGTGCGGGCGCCGACCCCGATCCCGAGCGCACACCGTGGCTCACGGCGGCGGCGATGCTGAAGCACCATGGTGTCGACGCGTTCCGGAGCCGAAGGGGTTCGACCGCGCCGAAGGACCCGACGCTACGTAAGTTCGAGGTCGAACGCGCGGTCGGGCGTTACCTCGCCAACCCGGCGGTTCGCGCGCTGAGCAGGCTCGGCATCCGCACCTCGTTCGCTACCGAGCTGGAGACGACCGGCCGCAAATCCGGGCTGGCCAGGACCGTCCCGGTGTCGGTGGCCTTCGACGACACCGGCGCGTGGGTGATCAGCCAGCACGGGACCAGGTCGGGCTGGGCGGCCAATATCGGCGCCGAGCCGAAAGTCCGGGTACGCCAAGGCAATCGGTGGCGTACCGGCATCGCCGAGCTGCGCCCGGCCGACGACGTCGTCGCGCGGGCCCGCAGCTTCGCCCCCAACCCGGTGCTCGCCGGGCTGACGGCGGCGACGTTCCGCGCGTTGCAGAGCACCCCGGTCTCGGTCCGGATCACCTTCACCGACTGACGACCTTCGCCGCGGCCGCGCAGGCCAGGGTGAGCACCAGCGGAACGGCCAGCGCCGCGGTGAGCGGGATGACGGCGGTCAGCCACCCGATCACCGCGGGGCCGGCCAGCAGACCCAGATAGCCGATGGTGAACACCCGGGACATGTCGGTGGCCGCGGTCGTGCCACCGAGATTGCCTGCGGCGGTGAAGATCTGGGGTACACCACCGGCGAGACCGAGGCCGCACATCGCCCAGCCGACGAGGGTGAGCGGCAGCCACGGCGACGCGATGACCACGCCGAGCCCGGCGGCGGCGAGCAGACTGCCGAACCGCAGGATGGCGACCGGCCCGATCGCCGCGCTGACCCGGTCGGCGAGGAACCGGCCGAGCGTCATGGTGGCGGAGAAGGCGCCGAACGCGAGGGCGGCGTCGGATTCGGACGCGCCGAGATGCTCCCTGACCTGCAATGCGCTCCAGTCGCCCGCCACGCCCTCGGCGAGCAACAGGACGAAGGCGATCCCGCCGAGCGAGAGCACCTTGCGTGTCCGGTCGCGGTTTTCCTGGCGGGCATCTTTTCCGGTCGACACCGGGGTCGATTCGGTCGCGAGGTCGCGGGCTGCCCTGTCGGATCGGTCGGTCCTGGGTTTCGCGGTGGCCTCTGGCCCGCTGGCGTCGTAATGCTCTGGCCGCGAACCTGTTTCGGGGTGGTGGTGCCGGATCAGGCGGGGGACGAGCACCGCGGTGACGACGAGTCCGGCGATGCCCGCGCAGGTCAGGGTCAGCTGCGGGGACCAGCCTGCGCGTTGGGTGGCGGCGCCGACCAGCGCACCGACGAAGCCGCCACAGGAGAACATGGCGTGGAAGGCCGACATGATCGGGCGGTGGTAGGCGCGTTCGACGTGCACCGCCTGGGTGTTCATCGAGACGTCGAGCGCGCCGTTGCCGAAACCGAAACAGGCCAGCGCGATCGCCAGGGTGACCGGATTCGCCGCCAGCGCGGGACCGATCACCGTCACCGAGATCGTGGTGGCGGCCAAGGCGACGAGCGTCCGGCTGCCGAACCGGTCGGCCGCCGGACCAGCGAGCCGCATCCCCACGAGCGCGGCCCCGGCCAGCAGCAACACGAACATCCCGAGCAGCGAGGACGACACCCCGGCCCGATCCGTGATCGCCGGGATGTGCACCACCCACATGGCCAGCAGGAACCCGTTGAGCGTGAACGCGGCGAAGACCGCGGCCCTGGCCAACCGAAGCTCGCGGTCGATCGTCGCTGGGGTCACCAATTCGACGGTACCGGCACCGGCCCCACTGCACACCGAACCGAGATCACCACGCTCCGGTGGCGGTCGGCTCGCGCGCGGTGCCGCCATCGGAGCGTGGTGATCCGATCACGCCTGGGGTGTCCACACACCGGTGGCCGCGACCTCCTTCGCGTACTCGCTGAAATCCCGCGGCGCGCGACCGAGCGCCCGCTGCACACCGTCGGCGGTCGCGGAGTTGCGGCCGTCGAGGATCGTGCCGAAGAGGTAGTCGAGCAGGCTGATCATGTCGGTGGGCAGCTGGTATTCGGTCAGTGCCGCAACGAAGTCCGGGCGAGAGATCGGGATGAAGGCGATCTCGCGGCCGGTGGCCGTGGCGATCTCGCCGACCGCCTCGGCGAAGGTCAGCGCCCGCGCACCGCTGATCTCGTAGATCTGGCCCGCGTGGCGCGGGTCGGTGAGCGCGGCCACGGCCACCTCGGCGATGTCGTCGGCGTGCGCGAACGGTTCGGGCACGTCACCGTTGGGCAGGGCGACCGCGCCGGCCAGCACGTCACCGAGGAAGGCGCCCTCGCTGAAGTTCTCGGCGAAGAAGCTGCACCGCACGACGGTCCAGGCCAGGCCCGAATCCTCCACGATCAGTTCGCATTCGCGCGCCTCGGGTTCGCCGCGGCCCGACACCAGCACCACCGATCGCACGCCGGCCGCCCGTGCGGCCGCGGTGAACGCGCGGATGACGTCCGGTGCGCCGGGGACGGCGAGATCCGGCTGGTAGGACAGGTAGATCGAGTCGACGCCCGCCAGGGCGGGGCCCCAGGTTTCCCGATCGGTCCAGTCGAACGGGATCGGGGCGGTGCGTGAGCCGAGCCGGACCGGGTGGCCCGCTGCCTCGAGGAGGGCCGCGACGCGGCTGCCGGTCTTGCCGGTGCCGCCGGTGACGAGGAAAAGCTGCTGGTGAGAAGCGGTGTTTGTCATGAGATAAGTACATCGGCCCGCGGCCTCGGGCGACATCGTCGTGCCGCTCGCGAACATGCGCCGTCGTCTACGGTGGATGTGTGGATGCGTTAGCCGGATTGCTCGAAGGTCCGCGTGCCCGCGGTGCGTTCCTGATGTGCTCGCTGCTGAACCCGCCGTGGTCGCTGCGGATCCAGGACGAGGCGCCGCTGACGGTTCTCGCGATGATCCGTGGAAAGGCTTGGGTGAGTACGGATTCCGCGCCGCCGCGGCAGCTCGGTGCGGGCGATGTCGCGATATTCCGTGGGCCGCAGCCGTATACGGTCGCCGACGATCCGGCGACCGAACCGCAGATCGTCATCCAGCCGGGTCAGGTGACCACCACGCCCGACGGTGAGATCCTGTGCGAGACACTGAGTCTCGGCGTCCGGCAGTGGGGCACCGATCCCGGCGGCGAGACGCTGATGGTCACCGGCACCTACGAATCGGCGGGTGCGGTGAGCCGACGGCTGTTGCGTGCGCTGCCGCAGGTCGCGGTCCTGCCGCGCGGTGACCTCGACACCCGCCTGCTGGATCTGCTCGTCGACGAGGCGACCAAGGACCTGCCCGCCCAGACCGTGGTGCTCGACCGCCTGCTCGACCTGCTGCTCATCGCCGCCCTGCGCGCCTGGTTCGCCCGCGACGACGCCCCAGCCTGGTACCACGCCTACAGCGATCCGCTGGTCGGCAAGGCCCTGCGCCTGCTCCAGCACAATCCGGCGCATCCCTGGACGGTGGTCGCGCTGGCCGAGGCGGTCGGCATGTCCAGGGCCGCGCTGGCCCGCCGGTTCACCGAGCTGGTCGGCGAACCGCCGATGACGTTCCTGACCGAATGGCGGCTGTCGCTGGCCGCCGATCTGCTCGCCGAATCCGATGCCACGGTCGAGGCCATCGCCCGCCAGGTCGGCTACGGCAGCGCGTTCGCGCTCAGCACCGCGTTCAAACGGCACTTCGGGGTGAGTCCACGCGACCACCGGCAGGGGAATGCCGCTGCGCTATCGTCAGCCGGGTGAGCTATCCCGTCTTGTGGCCGATGCCGACCCGGTGGGCCGACAACGACCAGTACGGCCACGTGAACAACGTGACCTACTACTCCTACTTCGACACCGCGGTGAACGCCTGGCTGATGCGGGCGACCGGCATGGACATCACCGCGCTGCCCGCGCTCGGCGTCGTCGCCCAGACCTCATGCCGCTTCCAGGGCTCGGTCAGCTTCCCCGACCAGCTGCAGGTCGGGCTGCGCATCGCCCGCCTCGGCAACTCGAGCATCACCTACGACCTGGCGATCTTCAAGGAGACCGAGGCGGGTCTGGAACTCGCCGCGACCGGCGATTTCGTGCACGTCTACGTCGATGCCGAGACCCGCAAGCCGGTGGCGATCCCCGAGGTGGTCCGGACGGCCGCCGCCGAACTCGTCACCGACTAGCGGTCTGCAGCATCGCCTGGAACCGGCGCATCCCGGACAGCCAGCGGTCGTAGTCGGCGCCCTTGTTCCGGTACATCTGCAGCACCTCCGGGTGCGGCAGGATCAGGAAATGCCCGGCGGCCACGGCCTCGACGACGGTCTCGGCGACCTCCTCCGGTGACAGCACGGCGCCCGCCGTCTTCACCGCCTTGATCGCCAGCGCCGCCGCCTCCGGGTTCTCCGGGATCAGGTCGCCGCTGAGCAGCCTGGTGTCGACGCCCATCGGGCACAGACAGCTCACCCCGACACCCTGATCGCCGTAGGTGACCGACAGCCATTCGGCGAACCCGACGGCGGCGTGCTTGGTCACCGAATAGGGCGCCGAACCGATCTGGGTCAGCAGGCCCGCCGCCGACGCGGTGGACACGAAATAGCCGCTGCCGCGCTCGACCCAGCCGGGCACGAGCAGCCGCGCGGCGCGCACGTGCGCCATCACGTTCACATCGATGGCGGCCGCCCACTGTTCCTCGGTGCTGTCCAGACCGGGGCCACCACCGATGCCCGCGTTCGCGAAATACAGATCGACCGGCCCGAACGCGCGCTCGGCGGCCTCGATCAGCGCGGCGACGACCTGCTCGTCGGCCACGTCACCGCCGACCGCGACCGCGTTCTCGCCCAGCTCACCGGCCACTTTCGCCGCGGAGTCCGCGTCGAGATCGGCGACGACGACCCGCGCGCCACCTGTCACGAGCCGCTGCGCGAGCGCGGCGCCGATCCCTGCGCCCGCGCCGGTGACGATCGCGACTTTGCCTGCTATCTCCATGCCCGCACCCTATCGGCGAGTCTTACTGTCCGGCACCGGAAGACCGCGATATCAGCACGGGGTTTCCGGCAGACGGACCCGCTCAGACGCGGCTGAGCAGCGTCAACGGATCCTCCAGGAAGCCCGCGGTGGTCGCGAGGAAGCGCGCGCCGAGTTCGCCGTCGATCAGCCGGTGGTCGAAGCTGAGGCCGAGCGTGGTCACCCAGCGCACCGCCAGTTCGTCACGGAACACCCACGGCCGCTTACGAATCGAGCCGAGGCACAGTATCGCCGCCTCGCCCGGATTCACCAGCGGCACCCCGGTGTCGACGCCGAACACCCCGACATTGGTGATCGTGAACGTGCCGCCGCGCAGATCGGCGGGGGTGGCATTGCCCGAGCGGGCCAGCTCGGCCGCATCGGCGATCTCCCGGCAGAGCTCGCGCAGATTCAGCGACTGCGCGTCCTTGAGGTTGGGCACCAGCAGTCCGCGATCGGAGGCGACCGCGATCCCCAGGTTCACGTAGTGCCTGGTGACGATCTCCTGGTTCTGTTCGTCCCAGGCGGTATTGATCCCCGGATATTCGGCCAGCGCCGCCAGCGTGGCCTTGGCGACCAGGGCCAGCGGGGTGAGGGTGAGTCCCTCGAAGGATTTCGTCGTGCGTAGGTGGTCGAGCAGTTCCATCGAGGCCGTGCAGTCGACCGTGACGAACGTGCTGGCCTGCGGGATCGTGCGGGCGCTGGCCAGCATGGCGGCGGCGGTGCGCTTGCGGATGCCGGTGATAGGGGTGCGTTCCTCGCGGGCGGTCGGCTCGATCAAGCCGCCGTCGGCATCGCCGGAATGTCCGTTCGCGCGTGCGGGCGCCACCTCACCGAGCCGGGCCGGGGTGCGCGGGGCTGTCACCGGGACGGCCGAGCGGACGTCCTCGACGGTGACCGCGCCCTCGGGGCCCGAGCCTGCGACGAACCACAGATCGATGCCGAGTTCCTTGGCCAGCTTGCGCGCCGCGGGCGTCGCCGCCGCGCGATGAGTGCTCGGGGTATTCGCCGCCATCGCGGCCGACGGGACGGATTTGCGCCTGCGCGAAGTGGATTCGGCTTCCGGGCCGTAGCCGACCAGCACGTCGTTGCGGGAGACGGACTCCGCGGTCGGCGGCGCGGTGACCTCGAGATCGTTGCGCACCCGGATCAGCGGCGCGCCGACCGGCACGGTGTCACCCGGCTGGGCCAGCAGCTCCACCACGACACCGGAGAAGGGTGACGGCAGTGCGACGACCGCCTTCGCGGTCTCCACCTCGGCGATGGTCTGGTTCAGTTCCACCGTGTCGCCGACCGCGACGGCCCAGGACACCAGGTCGCCGTCGGCGAGGCCCTCGCCCAGATCGGGGAGGCGGAATTCGAGAACATGACCGTCGTCGTCGGCGGCTTGTTCCGGCACAGTGGCACCTTTCGTCACGCGGCTAGACAGCGGTCGACCGCCGCCAGAATGCGGTCGGGGTCGGGCAGATGGTGCTTTTCGAGCTTAGCCGGGGGGTAGGGGATGTCGTAGCCTCCGACGCGCAGCACCGGCGCCTCGAGGTGATAGAAGCAGCGTTCGGTGACGCGGGCCGCGATCTCGGCGCCGAGCCCGGCGAAGACCGGCGCCTCGTGCACGATGATCAGCCTGCCGGTCTTGTCGACCGATTCCGCGATCGTGTCCACGTCCATCGGCGAGAGACTGCGCAGATCGATCACCTCCAGCGAATGCCCTTCCTCTGCCGCGATCTTCGCCGCCGTCAGCGCGGTGGCGACCGTGCCCCCGTAGGCGACCACGGTGGCGTCGGCGCCGCGGGTGCACACCCTGGCCTGGTGCAGCGGCAGATCCGGTTCGCCTTCGAAATCTACGTCGGCTTTGTCCCAATAGCGACGTTTCGGTTCGAAGAACACCACCGGATCGTCGAGGGAGATCGCCTGGCGGATCATCGAATACGCGTCGGCCGGGGTGCTCGGGCAGACGACGCGCAGTCCGGCGGTGTGCGCGAAGTACACCTCGGGCGATTCCGAATGGTGCTCGACCGCGCCGATGCCGCCGCCGAACGGGATGCGAATCGTCAACGGCGCCTTCACCTTGCCGCCGGTCCGGTAGTGGATCTTGGCGACCTGGGAGACGATCTGGTCGAAGGCCGGGTAGACGAAGCCGTCGAACTGGATCTCCACCACCGGCCGGTAACCGCGCAGAGCCATGCCGAAAGCGGTTCCGACGATGCCGGATTCGGCGAGCGGGGTGTCGATGACGCGATTGTCGCCGAAGTCCTTCTGGAGCGTATCGGTCACCCGGAACACGCCGCCGAGCCTGCCGATGTCCTCACCGAGCAGCACGACTTTGGCGTCGTCTTCCATCGCCCGGCGCAGGCCGGTGTTGAGGGCGGCGGCGAAGGTGGTGATCATGACTGCGCTCCTTCGGCGAGGTAGGCCGAGAACTGGTGCGCCTCTTCGGTGATCAGCGGGTGCTCGGTCGCGTAGACGTTGTCGAACATGCGCACCGGGTCGGGGTCGGGCATCTCCATCGTCGCGGTGCGCACGCGGCGGGCGACGTCGTCGGCGGTGTCGGCGACGCGGCGGGCGAACTCGGGATCGAGGTGGCCTTCGCGATCGAGGAGCAGGCGGATGCGCTCGATCGGGTCGCGGTGTTCCCAGTACTCGGTGTCGGCGGCGGTGCGGTACCTGGTCGGGTCGTCGGCGGTGGTGTGCGGACCCATCCGGTAGGTCATCGCCTCGATGAAGGTCGGGCCGCCGCCGGTGCGTGCCCGTTCCACGGCCTGGCGGGTGACGGCGAGCACAGCCAGCACGTCGTTGCCGTCGACCTGCACGCCCGGGATGCCGTAGCCGTCGGCCCTGCGCACCAGCGGCACGTGGCTCTGCACGCTCACCGGTTCGCTGATCGCCCACTGGTTGTTCTGGCAGAAGAACACCACCGGCGCGCTCCAGGTCGCGGCGAAACCGAGCGCCTCGGCGATGTCGCCCTGGCTGGTCGCGCCGTCGCCGAAATAGGCGATGGTGGCGATGTCGGCGCCGTCGAGGTGGGCGGCGTAGGCGTAGCCGGTGGCGTGCAGGCCCTGGGAACCGACCACGATGTTGGCGTTGGTCATGTTCACCGCGTCCGGGTCCCAGCAGTGGTGGGCGACGCCGCGCCACAGGGTGGTCAGCTGCTCGGGCGGCACGCCACGGCAGTAGGCCACCGCGGTCTCGCGGTAGGAGCAGAAGACGTAGTCGTCGGGGTGCAGGGCATGCGCCGAGCCGACCTGGGCGGCTTCCTGACCGAGCAGCGGCGGCCATAGGCCGAGCTGGCCCTGGCGTTGCAGCGCGGTCGCCTCGACATCGATCCGGCGGGTCACGACGAGATCCTGATAGAGCTGCCGCAGTCGTTCGGCATCGATGTCGGCCACCAGCGCGGCGTGCTCGCGATCGAACACGCGCCTGCCGTCCGGCTGCACCAACTGGACCGGATAGGTCTGTTTCTCCGACATCGAGATCGCCTCCTCACCGCCGCGCCTTGTGGGCCCGGTGCAGGTACGACAATCGCTGAGTGCGATGTGTATCACTCAGCATCCACGATAATGCCGACTGCGCAAGCGATCGACACGGGAATGAGCAGAGTGCATGGTCTGAACCCGCTGAACACTGTCATACTGCGTTGTATGACAAGTCGCGAACCCGACGCCGTGACTCTGGACGCCACCGACGCGCGGCTCCTGCGCGAGTTGATCGCCAACCCGCGGGCCACCGGAGTGGAGCTGGCCGCGCGGCTCGGCTTGTCGCGCAACACCGTGCAGGCGCGGCTGGCGCGCTGGGACAGCGGCGGAGTACTCGGCAGCTTCGAGCGCCGGGTGGAACCGCGAGCCCTCGGCTATCCCCTGGCAGCCTTCGTCGCGGTGGTCGTCGACCAGCATCAACTCGACGCCGTCGTCGACGAATTGGCCGACGTCCCCGAGGTCACCGAGGTCTGCGGCATGACCGGCTCCACCGACCTGACGGTCCGCATCGTCGCCCGCGACGCCGACGACCTCTACCGCATCGCCGGCCAGATCCTCAAGATCCCCGGCGTCGAACGCACCAACATGGCCCTGGTCATGCGCGAACTCGTCGGCCCTCGCACCGGCCCGCTGCTGGATCGGCTCGCGGGCCCGAGCTGAATTCGTCGAGCTATATAACGCTACACGTTATTGACGCAATGCGTTATGCTTGGTCGGTGATCAGGTCATTCGGAGACCGGGACACCGAGCGTTTGTGGCGTCGAGAGCACGTGACGAGGTTCGACTCCCGGATCATCCGGGTGGCGTTGCGGAAGCTCGCGATCCTGGATGCTGTGGTGTCTCTGGGGGGAGCTTCGAGTGCCGCCAGGTAACCATCTGGAGGCACTGAAGGGGAACCGCAAGGGGCAGCACAGTATTCGGGTCAACGAACAGTGGAGAATCTGTTTCGTCTGGACTGATGCAGGTCCCGAGCGTGTAGAGATCGTCGACTATCACTGAAGGAGGTGGCGAGATGGGCAAGTTGGCTCCGGCGCACCCCGGCGAAGTGTTGATGGAAGACTTCATCGAGCCGCTCGGAATCACCCAGCATCGGGTCGCGGTTGCCATCGGCGTCCCGCCGCGCAGGATCAACGAGATCGTGCACGGCAAGCGGCGGATCACCGCCGACACCGCCCTGCGCCTCGGCCGCTACTTCGGCACCAGCGATTTGTTCTGGCTGAACCTGCAGAACCGCTACGACCTCGAGATCGAACGCGATGCCATCGGCGCGGCTTTGGCGGCGATCGAGCCGTTGCGGGTGGCCTGAGGGCTCCCTACGTTCCTTGTGGCAGGAAGCGGCGCACGATCAGGCCCGCGATCAGGGCCCAGAAGGCGCCGCCGATGCCGAACAGGGTGGTGCCGGAGGCGGCGACGAGGAAAGTGACCAGGCCTGCCATGCGGTGGTCGGGGTCGCTGAGGGCACCGGTGAGGGCCGCGGCGAGGGTGGCGAGCAGGGCCAAGCCCGCGACGGTTTCGAGGGTGCCCGCCGGGGCCGCGGCGATGAGGGTGACCAGCGCGGCGGAGGCGAGGCCGAGGATCAGGTAGGCGGCGCCCGCGGTGGCGGCGGCGATCCAGCGGCGTTTGGGGTCGGGGCTCGCGCTGGGAGCGGCGGAGAGGGCCGCGCTGATCGCGGCGAGGTTGATCGCGTGGCCGCCCGCGGTCGCGCCCGCGATGGTGCCGATTCCGGTGACCAGCATGGACGCGCGCCACGGGACCTGGAAGTCGAACGAGCGCATCACCGCGACGCCGGGGATGTTCTGTGAGGCCATGGTGACGATGTAGAGCGGCACCGCGATACCGACGATCGCCTGCCAATGCCAGTGCGGTGCAGTCCATTCCACGGTCGGGACCATGGCCGACAGGTCCAGCTGCCGGTCGCGGACCGCGATGTCGATCCCGGTGCCGATCGCCGCCGTGGTGAAGGCGACCAGCACCGCCCATTTCGGCGCGTACCGCTGCAACACCAGCCACACCACGATGACCGGCACCACCACAGCGGGCGAGGTGGTCAGCGCCTTCACCGGCGCCAGGCACAGCGGGACGAGCACACCGGCCAGCATGGCCTGCGCGATCGGCACCGGGATCGCCGCGACCAGCGAACCGAGCCGCTGCCACAGTCCCGTGATCACGATCAGCACGCCGGTGACCGCGAAGGCCGCGACCGCGCCGGGCCAGCCACCCGCGACCAGTCCGGTGCTCGCCAGCAGCGCCGCACCCGGTGTCGACCAGGCCAGCGTGATCGGAATCCGGTACCGGACACTGAGCAGCAGGATGCCGATGCCCTGCGTGAAACACAGGATCATCAGCCCGGATGCTGCCTGAGCCGGGCTCGCGCCCACCGCCCGCAGCCCGCTCAGCACCACCGCGAACGAACTGGTGAACCCGACCAGCGCGGTGATCGCGCCGGCCCCGAGCGGCTGAGCGATGCCCGCCCGCTGTTCGGCGACATCATCGGGCGGGGTGGTGGTGACCTGCGACATTGTGCAGATATTGCCCGCAGGGCGAGCCGGTGTCGCCTGCCAGTCCCGCGAAAGTGGACTGATCTGAGTTCACCGCGATCGGTCCAGTTGGGGCCGCGTTCGGTATCGATGGGGCAGTCTCCCTGCGTAGGGTGGCGGCAGGGGGCTTCGACAGGTGCGACGGTGGTGAGGAGCGGGAGTGGGCACGGTAGTGATCTCCCCGGAGGAACTCCGGGAAGAACTGGCGGACAAGAAGATTCATCTGCTCGACGTGCGGTGGGCACTGGGTGATCCGGATGGCCCGCAGCACTATCTGGACGGGCACATTCCGGGCGCGGTGTTCGTCGACCTGGAGACCGAGCTGGCCGCCGCCCCGTCGCCGGCGCGTGGCAGGCATCCGCTGCCCGATCCCGGCGCCTTCGAGAAGTGCGCGCGCAGCTGGGGGCTCGGTGCGGGGGAGCCGGTCGTCGTCTACGACGCGACCAGCGGTATGGCCGCGGCGCGGGCCTGGTGGCTGTTGCGCTGGGCCGGTGTCGATGACGTCCGGATTCTCGACGGCGGACTGCCCGCGTGGATCGCGGCGGGCGGCGAGCTCGCCACCGGCGCCGAAGCCGATCCGGTATCCGGCGACCTCGTGATACGCCCGGGCTCGCTGCCGGTGATCGACGCCGACGCGGCGTCGAACTGGTCGGGCGTGCTCCTCGACGCCAGAGCCGGTGAGCGGTATCGCGGCGAGGTCGAACCGGTCGATCCCAAAGCCGGCCACATCCCCGGCGCGATCAGCGCCCCGACCACCGAGAACCTGGACGACACCGGACGCTTCCGCACTCCCGAGGAGCTGCGCGCGCGGTTCGCCGAATTCGGGGAGGGCCAGGTCGCGGTCTACTGCGGCTCCGGCGTGACGGCCGCCCACCAGATCGCGGCCCTCGCCATCGCCGGGATCCCGGCCGCGCTGTACCCGGGTTCATGGTCGCAGTGGTCGAACGATCCGAAGCGACTGGTCGCCACCGGCGCTTGACGAGTCGTCACCGAGCGCTTGGGCGAACACGTGGCCGCCGGCGGTCGATCAGGGGCACCCGCGGGCGACCTTGTGGAGTGCGGCGTTGTCGGCGGCGGTGATCGGCAGGTCGTAGTCGAGGGCGACGGTGAGGTATTTGGCCGCGTAGAAGCAGTGGTTGGGGCGGGCGGGTGGTAGCCAGTCGGCCGGGGTGTCGTCGCCTTTGGCCTGGTTGGTTGACGCGCCGGTGGCGAGCAGGTTCACCGACAGGTCGTTGGCGAAGCGCAGTCTGCGCTCGGGTGGCCAGTGGGCGGCGCCCATGTCCCAGGCAGCGGCCAGCGGGTAGACGTGGTCGATCTGGATGCGGCCGCCGTCGGACTTGCGGAAGGTGAGGTCGGTGCCCGTGTACGGGTCGGTGAGCACGCCCTCGACGACCACGCACCGGCCGCGCTGGACCACCTCCCGCAGCTGGGCGGCGAGCACATTGTTGCGGGTGTCGCAGCCGTCATGGCCGCCAGGCGCGTCGGTGTCGTCGGACCAGGCGGTGCCGAACACGCACGCCTGACCCGATTTGCAGCCGCGTTCATAGCCGCCGGGGCGTGGCCGGGCGGCGATCACCCGCACCCGGTCGAGCAGCGCGCTCACCTCGGCGCGCGTCGGACTGCCGGGCGCGGGCAGCACCGGATCGTCCGGTGTGAGCACAGCGCAACCGGCGACCGCGAGCACCGTGACGAGCAGCCACGCCCATTTCCGCATATCTGCAGGTTGTAGCCGGAGGCACCGACAGATATGCCGAACGGGCTACAACCAGGCGCGGGCCAGGATGTCGTCGGCGGCTACTTCACTGGCATGGGGTGGGAACCGCGTCGCCGCGATCGAGGAGATGTGCGTGCCGTCGTGGCCGACCAGCCACGAACCGCCACGGTCCTCGCACTCGGCGATCTTGGCGAAGACGGTGAGCAGGAAAGTGATCGAATCGCGCGGATCGACGGTGTGTGCCAGGCGCTGGGATTCGCCAGGTCTGGACAGGTCGAGCCACACGCCGGACTGGCCGTCCAGGCGCATGCCGACGATCTTTCCGGTATCGATGAACGTGAATTTGCGCCGTTCCCACGGGGTTGTCGGGGTATAGCTCTGCTCGAGAACCTGGAGCAGAATCGTCATCACTGCCCTCCGCACGCATACAAGGGGTTCATCGGCCGAGCCGGAACGAGCCCGGTTCGCCTGGGTCGGTATGTAGTTGTCGCCGGTGGGTGGTCCGGCCCGTGACCAGGGGATACCCCAGTATGTTCCGGGATCGGCGAGAAATCCAGGGGAGGCGGGCCGCGCCGGGTGTCGGTGCCGCCTGCTTGGATGGTCCCCATGCTGCACGGTCTGTGGTCCCCCGGGGCCGGCCTGCTGCTGTGGCACGACGGGGAACCGGTCGCCGTCGGTTCGGTGCTCGGCGACATCCTGGAACGGGCCAGGTTCCGGCACCGCGCCCAGGTGCTGGTCGTCGATGCCGCAGGGCAGGCCGACACCGCCGAGGTACGCGCGCACGCACTCGCGCCGCCCACGGCGGCCGTCGTGCTGCGCAGCAGACTGCCTCGCGAGAACATCTCCGGCGATCTGCGCTTCCTCGGACACGTCGCCCGCGGCGTCGAACGGTGGGTGCGGGCGGGCCGGGTGGTGCCGCAGGTCGAGCGCGCCGATGGTCAGTGGTGGGTGCGCTGGCGGCTGGTCGGCGGCCAGCGGCAGCGGGCGTGGCTGGCCGAGCTGGCCGCCGCGATGCCGCCGGCGCTGCGGGTCGCCGGGTCACCCGCCGCCGTGCTCGACGACCTGGTCACCGAGCTCACCGACCCGATCGCCCGCGAGTACCTCGCGCACCGCACGATGACGCACCCGCTCTTGCAGGCTCTGGTCGGTGACACCCCGCTCGACGTCGGCTCCTACCGGCTGGCCGAGACCCTTGGGCAGTGGCGGGCAGGCTACGCCGCCGACGAACCCGAACTCGTCCTGCGCCTGTGCGAACCCGACGGCGAATTCGGCACCGCCGACGAATCGCTGGCGCTGTGGCGGTTGCAGGTCTGCCTGCGTCCGGTCGACGATGCGCCGAAACCCGTTGCGCTCGATGATGATCCGGTCCTGGTCCGGACCGCCGCCGAGAAGCTCGGCCATGCGCGCAAGGCCTACCCGCGGTTGCGTGATCTGCCCGCCGACCCGCGCGGCCTCGACCTGCTGCTGCCCACCGAGGTCGTCGCAGACCTGGTCGCCCACGGTGCGCATGCCTTGCAGGAGGCGGGAATCCGGCTGCTGCTGCCGCGCGCCTGGAACATCGCCGAACCGAGCATGCGGCTGCGGGTGAGCAGCCCGGCCGCCGCCGAATCCACCGTTGGACTGAGCGGATTGCTGTCCTACCGCTGGGAATTGGCGCTCGGTGACCTCGTGCTCACCAAGCCCGAGATGGAACGGCTGATCCGCAGCAAGTCCGATCTGGTGCAGCTGCGCGGGGAATGGGTGCAGGCCGACCACCGGGTGCTGGCCGCGGCCGCCCGCTATGTCGCGATGCACGCCGACGACACTCCGATCACCCTGGCCGACATGATCGGCGAGCTCGCCGCCGAACGCGTCGACGATGTCCCGGTCACCGAGGTCACGGCCGACGGCTGGGCGGCCGAATTGTTCGCCAGGGAAGGCGAACCCGAGCCCGTTCCGGTGCCGGTGGGCCTGAAAGCGGAGCTGCGCCCCTACCAGGAACGCGGACTCAGCTGGCTGGCCACGATGAGCCGGCTGAACTGCGGCGCGATCCTGGCCGACGACATGGGTCTGGGCAAGACGGTGCAGGTGCTGGCATTGCTCGCACACGAGCGTGAAGACGCGGAGGTCGACCGTGGCGGGCGGGCGGGTCCGCTGGAGGCAGCACGGGTCGGGCCGACGTTGCTGGTGTGCCCGATGTCGGTTGTCGGCAACTGGCAGCGCGAAGCGCAACGGTTCACTCCCGACCTGCGGGTGCTGGTCCATCACGGGCCGGGCAGGCTCACCGGTTCGGAATTCGCTGCGGCGGCGGCGGATTCCGATCTCGTCGTCACCACCTACTCCCTGCTGGCCCGCGACGCGACGCTGCTCAGCGAACAGCAGTGGGAGCGGATCGTGCTCGACGAGGCCCAGCACATCAAGAATGCCGCCACCCGTCAGTCGCGGGCCGCCCGCGCACTGCACGCACGACATCGCCTGGCGCTCACCGGAACTCCGGTGGAGAACCGCCTGGAGGAACTGCGCGCGCTGTTCGACTTCGCCATGCCGAAACTGCTCGGCAGCCCGCAATCCTTCCGGGCGAAGTTCGCGGTGCCGATCGAACGCGAACGTGACCAGCAGGCCGTCGACCGGCTGCGGTTGATCACCGATCCGTTCGTGCTGCGCAGGCTCAAGACCGATCCGGCGGTCATCAGCGATCTGCCGGAGAAACTGGAGATGACGGTGCGGGCCAACCTCACCGTCGAACAGGCGGCCCTCTATCAAGCCGTGGTCGACGACATGCTCGCGAAGCTGAAGGACGCGAAAGGCATGGCGCGCAAGGGCGCCGTGCTCGGCGCGCTGACCCGGCTCAAACAGGTCTGCAATCACCCCGCGCACTTCCTCGGCGACGGTTCGCCGATCCTGCGGCGCGGCAGCCACCGCTCCGGCAAGCTGGCCCTGGTCGAAGACGTGCTCGACGCGGTCGTCGCCGACGGCGAGAGGGCACTGCTGTTCACCCAGTTCCGCGAATTCGGCGACCTGGTGCTGCCGTACCTCACCGAGCGTTTCGGCACGCCGATTCCGTTCCTGCACGGCGGCGTCACCAAGCAGCGTCGCGACGACATGGTGACCGGTTTCCAGGGCGAGAACGGCCCGCCGCTGATGCTGCTCTCGCTCAAGGCGGGCGGCACCGGCCTCAATCTGACCGCCGCCAATCACGTGGTCCACCTGGACCGCTGGTGGAATCCGGCGGTGGAGAACCAGGCCACCGACCGGGCGTTCCGGATCGGCCAGCAGCGCGCGGTGCAGGTCCGCAAGCTGGTCTGCGTCGACACCATCGAGGAGCGGATCGACGAGATGATCAGCGGGAAGAAGCAATTGGCCGAACTGGCGGTCGGCGCGGGGGAGAACTGGATCACCGAGCTGAGCACCGACGAACTGCGCGAACTGTTCACCCTCGGCGCCGAGGCGGTGGGTGACTAGTGGCCGACTTCAGTCAGTTCGGTCCGCGCAGGCCGGTCACCGGCGGCGCCCAGGCCCGCGGCGGCTTCGGCCGGACCTGGTGGGGCAGGTCGCTGCTGGAGGCGGTGGAGCAGGTCGCCGACGCGGGCAGGCTCTCGCGCGGGCGCACCTACGCCAGGGTCGGCCAGGTGGTGAACTACCGGATCGAACGCGGCGCCGTCACCGCGGAGGTGCAGGGCAGCCAGCCGAGCCCGTTCACCTCGGTGCTGGCGATGCGCCCGCTGCGCCACGAGGAAGTCGAGCTGCTGCTCGCCGAGATCAGGGAAGCGCCGGGCATGCTCGCCGAGATCGCCTCCGGCGCACTGCCACCCGCCCTCGGCCCGCACCTGCTGCCGACCACCGCCGCCGAACTCGACTTCTCCTGTAGCTGCCCGGACATGGGCTGGCCGTGCAAACACGTCGCCGCGGTCTGCTACCTGCTCGCCGAACGACTCGACGAGCAACCGAGCGAGATCCTCACCCTGCGCGGCCTGGACCTGGACACCCTCATCGGCGGCGTCGAGAAATCCACCCGCACCGCCGAAGCCGACGACCCCTACGGCGACGAGCTCACCCTCCCCGAACTGCCCCGCATCGAATTCCACGCCGTCATCGAGGATCTCGACCCGATCCCGCTGCGCCGCGCCCTGCGGATGTCGACCGAGGACGAGCAGACAGCGGCAACCGGCCTTCGTGAATTACGGTCGCTGTATACAGAATTCGACAGCTGAGGTCAGGCGAGTTCGTACTCGAACCAGATGTGGTGGCCGCCGGTGGCATCGACGTAGAGCGCGCCGGTGCCGGTGATGCCGGTGAGTTCGCCGGTGCCGCTGGCGGGGACGATGTGGAAGAACTCGTCGGTGCGATCGGTGCCGCCGGTGGTGGCCGAGTGGACGAAGTTGAAAGCGCCGGACTTGCCGTTCAGTGCGCCCTCGAACGACTCCATCGCGATGTAGGTGCCCGCCCCGGACGACATGTCGAATGCCGCGGTGAACAGCGTCGCCGAGGTGCCCGTGATCTCCCCGGCGTAGACCTTCGTCATGAGGGTCACGCCGACGGGCAGCCCGGTGCTGATGGGCGGCTGCGGCTGCAAGTCGGTGGGGTCGAACGCGGTGATGTCGAACGTGCCGGTTGCCTTCATGGGGCGATGCTAAACCGGGCCACCGACAGCCGCCGGAACCGCGCGACGGCGGCGATTCACGAGGCCGTGTCCACCCGGTACACGCGGGTGGCATTGCCGCCGAACACCTTCCGCAGCGTGCCTTGGTCGGCGCCCGCCTCGGTGAGCGCGGTGGCCACGGTCTCGACCGCGCCGGTGATGCTGGTGATCGGCTTGTCGACCGGGAAGTTCGAACCCCAGATCAACCGGTCGGGGCCGAACACCGCCAGCGCGTGAGCGAGCAACGGCCGCACTCGCTCGACCAGTTCGGGCACCGGCGTCGGGGCGCCGCGCGGTGGCACCGGATGACCGAGCACCGGCATCATCAGCCCGCTCACCTTGGCCACCACGGCGGGCTGCGCGGCCAGATCGGTCAGGTCGTCGCGCCAGCGCTCGAACAGTGCCTGCCGCTGGGCAGGGGTGTGCCCGGTGTGCTTGCCGACCGGCCCGAAGATGCCTGCGGGGGTCCCCAGGTGGTCGAGCACGATCGGCACCTCGGGGAACCGCTCGGCCAGCGCCGTCACGTCGGGGAGCTGCACCGAATACACCCAGGCGTCGAAGGACAGGTCGCGCTGGGCGAGCTGGGCGAAACCGTTCAGGAAGGCGGGGGCGGTGAGGGCGCTGTCGTTCGGCGCGAACGATTTCACGGCCGGATCGGGATGGTGGGCGACCATGGTCCTGATCCCGCGCAGCAGCGGCGAGGCCGACTGATGCGCGTCGAGGACCGCGTCGAAGTCCGCGGCGGCGGGATCGGCCGACGCGATGATCGCGGCGAGAGCCGGGGTGTCGACACCGAACGGCAGACTGGCCACCCAGCGGGTTTCGTCGGGCTTCCAGCCGGTCCATTCCACTTCGATGTGCGCGATCGCGTCCACCCGGGTTTTCCCGAGGTCGGCCCGGTAGTCGGCGGGCAGATAGGGACCCAGATAGGCGGAGGGGTCGCCGACGAATTCGCGGTCGCCCCGCGGAGCCAGTTTCGCCGCGATATCGACCGGCAGCGGGAGATATCGCAGCAGGGTGGCGAGCTTGCTGAATTGGCGAGGTGTCGTGCGCGGATCCCACTGGTGGATGTGCGCATCGATGATGTCGAGCTCGGTCAGGTCCATGCTGTGCGTCCCATCGCCGCCGCTGCCTTGTGCTGGCGGCAATTGTCACACGCGGGCGCGGGGTGTGGCTGGATTCGCGCTCGCGGCGATCGCTTCAGACGGTCCGTCGATACTGCCCACCGACGGCGAAGAATGTGTCGGTGACCTGCTGTAGGCTGCACACCCGCGCCGCGTCCATCAGCACGTCGAAAATATTGCCGTCGGTATGGGCGACCTCGGCCAGCCTGGCCAGCGCGCGATGGGCTTCCTCGGCGTTCTCGTCTTGGAAGGCGCGCAACCGCTCCAGTTGGGAACGCCGTTCCGCTTCGGTGCCGCGGGCCAGTTCGAGTGGCCCGTGCGCGGCGTCGTCGTCGCGACCGCGGAAGGTGTTCACGCCGACGATCGGCAGCGATCCGTCGTGTTTGCGCTGCTCATAGCGCATGGACTCGTCCTGGATGCGGCCGCGCTGATAGCCGGTCTCCATGGCGCCGAGCACGCCGCCGCGTTCGCTGATCCGCTCGAATTCGAGCAGCACCGCCTCTTCGACCAGGTCGGTGAGTTCGTCGATGACGAAACTGCCCTGCAGCGGATTCTCGTTCATCGCCAGACCCCATTCCTTGGCGATGATGAGCTGGATCGCCAGCGCGCGCCGCACCGAATCCTCGGTGGGGGTGGTCACCGCCTCGTCGAAGGCATTGGTGTGCAGGCTGTTGCAATTGTCGTAGACGGCGATCAATGCCTGCAGCGTGGTGCGGATGTCGTTGAACTGCATCTCCTGCGCGTGCAGCGAACGACCCGAGGTCTGCACGTGGTACTTGAGTTTCTGGGCGCGTTCACCGCCGCCGTAGCAGTCGCGCATCGCGATCGCCCAGATGCGGCGGGCGACGCGGCCGATCACTGTGTATTCGGGGTCCATGCCGTTGGAGAAGAAGAACGACAGATTCGGCGCGAAGTCGTCGATCGCCAGGCCGCGGGCCAGATAGGTCTCCACATAGGTGAATCCGTTGGCCAGGGTGAAAGCGAGCTGGCTGATCGGGTTCGCGCCCGCCTCGGCGATGTGATAGCCGGAGATCGACACCGAATAGAAATTGCGCACGTCGTTGCGCACGAACCATTCCTGGATGTCGGCCATCATCCGCAGGCTGAATTCGGTGGAGAACAGGCAGGTGTTCTGGCCCTGGTCCTCCTTGAGGATGTCGGCCTGCACGGTGCCGCGCACGGTCGACAGGGTGCGCGCCCGCACCTCGGCCGCCTCCTCGGGACTCGGCTCGCGGCCCTCGGACTCGGTGAACCGTTGCAGCGCTTGATCTATCGCGGCATTGAGGAAGAACGCGAGGATGGTGGGCGCGGGACCGTTGATCGTCATCGACACCGAGGTGGTCGGCGCGCACAGGTCGAAACCGTCGAACAGGGTGCGCATGTCCTCGATGGTGGCCACCGAGACACCCGAGGTGCCGACCTTGCCGTAGATGTCGGGACGTTCGGCCGGGTCGTGGCCGTAGAGGGTGACCGAGTCGAACGCGGTAGACAGGCGAGTCGCCTCGGCGTGCGCGCTGAGGACCTTGAACCGGCGGTTGGTGCGCGCCGGATCGCCCTCGCCGGCGAACATCCTGGCCGGGTCCTCGTTGTCCCGCTTGAACGGGAAGACGCCCGCGGTGAACGGGAATCGGCCCGGCAGGTTCTCGGCGCGCAGGAAGCGCAGCAGCTCGCCGTCGTCGGTGTAGCGGGGCAGGGCGACGCGCGCGATGCTGGAGCCGGACAGCGATTCGCGCCGCAGCGGGGTACGGATCTCGCGGTCGCGCACGCGGACCACCTGCTCGTCGCCGCGGTAGCTCTCGGCGACGGCGGGCCACTCGGCCAGGAGTGCGGTCGACTCGGCGGACAGGGCGGTGCGCGCGGTGGCCAGCAGCTCGGCGACCGCCGCGTCGTCGGGCAGTTCGTCGCTGACCAGGCGTAGTCGTTGAATACGTTGCGCCGCCGCGCATTCCCGTGCGGTGCCGGCGTGGTAGTCGCGAACCGCCTCCGCGATCTCGGCCAGGTAGCGGACTCGCGCCGGCGGCACCAGCTGGGCGAAGCGGGTGGAGACCTTGGTGTCGACGTGCGGCAGAGCGCCCGGCTCGACGGTGAGTCCGTGCTCGGTGAGCAGGCCGATCAGATGGTGGTAGAGGGCGGTGACGCCGTCGTCGTCGAAGGTGGCGGCGCTGGTGCCGAAAACCGGCATGTCCGCCGGGGCGGCGCCGAATTCGGCACGGTTGCGGATCAATTGGCGGGCCACGTCGCGGATCGCGTCGGCCGCGCCTCGGCGCTCGTACTTGTTGACCGCGACCACGTCGGCGTAGTCGAGCATGTCGATCTTCTCGAGCTGGGAGGCGGCGCCGAACTCCGGCGTCATCACATACAGCGCCACGTCGACATGATCGACGATGCCCGCGTCGCCCTGGCCGATACCGGGCGTCTCCAGGATCACCAGGTCGTGGCCAGCGGCCCGGCAGGCGGCGATCATGGTGTCGATGTCGTCGGGCAGTTCGTGATTGCCGCGGGTGGCCAGCGAACGGAAGTACACGTGCTCGCCGTCGAGCGCGTTCATCCTGATGCGGTCCCCGAGCAGCGCCCCGCCCGCCCGGCGCCGGGTCGGGTCGATCGCGAGGACCGCGACGCGCAGCTTGTCCTGCTGGTCGGTGCGCAGCCTGCGCACCAATTCGTCGGTGAGCGAGGACTTTCCGGACCCACCGGTGCCGGTGATGCCGAGCACCGGCACCCGGCGCTTGTCCGCCGCAGCCAGGATCGCGGCGTGCTCGGCTTCGGGCAGTGCGCCCTGCTGTAGGCAGGTGATGGTGCGCGCCAAGGCATTCCGGTCGCCGGTGTAGAGCGCGTCGAGATCGGGCAGCGTCGCGGCAGGGTCGACGTCGCAGACCTGGATCAGCTCGTTGATCATGCCGGGCAGGCCGAGCCGCTGACCGTCCTCGGGGGAGAAGATCCGCACGCCGCTGCGCGCGAGCCGCTCGATCTCCTCGGCGACGATCACACCGCCGCCACCACCGAAGATGCGCACGTGACCCGCGCCCGCTTCGCGCAGCGCCTGGGCCAGGTACTCGAAGAACTCGATGTGCCCGCCCTGATAGGAGCTGACCGCGACGCCCTGCACGTCCTCCTCGACGACCGCGTCGACGATCTCGCGGACCGACCGGTTGTGGCCGAGATGGATCACCTCCGCCCCCTGCGCTTGCAGGATCCGCCGCATGATGTTGATCGCCGCGTCGTGCCCGTCGAACAACGCCGCCGAGGTCACGAAACGCACGGGATGGACCGGCACGTGCAGTGCGCTGGACTCGCTCATGACCGCCTCCGCAGGTGATGTGCGCCCGATACTAGGACGTCCAACTAATTCTAGTATGAACTGGGTCACTATGGCGCGAAACGCGGCATGCGTGATTCGGTCGAAACATCACCGCAGGTCGACATACTCGACGGATGGTTCGCGAACATCGGGTGGGTGTGGCGCTGGAGCGGCTGGTGGCGGCGGGGGTGATCAGCGGGGAGCAGCGCGGGGCGGTGTTGCGAGCCGTGGATGCCGAGGAATACGCGGAACGGGCGAGTGCGGCCCGGGTGATCGCGGAGATCGTCGCCTACCTCGGCGCGGGCCTCGTAGCCGCCGGTGTGGCGCTGTTCCTCGGGCGGGCGTGGACCGACGTGGCGCAGACCGGGCGGGTGGTGTTGTTGCTGGTCGTCGCCGGTTGCGCGGCCGGGGGAGCGGTGGTGCTGGCCGGTGGCTGCGACGGGGTGTTCCGGCGGGTGCCGATCGCCTCGGCGGGGCGAAGCAGGCTCGCGGCGGTGCTGCTCGTGCTGGCCGCCGGTGCGGTATGCGGGGCGGTGGCCACGGCGTTCGGCGACGGCGGTGGGGAATCCGCGGAGATCGCGGCATCGATCGCGGGGCTGCTGGTGGCGGTGCTCGGTTATCTGCTGGTGCCGAGTGTCCTCGGGATGGTCGCGATGGGCGGGTTCGGTCTCTGGAGTGTCGTGACCGCGACGTCGGAGCTGTTCGACTACCGGTCCGTCTGGCCCGGTGTGCTGTTGCTGCTGTTCGGTGCGCTGTGGTTCGTGCTCGCCCTGGCGCGGCTGTTCGTCGCGGAGTGGGCGGGCTATCTGATCGGCGGGCTGATCGCGGTGGTCGGCGCGCAATCGGTGACGATCGGCGAATCGCCGTGGCGGCCGGTGCTGACCGCGCTGGTCGGGGTGCTGTGTCTGGTGCTGTACGCGGTGCGCCGGGAGCCGGTCCTCGTGCTCGGCGGCGCCGCGGCGGTGGCGGGCGCGGTCGCCCAGGCGGTCGCCGACTACACCGACGGCGGACCCGCTGCCGCGAGCCTGGTGCTGGCGATCGGCGCGGTCGTGCTCACCGCCGGCTTGGTCGTGCTGCTCGTCGGGTCGAAACAGCCGGACTGAGTCAGCGGATCAGCGTGGTCTCCTGCGCGCGGATGGTGCGGAAGAACCGCGGGCCCACATCGGCGCCGTCGTGGTTGTAGCTGTCGATGATCTCGGCCAGCTCGTCGGCCAGCCTGCGCAGGTCCGCGGTCGCCGCGGTGCGGTCGAACTCGTCGGACTCCCAGCCCCACGCGGGCGGGATCCCGTCGATGGTGACGACGATCTGGTCGGCGAACGGCGTGCTCACCGCGACCGTGAGCTCGGCGGGCGCGGCCGCGAGCGGACTGTGCACCGTCAGCTCGCCCGGTCCGCCGACGACGGCGAAATTGCGGGCGAAGGCGATGTCGTCACGGACCGACTCGACGATCGACGCGGTGCTCGCGTGTCTGCCGGGACGATCATGTTTGGCGCCGTACACGCGGTCGGATGACGCAGGAGAACCATTGTGGCCGGGGGATTTCCGCAGAATGCGATCGAGCATGCGCTGCGCGGTGGCTCGCTCGCCCGCCCCGGTGTTCTCGTGGTCGATCAGCGCGCGCAGGCGGGTGATCCGCACGAAATGGTCGGTGCCCATGTCCCGATTCTGCCCCAGCGGGCCGCGGTGGGATGCGTCACATCGCGTACGCCGGAGTTTCGGGTGCGTGGACGGCCAACTTTATCGTGACCACCATGAGTGAAGCGGAAGTGCTGTTCGAGGTATGCGACGGGCTCGGTCTGATCACCCTGAACCGGCCGCGCGCGATCAACGCGCTCAACCACTCGATGACCCTCGCGATCACCGAGGCGCTGCGTACCTGGGCCGCCGATCCGGCGATCCGGACCGTCGCGATCATCGGGGCGGGCGAGCGTGGCCTGTGCGCGGGCGGCGACATCGTCGCCATCCACCGCGACGCCAAGGCGATCAGCGACGGCGGACCGGCGGCGCCCGCGCCGCTGCAGACGGCGACGGCCGCGTTCTGGCGCGACGAATACCTGCTCAACGACCTGATCGGCAGCTATCCCAAGCCGTATGTGGCCATCATGGACGGCATCGTGATGGGTGGCGGTGTCGGCCTGTCCGCGCACGGCAGCCATCGCATCGTCACCGAGCGCTCGCAGATCGGCATGCCGGAGACGGGCATCGGTTTCGTTCCCGACGTCGGCGGCACCTACCTGCTCTCGCACACGCCCGGTGAGCTGGGCACCCACGTCGCGCTCACCGCCGCCCGGATGGGCGCGGGCGACGCCATCGCGGTCGGCTTCGCCGACACCTTCGTGCCCTCGGCCGACCTGCCCGCCCTGCTCGACGCGCTGCGCACCACCCCCGCCGACGAGGCCGTCGCCGGATTCGCCACGCCCGCACCGGAATCCGAGCTGGCGGCGCAGCGCGACTGGATCGACGCCTGCTACGCCGCCGACACCGTCGAGGAGATCGTCGCGGCACTGCGCGCCGCCGACTCGCCCGAGGCGACCAAGGCCGCCGAGGATCTGCTGGCCAAGTCGCCGGTCGCGGTGAAGGCCACGCTGCGCGCACTGCGCGATGCCCGCACGCTGCCGTCGCTGGCTGCCGCGCTGACTGTCGAATTCCGAATCACCGTGGCCGCGTTGAGCACTCACGATCTGGCCGAGGGCATCCGTGCCCAGGTGATCGACAAGGACCGCGCGCCGCGCTGGTCGCCCGCCACGCTCGCCGAGGTCACCACGGCCCAGGTCGACGCCTACTTCGCCCCGCTCGGCGCGGGCGAACTGGGTTTGCCCGCGTAGCCGGTGGGCGATCCGGCTCGGTATCGTCTGCACCATCCGTGACCACTGATGAACAAGAGGGTGCCTGGTGACCGATTTCGAGACGATTCTGCTGGAGCGCAAGGGCGGCAGCGAGGGTAAGGGCGGGGTCGGCTGGATCACGCTGAACCGGCCCAAGGCGCTCAACGCTCTCAATGCGCAGGTCCTCGACGACGTCATCGCCGCGCTCGACGAGCTCGAGGGCGACGACTCCATCGGCGCGGTGGTCATCACCGGGTCGGAGAAGGCCTTCGCGGCGGGCGCCGACATCAAGGAGATGGCGCCCAAGTCGTACATGGACATGTACATGTCCGATTTCTTCGCCCGCTGGGACCGGCTGGCCAACTTCCGCAAGCCCACCATCGCCGCGGTCGCGGGCTACGCCCTCGGCGGCGGTTGTGAGCTGGCGATGCTGTGCGACATCCTGATCGCCGCCGACACCGCCAAGTTCGGCCAGCCCGAGATCAAGCTCGGCGTGATCCCCGGCATCGGCGGCTCGCAGCGGCTGACCCGCGCGGTCGGCAAGGCCAAGGCGATGGATCTCATCCTGACCGGCCGCAACATGGGTGTGGAGGAAGCCGAGCGCGCCGGTCTGGTGTCGCGGATCGTGCCCGCCGACCAGCTGCTCGACACCGCGCTCGAGACCGCCCAGACGATCGCCTCGATGTCGCTGCCGGTCGCGATGATCGCCAAGGAGGCGGTGAACCGCGCCTTCGAGACCACGCTCGCCGAGGGCCTGCTGTTCGAGCGTCGGGTGTTCCACTCGCTGTTCGCCACCGATGATCAGAAGGAAGGCATGGCCGCCTTCGTCGAGAAGCGCCCGCCGAACTTCACCAACAGCTAGTTCTGTTTCAGCCGCAGTGAACCGTCGGTGAGCTGGGCAGGAGCCGGCGCGGTGCCCTCTTCGGGTAACCGCGCCGACGAATTATCGGCCCCGAGCAACCCGGCGACCGTGCCGCCCAAGGTTGCCGTCACCGCCACCGCGGCGAGGAGTTTTCGGCGGCCGGGTCGCTGCGCTCCGCCGCTCGTCGACAGGGCAGCCCCCGCCCGCCGCCGCGGCATGCGCAGGCGGGACGGGCGCTGGGCGGCCAGCAGGACCGCGCCGCGCGCCGACACATAGTCGGGCTCGGGGTCGTAGACGATCGGCAGCCCGATCCGCTGGGCCAGGTCGGCGCGCAGGGTCGGGTTGCGGGTGCAGCCGCCGAGCAGGACCAGCGCGCCCGGCTGCACGCCGGTCTCCTCGACCAGCTGACGCACGAACGAGGCCGAATGATGCAGCCCTGCCTCGCACAGTTCGGCCAGATCGCTGCGGGTCACCACCGCGCGGCCGCCGGTGTCGGCGTCGGTCGCGGTCACCACCCGCGCCCGGCTCAGCGACTCGCGGTGGGCGCGGCTGGTGCGCGCGTCGGCCAGTACCCCGCCGCGGGCCAGTTGCCAGCGCAGCAGGGCGTCGTAGCCGTTGCCGCTGAGGACGGTGCTGCGCTTGCTCGCCAGAATCGTGTCGGTGCGGCAATCGGCATGGGTGACAGTCAAACCCGAGCAGCCGAGGTCGTAGAGGATCACCGAGGCGGTGGTGGGCAGCATGCCGGTGAACCGCAGATAGCGCAATTGCGCCAGCGGTTCGTCGACGATGCCGACACCGGTGCCGACCGCCGCCCGGATCGCCTCGGCATGCAGCTCGTTACGACAGGTGACCGCGGCGGCCGTGACGCACTCGTCGCGCGCGAGCGCCGCGACGCGAATCCGGCGGATCGCCGACAACACCGCTTCTTCGACCGATCCGCCCGCCCTGCGCGGTAGCCGGATGTGGTCCACCGGCGGCAGGTGCGGCTGATCGGAGTGGGTCAGCACGGCGCGAGCACCACCCGCACCCGCCGATACCCCCAGGACCAGCACCATGGGCTACATGGTGGACCAATTTCCGCTACCTGCCAAGCGAGTCGGCCGGTGATTCGCCTGTCGGTTGCTATGTCGCGTGGAATGCGAGGTTTTGCTCGCCGGAATCCTCGTAGTCGCCCGCCTCGTGGCGGAACTCGGCGAGCAGTGTCAGCAGTTCGCGGATCCGGTCCGGTGGCAGTCCCGGCTCGGCGAACACCTGCGCGTTCAGGGCTGCGGTGGCCTCGGCAACCAATTCCCTTCCCGCATCGGTGATTTCGATGAGCGTCGCGCGCCGGTCGGTCGGATGGGGCACCCGGGCCACCAGTCCGGCCTTCTCGAGTCGGTCGACGGTATTGGTCACGCTCGTCGGATGAACCTGTAATCGCGCACTGGCCTTGGCCATCGGCAGGGCGCCGGTCTTGCTGAAGCTGAGTAATTGCAGCAGTTCGTAGCGGGAGAACGTCAGGCCCGACGGTTTGAGCGCCTCGTCGACCCTGGCCATCACGATCTGCTGCGCCCGCACCAGCGAGGTCACCGCGGCCATGCCGTCGGCGACCGCACCCCAGCCGTGCCCGGTCCACTGCCGATGAGCTTCGGCGATCGGGTCATGCGGAAGCGGTCGTGGCCGAGACATGTTATTGATCATCGCATAGTGCCAGGTCGCCACCGCTCAAGTGCGTCGCGGGGGCCGGGGCCGAATTACGCTCACGCTGAGCGCAACCATGGTCAGTCGCGCCCGGCCACGGCAATCTCTAGGGCGAGGCGGGCGTGGCTGAGTGGTTGAGGCAACGGTCTGCAAAGCCGTTTACGCGGGTTCAATTCCCGCCGCTCGCTCGATGGACCGGCTGAACACGGTGTTCAGCCGGTCCCGGCTTCACGACTTCTCGTAGGCCATCGCGGTGCCCTGGATTGTCAGGCGAACTCTGTCGCCCCGGGCGGGGGCCTGCGTGCCTGTCCGCCGAACCTTGACCGTGCCCGCGCCTTCGGCGAGGTCGATCGTGAGAATGACATCGGGGCCGCGGAAATCCACCTCCGTCACGGTGCCGCTGTGCGGATGGTCGGTGGTGCCGACCTGCGCGGTCAGCTGTTCGGGGCGCAGCATCAGCGTCGTCTGGCCGGTGGGTGCGTGCTGCTGCACCGGGACCGGACCGAGCGCGGACTTGGCGATGTCGGCCTCGCACAGGGCGTCGAGCAGGACACAGTCGCCCAGGAAGTGGGCCGTGAACAGGTCGGCGGGGTGGTGGTAGACGTGCTGCGGCGGGCCGACCTGGGTGAACCGCCCGTCGCGCATGACGGCGACCTGTTCGGCGAAGCTCAGCGCCTCTTCCTGGTCGTGGGTGACGAGGATGCTGGTCATCCCGGCGGCGCGCAGGGTCTCGGCGACGGCCTGCCTGGTGGTGGCGCGCAAGCCGGTGTCGAGGGCGCTGAAGGGCTCGTCGAGCAGCATCAGGGCAGGTTTGCGGGCCAGCGCGCGGGCCAGTGCCACGCGCTGTTGCTGGCCGCCGGAGAGCTGGTGGGGCAAGCGGTCGGCGAAGCCGGGATCCAGTGAAACCATGGCCAGGAGTTCGGTGACGCGGTCGCGGTCGCGGTGCCTGCGCAGCCTGGCGGCAGCTCCCCGCAGGCCGGTGTCCAGACCGTAGGCGATGTTGTCGGCGACGCTCAGATGCGGGAACAGCGCGCCGTCCTGGGCGACGTAGCCGATCCGCCTGCGCTGCGGCGGCAGGCAGACATTGTCTCGGACAACGGTTTCCGTGCCCAGCTGGACCGAACCCGTATCGGGCGCCTCGAAGCCGGCGATCACGCGCAACAGCGTCGTCTTGCCGCAGCCCGACGCGCCGACCACGGCGGCAGCGGTGCCGTCGGGGACATCGAGATCGATATGGTCCAGTACCCGGGTGGCGCCGAAGCTCTTCGAAACTCCGCTGATGACAAGCCGACTCATACCCTCGCCGCCTTTCTGGACTGGGTGAACAGCACATACGTCACCGGGACCGCGGCGACGATCATGATCAGCGCGTACGGCGCGGCGGCGGCGTAGTCGAGTTCGCCCGACAGGCCCCAGAACTGCATGGCCAGGGTGCGAGTTCCGTTGGGCGCCAACAGCAGTGTCGCGGTGAGCTCGGTGGACACGGCGACGAAGACGAGCGCGGCGGCCGACGCGGCGGCGGGGGCTGTCATCCGCAGGGTCACCCGGAAGAAAGTCGCCGCGGCCGACTCGCCCAGCGACCGCGACACCTCCTCCAGCCCGACCGGCACCTGCGCCAGCCCGGCCCGCACGCTCACCAGCGCGCGCGGGAGGAACATCAGGACGTAGGCGAGCACGACCAGCGTCGCGGTCTGATAGAGCGGCGGGGTCCAGCGGATGGTGACCGTCACCAGGGCCAGGGCGATCACGATCCCGGGCAGGGAACTGGTGATGTAGTTCGCACCTTCGACAACCCGGGCGAACCTGCCTGCCGAACGCACGGCGATCCAGGCGACGGGAAACGCGCACAGCGTGGCAACCAGCGCGGCGGCCGCGGCCAACCCGATCGTCTGGCCCAGTGCCGTGCCGATCGTGGTCATGTCCCACACGGCCGAGCCGCCCAGCCATAGCCAGCGCCCGATCGTCCACAGCGGCACACCCAGCGCGGCGACTACCACCGCGACCAGCACGCCGAACAGCGGAATCCGCCACCAGCCCAGGGCAATCGGCTTTGCCGCGCGTGGCGCGCCACTGCCCAGCCTGGCGTAGCGTGCGTTCCCGCGCAGCAGTGCCTCGCCGCCGAGCAGTGCCAGGCAGCACAGCACCAGGACACCGGCGAGCATGCTCCCGGCCGGACCGGCGAAACTGCTCTGATACTGCTCGAAGATGGCGGTGGTGAACGTGTCGTAGCGCAGCATCACGAACGCGCCGTACTCGGCGAGCAGATGCAGGCCGATCAGCAACGCGCCGCCGAGGATCGCCAACCGCAACTGCGGCACCACGATGCGCCAGAACACTTCCACCGGGCCGGAGCCGAGCGCGCGCGCGGACTCCTCGATCGCCGGATCGAGCCTGCGCAGCGTGGCGGCGACCGGCAGATACACCAGCGGGAAATACGACAGCGTGCAGACGACGACCGCGGCCGAGAGCCCGTGCATCGACGGGAACGCGCTCACCCAGCCGTAACTGTTGACGAACGCGGGCACCGCCAGCGGCGCGACGAGCACCGGACCCCACCACGACCGACCCGGCACCTCGGTGCGCTCGACCAGCCAGGCCAGCCCGACCCCGAGCAGCACGCACACCGGCACCGTGCACACCACCAGGGCTCCGGTATTGCCCAGCAGCTCACCCACTCTCGGGCGGAACACCAGATCGGCGGCCTCGCCGAGCCCGGTGTCGAACAGGACCGAAACGATGTAGCCCAGCGGAATGAACGTCGCCGCGGTCAGCGTCAGCGCCGCGAGCGTGACGAACACCCCGGGCCGACCGACCCGGGGTGTTGTCGCCGACGGGGTCGGCTCGGCGAGCTGAACCACCTACAGCAGTCCCGCCTCGGTCATCAGCTGGGTGACCTTCTTCGAGTCGAGGTTGCTCGGGTCGATCGCGGGCGCCTGCAGATCGGCCAGCGGCGGCAGGGCGGGATTCGCGGCGACGTCACTGGCGACCGGGTACTCCATCGAGGTGCCGTCGCGCAGGATCTCCTGGCCCTTCTTGCCGGTGACGAAGGCCAGGAACTTCTGCGCGGACTCCTGCTTCTTGCTCGACTTCAGCACGCCGCCGCCGGACACGCTGACGAAGGCGCCCGGATCCTGGTTCTTGAAGTAGTGCAGCGCGGTGTTGGCGCTGCCCTCCTTGGTCTTGGCCTGATCGCGGTACCAGTAGTAGTGGTAGATCACGCCACCTTCGGGATTACCGGCGTTGACCGCCTTCATGGTCGCCACATTGTTCTGCAGCGAGGTCGCGTTGGCCTTCATGCCCTGCAACCAGGACCGGGTGACGTCCTCGCCCTTCAGCGCGAGCAGGCCCGCCACGATCGCCTGGAAATCGGCGCCGGAGGTACCGGCGCCCCAGCGGCCTTTCCACTGCGGCTGTGCGAGATCCAGCAGCGAGGCGGGCAGTCCCGTGCTCGGCAGCTTGTCCCTGTTGTAGACGAAAACCGTTGCGCGGGCGGCGACCCCGGTCCACTTTCCGGTCGAGGGGCGGTACTGGGCAGGGACCTGGTCGAGCGTGGCCGTGTCGACGTCGGCGAACAGGCCTGCGTTCTCCACCAGTGCCATGGCGGGGGAGTTCTCGGTGAGGAAGGCGTCGGCGGGGGAGTTCGCGCCCTCGGCCACCAGCTGATTGCCCAGTGCGGTGTCGCCGCCCTGACGCAGGGTGACCTTGATACCGGTCTCCTTGGTGAACGCCTCGGCCCACTCCTTGGTGAGCGACTCGTGCTGCGCGTTGTAGACGGTGATCTCGTCGGCATCGCCCGAGGGGGACGAGCAGGCGCTGACACCCAGCGCGGCCACCGCGATCGCCATCAGGCCGGCCAGAGGTTTCCAACTGCGCGACGTCATCCGCGTCCTTCCCGCAAAGGGTCCCCATCCTATGATGAGGCTTGCCTAAGCAAGATACCCGCATGATGTACGCGGAAGCGAACGGCGGGCATTTCAGGACAGGCCGGAGAAATCCCGTGCGACCGCGTGCTTGCGTCAGTGTTTGGTGGCAGGCACCGAGCAGATCTTCCAGGTGCCGTTTTCCTTCTTGAGGTGCTCCTCGGTGCTGTCCTCGGTATTGGGCTCTTCGCCCGCCACGGACAGGGTCAGCTGGCCGACCACCGTCGCCTTGGCGGTGTCGCCGGTGATGACGATGTCCTCGACCTTGTCGATGGTCACCGAGACGGTCGCGGCATCGAACTGCTGACGCTGCTCCGGGGTGAGATTGTCGATCTCGGTGCGGTCGGCCTCGCACGCCAGCTGCGCGGCCGCGATGAATCCGTCGGCGCCGAGCGTGTCGTAGAAATCGCGAATCGCGACCTCGATCTGCTTCTCGTCCGAGGCCAGCGGCGTGCGCCCCTGCACGGTGAGCACGATGCCGGCGATCAGCGCACCGAGCACCACCAGCGCGACAACGCCCAGCGCGATGAACAGCCCGGTCCGGTTCTTCTTGGGCGGCTGCTGCGGCGGGAAGACATCGGGATTGCCGGGCGGGGGAGTCTGGCCGGGTCCGAAGCCCGCGTGCGGGTATCCGGGCGGCCCGGACGGCATCTCGGGCGGCTGCTGGCCTTCGGGGGGATTCGTCATGCCTCGCTCCTGATGTCATCGGGGCGAGGCCCCGAAACCAGTGGAACCGTGCGTGAACAACCTGAATCAAACAAACGAGGCCCCGACCGAACGGACGGGGCCTCGAAATGTGCCCTCGGCAGGATTCGAACCTGCGGCCTTCTGCTCCGGAGGCAGACGCTCTATCCCCTGAGCTACGAGGGCGGGATAGATGCCGGTCGCTGTGTGGCGATCGGGCAGCGACAGCGTATCGCATCGAGTGCGGTGCGCCAAAAACGGTGCCGGACCGGGCGGTTGACCCGGTCCGGCTCGCTCAGCTCAGCGGCAGCGGGCTCGCGCCGCGGGCGGCCAGCATGCTCGTCATCAGCTGGGACTCGCCCTCCTGGGTCTTGGACATCTGCGCGGCCAGGACGCGCACCTCGGTGGTGTCGGCGTGCTCGGCGGCGTAGTCGAGCATCGGCACACCGCCCTGGTGGTGGCGCAGCATCAGCTGCAGGAACAGCGTGTCCATGGCGGGGCCGGTGGACTGCCGCAGCGCGGTCATCTCCTCCTGGCTCGCCATGCCGGGCATCGACGTCATCGGGCCCGACATCTCGTGCCCGGTCGTCGTACCGCCGTGGCCGTGCGAGCCAGAGCCGTGGTCGGTCATCCAGCCCATGTAGCCGTCGACGTTCTGGTTGGGTTCGCCCCACAGCTGCAACCAGCCCTGCATCCGGCCGATCTGATTCTGCTGGGTGGTGAGGATGTCGTAGGCGAGCCTGCGCACGTCGTTGTCGGTCGAGCCGATCAGCGCCGCACCCGCCATGTCGACCGCCTGCGCGTGGTGCGCCGACATGTCCTGGCTGAACCCCACGTCGACAGGGCCGGGTGCGGGCGTCTCGGTCTTGTCCAGCGGCAGCCGCAGCAGCACGCCGGCCACGGCGCCGAGCAGGAGCAGGCCGATCGCGCCGAGGACGAGGATCGCCCCGGCCGGGCGACGCGGGCCCGGCTCGGCAGCGGTGTCGTCGGTGTTGTCGTCGGGGTCGACCGCGGTATCGGTGCCCACTACTGGCCCGCGGGCTGGGTGCCCGGCAGTTGGAGGCCGCCGGGGAGGCCCGGCAGACCCGCGCCCCCGCCGAGCTCGGACTGGTCCTGGGTCAGGCCCTTGCCGTCCATCGGCACGGCCTCGGGGCCGTACGGCGCCGGGTCGAACGGCGGCGGGTTGTTGGCGTCGAAGATCGGGTTCGAGCAGCTCGCGCCGACCTCGGGGTAGGCGTACGGGTTCTCGCGCAGCGCGGAGATGAACTGCTTGATTCGCGCGTCGTCGGCGGATTCGAGCTTGAGCTGGTGACCCCACGACTGCAGCGCGATCGGCGCGTCCAGGCCCGGGTACGGCGACATCAGCGAGTACTGACGGCCCTTGACGAAGTTCGACAGCTTCTCCACACCCGCGGCGTCGACCTTGTCCGGGTTGTAGGCGATCCAGACCGCGCCGTGCTCGAGCGAGTGCACCGCGTTCTCCATGCGGATCGGCTTGGCGTACACGGTGCCGGTGCAGTTGGCCCACGCGCCGTCGTGCGGGCCGCCGTAGGCGGGCGCCTTGTCGTAGGCGACGCGCTGGGTCGACGTCACGTGCAGACCGGCCGGGTAGTCCTGCTTGACGACGCCCTCGATCTTCGTCGACGGGTCCTGGTTCTCCTTGGACGCCACCCATTCCTTGAGGTCGGTCTGGGCTTCCCGGATGGCGGCCTGGTCCAGGTACTTGGGCACCAGGCTGTAGGCCAGCAGGCCGATCAACGCGACGATGGCCACACCGGCGCCCAGCAGGGCCCAGGGGAATTCTCGCTTCTTACCGGGAAGCTTGCCTTTGCCGGGTTTGCGGGACGGAGACGACTTCCCCGCGGCCCGGACGGCCTTGGCTGATGTGGCGCTGGTCCTGCTCGGCATCGCTCGTTGTGCTCTTTCGACGTGTGGATCGGGACGTTCGTACCGGGCGGTCGTGGTTGCGAGGCGCCCAGCCAATAGGATAGAGACTCGTGACTCCAGCTGACCTTGCAGATCTCCTTCGCACCACCGCCGCGAAGGTGCTTGTCGAACGTGGACTGGACTCGTCGGTCCTGCCCGAGCAGGTCACAGTGGAGCGTCCGCGCAACCCCGAACACGGCGACTATGCCACGAATGTGGCGATGCAGGTGGCCAAGCGGGCCGGAACCAATCCGCGTGAGCTGGCCGGCTGGCTGGCCGAGGCCCTGTCCGCGACCGACGGCATCGAGGTGGCCGACGTCGCGGGTCCCGGCTTCCTCAACATCCGCCTCGCCGCCTCGGCGCAGGGCGTGATCGTCACGCAGATCCTGGCCGCTGGCGAGAAGTTCGGCACCGGCGCCGCGCTGTCCGGCACCAAGATCAACCTGGAGTTCGTCTCCGCCAACCCGACCGGTCCCGTGCACCTCGGTGGTACCCGCTGGGCCTCCGTCGGTGACGCGCTGGGCCGCATCCTGGCCGCCCAGGGCGCCGACGTGACCCGCGAGTACTACTTCAACGACCACGGCGCGCAGATCGACCGCTTCGCGAAGTCGCTGGTCGCGGCCGCCCTCGGCGAGCCGACCCCGGCCGACGGTTACGCGGGCGAGTACATCCAGGAGATCAGCTCCGGCATCGTCGCGGCCTACCCCGACGCGCTCACCCTGCCCGCCGACGAGCGGCACGAGCTGTTCCGTCGCGAGGGTGTGCAGCAGATGTTCGCCCAGATCAAGCAGGATCTGCATGACTTCGGTACCGACTTCGACGTGTACTTCAACGAGAGCGAACTGTTCGCCTCGGGCGCCGTCGAGCAGGCCGTCGAACAGCTGAAGAACTCGGGCAACCTGTACGAGAAGGACGGCGCCTGGTGGATCGCGTCCACCGAGTTCGGCGACGACAAGGACCGCGTCGTCCTCAAGAGCGACGGCAACGCCGCCTACATCGCCGGTGACATCGCCTACTTCCAGAACAAGCGCGCGCGTGGCTTCGACCTGGCCATCTACATGCTCGGCGCCGACCACCACGGCTACATCGGCCGCCTCAAGGCCGCCGCGGCCGCCTTCGGCGACAACCCCGACACCGTCGAGGTGCTGATCGGGCAGATGGTGAACCTGGTCCGCGACGGCCAGGCCGTGAAGATGAGCAAGCGCGCCGGCACCGTGGTGACGCTGAACGACCTGGTCGAGCAGATCGGCGTCGACGCCGCCCGCTACTCGCTGGTGCGCTCCTCGGTGAACTCGAGCATCGACATCGATCTCGACCTGTGGACCAAGGCGAGCAGCGAGAACCCGGTCTACTACGTGCAGTACGCGCACTCGCGGACCAACAGCATCATCGGCAACGCCGCGAAGTACGCCGAATTCGCTTCCGTCGAACCGGATTTCGCGCTGATGGCCTCGGCCCGCGAAGGCGATCTGATCCGCACCCTCGGTGATTTCCCGCGCGTGGTCGCCACCGCCGCCGAGACCCGCGAACCGCACCGCATCGCCCGCTACCTCGAAGAACTGGCCGGTGTCTACCACCCGTTCCAGTCCGACGACGACATGCGCGTGCTGCCCAAGGGCGACGACGCCGTCACCCCTCTCAATGCCGCCCGGCTCGAACTGGTCAAGGCGACCCGTCAGGTGCTGGCCAACGGCCTCGCCCTGCTCGGCGTCAGCGCACCGGAGCGCATGTGAACACCGGCGAGCTTTTCAGGAAGGACGCACAACTGTGAGTGGTGCACACCCGGCCGGTCCCCGGCACGCAGAGATTCCGCACGCCCCGAGCCTGGCCGAGCGCCCGACCGATCCCAGCGAGATGATCGACCTGCCCGCCAACGTGTGGCCGCGCAATGCCACCCGCGGCGAGGACGGCGTCGTCCGGATCGCCGGCGTGCCCGTCACCGAGCTGGTCCAGCAGTACGGCACCCCGCTGTTCGTGGTCGACGAGGACGACTTCCGCTCGCGCTGCCGCGACATGGTGCGCGCGTTCGGGCCGACGGCCCGCGTGCACTACGCGTCCAAGGCGTTCCTGTGCGGTGAGATCGCGCGCTGGATCCGCGACGAGGGTCTCTCGCTCGACGTCTGCTCCGGTGGCGAGCTGGCCATCGCGCTGCACGCCGGTTTCCCGGCCGAGCGCATCGCGCTGCACGGCAACAACAAGTCGGTGCCCGAGCTCGAGACCGCGGTCGCCACGGGCGTCGGGCACGTGGTCGTAGACTCGCTCTACGAGATCGAGCGGCTCGAAGCGGTCGCGGGCGCGGCGGGCGTGGTCCAGGACGTGCTGGTCCGGGTCACCGTCGGCGTCGAGGCGCACACCCACGAGTACATCTCCACCGCCCATGAGGACCAGAAGTTCGGCTTCTCGATCGCCGGTGGCGACGCCATGGAGGCGCTGGCCCGCGTCTTCGAGGCCGACAACCTGCGCCTGGTCGGCCTGCACAGCCACATCGGCTCGCAGATCTTCGAGCTCGACGGCTTCGAGATCGCCGCGCGCCGCATGCTCGGCCTGCTCCGCGAGGCCATCGACAAATTCGGTATCGAGCGCACCGCGCAGATTTCCACCCTTGATCTGGGCGGTGGCCTCGGTATCTCGTACCTGCCGAGCGACAACCCGCCGCCGCTGGACGAGTTCGCCGCCAACCTGCGCGGCCTGGTCGCCGCCGAGGCCGCCCGCGCCGGGCTGCCCGAGCCGACCATCGCCGTCGAGCCGGGCCGTGCCATCGCCGGTCCGGGCACCGTCACCCTGTACGAGGTCGGCACCATCAAGGACGTCGAACTCGACGGTGGTGCGCGCCGCCGCTACGTCAGCGTGGACGGTGGCATGAGCGACAATATCCGCCCCGCGCTGTACCAGGCCGATTACGATTGCCGTCTGGTCTCGCGCTCGTCGGATGCGCATGCGGTCGTCGCGCGCGTGGTCGGAAAGCATTGCGAGAGTGGCGATATCGTCATTCGCGACACCTGGATGCCTGCCGACGCCGGCCCGGGTGACCTGGTCGCCGTGGCGGCGACCGGCGCGTACTGCTATTCGATGTCGAGCCGCTACAACCAGCTCACCCGGCCCGCCGTGGTCGCGGTGCGTGACGGTGTGGCGCGACTGATTCTGCGCCGGGAAACGGTGGCGGACCTGCTCAGCCTGGAGGTAGAAGGATGACCGAAACCGGCGTCAACAACGGCACCAGGGACGCGGGGCGTCCGCTGGGTGTCGCCGTCCTCGGCATGGGCACCGTCGGCACCGAGGTGGTCCGCGTGCTGCGCGATCACGCCGACGACCTGCGCTCGCGCGTCGGCGCGCCGCTCGTGCTGCGCGGCGTCGCCGTGCGTGACCTGAACAAGGACCGCGGCCTGCCCGCCGAGCTGCTCACCACCGACGCCGCGGCGCTCGTCGCCCGCGAAGACGTCGACCTGGTCGTCGAGGTCATGGGCGGCATCGATCCGGCCCGTGGACTGATCGGGGCCGCGCTGAACGCGGGCAAGTCCGTCGTCACCGCCAACAAGGCGCTGCTGGCCGACTACACCGGCGAACTGGCCGCCGCCGCCGAGCGCAGCCGCGCCGACCTGTACTTCGAGGCCGCCGTCGCCGGCGCGATCCCGGTGGTCCGGCCGCTGATCCAGTCGCTCTCGGGTGACCGGGTGAACCGGGTCGTCGGCATCGTCAACGGCACCACCAACTTCATCCTCTCCGCGATGGACGAGACCGGCGCCGCCTACGACGACGTGCTCGCCGAGGCCACCGATCTCGGCTACGCCGAGGCCGATCCCACCGCCGACGTCGAGGGCTTCGACGCCGCGGCCAAGGCCGCGATCCTGGCCTCGCTGGCCTTCCACACCCGGGTGACCGCGGCCGATGTGTACCGCGAGGGCATCTCCAAGATCACCGCCGAGGACCTGGAGACGGCTTCGGCCGTCGGCTGCACCGTCAAGCTGCTCGCCATCTGCGAGCGCGTCGCCGCCGGGCCGGGCGAGCCGACCTCCGCCGAGGGCGGCAAGGATCGCGTCTCGGTGCGCGTGTACCCGGCGCTGATCCCGCGCAAGCACCCGCTGGCCTCGGTCAACGGCGCGTTCAACGCCGTCGTCGTCGAGGCGGACAATGCCGGTCGGCTGATGTTCTACGGGCAGGGCGCCGGTGGCGCGCCGACCGCGTCCGCCGTGCTCGGCGACCTCGTGATGGCCGCGCGCAACAAGTTCTACGGTGGTCGTGCACCGGGCGAATCAGTCTATGCTGAGTTGCCGATCGCGCCGATCGGGGACACCCCCACCCGCTACCACGTGAACCTGCAGGTGGCGGATCGTCCCGGCGTGCTCGCCGCGGTGGCGGACACGTTCGCCCAGCACGGGGTGAGCATCTCGACCGTGCGTCAGCAGGGCCATGGCGACGGTGCCAGGCTCGTCGTCGTCACCCACCATGCGGTGGAGTCCTCGCTGGCCGATACTGTCGCGGCATTGGCGGAAATGGATTCGGTCACCGCTGTGACCAGCGTTCTCAGACTGGAAGGCACCGAAGAATCATGAGTACCACTGGCATCGCTCCCCAGCTAGGCGTGCACTCGCGCTGGCCGGGTCTGATCGCGGCCTACCGTGATCGGCTCGAAGGTGCCGCCGACTGGGAACCGGTGACCCTGTTCGAGGGCGGTACCCCGCTGGTCCCCGCGACGCACCTGTCCGAGCTGACCGGATGCGAGGTGTACCTCAAGGTCGAGGGCGCCAACCCGACCGGTTCCTTCAAGGACCGCGGCATGACCATGGCGATGACCGACGCCAAGTACCGCGGCCAGAAGGCTGTGCTGTGCGCGTCGACCGGCAACACCTCGGCCTCGGCCGCCGCCTACGCCACCCGCGCGGGCATGGAGTGCGCGGTGCTGATCCCGCAGGGCAAGATCGCGATGGGCAAGCTGGCCCAGGCCGTGATGCTCGGCGCCAAGATCATCCAGGTCGAGGGCAACTTCGACGACTGTCTCGAGCTGGCCCGCAAGGTCACCTCGGACTTCCCCGAGGTCGGCCTGGTGAACTCGGTGAACCCGGCGCGCATCGAGGGCCAGAAGACCGCCTCGTTCGAGATCTGCGACGTCCTGGGCAAGGCGCCCGACGTGCACGTGCTGCCGGTGGGCAACGCGGGCAACATCACCGCCTACTGGCGCGGTTACCGGGAGTACCACGCCGACGGCGTCACCTCGGTGCTGCCGCGCATGCTCGGTGTGCAGGCCGCCGGTGCGGCCCCGCTGGTCAACGGTGCTCCGGTGAAGGACCCCGAGACCGTCGCCACCGCCATCCGGATCGGTGCCCCGGCGTCGTGGAACGGGGCGATGGAGGCCAAGGAGCAGTCCGGTGGCGCGTTCCGCGCGGCCACCGACGAGGAGATCCTGGCCGCGTACCGGCTGGTCGCCGCGACCGAGGGCGTCTTCGTCGAGCCTGCTTCGGCCGCGAGCGTGGCCGGTCTGCTCGCCGCGCGCAAGGAAGGCTGGCTGGATTCGGGCCTGACCGTGGTCTGCACGGTGACCGGCAACGGTCTCAAGGACCCCGACAACGCGCTGGCCGGCATGCCCGAGGTCAAGCCGATCGCCGTCGACCCGGTGGCCATCGCCCACGAACTCGAGCTGGCCTGAGTTGAGCGCACGCGAGAGCAGGCTGATGACAGCGACCCTGCCCGCCGGTCTCGAAGTGACTGTGCGTGTTCCCGCCTCCACAGCCAACCTCGGCCCCGGATTCGATTGCCTGGGAATGGCATTGGGCCTCTACGACGAGATCGTGGTACGCACGACCGATTCGGGCCTCGACATCCGGGTCGAGGGTGAGGGCGCCGACGACGTGCCGTGGGGCCCAACGCATCTGGTGGTGCGGGCGATCGAGCGCGGGCTGGAATCGCTCGGCGTCTGGGCCGACGGCCTCGATGTGGTGTGCCGCAACGTGATTCCGCACTCGCGTGGCCTCGGCTCCAGCGCCTCCGCGGTGGTCGGCGGCCTGGCCGCCGGCGCCGGGCTGGCCGCGAAGTTCGACCCGGAACTGGGCCTGGACGACGACCGCCTGGTCCAGCTGGCCTCGGAATTCGAGGGTCATCCCGACAACGCCGCGGCCAGTGTGCTCGGCGGAATCGTGGTGTCGTGGACCGAATCCGATACCGAGGCCAATCGCGCCTACCGGGCCGTGCGACTGCAGCCCGCCGCCGCGCTGCGCCCGGTGGTGCTGATCCCGCAGGAACGCTCGTCCACGGCGCACACCCGCGGGCTGCTGCCCGAGCAGGTGCCGCACGGCGACGCCGCGTTCAACGTCAGCAGGGCGGCGCTGGCCGTCGTGGCGCTCACCGAGCGCCCCGATCTGCTGATGCCCGCCACCGCCGACCGCCTGCACCAGACCCAGCGTGCTCCCGCGCTACCGCTCACCACGGCGTGGATCCAGCGGCTTCGTGACGCGGGAATCGCGGCGACTGTTTCCGGCGCCGGCCCGACAATTCTGGCGCTCGCGACCGGGGAATTCCCCGATGACCTGCGCAAACAGGCGGAATCCGACGGGCTGCGGGTCGTCGAACCCGGCATCGCGGGCGGCGTCGCGGTCGACTGACGGCGTGCCTGCCTTGCCGTTGTTCGCAATGGGCAGCTATTCTGTGCAAGTCCGTACATCGTGCGCATCAGACGCCGGTGCTTCATCAGGGCAATCGCTCCAGCAGGCTCCAGGCTCGAGCCTCCACACCATGGAGGTGCTGCGACGCCGAGAAGCCGCTCAACTGGAATGATCTCTCCTCACCACTGTCTTCTGGTGGCGAAGCCTCCGGTCCGGCGGGGCGGGTAGTACGGCACAGGCGTCCTGTCGGACGCGTAATCCGAGCTCGGCACACGGTGCCGGGTCTACGGAACGAACCCTCGATTCAGCACACGGCATTCGAGGGAAGGAAAGGATTTCCGTGACAGATACGGACCTGCTCGCGACACCCGGGGTGGAATCCAACCCTACGAACTCGGGCGGCCGCGAAAGTGAATCCGGACAGATTTCGAAAATGAGCGAACACACCGACGTCGCACGATCGGGGCTGACTGGAATGCTGTTGCCGCAGTTGCGCGCATTGGCGGGGGAGCTCGGTATCCGAGGCACCTCCGGTATGCGTAAGGGCGATCTCATCGCCGCTATCAAGGAAAATCAGGCCGGAGCGCCTGCGAAGGCGGGCAAGCCCGCCGAGGCCGCCGCCGTGACGGCCGACGCGCCCGCCGCCAAGGCCGAGGCGCCTGTCAAGACCGAGGCGCCCGCCAAGACCGAGGCCCCGGCCAAGGCCGACAAGCCTGCCAAGGCCGAGCCCGTCAAGGCCGACAAGCCCGCCGAGAAGCAGGCCGCCGTCGCGGTCGCGACCGAGCAGGCCCCGGCCGAGCAGGCGCAGGCCGAGTCCAAGACCGCCGCTCCCGCCGAGTCGACCGAGGATTCCGGTCGCGAGGGCGGTCAGCGTGGCCGTGGACGGCAGCGTCGTGGTCGTGACCAGGCCCGTTCCGGTGGGGGCGAGAACGCCCCGGCCGAGAGCCGTGGCGAGGAGCCCAAGCAGGCCGACAAGGCCGAGGGCGGCGAGCAGGGCGAGCGTCGTCGCGAGCGTGGCGACCGCACCGGTGGCGATCGGGGCGAGCGCGCCGGTGGCGATCGGGGCGAGCGCGCCGGTGGCGACCGGGGTGAGCGTAATCAGAACGAGCGCAACCAGAACGGCGCCAACGCTGGTAATCGCGGTCCCCGCGACGACCGAGGTGGTGACGACGAGGAAGGCGGCCGCGGTCGCCGGGGTCGCCGGTTCCGTGAGCGTCGCCGCGGTCGTGACCGCGACGGTGGCGCCGGTGGCGGTGGCGGCGAGGCCCGCGACTTCGAGATCCGCGAGGACGACGTCCTCCAGCCGGTCGCGGGCATCCTGGATGTTCTCGACAACTACGCGTTCGTGCGGACCTCCGGCTACCTGGCCGGCCCGAACGACGTGTACGTCTCGATGAACCTGGTCCGCAAGAACGGCCTGCGCCGCGGTGACGCGATCACCGGCGCGGTGCGCGCCCCGCGTGACGGCGAGCAGAGCAACCAGCGCCAGAAGTTCGACCCGCTGGTTCGCCTGGACACCGTCAACGGCGGCGAGGTCGAGGCGGCCAAGCGTCGTCCCGACTTCACCAAGCTGACCCCGCTGTACCCGAACCAGCGCCTGCGCCTCGAGACCGCGCAGAACAAGCTGACCACGCGTGTGATCGACCTGATCATGCCGATCGGTAAGGGCCAGCGTGCGCTGATCGTGTCCCCGCCCAAGGCGGGTAAGACCACGATCATGCAGGACATCGCCAACGCGATCGCGATCAACAACCCCGAGTGCTACCTCATGGTTGTCCTGGTCGACGAACGTCCCGAAGAGGTCACCGACATGCAGCGTTCGGTGAAGGGTGAGGTCATCGCCTCCACCTTCGACCGTCCGCCGGCCGACCACACCTCGGTCGCCGAGCTCGCCATCGAGCGCGCGAAGCGACTGGTGGAGATGGGCAAAGACGTTGTGGTGCTGCTCGACTCGATCACCCGATTGGGCCGTGCGTACAACAACTCCTCGCCCGCCTCGGGCCGCATCCTCTCCGGTGGTGTCGACTCGACCGCGCTGTACCCGCCCAAGCGGTTCCTCGGCGCGGCGCGCAACATCGAGAACGGTGGCTCGCTCACCATCATCGCCACGGCGATGGTGGAGACCGGCTCCACCGGTGACACGGTGATCTTCGAGGAGTTCAAGGGCACCGGCAACGCCGAGCTCAAGCTCGACCGCAAGATCGCCGAGCGGCGCGTGTTCCCCGCGGTGGACGTCAACCCGTCCGGTACCCGCAAGGACGAGCTGCTGCTCTCGCCCGACGAGGCCGCCGTGCTGCACAAGCTGCGCCGCGTGCTGACCGGGCTGGACTCGCACCAGGCCATCGATCTGCTGATCGACCGGCTCAAGAAGTCCAAGAACAACCTCGAGTTCCTGATGCAGGTCTCCAAGACCGCACCGGGCGCTCTCGACGAGTGATCGTCTAGAACCGCAGCAAGGGGCCTCGCAGACGCGGGGCCCTTTGCTGGTTTCGGGGAACAAATCTGAGGTGGGGGGTGTTTTCGGAGGGTGCGGCCAGATCTGGCATACTGGACCGCTGTGTGTCTGCGGCTTCGCAGACATCCCGCCTAGTCGGTTCCGGTTCACGTATTCCGCGCTCCAGCGGCATGCGACCCGGCGACCATTATCGAGAGGACGCCCATGAAGGCAGGAATCCACCCCACGTATGTCGACACCACCGTTGTGTGTGGTTGCGGCAACACCTTCCAGACTCGCTCCACCAAGGAGTCCGGCCAGATCACCGTCGAGGTCTGCTCGCAGTGCCACCCGTTCTACACCGGCAAGCAGAAGATCCTCGACACCGGCGGCCGCGTCGCTCGCTTCGAGGCTCGCTACGGCAAGCGTGCAGGCAAGAAGGCCGACGCCAGCTAGTTGCCTCATCCGACGCCCGGTTCTGCTTTCGCAGGCCGGGCGTCGGTGGTTTCTCGCCTACCGATTCCGCCCCGCACCGCACATAAGGAAGCAAACGTGACGCAGCCGTCCGCCATCGACGACATTCTGGCCGAGTACGCAGGCCTGGAGACGCAGCTGGCCGATCCGTCGTTGCACAACGACGCCGGTGCGGCCCGGCGGGTGGGCAAGCGGTTCGCCGAGCTGGCCCCGGTGATGTCGACCTACCGCAAGCTCGAATCGGTCCGCGACGATCTCGAGGCCGCCCGTGAGCTCGCCGCCGACGACGCCGCGTTCGCCGCCGAGGTACCCGGCCTGGAATCCCAGCTGGTGGAGCTCGAGCAGGCGCTGGCCGATCTGCTCGCCCCGCGCGACCCGCACGACGGCGACGACGTGGTGCTCGAGGTGAAGTCCGGCGAGGGCGGCGAGGAGTCGGCGCTGTTCGCCGCCGACCTGGCGCGCATGTACATCCGCTACGCCGAGCGGCACGGCTGGAAGGTGGAGACACTCGACGTCACCTACTCCGACCTGGGCGGCTACAAGGACGCGACGCTGTCGATCAAGAGCCGCGACGCAGCCCGCGACGGCGTGTGGTCGCGCTTCAAGTTCGAAGGTGGCGTGCACCGTGTGCAGCGCGTGCCGGTGACCGAGTCGCAGGGCCGCATCCACACCTCGGCGGCGGGCGTGCTGATCTATCCCGAGCCCGACGAGGTCGAGCAGGTGCAGATCGATGAGACCGACCTGCGCATCGACGTCTACCGGTCCTCCGGCAAGGGCGGCCAGGGCGTCAACACCACCGACTCCGCGGTCCGCATCACCCACCTGCCCTCCGGCATCGTGGTGACCTGCCAGAACGAGCGCTCCCAGCTGCAGAACAAGGCGCGCGCGATGCAGGTGCTCGCCGCCCGGCTGCAGGCGCTGGCCGAGGAGCAGGCCGACCAGGAGGCCGCCGCGGGCCGCGCCAGCCAGATCCGCACGGTGGACCGCTCCGAGCGCATCCGCACCTACAACTTCCCGGAGAACCGGATCGCCGATCACCGCATCGGTTTCAAGGCGCACAACCTCGACGCCGTCCTCGACGGTGACATGGACGCGCTGCTCGACGCGCTCGGCAAGGCCGACCGCGACGCCCGCATGGCTGCCGAATAACCGTGACAGAGCGCGTCCGGCTGCGTCCGCTGATCGTCGAGGCCGCGGCGCGGCTGGCCGAGGCGGGCGTGGCCTCACCGCTGCCCGATGCGGAGAATCTGGCCGCCCACGTGCTCGGTGTCGACCGGATGCGCCTGGCGTTGCACCCGATGGTGGAGCCCGCCGAGGCGGAACGGTTCGGGCAGCTGGTCGATCAGCGGGCTGCCCGAATCCCGTTGCAGCACTTGACCGGAACCGCTGCCATGGGCGAGATCGACCTCGCCGTCGGACCCGGCGTCTTCGTGCCGCGCCCGGAGACCGAGCTGCTGTTCGCGTGGGCACTGGCCTGGCTGGAGACGCTGCCGCACGACCACGCGCCGATCGTCGTCGACCTGTGCACCGGCTCGGGCGCCCTTGCCCTCGCCATCGCCCATGCCCGCCCCGACGCCCAGGTCCACGCCGTCGAAATCGACCCCGACGCCCTGACCTGGGCCCGCCGCAATGCCGACGACCGCATCGCCGACGGCGACACCCCCATCACCCTCTACGCCGACGATGTCACCGACCCGACCCTGCTCACCGCCCTGTCCGGCCGCGTCGACCTGCTCGTCTCCAACCCGCCCTACATCCCCGACGCCGCGCTCCTGGACCCCGAGGTCGCCGACCACGACCCCCACCGCGCCCTCTTCGGCGGCCCCGACGGCCTCGACGTCATCCGCGCCATGGTCCCCACCATCGCCCGCCTGCTCCGCCCCGGCGGCGGCACCGCCATCGAACACGACGACACCAACGGCGGGGGAGTAGCGAACCTCCTGGCCGCAGCCGGCTTCACCGGCATCGTCGAACACCCGGACCTCGCGGGTAAACCCCGCTTCGTCGCCGCAATCAATCAACCATAGGATGAGCCGCGTGAGTACCGTCTATGACTGTGCCTTAGCAGATTCGCGGGCCGCGGGGCTGACTGCGGCGACCAGCGCGCTGAAGTCGGGGCGGCTGGTGGTGATGCCGACCGACACGCTGTACGGCCTGGCCGCCGACGCGTTCGACGCCGAGGCCGTCGGCGCTCTGCTGGCCGCCAAGCGCCGCGGTCGCGACATGCCCGTTCCGGTGCTCGTCGGTTCCTGGCACACGATCGACGGCCTGGTGTTCTCGGTACGGCCGCAGGCGCGGGACCTGATCCGCGCGTTCTGGCCGGGCGCCCTGAGCCTGGTCGTGCAGGCGGCGCCGTCGCTGGCGTGGGATCTGGGTGACACCCGCGGCACGGTGATGCTGCGGATGCCGTTGCATCCGGTGGCGCTGGAATTGCTGCGCGAAGTCGGGCCGCTGGCCGTGTCGAGCGCGAATGTGTCCGGGCAGCCTCCGGCCAGCACCGTCGAGCAGGCGCGCGAGCAGCTGGGTTCGCTGGCGAGTGTGTATCTCGACGGTGGCCCGGCCGAGCACGCGGTGGCCTCCACGATCGTCGATCTGACCGCGGATCAGCCGCGGGTGTTGCGGGAGGGTGCGGTGCCGGTGGCCGATATCGCGGAGGTGCTGGGCATGGCGCCCGACGCTCTGACCACCCCCGCGCAGCGGTGATCGCACGCCTCCCATGAGCTCAGTCGTTCCCTTGCGCGAGCTGGTGCTCGTGCTGCTCGTCTCGGCCACGGTGACCTTCCTGGCGACCGGCGGTGTCCGGGTGCTGGCCATCGGCTTCGGCGCGGTCGCGATTCCCCGTGAGCGCGATGTGCACGTGAAGCCGATTCCGCGGATGGGTGGCGTCGGCATGTATGTCGGTGTCGTCGCCGCGGTGTTGTTCGCGCACCAATTGCCTGCCCTGCGGCGCGGCTTCGATTACGCGCCCGATATTCCTGCGGTACTGGTGGCAGCGACGATCATCGTGCTCGTCGGCATCGTCGACGACCGATGGGGCCTGGACGCGCTCACCAAATTCGCCGGGCAGGTCACCGCGGCGGGTGTGATGGCCGTGATGGGCTTGAGCTGGTACGTGATCTACGACCCGTTCAACGACTCCACCGTGGTGCTCGACGCCCTGCAGGGCGGTCTGGTGACCGTCGGCATCACCGTCACGCTCGTCAACGCGATGAACTTCGTCGACGGTCTGGACGGTTTGGCGGCGGGGCTCGGCTTGATCTGTGCCGTGGCGGTTTTCGTGTTCTCCGTCGGTTTGCTCTACGACCAGGGCGGCTCGGTGGACACCTATCCGCCCGCGCTGCTGGCCGCCGCGCTGGCAGGCGCCTGCCTCGGATTTCTTCCGCACAATTTCTCGCCCGCCCGAATCTTCATGGGCGATACCGGCTCGATGATGATCGGTTTGATGCTGGCGGCGGTTTCCACCGGCGCCTCCGGCCGAATTCCGCTGCAGGGCTATGGCCCGCGCGACATTGTCGGTTTGCTCTCACCGCTGTTGCTGGTCGGCGCGGTGATGTTCATTCCGGTGCTGGATCTGTTGCTCGCGATCGTGCGCCGGGTGCGCGCCGGCGTGAGTTTCTCCACACCGGACAAAATGCATCTTCATCACCGATTGCTACAGATCGGACATTCCCAGCGACGCGTGGTCCTGTTGATCTATTTGTGGGTCGGCGTGCTCGCCTTCGGTGCGGTGGGAACATCGCTGATGGATCGGCGACTTGTGGTGTTGCTGGTGGCGGGCGGATTGGTGTTCGCGCTGGTAGTGACCGCGATCCCATCGATGCGCCGGGTGGAGTCGGCCAACCGGTGAACTCCGCCCGCTTGGTAAAGTGCGGCCCGTGAGCTTTACACCGGAAACCGTGCCAGGCCCCGACGCCCCGTTGCGTGCCGCGCTGCGCTACGGCCTGATCGGTCTCGGCGTCCTCGTCGTCGCCGCGGTCGTGATCGCCACCGCGGTGGCCGGAACGCCGGGCCTGTGGGGCGCCCTGCTCGGCGCGGCCATCGGCGGTGGGTTCATCCTCACCACCGTCATCGCGGTGCTGCTCGGCGCGAAGCTGCCGCCGAGTACGGCGGGCCTGGTCATGCTGGTCAGTTGGGTCGGCAAGATGCTGGTCGCGCTGCTGGTCATCGCCGTGCTCAACCAGTTCGACTTCTACAGCAGGCCCGCGCTGTTCTTCACCGTGGTTGGTGCTCTGCTGATCGTCCTCGGCGCGGAGACGTACGGCGTTGTGAGCCAGAAGGTTCCGTACGTCACGACACGCGCGGGAGACGACGAAACGGCTTCCGAGCAGGAATAATCCCACCCAGCTACACACTGTCGTAGATAGCTTGGTAAAGTGTTGGTAAGCAAGCACCCAAGCTAGGGGCGCGGCCCGACCAACTCAGGGCTTTGCCTCGGGTTACCAGGGGGGATCGCCTAGATCCTGCCCGGTGCCGCTATGCTTACTGCCGATCCGGGTGGAATGTGCCCGGTTGAAGCATGTCGACGATGTCGCCGACGCCCGAACAGAAGTCATACGGTTACACGCTGTATAGGCAACTGTCGAATTTCGAGCCGACCAGAGTCGACCCCATTGATCGTCAATGTCCGATCGAACCGCGGGAATGACCGTCGTACCCGCGGCCCGAACACGGGAGAGAACGCTGAGCGTCATCACTTTGGCGGCGGGCGAGTTCCACGCGCCATCGCTGTCCGACTTCTTCCCTCCAGCAGTGCTGTTCGAGGGTACGCCGTTCGAACTCGATCGCCTGATGCTGGTCCGGCTGCTGATGACCGCGGTTCTGGTGGTCGTCTTCCTGCTGGCTTTCCGCTCGCCGAAGATCGTCCCGCGCGGCCTGCAGAACGTGATGGAGACCGGTGTGGTTTTCGTCAAGGAGCAGATCGCCGACGAGGTACTCGGTAAGGAAACCGGCAAGAAGTTCCTTCCGCTGCTGGCGACGATCTTCTTTACGGTTCTCTTTCTGAACTTCTCCGGTGTCATTCCGGGATTGAACATCTCGTCGAACGCGCGAATCGGCATGCCGCTGGTCCTGGCCGCGATCGTCTACATCGCCTACAACTACGTCGGCATCCGGAAGTACGGCTTCTTCTCCTACATCCGGCACAGCATCGTCGTCCCCGACGTGCCGATCGCGCTGCACGTGCTGCTGATCCCGATCGAGTTCATCTCGACCTTCGTTCTGCGCCCGTTCACGCTGACCGTCCGTCTCATGGCCAACATGCTGGCCGGCCACATCATGCTGGTGCTGTTCTTCAGCGCGACCTGGTTCTTCCTGTTCGACGCCACCGCGTGGATGAAGATCTTCTCGCCGTTCTCGCTGCTCGCCGGCATCGGCTTCACGCTGTTCGAGCTGCTGGTCATCTTCCTGCAGGCCTACGTTTTCGCGCTGTTGGCCGCCGTGTACATCGCGCAGTCGCAGCACGCTGCCGACCACTGACCTGACTGAAACCAACTACCGGAAACCTGCTACACGCGCCGACCGGCGGGTGAGCAACAGAAAGGGAAACAAGACTCATGAGCCTCGCTTACCTGGCCCAGGAAGCCGCGACCACCGAGAGCACCTTCCGGGGCTTCGGCGCCATCGGCTACGGTCTCGCCGCGATCGGCCCCGGCATCGGCGTGGGTATCGTCGTCGGTAAGGCCATCGAGGGCATCGCGCGTCAGCCCGAGCTGTCCGGCCAGATCCGTACCAACATGTTCCTCGGTATCGCGTTCACCGAGGCCCTGGCGCTGATCGGCCTCGTCGCCGGCTTCATCTTCTGATTCCGATGCGCGAAATCATGATGCTCGCCGCTGAAGGGGGAGAGGAAGTGAATCCTCTCGTCCCCGAAACGTACGACATCGTCTGGTCGATCGTCTGTGTCATCGTCGTCGGTCTGCTTTTCTGGAAGTACGTGATCCCACGTGTGACCAAGACCCTCGAAGAGCGCACGGACAAGATCGAAGGCGGTATCGCCAGGGCCGAAGCAGCCCAGGCGGAGGCACAGCAGACGCTGCAGCAGTACCAGCAGCAGCTCGCCGACGCCCGGCTCGAGGCCGCACGTATCCGCGAGGATGCGCGCACCCAGGGTCAGCAGATCCTCGCGCAGATGCGCACGGATGCCCAGGCCGAAAGCGACCGTATCGTCGCCGCCGGTCACTCCCAGCTGGAAGCCCAGCGCCAGCAGATCCTGACCGAGCTGCGTTCCGAGGTCGGCCGCACGGCCGTCGACCTGGCCGAGAAGATCATCGGTCAGTCTGTCTCGGACGAGGCCAAGCAAGCGGCGTCGATCGACAAGTTCCTCAGCGAACTCGACGACACCGACGCCATCGGGGTCGGAAGGTAACGACGCGAAAGTGAGAAGCATGTACGCAGCGAGCCGCGAGGCCAGCTCCCGGTCCCGGGAGGCGCTTCGGGCCGCTCTGACCGGAAGCGAAACTGTTGCGGCCACAACGGGGTCGGAACTGTTCGCCGTTGTCGCCGTGCTGGACGACCAGCGTTCGCTGCGTGTGGCGCTCGCGGACGTGTCGGTGCCGGGTTCGGCGCGCGCTGAACTCAGTGAGCGGATCTTCGGCGGCAAGGTCAGCGCTGCCACGCAGGCAGTGCTGACCACCGCGGTGGCGCAGAACTGGTCGCGCACCCGTGATCTGGTCGACACCCTGGTGCTGCTCGGGCAGGAGGCTCTGCTGGAGTCGGCCGCCGACGGTGGCCGGCTGGACGCGGTGGAGGACGAGCTGTTCCGGCTCGGACGCATCATCGCCGACAACCCGCAGCTGGAGCAGGCACTGTCCGATCAGGGCAAGCCGGCACCGGCCCGGCGTGAGCTGATCGAACGGCTGCTGACCGGCAAGGCCGAGCCGATCACCCTGACGCTGGCCGAGCAGGCGGTGACCCGACTGCGGACCAACAACATCGGCGTCGCCTTCGACGCCCTGTCCGATCTGGCGGCGGCCCGTCGTGACCAGATCGTCGCCCACGCGCACGCCGCGGTCGAGCTGACAGATCAGCAGAAGGAGAAGCTCTCGGCTTCCCTGCAGCGGATCTACGGCAAGGCGGTCACCGTGCACGTGCAGGTCGACCCGACGCTGCTGAGCGGCGTCGTCGTGCGCGTCGGAGACGACGTCATCGACGGCAGCGCCACCGGCCGACTGGAGAAGCTGCGCCGGGCGCTGTCCTAATCGGACACCGCCTGACCCGACTTCCCAACCCCCGACATTCGAGACCACAGCGAGAGCAGGAACAACATGGCGGAGCTGACGATCTCCTCCGACGAGATCCGTAGCGCGATCGAGAGCTACACCCAGAGCTACACCCCGGAAACCTCCATCGAAGAAGTCGGCCTCGTGACCGACACCGGCGACGGCATCGCGCACGTCAGCGGTCTGCCTTCGGCGATGGCCAACGAGCTGCTCGAGTTCCCTGGCGGCGTCCTGGGCGTCGCGCTGAACCTCGAGGACACCGAGATCGGTGCCGTCATCCTCGGCGAGTACGCCTCGCTCGAGGAGGGCCAGCAGGTCCGCCGCACCGGCGACGTGCTGTCGGTTCCCGTCGGTGACAAGTTCCTCGGTCGCGTCGTCAACCCGCTCGGCCAGCCGATCGACGGCCTGGGCGAGATCGAAGCCGACGACCGCCGCGTGCTGGAGCTGCAGGCCGCGACCGTGCTGGAGCGCCAGCCGGTCGAGGAGCCGCTGGCCACCGGTATCACCGCGATCGACGCGCTGACCGCCATCGGCCGCGGCCAGCGTCAGCTGATCATCGGCGACCGTAAGACCGGCAAGACCGCAGTCGCCGTCGACGCGATCCTGAACCAGAAGGCGAACTGGGAGACCGGCGACCCGACCAAGCAGGTCCGCTGCATCTACGTCGCGATCGGCCAGAAGGGCTCCACCATCGCGGGCGTCAAGACCGCGCTCGAGGAGCACGGCGCGATGGAGTACACCACCATCGTCGCGGCCCCCGCGTCCGACTCCGCCGGCTTCAAGTGGCTGGCTCCCTACACCGGTTCGGCCATCGGCCAGCACTGGATGTACCAGGGCAAGCACGTCCTGATCGTGTTCGACGACCTGACCAAGCAGGCCGAGGCCTACCGCGCCATCTCGCTGCTGCTGCGTCGTCCGCCGGGCCGCGAGGCGTACCCCGGTGACGTCTTCTACCTGCACTCCCGTCTGCTGGAGCGTTGCGCGAAGCTGTCCGACGAGATGGGCGGCGGCTCGATGACCGGTCTGCCGATCATCGAGACCAAGGCCAACGACGTCTCGGCGTTCATCCCGACCAACGTCATCTCCATCACCGACGGCCAGGTCTTCCTCGAGTCCGACCTGTTCAACAAGGGTGTCCGCCCGGCGATCAACGTCGGTACCTCGGTCTCCCGTGTCGGTGGCGCCGCCCAGACCAAGGCCATGAAGAAGGTCGCCGGTTCGCTGCGTCTGGAAATGGCGCAGTACCGCGAGCTGGAGGCGTTCTCCGCCTTCGCCTCCGACCTGGATGCCGCCTCGCTGGCCCAGCTCGAGCGTGGTGCCCGCTGGGTGGAGCTGCTCAAGCAGAACCAGTACTCCCCGGTCGCCGTCGAGGATCAGGTCGTCTCGATCTACCTGGTCGACGCCGGCTACTACGACTCGGTGCCGGTCGGCGACGTGCGTCGCTTCACCGCCGAGCTGCTGGAGCACCTGCACAGCGCGACCCAGTCGTCCTTCGACGCGCTCGAGGGTGGCCGCAAGCCGCTCGACGGCGAGGCCGCCGACGCGATCAAGTCGGAGACCGACAAGTTCAAGGAAGGCTTCCTGGCTTCCGACGGCAGCCGTGTCGTGAACGAGGCCGCTGCCGGCGATCTGGACCACGAAGAGGTCGAGTCGCTGTCGGTCACCCGCAAGCACGTCGACAAGTAAGCCGGGTCAGGACTGATGTCGGCATATTCCGATCTGGCGAATGAAGGGAGTGTGAACCGCTAGTGGCAAGTTTGCGTGAATTGCGCTCCCGCATTCGTGGTGTGAATTCGATCAAGAAGATCACCAAGGCTCAGGAACTGATCGCGACCTCGCGAATTTCCAAGGCCCAGGCCAGGGTTGCGGCGGCCAAGCCGTACGCCGAGGAGATCACCAAGGTCCTCGGTGAGCTGGCGAGCGCGTCGAAGAACCTGGCGCACCCGCTGCTCAACGAGCGCCCCAACCCGAAGCGCGCCGCCGTCCTGGTGATCACCAGCGACAGCGGTATGTGCGGCGGCTACAACTCGAACGTGCTCAAGCGCGCCGAGGAGCTCATGACCACCCTGCGTGGCGAGGGCAAAGAGCCGGTGCTGTACGTGATGGGCAACAAGGGCCTCACGTACTACAAGTTCCGCAACCGCCCGTTCCAGGCGTCGTGGACCGGCTTCTCGCAGCAGCCGAAGTACACCGATGCGTCGGCCGCGTGCAGCCACCTGGTCGAGGCCTTCATGGCCGGCTCCGACAACGAGGTTCCCTCGCTGGACGGCACCGGAACCATCGCGGGCGTCGACGAGCTGCACATCGTGTACACCAAGTTCGTCTCGATGCTGACCCAGAACCCGGAGGTGCGCCGCCTGGCGCCGATCCAGGTCAGCTTCGTCGACGAGCACTTCGAGCTCGGCGACGACATCATGTCGGACTCGCCGAACGCGGTGGTCACGGCGCAGTACGAATTCGAGCCGGACGCCGATGTGCTGCTGGGGGCTCTGCTGCCCAAGTACATCAACACGCGTATCTACTCATCGTTGCTCGAGGCAGCGGCATCCGAGTCCGCGGCTCGGCGCACCGCAATGAAGGCGGCGACCGACAACGCCAACGAGCTGGCCAGTGTGCTCCAGCGCGAGGCGAACTCGGTGCGTCAGGCCCAGATCACGCAGGAAATCAGCGAAATCGTCGGCGGCGTGAACGCGCTGGCGTCGAGCTCGGACCGCGACTAGAAGCGCAGGAAGAGAACCAATCTAATGACCGCAGCTGTCACTCAGGACAACGCGAGTAAGGCAGGCGCAGCCGCCGGCCGCGTCGTCCGTGTCATCGGCCCCGTCGTGGACGTCGAGTTCCCGCGTGGCGCCATCCCCGAGCTGTTCAACGCTCTCAACGCCGACATCAAGCTGGCGTCGGTGGCCAAGACCCTGACCCTCGAGGTCGCCCAGCACCTCGGCGACAACATCGTGCGCACCATCTCGATGCAGCCGACCGACGGCCTGGTCCGTGGCGCGGCCGTCATCGACTCGGGCAAGCCGATCTCGGTGCCCGTCGGTGACATCGTCAAGGGCCACGTGTTCAACGCCCTCGGTGACTGCCTCGACTCGCCTGGCCTGGGCCGCGACGGCGAGCAGTGGGGCATCCACCGCAAGCCCCCGAGCTTCGATCAGCTCGAGGGTAAGACCGAGATGCTCGAGACCGGTGTCAAGGTCATCGACCTGCTGACCCCGTACGTCAAGGGCGGCAAGATCGGTCTGTTCGGTGGTGCCGGTGTCGGCAAGACCGTTCTGATCCAGGAGATGATCACCCGTATCGCTCGCGAGTTCTCCGGCACCTCGGTGTTCGCGGGTGTCGGTGAGCGTACCCGTGAGGGCACCGACCTCCACCTGGAAATGGAAGAGATGGGCGTCCTCCAGGACACCGCCCTCGTCTTCGGCCAGATGGACGAGCCGCCGGGCACGCGTATGCGCGTTGCCCTGTCCGCGCTGACCATGGCGGAGTACTTCCGCGATGTCCAGCACCAGGACGTGCTGCTCTTCATCGACAACATCTTCCGTTTCACCCAGGCCGGTTCCGAGGTCTCGACCCTGCTGGGTCGTATGCCTTCGGCCGTGGGTTACCAGCCGACGCTGGCGGACGAGATGGGTGAGCTCCAGGAGCGCATCACCTCGACCCGTGGTCGCTCGATCACCTCGCTGCAGGCGATCTACGTCCCCGCCGACGACTACACCGACCCGGCGCCGGCGACCACCTTCGCCCACCTGGACGCGACGACCGAGCTCTCCCGCCCGATCTCGCAGAAGGGCATCTACCCGGCCGTCGACCCGCTGACCTCGACCTCTCGTATCCTCGAGGCTTCGATCGTCGGCGAGCGCCACTTCCGGGTCGCCAACGAGGTCAAGCGGATCCTGCAGAAGTACAAGGAGCTGCAGGACATCATCGCCATCCTCGGTATGGACGAGCTCTCCGAAGAGGACAAGGTCCTCGTCGGCCGTGCCCGTCGTCTGGAGAAGTTCCTCGGCCAGAACTTCATCGTGGCCGAGAAGTTCACCGGTCAGCCGGGTTCGGTCGTGCCGCTGGAGCAGACCATCGACGACTTCGATCGCGTCTGCAAGGGCGAGTTCGACCACTTCCCGGAGCAGGCGTTCAACTCCTGCGGTGGTCTCGACGACGTCGAGGCCGCTGCGAAGAAGATCGCCGGGAAGTAGTCCACCATGGCGGAGATGACAGTTGATCTCGTAGCGGTCGAACGCAAGCTCTGGTCCGGCCAGGCTTCGTTCGTCAGCGCGCAGACCACCGAAGGTCAGATCGGCATCATGGCCGGCCACGAGCCGCTGCTCGGTCAGCTCGTCGAGGGCGGCACGGTGTCCATCGTGTCGACCGAGGGCGAGCGGATCGTCGCCGCGGTGCACGGCGGTTTCTTCTCGGTGACCGCCGATACCGTGCGCGTGCTCGCCGAGTCCGCGGACCTCTCGGGCGAGGTCGATGTCGACGCGGCACGTAAGGTGCTGGCCGACACGAGCGCTTCCGAAGTGGCAACGCGCGTGGCACAGGCCCAGGTGCGTGCCGTCGAGGCTGCCGCGAAGCACTGATCGCGAGAACACCAGACATCTGTCGGCGACGAACTCCGGTTCGTCGCCGACAGTGTCGTTTTCGGGGGTTTACCGGTCCCGCCGGAGTCGCGCGGACCGGGCGTGATTGAATGGCGACGGGGGTGTCTTCGACACCAGCTGAGCGAAAGGGCGTACGGCATTGCAAACCGGGATGGTTCTCCTGATCATTCTGGTGCTGACGCTCGTGTTCGTAGCAGGTGCATCGACCTATCGGCTGGTGATGCTGCGCCGGGGCGGCACGGCCGCGCTGCTGCGGGTACTGCCCGCGCGCGGTGGCCAAGGCTGGCGGCACGGACTCATCCGCTACGACGAGGACCGGCTCGTTTTCTTCAAATTGACCAGCCTCAAGTTCGGTCCGGACAGCACCGTGCACCGGCAGGGCCTCGAGATCGTCGAACGCAGGCAGCCGCAGGGCGACGAGTTCGACATCATGAGCGACGACATCGTGGTAGTAGCCGTCACCGATCCGCAGGGCAGCTTCGAGCTGGCCCTCGACCGCGGATCGAGGGCGGCTTTTCTGTCCTGGGTGGAGTCGCGGCCCTCGGACCGTGCCCACCGCAAGGGCCAGCTCTGAGCGAGCACACCTGACACGCGACAGCTGAGCGAGGCAAGTACATGGGTAACTCGTCGGGCACGCCCGAGACGGACGCACAGCCCAACCCGGAGCGGCGGTCCACCGTCCACCTGACCCGGATCTACACCAGGACAGGTGACGACGGCACCACCGGCCTGAGCGACTTCTCGCGGGTACCCAAGACCGATGCCAGGCTGATCGCCTACGCCGACTGTGACGAGGCCAACGCGGCGCTCGGTGTCGCGGTGGCGCTCGGCGCGCCGGAGCCCGCCGTGCTGGCGGTGCTGCGCCAGATCCAGAACGACCTGTTCGACGCGGGCGCCGATCTGTCCACCCCGGTGGTGGCGGAGCCGAAGTACCCGCCGTTGCGCGTCACCCAGCCCTACATCGATCGGCTGGAGAAGTGGTGTGACGAGTTCAACGCCGGTCTCGCACCGCTGAATTCGTTCATCCTGCCGGGCGGCACGCCGATTGCCGCGCTGTTGCACACGGCACGCACCGTGGTCCGGCGCGCCGAACGTTCGGCGTGGGCCGCGGTCGATGCCTACCCCGACGACACCAGCGTGTTGCCCGCCAAATACCTCAATCGCCTGTCGGACCTGCTGTTCATCCTGAGCCGTTCGACCAATCCCGAGGGCGATGTCCTGTGGCAGCCCGGCGGCGGAGCCGAGCGCTGAAAGCCTGTCGGTGGCGCCAGGATCGGTCGGTTTGGCGTCGGGGGGCGTGTCGCCGGGCAACGGTCGATAAGCTGGCGGGGTGAGCGAACGGTTTCTGGTCTCCGGCGGTAATCAGCTCGTCGGCGAGGTCGCGGTCGGCGGCGCGAAGAACAGCGTGCTGAAGCTGATGGCCGCCGCGTTGCTGGCCGAGGGCACCACCACCATCACCAACTGCCCGGACATCCTCGATGTCCCGCTGATGGCCGAGGTGCTGCGCGGTCTCGGCTGCGACGTGACGATCTCCGACGACGAGAGCGGCGACCGTTCGGTCGTCACCATCGTGACGCCGCCGGAGCCGAAGTACCACGCGGACTTCCCCGCGGTGACCCAGTTCCGCGCCTCGGTGTGCGTGCTCGGTCCGCTGATGGCGCGCTGTAAGCGCGCGGTAGTCGCGCTGCCCGGCGGTGACGCGATCGGTTCGCGTCCGCTGGACATGCACCAGGCGGGCCTGCGCCTGCTCGGCGCGACCAGCGAGATCGAGCACGGTTGCGTGGTCGCTCGCGCCGACGAGCTGCAGGGCGCGCGGATCCGCCTCGACTTCCCGTCCGTCGGCGCGACCGAGAACATCCTGATGGCCGCGGTCCTGGCCGAGGGGGAGACGGTCATCGACAACGCGGCGCGCGAGCCCGACATCGTCGACCTGTGCACCATGCTCGTGCAGATGGGTGCGCGGATCGACGGTGCCGGTTCCTCGGTGCTGACCGTGCAGGGCGTGAAGAGCCTCTCGCCGACCACCCACCGGGTGATCGGTGACCGCATCGTCGCCGCCACCTGGGGCATCGCCGCCGCGATGACCACCGGCGATGTCCGCGTCACCGGGGTCAACCCCAAGCACCTGGCGCTGGTCCTGGACAAGCTGCGCTCGGCGGGCGCGCGAATCTCCTACGAGCCCAATGGTTTCCGTGTCGTCCAGCCGGAGCGTCCACGCGCGGTGAACTTCGCGACGCTGCCGTTCCCCGGGTTCCCGACCGACCTGCAGCCGATGGCGATCGGCCTGGCCGCCATCGCCGACGGCACGTCGATGATCACCGAGAACGTCTTCGAGGCGCGCTTCCGCTTCGTCGAGGAGATGATCCGGCTCGGCGCCGACGCTCGCACCGATGGTCACCACGCGGTGGTCCGCGGTATCCCGCGGCTGTCCAGCGCACCGGTCTGGTCGTCCGATATCCGCGCAGGCGCGGGCCTGGTGCTGGCCGGCCTGGTCGCCGACGGCGTCACCGAAGTGCACGACGTCTTCCACATCGACCGGGGCTACCCGAACTTCGTCGAGCAGATGCAGGCGCTCGGCGGACAGGTCGAACGCGTCGATACGCCGAAATAGCCTGTCTGACCAGGCGATTTGACTTCGCGTTCGTCGGTGCGTAACTTAATTCGAGTCAGAGCGACACGGACACCGACGAGGTGACGCTGAGCGCCTGATAGATCATCTGGCCAGACTCACTCCTTTCGAACTTGCTTCGGTCGGGTTGTCTGCGCTAAGTTGGAACAGTTGCCCTGCCGAAGCCCCTACGAAATGTTGCGGGTGGAAGCTTGTGCGTGTGTTCTTTGAGAACTCAATAGTGTGTCGATGAATGTCAGTGCCAATATTA
>NZ_BMNE01000005.1:0-39730 GCF_014646295.1 Nocardia rhizosphaerihabitans
GTCGCCACCTCCAACTCACTCCATTCGCGGTAGTATTTTGATCAGATAACCTATGTCATCCGACATAGATATTATTTAGCACTCTCCCCAGGTGAGTGCAAGTACCGGAACCAGGTAATCTGACAGGGATCGAAGGAATCGAGGTGAGGACGCAGATGGCCACCCCGCACGAAAGCATGCCGTCGCCCACGCACGCGGTGTATGCGATCTCCGTGGCCGCCGAGCTGGCCGGCATCGGGGTCCAGACCCTGCGCCTCTACGAGCAGCACGGCCTGGTCACACCCGCCCGCAGCGCAGGCGGCACTCGTCGCTACAGCGGCGATGACCTCACGCGCCTGCACCGCATCACCACACTCACCGGCGAGGGAGTCAACCTCACCGCGGTGGCCCGCATCCTCGAGCTCGAGGACACCGTGGCCCGCCTGCGGGCGGAACGCGATCGGCTACGCGCCAAGTCGACGTAGTTCGCTACTTCTCGCGGTCGGCGTTCTTACGGGCGCGCAGATAGTCCGGGTTGACCCGGACCGCCAGCCGCTCGAGTTCGACCTTCGTCCCGTCGGCGCTGCGCAACTCGGCCAGGACCGGTTCGCGCGTCTCGGCGTCGACGCGCAGCAGCGGCGGCGGGCCCGGTTGCAGGTAGGCGTCGCCCCACTGCCAGAGCGCGACCACCGCGGGGAGCAGGTCGCGGCCCATCTGGGTGAGGATGTATTCGTCGCGGGTGCGCTTGCCTTCTTCCTGGTAGGGGCGCTTTTCCAGGAGGCCCGCGGCGGTGAGCTTGCGGAGCTGTCCGGCCGCGGCGGCGTCGGTGATGCCGACGCGGCGGGCGAAGCCGTCGAAACGGGTGGTGCCGTAGTAGGCCTCGCGCAGGATGAGCATCGCCGAGCGGGTGCCGATCAGATCCATGGCCCTGGCGATGGAACAGCCCGCGGTGTCCCACCTGCTCAGATCGGCCAGGGGTCCTTCCATCACGGCTGCCATGACCGACATCATACCCATCTCTGACTTGAGTAGATGATAGTTAGCGCTTAATCTGACTATTGTTGGATAGAGCCAGAGTCGGCTCACCGTCGAAAGAGGACTCCCATGCGAGACGCGGTCATCGTCGAAGCGGTACGCACCCCCATCGGCCGGGGCAAGCCGAACGGCGCACTCCACGACGTCCACCCCGTCGACCTGCTCGCGCACAGCCTGCGCGCGGTGATCGAGCGCAGCGGCATCGACCCGGCCCTGGTCGACGACGTGATCGGCGGCATCGTCACCCAGGTCGGCGAGCAGGGTTCGAACATGACCCGGCGGGCCGCGCTGGCCGCCGGGTATCCCGAATCGGTGCCGGCCACCACTGTCGACCGGCAGTGCGGCAGCAGCCAGCAGGCCATCCACTTCGCCGCGCAGGGCGTGATCGCGGGCGCGTACGACATCGTCGTTGCGGCCGGCGTGGAGTCGATGGGCCGGGTTCCCATGGGGGCCAACCTGATCGGGGCCACCGATCTGTCCGGCGTCGCCTTCGCCGAGCGCTACCCGGATGAACTTGTGCCCCAAGGCATCAGCGCCGAACTCATCGCCGCCAAGTGGGGGCTGACCCGCACTCAGCTGGACGAATTCGCGCTCGTCAGCCACGAAAAGGCGGCCCGCGCAACCAAAGACGGTCTCTTCTCGGCCGAGCTCGCGCCGCTGAACGGCCTGAGCACCGACGAGGGCATCCGGGTCGGTTCCACCCTGGAGACGCTGGGCAAGCTGAAGCCCGCCTACTACGACCCGGCCATGGCGGCCCGCTTCCCACAGATCGGCTGGGAGATCACGGCGGCCTCGGCCAGCCAGGTCAGCGACGGGAGCGCCGCGGTACTCATCATGTCCGGCGAACGCGCCGCCGAACTGGGCCTGCGCCCACTCGCCCGGCTGCACAGCTTCGCCGTGGCGGGCGACGACCCGCTGCTCATGCTCACCGCGGTCATCCCCGCGACCGAGAAGGTACTGCGCCGGGCAGGCCTGACTCTCGACGACATCGACCTGATCGAGATCAACGAGGCCTTCTCCCCCGTCGTCCTGGCCTGGGCCCAGGAAACCGGCGCCGACCTGAGCAAGGTCAACGTCAACGGCGGCGCCATCGCCCTCGGCCACCCCCTCGGAGCCTCCGGCGCCCGCCTCACCACCACCCTCGTCCACGCCCTGCACCACCACGGCGCCCGCTACGGCCTGCAAACCATGTGCGAAGCAGGCGGCCTCGCCAACGCCACCATCATCGAACGACTGTGAAATTGCCCCCGACGGCGGCGCTCATGTAGCGCCGCCGCGGGCGCTTCGGCACCGCCGCGACGCATGCTGGTGTCGGAAGTCCCGTTCCACTACAAACGGCCGGACACCATCGTCTACCGGTGCATCGAAACGCCACGGAATCGATGGAAGACCAAACCGACCGTCGCCGACACAATTCTTGTCGTGGAAGTCGTGTCACCGACAACGGTTACCGCCGACACGATCGACAAACGCTCCGAATACGCACGGTACGGAATCCAGCATTACTGGATAGTCCGGATGGCCAATGACGACGGACCCGCCGTGTCCATCGAGATGCTGACCCTCAATTCCGAAGGACGCTACGTCTCCAACGGTTTCCGGAACCGCACCGATGACTACGCGGCGGCCACCGATACGCTGACGCCGTTCCCGGTGCTGCTGACCTGGGAACAGCTCGACGAAGGCATCGACTGATCCGGCCCGACGTAGGCGACCTCTACGATCGGGCGGTGGGCGCCGATACGTTCGTTTATGCGATTCCGCTGCGTACGCGGTTTCGGGGGATCACTGTGCGTGAGGGGATGTTGATTCGGGGGCCGTTGGGGTGGGGGGAGTTCTGTGCGTTTCCCGAGTATGACGATCGGGAGGCGGCGGGGTGGTTGGCTACCGCGGTCGAGCAGGCGACGGTGGGGTGGCCCGCGCCGGTGCGGGATCGGGTGCCGGTGAATTGCACCGTGCCCGCTGTCGATGCCGAGCGGGCTGGGCGAATTGTGCGTGAGTCCGGTTGTGTGACAGCCAAAGTGAAGGTGGCTGATCATCCTGGGTCGTTGAGTGAGGATCTGGCTCGGGTGGCGGCGGTGCGGGAGGCGATCGGGGCCGATGGGGCGGTTCGGGTGGACGCCAATGGGGTGTGGGATGTGGCGACCGCGGTTCGGTGTATCGGCGAGATCGACCGGGCTGCTGGTGGATTGGAGTATGTCGAGCAGCCGTGTCGGACGGTCGAGGAATTGGCCGAGGTGCGGCGGCGGGTTTCGGTGCCGATCGCGGCGGATGAATCGATTCGGCGCGCGGAGGATCCGTTGCGGGTTGCGGTGGCGGGGGCCGCTGATGTGGCGGTGCTGAAATGCACTCCGCTGGGCGGGGTTCGGCGGGCGTTGGCCGTTGCCGAGGCCGCGGGGCTGCCGACTGTGGTGTCGTCGGCGTTGGAGACGAGTGTCGGGCTGGCTGCCCAGATCGCGTTGGCCGGCGCCTTGCCGCAGCTCGAGTTCGCCTGTGGGCTGGGAACTCTCGCGTTGTTCGAAGGTGATCTTGTTGCCGAATCGCTGTTGCCGGTGAACGGGTGGCTCACGGTTCCGACAATCGCGCCGGAACCGGACCCCGCGTTGCTCGACAAGTACCGGCACCCCGATCCGGAGCGGACCGAGTGGTGGTTGCGGCGGTACGAGCGGGTCAGCGCGCTGCTCGACACGGAGTGATCCCGCCGAGGGACCCGGCGCTCGGTGGCTGCCTGCCGGATCGGGGTCGCTGGGAACCGTGGGCTGACCTGCGCTCGCGAAGCCGAGTAGTGGACTACCCGCGATATCCGCGTGCGGAAGCGAGAGGCTCAGAAAGTCCAGTTCATGAGCCTTTTGTGGAGATGAGCCCATGTCCGTGCAGGCCGATGCCGCCCCGGGGCGGCCGACGCACGCGCAGGGGGAGGCGTTCGCTTACGACGCCTTCATTTCCTATACCCATCACGATCGCCCGGTCGCGGCCGGAATCCAGTCCGGTCTGCATCGCATCGGCAGGCGTGTGGGTCAGCTGCGCGCGCTGCGGGTGTTCCGGGATGCCACCGATCTGACCGCAAGCCCCGATCTGTGGGGCAAGGTCACCGACGCGATGGATCGTGCCCGGTATCTGATCGTGGTCCTCTCCCCTCGGTCAGCCGCCTCGAAGTGGGTCGACAAGGAAGTTGCCCACTGGCTACGGCACCGGGGTTCGGATCAACTGCTGTTCGTGGTGGCCGGCGGGCACCTGACCTGGGACGAAGCCACCGGACGGTTCGATCCGGATCGATCCGACGTCGCCGTGCCGGTGCTCACCCAGCCAGGGGTGCTGCCCACCGAACCGTTCTACGTCGACGTCAGCGCGGACGCACCGTGGGATCCGCGGGCGCCGATGTTCCGGGAGAAGGTCACCGACCTCGCTGCGCCGATCCACGGCAAGCCGAAGTCGGAGCTGGCCGGTGAGGATCTACGCGAGCAGCGGCGCTTCCGGCGGTTGCGGCGGGCCGCTGTCATCGGGCTGGTCGTGCTGACCGTGCTCGCGGTCGTGGCGGCCACGATCGCGGTCGTCAAACAGCGAGAGGCGATACGCCAACGCAACGAGGCCGTCGCCCTCGCGCTGGCCGCTGCGTCGCGCGATGCCGCCACCGGCAATGCCGCGCTCGCGCTCGCGCTCGCCGCGGAGAGCAGCCGGGCGACATCGGCGCCCTTGTGGCAGTCCACCAGCGCTATGGTCAACGCCCGCATCGCCTTCGGCCGAAGCCCGGGACAGCTCGCACTCCCCCCGGTCACCGGCCACGTCGACTGGGTATACGACGTGGCGTTCAGCCCGGACGGCAGTCGGATCGCCACCGGGAGTAGTGATGCGACGGTGCGGTTGTGGGACCCGGCAACCGGCAGACAGATCGGCGAACCGATCGTCGCCGATGCCGACGAGGTGTTCGCGGTGGCTTTCAGTCCCGACGGCGCCCGGCTCGCCAGCGGCGGGGAGGATCGGGCCGTGCGGCTGTGGGACGCGGCGACCGGTCAGCAGATCGGCGGACCTCTCACCGGCCATACCGACCTGGTGAACGACGTGACGTTCAGCCCGAACGGCACCCTGCTGGCCTCCACCAGCAAGGATGGCACCGTGCGGCTGTGGGATCCCGCGACCGGCGCGCAGATCGGCGAACCGATCACCGCCGACCCCGATGTCGTGTGCGCCGTGGCATTCAGCCCGGACGGCACCCTGCTGGCCACCGCCGATGCCGATCGAACAGTGCGGCTGTGGAATCCGGTGACCGGCGCGCAGGTCGGTCCCGACCTAGCCGGCCATACGGGTTGGGTGGCCGACGTGACCTTCAGCCCGGACGGCACCCGGATGGCCACCACCGGCGCGGACGAGACGGTGCGACTATGGGATCCCACCACCGGCCTGCCCATCGGCGAACCTCTCACCGGCCACACCGACACGGTGTTTTCCGTGGCATTCAGTCCCGACGGCACCCGGCTCGCCACCGGGGGCATCGACACGACCGTGCGGTTGTGGGACCCGGCCACCGGCGAACAGGTCGGCGAACCGCTGACAGGCCACACAGGCGAGGTGAAGACGGTGGCGTTCAGCCCGGATGGCACCCGGCTAGCCTCCACCAGCGATGACGCAACCATGCGGCTGTGGAACCTCACGTCCGATGGGTCGGTCAGCAAACCGCTCACCGGCCACACCGGCCTGGTGACAGATGTGGCGTTCAGCCCGAACGGCACCCTGTTGGCCTCCAGCAGTACAGACGGCACTGTGTGGACGTGGAACCCGCACACCGGCGGCCCGGTCGGCGAACCGTTCACCGGCCACACCGGCGCAGTGAGTGCGCTGGCCTTCAGCCCGGACGGCACCCTGTTGGCCACCACAGGCGCGGATCACACCGTGCGCCTGTGGAATCCCACCACCAGGCAATCCACCGGCCCGCCGCTTGTCGGTCACACCGCCGCAGTGTTCGACGTCGCGTTCAATCCGGACGGCACCCGGTTGGCCACCGCGGGCGATGACAAGACGGTGCGCCTGTGGGACGTCAGCACCGGTCAGCCGATCGGCAAACCACTTGTAGGCCACATTGGCCCGGTGTACTCGGTGGCGTTCAGCCCGGACGGCACCCGGCTGGCTTCCACCAGCAAGTCTCCGCAGCCCATGCGACTGTGGGATATCACCGCCGACCGGCCGGTCGGCGAACCGGTCACCGAGCGCACAGATGTGTTCGCGGCGGTCGCCTTCAGCCCGGACGGCACTCAACTGGCGACCGCAGGCGCCCAACGCACCGTGCAGCTGTGGGACCCGCGCACAAGACAACCCACCCGACCTCCACTCACCGGCCACACCGATGGCGTGCATACGGTCGCGTTCCGGCCAGACGGAAATCTGCTGGCTTCGGCCGGCAGCGATCAGACTGTTCGGCTATGGGACCTGGCCACGGGTCGCCCGATCGGTGCGCCGCTCACCGGTCACACCGGTCTTGTGTTCTCGGTGGCCTTCAGTCCGGACGGTTCTCAGCTGGCCACCGCGAGCGACGACCGGACCATCCGACTGTGGGACCGACTATGGGACGCGGACAAGGCGTGTGAGCTCGCCATTCCCTACGTCGCCCTTGCCGAGGTGCAGTCCTACCTACCCTCCGACTGGGATACGACATGCCGATACGCGAAGTAGATCCGCAACCCTTGCGGCCCAGCCTTTTCACCGCCGACAAGAACAGACACCACAGCCGCGCGCCAGCAGCGACCGAACGCCCGATCGTCCGCACCACGCCCCCGGAGGTGGACGATGACCCATAACGATCAACGATCCGAGCTCAGTAACCGGCTGTGGAATCAGTCGCCGGAAAGTGGAGTCCCAGAAGGCCATACCGCCGCTTATGACAATGCGGTGCTCGAGCAGTACCGCCTCTACGTCGAGATGACCGACCGCGTGAGCGCCCGGCGCGGGCTGGCGAATTCCTTCTTCCTGTCCCTCAACACCGGCATCTTCACCCTCGCCTCCCTCTTCGGGAAGTCACCACCGCCCGATACGGCGAAGTGGCTGGTGATCCCGCTGATCGCCATCCTCGGCCAGTGCTTCGCGTGGTTCTATCTGGTGCGCAGCTACCGGCTGCTGAACAGCGCCAAGTTCCAGGTGATCGGCGCACTCGAGGAGCGGCTTCCCGCCTCGCCCTTCTGGAAGGCCGAGTGGTGGGCCCTCGGTGAAGGCCGGAATCGGGCATTGTATTGGCCGCTGTCCCACATCGAGCAGTGGGTGCCCGTGCTCTTCGCGCTCGCCTACGTCTCGGGGTTCCTCGCCATCGCGTTCCATTGATTGGTTGTGCACAACTTAATTGTGGGCTACATTATTCTCATGAGCGACGGACTCACCCTCGACGAGCAGCTGTGTTTCCCGCTGTACGCGGCTTCGCGGGCGATGACGGCGGTCTATCGCCCGAAGCTGGAACAGCTCGGGCTCACATATCCGCAGTACCTGGTGATGCTCGCGTTGTGGGAACACGACGTGCGTAGCGTCGGCGAGCTCGGCAGGGCGCTCGAATTGGACTCGGGAACGTTGTCTCCGCTGCTCAAGCGGCTGGAGGCGACCGGGTTCGTCGAGCGCAGGCGGGCGGCCGAGGACGAACGCCGGGTCGACATCGTGCTCACCGAACACGGACGGTCGCTGCGCGCCGAGGCGTGCCGGATTCCGGCCGAGATGGCCGAGATCGCGGGACTGTCCGTCGACGAGATCACCGCACTGCGCGGACTACTGCGCAAACTCACCGATTCCCTCACAGAGAAATGAGAGCTCCCATGCAGGTCCTCTACACCGCCGAAGCCCTGGCCAGCGGCGAAGGCCGCACCGGCACCGCGCGCACCACCGACGGCAAGCTCGACGTCGTGCTCGCCCCGCCGAAGGAGATGGGCGGCGACGGCGCGGGCACCAACCCCGAGCAGCTGTTCGCGGCCGGTTACGCCGCCTGCTTCCACTCGGCACTGCGCCTGGTCGGCAAGAAGGCGGGCGCGAACATCGCGGATTCCGCTGTCGGCGCGCAGGTTTCGATCGGCCCGAACGGCAACGGCGGGTTCGAGCTGGCCGTCGCCCTCGAGGTCTCGCTGCCGCACCTGTCGCGCGAGGACGCGCAGGCGCTGGCCGAGCAGGCGCACCAGGTGTGCCCGTATTCCAACGCCACCCGCGGCAATATCGCGGTCGACGTGCAGGTCGCCGAGGACTGACTCTCGTCCAGTGAATCCCGCCGGTCACGCATCGGCGGGATTCGCCGCGTCCGGGGAACACGCCTCAACCGAAACGGACTCCGCAGCCGGCGAACGTCGCCCGGACCAGCAGGGCGGCTTCGGGGCCGATCACGCCGTCGACCACTTCGACATAGCGAGTACAGAATTCGGGGCCGTGCGCCACTTCGTCGGCGAGTGCGAGGTGGTGGGCGAGTTCGTGCAACACCACCAGCTCGCGCAGCGCCCATGCGGTCGCCCCGGTGTGCAACGGGACGGCCAGCACCGCGTCGACCGGTTCGTAGTGGGCGGCCGATGCCCCAGCTCGCGCGCGCACCCGGACCGGCGCTGCGGCCCTGTCCCACTGCGCGCGTACCCAATTCAGCGCCAGGACCTTGTCGACGTAGGACTGCACCGATTCGACGGAGGCGAAGCGGCGCTCGACGGGCAGCGTGAGCTGCGAACCGTAGACCTCGACGGTGCGGTGCCCGAACTCCTGCGCCCGGTCGAAGACGCCGCGGACCAGCTGCTCGGCGTCATAGACCTTGGCCCGCTGGGTATCTCGATGTCTCCGCGCATCACCCGATGGAATCATCGGCGCGTGAGCTTTGCCCGCGCGGCGGGTAACTCCGGCGACGTGCCGAGCCTGGCCGTGCGCCCGGCCCGATCACCCGCGCGACGGGCGGCAGCCGAGTGGCCGGTGGACGTTTGAGGTCCGCGCCAGGTCCCGCGAGCCTCCGAGGTGGCGGTGTAGAAGTCGGTGAGCGCCACTTCTTTGTCGCGCAGTGCCAGTGCGGTGCCGGTCGACTCGGCAGGCGTCTCCTCAGCCACGACCTCGGCCTTCACCTCCGCCAAGCGCGCGCCGACCCGGGCGGCGAAGGCCATCTGGAAGTTCAGCCGCGCGGTCACCCCGGCCACCGGCGCTTCGACCTTGCGGCGCACAGTGCGCCCGAAGCGCTTCTCCGCGACGATCTTGACGACCGTCGCCTCCCGATACGCGCCGGACTTGATGTAGTGATCCGAGGCACGAACCATCTGGATCAGCAGGCTCGCGTACAGGGCCTCGCAGGCGTCGATGTCGGCGGCGAAACCGTAGGCGTACACCTGGGCGGAACTACGGGCGACATCGCAGCGCACATCGTTGGCCGTGGCGATCGCGACGAACAGCTGGACGTAGGTGCGCAGTCCTTTTCGACCGGGTTCGCCGATCGGGATGATCCGCTGCACCGGTGCGGACCTGCGCTCACGGTCGGCGACGTGGGAGCGGGCGACCGCGAGGTCGATCGAGGATTTCGTCGCCAGCCGCTGGGCCGCGGCGAGAAAAGCCTCTGCCTCGTGCTCGTTGTCGGTGGCCTCGGCCTTGCGCAGCAAACCGCCGATCCGGGTGAGCATCCGGTCGGGCGTCGACGGCGATGGACTGGTCACCCCGTCGAGGGTAGGGCACCCCGCCGACAGCGAACTGACGCGAGGACCCGCCACCATGTATGTTGCCTTGTGCACCGCACGGGTGTGCTGCTGCTCACGTCTCGACCCTGGAGTGTCTGCGATGGCCTTGAAGTTTGTCCCGAGAGCGACGATGGCTGCTGCCTCGATTGCGTTGCTTACCGCATCGTTCGCCAGTGCCTGCTCCAGTGACAACGGAGGCAACGCGCTCGACCAGAACCTGACGGGCCGCGGCCCGATCACCTACGTCGAAGGTAAGGACACCACCGAGACCGGGGTGGTCAAGCAGCTCATCGACCGGTGGAACGCCGCGCACCCGAACGAGCAGGTGACGTTCAAGGAGCAGTCGGCCGACGCCAACCAGCAGCACGACGACCTCGCCGAGCACTTCCGCGCCAAGCAGGACGGCTACGACGTCGTCGCCCTCGATGTGCCGTGGACCGCGGAATTCGCCGCGAAGGGCTGGATCCAGCCGCTCAAGGACACCTTCGCCATCGACACCGCGCCGCTGCTCGCGCCGACCGTCGCCAGCGCCACCTACAACGGCACCCTGTACGCGGCCCCGCGCAACACCAACGGCGGCCTGCTGTACTACCGCAAGGACCTGGTCCCCAACCCGCCGCGGACCTGGACCGAGATGCTCGGTCAGTGCCAGATCGCGCGCGACAACAACATCGGCTGCTACGCCGGTCAGCTCGCCCCCTACGAGGGCCTGACCGTGAACACCTCCGAGGTCATCAACGCCTTCGGCGGCAGCTTCGTCGGCGCCGACGGCAAGACCCCGACCGTGAACAGCCCGGAGTCGAAGGCGGGCCTGAAGGTCCTCGTCGACGCCTACAAGAACGGTGACATCCCCAAGGAAGCGATCACCTTCAAGGAAGGCGAGAGCGCCAGCGCGTTCGAGTCCGGCAAGCTGCTGTTCCTGCGCAACTGGCCGTACCTGTACGCCCAGGCCAACGCCGACACCTCCTCGGTGAAGGACAAGTTCGGCGTCGCCCCGCTGCCGGGCAACACCGGCATCGGCGCTTCGACCCTGGGTGGCTACAACGCCGCGATCAGCGCGTTCTCCAAGAACAAGGCCACCGCGGCCGATTTCGTGCGCTACCTGATCAGCGAAGAGGCCCAGCAGATCATCGCCTCGGGCGCGCTGCCCTCGGTGCGCGCCTCGCTCTACGACGACCCTGCCCTGATCGCGAAGATGCCGTACCTGCCCGCGCTGAAGGAATCCATCGCCAGCGCCGTGCCGCGTCCGGTCACCCCGTTCTATCCCGCGGTGTCGAAGGCCATCCAGGACAACGCCTATGCTGCTCTGAACGGCACGAAGTCCGTCGACGACGCCGTCGCCGGCATGCAAAAGGGCATCGAGACCGCCGGTTCGTAGCGGAGCGCGCAGCGGACCCGACCAGACCGTAGGAGAGTAGTAACGGTGTCGGATCCTTCGGGAGCCAAGCAGCGCGGGCTAGCGCTGGAACTGCGACGATCCGGCAAGGCGTGGCTCTTCGTCACACCGGTGCTCGTCGCGCTGGCCGTGGTCATCGGATATCCGGTGGTCCAGGCGATCATCATGTCCTTCCAGAAGGACTCGGGGATCGACCCGGCCACCGGCATGTTCGTCGAGGGCGGCAGCGCCGGGCTGAGCAACTACACGCACTGGCTGCTGCAGCAGTGCAACTCGATCGGCGGCGTCGTCGCGTGCCCCACCGGCACGCTCGGCTCCCAGTTCTGGTCAGCGGTCGGGGTCACCCTGTTCTTCACGGTGGTGATGGTGTCGCTCGAGGCCCTGCTCGGGCTCGGCATGGCGATCGTGATGGGCAAGACCTTCCGCGGCCGTGCGCTGTTGCGCGCCGCCGTGCTGATCCCGTGGGCGATTCCTACCGCCGTCACCGCGCGGTTGTGGGAGTTCATGTTCCAGTACGACGGTGTCGTGAACCGGGTGCTCGGCACGCACATCCTGTGGACCTCGGATATGTGGGCGTCGCGGTTCGCGGTGATCGTGGCCGACGTGTGGAAGACGACCCCGTTCATGGCACTGCTGATTCTGGCTGGGCTGCAAGTGATTCCGGCCGATGTGTACGAGGCTGCCAAGGTCGACGGAGCGTCGGCGTGGCAGCGGTTCGTGCACATCACGTTGCCGCTGCTCAAGCCCGCTCTGCTGGTAGCAGTCCTGTTCCGCACCATGGATACGCTGCGCATCTACGACCTGCCCGCGATCATGACGCTGGGCAACCCCTCGACGAACACCCTGTCGATCCTGGTGGTCGAGCAGGTGCGCCAGGGCCCCAACAGCGCCGCAGCGCTCTCGACGATCACCTTCCTGCTCGTCTTCGCGATCGCGTTCGTGCTGGTGAAGGTGCTGGGCGCCAACGCCGTTCGCACGCAGGAAGAACAGCGGAAGGCGAACTGATGAGCATCTCGATGACGAAAGAGGCGCCCGTCGAGCGCGAAGAGGCGCCGGTGCAGCCGGTGTCGTGGCGCAAGCGGATCGGCACCGTGCGGATGTACCTCGGTGTGCTGATCGTGCTGGTGTGGGGTCTCGGCCCGTTCTACTGGATGACGGTCGTCGCGTTCCGCGATCAGGCCTACACCTTCGACAGCACGCCGTGGCCCACCCACGTGACGCTGGACAACTTCCGCAACGCCTTCGACACCAGTCGCGGCAACAACTTCGGCCAGGCGCTGCTCAACAGCGTGATCATCGGTTCGGTGACCACCGCGGTCGCGCTGACGCTCGGCGTGCTCGCCGCGTACGCGCTGGCCCGGATGGCGTTCGCGGGCAAGTACCTGATCTCGGGGCTGATCCTGTCGGCCTCGATGTTCCCCGCGGTCGTGCTGGTGACGCCGCTGTTCCAGCTGTTCACCGATCTGGGCTGGATCGGCGAGTACCAGGCGATGATCATCCCGAACATCTCCTTCGTGCTGCCGATGACGGTCTACATCCTGGCGTCGTTCTTCGCCGAACTGCCCTGGGAGCTGGAAGAGGCCGCGCGCATCGACGGCGCGACCAAGGCGCAGGCGTTCCGGCTGATCATGCTGCCGCTGGCGGCGCCCGCGGTGTTCACCACCGCGATCCTGGCGTTCATCGCCTCGATCAACGAGTACCTGCTCGCCCGGCTGCTGTCGGGGGAGACGACCAGGCCGGTCACGGTCGCGATCGCCCAGTTCTCCGGCAACGATCCGCTGGTGCAGCCGTACGCGGCGATCATGGCGGCGGGCGTGATCGTCACGGTGCCGCTGGTGATCATGGTGCTGGTGTTCCAGCGCCGCATCATCTCCGGTCTGACCGCCGGTGGTGTGAAGAGCTGATCGGTGCGGGGCGGCGCGTTCGCCGCCCCCACGCGCTCCTCCCGGGTTCCGCGGTCCCCGGCGGGTAGAGTCACCTGTCGATGTGCACGTGGGTGCAGGTGAGTTCTTCCGTCGCTCCGGAAGGAGATGGTCGTGGCCTCCGAGGGTGGGCGCCGGCGTTCCGATGCGGATGCGCCGTACACCTCGATCGCCGGATTCAAGGACCCGCTGGCCCGTGAGCAGCCACGCAAAGGCGCCGCGCGGCGCGCACAGGCCGCACGCCTGGCCGACGACGAAACCCGTACCCCACGCACCAGGGGCCAGAAGATCCGGCGGCTGATCACGGCGCTGTTCGTGATCTTCGTCTGCCTGCCGACGCTGCTGTTCGTCGCGATCTACTGGAGTTCGGAGATCCCCGAGCCCGCCGAGGTCGCCGTCGAACAGCCCGCCACCGTGCTGGCCTCCGACGGCACCACGGTGCTGACGAAATTCATTCCGCCGCGAGGCAATCGGATCCCGATCCCGCTGACCGACGTGCCGATGCCGGTGCGCGATGCCGTGCTGGCCGCCGAGGACCGCAATTTCTACACCAACCCCGGCTATTCGACGAGCGGGTTCCTGCGGGCCGCCCGCGACAATCTGCTCGGCAACGACAATGCCGGCGGCGGTTCGACGATCACCCAGCAGTACGTGAAGAACGCCTTCCTCAGCTCCGAGCGCACCGTCACCCGCAAGATGCGCGAGCTGATCATCGCGGCGAAGATGGCGCGGCAGTGGAGCAAGGACGAGATTCTGGCCGCCTACCTCAACACGATCTACTACGGGCGCGGGGCATACGGCATGGCCGCCGCGGCCAAGGCGTATTTCGACAAGCCGGTGCCGGAGCTGACCCTGGCCGAAGGGGCCGTGCTCGCCGCGGTGATCCGCTCGCCTTCGGTGCTCGATCCGGAAAACCACCTCGACCAGCTGAAAGCGCGCTGGCAGTACGTGCTCGACGGCATGGTCGAGATGAAGGTGCTCGCCCCCGGCGACCGTGACGCGACGGTGTTCCCGCCGATCATCCCGCTCGCCGACATCCCGGCCGAACCGGTGGCGCTCGGGCCCGAAGGCCACATTCGCACCCAGGTGTTGCGCGAGCTGCGCGCCGCAGGCCTCAGCGACGCCGAGATCAACACGGGCGCACTGCAGATCACCACGACCATCGATCCCGTAGCGCAGGCGGGCGCTGTCGACACGGTGCGTCAGCGGCTGGAGTGGCAGCCGCCGGAACTGCGCGCCGCGGTGGTCTCGATCGATCCGCGCAGCGGTGCGGTGCGCGCCTACTACGGCGGCGAGGACGGCACCGGTTTCGATTTCGCGCAGGCCCCGCTGCAAACCGGTTCGTCGTTCAAGGTTTTCGCGCTCGTCGCGGCCCAGCGGCAGGGCATCCCGACGACCAGGGCGATCGACAGTTCGCCGGTGGTCGACCGAGGCACCACGATCACCAATGTCGAGGGCGATTCCTGCGGGCGCTGCGCGCTCACCGAGGCGCTCAAACGCTCACTGAACACCAGCTTCTACCGCCTCACCATGACGATGGCCGACGGCCCGCGCTCGGTCGCCGAGGCCGCGCACCTGGCAGGCATCCCCGAGTACATCCCCGGTCTGGAAGACCGAACCCTCACCGAAGCAGGCGATCCCCCGCTCAACGGGATCGTGCTCGGGCAGTACCTGGTGCGCCCGCTCGACATGGCCTCGGCGTACGCGACCCTGGCCGCGTCCGGCGTCTACCACCAGCCGTACTTCGTGCAGCGGGTGAGCACCGGCGACGGGCGGGTGCTGCTCGACCGCGGCGCACCGGATAACCTTGTGGGCGTTCAGCTTCCGGAGCCGGAGCAGCGGATCATCGCGAGCATCGCCGACGCGACCACCCAGGCGATGCTGCCGATCGCCAACTACTCCAACGGGCACGGGCTGGCCGAGGGCAGGCCGTCGGCGGCCAAGACCGGCACCACCCAGCTCGGCGAAACCAAGGACAACAAGGACGCCTGGATGATCGGCTACACGCCGTCGCTGTCGACAGCGGTGTGGGTCGGCACCGAGCACCCCCAGCCGTTGCGCAGCGGGCGCGGCGGCGCGATCTGGGGATCCGGTCTGCCCTCCGACATCTGGAAGCAGGTGATGGACACCGCGCTGGCGGGTACGCCGGTCGAGCAGTTCCCCACGCCCGCACTGCCCGGCCGCGGCGGTTCGCTGGTGCCTGCCCCCGCCCCCGCCGCGCCGGGTGGCGGCAGTCCCTACGACATCCTCAACCCGCCGACGAACGCGCCGCGCAACCCGGTGCCGGAGCTCATCACCCCGCCGACCACCACCCCGTCACGCAATCCGGCGCCGCTGATCATCATCCCGCCGGCGCCGCGCCCCTCCTCCGCGCCCGGCGAATTGTTCCCCGGACTCGGCGGCGACGGCGGTGGATAGATCACGGATTGGCCACCCGGACCCCACACCCCCGCGGACATGGCAACATCGTTGGCCAGAGCGCGAACCAGCCCGACCAGTCGGCATCGCCGGTTTGCCGCGACGCGACGACGCGTCGAACGATCCCGGCGCGAAACCTGTCATATCGATGCGGGAAGATATGCGCTCGAGCGACGACGAGACTAGACATAGGGGCTACGCAGGTGGATTTCAATGTCGTTGACCGTCCCGAGATGCTGATCGCGGGCACTGTGCTCCGCAGTCCGGCGCTCGCCGTGGAGGGGCCGCGCCGCGCCAAGGTGGTGGAGGCGTGGCAGCACCTGATGGCGAGACCTCAGTTACCGGGACCGATCGCGACGGGGTACGTCGATTTCGCGACGGAAATCAACTCCTACCTGACCCACATCGTCGGCTACGAGTGCAAGACCCTCGCCGATCTCCAGGTCGGTGACGTGCTCGCGCGCATCCCGGCGGGCCGCTACGCCCGCTTCGTCGCCAGCGGCGAGCACCGCGGCGACACGATCGTCGCGCTGTGGCGCCAGATCTGGGACGCCGAGGCCGCCGGTGAGTTCGAGCGCGCGTACTCCGGCGACTACGAGCAGTATCCGGACGAGCGCACGGTCGAGATCTTCGTTTCGCTGATCGACGAGAAGGGCGGCGAATAGCCATGACTGTCGACTTCGAGATCGTCACCCTCTCCGACGGTCTGATCGCGGGACTCACCGTGCCGCTGGCCGGTCGCGAGGTGACCGCCCGCGACCTCGACCTGGTGAACTTCACCTGGGATCGATACCTATCCAGGGAGAAGGCGGTTCCTCGCGCCGCCGCCTACATCGGCCAGAACGACCACGCGGTCGCGGTTCTCGGCTATGAGGTCGGCGGGCTCGACGACATCGACGAGGGCGACGTGCTGACGCGCATCCCCGCGGGTCGCTATGCCAAGTTCGTCGTCTCCGACAAGCCGTACGACCTGTTGCGCACCGCGTGGGCCCAGGTCATCAAGGCCGAGAACGCGGGCACCATCACCCGCTCGCACACGGCCGAGCTCGAGCGCTACACCGGCCCGACGAGTGTCGAGGTGTACGTCTCGCTGGACTGACGACAAAAGAGCCGGTGGGCGCGAAAGTTCGCGCCCACCGGCTCTTTTCGTCTGTGCTTACTCGGCGCCGATGATGAACGCTTCCAGCTGAGTACGCGCGACGTCGTCGGCGATCTGCTCCGGCGGGGACTTCATCAGGTAGGCCGAGGCCGGGATGACGGGTCCGCCGATGCCGCGGTCCTTGGCGATCTTGGCCGCGCGGACGGCGTCGATGATGATGCCCGCCGAGTTGGGCGAGTCCCACACCTCGAGCTTGTACTCCAGGTTCAGCGGGGCGTCACCGAAGGCGCGGCCCTCGAGACGGACGTAGGCCCACTTGCGGTCGTCGAGCCACTCCACGTAGTCCGAGGGACCGATGTGGACGTTGCGGTCGTGGACCTTGCCCGCGAGCGAACCGGTGAGGTTCGACGTCACGGCCTGGGTCTTGGAGACCTTCTTCGACTCCAACCGATCACGCTCGAGCATGTTCTTGAAGTCCATGTTGCCGCCGACGTTGAGCTGGTAGGTGCGGTCGAGCACCACGCCGCGGTCCTCGAACAGCTTGGCCATCACACGGTGGGTGATGGTCGCGCCGACCTGGGACTTGATGTCGTCACCGACGATCGGCACGCCGGCGTCGACGAACTTCTGCGCCCAGACCGGGTCGGAGGCGATGAACACCGGCAGCGCGTTGACGAAGGCGACGCCCGCGTCGATGGCGCACTGGGCGTAGAACTTGTCGGCCTCTTCCGAGCCGACGGGCAGGTAGGAGACCATGACGTCGACCTTGGCGTCCTTGAGCGCCTTGACCACGTCTACCGCGGGCGCCTCGGACTGCTCGATGGTCTGCGCGTAGTACTTGCCGATGCCGTCGAGGGTGGGGCCACGCAGAACCGTCACGTCGGTGGGCGGCACATCGGAGATCTTGATCGTGTTGTTCTCGCTGGCGAAGATCGCCTCGGCCAGGTCGAAGCCGACCTTCTTGGCGTCGACGTCGAACGCGGCAACGAACTTCACGTCCTTGACGTGATAGGGACCGAACTTGACGTGCATGAGGCCGGGAACGGTGGCGTTCTCATCGGCATCCTTGTAGTACTGCACGCCCTGCACCAGCGACGATGCGCAGTTGCCCACACCGACGATCGCGACGCGAACCTCGCCGGACCCAACCTTGTTGACATCACTCATGGCCGCTCTTTCCCTCTTTCTGTGGTGCCGCCTTCGTCGATTGCTCCGCCGCAATCAACTCGTTGAGCCAGCGCACTTCGCGCTCGCTTGATTCCAATCCGAGCTGGTGGAGCTGACGGGTGTAGCGATCCAGCGAGCCGCTGGCCTTCTTGATCGCTTCCCGCAGTCCCTCTCGGCGCTCCTCGACCTGACGCCGCCGGCCCTCCAGGATCCGCATCCTCGCCTCGGCGGGGGTGCGGCTGAAGAAGGCCAGGTGAACGCCGAAGCCGTCATCGGTGTAGTTCTGCGGACCGGTGTCGGCGAGGAGTTCGTTGAACCGTTCCCGCCCGACCGGCGTGAGCCGGTAGACGCGGCGCGCACGGCGCGCGATCGCGCCCTCCGGAAGCTCCTCCGCGATCAGCCCGTCGGTCTGCATCCTGCGCAGCGTCGGGTAGAGCGAACCGTAGGAGAAGGCCCGGAACGCTCCGAGCAGGCCCGTCAGCCGCTTGCGCAGCTCGTAACCGTGCATGGGCGCGTCGAGGAGCAGGCCGAGAATCGCCAATTCGAGCACTTGCCGACCTCACTCCCTGACTATGTCGGCCTGACAGGCCGAACGGACCTAACCGATGGATGCGACTTCCAACTATATCGGAGCGATATAACAAGGCCTAGCCGAATGACGCACATCACTGGGTCATGGCTGGTGAGATGGCCTGTTCAGGGCTAGGCGGGATACACCGCGATGGGTTCGCCGTTGAGCCGGATCTTCAGATAGCCGCTCTGTTCGGCCTCGTTCTTGACGTAGATGCTGATCTCCGGCTCGGCGTCCTTGCCGCCGCCGGGCGGGTACCTGACCAGCACATGCGAGACCCAGCCGTTGGGGACCCGGGTGGTCTGGGAGGCGCCGGACATCAGCCGGGCGTAGCGGGTGATGTCGACGCCGGCCAGGTCGAACGACTTGGTGTCGGGCGGCCGGCTGCCCTGCGAACCCCACGCCTTGAAGTCACCGCGATACTGCAGCTCGTCCTGCTTGCCCGGCCGCCCGGAATCCCGTTCGACGATGGCGTACTCCGGGTACAGCGTCAGCTCGTCGGCGATGGTGCTGCCGTATTCGGTGCGGTAGGCGGCGACGAAGTGCGCGAAGCCGTTGCCGGTGGTGAGGTCGGGCAGCGGGTCGCCGAAGACGGCCTCGCCCGCCGCGCGGCCGATCAGGCCCGCGCCCGCGCCGAGCAGCGCGGCCAGCACCACCGCGCCGACCGGGATCCACCAGCGCCGGGGTGCGCGCGGCACGCCCCTGGCGACCGGGGCCGCCGCCAGGTCGCCCGGTACCTGCAGATCGTCGACGAGGCGGTCGAGGGCACCGAAGGTCTCGGCCCGCATCGCGGTCGCGGTGCGCTTGTCGTGTTCGGTGGCGGTCAGCTGGCCGTCGGCCAGGGCGGCGTCGAGCAGGGCGCACACGTCGGCGCGGTCGGCGTCGCGGGCACGCAGGTTCTTCGCCGGGGACGGGGTCTTCATCGCTCGGTCATCCTTCGTACGGGTAGGTCTTCAGCACTTCGCCCGACAGCGCGAGGACGAAATGCCCCGACTGGGCGACCTCGTTGCGCACGAAGATCGTGATCCCCGGCCGCCCCGACCAGCTGTCGTTCGCGATCCGGAAGTGGGTGACCGCACCGTTGGGCACCCGGACGGTGGCGGCTGCGTTCGTCAGCGCTGCTCCGAGGGCCTCCGCGTTCACCTGCGCCAGATCGATATCGATCGCGTCGCGTTTGCGGGTGGTGATCTGCGAGCTGGATCGGGCGAAGCCACCGCGGTAGCCGTAGTCGGCGGTCCAGTTGGGATTGCCTGGGGCGCGCCGGACGGCCGAGGCGTGCTCGTCGTGCAGGACGGCCTCGTCGACGAGGGTGTCGCCGAACTTGACCCGGTAGTCGTCGCGGAACTGGACGAAACCGACGAGGGTGGTCAGCGTCGGCGTGGGGATCACCAGGGGTGGCGCCGCGTTGTAGTTGATCGCGTCCGCCGCGGCCACGGCGGGCGCCGGCTGGTCCTCGCGAACCGTCCACCCGAAGCAGCCGATACCGACCAGCACTGCCGCCGCGATGGTGGCGATCCGGAAGGTGTTGCGCGCCTTCGGCTTCACCGGCGCCGCCGGTCGCTGCTGCAATTCGGCAACCAGGGTGGACAGATCACCGAGAGTGCGTGCTTCCGAAGCCAATTCGGTGAAGGCTGTGTGCTCGTCGGCATCGAGCTGGCCATCGGCCCGAGCCGAGTCCAAGGCCGCGGTCGTGCGGGCGCGGTCGACGTCGCGGGCTCTGGTCCGCGCGGGGTACTCACCGGAGTGCCTGCGGCCGAAGCGCTTCCGTTCGATCGCGGCCTGACCACCGAAAACAGCCGGTGACTGCAGGTCTGCGGTCAGCCTTTCCAGCTCGCCAAGGGTCCTCGCCGTACCGGCGCGAGCCGCGCGGTCGTGGTACTCCTGCGCACCCAGCTGGCCCTCGGCGTAGGCCGCGTCAAGCACGGTCGACACCTGCGCGCGATCGATATCACGCGCCCTCGTCACGGAATCGGCGGCGCTGCGCGCCTGCCCGGAATCAGCCATCGTTCTGGCTCGCCTCACCTGCGGAAATACCCGGGCCGACCCCGGTATCGGGAGTTTACGACGAGACCACGGATGCAGCGGTGCCACCGGCACGGCAAATCAATCCCGGCTACTCTGGTGATCGTGCGAATTCAGCGGCAGGTGGTCGACTATGCGCTCCGGCGCAGGTCGCTGCTGGCTGACGTCTACGCGGGCAGGGTCGGTGTCGCCGAGGTGTGCGATGCGAATCCGTATCTGCTCCGGGCCGCCAAGTTCCATGGCCGGGGCAGCGAGGTCACCTGCCCGATCTGCCGGAAAGAGCAGCTGACCTTGGTTTCGTGGGTGTACGGGGACGGGCTCGGCCAGGTGGCCGGTTCCGCTCGGACACCTGAGGAGCTGGTCAGGATGGCAGAGTCGAACGAGGAATTCTCGGTGCATGTCGTCGAGGTGTGCCGCTCGTGCAGCTGGAACCATCTGGTGCAGTCGTATGTGCTCGGCTCGGCCCCCGCGCCGGCCCGCCGCCGGACGAGTTCGCGAGCGGGGCGGCGCTCTGCGGCCGAGTGATGGGGCGGCCGGATGAAGGAGCCGCCGGAGTGATGGTGGCCACCGCATGACGAGCCGCTGTTCGGGGTGCAAGGTATCCGCGCCGGTTGTCCGGCGCGGATGTCGTGTGCCGGTTGAACCTTACAAGTTATGGAGATCTGGTCAGTGAGTTCGCCCTACGAGTCCTCCCCCTTCGGCGATGATCCGCAGCGCGGCCGTCCGGCTCGGGGTTCACAGCCGGGTCTCCCTCCGCAGCCGGGTGACCGGCCTGCCCCGCCGCCGCGTCGGCCGATGCCGCCCGCAGGCCCCGGCCAGCAGGGCGGGCGTGGCCCGGTGCCCGGTGGACGTGGTCCGCAGGGCGGCCCGCCGCCGAATCGGCAGGTTCCGCCGCCGGGCGGCATGCCGCCACGCCGGCCTGGCCCGCCTCCCCAGCGACCTGCCGGTCCGCAGGGTGGACCGGGAGCGCCGGGTCAGGGCAGGCCGCCGCAGGGCAGGCCGGGCCAGCCTGGTCGGCCCGTACCGCCGCCCGGCGCAGGCGCCACCCAGAAACTTCCGCGCCCAGGGCGTGACGAGTCGACCGTGCGGGCGGCTCACCCCGACGCGGCCAGGCCCGTCCGCGGCACCGATGATGTGAACCGACCGAGGACCGGTCCGTCGCCCGCGACCGCGCGCCCCGGCGCCGGTCGCCGTCCCGGCGGTCCGACGACCGGTGAGCGCAGAGCCACCGGCACGGGCGGCACTCCGCCGCCGACCGGACCGCGTAGCCGCCGCGACGGTGGCGGCGGCGACGACGGCTCCGGTAGTGGTGGTTCGGTGAGGAAGATGCCGTGGCGGGCCATTCGCCGGACCATGTACGTGCTGATGGCGCTGGCCATCGTCGTGCCGAGCGCGGTGTTCCTCGTCGCCTACACGGCGGTCTCGGTGCCGAAACCGGGTGATCTGGAGACCAACCAGGTCGCGACGATCTTCGCCAGCGACGGCACCACCGAGATCAGCCGGGTGGTCCCGCCGCAGGGCAACCGCACCGAGGTCTCGATCGATCAGATCCCGCCGCACGTGCGCAATGCCGTGATCGCCGCCGAGGACCGCGACTTCTACACCAACCCGGGCTTCTCGGTGTCGGGCTTCGCGCGCGCGGCCCGCGACAACGTCCTCGGCAAGGAAAGCGCCGGTGGTGGCTCCACGATCACCCAGCAGTACGTGAAGAACGCGCTGGTCGGTGACGAGCGCTCGATGCAGCGCAAGATGCACGAGCTGGTGATCTCGGCCAAGATGGCCCGCCAGTGGAGCAAGGAGGACATCCTCGCCGCGTACCTGAACACGATCTACTTCGGTCGTGGCGCGTACGGCATCGATGCCGCGGCCAAGGCGTACTTCGGTAAGCCGGTGCAGGAGCTGACCGTGTCCGAGGGCGCGGTGCTCGCCGCGACCATCCAGCTGCCCTCGCTGCTCGATCCGGAGAAGAACCCCGAGGGCGCAAGGACGCGCTGGAACTACGTGCTCGACGGCATGGTCGCCGGCGGTAACCTGCCGACGGCCGAGCGGTCCTCGATGCAGTACCCGCAGGTCGTGTCGCTGTCGTCGCTGGGCGATCAGAGCCAGGACTCCGGCCCGGAGGGCCTGGTGAAGAACCAGGTGCTCAAGGAACTGTCCTCGGCGGGCATCAGCGAACAGCAGCTCAACACCGAGGGCCTGCAGATCACCACGACGATCGATCCGAAGGCGCAGGAGGCCGCGGTCAAGGCCGCCCGCTCCAAGCTGGAGGGCGAGCCGGAGAACCTGCGGACCGCGGTGGTCTCGATCGACCCGCGCACCGGCGCGGTGCGCGCCTACTACGGCGGTGAGGACGGCCAGGGCTTCGACTTCGCCAACGCCGGTCTGCCGACGGGCTCCTCGTTCAAGGTGATCGGCCTTGCCGCGAACCTCGAGATGGGCATTCCGCTCTCGCAGCTCTACGACAGCTCGCCGATCACCGTCAACGGCATCCAGATCGGCAATGTCGAGGGCGAGTCCTGCGGCATGTGCACCATCGCCGAGGCGCTCAAGCGGTCGCTGAACACCAGCTTCTACCGCATGCAGCTCGACATGCAGAACGGCCCGCAGAAGGTCGCCGACATGGGCCACAAGCTCGGCATCCCCGAGGAACTGCCCGGCATCGGCGCCACCCTGACCGAGCCGAACGGCGCAGGCCCGAACAACGGCATCATCCTCGGCCAGTACCAGTCGCGACCGCTGGACATGGCCTCGGCCTACGCCACGCTGGCCGCTTCGGGCATGTACCACGCACCGCACTTCGTGCAGCGGGTCGTGACCGCCGACGGTCAGGTGCTGCTCGATCGCGGCGAGCCCGCCGGTGAGCAGCGGGTGAGCGCGGCGGTGGCCGACAACGTCACCGCGGCGATGAAGCCGATCGCGGCGTACTCGCGCAACCACAACCTGGCCGGTGGCCGGGAGTCGGCCGCCAAGACCGGTACCCACCAGCTCGGCGACACCGGCAACAACCGCGACGCCTGGATGGTCGGCTACACCCCGTCGCTGTCGACCGCGGTGTGGGTCGGCACCGAGCAGGGTGATCCGCTGCGCAACTACGGCGGCGGCAGCATCTACGGTTCCGGTCTGCCCTCCGACATCTGGAAGGCGACGATGGACGGCGCGCTGTCCGGCACGCCCAACGAGTCGTTCCCCAAGCCGGCCCCGATCAAGGGCCAGGCCGGCGTGCCGGAGTGGTCGGCGCCCTACACGCCACCGTCCACCACCGCGCCGACGCTCGCGCCGCCGGTGATCGTGCCGTCGCAGGTCGAGATCCTGCCCGGTATCCGGATTCCGGTGCCCGGCGTGCAGCAGCCCGCCGGGCAGCAACCGTCGCAGCAGACGCCGGAGACGACGACCGGCCCGCTGCCGGGTCAGCCGACCGCGCCCGCGGACGGTTCGCCGCCGACCAACGGCAACGGCACCGGCGGAGGCACCGGCGGTGGCACGAGGCCCGGTACGGGCGGCGGGAACAACGACAACGAGAGTGGCGGGGGAACCACGCCGACCAGATCCCGGTAGCCACCGGTAGCCTCGGATGTCGTGACCGATCAGCAACTCGCGGACCAGCCGGCGTCGAGTGGTACCCGGCCTGGCCGCGGAGTGCAGTACGTCGCGCCCGCCCAGCTCGCCCCCGACCTGCGCTCGATAGATGCGCGAGATAAGCCGAGCCGCAACGATTCGCTGACCGCGCAGCTGTCGACGGTGATCGGCGGCCCGGTCGGCGAGCACGCGCTGATCGGCCGGGTGCGGTTCTGGACGCCGCTGCGGGTGATGTTCGCCTTCACCGTGGTATTCCTCGCGCTCGGCTGGTTCGCGAAGGCGGGCTGCATCCAGCAGACCGGCGACGGCGCGGGCGGCCTCATGCTGGACTGGAACAACGGCCGCCAGTACGTGGCCATGTGCTACTCCGACACGGTGCCGCTCTACGGCGCGGAACGGCTCAACGAGGGCGCGTTCCCGTACAAGAAGTCCTGGACCGAGTCGACCCCCGACGGCGGCACCGAGACCAGATACATGGAGTATCCGGTGCTTTCGGGCCTGTACCAGTACGCGGCGATGCTGATCGGCAATGTCTGGGACAACCTGCCGTTGCCGGGCGCGCTGTCGGTGGTGGTGTATTTCAATGTCGTCGCGCTCGGTCTGGCAATGGGCTGGCTGATCACCGTGTGGGCGTCCTCGCGACTAGCCGGGCGGCGCGTCTGGGACGCGGCGCTGATCGCGGTGTCGCCCTTGGTGATCGTGCACGCGTTCACCAACTTCGACGCGCTGGCAACGGCTTTCGCGGCCACCGGCCTGCTGGCCTGGGCACGGCGCAAACCGGTGCTGGCCGGTGTGCTGCTCGGTCTCGGCGGTGCGGCCAAGCTCTATCCGCTGCTGCTGCTCGGTCCGATTCTGGTGCTGTGCCTGCGCGCCGATCCGATGCAGCGACTACCCGCCGCGCGGGCGGGCCTGCGTTTGCGTGACGTCGACAGCCTCGACACCGCCCGCACCTGGCTGCGCGAAACCCCAGCCAGGACACAATTCTTCGCGCTGCGCCCGCTCGGCGCGGCCACCCTCGCCGTGTTCGCCGCGGCGGGCACCTGGATCGCGGTGAACCTGCCGATCGCCGTGCTGTATCCGGATGGCTGGCGAGAGTTCTTCCGGCTCAACACCACCCGGCACGCCGACCCGGATTCGATCTACAACGTGATCACCTCGTTCACCGGGTGGGGCGGTTTCGACGGGCCGCTCGAACACGGCCAGCCGCCGACCGTGCTGAACACCGTCTCGCTGCTGCTGTTCCTGACGGCCTGCGCCGGCATCGCCTACCTGGCGCTGACCGCGGCACGGCGCCCGCGGGTCGCGCAGCTGTGCTTCCTGGTCGTCGCCGCGTTCCTGCTGACGAACAAGGTGTGGAGCCCGCAGTACTCGCTGTGGCTGGTGCCGCTGGCGGTGCTCGCGCTCCCGCATCGGCGAATCCTGCTTGCCTGGATGACGATCGACGCGCTGGTCTGGGTACCGCGCATGTACTACTACCTCGGCGAGGACGCCAAGGGCCTGCCCGAGCAGTGGTTCACCGGCACCGTCGTGCTGCGCGACCTCGCCGTCCTCGGCCTGTGCGCGCTGATCGTCCACGAGATCCTGCGTCCCCAGGACGATCTGGTGCGCCGCGACTACGTCGACGATCCGGCGGGCGGAATCCTCGACCGCGCACCCGACCCGCTGCTGCCGTGGCTGCCGCAATTCCTGCGCCCCCGGCAGGCCTGCACCAGTGTGCGACCCGCGTCGATGGTGGACTGAGCGCTACATCCGCAGGTAGCGGGCCTGGAGCTCGGGTTCGGCCGGGAGCATGTCGAGGTCGAGTTCCCAGGCGTTGCCGGTCCACGGGTCGAACAGCGGGGTGCCGGGCATGGTGGGCAGGTGCCTGCACGACTGGGACAGCAACGACAGCGGGCCGTCACCGAAGTCGACACCGCCGCTGCCGACGATCACCAGCGACAGCCCGATCAGATCGCCGCGCACCATCAGCTGACCCAGGTGCACCACATCGGTGGCCTGATAACCGTGCGGGAAGTCGGCCGCCACCAGGATCCGATGCTCGGACGGTGGCACAGCTTGCCCACTGTTGTAAGCGATTTCGGCGAGCTCGGCCGCGTGCGCCAGCGCGCCGAGGCGACCCGGGATGTCGGCGTGGTCGACGATGACCGGACCCGCGAGCAGCGGGGCGAGCGGAGCGGCGAGCCCGCGCAGGCCACCGGTGAGGTCGATCAGGTCGACCCGGGTCGGCTTGTCCGGCAGCGCCGCGACCAGCCGCGCCACCAGCGCGCCGACCACGCGGGACGCGGCGGCGCTGGACTCGGAGTCGACCCACAGCGGCCGATTCAGCGGCACCGGAACGCAATACGGTACGCGCAGCTCACCGCGGTCGTGCGCGTACAGCTCGCCGAGCCGGATGCCGTCGCTGCGTGCGGCTTTCGTGGTCCAGGCCGGGGCGAGCCAGGAGGCGAGCGCGGCGGGCATGACGGAATCGGCCTCGGCGATCTCGCGAGCAAGGTGGTCGCTGTCGCGTCGATGATCCGAATCGGCGAGGCCGACCAGCTCGTCGTGCCTGCGTTGCGCCTCGGCGCGAGCCGCGTCAGCGGCCGGGGTGTTGCGGGTCGCCGGGTTCGAGACCGCGTCGGAGAGTTCCTGATCCAGCCGTTTGGCGGCGTAGTCGCGGGCCGAGACCAGTGCGGCCGCGGAACGGGCCGCGTCCTCGAAGATCATCCACATCCGCTGCAGACCGTGCTCGACCTCGAGCGGGATGCCCGGCGCACCGGCGGGCCGCTCGGCCGTCTCGGTCGGCGTGGTGGCCTGCGGTGTCGCGGGGGCGGGCACGCCGTGGGCGGGCAGCAGCTGCGCCGCCCCGCCGTCATACCCCTGGCCGAGCGCGCGCAGCTTCCAGCCGCCACCGCGGCGATACACCTCGAAGCAGATCAGCGCGCTCTCCCCCGCGGTGGGTGAGATCACGAATTCGGCTGTGGGCGTGCCGTTCTCGGTCAGTGTCGCGGTGACGGTGCCGAGCACGTGCCCGGCGGTGACGAACAGGAGCACGGCATGCGCGTCCGACCTGACCTGCGCCAGTGCGATATCCACCGCGCCACCGGCGAAGGTGACGCCGGGAGCCGCGGGCCGCGACGCACACACATGATCGTGCTCGTCGCGTACCCGCAGATCCTCGCCCACCACCAGCGCACCGAGATCGACGGTGCCTGCGGTGTGCGCGGTGAAACGCACGGTGTCGGCGGTCAGCGCGGTGTTCTGACCCGCCTTCAGGTGAATCACGTGTATGCCCTGCTCTGTTCGTACTGCCTAGTCTCTGCCGAGGAACCGGCCCAGCTGCGGCACGGCCTCACCGGGATGCTTGGCCTGGAAGCCCTCGCCGAGCGCCTGCATCTTCCAGTCACCGCCGACCCGGTACACCTTGGCCATCGCCATCGCCGTGAACGGCATGCCGCCTGCGAGGGTGTAGCGGGCGAGTTCACCGTTGGTGGTGCCGTCGATCAAGCGGCAGAACGCGTTCTGCACCTGTTCGAAGGTGTGCCCCTTGTAGGAGGTGACGATGAACAGCAGCGTGGAGATGTGCGCGGGGATCCTGGTCAGATCCACCAGGATCATCTCGTCGTCGCCCTCGCCCTCGCCGGTCAGGTTGTCGCCCTGGTGGCGCACCGAGCCGTCCTTGGACGACAACTGGCCGTAGTAGGCGACGTCGACGAGGTTCTGGTCGGCGAACAGGCAGACCGAGGCGTCCAGGTCGATGTCGACCGTGCGATTGCCGAACATGCCGCGGGTGCGCACCGGGTCCCAGCCCAGGCCCATCTTGACGAAGGTGAGCGCGGCGCCGCCCTCCTTGCGCAGGGTGACCCGCTGGCCTTTCTGCAGGCTGACCGGGCGGTCCTTGCTCAGGCTGATCTCACCGGCAGGCTGCGGCGGGGCGGCCTGCGCGGGCGGCGGGTAGCCGGAGCCGGGACCGGGCGGCGGCGGGTAACCGCCGGCCGGCGGCTGCTGCGCCGGGGCGGGCGGCGGCGGGTAGCCACCGCCGGGCGGGGCGTAGGCGGGCGCGGGCTGCTGCGGGTAGCTCGGCGCCGACTGCGCCGGATACGCGGGCGGCGCCTGCTGCGGCGCCGGCTGCGGCGGGGCGGCCTGCTGCGCGGCGGCGGGCGCGGGCGAATCGTCCACCTGCACACCGTGATCGGTGACCAGCGCGGCGAACCCACCGGCATAGCCCTGACCGACGGCGCGCACTTTCCAGCTGCCCTGACGGCGGTACAGCTCGAGCGCGATCACGATCGACTCGGCGTTGAGCCCGTCGATCCGGTACTCGAACAGCCGATTACCAGCGGCGTCGGAGACGATCGCGGTGGGCGGGGCGAACCGGCCGAAGTTGCTCGTCGCGTCGTCGAGGGTGATGACGGCGCGGATCTGGTCGATGTCGGCGGGCACCGAGGGCAGCGAAACCGCAAGGGAGGCCGCCTGACCCGCCGGACCGGGGCGCAGATCGACGCCGGGCCCACTCGGCTGGTTGTAGAAGACGAAATCGGCATCGGTGCGGACCTTGCCCTGCTCGGTCACGAGCAGTGCGGACAGATCGGCCGGTGCCGTGAGCTGAAGCGAGATCACCACGTCACTGACGGCCAGTGGACCGTTCTGGCCCTTGGCGAGTGTTGCAGACAAGTTCGACCCTTCGCTTGTCGGTGCGGTCGCCTGTCACTCTACGAGAAAGCGAGCGCGAGCGTCCGCGCTCCGCAGCCACCGCGCGTGCCCGATCGATCGGTTAGGGTGACCACGCAGTAGATATCGGGCATTCCACCCGCCTGTCCAGAGGGGACTCCAGGGCCGTCATGGCGCAGCTGTTCGAACAATCGAAGAAGGTGATCGAGGCCCACCTCGCGGGGACGAGTATCCGCGCGATCTCCGGCTCGATGGTCGCCTACGAAGGCAATGTGCAGTTCAAATCGGCCGGGTTCGGCGGCGGCGAGGGCGTGCTGTCCGGCCTCAAGCGCCGCGCCACCGGCGAGAAGCTGTCGCTCATGGAATGCACCGGCAACGGTCGCGTGTTCTTCGCCGTGAACGGCCAGAACGTCACCGTGGTCGACCTGAACAACGAGACGCTGCAGGTCGAGTCGCAGCAGTTGCTCGCCTTCGCGGGCAATCTGCGCACCGATGTGCGGTTCGCCGGTGTCGGCGGCATGTCGGCGGGCAACGGCCTGTTCACCACCACCGTCAGCGGACAGGGCCAGGTGGCGTTGCTGTCGGCGGGCGGTCCGCTGATCCATCTCGAGGTCTCGCCGCAGTATCCGCTGATCGTGGATCCGGACGCGTTCGTCGCGGCCCGCGGCAACCTCAACCAGTCCTTCGTCACCGATGTCTCCTGGCGCACGATGGTCGGCCAGGACGCGGGCGAGGCGTTCTCACTGCGGTGGGACGGCCAGGGTGTCGTGCTGATCCAGCCGGCGGAACGGTAGGGGACGGCGATGTTCGAGAAGGTCAACAGCAAGGTCGTCAAGGTCGATGTCGGGCAGGCGGGCGGCGTCGTCGCCCGGACCGGCGCGATGTTGTTCTACCAGGGTCAGATCGCGTTCGCGCCGCACCAGATTCCCGGCGCCGGGCCCGGGATGGGCGGCGGCGGGCTGATGCGAATGGCGGGCGCCATGATGGCGGGCGAGCACGAGCGCACCATGCTGGCGCGCGGAAACGGCGTCGTCCATTACGGATTCGCCGGGCTCGAGGTGCACGTGGTGCAGATGCAGCAGGGCGCGGTGCTGCGCGCCGAGGCCTCGCGACTGCTGGCCAACACCGCGGGTCTGCAGGCCTCGGTCGTCTCGGTGGCGAGTTCCGGTGGTGGCGGCGGTGGTGGCGGCCTGATGGGTGCGCTGCGCGGCGCAGCCGCCGGTGTCGCGACCGGCCAGGGCATGTTCACCACCCAGCTCAGCGGACAGGGTTCGGCGGTGCTGCTGGCCCACGGCGGTTTCCTGGAACTGCAAGTGGGCGGGCCGAATCCGGTGGTCGTCGACCCGCAGGCGTTCGTCGCCGCCTACGGCAATGTGCAGACCGAACTCAAGGCGGCGATGAGCTGGCGCGACGCGGTCGGCCGCGGCGCCGGCGAGGCGATGCAATTGCATTGCCACGGACAGGGTGTCGTGTACGTGCAGGCCTCAGAAGAGAAGTTGTGAGTCGATGAGCCAAATCCTCTCCCCGATGAATCTCGGTGCCAGCGACAACATCCCGGGCAACAGCTACGCCTACTGCATCGACCTGACCGGCCCGTGGTTCATGCGCAAGGGCGCGATGATCGCCTACTACGGCCAGATCCAGTTCCAGATGCTCACCCACGGCCTGCAGGGCAACCTCATGCACATGGTGAGCAGCCAGTTCTCGGCGCCGCTGTTCGCCGGTGAGTACGTGGTGGCCGAGGGCCACGGCAAGCTGATCATCGGCGACCGCGGCTACGACATCAATTCCTACGATCTCGAGGACGGCAACCTCACCATCCGCGGCGCCAACCTGCTCGCCTTCGAGCCGGGCCTGGCGCTCAAGCAGTCGATCGTGCCCGGCTTCCTCACCCTGATCGGCACCGGCAAGTTCCTCGCCTCCTCCAACGGCCCGGTCATGTTCGCCGAGCCCCCGCTGCGCGTCGACCCCGAAGCGCTGGTCGGCTGGGCCGACTGCCCCTCCCCCAGCCACCACTACGACCAGGGCTGGATCGGCAGCTTCCTGGCGGCCGGTGCGGCCAGGATGGGCGCCAACTCGGGCGAGGAGCGCCAGTTCGACTTCACCGGCGCCGGCACCGTGCTGATCCAGTCCTCGGAGAAGGTCATGAGCGACAACGCGCTGGTCAGGACCATCGAAGGGCAGCTGCAGAGCGGTATCACCGTGGGTGGTCTGCAACGGATCCAAGGGGTCGTCCAGCAGCAGCTCGCCGGTCAGCAGCAGCACTACTGAGCGAGCTCTTCGGGCGGGCGGAAATATTCTGAAACGAGTACACTCCAAAAGCTGACGGCGCATGCGGGAGTGCCGTTACGGTGAGGGCCGCCGAGAGTATGAGTCGGCGGTTGCTCGATCAGAGGAGTGGGCGCAGTGCAGCGTCGCAGCATTCGACGGGTCGTGGCGGCGGTGCTGTGCGCTGTTGCCGCGTCGATCGTTTCCGGTATCCCAGTGTCCGCCGCGCCTGTCGGTGCGCCCGGTGTGACTCTCGGCTCCGTGACCTCGCCGGATGGGTCCTTCATCGAGCGGATGGAGGTCACCGATGCGCGGCATCTGCGGCTGTTCGTGCACTCGGCCGCGATGAATCAGACGTTCCCGGTCGATGTCCAGCGTCCGGCCGATACCGCTACTCCGAAACCGGCGCTGTATCTGCTCAACGGTGCGGGTGGCGGGGTGGACCGCGCCTCGTGGCAGCTGCGGACCGATGCGTTGGACTTCTTGTCCGACAAGGACGTCAACGTCGTGCAGATCATCGGCGGGGCGTGGACGTTTTACACCGATTGGGTCAAGCCGGACCCGGTGCTCGGCGTGAACAAGTGGCAGACCTACATCGCCGAGGAGCTGCCGCCGCTCATCGATGCGGCGCTGGGCACCAACGGGGTCAATGCCATTGCGGGCCTGTCGATGTCGGGTATCCCCGTGCTGAACTTGGCCATCGCCAAGCCCGGCCTGTTCCGCAGCGCGGCGGTCTACAGCGGGCTCACCCAGGTCAGTGATCCGGCGGGACAGCAGGCGGTGAAGCTGACCGTCGAGCTGTACGGCGGCGGTGATGCCGAGAACATGTGGGGTCCGGTCGGTGGGCCGCTGTGGGCGGCCAACGATCCGCTGGTCAATGCCGAAAAGTTGCGCGGTACACATCTTTTCGTGTCCACCGGCACCGGCATCCCGGGCATTCACGATCAGCCCGGTGGCCCGTTCCGGATGGAGAAGCCCGCCGATACGCCCAAGACCGTGGCCCTCGGTGCGCTGATCGAGGGCGCGATCTTCGTGTCCTCGCACAACCTGCAGGCACGGCTGGATCAGCTCGGCATCCCCGGCACGTTCGTCTACCGCGAGACCGGCACCCACTCGTGGGGGTACTGGCAGGACGATCTCAAGACGTCGTGGCCGGTGCTGGCGAAGGGGCTGTTCCCTCAGCCTTGATACCGGTTCCTCAGGCCGCGTCGCCCACAGTCAGTGCGGCGCGCTCGACGGCGTCGTGGAACCACTCCAGGATCTCCACGCCCGCGAGGATGCCTGCCGACTCGGTGACGGTGAGGTTCGGGCTGGTGAAGTTCAGTTCCTCGAGTTCACCGTGCCGGGGACGGATCGCCGCATCGGCCGCGGTCAGCATCGGGGCGTCCAGCGCGCCGTCGCCCGCGGTGAAAAGCTCTGCGTGCTCGGACAATTCACCGGATTCCACCAGTCGGTGGCGGACCTCGGCGACGGCCAGGCTCTTGCAGACCGCATCGGGCATCGTGTAGATCTTGCGACCCTGCTGCGAAGCCGACCAGCCTTGCGTGCGACACCACGCGTCCCATTCGGCGAGGAACCCCTCCGGGACCGCCTCGGGCCGGACGACCAGGTAGCAGAACAGGTCGTCGGCCTCCCGGTACTTGGTGACCCAGGAATCGTCGATGCGGGACCGCCATTCGGCCCCGACCTCGGCGAGGGTGGCACCGGTGGCCTTGACCTGATCGTCGATCGCGGCCCGCCAGGTCGGGTCGGGCAGGCCGTCGACCAGGATGTTGCCGCCATTGCTGGTGATGGCGTAGCGCCACGGCGCGCCGGACAGCTCGATTCGCTGGAACTGTTCGATCGTGCGGGTCGTCGTCGGGATGACCGGCGCGAGGGCGGCGAGGGCGGCCAGCCGTTCCACGGCGGTGGTGGTCATATACGACAGCGGCTCGCCCTCGTAGTACTCCACACACTGCTTCGCCACGTCATCGGCGCCGCCGAACGCGTTGCGCGAGAAGATCATCGTGCGATCGAGATCGGTGGCGAACAGCGCGTCGGCGGTCACTGATCCAGCTCCTTGATCAGGCCCATGCAGGAGTAGGCCAGGTCTTCGACCACCTCCACCGGGACATTGCGCGCCGCGGCGAGCAGGCGGATATGCGCGTGTTCGGGCGCGTCGGCTTCCCGAACCAGCACCCGCCACGGTACCCGGCGCAGCAGCACGCGGGTCGTCTCGCCGACGCCCGGCTTCACGAAATTCACTGTCGCGACACCATATTCGGCACGCACCCGCTCCACCGAGGCCCACCCCGACCAGTCGGGAGTGCGATCGGAGTCCCGGATCGCGGCGACCGCGGCGGGCACCTGATCGCGGATGGTCTCGAAGGCGGCGGTCACCGCGTCGAGCAGCTGGTTGGAGACATCGGCGTCGGCGAGCTCACGGTAGAACTTCGCGCCGTGGAATTCGCCGGGGCCGATCAGTGTGTCGTTGAGGACCGTGCGCGAGACCAGCCCGGAGACCGTGGAATTCAGGCACGCGGAGGCGATCAGGAAATCGTCGCGGGTGCCGTAGGTACGCACGGAGTTGCCGGGATCGGCGAGCACGACCAGCTCGTCGTTGAACCGCGCGCCACCGGCGGCGTGGTAGGCGTCGAGCGCCTCGGTCAGCTCGCGGGTGATGGCGCCCTTGCCGGTCCAGCCGTCGACGAACACGATCGTGGACGGATCGTGGTGGTGGGCAAGGTAATCCAGCGCCACCGCGTCGATGCCGCGATCACGCACGATCGACACCGCGTAGTGCGGCACGGTCAGGCTGGGCCTGCCCACACCGCTGCGCAGCCAGCGCCGCATGAGCACGCCGATCGGTGTGCCTGCCCTGGCCAGCGAGACCAGCACGATGTCCTCACCACGTTCGGCGACCACCAGCTCGGCCACCGTCGCCACCGCCAGCGCCAGCCGCTCGGCACTCTCGGCCAGGACGCGGTCGAACAGCTCGCGGTACTCGGCGTCGGGCTGATACTCGATCGGCAGCGACTCGGCGTAGTGGGCGGTGCCCGCCTGGATGCGCCGCTCGCGCTCGGCGACATCGGCTTCCAGGTCGACGTCCGAGAGGTCCTTCAGCAGCCACGACACCTCGTCGGCCGCGTAGGAGCCGAACTCGGGGCCGCGCAGCGCTTCGGGGAACCGACGCGCAGGTCCCGGCACCTCGGCTGAACGAGGCAGACCGGAACCCCGAACCCGCTGATCACGAGTCAGCTGCTCCGCCGAATCCGAAGTCCTGGCCGTGTGCAGGGTGCGCGGATCCGCGCCGGGAAGGACTGCGATGAGCACGTCGGCGCCGGAGGCCGTGAGCACGTCGACGAGGCCGCCCTGGTCGATGAGCTCCGGAGTGTCGGCGGGCGGATCGATGACCACCAGCAGAACGGGTGCCTCACCCTCGGCCAACTGCGCGTTGTAGAGATAGCGCTGGGCAGTCGCGTCCGGCTCGGGCGCGTGGAACCGGAAGCCGCGGCGTAGCGGGTAGCCGGGTTCGTCGAGGACGTAAGCCGGTGAGCGCGTGGTGGTTTGGAAGCGGGTGGGAGTGCCGGACTCGGCCAGCTCGGCGGCCAGCCGCAGCGGCAGGTACATCAGTTCCTCGTGCCCGAGCACGATCACCGGACGGCCGGCGAACTCGGCATCGAGGCGGGTCTGCACCTCGCCGGTGGCGGCCTTCAACGCGATATCGAACGCGGCGACATCGGAGTTCAGGATGCCGTGTCTGCCGCCTTCGGGAACGTCGGCGGGCCAGGTCAATTCGATCCGCCCGAACGAACCACGCTGTGCGGCGACGGGATTGAGCGCCGGTTCCGGCATCGCGGTGACCGTCTCGATCAGGCCGTCGGGCAGCTCGGTGCGGCCCGAAGCCAGGCACACGGTGTCGATGCGCGCGCCGAGTTCGGCGGCGAACGCCTCGAACTTGGCGCGGTCGGCGGCGGTCCGCATGTCGACCAGCGAGGCGAGCACGTAGTGCGAGCGGGGCGCGAAGGCGTGCAACGCGCGGACCGCGTCGATGGCGGTGTCACCGGTGGAGATCTCGTCGTCGACCAGCACCAGCGGCAGATCGTTGACGAAGATGTCGGCGGGCGCGGGTTGCAGCAGGTGCGAGGTGGCGTGCGAATGCCCCTCCTCGAAACCGGTCAGCGTGGTGGCACGCGGTTCCGCCCTGCGGGTGGAGTGCAGATAGCAGCTCGCACCGAGACGCGCGGCGACGCAGTGGCCCAAACCTGTTGCGGTCTCGGCGAAGCCGAGCACGACGGGCTCACGGTCATCGAGGTGCTCGCGCACCAGGTCACCCAAGCGATTGCCCGCGCCGATCACGATGCGCGGATCGGTCGGCAGGTGCTTGCCGAGCACGGTCGACACCAGCAGGTGCGCCCGGCGCGGATTACGCCGCAGTCCCGGCTGGACCAGCGCGGCGATCGAGAGCTCACCCGGCAGCGCGTCCTCGGCCGCCGACGCGGCGAACGACTCACCATGCCGCAGTTCGATACCCAGATTCTGTGTCGCCCAAGGTATTTCCAGATCGAGTCCGAACACGCTCATTCGGCGATCATTGCGGTCAGCAAATCCACGAAGGACACTCCCTTGTTGGCGACCCCGAACGCACGAGCCCGGACCAGCGTCTGGCGGGCCCAACTGCGGTGCGGGCGCATCTCGTTCATCTTGTTGCGGTATTCCGAGGCAGCGACGCCGCCGACGTCGGCCTCCATGATGTGCAGCGCGTCGGCGTACTCCTCGTGGGTCACCACCGACAGCGCGTGTACGGCGGCCACGTGCGAGGGGTGGATCACCGTCTTGCCCTGGATGCCGTTGGCGCGGTCGAGGGTGATCTCCCGCAGCAGGCCGTCCAGATCCCGGCTGACCAGGTACTGGCGGAACGGCACCGCGTCGGACTCCTCGAACGGCGCGGTCCGCAGCAGCGGCCGGAACATCCGCTCGTGGTCGGCGAAGTACTCCCACACCGGCCCGGTGATGATGAAACCGGTGCCGTCGGCGCGGCCGAGGTAGTTGACGATGTCGGCGATCACGTCGGCGACGACGCGCACGTCGTAGATCGTGAGATCGCGGTCGCGGCGGATGCCGAAGGTCGAGCACATGTCGGTGGCGCCGATCCGCACCGCGAGCAGCTGGTCACGGTGTTCGCCGAGCAGCTCGGCGATGCGCGAGAGCTGCTCGTCGCGGGTCTGGCGGTGCACCAGGCTCGCCGATTCGAGCACCGGCATGCCGTAGACCGGGCGATCCAGCCTGCGCCGCGCGTCGTCGAGCGCGGCCAGGTAGGCGGGCCCGGTGACGGCGTCGAACTTGGGGAAGACGAAGCCGGTGAGCACGTCGGCGCCCGCCCCGAGCTGGTCGACCAGCTCGGTGACGGTCTGCGGGTCACGCACCCGGATGAACAGCATCGGGTTCGGATCCTCGCCGCGGGCGAGCAGATCCAGCGTCGCGACGGCGTGCTCCTTGGCCGCCTCCACCTGGTGGTCGGCGACGGCGTCCTCGAGGTCGATCACCATCGAGCACACGCCGCGCGCCGCGCGCCGCTGGATGGTGGCGGCCAGGTCGGGGCGGGTGGCAGGCACATACAGCGTCGCGCCGAGCGCGGTCGCCAGCAGCTCCCGATCGTCGGCGTCGACGATCGGCTCCGGTTCGAGGAGGAACAGCTCACGGGCCTTCGGTCCGTGCAATTGCCGGAAATGGCGCAACGGAACCTGCTTACGCAGGCAGATCTCCGGCGCGACCGCGTACCCCGCTGTCATCATGTCCTGTGCATTCCTAAGTCCTGTCGGTTCCTACGTGTTTTCTCATGCGTTCGACCACTCCGGCGATGAACGCCGCGACGGTGTCCAGTTCGGAAACATATGCCCAATAGTCTGGATGACGACCCGTCAGTCCGGAATTGATGCGGTCGAGGCGTTCGGCTTGGGCATCGAGCACCGACCCCCACTCGCCGACCAGACCTCGGTCGACCGCGAGCATCTGCGCGTCCCGCAGCCGGAATCGTACGGTGCGGGCGTGCGCATCGGGGTCGGCACGCACCTCGCGCAACAGTTCGAGGCGCCGGGTGACGGCGTCGACCAACTGCTCGGCCTCGGCGAGATGCTGGCGCGCGGTGGCGGTCAGGTCAAGGGCTGTCTCCGGGTCGTGATCGGCAGCCGCGACGCGCGCGCCGACCAGGGCGGCGTCCGCGGCGTCGATGCCGCGCCGGCTTTCCCGCTCATTGTTGGTCAAGTCCGCCGAACTCGCAGCGTTGAACTCACGCAACAGCGCCGAGTACGCCGGGCCGAGCCCGCTCGCGCGGTTGCGGACGGCGGCCAGCCGGGTCGTCACCGACGCGATCGCCTTCGCCGCCGCCGATGCGCGAGAAGGGGCCTGCGCCAACGCATCCGATAATTCCGAAGTCGCCTGCTGCACCGCCGCCGCGGCCGTGCGCGCGGCGGCGACGGAGGTCTGCGGATCCACCGAGGACGCTGTGATCAGATCCTCATTCAGCCGCCTTACACCGGCCTCGATCGAGGGGTAGTTCGCGTAGCCCGACGACGCCGCGGCGGCGAGCACCTGCTCGGCCTCGGACCGCACGTGTGTCAGCAACTGGGGCACCGCCGACCGCACCCGCGCCGCGTCTTCCAGGCCCGCGCGATGGGAGTGATAGAACTCGTCGACCCCGCGCGCCGCGTCGTTGAGCTGACGCACCAGCGCATCGGCCCTGGCCGGTCCGTCGGCGATCGGGCTCCCCGTGGCTTCGGCGGTGTCGAGCTCGTCGGTGAAACTCAGATACGCGCCCGCCGCGGCGTAGCACCGCGCGCGCACCGGCTCCCAGACCGCGCCGACCCGGCGGTCGGGGAAGACCTGATCGCTGGCCACCACACCCGCCTCCGCCGCCGTCTGCCGATGATCCATATCGAGAAAGGCGGACGATGTGGCCGCCCTCGCCCCACTGATCCACTCATGATCGGCCCCCGACCTGAACCATCCGCGTCTGCGAGGTGTCACCGGTACGTCCCCTTTCCGAACCGCGCGGCGACCCGACCACGCACAGTCCCGATGGTAGGAGATTCCCCGCGTTAACCAGGGCTGCTGCTCGTTCCTACGCAAGTTCCGCGAAACCTATTACTGTCGTAGCGGTACCCGGCGATTCGGACATGCTGGGAAACGACACACCGGACTAACCGAAGGGATTCCCGCATGGGTGTCAGTCTGTCCAAGGGCGGCAATGTCTCGCTGACCAAAGAGGCTCCGAACCTGACCGCGGTCGCGGTCGGCCTCGGCTGGGACGTGCGCACCACCACCGGCACCGACTTCGACCTCGACGCCAGCGCGATCGCGACCGGCGCGGACAAGAAGGTCGTCTCGGACAAGCACTTCGTGTTCTTCAACAACCTGAAGTCCCCCGAAGGTGCCATCGAGCACGCCGGCGACAACACCACCGGTGAGGGCGAGGGCGACGACGAGGTCATCAACGTCGACCTGGCCAACACCCCGCCGACCATCGAGAGCATCTTCTTCCCGGTCTCGATCTACGACGCGGAGACCCGCTCGCAGTCGTTCGGCCAGGTGCGCAACGCCTACATCCGCGTCGTCGACCGGGCCAACGGCACCGAGCTCGCCCGCTACGACCTGTCCGAGGACGCCTCGACCGAGACCGCTATGGTCTTCGGCGAGCTGTACCGCAACGGTGCCGAATGGAAGTTCCGTGCCATCGGGCAGGGCTACGCCTCCGGCCTCGCCGGTATCGCCCGCGACTACGGCGTCAACGTCTAGTCACCATCGCGAACAGGGGGCTCGACTGACCGGGCCCCCTGTCCGTGTGACACAGAAAGGTCCCTCCGCGTGATTACGCGCATATTCGGCCTGTCCGTCGCCGTCACGGTGCTGTCGCTGGTCGTCGCCTTCCTCTACGGAGGTCCGACCGCCCTCGCACTGTGCGCGATCCTCGGCATTCTCGAGGTGTCGCTGTCGTTCGACAACGCCGTCATCAACGCCACCGTCCTGCAGCGGATGAGCGAGTTCTGGCAGCGGATCTTCCTGACCATCGGTGTCGTCATCGCCGTGTTCGGCATGCGACTGGTGTTCCCGCTGGCCATCGTGTGGATCACCGCCGGGCTCGGTCCGATCGAGGCGTTCGACCTGGCCCTCAACCCGCCCCCTGGCGACGCACCGTACTTCCCCGACGGCAGCCCCAGCTACGAAACCTTGCTGACCGACGCGCACCCGCAGATCGCGGCGTTCGGCGGCATGTTCCTCGCGCTGCTGTTCCTGAACTTCATCTTCGAAGAGCGCGAGATCACCTGGCTGAGCTGGCTGGAGAAGCCGCTGGCCAGGGCGGGCAAGCTGGACATGCTGTCGGTGGTCGTGGCAGGCATCGGCCTGATCCTCACCGCCGAGTTCCTCACCAAGGACGAGGACCGGTCGACCGTGCTGACGGCCGGCCTGCTCGGCATGATCGTCTACATCGCGGTCGACGGCCTCGGCTCGATGTTCCACACCGAGGAGCTGGAAAACGCTCCTTCGGGCCCGTCGGGTCTGGTGAAGGCGACCGGCAAGGCCGCGTTCTTCCTGTTCCTGTACCTCGAGGTGCTCGACGCGTCGTTCTCCTTCGACGGCGTGATCGGCGCGTTCGCGATCACCTCCGACCCGATCATCATCGCGCTGGGCCTCGGCTTCATCGGCGCGATGTTCGTCCGGTCGATCACGGTGTACCTGGTTCGCCAGGGCACGCTCTCGGAGTACGTGTACCTCGAGCACGGCGCGCACTGGGCGATCGGCGCGCTGGCGGCGATCCTGCTGGTCTCGATCGGCGTGCACGTCAACGAGCTGATCACCGGTCTCGTCGGCGTTGCGTTCATCGGCGCGGCGTTCATCTCGAGCATCCTGCGCAACCGTAAGAACGAGCCCGACGCGGTGGACGAGTCCAAGGAAGCCGCACCGGTCAGCTGATCGGCGGCACGAACACCGATAGCCACG
>NZ_BMNE01000005.1:39742-556574 GCF_014646295.1 Nocardia rhizosphaerihabitans
CCGCCGCCGCTGTCGTTTCTCAGGCGGCCGGCTGGAGTTCGCGTCGCTCGAGGGGCGCGACGGCCGAGCCGGCCCGGCGCGCCCCGCGCAGCCCGGCCCGCAGGAACAGGAAGAACAGCACGAGGAGCAGGGCGGTGCGCAGCCACACACCGAACTGGACGATCCCCTCCATCAGCTCCACCCCCTCGCCCGAACCCAGCGCGGCGAAGTAGCGGAACACGCCGACGCCCACCGCCGCGTCGGCCACCAGATACGCCGCGACCAGCGACCACGGCACCCGCAGCAGCACCAGGAACGGAATTATCCACAGGGTGTACTGGGGTGAGTGGACCTTGTGGAAAAGCATGAATCCGCACAGCATCGCGCCGCTCACACCCACCCACGGGAAGGGCGAGGCCGGCGTCCAACGACGCAGGCCCAGCCACATCGCCAGCACGAACGACGCCAGGATCAGCGCGGGCGAGGCGAGGGCGACCATGTCGTGCCAGGTGGTCGTCGTCTCGGCGTCGCGGCCGAAGATCAGCTGATGTCCCCAGTACCAGATCGAGTTCGTGGTGATGTCGGCCTGGCGCATCTGCTGGAAGGTGATCGAGGCCCGCCAGCCCTCCACCCCCGCTACCACGAACGGCAGATTCACCGCTGCCACCGTGCCCATCGCCGCCAGCAGTGCCTGGGCCGCGCCAGCCACGTCCAGATCGCGCACTCGCCGCGCGTCTCGCGGCGCGCCCCCGGTGAGGATGTAGACCGCCAGCGGCAGCAGGAAGATGCCCGGATAGAGCTTGAAGCAGAAGCCGATGGCGAGCAGTACCGCGGCGATGATGCCGCGGGTGCGTATCGACAGGCCGGTCAACATGGACATCACGTAGACCGCCGCCACCGCGGTGCACACGACCGGCAGTTCCCAGTTGTGGAAGGCGTAGAGCACCAGCGGCGGGCCGATCGCCCACAGCAACGCGGCCGGGCCTGCCAGCCGGGCCAGCATCCAGGCCGTCAGCAGCGCGAACGGCGTGAGCAGCAGCGCCGAATGCCACAGGAAATCCGCGTCGTTGGTGACCCCGATCGCGCCTGCCCACATGAGCACGCCGCTGAGCACCGGATACTCCACCGCGCCGCCGGTGAGCGCGCCCTCCTCGGTGATCCCGCCGTCGACATACGGGAACACGTGATTGTCGATATCGCGGCCGATCCAGAGGAACTGGATATCGGAATAGCAGACATCCGAATCCTTGCGGACGTCGAATACCTGGCTGCGACCGGATTCATCGATCGCGCCGCCCGCGCAGCGCGCCTTGTTGGCGTAGGCCATCGCGAGGGTGAGCGCGCACAACAGCACGATCAGGAACGTCAGCGCCGTGGCCCGCGCCGCGCCACGTGCTGCGCGCTGCTGTGGGTCGGCTGTGGTCATGTCGACCACATTATGCGGCGGCGCGGCGATCCAGGAGCCCACCCGCGGGGTAGATCGATTTCGCTGCTCAGGACCCGCTCATGTAGCCTTACCGGGTTGCTGACGCAACGAACCCTCCTGCCATGGAAAGTCCATGGCCGTTTCCTAGTCCACAGGAGGTGATTGGTCCGTGCGTCAATATGAAGTGATGGTCATCCTCGACCCCAGCCTGGACGAGCGCATCGTCGGGCAGTCCCTGGATAACCTGCTCAACGTCGTCAAGACCGAGGGCGGCAAGGTCGACAAGGTCGACATCTGGGGCCGCCGCCGGCTCGCCTACGAGATCGCCAAGCAGGCCGAAGGCATCTACGCGGTCGTCAATCTGACCGCGACCCCGGCCACCGTGAGCGAGCTCGATCGCCAGCTGGGCCTGAACGAGACGGTGCTGCGCACCAAGGTTCTGCGCAACGACAAGTAGTCCGCAGAGCGAACTCTCGTTTTCGTCGGTGCCTATCTTTAGGCTCTAGCGCGACAGCGAGACGCGGACTGCACCCCGAGCAGGAGGAACCCCCATGGCAGGCGACACGGTCATCACCGTCATCGGAAACTTGACGGCAGACCCTGAGCTTCGTTTCACGCCCGCGGGCGCAGCGGTGGCAAATTTCACCGTCGCTTCGACTCCCCGCGTGTTCGATCGCAATTCGAACGAATGGAAAGACGGCGAGGCCCTGTTCCTGCGCTGCAACATCTGGCGTGAAGCAGCGGAGAACGTCGCCGAGAGCCTGACCCGAGGCGCTCGCGTGATCGTGAGCGGACGGCTCAAGCAGCGCTCCTACGAAACCCGCGAGGGTGAGAAGCGCACGGTCGTCGAACTCGAGGTCGACGAGGTCGGCCCCTCGCTGCGCTACGCGACTGCCAAGGTCTCCAAGGCCGGTCGCGGCGGCGGAGGCGGTGGCTTCGGTGGTGGTTCCGGCAATGCCGGCGGTGGTGCAAGCGCAGGCGGCTACAACGCCAACAGTGGCGGCGGACAGTCGGGCGGCGGTAACGCCGGCAACGACGATCCGTGGGGTAGCGCGCCCGCGGCCGGCTCCTTCGGGGGCGGCGGCCGCATGGATGACGAACCGCCGTTCTGAGGAACGGCACTCATAGTACGGAGAGAAGACCATGCCTAAAGCGCCCGCGCGCGAAAAGGTACTGAAGAAGAAGGCTTGCACTTTCTGCAAGGAGAGCAAGTCCGGAATCGTCAATATCGATTACAAGGACACCACGCTGCTGCGTAAGTACGTCAGCGATCGCGGCAAGATCCGTGCTCGCCGCGTCACCGGCAACTGCGTCCAGCACCAGCGTGATATCGCTGTCGCCGTCAAGAACTCGCGTGAGGTGGCCCTGCTGCCTTACGTGTCGACCGCTCGCTGAGAAAGGGAGTCAGACAGATGAAGCTCATCCTCACCGCTGATGTCGACAACCTCGGTGCCCCGGGCGATCTCGTCGAGGTCAAGGACGGCTACGGCCGCAACTACCTGCTGCCCCGCGGTCTGGCCATCGTGGCCACCCGTGGCGCCCAGAAGCAGGTCGAGGGCATCCGCCGGGCGCAGGACGCCCGTAAGGTGCGCGACCTCGATCACGCCAACGAGCTGAAGCAGGCCATCGAGGGCCTGGACTCGGTCTCGCTGGCTGTGAAGACCGCCGACAGCGGCAAGCTGTTCGGTTCGGTCACCACCGCCGATGTCGCCGCCGCCATCAAGGCTGCCGGTGGCCCCGTGGTGGACAAGCGCAGCATCGAGCTGCCGAAGTCGCACATCAAGGCGACCGGCAAGCACGGCATCGTGGTGCACCTGCACCCCGATGTGGCTGCCAAGTTCAACCTCGAGGTTGCCGCGAACTGAGTTCGCTGAGAACCACCCCCGTGTTCGACATGGGGGTGGTTTCTCGTTGCCTTTTTCCGGTCGAAATAGCGATAACTGGACGATAGCCGAAGATCGCTCCCGTGCAGGTCACCCGAGGCGGCCGACGGTCGGCAATTCGCTGACCTCCGGTTATTCAGCCTGTGGATGACTGCGGAAACCGACCGGCAGATTTGTGACTCCAGTCATAGCGTGCACCATCGCTGTTTACCCAACACGCCCGGCCGTTCACCTTGACCGACACGCCGGAACTTCTTTCATCCACAGGTGGAGAGTTGGGTAAAAGGGGGCCTAGCAGGGCGTTCCACCGCACTGACCAGGGTTTTCCCCACGTTTTCCACAGGAGCTGCACAACACTGGGTGAACTACCCCCAAGTTATCCACAGTTGTGTGCACATATGGGGTTGGCGGCGCCCCGAAACGTCGCCTAGGTTCGTCGCATTGCCCTGCGCGCGACCCCGGGAATCACGCAGGCAACCGATTGCTGACATCCGTGTCGGTGCCCGGGAGTACAACGAGTTCATCGATGTGAAACCCCCGGTTCTGCGGGCAGAGAGGACGGTCGATTCTGGTGACCACCACCGGTGACCGCGCGCATACTGACTTCCCGCCCGAACCCCCCGGCGAGGACTTCGGCCGCCAGCCCCCGCACGACATGGCCGCGGAGCAGTCCGTCCTCGGCGGCATGCTGCTGAGCAAGGACGCCATCGCCGACGTGGTCGAGGTGCTGCGCCCCGGCGACTTCTACCGCCCCGCCCACCAGGCCGTCTACGACACCATCCTCGACCTGTACGGCCGCGGCGAACCCGCCGACCCCGTCACCGTCGCCGCCGGACTCGACCGCCGCGGCGAACTCAAGCGCATCGGCGGCCCGCCCTACCTGGTCACCCTCACCCAGACCGTCCCGACGGCCGCCAACGCCGGCTTCTACGCCGAGATCGTCGCCGAGAAGGCCATCCTGCGCCGCCTCGTCGAAGCGGGCACCCGCATCGTCCAGTTCGGCTATGCGGGCGCCGACGGCCAGGACGTCGCCGAAGTCGTCGACCGCGCCCAGGCCGAGATCTACGAGGTCACCGAGCGCCGCACCACCGAAGACTTCACCCCGCTGGAGGAACTCCTCCAGCCCACCATGGACGAAATCGACTCCATCGCTTCCCGCGGCGGCATCTCCCTCGGCGTCCCCACCGGCTTCACCGAACTCGACGAACTCACCAACGGCCTGCACGCAGGCCAGATGATCATCGTCGCCGCCCGACCTGGAGTTGGTAAGTCGACCCTGGGAATGGATTTCATGCGGAGTTGCTCGATCAAGCATGGGATGGCCAGTGTCATCTTCTCGCTCGAGATGAGCCGGACCGAGATCGTCATGCGTCTGTTGTCGGCGGAGGCGAAGATCAAGCTCGGTGATATGCGGTCGGGGCGGATGAGTGATGACGACTGGACCAAGCTGGCTCGGCGGATGAGTGAGATCAGTGAGGCGCCGTTGTTCGTCGACGATTCGCCGAACTTGACGATGATGGAGATTCGGGCGAAGGCGCGGCGGTTGAAGCAGCGTCATGATCTGAAACTCGTTGTGGTGGACTACCTCCAGCTGATGAGCTCGGGTAAGAAGGTCGAATCCCGGCAGCAGGAAGTCTCGGAATTCTCGCGACATCTCAAGCTTCTCGCCAAGGAACTCGAAGTTCCGGTGATCGCGATCTCGCAGCTGAACCGTGGTCCGGAACAGCGAACGGACAAGCGGCCCATGGTGTCCGACCTCCGTGAGTCCGGCTCGCTGGAACAGGACGCCGACATGGTCATCCTGCTGCACCGCCCCGATGCCTTCGAACGCGACGACCCCCGCGGTGGCGAGGCCGACCTCATCGTCGGCAAGCACCGTAACGGCCCCACCGCCACCATCACGGTCGCCCACCAGCTGCACCTGAGCCGGTTCGTGGACATGGCGAGGGGCTGAGTCGCAGGCGACTTTCGTGTCGGGTCAGTCGACGACGGCGTAGGCCTCCACCTCGACCAGGACGTCGGGTTCGAAGAGGTAGTCGACGCCGATGGCGGACAGGGGTGGGAGCGGGTTGGGTAGGGCGAGTTCTGCGGCGACCTGGTTGATGCCGTCGAGGAAGTCGGCGTATTTGTCGGGGGTCCAGTTGGTGACGAAGAAGCGGAGGCGGACGACGTCGGCGAAGGTGGCGCCTGCGCCGGCCAGGCCGCGGGCGGTGTTGCGCAGGGATTGGGCGAGCTGGCCCGCGAGGTCACCCTCGGCTACCCGGTTGCCGTCGGCGTCGCGGGCGATCTGACCGGCGACGTGGACATGGCGCGTGCCGGTGCTGATCGAAACATGGTGGTACGGAACGGGACCGAACATGTTCGGCGGGGTCATGAGCTGCACTGTCATGGGTGGTTCCCTTCACGATCGGACTAGGTATCCGATGTATACGTGGTATTCGAAGGGCACTTCAACGAGACTAGGTGTCATGCAGGAAACCGACGAGGTCCCCCAGCTCACCGCGCAGCACCGTGAGTTGCTCGATCAGATGCTCGACAAGTGGTCGCTGCAGATCATGGAGGCGCTGTGCGATCAGCCGTTGCGGTTCAACGAACTCCGCAGGGCGATTCCGGTGGTGACGCAGAAATCGCTCACGGCGGCGCTGCGTCGACTGGAACGCAATGGGATGGTCGAGCGGGTGGTGACCCAAACCCGGCCGGTCGCCGTCGAATACCGCATCTCCCAGATCGGCCGGACTCTGCAGGGACTCATCGACGCACTGCTGCTCTGGACCACCGACACCTTGCCCGAGGTCGAGCAGGCACGTGCCCGGTTCGACGACTTACAGCGGGAAGAGGTCCGATCGCGGTGAGGCGGAGGCGGGGCCTGCGGTTTTCCAGAGTGTCGGGATGAAGTCCGCAGGCCCCAGGTCCGCTGCTCAGCGCACGACGTCGTAGACGAGCTTGGCCACGCCGTTGGAGTACGTCGCGGAATCCCGCAGGCGCAGCTGCTGCTTGTCCCGATCGACCCTGTTGAACAGGCTCTTGCCCTCGCCCAGGAGCACCGGGAACACGAGCAGGTTGTACCGGTCGATCAGATCGGCGTCGGACAGACGCCGGGCCAGCTCGGCGCTGCCGTGGATGAAGATGGCACCACCCTCGCTTGCCTTCAGCGCGGCGATGTCGTCGATCGACCGCAGGATCGTGATCGGACCCCATCCCTCGATCACGGCGTCGTCGGTGAGGCTGGTCGAGACCACGTACTTGGGAAGCTCCTTGTAAGCGGCGTGATCCGCGGAGTCGCGCCAGAACGGGGCGAACGCCTCGTAGCTGCGCCGGCCGAACATCAGTGCGGTCGTGTGAGCGAGTTCTTCACCCTTGAGCGAGTAGGCCTCGGGGACGAACTCGGTGTCCATCACCCAGCCGCCGCTGCGGTGCCCTTCCTCCTTGCCGCCCGGCGAGTCCACTACGCCGTCGAGCGACATGAAGCCCGTGTAAACCAGTTCACGTGTCAAAATTCCTCCTGCGGTGTGAAAGTGGTGTCTATCGTCGCCGGTCCGACTGACACCCACCTGACACCGACCTGACACCGCGTCGGCCATCGACGCGCCGGTTGTTCAGTTCGCGTCGCGAGCGACTGGTAGTCCGAGGCTCGCGACGGCGACGGATACCTCGCGTGGCACCAGTCCGCTGCGGAAACCATCGGCTGCCCCCCGCGACGGTGACCTGCACGCGGTGGCCTGGTTCGAAGCGGTGCACGGCAGCGGGCACCGTCACCTCCACGGTGGTGTCGGAGCTGACGCGCGTGGGAACGGAGTTGCCGACGCGCGTTGCGGTGCCGTCGGGGGCGAGGTCGTACACGGTCACGAACAGCACCGCCGCGTCGGCGGCGGTCGCCGCCGACGCCCCGGAGACGTTCAGTGTCACCTGGGGTGCCCCGACCTGCACGAGATCACTGGTGAGCGGCTCGCTTGTCCAGGCCGCGGCGTCCTCGGGGTTCGCATCGGGGCCTGAGCGCACGGAGTGGGCACCGGGGCCGAGCGGAAGGCCGGTGAGGACGGCCGCGGCGTCGAGATCGGGTGCGGTGGCGTATGCGGGTTCGGAGTTGCCCTCGTAGGAGATCCAGTCGCGGAACCAGGAGAACTCGGGAGCCGGTGCGACGGACTCGTCTTTGAGGTGGCGGTCGAACCAGTCCAGATAGCGCGAGACCAGGTAGTCGGAGTCGCGGTGCGGCGCCAGTTCGTTCAGCTCGCCCGGTATCGGGTCGCCGCCGTGCCCGCGGTAGTGCCAGAGCCCTCGACGCCGGGAGACAACACCCCGATGGTCGCGAGCCCGGTCACCCACGTGGACTTCGTGGCGCCGGTTCCGCCCTTGCCACGTCCCGCGGGGCCGACAGCACCGTCGGGTGACAGCGAGTAGCTCAGGTCGTTCCAGGTGATCATCGGCACGATGGTGTCGCTGGTCGGTCTGGATGAAGTCGACAGCAGCCGCCGGATTCTGCAGCGCCGGATCGGTGTACGCGATCCCAGCCGCACCGCCGAGGAAACTCACCAACTAATGCAAAGCTGGCCCAATTAGCGTTAAGTAGGCTCGAAATTCAGGCCTCTGACCTGGGCAGACCGAGCTGGTTGGCGAGCATTTTGGTGAATACTCGCATGCCGGCGACCATGTCGAAGTTCTCGTCCAACAACCACAGGTGCTCCAGCCCGACGAGGAGGGTGGCGATGATCAGATCAGCCATTCCCGTGATGTCGTTCCGCTCGACCGCCGACACCTCGCCGTCGCGCAACGCGTGCTCGGCCACCACCTCCGCAGCGCCGCGCAGTCGTTCCAGCCGCAGGCGCGACCAGTGCGCGGCCAACTCCGAGCTGTCGCCGGGAGCGAGCGCGCACACGTGCTCCAAGCGAATGTGGGAGTATCGGCTGAATGCGACGCCGGGCGGAATTGTCGCGGTGACGAGGATCGGAATCAGGGTGGGGACTTATCCGTTCGCGCGCCGCGACAGTTCGGCCCGCATCTGCAGGAATCGAAACAGCCCCGGCCTGCCGATGACGGCTTCGTAGCGGTCGACCACCTCATCCACGAAAGCGGGGACGTCGGTGGCGGGTAGACGGGCGGTCCAGTCGGCGAAGCCGACCGTGCACCACCGGGCGAAGGCCGCGCGGGAGCCGAAGTCCCATTCGCGGTCGGTCACGGATTGCGCGGTGAGCTCGAAGCCTGCGCTCGCCGCGATCGCGATCAGCGCGCCGGGTTCGATATGCACGTAGGGGCGCGTGAAATCGGCGAATGCCGCCGCCCACCGCGCATCGCCGGTGACCGCCATCGCGATGTCCTCGACGCTCGGGCGAGGTCCGCCGCAGACGTACTGCACGAGCGCCCGTCCGCCGGGTGTGAGGGCGGCGGCGATGTGCCGGTAGGCGGTTTCCTGGTCGACCACCCAGTGCAGGGCGTTGAACGAGACGACGAGATCGAACTCGCGGGTGAAGGTCATGGTCGTGACATCGCCAACCTGGAATTCGACGTTCGTGAGCTGGTCGTCGGCCGTGCGGGCGACCTCGATCATCCGCGGTGACGGGTCGACGCCGAGCACGGAACCGCCGGGCACCCGCGCCGCGATCAGACGCGTCACATAGCCGTCGCCACAACCCACATCGAGCACCCGCTCGGCACCCGCGACCGTGACCGACTCCACCGCGTCCGTCGCCATCGCCCGCTGGAGTGCGCTGATGTGGGCGTAGCCCGCGCCGTCCCAGTCGGCCATCGGCTACGACCCGCCCTGCGGCGGAACATCTTTCTTGACCGGCGGGGCGTCGTCGGGCGCGAGATACGCACCGATCTTGCGGAACAGCGTGTCACCACCGTTCGAGTAGCCGCCCGAGGCGCTGAACGCTTGGGGCAGGAAGGTGACGGCGACCGCGATCGCGATCTTCTGCGCCGGCAGGTAGGCGTTGACCGCGGCGCCGCCGAAGAACAGCGGGTTCTGGTAGGACCAGTCGCCGGTGAGCCACAGGCCGAGACCGTAGGTCTGGAAATCGTCGAGCGGGCGGCAGTTGACGCAACCGGGGACCGTTGTCGTCTTGCCGCGCAGGTCCGTGGTCGTCATCGCCCGGTACGACTCCTCGGACAGCAGTTCGCCGCTGCCGATGGCGACGGCACTGCGCTCGAGGTCGTAGATGTTGCTCGTCTGGATCGCACCGTGGCTGATCGTCCACGACGGATTCCAGTAGGTCGATTCCTCGTAGAACGGGACGTCGGGCGCCAGTTCGAAGTACTCGCGTCGTTCCGAGGTGAACGAGTGCAGGACCGGCTCGGGGATGTAGGGCGTGAGGTTCGGCACGGTGTTCTTCAGGTCGAGCGGGCCGAGGACCTTCTCCTGCAGGGCATCCGCGAGCGACTTACCGGTGACCTTCTCCAGCACCAACCCGAGGAGTACGTAGTTGGTGTGCGCGTAGGCCCAGTTGGTTCCCGGCTCGAACCACAGGGGGTCGTCGATCGCCAGCGCGAGTTGTTCCTGGGTGGTCCACGCCTTGTACGGATCCGCGAATGCGATCTCCGCGAATTTCTCGTTCCCGAGCACGAAATCGTGGTAACCCGAGGTCATCTGGGCCAGCTGACGCAGATTCACGCGGTCGGCGTCGGGAATTCCGGGCAGGTATTTCGAGAGCTTGTCGTCGAGGCTCAGTTTCCGCTCGTCGGCCAGGATCAGCAGCAGGGTCGACACGTAGGAGATCGCGACGGCGCCGTTGCGGAAGTGCATGTCGGTGGTGGCGGGCACGCCCGTCATGGACTCGCCTCTGGCCGCGGTGACGATCTCTTTGCCGTCGACCGTCACGCGCACGATCACCGACTTCAGGTGCGCTTCCGCCATGTAGTCGTCGACGATCTCCATGATGGCGTCGGCTTTCGCCGGGTCGTCACCGGAGAACGTCGGGTGCGCGCCCGAGGTCGAGCCCGAATCCTGCGCAGTGTCGTTCGATGAACATGCCGCCGCCAGGAGACCCAGCGTGCAGGCGAACACCAGAACATTCCGAGAAACGGACATTGGTCACCTTCCTGGTTACCGGAAAATCCGACTGCCCTGGTGTCCTCCGCAAATGTGCGAACAGCCAATTCTATGGCCGCCTAGCCGAGTCGGCGGGAAACCGCGCGGTGCGGTGTCAGCGGATGCGTCAGGCGCGTGTCAGGCCGGTGTCAGGTCGGGTCGTGAAAGTAGTTGTCATCACGAAGGACGAACCGAAGGGGTGATCGCGACATGACCGCGCAGCACACGAACCGCACCGAATCGAAGAACACCGCGTGGAGCGGCATGGTGGCCGTCGACGATACGGCGCTGGCCGTCACCGACAGCGGTGGTGACGGGATCCCGGTCGTCTATCTCAACGGGCAGTTCGCTACCCAGGGCTACTGGCGCAAGACCATCGCCGAGCTCGGGCCGGGGTTCCGGCACATCACCTACGACGAACGGGCGCGTGGCAGGAAGTCGAAGCTGTCCGCCGACTACTCCTTCGAGGCCGCCGTCCGCGATGTCGACGCGGTGCTCGCGGCCAGGGGCGTCGACCGGGCGCTGGTGGTCGGCTGGTCCTACGGCGCGGTGGTCGGGGCGCATTGGGCCGAACGGAATCCGGAACGGGCCATCGGCGCGGTGCTCGTCGACGGCGCGTTTCCGTACGATTGGCTCGACGATGCCATGGAGCAGCGGATTCGCACGCTGTTCAAGCGATTGAGCTGGTTCATGCCGTTGATGCGGCCGACCGGGTTGGCCCCCCGCATGACCGCCGCGCAGCAGGCCGAGAGCAATATCGAGCTCGGCAAGCTCTCCCGCGAGAGCGAACTGGGTCCGGTGCTGGACGCGATCACCGTTCCGGTGCGGTATGTGGTCGCCTCGGGCACGTCGTTCGGCAGCAAGCGCGACGAGCAGGAGAAGATCCGCAGCGGGCTCGACGCGGCGACCACCCGCAACCCGAATGTCCGCATCGGGGCTAAGGTGCCCAGCAATCACGGTGCCATCCTGGGCAAGGACTTCCGGGCCATCGCCGACTCGGTGCGCGAAGTCGCGGAACTCGACCAGGCGGGGAAGTAAGGAGATAGGAAGCGAGTATGACTGCGCTGCTGCACGAACGGTTCGAAGAGCTACGGAATACGTTGCCGCACATCCGGCTCGGTTCCGGGCCGACTCCGGTACGCACGCTGTCCGGGCTTTCCGACGGGTCAGCGCAGTTGTGGCTCAAGGACGATGGGGTTTTCGGAGACGGGGGGTGGGGCGGAAACAAGGTCCGCAAGCTCGAGTGGCTGATTCCCGATGCGCTGCGGCGGGGACGGCGGACGATCTTCACCGTCGGTGGGCTGGGAACGAATTGGGGACTCGCTACCGCGTTGTACGCGAAGGAGTACGGGCTGAAGACGGCGCTGGCGCTGGTCGATCAGCCGGTCGACGAGCATGTGCGCGCTCAACTCGAGCGGCTCGAACGCAGCGGTGCCACACTGCATTTCACCCATACGAAGGCGCGCACGATCGCGGCTGTCCCCTATCTCCTCGCGCGGCATTCGGCAGGCGGCAAGCTTCCTTATCTGCTGCCCGCGGGTGGGTCGTCGACGGTCGGCGTGCTCGGCTATGTCGAGGCTGCGCTGGAGTTGGCTGACCAGGTCGCCGCGGGTGTGGTGCCGGAACCGACGCATATCGTCACGGCGATCGGGTCGGGTGGGACCGCGGCCGGGCTGCTGCTCGGGCTCGAGCTCGCGGGGCTGTCGACCAAGGTGGTCGGGGTGGTCGTCAACGATCAGCTTCGGCTGGATGCCACCACCCTGCTGCGGTCCGCGCGACGGACCGAGGCGCTCTTGCGCAAGCGTGGCGCTCCCCTGCCACGGCTCGAGCTCGCGCCCGAGAGGCTGATCTCGGTCGAGGACCAGCTCGGTGCGGGCTACGGGCACCCCACCGAGCAGGGTGAGCGTGCCCGCGCACTCGCCGCCGACGCCGGGCTGATCCTCGAGCCCGTCTATACCGCGAAGGCCATGGCGGCGACTCTCGCCCTCGATGCCGGCGGTGCGCTGGGCAAGGGCGATGTCGTCTTCCTGAACACCAACGGACCCCGCCTTCCCCAGCGGTAGCCAAGTGCGGCGATATTGCTGCCACGCTGCGACATTGGCGATAGCCAGGGCTGTGGGGAACGTCGCCGGTCGTCCAGGCCGGGCGGTCGAGTTGCCGAGGGGTCGCCACTGTAACCTCCCCGACTATGACCACGATCACAGCTGCGGTACCTGCAGATGACACTGTGCGACCGGACACGTCGCGCGGGGATCTGCATTTTATTGGCCGGTTGAGTTCGTTCAGACCACGGATGGCACACGCATCGTTGATTGTCACGGCAGTGGTGGCGGTCAATTCGTTTCAAATGTCCTTCGCCGCTTTACATGATCTATCGATACGAAATCTGGTGCCGCCCGAACTCGCGGCGAACGTGCCGATCGCCATAGTCGGGTTGGTCGCCGCTTCCATCATCGCCACCGCCTCGTTCCGGCAGTGGAGCGCGGGCTGGTGGTACGCGACCGTGTTGTTCGCCTTCTCGACCTTGATTTCTGTTTCCGGAAATATCCAGTATGCCAACGAGATCGGTGGCGGCGTCGTGTCGATGTCGATCTACGCCGGCATGCCGTTGACGATGCTGTTCGCCGTGCATCTCACGCTGATGCTCTGGGAACGCGGCCGACAGGTCTCGGCCGAAGGTAGTGCCGAGGCCGCGGCACCAGAGCCCACCGTCACACCCGTCGAGGTGGAGGTGGAGGTACCGAAGGTCTACCCGCTCGACAACACCGGGCCACTGTTCACCAGACGGCAGACCACCGGTGTCGGATCGCAGCACTGGCCGACGTCCGTGGATGTCATCGACGGACCCCAGTTCACTACGACCGGCATACGTTTCTGACTATGCACGCCGCTCGACGTTCTCAGTCACCCCAAAACCACTCGAGGGAGCAGAAAATGGCGATGACCGTGTGGCAGGACCAAGGTTTGGAACAGTTTCGGGAACTCGCGATCCGATTGGCTTCGATCATTCAGAGCAGTCTGGATCGATCGGGTTCGATGACCCAGCTCACCGAAGCGATCGGCAATGCGGAAGCATTCACCGATCTGATGATCGAATACTCGGGACGCTGGTTCATCGAGACAGGTGGTCGCTCGACCCTGATGGGGCCGGAACTGTTCTGGATGCTGTCCGAGCCGGGACCTCGGCGCGGCGCCGCGGCCGGAGTACGCGGTCAGGAAACCTCCTCCGAACCCGAGCTCAGCGGCGGACAGCGTGGCCGGAAATTGCTGTTGATCTGCGTTTTCGAGGCGCTCGCGCACACCCAATGGCTGCCCGAGGGTATGGCGGAGCATCCGGTGACCAACGGAAGCGGAATAGGCTGACCTACCACCGAGAATCCGCCCACCCCGGAGACGTTCCGGTAGCCGAATGTTTCCGGGCTGGGAGGTAGGACCGGTAGGCCGGACCCGGCGGCCGGGCCGGGTGCCCCCGGAACCGGGGGCAATGGTTCCTGTTCGCGGCAGTAACGATCTTGCTGAGTGGGACGACAAAGGTCGTGACAAACGGCCCGTCGGGGGGCCTGCCCACCTGTAGGTCATTCGAACGGGATCAGAATATGAATCTGCGCGAGTTCCTTGCGAAACATCGCATCGCTTCGGCTGTCGCCGCACCGGCGGCGCTCGGTGTCGCGGCCATTGTCGCCGCGTCGTTCGCGGTGACGTCGCAGCCCGAGTCCCCCACCTACCAGCTGACCACCTCGGTCACCGAGTGCCGCGAGATGGTGACCATCTCGGTGGCCGGTCGCAACGACACCCCGGTCGAGGGCACCACGGCGATGCTGCTCGACGCCAACGGCAACCCGCTGCCGGCGGCGCTGTCGGGCGATCACAGCAGCGTCTGGGTCGACCCGGTGGTGAACGCGCCGCGTGACGACCTGGCCGAGGGCCAGTACGCGGCGATCTACATCGCCTACCCGGCCGACATGCGGACCTACGAGGACGCGGTCAACCAGGGCGTCGCCAACACCCAGCAGGTGATGCGCGAGATCTCCGCCGCCTGCCCGGACACCAAGTTCTCCATCGTCGGCTACAGCGAGGGCGCCGACGTGGTGCGCCGCGTCGCCGAGGGCATCGGCAACGACAACCCCGCCGACGGCTACTCGGTCGTCGACCCGGACGACGTGCTCGGCGTGGTGATGTTCGCCGACGCCGGTCGCAAGGCGGGCGAGGGCACCTTCATCGGCGCCGAGGACCCGTTCGCCAACCCGGACGGCTTCGACCAGAAGTACCAGGACGGCACCAAGCCGATCTCGGGCAAGGGCGTGACCACCGGCGGCGACTTCGGTGCGCTCAACGGCAAGATCGCCTCGTTCTGCTCCGAGGGCGACCTCACCTGCGCGGCGCCGGAGAACATCTCCCTGCTGCAGCTGGCCGCCAATGTCGGCAGGCAGATCAACGTCGACGACCTGCAGCGCGACGGCCTGACCCCGGCCACCGGCCAGGACATGGCCTTCACCCTCGGCCGGATCGCGATGGCGGCCTTCTCCGACATCGCCGCCAACCCGAACTGGATGGCCAGCGACGAGACCTTCCTCGACGTGCTGCTGAAGGTGTCGGATCCGGACTACAAGCCGGGCGAGACCAAGGCGCCCGCCAAGGTCGACACCATCGCCGGTGAGCAGCTCTCGCCGCTGGCGTACCTGCCGCAGAAGGTGTTCAACGAGATCGTCGGGCTGATCGTGACGAACCAGAACACCATCCCGGTGGCGATGAGCGATCCGTACCAGCTGACCCTCGGCCCGAACGGCACCGGTCATCACTTCGACTACTGGCGTGACTCCGACGCCGCCAACGGCAAGCCGCTGACCTCGGCCGAGTACGCGGCGGCGTGGCTGACCCACCTGGCCAAGCAGGCGCAGGCAGGCGAGACGGTGGACACCAAGGCGGCGCCGACCGATGACGACGTGACCGCCGCGCTGGCGGCACCGACGAAGCCGGCCACGACCACCACCGCGGTGGCGCCGAGCACCACGACGGCGAAGTCGACGACCACGGCCAAGACGTCCTCGCCGACCACCACGTCGAAGACGGGCACGAGCACGACCACCTCGACCACGACGGTCGCCCCGTCCACGACGACGCCGTCGACCACCACGCCCGCTCCGGCGCAGGAACCGGCGACGAACCAGGCCGCGGCGCCCGAGCCGACGACCACCACCCCGGCACCGACCACCACCACGGTGGCGCCGACCACGACAGTCGAGCCGACGACCACCACCCCGGCTCCGACGAACTGATCGAGACCGAGCAATCCCCGGTGGGCCACGCCGCCCACCGGGGATTGTCGTTTCTCAGCAGCTGTCGGCGGGCGCGGGCAGTCTGTCCTTGACCCGGGTGGCACTCCGGGTACCGATGATCGAACCGATGACGACCAGCGGGAACCCGATCGCCATCCCGATCGTCAGCGGTTCGCCGAGGGCCGCAACGCCGAGGACGATCGCGACCGCCGGATTGATATAGGTGATGACGGTGGCGCGCGCGGGGCCGACCTCGGCGATGAGCGCGAAGAAGACGAGAAACGCGATGGCCGTGCAGATCACGGCGAGACCGAGCACCGACCAGGCCGCGTCGGCGGGGATGTGCGCGGGCCAGGACGCGGCGGTGAACGGGGTGTAGACCAGCGCGGCCAGCAGCAGCGACGCGGTGACGACGCCGAGCGCGGGCAGGTCGGCGAGGGTGCGGTCGTAGATGATCGGGCCGATCGCGTAGCCGATCGTGGTGACCGCGACGGCGGCCAGCGCGGCGGGGTCGGTCAGGTCGAGGTCGAGGCCGACAAGTGTTGCGACACCGGCGAAGCCGATCAGCAGGCCGATCGTGCGCCGTCCGTCGAAGCGATCGTGGCCGAGCAACGTCACGATGACGATGGCGATCAGCGGCACCGCGGCCACGAGCAGGCCGACGGTCGAGCTGTGCAGTGTCTTCTCGGCGTAGCCGAGCAGCACCCACGGGCCGACGATCTCTACCGCGGTGTAGGCGAGCAACATTCGCCAGCGGGCGGCGATACCACGGAAGGCGTTGGTGTACAGCGCGATCGGCAGCAGGAGCAGCCCACCGATCGCGGTCCGCCCGAAGGCGACGACCACCGGGTCGACGCTCTCGACCGCGATGCGGATCATCGCGTACGGCACACCCCAGATCACGCCGAGCGCCAGGAACAGCACCCACCCGCGCTTACTCACACGTCACCACCATTTCGATCCCGCGACGAGATCCACCCTCGCGCAGTTCATCCTATGATTTGAAACGGCCACTGCGAGTGGCGCGACCGACATCTTTCGTCGATATCCGGCCACGACACTCCGGGCGACATCGCCAGGCAACGCGCCGATCATGATGACTGTGCGGTGCCTCGGTGCAATGATCGGCGGGTGACTCAGTGGCTCCCACTCCTCGGTTCGCTCGTCGTCGCCGCCGCAGTTCTGGTCGGTGTCATCGCCAACAACCGCACCCACCGCGACGGCATCGCCGCGGCCGACGAGCGCGGCAGGCAGGCACTCGACGCCGCACAGCGCAATGTCGAGCTGTCGAACATGGTGGGTGACCAGCGCGATCACGAGGCGTGGCGCCGGGAGGCGGTACTCGCCGCGGTCGCCTCGATCCTGGAGACCTCGGCCTCGGTGCGTGCCGATCTGACCAGCTGCGGGGAATGGGATCTCGTCACCGCGGAGGAGATCGACAACGTCGGCGCGCAGATCCACAAGGTGATCTGGGATCGGCCGAACGGCATGCTGACCCGGCTGCGGGTCGTGGCGCACCGCCGGATCCCGAACAAGTGCGAAGACCTGCTGCGCACCCTCACCGCCGCCCAGCACATCACCATGCAGCGGCTGAAGCTGCATATCGACGTGGAGGCCACGGTCGAGGAGCTCGAGGAGATGGCCTCGCTGTGGCAGAAGGCGATGCGCCATGCCGCCGAGCAGGAGCGGGCGCTGGTGGAGACGACCCGGATCGAACTCGGCATCGACATCGCCACGAAAGGCCCTGCGGTCCCGCCGGTTCCGGCGCCCGCGCCGCCGGTGGCCGAGCCGGTGGTCGAGCCGGTCGCCGAGTTGGTCGACGAAACTCCCGTCGAGGAAGCGGCTTTCGAGCCGGAAGCCGAGGAGCAGACCGCCGAGCTGCGCGTCACCGAGGTCGCCGAGGACGAGGTCGAGGCGCTACAGGCCGAGCCCGCCAAAGTCTGACCTGGGTGCGGCAACGGCGCGTGCGCCTGTCCGCTCGAGCGTCCAGTCGGGTTCGCGGATCGAGCATCCGGCGTCGGCAGGTACGGCGGAGTGGCCGTTCACCTGACGTGACCGGGGTGAGCCGGGTAACTTGGAACCCGGCATGTGATGCGTCACCATGCCGGCCCGACAGCGTGGTCGATTGTCTACAGACTTGCACCGAACCACTCTCGTCAGGGGGCGATTTGTGATGGAGTTCATCGCGCCGTTGGATGCGCTGTTCCTGCTCGCGGAATCCCGTGAGCACCCGATGCATGTGGGCTCACTGCAACTGTTCGAGCCGCCGGAGGACGCGGGCCCGGACTATCTGCGCGAGTTCCGCGACACCTTGCTCGCCGACAACACCTGCAGGCCGACCTTCCGCAAGCGGCCGGCCACCTGGCTGGGCGCGCCCCAGCTGGCCTGGACCCAGGACCACGAGGTCGACCTGGACTATCACGTCCAGCGCAGCGCGTTACCCGCGCCGGGCCGGATCGGGCAGCTGCTCGATCACGCCTCGAAGCTGCACAGCGCCCTGCTCGACCGGCACCGCCCGATGTGGGAGCTGCACTTCGTCGAGGGCCTGGCCGACGGCCGGTTCGCGCTGTACTCGAAGATGCACCACTCGCTGATCGACGGCGTGTCGGCGCAGCGGCTGTTGCGGCGCACACTCACCACCGATCCCTTCGCCACCGAGATCAAGACGCCGTGGAACCTGCCGCGCAAGCAGCGCACGGACGAACCGCGCGAACACCGATCCCGGCTGGGCGGGTTGCTCGGCAACCTCAACTCGGCGGGCTCCTCGACCGCCGCGCTGATGCGGGCGACCCGCACCGGCCTGCTCCAGCAGCAGCTGACGCTGCCGTTCGAGGCGCCGCGCACGCTGTTCAACGTGCCGATCGGCGGTGCGCGTAAGTGCGTGGTGCGCACCTGGTCGATGGACCGGGTCAAGCAGGTGAAGAAGGCGACGGGCACCACCGTCAACGATGTGGTGCTGGCGATGTCGGCGGGCGCGCTGCGCGCCTACCTGCTCGAGCGCGACGCCCTGCCGGACAAGCCGATGATCGCGATGGTGCCGATGTCGCTGCGCGACGAGGACGACACCGACACCCAGGGCGTGAAGATCGCGGCGCTGCTGTGCAATCTGGGCACCGACATCGCCGATCCGCTGGAGCGGCTGCGGGTGGTGAGCGAGTCGACGCGGCGCAACAAGGAGGTCTACCGCTCGCTGACCCCCGCCCAGACGCTCGCGGTCGCCGGGGTGATGCTGAGCCCGATGGCGGCGATGCTGCTGCCCGGTTTCGCCTCGATGGCGACGCCGCCGTTCAACATCGTCATCTCGAATGTGCCGGGCGCGCGCGAGCCGCTGTACTGGAACGGCTCGCGGCTGGACGCGAGCTACCCGCTGTCGATCCCACTCGACGGCCAGGCCGTGAACATCACCCTCACCTCGAATGGCGACAACCTCGATTTCGGCCTGGTCGGCTGCCGCCGCACCCTGCCCGACCTGCATCGACTGCTCGATCACCTGGAGGACGCGCTGACCGAGCTGGAGGCCGCGGCCGTCTGAAATTTGCCCTTATCGAACAAACTAGAACGTGTTACAGTTCGGTATGCGTACCGAATTCTGCGAACAACTCGGCATCGAGTTCCCCATCTTCGCCTTCACTCACTGCCGCGATGTCGTGGCAGCGGTGAGCAACGCGGGCGGACTCGGCGTGCTCGGCGCCGTCGGCTTCACCGCCGAACAGCTCGAAGTGGAGCTGGCCTGGCTCGACGAGCACGTCAACGGCATCTACGGCGTCGACCTGGTCATCCCGTCGAAGTACGAGGGCAAGGGCGTCGAAGGCCTGACCCCCGAACAGCTGGAGAAGCAGCTGGCGCAGATGGTTCCGCAGGGCCATCGCGACTTCGCCCAGAAGATCCTGGCCGACCACGGCGTACCCGCGCTGCCCGACGGTGAGCACCACAACGAGCTGCTCGGCTGGACCGCGACCACCGCGGGCCCGCAGGTCGACGTGATCCTGAACCACCCGAAGGCGAAGCTGGTCGCGAACGCGCTCGGCACTCCGCCCGAGGATGTCGTCAAGCGCATCCAGGATTCCGGCCGCGTGATCGGCGCCCTGTGCGGTTCGGTCAAGCACGCCATGAACCACAAGGCGGCCGGGCTCGACTTCGTGGTCTGCCAGGGCACCGAGGGCGGCGGGCACTGCGGCGAGGTGTCATCGCTGGTGCTGTGGCCGCAGGTCATCGACGCGATCGGCGATACGCCGGTGCTGGCCGCCGGTGGTATCGGCAACGGCGCGCAGGTCGCGGCGGCGCTGGCGATGGGCGCGGCGGGCGCCTGGACCGGCTCGCTGTGGCTGACCGTCGAGGAGGCCAATGTGCCGCCCGCGCAGATGGACACCTACCTCGAGGCCACCAGCCACGACACCATCCGCTCGCGTTCCTGGACCGGCAAGCCGTGCCGCATGCTGCGCAACGACTGGACCGACGCGTGGGAGGACACGGAGAACCCCGACCCGCTGCCCATGCCGCTGCAGATGATGGTCGCCCTCGACGGCGTGAAGCGCGGACACCGCTACCCCGAGGCGGCCAAGGACGTGAACTTCAATCCGGTCGGCCAGGTGGTCGGCATGATGAACAAGATCGAGCGCAGCGCCGACGTGGTCAACCGGCTGGTCGAGGAGTACGTCACCGCGTACGACCGGCTGACCAAGCTCAACGGCTGACCGGTCGGGTGCGGCCGGTCAGTCACCGGCCGCACCCGACCACCGGCCGAAATCCGACCCAGACAGCCGCGCCGGCGCGCTCAGGCGGTGGCGGCCGCGGATTCGACGGGCGTCGCGCCGACGAGCTCGTCGAAGCGGGCGATCACCTTCTCGTGATACAGCGCGAACAGATCCTCGAACAGGGCGAGCTGGGCCTCGGTCGGCGCCGATTCGGCATCCCACACCGCCAGCAGCGCCCGCCAGACGAGCACGTGCAGATCCGGCGCCACCGCGAAGTAGGCGGCGATCGCCTCGGGCACCTCGACGACCATGTCGGCCACCGAATTCAGCACGGCGCGTTGCATGCTCATCCCGAGGACGCCGAGCAGCTTGCGCACGAGGGCGATCTCGGCGTCGATGATGCGGACGTGATCGGGCACGGACTGGCGGGCCATCGCCTCCAGCTCGTCGACGGCGGCGGCCAGCTCGGCGGGATCGAGCACCTTCTCCGCCTCGGTGTAGCCGAGCAGTGCCTCCAGCACGATGCCGCGTTCGACCTCGACTATGTCGGTGAACATCTCGGCGGCGACGTCGGGCGCCGTGACGGAGAACCGGAACAGGTGGCGGTAGACATCCATCCCGCCCTCTTCCCTGACGTCGCGGATCGTGAAGCCCTTGCCGCGACGGGCCTCGACGAAGCCGTAGGACTCGAGCCTGCCGAGGGTGAGTTGTGCGGTGGCGCGGTTCATCCCGAACTCGTCGGCGACCTGGCGGACCGACGGCATCAGCTCGCCGGGCCGGTACTCGCCGGTGGCTACCCGGCGCGCCAACTCGTCGGCAACGTCGGCGACCACCGTCCGGGATCCCATCGAAACAACACCTCTCGGTCATCATCCGGCTACGTCCCAGACAGTTTATGCGCAGAATCCCCACCCCGCACCCACCTGCGGTCGCTGTGGGACGGTTCACGTCGGGCGGCCGATCATCGCGAAGAACCAACCGACCGGCCCGATCGGCAATCCACCGGTTATTCCCCACGACCCTGCCACCGACAGAGGAACCGGCGGAAACATCGCGGCACAGCACCTGGCGTGGATCAGACAGCGTTGCGCGCCACCATGTTTGAATGCGCGGGCAACTGGACAGCGATCACTGTGGCGACCAGCTACGTCAGATCATTTCCTTCTCGCCCATCCAGCGCATGATCGGCCAGCCGAGGGCGACGGGGATCCAGCAGGTCAGGACGCGGTAGAGCAGAACAGCGGGGACCGCGATCTCGGCGGGAACGCCGAAGGCGGCGAGACCACCGATCAGCGCGGCCTCGACCGCGCCGACGCCACCGGGTGTCGGCGCGGCCGAGGCGAGCGTGCCGCCGATCATGGTGACGATCGTGACGGCGACGAAATCGGTACCGCCGCCGAAGGCTTCGACACTCACCCACAGGGCGAACGCCTTCCCGAGCGTGATCGCACCGCAGCCGCCGACGATCAGCGAGAACCGGATCGGGTCGCGCGCCAGGTCGGCGAGTTCGCCGAGGACTTCCGTCAACTGCGGGCGCACCGATTGATTCACCCAGCGGCGCAGTTTCGGCACGAACATGAACGCGCCGATCAGGCCGACACCGACGCCCGCTGCCAGGTACAGCACCGTCGCGTCGGGCACGATGTGGGCGAGGTTGGTCGACGTACCCGCCACCACGCTGAACACGATGAGCAGCACGACGTGGGTGATCACCTGCACCGATTGCTGCAGCGCCACCGCGGCGGTGGCGCGCATGGTCGTCATGCCGGCCTGCTGCAGGAACCGCACGCTCAGCGCCAGACCGCCGACGCCGGCGGGGGTGGTCGTGGCGACGAAGGTGTTGGCCAGCTGCTCCAGGAACAGGTAGCGCATCTTGACCACCCAGTCCGCGCACGCGCCGAGCGCGACGGCCGCGGCGAGGTAGGTGAGCGCCGTGATCACCAGGCCGAGCAGCGCCCACCACCAGTTCAGGGTGCGCAGCTGACTGAAGAAGGTCGGCACCTGGCTGAAGAACGGATAGGCCACGTAGACCAGCGCGAACAACAGCACCAGCTGGATGATCTGGTTGCGGGTGAAGCGGGTGAGCTGCGCGGACTGGATGCGGTCGTGCCCGGTCTGCTCGCGGATCTCCTCGCGCGCGGTGGCCATCACCTTGGTCCAGTCCGGCACCGACTTGCGGATGCCGGTCGGCATGGCCGATTTCGTGAGCCGCCTGGCCGCGGTGACAACGGTGCTCTCCCCGAGCACCTCGATCGCCGCCGACACCGCTTCGTGTTTGCCGTACAGCGAGGTCGTGGTGACCAGGAGCTGGGCGATATCGGTCTGCCGCTGCGACTCGGAGGCGCCGAACTCGGCGGCCGCGAAGCCCCCGAACAGCGTGTCGCCCTGGTGGACTCGCACATTGCCGGGCTGCAGATCACCGAGGCTGATCTGGTTCTCGTGCAACCGCAGCAGGGAACGCCACACCCCGGGCAGCACCTGCGCCGACAGCTTCTGGATCGGCGTGCCATGGGGAACGGTGTGCGCGTACAGCATCCAGCCGCGGTCGAGGCCCGCCACGGCGACCTGGCGGCAGTCGGCCATGCCGAGGTCGCCGATCGCGATGCCGAGCAATGCCCGATGCTCCACCGCCCGGTGCATCGATCCGTGCAGCGGCGCGGTTTCGCTGGAACGGAAGGTGATCCAGCGCCACAGCTGTTTGACCGCGCCGAAGCTGCGCTGGTTCTTGCCGTACATCTCGACGACGAGCTCGGACTCCGGGCCGTCGACCTCCGTCGCGAGCAGCAGCGGACCGCGCCCGGCGGGCCGGTCGACCCGGAAGGCACGCACGGTATAGCCGCGCCGGGCCAGCACCCGCACCGCCGCCTCCAACGGCACCTCGAGCGCGGGCGTGCCGACCAGCCACACGATCACCGCGCCGACCAGCCAGCCGACCACCAGCCCGAGCATGGCCCTGGCGGGCACCACCGAGCTGACCAGCAGGTGAATGGGCGCGAACATCAACAGCAGGAACCACATCCAGCGCCGCGGCCGCACCGGCAGCCACGGGCTGGAGACGGTGAGCATCGCGGCCAGCATCGCGATCCAGCGCGGGTCGTCGAGGAATTGCGCCAGGAAGGTGTCGAACCGGTCCGGCACCGGCAGATGCCATTTCGGCGTGGAGATCCCTGCCCCGGTGATGGAGAGCGCCAGCGCAGCGAGCAGACCCGCCGCCGCGTATCCCGCGAGCAGCTTCCACTGCCTGCGCACCACCAGTTCGATCAGGATGGCGAACGGCAGGGCGAGAATGAGCATTCCGTAGACCAGGTAGACCATGGTGGACTGGTCTTGGCTGAGGAAGTCGACGATCTTGGACACCGACCGTTCCAGCGCCAGCCATTCCGGCCTGGTGATCAACGAGCCCGCGACCACCACCCCGACCCCGATAGCCGCCAGCACGACCCGGATGATGTCGCTGGTCCGCCGGGTCAGCGGCTGCAGGAGACTTCCCGTGACCGGGATCTCCCGACCGTCGACTCGCATGAGCCGCACGATACACACCGACACGCCGTCGACCCGCCGTGACATCGCACAAGTTTCCGGTCGCCGCAGGCCAGGTGAAGCCGGTCACAGAGCGTCACATCGTCGCGTCGAAGCTCGTCCAGGTAGCAGGGAAACACTCGCTCGCCCGGAAGGAACTCTCATGCAGGTTCTGCTCGCAGGCGCCACCGGCGCCATCGGCCGCCCGCTCATCCGCGCGTTGACCGCGAACGGTCACCACGTGTCGGCCATCGTGCGTAATCCCGATTCCCATCCGCTCGTGCGCGAACTCGGCGCCGAGCCGATCACCGCCGACGTGCTCGACCGCGACGGGCTGCTCCGCGCCCTCGACGGCGCCGCCGCCGACGCCGTGATCCACGAGGCGACCGCGCTGCGCGATGCGAAGGTGCAGCGCCGGATTCCGGCCGACGATCCGACCGGCCTGCTGCGCACCGTCGGCACCGCCAACCTGCTCGAGGCCGCCGGGCTGGTCGGCGCGGGGCGCTTCCTCACCCAGTCGCTGATCCTCGGGTACGGCTATCACGATCACGGCGACCGGCCGGTGACCGAGGGCGATCAGTTCGGCGTGTACAACGGCGGCGTGGCCGACGAGGTCGTGCGCGCGACCGTCGCCGGGGAGGATCTGGTGTTCGCGGCGCCGGTCGACGGAATCGCGTTGCGGTACGGGCTGTTCTACGGCCCCGGCGCGTTCAGCGATCTGTTCGCCGACATGATGCGCAAGCACCGCCCGGTCGGGCCGCTCGGTTCCGGCGGGGTGAACAGCTGGATCCATGTCGACGATGCCGCCGCCGCTACGGTCGCCGCGCTCGAACGCGGGAAGGCGGGGCGGGCGTACAACCTGGCCGACGATACGCCGATCACCTGGCGTGAGTTCTTCGGCGAAGTCGCTCGCAGTCACGGCACGCCGCGGCCGATCCGGTTGCCCGCGTGGATGATCCGCCTGGCTGTTCCTTATATCGGCGCGCTCATGTCCGATACTTCGATGCGGATCTCCAGCGCGCTGGCGCACGAGGAGCTGGGCTGGCGGCCGCGGTACGCGAGCGTTGCGGAAGGACTCGCCGGCTGAGGATCAGTGCGCGGTGCGCGCGGTGACAGCGGCGCGGTCGTGACCAGGGATCAGCTCGATTTCCGCGGGCAGCGCGTGCAATCGGTGCACGGTCTCGAAGGCCGCGTCGCGATCGTCGTCGAAGAGTTCACCCGGCATCGGCGCCTTCTCCCGCAGCAGCTCGACCTGCAGCGTGCTCCACACCGCGTCGCCGGCCAGCAGCACCCGCGACCCGTCGTCGACGGCCAGCAGCACGCCGACGCTGCCCGGCGTGTGCCCGGCCAGGTCGACCAGCAGGACCGAACCGTCGCCGAACAGGTCGTGGCTGCGGGCGAAGGTGAGCACCGGCGGTCCGTCGAGGTCGTAGAGATCGAAGACGCGGCCGCGCAGCGGACCGCGCGCGACGCCGATCGGCGCGTGCGATCCGCCCATCGCCCAGCGGTATTCGATGTCGGGTACCCGGATCGGCACCCACCCGGGCAGCTCGTACAGCCCGGCGACGTGGTCCCAGTGCAGGTGGGTCGGCAGGACGAAGTCGATGTCGGCGCCGGTCAGCTCGTTGGCGGCGAGCAGCTCGCTCAGGCCGTGCACCGGCTGCTCGGGCGCGACCAGCAGCGGGACCGGGAACGGCAGCTCAGGCAGCACCCGCTCGTGCACGCCGGCGCAGATCGCCGGGTCGACCAGGAAGGTGGCCGACGGATGCCGGACCAGGAAGGTCGCCATGGTCAGCGGAGTCGAGCGCAGTGTCCGCACGCCTTCGGCGACGATCGCCGTCGGCGCGGTCAGGTCGGCCTGGACCAGTGCAGTGAGTTCGACGGTGTTGTGCGCCGGGGGAAGCGGGGCCGACTCGAGTTCGGCGAGAAAAGCGGCGTTGGCCTGCCGCGGCCACAGCAGGCGCGGGACCGTGGCGGCGACGGCGACACAGCAGGCAAGAAGCGTCGATAACAACGGCCTGCGCTCACCCATAGCTGCCACCGTAGGCGATCGCCCACAACCCGACCACCACGTACTTTTCGGGGAGGGGCGCGCACATACCGATCGCGCAAACAAGCGACAACATCCAGCGACTGTCCCGCTAACTCCGACGACACCGGCGGATGATGATCCGATGGCAGACCAAATCGTCCAGGTGCAATGGAAGGCCGCGCCCGAGGAACACGACTATCCGGCCGCCGCCGACTATCTCGAGCTACTCGGCGACGCGGCGGTGGTCGAGGCGATCGTGGCCGCACTCCGCAGCGCACCGGTGGTCGTGAAGAAGGCGAAGGACATTCTGCGCGCCTCCCAGCTCGAAGCGCTCACGCCCGACAACCCGCACGTGCGCAAGGACCTGCTCAAGATCAACGAGGGCAAACGGCTCTCGCCGATCCTGCTGGTGCGCGGTGACTGCCGCAAGAATGTGCCGATGCTGATCGCCGACGGGTACCACCGGGTGTGCGCGCTCTACTTCGCCGATGAAGACGCGGAGATCCCCGCCAAGATCGCCGCGATGCCGTGACCTTCGCGACCCTGGCGCTGGTCGTCGCGCTCGGGGTCGCCGGGCCGCTGCTCGCCCTGCCGCGACGGCTGCATCTGCCGGTCATCCTCGGCGAGCTGATCGCCGGGATCATCTTCGGCACCACGGGATTGCGGATCCTCGACGCCGAGGACCCGATCTTCGTCTTCCTCGCCGATATGGGTTTCGCGCTGGTGATGTTCGCGGCGGGCACCCATGTTCCGGTCCGCGATCCGGCCGTGCGCGGCGCGCTCGGCGCCGGGTTGGTGCGGGCCGCACTGGTCGGCGTCGTCGCCGCGGTCGCGGGCTGGGCGGTGGCACAGGCCTTCGGCATCGGCCACGGCGCGATCTACGCGGTGTTGATGGCGTCGTCCTCGGCGGCGATCGCGCTGCCGATCGTCGACTCGATGCGGTTGAGCGGACCGCCGGTGCTCGCCCTCACCGCCCAGGTCGCCATCGCCGACACCGCCTGCATCGTGGCGTTGCCGCTGGTGATCGACCCGGGCAATGCGGCGCGGGCCGCGGTCGGTGCGGTGGTGGTCGCCGCCTGTGCGGTCGTGATGTTCCTGATCCTGCGGTATCTGCAGAAGACGGGCGCGCAGCGGCAGGTGCATGAGGTGTCCGAGGAGCGCAAGTTCACCCTGGAGCTGCGGGTGAGTCTGGTACTGGTGTTCGCGCTGTGCGGGGTGGCGAGCGCGACGCACGTGTCGATCATGCTCGGCGGTTTCGCGGCCGGGCTGGCGGTGGCCGGTGTCGGCGAACCACGCCGGGTGGCCAAGCAGGTGTTCGCGATCAGCGAGGGTCTGCTGGCGCCGTTGTTCTTCGTCTGGCTCGGGGCGCGGCTGGATCTGCGTGAGCTCGGGGAGCATCCGCAGTTCATCCTGCTGGGGCTGGCGCTCGGTGTCGGCGCGGTCGCGGTGCACTGCACGACGCGAGTCATCGGGCAGCCGCTGGCCCACGGTGCGCTGGCGGCGGCACAGATCGGGGTGCCGGTCGCCGCGGTGACGGTGGGTAGTCAGCTGGGCGTGCTGGTGCCGGGTGAGAGTTCGGCGATCATGCTGGCCACCCTGTGCACGATCGTGATCGCGACGGTGGCGGCGAGCAGGCTGGCGGCGAAAGCGCCGGTTTAGTCGGAGCGGCCCATCAGCCGGTCCGTTTCGCGGCGTTCGCGTTTGGTCGGCCTGCCCGCGCCGCGCTCACGCTGCGGGATGGACGCGAGGACTTCCTTCGGCGGTGGCGGCGGGCTGCGGTCGATCATGCACTGCGCGGCGATCGGTGGTCCGACGCGCTTGTGGATGACCCGTTCCACGACGACGATGCGTTCGACGCCCGCGTGCCGGATCCTGACCTCGTCCCCGAGCTTCACCTGGTGCGCCGGTTTCACGGTCACACCGTTGACACGCACGTGCCCGCCACGACAGGCTTCCGCCGCGGCCGAGCGCGTCTTGAACAATCGCACCGCCCAGATCCACGAATCGACGCGGACCTGGGTGATGGAGCGTTGTTCGGCGGGGCTCACCCCTTAGACGATACGGCGAGCCGTGACGACGTCGTCGGCGCTGAGGTGGGTGTAGGACACCGGGGTGCCCGACTGCACAGCGTTCAGCAGCTGACCGTTGCCGGCGTAGATGCCGACGTGGCCGCCACCGTTGGTGATGACGATGTCACCGGCCTGCAGGTTGTCGAAGGACACCGGCGCGCCGACGTGCGACTGCTCGAAGCTGGTGCGCGGCAGTTCGATACCGGCCTGGCGGTAGGCCCACTGCACGAGGCCGGAGCAGTCGAAGCTCGAGGGGCCTGCGGCACCCCAGCTGTAGACCGCGCCGAGCTTGGTCCGCGCTGCGTCGAGAGCGATGTTGCCCGCCGACTGCTGCTGCTGGAACGGGTTGTCGAAGGTGACGCTCGGCAGCTGCGGGGCGGCCTGGCCCTGCGGCGCGACCATCGCCTGGAGCTGCTTCTCCACCTGCTGCGCGGGCTGCTCGAGCTCCGGCGGCAGATCGAAGTTACCGAGGCCGGGAATGTTGATCGTGGCGGCCTGCGAAATCGCGGGCATCGCACCGGTCGTGGCGGCCACTGCACCCATGACGAGTGCACCCTTGACGGAATTCGGCAGTCGAGAATCCCGCTGCAAGCTGTGTTTACCCACCGAGACGAGTCTCCGATCTTGCTGCTCCACCACCGCGTCGTCGGGATCGCTTGGTGCGACGACTTGTTCGGCGGTGACTCAATGGCGCCGTTTCTCTGACGAAGCGACAGACTCCACTAAGTCACGAGAAGATTACGGCCTGTGATGCAGGCTGTCCAGCGAAGCGCGCAAGTTGATTTCCCGCATCCGCAAAACTCCCAGAACAGGGGGCATTTGCCCGGCGTGTCGCCACGCGTAACGGTCCGATCTCCGCATCGGGAGTTCGTTATCAGCCGCGGCGGCCGAGCCGTCGCTCCAGTTCCGCGATGCGCGTGCGCGCGTCGGCCAGGTCGACTTCCAGCCTGCCGAGCGCGATCACCAGCGGCCCGATCGCCAGGTCGGCGATCGCCGCCGGATCGTCGTATCCGGCGTCGATGGTGGCGAGCACGCCGCGCCGGATGGTGTCGGCGAGGAACGCACCCGCGGGCAGCTCCCAGCCCGCGACGATCTCGGCGGTGGAGACCACCTCGGGCTCGGCGTCGTGACCATCGCGCCGGGATTCCTCGAACATGCCGCTCCGTCCCCGTTCCGCTCGTCTTGCGTTCGCTAGCAGTATCTAGGACACAGCCCAGAGTTACCGAGATTCTGCCGTGCCGACGCGCTACGGTTGTCCGGCATGGACCCCGTGCGCAATCCCTACGCCCCCGGCGCCGGCCAACGTCCACCCGAATTGGCCGGGCGCGACAAGCAACTCGCCGCCTTCGACATCGTGCTCGAGCGCGTCGCCAGGGGCAGGCCAGAGCGCAGCGTGATGCTCACCGGTCTGCGTGGCGTGGGAAAAACGGTGCTGCTCAACCAGCTTCGCTCGGCCGCGGTCTCGCGCAGCTGGGGCACCGGCAAGATCGAGGCGCGGCCGGATCAGGACCTGCGCAGGCCGCTGTCGTCCGCGCTGCACATGGCGGTGCGCGCGATCGCGATGGCGCACCGCAATCCCGAACACGTCGACGACTTCCTCGGCATCCTCAAGGCCTTCGCCCTGCGCGCCACCGCCGACAAGGGCATGCGCGAACGCTGGCAGCCGGGCATCGATGTGCCCGCGGTGACCGGGCGCGCCGATTCCGGCGATATCGAGATCGACCTGATCGAGCTGTTCAAGGAGGCCGCGGCGCTGGCGGCCGACATCGGCGTGGGGATCGGCATCTTCATCGACGAGATGCAGGATCTCGGCCCGGCCGACGTGTCCGCGATCTGCGGTGCCTGCCACGAGCTGAGCCAGGACGCCGCGCCGCTGATCGTCGTCGGCGCGGGCCTGCCGCACCTGCCCGCGGTGCTGTCGGCGTCCAAGAGTTACTCGGAGCGGCTGTTCAGTTATCACCGCATCGATCGGCTCGACCGCGAGTCGGCCGATCTCGCGCTGATCGCCCCGGCCGAGCGTGAGGAAGTGAAGTTCACCTCCGAAGCCCTGGACTCGCTGTACCACAAGGCCGACGGCTACCCGTATTTCGTGCAGGCCTACGGCAAGGCGGCCTGGGATCAGGCGCCGGAGAGCCCGATCACCGCCGAGGACGTCGAGGTCGCTTCACCGACGGCCGAGGAGGAACTGGCGGTCGGCTTCTTCGGATCCCGGTATGAGCGCGCCACGCCCGCCGAACGCGAGTACATGCGCGCGATGGCCGACCTCGCCGGCGACGACGGTCCGGTGGCCACGTCGGCGGTGGCCGCCGAGCTCGGCCGCAAGCCCGCCTCGGTCTCCCCCGCGCGCGACGGCCTGATCAAGAAGGGCCTGATCTACTCGGCCGAACGCGGCACGATCGGCTTCACGGTCCCCCACTTCGGCCGGTATCTCCGGAGCGTATAGCTCTCTGCGGCCATCTAGCTCTTGACCTAGATATGCCGATACAAACCTCACGTGGCTGCGTTCGAGGCTGATCTACAGATTTCTAGCGATAACGCTAGAGAGCCGAAGAATTTCCTTGATAACGACCGGAGCCCGTCCGGATTCGGTTGCGCATCAGCTGGATAACGCGAGGATTCGCGGGCTAACGGCCCGGAAATCTGATTCGAAACACCCAGTACGCGTCCGGAAACTCAGGAGGCCGTCATGTCGAAGACCTTCGCTGCTTCCGAAGGACGTCGAGCAACCGTCACCGCCGACGACGGCGTGCCGATCGCGGTCCGCACCTTCGGCGCCCACGACGCGACGCTGACCGTCGTCTTCGTCCACGGCCACTGCCTGCACACCGAGTCCTGGGCGATTCTGCGCGAACAGCTGCTCCGGCACTGGGACGCCGGCACCAGGATGGTGTTCTACGACCACCGCGGCCACGGCGAATCCGGCCACGCCCACCACGCGACCTACACGATCGACCAGCTGGCGGCCGACCTCGACGCCGTGCTGCGCGCGGTCGCGCCGACCGGGCCGGTCGTGCTGGTCGGCCATTCGATGGGCGCGATGGTGCTGCTGGCCTATGCCCGCCTGTTCCCGGCGGCGATCGGCGAGCGCATCGCCGGGATCGGATTGATCGCGGGCGCGGCGGGCGGGATCACCGAGGTCGGCCTCGGCAGGCTGCTCAACCGGCACGCCGTCGCCTCGCTGCAGCGCGCCGTCGTGCACGCGCCGCGGGTGATGCAGGCCTCGAAGCGCTTCTCCCGCTGGATCTTCGGGCCGCTGATCCGGGAGGCGAGCGCGGGGACGCGGCGGGTGAACCCGCGGGTCGCCGCGATCGCGACCGCGATACTCAACGAGACGCCGCTGCTGACCATGTCGGGATTCCTGAGCTCGCTGCTGACCTTCGACGAGGCACACACCCTGCCGCGACTGAGCGGGCTGCCCACCTTGGTGCTGGCGGGCTCGGCCGACCTGATGGTGCCGTTCACCCACTCGGTGGTGCTCGCCTCCCAGCTGGCGGGCGCCGAACTGGTGCGGATCGAGGGCGCGGGGCACAGCGTCATCCTCGAGTGCGCCGAGGAGGTCGCCCACTCGATCGCCGCGCTGGTCGAGCGCGCGGCAGCGGGCGTCCGCAAGCACTATGCCGTCGCGGGCTGAGCCAGGGAGTTACCGGACGGCAACCTCGGAATCCGAGCCAACTTCGGGCGTAAACCGAAAAGCTCGGTTATTGTGGTGGAGATCACGTTGTGTGGTGAGTCACACGGCTCGGTGCAGTGCGGCCCGGGAGTTCACGGGCGTGCCAGGTGATCCGACGAGTCGGTATGCCCGCCATATACACAGGAGGTAACGATGACACGCAGCGATATCGCGGAACTGCGCTACGCGGTCGGCCAACTCCGGCAATCGATCGGCGCACTGCGCTCCAACTACGGCGACGCGGCCACCGTGCGCAGGTTGGAGAACGACCTCGAGCGGCTCGTCATCGATGCCGAGGAGTTCGAGCAGGCGCCACCGCCGGAGCTCGCCGCCCCACGCAGGGCAGAACCGATCTACGTCCCGGACAGCAAGTCCGACGAGGCCGCCTGGATGGGCGCGCAGGACGAAGGGCTCGGTTTCCACTCCCGGCCGCGAACCAAATAGCGAAGACCTGTTCACCGGCGCGGCGGTCCTGCCACCCAGGGCCGCCGCGCCGACCCCTGTTCAGACCCGGTGCCTGCCGAACCGCCGCCCGGTGCGGACGCCGTGGAAGCGGGCGCCGCGCGGTGTCTCCACCGGATCGTCGGACTCGGCCGATTCGAACAGCGCGGCGATGCCGTGGTCGGGTCCGAGCGCGATGGCCTCCAGTCCGTAGCGGCCGCCGGTGCGGCCGAGTTCGTGCAGCATCGTCGTCATGATCCGCAGGCCGGTGGCGCCCACCGGATGCCCGAGGGCGATATCGGAGCCGTTCACATTGAGCCGGTCCAGCGGGTCGAGTTCCCATTCGGTGGCCAGCGCGAGCACCTCGACCGCGTATCCCTCGTTGATCTCGAGCAGGTCGACCTCGGCGAGCGAGCAGCCGGTGCGGCCGAGCAGCTTGGCCACCGCGGGCGCGGCGCCGAGCGCGGGGCCGTCGCCGTCGCAACCCGCCGCGGCCCAGCCGGCCAGGAACGCCATCGGCGTCAGTCCCAGTTCGGTGAGGCGGTCCTCGGCGACGACCAGGCAGGCCGACGCGCCGAGCCGGTGCGTGCTCATATTGCCGACGGTGACGACGCCGTCGGCGAGCAGCGGCCGCAGCCCGGCCAGCGTGTGCGTCGACAGGTCGTCGCGCACGCCTTCGTCGCGCCGGATCTGATGTTCGAGCGAACCCGTCGCGACGCCGACCGGCACGACCTCGGCCCCGAACGCGCCCTGACGCCAGGCTCGCGCCGCCTTGCGATGGCTGGCGACGGCGAATTCGTCGGCGGCGGTGCGGTCGATGCCGTAGTAGCGCGCCAGCCGTTCGGCGTTGTGCAGCCCGGCCGTGCCGCCGGGCAGACTCGCCGACGTCGTCGCGCACTCCACTCCGCCGGCGACCACCACGTCGGCGGCGCCGGTCTGCACCATCATCGCCGCGGTGATCACCGCCTGCAGGCCGCTGCCGCCGTGCCGCTCGGTCGGAAATCCGGACACCGCGAACGGCAGCCCGGCGCCACGCGCGGCCAGCGCACCCAGGGCGGGCACGCCGGAGCGCCCGCCGTCGACACAGGCCATGCCGACGTCGTCGATGCGTAGCGGGTCGATCCCCGAGCGCTCGATCACGGCGGCCAGCACCGTGGTCGCCAACCACTCGGCGGGCATCCCGGCCAGTGCCCCGCCCTCGACCCCGCTGGGCGTGCGGACGGGCGCCACGATCGCGGCTCTTCTCATGCACACAGGGCACCACAGGTTTGTTGCACCGGCGTGACCGGTTGTCACGGGAGTCATTGCTGTGACAGAGATCACCGGCATGCGAATCGAGCGGTTGAGGGAGACCCGGCTCGAGCGGCGACAACACAGGCGTATGGTGCTCCACATCACAATCCATCGCGGTGGGGAATGATCAACCGCCGCACGGCCTAGATCAGCGAGGCATCCAGCGTGAGTGCCGCACCGACCACCACCCCGCCGTCCGGCACGGGCGTCTTCAGCAAGACGAGAGCCCGCATCGCCGCGCGCACCCTGCGCACCGACCGATGGTGGCTGCCACCCCTGCTCACCGCGCTCGGCCTGGCCGCCTTCGTCGGCTACGCGACGATCAGATCGTTTGTGCGCACCGCCTATTGGGTGCCGCAGTACCACTATCTGACGCCGTTCTACTCGCCCTGCCTGAGCGACTCCTGCGCACCGGGTTCGAGCCACTTCGGCACCCCGTTCGGCGAGCTGCCGATGTGGATCCCGCTCGGCTTCGTCGTGCTGCCGTTCCTGCTCGGCTTCCGGCTGACCTGCTACTACTACCGCAAGGCCTACTACCGGTCGGTGTGGTTCTCCCCGCCCGCCTGCGCGGTCGCCGAACCGCACGCGCGCTACACCGGCGAGTCGCGGCTGCCGCTGATCATCCAGAACTCGCACCGCTACTTCTTCTACGTCGCGGTGGTGGTCTCGCTGATCAACACCTACGACGCGATCAGCGCATTCCACGGCGACACCGGCGGTTTCGGTTTCGGTCTCGGCAACATCGTGCTGCTGGTCAACGTCATCCTGCTGTGGGCCTACACCCTGTCGTGCCATTCGTGCAGGCACATCGCGGGCGGCAGGCTCAAGCACTTCTCCGCGCATCCGGTGCGGTACTGGTTCTGGACCCAGGTCTCCAAGCTCAACACCCGCCACATGGCGCTGGCCTGGATCACCCTCGGCACCCTCGTGCTCACCGACTTCTACGTGATGTTGGTTGCGAGCCAGACCATTTCGGACCTGCGGTTCGTCAACTGATTTCGCGTCGACTCGAGGAGCTTCATCGACATGCCAGAAGTGGAACAGCACGACTACGACGTCGTGGTGATCGGGGCGGGCGGCGCGGGCTTGCGTGCCGTCATCGAGGCAAGGGAGCAGGGACTCTCGGTCGCGGTGGTGTGTAAGTCGTTGTTCGGCAAAGCGCACACCGTGATGGCCGAGGGCGGCTGCGCGGCCTCGATGGGCAATGCCAACGAGAAGGACAACTGGCAGACCCATTTCAAGGACACCATGCGTGGTGGCAAGTTCCTCAACAACTGGCGGATGGCCGAACTGCACGCGCGCGAAGCCGCGGACCGGGTGTGGGAGCTGGAAACCTATGGCGCGCTGTTCGATCGGACGCCCGACGGGCGGATCAGCCAGCGCAACTTCGGCGGCCACACCTATCCGCGCCTTGCTCACGTCGGCGACCGGACCGGTCTGGAACTGATCCGCACCATGCAGCAGAAGATCGTCTCGCTGCAGCAGGAGGACCACGCGGCCACCGGCGACTACGAGGCCAGGATCAAGGTCTTCGCCGAGTGCACGATCACCGAACTGCTCACCGACAACGGCCGCATCGCCGGCGCCTTCGGCTACTGGCGCGAGTCGGGCGGGCTGGTGTTGTTCAAGGCGCCCGCGATCGTGCTCGCCACCGGCGGCATCGGCAAGTCCTACAAGGTGACCTCGAACTCCTGGGAGTACACCGGCGACGGGCACGCGCTGGCACTGCGCTCTGGCGCGACGCTGATCAACATGGAATTCCTGCAGTTCCATCCGACCGGCATGGTCTGGCCGCCGAGTGTGAAGGGCATCCTGGTCACCGAGGGCGTGCGCGGTGACGGTGGCGTGCTGAAGAACTCCGAGGGCAAGCGGTTCATGTTCGACTACATCCCGCCGGTGTTCAAAGGCCAGTACGCCGAGACCGAGGCCGAGGCCGATCAGTGGTTGCGCGACAACGATTCCGCGCGCCGCACCCCCGACCTGCTCCCCCGCGACGAGGTCGCCAGGGCGATCAACGAGGAGGTCAAGGCCGGGCGCGGCACCGAACACGGTGGCGTCTACCTGGATATCGCCTCCCGCATGCCCGCCGACGAGATCGTGCGCAGGCTACCGTCGATGCACCACCAGTTCAAGGAACTGGCCGATGTCGACATCACCGCCGAACCGATGGAGGTCGGCCCGACCTGTCACTACGTGATGGGCGGTGTCGAGGTCGACCCCGACACCGGCGCGGCGGTGGTACCCGGATTGTTCGCCGCCGGTGAGTGTTCCGGCGGCATGCACGGCTCGAACCGGCTCGGCGGCAATTCGCTGTCGGACCTGCTGGTGTTCGGCAGGCGGGCCGGGCTCGGCGCGTCGGCCTACGTCCAGCAGCTCACCGAGCGGCCCGCACCGGCCGACGCCGACATCGCCGCCGCCGCGAAAACCGCACTGGCACCGTTCGATCCACCCGCGGCGGGTGCGGGCGAGAACCCGTACACCCTGCACAGCGAGTTGCAGCAGACGATGAACGACCTGGTCGGCATCATCCGCAAGGAACACGAGGTGCGCGAGGCGATCGAGAAGCTGGCGCAGCTGCGCGCCCGATACGCCAATGTCACGGTGGAAGGAAAGCGGCAGTTCAATCCGGGCTGGCACCTGGCGCTCGACCTGGCCAACATGCTGCTGGTCAGCGAATGCGTGGCCGAGGCCGCGCTGCTGCGCACCGAGAGCCGCGGCGGGCACACCCGCGACGACCACCCCGGCATGAACCCGGACTGGCGCAACAAACTGCTGGTCTGCGCGATCGACCCCGCCACGGCGGGACAGCCGATGCCGGCGATCACGGTCACCCCGGCCGATCAGACGCCGATGCGCGAGGACCTGCTCGCCCTGTTCGAACTGAGCGAACTCGAGAAGTACTACACCGAGCAGGAATTGGCCGAACATCCGGCCGCGGGCTCGACTGAGGGAAAGGCGTAGCGATGGGGTACGACGCCCGGTTCCGGGTCTGGCGCGGTGATGTCGACGGCGGCGGTCTCGAGGACTTCACGGTGCTGGTGAACGAGGGCGAAGTGGTGCTCGACATCATCCATCGCCTACAGGCCACCCAGGCGCCCGATCTCGCGGTGCGCTGGAATTGCAAAGCGGGCAAATGTGGTTCGTGTTCGGCGGAGGTGAACGGCAGACCGGGGTTGCTGTGCATGACGCGAATGTCGACGTTCACCCAGGACGAGGTGATCACGGTGACGCCGATGCGCACCTTCCCGATCATCAAGGATCTCGTCACCGACGTCTCGTTCAATTACGAGAAGGCAAGGGAGATACCATCTTTCACGCCGCCGGCAGATCTCGCACCGGGCGAGTACCGGATGAAACAGGTCGACGTGGAGCGTTCACAGGAGTTCCGCAAGTGCATCGAGTGCTTCTTGTGCCAGAACACCTGTCATGTGGTGCGTGATCACGAAGACAACAAACAGGCCTTCGCCGGGCCGCGCTATCTGATGCGCATCACCGAACTGGAGATGCATCCGCTCGACACCGCCGATCGCCGGGAAATGGCGCAGGAGGAGGCGGGTCTGAGCTATTGCAATATCACCAAATGCTGCACCGAGGTCTGCCCGGAGGGCATCAAGATCACCGACAACGCGTTGATTCCGTTGAAAGAGCGTGTTGTCGATCGCCGATACGACCCGATTGTCTGGCTCGGCAACAAACTGTTCCGCCGGTAGGCAGCTGCGCTGCGGGGTCCGCGCACGCGAACCCCGCAGCGACTGCTACCTACAACACGGCTACAGTCCCTACCGCGACTAATCCGACCAGTAATCCGATGAACAGCGCCGCGAGCAACGAGCCGGTGAGCACATAGATTCCGACCGACGACACCGCGAAAAGCAGTATCACGATCAGGCGCTCCACTCCGTCCTCAGGCGCCAGCCTCCGGTACCGGGGTGGCATTTTCTTCAACCCTCGGTCCATAACCTAGGGCTACCCGCCGTGTCTTGATCCAAACGTGATCAAGGACGATCGAACTCACCGTCGTGCACGCCTGCGGTGAACGCGGCCCATTCGCTCGGGGTGAAGATCAACACCGGTCCGTCGGGGTTTTTGCCGTCGCGTAGCGCGACATAGCCGTCCGCCAGCATGGCGACCTCGACGCTGCTGCCCGCCCCGGCGGTGCCCGCCCGCAGCCAGGTGGCGCCGGTGGTGTCGATGGTGCGCTTGCTGTTCACCGTGCGCCCAGCGCGCAGGCGAACGCGCCGTTGTCGATGCCGCGGGTGAAGGCGTCCCAGCTCGGCCCGTCGAAGACCAGCGCGGGGCCCGCCGGGTTCTTGCTGTCACGGACGCCGACGCGCCCGCCGTACAGGAACGCGACTTCGACGCAGTCCTTGCCCGCGCCGCTGCGCGTGCTCTTGAACCAATGTGCGTCGACGAGATCGAAACTCATGCCACATACTCCTTCGCGACCCGCCGCAGCAGGTCTCTACTCGGTTGAATATCCAGCGCATGACGCTGGAGGCACTCGTGAGCCCGGTCGTACCTTCTGACATCCGCGCGTCGTTCCAGGTAGAGATCGCCGGTGAAGCCTTCGGCATACACCACCGGCGGTTCGACCGGTTGCCCCTTGCTGTCGGTGCCGAACTCGAGAACCGTGAAAGGTCCGGTGGAGACTCCGAGTGGAACACCGGCGGCAAACGGCAGGATACGCAGAGCCACATTGCTTCGGGTACTCGTGTCGGCAAGATGTCGCAGCTGCGCAGCCATTACCTTTGCATCACCGACGATGCGATGCAATACCGATTCGTGCAGAACCACATCGATCTCGGCGGGCGAATGCTTGCGGGTGATCAGCGCCTGCCGTTGCAGCCGCAACGCGACCCGGCGATCGAGTTCGTCGACCGAATCCTTCGGATAGCCCAGATGATTCAGCGCCCGCGCGTAGTCGGCCGTCTGCAGCAGACCGAGGACCAATTCGGACTGATAGGCCCGTAACCGATGTGCCGATGCCTCCAAACCCACATAGATGTCGAAGTTTTCGGGAATCAGATCGCCGTAGGCGTGCCACCAGCTCTTGACAGCGGCCTGCTGCGCGAGACCGGTCAATCCTTCGGCGAGATCGTCGGGGATGCCGTAGATCCGGCACAGTTCGTGGATGTCGATCGTCCGAATGCGATCGGCCTGACCTTTTTCCAGGCGCTGCAGTGTGCTGGCGCCCCATTCCATCAACTTGGCCGCCTCGGCGATGGTGAGACCCGCCTGGGTTCGCCAATCGCGCAGGTAGCGCCCGAGCTGTCGGCGCGGCAGCGTCGAGGAGACCCCCGCCGCCGTGCCGCCCGTTCCGGTCGATGCGTTCGTTGCCACAGCCCCGCTCCTCCTGTGTTGTTCGCATCCCGCCACGACCCACAGCCCCGGCCTGGCGGCGGATTTCGTCCACTATGGGGAATCCTGCACTCCCCCTTGGATCTTGTGCTGGGAATTCGCGCTAAATATCGGGATCGGCGTGTACTGACCGTTAGCCGGACGGTTGCGTGCTGTGCTTGGTTCATGCAATTGAGCGATGTGAACATGCATATTGCCGCTGCACTACTCGGTTGCGGCACCGATCCGGGGCCGATGGATGCCGAACAGGCCCATGCCGCAATGCAATTGCACCTCGACTGCACTGTCGACGAGTGCCGGGTGCGCAGGCGGGCGCGCGACACCCTGGTGAACTCGGGGCGCTGCGTGCTCGACCAGCGCGCGATCCGTTAGCGGCGCCGGTGGTCGGTGATCGGGGTGCGCGGGCCGAATTTCGGCTTGTGCGCCTGGCCGCTGAGCGCGAGCAGCCGGACCGCTCGATAGCGGTGCGGGCGTAGCGGTTCCAGGTACTCGATCATCTCCGCGTCGTCGATCGGGCGGCCGAGCAGGCTCCAGCCGACCACCGCGGCCAGGTGATAGTCGCCGACCGAGAGGGCGTCGGCGTCACCGAAGGCTCGTTGCGCGGTCTCGGCAACCGTCCAGACACCGATGCCGGGGAGGCTGCGCAGCCGTTGCGCGGCTTCGGCGGGCGGCAGGTCGGCGGTGCGCTCGATCGAGTCGGCCACCCGGGCGGCGCGCACGATCGTCTGCGCGCGCTGCGGTCCGACATTGGCCCGGTGGTACTTCCACGACGGGATGCGCCGCCAGGTCTCGGCGTCGGGCGCGACCATCAGTCCGGCGGGTCCGGGGCCCGGCGCCTTCGTCCCGAACTCGCGCACCAGGCTCCGCCAGGAGGCGAACGACGACTTCGTGTGCACCTTCTGCTCGAGGATCGCGGGTACCAGCGATTCGAACACCAACCCGGTCCGCAGCATGCGCAGGCCGGGCACCACGCGATGGGCTTCGACCAGCTTGGGATGGGCGGGAGCGAAGCCGGTGAGGTCTTCCTCGAGGCAGAGCATCCGGTCCAGACCGGCCAGGAATTCCTCGGCGCCCGGCCCCCAGGCCCGCGCGTGCGCGCCGTCGCGACCGTCCTGGGTGAGCCGGTAGGTGACCACGCCGCTGCGCATCCGCGAGGCGTGCCAGTGCGCGCCGTCGAGGCCGACGTGGTGGCACGGATCGCCGCCGCCGCGCCGCAGCGGGGTGACGGTCAGCCCGATGTCGAACGGCCTGCTCGACCGGACGGTCCTGGACAGCCCGGCCGTCGACAGGCCGGGGTCGAGGGTCTGATCGCGCACCCGACCATTGTGCGCGCCCGATCCGGTGCCGACCTGGATTCGTAATATTCACCACGTGGACCGCGATACATCCTCCGTTGGCAAACAACCGGCATCCCATCGCCGCAGGAGGTAAACCGATGATCACCAACGCGCTCAACTGGCTGCTGGCAGCGTGGGGCAGTGGGTCCGCGGGCAGCTCGGGTTACCAGATCGCGCCGGGAACGCTGCCGCACGGTAGCTGAGCTCCGTTCGACGGATACTGCGAGGCCGTCGAACGGGCAAGCTCCTGCACCGGTCGGCTGACCCGCGTCAGTCACCGAGCAGGTAGGACGCCAACGGCACACCGCGGGTGCCGGCCAGCTGAGCGGCCTGGGTTCGGCAGGAGAAGCCGTCCGCCAGGAACGTCGCTCCAGGTGGGGCGGCGCGCAGAGCCGGGAGCAGCGCGTTCTCGGCGACGGCCACCGAGACGTCGTAGTGGCCTTTCTGCATGCCGAAGTTGCCGGCCAGCCCGCAGCACCCGGCGAGCTCGTCGACGGTGACGCCCATCGCGGCCAGGATCGCCCGTTCCGCGGCGAAGCCACCCACGGCGTGCTGGTGGCAGTGCGGCTGAACGACGACCGTCTCGCCGGTGCGTCGCGGCGGCTGCCAGCCGGGGTGCTCGAGCAGGAATTCGGCGAGCGTGCGCACGGCGGCGGCAACCTGTGGTGCGCGCGGGTCTTGGGGGAGTAGTTCGGGCAGGTCGGCGCGCAGTGCGGCGGTGCACGACGGTTCGAGGCCGACGACCGATCCGCCAGCTGCCACGTGATCGGCCAGCGCGTCGAGAGTGGCCCGCAGGCGGGCGCGGGCGCCGCCGAGCTGCCCGGTGGTGATCCAGGTCAGTCCGCAACAGACGCGAGCCGCCGGGATACGGACGCGATAGCCGAGCTGTTCGAGCAGCAGGGTCGCGGCCACGGCGTTGTCCGGGGCGAACGTGTCGGTGAACGTATCCACCCACAGCATGACCTCGCCGCAGGTACCGATCAGCGGACCGGCCGCCGCACCCACTGCCGCGCCGCTCGCTGCTGCGTCACCTGTAGCCTGGCCGCCCACAGCTGCGTCACCCGCAGCCGTGCGGCCTGCGGCGGCGTCACCTGCGGCGCCGTCACCCGCAGTCGTGGCGGCAGGTGTTGCGGCGGTATGCGTTGCGGCATCTAGGGGCAGGTTCATCAGGAGGTGTCGGTGGGGGGTGCGTTGCAGGGCGATCGGGGCTGGATCGGTGCGGTTGTTGCCGCCGATGTCCTGCCAGATTCGGCGGAATGAGGTGGCCGCCAGGGCGGGGGCCTCGCGACGGGGGTCGATTCCCGCGGCGCGCATGGCGGTGCGCCGGAGCATTGGGCGGGCGGCGAGGGCGTTGGCAAGGCGGGGGAAGCGTTGTGCGGCGGTGAGCCAGCGGGGGAGTTGGCCGAGGACGTAGTGGTCTAGGGGGCGGGGGCGATGGTGGTAGCGGCGGTGGAGGACTTCGGATTTGTAGGTCGCCATGTCGACCCCGGCCGGGCAGTCCGATGCACAGGCCTTGCAGGACAGGCACAGGTCCAGGGATTGCTCGACTGCTGGTGCGCGCCAGTCGAGTTCGCCGCGGACTACCTCCTGGAGCACCCTGGCGCGCCCGCGTGTGGTGTCTTTTTCGTCGGCGGTCGCCAGGTAGGACGGGCACATGAAGCCGCCGGAACCGCGAGTGTCGGCGCGGCACTTGCCGATTCCTACACATCTGTGCACAGCTGTGGATAAATCTCCTGCGTCGGCGGACAGGGCGAAGCCGCCTGCCTTGGCCAGTGGCCGGAGCCCAGCCACGCGCAGATCGGCGTCTACGGGATTCGGTGCGACCAGTACTCCTGGATTCAGCACGTCATCGGGGTCGAACAGGGCCTTGAAGCCAGCGAAGGTGGCGCGGGCGGCAGGGGAGTACATCACCGTGAGCAGTTCGGATCTGGCTCGTCCGTCGCCGTGTTCGCCCGACAGTGAGCCACCGTGGCGCACAACCAATTCGGCTGCCTCGAACAGGAAGGAGCGGAACTTTTGTGGCGCGTCCGCGATCGGGAAGTCGAGCCGGACGTGGATGCAGCCGTCACCGATGTGGCCGTACAGCAGTCCGTCGACCTCGTATTCCGCAGTGAGTGCGGCGAATTCACGGAGGTACGTGCCCAAGCGCTCCGGCGGGACAGCGGCGTCCTCCCAGCCGGGCCACGCCGGTTTACCGTCCGGTGTCCGCCCGGCCAATCCCGCACCGTCGGCGCGGATTCGCCAAAGAGCCGCAGTGGCAGCGGGATCGGTGACGATCCGGTAGTCGTCGGCGTTGGCTTCCCGGCACAACCGCTCGGCGGCGGCCAGTGCTTCGGCGGCACTCGCACCAGCGGTTTCCACGAACAGCCATCCACGGCCGCGCGGCAGCTCGGGCACCGTCCCCCGATGGGCGCGCACCCGGTCGACCAGTCCGGCGTCGATACCCTCTACCGCGACGGGCGCGCACCCGGTCACCGCGGCGACATCGTCTGCCGCCGTGGCGATATCGGGATAGCCGAGGACAGTCAGCACAGTCGCGGCAGGCAATGGCGTGAGTTCGATCTCGGCCTCGAGCAGCAGTCCACAGGTGCCCTCGGTTCCCACGAACGCTTTCGCGATCGACGCACTGCGTTCCGGCAGTAGATGTTCCAGCCCGTAGCCGGAGGCTTGCCTGTCGAACCTGCCCAGTTCGGTGCGCAATACCGCGAGGTTGCTATTCGTGAAACCGGAAAGACCTGGGACCTCGGCGAGATTCGTGCCGAGCACGCGCTGCGTGGCGGTCCCGTCGATGACGCGCAGCGATCGCACGGTGTCGGACGTGCGTCCCCAGGCCAGCGCGTGTGGCCCACAGGCGTTGTTGCCGATCATCCCGCCCAGCGTGCACCGGTCCTGCGTGGACGGATCGGGTCCGAACCGCAGGCGCTCGGGTCGCAACCGTCGTTGCAGGTCCGACAGCACGACGCCCGGCTGGACCACCGCCGTACGCGCCTCGGGATCGACCGCCCGGATGGCCCGCATATGCCTGCTGAAATCGAGCACGATGCCGGGGCCGACCGCATTGCCCGCCACCGAGGTGCCCCCGCCGCGCGCGGTCACCGCCAGCCCCTGTTCGCGGGCGAAGGTCACTGTCGCGGCGACGTCGGCATCGTGGCGGGGAAACACGACCATCGCGGGCCGGACCCGGTAGTTGGAGGCGTCCGAGGAGTACTCCGCGAGTCTGCGCGTCGAGGCGTCGACCGCACAGGTGACCCGGCCACGCAGGGCATCGGCCAGCAACTCCGCACTCCGGATCTCGTCCACCCGACCAGCCTATTCGGCATTCCCCGCCCGGTTTCGCTGTGCGCGGAACCGGCCGCCTACGGAAAGTATTTGCGGTCAACCTTTGTTGAGGTTTTAGTGTCGGTGGGCAGGAGTTCGATGGGTGGGGAGCGAAGAGGAGCGTGGCAGTGAGTATCGAATCGGTGGCCTACAGCCAGATGTACCGGCGGATGAACGCACCCGAGGAGGATCGGCCCTTCCGCCTGGCCACGGCCCGGCGCATCCTCCGCTTCGCGGACCCGCACCGGCGCCGGATCTCCGGCTTCCTGCTGCTCAGCGTGGTGGCCGCGGTCCTCGGCGTGGCGACCCCGGTGCTCGCCGGGCGGGTCGTCAACGACATTGTCGGCGGTTCGGCGCCACGGACGGTCGTACTGCTCGCCCTCGCCATCGCCGGGCTCGCCGTCCTCGACGCGGGGCTGGGCATGGTCATCCGCTGGCTGTCCGCCCGGATCGGTGAGGGGCTGATCCTCGACCTGCGCACCGCCGTGTTCGATCATGTGCAGAAGATGCCGGTCGCGTTCTTCACCCGCACCAGGACCGGCGCCCTGGTGAGCCGGTTGAACAGCGATGTGATCGGCGCGCAGCGCGCGTTCAGCGACACGCTGTCGGGCGTCGTCACCAACCTGGTGACGCTGGCGCTGACGCTGGCCGTGATGCTCAGCATCTCCTGGCAGATCACCCTGCTCGCCCTTGTGCTGCTGCCCGTGTTCGTCATCCCGGCTCGCCGGGCCGGCAACCGGCTCGCCGCCATGCAGCGCGAGGCCGCCCAGCTCAATGCCGCCATGAGCACCCAGATGACCGAGCGCTTCTCCGCGCCCGGCGCCACGCTGGTCAAGCTGTTCGGCAGGCCGCAGCAGGAATCGTCGGAGTTCGCGGTGCGCGCCACCCGGGTCCGTGACATCGGCGTGCGCACCGCCATGCTGCAGACCACCTTCGTCACCTCGCTCACGCTGGTCTCGGCGCTCGCGCTCGCGCTGGTCTACGGCCTCGGCGGTTGGTACGCGCTGCAGGGCAGTCTCGACGCAGGCTCGGTCGTCGCGCTGTCGCTGCTGCTGACCCGCCTTTACACCCCGCTCACCGCACTGGCGAGCGCGCGCCTGGAGATCATGGCCGCCCTGGTGAGCTTCGAGCGCGTCTTCGAGGTGCTCGACCTGAAGCCGCTGATCGAGGACGCGCCCGACGCGGTCCCGGTCCCGGACGGCCCGGTGGCGGTGGAGCTGGACGCGGTCGACTTCGGCTACCCCTCGGCCGACAAGGTGTCGCTCGCCTCGCTCGAAGACGTCGCGACCCTGGACACCCGCGGTGGCGTCGAGGTGCTGCACGAGGTGACGCTGCGGGCCGAACCCGGCCAGCTGGTCGCCCTGGTCGGCTCGTCGGGTGCGGGCAAATCGACGATCGCCCAACTGGTTTCGCGGCTCTACGACGTCGACTCCGGCGCGGTCCGGCTCAACGGCACCGATGTGCGCGAGCTGACCACCGAGTCGATCCAGCGCACCGTCGGCCTTGTCACCCAGGACGGGCACCTGTTCCACGACACAATCCGCGCGAATCTGCTGCTGGCACAGCCGGAAGCGACCGAGGAACAGCTGTGGGACGCGCTGCGCCGGGCGCGCCTCGGCGACCTGGTCGGCTCGCTCGCCGACGGCCTCGACACCGTCGTCGGTGAGCGCGGCTACCGGCTCTCCGGCGGCGAACGGCAACGCCTGACCATCGCCAGGCTGCTGCTCAAGCAACCGCGCGTGGTGATCCTCGACGAGGCCACCGCCTCACTGGACTCCACCTCGGAAGCCGCGGTGCAGGAAGCGCTCACCGAGGCGCTGCACGGCCGGACGGCCCTGGTGATCGCGCACCGGCTCTCGACGATCCGCTCCGCCGACCAGATCGTGGTGCTCGAGCAGGGCCGGATCGTCGAGCGCGGCACCCACGCCGACCTGCTCAATGCCGACGGTCGCTACGCCGAGCTCTACCGCACCCAGTTCGCCGACGACACGGTCCCGGTCAAGACCGCGGTCTAGATGAGAACTGTTCCCCCCACCGCTCGCTGTCAGCGGTGGGGGAACAGTGGGCTGTCCGCTCAGAACTCGCCGGCGACTCCGATGACGGTGCGACCGGAGTGGGTGCCGTCCTTGATCGACTGCAGTACCCGGCCGACCTCGGTGATCGGGGCGAAGGACTCGATCGTCGAGAGATGTTGCGGGCGCAGCTCTTTGCCCAATGCCGACCACAGGGCGCGGCGCTTCTCGATCGGCAGGAAGACCGAGTCGATGCCGAGCAGGCTGACACCGCGCAGGATGAAGGGCAGCACGGTGGCGGGCAGTTCGGCACCGCCGGTGAGGCCGCTCGCCGCGACCGCGCCGCCGTAGCCGATGGAGCTCAGGACGTGGGCCAGCGACGCGCCGCCGACGCTGTCGACCGCGGCCGCCCAGACCGCCTTGTCGAGGGGGCGCGGCTTGGCGTCCGGGTCGAGCGGGAGCCTGCCGATGACCTCGTTGGCGCCGAGCTCGGCGAGCAGGTCGCCCGCGTCGGTCTTGCCGGTGGAGGCGATGATCTCGAAGCCGAGGCCGGAGAGGATGTCGATGGCGACGGTGCCGACACCGCCGGTTGCGCCGGTGACCAGCACCGAGCCGTCGTCGGGGGTGAGGCCGTGGTCGAGCAGGGCCTGAACGCTCATCGCCGCGGTGAAGCCCGCGGTACCGATGGTGGCGGCGTCGCGGGTGTCGAGGCCGTCCAGGCGCACCACCCATTCGGCGGGCACCCTGGCGTACTCGGCGAAGCCGCCGTTGCGGGCGACGCCGATCTCGTAGCCGTGCGCGATCACCTGGTCGCCGGGGGCGAAGTCGTCGGTCTCGGACGCGACCACCTCACCGGTGAGGTCGATGCCGGGCACGATCGGGTAGTTGCGCACCACGCCGCCGCGCGGGGTGATCGCGAGGAGGTCTTTGTAGTTGGCACTCGAGTAGTGGACCTTGATCGTCACCTCGCCCGAGCCGAGGAAATCGTCCCCGACCTGCTCGCGGGCGAGCACGATCTGGCCGTCATCTTCCCTGGCAACCATCGCAGAAAACACAGTTCCGCCTCTCCGTGTATTTGGCCAGGTTTATGCGCATCGTCAGTACTCGACGCGGCCGCCGGTCGGGCGGACTGGCGTTGGCCCGTTCCCGGCGAGTTACCCATGTCCTCGCCAAACATAGTTGAAAGGGGGTCGCGAAATCACCGGCTCGGTGGGAGGAGTTCGAGGCGCACACCGAGGAGGCGGACGGGGCGGTCGAGCTCGAAGCGGTCGATGACGGCCAGGGCGGTATCGACGATGGTGGCGATATCGGAGGTCGGCTCGGGGAGTTTCTGCTGCTTGCTGCGGGTGTAGAAGGTCTTGGTCCGGACGGTGACCGAGACGCGGGTGCTGATCCGCCGGTGCTCGATCATCTCCTCGGCGACCTCGGTGGCCAGCCTCGCCACTTCGCGGCGGATCTCGTCCGGCTCGGTGAGGTCGTGCGGGAAGGTCTCGGACTTGCTGCGGCCCACCGGGATTCGCGGTGCGGTCGTGAGCTCGGTGTCGCCTTTGCCGTGGCCGAGGACCCACAGGTAGGGGCCGGTGTTCGGGCCGAATTCGGCGGCGAGGCGCTGCCGGTCGGCGGCCATCAGGTCGGCGACGGTGGCGATACCGAGGGCGGCCATTCGATGCGCGATTTTGGCGCCGACACCCCACAGCGCGTCGGGGGGGCGATGCCCCATCAGCTCGGTCCAGTTGGCCGCGGTCAGCTCGAAGACGCCGGCCGCCGCGCCGGGGTCGTGTTCGGGCTCGGCGGAGGACTTGCCCGCCGACTTGGCGAAACCGGTGGCCAGTTTCGCGGTGAGCTTGTTGTCGCCGATGCCGACCGAGCAGGTCAGGCCGAGTTCGATGACGGCGCTGCGGATTTCGGCGGCCAGCGGCCATGGGTCGCCCTCGGTGGCCACGAACGCCTCGTCCATGCCCCACACCTCGACCGCGCCTGCCACCCGGCCCAGGGTCGCCATGATCTCGTCGGAGGCTTCCTCGTAGGCGGCCATGTCGACCGCCAGGAACACACCGTCGGGGCACTTGCGCTGCGCAATCTTCAACGGCATGCCCGCGCGCACGCCGTAGGCCCTGGCCGGGTAGGACGCGCAGGTGACGACCTTGCGCGGCTGGTCGGGATCGCCGGTACCGCCCACGATGACCGGCTGTCCGCGCAGCTCAGGGCGACGCCGGAATTCCACCGCCGCCTGGAACTGGTCTAGATCGACATGCAGCAGCCACTGGGGCACGGTTGAAGTATTACCGCACGGTACCGACAAACCGCCGCAACCCGGCGCTGACGGGTGCGGCACTGGGGTACTCGCCGCATCGGCCGGATGGCAATATCCGTAGCGCGCCAACCGATGTCACGACAGAGCTCGAAGAACGGAACACCCGATGCCGACCGAAGCCACCACCCTCGACCTCGACCTGGCCCGCCAGGTACTAGCCGCGCAGCCGTTCGCGCGCCTCGTCGGGACCGAACTGACCGAATTCGGGGACGGTGCGGCCACGCTGGTCATCGAGATCCAGCCCGAACACGGTCAGCAGTTCGGTTTCGTGCACGGTGGGGTGCTCGCCTACGCGGCGGACAACGCGCTGACCTTCGCCGCGGGCACCGTCCTCGGCCCCAATGTTCTGACCGGCGGCTTCACCATCACCTACCTGCGGCCTGCCCAGGGTGAGCGGCTGCGCATCCACGCCACCGTCCTCGGCGCCACCCGCCGTCAGGCGGTCACCCACTGTGACGTCTACGCCGAGACCGAGGGTGAGGAGCCGATCCTGTGCGCGGTCGCGCAGGGGACGACCCGGCGGGTGGAGAAGGACCTCGCCCCGTCTGCCGCGGCCGACGCCGCCGAAGACCCGGAGTTCGACGACGACGCCGATTTCGACGACGAGTTCGGGGAGGAGCAGGACACCTTCGAGACCGATGAGTTCCCGATCGTCACTGTCGGTCCGGATGAGGCGCCGCAGCTGCCGCCCACTGTCAGCAGGTAGAAAACTGGCGTAATCGTGCACGACGCGACATGCACGATTGCGCCAGTTCGGGGGATCAGGCCGTGTACGCCAGCTTGTCGGCCGCCGGCTCGGCGATCGGCTCGATGGCGTAGGCCAGGATCTCGGCCACGTCGGCGACGGGGCGGACATCCAGGGCGGCCAGCACTTCCGCCGGGACCTCGTCGAGGTCCGGTTCGTTGCGGGCCGGGATGAAGACCGTCTTCAGACCGGCTCGCTGGGCGGCGAGCAGCTTCTGTTTCACGCCGCCGATCGGCAGGACGCGGCCGTTCAGCGTGACCTCACCGGTCATGCCGACATCACCGCGCACCTGACGATCCAGGGCCAGCGACACCAGGGCGGTCACCATGGTGACACCCGCCGACGGTCCGTCCTTGGGCACCGCACCCGCCGGGAAGTGGATGTGGATATTGCGGTCGAGGACCTTCGGTTCGATGCCGATCTCCTCCAGGTGCGAGCGCACGTAGGTGAGGGCGATCTGCGCCGACTCCTTCATGACATCGCCGAGCTGGCCGGTGAGGGTGAGCGAGCGCTCGCCTTCGGCGGCATTGGCCTCGATGTAGAGGACATCGCCGCCCGCACCGGTGACCGCGAGGCCGGTCGCCACGCCGGGGACCGCGGTGCGTTCCACCGAGTCCGGGGTGAAGCGGGGACGGCCGAGGTAGTCGGTCAGGTTGTCGACGTCGACGGTCAGACCCGTTGTCGCACTGTCGTATCCGAGCGACGGATCGTAGCCGAGACCGATGTCGATCACGTCGGCACCGGAATCGGGCGCGTCGCCTTCGGACAGCTTCGTCGCAGCCTTGCGCAATGCCTTGGCGACCAGCCGCTCCATCTGGCGCACACCGGCTTCCCTGGTGTAGTTCGCCGCGATCTCCCGCAACGCCGCGTCGGTGATCGAAACCTCCTGTGCGGTCAGCGCATTGCGTTCCAGCTGCCGTGGCACCAGGAAGTCGCGGGCGATGGCGACCTTGTCGGCCTCGGTGTAGCCGTCGACGGTGATGAGCTCCATCCGGTCCAGCAGCGGGCCGGGGATGGTGTCCATGACATTGGCCGTCGCGATGAACAGCACGTTCGACAGGTCGAGGTCCAGGTCCAGGTAGTGGTCACGGAAGGTGTGGTTCTGCGCGGGGTCGAGGACCTCGAGCAGCGCCGCCGCCGGATCACCGCGGAAGTCGGAGCCGACCTTGTCGATCTCGTCCAGCAGGACAACGGGATTCATCGAACCCGCCTCCTTCACCGCACGCACGATCCGGCCGGGCAGCGCACCCACGTAGGTGCGGCGGTGGCCACGGATCTCGGCCTCGTCGCGCACGCCGCCCAGGGCGACGCGAACGAACTTGCGGCCCAGCGCCTTCGCGACGGACTCGCCCAGCGAGGTCTTGCCGACACCGGGCGGACCGACCAGCACGAGCACCGCGCCCGAGCCGCGTCCCCCGACGACCTCCATGCCGCGCGAGGCCCGGCGCGCACGCACCGCCAGGTACTCGACCATGCGGTCCTTCACCTCGTCCAGGCCGTGGTGATCGGCGTCGAGCACGGCACGCGCGGCCGAGACATCGGTGCTGTCTTCGGTTCTCACCGTCCACGGCAGGTCGAGCACGGTGTCGAGCCAGGTGCGGATCCAGCCCGATTCCGGGCTCTGATCGCTGGCCCGCTCCAGCCTGCCGACCTCGCGCAGCGCCTCGGCGCGCACGTTCTCGGGCAGGTCGGCGTTCTCCACGCGGGTGCGGTAGTCGTCGGCGCCGTCGGGTTCGTCCTCGCCGAGCTCCTTGCGGATGGCGTTGAGCTGCTGGCGCAGCAGGAACTCGCGCTGGCTCTTCTCCATGCCCTCGCGGACGTCCTCGGAGATCTTGTCGGTGACCTCGACCTCGGCGATGTGGTCCTTGATCCACTCGATCTGCTTGGTCAGCCGGACGGCGACGTCCGGGGTCTCCAGCAGTTCGCGCTTCTGCTCGTCGGACAGGTAGGGCGCGTAGCCCGCCGTGTCGGCGATGGCGTCCGGCTTGTCGAGCTGGTTGACGATGTCGATGATCTGCCACGCCTCGCGCCGCTGCAGCACGGCGACGACCAGCTTCTTGTATTCGGCGGCGAGTTCGGTGGTCCGCGCGTCGGGCGCCACCTCCTCGACCGGTTCGGCCTCCACCCACAGGGCGGCGCCCGGCCCGGTCACGCCGTGCCCGATCCGCGCCCTGCGCTCGGCCTTGAGCACGGCGGCGGGAGCGCCACCGCGCATGCGTCCGACCTGCTCGATCGAGGCGACGACGCCGTAGGAGGCGTACCCCTCGTCCAGCCGGGGCGCGACGAGCACGGCGCCGGTCTTCCCGGCCTGCGCGGCGTCGATGGCGGCCTGCGCGGATTCGTCCAATTCGATGGGCACGACCATGCCCGGCAGCACGATCGGATCGGTGAGGAACAGCACCGGCAGGTTCTGAGCTGTAGTCATGTCGACCCTTCCAAGGTTGAGCTTTGCTGACTCAACCCACCACCCCACCGGTTTGTTCCTGTCGGTGCCGCCGTTCACCGACGGCGAACGCAACACGGCCTCCCCGGAGTGATCCGGGGAGGCCGTGTTGTGCAGGGGAACCGAGCTAGAGGTTCGTGGAGCGGAGTTGTTCGGTGGGCGGGTCGTAGGTGCGACGCGAGGTGGAGCCGCCTGCGCTCATGACGCCGAGGACGGCACCCGCGATGAGCAGGATCGCGGCGAGGATGCCCAGGATGATCGGCAGGGTCTTGCCGAACAGGTCGAGCTTGTCGAGGCTCTCCTGGGTGACGGCCATCTGCGCGTCGATGGTCTCGGAGTCGAACACGAGGTGCGACTTCAGTGCGGTGACATCGACCTGGTTGGCGCTGCGGCCGTAGTACAGGTGGATGGACTCGCCGCCCTTGAGGACAGCGCCGGTGCGCGGCTCGACCCACAGGTCGCGGGTGTTGGTGTAGAAGCGGGTCATCGTGACCGGCTCGTCGCCCTCGAGGCCCCACTTGGCGGCGGGGAGGGTGAGCTTGTTGGTCGCGGCGGGGACCACGTCGTTCATGTTCGTCACCGGGATGGTCTGCCGGAAGTGGTAGACCGGCACGCCGTTGATCTCGGTTTCCTCGACGAAGTCGATGGGCCGGGTCGAGCGGGCGTTGGTGTCGAAGTAGGGGTACGACTTCTTCTCGGTGCCGATCGGGAAGCGGTACTGCAGACCCTGACGGGTCAGGGCGTCGGCCACCGAGGCGCCCGACTTGTCGACGGTGACCGCGAGCGAGCTGTTGGGCGAGGCATCGACGGGCTCACCGGTGACGCGGTCGATGGTGACCCGGTCGATCGAGGCGGTGAGGATGCCGGTGTCGCCGTCACGGTCGTCACGACGCAGGGTCTGGCCGGCCTGGACCGTCATCTCGTCGGAACCCGAGGGCTCCTCGACGGTCAGGAAGCGCTGCGAGACGACCGGGACGTTCTTGTCGACCTTGGCCGAGCCCTCCGGCGAGGTCAGCGACTTCGCGTCCAGGACAAGGCTTTCCTCGCCGGGCACATTCTTGGCAATCGTCGTGATCCGCAGATCCAGCGGGGTCTTGGCGACCTTGCCGACGGTGTAGGTGGGAATCATGACGGCGGCGGCGAGCAGCAGCGCGCCGAGTCCGACGAGAATGCAGGCGATCATCCTGCGCCCGCTGTTCATCGGCTGCCGTACTGCACGTTGCCGAGCACCGAGGAGCCCGGGTCAGCGGTGGTCTCGGGTGCTGGGATCGAATTCTGTTGCGCGCCTGCGGTGATGCCGAGCACGGCAATCACCCCGAGGATCGCGCCGGCCAGACCGCTGATCAGGCCGGGGACGGCAAACTTCATAGATCGAAACTCCAATATCCGGCGTCGGCTCAAGCGACGGAGAAGAACCCGAGGGTCGGGGCGAACGAGCAGGTCCGGTCACCGTCGGCGGTGGTCGTGGTGAGCGAACCGGTGATCACCGCGGCGACCCGGCCCGAACCGGTGTCGGCGATGGCGGACAGGGTGGCCGGACCGTCCGGGTTGATGCCGGCCGCGGTGGTGAGCGGCAGGGTGCCGGAACGTCGGTTGTCCAGGTTGACCCACTGCACGGTCATCGGCGGGTTCTGCACGACGGTAGCCGTTTTGGTGCCGAGCGCGGTGAAAACGAAACCGGTCTGGCCCGCGGCCGGTCCTGGCGGCGGCAGCTCGGCCGGGCCGGGTACGGCCAGCGCGGTGCCGACGGAATCGGAGGTCGGGCCGATGCAGCCCTTGCCGATGGTCGGGTAGATGAACTGCGCGATCCGCGGTCCGTCGGACGGCGGGAGCTCGGGACCGCCGCCGCCGCTGCCGTCGAGGAAGGTGATGACCCGCTCGAGCGTCGACTTGACCTGCGCCGGGATGCCCGGCGTCGCCAGCAGGACACGGGCCTGGGCCAGGATCGCGGCCTGCGCACCGTCGGCGATGGGGCCGGGGGCGGAGACGGCGCTTACGATCGACGGTGCCAGCGCGGCCAGCGTCTCGGAGGGTACGTTCTCCGCGATCGCCGGAACGCTCGGCTGTGCCGCAGGCTGCGGGGCAGCCATGGTCGATGCCGGTGCGGCGAGTGAGGCACTCACCGCTAGTACGAGAGCGGACAAAGCGGTCCGCGAGCCTCGGGTGCGCAGCACTGGTCAGCCGTCCTTCTTTGTGGGGATTGGTTGGAGCAGTCCGGAAATGTAAGTGTTATCCCGGGTTTCATATACATTGGAAAGGTGACTACAGCGGACAGGCGGTATGGGGGTCGTACAGTCGTCGCGCGTAAAGCCGAACGGCGCCAGCGGTTCCTGGAAGCAGCGACGCGAATCTTCGCCGAACGCGGGTACGTCACGTGCTCGCTCGCCGAGGTGTGCGCGGCGGCGGGATTGTCCAAGCGGCAGTTCTACGAGGAGTTCGAGACCCGCGAGGACGTGCTCATCGCGGCCTACGACCGCATCCAGGACGACGCGTCGACCGCCGTCGCCGCTGCGGCGGCCGCGCACTCCGACCCGGAGGCCGCGATTCGCGCCGGCCTGGCCGCCTACCTGGAATCGCTCAGCTCCGACCCGCACCGCGCGCAGGTGGCGCTGATCGAGGTCGTCGGCGTCAGCGATCGGATGGAGAACCATCGCCGGGAACGCCGCCACGCCTGGTCGGTGCTGATCGAGACCGCGCTGGCAGGCAAGGGCTTCCGGCTGCGCGGCGACGCCCAGCTCACCACGGGACTGCTCACCGGAGCGGTCAACGGCGTCGCGCACGAATGGCTGCTGCTTGACGCGCGCCCGCCGGTCGGCGAGCTGGTCGATCTGCTCACCGCCGCAGCGTTCTCGCTGGTCGATCAGGACTGATTTCCACGCAACCGCCGGGAGGGTGGCAACTTCACGCACTTGCCGCTTGCTCAACCCACTCCCTTTCCGGACATTGTGAGACCGGACGGCTTCACAGTGTGGGACGAGAGTCTGGCATAGTAGTGACCCAGATCGCAACGGCTGAAACTTTGCGATCGGCATCACCTGGGGGGATGTGCTGGTCACGGGTCCAAACAAGCTCGTGGTGGTAGTGAACCACCACCGGCCTCGCGGGGTGTCCGGTTCGCCGTTTCGCACCCATCGGTACGTGCTCGGCAATCGACCGGCAACCGGCGATCAGGACTTGCGCAGCACCCCGGCGATGCTGCCGCCGAGTGCGCCCGGCGTGCTGTAGTCGAGGGTGCCGTCCTGGCGCAGGGTGACCGTCGATGTCGCGCCGTCGTCGAGACAGCCGCTCGAACTCTTACCGGTCAGCTTCGCCCGGAAGACCAGGCGGTCGGTGGTGGCTTCGACCAGGGTCTCCGACCGCTCACAGCGCTCACCGGAGATCATCCCGGTGTTCGACGAGGTGGCCACCTTCTGCCCGACCTTGCCGTTGTCGATGGTCAGCTCGATCGTGAAGCGCACCGGGCCGTCCGCCGCCTGCCCCTGCCAGCTCCCGACGAAGGCGCTGGGCACCCTGGTGGCCGGGGCCCCGGTGGCGGTCGGCGCGTCCGTGTTTTCGGCGACCGGCGTCGAGATGGGCACGCTGCCCGCATCCGGCCGGCCGCGCAGCTGGGCGCCGATCAGGAACGCACCCGCCGCGACCGCCACCGCGACGGTCACCGCCGCGGCCACGAGGAGGTTGCGGGTGCGGCGCGAGGCCGCGCCATCGGGCAGGACCGGATTCGGTCCCGAGCCAGTATCCGGACGGGTCGCCAGGTGCCAGGCTGTCGGCGACAGGGTGGGGTCGCCGGCTCCGCCGACCGGCCGACGGACAGGCGAATACGGCGCGGGGGTGTACCCGCCGACGTTCGCCGCAGGCAGGGGAGCGCCAGGGGGCGGTGTATGGCCGCCGGTGGTCGCCGCAGGCAGGGCAACGCCAGGGAACGCCGCGTGCCCGCCGGTCGTGGCAGGCGGGACGGCGCCGGTGTGCCTCCCGGTGGCAGCCGGGCTCGGTATCGGGGTATCCGGTGTGCCGAGGCCGGCTGGGAAATCGGCAGGGCCGGAATCCAGGTCGAGCAGGCGCACCGCGCGCATGCTGACTTCCTCGAGCACCGCGGGCGGCAGCCATCCGGATCGCTCGGGCCTGCCGAATCCGGCGAGCTCGGCCAGCACTTCCTGCGGTGTCGGCCTGGCGGCGGCGTCCTTGGCGACGCAGGCGGCGACCAGCGGGCGCAGCGACGGCGGCAGGCCCTCCAGGCGTGGCTCCTCGTAGACGATCCGCCACAGCATCTGCACGATCTCGGCGGAGCCGAACGGGCCATGCCCTGATGCGGCGAAGGTCAGCACACCGCCGAGCGCGAACACATCGCACGCGGGGCCGAGCGGTTCGCCGGTGACCTGCTCCGGGCACATGAAACCCGGTGAGCCGATGACCTTTCCGGTGGTGGTGAGCGCGGTGTCCTCGACCGCGCGCGCGATGCCGAAGTCGACCACCTTGGGTCCGTCGACGGCCAGCAGCACATTCGACGGCTTCAGATCGCGATGCACCACGCCCGCACCGTGAATCGCGACGAGCGCTTCGGCCAACCCGTAGCCGAGGGCGAGCAGCGACGGTTCGACGAAGGGACCGTAACGGGCGACCGCGTCCGAGAGCGCGAGTCCGGCAACGTAACCCGTGGCCAGCCAGGGCGGATCGGCGTCGACGTCGGCGTCGAGCACCGGCGCGGTGAAAGCCCCGCCGACGCGCCGCGCGGCGACTACCTCTCGGCGGAACCTGACCCGGAATTCGGGGTCGCCCAGCAGATCCGGCCGGATCACCTTCACCGCGACGGTGCGCCCGCCCGCATTGCGGCCCAGATACACCTTGCCCATGCCACCGGCGCCGAGGACGCCGAGCAGCCGGTACGCCCCGATCCGGCGTGGATCATCGCTGCCGAGGGGTTGCATCGCGTGTGGATCCTTCGAGAAATCGGCTGAACCTGCCCGGTCACTCTAACCGCAAGAGCCGTAGACGAACTGGGCTCGCGACCAGCACCGTCTGTCTACAGATCGGCCAGTGCCAGGCCGGTCAGTGGGTTTCCCAGCCGGACCAGGACGGTGTCGGTGCCCGCGCCCACGTCGACCAGTCTGATGGTGCCGCCCAGCTCGCTCACGTAGAAGCAGGTGCCGAGGGCGGCCAGGCCGATCGCTTCCCGGAAACCGTGGGAGAGGACCTGCGGAACGCCGACTTCGGGTTGCACGGTGGCGGTGTAGAGGGCGTTGCCGTCGGGGGCGGCGCCGCGATCGGTCCACACCAGGTGGCCGATGCCGTGCAGCGCGAGGTCGACGGGTTCGGGCAGGTTCTGCCACAGCAGCTCGAGATCGGAGCGGGCGGCCGGGTCGGCGCCGGGTGGCAGGTCCATCGGGGCGCGGAAGATCCGGCCGTCGCCCGCCTTGGCCGCTCCCTTCTGGGTCCAATAGACGAGGCGGCGGTCGAGATCTAGACAGATGCCGACGCACCAGTTCCTGGACTCGCGCGCGTCGGCCTCGCCCTGACCGGTCACCACGATCGGATGCAGGTCGCCGCCGTTCAGATCGCAGGTGAGCACCGCCATGCCCTCGCGGTCGCACCAATACAACCGGCCCTTCTCGAAATCGGCGGCGATCTGCTTGCCGGTGGTGAAGGTGCCCGGCGGCACGATGGTGGTGCGGTTGCCGCCGTCGAGGTCGACCCGTTCGATGGAACCGTTGCGCGTGAAGAACTCCGGGTCGGTGCCCGACGCGGCGCCGGGGTCGGGCGCGCCCATGTTGGTCCAATAGATATGGCCGCGCAGCTGATCGACGACGACGCCGTCGGGGAACTGGTCGAGCCCGTCCACGACCGTGCGCACCGCACTGCCGCCGAGCGAGACGGCGAGCATGGCTCCGGCGTTCAGATCGAGCGTGAGCAGCTCGGTCATGACTTCGGCCTCATCGCTCCAGACTATCGCCGCCGCCTGGGCAAACGGGGTCGCGACGCCGTACCCCGTCGCGACCGGTCAGAATGTGATTGCCTTATCCTCACGTTCTTCACGTTCTTCACGTTCTTCGCACGTCAGCACCAAGGGGGCTGCTCGATGACCACACTGGCCTCCGGACTCTTCATCGATTGGGAAGAGCTGACGGGGCAGTCGAAATTCGTGGTCGACCTGGTGAGTTTCCCCATCTTCAGCGCGCTGGCAGGCTGGCTCACCAACTGGACCGGCGTGCTCATGCTGTTCTGGCCGGTGCAGTTCAAGGGCTTCCGGGTGCCGATGCTGCACGTGCTGTACCCCTATCTACCGCGCCGGGTGCAGGTGCTGCCGACGTTCTCCGGTGACGGGCGCAGGCTCGGTTTCCAGGGCTTCATCCCGGCCCGTGCCGAGAAAATGGCCAGCATCTGCGTCGACAAGGCGCTGATGCGGATCGGCAGTCCGCGCGATTTCATCCACGAACTCGACCTCGACGGCATCGGCGACTACCTCGCCGAACGGGCCCGCGACCAGGTACGCCCGATCGTCGACGAGATCATGTACCGGGAGAATCCCGACCTGTGGCGCTCGCTGCCGCGGCCGGTGAAGCAGGCCGTCTACCAGCGCGTCGACCGGCAGCTGCCCGCGCTGGGCCGACGCGCGTTCGCGAGCCTCGGCGACAATATCGACCAGCTGCTCGACGTCAAGAACTTCGTGATCAGGTACCTCGAGAAGAACCCCGACATCCTCAAGGACCTGACCACCACCATCGCGGCGCCGGAGCTGAAGTTCATGGTGCGGGTCGGTCTGCTCGGCGCGCCGTTCGGCCTGATCCTGGCGCTGTACCTGCACGTGCACCCGCAGATCCCGTACTGGGGGCTGGTGCCGACGTGGGTGATCGTGCTGCTGGCCTCGGCGGCGATCGGCGTCATCGTGAACGTCATCGCGATCAAGATGGTGTTCGAACCCGGCGATCCGCAGCCGCGCTACAAGTACCTGTGGCGCCAGGCCCTGCTGGCCAAGCGCCAGCCGCAGGCGGCGACCGACCTCGCGCACATCCTGGCCTACCAGGTGCTGACCGTGGAGAACCTGTCCAACGAGCTGCTCGATGGGCCGAACGGCGACAAGACCAAGCAGCTGATCGAGCGGGTGGTCGCCGAGGAGATCCGTCAGCAGCTGGGCCCGACCGCGTTCATGGTGCGCGCGGCGATGGGCAAGAAGGGCTACGAGAACCTGGCCCTCGCCGGTGCGGGCGCGGGCATGAGCCTGGCACCGGAGATGGTCGACGACGAGAAGTTCGTACTGGAGCAGGCGAAGAAGATCGACGAGTTCGCCGACCGCAAGCTGCAGAAACTGACGCCGGGCGAGTTCATGGAGATGTTCTACGCCGCGGTGGAGCAGGATGCGTGGCTGTTGTATCTGCATGGTGGCGCGCTAGGTATCGCCGTCGGCGGGATGCACCTGCTGACCTTCGGTTGGTAGCGGCCAAGAACAAGCACGCATGCTTGCATTTTTCTGGGGTCGCTGAGATTCTTGGTGACGAGGCGCACCCGTACCGGGTCGCGCCATGATCGGCAAGGGAACAGATGGCTGACCTCGCAGCGCTCCTCGACGACTTCGCCGCCGAATGCGCGGATCTGGAAAACCTGGTCGCACCACTGACCCCCGAACAGTGGCAGACGCCCACCCCGTCGCCCGGGTGGGACATCACCACCCAGATCGCCCACCTGACCTGGACCGACGAGGTGTCCAAGCTCGCCGCCACCGACGGCGAGACCTTCACGACGTTGCTGACCGAGGCCGCGCCGAAGATGTTCACCTTCGTCGACGAGGCCGCCGAGGAAGTGGCGAAGACCCCGCCCGCCGAGCTGCTCGTGCGCTGGCGCGCGGGCCGCGAGGAGTTGATCGCCGCGCTGGCCGCCGTGCCCGCGGGCACCAAGCTGCCCTGGTTCGGCCCGCCGATGAGCCCGGCGTCGATGATCTCGGCCCGCATCATGGAAACCTGGGCGCACGGGCAGGACGTCGCCGACGCGCTCGGCGTCGACCGCACGCCCACCGCCCGGCTGCGCACGGTCGCCCACATCAGCGTCCGCACCAGGAACTTCGCCTACACCGTCCACGGTGAATCCGGCCCCGCCGAAGAATTCCGGGTGGAACTGACCGCACCCGACGGCACCCTGTGGACCTGGGGCCCCGAGGACGCGAAGCAGCGCGTCAGCGGCCCGGCCGTCGACTTCTGCCTGGTCGCCACCCAGCGCCGCCATCGCGACGACACCGCACTGGTCACCGAGGGCCCGGACGCCGAACACTGGCTCGGCATCGCACAGGCCTTCGCCGGTCCGCCCGGATCCGGTCGCGAAGCAGGCCAGTTCGCCTGAGAAGTACTGCTGAACAGGCGAGCGCCGTTCTCTGAGCGCCATCCGTGCCGACTGCCCCGGACTTCGTTGGCCGGGGGTTGACCACCGTGGCAGTCGTGAATGACGCTCGCCTGCCTAGCCGGGATACCCACCGAGCGGATGTGAGAAACAACCACGCCCTCGATACACCGCGCTGACTACGACTTATAGGTCGCGCGTCCAGATGTGGTCCTGATCTCACCGACGGAGAGTGCTAACTCCAGCTAGCACCCCGTACGGTGGAATTCAGCGCGTGGCTTTCAACGATGCGGGCCCCGTTCCCTCGGGTTTACCCACACGCAGGAAGGACCGCATCGTGACCGCACATCGACCAGCGCAGATCGTGCGCCTGTCCGCGACCGTCATCGCCGGCGCCGCCAGCCTCTGCCTCACCGTGGCCGCGGGCGCCTACATCGTCAATCACATGCCCGAACTCGCGCCGCCGCCGGCTGTCGACCACGCGACGCCTTCCGATTCACCCGGCAACGGGCACCCTCGCCCACAGCTCGCCGGAGACTCTTCGCCGCGCTCCGCCAGCGATATGGTCGAACTCGCGATGTGGTCCGACCGTGCGGTGCCGACGACGGCGCGCACCGCGGCGACAACACCGCAGTCCGGCACCGGTGCGACACCGGACAATTCGACACTGGGCGGACGACTGCGGATCGGCACGAGCAGCTACGTCGGCGCGCAGGTCGCGCCCGCGCGCACCGACACCATCGCGTTCACGGTGGACACCAATCTGGTGACGACCATCGCGACGAAATACCTCGGCATCACGGCCGATCCGACCGGTGTGACCGCGCTGCGCACCGAACTCGACACGCGCCGTGGCGAACTGGTTTTCGTCCTGTCCGATCCCGGTCTCGGCAGCCATACCCTGCGCGTCGAGCGGGTGCAGAAGCCGTCGACCGATGTACAGAACGGCACCGAACCGGCCGCGGCCGCGACGCCGGCACCGGAGTCGCCCGACGACGAGGCGCCGACTACCGTCGGCGTGTGAGTTCTGGCGGCACCGCGGACGGTGTGTACGACTTCTGCGTGCTCGGCGGCGGCATCGTCGGCGTGGCTACCGCACATCGGCTGCTGACCAAGTTTCCCGGGGCGAGCCTGGTGCTCGTCGACAAGGAGTCCGCCCTCGGCGCGCACCAGACCGGGCACAACAGCGGTGTCATCCACTCCGGGATCTATTACCCGCCGGACAGTTTGAAGGCCCGGCTGTGTCGCGCGGGTGCGCAGTGGACCAAGGAGTTCGCCGCCGCCAACGACATTCCGTTCGAGGTGTGCGGAAAGCTACTGGTGGCGACCGATTCGGCCGAGCACGCGCGAATGCTCGACCTCTACGAGCGGTCGATCGCCAACGGTGTCGACGTGGAGGCGATCGACGCGGCGGAGCTGGTCCGGCGTGAACCCGGGATCACCGGTGTCGGTGCGCTGTTCGTGCCTGCCACCGGCATCATCGACTACGCGAAGGTCACCGCGGCACTGGCCGACCAGGTGAGGGCCATGGGCGGCCGGATCATGCTCGACACCACGATCGATGCGATCAGCGAAACCGACTCGGCCGTCACGGTTTCCGGGCCGACCGGCTCGACCACCGCCCGCACGCTCGTGGTCTGCGCCGGCTTGCAGGCCGACCGGATGGCGCGAATGGCCGGTATCCGCACCGACTTCCGCATCGTCCCGTTCCGTGGTGAGTACTACCGGCTGCCTGCCGCCAGGGCCGACCTCGTCAGCACGCTGATCTATCCGGTGCCGGACCCGGCGCTGCCGTTCCTCGGCGTCCACCTGAGCCCGACCATCGACGGCGAGCTGACTGTCGGACCGAACGCGGTGCTCGGGCTGGCGCGGGAGGGTTATCCCAAGGGCAGCGTGAACGCACGCGACGCCCTCGACGTACTGAGTTTCCCCGGTGTCCATCGGGTGGCCCGCAACCACGTCCGGACCGGCGCACGTGAGCTGCGCAATTCGCTGTTCAAGCGCGGCTACCTCGCCGAATGCCGCAAGTACTGCCCAGAACTCACGTCAGCGGACCTGCTGCCGCATCGCGCGGGGATCAGGGCGCAGGCGGTGCTGCGCGACGGCACCCTGGTGCACGACTTCCTGATCGAGCGGACACCGCGCTCGATTCACGTCCTCAACGCGCCCTCACCGGCGGCTACCTCGTCGATGCCGATCGCGGAATACCTCGTCGACCAGCTCTGACGGCCATTCCGGCGAATAAAGAGGAGATTTGTAGTAATTTTGGGGCCATCCGTGATCAGGGAGGGCCGATGGGCCACATCAAGTATGCGTGCGACGTCGGCGCACCGGTCGACGTCGCCTTCGCCTACGCCGAGAACTTCCGCTTCGTCCCGCACTGGATGTCCGGCGTCGCCGGCATCGAGCCCGCGGGCGAACCCGACCGGGGGCTCGGTGCCGCCTTCGCGATGAAAGTCCGCCTGTTCGGCGTTATTCCGCTCCGATCCACCTGTGAGATCACCGAATACCGGCGCAATGCGGTGATCGGGTATACCCTGCGTGGGCGGGTATACGGAACCGTGACACTACGGTTCGACCCACTCGGCTACGAACGGTCGGTGCTGACCTCCGAAGCCGACTATCCACCACCACGCGGTGTGTTCGGCCGCCTGTGCCATGGCCTCGTAGACGCGGCCGCGAGATCGGCACTGCGCCGTACGGAGTCGCGGTTGCGAAGGGAGATAGAGGCATTCCACGGTACCGATCTTGTCGGCCGCATCGCCTAGGGTGGCGGTCATGATCATCGTGAGCACCGACGGGTCCTGCCTGCGCAATCCCGGTGGTGCCATCGGCTGGGCCTGGGTGAATCACCAGGGTCCCGCCGACAGCGGAGGAGCGGTCAGCGGTACCAACCAGATCGCCGAACTGCGCGCGGTACTGGAAGCCATTCTCGCCCACCCCGGCGGCGAGCCGATGCTCATCGAGAGCGATTCCCAGTACGCCATCAAGTGCGCCTCCGAGTGGATCGGCAGCTGGCGGCGCAACGGCTGGCGCACCTCCACCGGCGGTGCGGTGAAGAACGTCGACATCATCAAGCAGATCGACCGTGCCATCACCAGCCGCGAAGGACCGGTGCGCTTCCGCTGGGTCCGCGGGCACGTCGGTAACTATTTCAACGAACAAGCCGACACACTGGCCGGCGCGGCCGCACGCGAGGCCGCCGCCCGCCCGGCGCAAGCCGAAACCACCAGACCGCGGACCACGGGGAAGCCGGTCGAGCCGGCAGCGCCGTCCGGAACACTCACCCTGTTCTGACGAGTCGGCACGACCGGGGTTGGTCCGCACGAAAACGCCTCCGGCGGCAGAGTCGCTCTGCCGCCGGAGGCGTTCGTATCGACAGCTCAGTTGCCGGGAGCAGGCGCGGGCGCGGGCGCCTGCGTCGTCGGCACCGGCTGACCGGGCGCGGCGCCACCGGGGGCCCCGCTGCCGCCCTTGAGCAGCGGCGAATCCAGCTTGCTGACCAGCCACTTGCCGCCGTCGGACTTCTCGAGGGTCATCTCGACGGCGAACATCATCCGGTCCGGTTCGGTCTGGGTGAAGTTGGTCCGGTACTGGGTCATGGTGACCATGGCCTTGACATCCTCGGTGGTGCCCGAGATGTAGGCACACTGCACGTCCTCACCGCGGGACTTCACCTGGGCCTGGACCATCGCGCCCTTGAGCGCCTCGCTGGCGTCGCTGAATTCCTTCAGGTAATCGCCGGTGGCCCCCGCCTTCATCGAGGTGATGTAGCCGTCGAGGTCCTTCGAGTAGTCGTAGTTGGCCAGGATGTTGCCGTAGTCGCAGGCCGCCTTCGTCGATTCGGCGATGGCGTCGAGCTTGTCGGCCTTGTCGTTGCTCTGCAGGAAGAACACCACGGCCGCGGTGGCCGCGCCGAGCGCAACCACACCGGCCACACCAGCCGCGATCCAGCCCGTTGAGCTCGATTTCCCCGCAGCGGGGGCCGCCGGTGCATCCGCAGGCGCGGGCACCGTCGCCGCCTTGACGGTCGGAGCGTCGCCCTCCGGCGTTGCGGCCGCACCCTCGACGGTGGGCTCAGACTTGGCCAGATCGGGCTTGTCCGCCGTCGAAGCGTCCTTCTTGCTCTCGGCGTCGTCGCTGGTCATCGAATCAATCCTGCTCTTTCCCGGCACGCAAATCGCACCGATATCGTTCGTGGGCCCGTGAGCCGGACCACACGCTCTCCCCAGCGAGTATGCCCGGTCCGGTGCGTGCGCGTCCGGGCCGGGCATCAACTCAGTTCGCCGGGATGGGTGTCCGCTCGTTCGGATCGACCCCAGGCGGCATCTGCGCGCCGTTGTTCGGCACGTTCGGTCGCGGCGCGTTTGCCGAACCGCGGATCTGCTGATCGGCGGGCGGGTTGACGCAGTAGTTCCACTTCGGGATGGACCCGTCCTGGACTTCCTCGTTGCGCCGGTATTCCGTCGCGTAGTAGCACGTCGGACGCGGCCAGATGTCGATGATGGTGTGGAACTCGCCGTCGTGCGCCGGAGCGGAGATCGAGTCCAGACCCAACGCAAGGGACGGGAACAGCAGCCGCAGCGCGGGCTGACGCAGCTGCGCCGCCCTGGTGATGGTCACGAAGTTGGCCGCCAGGCTACTGATCGGATCGGCTGTCTTGTCCAGGACAGCGCCGAGCGCCTCGAACTGGGCAGGCGCGTTGTCCAGGACGCCCTGCAGCTCCGCGTTGGCGTTGTTGAACTGCGCGAGCAGCGTGCCCGAGTTGCTGGTCAGTGTCTGCAGATCGGGCTGGGCGTGCGAGGTGGTCTCGGCAATCACCCGCAGATTCGCGATCAGGTTCACCGTCTGCGGCAGCAGGTTGTCCAGACCGGCCACCACCAGGCTGACCCCGTTGATGAGACCACGCAGCTGATCGGGACCACCACCGAGCGCGATGTCGAGCTCGTTCAGGATCGTCTTGAACTGCTGCGGGTCCACCTGCGAGATCAGCGCGCTGGTGTCGTCGAGCACGGCCCACACCGGGGTCGGCGTCTTGATCTGCTCGGGGTTGAACTTGATCACCGCGCCGTCGGCGAGGAACGGGCCGACATCGGTCTTCGGACGGAAATCGATGTACTGCTCGCCCGCCGCCGACAGCGCCGCCACCTGGATCATGGTGTCGACCGGGATCTTGTAGCTCTTGTCGATCTGCGCCCTGACCGCGATCGCCTGACCCTGGTCGATCAGCTCGACGGTGCTGACCTTGCCGATCCGGTGCCCGCGCAGGGTCACGTCGTTGCCCGGCTGCAGACCGCCGGAGCGGTCCAGATTGACCGTCACCTCGTACTCGGACCGCAGCGGGTTCACCCGCATGACGTTGACCAGCAGGTAGGTCGCGCCGACGATCAGCACGACCACCAGGGCCGCGTTCGCCAGCACGATCTTGCTACCGAAGAACTTCTTCGCCTTGCTCATCGGTGGCCTCCCACTCGGCCCTGAACGATCTGCAGCACCTGGATGAAGGTGCCGACGAAATCGTTCACGTCCTTGAGATCCGGGAACTTGCTGTTCGCCGGATCGGTCAGCAACCCGATGTCGAGGTTGGTCAGCGTCGCGTACGGCGCGAGCGACTTGCCCTGGAACGTCTGGTTCGCGCCGGGGCGGATCGCGTGCAGCTGATCCATGACGTAACCGAAGTCGTCACCGGTCGCGGCCAGCGCGTTCATCAGGTTGTCCAGGTTGGTGAGCAGCTCGGAGAGCTGATCACCGGTGGTGTTGGAGTAGTCGCCGAGGGCGGCGCTGGCCGTGGCCACCTTGGTGAGCAGATCGCCGATCGCCCTGTTGTTCTCGGCGATGGCGCCGATGGCCTGCGGCAGGGTGTCGGCCACCTGACCCAGTTGGGTCTTGTTGTTCTCGATGGTGTTGGCCAGGGTGTTGAACTCGGTGAGCACCGTGTCGACCCTGGCGCTGTTGTTGTTCAATTCGCCGATGACACCGGTCATCTCGGTGATCAGGTGCGCCAGATTGCCGCCCTGGCCGTTGAGGATCGAGCCGAGTTCGGTGCCGAGCCTGCTCAGGCTGGCCACGCCGCCGCCGTTGAACAGCATCGACACCGAGATCAGCAGCTCTTCGACAGTGGCTCCCGCCGAGGTGAACTCGCGGGTGAGCGTGTCACCGTCCTGCAGGGCGGCGCCCCCGCTGGTGTCGTCCTTCGGCTTGGACAGCGCGATGAAGACGTCACCGAGGGGAGTGGCCTGACGCAGCTCGGCCGTGCTGCCCTTGGGCAGCTGGATGTCCGTGCTGATCTGCATGTCGACGACGGCCTGGAAATTCTTGGTCGAGATGTCGGAAACCACACCGACATCGGAACCACCGATCTTGACCTTGGCCTGATCAGGCAGGTTCAGCGCGTTGTCGAACACCGCGTGAATCGTGTAGGTATCGCCTTCGGCGCCCGGCTTGGGCAGCGGCAGATCCTCCACGGTGAAACCGCAGCCGGAGGTGATCGCCACCGTGGCCGTCGCGGCCGCGGCGACGAGCGCGCGGCGGGCTTTCATCGTCATACGTAGGGTCATTTCGTCAGTCCGAGCAGTGCGGCAGTCAGGCCATAGTCAGGGCCGAAATCCTGCATGTTTCCGGAACGGCAGCCATCGGACTTCATCTGGATCCGCTCACAGAACACGCTGACGATCTCGCCCGAGAGGGCGGTACCGATCAACCCGTGCAGGCGGACGAAGCCCTTCTCCTTGTTTATCGCGCCGTCGATGTTCTGCATCAGCAGCGGGACGATGTCGACGATCTCGACCATCGCGCCCGAGTTCGCGCGCAGCTGGTTGGTGACGTTGGTCAGACCGGTCAGCGAGGTGGACAGCTCGTCGGCGTGCTCACCGAAGGTCGTCGAGGTGTTGGCCAGGAACTGGTTGAGCTGGTCCAGGGTGGCCTGCAGGCCGGGAGCCTGTTCGGCCAGCAGCCCCGACATGGCGGTCACCCTGTTGCTGAAATCGCGGACCGACTGATCGTTGTCGGCCAGCATCGTCGTCAGCTCGTTGAGCTTGATGATGATGTTGGAGATGGCGTCCTTGTTGTCGACACCGACCTTCAGCGCGCTCGAGAGCGCGTCGAGGGTTTCGCGGATTCGCTGACCGTTGCCGTTGAGCACCGGGTAGAGCACCCGGCCCGAGAGCGGGCCGAGTCCTTCCTGGCCGGGTTCGGGCTTCAGGGCGGCGGAGAACTGGTCGATGGTCTTGATCATCGTGTCCAGCTCGACCGGGGTCCTGGTATTGGCCTTGGTCAGGTGCTGACCGGACTTCATCGCCTCACCGCCGGTGTAGGGCGGGGAGATCTCGATGTGGCGGTCGGTGACGATCGAGGGCGAGATGATCGCGGCGATCGCGTCTTTCGGGATCTTCACGCCGGCGTCGATGGTCATGTGGACCTCGACGTAGGTGCCCTTGGGGATGATCTTGTCGACCTTGCCCACCGCGAGGCCGAGGACCATGATCTCGTTGCCCTCGTACATGCCCGCGATGTTCTCGAAGTCGGCGGTGATCTTGGTCGAGCGGCCGAGCGCGTCGTTCACCTGGCCGGGCAGCAGCGAGCAGCTGCCCAGGGTCAGTGCGGTGGCGCCGATCATCAGGGATCGGGCCAGCGTCTTGCCGCGGAACTTGGAAGTCAGTTTCATCCTGCGCACCCCTGGATCACCTGAACGAAGCACAGCCAGTTGTCGGGGAACAACCACGGCAGCGAGACGTCGCCGTAGTTGCCGTTGCCGAGCGCGTTGTTGAAATAGCGCGCCGTCGGCTGGCCGATCTGCAGCAGCTTGTCGAGATTGTCCTTGTTCTTCTGCAGACCCTCGGCCATCGTGTTGAGCTGACCGATGGTGCCGCCGAACTGATCACCGTTCTCGGCGCCGATCTCCTCCAGCTGACGGGTCAGCGTGGCGATGTTGTCGAGCAGCTGACGCAGCAGGTTCTGCCGTTCCATCACCCGGTTGGCGATGGCCTCGCCCTGGGTGATGACCAGCAGGATGCTGTTGCGGTTGTCGGCCAGCAGCTGGGTGACCCGGTTGAGGTCCTTGAGCAGGCTGTCGACCTCGGTCTTGCGCCGGTCGACGACCTTGGCCAGCGCGCCGACACTGTCGAGCGCCTGCGCGACGAGCTCCGGCGATTCGCCGAGCTGGCTGTTGATCGTGTTGAGCGAGGCGGCCAGCTTCTTGGTGTCGAGTTCCTCGAACTTCGGCGTACCGACCTGCACGACATCGGCGATGTCGTAGGGCACGTCGGTGTTGCTGCGCGGGATGGTCTTGCCCTTCAGGCCCGACCCGTCACCCGGCTGCAGGTCGACGTAGCGGGCGCCGAGCAGCGTGGCCATCTTGATCGCGGCGTGCGCGTCGGGACCGAACTTCAGCGAGTTGTCCACGTCGAGGGTGACCACCACGTGATCGCCCTCGATCCGCGCACCGGTGACAGTGCCGACCTGCACACCCGAGACCGCGACCTTGTCGCCGGTCTTGATGCCCGCGGCCTGCACGAACTCCGCCTCGATCGACTGCCTGCCGATACCGATGAACTGGTAGACGGTGGAACCGACCAGCAGCAGCACGATGGCCAGCGAACCGATGACACCGAGCCAGAAGTTGCGATTGCCGAGGAAGGTCTTCTTCAGCTTGCTCATCTGCAGACCTCCGAGTGGGAGGTGCCACCGATCTGGCTGAACAGACCGCGCGGGAAGAGGACACCGTAGAGCGAGACGTCCAGGCCACACAGGTAGGCGTTGGCGTGGGTGCCCTCGGAGGTCATCCGGCCCAGGTCGGCGAGCATCGACGGCATGTCGATCGCGACCTGGTCGAGCTTGGCGCCGTTGGCCAGCAGCAGGGTCAGCGCCGCGGTGGACGAGTTCTGCGCCGCCGCCAGCTGGGGCTGGATCTTGCCGACCATGCCGACCAGCGAGGTCGTCGCGTCGGCGAGCACGACCGTGGAGGCCTGCAGCGACTGTCCCTGTTCGTAGAGCCCGCCGATCAGCGCCCGGGTCTGGGTAACCAGGGTCTCCAATTCATCCCCTCGCTTGGCCAACCCGGCCATCACACCGGACAGGTTGGTGATCACGTCGGACAGAATCGCGTCCCGACGCTGGAAATCCGAGGCCAGCTGCGCCGCCTGGACGATGAAGGACGACAGCGAGACCCCGTCGCCCTGCAGCGCCTGGATCAGCGTCTCCGACATGGCGTTGACCTCGGCCGGCTCCAGCGCCTGGAACAGCGGCTGGAAACCGTTGAGCAGCGCGGAGATGTCGAACGAGGGCTCGGTGCGGTCGATCGGGATGACCGAACCACTCTTCAGTGCCTGCGGGCTCGGCGCCTTGCCCGGGGTCAGCGCGACGTAGCGCTGACCGATCAGGTTCTGGTACCTGACCAGGGCCTTGGTGTCGTCGAAGACCGTCTGGTCGCTCTGCACGATGAACGACACCTTGGCGTCGTTCTTGCCGTCGAGCTCGATCTTTTCGACCTTGCCGACGCGCACGCCCGCCATGCGGACATCGTCGCCGGGCCGCAGGCCCAGGACATCGGTGAAGATCGCGGTGTACTTGCGGGTGTCTCCGTCGACCGTGCGGGCGAGCGTGTTCCACACGACCACGATGACCAGCAGAGAGACGAGTGCGAAGATACTGAACCCGATCAGTGGCTTGCGGATACTCATGCGCCACCCCCGTTTTCGGACACTTGCAGGGTTCCGCCCTTCAAAATCGGACCGAGCAGCAGGAATTCGGATGCCGTCGGCTTACGCCCCAGCAGTTGAGTCATCGCCGCGTCGCCCTGATAGGAGATCGGCTTGCCGGTGGTCGCCGGCTGTTCCGGCGCCGCGGCGGGCGCGGCCGCCGGAGCGGGCGCGCCACCGAGCACACCGGGCAGACCCGGAATCTGGATCGACGGAACCAGGCCCTCGAGCGGCGTACCGGCGAACGGCTTCACCTCGGTGCCGTTGGCCGTCTGCATCGGCGCGATGCCCGGCGTGGTGAGGCCCGGGATCTCGGGCATGCCCGGGATCGCCACCAGCGGCGGCAGTCCGGCGGCCGAGTCGAGCGCGCGGGGGCGCACGCTCTCCGGCAGCGGCGGCAGGCTGACCTCGGCGGGCGCGGTGAAGCAGCTCGGTCCGAGCAGGTCGCCGTAGCGCGGGCAGTCCGCGACGGTGTTCGGCTGGTACGGGGTGAACGTCAGACCCGCGTTCCACACCATCTGCTTGCCCGAGGGGCCGCCGTGGAAGGTGGTGTTCAGCTTGGCCAGCGAGGGGCCGAACACGTCGAAGGTCTTGGTGATCGCGGCCGGATCGTTGGCGACGGCCCCCAGGGTGGCGTTCATGCCGGTGGTGACCTCCTTGCCGACATCGGGGTTGGCCGCGAACAGGTCGTTGACCCGGTCGGTGGTGGCGCTGGCACCGGCGAGCAGCGCGATCAGCTGGTCGCGCTTGGTCGCGATGGTGTTCGCGGTCTGCACCGAGCTGCCGAGCACGTCGAGCAGTTCCGGCGCCGACGCGTTGAGCGCGTGCGCCGAGGCCGAGAAATTGTCAAGCATGCCGCCCAGGTTCGGGCCCGCATCGGCGACGGTGGTCAGCCAGTGGTCGAGGCGCTGGATGGTGGAGCCGGGCACCCGGCCGCTGCCGTCGAGCGCCTGGGTGAGGGTGCCGAGCACCCGGCCGAGCTGCACCGGGTCGACCTCGTTGAGGATGTCGCGCACCGTGGTGAGCGTGTCCTGCAGCGCGATGGTGCCCTGGCTGGTGTCCTCGGGGATCTGCGAGCCCTCGTGCAGGTACTGGTTGGACGCGCCGTTGAAGACCAGCTCGACCGAGGTGACCGCGAACAGGTTGCTCGGCACGACACGGGCGGTGACGTTGGCCGGGATGTCGCCGGCGAACTCGGGCTTGAGCTCGATGTTCACCTTCTGCACCGCGCCCTTGTCGACGATCTCGACGTCCTTGACGACGCCGACGAGCACCCCGCGGAACTTCACGTCGGCGTCCGAGGGCAGACCGTCACCGGTCGTCGACAGGTTGGCGGCCACATTGACCTTGGGCACGAAATAGCCCTGGTACCTGGCCATCAGGAAACCGAGAATCACCGCGAAGACGGCGAGACCACAGATGCCGGCGATGTAGAGCTGTTTCATCGTGGGACCGCGCCCACTGGGATCGATGATCATCGCGCGCCTACCCCGAGATCCTGATTCCGGGGTCGACGCCCCAGATCGCCAATGTCATGAACAGGTCGGCGAACACGACCAGGATGATGCACATCTTGATCGCGCGGCCGGCCGCGACGCCGACGCCTTCGGGACCACCCGAGGCGAAGAAGCCGTAGTAGCACTGGATGAACGTCGTGATCATGACGAACACCACCGCTTTGAGCAGCGAGTACAGCACGTCGGTCGGCACCAGGAATTGGTAGAAGTAGTGTGAGTACGTACCGGCTGCTGTTCCGCCGATCAATTGCACGGTGATCGAGCAGGACACGTACGCCATCACCAGGCCGATGCAATACAGCGGCACGATCGCGATGACCGCCGCCATCATCCTGGTGCTGACCAGGTAGGGCAGCGGGCGGATGGCGATCGAGTCGAGCGCGTCGATCTCCTCGGAGATGCGCATGGCGCCGAGCTGGGCGGTGAATCGACAACCCGCCTGTGCCGCGAAGGCCAGCGCCGCGAGCAGCGGGCCGAGCTCACGGGTGGTGGCGAAGGCCGAGATGGCGCCGGTGATCGGGCTCAGGCCGAGCAGGTTCAGCGAGGTGTGGCCCTGGATGGCCACCGTCATGCCGCCGAAGGCGCTGATGATCAGGATGACGCCGATGGTGCCACCACCGACGACGATGTTGCCGTTACCCCACGTGACGTCGGAGAGCAGCCGCCAGATCTCCTTCGGGTACTGCTTGAACGCCAGCGGGATCGAGCCGACGGAGCGCAGGAAGAAGAAGACCTGGTGACCGAGGCGGGCGAGCAGGTCGACCGGCGCCTTGCCCGCCGCCCGGAGTTGGCGTAGCGGCCGCAGCAGCGGGGGTACGTATGTTGAAGATGACATGGCTCAGACCACCTGTGGGGGAAAGACTGCGGCGTAGATCTGCGTGATCGCCACGTTGACACCGAGCAGCATCACCATGGAGCTGACCACCGCCGAGTTCACCGCGTTGGCGACGCCACCGGGGCCGCCGCGGGCGTTCAGACCGCAGTCACAGGCGATGATCGAGGCGAGCAGGCCGAAGATGACCGACTTGAGCAGGGCCACCGCGAGGTCACGGGTGACCGCGAACGAGGCGAAGGTGCTCATGTAGGAACCGGGGGTACCCGCCTGGGCGAAGATGTTGAACATGTAGCCGGTGATGAAGCCGACGAAGACGACGAAACCGCACAGCAGCAAGCTGACGAGCATCGCGGCGCCGAGCCGGGGGGCAACCAGCCTGCGCAGTGGGTCGACGCCCATGACCTTCATCGCGTCGATCTCTTCGCGAATGGTGCGCGAGCCGAGGTCGGCGCAGACCGCCGAGCCGACCGCGCCCGCGATCATGATCGAGGTGACCAGCGGTGCGCCCTGCTGGATGATGCCGAGGCCGTTGGCGGCGCCGATGAACGAGGTCGCACCGACCTGGCCGGCGACCGCGCCGACCTGGATGGAGACGATCACGGCGATCGGGATGGCGACCAGCAGCGTCGGCGCGGCGGCGACGCCTGCCATGAACGCGCACTGACGGACGAATTCGTCGAAGGGGAAGCGCCTGCGGAAGATCGCGACGATCAGTTCCGTGACCGCTTCGATGCCCATCGTGATCTGTCGACCGAAGGTCTCGAGGGACTTCTTCGGATGGTCGTCCCAAAGGCCCTTGGTTCGGTCGACAGCTTCGCTGACTCGTGAACGGGCGGGCGGACTCTCGGTCGACTGCACTGCTAATACCCCTCTCGACGCCAGGTCATGTACACCCCGACGACTTGTTTGCTTGACGCACCTTACTACGGAGTAGCGCAGAACACACCACCGACATGTGAGCGCTGTCATAGACAGAGGTCACTGTCGCGAACAGCTATGAGTCCTGCCATGTCGGACCATACAGCCCGTAATTGTGGGCGGCACCGCGATTAGATGTGATGGCGTTTTCCGTGCGGATTCCCAGTACCAGCGGTCGCGCCAAATAAATATTGCGGAAAACTGTCATTCATAACGAACCCCCCGCGGGAATACCCGAACAGATCACAGGAACAACTCGAAACTGGACATTTGATCACTTTTTTCATAGATAACCGCTATGACAAAGAGTGGGTGCGGCGCGGGGCGCGCCCGGGACGGTTTACAGGCACGATAGGCAGAGCGAATTGATATCGTGCGGACTTCCGACGTCTGGAGGGACATGTTCACCACACTCGCCAAGGTGGCCAACGCTGCCTTCGCCGTCGCCCTCGGTGCCGCACTGCTCGGCACCGGCGCGGGCGCTTCGCAGGCACAACCCGGCCCGCCGGTGCTCGGTGGCGGCTCCGGAATCGTCATCGACAACATGTTCGAATGCACGCTCACCACCGTCGGGCACGACGGCGCGGGCAGACTCGTCGGCCTGACCGCGGGCCACTGCGGCGACGCGGGCGCCTCCGTCGCGGCCGAGGCCGACCGCGGATTCGGTGAGATCGGCCGGTTCGCCTACAGCAACAACCAACTCGACTACGCGGTCATCGAGTTCACGCCGGGGCGGATCATCCCGGTCAACCGGATCGGCAACGTCACCATCACCGGCGTCGGCGGGCCTGCCCAGTTCCCGACCATCGTCTGCAAGGAAGGCCGGACCACCGGCAATACCTGTGGCATCACCTGGGGTGACGTCTTCCAGACCAATACCGAGACCTGGACCCAGATGTGTGTCGTGGAAGGCGATTCCGGCGCACCGGTCGTCGTCGGCTCGACCCTGGTCGGCATGGTGAACGCCTATCTGGCCGTTGCCTGCTTCGGTCCCGAGGTCGGCACGAACATGAGCTCGATCATGAACGACATCAATGCCCGCGGTGGCGTGGGATCAGGTTTCCACCCGATCTAGCCGCGCTGTTCAGATCGCCGGAGACCGAGCGGGCCGCGTGGGATCGTCCACGCGGCTCGCTCATTTCGGTGGGGTCGGCGCGAGCGCCGGGCCGTCGGCACCCGCGCAGTGCGGCAGGCAGTCGACCCGCTCGGGCTCGGGCGTCCGGCGGGGCACGCGCAGCAGCACACCCGCGATGACCGCGCCGATCAGCAGCAGCACCGCGCACCAGCGCATCGCGGTGTCGAAACCAACGGCGAAGGCGACCGGGTCGCCGAAGGCGCCCGACAACCCTGCCAGCCCCGGCAGCGCGGCGACGGCGAGCAGCTGGGCGGTCCTGGCGACGGCATTGTTCACCCCGGAGGCGATGCCGGCGTCGGCGACGGGCACGGCGGCCAGCACGGCACCGGTCAGCGGCGCGACCAGGACCGAGAGCCCGAGCCCGAAGACCAGCACGCCGGGCAGCACATCGGTCAGGTAGTTCGCTTCTGGCCCGACCCGTTGCAGCGCGAAGACGCCACCCGCGGCCAGCAGCGGACCGGCCGTCATCGGAATCCGCGGCCCGTGCCGTTGCGCCCAGCGCCCCGCCGGCGCGGACAGCACGAGCATCAGCAGCGTCACCGGCAGACTCGCCGCGCCCGAGGCCATCGGCGAGTACCCGGCGACCAGCTGCAACTGCAACACCAGCAGGAAGAAGACCCCGCCCAGCGCGGCGTAGACGAACAGGGTCACCAGGTTCGCCACGGTGAACACCCGCGACCCGAACAGCGACGGCGGTACCAGCGGATTCGGGCTGCGCAGCTCGACGACCACGAAACCGCCCAGGGCCACCGCACCGACGACCACCAGGACGGGATAGCCGTCGATCAGGCCGAGCGTGAGCGCGCCGAGCGCGACAGCCACGATCACCGCGCCCGGCACATCGATGCGCGTCGGCGCGTCCGGATCACGGCTCTCCGGCACCCACCGGAGCGCGACGATCGCCACGACCAGCGCCAACGGCACATTGAGCAGGAAGATCGCGCGCCACCCGACGAGGTCGATGAGCCCGCCGCCGAGCAGCGGCCCGAACGCGCCGGCCACCCCACCGAGACCGGACCACAACCCGATCGCGCTGCCCTGGTCGCGCTCGTCGATCGACGCCGAGATCAGCGCGAGGCTGCCCGGCGTGAGCAACGCGCCTGCCACGCCCTGCAGCAACCGGGCGACGACCAGCATCTCGATATTCATCGAGACCGCGCACAGCAGCGAGGTGATCGCGAATCCGACGATCCCCCAGACGAAGACGCGTCTGCGCCCGAGCCGGTCCCCGAGCGAGCCGCCGAGCAGGATGAACGAGGCCAGGGTGAGGGTGTAGCCGTTGACCGTCCACTGCAGACCGGCGACGTCGGTGTGCAGCGATTCGCCGATGCGCGGCAGCGCCACCGAGACGACGGTGGCGTCCAGCGACGCCATCGAGGAGCCGAGGATGGTGGCCAGCAGGATCCACCGTCCCGTGGCGGAGTTGAGCCGAACCGTCCTGGTCGGAGCCACCTGTCCAAACTAGCTGGCGCCGAGTCGTTTCGCCGGGCTACAGACTTTCCACGCAGACGACGACGCGGCGCTCGGGGTACTTGAAGCCCGAGTCGGCGCTGTCGGGGCAGTCCTCGACGCTGTCGGTGTTGTTCTTGATCGTGACGACCTTGACCGGCTCGGAACCGGTTTCGCCGCAGTCGATGCGCTTGGGCTCGTCGCCGCCGACGTCCATGCAGCCGCCGACCACCCAGTCGATGTCGAGACACAGCGCGCCGGTCTCGATGCCGTTGAGGGTCTCGGCGTAGAAGTTGTCGCGGTCGCTGACGCACCCGCTGCTGTTCTCGGCCTTGCCGATGACCTTGTAGTTCGACGAGCGGCTGCCGCAGGAAGCCTTGGTGATGGTGGCGTCGTTCACGGTGCCGCCGAGCGCGACGCAATCGCCGATGCTTGCCTGGAAGTCGGTGTCACCACGGCCCGAGGTGGGCGCGGGTTTGCTCGTCGTCGGTTTACCCGACGTGGGTTTGCCCGGCTTGGTGGTGGGCGCGGTGCCGGTGGCGGGGACGACGTCGATCGCCGGCTGTGCGTGGCCGTCGATGGTGCCACCGCATCCGGTCGAGACGAACGCGGTCACCGCGATGGCGACGGCGCCGACGAGCCGGCCGATGGACAGGTCTGCAAACACCTTCTGTGAATACACCACCGGAGCCACCGGCGTCGACTCCATCCCGATGGGTGGGGCGCTGGGCTACCCTTGGGATTCCGGCCCCCCGGCCGAACCTGCATCAGGAGGTGAACCCGATGGTGGCAGCAGCGGCGGGAGATTTCGGGCCCCTGACACGTCCCGGCGGTACGCCGATCGCGGCGCCGCGGCAGATGCTGGTCGATCCGCGGTTCATCCGGCTGGCCGACCATTTCTTCGGCATGTTCCCCCAGCCCAACCGCGGCGGCGGCGCGCTGGCGATCTATCTGGACGGCAGGCCGGTCGTCGACATCTGGGCAGGCTGGGCCGCCAAGGATCAGCGCTGGAACGGCGAGAACATCGCGCTCACCTTCTCCACCGGCAAGGGCGTCGCGACGACGGTCGTGCACCGGCTCGCCGAGCGCGGGCACATCGACTACGAGGCGCCGGTCGCGCAGTACTGGCCGGAGTTCGCCGCGCACGGCAAGCACGACATCACCGTGCGCGATGTGCTCTCGCACCGCGCGGGCCTGCACCGGGTGCGCGGGCTGGTGCCCGGCCGCGAGGGGATTCTCGACTACGGCGCCGTGGTCACCGCGCTCGCCGAGAGTCCCGCCGATCCGCGCCGGATCCGCACCTCGGGCTATCACGCGATCACCTTCGGCTGGCTGGTCGCCGAGATCGTGCAGCGCGTGACCGGGGAACCGTTCACCGAGGTGCTGCGGCGCGAAGTGGCCGAGCCGCTCGGCACCGACGAGTTCTGGTTCCAGGTGCCCGCCGCGCAACGCCACCGGATCGCCAAGATCTTCCCGCACCTGGCGCCGCCGGGAATCCGCTGGAACACCGCGTCTTCGGTGCTGTCGTGGGTACGGCCCGCGCGCGGGCTGGCCGAGGCCGGCATGCCGGAGAGTTTCGACGAGCTGGTCCGCGACCCGCGCGTGCACGACGCGGTGATGCCCGGCTGGAACGGTGTCTTCTCCGCGCGTGCGCTGGCCAGGATGTACGGCGCGCTTGCCAACGACGGCGTCATCTATTCCGAAGATGCCGAGAACCCGGCGCCGGGGGCCAACTCGGCGGTGCAGTTCCTGCGGCCGGAGACGATCGAGCACGCCAACCGGACCCAGCAGACCGACAGCCGCGATTACGTCCTCGGCCTGCCGCTGCGTTTCACCCTCGGCTATCACCGGCCGGTGCTGATGACCAAGCAGCAGCCGCGACGGGCGTTCGGCCACTACGGAATCGGCGGCTCCGGCGCGTACGCCGACCCCGATCTGCGGATGTCGATCGCGTTCGTGACGAACCGGCTCGGCAATGCCGTCACCGCGCTCGGTGACGCGCGGCTGGCCAAACTGTCGGCGATCGCCCAGGGCACGGTCCGCAAAGTCCGCGCCGAGCAGGAATAGCCGTTTCGAACCGGCCACCGGTGCGCGCCGTAGTAACCGACATGACAGCGCTGAGCCCGGCACCGGCGACGCCACGCCTGTCGCTGCTGCACGGGCTCGCCGCGGGCTGGGATTTCGGAGGCTACCTGCGGCGACGCGCCCGTCGCAGCGATCCGTTCGCGGTCGGTTTCCCCGGCTTTCCGCCCGTGCTGTTCACCGGGACGGCCGAGGGCGCGCGTGAGCTGTTCCGCGCGCCGACGGCGCTGGTCGGACCGCCACTGCCCAATCCGATCGAACCGATGGTCGGCGCTGCCTCGCTGATTCTGAGTTCCGGTGAGCGCCATCGCACCGACCGCGCACTGCTCGCGCCCGCCCTGCACGCTCAGCGTGTGCGCGCGCTGGCGCCGGTGATCAGGGACGCCACGCTGCGCGAGATCGATGGCCGCCCTGCGGGTTCCTGGCAGGTCGGCAGCCGGATCGACGGGCTCGCCGCGGCACACAGCATCACGCTGCGGGTCATCCTGGCCGCCGTGTTCGGCACGAAGTTCGACCGGGAATCCGAATACGCCGGTGCCGTCGCCGATTTCCTCGCCACGTTCACCACGCCGTTGCTGGTCGCGCCCGTAATACGCCGTCGCATGGGTGGTTTCGGCCCGTGGCAGCGTTTCGTCGCGGCCCGGACGCGGCTGGACCGGCTGCTCCTCGCCGAGATCACCCGACGGCGGCGCGTGAGCGGCTCCGAAGCGGCCGACCTGCTCGATCTGCTGCTGACGATCCGCTACGACGACGGCAGCGTCCTCACCGACACCGAGCTGTGCGAGCACCTGCGCGCCCTGCTCGTCGCCGGCCACGAGACCGCCGCGACGACGCTGACCTGGGCGCTCTATCACCTGCACCGCGAACCGGGCTTGCTGGCGCGGGTCACCGCCGAACTGGCCGCCGCGGGTGACGACCCCGCCGAGCAGGCCACATTGCCGCTGCTCGGCGCCGTCTGCCAGGAGACCCTGCGCCTGCATCCCCCGGTGCCCATCGTGCTGCGCATGCTCACCGAGCCGTGGCGGTGGCGCGGGGTCGACGTGGCGGCCGGGCAGACGATCGGCCTCGCCGTCGGCGTGCTGCACAGTCAGCCGTCGATCTGGCCCGCCCCGCGGCTGTTCCATCCCGACCGCTTCCTCGACCGCAAGGTCTCGCCGTTCGAGTTCGCGCCGTTCGGCGGCGGGCATCGGCGCTGCATCGGCGTCACACTGGCCGAATACGAGTTGCGGATCGTGCTGGCAACCCTGTTGACCGAGGTCCGGTTGTCGCTCGACCCCGATCTCGCCCTGGGCAGGCGGCCGCGCACCGTGCCGCGCAATATCGCCGTCGCGCCCGATCGAGCGATCCACTTCACACGGACGGCGTGATTTCGATCACCCCAGGTTTGAGGCTCACACGGGTGTGTTTCGACGCTGTTGCACATCACCGTTTCCGACTCGCCGGTGTGAGCGCGGCGTTTGACGAAAGCCGATGGATAACAACGCGTTATGTGACCTGGGGCACAGAGTTGCCGGTCTGTTATCGCCGCGCATCGCCGCTGGCACGTTGTCACCGGGGACGGGTAGGAATGGACGGTCAGGGTCTCCGGCGTCGTTACCCCGTGGAGACCTGTCGCGGACTCCGCGACGATCACGAAGATCTTGGAATGGACGAGTAACCATGCACTACGAGGCAAATACGCGGCAAGCGCGCCGGCTTCGCCGGGGCCTGCTGCTGACGGCGGCGTTCGCGGCGACCGGCGTGCTGATCGCCGTCCCCGTGCAGGCCGAGCCGACCCTCCCGGGCTCCGGTTCCAGCCAGCCCGCGGTGGACGCGCCGGCCGCCCAGGCGCCGTTCGCGCCGCCGAACATCAATATCGCCGACGGCGAGACCGTCGGCGTCGCGCAGCCGATCATCATCACCTTCAAGGACCCGGTCGAGGACCGCACGGCCGCCGAGAAGGCCATCAAGGTCACCTCGAGCCAGCCGGCGCCCGGCCACTTCTACTGGACCGGCGACAAGCAGGTGCGCTGGAAGCCGAACGACTTCTGGCCGGCCAACACCGACGTGACCGTCGCGGCAGGCGGTACCACCAGCTCGTTCCACATCGGCGACGCGTTCATCGCCACCGTCGACGACAACACCAAGATGATCACCGTGACGGTGAACGGTGAGGTCGTCCGCGAGATGCCGACCTCGCTGGGCAAGCCGGGCTACGAGACCCCCAACGGCACCTACATCGTGGGTGAGCGGTTCGAGAAGATGACGATGGACTCCTCGACCTACGGCGTGCCGGTCACCGACCCCGAGGGCTACAAGCTCGAGGTCGAGTACGCGACCCGCATCTCCAACAGCGGCATCTTCGTGCACGCCGCGCCGTGGTCGGTGGGCCAGCAGGGCTACTCCAACGCCAGCCACGGCTGCCTGAACGTGAGCACCGAGAACGCCAAGTGGTTCCTGGAGAACTCGCGCCGCGGCGACGCCGTGATCATCACCAACACCCAGGGCGGAACCCTGAGCGCCGGTGACGGACTGGGCGACTGGAACTGATTCACTGAAAAAAGCCGAACAATACGATCAATGACGGTCGTGTTGTTCGGCTTTTTGCTGTACTCGCCCTTGTGCGCCCGATGTTCAGAGGATCGGCGGCCAAGGTTAACCGACAGTTCGCCATGCGCCGTAAAACTGCCGCGGTGCGAAGCAGTCCAGAGCGGGTTCTCCCCGCGCCACGCGGACGCGGGCTGAAAAACCGCCCGTGGCAAGACTATGCGCTGTTCGCAGTGCTGGTCGTCCCCAACCTGGCACTGCTGACGCTGTTCGTTTACCGGCCGCTGGCCGACAACATCCGGCTCTCGTTCACCGACTGGAACATCGCGGATCCCGTTGCCACGCCGATCGGTTTCGACAACTACCTCGAGTGGTGGCAGCGCGACGATTCCTGGAAGATCGTCGGCAACACGGTGATCTTCACCGTCGCCGCGGTCGTGGTGAGTATGGCGCTCGGCCTGGCGCTGGCGATGCTGCTCGACCGAAAACTGTTCGGGCGCAATGTTGTTCGATCCGCTATATTCGCGCCGTTCGTGATCTCGGGCGCGGCGATCGGGGTCGCTTTCCAATTCATCTTCGATCCGAGTTTCGGTCTGGTACAGGACGTACTGCACCGGGTCGGCGTCGAGCGGGTGCCGGATTTCTATCAGGACCCGCACTGGGCCCTGTTCATGGTGACGATCACTTACATCTGGAAGAACCTCGGCTATACCTTCGTCATCTATCTGGCCGCGCTGCAGGGCGTGCGCGCCGAGTTGCTGGAAGCCGCCGAAATAGACGGTGCGAGCCGATGGACGACTTTCACGAAAGTGCTGCTGCCGCAACTACGTCCGACGACATTCTTCCTGTCGATCACCGTGCTGCTCAACTCGCTGCAAGTCTTCGACATCATCAATGTGATGACCCGCGGCGGGCCGCTCGGCAACGGCACGACGACCATGGTGTTCCAGGTGTACGAGGAGTCGTTCCGCAATTTCCGGGCAGGCTACGGCGCGACCGTCGCCACGATCATGTTCGTGGTGCTCTTGGTGGTCACGCTGATCCAGGTGCGCGTGATGGATCGGGGCGATCGATGAAACACATAGGTCCGCAGACTCTTTCGTATAGGCGCCGCGAACGCGCCGTCACCGTGCTCGGCTACGCCGCGATGGTGTGCGTGCTGATCCTGATCGGGGTGCCGCTGTTCTGGATCCTGATCACCTCGTTCAAGGACCGCGCCGACATCTACACCCAGCCCGCGGTCTACTGGCCGCACAGCTGGCATCCGGAGAACTACGGCCAGGCCACCACCACGGTCCCGTTCTGGACCTTCCTGCGCAATTCGCTGATCGTCACCGGCGTGGTGTCGGCGGTGAAGTTCGTGCTCGGGGTGTTCAGCGCGTACGGCCTGGTGTTCCTGCGTTTCCCCGGCAAGAACATCGTGTTCCTGGTGATCATCGCGGCGCTGATGGTGCCCAACCAGATCACCGTCATCTCCAACTACGCGCTGATCGCGCAGCTGGGCTGGCGTAATACCTTCCAGGGCATCATCATTCCGCTCTGCGGCGTCGCCTTCGGCACCTTCCTGATGCGCAACCACTTCCTGTCGCTACCCGGTGAGGTCATCGAGGCGGCGCGGATGGACGGCGCGAACTGGTGGCGGCTGCTGACCAAGGTGGTGCTGCCGATGTCGGGGCCGACGATGGTCGCGTTCGCGGTGGTCACGCTGGTCAACGAGTGGAACGAGTACCTGTGGCCGTTCCTGATGGCCGATTCCGCCGAGGTCGCCACGCTGCCGGTCGGGCTCACGCTGCTGCAGAACACCGAGAACCCTTCGGTCACCAACTGGGGGCCGGTGATGGCGGGCACCGTGCTCACGATGCTGCCGATCCTCATCGTGTTCCTCGCCCTGCAACGTCACATGATCAAGGGCCTCACCTCCGGTGCGGTCAAGGGTTGATTCTCGAACAGGAGATCCACGTGTCCACTTCACGATTCCCCGAGCTCAGCCGCCGCGGCTTCCTCGGCTTGACCGGCGCGGCGGTCGCCGGCCTGGCGCTCACCGCGTGTGCGGGCACCGGCGGCGGATCCGGTGACGGCGGCGACGCCGACACCATCACCTTCTGGTCCAATCACCCCGGCACCTCCAAGGACCTCGAGCTGGAGCTGATCAACCGGTTCCAGGCGAAGTACCCGGACCTGAAGGTCAACCTGGTCGACGCGGGCAAGAACTACGAGGAGGTGGCGCAGAAGTTCAACGCCGCGCTCACCGGCGGCGACCTGCCCGATGTCGTTGTGCTGTCGGATGTCTGGTGGTTCAACTACGCGCTGACCAGCGCGATCGAACCGCTCGACGGCCACTTCGGCGCGGCGGGGGTGCAGCTGGACGACTACGTCGACTCGCTCGCGGCCGACTACCTGTTCGACGGCAAGCACTACGCGCTGCCGTACGCCCGCTCGACTCCGCTGTTCTACTACAACAAGGACGTGTGGGCGAAGGCCGGGCTGCCCGATCGCGGCCCGAACTCCTGGCAGGAATTCGACGAGTGGGGCCCGAAGCTGCAGTCGGTCGTCGGCGCCGACAAGTTCGCGCACGCCTGGGGTGACGCCAAGAACTACCTGGGCTGGACCTTCCAGGGCCCGAACTGGACCTTCGGCGGCGCCTACTCCGATCAGTGGAAGCTGAAGTTCACCGACCAGGGTTCCATCGCCGCGGCCACCTACCTGCGCGATTCGATCAACGTCAAGAAGTACGCGGCGATCCGCCCGCAGATCGCGGTCGACTTCGGCACCGGCGTTGCCGCCTCGACGATCGCGTCCACCGGTGACCTCAAAGGCATCAAGAAGAACGCCGACGGCAAGTTCGAGTTGGGCACCGCGTTCCTGCCGCATCCGAACGGTCCCGGCGTGACCACCGGCGGCGCGGGTCTGGCGATCCCGTCGCGGATCTCGGACGGTCGAAAGACCAACGCGCTCAAGTTCATCGAGTTCATCACCAATGCGGCCAACACCGCGTACTTCTCGCAGAACACCGGGTACATGCCGGTGCGCAAGTCGGCGGTCAGCGATCCGTCGGAGATCGACTTCCTGGCGAAGAACCCGAACTCGAAGGTCGCCATCGACCAGCTGTCGGTGACCAAGTCGCAGGACTACGCGCGGGTGTTCGTGCCCGGCGCGGACCAGATCATCGGCACCGGCTACGAGCAGATCGGCCTCCAGAACGCCGATCCGGCAACCGTTCTGGCGAAGGTCGCCGCCGATGTGCAGGCGATCATCGACCGGCAGATCACGCCAAAGCTGCCCAAGTAGCGGAGAGGAACTCGCCATGGCGACAGTGCAGTTCGACGGTGTCACGCACCGCTATCCCGGCGCCGACACCCCCGCTGTCGACGCACTCGATCTCGATATCGCCGATGGCGAGTTCCTCGTGCTTGTCGGCCCGTCGGGCTGCGGCAAGTCGACCAGTCTGCGCATGCTGGCCGGTCTGGAATCGGTGGCGGAGGGCACCATCCGGATCGGCGAACGCGATGTCACCGGGTTGCCGCCGCGCGCCCGCGACGTGGCGATGGTGTTCCAGAGCTACGCGCTCTACCCGAACATGACCGTCGCCGAGAACATGGGCTTCGCCCTCCGCAATGCGGGAATGAACAAGGCGGACACCCTGATTCGCGTGCGCGAAGCCGCCGCGATGCTGGAACTCGAGCCCCTGCTCGACCGCAAACCGGCCAAACTCTCCGGCGGCCAGCGCCAGCGCGTCGCCATGGGCCGCGCGATCGTGCGCCGCCCCCAGGTGTTCTGCATGGACGAACCACTGTCCAACCTGGACGCGAAACTCCGCGTCAGCACCCGCTCCCAGATCGCCGCCCTGCAGCAGCGACTCGGCACCACGACCGTCTACGTCACCCACGACCAGGTGGAGGCCATGACGATGGGCCACCGAGTGGCAGTCCTGCGCGACGGCACCCTCCAGCAGATCGCCTCCCCTCGCGAGCTCTACGACAACCCGGTGAACACCTTCGTCGCCGGCTTCATCGGCTCACCCGGCATGAACCTGCTCGAAGCACCCGTGGTCGACGGTGCGGCGGTGCTCGACGGCCTGCGAATCCCGGTGCCGCGCGCGGTATCCGGCCCACGCGTGATCCTCGGCATCCGCCCGGAGTCCTGGCAGGTCACCACCGACCCCGAAGGCATCACCGTCGTCGCCGAACTCCTGGAAGAACTCGGCGCCGAATCCTTCGTCTACACCCACGGCGCAGGCACCGACTGGAAAACCCGCTCCGGCAAGATCGTCGTCCGCGTAGGCCGCCGCTTCCACACCACCCTCGGCGAAACCCTCCACCTCCGCCCGAAAACCGACGAGATCTTCTTCTTCGACGCCGAGACCGACCTACGAGTGCGCTGATCAGCCCTTCTAGCCCATCGCTTCGACAGTGCGTTTGCCGATTGCCGAGCTGAGGGCGTCGAGTTCGGTGAGGATGTCGGTGGCGGCCCAGACACGGTTGCGCTTGGACTCCGACAGGACGACCAGAACACCGGCGGCGGTGAGTCGATCCAGAGCTCGATAGGTACTCGCCTCGGTGGTTCCGGTGAGTCGGCCTGCGATATCGATGTTGAGGATCGGGTTGTCGAGCAGGTTCGCCAGCAGGGTCTCATCGGACGAGCCGGACCTCGGTCGGGCGATATCGCGCCACTGTTGGGGCAGTGCGGCCAGAGCACGGGCGGAATCCACCGCAGCCGAGCTGGAGTGCACCGCGGCAAGGGCGACGTACTCGACGAAATCGTCTGCTCCACCCGCGCGATAGCTGGTCAGCTCGGCGAAGTACCGCATGGTGTTCGCCAGCATGACCGAAGCCATCGGGACGGTGACCCGGCTGGTCAGGCCGCGAAAGCGCAGGATCGCACTGATGAGGGCGCGGCCGATTCGGCCGTTGCCGTCGACGAAGGGATGGATCGACTCGAATTGCGCATGCGCGATCGCGGCCTGGGCGAGAACCGGTAGGTCGCGACGACCGGCGAAGGCCAGCAGATCGTCCATCAGTTCGGGAACAAGTTCGGGGGGAGGTGGTACGTAGAGCGCGTTGATCGGGGTGTAATCGCTGCCGCCGATCCAGTTCTGGACATCGCGGAAACTGCCTGAGTCCCTGGCTGCGTAGTAGTCCGGAGCCATCAGCAGCCGATGTGCCGCCAGCAGGTCATCGATCGTGATCGGGCCGCTGCCCGCCGCGTCGACCAGCGCCGTGAGCGCCTGCACCGCGGCCAGCTGGGAGCGCGCCTCGTCGCTGGCCTTGGCGCCACCGATGGCTTTGCCGAAAGCGCGCCACCCCGCGTCGATGTGCTCGATCTTCGACGACGCGACGGATTCGCTGCGCAGGAGGAAGTCACCCAGCGGAGCGAGATACTGGCCATGGCCTGCTTCGAGACGCGCCACAGCGATCACCGCGTCCTCGTGGGCTCTGGCGACCTTGCCCGTCGGGTCGTAGTCGAGATCGGCGATGCGCGGAGGAATCGCTACAACGATCCGCTCCAGCGTCCGGTCGTCGCGGGAGCCCTGCCGGTGGCGCGGTTTCCACGCCCGGTCCTCGGCGCGGTGAGATGGCCATTTCATTTGTCAGGAGAGCCTGAAAAGTACAGTAACCATCGCTTTACTATACTTTACCAGACTTAAACTACATTAACGGCGAAGTGCTCGCGTTTACCGGGGCAAAATACAGGACTCGGCGCCTGGTCAATCCCGTTGGTGGGCTGCGTTTTCCCTGGCCTGAGCTACCGCGGTGGCTATACCGTCGCGCCATATCGGGCCGTGGCCGGGGAGCACGAGGTCGGCTGGGACCGATTCCAGTGCCGCGTAGCTGGCGATGGTGGCTGGGGTGTCGTGGTTGAAGAAGTTCGGGAGTGGTTGGGGACCTTTGATTTTCGAGGTGGGGTGGGCGGTGACCAGGGTGTCGCCGGTGGCTATGGCGCCTGCGGTGGGGAGGTGGAAGGCGGAGTGGCCGGAGGTGTGGCCGGGGCAGGGGACGGGGATGGGGGTGCCGGGGAGGTCCAGTGGGCCTTCGGTGGGGAAGGGCTGGATGTGGGGGACCGTGTTCTTGCGGAGGCCGCCCGCTGCGGTGATGCGGGCGGCCCAGGCGAGGGTGTCGCGGTCGGTGAGGCGTTTGATGACGTCCAGGGGCGTGGCGGATTCGTGGCATTCGCCGCGGGCGTGCGCTACCTCGGCGGGGCTGGTGTAGGCCGGGATCGCGTAGCGGTGGTGCAGGTGGTTCATCGCACCGACGTGGTCCAGGTGGGCGTGGGTGAGCAGGATGGCGACGATGTCCTCGGGACGGTGGCCCAGGGCGCGGATCGTCTGCTCGATGGTGCGGGCGTCGCCGTACCAGCCCGCGTCGATCAGGGTGAGGTCGCGGCCGTCGCGCAGCAGGACCATGTTGACGTCGGTGCCGCGGATCGTGAAGACGTCGTCGGCGACTTGCTGGTAGCGCATGCGCGAATCCCTCCGTGTGGAGTTACAGCTCGGCGACATCACCAGATCGTCACACGTTCACCGGGAGCCAGGTAGAGCTGGTCGTCGGACGTCACGTCGAAGGCCTCGTAGAAGCTGTCGATATTGCGCACGACCGCGTTGCAGCGGAACTCCGGCGGGGAGTGCGGGTCGACGGCGAGGCGGCGGATCGCCTCCTCGGGGCGGGCCTTGGTGCGCCACACCTGCGCCCAGCCGTAGAAGACGCGCTGCAGACCGGTGAGGCCGTCGATGACCGGCGGTTCGGCGCCGTCGAGCGAGATCTTGTACGCGGCCAGCGCGATCGACAGGCCACCGAGATCGCCGATGTTCTCGCCGATCGTGAACTCGCCGTTGACGGTGTGCTCGTCGGCCAGGTCGGCGGGGGAGAGTACGTCGTACTGGTCGATCAGTGCCCTGGTGCGCTTGGCGAACTCGGCGCGGTCGGCGTCGGTCCACCAGTCCTTCATATTGCCGTCGCCGTCGTACTTGGCGCCCTGATCGTCGAAACCGTGGCCGATCTCGTGGCCGATCACCGCGCCGATGCCGCCGTAGTTGGCGGCGTCGTCGGCGTTCATGTCGAAGAACGGCGGCTGCAGGATGGCGGCCGGGAAGACGATCTCGTTCATGCCGGGGTTGTAGTAGGCATTCACCGTCTGCGGGGTCATGAACCATTCGCCGCGATCGACCTCGCCGCCCAGTTTGCCCAGGTCACGGTCGTGGTCGGCGGCGTAGCCGCGCCGGTAGTTGCCGACCAGGTCGGCCGGGTCCACCTCGACCGCGGAGTAGTCGCGCCAGGTGTCGGGGTAGCCGATCTTGGGGGTGAACTTCTCCAGCTTGGTCAGCGCCGCCGCACGGGTGTCGGGGCCCATCCACTCGAGGTCGGTGATATTGCGGCGGTAGGCCTCCTGCAGGTTGGCCGCCAGCTCGACCATGCGCGCCTTGGCCTGCGGCGGAAAGTGCCTGGCCACATAGAGTTTGCCGACCGCCTCGCCGAGCAGCTCCTGCACCAGGGACACGCCGCGCTTCCAACGCTCGCGGTTCTCCTGCGCACCGGTCAGCGTGCGGCCGTAGAAGTCGAAGTTCTCGGCGACAATCTCGTCGGTCAGGTACGGCGCCCTGGCGCGCAGCACCTGCGAGACCGCCCAGTCCTGCCAATCCGCCTGCGGCACAGCGGCCCACGCCTGCGCGAAGGCACGCACATAGCCGGGCTGGCGGACCACCAGCTCGGCGAACAGCTCCTCGCCGCTGCGGTCGAGTCCCGAGGCGACGGCGTCGACCCAGGCGGCCCAGTCGAATTCGGGGTTCTCGGCGACCAGATCGGCGAAAGTGGTGAGGTTGTAGCTCTTCTCGGCATCACGACGGCGCACCACGTCCCAATGGCCCGCGGCGAGTGTGCGTTCCAGCTCGAACACGCGGCGCGCGGCGTCGGCCGGGTCGGCGGGCAGCAGCCCGGCCAGCGCCGGGTCGGCGGCGGCGATGGTGAACATCTTCGCGAGATGGACCTGATAGGCCTCGCGGATCTCGGCGAACTCGTCGGAGCGGTAGTACGACTCGTCCGGCAGGCCGATCCCCGACTGGGTGGCGTGCACCAGGTACCGGGTGGAGTCCTTGTCGTCGGTGTCGACGTAGTAGCCGAGCGCGCCGCGCACGCCGGTGCGCTGCAACCGGCCGAGCAGCGCGGCGAACGCGCTCGGGCCGTCGACCTCGGCGATCTCGCGCAGCTCGCCCGCGACCGGCGTGAACCCGGCCGCGGCCACGGCGTCGGTGTCCATGAAGCTCGAGTACAGGTCACCGATCTTGCGGGCATCGGCATCCTCGGACGCGCCCGCCGCGCTGTCCTGGATGATCGCCTGCACATCGAGCTCGGCCTGGTCGTACAACGTCCGGAAGGCGCCGTCGACCGCGCGGTCGGCCGGAATCTCGTACTCGGCCAGCCACTGCCCGTTGACGTGCGCGAACAGATCGTCCTGCACCCGCACCTCCTGGTCGCGGAAGGACAGATCGATACCGGAAGGACTGCTCAGGTCGGAAGTCACGCGCTCCAGTATGCCGACAACCGCCGACCCGTGTGGCTGCTCGCGGCGGGCGAGCTAGACGCAGACGAACTCGTCGTCGCCGACGCCGGCGACGAAGGCCTCCCACTCACCGGCGGTGAAATGAAGCAGGACGTCGTCGTGGCGGAGAGTGGCCGAACCGTCGGCGGATACATGGGCGACCAGGTCGGGATGACGCCGGGTGCTCAGCAGGCAGTGCAGGAACGCGGTCCACAGCTCGGCGTCGACGGTGATGATCGGCTCATCGAGACCGACATTCAGCGGATTGCGACGGAATTTGCTGTCACGTATCTGAACCGTGTCACCATCGAAACGGACCTCGACACATTGGTTGCCGTTATTGGAGCGTGACGAGGTGAACCAGCCGTGATCGGCCGGGCGGCGACGAGCGGTGGTGGACATGATCCGAATCTTACACGCTCGCATAGTCGCTGATCAGAGCCAGAGATTCGGTGCGCGAGAGGGATTGTTCCCTGGCGCGCAGGTAGGCGAAGCCGAGATCGCGGACCTGTTCGGCGTCGTCGACCGGACCGCCGAAGACGGCACTCTCGGCCCACGCGAAGGTAGGTAGCTGATCGCTTGCGAAGTCGAGCAGATGGAAACTGGAGCCACCGAGGACAGCACCTTCGGGCGCACTGAACGGAATGACGCGCACGTCGACGGTGTCCAGTTCGCGCATCAGGGCGGCGAGATGACGCAACTGCCCGCGCAGCACCTCGGGCCCGCCGGTCTGCTGACGCAGCGTCGCCTCGCCGAGCACCGCGGTGAGCTCGAGCGGCTCCGGCCCGCGCAGGCGCTGCTGGCGGCGCATCCTGATCGCGACCAACTGGTCGACCTGCACCGGACGGATCATCACATCGGCGCTGATCAGGGCACGCGCGTAGGCCTCGGTCTGGAGCAGGCCCGGCACGATCAGGCTGTCGTAGCTGCGGATGCTCAGCGCGCCGGCCTCCATGCCGTAGAGGCGCTGTAGCTCGGGGCCGATCAGCGCCGACGAGGTCGACCACCAGCCGCGCCGCTTGCTCGTCTCCAGCAGGGCGAGCAGTTCCCCGCGCTCGTCGGCGCCCACGTCGAGCACGTCGAGGACCGGCTCGATGGTGGTGCGGGTGAGCACCCGCCTGCCCTTCTCGACATGGGACCAGTTGGCAGGGGTGAACCCGACGCGACGGGCGAAGCCGGCCGAGTCGAAGCCGCGCTGCTCGCGCAGTTCGCGCAGGCGCAGCACCAGTTCCCAGCGCGCCGCGGTCGGCGAAACGGGTGCCATGGGCGAATATCGTACGCCGATCGACACGCCAGCTACTGACTATTGTCAGCGCGGTTGTGCGGCATTAGGCTGTTGTGAACGGCATTTTTCCCCTGGTCTCAGCCGTTATAGAAAAGTTTCCCGCTTCACCCGGTTCGTGATGCAGAGTTCCTCCCCGTTCGAGCGAATCCACAGCTACATCGAGTCACCGTCGACAGAGACGAGGTCGTGATGAGCACGTCGCGCACTGATGAAAAAGGCGGGTATACCGCGGCCGAGGAGTACTCGGCCACCCAGGATGCGCTGGCGCGCTGTCGCCACTATCGCAAGCACAACGGGCTCTACGGCGTGGTCGACTCCGCGATGGGCCGGATCATGCTGGAAATCGGCGCGGTCGGCGCGGTGGTCATGCCGTCCACGCTGGGTGAGCGGGTCCGCGGCCTGCTGATCGGACGCGGCCAGCGCTGCGGACCGATCATCGCCCATCCCCGCTCCGGCCGCTGGACCTTCCTCACCGGCCCTACCGACAATTCCTATCTCGACACCGTGCTGTTCGCCGACCTGTTCCGGGTGTGCGCCTCGGTGGCCTTACCCGGCAGCGAGATCGTGCTGCCATCGCCTGCCGACGAACGCAGCGGCTACCGCACCTGGGTGCAGGAGCCCGACGGCGACTACCGGCCGGACTTCGCCCAGATCGTCGCCGCCACCCGCAGCAACGCGCGGTCGGTGATCCTGGCGCAGGAGTCCGGCTCGGCCTGAGATCACTGCCCGCCCAGGCGGGCGTGCATCTCCCACACCAGCACCTCGGCGTCGCCGTGCGGGCGCACCAACTGGCCGCCGGAACGGGTCAGCCGGACCGCGTCACCCTGGTACAGGGTGCCGATCCCCTCCACGTCGACCTCGCCGCGTGCCACGAAAACATGCAGGTAGGGGGCATCGGGAAGGGTGACACCCGGACTGTCTTCCTGCATCCGCGCGACGTGCATGGCGGCGTGCGAGGAGTTGATCGCGATGGCGGTGCGATCGCGGTAGCGCGGCAGGCCGGAGGCGACCGTCACCAGGCCGCCGCGCGCCAGTTCGTCGTCGATCTCGAGCTGCTGATAGCCCGGGTCGACGCCCGCCTCGTCGGGTACCACCCACATCTGGACGAAATGCACCGGTTCGTCGTGCTCTGGCACCTTGCCGTCCAGGCGCCAGGAGTCGTTCTTCTCCGAGTGCATGATCCCGGTGCCCGCGCTCATCCGCTGCGCGAGACCCGGGTAGATGATGCCGTTGTGGCCGAGTGAGTCCTGGTGCACCAGGCTGCCGCCGAGCACCCAGGTGACGATCTCCATGTCCCGGTGCGGGTGGGTGTCGAAGCCCTCGCCGGGCAGCACCACGTCCTCGTTGTTCACCAGCAGCAGGCCGTGATGGGTGTTGTCGGGGTCGTAGTGCTCGCCGAAGGAGAACGAGTGTTTGGAATCGAGCCAAGAGATCCGCGTCTTCATCCGGTCACCGCCGCGATGGAGTTCGATCCGCGGTGTCGTCGATGTGGACATACGTTCCTCCTGCTCGCACCCGTACCGCCGACTCAATTCTGGCACCACTATTCTCACGAGGTGTCGACTGATCGCCATGACGGCTCGAATCCGGCAGGTGAGCGGCCGATCTCGATGCGAAATCTGCTCCGCGAGAGCCGCGGGGTCTTCCGGCGGAATCCGCAGATGCCGCGGCTGGCGCTGCTGCGTCTCGCGGCCCAGTTCGGCGACGGGATGTTCCAGGCCGCGCTGTCGGGCGCCATCCTGTTCAACCCGGAACGCGAGACCGATCCGCTGGCGATCGCCGCCGGTTTCGCGGTCCTGCTGCTGCCCTATTCGGTGCTCGGGCCCTATGCGGGCGCGCTGCTTGACCGGTGGGATCGGCGCAACGTCCTGCTGACGGCCAGCGTGGCCAGGGCGGTGCTGATCGGCCTCGCCGCGCTCGGGCTCGCGGTGGGGATCGGGGAGACGCCGCTGTTGCTGCTGGCGCTCGCGACCGTCGGCATCAGCCGGTTCGTGCTGGCCGGCGTCTCGGCGGCACTGCCGCGGGTGCTCGAACAACGGTGGCTGGTGCCGATGAACTCGGCGCTGGCGACGGTGGCCTCGGTGTGCGCGGGCATCGGCGCCGCGGCGGCGGTGGCGGTGATCGCGCTGATCGGGGCGGGCGATGCCGCCTCGGCGGTGGCGGTGGCGCTCAGTGGCATCGGTTCGATCCTCGGCGCGATCCTCGCCTTCGGCTTCCGGCGCCGGGTGCTCGGGCCCGAAAGTGGTTCGGCCACTTCGGAGAGCACGGTGCACGCCATCGCGACCGGCTTGCGCACCGGCGCGGTCACGGTGTGGCGATCGGTGCAGGTGACGACGGCGATGATCGGCATCGGCACGCACCGCGTCGTCTTCGGCATGAACACCCTGATCATGGTGCTGGTGCTGCGCCAGCCCACCGACGACACCGAAATGAGCGGCGGCCTGGTCGGATTCGGTGTCGCGATCGGTTTCGCCGCGGCGGGCATGCTGCTCGCCGCGATCCTGGCGCCGGTGCTCATTCCCCGGCTCGGCAGGCCGCGCACCGTGCTGCTCGGGCTGACGACCGCGGTCGCCGTGCAGTTGACGCTGGTCACCCCGATCGCGCTGGCGACCGGTTCGGCCGTCGACAACGCGCACCGGCTGCTGCTCGCCGGCGCGTTCGGGCTCGGCCTGGCGGGCCAGACGATCAAACTGACCGGCGACGCGAGCATGCAGATCGACATCGACGACGACCAGCGCGGCCAGGTGTTCGCCCTGCAGGACACGGTTTTCAACATGACCTTCGTGCTGGCGATCGCGGCGACCGCGCTGGTCATCCCCGCCGACGGCCGCTCGATCGGGGTGGTGCTGGCCGGCGCGGCCGTCTACGCGCTCGGCATCGTGGCGATCGCGCTCAACTCCCGTCGAGCCAGGGCGGCCTGCTGAGCGGACTCGCCGTTTCCTGCGCGAGCACCGCCCGGTGGTCGACGGTGAACTGCGGGATGTCCGGCAGCAAGGCCGAATCGAGAGCGGCGGGCCCGTCGCGGTCCCAGGGGACCTCGTCGTTGCTCGTGTCGCCGTCGAAGTCGAGCCATAGCGTGTCGGCGATGCCGGTGTCGGCCAGTTCGGCCTGTCCCGACCAGTCGTGCACGATGCCGTCACCGGATCCGAGGACGTACTCGATTTCGTTCACATAGGGATTGGACGCACGAAAACCCTGTTCGGTTCCGGTAAGTTCATGGTCGAGTCGGTGGTATTTGTTTGTTCGTTCGGATATCCATTCGAGGGAGCACATGCGCGCATCGCACGGATCGACCGCACTCGGCGCCCTGCTGGCGGTGACGCTCGCCATCCCCGCCTACGCCGCGCCGTTCCCCTGGATGCCGCCGCCCGTAAACATGTGCGGTGAAACAGGATTCGACCCACTCAACCGGTTGCCCGATCCGGCCGCGCCGCCCGCGCCGCTGCCGCCGTACGTTCCGCCGAGCATCGACATTCCCGTCGTCGTGCCGGAGTTGACCCCGGTGCCGCTGCCCGACCCGCCGCACGACAACACCCGCGTCGCGCAGGTGCCGTTGCCCTCGGATCCGTGCCTCAATCCGTGTCCCGAGGTCAGAGACACGCCCGAACCCGAAGACGGAATCGAGGAGTCGGACGACACGTCACCGAGTTCGGGTTCAGGCTCGGGTTCCGGAACGGGTTCGAGCTCGGGTTCGGGGCTGCCGCGCATCCGGCTCAAGCCCGAGCGGGAAACCATCCCGATCCCGGTGCCCGGCGGCGAGGGCGAACCGGCCCAGGAAGCGCCGCCGCGCGTGGTGCGTCCGGTCGAGCCTGGTCCGTTGCGGCCCGCTGTCGCTGCGCCGGTGGTGGAGTCGGTGCGGCTCGTCGAGCAGGTCACCGGGCACGGCTCGAACAATCGGACCGATATGCGCTGGCAGGTCGACGGCACCGACCTCGGTCTGTTCTGGGAGACCGAACCGGGCAAGGTGGCCATGGTTTTCGGCGACACGTTCGGCGAGGGCTGGGAATACGGCGGCGCGGGCTCCGATACCGCCGACTGGCGGTCCAACGTGCTCGCCTACAGCACCGACACCGACCTCGACGACGGACTCGTCATCGACTCGATGGTGCAGGACAGTCCCTGCCACGCCGCCGAACTGCTCGGCAGCCGCAAGATCGAGAACTGGGAGACGACCACGATCCCGACCTCGGGTTTCGCTATCGGGAACAGGCAGTACCTGAGCTACATGTCGGTCAACCACTGGTCGAAGATCCCCGGCATGTGGCTGACCAACTACGGCGGGCTGGCGTACTCCGACGACGGCGGGCAGACCTGGACCAAGGATCAGCATGCCCGCTGGGAGAACATGTTCGGGGTCGGCCGGTTCCAGGTGGCGGCGATGGTGCCGCACGGCGAGTACGTCTACATGTTCGGCACGCCCAACGGGCGGATCGGCGTGATCGGCCTGGCCAGGGTTCGCGCGGCCGACGTGCTCAACAAGACGGCCTACCAGTACTGGGTGGACGGCAATTGGGCGCCCGCCGCGGAGAATTCGGCGACACCGCTCGTCGGCGGCACGGCCAGCGAACTGTCGGTGCGCTTCGACGCGGACAGCGGGCAGTGGCAGATGGTCTATCTGGACGCGGTCGCCGGGAAGATCGTGCTCCGCACCGCGGCGCAACCACAGGGACGGTGGACCTCGGCGGTGCCACTGCTGTCCACGGAGGACTATCCGATGGCCTACGGCGGCTTCATCCATCCCTGGTCGACCGCGCGCGACCTGTACTTCACGATGTCGGCGTGGCAGAGCTACAACGTGTACCTGATGCACGCCCGGCTGAATCCGCCCGGCTGATCAGCGCGCGGGCACGAAACGTAATCGCTCGCCCGGCCTGGCCTGCGCCACCCGGTCCACATCCGCGTCGAGCACCACGGCGATCACCGGATAACCGCCGGTGATCGGGTGATCGGCGAGGAAGACGACCGGCTGGCCGCTCGGCGGGACCTGGACCGAACCCAGGGCCACTCCTTCCGCGGGCAGTTCGTGGGTGACCGACCGGACCAGCGGTCGGCCCTCGGCGCGATCGAGGCGGGCGCCGACGCGATCGGTGTCGGCGGAGACCACCCAGGAACCGTGGAACAGCTCGTCGGGGTCGGCGAACCAGTCGTCGCGTGGGCCGGGCCTGGCCCGGACGGTCAGCACCTCCGGTGGCACCGGCAGCGGGGCGAACTCGACGGTCGGCAAGGTGCGTGGCGACGGTCCGACCGGGAGCTGCATGCCCGTCTGTAATGGCTCGGGACCGATGCCCGACATGGTGTCGCGACTGCGGGAACCGAGCACCTTCGGCACATCGATCCCGCCGCGCACCGCCACGTAGCTGCGCAGACCCGACATGGCCAGGCCGAGACGCAACACCCGGCCCTCCGCGAGTTCGAGCACGCTGGCGTGGCCGACCGGCATGCCGTCGACGGTCGCGGGCGCGGCGGCACCGGTGACCGCGACCGTGAGGTGGGCGTCGGCGCGCAGGGCCAGCCCGCCGAGCAGCACCTCGATCGCCGCGAAGTCCTCCGGATTGCCGACCAGCCGGTTCGCCAGGCGTAGCGAAGCGCGGTCGGCCGCCCCCGCCTGTCCCACCCCGGAATCGAACCACCCGGGCCGCCCCAGGTCCTGGACCGTCGCGAGCGGTCCCACCCGCTCGATGAAGATCAGCATGCGATCACTCCCCGATTCGCTGTCGAGGCGGCGCATCGTTGAGCAGCCCTGGTGTTATTCCGTGGTCGCCGTGTCGACGAACCGTACCGCCGTCCCCGCCCGCACCAGCGCCGGTGGATCACGGTCGACCACCCACATCCGCAGATCGGTCATGCCGATCAGCTGCCAGCCGCCCGGCGTGCCCCGCGGATACACCGCGGAGTAGCCGCCTGCCAGCGCGACCGCGCCGGGTGGGATGGCGGTGCGGGCCTGGGCCCGGCGCGGCACGGTCAGCCTGCCGTCGGGCGAGGTCAGATAGCCGAAACCGGGTGCGAAACCGACGAGCGCGCACCGCCAGACGGTGCCGGTGTGCGCGGCGATCACCTCGGGGACCGACAGGTCGAGCAGCCGGGCGACCTCGGGCAGATCCGCGCCGTCGTAGCGGACCGGAATCTCCACCACGTCGTCGGGAATCTCGCTGTCTTGCACTGTTCCACGGGAAACATCGGGCGAATCCGCTTGCGGGGGTTCCTGATCCAGCCGGTCGAGCAGCGCGACGAGCTCGCGGCGGACCTGGACGCCGTAGCTCACCGAATGCATGGTCACCAGAACGGTTTCCGCCGCGGGCAGCACGTCCTGCACGCCGGCGATCGCGTGCACGCGCAGGGCGGAGGCGAGCCGTTGCACGGGTCGGGGATCGTCGAGCGTGATGAGCATGGCGCGGTCACCCGCGGGCCGGATCCGCGAGTTCCAATCGTTGGTCGTGTCCCTCGGTCCTGCCTCGTCCATCCTGCCTCCCACCCTCAGCCGAACGGCTCCACCGGAACGCCTGCCTCGTCGAGCGCCTGCCGGATTCGGCGGGCCATCTCCACAGCGGCAGGGGAATCGCCGTGGACGCACACACTGGCCACGGTCACGGCGACCGTACCGGGACCGTCTACGGTACGCGCGGTCCCTGACACCGCAAGAGAAACAGCCTGGGCGACGGCCGTGTCGTGCGGCAGCACCGCGCCGGCAACTCCGCGCGGGGCGAGGGAGCCCGTCGCGGTGTAGGCGCGGTCGGCGAAGCCCTCGCCGACGAACCGGACGCCCAGTCTGCCCGCGGCGCGCTCGAGCTCGGTTCCGGCCGGTCCGAGCAGGGCGAGTCCTGGTTCGGCCTCGGCCACCGCGGCCAGCACGGCGTCGGCGAGCAGGCGATCGCGGGCGGCCGCGTGATACAGCGCGCCGTGGGGCTTGACGTAGCGCACCCGGTCGCCCGCCGCGCGGGCGAACGCCGCGAGGGCGCCGATCTGGTACAGCATCTCGTCGCGCAGGTCGGCCGGGGCGATGGCGATATCGCGGCGGCCGAGGCCGACCATATCGCGGTAGCCTACGTGGGCGCCGATCCGCACGCCCTTGGCGACCGCGAGTTCGCAGGTCCGGCGCATGATGGACGGGTCGCCGGCGTGGAAACCGCAGGCGATGTTGGCGCTGGTGACGATGTCGAGCATCGCGGCGTCGTCACCCATCCGCCACGGGCCGAAGCCTTCGCCCAGATCACTGTTCAGGTCCAGCGGCATGCGATGCCCTCCAGTGTTCGCGCGGCACTCCCAGGTGGTGATTCGAGCATGAACGACTCCGTTCGCGCTGTCACCACCGGGGCGTGGTTCAACAGGCGTATACCCGAACCTCGGTGGCTTTGACCGCGAAGAACACCTCCGCGCCGACGGCGAGACCCAGCTGGGCGACGGCGGCCGGGGTCAGGTCGGCGCTCAAGTCGGCCTGCGGTGCGTCGCCACGGACCCGGACGATGCCGCCGTGATCGGTGATGTCGACGATCTCGACGGCGAACACATTGCGCGGACTGCCGACCGGTCGTTCGGTGAACACCGAGACCGCGGCGGGGGAGAAGACGGCCGCGGCGTCTGTCCCGGGTACGAAATCACCGACCACACAACCGTCGACGCGCAGACCGTCGATACGGACAGCGCCGAACGCCTGCGCTGCCACCGGAGCGTCGACACGCCCACCCGCCGCACTCGGCCAGGGCGCCCGCTCAGCTCGGCGACCCGGCGCGTGCTCGACCTGACCCGCCCGATCTGGCGCGTGCTCGACCCGCTCCGCCAGACCTCCCGCGTGCTCGACCTGATCCGCCAAGCCTGGCCGGTGTTCCACCTGGTCAGACGGCCGGGGCGGGCTTTCGGACGGGACGGGTGCCGCCGCCTCGATGCCGGTGCCATGCAGGAGGTTCAGGCCCGCGATGCGGGCGGCGAACGGGCTGCGGGGGTGGGACATGACGTCGGTGACCGGGCCGGATTCGGCGATCCGGCCTGCCTCCAGGACGACGATCCGGTCGGCCAGGGTGATGGCGTCGATGATGTCGTGGGTGACCAGGACCGCGCAGCGCGGGTGGGCGCGGCCGGGTTCGTCGCGTAGGACGCGGCGCAGGAGGGTGCGCATGGCGGGGGCGACGTCGACGTCGAGGGCCGACATTGGTTCGTCGAGGAGGAGCAGGTCGGGGTCGACGGCGAGGGCGCGGGCCAGGGCGACTCGCTGGGCCTGGCCGCCGGAGAGGGCGCCGGGGTGGCGATCGGCCAGGGTGACGGCGTCGACGGCGGCCAGCCAGTCGGTGGCGATCGACTGTGCCGCACGGTTTCTCGCGCCCCGGCTGCGCGGCCCGAAAGCCACGTTGTCGCGCACGCTGAGGTGCGGGAACAGCAACGGGTCCTGGGCAAGTAGCGAGATGCCGCGCCGATGTGGCGGTAGCGCAATCCCTTTCGCGATCTCGGTCAGTGTGCGATCGCCGAGCCGCACATGTCCCTCGTCGGGGACGATCAGCCCGGCTATCACCTGCAGCAGACTCGATTTGCCCGCACCGTTCGGCCCCAGGACAGCAAGGACTTCACCCGGGGCGACCTCGATCCGCACGTCGAGATCACGATCGGCGATGCGGGCGGCCACCGACAAACCGGCGTGCTGCGGTGCGTCGGTCCCGGTCATCGCGCCGCCTCCCCGCCGCTGTCGGGATCCTGCCGACCGGCGCCGTGGCCTGGCGCCCCGGTATCCGGTGTCATCGCACTGCCCGTCCCCGCAGCCTCGCTCTGACCTGCGGCTCCCTTCGACCCGGCGGGGCTACCGTGTGCCGCGCCCCTGCCCGATCTGTTGGTCAGTGAGCCGGGGCGGCCGGAACTGCGCAGCTGGGTGCCGGGAATCGGGCTGGTCCGGCGGTAGGCGAGCAGCACGATCAGCACGGCGACGATGATCAGCACCACCGAGAGGGCAACGGCGGCATCGGGATCGGCTTCGCGCTGCAGGTAGATCTCCAGTGGGAGTGTGCGGGTGCGACCCTGGAGGCTGCCCGCGAAGGTGAGGGTGGCGCCGAATTCGCCTAGGGCGCGGGCGAAGGCGAGGACGGCGCCGGAGATCAGGGCAGGTCGCAGCAAGGGCAGGGTGATCTGCCACCAGACTTTGCTCGGACGCGCGCCGAGGGTGGCGGCGATCTGCTCGTATCGGCTGCCCGCCGTCCGCAGTGCTCCTTCGAGAGTCAGCACCAGGAACGGCAGGGCCACAAAGGTTTGCGCCAGCACCACCGCGGTCGTGCTGAAGGCGATGGAAATGCCCGCTGCCTCCAGGTGCTCACCCAGCAGCCCGCGCCGACCGAAGGTGTAGAGCAAGGCGATGCCGCCGACGACCGGCGGTAATACCAAGGGCAACAGCACAAGTGCGCGCAACACCGGCAACCCTCGCCAGCGCGCTCTGGCCAGTACAGCGGCCATCGGCACCCCGAAGACGAGACACAACACCGTGCTCGCCGTGGCGGTCCGCACGCTCAACCACAGTGCGTCCCTCGATGCTTCGGTACCGATCAGCTCGACGAACCGGCCCCACTCGACGCCCGCCGCCAGCGCCGCCAACGGCAACACCACGAACGCGAAGCCGACGACCGCCGGCGCGAGCAGCCACCGGGGCAACCCGGCACTCACCCGGCACCGACCCTTGTCGGAGCAGCGGCCGTGCCGACCACGATCACGGCGCGCCGAACCCGGCCGTCGCGAGTGCCGCTCGACCGGACGGGCCGGTGACGAGCGCGGTGAACTTCGCGGCCGTCTCGGCCTGTTTCGAATCGGCAACCACCGCAATCGGATACGTGTTCACCGCCGCCGAGGCCTGCGGGATCGGCACCGAAGTCACCTTCGCGCCCGCACCGGCCGCATCGGTGACATAAACCAGTCCGGCATCGGCCTGGCCCGAGGTCACCTTGGTGAGGACGTCGGCGACCGAGGACTCCTCGCTCACCGGGCGCAGTGTCTGGCCCGCCGCATCGGCGACCTTCTTCGTCGCGCGTCCGCACGGCACCTGCGGTGCGCAGACGACCAACGCCGCACCATCGAGATCGTCGATTCCGGTGATGCCCTTGGGGTTTCCCGGCGCAGTGACCAAGGTGAGGACATTGGTGGCGAAAGTGGCCGGGGTGGCGGTGATCCGCCCGCCCTGCACGACCTTGTCCATGGTCGGCTGATCCGCGGCGGCGAACACGTCGGCGGGAGCACCTGCCAGCAGCTGGGCGGCCAGGTCGGACGAGCCTGCGAACGAGAACTGCACATCGACACCGGGATTCGCGGTCTCGAAGTCCTTCTCCAGCCCGATGAAGACGTTCTTCAAGGACGCGGCGGCGAAGACGGTCAGCGTCGATGTCGGCGCCTCGGTGGAGTCGGCGCCACCGCAACCGCTCGCCGTGAGCACCACCAGCGCCGCGCCCAGCGCGACCCGGCGGATCATTCGGCGGCCCGCTCGACCACGACCGTCGTCGCCTTGACGCTCGCCAGCGCCACGCTGCCGGGTTCGAGCCCCAGCTCGCGCACCGATTCGCTGCTCATCAGCGAGACCACCGTGAAAGGACCGCATTGCATCTCCACCTGCGCCATCACCGTGTCGGCCACCACCCGGGTGACCAGACCGGGGAACCGATTGCGTGCCGAGCTGGCACTACCCACCTGGGTGTGCGGCGGACGCGCCTGCTCGACCGCCAGCTCCGCGAGGTCTCTGCCCTCGATCACCAGCCGCCCGGCCGAATCCTTGGACGCCGCGAGCGTGCCCGCGTCGATCCACCGACGCACGGTGTCGTCGCTGACGCCGAGCAGATCGGCCGCTTCCTTGATTCGCAGTGTCGCCACCGGAACAGAATAGTTCCGCAGAATCGGATGAAACAAGAAACTATCTCCGCACATGCGGAACCTTCCGGCCGTGATGCGCGCACAACACGCCGCTGACCATGGCCGCTGGGGTCGCGGCCAAGTACGCTCGGACCATCATGGCCACGTATTTCGATCCGAAGTCCTGGTCACTGTCGGGCGCTGTCGACCTGGGCAGACGCCTGCTCGACCCGTCGTGGATCGACCAGTGGCTCGGCTTCACCACGTCCTGGGCCGACCCCGTCGCCGACCTGGGCTCCGGCACCGTCACCGCGCTCATGCCCGATGTGTTGATGACCGTGCTCAGCGAGGGGATCCTCAGCAGGTTCGGCGGGCAGGAAGTCAGCGCCACCCTGCTCGGTCACGACCTCACCGCCACCCTCGACGTGTTCAAGGTGCGCAGGCGCGGCGCCCATTTCCAGAGCAAGACGGTGCTGTCGGACCTGGTCTGGGACTCGCACCCGTTCGACAACGTCACCGTCATCGCGCACGGGGTGCGGCTCATCCCCGGCGTGCCGACCAAGGTCCGCGTCCAGCAGCTCGACATCGAGGGCACCATCGGCATCGGGGCGCTCGTGGAATGGGTGGACGCGCAGAACCTGGACTGGCGGGTGCATCTCGACGAGCGCGGCCGCATCGTCGCGACGCATCGCACCCGCAAGATGCGAGCAATCGTCGACGCGCAGGTCTACGACAACCTGCTCAGCATCGACATCCGCAAGGCCAGCTGGCACGGCATCCGGCTGCCCAAGCGCGCAGTACCTGCGCCCGCGCTGCTGCTCGACGACCTGCCCAACCGGGCGAGCATCACCTACGCCCACCGGCGCGGTGACAAGGTGCGCTTCCGCATCGAACTGCCCGAGACGACCGGCTCGTTCGACCTGGCGCAGATCCGCTCGGCCATCGTCGCAGGCACCACGCTGATCGTCTTCTGATCAGGCGTTCTCGGCGGCCCACCACTCGAGCAGCGCCGCTTCGGCTTCCTCGCGGGTCATCGGGCCACGGTCCAGGCGCAGGTCCTTGAGGTAGTTCCACGCCTTGCCGACCTGCGGACCCGGGGACAAGCCGAGCAGCTCCATGATCGAATTGCCGTCCAGATCGGGCCGCACCCGCGCCAGATCCTCCTGCTCGCGCAGCGTGGCGATGCGCTCCTCGAGCTCGTCGTAGGTGGCGCGCAAGGCCGCGGCGCGGCGCTTGTTGCGGGTCGTGCAGTCGGCGCGGACCAGCTTGTGCAGGCGATCGAGCAAGTCGTCGGCGTCGGTGACGTAGCGGCGCACCGCCGAATCGGTCCACTGCCCCTTGCCGTAGCCGTGGAAGCGGAGGTGCAGGAACACCAGACGCGCAACCTCTTCGGTGAACGCCTTCGGATACTTCAGGGCGCGCATGCGCTTGCGCACCATCTTCGCGCCCACCACCTCGTGATGGTGGAAGCTGACCCCGCCGCCGGGCTCGTTGCGCTTGGTGTCGGGCTTGCCGATGTCGTGCAGCAGCGCCGCCCACCGCAGCACCAGGTCGGGATCGCCCTCCTCCTGGTCGATGGCCTGGGAGAGCACGGTCAGCGAATGCTGGTAGACGTCCTTGTGCTGGTGGTGCTCGTCGATCTCGAGCTTCATCGCCGGCACCTCGGGCAGTACCCGCTGCGCCAGGCCGGTGTCGCACATCAGGTTGATGCCGTCGATCGGGTGATCGGCGCCGATCAGCTTGTCGAGTTCGGTGCGCACCCGCTCGGCGGTGATCCGGTCGATCTGGTCGGCCATCTCCACGATCGCGGCCCGCACCCGCGGCGCCACGTCGAAGCCGAGCTGGGCGACGAAGCGGGCGGCGCGCAACATCCGCAGCGGATCGTCGTCGAACGAATCCTGCGGCGCGGCAGGGGTATCGAGGACGCCGTCGAGCAGGGCGTCGAGACCGTCGAGCGGATCGACGAATTCGAGCGAGCCGTCACCGGCGATCTTCACCGCCATCGCGTTGACCGTGAAATCGCGGCGAACCAGGTCACCCTCGAGCGTGTCACCGAAGGTGACCTCGGGATTGCGCGAGACCCGGTCGTAGGTGTCGGCGCGGAAGGTCGTGATCTCGAGCTGCTGGTCGTCCTTCGCGGCGCTCACGGTGCCGAAGGCGAGGCCACCGGTGTCCCAGAGGTGGTCGGCCCAGCCGCGCATCATCTCCTGCACCACGTCCGGCCTGGCATCGGTGGTGAAATCCAGATCGGTGCCGAGCCTGCCCAGCACCGCGTCGCGCACACTGCCGCCGACAAGATAAAGGGAATGCCCGCGCTCGGCGAACATCTCACCCAACGGCGTCAGCACATCCGACAACTGCCCCAGCGTCACCGCCGCCGCGGCCAGCAGCCGAGCTCGACGATCCGCCACAGCATCAGGGACAACGTTGGGGGAAACCACGAACAGCCAGCCTACTGGGCCACCCGCCCATCTATCCAGGAGGTATCGCCCCACCCACTGATCACGCGAGAACATGGGTAACTCCCCGACCCCCTCCCACCTGCCCCGAACGCGCGCGAGACCGACTGCCAACAGTCGAGCTACCGGACGGCCCGCTGGAGTCGCGGAGAGGCGGATAAGCTTGCTGGGTGTCTCCTCCGGCCGATCGCGCGAACAGTCGACGCCGCCAGCCGCGGCGGCGGGGTTCGGCGAGCAATGCCGGTAAGCCGCGGATGCGCACGGTGCGCGAGACCTCGGCGGGCGGTCTCGTCGTCGACGGCCTCGACGGTCCCAGTGAGCACCGCTCCGCCGCGCTGATCGGGCGCACCGATCGCCGGGGGCGACTGCTGTGGTCGCTGCCCAAAGGGCATATCGAAGCGGGGGAGACCTCCGAGCAGACCGCGATTCGCGAGGTCGCCGAGGAGACCGGCATCAACGGCGAGGTGGTCGCCGAGCTGGGCAGCATCGATTACTGGTTCGTGACCGAGGGCAGGCGGGTACACAAGACCGTGCACCATTTCCTGCTGCGCTCGCTCGGCGGTGAACTGTCCGACGCCGACGTGGAAGTCACCCAGGTTGCGTGGGTTCCGTTGAGCGAGTTGGATTCCCGATTGGCCTATGCCGACGAACGGCGGCTGGCCGAAGTGGCGAATCGAATGATCGACCGGATGGAGACCGGCAAGCGATGACGGGTGGACTGTTCCGGCTGATCACGGCGGTCCTGACCATCTTGGGTTCGGTGACGCTCCTGCCGGCGGTCGGGCACGCGCAACCGGACGGGTCGGGCGCGTCGGCACCGAAATTCCTCAAGCTGACCCTGGACGCCATCGCGCCGGGCACGGTCACGACGAGCAGCGACCCGGTGCTGACGGTGTCGGGCACCGTCACCAATATCGGCGACCGGGTCGTCGACGATGTCGCCGTGCGGATCCAGCGCGCCGCGCCGGTGGACTCGCCGAGCGGGCTGCGCAGTTCGCTACGGCTCGACCAGGTGAACTACGAGATCACCGGGCCGTTCCAGGATGTGGCGCAGCGGTTGAGTCCCGGTCAGCGCAAACAGTTCTCGGTGCGGATCGCGCTGCGGGCAGGCGGTGACGGCGCCTCGCTCGGGCTGACCGATCCCGGGGTGTATCCGCTGCTGCTGAACGTCAACGGGGAACCGGCCTACGGCACCCAGGCCAGGCTCGACGACGCCCGCTTCCTGCTGCCGGTGCTCGGACTGCCCGCAGGGGACGGTGGCGCGTCCGAGCCGGTGCCCGCGCCCGCCGACGCGACGCCGGTGGCGACCACGCTGATCTGGCCGCTCGCCGACCGGCCGCGCATGGTCGCGGGCAGGCCGGGGTCGGTCAACGGGCAGGCCGAACTGCTCGACGACGAACTGGCCGTGTCGGTCGGCAAGGGCGGACGGCTCGAACAGCTGGTTGCCGCGCTGGAATCGGTCGCGCCGACGCCAGGTCGCGAGCGCGGGGTGGCGAGCTCGGTGTGTATCGCGATCGACCCCGACCTGGTGTCGACCGTGCAGACGATGACGCGCGGCTACCGGGTGCTGGCCAGCCCGTCCGACCCAGAAGGCGCGACCAGGGAGGGGACCGGGGCCGCGAGCGCGCAGGCCTGGCTCGACCGGTTGCGCGCGCTGGCCGGGTCGATGTGCACGGTGGCGTTGCCGTTCGCGCAGGTCGACGTGTCGGCGCTGGCCGCGGTGAACGATCCAGGGCTGTCCGCGCGGGCGCTGCTGGCACCGGCCGACGTGGTGGACGCGATTCTCGGCACCCAGTCGCTGCGTGGGGTCGGCCTGCCCGATTCCGGCAGCATCGACGATCCGGCCGGGCAGCTGCTGCGCGGTCACGGGTACGGGACGGCGGTGCTGGCGAGCACGGCCGTGACCACCGACGACGCGCCGAGTGATACCGAGAACGCCCTCACCTCCGCGCCGGTGACGCTCGAACCGGGCGTCGTCGTCGGTGGGGAGCAGGCGGCGCCGGACGTCGTCCGGGTGCCCGGGGTGAGCATCGACCCGCCCGCGGCCGCACCGGCGACGACAGACCCCGCGCTGCGCGTGACGACCTTCGACATCTGGACAGCGACCGCGCTGGCCGCCGTCGGCTCGAACCCGCCGACCCCGTCGTTCACACCGTCGAAGGTGCGCTTCGACGTCACCAACGACTCGCGCGCGGCCCGGTTGCAGGACGCGCTCGGCGCGATGGCCTGGACGGCGCTGAACCCGGCGGCGGACCGGCCACGCTCGCAGCTGCTCATGCCGCCGCAGCAGTGGGGCGCCAACCGGGAAGAGGGCATCGCGCTGCTCAAGCAGGTCGAGCTGCTGACCCGCAACAATCTCGCGAGCCCGCGTAGCTTCGCCGAGCTCGTCGCCCAGGCGCCCGACCCGCGCCCGTTCGCGCTCGAATACCTCCCGCGCGCCGCCCAGGACGCCGCGCCGGAGCGGTTCGTGCCACCGATCCACGCCCAGGGCGCGCGCATCACCGAACTGATGCGCGCACTGGTCGAGCTGCCGGAATCCGAGCTCACCCCGCACGCCTTCATGACCCCGGCCAGGGAAGACCTGCTGCGCGCGCTGAGCCTGTCCGACCGCAGGACCGACGACGACACCCAGGCCGATCTGCACGCCCAGCGCCGCATCGATCAGGCCACCCGCGAACTCGACAAGATGTTCGCTTCGGTGTCGGTGCTGCCGCCGGGCGGGGTGTACACGCTGGCCTCGGAACAGAGCCCGCTGTTGCTGGTTGCCCGCAATGAACTGCCGGTCGCGATCCGGGTGCAATTCCGGATCGAGGCGCCCGCCGAGACGAACATCACCGATATCGGCGAACAGCTGCTTCCGCCGTCCGGCACCCGCTCGTTCCAGATTCCGACCGAGGTGAGCGACAGCCGTAAGCTGGTGATTCCGATTTCCCTTACCACGCCCGACGGCGTTGCGCTAGGCGAGCCGACCTCGGTCTCGGTGCGCTCGAACGCCTACGGACAGGCCTTGGCCATAATTACCGCATGTGCCGGAATACTGCTGTTGCTGTTGGCCGGGCGCCGGTTGTGGCGCCGGTTCCGCGGACAGCCCGATCCCGCCGACGAGGGATTCGAACGGCACTGATCGCCCGCGCCTGACACGCGGGCGGGGGAACATGGCAGACAAGGACGAGAGTGGCACGGGTGAGCGAAACGCTCATCGGACCGGCGGGATTCGCGGGTTACGCCGGGTACAGGAGGCATGATGGGCGACGATGATTCCGCTCATCGGCACGACCACGACGATCGTCGCGACGGACCGGCACAGCGCCCTGCGCCCGTCGCGCCGTGGGAGCGTGGGATGACTGCCGGGGAGCACGAGGGGAACGTCGCCGCACCGCGTCCTGGTGAGCCGGGGCATCGACCGCAGCCGCCACACCGGGCTGGAGAACCTGGCTTCGACCAGCCGGGTGTGCGTCGTCAGCCTGGACCTCAGCCAGGCGCCGGACCCCGGCCCGGCATGCCGCCGGGTCAGCCTGGGTACCGCCCCGCTGAGCAGGCGCCACCGCCCGGGTTTCGGCCCGTATCACCGGATCATCCCGGCGCACCGCCCGCGGGATACCGTGGCCCGGATCAGCCGCGCGGTCGCTATGGCGACGGTCGTCAGCAACCGCCCCCGGCCGGTCGTTCCGGTGAATTGCCGCGCGTGCAGCAGCCGGGGCAGTCCGGTGAATTTCCACAGCAGCAGCGGCCCGGTCAGCTCGGCCGTCCCGGCGTTCCGCCGCAGCAGCACCCCGGCCCTGCTGATCGTTCCGGCGAGTTCCCGCAGCAACAGCGGCCTGGTCAGATCGGCCGTCCCGGCGTTGGGCCGCAGCAACCTGGTGCCGCCGGTCGTTCGGGCGAGTTCCCGCAGGCACAGCGCCCGGGTCAGCCGGCATCGCCGCGTCCAGACCCCGCCGCGCGGCCGGGGGACTTTCCCCCGTCGCGTCAGCCCCGGCCTCCGCACCCCGCCCAGGGTGCTCGTCCTGGTCAGCCACCCCAACCCCCTCGTCCGGGTTCGGGTGCACGCCCGGGTGAGTTCCCGCCCGACCAGGCACCGCGCTCCGGCGAGTTTCCCCAACAGCGGCCCCCGGCGCCCAGCTCCGGTACGCGGCCGGGGGAGTTTCCGCAGCGACCGGGGCAGCCCCCGCGGTCAGGTGAGTTTCCCCAGCAGCGCCCCGCGTCGGCGCACGGGTCGCCCTCCGGTGCGATTCCGCGGCAGGCGCGTCCCGATCTCGACGCGGGGGTACGCCCCCAGCGGCCGCAGGAAGGTGCGGTTCCGCCGCGGCCCGCGCCCGGTGCGCGCGCGGGAGACTTTCCCCCGCGCGGTCCGCAGTCCGGTGCTATCCCCAGGCAGGGTCGCCCGGAGCGGCGGTTCGGTGAACAGCCCGTCAAGCCCGGCGGCGGTCAGGACACCGCTGGGCGACGACCGGAGGGTCAGGAGCGTCGCAACGCCACGCAACGCCCCTCGTACCCAGGGATGCCTGGCACGCCGATCGGCGCTCATGCGGAATCCGCACGTAGCTCGGCGCGTGGTCGAGGCACCGCCGTCGACGACCAGGCTGCCGCCAAGACCCAGAGGATCGCGCGCCCCAAGCGGGTGACGGCCGACAAGCCCGACACCCCGCAGAGCGCCAACGCGAAACTGCTCAAGGACTCCGGTTCGATCGCCGTCGCGACGCTGATCAGCCGCATCACCGGGTTCGCCAAGCAGCTGCTGCTGCTGACGGTGCTCGGTCCCGCCATCGCCAGTGCTTTCATCTCGGCGAACCTGATCCCGAACATGATCGCCGAGCTGGTGCTCGGCGCCGTGCTGACGGCGATCGTCGTGCCGACCCTGGTCCGCGCCGAACACGAGGACGCCGACAACGGCGCCGCGTTCGTGCGCCGGTTGGTGACGGCGGCCTTCACGGTGCTGTTCGTCGCGACGGTACTGACGCTGGCCGCGACCCCGATCCTGGCCGGCCATGTGCTCGTCGACTCCGACGGCAAGGTCAACACCGACCTGACCACCGCGCTGACGTACCTGTTGGCGCCCGCGATCCTGTTCTACGGCATGTCGGCGCTGTTCACCGCCATCCTCAACACCAGACAGGCGTTCAAACCAGGCGCGTGGGCCCCGGTCCTGAACAACATCGTCGTGCTCGCGGTACTGGCGCTCTACGCGTTGACGCCGGGCGAGATCACGCTCGATCCGGTGCGGATGAGCGACCCGAAACTGCTGGTTCTCGGCATCGGCGTCACCGCGGGTGTGGCTACCCAGGCGCTGAGTCTGCTGCCCGCGATCCGCAGGCACGGCATCAATCTGCGTCCGCTGTGGGGCGTCGACGCGCGGCTCAAGCAGTTCGGCAAGATGGGTGGCGCGATCATCCTGTACGTGCTGATCAGCCAGATCGGCCTGGTCGTCGCGAACAACATCGCCTCCGCCGCCGACGAGGCCGGTCCCGCGATCTTCGCCAATGCCTGGGCGCTGCTGCAGCTGCCCTACGGCGTCCTCGGTGTCACGCTGCTCACCGCGATCATGCCGAGGCTGAGCCGCAACGCCGCCGCCGACGACACCCCGGCCGTGGTCGACGACCTGTCCGTGGCCACCCGGCTCACCATGATCGCGTTGATCCCGGTCGTCACCTTCCTGACCCTGGCGGGTCCGGAGATCGGCCAGGCGCTCTACGGATACGCCCAGTTCGCCGGCGATGCCGAACGCCTCGGCAGTGCGGTCAGCTGGTCGGCGTTCTCGCTCATCCCGTACTCCCTGGTGCTGATCCACCTGCGCGTGTTCTACGCGCGCGAGCAGGCGTGGACCCCGACCTGGATCATCCTCGGCATCACGACGGTCAAGATCCTGTTCTCCGCGCTGGCGCCGGTCCTGGCCCGCGACAGCGACGACGTGGTGATCATTCTCGGCGTCGCCACCGGCCTCGGTTTCACCGCGGGCGCGGTGATCGGCGGCCTGCTGCTGCACCGCAGTCTCGGCGATCTGCGCATGGCCAACGTCGGGCGCACGGTCACGCGCGTGCTGCTCGCCTCGGTGGCGGGCGGCGCGGTGATGCTCATCGTCGACACGGTGACCAGGATGGACCACCTCACGGGCGGTCCGGCGTCGCTGCTGCGCGTGACCGTCGGCGCGCTGGTGATGTTCTCGGTGGCGTTCGGCCTGATGCGCCTGGCCGGAATTCCCGAGGTCGTGGCGATCACTGTCGCGGTGTCGCGCAAGCTGGGCATCACCCCGCCCGCGCCGGAGCTGGACCTCGACGAGAGCCCCGCCGACGACATCTACGCGACCACGGTCCTGCGCAGGCCCGACACCTACGGGTTCCCGTCGTATGGGCCGTCGATGGATACCCAGACGATGATCCTGCCCGTAATCCGGCCGGGTGCTGTTGACCTCACCGGCCAAGCGCAGTTCCCGTACGCTGTTCGGCAGACCGACATGGGTAGTGATGTCGTGAACACGCGGAAGGATCCGCGAGATCAGGGCGAAGGAGGACCGAGGGTGAGCGATGACGCGGTGGGCGGCGTCCCGGCCGCTGATTCTGCGGCGCGCAAAGCAGGAGGAATGTCCACCGATGTCGATCCTGCCGCGTCCGCGACAGGATCCGAGCACGCCGCCACGCCCGACGAAGCCGAATCGCCACATCACGGCTCGGCGGACGACGAGCGACATCCGGCGGACGAACCACGGCAGGACATGCCACACGATCCGACCCACGACACCGGCATGTTGCCGATCCCGCCGCAGGTCCAGCCCTCGGCGAACCGCGCGCAGCGCGGCCCGAAGCTGATCCCCGGCGCGTCCGTCGCCGGTGGCCGGTACCGGCTGCTGGCCGGTCACGGCGGTGCGCGCGGGCTGAGGTTCTGGCAGGCACTCGACATCAAGCTCGACCGCGAGGTCGCGCTGACCTTCGTCGACGCCGATCAGAAGTCGGGGGAGAACTCCGGCCACGACGGCCCGCAGGCGATCCTGTCGCGCACGCTGCGCCTGGGCCGGATCAACTCGCCCGGCCTGGCCAGGGTCCTCGACGTGGTCCGCGGTAGCTCCGGCGGCATCGTCGTCGCCGAGTGGACGCCCGGTCGCTCGCTGCGCGAGATGGCCGAGACGGTGCCGTCGCCGATCGGCGCGGCCAGGGCCATCAGGGCACTCGCCTCGGCGGCCGAACTGGCCCACCGCGGCGGTGGCTCGCTCTCGATCGACCATCCCGACCGGATCCGGATCAGCGCCTCCGGTGACGCCGTGCTCGCGTTCCCCGGCACCCTCGGCGATTCGGACGCCCAGGCCGACGTGCGCGGCCTCGGCGCGATGCTCTACGCCCTGATCACCGCCCGCTGGCCGATCCGGGTCGGCGGTGTCACCGGGACCGCCGCCACCATCGGCGGTCTGCACCTCGCCGACTTCGGTCCGGACGGCACACCGGTGGAACCGCGCCAGATCCGGCCGGAGGTCCCGTTCGAGATCTCGGCCGTCGCGGTCCGCTCGCTCGAGTCGAACAAGGGTGTGCGTACCGCGGCCACCGTGCAGCACGTGCTCGAGCAGGCCTCGGTCGTCGACCAGAAGACCGATTTCATCCCGGTTCTGCGGCTGGGTCAGCGCGCCGTGGCGAGCGGACCGGATTCGCTCGCCGATCCGGAGCTGCTCGCCGCCGAGCGGGATCGCTCCAAGCGGATGATGTGGATCATGGTCGGCCTCGGCGTGCTCGCCGCGCTGGTCGTCGGCATCTTGATCTGGTGGATGGTCAGCATCTTCGCGCCCGGCGCCTCGGACAAGCCACTGGACGAGCAGATCAACATCGGGCTCACGTCCAGCGTCGCGCCGCCTGCCGCGGCGCCGCCCGCGGGCCAGACCCCGGCCGCGCCGCCGACCAGCTTCCCGGTGCCGGTCACCGGGGCGGCGGTGTTCTCCCCGGAGGGCACCCCGGACGGTGCGGCCACGGCGGGCGCGGTGCTCGACCAGAACCCGGCGACGGTGTGGCACACCGATCAGTACTTCCAGCAGTTCCCCGCCCTCAAGAAGGGCGTCGGCCTGCTGGCCACGCTGCCGACGCCGGCCAAGGTGACCAATGTTTCGATCACCTCGCCCAGCGCGGGCAGCACCGTCGAGATCCGCACCTCGCCCACCGAGGCGCCAACGCTCGACCAGACCCAGCTGATCGGTTCGGCCAAGCTCGGTGACGGGATCACCGACATCGCCGTGCAGACCGATCAGGCCGCGCGGTTCGTGCTCGTCTGGATCACCGGACTGGCGAACTCGGGCGGGCAGTTCCAGACCGAGATCGCCGACGTTCGTTTCGACGCGGCGCCCTAGTCCGCGCTGCCATCTCCCACCGCTATCAGCGCAGGTGGCCGCCCACTTCCGCGCCGGATGCCGACCGTCATCGAACGCGGTTCGGTTGGTGCGCAATTGTTATCGACGATATGATCGCCCCGCGCTCTCGGCAGGGAGCTACCCAGGATCTGTCGACGTCGATCCTGGACGCCGCGTAAGTAGTCAGGTGATGGATCGGCCTCGTTCGCCGACGTGAAGTCGCCGTAATGAGCGCTGTCCAAGGGGTCAGGTGTCGCCGGAAGTCAACGAGCAACTCCGCGGGGAGGGAACGCGGCAGGTCGCCGCATACCGCGACCGCTCGTTCCTCCTGGAGAACGGCAGTGACAAGCAATTGCTGGCCGCCCATGTCCGTGGCGAGCCGCACGCGTTCGCCGAACTGCTGCGCAGGCACAAGGACCATCTGTGGCAGACCGCCCTGCGCACCTCCTACAGCCGCGAGGACGCCGCCGACTCGCTGCAGGACGCCCTGCTGTCGGCGCATCGCACCGCGCACTCGTTCCGGGCCGAGGCCGAGGTGCGCAGCTGGCTGCACGCCATCGTCGTCAACGCCTGCCTCGACCGGATCCGCCGCAACAAGACCCGGCGCGCGATATCGATCACACCCGACGTCATGCCAGAGGCGGTCGACCCGCGCGACGAGTTCGCCGAGTTCGAATTGTCGACCGTGGTCGAGGAGGCGCTGTTCACCCTGCCGGAGGATCAGCGGCTTGCCCTGGTCATGGTCGAGATGGAGGGGCGCAGCGTGTCCGAAACAGCCGTCTTGCTCGGCGTGGCGGAGGGCACTATCAAGAGCCGATGCTCCCGAGCGCGCGTACGTTTGCAAGAACGTTTGGACTTTTTCCGGGATCCGGGGAACCGGATCTAGTCCGGATGCGTCAATAACAGTGACGAACAAGTCTGCGATGTAATCCTGCGATCCGATCTCGACAGAACAGGGGAGGTGCGAGGGTGTCTCGATCCGTGCCGCAGCCTCCGTTCCCGTCGGAACTGCTGGCCGATCTGCATGCCGACAACCTCGCGCCGGAACTGCGCGAGCAACTGTGGCCGACCGTCAGCACCGACCCAGACGCGCTGCGTTACCTGAATCAGCTCGACGAGGTGAACGCTCACCTCCGCAGGCTCGGCAACGACGAGCGGGTCATGCACCGCATGCCCGACGACGTCGCCGACCGCATGTTCCGTTTCGTCGCCGACCTGGACGCGGGCGACGGTCCTACCGAACGACTCACACCGCAGGCCGCGGCGCCGGAGCTACCGGCCGAACCGCCGGTCTCCCTGGCGCAGTACCGATCCCGTCGCCGGATGGGCCTGCTGGCCGCGGCAGCCGCCACGGTGGCCGTCCTCGCGGGCGCAGGCGCGGTCGTCAGCACCCTCGACAGCACCGACGGCACCCCGACCGCGGCGCAGTTCACCGAGCCGGCCACCCCGGGCGACGAACTCACCACCGCGGCCGCGCTCAGCGCACTGGGCAAGCGCGAGGTCCGCGGTCCGCTGGCCGACGACACGGCACTGACCCGCTGCGTCCAGGCCAACGGCATCGACCGTGCCGTCCTCGGTGCGTCGAGTATCACCTTCCGTGGCTCCGACGCGGTCCTGGTGCTCGTCATCGGGCCGGAGCCGCCGACCATTACCGCGCTGGTCGTCGGCGCGGGCTGCACCACCGGCGCACCCGAACAGCTGGAGCTCCGCGATATCGGCTGACGCGGCTGCTTCTCGGACAGCGCCGTAGCACCGGGAACAACACCGTTTAGGCTGTTGTTGACCGACACGTCCCCAGCTTGTCTTTCGGAAGGGCCCCATGAGCACGCCAGTTCGCGACCTGATCATCGTCGGCTCAGGACCCGCCGGCTACACGGCAGCCGTCTACGCCGCTCGCGCGGAACTACAGCCCCTCGTCTTCGAGGGCACCCAGTTCGGCGGCGCCCTGATGACCACCACCGAGGTGGAGAACTTCCCCGGCTTCCGCGAAGGCATCATGGGTCCCGACCTGATGGAGCAGATGCGCGAGCAGGCCAAGCGTTTCGGCGCCGACCTGCGCACCGAGGACGTCGACGCGATCGACCTGTCCGGCCCGATCAAGAAGGTGACCGTCGGCGACGAGACCTTCGAGGCCTACGCCATCGTCCTCGCCATGGGCTCGGCCGCGCGCTACCTGCACGTGCCGGGTGAGCAGGAGCTGCTCGGCCGCGGCGTGAGCGCCTGCGCCACCTGCGACGGCTTCTTCTTCAAGGGCCAGGACATCGTCGTGGTCGGCGGCGGCGACTCGGCCATGGAGGAAGCGACCTTCCTCACCAAGTTCGCGGCCAGCGTCACCGTCGTGCACCGTCGCGAGGAGTTCCGCGCCTCGCGAATCATGCTCGAGCGCGCCAAGGCCAACGACAAGATCAAGTTCCGGCTCAACGCCGAAGTGGTGAAGGTCAACGGCGAGAACAGCGTGTCCAGCCTCACCCTGCGCGACACCCGCACCGGCGAGGAGTCCGAGCTCGCCGCGACCGGCCTGTTCGTCGCCATCGGCCACGACCCGCGCAGCGAACTGGTCAAGGGCCAGGTCGCGCTCGACGGCGAAGGCTATGTGCAGGTGAGCGAGCCGGGCACCGCCACCGACGTGGCGGGCGTGTTCGCCGCGGGCGACCTGGTCGACCACACCTACCGGCAGGCGATCACCGCGGCGGGCACCGGCTGCCGCGCCGCGATCGACGCCGAGCGCTGGCTCGCCGAGCAGGGCGACATCACCGCGAACACCCTCGAAAACGCCGACGGCTCGGCAGCAGTGTCCACCAACTGATTTCGAGCACGTCGAGTTCCACCCCAGCAAGGAGTACACCCATGGCCGAGAGCGCCAACACCATCACCGTCACCGACCAGTCCTTCGCCGATGACGTCCTGCTCAGCGAGAAGCCGGTGCTGGTCGACTTCTGGGCCGACTGGTGCGGTCCGTGCAAGATGGTCGCCCCCGTGCTGGAGGAGATCGCGGGCACGCACGCCGACAAGCTGACGATCGCCAAGCTCGACACCGAGGCCAACCCCGGCACCGCCCGCGATTACCAGATCCTGTCCCTGCCGACGATGATCCTGTTCCAGGGCGGCAAGCCCGTGAAGCAGATCGTCGGCGCCAAGGGCAAGGCCGCGCTGCTGCGCGAACTCGACGGCCTGATCTGACAAAAGCACCTCCTACCGGCCGACGCGCCGTAGGATGCCTGGACCCGGGATTCCCGTAAAGCGCCCCGGGTCTGAGACAATCGAGGCGACGCTCCGGCCGAAGAAAGGGCTCTTACGCATGCACCGACTTCGTCACGGCGATTCAGGACCAGCCGTCGCAGAGGTTCGGAGCACCCTCGCAAGCCTCGGCTTCCTGCATCCCCAGCACGGCGACTACTGGAAGGACACCGACGCGGAGTTCGACCGCCCGCTCGACTCGGCGGTTCGCGCGTTCCAGCAGCAGCGCGGTCTGCTCGTCGACGGGGTCGTCGGTCCGGCGACCTATCGCGCGCTGAAGGAAGCCTCCTACCGCCTGGGTGCCCGCACGCTGATCTACCAGCTGTCCGCGCCGCTCTACGGTGACGACGTGGCCACCCTGCAGCGCAAGCTGCAGGACCTCGGCTTCTACGTGCACCGGGTCGACGGCTACTTCGGCCCGCACACCCACGACGGTCTCAGCGCCTTCCAGCGCGAGATCGGCCTGTCCGCCGACGGCATCTGCGGTCCCGACACGTTGCGTTCGCTGGATCTGCTCGGCGCGCGCGTCACCGGCGGCAACCCGCATCGCATCGCCGAGGAAGAGGTGGTGCACCGGGCGGGCCCGCAGCTCACCGGCAAGCGGATCGTCATCGATCCCGGATTCGGCGGCGCCGACAAGGGTTTCGCGGTGCCCACCGAGTTCGGTGACGTCTACGAGTCGGAGATCCTCTGGGATCTGGCCTCCCGGCTCGAGGGCCGGATGGCCGCCACCGGCATGGAGACGTTCCTGTCCCGGCCGTGGGGCGCCAACCCCACCGATGCCGAACGCGCGGAGACCTCCAACGCCTTCGACGCCGACCTGATGATCTCGCTGCGCTGCGCCACCAGCGACAACCCGTCCGCCAAGGGCGTCGCCGGTTTCTACTTCGGCAACTCGCACGGCTCGGTGTCGATGATCGGGCAGGTGCTGGCCGGGTTCATCCAGCGCGAGGTGGTCGCCCGTACCTCGGTGCAGGACTGCCGGACTCATCAGCGCACCTGGGATCTGCTGCGGCTCACCAAGATGCCGACGGTCCAGGTCGATCTCGGCTACCTCACCAACGAATACGACGCCTCGGTGCTCACCAATCCGCGCATGCGCGACGTGATCGCCGAAGCCATCCTCATCTCGGTCAAGCGGCTGTACCTACTCGGCCAGGACGACCAACCCACCGGTACCTACACCTTCGCCGAGCTGCTTGCCGAAGAGCTGGCCGCCGCGGAGTCGGGCAACGTCCCCGTGCCGCGCGCCTGACGCTTTCAGGACGCAAAAGGCCCCGCGGATTCACCATTCCGCGGGGCCTTTCCACTGATCTCGCGACTACATGGGTAACTCACCGGGAACGGGCCGACGTACCCTCATGCTCGCCGCCGGCCGCGTCGCTACCCACTCCGCACCTAAGACTGGCCGGCAGTCACGGGGAGGCGGATCTGCGCCGCGGCGAGCAGCTGGTCGAGTGCGCGCTCGACGTCTTCCTTCCAGCCGTGGTCGGAATCCAGTTCCAGCCGCAGCCGGGGGAAGCGATGATGCGGGGCCACCACTTCGAAACCGACCTCGGTGAGGAAATCGGCGTCGATCATGCAGGTTTCGGGGGTGCAGTGGGTCGCGGCGGCCGGATCCCGCAGCGGCGCCGCGATCCGTTCCATCAGCCGCATCGAGGACCCGAGACCGCGGTCGGCCAGCGAGTTGCTCGCCGGACCGTTGCGAATACCGAACGCCTCGATCGCGCGCACGCCACGACGCACCAGATCGGCCACCACGGCCTGAATCAGCCGATGGGCTACATCGGCCTCCTCGTAGGGGAATTCGGCCTGCAGCGTGGTCAGCAGGACCGCGTCCGGGCTCACGGGGGAGGTGGGGAACAGGGTCGACCGCGGCACGGCACTCGGGGGCGAGTACAGCGCGCAGCCGGCGATGTTGTTGTCGACATGCGCCAGCTGACCGCACGAGCCCCATTCGAGCATCACGGTCGAGAGCCAGGCTTCCTTCTCGAAGACCGGATCGCTGAAGGCGTGGGAGTCGGCAGCGACGGCAGGATCGAGCTCCCAGAACACACACCGCCGGGTGTGCGCCGGGAGCTGATCGAGTCGATCGAGAGTCAATGCTGTGACGCTGGTCGACACCGCTCTGCTCAGCCTCCAGCTGTCCGATTCATCCACGCTCACGCCACATCACTATCCACAGTAATGCCGCCTCTTTCAATTATGTAGAAAGGCTGGGAGTGCCCCGTCACAGTGACGTTTCAGGGCCGGATTGCTCCATCAGCGCCACAATGCGCTCGAGATCTTCGACGGAACCGAACTCGACAACGATCTTGCCTTTACGCTTCCCGAGGCTGACCGTGACCCGGGTGTCGTAGGAGCCCGACAACCGTTCGGCCACTTCCTGCAAACCCGGCATGTGGATCGGCTTACGTTTCGGCGCCGGGGGAGCGACCTCCGACGGATTGCGGTTCGCGAGCGTCACCGCTTCCTCGGTGGCCCGGACCGACAGTCCCTCGGCGACGATCCGCGCCGCCAGCACTTCCTGCGCATCGGCACCGGCATCCAAACCGAGCAGCGCCCTGGCGTGGCCGGCCGAGAGAACCCCGGCGGCCACCCGACGCTGCACGGGGATCGGCAGCTTCAGCAGTCGGATCATATTCGTCACCACCGGCCGGGAGCGACCGATTCGCGTGGCCAATTCCTCGTGGGTGACGTCGAATTCCTCGAGCAGCTGCTGATAGGCGGCCGCCTCTTCGAGCGGGTTCAGCTGCACGCGGTGGATGTTCTCCAGCAGCGCGTCGCGCAGCATCGCGCCGTCGTCGGTATCCCGGATGATCGCGGGGATCGTCGCCAGTCCGGCTTCCTGGCACGCGCGCCAGCGGCGCTCACCCATGACCAACTGGAACTTGTCGACGCCCGGTTCGACGCGACGCACCACGATCGGCTGCATCAGGCCGAACTCGCGAATCGAGTGCACCAGCTCCGCCAGCGCCTCTTCCTCGAAGACCTGACGCGGCTGCTTCGGATTCGGCTCGATCTGGTCGGCAGGCACCTCGCGGTAGACCGCGCCGCCGGGGGAGACGAGGTCTTCCTCGGGCTCGGGTTCGGCATCCGGAACGCGATGCAGGAACGCCTCGGCCGGCTGCGGGCCGATCGGGTTGATCCCGATCACGCTCGCCGCGGCACTGCTGAGACCCGGCGCCGTCGCTGCCGGACCCGTCGGGATCAGTGCGGCCAAGCCGCGCCCGAGACCGCCCTTTTTCGCCTGACTCATCGGCTACCGATCCCTTCTTCGTTCCAACTCACTACGACGCGTCCTGGCGGAGCTGGGCACGGGCGGCGAGCTCGCGCCCCGCGTCCAGGTAGCTCATCGCGCCGCGGGAGCCTGGATCATAATCGAGCACGGTCATGCCGTAGCCCGGTGCCTCCGAGACCTTCACGCTGCGCGGGATCATCGACTTGAGCACGACGTCGCCGAAGTGGTTGCGCACTTCCTCGGCCACCTGGTCGGCCAGTTTGGTGCGGCCGTCGTACATCGTCAGTAGCACGGTCGAGACGTGGAGTTCGGGATTGAGGTGCGCCTGCACCAGCCCGATATTGCGGAGCAGCTGGCCGACGCCCTCCAGTGCGTAGTACTCGCACTGGATCGGGATCAGCACTTCCTTGGCCGCCACGAGCGCGTTGACGGTGAGCAGGCCGAGGGAGGGTGGGCAGTCGATCAGGACGTAATCGATGTCGTAACCGGCGATGGCCGCCTCGTGGATCGCGGTCTTCAGACGACCTTCCCTGGCGACCATCGAGACCAGTTCGATCTCGGCGCCGGCGAGGTCGATCGTCGCCGGAACGCACAGCAGCCGTTCGCTGTGCGGGCTCTGCTGGATCGCGTCCTTGACGGCGACTTCGCCGATCAACAGCTCGTAGCTGGAAGGGACCCCGGAGTGATGCGCGACGCCCAGCGCCGTGCTCGCGTTGCCCTGCGGATCGAGATCGACGACAAGCACCGTCATACCCTGGTGCGCTAGTGCCGCAGCGAGATTGACCGTCGTCGTGGTTTTACCCACGCCGCCCTTCTGGTTGGCGATGGTGATGATCCGTTGCTCGCGGGGTTTCGGCACAGTGACCTTTCCTGGATGCAGAATCTGGCTGGCGCGTTGCGCTTCCGCCGCGATCGGGGTCTCGGCCGGGGAGATATTCCCGAAAGGAGTGTTCCCGAACGTCTCCGCGTCGAAGTTGCTGGAATCCAGCATCCCCGGGACCCGCGACGCTGTTTCCCGTGAAACATTCGCCGGACCGCTCGACATAGACTGCTCCTAACCCGAGAAACTTCAGATCACGTACTCCCGACCGAGCGTCGGCGCCGTGTCATCACAAACAAGTTCGGGGGCGTCCGGCCACATCCGCGGTGGCTCCCGGCGCGCACGCCCGACTGTGAACAGCTTGCCAGCCCCGCGACAGATAGGAAAGCTGAATCGCGGCACGCCGGGAAGGACACACCCAAGTTCGCGCAAATTGGTTTCCAGAGCGATGTTTCACGGGAAACACGGGGGAGCGGTCGCGTCGAAAAGGGTGGGCGATCAGCCTTCCGACCCGACACTCGACCCGTGATACCAGCTGTCCGAACGGTCCGCGCGATCGCCACCTACCGCGAACAGATCCTCGGCGAGCCACCGGCTTTCACCACCCCGAGTCATCGGCGTGGCACGACACGTGGCCGGTGCGTCAGCGCCGCACCGCGATACTCGACGTGCCGACGGTGGTCCTGTCGCTCCTGTCGGTTCGGTGGGACCGTGACGACGATGCCGTCGGCGGCATCGTCACCTACCGCGCCCGAGGCGCTCGAACCTTCGGCCGCCGCACTGGAACCGGCGACGGTCGTCGGCGAAGCCGAACTCTCCGACCAGCATCCGCTCCGGTAGCCATGGGCCATCCCGGCGACGCTTCGGGAAGCGCGGCCTGACTCAAGGGCTACCCGCCTCCGCTCAGACCGAACGCGACATCGTCGCCTGGCTCGCCGACCCAACCCTCCAGCGAGAGTCATTGCTCGGCGGCGAGACCAAATGATCACCACTAATCTCCCCGGCACCGCGCACAGCGTCCTCGATAAGCTGCCGTCGCTCATCGGCGATCTCGAATCATGTGGGGCCACCGACGACTGTCGTCCACGGCGACTCCACCGCCGACAACTGTCATGTGGCGGCGGAGCAGCTGTCCATCCTCGACTTCGCCGATGGCCACCACGGCCATCCCGCGATAGACGGACTCCGTCCCGCGATCTTCCTGTCAGCCGATCTCACTCGCCATTCCCGTGCCGCGTGGATCGACGCGTCGCAGTATCCGATCTCGGACAGGGATCCACACCGCGCCCCGCTTTGCGTCGAGCCACTGATGCGACTCAGCCACGCGCACCGCTATCAAGATTCCTCGGCGGGATCGAGCCGAGTGAGCGGATCCATCACGAGGGCAATCCGGTCGGCGAAATTCGACGGGCGATCGCCTACGCCAACCGCCGGTGACTGCGTCCGCGTTCCACGTGAAACATCCCGGGGAGCGGTGTGCCGCACCCTGTCGGAACCTCCGAAATTCTGTCCGATTCGGGCGCAGACCAAACCCCTCGGCCAATTTCGTCACGTTACGAAAGCGGAATTACCGCTTCCGTGCCTTCTTCTCCGCGCCCGCTGCCTTCCGGCCGGCCCGACGAGTCGGGCGCTCGGCGCGGGGGAGTAGTTCGGCGCTGATCACGAGAGTCGGGACTTCGACGATCCCGGCGCCGCAGCCGACGACGCGGAGATCGGTGGCGCCGTCGCGAATCAGTTCGGCACCATCGCGTTCGAGTTCCTCGGCGGCACTGGTTCCCTTGAGGGCGAGCATCCGGCCGTGGTCACGGAGCAGGGGGAGCGACCAGTGCGCGAGCTTGGCGAGCGGGGCGACCGCGCGCGAGGTGACGACGTCCGCGCCGCCGGCTTCCTTGATGACACCGGACTGCTCGGCGCGGCCGCGAACGACGGTGACGTTCTTGATACCGATCTCGTCGATGAACTCGCTCAGGAAGACCGTGCGACGCAGCAGCGGTTCCACGAGAGTGATGCGGAGATCCGGGCGGGCAATGGCCAGCGGAATGCCGGGGAGTCCCGCGCCGCTGCCGATGTCGACCACGGCCGCGCTCTCCTCGATCAGCTCGCCAACCACGGCGCAGTTGAGGATGTGACGCTCCCAGAGACGGGGGACTTCCCGCGGACCGATGAGGCCGCGTTCCACGCCGGCGGTGGCCAGTGCCGCGCAGTAGTGGCGGGCGAGGTCCAGGCGGTCGCCGAACACCCGCGCGGCGGCGGCAGGCGGTTCCAGCTCGGCGGACAGCGCACCCAGTTCTCGTTCCACGTGAAACATCCTTCCGAGTGGTGGTCGATCGCAAGAGGGCATGAATAAGGCCCCCGGTCCGAGACCGGAGGCCCTTTCATGGTCGCGGCGGTGTCAGCCTACTCGGGCACTACCACCACATGGCGATTCGGCTCGACACCTTCGCTCTCGCTCGCCACGCCCTCGATATCGGCGACGGCGTCGTGCACGATCTTGCGCTCGAACGGAGTCATCGCGGACAGCGCCTCGGGCTTGCCCGACTCGAGCACCCGCTTCGCGGCGGCGACGCCGAGCTCGCTCAGATCGGCGCGACGCTGCGCGCGCCAGCCGGCCACATCCAGCATCAGGCGGCTGCGAACGCCGGTCGCCTGCTGCACGGCCAGCCGGGTCAGCTCCTGCAGAGCGTCGAGGACTTCACCGTTGCGTCCGACGAGCTTGGTCAGATCACGGCCGCCGTCGATGCTCACGACGGCGCGATCGCCCTCGACATCGAGGTCGATATCGCCGTCGAAGTCGAGCACGTCCAGCAGCTGCTCGAGGTAGTCGCCCGCGATCTCGCCCTCTTCGATCAACGCTTCTTCGGCGTCGTTCACGACGTCAACAGTCGTCGCCACAGTGGCGTCCCCTCCGTCGGTCTCGGTCTCAACAGTCATTGGATTCCTCTATCTGATCGCCACTCAGCGCTTACGCTTCTGGTTCGCTCGGCCACGGTTACCCGGCCGCCGCTGGCCGCCCGGCCTGCGCTGACCGCCACCCTGCTTGGCGGTCTGCTTGGCGGTGCCGTTGGAGGCGGCGGTGCCGTTGGTCGACTGTGTGTCCTCGGCCGGGGCGTCCTGCTTCTTGCGGACGTCGACCGGCTTGACGCCGGGCTTGGGCGCGTTCTGCGCGCGCAGCTCCAGCTTCTTCGCCTTCTTCTCTTCTTCTTCCTTCTCCATGCGGCCGAACACCAGGTGCTGCTGACCGTAGGTCCAGATGTTGTTGGCCACCCAGTAGATCAGGATGCCGATCATCAGGAAGGGGCCACCGACCATCACGCCGAGCGGGAAGACCCACAGCGACAGCTTGTTCATGATGGCGGCCTGCGGGTTGGCGGCGGCTTCCGGTGTCTGCCGCTGCACCGAGGCGCGGGCGTTGAAGTGGGTCGCCACACCGGCGATCACCATCAGCGGAATCGCGACGAGCGCGATGCTCAGCCTGGTCGGCGTGCCACCCCACTCGGCGAAGGCTTCGAGCTCACTCTGCGGCGCGGTGATGAAGGCAGCGATCGGCGCACCGAAGATGCGGGCGCTCAGGAACGACTGCACGTCGGTCGCGCTGAAGATGTAGTTCGGCGTGTGCGCGTTGTCGTACGCGGACATACCCAGCTGGCCGAAGCCGTGACCGGTGCGGTTGAACGAGCGCAGCACGTGGAAGAGGCCAAGGAACACCGGCACCTGCACCAGGACCGGCAGACAGCCCATCAGCGGGTTGAAGCCGTGTTCCTTCTGCAGCTTCTGCATCTCCCGCGCCATGGTCTCGCGGTCGTTCTTGTACTTCTTCTGCAGCTCCTTGATCTGGGGCTGCAGTTCCTGCATCTGCTTGGTGGTGCGCACCTGCTTGACGAACGGCTTGTACAGCACGAGCCGCAGCGTGAAGACCAGGAACACCACGGCGAGGGCCCAGGTGAGCCCGCTGTCCGCTCCGAACACAAAGCCGAAGGCTTTGTGCCAGAACCACAGAATTGCGGATACCGGCCAATAGATGATGTCGAGCACGGCTCTAGGTACTCCCGTCGTTCGTATCGCCGATCAGCGCGGGCGATGACTTTGTGCAGGCATTCGACCCGCGCTCTGGCACGGGATCCCACCCTCCAGGGTGCCAGGGCGCGCATTTCGCGAGGCGCACGGCCGTCAGTGCCGACCCGACGAGCAGCCCGCGGGTGCGCAGAGCGGTCACCGCGTACTCGCTGCAGGTGGGGGTGAACCGGCAGATCGGCATCCGGGTGGGGGAGACATAGGTCCGGTACAGCTCGATCAGGAAGATCAGCGCGTTCGCGGGGAGCCGGGTGAGAGTCCTCATCGCCGCTCACCGGCCGGGGTGCGACCGAGCGCGGGCTCCGGTGCGGTACGCAAACCGAGCTTGCGTAGGCCGGAGCGCAGCTGGCGCAGCAACTCGGCGGAGTCGGCGGTGGCCGCGCCGGGCAGCGCCCGGATCACGACATCGGTACCGGCGGGCAGTTCGTCGACGACCTGGGCGCACATATGACGCAGGCGGCGGGCCACCCGGTGGCGAACCACCGCGTTTCCCACCGCCTTGCTCACAATCAGCCCGAACCGCGGACCGCCTACCCGGATCAGGGAATCGACGTCGGCGACATCGTCGTACGTGTGCGTAAGCGCGTGTACGACGAGATCTCGCCTCCCGATTCGCTGACCGCGGCGCACCGTGCGGGAGAATTCGGCACGGTGGTGCAACCGATACGGCTCAGGCAACACCCGAGCGTCCGACTACGCGCGATCAGGCAGTCAGTTCGGAACGGCCCTTACGGCGACGCGCCGAAACGATGGCGCGACCCGCACGGGTACGCATCCGGAGGCGGAAGCCGTGCACGCGCGCCCGACGACGGTTGTTCGGCTGGAACGTCCGCTTGCCCTTGGCCACGGTCAACACTCCTCGAGTTGGTGGGCACCTTTCGGCGCCCGAAGTTCTGTTCAATGATTCGGATGTCTGCGCAGCGGACCGCGGTCTACACGCAGAAAGCCTTGGCGATCGACGTGCAGCACACAGCCGCCACCGCGCCAAGGGGTGACTGTACGAGGGTACTGATACCGCTACGCAGGGTCAAACTCGGCCCCCAAGCACGTGCGCCAGGCACTTCGTCCAGATTACCGGACCCCGATCGGCCGACCCGAGCTGGGCCGGACCTGGCGCGACACGCCCGGGACGCACTGACGCAGCCGCGGACTTTTCGTGAGTTCGTCCACACCTCTGGCCTTCTGCGGCGGGGGCGGCTAACCTCTGTAGCCGGGGGATTGCTGAAGAACCGCAGGTCCAGCCCCATTCACTGCCACACGCTGGCAGATTCACTCTATCCCCAGGTTTGTCCACATCTGTGGATAATTGTGTGGAAAGACGGCCGGAGTGGCATATTCGTAGGGCCGACGGTGCCCGCGCCGCACTCGGAGATTCTGGGACCGCACGGCGTTCGAACCGGCTTCGGTTGTACGCAGGATTACTGGATTCCACCTGTTCACAGGTGGTTTGCTTGCGTGCGCCCGGCCGTGGGCCCCAACAACCGGTCCGGGGAGGACGCTGCATGGACGACGAGCAGAATGTGCTGGCCACAGTGTGGCCAGAGGTGGTTGCCGAGCTCACCACCGGCTCGGCCGACGGCGCCATTCCCGCGGTCAGCCGCGCGCAGCAGGCCTGGCTGAAACTGGTCAAACCGCTCACCGTCGCCCAGGGCTTCGCGTTGCTGTCGGTTCCGTCTTCGCTCGCGCAGGAGGCGATCGAGCGTGATCTGCGCGAACCCATCCTGCGCTCGCTGGGCCGTAGGCTCGGTCCGCAGGTCGAAGGATTGGGCGTGCGCATCGCCGCGCCGAGCCCGGCCGCGGGGGAGCGGGCGGGCAGTTCGCCGCGGCACGCCAGGATGACGAGCCGACCGGAGCGCCCGCGTGAGCAGGTGCGCCCGCCGAGCGGCTATCCCGGCCCCGATTTCAGTGTTCCCGACTACGCCGCGCGCGGTGAGTACGGTCGTCCCCGCTACGGCGCCGGCGAGTACCCCGCGGGCAACGGCGAGTACGGCAACGAGTACCAGGGCGGACAGGAATATCCGCCGACCGGTGATTACGGCAGCAGCTACGGCGGCCGCGAGTACCCCGCGCAGCCGGGCGAGTACGGCGAGCGCCCCGACTACGCCGGTCACCGGGAGTACCAGGCCGAGCCGGAGTACCGGCAGCCCGAGCCCGAGTATCAGCCGCAGCCGGAGTACCAGCAGCAGCCCGACTACGCGCCCGCTCCGGAATACGGGCAGGCACCGGAGTTCGCGGCCGAGCGCCCCGAGTTCCCCGGCACCGACTTCGAGCCGACGGCGGCGTACCCCGTCCCCGACTTCGCCAACGGTGAGTTCGGCGGTCGTGGCGAGTTCCGTGGCGCGCGCCCGGATCAGCGCCAGGCCGACGCCGCGCCGCCCGCCCGGCGCGAGCAGTCCGGTTCGCCCCGGCGTGAGCACATCCCGCCCGGCCAGGAATCGCTGTTCACTCCCGACCCGCCGCCGCAGCGCGCGCCGAGCCGGGGCCGTGGGCCGCAGCAGGACGAGCCGATCGCCGCGCGCGCCGAGGAAACCGCTGTCGAGCCGGCGCAGGAACCGCTGCGGCCGGGTACGCCGGGCGCCGAGCCCGCCGACGACGAGCCGGTGGTCGACGCCCGCAACAACTGGCCGACCTACTTCAACAAGTCGCCCGAGGCGTCCCCGCAGGCGTCGTCCTCGGCGAGCTTGAACGCCAAGTACACCTTCGAGACGTTCGTCATCGGCGCGTCCAACCGGTTCGCGCACGCCGCGGCGGTCGCCATCGCGGAAGCGCCGGCGCGGGCCTACAACCCGCTGTTCGTCTGGGGCGCTTCGGGTTTGGGCAAGACGCACCTGTTGCACGCGGCCGGGCACTACGCCCAACGGCTTTTCCCGGGCATGCGGGTGAAGTACGTGTCCACCGAGGAATTCACCAACGACTTCATCAACAGCCTGCGCGACGACCGCAAGGTCGCGTTCAAGCGGCGCTACCGCGAGACCGACATCCTGCTGGTCGACGACATCCAGTTCATCGAGGGCAAGGAAGGCATCCAGGAGGAGTTCTTCCACACCTTCAACACCCTGCACAACGCGAACAAGCAAATCGTCGTCTCCTCCGACCGGCCGCCCAAGCAGCTGGCGACCCTGGAGGAGCGGCTGCGGACGCGCTTCGAGTGGGGCCTGATCACCGATGTGCAGCCGCCCGAACTGGAGACCCGCATCGCGATCCTCCGTAAGAAGGCGCGGATGGACCGGCTCGATGTGCCGCACGACGTGCTCGAGCTGATCGCCAGCCGGGTGGAGCGCAATATCCGCGAGCTCGAGGGCGCGCTGATCCGGGTGACGGCCTTCGCCTCGCTCAACGGTCAGCCGCTGGATCTGTCGCTGGCCGAGGTCGTGCTGCGCGATCTGATGCCCGATACCGCGGCGCTGGAGATCAACGCGGCGACGATCATGGCCGTCACCGCCGAGTACTTCAATACGACGCTCGAGGAACTGACCGGGCCGGGCAAGGCCCGGCCGCTCGCGCAGGCCCGCCAGATCGCCATGTACCTGTGCCGTGAGCTCACCGACCTGTCGCTGCCCAAGATCGGGCAGGCCTTCGGTCGCGACCACACCACGGTGATGTACGCGGAGAAAAAGGTGCGCAAGGAGATGACCGAGCGGCGCCGGGTCTACGACCAGGTGCAAGAACTCACAGCCCGAATCAAACAGCGCTCCCGCTGATTTCATCCACACCCTAGAACACCGCCCTGACCTGGGGCGGTGTTCTTTTTTGCCCTGTGGATTCCTCGAGGAATCCCTGTGGAGTCCTCGAGGAATCCACCGGTTGTGCACCGGTTGGCGCACAGGGGCTGGGGAGCGATCTGGGGGTGTTCGCTCACAGGCAGTTGTCCACATCGTCCACAGCTGGATCCACTCACACCCCCACGGTCATGCCGACCTGCGACGTTGCCGGATCGGCCCTGTGGATTCCTCGAGGAATCCGTGTGGAGTCCTCGAGGAATCCACCTGGTTGCCACCACCCTGCCCCCGCGTGTGAACAACAGGGTGAATCCGGTGGAACAACTCGAGGACTACTCGAGGATGGAATTGGGACAACTTCGAGCGTCCACAGCCGCCCCCGGTTCATCCTCGAGACACCCCACGGCCATCCCCATGCCGACGTGCGCGCTGACCTGCGGATTCGGTCGAAGTCCACAGATTCCACAGTGCCTACTACTACTTCAGTTCTATTTCTTGAAGAGATCTCTTCAAAACAAGGTGTGTGGAAAGTCGGTCGGACAGGCTCAGCTCGGTCGGTGCTCCACTCACAAGCGGCAAGGAGGAGAAGGGGTGGGGTCGGCAGCGCTCGATCGGCAGGGAGGGTCGATGCGGACTTCCCGCGATGCCCGGGTACCGTTTGGTTGTCGGCTGGTTGTGCGAGACTCAGTGCGCGGCCGACGCAGCACCTCAACTCCGCTGAACACACCCGCACACGGATTCGAAACTCGGAGAGGACAAATCGGGCCATGGAGCTTGCGAACATGAAGTTTCGGGTCGCCCGAGAGGATTTCGCCGAGTCGGTGGCCTGGGTGGCGCGCAGCCTGCCCTCCCGTCCTCCTGTGCCTGTTCTGGGTGGTGTGCTGCTGGTGGCCGACGAGAACGGCCTGACGGTCTCCGGGTTCGACTACGAGGTCTCCGCGCAGATGCGGGTGGCCGCCGAGGTCGCCGGTCCCGGCCAGGTGCTGGTCTCGGGCCGGCTGCTCGCCGACATCACCAAGGCGCTGTCGAACAAGCCGGTCGATGTCTCCGTCGACGGCACCCGCGTGCTCATCGCCTGCGGTAGCGCCAAGTTCTCCCTGCCGACCATGCCGGTCGAGGACTATCCCCAGCTTCCCGAGGTGCCGCAGCAGACCGGTGAACTCGGTGTCGACGTGTTCGCCGAGGCGGTCGGCCAGGTCGCCGTCGCCGCGGGCCGCGACGACACACTCCCGATGCTCACCGGCATCCGCGTCGAGATCGAGGGCAACGACGTGGTGCTCGCCGCCACCGACCGTTTCCGCCTCGCCGTGCGTCACCTGCAGTGGCAGCCGACCCGCTCCGACATCGAGACCGCGGTGCTCATCCCCGCGCGCACGCTGTCCGAAGCCGCCAAGACCCTCGGCGCCACCGACGCGCCCGTGCAGCTCTCGCTGGGCAGCGGTGGCGGGGCCGACGGCCTGCTCGGCATCGTCAACGCGGGCCGCCGCACCACCACCCGCCTGCTCGACGCCGAATTCCCCAAGTTCCGCCAGTTGCTCCCCAAGGAGCACACCTCCATCGCCACGCTGCCCGTCGCCGCGCTGTCCGAGGCGATCAAGCGTGTCGCCCTGGTGGCCGAGCGTGGTGCCCAGGTGCGTCTGGAGTTCTCCACCGACGGCGTGCTGCTGTCCGCGGGTGGGGACGACGCGGGCCGCGCCGAGGAATGGCTGGAAGCCGATTTCCGCGGTGAGCCGCTGACCATCGCGTTCAACCCCGGCTACCTGACCGAAGGCCTGTCGGCGCTGCACACCGACCGGGTCACCTTCGGCTTCACCACGCCCAGCCGTCCCGCCGTCCTGCTGCCCGCCTCCGACGAGGAGCCCAAGGTGCTGGAGTCCGGTGCGTTCGCGGCGCTGGAGAGCCAGTACATCTACCTGTTGATGCCGGTCCGGCTGCCCGGCTGAGCCGCCCGCACGCGTAACCCGGCATGTTCATTCGTGCGCTGTCGGTCCGTGATTTCCGGTCGTGGGAACACGCCGAGCTCGAGTTGTCCCCAGGGCGCACGGTGCTGTTGGGGGCCAACGGCAACGGCAAGACCAACCTGCTCGAGGCGATCGGCTACCTGGCGACCCTCGGCTCGCACCGGGTCTCCGCCGACGCCCCGCTGATCCGGATGGGCGCGACGCAGGCCAGGATCGGCGCGACCGTGGTCAATCTTGGCCGCGAACTGCGCGTCGACGTCGAGCTCAAGCAGGGCAGTGCCAATCGTGCCCAGATCAATCGTTCGCCGGTGCGCCGGTCGCGGGAGATCCTGGGGATTCTGCAGACCGTGCTGTTCGCGCCGGAGGATCTGGCGCTGGTGCGCGGCGACCCGGGGGAGCGCAGACGGTTCCTCGACGAGTTGTGCACAGCCCGGCTGCCCAGGCTCGCCGGCGTGCGCGCCGACTACGACAAGGTGCTGCGGCAGCGCTCGGCCCTGTTGAAAACCGCTGGGCGCCATGTGCGTTCGCGTGCGGATCTGAGCACGCTCGACGTGTGGGACGGCCACCTGGCCGAGCACGCCTCGGTGCTGCTGGCGCAGCGATTACGGCTGGTCCACGACCTGTATCCGTATCTGGCACAGTCTTATCGGTCGATCGCGCCCGAATCACGGCCCGCGGCAATCGCTTACCGGTCGGGGTACCTGCCGCCGGAACTGCTCGACCCGGCCAGGGAGCCCGCGGCCGACGATGTGGAGCAGCTGCGCGAGATCGTGTTGCGTGAGTTGTCCACAGCCAGGAGCAGGGAGCTGGAGCGCGGGGTGTGCCTGGTCGGCCCGCACCGCGACGACCTCGACCTGCTCCTCGGCAGCGCGCCCGCCAAGGGATTCGCCAGTCACGGTGAGTCCTGGTCGTTCGCGCTGGCGCTGCGGCTGGCCTCGTTCGAGTTGCTGCGCAGTGCGGGCACCGAGCCGGTGCTGCTGCTCGACGACGTGTTCGCCGAGCTGGATCGGCGCAGGCGGACCGCGCTGGCCGAGGTCGCCGCCGGCGCGGAGCAGGTGCTCATCACCGCCGCGGTGGCCGAGGACGTGCCGTCCGAGCTGGCCGCCGAACCGCTGCGCGTGCAAACCACCGGCGAAGCCGACCGGCGTACCTCGATGATCGTCACCGAACCGGCCGAACAATCCGAAGATATGCACAGATAGCGATAGTTATCAACAGCGCCTGTGGAAAACCGGCAACATGCTGGACATATGCCGGATCGGTCGCGGCGGGACTGTCGGCGCCCCGGCGTAGACTCTCCTCCGCACTCGGCCAGTATCGACACCGGAAGGCGGAACCGAGGTGACCGAAGAGCCGGAACCGGAGCTGCGCGGGATCGACCTCGCCCGGCGCGCACTGGAGGAGGCCAGGGCCGCGGCCAAGGCCAGCGGTAAGTCGGTCGGCCAGGGCAGGGCGTCGCCGGTGCGCAAGCTGCGCGCGGGCGGACGCAGGCGCACCGGGTGGTCCGGGGCTGGCCCCGATCCCCGTGATCCCCAGCTCTTGTCGGCCCTGACCGGCTCGATCGCGAAGAGTCGTGGCTGGTCGGGCAAGGTGGCCGAGGGCATGGTGTTCGGTCGCTGGGCCAGCGTGGTCGGCGAGGATATCGCCTCGCACGCCACCCCGGTGACGCTGGAGGGCGGTGTGCTCAAGATCGCCGCCGAGTCCACCGCGTGGGCGACCCAGTTGCGCATGCTGCAGGGGCAGATCCTGGCCAAGATCAATGCCGCGGTGGGCCAGGGTGTGGTCACTCAGCTGCGAATCACCGGCCCCGCCGCGCCGAGCTGGCGCAAGGGCGAGCGGCACGTCAAAGGACGCGGCCCGCGCGACACCTACGGGTAGCCGGGCGGTGACCAGGGCGAGTTGCCTTGCGGCGGCGCCGCTCTCGGGCCCCGGAGTTTTGTACATGTGGACAAAACCTGTGGATAACTTCGACCGGACACGAAAGCCGTCGACCGCGTTTCACGTGGAACCACCGAACGCAAGTCTCACGCCAGTTCTGCCGGGCGGAAATCTCCGGAAGGCGGACGCTTGTCGCGGTAGGCCGATTTCTTGCATTCACGGCGGCGTCAGGGGTGTCGTAGGTGCACTGTAAGTTGGGCTTACCAGTAGGATGGTGACGTAACCAGCGGCGAACCCTCGACGCGTGCTGTGCAGTCCGCGTGCTGCCCGATCGCTGCGACAGGGATCAGCAAGTAAGGAGAGCTACCGACAAGTGGCTGCCAACGACTCCAACGCATCGGGCAACAAGCAGGGCTACGGTGCCTCCTCCATCACGGTCCTCGAAGGCCTGGAAGCGGTGCGCAAGCGCCCTGGCATGTACATCGGTTCCACCGGTGAACGCGGTCTGCACCACCTCATCTGGGAGGTTGTGGACAACTCGGTCGACGAGGCGATGGCCGGCTACGCGACCCGGGTCGACGTCACGCTGCTGGAGGACGGCGGTGTCGAGGTCGTCGACGACGGCCGCGGTATCCCCACCGGCATGCACGCGCAGGGCATCCCGACCGTCGAGGTCGTCATGACGCAGCTACACGCGGGTGGCAAGTTCGACTCCGACTCCTACGCGGTCTCCGGTGGTCTGCACGGTGTCGGTATCTCGGTGGTCAACGCGCTGTCGAGCAAGCTGGAAGCCGAGATCGACAACGACGGCTACCACTGGACCCAGGTCTACAAGGACGCGAAGCCGGGCAAGCTGATCCAGGGCGAGCCGACCCAGCGCACCGGCACGACGATCCGGTTCTGGGCCGACCCGGAGATCTTCGAAACCACCACCTACAACTTCGAGACGGTGGCGCGCCGCCTGCAGGAGATGGCCTTCCTCAACAAGGGCCTGACCATCACGCTGACCGACCAGCGGGTCACCGACTCCGACGTCACCGACGAGGTCGTCAGCGATACCGCCGAGGCGCCCAAGCACGTCGAGGAAGGCGCGGAGAAGCCGGTCGAGCACAAGGTCAAGACCCGCACCTACCACTACCCGGGCGGCCTGGTGGACTTCGTCCGCCACATCAACCGCACCAAGTCGGCCATCCACAACTCGGTCGTCGGCTTCACCGGCAAGGGCACCGGCCACGAGCTCGAGGTCGCGATGCAGTGGAACTCGGGCTACTCCGAGTCGGTCCACACCTTCGCCAACACGATCAACACCCATGAGGGCGGTACCCACGAAGAGGGCTTCCGCGCGGCGCTGACCACGGTGGTCAACAAGTACGCCAAGGAGAAGAAGCTCCTCAAGGAGAAGGACGGCAACCTCACCGGTGACGACATCCGCGAGGGCCTGGCCGCCATCGTGAGCGTCAAGGTCGGCGAGCCGCAGTTCGAGGGCCAGACCAAGACCAAGCTGGGCAACACCGAGGTCAAGTCGTTCGTGCAGCGCGCCTGCAACGAGCACCTGCAGCACTGGTTCGAGGCCAACCCGGCCGACGCGAAGACCATCGTGCAGAAGGCGGTGTCCTCGGCGCAGGCCCGCATGGCCGCCCGTAAGGCGCGTGAGCTGGTGCGCCGCAAGTCGGCCACCGACCTGGGCGGGCTGCCGGGCAAGCTGGCCGACTGCCGCTCCAAGGATCCGGGCAAGTGCGAGATCTACATCGTCGAGGGTGACTCCGCCGGCGGCTCGGCCAAGTCCGGCCGCGACTCGATGTACCAGGCGATCCTGCCGCTGCGCGGCAAGATCATCAACGTCGAGAAGGCCCGCATCGATCGCGTCCTCAAGAACAACGAGGTCCAGTCGATCATCACCGCGTTCGGCACCGGCATCCACGACGAGTTCGACATCGCGAAGCTGCGCTACAACAAGATCATCCTGATGGCCGACGCCGACGTCGACGGCCAGCACATCGCGACGCTGCTGCTCACGCTGCTGTTCCGGTTCATGCGCCCGCTGGTCGAGCACGGTCACGTGTTCCTCGCCCAGCCGCCGCTGTACAAGCTCAAGTGGATGCGCACCGACCCGGAGTTCGCCTACTCCGACCGCGAGCGCGACGCGCTGCTCGAGGCCGGTCTGGCCGCGGGCAAGAAGATCAACAAGGACGACGGCGTCCAGCGCTACAAGGGTCTGGGCGAGATGAACGCCAAGGAGCTGTGGGAAACCACCATGGATCCCTCGGTGCGGGTGCTTCGTCAGGTGACGCTCGACGACGCGGCCGCGGCCGACGAGCTGTTCTCCGTGCTCATGGGCGAAGACGTGGAGGCACGTCGCAGCTTCATCACCCGTAATGCCAAGGACGTCCGCTTCCTCGACGTGTAACCGGTGCTGCGCCGTCAGCGCGCGCCCGTGAAGCATGTCAGGCCCTCGAAGGAGATTTGATGACTGAGACCACGCTGCCGCCCTCCGGTGGTGCGGGCGACCGGATCGAACCGGTCGACATCCAGAACGAAATGCAGAGCAGTTACATCGATTACGCGATGAGCGTGATCGTCGGCCGCGCGCTGCCCGATGTGCGCGACGGCCTCAAGCCGGTGCACCGGCGCGTGCTCTACGCGATGTACGACAACGGCTACCGGCCCGACCGCGGTTACGTGAAGTCGGCGCGTCCGGTCGCCGAGACCATGGGTAACTACCACCCGCACGGCGACGCGTCGATCTACGACACCCTCGTGCGCATGGCCCAGCCCTGGTCGCTGCGCTACCCGCTGGTCGACGGCCAGGGCAACTTCGGTTCCCGCGGCAACGACGGCGCGGCCGCCATGCGCTACACCGAGTGCCGCCTGACGCCGCTCGCGATGGAGATGCTGCGCGACATCGACAGCGAGACCGTCGATTTCGTCCCCAACTACGACGGCCGCTCGCAGGAGCCGACCGTGCTGCCAGCCCGCGTGCCCGCGCTGCTGATGAACGGCAGCAACGGCATCGCGGTCGGCATGGCGACCAACATCCCGCCGCACAACCTCAACGAGCTGGCCGAGGCCATCTACTGGGCGCTGGAGAACTACGACGCCGACGAGGAAGCCACCCTCGCCGCGTGCATGGAACGGGTCAAGGGCCCTGACTTCCCGACCCACGGCCTGATCGTCGGCAGCCAGGGCATCCACGACGCCTACACCACCGGCCGCGGTTCGATCCGCATGCGCGGTGTGGTGGAGATCGAGGAAGGCAGCCGCGGCCAGACCCAGATCGTCATCACCGAGCTGCCCTACCAGGTCAACACCGACAACTTCATCAACTCGATCGCCGAGCAGGTCAAGGACGGCAAGATCGCGGGTATCTCCGATATCCACGACGAGTCCTCCGACCGCGTCGGTATGCGCATCGTGGTGACGGTCAAGCGTGACGCGGTCGCCAAGGTCGTGCTGAACAACCTCTACAAGCACACCCAGCTGCAGACCAGCTTCGGCGCGAACATGCTCTCCATCGTCGACGGCGTGCCGCGCACGCTGCGCCTGGATCAGATGATCCGGTACTACGTCGACCACCAGTTGGAAGTCATCGTCCGGCGCACCCGCTACCTGCTGCGCAAGGCCGAGGAGCGGGCTCACATCCTGCGCGGCCTGGTCAAGGCGCTCGACCTGCTCGACGAGGTCATCGCGCTGATCCGCCGCTCGGCCAACACCGACACCGCGCGCACCGGCCTGATGCAGCTGCTCGACATCGACGAGATCCAGTCGACCGCGATCCTGGACATGCAGCTGCGCCGCCTCTCGGCCCTGGAGCGTCAGCGCATCGTCGACGATCTGGCCAAGATCGAGCTCGAGATCGCCGACTACAAGGACATTCTGGAGAAGCCGGAGCGGCAGCGCGCGATCGTGCGCGACGAGCTGGCCGAGATCGTCGAGAAGTACGGCGACGACCGCAGGACCAGGATCATCGCCAGCGACGGTGACGTCGCCGACGAGGACCTGATCGCCCGCGAGGACGTGGTCGTCACGATCACCGAGACCGGCTACGCCAAGCGCACCAAGACCGATCTGTACCGGTCGCAGAAGCGCGGCGGCAAGGGTGTGCAGGGTGCCGGCCTCAAGCAGGACGACATCGTCAAGCACTTCTTCGTCTCCTCGACCCACGACTGGCTGCTGTTCTTCACCAACAAGGGCCGGGTCTACCGGGCCAAGGCCTACGAGCTGCCCGAGGCCAACCGGACCGCGCGTGGTCAGCACGTGGCCAACCTGCTCGCGTTCCAGCCGGACGAGAAGATCGCCCAGATCATCCAGCTCAAGACCTACGAGGACGCGCCGTACCTGGTGCTGGCGACCCGCGCGGGCCTGGTGAAGAAGTCCAAGCTCACCGACTTCGACTCCAACCGCTCCGGCGGCATCGTCGCGGTGAACCTGCGCGATGACGACGAGCTGGTCGGCGCGGTGCTGTGCTCCTCCGACGACGACCTGCTGCTGGTCTCGGCGCACGGCCAGTCGATCCGGTTCTCCGCGACCGACGAGGCGCTGCGCCCGATGGGCCGCGCCACCTCCGGTGTGCAGGGCATGCGCTTCAACGCCGACGACGAACTGCTCTCGCTCAACGTGGTTCGCGAGGAGACCTACCTTTTGGTCGCGACCGCGGGTGGGTATGCGAAACGTACGGCGATCGAGGAGTACACCGCGCAGGGTCGTGGCGGAAAAGGCGTATTGACAATCCAGTACGACCCGAAGCGTGGCAGCCTGGTCGGTGCGCTCATCGTCGACGACGAGGACGAGTTGTACGCGATCACATCCAGTGGTGGCGTCATCCGCACCGCAGCCAAGCAAGTTCGCAAAGCTGGACGCCAGACCAAGGGCGTGCGATTGATGAACCTCGCGGATGGCGATACCTTGCTAGCGATCGCGCGCAACGCCGACGAGCCCGATCCCGATCAGCTCACCGGCGACGCGGCTTCGGAGCAATAACCCAATCAGCGGCGGCAACGAACGGATCTGAGGATTCCATTGACCACACCGAATCAGTCGAACGACGATCGGAACCAGACCAACGGCGTCACCGAGCGGATTGCCTCGTCTCCGATCCAGCCGCGGCCGATCCCTCGCCAGGGCGGTCCGGCCGAGAGCGCGGAGCCGGAATCCGGTGCCGCCGGGGGCGAATCGTTCGACCAGTCGACCGTGCGGATGGGTACCGAACCCACGCCGCCCGGTAACGGGAAGGGCAAATCGTCGCCCTACCAGGACGGGTGGGCGCAGCTGCCGCAGCGCGAACCGCAGTCGAACCTGTACCGGCCGGGCGAGGCGCCGAGCCAGGGTCGTCCGTCCTCCGGAGCTCCCGCGGCGTCGGGCGGGCTGAAGGGCAGCGGTTCGTCCAACGCCCGCACCACGGCCGACCTGGCGGCCAAGGCGGCCCGCAAGGAAGCGGCGATGGTGAAGTCCGTCGGCATCGACGGCCCGACCCGCAGCATCGCGCGCCCGGAACTGGTCAAGGACATGCCCGACCTGTCCGAGGTACGGCACCCGACGCCCGACGCGCCGCCTGCCCAGCCCGGCTTGCCGATGGCGCATATCCCGCCGCAGCCGGGTCCGGCTGCCAGGGCCGCCGCTCCCGTGTCGGTCTCGCCCGCGGTGCCGGTGGCCATCGCCGCCGCCGCGTCGGGTGAGCCGCTACGCGCGACGGTGCAGATCCGCCGAATCGATCCGTGGTCGACGTTGAAGATCACTCTGGTGATCAGCGTCGCGCTGTTCTTCGTGTGGATGCTGGCCGTCGGCCTGCTCTACATCGTGCTCGCCGGCATGGGCGTGTGGGACAACCTGGACAACTCGCTGGGCGAGATGCTGAACCAGGAGGGCAGCTCGTCGAGCCTGATCGACGCGGGCACGGTGTTCGGCTACGCGGGCGTCATCGGCCTGATCAACGTGGTGCTGTTCACCGCGCTGGCGACGGTCGGTGTGTTCATCTACAACCAGTGCTGCGATCTGGTCGGTGGCATCCAGGTGACCCTGGCCGATCCGGACTAGAAACCGGCTCTGCCTCGACGGCCGGTCAGCCCCGCAAAAAGGGGTCTGACCGGCCGTTTTGGCTATCGGCGGCCGGGTAGGGTAACCTCGTTCCTCGTTGCGGTTCACTGCTCCGGCAGGGGGCCGAAAACGAGTACGGGCCTATAGCTCAGGCGGTTAGAGCGCTTCGCTGATAACGAAGAGGTCGGAGGTTCAAGTCCTCCTAGGCCCACTCCCGTACATCACAGTAGGGTGGGAATCATGAAGATTGTCCTCACGGTCGGTGTCGTGATCGCGGTTCTCATCGGTATCACCAAATTCCGCAAGCGCGATGACGCAGACCTCTGGCGCGAGGTCACCACCCGCTGATTCGGGTTGCCAACTGGTTTCACCAAGCCAGCAAGGGGCCTTAGCTCAATTGGCAGAGCACTGCCTTTGCAAGGCAGGGGTTAGGGGTTCGATTCCCCTAGGCTCCACTTCTGTGAATTCCTCGGTTTTCGATTTTCTGCTCACCGCAGCTCCTGTCGAGTCGACCTCGACCGATATCGCCGCGATCGCGGGACAGCATCGCGCCCGCAGCGCCGCCTTCGCGAGTTCGATCGATCGCGCGGCCGTCGCCGGATTCGACAGTGCCGGAACAGGTACCGCCTTTCTCGGCGGCTATCAGGAAGCGCTGCACGCGCTGGTTCCCACGCTCGGGTTCGAGGGGCTGACCTCCATGTGCGCGACGGAGGCGAACGGTGCCAAGCCGTCGGCCATGACCACCACCGTGACCGCCGACGGCGCTGTCACCGGCACCAAATCCTTCGCCACGCTCGGCGAGTTCGCCACCAGCTTCCTGGTGATCGCCCGTGCGGGTGAGCAGGCCGACGGTCGCGCCGAGTTGCGTGCGGTGGTCGTGCAGGCCGGACCGGGCACCGTGGTGACGCCGCTGCCCGCGCTGCCGTTCGCCCCGGAGATCCCGCACGCCACCGTCACTTTCGATGCCGCGCCCGGCGAGCTGCTGCCCGGTGACGGCTACGCCGACTACCTCAAGCCCTTCCGCACCGTCGAAGATCTGCATGTGGTCGCCGCTGTGCTCGGACAGCTCGTCCGGGTGGCCCGGCAAGCACCATGGCCCGCCGAGGCCGTAGAACAGCTGCTGGCCCTGTTTGCGGCCGTGCGTGGCGTGAGTACCGAGGATCCGGGTTCGGTGGGCGTGCACATCGCGCTGGGTGGCGTCTTCGCGCGGCTGACGCGACTGCGGGCCGAGCTCGCGCCGCTGTGGGAGCTGGCCGACCCCGCGACCAGGAGCCGGTGGGAGCGCGACGAGCCGCTGCTCGGGGTGGCGGGCAAGGTCAGGGCGTTGCGGCTCGCTGCGGCGTGGCGCGCGGTCACCGGGTGAATTTCCCGAGGCCGTTCTCGTCGAAGTAGTCGAGGGTGAGCGTGCCGTTGTCGAAGATCGCCGAGGAGACGCTGCCGGGCGGCGCGTTCTCGCCGCTCAGCTCGAAGGCGAAGGTGTCGCCGTCCCAGTGCCGCAGCGGATATCGCCGCTGGGCCGGGCCGAGGGTGAGGACCAGGGCGCCGTCGTCCTCGGAGATCGTCGCCGGGCCCCAGTACTCGTTGGCGTAGGTGCCCGCGTAGCTCGGGAGCGGCTTGGCCGCCGCCGGATTCGCCGGTGCCGACTTGCCGGACAGGTCGCCCACCGGATCGTTGATGGGGGCGATCGCGGCCTGGTAGATGCCGCGCCAGTCCTCGCGGATCTCGCCGAACTGCACGAGGTCGCCGAACTCGGCGGTCAGCGCCTCCGGCACACCGATCGGCGCGGCGTTGGTGAGGGCGACGATCGCGACGTCGGCGGACGGGATCGCCAGGAAGTTCGTCGCGGCGCCGAGCGCGAACGCGCCGGAATGGCTGTAGGCGGTCCGGCCCGCGGACGAGGTCGAGGAGTTGAAGCCGTACCCGTAGAAGCCCGCCCGTGCTTCCGGCGAGGACGCGGGGGAGGAGATCACCTGCGGGCTGATCGCGGGCAGCAGCGCGTCCGGCTCGGCGATGGTCGTGCCGTTCGACGCACCGTTGCCGAGCACCATCGCCAGCCAGCGGGCCATGTCGTTCACCGAGGAGCTGACCCCGCCCGCGGGGGACTGGGGGTCGGGATTGCGGACCTCCCCGGCGACCCAGTTGCCGTCGACGTTGACGTGGCCGACGGCGCGGTTCGGGCGCGACTGGAAGTCGACGAAGCGGGAACTGGTGGAGGACATGCCCAACGGGGTGAACAGGGTGTCGGCGCTGAGCCGATCCCACGCGGTGCCCGCCGCGGCGGCGACGGCTTCGGCGCCTGCCGTGAGACCGAAGTTGGTGTAGTGGTAGGTGATCCGGAACGGGTCGAGGGGCTCCAGCCGGAGCTTGTCGAGGATCGTGGCCTGGTCGTAGCCGAGGTCCTCCAGCCGGTCGCCCGCGTGGTCGGGCAGGCCGCTGCGGTGCGCGAACAGGTCGCCGATGGTGAGCTGGGCGGTGGTGGCCGGGTCGGCCAGCGCGAACGAGGGCAGCTTCGACACCACGGGTGTTTCCCACTCGACCGTGCCCTTGCCGACCTGGTGGGCGACGACGGTGGCCGACACCGATTTCGACACCGAGGCCAGCTGGAAGACGGTGTCGGCGTCGACCTTGTCCTGGCCGCCTGCCTCGCGGACGCCGAAGCCCTTGGCATAGACGGTCTTTCCACCGTGTACGACGGCGACGGCCATGCCGGGGATGCGGGTGCTGTCCATGAGCGAGGTGGCCAGCTCGTCGAGTTTCGCGACGGCATCGTCGACCGCGTTGTCGGGGAGCGGGACCGCGGCGACCTGGTTCGGTGGCAGCTGTTCGGTGGGGGTCGCGACGGTGTGCTCGTCGCCGGGCTCACCACTACAGCCGACTACGACAGCCATCGACACCACCAGCGCTGCGATCGCACCCTTGGCAGGCACCATGGGGCGACGATAGACCTGGTTGCGGTGCGATCGCGGGAACGTGGCTGGACTGTGACGGTCCGGCTACCGGGTGTACTCACCGGTAGCTCGAGCTGCACCTTGCCGGAAAATGGGGAGCGGGCCTCGGCGAAGGGGGGGAGTTAGCCGAGGCCCGCGTAGGGTCGGCCCGGGGGGGAGGGGCCGACGTGAACGATCCTACGCGATGCGGGCGGAATTCGTGTACGCGCAACGAACCAGTTTCCGAAAATTTTCGGCGATCGTGGGCGGGGTGGAGGTCCGCATCAGGCGCGGGGGGCGGCGGATCCACTGGTCGCGCACCCGACAGTTGTCTTACGTCGCGTGGAAAATGCTGGTACGCAAGGGTTTACGAAAAAATGCCGGTGAACAGGTTCTCGTCGCACCGGCGGCCGTGCCCCGGATACCGGGGGCTTGCCTTTCGCGGCACGGCCGGAAAATCGGTCCGATTCGCCGCGTGTCGCAACAGTTCGGCATGTCGAACAAATCTGTACATCGGGGGTGCCGGACCCGGCCAAAAGGGGATGCGACTTGTCGGTGGGTACCGCAATACTGAGGCAACAGCGTTGAACTACGACATCAGGAGAATCATGCCCGACGCAATCGTCGCCGAGGGTCTGGTCAAACGGTACGGGCAGCTCGTCGCCCTGGACGGGCTGGATCTGGCCGTTCCCGAAGGTACCGTCACCGCACTTCTCGGCCCCAATGGCGCGGGAAAGACCACGACTGTCCGCGTACTCACCACGTTGCTCATCCCCGACGAGGGCAGTGCCACCGTCGCGGGGATCGACGTGCTCCGCGATCCCCAGGCCCTGCGTTCCCGGATCGGTGCATCCGGGCAGTACGCCGCGGTCGACGAATACCTCACCGGATTCGAGAATCTCGAAATGGTGGGCAGGCTCTACCACCTCGGCACCCAGCGCAGTAAGGAACGCGCGCGCGAACTGCTCGACCGTTTCCGGCTCTCCGACGCCGCCGACCGACCGGTGAAGGGCTATTCCGGCGGTATGCGCAGGCGCCTCGATCTGGCGGGCGCGCTGGTGGCCAACCCACCGGTGTTGTTCCTGGACGAGCCGACCACCGGTCTGGACCCGCGGGCCCGCCTCGATCTCTGGGACGTCATCGAGGAACTCGTGGCCGGCGGCACCACGCTGCTGCTCACCACCCAGTACATGGACGAGGCCGATCGGCTGGCCGACTCGATCGCCGTCATCGACCACGGCAAGGTGATCGCCCGCGGCACCGCCGACGAACTCAAGGCCATCGTCGGCGGCGACCGCATCGAACTCACCGTCGCCACCGCCGATCAGCTCGGGCCTGCCCAGCAGGCGCTGGCCGGACTGGCCGACGGCGAGATCCACCTCGAACCCGGCCTGCGCCGGGTCACCGTTCCGGTGGCCAACGGCTCGCAGGACCTGGTCACCGCGATCGGACTGCTCAGCGAGCAGAAGGTGCAGATCAACGACGTCGCGCTGCGCAGGCCGTCGCTCGACGACGTCTTCCTCACCCTCACCGGGCACGAGGCCGAGGAACTCGTCAACGGCGACGCCGAGGCACAGACCGTCGGCGCCACGGAAGGACAGAAGCGATGAGCACCACGCTGAACAAGGCGGCGGACGTGCAGAGCCCCGGGCTCGGTGAACGGCTCTCGATGGTTGTCAGCGACAGCGTGACCATCGCCAAGCGCAATGTCATCAAGATCAAGCGCGTGCCCGACGTGCTGGTCTTCACGACGCTGTCGCCGATCATGTTCGTGCTGCTGTTCGCCTACATCTTCGGCTCGGCGATCCAGATCGAGGGCGTCGCGGGCGGCTATCGCGAATTCCTGATCGCGGGCATTTTCGCGCAGACCGTGGTCTTCGGCGCCACCTTCACCGGAGCCGGCCTGGCCGAGGACATGCAGAAGGGCATCATCGACCGGTTCCGGTCACTGCCGATGGCGCCGTCGGCAGTGCTCGTCGGCCGCACGATCAGCGACGTCGTGATCAACATCGTCAGCCTGGTCGTCATGTCGCTGACCGGCCTGATCGTCGGCTGGCGGATCCGCGGGTCGTTCCTGGACGCGGTGCTGGCCTACGTGCTGATGTTGCTGTTCGCGTACGCGCTGTCGTGGATCATGGCGGTCGTCGGACTTCTCGTACGCGCGCCCGAGGTGTTCAACAACGCCAGCTTCATGGTGATCTTCCCGCTGACGTTCATCTCGAACGCGTTCGTGCCGCTGGAAAGCCTGCCGGGGCCGCTGCGCGTCTTCGCCGAATGGAACCCGGTATCCGCGCTCACCCAGGCCGTGCGCGACCTGTTCGGCAACACCAACCCGTTGGGTCCGCCCTCGGAGGCCTGGCCGATGCAGAACCCGGTGGCCACGACGCTGATGTGGATCGTGGTGATCCTGATCGTGTTCGTGCCGCTGGCTCAGGTGCAGTACAAGAAGTCCGTCAGCCGCTGACGGTTCAGTGCGCGCCGGTCTCCGAGACGGGGGCCGGCGCGGCACCGTTGCGGGAGTAGCCGAGGCGCGGCGGCTCGGCGGCGGGCTCGGGAAGTTGCGGACGCTTGCTGCGGGCCAGCAGGGCCAGGGCGCCTGCCCCGGCGATCGCGAGGGACGCGATGAGCGGGTTACGAAGCTTCATGCGACCACTCTACGAGACGCTCCCCTCAGGTTCGGAGGCCTCGAGCTGCGCCCGTGGCACCATAAGCGCGTGACCTCACCCAACCAGACGGCCGTGGCGACGCTGCACACCAACCACGGCGATATCAAGATCGCGCTTTTCGGTAACCACGCCCCGAAGACAGTGCGCAACTTCGTCGGTCTCGCCGACGGCAGCGCGCCGTACACCACCGCCAACGCCGGTGGCACCGAGGATGGCCCGTTCTACGACGGCGCCGTCTTCCACCGGGTGATCCCGGGGTTCATGATTCAGGGCGGCGACCCGACGGGCACCGGTCGCGGCGGGCCTGGCTACGAATTCGGCGACGAGTTCCACCCCGAATTGCGCTTCGACCGCGGCTACCTGCTGGCCATGGCCAATGCGGGGCCGGGCACCAACGGTTCGCAGTTCTTCATCACCGTCGGCGCGCAGCCGCACCTGAATCGCAAGCACACCATCTTCGGCGAGGTGGTCGATCCCGATTCGCGCAAGGTCGTCGACGCGATCGCCGCGGTGAAGACCGATCGCAACGATCGCCCGGAAGAGCCGGTCGTGATCTCCTCGATCACCATCGGCTGATCGAGCCGTACACAGCAGAACTCCCCGCCGCGACAGTCGCGACGGGGAGTTCTTTGCTTCACGTGAAACGTTGCGGAATCAGTCGGCCACCGAGGCGAAGCCGTTGACGACCAGCGCGTCGTAGACATCGTGCGGGTTGGTGCCGAGATCCCAGCGGCCGAAGATCAGCAGCCGCTCCGAGCCCTCGTGCTGGACGTCGATCTCGAGCATCGCCGACTTCCGGCCGAGGCGGCGGTAGGAGACCATCCGGATCCGGTCGATCCGATCCAGCGGGTACTCCTTCGGCCCGGTGAGTGTGCCGACCACCAGGCGCGGCGCGGGGCCGGACACCATGGTCAACCGGGGGCGCTGCCGGAAACCGAGCACGGCCATCCCCAGGACGGCGACCGCGGCCAGGCCGACGAGCAGCCTGCTGGGTCCGTCCTGGGCAAGCACGGCGGCCACGACCAGGATCAGACCGCCGCCGGACACCGCGACGAGACCGGCGGTGGGAGTTGTCCACGAGGTGCTGCCTGCGGAATCCACAGCGTTCACGCGGCGTCGTCCCCCATTGCTCCTCGAGTTGTCCACAGCTTCATCCACAGGTGTGCATGAATAACACCGGTGTAATCCGGCGCGTACCGGCTGGTCAGCGCCATCGCATGGTCATGATCAGGCCGATGACCATCAGGCCGAACCCGATCAGGAAGTTCCACGCGTTGAGATCGTTCATCCAGCCGATCTGCTCGGCGGCCAGGTAATACACCAGCAGCCAGACGAGGCCTGCCAGCATGAAACCAAGCATGATCGCGACGTACCAAGCCGGCGACGGGCCCGCCTTCACCTTCACCGGGGTGCGGCTGGCAGGGCTCGGGGTGTAGTCGGCCTTCTTACGGACCTTGGACTTGGGCATGACGTCCTCGAATTCGGAATACAGGTAACTCCTAGGCTATCCCACCAGGTATTGGATGCGACGACCTACGGGGTCGCCACGTACTCTCGACGCATGCGTGTTCTGGTCGTCGACAACTACGACAGCTTCGTGTTCAACCTGGTGCAATACCTCGGCCAGCTTGGTGCCGAGGCCGTGGTCTGGCGCAACGACGACCAGCGCCTCGCCGACCTGGACACCCTGCTCACCCGCGGCGACGAGGGCGGGACCTTCGACGGCGTGCTCGTCAGCCCGGGGCCGGGCAGCCCCGACCGGGCGGGCGCCAGCATCCCGCTGGTCCACGCGGCGGCCAAGCACGAGGTGCCGTTGCTCGGCGTGTGCCTCGGACACCAGGCCATCGGCGAGGCGTTCGGCGGGACCGTGGACCGGGCGCCGGAGCTGCTGCACGGCAAGACCAGCCAGGTATTCCACCTCGGCTCGGGCGTGTTGGCCGGCCTTCCCGACCCGTTCACCGCGACCCGCTACCACTCGCTGACCGTGCTCCCCGAGACGATCCCGGACGAGCTGGAGGTTGTCGGCCACACCGAGAGCGGGATCGTGATGGCCATGCGCCACCGCACCCTGCCGATCCACGGCGTGCAGTTCCATCCCGAGTCGGTGCTCACCCAGGGCGGGCACCGAATGCTGGCCAACTGGCTCGAAGTGTGTGGGCAGCGTCCCGCCGAGGCCCTGGTATCGGCGCTCGAAGCGGAGGTCGCCGCGCTGGTGACCCAGTGAGGCCCTGGGTACTGCTGTCGGTGGCGGCCAGCCTGGACGGCTATATCGACGACGCGAGCGCCCAGCGGCTGCTGCTGTCCAACAGCGCGGACTTCGACCGGGTCGATCAGGTGCGGGCCGAGTCCGACGCGATCCTGATCGGCGCGCAGACGCTGCGTGCCGACAATCCCCGGCTGCTGGTCAACAGCGCCGAACGCAGGGCCGACCGGGTGTCGGCGGGCAAACCGGAGTATCCGGTCAAGATCACCGTCACCGCCTCCGGTGAGCTCGATCCCGAGCTGCGTTTCTGGCACACCGGTGGCGACAAGCTGGTCTACACCTCCGATGCGGGCGCGGCGACGCTGGGTGACCGGCTGGCCGGGCTGGCCGAAGTCATCGCGCTCGGCCCCGAACTCGCCCTGTCCGCGCTGCTCGACGATCTGGGCGAGCGCGGTATCCACAGGCTGATGGTCGAGGGCGGCACCGGGATGCACACCGGTTTCCTCGCCGCCGACCTGGTCGACGAGATCCGGCTCGCGATCGCGCCGATCCTGGTCGGCGACCCGGCCGCGCCGCGCTTCGTCGGCCCGGCCCAGTTCCCCGGCGGTGCACAACGCCGGCTGCGCTTGGCGGGTGTGGAACAACTTGGGGATGTCGCTGTGCTGAAGTACCTGGTCGGCGATGCGGACGAGCCCGTTCGCTAACCGTCCCTGTGTTCGAAATCATGGGACCGACCTGCGGAAATATCACTGTCCACAGTTTGTCGAACGAATCGCTGCACACCTGAACATGACCGACTCCACATCATGCGACAGTTGTGGATAACTCCCGACCAGCAGGGGAATTCGATGAGCGCAGACAGTGCCGACAGCACCGACCACCGATTCATGCACAGGGCGATCGACCTGGCCAGGAACTGTCCGCCCAGCACAACGGCCTACTCCGTCGGCGCGGTGATCGTCGCCGACGGGGTGGAGATCGCGACCGGCTGGTCGCGCGAGACCGACGAGAAGGTGCACGCGGAGGAATCGGCGCTGAACAAGCTCGACCCCGACGACCCACGGCTGACCAGGGCGACGATCTACACCACGCTCGAACCGTGCTCGACCCGCGCCACGGCGAGCCGACCGCCGTGTACCGACCGGATCCTGGCCGCCGGTATCCCGACCGTCGTCATCGCCTGGCGCGAGCCGAGCCTGTTCGTCGCCGCGTGCGAGGGTGTGGACAAACTCCGCAGGCACGGCGTGCGCGTGGTCGAACTCACCGACCTGGCCGCCGAGGCCATGTCGATGAACACTCATCTAGATCTGGGCTGAGGCTCAGGGCCGCCCGTAGATGGCGGTCACGAACTCGCCGAGCTGATTGTCGTCGAGGTGCCTGGCCAGATCGGCCTCGCTGATCATGCCGACCAGCCGTTTGTTGTCGATCACCGGCATCCGCTTGACCCGATGGCTCTCCATCTGGTCGAGCACGTCTTCCACATCCGCGTCCGCGCTGACCCAGCGCGGGGTCGACTCGCACAGTTCGGCCGCGGTCGTCGTTTCGGGGGACAGGCCGAGCGCGATGCACTTCACGACGATGTCGCGGTCGGTGATGATGCCGCACATGCGCTCGTCGTCATCGGCGACGACAAGCGATCCGACACCGAGATCGGCCATCGCCGTCGCGGCGGTCGATACGGTGTCGCCGCGGGTGATCCACTGCGCACCGGGCTTCATGATGTCCCTGGCCGTGGTCATAGGGCTACCTCCTCGTTCAGCGTTGCTGGTTGGGATGAAGCAGCCTCATTCTGCGCCCGCCGCGCCGCGGCAGGTAGGTTCTCCACGCAATCGAGACCTCAGCGCGGAATCGGTGAAGCACCTACCTGCAGCACGACGTTGCTGGTCATGGTGACCGAGGACCCCGCCGCCGGACTCTGGCCGACGACCTTGCCCGACGCACTGCCGTCGAGCGTGATCACCGTGGTCTGGCTGAGCTGACCGGTCCAGCCGAGCGCGCGCAGCTGTTCCTGCGCCTGGGTCGGGGTGAGCCCGCTCAGGTCGGGAACGGTGATCCGGTCACCGGCCGAGACCTGCACGGTGATGGTCGAGCCCTTCTCCGCGGTGCTGCCGCCCGCCGGGTTGGTGGAGAGCACCTGGCCCCTCGGCGCGGTGGACTTCACCTCCTGGATCTCGACCTTGAAGCCGGCGCTGTCGGCCAGATTCGGCTGGGCGACACCGATGTCCTGGCCGACCACCGTCGGCACCCTGACCTGCTCCGGCCCGGAACCGATGGTGATGACGATCGGCTGATCGATGTCGACCCGCACGCCCGCGCTCGGCTCCTGCGAGATCACCTTGTCGGTCTCGGCGGTGCTCGACGCCTTGCGCGCCACGTTCGGATTCAGCTGCAGCCCGATCGAATTCAGCTTCTGCTCGGCCTCGGCCTGCGTGAGACCCGCCAGCCGCGGCACCTGGACCTGCGAAGGACCGGTCGAGACCTGCAGGGTGACGGTGCTGCCCTCGTCGATCCGGGAACCGCCGAGCGGCTGGGTCGCGATGACATTGCCCGGCGTCACCTTGCCGTCCGGTTTCTGCAGCACGGCGACGTGGAACCCGGCGTTCTGCAGCGCGGTCTGCGCCTGCTGGGAGGGCTGGCCCGACACATCGGGCACGGCGACCTGGTCCGGCTTGCTCCCCGGCCCGACCAGCACCCAGAACAATCCGAAGGCCACCGCGAGTGCGGCGGCGACACCGAGCGCGATCAGACCGGTGCGGTTGCGGCCCTCGGCGGGCGGCGCGATCGCGGCCTGCTCGGAGGTGTCGTCGCGGCGATCACGGAACGACCGCGGAGCGGGCTCGTCCTCGTAATCCATGATGGTGGTGCGATCTTCGTCGTTCATCACCATCGGCGCGCTCGGCTTCTGCCCGCCGAGCACCCGGATCAGGTCGGCGCGCATCTCCGCGGCCGTCTGGTACCGGTTGGCCGGGTTCTTGGCCATCGCCTTGAGAATCACCGAATCCAGCTCGCGCGGCACGCCCGGATTGACCGACGACGGCAGCGGCGGATCCTCCTTGACGTGCTGATACGCGACCGCGACCGGCGAGTCGCCGGTGAACGGCGGCTGCCCGGTGAGGATCTCGAACAGCACACAGCCGACCGAGTACACATCGGAGCGGGCGTCGACGGTCTCGCCGCGCGCCTGCTCCGGCGAGAGGTACTGGGCGGTGCCGATCACCGCGGCGGTCTGGGTCATCGGGTTGGAGCTGTCGGCGATCGCGCGGGCGATGCCGAAGTCCATCACCTTCACCGCACCGGCGCGGTTGATCATGATGTTGGCCGGCTTCATGTCGCGGTGCACGATCCCGGCCTTGTGGCTGAAATCGAGCGCGGCGCATACGTCGGCCACGACTTCCATCGCCTTGCGCGGCGCCAGCGGGCCCTTGCCGCGGACGATGTCGCGCAGGGTGTCGCCCTCGACGTACTCCATGACGATGTAGGGCAGCGGGCCGCCGTCGACGGTGGCCTCGCCGGTGTCGTACACAGCGACGATGGCCGGATGGTTCAGCGCGGCCGCGTTCTGCGCCTCCCGCTTGAACCGCAGGTAGAACGTGGGATCGCGGGCCAGATCCGCGCGCAGCACCTTGATCGCGACATCGCGCGACAGGCGCACGTCGCGTGCCTTGTGCACCTCCGACATGCCGCCGAACCCGATGATCTCGCCCAGCTCGTACCGCGAGGAGAGATTCTTCGGGGTGGTCATGGTTGTCCTTGTGACGGAGTGTTGTCGACGGTGATCTTCGGGCCCATCGCGTTCGGGGCGTCGGGGAACGGCAGGTCGAGCGTGGGCAGCCGCGGACGTCCGTTGACCGTCGTCGTACCCTCCACCGGTTTGGTGGTGGTCGGTTTGGTGGTCTTGGCCGTGGTGGTCGGCTCGGGCTTGGTCGTCTTGGTCGGCGGCTGCGTCGTCGTCACCGGCGGTTCCGTCGTGGTGGGCGCAGGCTCCTCGGTGGTGGTTGTCGGCCGCGGCGGCTGCGTGGTCGTCGGCGCCTCGCTCGGCGGCTCGATCGGCGGCGGCAGCTGCTTGGTGGTGGTCACCGGCGGCGGCAGCGGTTTGGTGGTCTGCACGGTGGTGGTCGGCGTGCCGGAGTCGCGATTCGGCTCACCGCCGAACAGCAGCCACAGCACACCGCCACCGAGCACCAGCGCGCCGATGCCGAGCGCGATCAGCCACTTCTGGTTGTTGTTCCTGGTCTCGGGCGTGACGGCGGCCGGAGCCGCGGCCTGCGTCGCCGGGCCGGTGTAACCGCCGCCGGGGGTGATCGGCTGCGGCGCCTGGTGACCGAAGCGCATGGTCGCGCCGTCGTAGTCCGCGGCGGCCGGGATCACCGTCGTCGGGCCGGGCGGCAGGACCCGGGTCGCGCCGGTCATCGACGGGCCGACACCCGCGGGCGGGGGCGGCATGTGACCGGCCCGCACCGCCGCGACCGCGTCGGCGAACTCGCCCCCGCTGCTGTAGCGCTGGCTCGGGTCCTTGGCCATCGTGATCGCGATCAGCTCGTGCACGTTGGCGGGCAGATCGGCGGGCATCGGCGGGGGCGCGTCACGGACGTGCTTCATCGCGACGGTGATGGCGCCGTCACCGGTGAACGGGCGCACGCCCGCCAGCGCTTCGTAGCCGACGATGCCGAGGGAGTACACGTCGCTGGCCGCGGTGGCGTCCTCGCCGACGGCCTGCTCGGGCGCGATGTACTGGGCGGTGCCCATCACCATGCCGGTCTTGGTCACCGGCGAGGCGTCGACCGCCTTGGCGATGCCGAAGTCGGTGATCTTCACCTGGCCGGTGGGGGTCACCAGGATGTTTCCGGGCTTCACGTCACGGTGCACGACGCCGGCGGCGTGCGCGACCTCGAGTGCGCGGCCGGTCTGCTCGAGCATGTCCAGACCCTGGACGACCGAGAGCCTGCCCATCCGGTTCAGGACCGCGTTGAGCGGTTCGCCCTGCACGAGCTCCATCACCAGGTAGGCGGTCTCGCCGCCGGAGGGGTCGGTGGTCTCGCCGTAGTCGTAGATGCCCGCGATCCCGGGGTGGTTGAGCTGCGCGGTGGTGCGCGCCTCGGTCCGGAACCGCTGACGGAACGTCGGGTCGGCGGAGAACTCGGTCTTGAGGACCTTGACCGCGACCCGCCGGTCGAGACGGGTGTCCATCGCTTCCCACACCTGGCCCATACCGCCGGTGGCGATCAGCCGCTGCAGGCGGTAGCGGTCGGCGATCATGGCGCCGTTGTTCAGCATCGGGGCCCCCGTGTTGTCACTCGCACACTCATTTCGTTCAGCCCCCTGCCAGGCCCGCGTCCAGCACCGACCTGGCGATCGGAGCGGCCACCGAACCACCGGTGGCCGCCAGTGCCCGGTCGCCGCCGTTCTCGACGATCACCGCGATGGCGATCTTCGGGTTCTGCGCGGGCGCGAACGCCATATACCACGCATGCGGCGGGGTGTTACGGGGATTGCTGCCGTGTTCGGCCGTGCCGGTCTTGGACGCGATCTGGTACGGGGACCGGCCACCGCCCGCGGTATTGCTCTCCGAGGCGACCATCAGATTCGTCAGGGTCGACGCTACCTGGGGACTCACGGCTTGTCCGACCGAGACCGCCTTGGTCTTGCTGAGCTCGGACAGGTCCGGCGCCTGGGTCTGGTCGACCAGATACGGCTGCATCCTGGTCCCACCGTTGGCGATCGTGGCGGCCACCACCGCGATGTCGAGCGGGGTGACCGCGACATCGCGCTGACCGATGCTCGACTGGCCGAGGGCGGCGTTGTCGGGGATCGGGCCGACGGTCGACTCGGCGACCGGAATCGGCACGCCGCGGTGCGGGCCGATGCCGAACGCGGCGGCCTCGTCCTTGATCGCGCTCGCGCCGACCTTCACGCCGAGTTCGACGAACGCGGTGTTGCAGGAGCGCCGGAACGCCTCGTAGAGGCTGGCGGTCGGCCCGTCACCACAGGTGCTGCCGTTGTAGTTCTCCAGCGTGGTGCTGGTGCCGGGCAGGGTGATGTTGGGCGCCGCGGTGAACTGATCGTCGGGACCGGCGACGCCGTTGGAGAGCGCGGCCGCGGTCACGATGGTCTTGAAGGTCGACCCGGGCGGGTAGGTCTGCGAGACGGCGCGATTGAGCATCGGCTGGCTCTGATCGGTGCTGAGCCGCTCCCACGCGGCCCGGCCCGCGGCGCCGTCGTGGCCCGACAGCTCGTTGGGGTCGTAGCTGGGGGTCGAGACCATCGTCAGGATCTTGCCGGTGCTCGGCTCGATCGCGACAACGGCGCCGGTGTAGCCCTTCGAGGTCATCTGGTCGTAGGCGACCTGCTGCATCATCGGGTTCAGCGTGGTGAGCACGTTGGCGCCGCGCGGGTCGCGCCCGGAGAACATGTCGATGAGACGGCGGCCGAACAGGCTCGAGTCGTTGCCCGACAGCAGTGGGTCCTCGGCCAGTTCGAGGCCGGTCTTGCCGTACTGCATCGAGTAGAAACCGGTGACCGGCGCGTACGCGGGCGGGGTGCTCGGGTACTGGCGCAGATACTTGTACCGGTCGTCGGTGGCGACCGAGCTGGCGAGCACGGTGCCGCCCGCGGAGATCTGACCGCGCTGGCGCGAGTACTCGTCGAGCAGCACGCGCACATTGCGCGGATCGCTGCGCAGATCGTCGGCCTTGATCACCTGCAGGTAGGTCGCGTTCATCAGCAACGCGACCACCATCACCATCACGGCGACGGCGACGCGACGTAGTGGAGTGTTCATTCGCTCGCCCTGCCTTCCGACCTGCGGAACATCTCGGTCGGCGCCTCGGCGATCGGCGCCGGGCCGCGCTTGCGCGCCGGTGCGGGCGCGCGGGCGGCATCGGAGATCTTGATCAGCAGCCCGAGCAGCGCGTAGTTCGCCAGCAGCGACGAACCGCCGTAGGAGATGAACGGCGTGGTCAGGCCGGTGAGCGGGATCAGCTTGGTGACGCCGCCGACGACGACGAAGATCTGGATCGCGATCGTGAACGACAGGCCGGCCGCGAGCAGCTTGCCGAAGCTGTCGCGCACGGCCAGCGCGGTGCGCAGCCCACGTACGATGAAGATCAGGAACAGCATCAGCACCGCGGTGAGCCCGATCAGGCCGAGCTCCTCACCGATGGTGGTGACGACGAAGTCGGTCTTGGCGAAGGGCACCTGGTTGGGCCGTCCGCTGCCGAGCCCGGTGCCGGCCAGCCCGCCGGTCGCGAAACCGAACAGCGACTGCGAGATCTGATACCCGGTGTTGTGGTAGTCGTCGAACGGGTGCAGCCAGGTGTCGACGCGCACCCGCACGTGCCCGAAAAGCTGGTAGGCGAAGACGAATCCGAGCACGAGCAGGCCGCCGCCGATGACCAGCCAGCCCACCCGCTCGGTGGCGATGTAGATCATCACCAGCACCGTGCCGAAGATGAGCAGTGAAGTGCCGAGGTCCTTTTCGAGGACGAGCACACCGATGCAGACGACCCAGACGATCAGGATCGGGCCCATGTCCCGCGGCCGCGGGAACTCCATCCCGAGGAAGTGCTTGCCCGCCGCGGTGAACAGATCGCGCTTGGCAACGAGCACACCGGCGAAGAACACGATCAGCAGGATCTTGGCGAATTCACCCGGCTGCACACTGAATCCAGGCAGCCGGATCCAGATCTTGGCGCCGTTGACTTCGGAGAACCGGCTCGGCAGCAGTGCCGGAATCGCCAGCGCGACCAGGCCGACCAGGCCTAGGGTGTAGGTGTAGCGCGCGAGCGTGCGGTAGTCCCGCAAGACGATGAGCAGGGTGATGAACACCACGATGCCCAGGCCGGTCCACATGATCTGCTGGTTGGCGTCGGGGGAGGGGATCGGGCTCGAGTCGTACGCGGCTTTTTGCGCGTCCGCGAGATCGAGCCGGTGGATCAGCACCAGGCCCAAACCGTTGAGCAGCGCGATGATCGGTAGCAGCAGTGGGTCGGCGAACGGCGCGAACCGTCGCACGGCCAGATGCGCGATCCCGAACAGCGCGAGGAACGCCAGCCCGTACTTGGCGATGTCCCAGGTGATCGACTGTTCCTGGCTCGCCTCGACGATGAACAACGACACCGTCGTGATCCCCGCCGCCCCCGCCAGCAACAGCAACTCCTGGTTGCGTCGCGTCGACGGGGGTGGTGCTGGCGCGAATCCGCCAGGGGGGCTGGGGAAAGCCCCAGCCGACGGCGGTGCCGGTGCGGACATCAGTCCGTCACCCGGCAGTTCTCCCCTGAGATCTGCGGAGTTGTCGTGGGGACGGTCGTCGTCGGCGGAGCCGGTGTGGTCGGCGTCGCGGGCTGATCAGGGCCGGGGGTCGGTGCGCCACCGGGGATCACGGGCGGCTGCTCGGTGGGCAGCACGCCGGGCTGCGGCACCGATTCCTTCTTCGGGCAGGGCGGCAGCAGTTCGTTGCGCGCCAGCATCTTCATGCTGTCGCGCGCCTTGTCCAGCGAGTCCGGCGGCAGGCCCTTCTGGACCTGGTCGCGGCCGGTCTGCTTGAGGTCGCTGACCATCAGTTTCTTGCAGCCGTTCGGCGCCGTCTTGCCCGCTTCGACCAGCGTCAGCTCGCCCTTGCTGTTGACGCAGCCGGTGAGCTCGACATCGTGGATCGAGTAGCCGAGGATCGAGCCGGGCAGACCGCGCATCACGACCACCTGGTCGTTGTCGGCGCCCACGTAGTAGTTGCTGCGAATCATCTTGTAGCCGACCACGAGTCCGACCACGACGGCGGCGATCAGTGCCAGCGAGAGCAGCAGCCAGCGCAGCTTGTGCGACTTGGGCTCCGGCGGCGGCGGTGCGGTGGCGGCCCGGCGCGGTTGCGCGCGCGGCGGGCGCATCGCGGCGGCCCGGCCTGCCGCGGTGTTCGGCGGCGGGCTGTCTTCTTCCTCCTCGGTGGAGGCGGCGCCTGCGACGATCGGGTGGCTCTGGCCGTAGTCGAGATCGATCACGTCGGCGACGACGACGGTGACGTTGTCGGGCCCGCCGCTGCGCAGCGCCAGCTCGATGAGCCGGTCGGCGCACTCGTCGGTGTTGCCCTCGCGCATGGTGTTGCCGATGGTCTCGTCGCTCACCACGTCCGAAAGGCCGTCGGAGCACAGCAGATACCGGTCCCCGGCGCGGGCTTCGCGCATGATCAGCGTCGGCTCGATCTCGTTGCCGGTGAGAGCGCGCATGATCAGCGACCGCTGCGGATGGGTGTGCGCCTGCTCGGGCGTGATGCGGCCCTCGTCGACCAGCGACTGCACGAAGGTGTCGTCGCGGGTGATCTGGGTGAGTTCGCCGTCGCGCAGCAGGTACGCGCGCGAGTCGCCGATGTGCACCATGCCGAGCTTGCGGCCCGCGAACAGGATGGCGGTGAGCGTGGTGCCCATGCCGTCGAGTTCGGGTTCGGCCTCGACGTGATCGGCGATGGCGGCGTTGCCGGAGCGGGTGGCGCGGTCGAGCTTGTTGAGGATGTCCTCGCCGGGCTCGTCGTCGTCGAGATGCGCCAGGGCGGCAATCATCAACTGGGAGGCGACTTCACCGGCGGCGTGGCCACCCATGCCGTCGGCGAGGGCCAGCAGGCGCGCGCCCGCGTAGACCGAATCCTCGTTGTTGCCTCGGACGAGGCCCCGGTCGCTTCGCGCGGTGTAGCGCAGAACAAGTGTCACGATCGCAGCTCGATCACAGTTTTGCCGACCCGGACAGGAGTACCGAGCGGAACGCGGACGGCGGTGGTGACTTTCGCGCGGTCTAGATAAGTGCCGTTGGTGGAGCCGAGGTCCTCCACGTACCAGTCGTCACCACGCTGAGAGAGTCGCGCGTGCCTGGTCGAGGCATAGTCGTCGGTGAGTACCAGCGTCGAATCGTCGGCGCGGCCGATGAGGACCGGCTGCGTGCCGAGGGTGATTCGAGTGCCGGCGAGTGAACCGTGAGTCACCACTAGATACTTGGCGCCCTTCTGGCCTCGGCTGAAGGAAGGCAGCACCGCGGAACCGCGTGCGGCCCTGGGCTGTATCCGGATGCCGGATGCCGCGTAGATATCGCTGCGCAAGGTCCGCAGGACGGCCCAGACGAACAACCAGAGCAGCAGCAGGAACCCCGCGCGGGTCAATTGCAGGATCAATCCCTGCACGGCGTTCCACCTCCTGTTCGCCCGGGTACGTCGGTACGGCAGGTGCGGGGCGAACCACCCCCACCAGCGTGCTGGCTTGCGGGCCCCGAGGTCGGGGCCGTGCGTGTGATGGCAGCATCATAGGGCCGACAGCGTCGACTCGTGACGTGCACCGCGCAGCTTACGGGATCAGACGATCCGGATCAGGATCTCGGAATGTCCGGCCCGGATGACGTCGCCGTCGGCGAGCTGCCAATCCTGTACGGGCGAGCCGTTGACCAGGGTTCCGTTGGTGGAACCGAGGTCCGACAGCATCGCGGTCTGGCCGTCCCAGCGCACCTCGATGTGGCGGCGCGACACACCGGTGTCGGGCAGCCGGAAGTGCGCGTCCTGGCCGCGGCCGATGATGTTGCTGCCCTCGCGGAGCTGGTAGGTGCGGCCGCTGCCGTCGTCGAGCTGCAGCGTTGCCGAGTAGCTGGACTGCGCCGCGCCGTAGCCGGCACCGGCGGCCTGGCCGTAGCCCTGCTGGGCGCCGTAGCCGCCCTGCTGGCCGTAGCCCGCCTGCTCCGGCTCGGCGTAACCGGGCTCGGCGTAACCGGGCTGGGCGCCGTAGCCGCCCTGCTGGCCGTAACCGGGCTCGGCGTAACCGGGCTGGGCGTAGCCGCCCTGCTGGTCGTAACCGGGTTCGGCGTAGCCCTGCTGGCCGTAGCCGGCCTGCTGGCCGTAGCCCGGCTGCTGCTCGGCGTAACCCTGCTGGCCGTAGCCGCCCTGCTGGTCGTAGCCGGGCTCGGCGTAACCGGGCTGGGCGCCGTAGCCGCCCTGCTGGCTGTAGGCCTGCTGGCCGTAGCCGCCCTGCTGGTCGTAACCCTGCTCGCCGTAGCCGGGCTGGGCGCCGTAGCCGCCCTGCTGGCCGTAGCCGGGCTGCGCGCCGCCCTGCTGGTCGTATCCGTTCTGGTATTCGCCACCCTGCTGGCCGTACGCGGCATCGCCGTAGCCGGGCTGGGCGCCGTAGCCGCCCTGCTGGCCGTACTCGTCGGGGTACGCGCCGGGAGCGGCACCACGTCCGGCGGGCGGCGGTGCGTACCCGCGGTTGCGTGGATCGGACTCCGCGGGCTCTCGGCTTGGCTCGTAGCCTGAGTTGTGCGTCATGGGGCCAGCTCCTGGTTGCGGGTGTGCGGGTCGTTGTGGCGGTTCGGGGCGAGGTGGGGCGGTCCCGCGTCCGGCGTCGGGGTCGACGCGGCCGCTCGCTCTGAACATTCCGGTGTGCAGCGTAGGTGATGCCTCGAACGCCACGTGCACTTCGCCGTAGGTCTGCCAGCCCTGCTCGCGGATGTAATCCTGCAGATGTTTGGCGAACGCCTTGGTCGTGAGGTCGTGATCGGCGTCGAGCTTTCCGTGATCGGATTCGTTGATCGTGATCACGTAACTGTTCGGCGCGAGCTTGTGCCCGCCGCCGAGATCTTGCACCTGATCTGCGGCTTCGCGCTGCAGCGCGGCCTCCACCTCCTGGGGAACGACGCTGCCGCCGAACACCCTCGCGAACACGTCACCGACGGCGCCCTGTAAGCGACGCTCGAATCTCGACACGATGCCCATCACAGCCCTCCCTTCGGTGCGCGTGTCCGACCAGGTCGACACGCTGGTTACGGCGTGTCCGGACCCGACCACGTTCCTTGCATGATATCCACGATCCTCCAACCCTGTAACTCCCGGCGGAGCGCCCCGGTTCCCGAGCCGAATCCGTCCGCATCATCGCAGGTCAGAGGACCGATTTTATTTTCGGCCGCGGGGCATGTTAGATTTTTCCAGTCGCTCGGGCGAGTGGCGGAATGGCAGACGCGCTGGCTTCAGGTGCCAGTGTCCGTAAGGACGTGGGGGTTCAAGTCCCCCTTCGCCCACCAAGACTAGAGGCTCGATCCACCCGGATCGGGCCTCTAGTCGTTTCTGCGGTCGACCAGGCGGACGAGCGCTTCACGCAGGTCGGGGCGCGGGCCTGGCGCGTCCAGTTCCTGGAGGGCGGTTTCGGCGATCGCGGCGACGAGCAGGACGGCGACGGGCTCCGGGTCGGGCCAGCCGACGGCGACGAGGTCGGTGGTGAGCAGGGCGGCGGCGGTGGCGTTGCGGGCCGCCACTTCGGTGCCGAGGCCGGCGTCGGTGCGCGCCTGAACCAGCAGGCCCTTGGTCGCTGGGTCGGCGAGGCAGCCGTCGAGATAGGCGGTGATCCCCGCGGTGAGGCGGGCCAGGCCGGGCGCGAGGTCGGCGATGGCGGCGGACACCAGGTCGTCGAGGTGGTCGTGGAAGGCGCGGTGCAGGGCGACGAAGTAGGCCTCGCGGCTCGGCCAATGTTGATAGAAGCTGCCCTTCGCCATCTTCGCCTGCGCGGCGATCGCGTTGACCGACAGCCTGGTCAGGTCCTCGGTGGACAGCAGGGTGCGGCCTGCCTCCAGCAGCGCGCGCCGTCCTGGCTCGGCGGATCTCATGGTCGCATTCCAGCACTGGCCGTCAGGAAATCCCGCACCGTCTCGAGGAACAGGCCGGGGGCCTCGGCGAACGGCTCGTGCCGGGTGGAGATGACCTGCACCTCCGCGCGCGGCAGTACGGCGGCGATGCCGCGACGGTTGATCAGCCACGGATTCGATGGGTCGTTGCGCCCCCACACCACCAGAACGGGCACATCGGGCAGCACCGGCCCGCCTGCGGGCAGATCGAAACGTGGATCGTCGAAGCTGCGCCAGAGCCTGCGATAGACGGCGAGGCGGACCGGATCCCCTGGTATCGCCCGCGCCCGGTCGAAGATGGCGCGCACACCGCCGCGGTCGAGTGGACCCAGATACATCCGCGCGTTCGGCACGACGTATCGACGGGCGACGACAGGGTTCGCGACGAAGCGGAAGAACGCCCTGGTCAACACATTTCGCGGCGCGAACCCCGCCGGTTGTACGAGCACGAGCCCGCGCACCCGCCCCGGCGCGCGCTCGGCCAAGCGCACGGCGGCATACCCACCCGCGCTGTTACCGATCACCGTGAACGCACCGAATCCACACCGGGACAACGCTTCGACGACCTGAACAGTCACACCGGCGAGCGCATCGATGCTGATCAGCTCCGGATCGCGGACGGTCGACGCGCCGTAGCCGGGCCAGTCGACCGCGGCGATCGCCCAGTCGGGAGCCAGCGCGGGCACGATCTCGTCGAAGTCGCGATGGTCGCCCGGATTCGCGTGCAGCAGCAGCAATCCCGGCGCCTCGTCCGGCGACCGGCCGCGCAGATGAACCGCGATGTCGCCGTGGGGAGTCGGGACGGTCAGCTTCTCGGGAAGTCCCATGCACCGACGCTAGCTATGACCGACCGGTCGGTCAAGGTTCTGGGCAGGCGATAGCGCGATCGTTGTGCGAGGGAGATCAGCCCTTGCGGGCGATCAGCAGGTGGTGCGGAATCGGCGGGTTCGGCAGCGTGCGCTGCTCGACGGTCAGACCGGCGCCGGACAGCGCTGCGACGACATCGGCGACCGGACGCAAGGTGAATCCATAAGGGGTGAACGGCATCTTGGCCATCGCCTCGGGGTCGCCGATGCCGATCACCGCGATGCCGCCCTGGCGCAGCACGCGGGCCAGCTCGGCGCAGGCGGCGGGCAGGTCGTCGAGGAAGTAGATGGTGTTGACGGTGATCGCGGCGTCCAGGCTCGCATCGGGCAGCGGGAGCGCGGCCAGGGTGCCGTCGGCCAGGACGACGCGGCCGGCCGCGACCTCTATGGCGACACCGGAGCGGGCGCGCGCGAGCATGTCGGGGGAGGGTTCGACGCCGTGCACCACACCGGCGGGACCGACCCGGTCGAGCAGCAGCCTGAGCCCGACACCGCCGCCGAAGCCGATATCGGCGACCGTCGCGCCCGCGCTCGGTGCCGCCGCGTCGACCGCAGCCGCGATGGCGCGCCTGTTACCGCGATTGAGGACGAAAGCCACTGCCTTGCCAAGCGTTCCGTGCGGATTACCGAGCTGATCGGCGATGGTCGTGAGCAGGCGATCCTTGACCCCGGGCATACGGCAATCGTAGGCGTTCACGATCGGCGCCAAGGCACTGTGACCTAGGTCATTCGCGGCGACTGACCTACCCGCGGACGACGCTCGAAAGTCGCTCGTGAGGCGAAGATCACACCGCGCGGTACGCGCTGCGTTCCGAGTGTTCTCCTGCCGATTCCGAGCCGTTCGGCGGATCGTTCGCAACCGGTCATTCGGCCAAATGAAGGCCTCGTGACAGGTGCTACAGCCCGATTGCTAGGTGCTGATCTTGTTTGCAGCGTTGTAAACAAACTTGAAGTCTCTTTTAAAGCGTTTCATGTCCGGCAAATCGAAATTCCGTTGCCGAATCCCCAGGTGATCGGCTATGCGAGGGGTCCTGTTCACCCTTCGGCAATCAGCGGGAACATTCCCGCGCGAGCACCCCGGCGCTCGGGTGACTCGTTGTCGAAGGTTTGCCGAAGGTGAATTTCCGGTGCCGGCGAGCGCCCGTCGAGAGAGCCGCCGGAAGTTAGCTGCGGCGGTGAAAATCAGTGGATCGGCAGATGTTTGCTGGTTCGCAATCTGTACCCCGGACCTGCGCGTTGGGGGTTGCATGGGCATAACGATTGTGTACAGTTGACGGTAACGCTGGCCGCAGCTCGAGCCCGACTCGCTGCGGCCAGCGGAACTCAAATGGGGGAGTTCGACACCTTCTCGTTACCTCGCGTAGCTGCCGGTTGTCCGGAGCTGTCTCGGCGTGGGTGTGCTCGTAGTTGCCTGCCTCGCAAATGCACGTGCATCTGCGAGTTCAGGCCCGGTCCAGCGACTTTGGCGCGGAAGGCAACCAGCGATCCGCCGGGTCCGGCAGGGCCGCGGGCGCGGCGGCCGTGGCGTCCTGCTCCTCGGCGACCCGGCGGCCGAGGCCGAAAACGTAGAAGAGGAACGCCGCTTCGGCGGCGAACCCGAAGGCGATGCGCACCGGGGCCGGCAGCGGACTCGGCGTCACGAAACCTTCGATCAGACCGCACACCAACAGAACGACGACCAGGCCGAGCGCCACCGTCGCCGTCACCCTGCCCTGTCGGGCGACAGCGGCCGCCCTGCTGCGCCGGCCAGGGTCGACCAGCGTCCAGCCCAGTTTCAGCCCGACCCCACCCGCGACGAACAGCGCCGTCAGCTCCAGCGTGCCGTGCGGCAGGATGAATCCGAAGAACGACTCCAGCCGTCCCGCGTCGGCCATCAATCCACCGGTTATCCCCAGATTCAGCGCATTCATGAACAGCGCATACACAGCCGGCAGGATCAGCACACCGGTGAACAGGGCGATCGCCGACACCCACGAGTTGTGTGTCCACACCTGCGCGGCGAAGGCGTCGTTCGGGTGCTCCGAGTAGTAGGTCTCGAACGCACCACCAGGTCCGGTGATGATCGAGGTGTCACCCTCGGGTATCCCCAGCGCTTTTCGCGCCGCCGACGAGTTGTCCACAAGGACGGCGATCACGGCGGAGACGGCGAGGAAGATCGCGGTCACCGCAACCCACCACGGCCAGGCGCGATACACCGCAGCGGGAAAGTGCCGCGTGAAGAACCGGCCCACTTCGCGCCACGGCTGCGAGCGCGCGGCCAGCACCCGTCCCCTCGCCCTGGCCAGCAGGGCGCTGAGCCCGGACACCAGCTCCGGATCGGGGTGGTGGCCTTGCAGCTTCGCCAGCTGCTGGGAGGCGGCGCGGTACAGCCGGACCAGTTCGTCGGCCTCGGCCCCGGAGAGTTTGCGCTGGCGGACCAGCTGATCCAACCGATGCCACGACCGTTGATGCGCCCAGCTGTAGGCATCGGTGTCCATATCGGGAATGCTAGCCACATGGCCGAATTCACCACCGGCGAAGCGGTGGCGCTCGAACTCCCGATCGCGCGCATTCCCAGCCGTGCGGGCGCCTTTCTGCTCGACCTGCTCATCCAGCTGGGGCTGGCGGCCACCCTCGCCTACGGCGGGCTGATGCTGTTGCTCGCGGCCGACGCCGATTCGGCATGGTGGAGCGTCATGTCCGTGGTCACCCTGGTGACCGTGCTTGTCGCGTACCCGGTGACCAGCGAAACCGTCTCACGCGGGCGCTCACTGGGGAAGCTGGCGTTCGGGCTGCGCGTCGTGCGTGCCGATGCCGGGCCGATCGACTTCCGGCACGCGCTCACCCGCGGGCTGGCCGGCGCGATTGTGGATTTCTGGATGCTCGGCGCGTTCGGCGCGATCGCGGTGATCAGCTCGCTGTGCTCGCGCGACGGCAAGCGGGTCGGTGACGTGCTCGCCGGGACCGTGGTTGTGCACACCCGGCAGAACCTGCCGATGCCCGCGCTGGCCGTCGCGCCGCCCTGGCTGACCGGCTGGGCGGCACAACTCGATCCGAGCGGGATGTCCGACGAGCTGGCCGGGGCGGTACGTCAGTATCTGACCAGGTTGCGCACGTTGACACCGGCCGCCCAGCACCACCTCGGTACCCAGCTCGTCGCGGCGGTATGTGCCGCTGTCGGCCGCCCGGTGCCGACGGAATACCCGCCGTATCACGTCCTCGGCGCGGTTCTGGCTCGGCGACAGCAGCTTTCACGCGGCTGAGAGCTGTGGATGAAATCTCCCTGTGCACAACATGTTGGCGAGACGGTGGATGGACTGTGAGTGGCGGTGGACAACTTCGGCTGTCCACAACTCACAGGGATCCCGACTGCTTCAATTCCAGGTATTCGTCGGCCAGTGCCTCGGGCAGCTGGTCCGGTGCGGCGGCAACCACCTGCACCCCACGTCGACGCAGTGATTCCTGCACAAGAGCCCGCTCGGCCAGCACGGTTTCGGCCGCCGCCGCGGTATAGACGGCATCAGCGGTGGACCGGTCACGGGCGGCCGCGGCGATATCCGGGTCGGTGACCGAGACGATCAACACCCGGTGCCGCCGGGTGAGCGTGGGCAACGCGGGCAGCAGATGCTCGGTGACCGTCGGACCGTCCAGACTGGTGAACCACACGATGAGTGCCCGCCTGCGCACCCGGGAGATCACTGTCCGCACCAGGCCGGTGGTGTCGGTATCCACAAGCTGTGGCGTCACGCCGGCGAGGGTGTGCATAAGTTTGAGTGGGAGCTGATTTCCGCTCGCACCGGTCGCCTCGGCGCGCACGCGGCGGTCGTAAGCCAGGAGGTCGACGGTGTCGCCCGCGGCCGCGGCCAGCCCACCGAGCAGCAGCGCCGCCTCGATCGAGGAATCCAGTCGGGTGCCCTCGCCGACCCGCCCCGCACTGGCCCGCCCGGTGTCGAGCACCATCAGCATGTGCCGGTTGCGTTCCGGCCGCCAGGTGCGCACGAGGACATCGGCGGCGCGGGCGGTGGCCCGCCAATCGATGCTGCGGACATCGTCGCCTGCCACGTACTCGCGGAACGAATCGAACTCGGTGCCCTGCCCGCGGGTATTCGCGACATTGCGGCCCTCGAGATGATGCAGCCGCTTCACCTTCGACCGCAGCAGCCGTTCGCTGCGGAACGCGGGCAGCGCGCGCACCCTGGCGGGCACGTCGAGGCGGGTCTGGCGACCGGTCAGCCCCAGCGGACCGAGCAGCCGCACCGTCACCGGGCCCGCCACCCGGTCGCCGCGATAGGTGGGAGTAAGGCTGGTGCGCAACCGGATCCGGGTGCGCGGCGCCAGCGCGAGGTGATGGGTGCGGTGATCGGCGTGGGTGCTGTCGGGCCAGGCGTCCCACAGCATGCCGCGCACCATCGCGGTGCCGGTATTGGTCACCACGAGTTCGATCTCGGTGCTCCGGCCCAGCCGCACGACGGTCAGCGGATCGCGGGTCAGAGTGAGCGAGCCGGCCCGCGCGGTGAGCGCGACATCGAACAGCCCGAGCGCCAGCAGCGCGACGCACGCGCCGAGCACGCCGACCCACGACGGCACGAGAAACATCACCAGCGCCGCCGCGATCGTGGCGAGCAGCGCGAACCGGCCTGTGACGACCACGCCGCTACACCGGAACCGGCACCGAGACCAGCAACGACGAGAGCACGCCCTCGGTGCTCACCCCGTCCAGCTCGGCCTCCGGCCGCAGTTGCAGCCGGTGCCGCAGCACGGCCACGGCCACGGTCTTCACATCGTCGGGCGTCACGTAGGCGCGCCCGTTGAGCCAGGCGAAGGCGCGCGCGGCCGCCAGCAGCGCGGTCGCGCCGCGGGTCGACGCGCCGTGCGCGACGGCGGGCGAGCTGCGCGTGGCGCGGCACAGGTCGACGATGTAGGCCAGCACCTCGGGACTCACCGTCACCTGGGCGATCGCGGCGCGGGCCGCGGCGATGTGCTCGGGCCCGGCCACCGGACGCAACCCGGCGGCGCCGAGATCGCGCGGATCGAAACCGTTCGCGTGCCGCTGCAGGATGCGGAACTCGTCGTCGCGGTCGGGCAGCCGGATGTCGACCTTGAACAGGAACCGGTCGAGCTGGGCCTCGGGCAGCGGATAGGTGCCCTCCTGCTCGATCGGGTTCTGGGTGGCGACGACGACGAACGGATCGGGCAGCGGCTTGGGCTGACCGTCCACCGATACCTGCCGCTCCTCCATCGACTCCAACAGCGAGGACTGCGTCTTCGGCGGGGTGCGGTTGATCTCGTCGGCCAGCAGCAGGTTGGTGAACACCGGGCCGTGGCGGAAGGTGAACTCGGCCGAATGCGGGTCGTAGATCTGCGAGCCGGTGACATCGCCGGGCATCAGATCGGGCGTGAACTGCACCCGGGCATGGTCGAGCGCCAGCGAGGTGGCCAGCGCGCGGACCAGCAGCGTCTTCGCCACACCCGGCACGCCTTCGAGCAGCACGTGGCCGCGGCACAGCAGCGCGAGCACCAGGTACAGCACGGCCTGGTCGTTCCCGACCACGGCCTTGCCGATCTCGGTGCGCAGGGCAGCCAGCGCCGCACCGGCCTCCGCGGCGCTCGGCGTTTTCTGCAGGACGGTGTTGTCGGTCATCAGAGCTCCGTCTCGATCCATTCGAGGTGTGCGGCAACGTAATACAGGGTCGTCTCGTCCGGCACCGGGCCGAACAAGACCGTGCCGATCTGCTGGGCGGGCACGCCGAGGCGGGTGGCGGCCGTCTCGACGAGCTGGTCGTCGGTGAGGTCGCGCGCGCCAAGGCGCGGGCGGATCCGGCGCAGGGTCGCCGTGCGCAGGGTCTGCGCGACGTGGGCGACGTCGCCGGAGCGACGGTACAGACCCGCCTGGCCCGCGAGCAGTTCGTTCGCGGCGACTTCGACCGGTCGCGGTTCGCCGACCAGCGCGCCGCGTCTGCGCCCGCGCCACCACATCAGTGCGACGAAGGCGATCAGGAACTGCAGGCCGCCGAAGGCCAGCCAGCCGGGGAGGCGGGTGAAGATCGAGTCCTTGCCCTCGCCGAAATCGGGGTCGAAGTCGTCCTCGGGCCGGTCAGGCGGTGCCGGCGGGTCGGGCGCGTCGGGTGCGTTGGGCGCACCGCACGACTGCAAGGTGGCATACAGCAGCAGGGCCAGTGCCAGTCCGGCGGCCAGCGCTGCCCAGAACCGGGGATTGCGGAGCAGCCCCGGCAGCGGCGGAAGTTGCCTGCGGCGCTTGGATTCCCGTTCGACGATCTCGAGTTCGACCGGCTCGTCGACCGGTGGGGGAGCCGACTGCGAGTACCGGTCGGCGTATTCGAGCCTGCGGTATTCGTCCTCGGTCGCGGCGCGGCCGCCGTAGACGACCTCGTCGAAACTGCGTGCCGCCGGGTGCAATTCGGTGGACTGCTCCAGCGGTAGCGCGGTCGTCGCGTCGTCGGCGGTCTCCTGCGCGGTGCGTGATCGGCGGACCGGGAGAGTGCCGCCCTGTTCGAGGGCGCGCAGGACGGCACGGAAGCGTTCCCGCAGTGCGCGGTCGTAGTCGCGGCGACCCGCCGCGTTCTCGGCGGCGGCGCGGTGGTCGGCGGCCGCACCGAGACGCGGTTGCGGTGGTGCGCCGCCGGGGCCGGGTTGCGGTGGTGCGGCCCCGGGGATGTCCGGGAAGTTGTTGTCGCTCATCGGGTACCACCGGGGATCCGGATGTCCATGCCTTCGCGGGTGCACCGGCGGTCGATGTAGCAGAGGACCCGGCTGGTCGCCTCGATGATCTCGCCGACCGTCACCACCAACAGCAGCCCGCCGACCAGCAGCGTGATGAAGGCCCAGCGGTGCGTGCCGGAGAAGTCGGACAGGAAGAAAGGAATGCCGAACGCGGGCACCGCGAGTACCGCGAAGATGAGCCGCTGGGTGAGCCACAGGCCGGCGACGGACCAGTCCGCGCCCTGCACCAGGTCCTTCGAGCGGGCAACGGCGAGACCTAAACCCGCCTGCTCGGCGAGGATCACCGGTTCGACGACGAACCGGCGCGCCCGCACGTACGACAGCCAGATCAACGCCAGGGGATAGGTGACGATCAGCAGACTGCCGACCAGCAGCACCCCGATTCCGGTGAGCGAGAAAATGACCTGCGCGAGAACCAGCGGCCCCGCCCGTCGCCCGGCAGCCCGCAACCCGCCGCCTACGCCGTACCGAACCCCGCCGAAGTCGGCGAGCGCGATGGCGACGGTCGTGCCACGCAGCACCAGCCGCAGCAGCCACACCCCGGCCGCGGTCGCCAGGACCGCGGCCCACGCGGTGCCGTCGTCGGAGCCGTCGGTCAGGTGCGAGACCAGTCCGGTGACACCGAGCACCCCGAGCACGGTCAGCACGAGCGCGCCACCACCGAGCGCCGCGAACGCCCGGATATGGGCCTGGATCAGGGCGAACGGCTCGTCGAGCAATTCGCGGAAACGCAGGGGCCGGATCGGTACCGTCGGCGGAGATGGCGGCGGTGGCGCAGGCGCTCGTGCCGGATCGATTCCCGCCCCGACGGCGCCGACCGCTTCGACGGCGGGACGCACGCGGCCGAGTCTAGCTCTGTTCTTGGAGCGCTGGCGCGCTCGAGTTCGCGGCCGCTGTGCGGCGGACCCTGCTCGAGGTCGGGTCGTGCGGGGGCTGGGAGTGTCGGCTGCGGGATCCAGGTTTCGCGCTGAGAGCCGGCGGGCCGAGTGTCAGTGGGTCTCGGATGCCTTCGAGTTCGAGGTGGCTGGGTTCAAGGTGGGCCCAGACAGCCGGGGTAGGGCCAATCGGGTTGGCTTCAATCTGCCGCGGAGGGTGACTGTCTCGCCGAGAGTCCAGTGCGCTGACTCGGTGTCGGCTGCGGCGGCCAGGGTTGTCGCGGAGCTGAGGAGGCGTTCTTCGTAGTTCTTCGACAGCTCGCACAGGCGGGCCGCCTCGTTGACCGCGTCGCCGATGACGGTGAACTCGTAGCGGTTGTGGGTGCCGACATTGCCCGCGACGACCCGGCCCGCGGCGACGCCGATGCCTGCGTTCAGGTCGGAGGCTTCGCGGAGTCTGCGCTGAATGGCGCGGCCGCAGGAGAGGGCCGAGCCTGCCAGGTCTTCCAGCGGAGCGGGGGTGCCGAATACGGCTAGAGCGGCGTCGCCTTCGAACTTGTTGAGCAGGCCGCCGTGGCGTTCCACCTCGTCGACGACGATGTCGAAGAACCGGTTGAGGATGCCGACGATCTCGGGGGCGGGCAGGGTGGCGGCCATCGTCGTCGAGCCGATGATGTCGATGAACAGGGCCGCGGCCTCGGTTTCGGTACCGCCGAGCACCGGCTGGGAGGCGATCGCCGCTATCGCGACATCGTGGCCGACGTGCTTGCCGAACAGGTCCTCGATCATGGCGCGCTCGCGCAGGCCGTGCACCATCCGGTTGAAGCCGCTCTGCAGGTCACCGAGCTCGGTGCCGTCGTAGAGGGTGACCTCGGTGTCGAGCTCGCCGTCCTCCACGCGGCGCAGCGCCTGGCGAACGCCCTTGATCGGGGCGACCGTCGCCGCGACCACCTGGGCCATCAACAGCATCCCGAACAGCAGAGCCGAGCCGCCGAGGCTGAGCATGCACACGGCCAGCCTGGCCTTGCTCACCGCGGGATCGGCCAGCGCCCACACCGCGACGGTCATCGACAGCGCCACCGGAACCCCGACCCCGACCAGCCACGACAGCATGGTCCGGCCGAACACGCCGATGCCGCGGCGGCGATTCGGGTCGGCCTGCAGCACGCGCGCGGTCACCGGCCGCAGAGCGAATTCCACGATCAGATAGCTGTTGGCGCACACCACGATTCCCGCGGCGCCGATGGACAGCACGACCTTGGGGATCAGCGCGGGATCGGCGACGCCGTAGGCGATCGTCAGCGTGACCAGCGCCAGCGTCCACAGCACCGCCTGTTGCAGCACCATCCAGCGCGGCGCCGACACCGCGACCCGCTGTTCGGGCGGCGTCGGTATGTGGTCGGGGTCGGTGGCCCAGCGCATGGTGCGCAGGCCGGCCACGGTTCCCCACACGGTGCCGATCGCCAGCGCCGCGACCGCGCACAGCGGAGTGAACACGGCGTTGATCAGCAGGAGTTGCCTGGTGAAGACGGTCGGGCCGGGCAGCACGAACCCGGCGAGCACCACGATCATCGTGATGCCGATCAAGTTGGCGACGAGCAACGGCAGGGTCAGCAGCAGCTGCACCCGGACGCGCCGGATGGACGACTTCTCCTCGACCGGTCCGAGCAGCGGCGAGCCCCACGGCGCGGAGCTCGCCGTGCCCTTCGGTCCGTCGCTGTGGATCACCATCGCACTGTAAACCGAGCATCGAGATGTGCCCCAATGTGTAGCCCAGGTCACCATTGCGGCCGTGCTGCTATATGACCAGTCAGTGATCCGTTTTCCGGCGCTGGACGTCGGTCTGGGCGCGCGGGCCGGCGCGGTGTCGGTTCGGAGTACAGATGTCCACTGAAATTGTTGTGCTCAGCGCTCGAGCAGCCGGTCGACGACGGCGCGATAGCGCGCGGGCTCGATCTGCGGCAGGCCGAGCAGTGCGCGCAGGTAGACCCCGTCGCCCACCAGGCGGATGGTGTCGGCGCGGACGGGGTCGTCCACCTCGGCGTCGAGGCCGTCCGACCAGGCCGTCATCACCCCGTCGAGGGCGAGCTGCACCTCGTCGGGTTCGCTGCCCGAGGCGTCGATGGTGCGCATGGTCGCCAGTAGGGAGCGGTACAGCGCGAGTTCGACGGCGTCGGCCTGCGTGGTGGGGTCCGGGGTTTGCAGGTACCACTCGGCGATCGAGGTCCCGCTCGCCCGCGTCTCGTCGAGCTGGGCGCGGGCGCGTTCACCGAGTCGATGGACCAGCCCGACGAGCAGGGCGTCCTTGCTCTTGAAGTGATAGAGCAGCCCGCCCTTGGACACGCCCGCGGCCGCGGCGACGTTGTCGAGGGTCATCTGGGCCGCGCCGCGTTCGAGCAGCAGGGTCTCCAGGGCGTCGAGGATGCGATCGCGGGTGCCAGGGCTCACGTCGATCACTGTACCGTCTGGACGGTTTTCCTGTTACTGTACCGGCTGGACGGTTTACCAAACCCCGAAAGTCGAGAGACCGATGAACACCCCCGTCACCACTCCGCCGCACGCCACCCCGCGCGAATGGGCAGGCCTTGGCGTACTCGCCCTTGCCCTGCTGCTGCTCGCCGTCGACGCGACCGTGCTCGACCTGGCCGTGCCCGCGATCAGCGCCGACCTCGCCCCGAGCACTCCCCAGCTGCTCTGGATCATCGACGTGTACTCGTTCGTGCTCGCCGGCCTGCTGGTCGTGATGGGCAACCTCGGCGACCGGATCGGCAGGCGCAGGCTCCTGCTGATCGGCGCCGTCGGCTTCGGCATCGCCTCGGCGCTGGCCGCCTGGGCGGTCTCGCCCGAGATGCTGATCGCGGCGCGCGTGTTGCAGGGCGTCGCCGGTGCCACGCTCATGCCCGCCACCCTGGGCCTGATCCGCTCGATGTTCCAGGACGCGCGACAGCGCACCCTGGCGATCGGTGTGTGGAGCGCGATGGCCGGTGGTGGCGCCGCGGCCGGTCCGCTGGTCGGCGGCTGGCTGCTCGAGCACTTCTGGTGGGGCTCGGTGTTCCTGGTGAACCTGCCGGTCATGCTGGTGCTGCTGGCGCTCGCGCCGCTGCTCATCCCCGAATCGCGTGACCCCAACCCCGGCCGGTTCGACGCGCTCAGCGCACTGCTGTCGATGCTCGCGCTGGTCCCGGTGGTCTACGCGGTGAAGGAGACCGCGGCACACGGCCCGACGACCGGCGCGCTGCTGGTCGGCCTGGCCGGTGTGCTCGCCGCCGTGCTGTTCGTGCGCAGGCAGCGTCGCCTGACCGATCCGATGCTCGACCTGCGGCTGTTCGCGCTGCCGAGGTTCCGCGTCGCGGTGTTCACCAACCTGCTCGCGGTGTTCGCGCTGGCGGGCGTGCTGTTCTTCGGCTCGCAGTATCTGCAGCTGGTGCTCGGCCGCTCGCCGCTCGAGGCGGGTCTGCTGATGCTGCCCGGCCTCGCGGCCAGCGTGTTCGGCTCGCTCGCGGCGGCCTGGCTCGTCCGGCGCTGGCGCGCGGCGGTCGTGCTGGCCGGTGCGCTGGTCGTCACGGCGGTCGGCGCGGCGGCCTTCCTCGCGGTCGACGCGACCACCGGCGCCGAGGCCTTCGTCCTCGGTTTCGTCGGCATCGGCCTCGGCGCGGGCGTGGCCATGACCGTGGCCGCCGACCTGGTCGTCGGCTCGGCACCCGAGGAACGCGCCGGTGCGGCGGCCGCCATTTCGGAGACCGCCTACGAAACCGGCCTCGCCCTCGGCGTCGCCCTGCTCGGCAGCACCGTGATGGCGATCTTCCGGCGCGGCTTGGACCTGTCGCTGCTGCCGGACGACGCGGTGGCGACCGCATCGGGCTCGCTCAGCGGCGCGATCGAGGTCGCGAGCGAGCTACCGACCGCGGTGGCCGAGGAGTTCCTGTCCTCGGCGAACCAGGCATTCGTCAGCGGCATCCACCTGACGGTGCTCGGCATCGTCGCGGTGCTGTTGTTCGCGGCGTTCAGCGCGGTGCGCACCAAGCTGTGTTGATTGGAGCGCTGGCGCGCTCGAGTTCGCGGCCCCTGGTGTCCCGCCGGTCAGGCACCGTTGCTTGCTCCTTCGTCGCCTACGCAACGGTGCCTGACCGGCGGGACGGCCGCGAACCGGCCGCTGCGCGGCCGTCCCCTCCTCGAGGTCGGGGAGTACGGGGCTGGGTTTCGGCGGACGAGAACGGCACGTTCGGGTCCCGCCGCCCGGTGATCAGCGGGCGGGGGGCAGCTGACGCTGGTTTCCGCCGGGCAGTTCGTTGGCGTTGCCACCGGCGAGCTCGCCGTAGCCGTCCGCCTCGGGCAGGCCGTTGCCCTGGCCCGCGGGCAGCGCGGTGTAGTTCGGCGCGGCCTGGTACTGGCGCGGGTCCGGGTGGTAGCGGGTCGACGGTGCGTCGACGACGGTCGAGGCGATCTGCTGTGCGTACGGGTACTGCGGCTGCGGGTACTGCGGCGCCTGCTGCTGGTAGCCGCCCGCGGGCAGGTAGCCCTGCACCGGCTGACCGCCCTGCAGCTGGTAGCCCGCGGGCACCATCTGCTGCTGCTGTGCCTGCGAATCCTGGGTGTCGACGGTGACCTTGCGGGTGCGGCGCAAGGTGAAGGTGACCTCCTCGACCTCCTCGAAGGCCTGGCGCGCGGTGCGCAGCGGGTGGGTCGCCGAGTCGATCGCGTTGGCGACGAAGGAGGGCACCAGCGGGCGGATCCAGCGGGCGGCGGTGTCGGTGAACGGCACCGTGCCGATGATCGGCAGCTCGAGGCCACCGCCACCGGTCGGGGCCTGCGCGGGCGCTGCGGGCGCGCTCACCGGCTGCTGCACGGGCACCAGGGCGCCTGCCTGCGGCGCGGCGGCGGGCAGCGCGTTCGGGAGGTACCCGGCGGGCAGCTGCGGTGTCACGTTCGGCTCCAGAGCCACGGAGTCGTCCTTTCGATGCGGCTCGGTGAACCCGAGCTCGAAACCGCCGATCGCGGCGATGATCCTGGTGCGCTGACGTTCTCGATCGATGACGGTATCGGCTTCGATCGCCAGCCGTGCTGCGGTGAGTTCGTGGTCGGCGCGCAGGGCGGCCGCCTCGGCGCGGACCTCGGCCCGCTTGACCGCGATGGCGGCGTCGGCCTCGCGCTGGGCGCGGTCGGCGATCTCCGCGGCGTCGACCGTGCGGTCGAGCGAGGTCTCGCCGCGCCACCAGCGCAGCAGCAGCGGCAGCAGGGCAAGCAGGACACCGGCGAGCAGGATGAGCACCCGCAGCGCGGCGGCGCCCGCGTGGGCGGCGGTGTAGCCGTTCATGGCCAGCCAGCGGGCGCCGAGCCCACGGTCGGCCTCGGCGATCGCGGTCGCGCGGGCCGCGGCGAGTTCGGCGGTCTCGGTGCGAACCTGCTGGTCGAGCTGCTCGGTGCGGGCCTGGGCGGCGGCGAGCTGCTTGCGCGCGTCGTCGAGCATGTCGTTGGCGGTCTGGGTCTCCGGCCCGCGGCCGGGCACGCCGGTGATCCGCGTCTGCGGGCACTCCGGCGTCGGGTTGTATTCGCAGCGGGCGATGACCAGCGCGCGGTCGATATCGGCCTGCGCCTTGGCGATCGACACGTCGAGGGCGGCCCGGTCGGCGGCCGCCCGGTCGAATTCGGTGCGCGCGGCGACGACACCCGGCGCGTTCTCGGCGCTCGCCTGCGCCCGCACATCGAGTTCCCGCTCGACGGTGCCGCCGAGCAGCACGGTCGAGGCCAGCTCGGCGACGAGGACGCCCGCCAGCACACCGACGCCGATCCTGGCCGCGAGGCCGACCCGATCGGCGCTCGCGCCGGGCCGGGTGGTGGCCAGCGCGCGACCGAGCGCACCGGCGGCTACCCCGGCGACGAGCGCGAGCGCGACGACGGCGAAAGCACCGATTCCCGCGGCGGCGGCGAGGGCGGCGGCGGTGACGATCCCGGCGATCGCGGCGAACAGCGCGACGGCGGCGCCGGTGACGACATAGCCGCCCTGTTCATGGTTGAAGGCCAGGTCGGCGCCCGTTTCGGGGTCCTGGCGCCGAGGCGAGGCGAGGCCTCCGCCGAGCCAGGTGAGTATGCGGGTCATCTGTTCTCCCCGGTTCTTGCGCTCCACTGGGCATGGCGTAACTGTCATGGATTCGTTGTGCCAGCGTGACAGGCGCGGAGCCGACACACCGAGCTTCGCGGCCTCTCGTGTGGTCAGCCTCACAGTCGAGCGAACCCGGCATCGGCGCGACGCGGCCGGGTGGGCGGGCACTGCCACCCACCTCGGCGTGTCGTCCCCGGCGATCCGTACCTACTGGTCGGTGGAGGCCATTTTGTGGCGAACGACACTGTTCCACAATTTGCCGGAAATGTGCTGTGCCGCACAATCGGCCTACAGACCGTACGGTTGGATCGCTACCAAGGCACGTCGGAGCCGCTGTCGGGAATATCTCACCGTTCCCACCCCGGTTAGCGGAGCAAGCAGGTTTGACCTGCGCATTGTCTGGGAATTCTGCTGCGGTGCAGGTGAGTTCAGCTTTCGGCGCCATGCCGGCGGCTGATTCCAGCTTGCTCGTTCACAGTGTTCGCGCAGGTCGGCGCGGGTTGTTCGGGATCGATCCCGTGCCAGCTCTGCTTTACACTGGACGACGCGCGCGACGAAGCATGCCGCCGTTACAAACCCCAGCTAGACAGGTTTCTTAGCCCGACCTTAGTTGGTTGGGTCTGCGGTCTGACTTATCGTTTGCTCTTACGCCGGACGCACCCCTGTTCGGCACAACCACCTGTTTCGGGGTCCGGTGAAACCGGACCAAGAGTAGCGGGTGAAACCCCGCGCGGAGGTATGGGATGCGTAAGCGTTCCGTTACCTCTGAGCACCCACTACGTCAACGAAGCGGGTGGACAACTGGAGACGTGACTGCACGCCGCAAACCATCACCGCCGCTGGTTTCGGATCGTACGGACGCAGTCTTGACGGAGGCGAAACGACGAAGGGCCCAACTCAGCTCGCTGAGCGGCCGATCTCATCGACAGCCGACTTTCTTGAAGGCAGAGGCATGACGCAACTTCCTGGCCACAGGTCACCCGGTGCCACCGGGCTCTACGATCCGGCATTCGAGCACGACGCCTGCGGCGTCGCATTCGTCGCCGACATGCACGGACGACGCAGTCGAGACATCGTCGACAAGGCCATCACGGCCCTCCTGAACCTGGAGCACCGCGGTGCCGCGGGCGCCGAGCCGAACTCCGGCGACGGTGCTGGCATCCTGATCCAGCTTCCGGACAAGTTCTTCCGCGCCGTCGTGGACTTCGAGTTGCCGCCGGTCGGCTCCTACGCCACCGGTATCGCCTTCCTGCCGCAGGCCCGTCGCGAGGCCGCACGCGCTGCCTACGGCGTGGACAAGATCGTCAGCGAAGAGGGCCTGGCCGTGCTCGGCTGGCGCGAGGTGCCGATCGACGAGTCCTCGCTCGGTGCGCTGGCCCGTGACGCCATGCCGACCTTCCGGCAGATCTTCATCGGCTCGCCCAAGAACTCCGCCGAGCAGTTGTCCGGCATGGAGCTGGAGCGTCGCGCCTACGTCATCCGCAAGCGGATCGAGCACGAGCTCGGCAAGGCAGGCCCCGGCGAGGGCACCGTCGGCAAGGAATCGGTGTACTTCCCGAGCCTGTCCGGCGAGACCTTCATCTACAAGGGCATGTTCACCACGCCGCAGCTGCGCGCGTTCTACCTGGACCTGCAGGACGAGCGCGTCGAGTCGGCCATCGGCATCGTGCACTCGCGCTTCTCCACCAACACCTTCCCCTCGTGGCCGCTGGCGCACCCGTTCCGCCGGGTCGCCCACAACGGTGAGATCAACACCGTCACCGGTAACGAGAACTGGATGCGCGCGCGTGAGGCGCTGCTGCGTTCGGACGTGTTCGGCAAGGACGAGGCGGGCAAGAACCGACTACAGAAGATCTTCCCCGTCTGTACGCCGGGTGCGAGTGACACCGCGCGCTTCGACGAGGTGCTGGAACTGCTGCACCTCGGCGGCCGCGACTTGCACCACGCGATCCTGATGATGATTCCCGAGGCCTGGGAACGCAACGAGAACATGGACCCGCAGCTGCGGGCGTTCTACGAGTACCACTCGATGCTGATGGAGCCGTGGGACGGCCCCGCCGCCGTCTGCTTCACCGACGGCACCAAGATCGGCGCCGTGCTCGACCGCAACGGCCTGCGCCCCGGTCGCATCTGGGTGACCGAGGACGGCCTTGTCGTGCTCGCCTCCGAGGTCGGCGTCCTCGACATCGACCCGTCCACCGTTGTCCAGAAGATCCGCCTGCAGCCGGGCAAGATGTTCCTGGTCGACACCGAGGCCGGCCGCATCGTCACCGATGCCGAGATCAAGTCCGAGCTGGCCGCGGCGCAGCCGTACCAGGAGTGGCTCGACGCCGGCGTCAGCCGCCTGGCCGACCTGCCCGACCGCCCGCACGTGCACATGTCGCACGACCGCGTGCTGATCCGTCAGCAGATCTTCGGGTACACCACCGAGGACCTGAACCTGCTGATCACGCCGATGGCCAAGACCGGCGGCGAGGCACTGGGCTCGATGGGTACCGACACCCCGATCGCGGTGCTGTCGAACCGGTCGCGCCTGCTGTTCGACTACTTCTCCCAGCTGTTCGCGCAGGTCACCAACCCGCCGCTGGACGCCATCCGCGAGAAGGTCGTCACCAGCCTCAAGCGCAACATCGGCCCCGAGGCCGACCTGCTGCACCCCGGCCCCGAGTCGTGCAAGCAGATCGCGCTCGAGCAGCCGATCCTCGACAACGACGAGCTGGCCAAGCTCGTCCACATCAACGACGACGGCAGCCACCCCGAGCTGCGCTCGGTGGTCGTGCGCGGTCTGTACCCGGTCGCCGAGGGCGGCGAGGGCATCCGCAAGGCGCTCGAGGCCATCAACACCCAGGTGTCGGCGGCCATCGACGGCGGCGCGCGCATCATCGTGCTGTCCGACCGCGAGTCCAACGAGAAGCTGGCGCCGATCCCGTCGCTGCTGCTCACCTCCTCGGTACACCACCACCTGGTGCGCGAGCGCACCCGCACCATGGTCGGCCTGGTCGTCGAGGCCGGTGACGCCCGCGAGGTGCACCACATGGCGATGCTGGTCGGCTTCGGCGCGGCCGCGATCAACCCGTACATGGCCTTCGAGTCGATCGAGGACATGCTCGAGCGCGGTTCGCTGCAGATCCCCGGTTCCACCGGTGACCTGGCCGCCGACTTCCGCAAGGCCGTCGCGAACTACTGCACCGCGGCCAGCAACGGCGTGCTCAAGGTGATGTCGAAGATGGGCATCTCCACCCTCGCCTCCTACAACGGCGCCCAGCTGTACCAGGTCATCGGCCTGGCGCAGGACCTGGTCGACGAGTACTTCACCGGCCTGCGTTCGCACCTGGACGGCATCGGTCTCGACGAGATCGCCGCCGAGGTCGCCACCCGCCACCGCGTCGCGTTCCTGGAGAACCGCAACGAGCGCGCGCACCGCGAGCTCGAGGTCGGCGGCGAGTACCAGTGGCGTCGTGAGGGCGAGTACCACCTGTTCAACCCGGACACGGTGTTCAAGCTGCAGCACGCGACCCGCACCGGTCAGTACTCGATCTTCAAGGAGTACACCAAGCTGGTCGACGACCAGTCCGAGCGGCTGGCCGCGCTGCGTGGCCTGTTCAAGTTCAAGACCGGTCAGCGCGCCCCGATCTCCATCGACGAGGTCGAGCCGGCGAGCGAGATCGTCAAGCGCTTCTCCACCGGCGCGATGAGCTACGGCTCCATCTCGGCCGAGGCGCACGAGACCCTCGCGATCGCGATGAACCGTCTCGGCGCCCGCTCGAACTCCGGTGAGGGCGGCGAGAGCCCGGCCCGCTTCGAGGTCGAGGAGAACGGCGACTGGCGTCGTTCGGCGATCAAGCAGGTCGCCTCGGGTCGCTTCGGTGTCACCGCGCACTACCTGACCAACGCCACCGACATCCAGATCAAGATGGCCCAGGGCGCCAAGCCGGGCGAGGGCGGCCAGCTGCCCGCGCACAAGGTGTACCCGTGGGTCGCCGAGGTGCGGCACTCGACGCCGGGCGTCGGCCTGATCTCGCCGCCGCCGCACCACGACATCTACTCGATCGAGGACCTGGCGCAGCTGATCCACGATCTGAAGAACGCGAACCCGCAGGCGCGGATTCACGTGAAACTTGTCGCGGAGCCGGGTGTCGGCACCGTCGCCACCGGTGTGTCCAAGGCGCACGCCGACGTCGTGCTCATCTCGGGCCACGACGGCGGCACCGGCGCCTCGCCGCTGACCTCGCTCAAGCACGCGGGTGGCCCCTGGGAGCTCGGCCTGGCCGAGACCCAGCAGACCCTGCTGCTCAACGGCCTGCGCGACCGCATCGTGGTCCAGGTCGACGGTCAGATGAAGACCGGCCGCGACGTCATGATCGCCGCGCTGCTCGGCGCCGAGGAGTTCGGTTTCGCGACCGCTCCGCTGGTCGTCTCGGGCTGCATCATGATGCGCGTGTGCCACCTCGACACCTGCCCGGTGGGTATCGCCACCCAGAACCCGGTGCTGCGTGAGCGTTTCACCGGCAAGCCGGAGTTCGTCGAGAACTTCATGCTGTTCGTCGCCGAGGAGGTGCGCGAGCTGCTCGCCGAGCTGGGCTTCCGCACGCTCGACGAGGCCGTCGGCCGGGTCGACCTGCTCGACACCAGCAAGGCCAAGCAGCACTTCAAGGCCGCCAAGCTGGACCTGTCGCCGATCCTGGACATGCCGGAGACGGCGTTCATGAACCAGGACACCCGCTGCACCGGCACCCAGGACCACGGTCTGGACAAGGCGCTCGACAACGAGCTGATCGCGCAGAGCGCCGACGCGCTCGAGCGTGGCCAGGCGGTCAAGATCGAAACCAAGATCACCAACGTGAACCGCACGGTCGGCACCATGCTCGGCCACGAGGTGACCAAGCTCTACGGTGGCGCGGGCCTGCCCGACAACACCATCGACATCACCTTCAACGGTTCGGCGGGCAACAGCTTCGGCGCGTTCGTCCCGGCCGGTATCACGCTGCGCGTGCAGGGTGACGCCAACGACTATGTCGGCAAGGGTCTCTCGGGTGGCCACATCGTGGTCCGCCCCGCGCTCAACGCGCCGGAGAGCTTCGTCGCCGAGGACAACATCATCGCGGGCAACGTGATCATGTTCGGCGCCACCAGCGGCCGGATCCTGATCAACGGTGTCGCAGGCGAGAGGTTCGCCGTGCGCAACTCCGGCGCCACCGCGGTCGTCGAGGGCGTGGGCGACCACGCGCTCGAGTACATGACCGGTGGCCGGGTGGTCATCCTCGGTGGCACCGGCCGCAACCTCGGCGCCGGTATGTCCGGTGGTGTCGCCTTCGTCTACGACCCGGAAGGGACGCTGCCCAGCCGCGTCAGCCCGGATCAGGCCGAGGCGATCGAGCAGCTCTCCGGTGATGACTTCACCTGGCTGCGCGACATCATCACCGTGCACCGCGACGAAACGGGTTCGGCTGTCGCCGAACGCATCCTGAGCGATTGGTCCCAGCAGGTGAACCACTTCGTGAAGGTCATGCCCCGCGAATACAAGAAGGTTTTGCTCGCCATCTCCGAAGCTGAGAAGAGCGGCAAGGACGTGGACGAAGCGATCATGGAGGCGGCTCGTGGCTGACCCACAAGGTTTTTTGAAGCACACCTCGCGGGAACTCCCGACCCGTCGTCCGGTCGAGCTGCGACTGCTCGACTGGAAAGAGGTCTACGAGGACAAGTTCTCGCACGACACCCTGCAGAAGCAGGCCAGCCGCTGCATGGACTGCGGTATCCCCTTCTGTCACAACGGCTGTCCGCTGGGGAACCTGATTCCCGAGTGGAACGACCTGGTGTACAAGGGTGCGTGGCGCGAGGGCATCGACCGTCTGCACGCCACCAACAACTTCCCGGAGTTCACCGGCCGCCTGTGCCCGGCTCCGTGTGAGGCGTCGTGCGTGCTCGGCATCAACCAGCAGCCGGTCACCATCAAGCAGGTCGAGGTCGAGCTCATCGAGAACGCCTTCGACGAGGGCTGGGTCACCCCGGTGTATCCGACCCGCCTGACCGGCAAGAAGGTCGCCGTCGTCGGCTCGGGCCCGGCCGGTCTGGCCGCCGCCCAGCAGCTCACCCGCGCCGGTCACACCGTGACCGTGTTCGAGCGTGACGACCGCATCGGCGGCCTGATGCGCTACGGCATCCCGGAATTCAAGATGGAGAAGTCGGTCATCGACCGTCGTCTCGCCCAGATGGAAGCCGAAGGCACCATCTTCAAGGCGGGCGTCAACGTCGGTGTCGACATCACCGCCGAGCAGCTGCGTGAGCGTTTCGACGCGATCGTGCTCGCCGGTGGCGCCACCATCGCGCGTGACCTGCCGATCCCGGGCCGCGAGCTCGACGGCATCCACCAGGCGATGGAGTTCCTGCCGCTGGCCAACCGCGTCCAGCTCGGCGACGACATCACCGACGAGAACGGCCTGCCGCCCATCCACGCGAAGGGCAAGAAGGTCGTCATCATCGGTGGTGGCGACACCGGCGCCGACTGCCTGGGCACCTCGCACCGTCACGGTGCCGAGAGCGTCCACCAGTTCGAGATCATGCCCCGTCCGCCGGAGGAGCGCGCTGGCTCCACCCCGTGGCCGACCTACCCCCTCATGTACCGGGTCTCCTCGGCGCACGAGGAGGGCGGCGAGCGCGTGTTCTCCGTGAACACCGAGCGTTTCGTCGGCAAGGACGGCAAGGTCACCGGTCTCGAGGCCCACGAGGTCAAGATGTCCAACGGCCGTTTCGAGAAGGTCGAAGGCACCGACTTCACCCTCGAAGCCGACCTGGTCCTGCTGGCCATGGGCTTCGTCGGACCGCAGAAGCCGGGTCTGCTGACCGACCTCGGCGTCGGTTACGACGGCCGCGGCAACGTCCAGCGCGACAAGAACTGGGCGACCAACATCCCCGGCGTCTTCGTCGCCGGCGACATGGGCCGTGGCCAGTCGCTGATCGTGTGGGCCATCGCCGAAGGCCGTGCCGCGGCCTCGGCGGTCGACAAGTTCCTGGAAGGCGAGACCGCGCTGCCCGCGCCGATCCCGCCGACCGCTGTCGCCCAGCGCTGACACGCGAATACCCAAGGCGCCCGTGGACTTCGGTCCACGGGCGTTTTTCGTGTTCCCAGGGGGTTGCCGAGTAGGGGGCTGAACGTGCTACGCGCCAAAGATTTTCGGTGTCGAAGCAAACGACGTGGCTGATCTCCGGTGCAGCACATAGACTTTCCGTTATCGATGTGTAACCGGTGATGATCCGAGGGGGAGCTGTGCCGTTACCGCCGGGAACGATGGCGAGCCTGCATCGCGCCGCGGAGCGCGGTGACGGTACCGCCATGCACAATCTCGCCAACATCTACTACGACCACAGCGATTTCGATGCCGCCGAGCACTGGTTCCGCCGGGCGGCCGCCGCCGGACACACCCGGGCGATGAACAACCTCGCGGTCCTGCTGGACAAGCTCGGCGAGGTCGACGAGGCCGAATCCTGGTACCGCCGGGCGGCGGCCGGTGGCAACGCCAACGCCATGTACAACCTGGCGACCCTGCTCTACCAGTGCGGCGAGCGCCGCGAAGCCGAAACCTGGTACCATCACGCAGCTTTCGCGGGCAACGTCGACGCGATGTACAACCTCGCGCGCCTCTTCGAGGACCAGAACCGCCTCGACGACGCCGAAGCCTGGTATCGCGACGCCGCCGACAACGGCGACATCGACGCCATCAACAACCTCGGCATGCTCCTGCGCCGCCGCGGCGCGCTCACCGAAGCCCGCCGCTGCTTCCGCCGCGCCGCCGACCACGGCCACCCCCGAGCCATGGCCAACCTCGCCGCCCTCCTCGAATCCCAAGGCGCCCACCGCGAGGCCGAATCCTGGTACCGCCGCGCCGCGGGCTGAGCGACGCGCCGGGGCGAATATCCGAGCGGACCGAGTTCAGGTTCGCGGATCGTTCGCGTCCCGTTCGTTATGTTCGCGAGATGGTCGCCGGGTCATAAAAGGCGGTTGAGCACGGGGTTTCTCGGGTCGGCAGCGAATCGGGTTCAAGTTACCCAAAAGTATTGATACCGAGCGGTTTTCCAGCAACCCCCAGCAAACATTATGGGGCGCAGCAATTTTCCGGCGTTCGAGGTGCGGGGATTTGCGGGTGGGTATAACGTCTCGTTTCGATAAACTCTCTCGATGACAGGCCGGGGCGTGTGAATTCTCTCGACGGCTGCCTGAAACGCATCATGGATATTCCCGGTGCGTGCAGCGTGACACTGGTGGATGGGGCCAGCGGGTTGGCGATTGCCGCCGCTGGAGTGCACGACATCGTCGACGAACACGAGGATGCCGCTGGCACGACGGATGTCGTGCGGGCGGCGCTGAGCTGTTCGGCGCTGACCACCGGGCGCTCCGACGACGACATCACCGAGATCGTCGTCTGCCGCACCGGTGGATTCCACCTGTTGCACCTGGTCGACGGTGATTTCGAGGGCAGGCTGTTCGTGCACGTCGTCTTCGACGGTGACACCGGCAATCTCGGGATGGCGCGGTATCAGCTGCGGGCCGCGCTCGCGGAACTGACGGGCGGGCAGCGATGAGCTTGGCACTGGCCGAGGAACTGCACAGGCTCGAGGAGCAGGGATCGACCGGGGTTCTGCGGGCCGGGGACGGGGAATTCCATCTGGCCCGCGGCGCGATCGCCTCGGCGGGCTGCCGTCGCACCATCGGTCTGGACCGGCTCGTCGTCGAGGCCGGCGTGGCAACAGCCGAGGACTGGCGCAGGGCGGGCGCTGGCGATCCCGGCTGGTTGCTGAAGAAGCCGCGACTGGAAACCCTTGCGCTGCTGTCGGTTTTCGATGCCGCGTACTTCCTGCTCGCCTCGTCGGCCGAACCGGAATTCCGGCCGGCGCCCGAACATTGGCTCGCCCCGGTCTGTCGCATCGCACCCCGCGCACTGGTCCACGAATGTGCCCGACGCAGCGACCAGGGACCATGGCCCGCCGAGTTGGTCGCTGCGGTACCGGTGGTGCCGGCGCGCCGGGTGCGCCGCAATCGCGTGGTACTCACCGGCAGCCAGGCCGAGGTCCTCGCCGCCGCCGACGAACGCCGCAGCATCGCCGAGATCGCCCGCGACCTGGGCCGCACCACCTACGGCTGCCTCGTCGCGGTCCGCGACCTCACCACGGCGGGCCTGATCCAGGAACCCGACCTGCCCGCAGCGGATCTTCTCCAGACCCCGGACCTCGCCGCGGCCGAAGCGCCGCAGGCCCGGCCGGCCGGGCGTCACCTGGTCCTCGCACCGGACCCCGCCGACGACACCGCGCGACACCGGCGCCCGGCTCCGGCAACAGATGTGCCCGCGTTACCGAGGCGGATCCCGTCCGCGCTCGCCGCGGGGACTGTTCGTTCCTCGCACCCGCTGCAGGGAGCGAACGAAAGATCCGGTCGGCACGCGGTCGACGAGGAAGCGACCGCGGCCGCCCGGCGCCGCGGCAACCACCCCGGCACAGCACCCTACGAGCCCGAGCGCTGGCAGCAGGTGGACCGCGAACTACTCATCCGGCTCAGGGCGGCGTTGGAGGAGCTTGCGTGACCGTGCGGAAGAAGCTGCTCGGTGATTGGAGGGGAAGGTTGACGAAGGTGGCGATGCCCGTGCCCGACCGCAACACGGTGGTGCTGGCCGAACTGAAGTCGTTGCGGGAGCGGGTACCCCGCCTCACCGGCTCGGTGGTCGCGTCCAGCGACGGGCTGCTCATCGAACACGACCTGCCCCCGCATATCGAACCCGCGGGCATGGCGGCCATGGCGGCCGCGCAGTTGTCGCTGTCGTATCGGCTGGCGACCACCGCCCACGGCGGCGGGTTCAACGAGGTCGTCGTGCTCGGCACCGAGGGGCAGGTGGTCATCTACGCCGCCGGCTACACCTCGCTGACCGTGCTCGCGGGCCCGGAAGTGAATGTCGGCCGGCTCCATCTGGAGTCGCGGCCGGTAGCTCGCGCCATCGCCGAACATCTGGCGGCGGCGCAAACCTCTGAAGAATGAAAGGCACGAAATGTCGAATATGGATCTGGCACTGAAAGACATGATGGTGATCGACGGCGCGATCGGCGCCGCGGTCGTCGACTACAGCAGCGGTATGGCGCTCGGAATGCTCAGCAGCAGCAAGGCATTGGACCTGCAGATCGCCGCGGCGGGTAACACCGAGGTGGTCCGCGCGAAGATGCGCACCATCGAGCAGCTCGGCATCAACGAGGACATCGAGGACGTGCTCATCACCCTGGGCAGCCAGTATCACGTCATCCGGCCGATGACCGGGCGCAAGTCCAAGGGCCTGTTCCTCTACCTGGCGCTCGACCGGGCGCGGTCCAATCTGGCCCTGGCCCGCCACCGGCTCAAGGGCATCGAAGAAGACCTGGAGGTGTGAGTTCATCCAGCCGTGGATATGTCGGCGACTCGTGTGGCCGCCGACATCCCACCGCACCCGTCACGCCAGTTCGTCGGCGGTGACAGTGAGGACATTGAGCCGCACACCGTTGTCGATCGCCGCAGCGAGGTCGCCCTCGATGCGGGTGGCGTTCCATTCCAGCCCGGTCGCCGTCGTGGTGGCCACGTACTTGGGCATGGCTGATCCGGTCCTTGTGCTCGCCGATCTGATCGTTCCAGTACGGCGCGGTCCAGGCGGGATTCTCGATGATGCACGTCGGCCGAAATGAACTCCGCGACAACAATCTTGCCCGTGATTCCCTCTTCTCTCTCGTTCGTCGTCAATTGGTGCCGCGTCATGAGATTGTCGTCGGACTGTCGGAAATCAGACACGCTCGACGGGTCGTGTGGCACGAGCGCGGCCGTACGCCTATTGTGATTCGCGGCGAGGCCGGGTGAGTAGCGTCAGGTCGTTGCACGCGACGGCCCATCTGCCGAGTTCACCCATCTTGACAGCAACTTGACGGGGTTTGCTCTGCATCGAGCAATGTTGACTGGAGCGGTATGCAGTTGAAGAAAGTTGTCGCGGCGCTGGGTGCTGCCGCGGCGATGACCACTGGCATCATGGCAGGCAGCACGAGCGCCGCGGCGGCGCCGGGCTGCCCGAGTTTGTACGTCGTGGCGATCCCGGGCACCTGGGAAACCGGCCACGACAAGGCCCCTGGCCCCGGCATGCTCGCCGGTGTCACCAACGGCCTACCCCGCAACACCGACGTCGACTACGTCACCTACGCCGCCACCGCCTTCCCGTGGGAGGGCGATGTCTACGGCCAGTCCAAGAAGCAGGCCGTCGACGCGGCGCGTGGACTGATCACCGACAAGCTCGCCGCGTGCGGTGGCACCGATATCGCGCTGGTCGGCTACAGCCAGGGCGCCGACGCGGCGGGCGACCTCGCCGCCGAGATCGGCACCGGCGTCAGCAAGATCGCGCCGGGCAAGGTCAAGGCCGTCGGCCTGATCTCCGACCCGCGGCGCTCGCCCACCGACGTGCAGGTCGGCCCGATCGCCCAGGGCGCGGGTGCCGGCGGTGCCCGTCCCGGCGGCTTCGGCTGGATCAGCGACCGGGTGCGGACCATCTGCGCGGTCGACGACCTGTACTGCGCCACCGCCACCGACGACTTCGTCACCCGCTTCGCCGGCTTCCTCGCGCAGAGCTCGGACGCCAACCCGGCCAACCTGTGGCGCTACCAGATCGAGGCGGGCGCCATCATGAACGACCTGATGGCGCACGGTGGCGTGCCGACCCTGCAGGCGCAGCTCTCGGAAACGGCCAACCAGCAGCGGGCCAAGGACCTGGAGCGCTTCTACCGTTCGCAGGCGCACACGCTGTACGGCAGCTACTCGGTGGGCGGCGGCCAGACCGCCATCACCTGGATGCACAACTGGATCGCTCAGCAGGCCTGAGAATTCGCCGAAGGGCCGGGCGCGCGCGGATATCGCGCGCCCGGCCTTTCTGGCGTCGAGGCCGCCGCGACCCACTGAGCGGGTGAGGACATGGGTAACTCCCCAGCCACCTCACAGCCGCCACGCACTAACCGGCGGCCCGACGACCAACTATCGAGCTCCCGGGCGGCCCGCTGAAGGCGCGGAGAGGCGGGCTGGGAGCAGGTCCCAGACGTGGCCGTTTTCGTTGATAGTGGCCGCGGTGCGGGTGCCGGTGCGGGAATAGAGGATCCGCGTGACCGAGCAGTAGTCGATGGGGAAGGTCAGCGGGCGGCTGAGGCCGAGAATGTCGGCCAGCAGGACGTTGACGACGCCGCCGTGGGCGAAGGCGACGACAGTGTCGGTCGGTGCCGCCGCGGTGACCAGGGCATCGATCGCCGTCAGGACGCGGGCGGTGAAGGCGGGACCGTCGATCTGCTCGGGGAGATACCCGGCCTTGATCCGGTTGTAGGCGTCGGCGAAGTCGGTCTTGGCGTCTTCGATGGGGATGTAGGCGGGCAGGTCGCGGTCGTACTCGGCCAGATCGTCGATCACCTCGACGGGAAGCTCGCGCGCCGCCGCGGTGGGAGTCGCGGTGTCGCGGGCGCGCCGCTGGGGGCTGCTGACGATCCGGGCGATCTCGTGGCCTGCCAGAGCCGCGGGGACGCGCTCGGCCTGCTGCAGGCCGATGCCGGTGAGACCGGGGTCGGCCGCGGTGGTGGCCCCGACGACGCGTTCCGGCTGGGCATGACGCACGAGAATGAGCTGCACGCTCACACACTCTGCCGTATCGGCGCGGCAGGTGGAATGACGAGGTCGTTCGAGGACCCGCGGGGATACCTCGCCGCCGGGCGAGGATTCCCGCGAGCCCCTCGTCAGATCAGTGCTGGCCGTAGGGCGGCTGACCATACGGCGGCTGACCACCCTGCGGACCACCGTACGGCGGCTGGGCGGGCGGCTGGCCGCCGTCCTTCTTCTTGTTCTTGAGCAGGTAGATGCCACCGACGATGAGCACAACGATCAGCAGGCAGCAGATGCCGCCGATGATCAGGCCGGTGTTGCTCTTCTTCTTCTTTTTCGCCGCGAGGTCGAGAGCGGTGTTGACCGCGTCCGAACTCGCCAGGGTGTCGAAGCTGCTCGTGAGCATGTGCGGATCGACCAGAGCGGCCGTGGTCAGCAGGTCCAGATACATATAATCCCATCCCGATGTGTTGTCAGCCCGGCATCCTCCCGGTGCCGGAGCTCCGAGACTAACGCTGTCGGTGTGACTTTCGGTTGGAAAGCCTCGCGAAGACGCGGAGCAGTGGTTGATCGCGGCGGCGCCGGATTTCGTTTACACCAAGGTCCGTATACCCCCTCTCAGCGTGGTTTCACCAAGGGGAACGGCAGCGTCTCGCGGATGCTGCGCCCGGTGATCAACATGACCACCCGGTCGACGCCCATGCCGAGACCACCGGTGGGCGGCATGGCGTGCTCGAGCGCCTGCAGGAAGTCCTCGTCGAGTTCCATCGCCTCCGGGTCACCGCCCGCGGCGAGCATCGACTGCTCGGTGAGTCTGCGCCGCTGTTCGACCGGGTCGGTGAGTTCGCTGTAGGCGGTGCCGAGTTCGACGCCCCAGGCCACGAGATCCCAGCGCTCGGTGACGCCGTCGATGCTGCGGTGCGAGCGGGTCAGCGGGGAGACCGAGGTGGGGAAGTCGAGGTAGAACGTCGGGTCGGTGGTCTGCGACTCCACCAGATGCTCGTACATCTCCAGCACCACCGCGCCCTCGTCCCAGCTGTGCTGGTAGGCGATGCCCGCCTCGTCGCACAGCTCGCGCAGGCGCGAGAGCTCGGTGCGCGGGGTGATCTCGGTGCCGATCGCCTCCGAGACCGCGCCGTGCACCGTCTTGACCCGCCACTCGCCGGAGATGTCGACCTCGTCGAAACCGCCGTCGTCGTTCGGGCGCAGCGCCACCTCGGCGCCGTTGGCCGCCATCGCCGCGTCCTGGATCAGCCGACGGCACAGATGCATCATCCGCAGGTAATCGCTGTGCGCCTCATAGGCTTCCAGGATCGTGAACTCGGGGTTGTGGCTGAAGTCGACGCCCTCGTTGCGAAAGGTCCGGCCGAGCTCGAACACCTTCTCCATGCCGCCGACGCACAGCCGTTTGAGGTAGAGCTCGGGCGCGATGCGCAGGTAGAGGTCCAGGTCGTAGGCGTTGATGTGGGTGCGGAACGGTGTCGCGTTGGCGCCGCCGTGCACCTGTTGCAGGATCGGCGTCTCGACCTCGAGGAAGCCCCAGGTGAACAGCGAGTCGCGCAGCGAATGCAGCACCGCGCTGCGCTTGCCCATCACCTCGCGGGTCTCCGGGTTGATCGCCATGTCGACGTAGCGCTGCCGCACCTTGGCCTCGGAATCGGCCAGGCCGCGCCACTTGTCGGGCAGCGGGTGCAGGCACTTGCCGTTCATCCGCCAGTCCTGGGCGAGCAGCGACAGCTCACCGCTGCGGCTGGTCCCGAGCTGGCCGCTCACCTCGATGAGATCGCCTAGGTCGAAGAACTCGGTGAATTCGGCGCTGCGGTCGGCGCCGACCCGTTCGCGGTCGACGACGAGCTGGATCTCGCCGGTCCAGTCCCGGACGACGGCGAAGATCACGCCGCCGAAGTCGCGGATGCGCAGGATCCTGCCCGCGATCCGGACCGTCGTGCCCCTGGGGCATTCCCTGGCCGCGGCGATGGTGTGCGTCGGCGGGTAGGCGACGGGGTAGGAGTCGATGCCTGCGGTGGTGAGCCGGTTGAGTTTGTCCATGCGCACGCGCACCTGTTCGGGCCTGCGCGGACCCTGCTCGGCCTCTTCGCCTTCCGGCGCCTCGGGCGGGCTGCCGTCGGCGTGCAGGCCGGCGATGCCCGCGGGCATCGCCGGGCGGGTGCCGGTGTGCACGGTCGCGTCGGGTTCCTTGCCGAGGCGCGGCAGGAAGCCCTCGGCCAGGCCGCTTGCCGTCGCCACCCGCGGCAGCTGCCTGCGTTCCTCGAACAGGAAGAACCGCGGCACCCAGCGCGGGTGGTACTTCACGTTCGACCGGTACAGCGCCTCGAGCTGCCACCAGCGCGAGAAGAACAGCAGCACCCCGCGCCACGCCCGCAGGATCGGGCCGGCGCCGATCCGGCCGCCCTCCTCGAACACCGAACGGAACACCGCGAAGTTCAGCGAGATCTTGGTGATGCCGTACTGATCGGAGTTCAGCGCGAGCTGCGAGATCATCAGCTCCATCACGCCGTTGGGGCTCTGCGGATCGCGGCGCATCAGTTCCAGCGAGACGCCGCTGCGGCCCCACGGGACGAACGAGAGCATGGCGTGCACCCGGTCGTCGTGATCGACGGCCTCCACCAGCAGGCAGTCGCCGTCGAGCGGGTCGCCGAGGCGGCCCAGCGCCATCGAGAAGCCGCGTTCGGTCTCGGTGTCGCGCCAGGCGTCGGCGCGGGCGACGATGTCGGCGAACTCGGCGGCGGGGATGTCGTGGTGCCTGCGCACGCGCACGCCGAAGCCGTTTTTGCGCAGCCGGTTCGCGGCCTGGCGCACCTGTTTCATCTCCGGCCCGGCCAGCGAGAACGTGCGGGTGTCGAGGATCGCCTCGTCGCCGAGGCGCAGCGCCGAGAGCCCGGCATGGCGGTACGCGGTCGCGCCGAGCTCGCTCGCGCCCATCACCGCGGGCGCCCAGCCGAACCGGTCGGCCTGCTCGAGCCACGCCTTGATCGCCTGCGGCCAGGCCTGTTTCGGCCCGATCGGATCGCCACTGGCCAGGCAGACGCCCAGCTCGACGCGATAGGTGATGGCCGCCTTGCCGTTCGGCGCGAACACCACCGCCTTGTCCCGGCGGGTGGCGAAATAGCCCAGCGAGTCCTCGACATCGCTCGCGGCGAGCAGACCGCGGATCGCCGACTCGTCCAGGCCGGTCATCGCGTTGTCGGCGCGCTGGGAACGCAGCAGCACCGCCACGGCGGCCAGCAGCGCGATCGCGCCGAACAGGCCGAGCAGGAAGTTCACCCACGAAGGCGGGTGCCCGTCGAAGTGCTCGTTGTCGACCAGCACCGCCGCGGTGACCCGGTAGACCGCCCACAGCGGCCGCTGCGCGCCCGCGGGCAGCGAGCCGGGCGCGAGCTCCACCAGCCCCCAGCCGACCAGGCAGCCCAGCGCCAGGCCCGCGACCAGCACGCCGAGCGCCTTCCAGAGCGCACCCGGCCTGACCCGCGTGTAGAACTCCAACCGCGCCGCGATCAGGATCCCGATCACGACGACGTGCACGACGAAGGCGACCAGCGCGTCGACGTCGTCCGCGGAGAAGAAATCCAGGATGTTGGTCACCGCGTAGAGCAGCAGGTAGACGACGAGCAGCAACCACGCGACCCGTTTGCGCGCGGCCAGCGCCCCGGCCAGCAGGCCGACGACCAGCGCCCACACCAGACTCGTGTCGGGTGCGTCGAAGTAGTAGGTGTCGACATAGTGCCGCGGCGCCTGTGTCAGGTGGCGCAGCGAGGGCGAGAGGCTCCACAGAAAGCACAGGACCGCGAAGACACCGAGGACCAGCCCGGTGATGTGCGGTACCTCGGCCAGCCTGCCCCGCCCGCGGTGCGGAACGGCGGCGCGGTCCGGCGGGGCCTCGACGGTGGGATGCTGCTCGGCCTGCGTGGGGGTCACCGATCCAGTGTGCGTCCATCCGGGCCGGATCGGTGTCGCGGTCGCTGCGGCGTGTTCGTCACCGTGGCCGTTGCGGGGCCGGTTGCGACGCGAATTTCCTGGGCGGGTAATAATTTGCCCATGTCGGAACCAGTGGATGTGCCGATCGATGACGATGTCATCAAGCTCGGGCAATTCTTGAAACTGGCCAACCTGATCGATTCGGGTTCCGAGGCCAAGATGGTGATCGCCCAGGGCCTGGTCCGGGTCAACGACGAGGTGGAGCTGCGCCGCGGCAGGCAGCTACAGGTCGGCGATGTCGTCGTGCTGGCCGGGCACAAGGTGCGGGTGTCCGGGAACTAGCCCGAACACCCGCGAGGAGTGCCTCAGTCCTCGGCGCGGACCACGACGCCGTCGTGGTCGCTGTAGACCATCTCGCCGGGCACGAAGGTGACGCCGCCGAACTCGATGGTGACGTCCTTTTCGCCGCTGCCGGTCTGGGTGCTCTTGCGCGGGTTGGTGCCCAGCGCCTTCACCCCGATGTCGAGGGTGCTCAGGATCGCCGAGTCGCGCACCGCGCCGTTGACGATCACGCCCGCCCAGCCGTTGTCGACGCCACGGCCGGCGATGATGTCGCCGACCAGGGCGGTGTGCACGCTCGCGCCGCCGTCGACGACGAGGACCTTGCCCTCGCCCGGCTCGCTCAGGGTCTGCTTGACCAGCAGGTTGTCCTGGAAGCAACGGATCGTGGTGATCCGTCCGGCGAACGCGGCCCGGCCACCGAACTGGATGAACTGGGTGTCGCAGCTGCGGATCTCGGGGCCGATCTCATCGGCCAGATCGGCGGTGGCCACAACATTCGCTGATTCGGTCATGGCCTGCATTCTGTCAGGCACCCTCGAGGTGCGCTTTGGCGATCTCGCGGACCAGGTTGTCGGTGGTGTGCTTGACCGCGATCTTCACGAACGGCTCGATCGTCTTACCGAGCATCTTGCCCGCGATGCCGCCGGGCACGAAGTACTCGATGGTCGCGTCGACGGTGCACAGCGCCTCGCCCTTGGGATAGAAGTGGAACGTCGAGATGATCTCGAATCCCTTGATCGACTTGATGCCGATCACGCGCCCCTTCTCCCACTTCACGACCTCGACCCTGGACTTGAGCGCCGCGGGGCCGAGCTTCATGTGGCCGTCGAAGGTCGCGCCGAGCCCGTCGGTCTGGTCGGTGACCGGGACGAAGGATTCGATGCCGTACAGGAAATGCGGCAGATTGCGGTAGTCGTTGACATACTCGAACGCCGTGTCGGCGGATGCGGCGCAGTCTTCGACGATCCTCACTTCGGTCATATCGGCCACTTTATCGGTCCCCGGCGACCGATCCGACTACGCGGTGACCGATCTGGCTACGCGGTGACCGCCAGCGTCGCGGCCAGGCCGAGCGCTACGGCCATCACCGTCACCTCGATCGCGGCGTTGCGCAGCGAGATGTCGGCGGTGACCCGATGCTCGCCCGCCCGGTGCACCCAGCTGCGCCGCCACCACCAGCCAAGGCCGATCAGCGCGCACAGGACGGTGAACTTCGCCAGCAGGATCCGGCCGTATCCGCTCGTCCACAGCGGTTCGATGCCGCCGATGCGGACCAGCCCGTCGATCAGGCCGGTCGCCGCGATCACGAGCACCAGCGGCGCGGCCAGCGCCGAATAGCGCGGCAGCGTCGCCGCCCAGTCACTCCTGGTGCGCAGGATCAGCGCCATCGCCAGCAGCAGCCCGAACCAGCACGCCGCGGCCAGCGCGTGCGCCGCGGCAAGCACCGAACCGAGCATCTGCTGGGACATGTGCCCGGTGATCGGGCGCAGGGCCAGCGCGACAGCGGCGAACACAAGCACCAGATCGGCCGAGGCCGCGTCGGGCCTGCGGAAGGCCAGTGCCGCGTAGCAGGCGATCGCGCCGGTGCAGAACAGGATCGCGATGCCGATCTGGCCGCCGCTGAGCCGGCCGAGGAACGTGGCGAACTCGCCCGCGCCGAGCTCGGTCACCGGAACGCCGACGATCCCGGCCGCCTCCCACACCAGTACGGTGAACTCCGCGGCGAACCAGGCGCCGGCCAGCGCGGCCACCGGCCGCCAGGCCACGTGCAGCCGCTCGTTGAGCCGGGGGAGTGCCGCCAGCCCGAATACCACCGCACCCGCGCCGTCGGCGACGACGCGCGCGAACGCCGCACCGGGGAAACCACCCTCGCTGCGCAATCCCCACGCCAGCGCCACCCCGGCCAGGGCCGCCACCACGACCGGCACCAGGACCCGCCACTGCCGCAGCGTCGTACCGGATACCCGGCGCCCGGTCGTCATGGATGGCTACTTCTTGCGGCCGGCGCGGCCACCGAGCAGCGCCACCGCGAGGCCGGCGCCGAACAGCACGACGCCACCGGCGATGAACACCCACACGGGCACCCCGCCGGAGTCGCCGCCGCCGTCGGCCTTGTCCTCACCAGGGCGCGGGCCCGGGGTACCGGTGCCGGCCTTGCTCAGCGTGAAATGCCGTGTCCCGCTGACGGGATGGCCGTCCGCCGAGGTCACCCGGAACGCGAGGGTGTACTCACCGACCGGGCCGAGCTCGCCCAATTCCACACTGACGGTGCGGCCTTCGACGAGCGCCTTGCCCTTCGACCACAGCCTGCCGTCCGGGCCGACCACGGTCAGCGACGGAAAGTTCTGCTGCAGTTCCTCGTTGAAGGTGATGCTGGCGCGCGCGGGCCCGACCTCGATGGTCGACCCGTCCTCGGGCACGCTGCTCACGGCACCGGAGTGCGCGCTCGCGACTCCGGCCGCCGCGAATACGGCGAGCAGTCCGGCGATCAGGACGGCGAGCACCCGGCGCGCCATGCGCCGCCGCGACGACCTGTTGATGTCGGCGACGAGTCGGTCGCCCGGAACATCGCCGCGCGGCCCATCCGACGGACGTGCGGGCTCGGCGGAACTGATGATCGTGTTCGCCTGTCGGCAGTGATCGACGCGCATCACGACCGCCGTGAACGGAAGACGAGGCCGAGTCCCAGGGCGGCCGCGAACAGGCCGAGCGCGAGCCCGATGCCGCCGAGCCAGCGGGCCACCGAATCGGTACCCGCCTCGGGGGTTTCGGCGGAAGCGACCTGGTGATCGCCCCCCTCGGCGCCACCCTTGGCGCTCAGGGTGAGCGAGGGGGCCGGGTGTTCGGGTTCGGCGCCGCCGGTGTTCGGCTGATCCCAGGCGACGACCTTGCCGTCGCTGTAGGTCTGCTGGGCGGGGAAGTTCACCGTGTCCTGGGTAGGCAGCGGGCCGAGCGAGAGCACGAATCGCTGGAACTGGCCAGGTCCGACGCCCGCGTTGCCCGGGTCGGCGGTCCAGGCGACGGCGACCGTCTCACCCTTGTCGTTGCGCTCGACCTTCGCGGTCCAGCCCGGCATCGGTTCGGTGCGCACGCTTTTCAGGTTCGGCACGATGATTCGCAGCCCGGTGGTGGACGCGGTGTCGGATTCGGTCGGCACCTTGAACGTGGCGACGGTGTACTTGCCCTGCGCGGCGCCGGGGGCGTCGACGGTCACGTGCGCGGCCGCCGAACCGCAGGCGGCGAGCACCAGCCCGGCCGCGAGCGCGGCGGTGCCGGTACCGCGGGTGAGGAAGTTCTGCATGGAATTGCCTTCTGTCCGAAGAGTTCTGAGGTCGTCTGGATCAGGCGAACAGTGGCGGTGCGCGGGGACGGCGCACACCCTTCGGACGGTCGCCACGAGCGGTGGCGACGGTGGCAGACCAGCGGACAGCGCGATGCGGGATCGGGAGCGAGGGCGCGGTGAGCACCGCCCGAACTACGCTCGACGCAGCGAGACAGAGCCGCTCGGCAACGAGAATCAGTGCGGCACAGGCGAAGGCCGCGAGGAAGTGGGCGGTGACCATCGGGGCGCTGGGCAGATGCAGCACATCGAAGGCATTGTCGTGATGATCCATCGTGCCGGTGAGGGCGAAATGGCCTGCCCACTGGCCGCCGATCAGCGCCGATCCCGCGCGCACAGACGGGGCAGCCGCGAAAATTCGTACGGCGCGAGTAATCCGACCGCGGTGTGCGCCCGCAGCCATGTATCGACACAACGACGAACCTGGCCGCGCCACAGTCGCGCCAGGTCCGACCATGGAACTCGGTCGCGCCGCAGCGTGTTCAGTGCCGTAGCCACTGGCGAAGGCCCCCGCGCCCAGCGAAACCAGCAGCAGCAGTGCGATTTCCGCCGACCGCGGCACCCCACCACCACCGAGTCCGTGCGCGGCGACCGCCAGCGCACCGACGAGTACGCCGCAGCCACCACCGCGTAGGCGGGCGGTGAGCTGCGGCGTGGTCACGGCACGGTTCAGCGCACGCCCAGGCGGGCGAGCGCGTCGGTCTCCAGCACGGAGAGCTCGGCCGAGATGGAGGCGTGCACGGCCTTGCGGCGCGCGGCGGGCATCTGCTCGGCGGTGTTCACCGCGACGGTCAGGTCGGTCAGCCGGGACCGGGCGGCGTCGACGAACTTCTTTGTGTCGGCGTCGCCGGGGGCGTCGGCCGCGACCTTGTTCAGCGCGGTCTCGGTGTTGGTGATGCGGGCCTGCAGGCGGGCGCCGTGGCCGCTGAACTCGCCGAGCTGGTCCAGGCCGATGCCGAGCTGCTGTGCCTTGCGGGCGTCGAGCTGGCCGCGCAGGTAGGTCGCGCCGCGGTAGGCCAGCGGCGTGAGCACCGGGACCAGCACGCGGGCGACGCCGATGTACTTGCGGATCTGGGCCGCGCTGAACAGTTCGCGGTCGGCCTTGGCCGCCAGCTTCTCGGCGGCCTTCTCCTCGGCGTGCAGGGTCGCGATCTGCGCCTTGGCCACCTTGGCCTCGGTCTTGGCCTGTGCTTTGGCCGCGCGACGGTTGGTGCGCTCGCTCGCCTTGGCGGCCTTGCGCTCGTTCTTGGCGCCGAGCTTCGCCTCCACCGCGGCTTTGTGCTTGAGCGCCTTCGCCTCAGCGCGTCGGCTCGGGCGCCGCTTGCGCTTGCTGAACAACCCCATGAGATCAGGCCCTCCGTCATGCTCGCCAAGTCATGAGGCAGTGCCGGGGTAGCGGCCTGCCGTACTTCGTAGCGTAGTGGGATGAGGGTAGCGATTGGGCATTGTGTCGGGGGGAAGGACCATACTGCTTGCGTGCGTGCAGCCGAGGACGACTTCGACGGTGGGCCGGTGCTTCGCCCGGTCCCCGCTTCCGCTGCGCGCGATCGAGGTGCCGATCTCGGGGTCGTCGAGTCCCGGATCGCTTTCCTGGACGCGCGCTCGCTGATCGGCTGCAGGCATCGCCTGCGCCTGGACGCCGAGCATCCGGACATGATCGCCGAGGTCCGCGAAGACCCGGGTGTGCAGCAGCGTCGCGAAGCCGCCACCGCCCATCGCACCAAGGTCCGCGACGAACTGGTCGCGGCCGCCCCCGCCGACTGGGTGGTGATCGACCCGCGGCTGCGTGCCGGGGAGAAGGCCGCGGCGACCATGGCCGCGATGGAGGCGGGCGCACCCCGGATCTGGGGCGGCCTGCTGCCTCAAGAGCCCGACACCGGCCGTCGCGGCGGCGCCGAGTTCCTGCTGCGTGACGACGACCGCGGCGGTTATATCCCGATCATCGTGGTCAACCACAAGGTCACCGACCCGCGCCGGCCCGATCCGGCCGATTTCCACCCGCTGACCTCGGACCTGTTCCGCTGGCAGCCCCGCCGCGACAAGCACGTGAAGCTGCGCCCGCAACCGCGCGACCAGCAGCGTCTCGCGCATCTGTACCGGATGCTGCAGCGCCACGGCATGGCCAGCCCCGCCCTGGTCGGCGGCGCGATCGGCCTGGCCTTCGACCGCATCCTCGTGCACGACCTGACCAATGTCCTCGCCGACTACGACCAGCGCTACGGCGACCGCATCGCGGTGGTGCGCGGCGAGCTGCCGACGCAGCCGTCGAAGGTGCCCGAGTGCAGGCAGTGCCCCTGGTGGGTGCGTGGCCCCGACGGCAATCCCAGTTGCGAGGGGCAGCTGGCGCTGATGCGTGACGTCAGCCTGGTCGCGCCGGGTTCGCGGGCCGAGGTGCTGCGCGTGCACGGCGTGCAGACCGTCGACGAGCTGGCCGCGTGGGAAGGCGAGGAACCCGACGACTGGCAGCACGGCCCGTTCTCCGAGACGGTGGTCACCGCCCGCGCCTGGATCGCCGGCGCCCCGCTGGTCCGCCGCTTCGACACGGTGAGCGTGCGCCGCGCCGACGTCGAGGTCGATGTCGACCTGGAGAGCTACCAGGAGGACGGCGCCTACCTGTGGGGCACCCTGCTCGACGGCGTCTACCGCCCGTTCGTCACCTGGGACCCGCTGCCCACCGAGGACGAGGGCCGCTCCTTCGGCGAGTTCTGGACCTGGCTGATGCGGGTGCGCGCCGACGCCCACGCCGCGGGCAAGACCTTCGCCGCCTACTGCTACTCCCGCACCGCCGAGGACAAGTGGCTCTACGAGTCGGCCCGCCGCTTCGCGGGCAAGCCCGGCGTCCCGACCACCGAGCAAGTCCGCGCCTTCGTCGACTCCCCCGAATGGGTCGACATGTTCCAGGCTGTCACCGACCAATTCATCTGCCCGAACGGCAAGGGCCTCAAGAAGATCGCCCCGGTCGCCGGCTTCGGCTGGCGCGACCCGGAAGCAGGCGGCGAGGCATCCATGGGCTGGTACCGCCGCGCCGTCGGCTACGACGCCGACCCCGACCTGTCCCAGCGCATCCGCCTGTTCGAATACAACGAAGACGACGTCCGGGCAACGCAGGTGCTGCGCGACTGGATGTCACAGCGGGCAGTCGACGAGGTTCCCTCGCTGTCCGACTTCGGGCGCGGTGCGACCGGCGGGCCCGAAGGCGGTAGCGGAGCGTAACCACGCAGGGTCCTCGGGAGCACCGCAGAGCGCACAGTAATACGATCGGTGTCGTGACAGAGCACGTCGAAACCCTCGAGTTCCAGGCCGAAACGCACCAGCTCCTGGAGCTGATGATCCACTCGGTCTACTCCAACAAAGACACGTTCCTGCGGGAGCTGATCTCGAACGCTTCCGACGCACTGGACAAGCTGAAGCTGGCCTCGTTCCAGGACAAGGATCTGGTCGCCGACACCTCCGACCTGCACATCGAGCTGGAGGTCGACCGGGACAAGCGCGTCCTGACCGTCCGAGACAACGGCATCGGCATGTCCCGCGCCGAGGTGATCGACCTGATCGGCACCCTCGCCAAGTCCGGTACCGCCGAGCTGCGCCGCAAGCTGATCGAGGTCAAGTCCGATGCCGCGGCCGAGGAGCTGATCGGCCAGTTCGGCATCGGCTTCTACTCGACCTTCATGGTCGCCGACCGCGTCGTCCTCACCACCCGCAAGGCGGGCGAGACCGAGGGCACCCGCTGGGAGGCCGCGGCGGGCAGCTCCAGCTACACGATCGACACCGTCGCCGACGCGCCGCAGGGCACCGCGGTGACCCTCGAGCTCAAGCCCGCCGACGAGGACGATCACCTCTTCGATTACACGCAGGAATGGAAGCTGCGCGAGATCGTCCGCAAGTACTCCGACTTCATCGCCTGGCCGATCCGCATGCAGGTCGAGCGCACGGTGATGGAGGGCGAGGGCGAGGACAAGGTCGAGAAGACCGTCGTCGAGGACCAGACCCTCAACTCGCAGAAGGCGCTGTGGACGCGCCCGCGCAGCGAGGTCTCCGACGAGGAGTACAAGGAGTTCTACCACCACGTCAGCCACGCCTGGGACGAGCCGCTCGAGATCATCCCGATGAAGGCCGAGGGCACCTTCGAGTATCAGGCGCTGCTGTTCATCCCGTCGATCGCGCCGTTCGACCTGTTCACCCGTGAGCACAAGCGCGGCGTGCAGCTCTATGTGCGCCGGGTGTTCATCATGGACAACTGCGAAGAGCTGATGCCGGAGTACCTGCGCTTCGTCAAGGGTGTGGTGGATGCCCAGGACCTCTCGCTCAATGTCTCCCGCGAGATCCTGCAGCAGGACCGTCAGATCCAGATGATCCGCAAGCGCCTGGTCAAGAAGGTGCTGTCGACGGTCAAGGACATGCAGGGCGCCGAGGATCAGACCAAGTACCAGACCTTCTGGGCGCAGTTCGGCCGGGTCCTCAAGGAGGGCCTGCTCTCCGACACCGACAACCGCGAAACCCTGCTCACCGTTTCCTCTTTCGCCTCCACCGCCTCGGAGTCCGAGCTCACCACGCTCGCGCAGTACGTCGAGCGGATGCCGGACGGCCAGGACGCGATCTACTACATGACCGGTGAAAGCCGTGCGCAGGTGGAGAACTCGCCGCACCTGGAGGCGTTCAAGGCCAAGGGCCTCGAGGTGCTGGTGCTGACCGATCCGGTCGACGAGATGTGGGTCGGCTCGGTGCCGGAGTTCGACGGCAAGAAGTTCCAGTCCATCGCCAAGGGCGAGGTCGACCTCGAGACCGAGGACGAGAAGAAGGAGACCGAGGCGCTGCGCGAGCAGCAGGACAAGGATTTCGCCGACCTGCTCACCTGGCTCGGCAAGACCCTCGACGAGGTGGCCAAGGAGGTGCGCCTGACCAACCGGCTCACCACCTCCCCGGCCTGTCTGGTCGGTGACGTCTACGACTTCACCCCGATGCTCGAGCGCATGTACCGCGCCTCGGGCCAGGCGCTGCCGGAATCCAAGCGCATCCTCGAGCTCAACCCGACCCACCCGCTGGTCACCGGCCTGCGCGACGCCTACGACGCCCGCAAGTCCGACGCCGACGAGGGCAAGGTGCCCGAGCTCGCCGAGACCGCCGAACTGCTCTACGGCACCGCGGTTCTCGCCGAGGGCGGCGAGCTGAAGGACCCGGCACGGTTCGCCCAGCTGCTGACCGAGCGACTGACCCGCACGGTCTGATTGCCTGTGCAGAACTGCCCGTTGTCGATGTCGGCAGCGGGCAGTTTCTGTTCCCCGCGTTTCCGTGCCGACGGCGCCGGTTGGGTTCACCATGGAGACATGGCTGGGCACGAGATCCGGCGGGCACGGCCCGACGACTACGACGATCTGATCGGCGTGGTCGACAACTGGTGGGGCAGAACAGTCGTGCACAACCTGCCGCGGCTGTTCCTCGACCACTTCCACCGCACCAGCCTGATCGCGACCGACGAGGACGGAATCTCCGGTTTCCTGGTGGGTTTCGGCTCGCCCTCGGATGCCGACGCGGCCTACATCCACTTCGTCGCCGTCCGGCCCGACGCGCGCAAGGTCGGCCTCGGCCGCACCCTCTACGACGAGTTCTTCGAGATAGTCAGGGCCGACGGCCGAAAAGTGGTCACCGCCATCACCTCCCCGGCCAATTTCACCTCGATCGATTTCCACCGCAGCCTCGGCTTCACCGTCACCGGCCCGGTCGCCGACTACAACGGCCCCGGCCGGTCGCTGATCACCTTCGAGCGGAAGCTCTGACCCCCGCCTCGCGCGAATTCCGTAGTCTGGTCACGTTATTGACGACTTGCTGAGAGGAACGACCGCGTATGTCGGAGGGGACGCCGGTCACGGCACAACCGTGGGATCTGGTGGCCGAGGGCTACGCCGAAGCGGCGGCGACCGTCCTCGGCCCGTTCGCGGCGCACGCACTCGAGTACGTCGGTCTCGAAAAGGATTCCGAGATCGTCGACGTCGCCGCGGGCACCGGGCTGCTCAGCCTGGCCGCCGCCGAACTGGGTGCGCGAGTACACGCCATCGACCTCTCGGCGCCGATGATCGAACACCTCACGGCGGCAGCCGAAATCTCCGGGCACACCACGGTCACCGCGCAGGTGGGCGACGGCCAGGACCTGCCCTACGAGGATGCGAGTTTCGACGCCGGATTCTCCCTGTTCGGCCTCATGTTCTTCCCCGACCGCCCGAAGGGCTTCGCCGAACTCCGGCGCGTGCTGCGGCCGGGCGCCACGGCCGTGGTCACCGCCTGGGCACCCGCCGTCGACTCCTCGCTCATGCGCGCGCTGTTCGGTGCCCTGACGGCAGGTGACCCGAACGCCGCACTGCCGCAACCGGATGCGCGCAGCCTGGAGAACCCCGCGGTCTTCGAAGCCGAGATGCGGGCGGCAGGGTTCGACGAGGTGACGATCCGCAGCCACACGGTCGAGGTGTGCTTCCCCAGCGCGGAAGCCCTGTGGGACACCATGACCCGCAGCAGCGCCCCGCTGACCGTGCTCAGACACGAAGTGGGCGAAGAGGAATGGCAGCGCCGGACCGACGCGGCCGTCGAACGCCTCACCGTCACCTACCGCGCGAACACCCCACTGCACACCACCGCCCTGTTCGGCGTCGGCGCGGTACCCGCGTCCTGACACGGCGACGGCGCCCTGTCCACGCGGGGGACAGGGCGCCGTCGACCGGTGATTGCTTCTTACCGCGGCGCCATGCGCAGCGCGCCGTCCATGCGGATGGTCTCGCCGTTGAGGTAGTCGTGGCTGGCGATGTACTCGACCAGCTGGGCGTACTCGTCCGGACGGCCGAGGCGCGACGGGAAAGGCACACCGGCCTCGAGGCCCTTGCGGTACTCCTCGGTGACGCCGGCCAGCATCGGGGTGTCGATGATGCCGGGGGCGATGGTGTTCACGCGGATACCGAACTGCGCCAGGTCACGCGCGGCCGGAACGGTCATGCCGTGCACGCCACCCTTGGACGCCGAGTACGCGATCTGGCCGATCTGGCCCTCGAACGCGGCGACCGAGGCGGTGTTGATGACAACGCCGCGCTGGCCGTACTCGTCGACCGGCTCGGTCTTCGCGATGGCGTCGGCGGCCAGGCGCATCACGTTGAACGTGCCGAGCAGGTTCACGGTGATGACGGTGCGGAACAGCTCCAGGTCGTGCGGGCCGTTCTTGGACAGGATGCGACCCGCCCAGCCGACACCGGCACAGTTGACCACGATGCGCAGCGGCGCCGGGCCCTCGGTGATCTGGGCGATGGCGGCGGCGACCTCGTCGTTGCTGGTCACATCGGCCGCGATCAGGGTGACCCCGGCCGGGACGTTGTCGCCCGCGCGCTCGATGGACGCCGGGACGTCAAGGCCGAAGACGGTGGCGCCCGCGTCGGCGAGACGCTTGGCGGTGGCGGCACCGAGGCCGGATGCGCCTCCGGTGACGATGGCGGCGGAACCCGAAATCTCCACGATGGTCCTCTCGTTCGTGACAGCCAGTTGGCACTTCGTCAATTGCACCCTAGCGGGTTACGGTGAGGCGCACATCACCCCTACCGCCGCGTTGGATCCGCTGCGGAAAATACCAGCGAACAGCCCTGTTTTCCGGTGGTAACGTGCCTTCATGAGATCGTTCTCCGGTCCGTCGGTGGCAGGACGCAAGGTCCTGATCACCGGGGCAGCTCGCGGGATCGGCGCCGCACTGGCCAGGAAGCTGGCCGCGCGGGGCGCCCACGTCGCCCTGCTCGGGCTGGAACCGGAACTGCTGGCCGAGGTGGCCGCCGAATGCGGTGACGCGCCGTGGCGCTACTGCGATGTCGCCGATCGCGCCCAGGTCGAGCGGGTGGTCGAGGCGCTGGTCGCCGAGCTCGGCGGCCTGGACGTGCTCGTCGCCAACGCGGGCATCGCCAAGCAGATGGCGATGATCGGCGGCGATCCCTCGGTGCTGGAGGAGACCCTCGCCGTGAATGTGCTCGGCGTCGCCTACGCCGTGCAGGCCGCCGGTCCGCATCTTGCCCGCCCCGGTGGGTATGTCCTGATGATGTCCTCGATCTCCACGGCCGTGCAGTTGCCGCTGGCGGGCGCGTACAGCGCGTCGGCGGCGGCCGTCGAGTCGCTGGCAGGCACGCTGCGCTGCGAGCTGCGCCCGACCGGCGCGCGCGTCGGCATCAGCTACTTCGCCGAGATCGACACCGACATGACCAGTCGCGGCTTCGGCACGGCCGCGGCGCACACCGGTCTGGGCGAGACCAGCCTGACCGGTGTCTCCCCGATCGGTCCCGCCGTCGACGCGCTGGAACGGGCGATCGCGCGCAGGCGCAAGTCCGTCGTCTCACCCTGGTGGGTCTCGCTCGTCCTGCCGGTGCGACCCTTGGCACAGCTGCTGGTGCAGCGGTTGCTCGGCAAGCGGGTCGCCCGCGCGATCGAGATCGCGCGCACCGAGGACGTCCCCTTCACCACCACCCAGCCTGCCCGACCACGCAGAATGGAACGACGATGACCGATTCGGCACCCACCCTGCGCCAGCTCCCGCGCGGTCGGCATCATCTCTCGCGCGAAGAAGTGGTCGCCTCCCAGCGGGAACGCATCCTCGTCGCGATGGGGGAGGCGATGACCGAGGGTGGCTACGTCGGCACGCCGGTGGCCGCCGTGCTCAAACGGGCCGGGGTATCGCGCGAGACGTTCTACGAGCTGTTCCGCTCCAAGGAGGACTGCTTCGCCGCCGCCTTCGACCGGGTCTCGGCCCTGCTGGCCGAGCGGCTGCAGGGCGTGATCGCCGAAACCGCCGACGCCGACGCGTTCACCAGGATGGACCGCATCCTCACCGCCTACTTCGACCACATGATCGACGACCCGGCCTCGGCCCGGCTGTTCCTGGTGGAGGTGTACGCGGTCGGGCCGTCGGCGATCGAGGCGCGGATGGCCTTGCAGAGCCGGTTCGTCGCGGTGGTGGCGGCGATGCTCGGCGCCCAGACCGCCGAGCAGCAGTTCGCCTGCGCGACCCTGGCCGCCGCGATCGGCGCCATGGTCACCGGCAAGATCGCCGGCGACGATCTGGACGGCCTGCGCGCGCTGAAGGAGCCGCTGATCGACCTGGCCCGCCGCTCGGGTTCGGTCTACGGCACCGCGTTCGCCGGCTGATCCGGCACCGCCACGTCCCGGCGCGGCCGGTAGAACCGCCACGCGCCGATACCGAGGCCGACCACGACCGGGACGAGCAGCGCCAGGCCCGTGGAACCCCAGCCGCTGAGGCCGGAGACGAACGCGTCGAGCACCGTCTTCGTGGCGAAGAACAGGAACAGCAGGCCGGAGGCGAACGCGATGCCGCGTTCGGGCAGGTGCTTACCCGCCAGCTTGCCGACCAGAATCGCCAGGCCACCGGCGGCGACCATGCCGATGGTCGAGCCGATCCAGACCGCGAGCCAGCCGTTCTTCGAGGCCAGCGCGGCGGCGGCGAACATGGTGCGGTCGCCGAGCTCGGCGAGCATGAAGGCGGAGATCACGACGAGGAAGGCGTTGCGGGTGCTCGGCGGCGGGGCGTCCTCGGCCTCCTCGGCGGAGCCCAGCGCGTCGCGCAGCGTCCACAGGCCGACGACCAGCAGCGTGAGCGCGGTGACGACGGCGATGGCGTTCGCGGGCAGCGCGGTACCGAGGAAATGGCCGACACCGGCGGCGATGAGATTGACGGCCACGCTGGCGACGCTGATCCCGGCCAGCACCACCCACCAGCGATAGCGCAACGAGAACGTCAGCGCCATCAGCTGCGATTTGTCGCCCAGCTCGGCGAGGAACAGCACGCCGAAGCTCAGCAAGATCGTGGCGATCATGAAGGTCAGCTCCCAGGTGGAATACTCCGGCCTGTGGCTGAAGAAACGGGTGCGCCTCCAGCCACACCGGTCAACGGATCGGTTTGTGGCCGAAGGTCTCGCCCACCGGTGGTAACCGGTTCGCGCAGCCGGACCGCGCCGAATGTGGCGCCGATCAGTATGTCGACTGGGCGATTGCGGGCTACTCCCCTTCGCTGCTGTCCACCCTAGTCCGATTGCTACCGGTATGCCAACTCTGTGTCGTCGAAATCGCAATGGGCGCAGTAAGTTTGGCGATGCGGCCGCGATAGTTCGGTTTCCCTGATCTACGCGTGCCGGACGGCCGTTGCCGGGTATTCGCCAGGCCTGGCCGGTGAAAGTCTCAGGCGGCCAGCAACATCGCGAGGACGGCGGTATCGGGATCGCTGATCAGATCCATCCCGACCCGGCTCACCAGTGAGGTGACGGTCCCGTCGAGCTCGGCCTCGGCCCACGCCGCGCGATGCTCGAGACCCAGATGCGGCACGCCGGGCAGCAGCACGCAGCCCGAGGCCGCGCCCACGCATTCGGGCAACGACGGCCGGGTCTCCGACGGTGGATGCAGCATCAGCAGCGCGGGCGGCACGTGATCGGCGAACCGGCCCGGCGCGACCGCCTCCTCGCCGAGCACCGGCCCCTCCGCCAGCACCAGGCCGACGGTGCCAGGCTCCGGATCGTCGGGCAACTCCTCGCGCACGCCGAACACGGTCGAGGTGACCAGCAGGCCGGGCATCGAGGCGACCCGGACCGCGAGCACCAGCACCTGCGCCCATTCCTTGGTGGTATCCGGCCACCGGCCCGACACCACGAATCCCTGCAGATGACCGCGCGCCTGGAACGGCGTGATCCCGATCGGACCGTGCGTCGTCATGATGGCCTCCCGAACATCCGGGGCGGCGATGCCCGTATACAACAGGAATAGCCCTGAACCCATCTGGCACACAAGTACCACTGAGTGCCAGGAATACGGTCAATCCACGCAAAAGACCGCTAGCCCGCCTCTCCGCGACTCTTGCCGGTCGTCGGGTGCCATCTGAGTATCGACCGGGCTGTCAGTCGGGTGCAGCGCGAGCTCTGGGCGTGCCCGGCGAGTTACCCATGTTCGTGCGAAATCAGGCGGGACAGCGAAGGCCCCCCGACAGCGTCGAGGGGCCTTGCGTCTGCTCAGGCAGCTCAGCCGAAGATGAGGCCCTTGCCCTGGGTGACTGCGCGAGCGAAGCGCTCCTGCACGTCGGCCCAGTTGACGACGTTCCAGAACGCGGTCACGTAGTCGGCCTTGACGTTCTTGTACTGCAGGTAGAAGGCGTGCTCCCACATGTCGACCTGCAGCAGCGGGATGATGCCGATCGGCACATTGGCCTGCTGGTCGTACAGCTGGAAGGTCAGCAGCTTCTGGCCGAGGGTGTCGTAACCCAGGACGGCCCAGCCGGAGCCCTGCAGGCCGTTCGCGGCAGCGGTGAACTGCGCGCGGAACTTGTCGAACGAACCGAACTGGTCGTCGAGCGCGGCGGCCAGGTCACCGACCGGCTTGTCGCCACCGTTGGGCGAGAGGTTCTTCCACCAGATGGAGTGGTTGGTGTGGCCACCCAGGTGGAACGCCAGGTTCTTCTCGTTCAGGAAGATGGCGGCGTGGTCGCCGGCCTCACGGGCGGCTTCCAGCTTCTCCAGTGCCGCGTTGGCGCCGGCGACGTAGGCGGCGTGGTGCTTGGTGAAGTGGATCTCGTTGATCTGTCCGGAGATGTGCGGCTCCAGCGCGCTGAAGTCCCAATCGAGTTCGGGCAGTGTGTAGACGGCCACGATGTCCCTTTCCGTGTGTCGGGCTGTGTGCGCCCATTCGGTCGAGCACACCAACCATCATTCGTACACCCGCTCGCTGCAACCTCAGGCGTGCGGTCCCTCATTCCCGGGAAGGAGCGGGTGGTGCCGAATCGGCCCGGATTACAGCGGAGGGGCGACGTCGGCCTTGGATGCCCTGGCGTCACCGGAATCGTGTGCGGCCCACCAGCGGCGACCGCCTTCGATGAACTCCGCCATGGGGATTTCCTTGCCACCGAGGTCGGTGACGGTGATCTTGTCGAACCAGACGCGGACATCGAGTTCCCGCGGATCGATGCCCTCCTCCTGGGAGAACTCGATGACGTGCGCGGCGATGCGCTGATCGAGCACCGTGTCGAAGCTGAGCAGCTCGCTCCACAGGGTCCAGCCGCTGTCGTCGAGATCGATGAATTCCCAGCCGTGCAGCCCGCCGCCGCCGAAGCTCTCGATCGCTTCGTCGAGTTGGTCGAGGGTCAGCGGGAGGACCCTGGCCTCGATGTCGTCCCAGCGCTGGATGCGCAGGGAAGCGGCGACCCGGGTGACTCCGGTGAAGGTGAGCAGGACTTTCGCCTCGGTCGGCGCCGGTCCGTCGGCGGGTAGCGTCAGCACCTCGAGAGCGAGTTGCAGCCGCCCCGCCGTGGCGTCCACCTCTACTCCGAGACAGGTTGATTCGGACAAAGCGGTATTCAGGCCGTTGATGTCGAAACTGTCGAGTAGCCCCCTGCTCACGTTCATGCGCTCAGGCTACCGATCTGGCCGCCCAGATCCCAGGATTTAGGATTTTCTCTAGTGATGTCGTTTTTATGGAACCGAAATGGCCCGGCTCGCGTCCAAGTAGATGTCGGGACCGATGTAACCGCGGAATCCCGACGTCAGCGGCGAACGGCCGCTCCGGGATGACATGGAGGGGAGTCCCGGATCGGCCGTTTCGCCGACTGACTTCCCCCGTTCCACGTCGGTTGATAGCCCACGCCTCACGATTGTGTGCTGACCGATAGCTGAGTCCTGTGGATCAAGTTGTGGATTCTGTGGATAACCCCCATCCATCCACAGACCGCGCACAGCGTCGCCCCCCGTCGCTTCCGGCATGGCAGGATCGAGACGTGACGAGCTCCGATGTCCCCACGGTGCCGGTGGGTGCGGTACCCGCCGCGTTCGACAACGCCGAGCCGGTGCCCGGCGCCCAGCTGCTCGACGTGCGCGAACCCGACGAGTGGGGGCTCGGCCACGCGCCGGGCGCGATCCACATCCCGATGGTCGACGTGCCGGCCAGGATCGACGAGATCGACATCGACGCCGAGGTCTACGTCGTGTGCAGGCAGGGCGGGCGCTCGATCGAGGTCGTGAAGTACCTGGCCCACATCGGATACGAGGCAGTGAACGTCGCGGGGGGAATGGTGGCCTGGCAGCAGACCGGCCGCCCGGTGGTCGCCGACGGCGAGCACGAAGCCAAGATCTACTAGTCCGGAACGGGGTGCGCGGGTGAGTTCGGTGGTGCAACCATGTGCACGCTGTGGCGCGCGGTGGGCCGTGCAGGGCGCGCCGATGCACTGGTGCCCGCGCTGCCGTGGCGTGCTGCTGTCGCCGGGCAAGGTCGACGCGCCCGCCTCCCAGCGCAACTACCGCTGGGTCGCGCGCAGGCCGGATCACCGCATCCGCAAGGCCGGGGCGCCGGCCACGTCCGCACCGCTCGGCCCGACCCCGCGCTACACCGAGATTCCGCGCTGGGGCCTGCTCGATCCGCCGCCCGCGCCCGGTCGCGCGCCGGAGCGGCCGCTGCGTGGCATCGCGGCCAACCGAGATCTCCTGCTTGTCGTCACCGCGCTGGCCTTCCTGGTCGCGGCCTTCGCCGAATACGGCCGGTACCTGATCCTGCTGCGCAATCGGACCACCCTCATCCCCAGCTGGCTGCTGTGGATCTCCGACATGTCGGTGTGGGTGTTCGGCGTCATCGCGCCGCTGTGTGCCCTCACCACCGCGCTCGCGCTGGTCGCGTGGCTGATCGAAGCGCGTCGCGCGCGGTTCGCCGCGCAGGGCAGGCGCGATCCGCGGCGCCGGTGGTCGCTGATCCTCGGCTGCCTGGTGCCCGGCGTGAACCTGATCTGGCCTGGCGTCTTCCTCACCGAGCTGCTCGGGCCCGCAGCCGATCCGCGTGCCCTGCGGGCCGTGCGGATCTGGTGGGCGGCCTGGGTGCTCAGCGGCCTGATCCTCGTCGGCGCGACGCTGTGGCGTGACGCGTCGACCCTGCAGGCCGAGGCGGACGGTGTCTCCTTCACCGCATTCAGCAACCTGTGCGCGGCCGGGTTCGCGGTGCTCACGCTGTGGACGGTCCGCCAGCTCGAAGGCCGCGACCTGCGTGGCGCGCCGCGCACAGCGCACCGCTGGGTGATGGCCGCCGATCCCGCCGAGGTCGTCATCGCCCCGGTCCAGCCCGGAGTGCCGGGGACCGGGCAGGATGAGGTTGAACGCGCGAATCCCGCCGAAACAGGCGAGAATACGCAGGAGGAGGTTGTGGCCAAGTGAGCCAGGGCAATCGCGCGCCATTCGTTGTCGCGCACCGTGGTGCGTCTGCGGCGCGCCCCGAGCACACCCTCGCCGCCTACGAGCTGGCGCTCGAGCAGGGTGCCGACGGTGTCGAGTGCGACGTCCGGCTGACCCGCGACGGGCACCTGGTCTGCGTGCACGACCGCACTGTCGACCGCACCTCCGACGCCACCGGCCTGGTCAGCGAACTGACCCTGGCCGAACTGCGCGACATGAACTTCGGCACCGAGGACGCGCCGTCCGGTGTCCTTGCCCTCAGCGATCTGATCGGCCTCGTGCTCGATTGGCGCAGCAGGCCGACCAAGCTGTTCATCGAGACCAAGCACCCCGTGCGCTACGGCGCGCTGGTGGAGAACAAGGTGCTCGCCGAACTCCAGCGTTTCGGGATCGCCACGCCCGCCTCGGCCGACCACTCCCGCGCGGTGGTGATGTCGTTCGCCGCGACCGCGGTCTGGCGGATCCGCCGCGCCGCCCCGCTGCTGCCCACAGTGCTGCTGGGCGAATCCTCGCGCTTCCTCGGTGGTGGCGCCGCGACCACCGTCGGCGCGACCGCCGTCGGCCCGTCGGTGAAGACGCTGCGCGAGCATCCCGAACTCGTCGACAAGGCCGCCGCGGCGGGCCGCGCCACCTACTGCTGGACCGTCGACGATCCCGACGACGTGAAATTGTGCGCCGACCTCGGCGTCAGCTGGGTCGCCACGAATCACCCCGGCCGCACCAAGGCACTGCTCGCCGGCGTGTGAGTTTTCCGCCGGGTCGCGCGCAACGACATCGCCTCCCGGCCATAAACTCTCGCCGTGGGTAAAAGCAAGCGGAACAGTCCGAAGCCCGACAGTAATCGGGCTCAGCGTCTCGCCGAGCGGCGTGCGGCGCAGGAGCAGGCATCTGCGGCCCCGACGCGGCCGTTCGAGGGGCTTGCTGCCGAATGTGATCTGGTGGCGCTGCGGGAGTTCGTGCCGTCGGCGACCGCGACCTTGAAGCTGGTGCCCGGTGTCGCCGCCGAGCGCTCGGTGACGCTGGCGACGGTGCTGCCCGGTGCGGTGGCCGCGCTGGTCCGCGCCGGCGACGAGCCGGTCGGCTTCGTCGGCACGCAGATGCAGCACCAGGGCACCGACCCGTCGGCCGATATCGCCGCGGCGATCCTGTGGACGCAGTCCGCCGAGCCCGGTGAGTCGCTGAACTCGGCCGAGTCCGTCGAGGGCGGTCCGCGCCTGGCCGACGTCATCGATCCGGGCGCCGACCTGGAGCTCACCGTGCACCAGGACTTCGACTGGTGGGTGCCGGAGGGCGTGACCCCCGATCCGCAGGTGGCGGCGACGATCGAGCAGGCCAAGCAGGCCATCATGCCGTCGGCGCGCCTGGACCTGGGCGGCGACGGTGTCGGCGCGGCCTGGTGGGTCGACGCGGGCGAGAAGGCGCATGTGCGCTGGGTGCGTCCCGAGGACGAGGACAAGCTGATGCTGGCGCTGGCTCGCGTGCACGCCAGCGGTGGTCTGCACATGGGCGAGGGCTCGCGCTTCGCCGGTTCGTTCCGTACGCACGGCCTGCTGGTGCCGGTGTTCGATCTCGATCCCGAGCGGCACCCGACCGAGTGGGAGGCGCCCGCCCGCGAGTTCGGTGCGCGGCTGGCCGAGGCGCTGGCCTCGGATGCCCCGATGACGGGCGAGGAGCGTCGTTCGCGCGACGGCCTGCGTTCGCGCCAGGTCACCCTGCGCTGAACTAAATGAAATAAGCCTCTTTCACTTGCCGGGGTCGGCTAGGTTCGCGCCTACGCCGGCCAATCGGCGAAGAGGAAAGAGGCACCAATGGAATTTCTGGGTTCTGTCGCCGGTCTCGCTCAGATGGTGATCGGCACCATTCTCGCCAATACCGGCTCGGGTGGTTCCGGCTCCGGCTGGTGAAACGCAGAACGGATTCGGCTCGCTGCTCGCGAGCCGAATCCGTGCCGATGTCAGACGTGGCCGCCGGCGGCGGCAGGGGCACCGGACGCGTCGGACGGGGTAGACATCTCCCGCGCGATGAAGTTCTCCAGGTCGAACAGGTTCGATCCGGCCCGGTCGGCGATGTTGAGCAGCGTGTTCATGCGCGCGACTTCCTCGACCTGCTCCTTGAGGAACCACTGCATGAACTGCTCGCCCAGGTAGTCGCCTTCCTCGCGGGCGGTGCTGGCCAGTTGAATGATCTGGTCGGTGACCGTCTTTTCCTGGGACAAAGCCAGCGCGATCGGCTCGCGGGCGTCCTCGAAATGTGACTTGGCCGCATCGATGCCCGCGATGTCGATGCTGATATCGCGGTCGAGGAAGTACTGAACGATCATCATCGCGTGGTTACGTTCTTCTACGGACTGTGCGTAGAACCGCTTGGCCAGCTGCGGCAGATCGGCATTGTCGAACCACACCGCAATGGCGATGTACTGGTGTTCGGCGTTGAACTCATGTCGGATCTGATCTTGAAGCAGGCTGTGGAATTTGCTGCGCGGGGTTTCCGAATGACTCGACATGCCGGCAACATTAGCGCTGGTCACAGGGGTTGTCATCCAAGTGCAACCTTATTGAGGGAAGTATTTCCTAACCAAGTATTCCCTAACTAAACCTGCCCTGCCCCAGCCATTTTCGGCGCTGTGTTGTCCACCGGGACCTTGCCCGTCAGCTCGCGCCGAATGAATTCCTCTACGTCGAACAGATTTTGCTGGCGGTCCAGCACGGTGAGCAGTGTGCTCATCTCCGCGACGTCGGCCACCTGTTCTTTGAGGAACCACTGCACGAATTGTTCACCGAGATAATCGTGGGCGGTGCGCGCCGCCGCGGCGAGTCCGCTGATCTGCCCGGTGGCCGTGCGCTCGCGGTCGAGCAGGAAGGCGATCGCGGCGCGCGGCGAATCGAACTCCGAGCGCACCTCGTCGAGGCCCCCGATCGTCACCGAGACGTCGCGGTCGAGCAGATACTGGACCATCCGCATCGCATGGCCGCGGCTCTGCGCGGACCGGGCGTAGGTCTGCGCGGCCAGCTCGGGTAGTCGCTGCGTGTCGAAGTACACGGCGGCGGCCAGATACTGTTGCGCGGCGGTCAACCCGTGCTGGATCTGGTCGCGCAGCAGCTCGATGAACGAACGGTCCTCGGCCATACCGTCGACGTTACCGCGTCAGCAGGTTCTCGGGAATCTGTTGGTCGTTGGCCAGTGCCTCGAAGAAGCCGGGCGCCTTCGACTTGTCCCACAGCAGCACATTGCCCACGTCGGTGTCGTCGAAGCCGCCGATCGGCACGCTGGTGGTGACGGTGTCGCCGCGCATCGCCCAGCCGAGCGCGGCCAGGTTCCAGATGTGGTCGCCGTCATCGACTTTCAGCGAACCGGCCACGCCGGTGGCCATCGGCCACAGCGCGAACGGGTTGGCCAGCGTGCCCATGCTCGTCGCCTTCTTCAGCAGTGCCGACATGAACAGCCGCTGATGGTTCATCCGGTCGACATCGGCGCGCGGGGTGGCCCGTGTCCGCACGAATCCGAGCGCCTCCGGCCCGCTGAGCTCCTGACAGCCCGCGGGCAGGTCCAGCCCGGCGAGCGGGTCGACGATCGGCTCGTCCAGGCACATCTCGATCCCGCCGAGCGCGTCGACGACGCCGGCGAAACCGCCGAAGCCGATCTGGGCGTAGTGGTCGATCCGCAGGCCGGTCGCGATCTCGACCGTCTGCACCAGCAGCGGCGCGCCGCCGAGGGCGAACGACGCGTTGAGCTTGTCCTTGCCGTGGCCGGGAATGCTGACATACGAGTCGCGCGGCAGGCTGACCATCGTGGTCGGCCCGGAGGACGGGATGTGCACCAGCATGATCGTGTCGGTGCGTTCGGGGCCGGTGTCGCCGCCGGTCGCCAGTTCCTGCTCCTGCTCGGTCGACAGGTCACCGCGGCCGTCGGAACCGACAAGCAGCCAGTTCGTGCCCGGCGTATTGCCGATCCGGTCGCTGTAGGAGGTGAGGGCGGGGATCCGGGTGAGCGAGTTGTCGAGGTGGATGACCGCGGCGATCAGCCCGACGATCAGCGCCACCACGATCAGCATCAGCCACCGGAACGGATGGCGTCGACGAGGCCGGCGCGGCGGCCTGGCCTGCCTGCCCGCATCGGGCGGGGGCGGGGTGCGCCGGGGCGGGATGGCGTCGTGATGGGGGACCGGGCGCTGGGTCGGTGCGTGCCGGACCGGCTCGCGATGCGGCACCGGGCGCTGCGGCGGCGCGTGCCTGCGCGGCTGCTCGGGTGGCATCTGGGAGTACGCCAGCGGCTCCCCGCGGCCGTCCCGGTGCAGGACCTGGGTTGGTTCGATGTGCGAGGCGGGCGGTTCGCGGCGTGGTGCGGGGTTGTAGCGGACCGTCGGGCCATCGCCGGGCGGGGGCATGCGCCCGCCCGGGGGGTTGCCGCGGCGGACCGTCGGATCGTTGCCGGACGGCAGCGGGCGGTCCTGACGTGGACCGTTGCCGCGCCCAGGCGGCAGCGGCGGACCGCCGGGGCGGCCTGCTTGCGGCGGCACCCGGCGCCTACGCGGGTCATCGCGGGGATCGTCGCCGTTCATCACTGGGGCACTCTACTGATCGTCGGGTGCGCGGGTCGGTTGTGCGCGCTCGGTCACTACTGGGATACCCCGCTCGGCCGCCCGTGTTAGCGCGAAACGCGGGGATGTGGCCGGACTCGCCGTGACACGCCGCTCACGGCAGCCATCCGACGCGACCGCGCAGCACGGTATAGCCGAGGTAGGCGACCGCGTCGATCGTCGCGTGCGCCAGGATCAGCGGCCACAGCCGGTTCGTGCGCTGCCAGTACCGACCGAAGAGCAGGCCCATCACGATGTTGCCGAGGCCGCCGCCGATCCCCTGGTACAGGTGGTAGCTGCCGCGCAGCAGCGCCGACGCGAGCAGCGAGCGGTTGTCCGACCAGCCCAGTTGACGCAGCCGGGTGAGCAGATAACCGACCACCAGCACTTCCTCGGCCACCGAGTTCGCGCAGGCCGACAGGATCAGTACCGGCAGCCGCCACCAGTGCTCCGACAGCGAACTCGGCACGATGGTGACGCTGAATCCCAGCGCGTGCGCGAGCAGATACAGCCCGAGGCCGGGCAGGCCGATCACCGCGGCCAGCACCAGACCCGGCACCACATCGGCGCGCCCGATCTTGGCCAGGCCGATCAGCCGCGGTCCGATTCCGCTGCGCCACAACAGGTACAGGCCCAGCGCGGCCCACGCCAGCAGCCGGGTGACGCTGACGAGCTGGAACAGCAGGTCGAGCACCGAGTTGTCCGACCGGGAGGCGTTGAGCGCCACCGTGCGCCCGCCGACGCCGCCGGGCGAGAGCGCCGAATCCAGCAGCGCCAGACCGGCACTGATCCCGCTCAGCCCGAAGGTCACCAGCAAGACGACGACGATCTCCACTCGGAGACCGAACCGTTCCCGCTCGCTCAGCTGGGTGTCCGGAGGATCGACGCGCATGTCGCGCAGTGTAGGCAGCCCGCAGTGCGCCGAGCCCGGGAGCGGGTTCAGATGCGGCGCAGGCCGTTCAGAAAGGGGCATCCGGCCAGGATGCGCACCGCCTTGCTCAGCGATTCGACGTCGTCGGCGGGCGCGGCGAAGGGCAGGCGAACGTCGTGGTCGCCCTCGGTGCTCTCCACGCGCAGGGTCAGGCCGTAGCGGTCGATGGCCAGCGGATGCACCATCCCGCCGCGCAGCCGGGTCGGCAGGTGCCGGGCCAGCTGCGCGACGATGTCGGCGTGGTCCTCGGCCATGTGCTGCAGCCAGGCGCTCTCGAGTTCGCAGAACGGGTCGGGCGAGGCGGCGCGCAGGTCGGCGTGGTCGACCGATTCGGCGCCGGAGGTGTCGGCCAGCACCGCCGAATTCACCACCACGCGCAGCAGGGTGACCCCGTGCCCGACATCGAGCAGGCCCGGATGCGGGAACTCCTTGGCGATCTCGATCGCGAGCGCGCGCTGCGCCTGCTCGGGCACCTGCCGCACCCAGCCGCGCAACCACACCAGCGCCCGGACCGGCTCGCGCAGCGGCAGCGGCGCGTGATCGGTGAGTTCGAGCACCGCGGATGTCTCGTTCGCCGTCGCGGCCAAGGCCGCAGCGAGCGAGCCCGCGGGCACCGCGATCACCGCGTCGCCGCACCGGCGCAGGTGATGCAGCGTGGTCGGCACCGGATCGATGCCGGGCAGCGCGAGCATCGCCGTCTCCGCGTGCGCGCACGCGCTGCGGACGCGCTCGGCGGTCGTCGGCGCGAGGATCGTGGTGGGGCTCGACATTGACAACCTCCGCGAACTGTTGTTTAGGTAAACCTAAGCTAAGTTACCGCGACCGATCGCGCAAGAGGGACACCCCGCAGAATCGCCGAAAATCCCGCATCTACGGTGGTCTGATGACGCACGACGACCACGTGACTCCCGCCGAACCCGTCCTGGTCACCCTGTCGACGCCCGCCCGCCGCAGTCTGGTGGCAGGCCTGGTCCGACCGCTGGGCAGCGCGCCGGACACCGCGGAAGTCGTCGACGTCGACATCCCCGATGCCGAGCTGGCGGCGTTCCTGGTCCGCATTGCCCACGCCGACCACGGCTTCGTCGCCCGCACCGCCGACGGTCACCGTGCCGTCGCCATCGTTGCCGGCACCGTCGCCGCCCTGTGCGGCGAAGACATCCCGACCGCCCTCGCGAATCCCGATGTCGAATTCCTGACCGCGCTCAAGCCGCCGGCCATCGAAGCAACCCGGACGGTTCTGCTCGCCATCGAAACCGGTGATGAGCAGGCGATCATGGATGCTCTCCTGGTGTTGGATTCCTGAGCCGGGCCGACTTCGGACAACGATCCAGCTAATCTTTCTGTGTGCCGCGTATTGCGTATTTCGGGCCGTCCGGGACGTTCACCGAGATGGCTCTGGCGAAGTTCGAGAACTCGGGGGCCTTCGACGGCCCGGTCGAGCGGGTAGCCGCGCCGAGTCAGGGTGCGGCGCTCGATCTGATCCGGTCCGGCGATGTCGACGGCGCGGTGGTGCCGATCGAGAGTTCCGTCGAGGGATCGATTCCGGCGACGCTGGATTCGCTGGCCATCGGGCCGCGGTTGCAGATCATCGCCGAGACCGAGCTCGAGGTGGCCTTCACGATCGTGGCGCGCCACGGCACCACTCTCGACCAGGTGCGCACGCTGGCTGCCTACCCGGTGGCGGCCGCGCAGGTCAGGCAGTGGGTGGCGCGGAACATGCCGGACGCGCGGCCGTTCACGTCGGCCTCCAACGCGGCCGCCGCCGAGGACGTGGCCGCGGGAACCGCCGACGCCGCCGTGTCGACCGCGCTGGCGGGCGAACGGCTCGGACTGGCCACGCTGGCCGCCGGAGTGGCCGACCACGACCAGGCGATCACCCGGTTCGTGCTGGTGACGCGGCCTGGCGTCGCGCCGCACGCGACCGGCGCCGATCGCACCTCGATCGTGCTCGAACTGCCGAACGAGCCCGGCTCGCTGATGCGCGCGTTCGCCGAATTCGCCACGCGCGGAGTCGATCTGACCAGGATCGAGTCGCGGCCGACCCGCACCTCGATGGGTACCTACCGCTTCTACCTGGACTGCGTCGGGCACCTCGACGATCCGGCGGTCGCGGAGACGCTGAAGGCATTGCATCGCACGGCGCAGGTCCGGTTCCTCGGATCGTGGCCCGCGTACTCGGCAGTCGGAACGCCGCCCCCGTCGGACGAACCTGCCGCAGAATGGTTGACGCAATTGCGAAAGGGGGTCGCTGACCTATGACGACACGCGCGAAGCTGGTGCTGGTGCGGCACGGCGAGACCGAGGGCAACGTCGCGAAGATCCTCGATACCCAGGTGCCCGGCCTCCCGCTGACCGAACGTGGTGTGGCACAGGCGAAAGCGTTCGGCGCGAGCCTGGTGCGCGCGCCGCAGGTGCTGGTGTCGTCGGCGGCGCTGCGCGCCAGGCAGACAGCGAGCTACATCGAGGCGGCGACCGGCTCGCCCGTCCATGTTCTCGACGGTCTGTTCGAGGTGCAGGTCGGCGAGCTGCACGGGCGCTCGGACCCGGAGGCGCACGACTTCTTCCAGCAGATCTACCGCGGCTGGCATATCGGCGAACTCGATATCAGGGCGCCCGGCGGCGAATCTGGTCACGAGGTGCTCGACCGGATCGTGCCGGTGCTCGAAGGGCTGCGCACGGAGTTCCTGACCGGCGACGCCGACGGTGACGTAGTGGTCGTCAACCACGGCGCCGCCATGCGGCTGGTCGCCAAGACGCTGGCCGGGGTGGCGCCGCCGTTCACGACGAACAACCACCTCGACAACACCGAGACGATCGAACTGCTGCCCACCGAGGACGGCGGCTGGGAGTGCCTGCGCTGGGGCAGGTTCACGCCGCCGTTCACGGTCAAGGCCGAGCCGACGGCCGACGACCCGATGGGGTGATTACCCCAGGTTGTCGGCCTTCGCGGCCGGGAATTCGGTGCGGATCGGCAGTGACTCGATGAGATCGGCGACCGCGGTCCGCAGGCGCGCGTTCGTGCCGGAGGCGATGGACGACCACTTCACGCCGTCGTCGGCGACGCTGGCGGTGATGATGAATCTGCCTGCGCGCGTGTTGAACACGGCGATGTGGTTGTCCTGGATGTCGCGGGTGCCGTCACCGTAGGCGACGCCGACGATCTCGGCGTAGGAGTGGATCTCCACCAGTGCCGAGGCGAGCGCGGGCGCGTCGGTGGCCGGTTTGCCGATCTTGCTCAGCCGCTCCGTGGTGGCCGCGACGTCGCCGGTGTCGCCGAAGATCGGCGCGAGTTCCTCGGTGGGAGCGTTCATCCCGTACAGCTCGAGCGCTTCGGACTGCCCGAGCGCCTGCAGTACCGCGCCGGGCAGGTCCAGGCCCGCGTCATCGATGACGTAGGACTCCGGCCCGCGCAGGGCGACGACCGCGCGGTCGTCGCCCTGCGCCAGACAGAACCGGTTCACGTGGCCCTGGACAACCCACCGCAGCGCGATGATCCACTGCGGCCGGTAGAGCACCCGCAGGCGCTCGGCCAGCTCGGGCGCCACCACCTCACCGAACAGCAGTTCGCGTTCGGTGAGGGCGGCCTCGGCAGCCTGCATGGCCGCGTCGTGCGCCGCGACATGGTCGTAGCGGCCCATGGCGTCGAGCACCACGGGCATCTCGTCGAACTGCAGCTTCTCCAGGAGGAACTGCATGTCGTCGAGCGAGAGCACGACGGCCTCGAGCAGTGAACCCCCGCTGCCCCCGCCGAGAACCGTCACTTGGCCGTTCCGGCGAGGTCGGCGCCGATCACACCTTCGGCGGTGTAGCGGCCGTCGGTGAAGGGCTCGCTGGAGCGGCCGTAGTCGATGGCGTCGTGCTCGTCGTCGTCCTCGCCGTCGGCCCGGTTGCCGAGCAGCGGGTTGGCGGCGGCGCCGGTGTTGCGCACGGGCGCGCTGTCGACGCGGGAGACGACCGACTCGCTGACCGGAGCGGCCGTGGGCGCGCTCGCGGCCGGAGCGCCCCAGCCCTCGGGCATCTTGAGCTGACCGGGGGCGAGCGAGACACCGCCGAGGCCGGCCGCCGAGGTCGCCACGCCCGCCGCGGCACCGGCAGCGCCGACGCCTGCCATGGCGGGAGCCGCGGCGGTGGCCGCCGCGGGCATGGTCGCCGTGGTGGCGGCCGAGATGGCGGAGGCGCCGAGGTTGCCGACAGTGCCGACACCGCTGCTGACGACACCACCGGCGACATTGGCCGCCTGGGTGGCCGCGCTGACGACACCGGGGTTGGTGACGAAGGCCTGCGCCGCGGCGACCGCGGTGGACAGCGGGTCACCGCCGAAATCGCCCTGCGCCGCGGTGCCGGCACCGCTGGCGATCGTCGGCGGCATCGAGAACTCGCCCGGCGTGGTGACGGTGGCCGTGGTGGCGGCCTCGTAGGTCTCCATCACCAGCGCGGCGCGGATGTCCATGGCGTGGCGGGCCACCTCGGCGGCCTCGAACGCGCCGGAGACGACGCCGGGCGGGTTGGCCGACACGGCGACCGCGGTGTTGGTCGCGGCGATCTCGGGCAGGCTCGGCATGGCGAGCGAGGCAACGGTGTAGGCGGTGGCGTTGGCCGTGGCCTTGGCGCTCATCGCCGCGGCCATGATGCCCTGCTGGCCCGCCCAGGCGCCGAAGGGCGCGAGCTTGGCGAGCACGGCGAGACCGTTGACGCCCTGCAGGCCGACACCGATCTCGGCGATCACGCGCGTCACGGTGAAGGCGGCATCGCCCCACGCGGCGGCCAGCGTGCCCCACGAGGTGGCCGCGGCCGAGATCGGAATCGCGTGTGCGCCCGCGTTGAGCGTGGTCGAGTTGACTTCTGCCATACGCGGCAGCCAGAAGACCCCGGTGATCCCTGCGGTCATGCTTGTTTCTCCCCTGAATGAATGATCGTCGACGGATCGGGTACGGCTACACCTGGATGGCGGTGATCGCCGCCGCTTCGGCGAGGTCTTCGCCGATGTTGGTGACCAGTTGCGAGCGCAGGGTCGCGGCCGCGTGATGCAGCTCGAGGATGCCCTGGGCGACCGAGCTGTCGTGCGTGGCGGCAGCCCTGTTGAAGTGCGACGCCGCGAGCAGCGACACCTCTTCGGCTCCCGAGGGGAGCACGTGCGTGGTTGGCCCGGCCAGGCCGGCGGCCACGGCGAGCCGCTCGGCGAGCAGATCCAGCTCGGCGGCTGCGGCGAGGACGATTTCAGGTGTGACGAGAACGTGTCCGACCATGACCCGACTCCTTCTGGTGGCGACTAACGGGAACCACGAGAATTCCCCCTACGAGTGATAGGACGCGAGAGCGGGTCGTTCGGTTCCATCGATTCCCCACCCAATTTTCGCTAGCCCCATCCCAGCTCATGCAACCGGTCGTCGTCAATCCCGAAATAGTGTGCTATTTCATGGATCACGGTGATCGCTACTTCCTCGACCACCTCGTCGTCGGTGTTGCAGATGTCGAGAATAGCCTCTCGATAGATGGTCACGGTATCCGGAAGCGAACCCGCGTAGTAGCTGTCGCGGTCGGTCAGCGCGATCCCGTGATACAGCCCGAGCAGCGAGGGTTCCTCGTCGTTCCTAGCCTCGACCAGCACAACGACATTGTCGATGGCCCCGGCCAGTTCGGGCGGGATCAGGTCGAGCGCGTCGCCGACCAGCTCCTCGAACCGTTCCGGCGACATCCTGGCAGGCCCGGTCACCGCGGCTTCGGCTGCGGCGGCAGCGGTGCGGCGCCCGGCAGCGGCGCCGGGGTGGAGCGGCCGGTGTTCGGCGGCGGCACCGGTGCCTGCCCGTCGATCAGGATCTCGCCGCGCGCCGAACCGACGATCGGCGCGAAACCCTCACGGTCGGAGCCCTTTCCGAGCCAGCAATCCAGTTTGTGACTTCCCGCAAGCCAACTGGTCGGTTCCAGATAGTCGAAGAACAGTGTCAGCGTCTTGTTCCGAATGGCGTCCGGGCTGCCGAGATAGTCGGTGGAGAGCCGGTTGCATTCGGCCTCGACGAACTTGTCCTGATCGGCTTCCGACGGCGGTCCGCCGGTGAAGTTGGCCGCCAGGTCGACGGTGCCGACGATCTCGACCGCGTGCGGCTGCGCGCAGTCGACCGGATCGGTCGGCAGGTTCTGGTTGATGCCGAGGCAGGTGCCGGTCGCGTGCACCTTCGACTGGTCCTGGCCCGAGATGCTGCCCGTCGCGGCCGGGCTCGCCGAGGTGCCCGCCACCTGCAGACCGCAGCGCAGTGTCCGGTCGCCGTGCTGCCAGCCCGCCGGGCTCGGCGACATCACGTTGACCATGTACCGGCCGCGCGGATCGAAGCGCCCGCCCAGGTACCGCTGCACCGCCGGGACGCAGTGCTCGTCCCTGAGCTCGGTCATCCGCAGCGAGTCGGGGTGCCTGGTGCCGCCCGCGAACTCGCGCCCCGGGTAGGCGCTGAGGTCGACGACCCCGGCCACCTCGAACAGGTGCTTGTCCGCGCAGTTGACCTTCACCAGATCGCTGCGGTCGGCCTTGGTCCAGCTCAGGCAGTCGCCCTCGTTCGCGCTGCTGAACTCCTTGTCCCTGATCACCGGCGCCGACCCGGGCTGATGCGCCTCCAGGCCGGTGTCGTTCTCGAACCCGGTGACCACCATGGTGACCATCGCCGCGATCACCGCGCCCAGCGCGCCGATCAGCAGCCCCCACCGCAGTTTGTTCGCGGACAGGTGCAGCGAATCGGCGGCGCGGCGCGGCGCCGGTCCCTTGGCTGGTTCACTCTGCTGTTCAGACATCGCGGTCCATCATGGCAGCGCGGTCGCGGCTGTGCCACGACCTTCGGCCCGGAACGTCCGAACGCACGTCCCGGGCCCCGGTCGAGGTCAGCCCCGCAGGGCGGAGGCGAAGATGCCGAGCAGGCGGGTCGGCTTGCCGTCGCCGTAGAACTCGGTCAGCTTGCGGCCGGTGGCCGTTCCGGTCTTGTTGGAGACGAACCACGGCGGCTTCGGGGTGGTGGTGAATTCGCCGCGCAGGATCGAGCGCGGTGCGGGCCGGAACGGTCCGCGCACCACGGTGCGTTCCACGTCGTCGAGCAGGAAGGCGTTGTGCACGACGCCGATGCCGCTCTGGATGTCGTCGAGCGTGTGGCCGGGGAAGGCGCCCCAGCTCGCGCGCGGGGTCAGGAAGGCCAGACCGGTCCAGGAGTTGAGCGCGACGGTGCCGTAGCGCAGGTCCTCGATCGCGGAGTCGAGCTTGTCGCCCAGTTCCTTGATGGTCGCCGGGTGTGCGATGATGTTGGCCCCGAGCGTGCCCATCAGCTCCTCGTTGGCGAAATCGACCGCGTTGCGCAGGAACTCGTCGCCGGTGCCCGCGAGCTCGACCACGCCGAGGACGGGGGAGAAGTACTCCGTGCGCAACAGCGGAGTGTCGCTGGTCGGCAGGTTCTCGACCAGGACCCGGCCGTTGGCCCGCTCGGAACCGGGGTAGTCCGCCAGCGCGCCCTCGACCCGCCCGCCGCTGCCGGGGTAGTAGGCGGGACGCGACGGCGCGTTATCGATCGCGGAGCGCAGCTCGGTGAGGAACTGTTCCTTGAGCGGCCAGTCCGCGCTGAGCACCACGGTCTGCGCCGCGACGCAGTTGTAGCCGCCGTTGTGCAGACGCTGGGTCGCCACGTGCTCGGCCTGGAACTTCAGGTCGGCCGCCGTCCAGTCGCCCGGGACGACGATGCACGGCGCGACGCCGCCGAGCTCGCTGGTGATCGGCTTGTCCAGCGCGGGCTCGCCGGTCTGCTTGCGCTGCGCGCCCTGCTCGCCGGGGCCCCACACGATCGCGTCGTGGGTGGGCGCGCCGCCGGTCATGTGCACGTGCGCGACCTGCGGGTGGTTCACCAGGTAGCCGCCCTCCGGCGCGCCACCGGTGAGGATGCGGACGGCGCCGATCGCGATGAACGGCGCGAAGATCGCCTGGAACACCGGTAGCAGCGGATCGGTGATCGGGTTGAGCTTGAGCGCGACGACCCGATTGTTGGCGTAGAGCTCGTAGAGGGTGTCCAGCGGCGCGATCGACATGATGTTGCCCGCGCCGAGCACGGCCCCGACGCCACCGGTCGCGGCCGGGTCGAGCTGGGCGAGGCCCGCCTTGCGCCGCGCGGTCGCCGCGTCGACGCCGGGCCGCAGCCACACATCGGCGCTGAACCCGTTGAGCAGCAGCCTGTCGTAGCCGCTGTGCGGCAGGGCGGGCACCGACACGCGGCCGCCGGGCGCGGTACCGAACTCGACACCGTCGAGCGGGCTCGCGCCACGTTCGAGCGCGGCCATCGACTCGGCCAGCGCCTGCGCGCCGCCGAGCATCGTCATCGGGCCCGACATCCACTCCTCACCGGCCAGCGGGCTGTCGGCGGGCAGCTGCTTGATGGTGCAGGCGGCCGCGACCCAGGCCTCGGCGTTGCGGGCGGTGAGCGCGTGGAGTTCCTCGAGCAGTTCGCGGCGGCGACGCAGATCCGTCGCGGCCCAGGTCTTCTCCCCTTGTGTGAGATCGGCGAGTGCGTTGTCGATGACGGCGGTGTCGAAAGTAGTACTCACACCGGCAACTATGCCCCTGTTCCGGCCACAAGGCATCAGCTACTAGGCTGTTTTCCTATGATCGACCTCCGATTCCTGCGCGAGAACCCGGAAGCCGTCCGAGCCTCGCAGCGGGCCCGCGGTGAGGACCCCGCTCTCGTCGACGCCCTGCTCGAAGCCGACGCCGCGCGCCGGGCCGCGGTCGCCACCGCCGACACGTTGCGTGCCGAGCACAAGGCGATGGGCAAGGTGATCGGCAAGGCGAGCAAGGAGGAGCGCCCGTCGCTGCTCGCCGCCGCGACCGACATGTCCGCCAAGGTCAAGGAGGCCGAGGTCGCCCAGAACGCGGCCGACGCCGATCTCGATGCCGCGCACCGCGCCATCTCCAATGTGGTGCAGGAGGGCGCGCCCGCGGGCGGCGAGGACGACTACATCGTGCTCGAGACCGTCGGCACCCCGCCGGAGTTCGACTTCGAGCCCAAGGATCACCTCGAGCTCGGCGAGTCGCTCGGCCTGATCGATATGGAGCGCGGCGCCAAGGTGTCGGGCTCACGGTTCTACTTCCTCACCGGCGCGGGCGCGCTGTTGCAGCTGGGCCTGTTGCAGCTGGCCGCGCAGAAGGCCGTCGCCAACGGCTTCACCATGATGATCCCGCCGGTGCTGGTGCGCCCGGAGATCATGGCGGGCACCGGCTTCCTCGGCCAGCATTCGGCCGAGGTCTATCACCTGGCCGACGACGATCTGTACCTCGTCGGCACCTCTGAGGTGCCGCTGGCCGGCTACCACGCCGAGGAGATCCTCGACTTGAGCGCGGGCCCGAAGCGGTACGCGGGCTGGTCGTCGTGTTTCCGGCGCGAGGCCGGTAGCTACGGCAAGGACACCCGCGGCATCATCCGCGTGCACCAGTTCGACAAGGTGGAGATGTTCGTCTACACCACCCCCGAGCAGGCCGATGCCGAGCATCAGCGGTTGCTGGCCTGGGAGCGCGAGATGCTGGCCGCGATCGATGTGCCCTACCGGGTGATCGATGTGGCCGCGGGCGATCTGGGCAGCTCGGCGGCCCGCAAATTCGACTGCGAGGCCTGGGTGCCGACCCAGCAGACCTACCGCGAGCTCACCTCCACCTCGAACTGCACCACCTTCCAGGCGCGCAGGCTCTCGATCCGCTACCGGGACGAGAACGGAAAGCCGCAGGTCGCGGCCACGCTCAACGGCACGCTGGCGACCACGCGCTGGATCGTCGCGATCCTGGAGAACCATCAGCAGGCCGACGGTTCGGTGCGGGTCCCCGCGGCGTTGGTGCCGTTCGTCGGCACCGACGTACTGAAACCGTAGAGCTCTTCACTGTTTGCCGGAATCACTTTTGTTGATGTGGCAAACGCCCTGACCGAACAACATCTAGGCTGGTGCTCGTGCGAGGAATCGGGGCGCGCGGCGATACCCGAACCCGGGTGCGGGCGGCATCGGCGTTGGCGACGGCAAAGGTCATGGCCAGGACAACGGGGGCGTTCTACGTCCTCGGCGGTGTCCTCGGCCTGACGATCACTGCCATCGCACCGGGTGACGACGGTAGTCGGCTGCTGGTCGGTACGGCGGCCGCGGTCGCGCTGGTGCTCGGTCTGACATTGCTGGCGTGGGGTCCGCGGATGCCGCACACCCTGCACCACCTCTACCTGGCGACCGCGACCGTCCTGGTGACGATCGCGGTGCACTCCTTCCCGAACCTGGTCGGCGGCATCACGCTGGCCTCGTTCTACGTCTTCGTCGCCTGCGATGCCGCGCTGTTCTTCGCCTGGCCGCAGGCCGCCGCGCACATCGGCTTCGCCATGGTGCTGTGCCTGTGGGTGCTGCCCGACCGTGGCCTGCCGTGGTGGTCGGGCATGATCCCGGCCGGCGTCACCTTCGGCGCGGGCGTGGTCGTCGGCATCCTGACCAGGATGGCCTCGGACGCCGACATAGACGTGCTCACCGGTCTGCTGAACCGGCGCGGCTTCGAGAAGCAGCTCAACCCCGCGATCGATGCGGCGGGCCGCAGCGGTCAGGGCCTTGCCCTGGTCCTGGTCGACCTGGACCGCTTCCAGAAGATCAACGATCACCTCGGCCACCGGGCCGGTGACGCGGTCCTGCAGCGGGTCGCCGACACCTGGCTCGACCTGCTCGCCCCCGACCAGGTGCTGGCCCGCCTCGGCGGCGACGTCTTCGCGCTGCTGCTGCCCGGCACCACCGAGCAGGCCGCGATCCTGCTCACCGAGAAACTGCGCGCCGCGGTGACCATGGGCTGTTCGGCCGGTGTCACCTCCTGGCAGCCGGGCGAATCCGGTTCGTTGCTGATCAGCCGCGCCGATGTCGGCCTGTACCGGGCCAAGCAGGCAGGCCGCAACCGCACGGTGCTCGAGTCGTCGCGGCAGCTGCCGCTGGCAGTGGAGCTGCGCGAGGCGATCGACCGCGGCGCCCTCGACGTGCACTATCAGCCGATCGTCAGCCTGACCGAGGACGGCGGCCAGGCGGTCGGTGTCGAGGCGCTGCTGCGCTGGTCGTCGAACGCCCAGCCCGAGGTCACCACCGAGGGCCTGATCCGGGTCGCCGAGGAATACGACCTCATCTCCGACCTGGACGAGCTGGTCCTGCGCCGTGCCTGCGCCGACGCCGCCCGCCTGCAGGAAAGCTTCGCCTCGCTCGACCTGACCCTCAACGTCAACGTCTCCGGCCTGGAACTGGCCGAACCCGACTACGCCGAGCGGGTCGCGACCATCCTCAACGACACCGGCTGGCCCGCCGACCAGCTCGTCCTCGAGGTCACCGAGAGCGAACTGGCCGCCGAATCGCAGACCGCGATCACCAACCTGCACACTCTGCGCGACCGTGGCGTGCGCATCGCCATCGACGATTTCGGCACCGGCTACTCCTCGCTGAGCCGCCTGGCCACCATCCCCAGCGACATCCTCAAGGTCGACCAGTCCTTCGTCGCCGCGATCCGCTCCGATTCGCCGGCGCCGCCGCTGCTCGGTGTCATCGCCGCGCTCAGCAAGTCGCTGGATCTGCAGGTCATCGCCGAGGGCGTGGAAACCGAATACCAGGCGGCGGTCCTCACCGAGCTCGGCTTCGCGCTGGCCCAGGGCTACCACTACAGCGATTCGCATCCGGTCTCGGAACTGATCAACGACCTCAACGACCTCAACGACGGTAAACCGCGGATCGGCACCTCCGACGACGACGATTCGCTGTCCGAGAGCGGCTGGATCCCCCTCGGATAATCGCTTGACGCACCGCGCGTGCGCGGCGAACCATGGACGCATGCGCATGCTCATCTACGGCTGTTGATCTTCGGAGCTCCGACGACTCGGTGCGGCGGTGGTGTCACGGTTGACCCGTGAACCGGTCGGCGTCCGCGGGGTCGCCATTCGCGCGGTCCTGTTCAAGGGCACGCGCGACCTCCTGCCGATCTATGCCCTCTACGGCGTGCTGTTCGCCGATCACGGCCTGAGCACTGCGCAGATTTCCCTGTTGCTCGCCCTCTGGTCGGTGACCGCGTTCGTGCTGGAGGTTCCGTCGGGCGCGTGGGCCGACACCGTCTCCCGGCGTGCGCTGCTGGTTCTGAGTTCGCTCCTGCAGGCGACCTGCTTCGCGCTGTGGATGCTGGCGCCGTCGTTCCTCGGATTCGCGCTGGGATTCGTGGTGTGGGGTGTCGCCTCGTCCCTGGAATCGGGCACGTTCGAGGCGCTGATCTACGACGACCTCGTCGTCCGCGGCGAACCGTCGGCCTACGCCTCGATCATGGGCTGGGCGCGCGGTGCGCAGGAAACCACGGTGCTGGTGGCGATTCTGGCGGCCGCGCCGCTGTTCGCGCTCGGTGGCTATCCGCTGGTCGGCTGGGTCAGCGTCGGTATCGCCTTGCTGCACACGCTGACCGCGGTCGCGCTGCCGAGCGCGCCGGTCGCCATCTCCGCCGGCGCCGTCGACGACCTCGACGACGAGCCACCGGGCACTGCCGGGCCACACGTCGTCCCTGGGTCGTCGCAGTCGATGTCCGGCGCCGAGCCCGGGGGACTGTCCCGCTACGTGACCATGCTGCGCACCGGCACCGCCGAGGCGTTCCGGGTTCGCCGGGTTCGCCGAGGAGTCCTGTTGGGCGCCTTGCTCTATGGCGTCACCGCCTTCGACGAGTACTTCGGTCTGCTCGCGGTCTCCGGCGGTGCTTCGACCAGCACCTCCGCGCTGCTGGTCGCCGTGACGGTGGCGGGCTCGCTCGTGGGTTCCGTGCTGGCAGGCCGCACCGAAGTCGTCCCGGCCCGCTGGCTGGCCGTCGCGCTGTTCCTCGCCGGAATCCTGTTCATCGCGGGATCGCTGGCGGTGGGCGCCGCGCTCACGGCAGGCCCGTGGCTGCTGTGGGTCGGTTTCGCCGGGATCGGCATCGCCTACGGTATCGACTTCAACATCGAGGTGGTGGCGGGCGCCCGCCTGCAGGCCGCCATCGAGGGCCGTGCGCGCGCGACCGTCCTCTCGTTCTCCGGCCTGCTCTCGGAGATCGTGGCCCTGCTGGTCTTCGGCTTCGTCGCCGCGGCCACCCAGTGGCTGACGATGTCGGCCACGATCGCCCTGCTCGGCACGGTCCTGCTCGTGTCCGCGCTGCTCACCCCGAGCTGGCTGCCGCCACGGGCGGACGACGACTGATCACCACCGCAGCATCGGCAGCGGACGAAGGGGATGTCGCACGAGGTGCCGGAGCCCGCTGCGCACGAGGAACCGATGGAACCCGGCATAGGGAAACCGCTCGACGACCTGCGCGATGAACTCCGCATCGATGCGTCCACGCAGCACGCCGTGGCCGACATCGACGCGGTCGGCCAGCCGGAACGTCTCGACCAGCGGATCCGTCCGCGCCCGCACACCGTGATGCTCGAGCACCATCGTCTGCGCGAGCTCCGGTTCGGTGATCCCGAATTCGGCCGCGAACCCGTCGACCAGGTCGGCCGACGGCCCGAGATAGTCGAACGTGCCGGCCGTCCAGATCCCGAGATCGTGCACGGCCCAGGCCAGGGCGGCGGTGTCGGGAAGTTCGCCGCCGAGCAGTTCCCGCTGGTAGTTGGCACAGCGATAGACGTGATGGCGATAGGTCCGTTCGTCCCCGCCCAGCGCCGCGTGATGACGCTCCAGCACCGCGTCGATCACCGGATGGGACAGCATCGGAACCCTGGCCGCTGACATCGTTTTCGCCCCCTGCCGAACCATCCGGACAGCCGCCGGAGTCGCAGGTCAGTCTACTGTCGAAAGCTACGACGGCGAGCTGACGGAAGGACGCGGTGGTCGGGCGCAACGGTCTCGGGTTGGTCTTCGGATTCTGCATCGGTGCCGGTGTCGCGGTGCAGGGCCGGATCAACGGCGCGCTCGGCGCCGAGCTGGGTGACGGTGTCGCGGCCGCAACGATCAGCTTCGGCACCGGCCTGCTCGTGCTGCTGATCGCCTTGGCGGCCAGTCCGGCCTTCCGGTCCGGCCTCGCGAGCGTGCGTACCGCCGTGGCCGACGGCACCGTGCGGCCGTGGCAGCTGCTCGGCGGTCTGTGCGGGGCGTTCTTCGTCGCGAGTCAGGGACTCACGATCGCCGCCATCGGCGTCACCGCGTTCACCGTCGCGGTCGTCGCCGGTCAGCTGCTCAGCAGCCTCGTCGTCGACCGCCTCGGCCTCGCCCCGAACGGCCGGACATCGATCACCCCGTGGCGGGTGGTCGCCGCCGTCCTCGGCATCGCGGGCGTCTTCCTCTCGGCGGGCGGCAATTCCGGCCCGGCCCCCGCGGCAACCGGGGTATCCGATGCCCTGCTCATCGTGCTGCCCGCGCTGGCAGGCATCGGCCTGGCCTGGCAGCAGGCGGTGAACGGCCGGGTCGGCGCGGTCGGCGGTCCCTTCCCGGCCACCCTGATCAACTTCGCCGTCGGCCTGGTCGCGCTCTGCCTGTTCGACGTGTACACCCTGCTCACCGCCGACTTCCCGGCGCACTTCCCGACGGCCCCGTGGCTCTACCTCGGCGGCCTGATCGGCGTCGCGTTCATCGCCCTCGCCGCGGTCACCGTCGGCCTGATCGGCGTCCTGCTCCTCGGCCTCACCTCGGTGGCGGGCCAGCTCGTCGCGGCGCTGCTGCTCGACGCCGCGGACGGAAGACTGTCGGCCACCGCGGTTCTCAGCTGCGCGATCGTGCTCGGTGCGGTGGTGGTGGCGAGCCGAGCGACGCAGACGGGTGGTAGCTAGCGTCACCACCGACGATCCGTCGACCACCGCGCTGAACGTTCCCGCTAATCGGCCACGCGGGGAACCATCGGTGCATGTGGTGAATGCTCAGCGCAGTCGGCGGTCAACGCCTGGCCGCGCGGCCAGATGGGCGACGGCGCCGGGTGTTAGGTTGCTCGCGAACGAACCGAGCTCGCCGAACGATCGTGGCGAACTCGCCCGCGATGGCGGGATCGAAGTGGGGGAGTACCGAAGTGATCGAGCCGCTGTCGCCGGGCGAATCGCCGATGATCGGCCGCTACCGGATCCACGGTGTGCTCGGCGCGGGCGGCATGGGCCGCGTCGTGCTGGCCACCGGCCCGGACGGACGTTTCGTCGCGATCAAGCAGATCCACACCCATCTGCTCGACGACCGCGAATTCCGCGCGCGCTTCGAACGCGAAGTAGCCATATCCGCCCGGGTATCCGGCGCCTTCACCGCCGCGGTCGTCGACTTCGATACCAGCGGCGAAACACCCTGGCTGGCCTCGGTATTCATCGCAGGCGTGCCCCTCGACAAGGCAGTGCGCGAACACGGCCCACTGCCCGTCCCGGCCCTGCGCACCCTCGCCTCCGGCCTGGCCTCCGCCCTGCACTCCATCCACAGCACCGGCCTGGTCCACCGTGACCTCAAGCCCGCCAACGTGATCCTCGCCGCCGACGGCCCACGCGTCATCGACTTCGGCATCGCCCAGGCGGTCGGCACCGGCGCCCAGCTCACCGAGGTCGGCGCCGTCGTCGGCTCACCCGCGTACATGTCCCCGGAACAGGCGATGAGCGAACCGGTGACCTCGGCCAGCGACGTCTTCTCCCTCGGCTCCCTGTTGTGCATGGCCGCCACCGGCCAGAGCCCGTTCGCGGCGACATCGGCGCCCTACACCCTGTTCAACATCGTCCACAGCGAACCGCAACTCGACCAGGTACCCGCACCGCTGCGTGAGTTGATCGCCGGTTGCCTGCGCAAGGATCCGCACACCAGGCCGACGCCGGGCCAGATCCTGGACTACCTCGGTGTCCTGCCGGTCCAGCCGCAACCGTGGCCGTCGCCGATTCACACCGAAATAGCGGAGCAGACCAGGAATCTCGTCGCGCTGACCTCGGATCCCGAAGCAACACAGATCGTTCCCGCACACATGCCGATCCAGCCACCCGCGGGCACGCCGCCGACGGCGCCGCACCAGAAGCGCCGTACCGCACTGCGACTGGGACTCGTCGCGGCGGGAGCGGCGGTGCTCGTCGCCGCGCTGACCGCGGTAGTCCTGCGTGGTGGCGAATCCGAGTCTCCGTCTGCCGCACCGTCGGCGACCCTCCCAGCTCTCGATCGGCTCCGCGGAATCGACGCGTGTACCTGGCTACAGCAGAGTCTCGGCCAGACCCTGCCCGCGGCCGTCGCCGTCAAGGCATCCTCGGACGTTTCCTCCTGGCGCTGGCAGTCGACGTCGAGCTGGGGCTGTGACGGTAGTTCCGGCGGTGGCCGCATCGCGGTCGAAATCGGCGCCGCACTGGACGGATTCGAATCCGGCGCCGGGGTCGTCAACGGATACGCGCTGGTTCGCCGCGGTGACGACTGTGCCCTCGCGATCGAGGGTGGCGCGGATGGGCAGCGGTGGGGGATCACGGTCGACACCTTCACCCGCGATTCCTGCTCGCTCGCCGAGCACGTCGTCGGCCGGCTCACCGCGTCACTCGGCGAGCTGCGCGCCGATCCCACCGCGCAGCAGTCGCTGTCCTCGGTCGATCCCTGTGCGCTGGTGGACAGGCCGACGCCGGGCGTCGCGAAGTCCGCCCATGTCTGCGAGTGGACCGGCGATACGAACGTGCGAATCACGCTCTCACAACCGGCCAGGCCGCAGACATCGGCCGAAGAGGACGTGATCGATATCGGGGATGGTGTCGTGGTGATCGATCCCCGGGTCGCCGTATCGTCAGTGTCGGCGACCGAATGTCAGCGGCTATACCGATTCCGCAATGTCGGCCAGACTTTCACCGAGGTCGTCGAGATGCTGGTCAGTGATCCGAAGCAGAACACGACGGCGTTGTGCAAGGTCGCCGACCCTCTCGTGAAGCAGGCTGCCGGCAGGTTGCCCGCGCGGTAGCGGCGGGCGATCCGCGGGTGATAGTTTCACGGCAGAGTTCGGGAGGGGCCGGCGTTCAGTTCGCCGGTCGGAGGGGAATGCTCGTGCGTTACCGGTCGCGTTGTCTCGCGGCGCTGCTGTCGCTCGCGCTGCTCACCGCGGCGTGCGGTGACGAACCCGCGGCACTCGATCACGGTGGGTATGCGCTGGAACCGGTGCCGGGCGACTTCGACGACGCGCCGAGCCGCGTGCGCGGTTCGCTGGTGGAATCGGTGCGCATCGGTGAGCGACTGCTGTTCGCCGACCGCGTCGACCCCGACCTGATCGAGGGTGACGGCGGCGGCGTGGTCGTCGGGCCGAACGGGGTCGACGAGCTGCTCTCCGGTGTGCAGAAGACGGCGCTCGATCCATTCGACGTCCTGGCCGGCTTCGGCGCGATCGGCAGCAACGGCCAGCTCGACAACGAGCAGAAGCACAAGTTGCTGTCGATCACGATCCTGTCGTTGCCCGACGCGGAGCAGGCAGGCGCCGCCGCGCACGCGATGGCCGCAGCCGACTTCGGCGCCAACGCCGAGAACGCGCCGCTGCCGCCGCTGCCCGAATACCCGGCGGCGCTGAGTCATTGGCGACCCGGAGTTCCGACGGTCGGCAGCTGGCTGGTGTGGAAGAACCTGGTGATCCGGGTGTACGCGAAGGTCATCGATCCGCGCGCCGAGGTGCTGACCGACTTGCTCACTCGCACCTACCGCGCACAGCTGGCCGAACTCGACACCTTCGTCCCGACTCCCCCCGCAGACCTGGCGACGCTGAAACTCGACAGCGGGCACCTGCTGACCCGGATGGTGAAGACCGGCGAATACTGGCCCGACCGCTGGGAATTCATGGTCTACGGACCACGGTCCTACGCGCTGCTCCTCGACAAGCCCTCGGCACGCCTGCGGGATTTCGAAGCGAGCTCGATCGACGCGGTCGCGGTGGCGCACAACAAGTTCCTGCACCGCGCGAAGGATCAGGACGCCGCGCAGACGCACGCCGAGAACGAGGAGAAGGTGCTGCTCGCCGCGGATTACACGGCGATCACCGCGCCCGCCCTCGCCGGTGTGTCGTGCTTTCGTGCGGCGCGCCCCAATACCGAGGTGAGTGCCGCCCGTCGGTTCGTCTGCGTGGTGCGCCGCAACGAGTTCGTCGTTCGCATGTACAGCAATCAGGAATCCGATGTCCGGCAACTGGCGGTCGCGCAGTACGCGTTGCTGAGCGGATCCCGGTGAGACGGGAGACGACGCGATGAAACCGCTTGGCCCGCAAGACCCCGAACAGCTGGGCCGGCATCGCCTGCTCGCCGTGATCGGCCGCGGTGGGATGGGACAGGTGCTGCTCGGCCGGAGCCCGGACGGCCGGCTGGTCGCGGTCAAGCAGATCCACCGCCAGTTCACCGGCGACCCCGAGTTCCGGGCCAGGTTCCGCCGTGAGGTACTCGCCTCCCAGCAGGTCACCGGCGCCTACACCGCCGGTGTCGTCGACCACGACGCCGAGTCCGAAACGCCCTGGCTGGCTTCGGAATACATCGCCGGTCCGTCCTTGCAGGACATGGTCGGCGAGTTCGGCCGGCTGACGGTGAGCGGGCTGAAGCTGCTGGCGACCGGGTTGGCGATGGCGCTGCTCGAGATCCATCGCACCGGCTTGGTGCACCGTGACCTCAAGCCGAGCAACATCCTGTTGACCAACGACGGGCCGCGGGTGATCGACTTCGGTATCGCCAGGGCACTCGAGGACGATGTCACGCTCACCGCCACCGGCGCGGTGATCGGCTCGCCCGCCTACATGTCGCCCGAGCAGGCCGAATGCCGTTCGCTCACACCGGCGTCGGATGTGTTCGCGGTCGGGGCGATCCTGGCGATGGCCGCCACCGGCCGGAGTCCGTTCGATGCCGCGTCGACGCCGCAGGTGCTCTACAACGTGCTCTACACGTCCCCGGACACCACCGCCATCCCCGAGCCGATCCGCGGGATGGTCGAGGCGTGTCTGGCGAAGGATCCGGCGGACCGCCCGTCACCCGAGCAGCTGCTCGACGCGGCGAGCGGGATCGCGGCGGAGCCGGTGTGGCCGGTTCGTATCCGAAGGCGAATCGGCGAATACTCCGCCGAGGCGGCGCGCTGGGCCGACGGCACCGCGATGGCCGAACCGGTGGCCGACGAACAGGCCGGGCGGGTGCGGCCGCGCCTGGTCCCCATCGCCGCCGTGGTGGCGGCGGTGGTGCTCGGCGCCGTCGCGATGGTGGGTTTCGGCGTCGAGGGCAACGCGGTCGCGATGGACGACCCGCCGCTGGCGCTGTCCGCCGAGGAGAGCCGCCGGCTCGATGTCTGCGAGCTGATGAAGCCGCCGGTGCTCGGTGAACTCGGCACGGCGGCAGGCGAACTCGTGCCGAAGGGCGTGAGTGGTTGCAGCATCTTCTATCGCGATCCGGCCGGTAGCAAGGTGTACTTCACCCTCGAGACCGGTACCCCGATCGCCGAGATCAAGCGCGGCAAACAACCCATGGGCAGCACCATCGACTGGATGCCGGTGCTCGGCAGGAACAAGGAGGCCCGCATCTGTGATCGCACGGTCGTGACGCAGAGCGGGCTGCCGATGGCGCTGACGATGAGCGCTCAGTCACCGGATGGCGACGCGTGTCCCGCCGCGGAACGCGCACTCGGCGCGGTGGTCCGGCGGCTGGCGGTCAACCCACCGCAGAAGAAGCTCCCGGCGGACTCGGTGCTGTTGCTCGATGCCTGCGCGCTGATGGATAGGCCGGTCACCGCCTCGGTGGTCGGTGATGCGGTCCGCGCCCGCACGGTGCACGGCTGCACGGCCGACGGGCCGGGCGGCTATGCCGCACTCGGCATCGACGATCGCCTCCGCCCGGACAACGTGACCGGTGGCAAGGTGCGACCGACCAGGAAGATCGGGGAGCACCTCGTGTATGTGCAGACCGAGAACGCGAGCTACTGCGAGCTGGTCGTGATGACCCGGCCGAGCCGGGACAACCAGGCCGAACAGGTGAGCGTCATGTTCTCCCCGTACCGGCCCGAGCCCGAGTCGTCGAAGCTGTGCGACACCGCGGCCACGCTGCTCGCCCCCGTTCTCCCGAAGTTGCCCACCTCATGACGATCCGCCGGCGTGGTCCCGGCGAACCCGAAACCATCGGACGCTATCGCGTCCTGGGGGCCCTCGAATCGGCCGTCGGGTTCCACACGCTGCTCGCGGCCGGGCCCGACGACTCCCTGGTCGTCGTGCGGCAGGCCCAGCCGGAGTTGCTCGACGAGCCCGAGTTCCGGATCAGGATGCGGCACAGTGCAGTTGCCGAGATGCGTGTCCGCGGCGCTACCAACACGACGGTGATCGATGTCGACGCCGATGCCGACAAGCCGTGGCTCGCCTCGGCCTTCGTGCCCGGCGTGCGGCTCGACCGCGCGGTCGCCGAACACGGCCCGCTGCCGGTGCCCGCCGTCCGCGCGCTCGCCGCCGCGTTGGCCGCCGCGCTGCGCACCGTGCATGCCGCGGGCCTGGTGCATCAGCGGCTCCGGGCCGATTCGGTGCTGTTGGCGCGCGACAGCGGTCGGCTCGGCGAAATCGGCATCACGCCGGTCGCCGGACCACCGTCGGCCGGGAGCGTGACCACCCTCGGTACTCCGGACTTCCTGTCGCCCGAACAGGCTCTCGGCCTGTCGATCACCCCGGCGGCCGATGTCTTCGCGCTCGGGTCGGTGCTCGCCTTCGCGGCGTCGGGCAGTGCGCCGTTCGCCGCGCCGTCGGTGCCGTACACCCTGTTCAATATCGCTCAGCGAGAACCGGATCTGAGCCAGGTACCCGAACCGCTGTTCGAGCTGATCGCCGCGTGCCTGCGCAAGGACCCCGCGGCCCGGCCGACGCCGGGGCAGATCCTGGACTACCTCGGCGGCCCGCCCGCGGCGCCCGCACCGTGGCCCGCGCCGGTGCTCGACGACATCGGCCGCCAGCAGGACCAGGTGTCGGCCCTGCTCGCCGCGTTACCGCCGATCGTCGCACCGGAGACTCCACCGGCCCGGCCGTGGACCGAAGTCCTCTCCCGCGTCGGGCATACCGCGCTCGAAACCGGCAGGCGCGCAATGCGATCCGGTCGGCAGCGCTGGCGCGCGGCAACGCCGGGCCGTCGGCGCGGGGTGGCAGGCGGGTTGGCGGCATTGCTGCTCGTCGTCGGTGGCATCACCTTTGCCGCCACGCGACCGGAAACCATCCCGCCCCCGGTGACCGGATTGACCCTCGCCCAACTGCGGCAGATCGATGCCTGCGCCTGGCTCGGCTCGGCCCTCGGCGACGCCGTCCCGGTCGCGCCGACTCCGCTGGCAGCCGACACCTGGAAACTACAGCCGTCCTCTTCCTGGGGCTGCCACGCCAGCTCCAACCGCAACATCCTGAGCCTGGCTCTGGGAGCCGAGGACACGTACCTGACGCCCCACCGGAACATCGTCGACGGTGTGCCGATCATCGACGGCAGTTCGGCATCCTGCACGCGGGCCATCGCCAGTCCGGGGGCGGAAAGCCCGGCGGGCATCGTCATCACTCTCTCGCCGGCGAACGGCGGGAAGGAGTGCGACGGCATCGACTACATCGCCGCCAACATCGCCCGATCGCTGTCGACCGCGCCGCGCGCCGAGAACCGGCAGTCGTCCCTGGCACTGGTCGAGCCGTGCCCCCTGCTCGATCGTGACCTCGTCACGGCCAAGATCGGCGAGCTGCCGCCGGAACCCTCGATCGCGGACGCGCACACCTGCCAGTGGGATGCCCGCGTGCAACTCAGCGTGAAACTGGTCAGCAGCAGCAAATACACCTCGGGCGACGACCTGGTGACGATCTCCGTCGACGGTTTCACGATGTTCGTCGACGAGGGCAATGCGAAGGCCATCTGCACCAGGGCCTACCTCGCCCCGAAATCCGAGAAGGAGACGATCGAGGTGTCCGTGCACGGTACCGAAGGCTTCCGCGAGGATTACTGCGCGATCGCCACCGCGGTGTTGCGCTCGGCGGTGGAGCGGTTGCCCACCCGCTGAGGTCCCCGCTCGCCGTCGGTCCGGGGTGGATACTCGTTCCCGGGGAACCCACCACGAAGGGACGGCGATGGACCAGCTCGGGGTAGCGGTAGTCGGATACGGCCTGGCCGGATCGGTGTTCCACGCACCGCTGATCGCGGCCGATCCGCGGTTGCGGGTGGCGGCGGTGGTGACCTCGTCGCAGGAGCGGGCCGAGCAGGCGCGGGCGGAGCATCCCGGTGTGCGGGTGTGGCCGACCACCGACGAGCTGTTCGCCGCAGCCGACGACATCGACCTCGCGGTGATCGCCACGCCCAACCTTTCACACGCGCCCCTGGCGCTGAAGGCGCTGGCCGCCGGGCTGCCGGTCGTCGTCGACAAGCCGTTCGCGGTGACCTCGGCCGACGCCGACGAAGTCGTCAGGGCGGCCGAGCGCGCGGGCTTGCCGTTGAGCGTCTTCCAGAATCGCCGCTGGGACAACGACTTCCTGACAGTGCGCGGTCTGATCGACGCGGGGGAGCTGGGCGAGGTCCGCCGCTTCGAGTCCCGCTTCGAACGCTGGCGCCCGGTCCCCAAGGGCGGCTGGCGTGAACTGGGCGAGGCCGATGCCGGTGCGGGCATTCTGTTCGACCTGGGCAGTCACCTGGTCGACCAGGCGCTGACCCTGTTCGGCCCGGTCACCGAGCTCTACGCCGAACTCGACCGCCGCCGTCCCGGCGTGCAGGCCGACGACGACGCCTTCATCGCCCTCACCCACGCCTCCGGCACCCGCTCACAACTGTGGATGAGTTCCGTCGCACCGCAATTGGGCCCACGCATGCGAGTTGTCGGTTCCACCAACGCCTACACCGTCTTCGGCCTCGACCCGCAGGAAGACGCGTTGCGCGCGGGCCGCCGCCCGGACGATGGACACCCCTGGGGCACAGTCCGATCCGAGAAGTGGGGAATCTTCGGCGCAGGCGACGACCTGCGCCCGATCCCCACAGCTCCCGGCGACTACCCCGCCTTCTACGCGGGCATGGCCGCCGCCCTGCTCGACGACGCCCCCGTCCCCGTCGACCCACGCGACGCAGTGGAAACCCTGCGCATCCTCGAATACGCCCGCCACGTAGCGGGCCCGGCCGAGCCCTGAACCTCGCTCCTCGCCTCCGGGGTCAGAGCTTGCGTGAGCGCAGTTCGTGGCCCTTGGAGGTCTTGCAGCGGCCCGATTCCAGGTCCCACTGCCAGCCGTGCAGGTTGCAGGTGAGGTTGTTGCCTTCCACCACACCGAATTTCGAGAGGTCGGCCTTGAGGTGGGGGCAGCGGCGCTGGACTTCCCAGCCGTCGAGTTCGGTGACGGCGGAGTCGTCGTGCGCCTCGGCGAACCAGCCGTCGGCGTAGGCGATGCGCTCGTCGGTGAGGCACTTGAAGAAGGTGTAGAGGAACTCGTTGTAGCCGCCGATGCGCCACGCCTGGAACCGGGTGGACAGGAAGATCGTGTTGACCCAGTCCGGTTCGTTGTCGCGCAGCACGGTGCGCACCAGCTCGGGCGCGATCCGGAAGCCGTAGCGGTAGCGGCCCTCGCCCTCGAGCGGCTCGCGCACGGTGCGATGCGGGAAGTCCAGCACCACGGTCTCGTCGCCGATGACCAGGCCGACCGGGTAGCCGATACCGTCGCTGATCAGCGCGGACTGCTTCATGATCGGCTCGAACAGCTCACGCAGCGGTTCGAGCAGCGAACCATCGCCGATCTCCCACGACGCCTTCTCCGCCGCGAGGACCGGAGCGAAACGCTCGGCCATCTCGGCGATGTAGGCGGCCTTGTCGCCGTAGATCCGGTCCGGATCGAACGGGTGCTCGAGGTCGAGTTCCTTGCCGCGCACGTCGGCGACCGAACCCGGGATCATCAGGATGCCGCCGGCGTTGCCGTGGATCTCCATCTGCTCGAGGAACACGATCTGGTCGGGGAAGATGTTGCCTTCCTCGCCGCGATCGTCGTTGAGGTAGCGCAGTTCGGGGTCGAGGAACACCGGCGGACCCGCCGATGGCACGACCCAGGTCGCGCCGACCTGCTCGATGTAGGAGCGGGCGCGGTCCATGCCGCGCTGGCGCTTCTGCTTGCCGAAGTTGGCCTTGGTGCGCGCCGGGATGTCGTACACCGCCGGGTACCAGATGGCGCCCGAGTACTGGAGCAGGTGGATGTCGATGTCACCGAACGCGTCGTGGATGACGTCCATGTCCACCGGGCGCGCGTCGTTCATGTTGAAGCAGGTGGTCTCACCGTCGGAGATGAGAATGCCGGAGTCGCCGATCGGACCGTCGGCGGGCGCGCGCAGCGCCACGATCATGATGTCGAGCGAGCCCTTGGGCCCGGTGACGGTGTGCTTGACCGAGTCCTCGGTCTCGAAGAACTTGGTGAAGCCGAGCGCCTCGAGTTCGCGGCGCAGATCCGGCACCGGGTAGTCGGGCAGCAGGATCGTCGCGTCCTTGTTGACGTACTTGCGCAGGTGCGCGGCGTCGAAGTGGTCGCGGTGCAGGTGCGAGACGTACAGGTAGTCGACATCGCCGAGCGACTCCCAATCGAGCTGGGAGTTGTCCGGGAACGGGAACCACGACGCGAAATAGGCGGGATTGACCCAGGGATCGCACAGGATCGTCCCGGCCGTGGTGCGGATATGGAAGCCGGCGTGTCCGACGCTGGTGATCTGCACGAGCTTGGTTCCTCCTACCAGGATCTGATTCGCCGGATCAAGGGCGAGCTACCGCCGCAGGCCCCCTGGCTGCTTCGGCGTACCAGCCAACCAGGGTAGTGGCTATATCGTTACGTCACCGATGCAATAGCCCTCAGCGGTCGCGACAACCGTGAAAGTGCGCGTCCGAGTGCCCCCGGGGGAGGTGGTCACGGGGACGTGAACTTCCAGGTAGTCGCCACGAACCTGCTCGGATCGTAGCTCGTCTCCGGCGTAGGAGGTGACATTGCCTACTTTGGCCGAGTCGCCTGCCAAGGGGGCTGCTACGGGGTTGCCGGAGCCGGTGGGGTCCCAACTCGCGGGCGAGGCCTTGCAGGTCAGTGGATGGTCTGCTTCGATGTCGGCCGGATCGAGTGGTTTGCCGGAGGTGCGCGCGAGGTAGCGGCGCACGGTGTGCCGGGCGTCGGCCTCGTCGTAACCGGGCTCGACACCCGCCGCGAACACCCGCCCGCACGCGTAGCCGGTGGCGACGGACTCGCGCTCCACGGTGACGGTGGTGGTGCGGTTGCGCCAGGTGACGGTGTCGGTGGTCGCGGTGCCCGGCTGGCTGAGCGCGGCCAGGATCGCCTGCGGGTCGGCGTACATGTCGGCGACCGTGCGCGGCGGGATGGTCCAGCACGTGTCCTGCAACTCGGCGATCGTGCCGGTCTGCAGGTCGGCGGCCCAGCGGCGCACCGCGGTCACGGCGTCGGCGGCGCCGGGCACCGCACCTACTTGTGGCGCGTCGGCGGGCAGCGGGGGCAGGCTGGTCGTCGCCCCGTTCGGGGCGGGTTCGCCGGGCGCGATCGCCTGGGTGGCGGTGGGCGTGGTCGACGGCGCCGCCGTTGTCGTCGCGGCAGTGGTGCTAGCCGGGGCCGGATCGTCGCCGGGGATGCCCGAGACGGAGTCGCATCCGGCGATCAGGGCCGCGGTGACGGTGAGGCCGGCGGCCAGCGCGACGGCGCGGTGCGGGCGGGGACGGGGCAGAGCAAGCGGGGTCGGCTGCGCGCGTTCCACTACGACATTCCTCATTCCTAGGCCTGGCACCCGCGGGTTCGTCGCGGGCGGTGACTGTCGGGGCGAGCGGGCTCGCCGGGATAGACCGGTGCGCGCGAAGCGAATTCGCCCACGCGGTAAACGCCGCGATCCGGCGGGGCGGCGTGCGGAGACGGCAGCCCTGCCGGAAGCGGCGATCTGCGACTACGCTAGCTGAATTGTGGAACCCGTCTACCGGTCGATCATCGGCCTGGCCCGAACCGTCTTCTTCCTCGAAGGTCTGAAGTTCACCGTCAAGGGGGCGGAGAACATCCCCGCCTCCGGTGGTGCCGTGGTGGCGATCAACCACACCGGCTACATGGACTTCACCTACGCGGGACTGCCCGCACGCACCCCTGGTCGCTACATCAGGTTCATGGCCAAGCAGGAGGTGTTCGACAACAACATCTCCGGCCCGATCATGCGCGCCCTGAAGCACATCCCGGTCGACCGCACCGCGGGCGCCGACTCCTACAAGTCGGCGGTGAAATACCTGCGCGACGGCGAGCTCGTCGGCGTCTACCCCGAGGCCACGATCAGCCGCAGCTTCGAGATCAAGGAATTCAAGTCCGGCGCGGCCAGGATGGCGCTGGAAGCCGACGTCCCGATCATCCCGATCGTCATCTGGGGCGCCCAGCGCGTCTGGACCAAGGGCTTCCCCAAGCGCCTCGGCCGCACCAACACCCCCATCTCGATCGCCGTCGGCACCCCCATCCAGCCCTACGAACCCGTCGCCGACCTCACCGCCGAGCTCCGCACCACCATGCAGCGACTACTCGCCGAGCTCCAGGAATCCTACGAACACGAGCCCGGCGCCTACTGGGTCCCGCGTCGCCTCGGCGGCAGCGCCCCGACCCTGGAGGAGGCCACCGCCCTCGACGACGCCGAGGCCGCCGAACGCCTCGCCCGCAAGGCCGCGCAGCAGGAGAAGCCGGAAGCCTGATCTCACCTCAGCGTGGTATCCGGCAGCGGGTCGGGGCGGGTAACCGGCCGTGCAGATAGGCCGCGGGCGGGACGCCCATGATGGTGCGGAAATCGGCGGTGAGGTGGGACTGGTCGTAGTAGCCGGAGTCGGCCGCCAGGTGGGACCACGGTGTATTGCCCGCGTAGGCGAGCACGCGGCGAACGCGGTCGATGCGGGCGAAATGCTTGGGAGACAGGCCGATTCCGGTGGCGAACAGGCTGCGCAGCTGGCGTTCGCTGACGGCGAGCCGGGCGGCGAGATCGGGGATCGCGGGAGCATCACCAGCGGTGAGCGCCGAGATGGCCTCGCGCAGCACGATGCGGTGCGCGCGTTCGGTACCGGATTCGGAGACCTGATGCGGGAGAACGTCTTCCAGGTAGGTGATCGCCTCGTCGGCGGGCAGCCGGGTCAGTTCGCTCGCGGCTGAGCTCAGGGGTCCCGGCAGGTCGTCGAGCCGCACGACCCGGTCGGTGAGCTCGCCCGCGGCCACACCGAGCAGCTGGCGGGTCACTCCGGGCGCCAGCCGCAACCGCACGCATCCGGCGGGCTCGTCGGCGCGGGAGTACGACGCCTTCGTCTGCGCGCCGACGACGAAAGCCGCTCTTCTGCCGGACTGTTCGGTGCGCAGCACCACCGTCGTCGACGCCGCGGGCGGGTGGGCGAACGGCTGGGTGATGTCGTCGTAGACGGGCGTGCTGGTCAGCTCGGCGAGCCACGGCCGCAGGGATTGCGGCATCGGCACCGGTGTCTCGAGCTGTGCCGAGGTCAGATACTGCGTGCTCACCCGGTCAACAGTAGGTGCCCCGGCCCGGCCTGTCTGTGCCGGTTTTTCCTATAGTCGCAGGCAGGAGAGTCGCCATGCTCGTCGCATGATCCTGATCACCGGTGCGACAGGCACCATCGGCAGCGCCGTCGTCCGTCAGCTCGTCGCCGAGGGCGTGCCCGTCCGGGCAGCCACCCGCGACCCGCGGAACGCGGTATTTCCCGACGGCGTCGAGGTGGTCCGCGTGGACTACCGCGAGCCGGACACCTTCGCCCCCGCGATGACGGGCATCGAGGCCGCCTTCCTCAACGGCCTCCCCGGCCCCGACGACACCGGCCCCGACGCCGCCCTGGTCGCGGCCGCCCGCGGAGCCGGAGTGCGCCGGGTCGTGAAACTCTCCGCCGTCGGCACCGGCGACCCGCGCCTTGGCATCCCCGGCTCCTGGCACGTGCCCGGTGAGGAAGCCGTACGGAACTCCGGCCTCGAGTGGACGATCCTGCGCCCCAACACTTTCGCGTCCAACACCTTCAGCTGGATCGAACCGCTGACCACCGGCTCCCCGGTACCGAACCTCACCGGCGACGGCAGGCAAGCGGTGGTCGACCCCCGCGATGTCGCCGAGGTCGCCACCGCCGCCCTGCGCACCGGCGCACACGACGGCCGGATCTACACCCTCACCGGCCCCACCCTGCAGACCGGTCGCGACCAGGCCGCCGTCCTCGCCGAGGTCATCGGCCGCCCGATCACCGTCACCGATATCGCCGAAGCCGACGCCCGCGCGTTCCTGACGTCGGCGGGCCTCCCACCCGCCTTCGTCGAAGGCGCCCTGACCGGCCAGACCTTCATCCGCAACGGTCACAACGAGCTGATCTCCGGCGACATCGCCGAGGTCCTCGGCCGCCCGGCCCGCGGCTACGCCGAGTGGGCAGCCGACCACCGCGCCGCCTTCGTGCCTGTCACCGCGGGGTGACCGATCAGTTCATGGTCAACACCCACGACCCGTTGCAACCCTTGCGGTTGTTCAGGTTGTCGTCGTAGACCCAGTTGAACACGATCGGCGGGTTCGTCCGGACGTTCCAGCGTCCGGACGGCGAGGTCACGACCCGGCCGTCGCGGGTGAGCACGCCCACCTCGTCGTGGGAGAACGTCCACTTGCCCTTGCTGGTCGGGTAGTTCAACCGCAGCGTCACCCTGCCGCCCGTGTGGTTCTGGACCACCAGGCACGATCCCGGGTTGTTCCGGTCGATCGCGTACTCGCCGTACTCGCCCTCCTCCACGTTCTCGCCGCTGTCGGTGTACTCCACCGCGTCGGTGAAGTCGGCGTGCGCCGGACCGGCCCCCATGATGGTCACGGTGGTCACAGCGACGCCCGCCGCTATCAGCCCCAGAGTCTTCATCCCGCTCCTCCTGTAGTGCCGGCGGTGCGTGCCGGCCCGCGAAAGAGCTTTCCGGACAAGGGCTTCCGATTCCTTGTCGCGCGCTTAACGCACGGCCCGCCGACGGGGAGCTCCGGCGACCTCACCGCGGCCGTCGAACGGTTGTGCGCACGGATTTCGTTTTTCCGCGGTGACGCGCTAGTGTTTCTTCTCGCACGCCGAAGCCCCCGGTAATCCCGGATCGGGCCTAGAACTGCACGCGGATGTAGCGCAGCTGGTAGCGCATCACCTTGCCAAGGTGAGGGTCGCGAGTTCGAATCTCGTCATCCGCTCCACGAAAAGCCCGGCCGACACCATGTCGCCGGGCTTTTCTGGTTGTCAGCGCCGGGCGATCCGCTCGAGCGTCAGCGGCGGCAGGAATTCGCCGATCAGGGTGCGGCGCCACCATATTCGCTCGCGGAACAGCTGGCGGGGCGTGCTGAAGTGGTACTCGTACAGGCGGGCGCGCAGGTAGTGCGGCGGTTCGTCGGGGAACGGGCAGTGTCGCAGCAGCCGCAGCGTGTCGGGATCGTTGCAGAGCAATCGCGCGGCCAGCGGCAGCGCCCACGACCGCGCATAAGACGGTGACAGCGCGGCGAACCACATCAGCCAGTCCAGCCGCAGGTGATACGGCGCCCACTGGCCGGGGCGATGCCGTGGATCACCCGGTTTGCCCTTGAACTCGTACTCGCGCCACACCGTGTCCGCGGTGAGGTGGGTATCGTCGGTGCCCTCGATCACGATCTCCTCGCGCACCCGGGTGATGCTCCCGAAGGCGCCATAGGTGTTGACCAGGTGCAACGGGTCGAACGAGGCGTTCATGGCCTGCCGCGAGGACAGCAGGTTGTCGATCGGCCAGAAACTCAGCACGGTGACCAGCGCGACGTAGGCGAGCACCGCCCCGATGAACCACGCCGGTGGCGCAGGCACCGGCGGAGCGTCGGGCAGTACCGGGTAGGTCCGCGCGTCGACGGCGGTGGTGGCGAGCAGCAGCGTCACCCAGTTCAGCCAGGCGAAATTGCCGGAGAACACCAGCCACAGCTGGGTGACGATGATGAGGCAGGCGGCCACGCTCGCCACCGGCTGCGGCATGAACAACCCGAACGGCACCACGAGCTGGGCGAAATGATTGGCCGCGACCTCCACCCGGTGCAGCGGGCGGGGCAGATGGTGGAAGAACCAGCTCAGCGGACCCGGCATCGGCTGGGTCTCGTGGTGGTAATACAGGCAGGTCAGGTCACGCCAGCATCGATCGCCGCGCATCTTGATCAGCCCGGCGCCGAACTCCACCCGGAACAGCAGCCAGCGCGCGGCGAACAGCACCAGCAGCGGCGGCGCGACGGTGTCGTTGCCGAGGAAGATCGCCAGAAATCCCGCCTCGAGCAGCAGCGATTCCCAGCCGAAGGAGTACCACGTCTGCCCGACATTGACGATCGACAGATACAGCACCCACAACACGAACCACAGCAGCATCGAAGCCCACAGCGGCACCAGATCCGCGGCCCCCAGCGCGACCGCCACCGCCAGCGCGGCCCCCGACCAGGCCAGGACGGCGAAGAACCGATCGGAATAGTGCAGGTGGAACAGGCTCGGTGACCGGCGGAACGGGGTCCGCGCCAGGTAGCGCGGGATCGGCAGCATCCCGCGCTCGCCGAGGAGCGCGCGGAACTGCAACACCGCCGCCAGGAACGCGAGCGCGTAGACCACCGCCAGGCCACGCTGGAAAATCAGCCTGCCCTGCCAGTACTCCGGTGCCGGGAACCACTCCATGCATCCGCTCCTGGACGCGTCGAATTCTCCAGTTCGATTGTCTACCCGAGTGGCCGTTCGGCGAAACGGTCCCCGGTCAGCGCGCGGCGCAGCTCGCGAGGGTCCCAGTTCCCGGCGACACCGGGCCGCACCCGCAGATAGTCGACGATGCGGTCGGTGTCCCAGCCGTGTGATTCGCGCAGGCCCGCCCCGATCATGGCGAGGTAGCGAGCCGACGGACGTTGCAGCACAACCGTTTCCGGGTCCCACGGCGCGGTGAAGGCCAGGATCGGGATGCCGTCTCTGGTGCCCGCGTGCAGCACGGTCTCGTAGCGGCCGGACCCGAGCCGCAACACGCCCGCGGCGAGCACCCGCGGCAGGTCGAAGCTCGCACCGGGGGTCCGGTACATCTCCTGAGCCAGCAGGTCGGCGAACTGGCCGACGGTGATCAGGTACCCGCGGGCCGCGACACCGGTCGGCCACCCTGGCGCGGGGTGAGCGGCGTAGAACGCGACGCCGCCGGTCCACACCGGGCTCTGCCAGGCGAAATACAGGCTCCCCGGCAGCGTGAGGGCGGCGACGTCCGCCGGTGCGGTGTGGTCGACGAATCCCGGATAGGTGTGCCCGGTCCCCGGTGGCGTGCCGCCGAGGCGGTAGTAGTCGAACCGCGAGGCATGCATGTTGGAGCCGTATGCGGCGTACCAGACATGCGCAGCTGTGGTCACGGGCTCACCTCGGGTGGGTCACGGTTCCATGAGCGAACGAAACGACATCGCTCGCACCACCGATTGTTCCTTCGATGGGGTCGGGAGGACACAGAGGGGACAGATCATGAGATCAGCAATCGTGGTGGCCGCGCTGATTGCGCTAGCCGGGGGACTCGCCGCATGCGACAGCTCGGCCGACGGACCGGTGAGCATCACCCAGCCCGCCGGGCCCCCTACCACTGCGCCGGGCACAGAACCGACGGTCGTACCCGGCTCCACGGATCCGACGCCTGCCCCCGGCCCCGGCCCCAGCCCGACCGGCCTCCCCTCCCGGGACGACGCCACCGTCGACGCCCGCGACTACCAGCAGCGCGACAGCTACTACTTCCAGTCGCCCACCGGCAACATCATGTGCGGGATCATCAGCCAGAGCACGCTCGGTGTCGGCTGCCAGCTGGGCCACGCGAATGTCATCCCGCCCCAGCTACCCGACTGCACCGACGCCCCCAACCGCAAGGTCGCCGTCCACGTCTACGGCAGCAAAGCCGAGTTCCTGTGCACCAGCCAGGGCATCTTCGTCGGCGAACCAGTCGACGGCTCGCGCAAGGGCGGCGGCAAGATCCTGAACTACGGCGACACGATCGTCGTCCTCGGCGCGGCCTGCACCTCCACCCAGCAAGGCATGCGCTGCGACGCGGGCGGCCACGGCTTCCTGATCTCCGCCGACAGCCAATCCCTGTTCTAGCGAACCGGCCGTGCGGCGTTGACCTCGGTGACGCGGCTGATTCCAGCGCACCAGTCGCGTGTCGGCGGCGAGATATACGCGAGCAGGCTCAGACTGTCACTGAGCCGGGCTGGAACGTTCACCTGCAACAGTGACTCCATATGTGCCACTCGGTTGCGCAGGCTGACAAGCCGTTCCATCCGGTCGTAGACGAGGTTCTCGATGGGAGTTCGCAACGACTGGTTTGCGACCGGACCGCCTTGCTGCGGAAACGCCTGCACTAGCGCGTTCGACCACAATTTCTGTCGCCCGGCGTTACCGGGTGCGGCGGGCGGCAACAGCTTCTTCCAGACGCTGAACGACAACTGCGCGAGCACGTCGTCGTGACTGATCGGCGCGTGCAGCCGCTTATGCCCCGGTTCGCGACTCGCCTTCGCCCGTTTTGCGTGCTCGGTGGCAGGACCCAACGCGGTTCGCAGTAGCCCCGACAGTGGCGGGGCGGGGCGCAGTGTCCAGTCTGTGCTGTAGGGCAGGCCGGCCGGGTCCGTTCCGCGGGTCACGTTCCACGCACGAAGTCTTTCGTCGATGGCGTTACGCACGACTACCTCCACCACCGCGAGAACCTCTTGAAAAGCGCTGCCCAACTGCAAGTTCCAGTGGTACAGCGCGAGTGCGTGCGCGGGGTCGCCGCCGACCTCGGCGAGATACGGCGCCAGACGTGGCACGCTCAGGTAGCGGGTGACCTCGACGGTCACCGTGCGCTCAGACATGAAACCGGCCTCCGAACAGATATCGCTGGTGGTGACAACAGGTGCGATCCGGTGAAGCTTCGGCTAGACTTACATCCGATACAGGAGACTCGAGCTCCTGGTAACACATGGGAACGCCCCGGAGCCGACGCGCTGCGGGGCTTCTCTTTTCCTCGGCGAACAACGTCTTTCAGCAGACCAGCTGGCGTATCGCGTCCAAAGTTGCCTGAGCGTCTGATCCTGCCGTTCGGCGCAGGTTGTCGTCACCTGTTGCGCTGGGGTGAAGCACCGCATCGATCACCCCGGCGATCGAGCTCCCGAGTCGGTACAGGCGTACCGACTCGTGCTGGTATGTAGGTAGTAGTTCGGGCAGAGTGCCGATGCCGCGACTGGCAAGCTCGTTCTTGATCGCTGTTCGGATGTGCACACCCAACTTGTTGACGCCGTGCACGTCACGCAATGTCCCCATGTCGACGAGCAGGATCCCTCCTGCATCGTCGATATCTGCGCCGAAGTCGTCGAAGGTCTCGTAGTAGTCACTCATTGCGGCCTCCGGTCATTCGGGCGATATTCTTGTCGCGCAACACCATTGATCACGGTAGTGAAATAGCTGTCGATTTGTGCCAGATCCCGAAAGAAAACTGGTTGGTACGTCCTGGTGTCTTCCGCTGAACGGGTGACCGGCGTCCGCGTACGCGAAAAGGGCGGGGCGGCAATCGCATTGCCGCCCCGCCCGGTCGGAAGGACTACTGTGCCGTCGACTTGAACCGGCGCAGGCGCAGGCTGTTGCTCACCACGAACACCGAGCTGAACGCCATGGCGGCGCCGGCGAGCATCGGGTTGAGCAGGCCCGCCATGGCCAGCGGGATGGCGGCCACGTTGTAGGCGAAGGCCCAGAACAGGTTGCCCTTGATGGTGGCCAGGGTGCGGCGGGACAGGCGGATGGCGTCGGCGGCGGCGCGCAGGTCGCCGCGGACCAGGGTCAGGTCGCTGGCCTCGATGGCGACATCGGTGCCGGTGCCCATCGACAGGCCGAGGTCGGCCTGGGCCAGGGCGGCCGCGTCGTTGACGCCGTCACCGACCATGGCGACGACCTTGCCCTCGGCTTGCAGCCGCTTGACCGTGTCGACCTTGTCCTGCGGCAGCACCTCGGCGATGACCTCGTCGATGCCGACCTCGTCACCGATGGTGCGGGCCGCGCGGGCATTGTCACCGGTGAGCAGGATCGGGGTCAGGCCGAGCGCCCGGAACTGCGCGATGGCCTGCGCCGAGGTCGGTTTCACCGCGTCGGCGACAACCAGCACGCCGCGCGCCTTGCCGTCCCAGCCGATAGCGACCGCGGTCTTGCCCGCCGACTCCGCTTCCGCCATGGCGGTTTCCAGCTTCTCGTCGAGCGGCTGCGACCAGTCGGCCAGCAGGCGCGCCCGGCCCACGATCACCGCGTGCCCGTCGACGACGCCCTGCACGCCGAGGCCCTCGACATTGGCGAAGCCCTCCACCTGCGGCAGCGTGCCGATCTCGTCGCGCGCACCCTTGGCGATCGCCTGCGCGATCGGGTGCTCCGACGAATCCTCCAGCGCACCGGCCAGTTCCAGCACCCGGGTACCGACCTCGCCCTCGGCGGGGATCACGTCGAGCAGGGTCATCTTGCCGGTGGTGACGGTGCCGGTCTTGTCCAGCACGATGGTGTCGACCTTGCGGGTCGATTCCAGCACCTCGGGACCCTTGATCAGGATGCCGAGCTGGGCGCCGCGCCCGGTGCCGACCATCAGCGCGGTCGGGGTGGCCAGGCCAAGGGCGCACGGGCAGGCGATGATCAGCACCGCGACACCCGCGGTGAACGCCGCCGCGATCGCGCCGCCGGTACCGAGCCAGAAGCCGAGGGTGGCCACGGCCAGCGCGATGACGATCGGCACGAAGATGCCGGAGATCTTGTCGGCCAGCCGCTGGGCCTGCGCCTTGCCGGTCTGCGCGTCCTCGACCAGCTGCGCCATCTGGGCGAGCTGGGTATCGGCGCCGATCCTGGTGGCGCGCACCAGGAGTCGTCCGCCGACATTGACGGTCGCGCCGGTGACGACGTCGTCGACGCCGACCTCCACCGGCACCGACTCGCCGGTGAGCATCGAGGCGTCGACGGCCGAGGAACCCTCGGTCACCACACCGTCGGTGGCGATCTTCTCGCCCGGCCGCACGACGAACTCGTCACCGACGACCAACTGCTCCACCGGAATTCGCGTCTCCACGCCACCCCGTACCACCGCGACATCCTTGGCGCCCAGTTCGAGCAGCGCCCGCAGCGCCGCACCGGCCCGCCGCTTGGAGCGGGCCTCGAAGTAGCGCCCGGCCAGGATGAACGTGGTGACGCCCGCCGCGGCCTCCAGGTAGATGCTGCCGGTGCCGTCCATCCGCGCGATGGTGAGTTCGAACGGGTGCGTCATCCCCGGCGTGCCCGCGGTGCCCCAGAACAGGGCGTACAGCGACCAGCCGAAGGCGGCGAGCGTGCCTATCGACACCAGCGTGTCCATGGTGGCGGTGCCGTGCTTCAGGTTGGTCCACGCCGCCTTGTGGAAGGGCAGCGCGCCCCACACCACGACCGGCGCGGCGAGCGTGAGCGAGAGCCACTGCCAGTTGGTGAACTGCAACGCGGGGATCATCGCCATCGCGATGACCGGGACGGTGAGCACCAGCGAGACCAGCAGGCGGGTCCGCAGCGAGGCGGTCGGGTCGGGCTCGACGGCCGTCTCCTCGGTGGGCTCGGCCTGCTTCGGCGCGGGCAGTGCCGCGGTGTAGCCGGCCTGCTCGACGGTGGCGATCAGTTCCTCGGGGGAGACGTCACCGGTGAAGTCGACCCTGGCCTTCTCGGTCGCGTAGTTGACCGTCGCGGTGACCCCGTCGAGCTTGTTGAGCTTCTTCTCGATCCGGTTCGCGCAGGAAGCGCAGGTCATGCCACCGATCACCAGTTCTACCTGGCCGGTGCCCGGTGGTTGCGTCACGGTGGTCATGGGGTGCTCCGTTTCGTTCCTGGTATCGATTCTTGCTGAGGGATTGCTGGTGGGCTACGTCAGTGCCCGTGGCCGGGGGTGCCCTGGTCGGCCGGTGCAGGCGTGCTCGCCCCGGTGGCGTCCGGCTGGGCGACCCGCACCGTGAACTCGGCCGTGCGCACCACGCCCTGGTGCTGGAAGTCGAGGAACAGGCGGTAGTCGCCCGCGCTCGGCGCGTTCACCACGAAGTCGATGCCGGGACCGGCGGGGGTGACCCCGTCACCGGGCGCGCCCTCGGGATGAACGTGCAGGTAGGCGAGGTCGGCGGCGCGCAGTGCGACCAGGTGACCGTAGGCCCCGAGGTAGGGCTGCAGGTCGGTGACCGGCGCGCCGTTGCGGCTGACCGAGAGCGTGACCTTCGACGCCGCACCCGGGCTGACGGTGCCGTTCAGCGCGACCGTGTACTCGCCGACCTGCGCGGTGGCCGCCGGGGCAGGCAGCGCCTGCACGTCGTAGTTGCCCGCGACGCGCAGATCGGCGCCGAGGGTCAGGTTCGACCCGCCCGCCGGGGTGAAGTCGGCGAAGACCCGGTAGTCACCGGCCCTGCTCAGGTTCAGTGGAACAGACCAGGTCCCGGCCGGGTCCAGCACCGGATGCACGTGCTGGAAACCGGCCATGTCGCGCCGGACCACGATCAGGTGCAGGTCCTTGTCGTGGCTGGTCTCGTACTTGGTGACCGGGGCGCCGGTGGCGTCGAGGATGCGGAAGGCGACCGGCGTCTGCGCCGCGGTCGTGGTGTTCGGCTTGTCCAGTGCCAGCGTGTAGCCCTGATCGGTGACCAGCAGGCCACCGGGCAGATCGGCGGACGGTGCCGCGGCGGTCTCGTGCTCGCCGTGCCCGGCCGGTTCGGAAGGTTCCGGACCGACCAGGGCGCCTGCGGCCAGAGCGATCCCGAAGACCGCCGCGAGGCCGAGGGTGAAACCGGCGAACTTGCCTGTTGCGTTCATCGGGATGCTCCGTTTCGAGTTCAGTCTGCGAGCTGGAAACCGGCCGCGGTGACGGCGTCGGCGAGGGCGGTGCGGTCGGGTTCGGTGCCTTCGATGGTCACCGAGCCCGCGGCCAGGTCGACCTCGACACCGGTGACGCCGGGCAGGGCGCCGACCTTGTCGCGCACCTTGTTGGTGCAGCAACCGCAGGTCATGCCGGTGACGGTGACGGTGGTGCTCATGGTGGTGTTCTCCTCGTCGTCGATCTCAATCATTACCATACCCCCCTAGGGTACATTGTCAAACGGTCGCGTCGGCCGTCGCCGCGGCTGGGGTGCGCATGACCGCCGCGGTGATGCCCGCGCCGGCCAGGGCCAGCAGGCCCGCGCCGAGGAAGGCCGCCGAGTAGCCGTCGGTCAGTGCCGTGGCGTCGCCCAGTTCGCCCGCGCCGAATGCCGCGGCCACGGCTGTCATCGCGGCCAGGCCGAGCGCGGAACCGACCTGGTAGCTGACGTTGACGATGCCCGAGGCCAGGCCGCCCTCCTCCGGTCGCGCCGCCGAGATGGCGGTGCCGAGCGAGGGGATGAAGGCCAGCGACATACCGCCTGCGGCCACCAGGGAGGCGGGCAGCACGTCGACCCAGAAGTTGCCGGTGGGCCGAACCAGCGACATGATCCCGAGGCCGAGGCCGAGCACGATCAGACCGGTGACGATCATCGGCTTGGCGCCGAAACGCTGCATGGCCTTCGGAGCGAGCACCACCATGCCGAGCATGATCAGCGTGGTCATCGGCAGCAGTGCGGCGCCCGACGGGAACGCGCTGTAACCGAGCACCTGCTGCAGGTACAGATTCAGGAAGAACCACATCGGCACCCACGCGGCGGCCAGCGCGAACTGGGCGAAGTTGGCGGCGGCGAGATTCGGCGCGCGGAAGATGCTCAGCCGCATCAGCGGTTCACTGCGACGCGACTGGATGAAGACGAAACCGGCCAGCAACGCGGCGGCCAGCGCCAGCACGCCCCAGGTCTGGCCCGAAGCCCAGCCCGCCTCCGGCGCCTGCACGATGGCGTAGACCGCGGCGGCCAAACCGGCTGTCACAGTGACGGACCCGGCGATGTCGATCGAGCCCCTGCGTGCGGGCGCGGCGGGCATCAGCAGCGGAACGGCGATCAACGCGAGCACCGCGATCGGGATGTTGATGTAGAAAACCCAAGGCCAGCTGATGTATTCGGTGATCACGCCGCCGAGGAACACGCCCGCGGTACCACCGGCCGGAGCGGCAGCGCCGTAGACGGCGAGTGCCTTGGTGAGCTCCTGCGGCGAGCCGCCGAACAACATCATCAGCAGGGTGAGCGCCGACGGTGCGATCAATGCCGCGCCGGCGCCTTGGATCGCCCGGCCCGCGAGCTCGAGCCCGACATTGCCCGCGGCGCCCGCGATCACGGAGCCGACCGCGAGAACCAGCCAGCCCGCGCCGAATACCCGGCGCGCGCCGAGCAGGTCGGAGAGCCGGCCGCCGAGCAGGAGCAGGCCGCCGAAGGCGATCACATAGGCGTTGAACACCCAGGTCAGGTTGCCGGGGGTGAAGCCGAGTTCGGCCTGCATCTTGGGCAGCGCGATCCCGATGATCGAGGTGTCCATGATGACCATGAACTGCGCTGCGGCGATCACCGCCAGCGCCCACCACTTCCGGGTGGATTGCGATTGCTTAGTCACGACTTTCGTCCTTTCGAGCGGAGTGCGTCTCGTGCTCGGTACCATACCCCCCTATGGTATCAATCTGTCAAGCCTCCGGCGGGAAAGGATTCGGATAGACGAACGCCCGGCCTGCATCGTGGCGGGCCGGGCGTGTAGGGCTGTGCTGGATCAGGATTCGGGGCGATAGGTGATCAGTGCGACGGCGGGCGCGGACACCATCTGGACCGGTGCGCTCCCGTCGACGGAGATGTGCGCGAAGCCGCCTTCGATGGCGACGCGCACGTTGCGCACCGTCGACGTCGGCTGCCCGTCGGCATCGGTCAGGGTGTAGCCGGCGACCAATGCGACGGTGTCGGCGGCACGCCATTTCGGGGACATCACAGCCTCTTTCGTGGCGGTGGGGACGAGCGGAAAGTCCAGTTCAGGGCGTGCGACGTGGTTGAAGTAGTTCGACAGCACGTTCAACGCCACATGCCCGACGGCCTCGGCCAGCTCGCCGTCGCTGACGCCGCTGTTCCTGGCTGCGGCCAGCTGCTCGTCGCGCACCCGGCCGCCGGTACGCAGCACCTCGCGCGCGAAGCGCAGCACCCCTTCGGCATGCGGGTTGTCGGCGCCGGCCTCGCGCGTCGCCGCGATCGCCGCCGGTGTGAATCCCATCTTCGCCGCCCGCATCGTGTGCGCGGAGACGCAGTACTCGCAACCGTTGTCGCTCGCGATCAAGAGAGCCAGTTGCTCACGGGTCTTCGCGCCGAGCTTGCCCGCGGTCAGCGCGTCCCGCAGGCTCAGATACCCCCGTAGGGTTGCCGGACTGTTGGCCATCGCGGCATAGAGATTCGGCACCCGGCCCAGCTGACGCTGGACTTCGTCGAGTAGTTCGCCCTGTTCTGTATCGGCCGTGTCGATGGTGACGAGAGGAAGTCGGGACATGTGGAGCTCCAAGGTGGTTCGACGACGGTACTGATCGGTACCGAATTGGGACGGTACTGACCGGTTCCGAATTTGTCGAGCAATTCGGTACCGATCGTTTCCGTTCTGGTACCGTGAGCGCATGGCGACACAGGCCAAGCAGCGCTTGCTCACCACCGCGGAAGAGTTGTTCTACGCCGAGGGCATCCGTGCCGTCGGCATCGACCGGCTGCTCCAGGAGTCCGGCGTCGGCCGCGCCTCCTTCTACCGCCACTTCGCGAGCAAGGACGACCTCGTCGTCGCCGTCCTGGAAGACCGCGACCACCGCTGGCTCGACTGGCTGCGCACCTCGGTCGAATCCGTCGACGACTCCGCGGCCCGCCCGCTGGCCGTCTTCACCGCCCTCGCGGAACGTCTCGCCCGCAACGACTTCCGCGGCTGCGCCTTCATCAACACCATGATCGAAATGGCCGACCCCGCTTCCCCTGCCCACCAGGTAGCCGATCGCCACAAACGCCGCGTCATCACCTACCTCACCGAACTCCTCACCGCCGCAGATCAACCCGACCCGGACATCCTCGCCACCGAACTGGCCCTGCTCATCGACGGCGCCATTGTCACCGCCGTCCGTGAGAACTCCCCGGCCGCCGCCGACCGCGCGGCCGCCATCGCGGCCCGTCTGCTCGCCTGAGGCTCGGGACCCGGAGGGGCACCCGGTTGCGCAGTGTGTGTGCAGGCGGACGAGCCCCCGGCGGTGGCGCCGCCGGGGGCTTTCGCGTAGCTACTGCGCGTGCAGGTGACGCGCAGTCGGTGAGGTCGGCACCGTCGCTGGGTCGGGCGCGGTGCCGAGCAATCGGTCGGCCGTGCCGGAGGTCGTCACGGTGAACCAGTAGTGCTCGTTCTTGTAGTGGTGGTGGCGGTGGTTGCGCCAGATCGCCCGGTAGAGCGCGTGCTTGGGCTTGTAGTCGGTGTGGATGAGGTAGTGGGTCCACTCGTAGAGCAGGCCGAGGGTGGTGATCGTCAGCAGGAAGGTCAGGCCGAGGCCGAGGCGTGGGAACGCCAGCAGGCCGATGGCGACCAGCGCGACGATGGTGAGTGTCAGGGACTTGGGTGGGATGAACACCAAGGGGGTGTCGCGCGGATCCGTATGGTGCGCACGGTGTTTGCGTGCCAGCTCGCTGTCGATGGTGACCGGGCCGAGGTGGCGCGGACGCCAGTGCAGCACCGTCACGTGGATGATCCACTCGGTCACCGGGAAGGTGGCGACGACGATCAGGGGGACGAGAGCGTCGGTGAGCTGCCAGTCGCCGACGGCGATGCGGGCCACCAGCGCGGCAACGAAGACCGCGGCGATCATCCAGGGCGACGGATGCCGGACGAACTCCCGCGCCATCTCGCGCAGCGTCGCGCCGCGGCGGATCGCGCGGGGTGTATCGGCTTCGGTCGCGCGGCCGGGATGTCCCGCCGCGGTTGGGGTTTCCCCTGCCGGGGCGGTCTCGTGCGACGTCGTTGTCGGACGGTCTTTCATCATGGCGATTCCTCGGGTGGATCACGCCCCGTCGAGGGCGTGGATGAGAGCGGTGGTCGCCGGCCCGAGCAGTGCCCTGGCAGATTCGGCGGCCCGTTCCGGCTCGCCGGCGGCGATCGCGGCGGCCAGGTCTCGATACGCGCCACCATTGCCCACCTCGGCGGACATGATCGGCGCGAGCGCCGCCAGCGCGGGTTCATAGGCGGCGCGCAGCATGGAATACATCAGCCGGAACGCGATCGAATCGGCGAGATCGAGGACGTGATCCCAGAATTCGAGGGCGATCCGCTGCTGGGTGAGCGGGTCCGATTCGGCGACAAGGGAATCCACGGATTCGTGCAGCAGCGCCAACTCGCCGTCGATCTGGGCCTCCGCGCCACCGCGCGCCCTGACTCGCGCGGCCGCGAGTTCGGCGATCTTCGGACCGTTGTGCAGCCGCGCCTCGAGAATGCTGCGGGCCACCGCCGGGTCGATGGTGTCCCCCCGAAGCAGCAGCCGGGGCAACACTTCCAGCCCCGCGCTCCGCCGATAGTCGAGCACCGTGGTGGCCTCACCCTGCCGCACCGACACCAGCCCCGCCGCCGCGAGCCGCTGCAAAGCCTCCCGGACAGCAGGCCGCGAAACCCCCAGCGCCTCGGCCAACTGCCGCTCACTCGGCAACGTACTCCCCGCCGGCAACTCCCCGCCCAGCACCTCGGCGGCGATCTGCTCGAACACATCACCGGAAACCGAGCGCTTCACCACAGGAGTCCATGCCATACCTCGAGCATGCACCCAACAGGTCAAGAGGTCAAGTGGTCAGACCAGTTTCGGCGGAGAAGTCCAGTTCCGGGTGATCAAGTGTTGAGCCGGGTGTCAGCTCGGGTCGGAGCCGCGGATGGCGGAGAGCCAGGTGAAGGTGGCTGCGGTGACGGTGGTGGCGCCGACGAAGGCGCCGATGCCGCCGTTCATGACGTAGACCCAGAGGAGGCCGGCGAGGGGGGAACCTACGGCGGGCTGGATGTCGAGGATCAGGCGGCGGGGGATGCCGAACGCGGGTACCTCGGTGGGGCGGCTCGGGTTGTCGATCAGTTTTCCCGCGGGCTCGGTGCTGCGGACCCGGCCGGAGGGGTAGAAGCGGGTCTCGCCTGCGCGGATCGTGCGGCCGGTCAATTCCAGGTCGGTGGGAGTCAGCGCGGACAGGCTCGGTTCGTAGAAGACCGGCTGCCAGACCATCCGGTCACCACTGGTGATCTCCAGCCACGACCGGCTCACCAACCTGTGCTGCTGGCGCACGCGACGGCCACCCACCGTGCCGGTCGCCACGAGCCCGGTCGGGATGAGGCCGAAGGCGAGCCCCAGTTGGTAGGTGGTGAAGGCGAGGATCGCCAGGGTGACCGCGGCGAGCGCGCTCAGCTGATCGAGATCGGCGAACGGCACCCACGCGGCGATGACCGCGAGGGTGCCGGACGTGACGAGCAGCGGGTAGGTGAGCGCGCGCGCCGGGCCTGAATTGGTCACGGCTACTTGACGAAGCCGATCTTGGTGTAGTCGAGCGAAGCCAAGCCTGCGGCACCGTAGTTGGCGAGAGTGTCGCGCACCGCGACATTGCCGGGCGACTGCAGCAGCGGAATGGAATGGCCTTCCTCGAAGACCTTCCGGTCGACCTGGTTCGCCAGTTCGATCGCCTTGGCCGGGTCGAGCTCGGAAATCGTCTGCTCGATCAGCGCATTGAGTTCCGGCGAGCCGATGCGGCCGTAGTTGCCCTGCAGATCATCGGGGTAGTAGCCGTAGATCTGGGTCAGGCTGCTGAGCGGGAACGGATCGCCGACCCAGCTCCACTGTCCGACATCGAAATTGCCCGGCTGGATGTTCTCGGTGAAGAACCCCGCGCCCGGCTTGGTCTCGATGTTCAGCTTCACGCCGATCTGGGCGAGGTTCTGCTGGATGATCTGTGCGATCTGTACCCAGACGTCCTGGTTGTACATCACGTCGCGGATCTCGAGCTTGCGGCCGTCCTTCTCCCGGACGTCCCCGTTGAGCTTCCAACCGAGAGCATCGAGCTCTTGGGCGGCGGCGGTCGGATCGAAGCCGAGGCTGTTGTCCTGGTAGCCCTTCTGGCCGGCCAGGAAGACGTGGTTGTTGAGCGGCTTCGGGTCGGCGACCAGGCCGTTCTGAATGGCGTTGGCGATGCCCTGGCGGTCGATCGCCTTCGAGATGGCAACGCGCACACCCTGTTCAGCCAGGATCGAGCCGGGCGCGCCGTTGAATGTCAGGTGCGACCAGCTGTTGCCCGGTGCTCGGCGAATCGCGATTCCGGGAGTGCTGCGTGCGGTCTTCAGCTCGTCGCGGTTGGCGAGACCGACCGCGTCGATCTCGTTGTTCTGCAGCGCGGGCAGGGTGGCCTCACTGGACAGCACGCTGAAAGTGAAGGTGTCCAGCTTCGGGGTATCGCCCCACCACTTGGGGTTACGCGCGAGCACGACCCGGCCCTGCGCGCGGTCGACCGACTGGACGATGAACGGACCCGCCGACAGCCTCAGCGCGTCGACCTGACTCTTGTTGAACGCCTCGGCCGTCGAGGTGGCCGACTTGGGGAACAGGAACGAATTGCCCGCGAACTGGCCACGCCAATCCGCGTAGTGCTCCTTGAACGTGATGATGGCCTGCTTGTCGTCGACGCCACGCTCGACCTTCTCGACCCGATCGAAGCCGGAATTGTTGGCGATCAGATACGCCTTGTCGGCGCCACTGAGCGCTGTGGCCTGGGACTGGATGTCCTCCCAGGAGATCGGCGTGCCGTCGGACCACACCGCCTTGGGATTGATCGTGTACGTCACCTGCTGTGGGTCGGTCCCGGTCAGCTGGATGTCGGTGAAGAAGTCGGTGTTGACCGAGAGATTGGCCGCCGCATCAGTTTTGAACGCCCGCGGCATCGTCGGCCGTAGCAAAGCAGCTGTTTCGGCGTCGTTGCCGTCGTTGTGCAGCGCGTTCCAGTTCTGCGGCAGCGCGCTGATCGCCAGCCGCAGATTTCCGCCGTCGCGCAGCTCGCTGACATCCTTGGGATTGATGTCGCTGGTGGTACCGATCGCGGCGGAGCCGCCGGTTTCGGCATCCTCGTCCGAGGCACAGCCTGCAGCGATCACGCTGACGATGACCAGTGGTATTGCCAGACGGGTGGTCATTGAACGAATCCGCATGGTTCGCTCCTTTCCAGAGGTTCGCTGCACGAATGCGGCACGGTGGTAGCTACTTGACGAAGCCGACCTTGGTGTAGTCGTACGACGCCAGCCCCGGCGCACCGTAGTTCGCGAGGGTGTCCCGCACCGCGACCGTACCCGCGGACTGCACGATGGGCAGGGAGAAGCCTTCCTCGAAGATCATCCGGTCAGCCTTGTTGGCGAGCTCGATCGCCTTCTCCGGATCGAGCTCGGCGATCACTTCCTCGATCAGGGCATTCAGTTCGGGCGAGCCGATGCGGCCCTTGTTGCTCAGCGGGTTCGCCGGGTCGTAGGCGTAGATCTGCGGGAGCGCGCCGAGCGGGAAGATGCTCTTGGACCAGACGAACTGGGCGATGTCGAAATTGCCCGGGTCGATCACGTCGGTGAAAAGGCCGTTGCCGGGATAGGTCTCGATCTTCAGCTTCACGCCGATCGCCGCGAGGTTCTGCTGAGCGATCTGAGCTATCTGCGTCCAGGTGTCGGCCTGGTACATCACGTCGCGGATCTCGAGTTTGCGGCCGTCCTTCTCGCGGACATCACCGTTGAGCTTCCAGCCCAGCTCATCGAGCATGCGGGCGGCCGCGGCCGGGTCGTAGGAGACCGATTCGGCATTGTCCTGGTAGCCCTTCTGGCCGACGAGGAACAGGTGGTTGTTCAGCGGCTTCGGATCGGCGACGATGCCCTGCTGGGTCGCCGTGGCGATCGCCTGGCGGTCGATGCCCTTGGAGATCGCGATCCGCAGCTTCGGGTCTTCCAGGATCGAACCGGGCGCACCGTTGAAGGTGAAGTGCGAGTACCGGTTCGCGGGCGCACGCCGGACCTTGATACCCGGCGCACCCGTCGCCGTTGTCACCTCTTCGATACCGCTGAGGCCGGTGACGTCGAGTTCGTTGTTCTGCAACGCATTCAGTCGCGCTTCGTTGGCGAGGACGCTGTAGGTGACGGTCTCCAGCTTGGGGGCATCACCCCACCATTTGGGATTGCGGCTCAGCACGATCCGCTGCTGCGCACGGTCTACCGAGGTGATCATGAACGGTCCGGACGACAACGGCATGTCGTTGCGGTACATGTCCTCGAACGCCTGCGTGGACTCGGTCATCTGCCGCGGATACAGCGGGTTGAACAGGCCCTTCCATTCCGCGTAGTGCTCGGCGAAAGTGACGATCGCCTGTCGGTCGTCGACACCGCGTTCGACCTTGTCCACGCTGCTGTAGCCCTGGCTGGCGGCGATCTTGAAACCGTTGTCCCGGCCGCTCAGCGCATTGGCCTGTGCACGCAGGTCTTCCCAGGTGATGGGCGAACCGTCCGACCACACGGCCTTCGGGTTGATCGTGTAGACGATCTGCTGTGGGTTGGTATTGGTGAGTTGGACATCGGTGTAGTAGTTGTGATCGACCGTGAGATCGCCCGCGGCATCGGAATTGATCGACCCCGGCAGGGTCCAGCCGGTGATGTCGCTGACTTCGCCGTCGGAGTCGACATGGAGACTGTTGAATGTCGCGGGGAAACTGGTCAGTGCCAGGCGGAGATTGCCGCCGTCGCGCAAAGCGTCACGTTCCTGCGGGTTGATGTCGTTGATCGCACCGATCGAACTCGACCCCGACTCCACCGTGGTATCGGCCCCACAACCACCAAGAACCAACGTCAACGCGACGACAGGCGCCGCGACGCGGAAACCCGCCCGGCGCAGCCGGGAAGCATAAGTAGTAGCGGTCATTTCGTGAATCCGATCTTCGTGTAGTCGTACGATGCCAAGCCCGGCGAACCGATATTGGCGAGGGTGGTGCGGGCGCCGTAGCTGCCGTCGGACTGCATGAGCGGCAGGGAGTGGCCTTCCTCGAAGACCATGCGGTCCACCTGGTTGGCCAGGTCGATGGACTTCTGGGGGTCGAGTTCGGTGAGGGTGCGTTCGATGAGGGCGTTGAGTTCGGGGGAGCCGATGCGGCCGAAATTGCCCTGGAGGTCGTTGGGGTCGTAGTAGTAGATCTGGCGGAGGCTGGCGAGGGGGAACGGGTCGCCCTGGAAGGTGAATTGGGCGGCGTCGAAATCGCCGGGCTGGATGACGTCGGTGAAAAGGCCTGCGGCGGGTTTGGTGTCGATGGTCAGGGCGACGCCGATCGCGGCCAGGTTCTGCTGGATGATCTGGGCGATCTGGACCCAGGTCGGGTCGTTGTACATGACGTCGCGGATGGCGAGTTTGCGGCCGTCCTTCTCGCGGACATCACCGTTGAGCTTCCAGCCGAGTGCGTCGAGTTCCTGGGCGGCGGCGCTGGGATCGAAGCCGAGGCTGTTGTCCTGGTAGCCCTTCTGACCCTGCAGGAAGACGTGGTTGTTCAGCGGTTTGGGGTTCTCGACGAGGCCGTTCTGGATGGCGGAGACGATGCCCTGGCGGTCGATCGCCTTCGAGATCGCCACGCGCACAGCCGGATCGGCGAGGATCGAGCCTGGTGCCCCGTTGAAGGTGATGTGGCGCCAGCGGTTGCCGGGGGCGCGGCGGACGACCAGTCCTTCGGTGCCGCGCACGGTCTTCACGTCGTCGATGGTGGTGAGCAGTGCGAGGTCGAGTTCGTTGTTCTGCAGTGCCTGTACCCACGACGAGCGGTCGAGCACGCTGTAGGTGATGGTGTCGAGCACCGGCTTGTCGCCCCACCATTTGGGGTTGCGGCCCAGGGTGATCCGGCCCTGAGCGCGGTCGGTCCCCGTGATGACGAAGGGGCCCGCGGTGAGGCTGATCGCGTCGACGAGGCTGGTGTTGAACGCCTCGGGCGTGCTGGTCACCGACTTCGGATACAGGGAGCTGTTGCCCGCGAACTGGCCGCGCCAGTCGGCGAACGGGGTGGTGAAGGTGAGGATCGCCTGGCGGTCGTCGACGCCGCGCTCCACCTTCTCGACGAACTCGAAACCGTTGGTGATCGCGATCAGGTAGCGCTTGTCGCGGCCGCTGAGCGCGTTCGCCTGCGCGGCGATGTCCTCCCAGGTGATCGGTGAACCATCCGACCACACCGCTTTCGGGTTGATCGAGTAGGTGACTTGCATCGGATCGGTGCTGGTCAGCGCGATGTCGGTGAAGTAGTCGGTGTTCACGCTGAGCTGCCCGGCCGCGTCGATCTCGAACGAGCGCGGCATCATCGGCCGCAGGATGTCGGCGATCTCCCCCTCGTTGCCGTCGTTGGACAGCGTGTTCCAGTTCGCCGGATACGAGGTGGTGGCCAGTCGCAGATTCCCGCCCTCGCGCAGCGCCTCCAACCCCTGGGGATTGATATCGCTCGTAGTCCCGAGCGCATCGCTGAGACCGGTCGCCGACTCCTCGCCGGCCCCGCACCCCGCCACGATCATCCCGGCCGCCACCACCACGGCGGCGCAACGCAGCCGACCACGGCGGCGGGACTGCATTCCTCGGGATCTCATGGCGTGCCTCCTGGTGCTCAGCCGCTGACGACGGGTTCCGGGACTGCCGCGATCAGCGCGCGGGTGTACTCGTGCTGAGGATTCGCGAAGATCTGCTCGGCCGGGCCGGATTCGACGATCTTGCCGCGCAACATGACGGCGATGTCGTGGGCGAGATTGCGGACGACGGACAGGTCGTGCGACACGAACAGGTAGGACAGTCCACGCTCGGCTTGCAGGTCACGCAGCAGATTCAGCACGCCGGCCTGGATCGAGACGTCCAGCGAGGAGACGGGTTCGTCGAGGACGAGCAGCTGGGGGTCCAGGGCCAAGGCGCGGGCGATGCTGATGCGCTGTTTCTGGCCGCCGGAGAAGTCCGCGGGGTAGCGCTCGGCGTGTTCGGGGCGCAGGCCGACCTGGCGCAGCAGCTCCGGGACCCGGCGGTTGACCTCCTCGCGGGAGCGGCCGTCGATGCGCAGCGGTTCGGCGAGCGCGTCGAAGATCGGCAGGCGCGGGTCGAGGGAGCTGCTGGGGTCCTGAAAAACGATCTGCATCTTGCGGCGGATCTCGCGGGTGCGGTCCCTGGTGAGGCTCGCGACGTCGTTGCCGAGCACCTCGATGCTGCCCGACTGCGGGCGCACCAGGTCCATGATCTGGGACAGGGTCGTCGACTTGCCCGAACCCGATTCGCCGACCAGCGCCAGGGTGCGGCCCGCGCGCACGGCGAAACTGATGCCGTCGACGGCGCGCACTTCGCCGGTCCTGCGGCGCAGCAGCACGCCGGAGGTGAGCGTGAAGGTCTTCACCAGGTCGGTGACCCGCAGGACCACATCGGAATCGGTGACGTCGGGCTGCGCCGGTTCGGGGATCTCCTTGCGGTAGGCATCGAACAGCTGGGACGTGCCGACCTCGGCGGTGCGGATGCAGGCCGCCGAGTGCCGGGGCGCGACCTTCTCCAGCGGCGGTTCGGCGGCGGTGCAGTCGTCGATGGAGATCGGGCAGCGGGGCGCGAACGAGCAGCCACGCGGCAGATCGTGCATGGCGGGCGGCGTGCCGACGATCGGGATCAGCGGCAGGCGCGGCGGGCCGTCCATGCGCGGGATGGAACCGAGCAGGCCGACCGTGTACGGCATCCGTGGCGCTGTGAAAAGCTCGGCGACCGGCGCGGTTTCGACGACCTTGCCCGCGTACATGACCGCGACCCGGTCGGCGATCGTGGCCGCGATGCCCATGTCGTGGGTGATCATGATGACGCCGGCGCCGGTGATGTCGCGGGCCTTGCGCAGCAGGTCCAGGATCTGGCGCTGCACCGTCACGTCGAGCGCGGTGGTCGGCTCGTCGCAGATGATCAGCGCCGGATCGTTGGCGATGGCCATGGCGATCACCACGCGCTGGCGCATACCGCCGGAGAACTCGTGCGGGAACGCCCGCGAGCGCAGCCGCGCGTCGGGGATGCCGACGAGTTCGAGCAGCTCGATCGCGCGTTCGCCCGCTTCCTTGCGGCTCATCGAGCCGTGCGCGAGCAGCGCCTCCGCCACCTGGTCGCCCACCCGGTACACCGGGGTCAGCGCCGAGAGCGGGTCCTGGAAGACCATGCTGATCGAGGAGCCGCGCAGCTTCGACATCTGCTTGTCGCCGAGGCCGAGCAGCTCACGACCGCGCAGCCGGATCGAACCCTGTACGCGCGCCTGTTCGGGCAGCAGGCCGATCACGGCCAGCGAGGACACCGACTTGCCGGAACCGGACTCGCCGACGATCGCGAGCACCTCGCCGTCGGCGACGGTGTAGTTGACCCCGCGCACGGCGTCGACGCGGCCTTCCTCACCGGGGAAGGAAACCCGCAGGTCGGTTACCTCGAGCAGTGGTGCGGTGGACGTGGTCATCGCTTCTCGGCTTTCTTCAACTCCACCTGCGCCTCGTCCTTCTGCTCGGCGACCTCCTTGCGCGCCTTGCGGGCGCCGCGGGCGCCCGGGTCGAAGGCGTCACGCAGGCCGTCGCCGACGAGGTTGGCGCACAGCACGATCGTGATCAGCAGGCCACCGGCGAACAGGAACAGCCACGGGTAGGTCAGCGCGGACTTGGTGCCTGCGGCGATCAGCGACCCCAGCGACACATCGGGCGGCTGGACACCGAAACCCAGGAAGCTCAAACCTGTTTCGGCGCTGATCGCGGCGCCGACGGCCAGCGTGGTGTCGATGATCAGGATCGAGGCGATGTTCGGGATGATGTGGCTGAGGATGACCTTGTGCGTCGGCGCGCCCATATACCGTGCGGCGCGAATGAATTCGCGTTCCCGCAGGCTCAGGGTGAGACCACGGATGATGCGTGCGGAAATCATCCAGCCGAACACGCTGAGCAGCACGATCAGGATCACGATCGAACCAGAACCCTTGGTGCGCGGCGCGAACAGCGCGATGATGATGAAGGCGGGCACGACCAGGAGCAGGTCGACCAGCCACATGATGGCCCGATCGGTCCAGCCGCCGAGCAGCCCGGCCAGCGCGCCTGCGGTGGAGGCGATGATGCTGGAGAAGATCGCCACGCAGAAGCCGATGATCAGCGACTTCTGCAACCCGCGCATGGTCTGGGCGAGTACGTCCTGGCCGATCTGGGTGGTGCCGAACGGATGCTCGAGGCTCGGCGGCTTCAGCAGCGCCTTGTAGTCCATCTGCTGGTAGTCCCACGGCAGCAGCGGTGGCAGCGCGAAACTGACGATCACCAGCAGGAGCAGGATCACCGCGCCGACCACGGCGGGCTTGTTGCGCAGGAAGCGCCGCCAGACGAGCTTGCGGCGCCCGGCCGCGACCGCCTCGGGGGCGCCGACGACGATGAGTTCGGTTTCGGTCATGAGATACGCACCCTCGGGTCGAGCAGGGCCAGTACGACATCGGAGAGCAGACCCGACACCAGCACCACCAGCCCGGCGAAGGTGGCCACCGTGACGACGACATAGAGGTCCTGGGCGTTGACCCCGTCGATGAACCATTCGCCGACGCCGTGCCAGCCGAAGATTCGCTCGACGAACACCGCGCCGGTGATCAAGCCGCCGAGGCTGTAGGCGAACAGGGTGGCCATCGGGATCAGGGCGGTACGCAGGCCGTGCTTGTAGAGGGCGCGATTGCGCGAGAGGCCCTTCGCTCGCGCGGTGCGGATGAAATCGCTTTGCAGCACGTCGAGCATCGCGTTGCGCTGATAGCGGCTGTAGCCGGCCGCGGCGCCGAGCACCAGCACCAGCGTCGGCAGCACGAGATGCTGTGCGCGGTCGACGAATTGGTTCCACAGGCCGACGACCTGGGTGGCCGAGGTCTCGCCGGTGTAGAGGAAGATCTGCGTGCCGGTCGCCGTATTGACCTGCAGCGCACCGTATTTCAGCAAGGTCGCCAGCAAGAACACGGGCGTGGAGATGATCAGCAGGGAGAACACGGTCGTGAGATAGTCGCTGAACCTGTACTGCCGGATCGCGCCCGCCGCGCCGATCAGCACGCCGAGGATGGTGCCGATGACCGAGCCGAGGATCAGCAGCCGCAGGCTCACCGCCACCCGCCTGCCCAGTTCCTCGCTCACCGGCTGACCGGCCAGCGTCGTCCCGAAATCCCCTTGCACGACGCCGCCGAGCCAGGTGAGATAGCGCTGAGGGATCGGCTCGTCGAGGTGCAACTGCTCGGCTTTGGCATCGATCACCGACTGCGGCGGGCGCGGATTGCGCTGCTCGAGACTGTCGAGCGGGCGGAAGGTGAGCGAGGCCAGGCTGAACGTCAGGAACGAGGCCAGCAGCAATAGCACGACGTAGTTGAGCGCGCGCCGCAACAAGAAGCCGGTCATCAGTCCCCTCTGGATCGGGTATTCAGGCCCTGATCATAAGGACAGTCCGGCGTCCCCGCGTGGCGACGTGCGGCAGGATGGAATGGATGACGCCCCTGCACCCGAAACCGAAGTTGGTGGCCACCGATGTCGATGGCACGCTGATCGACGACGCGGACAAGGTATCGGTCCGCACCAAGTCCGCCGTCAACGCGCTCGTCGCCGACGGCGCCACCTTCGTGCTCGCCACCGGCAGGCCGCCGCGCTGGATCAATCCGGTCGTCAGTGAACTCGGGTACGCACCGCTGGCGGTATGCGGCAACGGTGCTGTCATCTACGACAGTGCCAACGATCGGGTTCTGTCCAGCCACACTCTCGATGTCGAGACTCTCGGCTGGCTGGCCGAACTCGCCGAGCACGCGCTACCCGGCTGCGGGCTGGCCACCGAGCGCGTCGGCGCGAGCGCGCACGACGCCGCCACCCCGCAGTTCGTGAGCTCGCCGAACTACGAGCACGCCTGGCTCAACCCCGACGACACCGTCGTCTCGCATGCCGAGGTCATCGACTCGCCCGCGATCAAGATGCTGATCCGGCTGAGTTCGGCGCGCAGTTCCGCGATGCGCGCCGCGCTCGCGCCGCTGATCGGGGACCGAGCCGAGATCACCTACTCCACCGAGAACGGGCTGATCGAGCTGGCGGTGCCGGGGGTGACGAAGGCGTCCGGGCTGGCGGAGGTGGCGCGGCGGGTCGGCGTGGAGGACGCGTCGATCGTCGCGTTCGGGGATATGCCCAACGACGTGCCGATGCTGACGATGGCCGGGCACGGTGTGGCCATGGGCAACGCGCACCCGGAGGCGCGAGCCGCGGCCGACGAGGTCACCGGGAGCAACATCGACAATGGCGTGGCCATGGTCCTCGAACGCTGGTGGTCCTGAACTGGGCGGTTGATCACCACGCTGTCAGATGAGCATCGGCCGGGAGGCCTGCGCCACGACGGCGTGGTGATCTTGATCGGACGTGCAACGGCCGGTGCCCTCGGGTGGAGGGGCACCGGCCGTTCTTCGCCATGACCGGGGGTTAGCCAGCCGGGGCGGGCTCTGCGGTTACCGGAGGTTGGGCCGGGGCCGGATCGACGAGGCCTGGGTCGGCCGGGGCGGGGGCGGCCGGCGCGGGGGCGGCCGGCGCGGGGGCGGCCGGTTCGGTCGTCGGAGCAGCTGGAGCGGCGGGGGTCGCGGGCACCGTCGATGTGGGTGCCGTGGTGGCCGGCGCCTGTTCGGGCTTGGTGCCGTTCATCCCCTCCATCTCTTCCTCGTAGGTCTCGTTGTAGGTCTTCCAGAACGTGGTGACGATGCCGGTGAGCTCGTTGAGCACCAGCGAACCGTTCTGGAAATCGGTGCGCAGACCGTCCGGCACGAGGTACGCGCTGCCGGTCGGCAGGCCGAGCACGCCCGCGTCGCCGCCGAGGCTCAGGTAGCGATCCAGGATCGCGCCGACCACCTCGAAGACCTGGCCGTCCTCGCCGGAGAAGATGTAGCCGTTGGCGAACTTCGCGTACTGACGACCCTGTGCGCCCGACAGCAGATCCGACTGCGGCGCGCCCAGCGGACCGTCCACGCCGCCGCGGCTCACCCAGTGCCTGGCGATCTCGTTCTCGCCGGACAGGCCGAGCAGCTTGTCGACAAGGGCGCCCAGTTCGGCCATGTTGCCCTGCGGTGCGCGGGCCTGCTGACTCGGCGGTCGGGCAGGCGTCGCGGGTGAGGAGTAGGTGCCCGCGTTGCCCGCGGCGATATTGCGGATCCGGTCCATCAGCGCGTAGGCGGCGTCACCGGGGCAGTCGGTGTTGCCGACGTCGCGGTGGGCGAACACCACCGGCAGGTCGACCGCCTCGTCCATGGCGTACGGGGTGAACTCGGTGCCCTCGGAATACATCGTGGTGTAGCCCTTGGGATTCAGCCCGGCGAGCTTGGTCCGCCAGCCGACGAACTTGCCGATCGCGTTGATCGACGCCTCGCTCGGCGACTCGGACTCGTAGTTGCCCATCAGCGCCACACCCGCGGTGTTCTCGTTGAAGCCGCCCGCGTGCGCGCCCTGCACCGCCCGATCCAGGCCGCCGTAGCGACCCTCGAAGATCTGGCCGTACTGGTCGACCAGGGCGTTGTAGCCGATGTCGCACCAGCCGAGGGTTTCGGCGTGATAGGCGTAGATCGCCCGGACGATGCCCGCCGACTCCGCGCGGCTGTAGTCGTTGCGACCGGCCGTGTGGTGCACGGTGACGCCGCCGACGCCGTCGTCGTAGGTGGGTTCCTGGCAGCGGATCGACTCGTCGGCGCCCCACTGCGCGCGGGTGATGACCTTCGGTCCGCCGCCGGGCAGCGCGGCCGCGACGTCGGTGAGTCCGGCATCGATGGCGGCGCGGCCGGGGTTGATCAGGATCGCCTTGAGCGCGGCCTCGGTGATGTGGGCCGGGTCGTGGTCGGGGCCCGCGGTCGGCTTGCGGGTCACCAGCATCTGCACGGCGGTGGTCTCGCCGACGTAGATCGGCTCGGTGCCGGTCGGCGCGTCGGCGGGGGTGTGGTCGGTGGCCCTGGTGTCGAGCGGATCGGCGTCGTACCAGGGGCCCCAGTTGCCGTCCTGCTGACGGGCGCGCAGCTTGGTCGTGGTGTTCACCAGGTCGCGCGCGGTGACCGCGACCATGCTGAACGGGGTGTCCTGGGTGAGCTCCTTGACCTGGGCGCCGACCTGGTCGACGAGGTCGGGGGCGACCGCGCCGGGGGAGAGCGCGGGGGTGTCGGGGGTGGTGCCGGGTTCCAGGTTGGCCGGGTCGGCGATGAACTTGATCCCGGTCGGACGGTGCGGGGAAACCGGGGCGCCCGCGGGGGGAGTGGTCGCGGGTGCGGCCGGTGCCGGGGCGGAAGAGGTCGGCGCTGCGGGAGCCGGAGCTGGCGGCGCCGCAGGAGCTGGCGCCGCTGGTGCGCCGGGCGCTGCCTGCGCTGGTGCCCCGGGTGCGACCGGGGCTGCCGGAGCTGGTGCTGCCGGTGCCGCGGGTGCGACCGGGGCTGGTGCCGCGGGCGCGCCCGGCGCTGCCGGTGCTGGTGCCCCGGGTGCGGCCGGGGCTGGTGCTGGTGCCGCGGGTGCGGCCGGGGCCGCGGCGGGCGGCTGTGTCGGCGGCGCGGTCGGGACAGCGGTGCTCGGCGCCGGTGGACGCGCGGGCGCGCCACCCTGCTGGGCAGGGGCGGGCGCGGCGGTCGTCGTTGTCGGCTGCGCCTTCGTCGGTAAGGGTGGCAGCACGATCTCGGTCGGTAGCGCCACGCCCGGCGGAACGGGTAATCCCGGCGGCACCGGAATCGAGGTCGGCAGCGGCAGCATCTGCAGATCCGACAGGTGCAGATCGGGTAGGTCGAGACCGGTCAGCTCACGGAGCGGGACCGTGATGTCGGGGGCGGAGGTCAGCGCGACCTCCGCCAGCTGCGTCGGCACCGCCGCGAGCTGGTCGTTGGTGCTGCGGTAATCGGTCGAGTCGCTCAGCGCGAAGGCGCCGACAGGAGCGGCGACGGCGAGCGTGGTGACCACCGGGAGCACGTAGGAACGTTTCGGCTTTCGATATCGCACGTGCCTTCTCCAATCAGGGTCGAGCTCGTAGACCTTGGTGATTCAGGGGCGATCACCGGCAAGTGATGCTTGCTTCCTCTTGCCACACACACCACACTAGTTAACATACGTCACACATCTAAACCTCAACTTGAGGATTATGTGATTGCTCGAATGTAGCCTTCGGAACCCGCTCGGCGGCGACGACATGCCGACGCGAGCTTCGCCGGTCGAACCCCCCAAACCGTGGGAGCGCAGGATGAGAGCCGACACTTTGATCAACCGCAGTACCCGTCGAGGGACCCGGCGCCGCAGCGTGCCGATGCTCAGGACAGTGCCGCTGCCGGCCCTGGTCGGCGGCACCGCACTGGCACTGACCGGCGCGATCGGGCTGTGGCAGATCCTGCCCGGCCAGGTCGCGCCGACGGTCGGAGCCGGTCACGGCCGTGGGATGAGTCAGGTCGGCGCGTTCGACAGCGCCAGGGAAGGCCGGACCGCCGAGGAGATCCTCGGGCACTACTACCCGGGCGCCGCCCTCGGTCAGGTCGGGCCGACCGCCATCGGCGTCAGGCTCCAGGCCCAGGACGACGCCACCCTCGACACCTACGCCGCCGCCGGCGCGCAGGTCGCGGGCCGGATGATCGGGCCGGGCGAGGCCGCGCACCTCACTCCGCTGCCGGACGGCGGCGCGAACGTCGTGGTCACCACGGGCTGCGACGGTGAAGTGCTGTGGCAGGCCGCGACCGACGACCCGTTCGTCTACCCCGTCGATGCCGGGCCGGGCAGGCCCGCCGACGAACATCTCACCCTGTGCGGCGGCACGGCCTATCGCGGCGCGCTCGGCGTCGCGCTGGAGGGCGGCGCGTACCGGACCGTCAATCAGGTGGACCTCGACGACTACCTCGCCGGCGTGCTGCCCGCGGAGATGCAGGCGAACTGGGCCGACCAGGGCGCGTTCGAGGCACTGCGCGCGCAGGCGATCGCCGCGCGTTCCTACGCACTAGCGGAGAACCGCTACCCCTACGCGCAGACCTGCGACACCACCGATTGCCAGGTGTATCCCGGGACGGTGAAGGAGGATTCGCGCACCACCGAAGCCGTCGCGGCGACTGTGGGCACGGTGCTGTTACGCGACGGACTGATCCTGCGCTCGGAGTACTCCGCGGCTCCCGACGGCGGCAGGCCCGCCGATATCGAGACCTTCGCGGTCGGCCCGGCACCCGACGAACTCGTCGAAACCGCCCCCGCGCCAACAGCTCCCACCCTGCCGATCGAGCCTGATCCGACGATCGAGGCGCTGGCGGGCGAGAGCGTCATCGACACCGAGTACCGGCGGATCGGCGGTGCGGAGAGCGCGATCGGCGCGCCGATCGGGCCGGAAATGCAGCTGCCGCAACGGGCGGGCACCTATCGGCTGTACACGAACGGTGTCATCGTGGCGACGAAGACGCTCGGCGCGCAGGTCGTCGATTTCTCGACGTTGCTCCAGCTCGTGCCGGATGTGGGCGATCAGCTGCCGCCGTCGGCGTCGGGCGAGCCGAAGGTGACGACGCCGGAGGGTTCGGCGCCGGCTGATGTCGCACCGGGTGCGGGAATGCAGGTCCCGGCGCAACCCGGCGACCCGATGCCGGGTGCGGTCGCGCCGCCGGCCGGTGCGCCGGCACCGGGTGTGCCGCCTGTCGGTGCGCCGACGCAGGCTGCGAGCGGTGCGCCGGTGGCTGTGGTGCCGCTGGAGGAGCCGGTATACGGCCCGGCGAATCCGGCTACCGCACCGGGCGTTCACGGCGGCGAGTAGCCGGGTCAGTCGAGGGCGGTGTCGTCCAGGCCGACAGCCAGGACGCGCAGCAGACCGGCGAGTTGTTCGCGTTCCTCGGTGCCCAGTGACGCGAGCAGCCGCTGCTCGTTCGCCACATGCAGTGGCAGGAGCCGGTCGACCAGCTCCCGGCCCTCGTCGGTGAGCTGGACGAAGACCGAGCGGCGGTCGTCGGCCGACGGGGCACGCCGGACCAGGTTCTTCGCGGCCAGCCGGTCGATCCGGTTGGTGATCGCGCCGGAAGTGACCATGGCCGCCCGGTTGAGCGAGCCTGCGGTCAGGCCGGTGTCGCCGCCGGAGCGGCGCAGTGTGGCGAGCACGTCGAATTCCCAGAATTCCAGCCCGTGACCTGCGAAGAAGCGCTTGAGATCCTGTTCGAGGACGCGCGAGAGCCGGGTGATCCGGCCGACGATCGCCATCGGTGACACGTCGACATCGGGTCGTTCGGCCCGCCAGTGTTCGGTGATCAGATCGATGGCGTCCCGCATGCGCTTCCCTCTCGATTGAAAATCTTAACGTTCATCTACTTGACGCTGAGCCATCCCGCCGGGTAGATATTTCAATGTTGAGATTATCAATCAGGAGCGAACATGACGACCGCAACCCGCCCGACCGGCTACGCGGGCACCCTCGCACTCACCGCCCTCACTCCGATCGTGTGGGGCTCCACCTACGCCGTCACCACCGAATTCCTGCCGCCGGACCGGCCCCTGTTCACCGCCCTGATGCGCGCCCTGCCTGCGGGTCTGGTGCTGCTGGCGCTGACAAGGGTGCTGCCGCGCGGCATCTGGCTGGGCCGCGCCGCGGTGCTCGGCGTGCTCAATATCGGCGCGTTCTTCCCGCTGCTGTTCCTGGCCGCGTACCGGCTGCCCGGCGGCGTGGCCGGGGTGCTCGGCGCGGTGGCGCCGATGATCGCGCTCGGCTTCGCGGCCGTGCTGCTCGCCGAGGCGCCGACCCGGCGCAAGGTGATCGCCGGGGTGATCGGCGTCTTCGGGGTCGCGCTGGTCGTGCTCCGCGGCAATGCCGAGCTGGACACGATCGGTGTCGTCGCCGGACTGGCCGGCGCGGCGTCGATGTCGGCGGGCACCGTGCTGACCAAGAAGTGGGGACGCCCCGACGGCGTCGGTCCGCTGGCGATGACCGGCTGGCAGCTCACCGCGGGCGGACTGTTCATCCTGCCGCTCGCGCTGGTCCTCGAAGGCGCTCCGCCCGCGCTCGACGGTGCCGCCATCGGTGGCTACCTGTACCTCGGCATCATCGGCACCGCGCTCGCCTACTGGCTGTGGTTCCGCGGAATCTCGCGGGTGCCTGCGACTTCGGTGGCGTTCCTCGGTCTGCTGAGCCCGATGTCGGCCGCGGTGATCGGCTGGATCGCGCTCGGTCAGGCGCTCACTCCGTTGCAGATCATCGGCCTCGTCATCGCCCTCGCGGGCACGGTGCTCGGCCAGCTGCCGCCGAAGCCCGCGCCGGTGGTTGCTGAACCGTTCTCGCCCAAGGAGATTGACGACGTGGCTCTTGTAGCGCCCATCGAGGTCGCGGTTCTGACTGCGCCGGAAGCTGTTTCGGTGGCCGAAGCCGCCCGCCGCTGAGTACGCAGACCGCTCAGCCGCGCATCGCCTGCATCAACTGGTCCTCGATGAGGGCCGGAACCGGCAGGGGGTGCGCGGCTTTCGCGCGTAGGCCGTCCAGGATCAGAGCGAGGTTGCGGCGCCATAGCTCGGGGGCGACGTTCGCGGTCGCGGCGACCACGCTCGTATGCGACCAGGTGATGAACGCGATGTCCTCGAGTGTCCAGTCCGGGCGCAGCGCTCCGGCCTCCTGTGCGCGGACGATGATCCGGCGCATCAGCGCGTGACCGTGCTCGCGGGCCCGCTCCAGCGCGGCGCTCGGCGGATTGCGCAGGGCGAGTTCGCCGAGGATGCGGTCGCCGGCCTGGAGTGCGCAGATCCGCTCGACGAGGAAGGTGAACGACTCCCACGGGTCGGTGAGTTCGAGCGCCTGCTCGGCGATCGCGGCGCCCGCCTCGACCCGGTCGGCGACGGCGGCGGCGGAACGTGCCGCGGCTCTGCGTGCGGACGGGATCGAGGCCGAGCCGTTCGCGGCCGACATCACCGATCCGGCGCAGCCGGCCGAGGTGATCGCGCGGGTCGAGGAGAAGCTGGGGCCGATCGAGGTGGCGGTGCACGCGGCCGCGGCGGGGATGTCGATCCGCAGCGCGTCCACCCGTGAGGTCGACCGGTCGGCGCTGGATCTGCCCTTCGCGCTGAAGGTGTATTCGTCGATCGAGCTCAGCCGTGCGCTGCTGCCCGGCATGGTCGCGCGCGGCAGCGGCGCCCTGCTGTTCTCCTCGGGCGCCTCCGAGGCGAATCGGCAGCCCTACCTGGCGAATATGGGCGTCGCGCTCGGCGCCCAGCGCGCGTATGTCCGCCAGCTGGCCGCCGAACTCGACGGCACCGGGGTCTATGTCGGGTTGCTCGCGATCGGCGCGCTCATCGAGAACAGCGCCGTCCAGCAGCAGGTCGACGCCCATCCCGAGCTGATCCCCGCCGGGCTGGAACTGCCGCGGATCGGCAACGACGAACTCGGCGCGCGGTACTGGCGGATGTACACCGAACGCGACACCGTCGAGGTCGAGATCGGGTTCTGACTTTCGGTGTTGACTTTGACGTAGCGTCAACTTGCAGACTGGGGACACCGACGAGAATGGGAGTGGTCATGGCGGGTGAATGGTCCATCCAGGACCTCGCGAAAGCCGCGGGCACCACCAGCCGGACGCTGCGCCACTACGGGCAGCTCGGGCTGCTGGAGCCGAGCCGGACCGGCGCCAACGGCTACCGCTACTACGACCAGAACTCCCTGATCCGCCTGCAGCGCATCCTGCTGCTGCGCGAACTCGGCCTCGGCCTCCCGGTGATCGCCGAGGTCCTCGCCGGTGAACAGGACACCGCGGGCGCCCTGCGCACCCACCTGGAACTGCTTCGGCAGCAACAGGATCGGATCGCACGCCAGATCGAGTCGGTGTCCACCACGTTGCACAAGACCGAAAGAGGTGAACCACTCATGGCCGCAGAGGTTTTCGACGGCTTCGATCACACCCGGTACAAGGACGAGGTCACCGAACGCTGGGGCAAGGATGCCTACGAAAGCGGCGACCGCTGGTGGCGTTCGCTGACCGAAGACGGCAAGAAGGCATTCCTGCAGACCCAGCTCGACATCGCCGCCGACTTCGGAAAGGCCCATGCCGCCGGCCTTCCCGTCGACGGCGAGACCGTCCAGGCGATCGTCGTCAGGCACCGCGCCTGGCTCGGAGACGGAACGCAGGGCCGCCCGGTGACCGACGAGTACCTGCTCGGACTCGGCGAGATGTATGTCGCCGACCCGCGCTTCCGCAAGAACTACGACGTTCACGGTGACGGGACCGCCGAGTACATCCTCGAGGCGTTCCGCGCCTACGTCGCGGGGCGGTCCGCCTGAAGGGTTGGCGGGTGCGCGGCCGGGTAAAGAGGAGAGAACCGCGCTCGGACAGTTTGTGTCCGGGCGCGGTTTCCGGCGGTCACAGTAGGCTGCCGAGAAGCAGTATGGATGCGATGTACGAGGTCGCAAGGGGGAGCGATGAATAGCCAGCCAGCGCCGCGGGAATACGTGCCGCCGCAGACCAAACCGGTGTGGAGTCCGCTGCTCGCCGTCGTCGTCGCCGGCTTCGGAGCCGTCATCCTCGGACTGTTCGGGCTGGGTCGAGCCGTTGCCGCCCTCTCGGGCCTGCGCAGCGCGTACGACCGTTGGGCCTTCCCGGAACCAGTCGAATGGAAGTTCCTCGTCCTGCAGCATCAAGTCGACCTCGCGGTCGGCGCGGTGCTCGCGGTGCTGCTCGGGCTTGGTGGGGCGCTGGTTCTCGCTCGACGCACACGCGGGCTGACGATGGTGATCATCGGTAGCGGGCTGGCGATCTTCGCGCTCTGGGGCGCAGGCGCGATGTCCATCAGCTCCGGCACGCTGGTGACCTATGTTCTGTATTCGCTGGGACCGTGCGGCGTCTTGATCGCGGCCCTGCTTCCCGCCGGTCAGCGATGGGTCGATTCCAGGACGAACACGCAGCCCGCGCCGCCGAACAACCCGCGCCCCGCGGTTCCGCCGTATAACTGACGGCGACGTCGACAAGTAGCGGGGACAGTGGTGGATCAGGTGCGGCCGGAGCGGCCTTCTGGGGCGGTGACCGCGCTGGTCGCGGGATGGCTCGGGGTGCTGGTCGGTGGGGCGGGGATCATCGTCGGCACGGCGACGGCGGTGGTGCTGGCGTTCGGGCGCGAGATCGAGCTCGATTACACGGCGGCGGGGATCATCGGCGGGCTCGGGGTGGTGTATCTGCTGGGCGCGGTGCTGTTGTTGCGGCGGCGGATGGTGGGCAGGCGGGTGTTGCTCACCATGTCGGCGGTGATGGCCGGGGCGACGTTGCTGGTCATCGTGCTCAACGGGTCGAGTCACGGGTGGCGGTGGGGGCCGCTGGATGTCTGGCTCGCGCTCAATATGGTGATCCTCGCGCTCAGCCTGAGTGAGCCGACGCGGCGCTGGGCCACCACGCGGTGGCACGGTACGGGATAGGTTCTGAGCATGGTCGTGCACGAAGCGAAGTCGACAATCGGTGAGGTGACGGCGATTACCGCCGTATGCTGCGCCGCCATGGCCGCCGCGGCGAATCTGCTCGGGGCCGTGATTCTCGTGCGCGCCTTTCTCGCCGATCCCGACCGGCTCGACGACTCGCTGACCCTGTTCGCCACGCTCGGCGCGCTGGTGGCGGCGTTCGCGTTCGGCTACGGCGGGCTGCTGCTCGCACGGCGCGACCAGACCGGCCGGTGGGTGCTGATCGTCGCGGCGGGCGCGCAGGTCGGCCTCGGTGTACTCGGCCTGCTGGCCACGCTCGTGAACTACGACTCCGAGTACGGCATCCGCTGGTTCGCCGAGGAGCCGGTGCTTCGGTCGATTCTCATCGGCTTCGGCGGGGTACCCGGTGCCGTGACGGCGATCGTGAACCACAGCTGGGCGGCCGCGCTGGCCGCCGTCGTCCTCGGCGCGCTGGTGCTGCTGCCCGCGGCCCTCCCGTGGACGGCCGCGTACACGCTCGCTCGCCCGAAAACGGTTGTCGGACCGAACGTATAGTTTCGGCAGGTCAGCATCCGTCGCGGTGCTGCCGTGCCGACGGAGGAGGGGGACACGATGGGGTATCCGTACGGCCCGCAACAGGGCAACGACCCGTACGCGGGCGGCTACGCGCAACCCGGCTACGGCGCAGATCCTTACGCCCAGCAGCAGGGCTACCCCGCGCAACCGTACGGCGCACCGGCCTATGGCGCCCAGCCCTATCCGGCCCCCGGCTACGAATTCGGCTACGGCGCACCGGGTTACGGTCAGCCCCGGGCCGGCGGCGGAACCGCGATCACTGCCGCGGTGATCGCACTGCTGCTGTCGTTGACCTCCCTGGGCGGCCTCGGCCTCGGCTTGGCGTTTCTGCTGAGCACCGATGCCACGAGTGCTCGGGACGAAGCGGGCCGCGAGGAAGTGGCGATCGCCCTCGCGATCGGCTCAGTCCCAGCTCTGCTGTTGCTGCTCGGCTCCGTCCTGCTGTTCCGGCGCAAGACCGCAGGCCGGGTGCTCCTCATCCTCCTTACTTCGATCAGCCTGATCGGCATCGGATTGTCGGCGGCGGCAGCGATCATGGAAAATCGTGCGGGAACCGGCTACGAAACCACTCCGGCCACACTTGTCGGTGCTGCCATCGTCGGAGCGATTCCCCTGCTGATCCTTGTCATGGCCGCAGCCCCGTCCACCGGCCGCTGGATCCGCGCCGCCCGCCAGCCCGCGTACCCTCCCTACCCGTACTGACAGCACACAGGGGGCGGTGGTGCTCACCGGCTCGGCTGCCCCTTCAACGGGCTCGTCCCCGCGTCACTCCACTACGGGACGCAGGACTTCGGGAACGTCTCCGGCTTCGCCGCCGTGCTCTCCATCCCTGGTACCGGGCCCATCGACGAGGACATAGGTGCACGCCCCGCGTTCGGTTCATGGATCTTCTACCCCGATCGACACTCGTCAGTGTCCGCCGTCCACGGCGGTTCACCGCCACCGCACCACCCCTACCGCTGAGGCGGCGCTATCGGCCCAGCTCAGGACCAGGTCGGTGACTCCGCCGGGACAATCTGCGGTCTTCCGATACGCTGGGCACCCGTGACCGTCGCATCGTCCCCGGGTAACTCCGTCAACGCAGATTCCGCCACTTCGGCAAACCAGTACGACCTGATCGTGGTCGGCTCCGGCTTCTTCGGCCTGACCGTCGCCGAGCGTGCCGCGAACCTGCTCGGCAAGCGGGTGCTGGTGATCGACCGCCGCTACCACCTCGGTGGCAACGCCTACTCGGAGCCGGAGCCGGAAACCGGTATCGAGATCCACAAGTACGGCGCGCATCTGTTCCACACCTCGAACAAGAAGGTGTGGGACTACGTCACCCAGTTCACCGAGTTCACCGGGTACCAGCACCGGGTGTTCGCGCTGCACAAGGGCCAGGCCTACCAGTTCCCGATGGGGCTCGGCCTGATCTCGCAGTTCTTCGGCCGCTACTTCACCCCCGAAGAGGCCAAGGCGCTGATCGCCGAGCAGGCCGCCGAGGTGGACACCGCCGACGCGCAGAACCTCGAGGAGAAGGCGATCTCGCTGATCGGCCGCCCGCTCTACGAGGCGTTCGTGCGCGACTACACCGCCAAGCAGTGGCAGACCGACCCGAAGGAACTGCCCGCGGGCAACATCACCCGCCTGCCGGTGCGCTACACCTTCGACAACCGCTACTTCAACGACACCTACGAGGGCCTGCCCAAGGAGGGGTACACGAAGTGGCTGGAGAACATGGCCGCCTCCGAGCTCATCGAGGTGCGCCTGAACACCGACTGGTTCGACGTGCGTGACGAGGTCGTCGCGGCCAGCCCGGACGCGCCGGTCGTCTACACCGGCCCGCTGGACCACTACTTCGACTACGCCGAGGGCGAGCTCGGCTGGCGCACGATCGACTTCGAGACCGAAGTCCTCGAGATCGGCGATTTCCAGGGCACCTCGGTGATGAACTACAACGACGCCGACGCGCCGTACACCCGCATCATCGAGCCGCGCCATTTCCATCCTGAGCGCGACTACCCGACCGACAAGACGGTCATCATGCGCGAGTTCTCCCGCTTCGCCCAGACCGGTGACGAGCCGTACTACCCGATCAACACCCCCGAGGACCGCGCCAAGCTGCTGGCCTACCGCGAGCTCGCCAAGAAGGAGACCGCCGAGAAGAAGGTCCTCTTCGGCGGCCGCCTCGGCACCTACCAGTACCTGGACATGCACATGGCGATCGGTTCGGCGCTGAGCATGTTCGAGAACGTGCTGCGTCCGCATCTGGAGTCCGGCGCGGCTTTGGTGGACGAGGCATGAGCGAGCGAAGCGAGCGACAGATGAGCACAGCCGCTATCGCGGTCATGCTGGAGCCGAGCGCCAGCGAGGTGGAAGCATGAGCGCGCAGCCGGTGCTCGACGACGTGACGACCGAGACGCGCGCGAAGTCGCTGCTGCAGCGGATCATCCTGCCGCGTCCGGGCGAGCCGCTCGACGTGCGGACCCTCTACCTGGAGGAATCCACCACCAACGCGCGCCGCGCGCACGCCACCAGCCGGACCGCGCTCTCGATCGGCGCCGAGTCCGAGGTGTCGTTCTGCACCTACTTCAACGCGCTGCCCGCCAGCTACTGGCGGCGCTGGAGTGTGCTGAACTCGGTGGTGCTCCGCCTGGAGCTGGCCGGACACGGCCGCGTCGACGTCTACCGCTCCAAGGCCGACGGTTCGCGAATCCATGTGCAGGGCAAGGAATTCGCCGTCGCCCAGGGCGCGGATTCGATCACGGTGGAGTTCGAGACCGATCTCGGCCCGTTCGAGGACGGCGGCTGGATCTGGTTCGACATCACCACCGACACGGCGGTCACGCTGCTCGCCGGCGGCTGGTACGCGCCGCGGGAAGCGCCCGGCGCGGGCACCATCGCGGTCGGCATGCCCACCTTCAACCGGCCCACCGACCTGGTCAAGACGCTGGCCGCGCTCGGTTCGGATCCACTGGTGCTCGGCAATGTCACCAAGGTGATCGTGGCCGATCAGGGCAATCGCAAGGTCGTCGACGAGCCCGGCTTCACCGAGGCCGCCGCAACGCTGGGCGATCGGCTCGCCATCCATGACCAGCCCAATCTCGGCGGGTCCGGCGGCTACAGCCGCGTCATGTACGAGGCGCTCAAGACCGACGCCGAGTTCATCGTCTACATGGACGACGACATCGAGATCGAGCCCGACTCGATCCTGCGCGCGCTGGCGTTCTCCCGGTTCGCCAAGTCGCCGCTGCTGGTCGGCGGGCAGATGCTGAACCTGCAGGAGCGCTCGCACCTGCACAGCATGGGCGAGGTTGTCGACCGCGGGATCTTCATGTGGTCCTCCGCGCCCAACGTCGAGTACGACCACGATTTCTCGAAGTACCCGCTCAAGGATCGCGACAACTCCAAGCTGCTGCACCGGCGCATCGACGTCGACTTCAACGGCTGGTGGACCTGCGTGATCCCGCGTCAGGTGGCCGAGCAGATCGGTCAGCCGCTGCCGCTGTTCCTCAAGTGGGACGACGTCGAGTACGGCCTGCGCGCCCGCGAGGCCGGCTACCCGACGATCACCCTGCCGGGTGCGGCCGTGTGGCACATGGCCTGGTCCGACAAGGACGACGCCATCGACTGGCAGGCGTACTTCCACCTGCGCAACCGCTTGGTCGTCGCCTCCCTGCACCTGCCCGGTGACGGCAAGCCGATGATCGTGAACACGGTCAAGGCCACCCTCAAGCACCTGCTGTGCCTGGAGTACTCGACGGTCGCCATCCAGAACGAGGCGATCCGCGACTTCCTGGCCGGGCCGGAGGGCCTGTTCGACCTGCTGCCGAGCGCGCTGGGCAAGATCCACGCGATGCGCAAGCAGTACCCGGACGCCGTGGTGCTGCCGTCCTCGACGGAGCTGCCGCTGGCCAACCGGCACGGCGTCGGCGCGACCGGCGAGCCGGGCAACCCCATCGCGAAGGTCGCGCGCCTGGCCAAGGGCGTCGTGCACAACTTCCGCAAGGCCGACCCGGCCGCGCACGAGACACCGCAGCTGAACGTGCCGACGCTGGACGCGCGCTGGTTCCTGCTGTCCCAGGTCGACGGCGTCACCGTGACGACCGCGGACGGCCGCGGCGTCGTCTACCGCAAGCGCGACCCGCGCAAGGCCGCCGAGCTGCTCAAGGAAGCGATGCGTCTGCGCAAGGAGCTCACCGCGCGCTTCCCGGAGATGCAGCAGCGCTACCGGGCCGCGCACGCCGAGCTGACCAGCACGGCCGCGTGGGAGAAGACCTTCGGCATCAGCCAGAACGGAACCGAGAAGAAGTGAACGCGATCAACCCCGAACTGCCCGAGCTCGAGCTGGCCGAGGAAGGCTGCTGCGGTGAGTGCGCCTGCGGCGACGGCGAGTACGTGGAGGTGCCGGTCGAGGTCGGCATCATCAACGTCGTGCAGACCACCATCGGCACCAACCCGGCCGTCGTCTCGGCCGCGCGCGGGATGTCGCACTTCGGTGAGCACGCGCTGGGCTGGGTCGGCATCGCCGCCGCGGGCTGGCTGGTCGACAAGCCGCGGCGCAGGCAGTGGGCGGGCGTCGCGGTCGGCGCGGTCGGCGCGCACGCCGCCTCGATCGTGATCAAGCGGATCGTCCGGCGCCCGCGCCCGAACGACCCGACGGTGCAGGTCAACGTGTCGACGCCGAGCAAATTGAGCTTCCCGTCCTCGCACGCGACCTCCACCACGGCGGCGGCGGTGTTGCTCGGCAGGCTGACCGGGCTACCCTTGCCTGCGGTGCTCGTGCCGCCGATGCTCCTTTCCCGGGTCGTGCTCGGTGTGCATTACCCTTCCGACGTGCTCGCCGGTTCCGCCTTGGGTGCCGCGTCGGCAGCTGCCGTGCTAGCCGCCGAAAAGAGACTCCGACAGTGACCGCAACCGAAAGAACCTTGGCTGAGATGAGCGAAGAACCGTCCGCCGCCGTCCTCGACGAAGGTGTTGTGAAGGGCCCGCCGAAGACCCTGGTCGGTGGCGTCGTCAAGGCCATGCGCCCGCGTCAGTGGGTGAAGAACGTCCTGGTGCTCGCCGCACCGCTGGCCGTCGGCCCCGAAGCTGTCGGCGACGCGGGCGTGCTGGTGCACGTCGCGATCGCGTTCGTCGTGTTCTGCATGGCGGCCTCCGGCATCTACCTGGTCAACGACTCGCTCGATGTCGAGGCCGACCGGGCGCATCCGACCAAGCGCTTCCGGCCGATCGCCGCCGGCGTCGTCCCGGTCAACCTGGCATACGGGCTCGCCGCGGTTCTGCTGATCGGCTCGATCGCGGGTTCGTTCCTCGCGTCCTGGCACCTCGCCGTGGTGATGGCCATCTACATCGCCATCCAGCTGGCCTACTGCCTCGGCCTCAAGCACCAGGCCGTTCTCGACATCTGCATCGTTTCGTCGGGCTTCCTGCTGCGCGCCGTCGCCGGTGGCGCGGCGGCGAGCATCGCGCTGTCGCAGTGGTTCCTGCTGATCATGGCGTTCGGTTCGCTGTTCATGGCGGCGGGCAAGCGCTACGCCGAACTGCAGATCGCGCTGGAGACCGGCGCCAAGATCCGCAAGTCGCTGCAGTACTACACGCCGACCTACCTGCGCTTCATCTGGACACTCGCGGCCACCGCCGTCGTGATCTTCTACGGCCTCTGGGCGTTCCAGCAGGACGAGCTGCGCGACACCCAGTGGTACTCGATCTCCATGATCCCGTTTACCATCGCAATCCTGCGTTACGCGGTCGACGTCGACGGTGGCGAGGCCGGTGAACCCGAAGAGATCGCGCTGGGGGACCGCATCCTGCAGTTCCTCGCTATTGCCTGGATCGGAGCGGTAGGTGTCGCTGTCTATCTCACCTGACGAGATCGTGGTAGCGGAGCAGGAGACAACCGAATACGAGCGGCTACGCGACGACGAGCAGTCGGCGCGCCCGGCCGCCCGTTTCGCGATTCTGTCCCGCGCCACCTTCGTCGGTGGGGTTGTGCTCGCCGTCGTGTTGTTCGCGGTCGGCGCCTGGCAGCGGCGATGGATCGCCGACGACGGCCTCATCGTCCTGCGGACGGTGCGCAACCTGCTCGCAGGCAACGGCCCCGTCTTCAACATGGGCGAGCGGGTCGAGGCCAACACCAGCACCGCGTGGACGTATGTGGTCTGGTTCTTCAGCTGGCTCACCCAGGCCCGGCTCGAGTACGTGGTGCTCGGCGTCGCGCTGGTGGCCTCGCTGCTGGCGATCGTGTTCGCCATGCTCGGCACGGCCCGGCTGTGGGGCGGAAGCACCGGTCAGCTGCTGATCCCGGCGGGCGTGCTCGTCTATATCGCGCTCCCGCCCGCCCGTGACTACGCCACCTCCGGCTTGGAGAGCGGCCTTGTCATCTGCTGGGTCGGGTTGCTGTGGTGGCTGCTGATCCGCTGGAGCCAGGCCGCGGTGGTTCGCGTTCCGAGCCTGCTCGGGCTGGTCTTCCTCGCCGGTCTCGCGCCGCTGATCCGGCCGGAGGCCACGCTCATCGGCGCGCTCGCGCTCGGCATGATCTTCCTGACCCCGATGCCGCAGTTCCGGTACGGGCCGATCGTGCTGCGCGCGCTGATCGTGTTCGTCGCCGGGATCGTGCCGGTGGCCTACCAGATCTGGCGGATGGGCTACTACGGCCTGCCCTACCCGAACACCGCGGTCGCCAAGGACGCGGGCGGTGCCAAGTGGGGCCAGGGCATGAAGTACCTCTGGGACCTGGTCGGCCCGTACTACCTGTGGATTCCGCTGCTCGTGCTGCTGATCGCCGGCGCGGTCACCGCGGTGGCGCGCGGGGTCGCGGTGCGGCCGAAGTGGTCGGTGGCCGGGTTCCGCACCTGGCTGCGCTCGCCCAGCGCGGTCGTCGTGCTCGTCCTGGTCAGCGGTCTGCTGCTCACCGTCTACGCGATCCGCGTCGGCGGCGACTTCATGCACGGCCGGATGCTGCTGACCCAGCTGTTTCTGCTGCTGTTGCCGGTGGCCGTCGTGCCGATCCGGCTGCGAGCGTTCAGCCCCCGTGACTGGTCGACGGTCGTCGTGCTCGCCGCGTTGCTCGGCACCGCGGGCTGGTCGCTGTACGCGGCGAGTACCACCGCGATCAAGACCGGCACCAAGATCAGCTCGTCTGGCATCGTCGACGAGCGCGTCTACTACGTGCTCAACACCGGCAAGGACCATCCGATCCTGGCCGAGGACTACCTCGACTATCCGCGCATGCGGGCGATGGTCAACGACATCGCGGCCAACCCCAACGGCGGCCTGCTGCTGAACTCGCCTGCGTTCACGTTCTGGTACCTCGACCCGCCGCCGCAACCGATCCCCGAGGGCGGCGCAGGGCACACGGTCTACTTCCTGAACCTCGGCATGACCAGCATGAACGTGCCGCTGGATGTGCGCGTCATCGATCCGATGGGCCTGTCCTACCCGCTGGCAGCGCATTCGGACCGGCTCGCCGACGGCCGCATCGGGCACGACAAGAGCCTGTACCCGGACTGGGTGGTGGTCGACTCGGGCATGGTCGACATCCATCCGTGGATGCCCTGGTACATGGACGAGGAGTGGGTCACCCAGGCGCGCACCGCGATGTCGTGCCCGGAGACGCAGGCGCTGATGATCTCCACCCGCGACCCGCTCACCTTCGACCGGTTCAAGCACAACCTGCGCCATGCGCTGAGTTTCGCGAAGTACCGGATCGACCGGGTGCCGAAGTACGAAATCCAGCGTTGTGGGCTGGTTGATCCCTTCCCCGAGCCTCCCCGCTGAAGTACTCTCCTTGCGTCACACTGGGCTCATGGGTACCCATGAGCCCAGTGGTTACACCCTCTGCTCAGGCTTTTCTTAGTGGCGAACACCATTAAATCTCTTTTCGGTAACGCCCGGCTATCGATGTAGCGATATGGTCAACGAGGAACTCCGTCGGCGCACTGGTGTGCCGGTAGTAAGTCGGCGGTCATTGCAACCGCGGTTCCGCGCGAACCGCACGAGGAAAGGCCAAAAACAGAATGCGTGGCGGACGTCTAAGAGCCCGGGGAACCGGCTGGCTCAAGCGGTCGGTGTTGGTTTCCCTGGCGGTTGTGCTGCCCCTCGGTGCGGGGGTGGCGGGACCCGCTGGTACCGCGACGGCAGCGTTCAACCCCTCGGGATTCGACTTCTGGGTCGACTCGGAAATGGGCCCGATCAAGTCGCGAATCTTCCGTGCGGCCGACGGCAACACCAGTCGCGTTGTCTACGCGCTCGACGGTATGCGTGCCCAGGACGATCTCAACGGCTGGGAGAAGGACACCGAGGTCGTCCGCGGTCTGACCGCGGCCAACATCAACGTCGTCATGCCGGTCGGCGGCCAGTCCAGCTTCTACGCCGACTGGAACGCACCGAGCAACTTCTTCGGCATCGATGCCGGTTCGGGCGGTAGCTCGACCGGCTCGGCCGCCACCGGCTCCGCGATGACGGGTTCGTCGATCGCGCCGGCGCAGGTCGCAGGCAAGAAGAACACCTACAAGTGGGAAAGCTTCCTCACCAACAACCTGCGCAACGCGCTGTCCAGCCGGCTGGGCTTCAACCCCAACCGCAACGGCGTGTTCGGTCTGTCGATGGGCGGCTCGGCCGCGCTGACGCTGGCCGCCTACCACCCCGACCAGTTCAGCTTCGCCGGCTCGTTCTCCGGCTACCTGAACATCTCGGCGCCGGGTATGCGTGAGGCGATGCGCGTCGCGATGATCTCGGCCGGTGGCTTCAACATCGACGCGATGGCGCCGCCGTGGGGCCCGCAGTGGCTGCGCATGGACCCGTTCGTCTTCGCGCCGCGTCTGGTCGCCAACGGCACCCGCGTGTGGGTGTCCTCGGCCAGCGGTATCCCCGGTGCCGGCGATGTGTCCAACCCGATGGAGATCGTCCAGGGCGTGCCGCTCGAGCTGCTCGCGATGGTGAACACCCGTGCCTTCCAGGTCCGGATGGCCACCCTCGGCGGCGGTAACGCGAACTTCGACTTCCCGATCACCGGCGTGCACAACTGGCGCAACTGGGAGACCGAAGTCAACCGCATGATCCCGGATCTGTCGGCCAACATCGGCTAGCTCCACCTGTTCGACGGGCAAACCGCCCGGTGCACACGCACCGGGCGGTTTTCTTTGTCCACGTCACGATCCGAAGGACGCGGGGTGACGAATCATGTGCGGCAGGTCACCGCCGGTTGTGTTGCGGGTCACTTTCCAGCAACATGGAAGCGTTCGTCAGCGGTTGATACACGGTGAGCATGCGTCGAGGTTGAATCGTCCGTTTTGCCCTGGATCGAGTCATTTCGACGTCCGATGAGGGATCCGGTTGCGTAGCTAATGGTTTGCGCACGGGGTCGTGGCGAGAAAGGTCGATCGAATGCGAACACTGCGCTGGAAGCGTGGGCCCGTCGAGGCCCGAGGATCGTGGGCGAAGCGCTGGGCCGCCGGCGTTTCCCTGGCTCTCCTGGTGCCGCTCGGGACGGTTGTCACCGGGACGAGCGCACCGGCGTCGGCCGGATTCCATCCTGGCGCGTTCGATTTCTGGGTCGACTCCGGCATGGGCCCGATCAAGACCCGCATCCTGCGAGCCGCCGACGGCAACACCCAGCGCGTCGTCTACGCCCTCGACGGCATGCGCGCCCCCGAGTCCCTCAACGGCTGGGAGGAAGCCACCGACGTACCCAACGCGCTGGCCGCCGCGAACATCAATGTCGTGATGCCGGTCGGCGGCATGTCGAGTTTCTACGCCGACTGGAACTCGCCGAGTGAGTTCTTCGGCACCGGGTCCGGCGACACCGGCTCCGCCGCGGGCCCCGGCAAGAGCTACCGCTACCAGTGGGAAACCTTCCTGACCGTCGACCTGCGCAACGCGCTGGCGGACCGGCTCGGGTTCCGTCGCGACCGCAACGGCGTATTCGGTCTGTCCATGGGCGGATCGGCCGCCTTGACGCTGGCTGCCTATCACCCTGATCAGTTCTCCTACGCCGGGGCATTCTCCGGTTACCTGAACATCTCGGCCCCCGGAATGCGGGAGGCCATCCGCCTGGCCATGCTCGATGCGGGCGGATACAACGTGGACTCGATGGCGCCGCCGTGGGGCCCGCAGTGGCTGCGGATGGACCCGTTCGTGTTCGCGCCCAACTTGATCGGCAACAACACCCGCCTGTGGATCGGCGCGGCCTCCGGCTTGCCGACGGGCCAGGACGGCCCGTCCATGGATACCGTCAACGGCATGGGCCTGGAAGCCATGGCACTGGCCAACACCCGGGCATTCGAAGTCCGCATGGCCACGCTCGGAGCACGCAATGTCACCTACTCCTACCCGGCGTACGGAATTCACGCGTGGAATACCTGGGGCGCGGAAGCATTCCGCATGATTCCTGACCTCTCGGCAAATATCGGGTGAAACTCCTGGATAGGTTGCACTGACGTCGGTGTATGACTACCCTTCATCGCGGACAGAAGGCCGCGTGCCCTCGCATGAAAAGCCAAGTTTGCGTGGCCAATTGGATAGACGTGATGGTATGCGGTCGGGCGCCTACCGGCGTCGTCAGAACAACTCGGAAAGAGAGCCGCACCATGCGCTTCGGACGGACGCCAGCTTCAGGGCTGAGCGACGCGAGCAGTGATCCTCGGCTGCACCGGCGGTTGCGTGCGCTTGTCGCGATCGCTGCCGCGGTCGCCATGCCCTTTTCCGCCACCGTCGCCGCTTCGGCCGCGCCCGCGACTCCCGTCCTGCGGGCGCCCGCCGGTGGCTACGAGGAGCTGATGGTCCCCTCGGTGATGGGGCCCGTGAAGGTTCAGGTCCAGTGGGCCAAGAACGGCGGTTCCGCCGCGCTGTACCTGCTCGACGGTATGGCGGCGCGCGATGACAAGAACGCGTGGTCGTTCGAGACCAACGCCATGCAGCAGTTCGCCAACGACGATGTCACCCTGGTGATGCCGGTCGGCGGTATGTCGAGCTTCTACGCCGACTGGGTGTCCCCGAGCAGCCTCAACGGGCAGAAGACCACCTACAAGTGGGAAACCTTCCTGACCGAGGAGCTCCCGAACTTCCTGGCGGGCTACGGCGTCTCCAAGACCAACAACGGCATCATCGGCCTGTCGATGAGTGGCAGCGCGGCGCTGTCGCTGGCCGCCATGCACCGTGACCAGTTCAAGTACGCCGGTTCGTTCTCCGGTGCCCTCAACCTCTCGCAGCCGGGCATGCGCGAAGCCGTGCGTGTGGCCATGCTGCGCTGGGGCGCCTACAGCTCCGACTCGCTGGCTCCGCCGTGGAGCCCGCAGTGGCTGCGGATGGACCCCTTCACGGTGGCCGCGCAGCTCAAGGGTCTGCCGATGCGGATCTCCGCGGGCAGCGGCCTGCCGGGTCAGTACAACAACCCGCGTAACCCCGGCGAGGTCTTCGATACCGGCGTCGGTATGGGCATCGAGGCGGTCACCCTGATCAGCACCCGGTCGTTCGAATCGCGGCTGAAGTCGATCGGCGTTCCCGCCACCTTCGACTTCCCTGCCACCGGCACGCACACCTGGAAGTACTGGGAGGACCAGCTCTGGGCCGGTCGCCCACAGATCCTCGCCGCTCTCGGCGTCTGATCCGTATCAACTTCAATATCGACGAAGGCATGGCTGCGGCGACATCGTTCGCAGCCATGCCTTCGCTGTTTCACCGCTCGACTTAATGGGGAATGATGTCGAATATTGTGAAGGTCGTCGACCTGGTCCCGGGCCAGGTCGCCGAGATTCCGCGCCACTCCGCGGCTGACCTGGACGCCGATACCTTCTGGCGTTCCTATGTTGTCGCGCAGCGGCCGGTGGTGATCACCGGAGCCATCGCGGACTGGCCGGCGTTGCAGCGCTGGCAGGACACCGAGTATCTGGCAGCGCACGCGGGGGACACCGAGGTGACCGTTGCCCGCACCTTCAATCCGGTGCCGGCCAAAGCCTTCTTCGACCGAGCCGAGAAGCTGCCACTGGCCGCGTCATTGCGGAATATGGCCGACAGCGAGCCCACCGACGTGTACTCGATGCCAGCGTTCAAGCTTCCCGAGCGCTGGCTCGCCGACCTCGGGCGCTACAGCTTCCTGCCCGAGCGGTACGACCGCAGGCCGATCCTGTTCCCGCGGAACCGGGTCTTCGTCTACCGCAACGCGGGCACGGAGTGGCACCACCACGGGATCGACGAGACACTGACCACGCAGCTGCGTGGACGCAAGCGGGTGTCGGTGTTCGAGCTGGACGCGCAGACCCGTAAGGAGTTCACCAGGATCATCCGGTCGAACCTGCACCACGTCAACGGGGGCGCAAAGTTCTTCCCGCCGGAGTTGTCGATCGTCAAGTACGAGACGATCATCGAGGCGGGCGACGTCGTGTACATCCCGCCGCGGTACTGGCACGGCATCGACCCGTACGACAACGAAATCGGCATCACGTTCGCGCATTGCTTCCGCTCGCCCGCGGAGGGGATCCGGCAGACGCTCCGGTGGGTCGGCAACGGTTTCAAGTAAGTGGGGGCGAACATGCGAGTGCTGGTTTCCGGGGGCGGCATCGCGGGGAATTCCGTGGCACTCCAGCTGGTCCGCGCCGGTGCCGACGTCACCGTCGTCGAGCGGGCGCGGCAACAGCGGGACGGCGGTCAGGCGGTCGGTCTGCGTGGTTCCAGCCCGCGGATCGCCGAGCGGATGGGGTTGATGCCCGGCATCGACCGGCATCGGCTGCACGTGCGCGGCATGGTGGACGTCGACGGGCGGGGCAGGGAGATCCTGCGCACCTCCTTCCACGACGGCACCGGCCCGCTCACCGATATCGAGATCACCCGTGGCGACCTCAATCAGGTCCTGCTGGAGGCGATTTCCGCGAGCGGCGGCGTCACGGACTACCGCTACGGTGACCACGTCGTTTCGCTGGAACAGGACGACACCGGGGTCGAGGTCGCCTTCGATTCCGGCAGCAGCGGCCGGTTCGATCTGGTGATCGCCGCCGACGGCGTGCGCTCGGCGGTGCGCCGGATGGCGTTCGGTCCGGAGGAACAGTTCGTCCGCTACCTGGGCGGCTACATGTCGTTCTTCACGATGCCGACACCCGAGTCCTGGGAGCCGGGATGGATGATGGCGCACGCGGTCCCGAACGCGTCGATCGCGCTGCGTCCTGATTCCGACCCGGCGGCCTGCAATGTCATGATCACGCTGCGCGCGGCGGCCGATCCCGCGCTGCGGGGTGATGTCGCCGCACAGCAGCGGTTCATCCGCCGTATGTTGGCAGGCGCGGGCTGGCTGGCTCCGGCGGCACTCGAGACCATGTCCACCGCAGCCGATTTCGTCTTCGACGAGCTGGTGCGACTCGACCCGCCGAGCCTCAGCAAGGGCCGGGTCGTGCTGCTCGGTGACTCCGGCTTCTGCGGCTCGCCGATGACCGGTCGTGGCACCGCGATGGCGATCGTCGGAGCCTATGTTCTCGCAGGCGAACTCGCTGCCGCGCCCGGGGATCTCGGCGCGGCGCTGTCGCGGTACGAGGCGACGATGATCCCGTTCCTGCAGCGTGCCAAGCGAATTCCCGGTGGTGGCATCAAGTCCAAGGTGCCCGCGACCCAGTTCGGTCTCGGGCTGGCGCATCTGCGGTTGAAAGCCTTTGCCTCGCCGCCGGTTCGGCAGGTACTGCGCCGGTTGTCGGGCGACCAGGTCGAAGAGTTGCCCGTGTATCGGTAGCGCGCGCATCGGCATTGTGACATCGGCCATAGCCGCGATGTCGGGGGGCAGGTTCACGTGGTGGTCCGTGCAGCGCAGCGTGTGGTTCTGTGTGAAAAACCCAGGGCCAGACCATGATGCACACTTTGCGTGACTGTTTCCCCCCGGTACCGTGGGCGGCAGTCTGTTTTTGAGGTGGGGAAAAAGTGGATCTGAGTCTCTTCTATTTCAGTAGTTCGGCGGGGGACGGCGGCAGCTATTCGCTGCTGCTGGATGGCGCGAAATTCGCTGATGCCGAGGGTCTGTCGGCGGTCTGGACGCCGGAGCGCCACTTTCATCGATTCGGTGGCATGTTCCCGAATTCCGCGGTGACCTCGGCGGCCGTGGCCGCGGTGACCGAGCGGGTTTCCGTGCGAGCGGGCAGTGTCATTGCGCCACTGCATCATCCGCTGCGGATCGTGGAGGACTGGTCGATAGTCGACAATCTATCGGGTGGCCGCGCCGGTGTCGCGTTCGCTTCCGGCTGGAACTCGCAGGACTTCCTGCTCGAGCCAGACGCGTACGCCGACCGCCGCACTATCGTGGTCGAGACCGCCGACGAGGTCAGGGCGCTGTGGCGCGGCAAGCCCGCCACCGGTGCCGACGGACTCGGCAATCAGATCGAGGTCGAGCCGTTTCCGCGTCCCGTACAGGGCGATCTCCCGATCTGGCTGACCAGCGGCGGCAGCCCGGAGACCTTCGCCGCCGCGGGCCGCGGCGGGTACGGAGTACTGACCCATCTCATCGGCCAGGACATGGCCGCGCTCGCCGCGAAGATCGAGCTGTACCGCGCGGAACTCGCGAAATCGAGTGCACCGCAACGCAACGAGCACGTCGCCGTCATGCTGCACACGTTCCTCGGTGAGGATCGCGAGCAGATCAAGGACATTGTTCACGAGCCGTTCAGCGGCTACCTGCGTGACTCCGTCGATCTGCTCGCCAAGGCCGCGGAGCTGGCAGGTGGGCCGAGCCTGGAGGCTCTGTCGGAGCAGGACCGCGCCGGCATCGTCGATTTCGCGTTCGAGCGCTACTTCCGGACCAGCGCGCTGTTCGGCACGCTCGAGGACGCGCTGGAGATCTGCGACCAGCTCGCCGACATCGGAGTGGACGAGGTCGCCTGTCTCGTCGACTTCGGGGTGCCCGCGGACCTGGTCCGCGAATCCTTCAGCCACCTGGGTGATCTCAACAAGATCCTCCAGTCCTGACCACATCGTTGGCGGTGGCCGCGGATTCAGGCCGCCGAAGTTCTGAAAGTGGCACAGCGTGACGAGTACCGAGTTCGCGGGTTCTGATCTCTCGGCGCTGCAGCGAGAGATCTGGCTCCGGCAGTACCTGCATCCCGAACCGACCATCGCTATCGCGCAATACGTCGACATCACCGGCGATTTCGAGATAGCGGTGCTGCGGCAGGCATTGGAGCTCGCGAGTCGCGAGTTCGGATCCCTGCGCGCGGCCTTCCTCCCGCCCGAAGAGGGGCAGGTCTTTCCGCGTGCGGTGACCAGGACGACGACCACCTATCGGTTGCGGGAGTTCGATCTTCGCGACGACGACGATCCGATCGCCGCGGCCGAGCAGCTGATGCGTCGTGCCGTCGGCGCATCCCTCGATGTCGCGAGCGATCCGCCGATCGAGATGGCGGCGATCAGAGTCGGTGCTGCCCGCTGGTTCTGGTTCATGCGCGCCCATCACATCGTTCTCGACGGCTACAGCGGCATGACGGTACTCGGGCGCACCGCCGAGCTGTATCGATCCATCGCGTGCGGCACGCCGGTCGAGGTCGAACCCCGCGACGATCTCGCGGTGCTGCTGAAGGCGGAGAAGACCTATCGGGGCTCGCGCGCCTGGGAGCGGGATCGGCGGTACTGGCGGGAACGGGCCGAAGCCCTGCGCAGCGCGAGCTCGTCGCTCCCGGTGGGGGGTTCGGCCGCGGCCGAGACATCCCGTGCGGTCGCCGAATTCGACGCTGCCGCGGTACCGACCCGGGAGGAAGCGGCCGACCGGGGTGTCGTCCTGTTCTCGACCGAATCCGCCCTGGTTTCGGTGATCGCGCTGTACCTCGCGAGCGTGTCCGGCGAGCCTGCCTTCCGGCTGAGCATTCCGGTGACCACCCGGATGACCAAGGACACCAAGCTCGGCTCGGGTGCGGTGTCGAATGTGGTGCCGGTGCTGGTCGAGCGGGATCCCGCGGCCACGCTCGCCGACATGTTCCGCGGCGTGGAGACCGACCTGTTCTCCGCTCTCATGCACCAGCGTCTCCGGTCGACCGAGATCGCCGCCGAAATCGGTGTCGAGACGACGGAATTCGGCTCGGTATTCGGTCCGGTCGTCAACGCGATGCTCATCGAAGCCGGTGTCGATTTCGGCACCGCGTCCGGACGATTCGAGATCCTGACCGCCGGTCCGACCGACGGCCTGTCGGTGCTGATCGTCTACGGCGATCGCAAGGACACCATCCGGCTGGTGTTCGAGGCCGATCCCGCGGTGATCGGCGCGGCGACCTTGCAGACGCTCGCCGACGGCTGCGCGGCGTTCGCCGTGCGGGTCCTGCACGGACTCGTCGCGGACCCGCAGCAGCGGTTCGCCGGGTTCACGCCGCTGACCTCGGCCGATCTTCGCCGGGTACTCGAAGACTGGAACCGGACCGGGCGGGAGCTCCCGGCCATGACGCTTCCAGGGCTGGTGGCCCGCTCGGTGGCCGCCGACCCGGACGCACCCGCCGTCTCCTCCGGCGACCGGACCCTGTCGTACCGGCAGCTCGCGGGGGCGGCGAACCGGCTGGCGCGGGTGCTGATCGAGCGCGGGGTAGGGCCGGACACGTTCGTCGCGGTGGCATTGCCGCGGTCGACGGATCTCGTTGTCGCGCTGCTCGCGATTCTCGAGGCCGGTGGCGCGTACGTGCCGGTCGATCCCGCGTATCCGGTGGAGCGGATCGGCTTCATGCTGGCCGATGCGGCGCCGCTGCTCGTGCTGTCGGATACGGCGACGGCGAGCACGCTCGAGCTCGCGCGCTCGGCGGTCGAATGGCTCCTGCTGGACGACCCGGCGCTGGCCACCGACCTGGCACAGCGCCCGGACACGCCGGTCACCGATCGGGTCGCGTCGACGCTGCCCGATCACGCGGCGTACATGATCTACACCTCGGGGTCGACCGGCAGGCCCAAGGGCGTCGTGATCACCCATCGCGGCATCGTGAACAACCTCGAATGGGCACGAAACACTTTGGGTACGGCCTTTTTTCGGCGTTCGCTGGCCGCGACATCGATCAGTTTCGACATGTCCTCGTTCGAAATCTGGGGCACGCTCGGCGCGGGCGGCTCGACCCGGATGGTCACGAGCATTCTCGCGCTCGGTGACGGTTCACTCGCCGGCGAACAGTTCAGCTTCGTCAATGCGGTGCCGTCGGTGTTCGCCCGGGTGCTCGGCGACGGTATCCGGGTCGGTGGGATCGAGAATTTCGTGTTCGCCGGCGAGGCGCTACCCCGGTCGCTGAGCACGGAGGTGCTGTGCCGATTCCCGGGAACCCGCATCGTCGATGCCTACGGTCCGACCGAAGCTTTCATCGACACGGCCGCGATCACGACCGAGGTGGACGGTGCCGCGCAGGGCATCGGCAGACCTGTCTGGAACACCCGCGCGTATGTGCTCGACCGATGGTTGTGCCCGGTCGCGCCCGGCGTGATCGGTGAGCTGTACATCGGCGGTGCGCAGGTGGCTCGTGGCTATCACGGTCGTCCGGCGCTCACCGCGGGCCGCTTCGTCGCCGACCCTTTCGGCGGCGCGGGCGAAAGGCTCTATCGCACCGGTGATCTCGTGCGCTGGACGGCCGACGGCACACTCGAGTACGCGGGCAGGGCCGACGATCAGGTGAAGATCCGCGGCTTCCGGGTCGAGCTCGGCGAGGTCGAGTCGGCGCTGGTCGACGTCTCCGGTGCGCGGCGCGCCGTCGCGGTCACCCGGCCGGACCACGCGGGCGCGCAGCAGCTGGTCGGCTATCTGTGGGCGGAGGCGGCGGTCGACGCCGCCCAGGTGCGGCGTGATCTCGGCGCGCTGCTGCCCGCGCACATGGTGCCCGCGGTGGTCGTCGTACTCGATCAGCTGCCGCTGACGCCGAACGGGAAGGTCGACCGGAAGGCGCTGCCCGCACCGGATTTCACCCGTATGGTGTCCGCGCGCGGTCCGCGCGACGGCAGGGAAGAAGTCCTGTGCGGCCTGTTCGCCGAGGTGCTCGGGCTGGACCGGGTCGGCATCGACGACTCGTTCTTCGACCTCGGCGGGCATTCGCTGCTCGGCGCGCGGCTGTTGAGCCGGGTGCACGACGTGCTGGGCGCCGACCTGTCGGTGCGTGATCTGTTCGAGGCGCCGACCGCGGGTGAGCTCGCCGCCAGGGCGGCAGCGGCCGCGGGCAGCGCGCGGCCGCCGCTCGTCGCACGCGAGCGGCCGGAGGTGCTGCCGTTGTCGTTCGGCCAGGCACGGTTGTGGTTCCTGAACCGGTTCGAGGCGGGCTCGGCGAACTACAACCTCCCGGTGGTGCTGCGACTGCGTGGCCGCATCGATCCGGCGGTTCTCGACGACGCGCTGTGGGACGTCGTGTGCAGGCACGAGCCATTGCGCACGGTGTTTCCCGAGGTCGACGGTGCCGCGGTGCAGCGGGTACTCACCCCGGAGCAGGCGCGTGCGCGGTGCTCGGTGACCAGGCTGTCCGGTGCGCCGGACGAGGCGGCGATCGGCGAGTTCGGTCGGCGCGGCTTCGACCTGTCCCGTGAATTGCCGGTGCGGGCAGGAGTTCTCGTTGTAGGTGAGGGCGAGATCGTGCTCGCCACCGTTTTCCATCACATCGCCGCCGACGGTTGGTCGCTGGCGCCGTTCGCCCGTGATCTGAGTCGTGCCGTCGCGGCCCGCAATGCCGGTCGCGCACCGGAGTGGGCACCGCTGCCGGTCCAGTACGCGGACTTCGCGCTGTGGCAGCGCGACTATCTGGGCGACTACGCGACCGGCACCGGGAAACTGGCTGAGCAGCTGGACTATTGGCGAAAGACGCTGGCGGGGGCGCCCGCTGAACTGGTGGTGCCGAGCGATCGCGTCCGCCCCGCCGCTCCCACCTATCGGGGCGGCGCCGTAGCGATCGAGCTGTCCGCCGCGGTGCATCGGGGTGTGACCGCGGTGGCGCGATCGTGCGGTGCGAGCGTGTTCATGGTGCTGCACGCGGCGGTCTCGGTATTGCTGTCGAAGCTCGGTGCGGGCACCGATGTCGTCGTGGGAACGCCGGTCGCAGGCCGGTCGCACGCCGTCCTGGACGATATCGTCGGGTTCTTCCTGAACACGGTCGTGTTGCGGCTCGATGTGTCGGGTGACCCCTCGTTCGCCGCGATCGTCGAGCGGGCTCGGGCGGTGGACCTGGGTGCTTTCGAGCACCAGGATGTGCCGTTCGAGGTGCTCGTCGAGGCAGTGAATCCGGAACGGGTGCTGAACCGGCATCCGCTGTTCCAGGTGCTGGTGGTGTTGCAGAACACCGAGCTTCCGGTTATCGAGATACCCGGTGTCGATGTCGCGGTCGAGCCGGTGGGGACGGAGTCGACCAAGGTTGATCTCGAATTCGACTTCACCGAACGCGGGGACGGGTCGGGGATCACGGGCACCCTGCGGTACTCGGCCGACCTGTTCGACGGGCGGTCGGCGCACACGCTTGTCCGGCGGTTCACCCTGTTGCTCGAGTCGCTGGTTGCCGAGCCCGATCGACGTGTATCGGCCCACTCGCTGCTCTCCACCGTAGAGCGGACACAGATTCTGACGGACTGGCAGAGTCCGGAGAGACCGCTGTCGACGGCCACGCTGCCGGAGCTGTTCGAAGCCCAGGTGGCTCGGACACCTACGGCACCCGCCGTCCTCTTCGGGGGACAGGAAACGACGTTCGCCGAGTTGGATGCCGCCGCGAACCGGCTGGCCCGCCACCTCCTGGCGCGCGGTATCGGCCCGGAGTCGACGGTTGCCCTGCTGCTGCCTCGTGGGACAGAGCTGGTGGTCGCGCTGCTCGCCGTGCTCAGGTCCGGCGCAGCCTACGTGCCGGTCGATCCCGGCTATCCGGCCGAACGCATCGCGTTCATGATCGACGATTCGGCGGCGCGGCTGGTCCTCACCGACACTGCGACCGCTGCGAACGTCGCGGTGGGTGCCGATCGGCTGGTGCTCGACGATCCGGACACCGCGGGTGAGATCGCGGCCCTGGCGTCGCTGCACGTCGGCGCTGGTCTTGCCCCTGCGAATCCCGCCTACGTGATCTACACCTCCGGCTCCACCGGCACGCCGAAAGGAGTGATCATCTCCCATGCGGCGCTGGTGAATTTCCTTGTCCGGATGGCGGATTCCCTGCAACTGGCGCCACGGGATCGATGGCTGGCGGTCACGACGATCTCGTTCGACATCGCTGCTCTGGAGCTCTATCTCCCGCTGATCACCGGTGCGGCGGTAGTCCTCGCCTCCGACCTCGCGGCCAAGGACGCCACCGCGCTGGCGGCCGTGGCACGCGCCGCCGAAGCCACTGTGTTGCAGGCGACCCCGTCGATGTGGTCCTCGCTGCTCGCTGTCGACCCGGAAGCGGTGACGGGGTTGCGCGCACTCGTCGGTGGCGAGGCATTGCCCACGGCATTGGCTCGGTCGCTGGTCGCGACGACTGCCTCGGTGCGGAACATGTACGGCCCCACCGAGGCCACGGTCTGGTGCAGCCAGGCCGAGGTAGACCTCGATTGGCTCGACGCACCGACCATCGGTGTGCCGTTCGCCGACACCCGCGCCTACGTCCTCGACGCCGAGCTCGGACTGGTTCCGCCCGGCGTGCCGGGTGAGCTGTACGTCGGTGGCGTCCAGTTGGCGCGTGGTTATCACCGGCAGCCCGCGCTGACCGCGGCCCGGTTCGTCGCCGATCCGTACGGCAAGCCGGGCGAGCGTCTCTATCGCACCGGTGATGTCGTCCGATGGTCGTCGGCGGGCGAACTGGAGTACGTCGGACGCGCCGATGACCAGGTCAAGATCCGCGGGCACCGGATCGAACCCGGTGAGGTCGAAGCGGTGATCGCGCAGGTGGCCGGTGTCGCCAGGGTTGTTGTCGTCGCTCGGCGCGATCACTCCGGAGCACACCAACTCGTCGCCTACGTCGTCCCCGAGCCCGGCGTGACACTGCGTGGACCGGCAGTCAGGGAATCCGCCGCTGCCACGCTGCCCGTGCAGCTGGTTCCCGCCGTGGTCGTCGTCCTGGCCGAGCTCCCGCTGACGCCGAATGGGAAGGTCGACCGAAAGGCATTGCCCGCACCGGATTTCACCGAACTGGTGAGCGCTCGCGCACCCCGCGATCACCGCGAACAGGTCCTGTGCACGGTCTTCGCCGAGGTACTCGAACTCGAGCGGGTCGGCATCGACGACTCGTTCTTCGACCTCGGCGGCCATTCGCTGCTGGGCACGCGGCTGCTGAGCCGGGTGCGGAGCGTGCTCGGTGCGGAACTCACCGTGCGCGACCTGTTCGAGGCGCCCACGGTGGCAGCGCTGAGCGAGCGGGTGAAGTCGGCGTCGGGTCCGTCGCATCCGCCGCTGGTCGCCGCCGAGCGCCCGGCGGTACTGCCGCTGTCGTTCGGGCAGGCGCGCTTGTGGTTCCTGAACCGCTTCGAAGGTGCCTCGGCCAGCTACAACATGCCGATGGTGCTGCGGGTACACGGTGTCGACCGCGAGGTTCTCGAAGCGGCGCTGGGGGATGTGGTGGAACGCCACGAGGCGTTGCGCACGGTGTTCCCGGAGCTCGACGGGACGGCGGTGCAGCGGGTACTGACACCCGAGGAAGCGCGCACTCGTCGCGAATTCGTTTATCGGCGCACCGATTCGGCACAAGCCGATGTCGCGGTGGTCGAGTTGATCGGCCGTGGATTCGACGTGACCCGCGAATTGCCGATGCGGGTGGGGATATTCGAGATCGGCGACGAACTGCTCGTCGTCATCGTCGTGCACCACATCGCCGCCGACGGCTGGTCGATGGCTCCCTTGGCGCGCGACGTCACCGCCGCCGTGACGGCCCGGCTGTCGGGCGATGCCCCGCGCTGGCCCGCGCTGCCGGTGCAGTACGCCGATTACGCACTGTGGCAGCGAGACCGGCTCGGTGCGGCCACCGACGAGAACAGTGTGCTGGGCACGCAGCTGGACTACTGGCGCCGTGCGCTCGACGGCGCCCCCGCCGAACTGTCATTGCCCACCGACCGGGCGCGCCCGGCCCAGCCGAGCTACCGGGGCGGCTCGGTACCGATCGAGATCTCCGCCGACACCCATCGCGCGGTCCACGCGCTGGCACGGTCCGGCGCGGCCAGCGCCTTCATGGTCTTGCACGCCGCGGTCTCGGTGCTGCTGGCGAAACACGGCGCGGGCACCGACATCGTGATCGGTACACCGGTCGCCGGGCGCGCCGATCAGGCGCTGGAAGAGCTGGTCGGCTTCTTCGTCAACACGATGGCACTGCGCGCCGATCTGTCCGGCGACCCAGGATTCACCGAGGTCATCGACCGTGTGCGGACCGGCGACCTCGCGGCCTACGAACATCAGGATCTGCCTTTCGAACTGCTCGTCGAGGCATTGAGTCCCGAGCGGGCACTGAGCAGACACCCGCTGTTCCAGGTGCTCGTCGTCGTGCAGAACGACGCGGGCCCCGACGTGGCGCTGCCCGGCGCCGGCATCACGGTCGAGCAGGTCGACGCCGGGGCGACGAAGTTCGATCTCGAGTTCGTGTTCACCGAACGGCACGATGCCGACGGCGCCGCCGGGATCACGGGCGCACTGCACTTTTCGCGCGATCTGTTCGACGAAGCCACAGCAGACCAGCTGGCCCGGCGGTTCGAGCGACTGCTCGACCAGATGTCTGCCCGGCCGGAGCTGCCGCTCTCGCGGCTGTCGGTGCTCGAACCCGCTGAGCTCGAACAGATCTGCCACACATGGAACGACACCGAGCACGCCGTCGCCTCGACAACGGTCGTGGAACTGTTCGCCGCGCAGGCGCACCGTGACCCCATCGCCGTGGCAGTCCGTGACCAGCACGGATCGATCGCATACGGCGAGATGTCAGCGGCGGTGAACCGGCTCGCCCGACTGCTGATCGCCCGCGGTGTCGGAGCCGAATCGTTCGTCGCCCTCGTCCTGCCTCGATCAACGGACCTGATGGTCGCGCTGCTCGCGGTACAGACCGCGGGTGCGGCCTACGTACCGGTCGACCCCACCTATCCCGCAGAACGAGTGCGGCACATGCTGAGCGACGCGGGTCCGTGCGTGGTGGTGACGACCAGCGCTACCGCGGCGCTGGTGCACGCGGCCGATCCCGCCGCGGAGCCGATCGTGCTGGACGAGCCGGACACCCGTGCGGCGCTCGCGGCACAGCCGAGCGCCGAGGTGAGCGCGGTCCGCGACCTGGATACTCCCGCCTACATGATCTACACCTCCGGCTCGACCGGGCGGCCGAAGGGCGTCGTCGTCACCCACCGGAGCCTGGTGAATCTCGCGTTGACCCAAGCGGATTCGTTCGACATCGGTGCAGGATCGCGAGTCGTCAATGTGCTGTCGCCGGGATTCGACGTGTTCACCGGCATCGCCGCCAGTGCGCTGGTGCGCGGAGCTACGCTCTGTCCGGTCGACATCCAGGACTACCAGGGCGATCTCGGCAGGGTCGCCGTCGAGCTGGAGCCCACCCATGTGGTCGCGACACCAGGGATTCTCGAGCTCGCAAGCGAGGAGCTCTATGCCGCCTCGCGCACGATCATCGTCGGTGGCGAGGCGCCGTCGCGTGAGCTGATCGCCCGGCGCGACCGGGTGCGGGTGTTCAACGCCTACGGACCGACAGAGTGCACCGTCATGGTGACCGCGTCGGGCGCGGGCGACCGCACCACCGTGATCGGCGCCCCGGTCTGGAACACCCGCGTCTACGTGCTCGACGACGCCCTGCGACCGGTCCCGGCCGGTGTCACCGGTGAGCTGTATGTCGGTGGGGTCCAGCTGGCTCGCGGCTATCACCGGGCTCCCGGACTCACCGCGACGCGGTTCGTCGCCGACCCGTTCGGAACACCCGGCCTGCGGCTCTATCGCACCGGCGACCACGTCCGCTGGACCGCGTCCGGCGAACTCGACTTCCTCGGCCGTGCCGACGACCAGGTCAAGGTGCGCGGTTTCCGGGTGGAGCTGGGCGAGATCGAAGCCGCGGTCGGTGCCAGGCCCGCGGTCGCGCAGGCGGCGGTGGTCGTTCGTGCCGATCGCGCAGGTCGTGACCAGCTGGTGGCCTATGTCGTTGCCGCGCCCGGTATGAGTGTGGACAAGCTGCGCAACGAGCTTCGGGCGAGCCTGCCCGCGCACATGGTGCCGCTGGTCGTCGTCACCGAAGCCCTGCCGCTGACGCCCAACGGCAAGGTGGATCGAAAGGCCTTGCCCGCCCCCGATTTCGCCGCCCTGGTGTCCGCGCGCGGACCACGCACCGAGACCGAGACCGCCCTGTGCGCGCTGTTCGCGGAGGTGCTCGAGCTGGAGCGGGTCGGCATCGACGATTCCTTCTTCGACCTCGGTGGCCACTCGCTGTCGGCGACCCGGCTGGTCAGCCGGGTCCGCACGGTGCTCGGGGCCGAGCTGACCATTCGTGACCTGTTCGAGGCCCCGACCGTCGAGTCGCTGGCGGGGCGTGTCCGCACCACGGCAAGGCCGGCCCGGCCCGCGTTGCGGCGAATGAGATGAGAGACATGGACAAGACGCTGTATCCGCTGTCGTTCGGACAGGCGCGGTTGTGGTTCCTCAACCAGTTCGACAGCGCCTCCCCGGTCTACAACCTGCCGATCGTGCTCCGGCTCACCGGCGACCTCGACGCGGGCGTGCTCGAGCGCGCCCTGCTGGACGTGGTCGGCAGGCACGAGTCGCTGCGGACGATCTTTCCCGAGGTCGACGGCGTGCCGACGCAACAGGTGGTCGACCTCGACGAACTGGCGGATCGCTGGGAATTCACCGCTGAGCGGGTGTCCAGGGAGGCGGTAGATGGCAGGGTCGCGCAGTTCGCGGGCCGCGGGTTCGACGTCTCGCGTGAGCTGCCGTTGCGTGCGGCGGTGTTCGAGCTCGGTGGTGCGGAGTTCCTGCTCGTCGCGGTGCTGCACCACATCGCGGGCGACGGCTGGTCCATGGTGCCGTTCGCGCGGGATGTGGCGCTCGCGGTCTCGGCACGACTCGGCGGCGCGGCGCCCGCCTGGGACGAATTGCCGGTCCAATACATCGATTACACGCTGTGGCAGCAGGAAGTGCTCGGCACCGCGGACGACCCGGACAGTGAGCTGTCGCGCCAATCGGCGTACTGGCGGCGCACGCTGGCGGACGCACCGGCCGAGACCAGGCTGCCGATGGACCGACCCCGCCCGGCCGGCGCGAGCTACGACGGCGGTTCGGTCGGCTTCACCGTCCCGCCCGCCGTGCACGCGGGACTGCTCGAACTCGCCAGGGCCGAAAGCGCGACGCCGTTCATGGTCCTGCACGCCGCGGTGGCGGTCCTGCTGTCGAAGCTCGGCGCGGGCCCCGACATCGTGGTCGGGACACCGGTCGCGGGCCGGACCGACGAGGGCCTGCACGAGCTGATCGGCTTCTTCCTCAACACCCTGGCCTTGCGCACCGACCTGTCGGGTGACCCCGCGTTCGTGGAGGTGGTGCGCCGGGCAGGTGCCGCCGATCTGGCCGCCTACGAGAACCAGGATCTGCCGTTCGAGCTGGTCGTGGAGGCGCTGAACCCCGAACGTTCCGCGGCACGGCACCCGATCTTCCAGGTCATGATGGTGCTGCAGAACAACATTCGGCCCCGGCTGGCGCTACCCGGTGTCGAAGTCGCCGTCGAGCCGCTCGACATGCGCACCACCAGGTTCGACCTGGAGTTCACCTTCACCGAGGACTACGACGAGAACCGCGCCGCGCAGGGCATCACGGGATCGATCCAGTTCGCGACCGACGTGTTCGACCGGCAGACGGCAGCCGGGATCGCGGAAATGCTGGTTCGTGTCCTGGAAACCGTTGTCGCCGTGCCGGATACCAGGTTGTCGCGGTTGTCGCTGCTGTCGAGCGCGCAGCGGAAATCGGCAACGGCTCACGCCCCACTGTCCGCGCCGAACCGGACATTGACCGAGGCCTTCACGCGCTCGGCATCGCGGTCGCCCGATGCTCCCGCGGTGCACTACGGAACGCGCACGCTGACCTACCGCGAACTGGAGGCCTCCGCAAACAGGTTGGCCCGCAACCTGATCGCGCAGGGTGTCGGCCCCGACGCCTTCGTGGCGCTGCTGCTGCCACGGTCGGAACAGATGGTCGTCGCCATGCTCGCGGTGCTCGCGGCCGGTGGCGCGTACGTCCCCGTCGACCCGGGCTACCCCGTCGAGCGGATCGAGTACGTGCTGTCCGACGCCGCGCCGCGCCTGGTGCTGACCGACTCCGCGACGGAGCGGTCGGTGCGGGAACGGGCAGGCGAGCGGCTCGGCGCTGCGCCGTGGGTGGCGCTCGACGCGGAGGCGGTGCAGGCCGGCATCGCGGCCGGAAGCGCCGATCCGATCACCGACGGCGAGCGGTTGTCGCCGCTGTCGACCGCGCACGCGGCCTATATGATCTACACCTCGGGATCCACCGGCCGCCCCAAGGGCGTGGTCACTACGCACGGCGGAATCGTGGCGCTGCTCGACAGCGCGTTGGCCGCGGTTGACGCGACCCCGGCCGACGTCTGGGTCTGCCTGCACTCGATCTCGTTCGACTTCTCGGTGTGGGAGATCTTCGGCACGCTCGTCTCGGGCGGCCGGGTGGTCGTCGCGAGCGTCGATGTCGCCCGCACCGCTGCCGAACTCGCCGCACTGATCCGCGCCGAGGGCGTGACCGTGCTGAATATGACGCCCTCGGCGTTCTACGCCTTCCACGGCTCCTGCGACGTCTTGCCGCCATCGCTGACGACCGTGATCTTCGGCGGCGAGAGCCTGAACGCGGCCGCTGTCGGGGAGCTCGTCCGGTCGGGCGCGGGACCGCGGCTGGTGAACATGTACGGCATCACCGAAACCACCGTGCACGTCACCGCCGGACAGCTCACTGCCGCTGAGGTGCGGAATCCGGTGGGTAGCCCCATCGGGATCGGTCTGCCGACGACGCTGGTGCATGTCCTCGACCCCTGGTTGCAGCTCGTACCGCCGGGCGTGAGCGGTGAGTTGTATGTCGGCGGTGCGCAATTGGCGCGCGGCTATCACGGCAAGGTCGATTTGACCGCCGCCCGTTTCGTCGCCGACCCGTTCGGCTCGGGTGAACGGCTCTATCGCACCGGCGATCTGGCGCGCCAGACCGCGGCGGGCACGCTCGAATACCTCGGCCGCGCCGACGACCAGGTGAAAATCCGCGGCTTCCGGATCGAACTCGGTGAGGTGGAATCGGCGCTGGCCGCGGTGCCTGGTGTCGGTCGCGCGGTCGTGACGGCCCGGCCGGACAATGCGGGTGCGCAGCAGCTGGTCGGCTACATCGTCGCGGACTCGACCGGCCCGATCGACGGCCGGTCGGTACGGGACGCGCTCGGCGCCGTGCTGCCCGCGCACCTGATTCCCGCGGTGGTGGTCGTGCTCGACGACATGCCGCTGACCGCGCACGGCAAGGTCGATCGGCGCGCGCTTCCCGCACCGGAATTCGATGTGCTCGTCGGCGATCGCGCTCCCCGTGATGCCAGGGATGTCGTGCTCGCCGAACTGTTCGCCGAGGTCCTCGGCCTGGACCGGGTCGGCATCGACGACTCCTTCTTCGACCTCGGCGGCCACTCGCTGCTCGGTGCGCGGCTACTGAGCCGGATCCGCGCGGTGCTCGACGCCGAGCTCACCGTGCGCGACCTGTTCGAGGCGCCGACCGTCGCCGCGCTGGCCGACCGCGTCGCCGCCGCCACCGGCGCAACCAGGCCGCTGCTGAGCAGACAGCCGTACCCGGAGCGCATTCCGCTCTCCTTCGGGCAGGCGCGCCTGTGGTTCCTCAACCGGTTCGAAGGCGAGTCGGCCTCGTTCAACATCCCCGTCGTCCTGCGCCTGCGCGGCGCGCTGGATCCGGCGGTGGTGGAGCGCGCGCTGCTGGACGTGGTGGCCAGGCACGAGTCGCTGCGCACTGTGTTCCCCGAACGCGACGGCGTCGCCGTGCAGGAGATCATCGATGCGCGTGCGCTCGACGGACGATGGCAGTTCAGCTCGATCGAGGCGACCGAGCAGACAGTCGGCGCGCAGGTCGCGGAACTGGCGCAGCGCGGATTCGATCTGACGCGGGACCTGCCGTTCCGGGCGGCGATCTTCTCGCTCGGTACCGAGAGCGCGGCGGAATGCGTGCTCGCCACGGTGTTTCACCACATCGCGGCCGACGGCTGGTCGATGGCTCCCTTCGCCAGGGATGTCGCCGTCGCTATTGCCGCACGCCTCGAAGGCGGCGCGCCCGCGACTGATGAATTGCCGGTGCAGTACGCGGACTTCGCCCTGTGGCAGCGGGCGGTGCTCGGGTCGATCGCGGACCCGGACAGTGCGCTCTCGCGCCACGCGAACTACTGGCGCGAGGTGCTGGCCGGTGCGCCCGCGGAGCTGGCCTTGCCAGCGGACCGCCCGCGGCGGGCAGCGCCTTCCTATAGCGGTGCGTCGGTGCCGATCGCGCTGTCGGCCGAGGTGCACCGTGGCGTGCTCGCCGTGGCGCGGTCAGGCGGCGCGAGTGTGTTCATGGTGTTGCACGCGGCGGTGTCGGTGCTGCTGTCCAAGCTGGGGGCGGGTACCGATGTCGTGGTGGGTACCCCGGTCGCCGGTCGTCCCGATATCGCCCTCGACGATGTCGTCGGGTTCTTCCTGAACACCGTCGTCCTGCGGATGGACATCACCGGCGATCCCTCGTTCACCGAGGTCGTCGAGCGGGCGCGGTCGGTGGATCTCGGTGCGTTCGAGCATCAGGAACTGCCGTTCGAATCGCTCGTCGAAATCGTGAACCCCGAGCGGGCGTCGAATCGGCATCCGCTGTTCCAGGTGCTGGTCGTGTTGCAGAACACCGAGCAGCCGCTCTTGTCGTTGCCCGGAGTGGATGTGGCCATCGAGCCCGTCGACACCGCGTCCACCAAGGTGGACCTGGAATTCACCTTCGTCGAGCAGTACGACGCGGCGGGCGAGTGCGCCGGACTCACCGGCAGTCTGCGCTTCGCCACCGATCTGTTCGACCAGGCGACCGGTGCGCTGCTGGCCGAACGACTCACCGGATTGCTGGAATCGCTGGTAGCCGCGCCGGATCAGCACCTTTCGCGGGTCTCGCTCGTGTCGGGTGCCGAGCGCGCCGAGCTGGCGTCGTGGAACGACACGACGCGTGAGGTTTCCGCCCTGCCGGTACCGGATCTGTTCGCGCAACGGGTTCGCAGCACGCCCGACGCCACGGCTGTCGTCTTCGGTGCGCGGTCGCTGTCGTATCGGGAACTGGATGCGTCGTCGAATCGATTGGCGCGGTACCTGATCGGTCGTGGAGTCGGACCGGAGTCGTTCGTCGCCGTGATGGTGCCGCGATCGGAGCGGCTGATTGTCACGTTGCTCGCGGTGCTGAAGGCCGGTGGGGCGTATGTGCCGGTGGACGCGGAGTACCCCGCCGAGCGAATCGCGTTCATGCTGGGCGATTCCGGCGCGCGATGGGTGCTGACGGAATCATCGGTGGCGGAATCTGTTCCGGCGGAGTTCGCGGGTCGGCGGATTGTGCTCGACCGGCCCGATCTCGTCGCCGAGGCCGCCGCGTACGCGCCAGAGCCCGTCGACGATGAGGACCGAGTCGCCCCGCTGCTTTCCGGCTGCGCGGCGTATGTGATCTACACGTCCGGTTCGACCGGAAAACCGAAGGGCGTCATCACTTCCCATGGATCGCTCGTCGCGCACCTGGAATGGATGCGCGAGTACGTCGGTGTCGATGCCGATGATCGGGTGTTGCAGAAGACGCCGGTGAGTTTCGACGTGTCGGTGTGGGAGTTGTTCCTGCCGTTGGTCGTCGGTGCTCGGGTTGTCGTCGCCGAGCCGGGTGGACACCGTGATCCGGGATATCTTGCCGAGCTGATTCGTGGTGCACGGGTGTCGGTAGCGCATTTCGTGCCGTCGATGCTCGAGCAGTTCCTGGCGGCGGAGGTGGAGACCGGGGGAACGCTGAACACTGTCGTGTGTAGTGGCGAGCCGCTGCCGGATTCGACGGCCGCCCGCTTCGCTGATCGTTTCGGCACGGCGGTGCTGCGCAATCTCTATGGCCCGACCGAGGCGTCCATCGACGTCACCGCATCGCTGGTGCGCGCAGGTCACCCGGTGACCATCGGTGCACCGGTGTGGAATACGCGGGCGTATGTGCTGGATTCGGGTCTACAGCTCGTACCGCCGGGAGTTCTCGGTGAGTTGTACGTCGGTGGTGTGCAATTGGCGCGTGGCTATCACGGACGCTGTGGCCTCACCGCCGCGCGGTTTGTGGCCGATCCGTTCGACGGTGCCGGGGAGCGGATCTATCGCACCGGTGACCTGGTGCGATGGAACTCCGCAGGCGAGCTGGAGTACGTGGGGCGCGCCGACGATCAGGTGAAGATCAGAGGCTTCCGGATCGAGCTCGGTGAGGTCGAAGCCGCATTGCGGGCATTGCCCGCTGTCGAACAGGCCGTCGTGATCACGCGGCCCGACGGCGATGGCGGCGATCGACTCGTGGGATATGTCGTCACCGCTGAAGCCGCGAGCACCCAGCTTCGCGCCGACCTCGCCGCCACCCTGCCCGCGCACCTGGTGCCCGCTGTCATCGTCGTGCTGGACGAGCTGCCGTTGACGCCCAACGGCAAGGTCGACCGAAAAGCCCTGCCCGACCCGGACTTCGGCACGCTGGTGTCGGCACGCGGGCCGCGCGACGGCCGCGAGGAAGTCCTGTCCGGCCTGTTCGCCGAGGTGCTCGGCCTGCCGCGAGTGGGCATCGACGACTCCTTCTTCGGACTCGGCGGCCATTCGCTGCTCGGCACACAGTTGCTCAGCCGGGTACGGACGGTGCTCGGTGTCGAGTTGTCGGTGCGCGACCTGTTCGAGGCGCCGACGGTGGCGACTCTGAGCGAGCGTGCCGGTACCGCGGCGGGCCGGGTACGTGCGGCATTGGTCGCGATCGAGCGCCCCGCGGTGCTGCCGTTGTCGTCCGGTCAAGCCCGGCTGTGGTTCCTGAACCGGTTCGACGAGGGATCGGCCGGATACAACATGCCGGTGGTCCTGCGCGTGCGTGGCCGCCTGGATCCCGACGCGCTCGAGGCGGCGCTGTGGGATGTGGTGTGCAGGCATGAATCGCTGCGCACCATGTTTCCGGAACTCAACGGCACCGCCGTGCAGCAGGTGCTCACACCCGACAATGCCCGGGAGCATTGGGAATTCACGACCAGTGCGGTTTCCGCGAAGTCGGTCACCAAAGCGGTCACGGAATTCGTGGCCCGTGGGTTCGATCTGCTGAGTGAATTGCCCCTGCGTGCGGCTGTTCTCGAACACGGCGGTGCCGACTCCGGCGAGCGCGAATTCACGCTGGTCACCGTGCTGCACCACATCGTCGCCGACGGCTGGTCGATGGCACCTTTCGCGCGGGATGTCAGTCTGGCACTGGCGGCCCGTGACGCCGGGCGCGCCCCCGAATGGCCGCCGCTGCCCGTCCAGTACGCGGACTACACGCTGTGGCAGGCCCGGTCGCTCGGATCAGCCACCGACCCTGACAGTGAACTCTCGCGTCAGCGGGACTACTGGACCGCGGCGCTGGCGGGTCTGCCGCCCGAACTCGCCCTTCCCACCGATCGGCACCGGCCAACCGACCCCACCGGCGCCGGCGCCCGCGTCGGCTTCACCGTCGGCGCCGACGCCCACGCCGCGCTCCTGCGCCTGACCAGGGCACAGGGCGCGAGTGTCTTCATGGTGCTGCATACCGCGGTCGCGGTCATGCTGTCGAAACTCGGGGCAGGACACGACATCGTCGTCGGCACGCCGATCGCGGGCCGCACCGACGAGAACCTCGCCGACCTGGTCGGCTTCTTCCTCAACACCCTGGTGCTGCGGACCGACCTGTCCGGTGACCCCACCCTCGGCCAGGTGCTCGACCGCATTCGCGCGACGGACCTGGCCGCCTACGACCATCAGGACATTCCGTTCGAAACGCTGGTCGACATCGTCGACCCCGAACGCGTGGTCGGCAGGCATCCGCTCTTCCAGGTGATGCTGGTGCTCCAGAACACCGCAACACCCGAACTGTCACTGCCCGACCTCGACATCACGGTCGAACCCGTCGAGACCACGCGGACGAAGGTCGACCTGGAGTTCACCTTCGCCGAACAGTACGGCCCCGACCGGGCGCCCGAGGGCCTGACCTGCTCGGTGCAGTACGCCACCGAACTGTTCGACACTGACACCGTCGTGCTGCTGACCGAACGCCTCGTCGACATCCTCAGCACGCTGGCCGCGGAACCGGAGCTGCCGCTGTCGGCGCTGTCACTGGTGTCGGCCACGGAACGGGCCGCGCTGACATCGTGGAACGCCACGACGCGCGATGTCACCGCGTCGCCGGTGCCGGAACAGTTCGCCGAGCGCGTCCGCTGCGCGCCCGACGATGTGGCTGTCGTCTTCGGTGAGCAGGTGCTGTCCTACCGCGAACTCGACGCGGCGTCGAATCGCCTGGCGCGGTATCTGATCGGGTGCGGGGTCGGTCCCGAATCCTTTGTCGCCGTGATGATGCCGCGGTCGGAACGGTTGATCGTCGCCCTGCTCGCGGTGTTGAAGGCCGGTGGCGCGTATGTGCCGGTGGATCCGGGGTATCCGACGGACCGGATCGCGTACCTGCTCGCCGACTCCGGTGCGCGCGTACTGCTGACGGAATCCGCAGTGGCCGAGGTGATTCCCGGGGAGTTCACGGGTCGACGTGTCGTGCTGGACGAGCCGGTGGTGGCGGATGAGATCGCGGCAACTGAGGACGAAGGGATCTCCCGGTCGGCCCCCGAGTATGCGGCGTATGTGATCTACACGTCCGGGTCGACCGGAAAGCCGAAGGGAGTTGTCACCTCGCACGCCGCATTGGCGGCGCATCTGGAGTGGATGCGCGAGTACGTCGGTGTCGATGCCGATGATCGGGTGTTGCAGAAGACGCCGGTGAGTTTCGACGTGTCGGTGTGGGAGTTGTTCCTGCCGTTGGTCGTCGGTGCTCGGGTTGTCGTCGCCGAGCCGGGTGGGCATCGCGATCCCGGCTATCTGGCCGAGCTGATCAACTCCGCCGGGGTAACGGTGACGCATTTCGTCCCGTCGATGCTGGATCAATTCCTCGCCGCCGGTGTGGATGCCGGTCCTTCGCTGACCTGTGTCGTGTGCAGCGGGGAAGCACTGATGGATTCGACCGCCGATCGCTTCGCCGATCGCTTCGGCGCCTCGGTCCAGCTGCGCAATCTCTACGGCCCCACCGAGGCATCGATCGATGTGACGGCGTCGCTGGTGGCCGCGGGCAGTCCGGTGACCATCGGCACACCGGTCTGGAACACCCGGGCGCATGTGCTGGATATCGGATTGCAGCTCGTTCCACCGGGTGTCGTCGGTGAGTTGTATGTCGCCGGTGTGCAGTTGGCTCGTGGGTACCACGGGCGTGCGGGTCTGACCGCGGAGCGGTTTGTCGCCGACCCGTTCGGTGCCTCCGGTGAAAGGCTGTATCGCACCGGCGATCTGGTGCGGTGGGCCCGATCCGGCGAACTCGAGTATGTCGGGCGTACCGATGATCAGGTCAAGATCCGTGGCTTCCGGATCGAGCTCGGTGAAGTCGAGACAGCGCTGCGCGCGCTCGACGGCATCGCGCAGGCTGTCGCCGTCGCCCGCACCGATCGCGGCTCCGCGCCACAGCTGGTCGGATACGTGGTCCCCGACGCCGCGGTCGACGTGACGGCCTGCCGCGCCGCGCTGACCGACCGACTGCCCGCCCACCTGATCCCCACCGTGATCGTCGCGCTGACCGAGCTGCCGCTCACACCGAACGGCAAGGTCGACCGCCGCTCGTTGCCTGCCCCTGACTTCACCGCACTGGTGACCGCACGCGCGCCGCGCGACGAACACGAGCAGATCCTGTGCGAGGTGTTCGCCGAAGTTCTCGGCCTAGACCGGGTCGGCATCGATGACTCGTTCTTCGATCTGGGCGGTGACAGCATCCTGTCCATCCGGCTGGTGGCGGCGGCGAAGGAGCGCGGCGCGCAGCTGACCTTGCGCGACATCTTCGTCCACAAGTCCCCGGTCGAGCTGGCCGCCGTCGTCCAGTGGGGGGCCGTCGAGGCGGAGAACGAGCCCGCCGACGACGAACCGCTCGTCGAACTCAGCCAGGACGAACTCGACGACATCGAGAAGTACCTCGAAGGAGATTTTCTGTGACCGCGACGAATTCGAGGCGGGTCGAGAGCATTCTGCCGCTGTCACCGCTGCAGCGCGGCCTGCTGTTCCACCACGAATATTCCGGTGACACCGATGTCGACGTCTACACCGTGCTGACGGTCGCGACGATCGACGGTCCCCTCGATGCCGACCTGCTGCAGACCTGCGTCGACCGGTTGCTCGCGCGGCACGCGAACCTGCGGGTGTTCTTCCGCAGCCGCAACGACAAGGATCCGGTGCAGGTCGTCCTGTCGGCGATTCCGTCCGAGCTCAGCCGCCGATCGCTGACCGGCTTGACCGGTGCGGAGCAGGAAGCGGCCTGGGACAAGGTGTTCCAGGAGATCCGCAATACCCCGTTCGAGTTGTCGCGGCCGCCGCTGATCCGGTTCACGCTGGTCGAACTCGGCGAGCACGAGCGCAAACTCGTCGTCTCCTGCCATCACATCCTGCTCGACGGCTGGTCGATTCCGTTGCTGATGCAGGACCTGTTCGTGCTGTACCGCAACAACGGCACCGACGTCGCGCCGCCGCCGCCCGCCTTCGCGGACTACCTGCGCTGGATGGCCAAGCAGGACCTGGCCGCCTCGGCCGCCCGCTGGGCCGCCTCGCTCCAGGGCGCGGAACCGAGCCTGCTGGCGCCGGACAGCCGAGCCGCGGATCGGGTGGCGCCGTCGGACATCGTGTTCGAGTTGACCGACGAACTCTCGCGTGGCATCGAGACGGTCGGGCGTGCGCTCGGTGTGACGATGAGCAGCGTGGTGCGTGGCGCCTGGGCGATGACGCTGGGCCTGCAGCTGCAGAGCTCGGATGTGGTCATCGGATCGACGGTGTCCGGCAGGCCACCGCACGTCGCGGGCATCGAGCGGATGATCGGTCTGTTCATCAACACCGTGCCGGTCCGGGTGTCGTGGACCGCGGAGCAGACTCTCGCGGATGTCATCGGGGACGTGCAGGCGGCCAAGGCCGACTTCGTCGACGACGAGTACGTCGGCCTGCCCGACATCTACGCCGCCGGAGCGCGCCGCGACCTGTTCGACTCGCTGGTGATCTTCCAGAACTACCCGATCGAGCTCAACGGTGCGCTCATCTCCGAGGATTCCGCGACGTCGGTGCGTGGGCTCTCGGGTTTCGACGGCACGCACTACGCGGTGACGCTGGTCGTGTTTCCCGGGCCTGTGCTGGAGATCCGATTCGCCTACCGGCCCGAGCTGGTCGGCGCCGCCACGGCGGAGAGTCTGGTGCAGCGGTTCGTGCGCGTCCTCGAAGCGATCGTCGAGAGCCCGCAGCGTCGCGTCTCGGACATTCCGCTGCTGTCGGAGCAGGAACGGCACCTCGTCCTGACCGCATGGAACGCGACCGAGCACCCGGTCGGACCTGACCTGCTGCCCGACCTCTTCGCGCGACAGGCACAGAGCACTCCCTCGGCCGTCGCGGTGCGCAGCGGTGCGACGGCGCTGACCTATGCCGAGCTGGATGAGGCAGCGAACCGGCTGGCCCGCTACCTGACCGTCCGTGGCGCCGGGCCCGAATCCTTTGTCGCGCTGATGCTGCCCCGCTCCGGTCAGCTCGTGGTGGCGATGCTGGCGGTGCTGAAGACCGGCGCCGCCTACGTACCGCTCGATCCGGCCTACCCGCAGGACCGGATCGCGTTCATGCTCGCCGACTCCGGCGCACGCTGGGTCATCACCGATTCGGTGACGGCAGCACCGATGGAATCGGCAGCGGGGGCGTCGGAGGCGGAATGGCTGTGCCTGGATGACGCCGAGCTGCGCGCCGAACTCGACGCGCTCCCGGTGACCGATGTCGACCGCCTGGCGCCGCTGAGACCGGACCATCCCGCGTACGCCATCTACACCTCGGGTTCGACCGGTCTGCCCAAGGGCGTAGTCGTCGGCCATGCGGCGCTGGTGAACTTCCTTGCCCAGATGGTCGATTCGCTCGCACTCGGTGCACAGGACTGCTGGCTGGCAGTAACTACCGTCTCCTTCGACATCGCCGCGCTGGAGCTGTACCTGCCGCTGATCTCCGGCGCGACGGTCCGCATCGCCTCCGACGCCGCCGCCCGCGACGCCGCCCTGCTCGCCGCCGACCTCCGTACCTCCGGCGCGACGATCATGCAGGCCACCCCCGCCATGTGGGCGTCTGTGCACACCGTCGACCCGGACTCGTACCACGGCGTGCGGGTCCTGGTCGGCGGCGAAGCGCTCCCGGCCGCACTGGCGAGCGCGCTCGGCGAGCACGCCGCATCGGTGCTGAACCTCTACGGCCCCACCGAGGCGACCATCTGGTGCACTCAGTCGGAGATCGGTGCCGACACCCCGACGATCGGCAAGCCGTTCCACAACACCCGCACCTATGTGCTGGACCGGCAACTGGCCGCGGTCCCGCCCGGCGTGATCGGTGAGCTCTACATCGGCGGAGCGCAGCTGGCTCGTGGCTACCACGGCCGGGCATCGCTGACCGCCTCGCGTTTCGTCGCCGACCCGTTCGGCGGGGACCGGCTCTACCGGACCGGCGACCTGGTGCGCTGGACCACCACCGGCGAACTCGAATACGCGGGCCGGGCCGACGATCAGGTGAAGATCCGCGGCTTCCGGATCGAACTCGGCGAGGTCGAAGCGGCGCTCGGCGAGGTCGCCGGTGTCGGGCGCGGAGTTGTCGTCGTGCGGCCCGACCGCGCCGGCGCCGCACAGCTGGTCGGGTACGTCGTGGCGAAGCCCGGCGCCACCCTCGACAGCGCGCGGGTGCGGTCGGAGCTGGCCGCGGTCTTGCCCGCTCACATGGTGCCGCTGCTCGTCGTCGTGCTCGACGAGCTCCCGCTGACGCCGAACCGCAAGGTGGACCGGCGGGCACTGCCCGCGCCCGACTTCGGTCAGCTCGTCTCCACCCGTGGTCCTCGCGACGCCCGCGAGGAAGTGCTGGGCGGGCTGTTCGCCGAAGTGCTCGGCCTGGAGCGGGTGGGCATCGACGACTCGTTCTTCGACCTCGGCGGGCACTCGCTGTCCGCGCCGCGGCTGGTGAGCCGGGTGCGCGCGGTGCTCGATGTCGAGATCACCGTGCGCGACCTGTTCGACGCGCCGACGGTGGCCCTGCTCAGCGAGCGTGCCGTGGCCGCGCGCACGGCGAAACGGCCGGTGCTGGCCAAGACCGACCGGCCGACGACGGTGCCGCTGTCGTTCGGCCAGGCGCGCCTGTGGTTCCTGAACCGCTTCGAAGGTGCCTCGGCGATCTACAACATCCCGGTCGTGCTGCGGCTGCGCGGTGCGCTCGAGCCCCGTGTGCTCGAACAGGCGCTGCTGGATGTGGTGACCAGGCACGAATCCCTGCGCACAGTCTTCCCCGACCACGACGGCGTGCCGCGCCAGCAGATCCTCGAGGTCGCGGAACTGGCCGAGCGCTGGGACTTCCGCTCCGCCACGGCGACGGCGGAGGAAGTGTCCGGCGCCGTGACCCGGTTCGGCGCACGCGGGTTCGATGTCTCCCGCGAACTGCCCTTGCGTGTCGCGGTATTCGAACTGCCTGCCGAAAAGGCCACGGCCGAGCGCGAATTCGTGCTCGCGGCGGTGCTGCACCACATCGTCGCCGACGGCTGGTCGATGGTGCCGTTCGCGCGCGATGTGGCCGTCGCGGTCTCGGCCCGGCTCGCCGGCTCCGCCCCGGGCTGGCCGGAGCTGCCGGTGCAGTACGCGGACTTCGCGCTGTGGCAGCGCGCGGTCCTCGGATCGACGTCGGATCCCGACAGTGAACTGTCCCGTCAGCTGGGATATTGGCGCGGCGTGCTGGCCGGCGCGCCGGCGGAACTCGCACTGCCGGTGGATCGGTCACGGCCCGCGGTGCCGTCCTACCGGGGCGGTGCCGTGCCGATCGCGCTGTCGGCGCAGGCGCACCAGGGTGTGCTGCGTGTGGCGCGGTCGTGTGGCGCGAGTGTGTTCATGGTGTTGCACGCGGCGGTGTCGGTGCTGCTGTCCAAGCTCGGCGCCGGCACCGATGTGGTGGTCGGCACGCCGATCGCGGGCAGGCCGGACGCGGCGCTCGACGAGGTCGTCGGGTTCTTCCTGAACACGCTGGTGCTGCGGGTGGACGTGTCGGGCGATCCGTCGTTCGCCGCGGTGGTCGAGCGCGCCCGGTCGGTCGATCTCGGCGCGTTCGAGCATCAGGATGTGCCCTTCGAGGTGCTGGTCGAGGCGCTGAATCCGGAGCGGGTGCTGAACCGCCACCCGCTGTTCCAGGTCGCGGTCGTGCTGCAGAACAACGACCGGCCCGAGATGTCGCTGCCCGGCGTGCACATCGCCGCCGAACGGCTTGAGGAAGCGACCAAGTTCGACCTCGAGTTCAACTTCACCGAGCAGCTCGGCGCGGACCGGGTGGCCGAGGGCATCAGTGGTTCGCTGCGGTACTCGACCGACCTGTACGACGAAGCCACGGCCGTCGCGATCGTGCAGCGGTTGGCGACGATGCTGGAAACTGTTGTCGCCGAGCCGGAGCGACGGCTGTCGCAGCTGTCGTTGGTGACGGGTGCCGAGCGGGAACTGGTTCTGGGTTCGTGGAACGACACCGCGCGTGCGGTGTCCGGGACGTCGGTGCTGGAGCGGTTCGCCGAGCAGGTGCGGCGGGCGCCCGATCAGGTGGCCGTCGTGTTCGGTGACCGCACGCTGTCGTATCGGGAGCTGGACCTGGCGTCGAACCGATTGGCGCGCTTGTTGATCGATCGTGGTGTCGGGCCCGAGTCGTTCGTCGCGGTGATGGTGCCGCGTTCGGAGCGATTGGTTGTCACACTGCTGGCGGTGCTCAAGGCCGGCGGTGCGTATGTGCCGGTGGATCCGGAGTACCCCGCCGAGCGGACAGCGTTCATGCTGGCCGACTCGGGTGCGCGGCTTGTGCTGATCGAATCGTCGGCGTCGGTCGAATATGCAGGTGCCGCAGTTGTTCTCGACGCACCAGAGATCGTCGCCGAGATCGCGGCAGCGGATCAACGGGCGGTCGGCGACGAGGATCGCATCACTCGACTGGCGCCTGATTGCCCGGCGTACGTGATCTACACATCCGGATCGACGGGTACGCCGAAGGGCGTCGTCACCTCGCACGCCGCGTTGGCGGCGCATCTGGAGTGGATGCGCGAGTACATCGGTCTCGACGCTGATGATCGGGTGTTGCAGAAGACGCCGGTGAGTTTCGACGTCTCGGTCTGGGAGTTGTTCCTGCCGTTGGTAGTCGGTGCTCGGGTTGTCGTCGCCGAGCCCGGTGGACATCGTGACCCTGGGTACCTCGCTGAGCTGGTTCGTCGCGCGGCCGTGTCGGTGGCGCACTTCGTGCCGTCGATGCTCGACCAGTTCCTGGCGGTGGGCGCCGAGATCGGCGACTCCTTGACGACGGTGGTGTGCAGTGGCGAGGCGCTGCCGGATTCGACGGCAGGCCGGTTCGCCGATCGATTCGGCGCCGCTGTGCCGCTGCGCAATCTCTACGGCCCGACCGAGGCCTCCATCGATGTGACGGGCGCACTGGTCAAGGCGGGCGCACCGGTGACCATCGGTGTGCCGGTGTGGAATACGCGAGCCTATGTGCTGGACGAGGGCTTGCAGCTCGTGCCACCCGCAGTGGTGGGTGAGCTGTATGTCGGTGGCGTCCAGCTGGCTCGTGGCTACCACGGACGGCCAGGCTTGACCGCCTCGCGATTCGTCGCCGACCCGTTCGGCGGGGACCGGCTGTACCGCACCGGCGACCTGGTGCGGTGGACACCCGCCGGTGAACTGGACTACGTCGGCCGGGCCGACGACCAGGTGAAGATCCGCGGTTTCCGCATCGAGCTCGGCGAGATCGAGGCCGCCCTGCGCGCCCTGCCAGGGGTCTCACAGGCAGTCGTCGTGACCTGGCCGGACAGCACGGGCGCACCGCAGCTGGTCGGCTACGTCGTGCCCGAATCGGGGGACATCGCCGACAGCACACGTCTCCGGCGCGACCTGGCGGCGTCGCTACCAGCGCAGATGATCCCGGCGACGATCGTCGGACTCACCGCGCTGCCCCTGACACCCAACGGCAAGCTCGACCGCCGGGCGCTGCCCGAGCCCGCTTTCCTCGGCCACCTGGACTACCGCGCGCCCCGCGACGGCCGCGAGGACGTGCTTTGCGGCCTGTTCGCCGACATCCTCGGCGTCGACCGGGTCGGTATAGACGACTCGTTCTTCGAACTCGGCGGGCATTCGCTGCTCGGCACGAGGCTGCTGAGCCGGGTGCGGACCGTGCTCGGTGCGGAGCTGACCGTGCGGGATCTGTTCGAGGCGCCGACCGTGTCAGCCCTGGGAGTAAGGGTCGGGGAGGCGTCGGGCCGGGCCAGGTTGCCGCTGGTCAGGGCCGAACGCCCCGCGGTCCTGCCGCTGTCGTTCGGTCAGTCGAGACTGTGGTTCCTGAACCGGTTCGAGGGTGGGTCGGCCAGTTACAACATGCCCGTGGTCCTGCGGGTGCGTGGGCGGTTGGACGATGTCGTGCTGCGTGACGCGCTGCGGGATGTTCTCCGCAGGCACGAGACCCTGCGGACGATCTTCCCCGCCGAGCGGGGTGTCCCGCGGCAGGAGATCGTCGCGCCTGCCGATCTCGATGCCTATCCCGGTTGGTTCAGCTCCGCCGCGGTCGATGCGGACGACGCGCACGATGCGGTGGCCGAACTCGCCGGTCGTGGCTTCGACCTCACGCGCGAATTGCCGGTGCGTATCGGCGTATTCGCTGTCGGCGAGACCGGCGACGCACAGGAATTCGTGCTGGCGGCCATCCTGCACCACATCGCCGCCGACGGTTGGTCGATGGCGCCGTTCGCCCGTGACATCGCGGTGGCCGTGGGTGCCCGCCTCGTCGGGGAATCGCCGAACTTGCCCGAATTACCCGTCCAATACGTCGATTTCGTCCTCTGGCAGCAGCAGTTGCTCGGCTCGGAAGCCGACCCAGGAAGCGAGCTGTCACGCCAGCTCGCGTACTGGCAGGCAACCCTCGACGGCGCCCCACTCGAACTGGCACTGCCCGCCGACCGGCCGCGACCGCCGATCGCGAGCTATCAGGGTGCGGGCACGAGCTTCGCGCTGTCGGCGGAGACCCACCGCGGCGTGCTCGAGCTCGCCCGCTCCAGCGGCGCGAGTGTCTTCATGGTGCTGCACGCGGGACTGTCGGTGCTGCTGTCGAAACTCGGTGCGGGAGAGGACATCGTGCTCGGCACCGCCATCGCGGGTCGAACCGACGAAGCACTCGACGATCTCGTCGGCTTCTTCCTGAACACCCTCGTGCTGCGCGCGGACCTGTCCGGCGATCCCACCTTCGGTGAACTGGTACAGCGCATCCGGACGGTCGACCTCGCGGCCTACGAGCATCAGGACGTCCCGTTCGAGGCGCTCGTCGAAGCGGTGAACCCGCAGCGCGCGTTCAACCGGCACCCGCTGTTCCAGGTGATGCTGGTGCTGCAGAACAACGCCATGCCCGAACTCTCGCTGCCGGGCCTGCACATCGACACCGCGACCCTCGACGCCGTGAGCACCAAGTTCGATCTCGAATTCGGTTTCACCGAGCGGTATTCCGACGGCGTGCCGGACGGCATCGACGCCACCCTCCAGTACTCGACCGATCTGTTCGACGCCGAGACCGCGATCCTGCTTGCCCACCGGCTCGGTGAACTGGTGGCGGCACTGGCCGCCGAGCCGCAGCGGCCGATCTCGCGGTTCACCGTCGCGTGGGATCGTGCGATGGCATCCGCACCCGAGCCGGAACCCGCGGCGGAGATCAGCCAGGGGGAGGCGGACGCGCAAACCGTCGCCGTGCTCACCCGCATCGTGCGCGAAGCCCTCGGCGTCGAGGAGATCGGCGTGCACGATGTGTTCTTCGAACACGGCGGCACCTCGATGAAAGCGATCGCGGCGGCCGAGCACATCCGGGCCGCACTCGACCCCGAATTCGAGCTGCGCACGCTGTTCGAAGCGCCGACGGTGGCCGAGCTCGCGCGTCGGGTGCGATCAGGCACGGTGACCGGCACGCCGGATGCGGGACAGGTCTTCGACCCGATCGTCCGCTGGGGTGAGCCGGGCAGGTCGTCGGTGTTCTGCCTGTATCCCAATAGCGGTTTCGCCTGGAGCTACGCGGAGCTGCGTGCCCAGCTGCCCGCCGAGTTCGGGATCTACGGCGTCCAAGCCGATTTCGCGGCAGGCGAGGACACCAGGAACCTCGACGAGGTCGCAGCAGCCGTCGCCGAGCGGATCCGCGCAGTAGACCCGGCGGGACCGTGGCAACTGGTCGGCTGGTCCTTCGGTGCGGTGCTGGCGCACGCGGTGGCGGTGCGGCTCACCGTGCTCGGCGGAACCGTGCCGCCGCCGATCCTGCTCGACGGCTATCCCGCGCAGGCTTTCGACGCGGCCGAACGGGAGGCGTCGAGCATCGACGATCCCGAGTTCAACCGTGGCTTCGCACTCGCCGTCGGCCTCGACCCGACCACGGCGGAGCTGGCCACGCTCGACGACGCGGGCTTGGCCGAGCTGATGACCCGGGAGCGGGGCTGGGCGGTGCCCGCGGAGCGGATCGCCGGTGTTCGCGCGGTCGCGCGCCGCAATCCCGAGCTGTTGCACGACCACACACCCGGACTGCTGGAGGCCGACCTCGTGCTGTTCCGTGCCGCCCGGCGGGAACGGCCGATCGACCCGGCCGTGTGGCAGCCCCACGTCACCGGCTCGATCACCGTCGTCGAGGTCGACCACGGCCACGACGACATGTGCGAACCGGATGTCCTGGCCCAGGTCGCGGCCCGGATCAGGGCCAACACAGCGGAATGAGGCTCGGCGCGGACCGGGCCGACGACAACGATGGGAACACCATGAAGGTCTCGGAAATCGAAAACGAACTGGAAGCGCTACTGCGCGAAGAACTCTCGGTCGACGTCGCCGAGATCGACTCCTCGTCGCGGCTGATCGACGATCTCGGGCTCGACTCGGTGGCCTTCGCCATCTCGATCGTCGCGATCGAGGACCGCCTCGGCGTGCGGGTCTCCGAGCGCGAGCTGCTCGAGTGCACCACGCTCGGCGACATCGCGGCGGCGGTCCACCGTCGTCGGCCCGCCGCCGCGCGGGCGAAATGACGAAGGGCACAGCGATGCAGGTGTCGACGGGCAATGTGCTGCTCGACGCGATCAAGGCGAATCTGGCGGGCAGCGGCACGCTCAGACTGCTGAACAAGGACACGGGCGAATGGGAAGCGCGCACCTGGGCCGCGCTCTACGAGCGCTCCGAGGCGATCGCGGCGCGCTTGCTCGACGAGGACGAGACGCCCGGTGCGCCGATCGCGGTGCTCGGTGAGCCGCGGTTCGACGGCATCGCCGCGCTGTGCGGTGCCTGGCTGGCGGGCCGGGCGGCCACCGTCATCGCCGGGCCCAACCGGTTTGCCGGAGTGGATATCTGGGCGGGGCGAACCCGCTCGCAGCTCGCGTCACTCGGGATCTCGCACCTGTTCGGGCAGGGAACCGGATTGGCCGCGCTGGCCGATGCCGGTGCCGCCGAGAGTGTCCGGCTGATCGGAGCCGAGACGGTGGGGTCATGGCGATCGGCGAGGTCGTCGTTCCAGCCACGGCCGACCGGGTCGGCCGATGTCGCCGTCTACCAGGGCACAGCGGGGTCGACCGGCTCGTCGAAGACGGTGATCCTGTCCGCCGAATCGACACTGAACCACCTCAACGCCGTGGTCGAGCGGCAGAAGTTCGACCGCGGGTCCGACGTGCTGTGCAGCTGGTTGCCGCTCTACCACGATATGGGCCTGACCATGCTGCTCGGCGGACTGCTCACCGGCGCCGACACCTGGCTCGCGCCGACCTCGGCGTTCGCCAAGGCGCCGTTCGACTGGCTGGACTGGCTGACCGAGAGCCGGGCCACCGTCACCGCGGCGCCGAACTTCGCCTACGCCCTGCTCGGGCGCTATGCCCGCGTCGCCAAGAACGCCGACCTCGGTTCGTTGCGGTTCGCCGTCAACGGCGGTGAGCCGATCGACGTCGAGGCCTCCGAGCGATTCGGCAGCGAGCTGGCACGATTCGGCTTTCCCCGGGAATCGATCGCCGCGTCGTACGGTCTCGCCGAAGCGGCGTGCGGAGTAACCATGCCCGCGCCGTCGTCGGGGCTGCGATTCGATGTGCTGGCGGCGACCGCCACCGCACCCGATCGCAAAGTCGCCCTGCTCGGCGAGCCGCTCGACGGCGTCGAGGTGCGGCTGCGGGATTCCGCGCATGCCGAGGGGATCGAGGCCGACCGTGCGGTGGGTGAGGTCGAATTCCGTTCCACCGGACAGATGTCGGGGTATCTCGGCGATCCGGCGATACCCGCGGACGAGTGGATCAGCACCGGCGACCTCGGCTACCTCGTCGACGGGCAGCTGGTGGTGTGTGGACGAAGCAAGGAATTGATCATGATCGGCGGGCGCAATATCTTCCCGCACGATGTGGAGCGGGCGGTCGACACGGTCGCCGGTGTCCGCGCGGGCAATGTGGTGGCGCTCAGTGCGGCCGGTGGGCGGGTGGGGTCGGATCGGCTGATCGTGGTCGCCGAATTCGCCGGCGCGGACCGGGAGGCCGCGCGCGGTGAGATCGCGGCGCGGACGACGGCGGAGTGCGGGATCACGCCCGCGTTGGTCGAGTTGGTCGAACCCAACTCGCTGCCGAAGACGTCGTCCGGGAAGCTGCGCCGCGTCGAAGTCGCCCAGCGTTACCGATGAGGGCCGATGTCATCACGGCGCCGGTTGCCGGCGCCTGGCGGTACGTGGTGGCCGACACGGTGACCATGGTCAAACGCAACGTCATCCGGCTGTCCCGGGAACCGGATGTCCTGCTGTTCTCGGTGGTCTCGCCGATCATGTTCGTCGTGTTGTTCGCCTACGTGTTCGGCGGCGTGATCGAGGTGTCGGAAGCGGCGGGTGGCTACCGGGAGTACCTGGTGGCAGGCGTTTTCGCGCAGACCGCGGTCTCGGCGACGCCGTACACGGGTGCGGCGCTGGTCGAGGACATGCGCCGCGGCATCATCGATCGATTCCGTACCCTGCCGATGGCGCCGGGGGCGGTCCTGATCGGGCGGACCACCAGCGATGTGGTGATCAATGTCGTCGGCCTGGCGGTGATGTCACTGGCCGGGCTGGTGGTGGGCTGGCGAGTCCGTGGCTCGTGGCTCGACGCGATGGCGGCCTTCGCGCTGCTTGTCGTCTTCGCCTACGCGGTCTCGTGGGTCATGGCGCTCATCGGATTGCTGGTGCGCACCGCGGAGGCGTTCCACGGCGCCAGCCTGTTGCTCGTGTTTCCGCTGACCTTCGTCGCCAATACCTACATCCCGGTTCGCGAGTTGCCGACGATCTTGCGGGTCGTCGCCGAGTGGAATCCGGTGTCGGCGTTGACCCAGGCCATCCGGGTGCTGTTCGGGAACATCGATCCCGCGACGGCTTCGCAGGCGTGGCCGATGCAGCATCCGGTGGCGGCGACGCTGCTCTGGGCCGCGCTGCTGCTGGCGATCAGTGTCCCGGCTGCGGTTCGGTTGTACGCGCGCAGCCTCAGCCGCTGAGGTGGGCCGCGGTCGGTTCAGACCGCGGCCGCCGAGCGCTTAACCGCGGCGACGACGGCGAGCAGGTCGCCGAAGGTGGGGTTCTGATACAGCACGGTCAAGGCGAGTGAGATGCCCGCGTTGCCGAGTTCGTTGCAGAAATGGATTGCCGCCAGCGAGTTTCCGCCGGCGAGGAAGAAGTTGTCGTCGGCGGCGGGCTCGGCATCGAGGACGGTGCGCCACGCGGTGGTCAGCGCCTGCACGGCTGTGTCCTGCTGTGCGTCGTTGCTGTCGGTCACCCTCGACTGGTCGGGTGCGGGCAGCGCCGCCTTGTCGACCTTGCCGTTGGTCGTGAGTGGTACGACGGTGAGCTCGGTGAATGTGCTGGGCTGCATGTAGTGCGGCAGGAACCTGGCGAGCGCGGCGCGCAGGTCGGCCGGGTCGATGTCGGCGCCGACATAGAAGGCATCGATCCGGCTCAACGCGTGCTCGCCGTCGGTGTTCGCGCAGACCACGGCGGCATCCAGGATTCCGGGGTATCGCATGATGCAGTCGCGGATCTCGTCGAGTTCGATCCGGTAGCCGTTGACCTTCACCTGGCCGTCGATGCGGCCGAGATGCTCGAGGGTACCGTCGCCGAGCGTGCGGCCCAGATCGCCGCTGCGGTACCAGCGTCGGCCGTCGGGACCGGCGACGAAGCGCGTGGCCGTGAGAACCGGTTTGCCGATGTAGTACTGCGCGAGACCGGCACCGGCGACATAGATCTCGCCCGGGCAGCCGACCGGCGCGGGCCGCAGATCGGCACCGAGCACGGCGAATTCCCAGCCGGAGATCGCGGCGCCGACCGCACCCGGCCTGCGCATCGCCGAGGACTTGGTGACCCGATGAGCGGTGACGTGCACCGTCGTCTCGGTGATGCCATACATGTCGACCACCTGGCAGCTCCGGCGCGGATGCCGGTCGAGCCAGGAACTCACACTGTGCGACTGCATCGCCTCACCACCGAGCACCACCAGACGGACGGCAGCCAGGCGCTCGGAACGGGCGTCGACCGCGTCGAGATGCGCGAAGGCGGACGGTGTCTGGTTGAGCACGGTCACCCGGTGCTCGCGCAGCAGCGTGTGGAATCGGCCGGGATCGCGGGCGACCGGCTTGTCCACCACGACCACGCGGCCGCCGGTGACGAGCGCACCCCAGATCTCCCACACCGAGAAGTCGAACGCGGGGGAATGGAAGGCGCTCCACACATCGGCCGAGGTGAGGGCGAATTCGGTGCGCAGTGCGTCGAACAGTGCGAGCACACTGCGATGCGAGACCACGGTGCCTTTCGGGACGCCGGTGGTGCCCGAGGTGTAGATCGCATAGGCGGGCAGCAGATCCGACAGAGCGTGGTGGGGTCGTTGTGCCGAGGACGCCGCGAGCAGATCGGATGCGGTGGTGGTGTTGTCGGCGAGTTCGGCGGCGATGCGCGGCTCGGCGACGACCAGGCGTGCGTTCGCGTCGGTGGCCACGTGCCGGATGCGCTCGATGGGGAACTCGACGTCGACCGGGACGTAGGCGGCACCGCATTTCCAGATGCCGAGTGCGACGGCGATCAGTTCAGGGCCCCTGTCTATCGCGAGGACGACGAAGTCGCCGGGGCGGATTCCGGTGGCGTGCAGGTGGGCGGCGACCGTGTCGGACAGCTGATCGAGATCGGCGTAGGAGAGCGAGTTGGATTCGTGGACAACGGCTGTCGCGGTCGGCTGGGTGGTGGCTGCGGCGACGATGCGCAGTTCCAGACGATCGCCGGGGGCGCCATTGCTGGGGGCTTCCGGTTGGTGCCGGGTCATGGCCAGATCGCGCAGCAGGGTGTCCGGCCCCTGAATTCCACTGTGCACAAACGCCATCGACTCGGCCAGCGCTGCGGTGAACTCGCTTTCCAGTGCGTTGCCGGAAATGCGCAGGCGCAGCAGGGCGGGGTCGGATGTGGCGGTGAGCGTCAGGACGACATCGTGGCGCGAATCGTCATCCTGGAAGAATCCGCCCGGGGTCGCCGTCGCATCGATCAGCCGGATGGAGCGCAACGCCGAATCGTCCTGTACGGGAACGAGACCGGCGGCGATCTGGGAGACGGAGTGCCCGGGGGTGAGCTCACAACGCAGGAGCTCGCCGAGCGGAGCGGCGTCATCCGCAGGCCGCGGCGCGTGCAGGCGGACCAGATCCACGGCAATCGCGGCGACATCGAGATAGCGGGCGCACACGGCAGCACAGGCGACGACCACGTACTCCGTACGGAAGGAATCCCTGATCGGCAGGTCGACGATCACCGATCCCGCCACCGAATCCTCGATCGGTTCACCGCCCAGCTCACGCAGCAACCTCAGGGCACCGGTGAGATCGGCACACGCCAGCAACACCACATCGACGACCCCATCGCTGTACTGCGTGCAACTGATCCGAGCCGCTCCCGGCCCAGGCAGCGGGTGGGACATCTGCCCGCGCACAAGCTGTTTCGCCGCCGCCGAACCCGCGGCGAACGGCACCGGTTGCAGCCAGGAACGCATCAGAGTGGGGTCGACACCGATCTCGGTGCGAAGCCGATCGACCAGCTCGGTGGGATCGAGCGGCTGATGCAACCGGACGGCGCCGCCGACGGCCTGATGAATATCCATGTCCTGCACTGCTTCCGGATCTATCGAGAGGTGAAGCCACCGTCGACGGTAACCACCGAGCCCACCACACTGCGGCTTCGCTCGGAGGCCAGCCAGACGACTGTTTCGGCGACGTCCTGCGCGCGGACCAACGCGTTGGACGGCTGGTCCCTGACAAAGGTCTGTTCGTGGTCCCCGGCGAGTTCGAGGGCGGCGGCCACCTCGCCGAGCATGATCGACTCCAGCTCCGGGTCGTCGTGCACCGATCCCGGGCACACCGCATTGACCCGCACCCCGTGCGGCGCCAGATCGAGGGCGGCGGCCTTGGTCAACCCGACGAGGCCGTGCTTGGAGGCCACGTACCCGGCGAAATTCCGGTAGCCGACCAACCCCGCCGTCGACGCGATATTGACGATGCTGCCCGAGCCCTGCCGCTTCATGACACGCGCGGCGGCGGACAAGACGCGGAACGGACCGGTGAGGTTGATGTCGAGCATGGTCGCCCAGTCGTCCTCGCTCACCAGGTCGACACTGCGCCCCGACGGCCGGACGATGCCCGCGCAGTTCACCACCGCGTCGAGCCGGCCGAAACGCTGGATCGCCACCTCGATCGCGGCATCCACATCGGCGGCGCTGCGGACGTCACCGAGCACGATCTCGGTGTTCGCGCCTGACTCCAGGCACAGGTCGCGGGTGTATTCGAGCTGGCTCTCGGAGCCGAGCGGGTAGGGCACCTCGGGGGTGTCGGCACCGATGTCGACCAGCACCAGCGAGAAGCCGGACTCGGCCAGTGCCACCGCGCAGGCGCGGCCGATGCCACGCGCCGCGCCGGTGACCAGCGCTACCCCGGAAAGGTCGTCACGCATGCTGGGTGACAGCGGTATCGGCAACGAGCTGCCAGACCTCGTCGAGGTGATCCGCGATGTACATGTGCCCCCCGGCGAAGGTGTGCAGTGCGAACTCGGCGGAGGTCGCTTCCGCCCAGCCTCGCATATCCGACTCGGCGACGAGGGCGTCGTCGCGTCCGCGCAGCGCGGTGATGGGCGCGGCGATCACGGCCCCCGGTTCGGCGAGGTAGTTCTCGTGCATCGCGACATCGGCCCGCAGCGCGGGCAGGACGATTTGGCGCATCTCCGGATGCGCGAGTGCCGGATGGCTGTAACCGGCGAATGTCTCCACCTGCGCGAGGAATTGCTCGTCGGAAAGCTCGGACGCGCGCTCGGACCGCGGATGCCACGGGTCGGGTGAGCCGCTGACGAAAAGGTGCGAAACCCGCGTTCCGAGCAGCCGGGCGACCTCGAATGCCAGCACCGCGCCGAGGCTGTGGCCGAACAACGCGATCGATGTTTCGGCGTCGACCGTCTTCGCGATCGTTTCGGCAACTCCGGCCCGTGCAAGATTCATTTCGCTGTACGGCTTTTCGCCGAATCGTTCTTCGCGACCCGGAAGCTGGATCGGCACCAGATCGACGGCGGCCGATGGTTGTGAGTTTCGGAAGAAAGAGGCGCCGGAACCGGCGAAGGGAAGGCAGACGAGTTGAACGTTCGGCACGAGGTGATGATTGCACAACCGTGCGTTCGGTCAGGTCACAGACCGAAGTGAACCGGTCCTTACTTCCGCGCGCCTGCCGCCTATCTCGCCCCTGGCGAGGTACAACGACCTGATGAGAGTCGCGCAGAAGGAGAGGGACCGCGGCCCGTCCGCCCGGCGGCGCCTTGCGTGTCGACTTGGCGCCCCACTGGCCATGGCGACGGTGATCGCGCTTCCCTTGGGCCAGTCCGTGTTTCCCGCTGTGGCCGCCGCCCGGCCCGGAGCGCCCTCGGCGATCGAACGCATCGAGTGGCTGTCGGATCGGCGGGTGGCGCTGTGGGTGCACTCCGCGGCGATGAATACCGCTATCCAAGTTCAGATGTTGCTTGCCAGGGATTGGCATCTGCGGCCCGACGCGCGTTTTCCGGTGCTGCTCATGCTCGACGGTCTCCGGGCCACCGACGACGAAAACGGCTGGACCAAAGACGCCGACGCGGAGGGATTCTTCGCCGACAAGAATGTGAATGTCGTGCTGCCCGTCGGTGGACAGTCCAGTTTCTATACCGACTGGCTGCAACCGAACAACGGAAAGCACTATCGGTGGGAAACATTCCTGACCAAGGAACTGCCACCGCTGCTCGAACGCGATTGGCGGACCACCGATGTCCGCGGCGTCGCCGGCCTGTCGATGGGCGGCACCGGCGCGATGAATCTGGCCGCCCGGAACCCGGATTTCGTCAAGTTCGCCGCGTCGTATTCCGGACTGCTGACCACCACCACGCTCGGCATGCCGCAGGCGATCGAGTTCGCGATCCGCACCGTGGGTGGCTACGACTCGACGGCGATGTGGGGGCCGCCCGGCGGACCGGAATGGGCGGCGCACGATCCGGAGCGCATGGCCGACAAGCTGCAGGGGATCAGCGTGTACGTGTCCTCGGGCAGCGGGCTGGCAGGCACGCATGACCAGCCCGGTCCGCTGCCGATGACCAGTGACAACTGGTCGGGCGCCGGGCTCGAGATCCTGTCCAGGCTCTCGACGCAGAACTTCGTCACCAAGCTGGGTGAACTCGCGATTCCGGTACAGGTCAACTACCGGCCCTCCGGGACGCACACCTGGCCGTACTGGGACTTCGAGATGCGCCAGTCCTGGCCGCAGGCCGCGGCCGCTCTCGGCGCCGACCCCGACGGCGCCACCTGCGCGACGGCCGGTGCGATCGCCCCGGTGGCGCAGAGCTGGATCGGCAACTGTGTCACCGGCGAGTACACCCAGGGGCCCGCGGTGGTGCAGGACTTCGTGAACGGCCGTGTCTTCTATTCCGCGGCGACCGGCGCGCACCCGGTCGCGGGCCGCATCGGCGGTGCCTACACGGGCGTCGGCGGTCCGCTCTCACCGCTCGGCCTGCCGACCGGCGACGAGCGTGGCCTGCCCGACGGGCGCGGCCGGATGCAGACCTTCGAGGGCGGCTCGATCTATTGGACCCCCGATACCGGCGCCCAGGTGATGCGCGGCGCGATCCTCGAGGAATGGGGCAAGCAGGGCTACGAGCGTGGCCCGGCCGGCTATCCGGTGGCGGCCGAGGCGCCGACGCCCAGCCGCGACGGCGTGGTGCAGGCCTTCGAACACGGCCCCATGTTCTACAGCGCGGCTACCGGCGCCCACCGTGTGCAGGGGTTCATCCTGGACAAGTACGCCACCCTCGGCTTCGAGAACAGCCCGCTCGGCTTCCCGGTGGCCGAGGAGGCGCCGCTGAAGGATCTCGGGCGCTACAGCAGGTTCGAGGGCGGCAACATCTACTGGAGTCCGCTGTCGGGCGCCTGGTCGGTGCGCAACGGCGCGGTCGCCGACGCCTGGGGTGCGCAGGGGTTCGAGAACGGACGGCTGGGGTATCCGGTGTCCGACGAATTCGCCGTCCCCGGCGGAATCCAGCAGAACTTTCAGACCGGGTTCATCGTCGTGCGCGATGGCAAATCCGAAGTTCACGGGGTGTGAGCTCGGGCTGAGAACTCTCTGAGCATCGTCGCGCGGTACCCGGCGGCGCCGAGTGTGCGGCTAGCCTGGTCTGCGACCGCTTCCCTGACGAACGATCGAGGAAAGACATCTTCATGCATCGGATCCCTGGCAAGGTAGCCGGATCGGTCGCGGCCCTGGCTGCCGTCGCCCTGTTGTCCGCCTGTGGCGGCAACGACTCGACCGCTTCGCAGACGCCCACCCTCTCCACCACCGCGAGCGCTGCCGCTTCGGCCACCCAGGCGCCCGCGGAAGGCGGCCACGGCGACCACGCGCCGTCGGCGACCGCCGCACCGGAGACCAGCGCTGCCCCCGAGCAGCCGCAGGCCGCGCCGGAGACCACCTCGGCCGCGGCGGCGCCCGCTGCCGGTAAGGACAAGGCCTTCCTCGACGAGCTGGCCGAGAACGGGATCACCCCGGCCGACCCGGCCAGCGCGCTGACCGCGGCGAGCTACATCTGCTCGACGAAGGCCACCGGCGCGAGTGAATCCGACATGGCGACCTTCGTTGCCGCGATGGCAGGCACCGATCCGGCCTTCGACCCGGCCAAGATGGACGTCAACAAGGCAGCTCAGATCTACATCGCCGCCGCGACCTCCACCTACTGCTAGTGAACCCCCGACCGACGCGACGCACCCGCAGGCTCTGGCCTGTGGGGTGCCTGACCGTGCTGGCGCTGTTCGTCCTGGCGATCATCGTCATCGTGCTGCTCTGGTACCTGCTCGCAGGCCGGTTGCGCGAGCCGGGCCCCACGCCGCCCGGACCGCCGCCACCGACGTCGCAGTCGGCGGACTGTCCCGATGTGATGCTGCTCTCGATCCCCGGCACCTGGGAGTCGGCGAGCACCGACGATCCGTACAACCCCACCGCCAACCCGATCTCGCTGATGCTCAGCGTCAGCGGGCCGTTGCGCGCGCAGTTCCCGGAGAACCGGCTCGAGGTGTACACGGTGCCCTACGTGGCCCAGTTCTCGAACCCGATCGCGATCCCGCCGGACGGCCAGGCCTCCTACAACAACAGCCGCACCGAGGGCACAGCGCGGGCGACCGACATCCTGGCCCAGCGGCACAAGGAATGCCCGCTGACCACCTATGTCATCTCCGGCTTCTCCCAGGGCGCCGTCATCGCCGGTGACCTGGCCGCGCAGATCGGCGCGGGCAACGGTCCCATCCCGGCCGACAAGGTCCTGGGCGTGACGGTCATCGCCGACGGCCGCCGCACCGGCGACCCCGGTCCGGGCCAGCCCACCGAGATCGGCGATCCGCCGCCGGCGGGCCAGGGCGCGGAGGTCGCGCTCAGGGGCATCAACGTGCCCGGCATCAGCATGACCGGTGCCCGTCCCGGCGGTTTCGGCTCGCTGGCGCCGAAGGTGAACTCCATCTGCGCGCCCGGCGACATGATCTGCGACGCGCCACGCCAGGCCCTCAACCCGGCCAACGCGCTGACCAGCCTGGGCGCCCTGATCCGCTCCGCGGGCAACCCGGTCCACGCGCTGTACGCCACCAACACGGTCGACGCGCAGGGCACCACCGCCACCCAGTGGACAGTGAACTGGGCCGCAGGGCTGATCGAGAACGCGCCGCACCCACCGCATTCCTGAGCGGGCGGTGTTCCCGGCGGGCCCGGAGGCGGTATCGAAGCGTGACCACGCAGGGCCCTCGGGGGACACCGCAGATCGGCCCTGCGAGGGCGGAGTTGTCACAGTCACAGCGGGTGTGCAATTGCCATGGATCATGCCTCGCTGTGACATCCGCACTCCCATTCGCCCGCACGCTGTAAAGTGCGCTGGTGATCGCGCCGTCTACCCCCGCTACCGCGGAGTAGGTGGCGAGCCCGAGTACCGAGCCCGAGTACACCGCCTAGTACGCGAGAGCGTGCAACAGCCAGGAGCGATGAGTTCATGACCGAAGCTGCCGCACCCGTCGGTGAGTTGACCGCGCTGGGTACGCCGCTGCGTCCGTTCCGCTTCGGAGCGGCGGGCGAGGGCAACAAGCAGGAGGGCGGCGCACGCAAGTTCGTCCAGACTGCGCAGCAGGCCGAGGAGTACGGGTACGACACCTTCTTCGTGCCCGACCACCTGGGTGACCAGATCGGGCCGATCGCCGCGCTGGGCGCACTGACCCAGGCGACGGAGAAGATCCGGCTCGGCACGTCGGTGCTGGCCAACGGCTTCCGGCACCCCGTCGTGCTCGCCAAGGACCTGGCCACCATCGATGTGCTGTCCAAGGGCAGGCTCGAGGTCGGCGTCGGCGCGGGCTGGATCAAGGAAGAGTTCGAGAACGCGGGCCTTCCCTACGAACGTCCCGGCGTCCGCCTGGAGAAGCTCGACGAGTCGCTGACCATCCTGGACACGCTGCTGCGCGGCCAGGAATGCAACTTCGAGGGCAAGCACTACCAGGTGCGCGGCATCAAGGGCACGCCGCGACCACGGCAGGGCCCGCGTCCGCCGCTGTGCACCGGTGGCGGCGGGCCGAAGATGCTCGCGCTGGCGGCCAAGCACGCCGACATCGTCTCCGTCGTCCCGCAGACCACCAAGAACGGCAAGGGTCTGCTCTCGGGTATCACGCTCGAGAAGACGATCGAGAAGGTCAATATCGTCAAGGCCGCTGCCGGCGACCGGTTCGCCGACATCGAGCTGAATTGGGCGATCACCGCCATCGTCATCACCGACGATCGGGAGAAGACCGCGGAGATGGCGCTGCGCGCGATCGAACGCGGCCTGCACCCCGACCTCGAGGTCGACGTGGAGCTGTCGGTGGAAGACATCCTGAATTCGCCGTACGTCGCGATCGGCAGCTTCGAAGAGATCGCCGAACAGATCAAGCGTGTGCGCGAACTCACGTCGATGTCGTATGTGGGTATCTTCCCCACCCAGATGGACGCTTTCGCGCCTGTCATTCCGCTGCTGCGGGAGGACTGAGCGGGGGTTCTCTGTAACATGACTCTGGTTTGAGAACATCTAGCCGATAAGCGGTCACCGCGCAGACCGCTCGAAAATCCGCAGGTTGTCAGGATGCACGCACGGCGTCGTCCGGGGGCCGGTGGCGATAGCGAGTCGGGGCCTCACAGGTGTCAGCGCCGAAGTGCGTTGGGAAATTCACCGGTGTCTGGGCCTCGGAGGAGAAGAAGGAATGGAAGAGACTTTCGACGACTACCTGGACGAAACCGGGAACCTCATCATTCCCGAGGGTCGGACCCTGGTCGATCACGTCGAGAAGCACACCCGTAACGATGCGAACACGCTCGCGTACCGCTACATCGACTACTCGCGGGAACGCGACGGCGAGGTGCACGAGCTGACCTGGCAGGAGTTCGGAGTTCGGCTGCGCGCGGTGGCCGCTCGCCTGCAGCAGGTGACCAACCCGGGCGACCGGGTCGCGATCCTCGCGCCGCAGGGCCTGGACTACGTGATCTCCTTCTTCGCGGCGATCTACGCGGGCACCATCTCGGTCCCGCTGTTCGACCCGGACGAGCCGGGCCACACCGACCGGCTGCACGCCGTGCTCGGTGACTGTGAGCCCTCGGCGATCCTCACCGCGACCTCCTCGGCCGCCGGTGTCCGCCAGTTCTTCCGCTCGCTGCCCGCCGCGCAGCGTCCGCGCATCATCGCCGTCGACGCCATCCCGGACACCCTCGGTGATTCCTGGGTCCGCCCCGACACCGCGATCGATGACATCGCCTACCTGCAGTACACCTCGGGCTCGACCCGGGTCCCGGCCGGTGTGGAGATCACCCACCGCGCGGTCGGCACCAACCTGCTGCAGATGATCAACTCGCTGAACATGAACGAGAACTCGCGCGGCGTCACCTGGCTGCCGTTGTTCCACGACATGGGCCTGCTGACGGTCATCCTGCCCGCGGTCGGCGGCAAGTTCATCACCATCATGTCGCCGAGCGCGTTCGTGCGCCGCCCCTCGCGCTGGATCAACGAGCTGGCCGCCGTCTCCGACGGTGCGGGCACGTTCGCGGCCGCGCCGAACTTCGCGTTCGAGCACGCCGCGGCGCGTGGTGTGCCGAAGGCGGGCGAGTCGCTCGACCTGTCGAACGTCATCGGCCTGATCAACGGTTCCGAGCCGGTGACGGTCTCGTCGATGAAGAAGTTCAACGAGGCGTTCGCCCCGTACGGCCTGCCCAAGACCGCGATCAAGCCCTGCTACGGCATGGCGGAGGCGACGCTGTTCGTCTCGGCGACCAAGGCCGAGGACGAGGCCAAGTACATCTACGTCGACCGCGACGAGCTCAACAGGGGCCGGATGGTCCGCGTGGAGCAGTCCGCCGAGAACGCCATCGCGCAGGTCTCCTGCGGTTACGTGGGCCTGTCGCAGTGGGCCGCGATCATCGACCCCGAGTCGGTGGAGAGCCCCGACGGCGGCCGCGAGCTGCCCGACGGCCAGGTCGGCGAGATCTGGCTGCACGGCAACAACATGGGCATCGGTTACTGGGGACGCCCCGACGAGTCGACCAAGACCTTCCGCAACCGGGTCACCGAGCGTCAGCCGGGTGGGCACACCGAGGGCACCGCCGCCGACGCGGACTGGATGCGCACCGGCGACTTCGGCGTCTACTTCGAAGGTGAGCTCTACATCACCGGTCGCGTCAAGGACCTGGTGATCGTCGACGGCCGCAACCACTACCCGCAGGATCTGGAGTACTCCGCGCAGGAGGCCTCCAAGGCGCTGCGGCCCGGTTTCGTCGCAGCCTTCGCGGTGCCTGCCAACCAGCTGCCCGCCGAGGTCTTCGCCGCCGACAGCCACTCCGGCCTGAAGTTCGATGCCGACGACGCGTCCGAGCAGCTGGTCATCGTGGCCGAACGTGGTCCCGGCGCGGGCAAGGCCGACCCAGGCCCGATCTCGGACGCGGTGCGCGCTGCGGTCTCGCTGCGCCACGGCGTGACCGCTCGTGACATCCTGCTGGTCCCCGCGGGTTCCATCCCGCGTACCTCCAGTGGAAAGATTGCCCGGCGGGCCTGCAAGGCCGCCTACCTCGAGGGAACGCTGCGCGGTGGTTACACCCAGCAGGCTTTCCCCGATGCACCAGAAGAGTAATCGGCCGACCGGTTCGGTGATGACGCTCGGCGTGCCATACACGCCGGGCGTCATTCCACGGCGCGCCCTGTACGCAGACAGGTAGCTTGAGGAATTGATGGCTGACAACGAGGGCACGCCCAACCAGAACCCCGAAGTTCCCGCGACGAGCACCCCTGCGGGTGACCACTCGGTTGCCGAGGTACGCGACTGGCTGCGGAAATGGGTCGCGGACGCGACCGGACAGGCGGTCGACGCGATCACCGTCGACCGGCCGATGGAGGAGTTCGGGCTGGCCTCGCGCGATGCCCTCGCCCTCGGTGGCGACATCGAGGACTACACCGGTGTCTCGCTTGCTCCCACGGTGATCTACCAGCATCCGACGATCGCGTCGCTGGCCGAGATCATCGTCAACGGTGAGCCGGAGCCCGCCGCGGAGAACGACGAGGACTACACCGCCGCGTTCACGCCGAGCGAGGCGCACGACATCGCGGTCGTCGGTCTGTCGACGCGTCTGCCGGGCGCGGGCGATACGCCCGAGTCGACCTGGGAGTTCATCATCGGTCGCGGTGACGCGATCCGGGAGCTGCCCGAGGGCCGCTGGGCCGAGTTCCTCAGCGACCCCACCGTGGCCGCGGCCGTCGCCGAGGGCAAGACCAGGGGCGGCTACCTCGACCAGGACGTCGTCAAGGGCTTCGACGCCGAGTTCTTCGCGACCTCGCCGGTCGAGGTCGAGCGGATGGATCCGCAGCAGCGCCTGATGATGGAGCTCACCTGGGAGGCGCTCGAGCACGCGCGGATTCCGGCGAGCGACCTCAAGGGCGCGCCGGTCGGCATGTTCATCGGTTCCTCCTCCAGCGACTTCGGGATGATCGCCGCGCTCGCGCTCGGTGAGACCGACCCGGATATCCCCGCGTCGGCCGAGGGCTACGCGATCATGGGCAGCTCCAACGGCATCATCGCCAACCGGGTGTCCTACTTCTACGACTTCCGTGGCCCGTCGGTCACCGTGGACACCGCCTGCTCGTCCACCCTCGTCGCGGTGCACCAGGCGGTGCGCGCGCTGCGGGAGGGCGACGCCGACGTGGCGCTGGCCGGCGGTGTGAACATGCTGCTGATGCCGTTCCCGACGCTCGGTTTCGCGCCGGGCACCTCCGCGGACGGCCGCATCAAGGCGTTCTCCAAGGACGCCGACGGCATGGTTCGCTCCGAGGGCGCAGGCCTGGTGGTGCTCAAGCGGCTCGCCGACGCCGAACGCGACGGCGACCACATCTACGCGGTGGTCAAGGGCTCGGCGGTCAACAACGACGGCCGCTCCAACGGCCTGCTCGCGCCGAACCCGGACGCGCAGGCCGATGTGCTGCGCCGCGCCTACCGCGACGCGGGCATCGTCCCGTCCTCCGTCGACTACATCGAGGCACACGGCACCGGCACCCCCATCGGCGACCCGATCGAAGCCGAGGCGCTCGCTCGCGTCGTCGGCCGTGGCCGTGACGCCGACAAGCCCGCCCTGCTGGGTTCGGTCAAGACCAATTTCGGTCACCTCGAATCCGGCGCGGGCGCGGCGAGCCTCGCCAAGGTGCTGATGTCGTTCCAGCACAACGTGATTCCGCCGAACATCAACTACGCGGGCCCGAGCCCGTACATCCCGTTCGAGCAGGCCAACCTCAAGGTCGTCGACGAGCCGACCGAGTACCCGCGCTACAGCGGCGTCGCGACCGTCGGCATCTCCGGTTTCGGTTTCGGTGGCACCAACGCCCACGTCGTGCTGCAGGAATACGTGCCGACCCCGGTCGTTCCCGATGTCGAGGTGACGCCCGAGCAGGTCGCCGCCCACGAGCTCGCCGACGAAGAGGCCACCGATGTGGTCGCCGAGGCCGCCGCGATCGTCGCCGCCGCCCAGGACGCGGAAGCTGTGCTCGAGTGGGACGGCGAGCGCGCCGAGCCGCTGCCGGTGATCCTGGCCGTGTCCGCCTACCTGCCCTCGCGCCGCAAGCGCGCCGCCGCCGAGCTGGCCGACTGGCTCGAAGGCCCCGGCAAGGACGTGCCGCTGACCGATGTCGCGCGGTCGCTGGCCAAGCGCAGCCATCACCGTTCGCGTGGTGTGGTGCTGGCCAAGACGCACGAAGAGGCCGTCGCCGGTCTGCGCGCCATCGCCGAGGGCAAGCCCGGCGCCGGTGTGTTCACCGCCGATTCCCCGGCCGCCGCCGCGCCGGTCTGGGTGATGTGTGGCTTCGGCGCGCAGCACCGCAAGATGTCCAAGCAGCTCTACAACGAGAACTCGATCTTCCGCAAGACCGTCGACGAGGTCGACGAGCTGGTGCAGGACGAGGCCGGATACTCGATTCGCGAGATGTTCCTCGACGACGAGCAGGACTACGACGTCGGCACCTGCCAGGTCGGCATTTTCACCACCCAGCTGGGTCTGGCCGCGGTGCTGCGCGCACACGGCGCCGAACCCGCCGCGGTGGTCGGTCATTCGATGGGTGAGGTCGCGGGCGCGTACATCGCGGGCGGCCTGAGCCTCGAGGACGCGGTGCGCGTGATCTGCGCCCGTTCGCGCCTGATGGGCGAGGGCGAGCAGATGATCACCGAGGACGACGTGCGCAATATGGCACTCGTCGAGCTCAGCGCACACGACGTCGCCGAGCTGCTGCCGCGCTTCCCCGACGTGGAGTGCGCGGTGTACGCCGCGCCGACCAACACCGTCATCGGTGGTCCCCGCGAGCAGGTCGAGCAGATCGTCGCCGAGGTGGAGGGCATGGGCAAGTTCGCCCGCATCCTGCCCACCCGCGGCGCTGGCCACACCTCGCAGATGGACCCGCTGCTGGGCGAACTCGCCGCCGAACTGGCGGGCATCGAGCCCACCTCGCTGAAGACCGGCCTGTACTCGACCGTGCACGAGGGCCTGTACTTCAGGCCCGGAACCGAGCCGATCCACGACGAGCCCTACTGGGTGAAGAACATGCGCCACTCGGTGTACTTCACCAATGCCATCAAGGCCGCCGTCGACTCCGGGCACACCACGTTCCTGGAGCTGGCGCCCAATTCCGTTGCGCTGATGCAGGTCCTGGGCACCACCTTCGCCGCGGGCGTGCACGACGCGCAGCTCATCCCGACGCTCAAGCGCAAGGAAGACGAGTCCGCCGGTGTCATCGGCGCGCTCGCTCAGCTGTACGTGCACGGCCACGCGGTGAACCTGAGTTCGATCCTGCCGCAGGGTGATTACGCCGATGTGCCGCGAACCGCGTTCGTGCGCAAGGCGTACTGGCCCAAGGCCACCTTCGCCGCGAGCGGCGGCAACAGCCGGGTGCCCGGCGCGCATGTCGCCATGCCGGACGGTCGTCACGCCTGGGAGGTGCAGGCTTCCTCGGTCACCGATCTGGCCGCGCTGGTGCAAGCCGCTGCCGCGCAGGTGCTTTCGGATGTCGCCGTGACGGTGTCGCATCCGCACGCCGCGCTGCCTACCACCGGCACGCTGACCACCACGCTCACCCCACACCTCGGTGGTGCGTCGGTGCAGGTGCACGCGAAGACCCCGGTCGGCTTCACCCTGCTGTTCGACGCGGTCGTCACCTCCGGTGCCGCACTGCCCGAGCCGGTTGCCGCCGTTGCCGTTCCGGCCGCCGCTGCCGTCGCCGAACCGACCGCCGCCGAGGTGGCCGTGGCGACCAGCGACCGCTGGGACCCCAACGGCAGTGAGACCGTCGAGCAGCGACTGTGCATCATCGTCGCCGAGTCGATGGGCTATGCCGTCGAGGATCTCCCGATGGAGATTCCGCTGATGGAGCTCGGCCTGGACTCGCTGATGGCGATGCGGATCAAGAACCGCGTCGAGTACGAGTTCGACATTCCGCAGCTGCAGATCTCCGCCGTTCGCGACGCCAGCCTCCACGAGGTGTCGAAGGTGCTGCGGTACGCGATCGAGCATCGCGACGAGGTCGCGGCGATGGCGGAGAAGCAGGCTGCTGCCAAGGCCGCCGGTGAGGACGTCGAGATCGGCGTCGACGCCAACTTCGTCGAGGCCGCGCGTGCCGCGATTGCCGCGGGCGATGATCCGCTGGCCGCGGCGAAAGCGGCCGGTGCCGAGTTGCCGTCGGAAGCCGCTGCTGCCGAATCGGTTTCGGCTGCCGCTGCCGAAGTGGCTGCTCCTGCCGCTGAAGTCGCGCCTGTCGCCGAGCCGGTCGCGCCGGACGTCGACTACTCGGCCCCGGCCGGTGACGAGGACAACGTTCCGCCACGTGACGCTGCCGAGCGCCTCGCCTACGCCACCTGGGCTGTCGTGACCGGCACCTCTCCGGGCGGCATCTTCAACACCCTCCCGATCCTCGAAGAGGAAGTCGCCGAGAAGATGGCGGCCCGCCTCACCGAGCGGGTCGGTGCGGAGGTCACCGTCGACGACGTGCTCGACTGCGAGACCATCGAGCAGCTCTCCGAGGTCGTGCGCAACCTGCAGGACAGCGGCGCCGACGTGGACGGCTTCATCCGTCCGCTGCGTGCCCGCGTCGAAGGTTCCACCGCCACCCCGGTGTTCGTGTTCCACCCGGCCGGCGGCAACACGCTCGTCTACGAGCCGCTGCTGAAGCGCCTGCCCGCCGACACCCCGATGTACGGCATCGAGCGCGTCGACGGTTCCATCGAGGAACGCGCCCGTCAGTACCTGCCGGAGCTGCGCAAGATCCAGGGTGAAGGCCCGTACGTGCTGTACGGCTGGTCGCTGGGTGCGGTGCTGGCGCTGCAGGTGGGTCAGCTGCTGCGCGAGGAAGGCGCCGACGTGCGCTACGTCGGTCTGATCGACCTCGCGATGACCGTCGAGGACGAGGACAACAGCCCCGAGGAGCGCGTGCGCCGCCTCGAGCGCTACCAGGCCTTCGCCAAGAAGACCTACAACGTCCCCGCCGAGCTCGACCGTGATCAGATCGAGGAACTGGCCGCGGCCTCCGACGCCGAGCAGTTCTCGATGATCAGCGACCTGATCAAGCTGTCCGGAGCGAAGATCCCCGGCGGTGTGCTCGAACACCAGCGCACCTCCTGGATCGAGAACCGCGCGCTGCAGCAGGTGCGCCCGCGCAAGTACGACGGTGACGTGGTGCTCTACCTGGCCGATCGCTACCACGACGGTGCGATCGAGCTCGAGCCCCGCTTCGCCGATCGCAAGCCCAACGGCGGCTGGGACGAATACGTCCCGAACCTGGAGATCGTCCACATCCCGGGCGATCACCTGCAGATCGTCGACGAACCGCGGATCGGCCAGATCGGAGCCGACCTCGCAGCCAAGTTGGCCGCGATTGCCGCCAAGGGAGAGAAGTGAGCACGACCGCCGAAAAGCTTGCCGATCTACATCAGCGCCTCGAGCTCGCCAAAGAGCCCGCGGGTGCGAAGGGGATCGAGAAGCGGGCGCGGAAGGGCATTCCGAGTGCCCGCGACCGGATCAACATGCTGATGGACCCGGGCACCTTCGTCGAGATCGGTGCCCTGGTCCGCAAGCCCGGCGACCCGACCGCGCTCTACGGTGACGGTGTCGTCGTCGGGCACGGCATGGTCGATGGTCGCCCGGTGGCGGTGTTCTCGCACGATCAGACCGTCTACGGCGGTTCGGTCGGTGAGGCGTTCGGCCGCAAGCTGTGCGGCATCATGCAGTACGCGTCCAAGGTCGGGATCCCGCTGGTCGGCATCAACGATTCCGGCGGCGCGCGCGTGCAGGAGGCGATCAGCTCGCTGGCCTGGTACGCCTGGATGGCGACCAATCTCGAGCCGCTGTCCGGCATGGTGCCGCTGGTCTCGCTGATCCTGGGCAACTGCGCCGGTGGCGCGGTGTACGAGCCGATCTGCACCGATGTGGTGGTGGCGACCGAGTCCGCGCACATGTTCGTCACCGGTCCGAAGATCATCAAAGAGGTCACCGGCGAGGACGTCAGCCTCGAGGAACTCGGCGGTGCGCGCACGCAGGCCGAGTACGGCAACATCCACCACGTCGCCAAGGACGAGGAGGCGGCGTTCACCTGGGTGCGCGAGTACCTGAGCTACATGCCGAGCAGCTGCCAGGAACTGCCGCCGGTGGTGAACCCCGGTCTGGAACCGGAGATCACCGACTCCGACCGCGAGCTGAACACGCTCATGCCGGATTCCGACAATGCCGGCTACGACATGCACGAGATCCTGCTGCGCATCTTCGACGACGGTGAGTTCAAGGAGATCAGCGCCGAGACCGGCCCGAACATCATCACCGGTTTCTCCCGCGTCGACGGTCAGACCGTCGGTGTCGTCGCCAACCAGCCGCTGGCCTCGGCCGGTGCCCTCGACGCGCGCGCCTCCGACAAGGCCTCGCATTTCGTGCGCCTGTGCGACGCGTTCGAGATCCCGCTGGTCTTCGTCGTCGACACCCCCGGCTTCCTGCCCGGTGTCGAACAGGAGAAGGTCGGCGTGATCAAGCGTGGTGGCCGCTTCCTGTTCTCCTACGTCGAGGCCTCGGTCCCCAAGATCACCCTCGTCGTCCGCAAGTCCTACGGCGGCGGCTACGCGGTGATGGGCTCCAAGCAGCTCGGCGCCGACATCAACCTCGCCTGGCCGACCGCCCGGCTGGCCGTCATGGGCGCCGAGGGCGCCGTCAGCCTGCTGGGCGCCGCCCAGATCGCCGCCGCCCCCGAGGACCAGCGCGCCGCCATCCGCCAGAACCTCATCGACTTCTACAACACCAACATCGCCACCCCCTGGGTGGCAGCCGAACGCGGTTTCATCGACGCGGTCATCGAACCGGCCACCACCCGCCTCGAAATCCGCCGAGCCCTGAAACTCCTGCAGGACAAGAAGATCCAGCGCAACCCCCGCAAACACCACGTCCTGCCGCTGTAAAACCCCTGCGAAGCGGGCCGCCCCGGAGACTCTCCGTGGCGGCCCGCTCTGCAATCTGTGAAAGGGTCGCCACCCGACGGGTAGCGACCCTTCAGAGCATCGAATAATTAAGCGACGGTGGCGGATTCGATGATGACGTCGTCGACGGGGACGTCCTGGTGGGGGCCAGCGTTGCCGGTGGAGACGGCGGCGATCTTGTCGACGACGTCGGTGCCGTCGGAGACCTTGCCGAAGACGGCGTAGCCCCAGCCCTGGCCCTGGGGGGCGGTGTGGTTGAGGAAGGCGTTGTCGGAGACGTTGATGAAGAACTGGGCGGTGGCCGAGTGCGGGTCGTTGGTGCGGGCCATCGCGACGGTGTACTTGTCGTTCTTGAGGCCGTTGGTCGCCTCGTTCTGGATCGGCGCCTGCGTGGGCTTCTGCTTCAGGCCGGGCTCGAACCCGCCGCCCTGAACCATGAAACCGGGGATGACGCGGTGGAACACGGTGCCGTTGTAATGGCCAGCGTTCACGTAGTTCACGAAGTTGGCGACCGTGTTCGGCGCGGCCTGGTCGTCCAACTCGAGCACGATCGGTCCGTAGTTGGTTTCGAGATTCACCTTGGTCATGGAGTCGAGTCTAGGGAGGGGAGGGGGTCGGAAGGGAGTGGGGTCCGGATCGGTGGGTGCCGAACGAGTTGACGGACATGCGGCGCACGACAAAATCCACCCACCGGCCCGCGGTGTGCGTTTGGTTGATCGGATATAGTTTTTAAGGAACCCGCGTGCCTGAGGCGCACGCGGGTTCTTTACTGCAAAACCATTCGACGCACCGAATTCGAGACGACTTCGGCGCGACGAATCACGGGCCGACGGTAATCGGCACCGACGGGGTGGTGGTGTTGTTCACGGCGTATTTGCCTGTCACCTGCCCGGTCGTCGCACTGGTCGGGCAGCCGAAGCTACCGGTCACCTTGATCGGCGCCGGGGCATTGGTCGCCTGCACGGTCGACGGGCTGCCGTTGGTCCAGGTGCCAGCGAGACTCGCCGCCGCGGTGGGGGCGACGACGATCTTGCAGGAGGCCAGGCCGCTGGTCTGGATGACCATGCCGCCCTGCGGGATATTGATGGTCCCGGCGATCGGCGTGCCGTTCTGGCCCGTGATCGACCAGCTGCCACTGGTGGTCACGGTCGCGCTCACGCCCCACATGCTGGTCGTGCAGCCGGTGAAGGTGGGCGCGCTGATCGGGACGGTGATCGGGCCGCTGGGGTTGGTGTTGTTCGGCGCCGCAGGCACCGCGCCGGTGGCGTTGGAGGTGGTGCAGGTGATGCTGACACCACCGGCGACCGCCTTCACCGTGCCCACATTGGTCGCCGAGACCGCGGCGCCCGCAGGCGCGACGGTGGTCGAGCCCGCCGCCGTCGCCGGGCCGATGCCGAAGGTCGTCGCGGCGACCAGACAGCCGGCGGTGGCCAGTGTCGCCCGTGCGAAGAATTTATTGTCGAACATGCGTACTCCTTGGTGAAATCGACAGTCACGTGATGTGAAGCTGTCGTGTTCAAGAATACGAAAGGCATTTTTCGGTAGTGCATTGTTCGCGCCTACCATTTCGTGCGGAAACCTTCGCGAATCAACTCCCGCTGTCCCGGATCGCCTTTATTATGCGGGGCTGTTACCGCGCGTAACGGTTACTGCATTTTTTATCTATATGCACCGTGCACACTGGTAACATCGAAAAACTCCTGTGCCGTGCCTGGTTGTCCATGGATCACCGGCTCCGGACCTGGATCGATAGCGAATTCGCATCGCTTCGAAACGGCCGGTCGTCGTGGGCCGGCCCGCCGCACGGCATGGCAGGCGCACGTCGCACCCTTAATGAAACGCTTGAACTTCACACCGTAGCGCGAAGCATGTTCACAGGCATGGCGTGCAACCCCTCACAAGTAAGAGGGTGCGGATACCATGGCGAACCGTGCCAGACGCCGCAACTGCTGTTCTCACCAAGCCGCCCGCCGCGCCGGTGGCGTCCGCGAAGGACTTCCGGATCGCGCGATGGATCGCGCTGGTCGCCGGGCTCCTCGGCGCCCTGTTCGCGGTGGCGACGCCGTTCCTGCCGGTCACCCAGACGACCGCCCAGCTGAACTGGCCCCAGAACGGCAAGCTCGGCAATATCCAGGCACCGTTGATGTCGCAGGTGCCGATCGACCTGAACGCCGCCATCCCGTGCTCGGCGGTCGCGACGCTGCCCGAGCAGGGCGGCATGCTGCTGGCCACCGCGCCGCCGCAGGGCGACCGGGCCGCGCTCGAGGCGCTGTTCGTGCGCGTCTCCGACACCTCGGTGGACGTGGTCGACCGCAACGCGGTGGTCGCCTCGGCGGACCGCGCGGCGATGGACCAGTGCTCGGCGATCGTCATCAGCTCCGACCAGAACCGCACGACCGCGGAATTCCGGGGCATGACCAAGGAGGTCGAGCGGCCGATCGCCGGTCAGCCGGGCGCGGTCGAGACCGTGCAGGTGCCGGTGCAGGGCACGCTCGCCGGTGACCTGCGGCCGCAGATCGTCGGTGTGTTCTCCGCTCTCGAGGGCGCGGTCCCGGACGGCCTGTCGCTGACCTCGACGATCGACTCGCGGTTCTCCTCCAGCCCGTCGCTGCTGAAGCTGATCGCGATCATCGCGGCGGTGCTGTGCACCCTGCTGGCGCTCGGCGCGCTGGCCGTGCTCGACGGCAGTGACGGGCGCGGGCACCGCCGGTTCCTGCCGAAGAACTGGCTGAAGCCGACCTGGGCCGACGGCGCGGTCATCGGCACCCTGCTGATCTGGCATTTCGTCGGCGCCAACACCTCCGACGACGGCTACATCCTGTCGATGGTGCGCGTCGCGCCCGACGCGGGCTACACGGCCAACTACTTCCGCTGGTACGGCGTGCCCGAGGCGCCGTTCGGCTGGTACTACTACGTCATCCAGGTCTTCGCCGAGATCTCCACGGCCAGCCCGTGGGTGCGCGTGCCCGCGCTGATCTGCGCGATCCTGTGCTGGATGGTCATCAGCCGCGAGGTGGTGCCCCGCCTCGGCAACGCGGTCAAGCGCTCGCAGGTGGCGCTGTGGACCGGCGGCCTGGTGTTCCTCGCCTTCTGGCTGCCGTTCGACAACGGCCTGCGCTCGGAGCCGATCGTCGCCCTCGGCGCGCTGCTGACCTGGGTCTCGATCGAACGCGCCATCGCCACCGGCAGGCTGTTGCCCGCCGGCATCGCGGTGCTGATCGCGGCGTTCACCCTCGCCGCCGCCCCGACCGGTCTGATGTGTGTGGCCGCGCTGCTGGCCGGCATTCGGCCGCTGGTGCGGATCATCGTGCGCAGGCACCGCCAGTTCGGCACGCTGCCGCTGCTCGCCCCGATCGCCTCGGCGGGTCTGCTTGTGCTCGTCGTCGTCTACGGCGACCAGACCTTCGCCGGCATCCAGGAAGCCAACCGGGTGCGTCAGGCCACCGGCCCGAACCTGGCCTGGTACGAGGACTACCTGCGCTACTACTACATGTTCGTCGAGACCGTCGACGGCTCGCTGGCCCGGCGCTTCGCCTTCCTGGTGATGCTGCTGTGCCTGTTCACGACGCTGCTGGTGCTGCTGCGCCGCCGTCAGGTGCCCGGCATCGCGTCGGGCCCGACCTGGCGGCTGATGGGGATCGTCTTCGGCACGATCTTCTTCATGATGTTCAACCCGACGAAGTGGACCCACCACTTCGGCGCGTACGCGGGCATCGCCGGTTCGCTGGCCGCGGTGACGGCGGTGGCCGTGTCGCAGAGCGCGCTGCGCTCACGCAAGAACCGGGCCATCTTCCTGGCCGGCTTGCTGTTCGTGCTCGCGCTGTCGTTCTCGGGCATCAACGGCTACTGGTACGTCTCCAGCTACGGCGTGCCGTGGTTCGACAAGACCATCTCGCTGCGCGGCGTGCACTCCAACACGGTGATGCTGATCCTGTTCGGCGTGGCATTGGCCCTGGTCGGCTGGTACGCGCTGCGCGAGGACTACGTGAAACCGGTGCCGTCGGTGAAGACCGAGCGCGGCAGGCGGATCCGCAAGTTCGCCGCCATTCCGCTGACCATCGTGGTCGGGCTGATGGTGCTGTTCGAGGTGCTCTCGCTGGTCAAGGGCGCCACCCAGCAGTACCCGGGCTACTCGCTGGCCCGCTCCAATGTCGACGCCATCGGCGGCAATGCCTGCGGTCTGGCCAACGACGTGCTGGTCGAATCCGATCCGAACGGCGGCAGGCTCGACCCGATCGTCGATCCGGCTCGTCCGTTCACCGACCCGAACGATCCGCTCGCGGGCACCGGCGCGGTCGGCTTCACGCCCAACGGCGTGCCGGGTGATCTGTCGGCCGACGCGGTCGAGGTGAAGCCGGGTACCGGCAACACCAGCAACCAGTCGGTCGGCGCGGCCTTCGCCGAGGGCGAGAGCGCGGGCACCGGCGGCGGCGAGGGCGCGCTCGGCGTCAACGGCTCGACCGTCGCGCTGCCGTTCGGGCTCGACCCGGGGCAGACCCCCATCCTGGGCTCCTACCAGGAAGGCGTGCAGCAGCCCGCGCACCTGGAGTCGGCCTGGTACGGGCTGCCCGCCCGCTCGGACAACTCGCCGCTGGTCGTGATCTCGGCGGCGGGCCGCATCGCCTCCAGGGACGACTCCGGCGCCGACAAGTACGGCCAGTCGCTGCTGGTCGAGTACGGTGCCCGCAACCCCGACGGCAGCGTCACCACGCTCGGTACCTACCTGCCGCGCGATATCGGCCCGTTCCCGTCGTGGCGCAACCTGCGCGTTCCGGTGGCCGACCTGCCCGCCGAGGCGAACGCGGTCCGCATCGTCGCCAACGACCCGATCCTGATCGGTGACCAGTGGCTGGCGTTCACCCCGCCGCGTGTGCCGAAGCTGCAGTCCCTGGACACCTTCATCGGCCGCACCCAGCCGGTGCTGCTGGACTGGGCCGTCGGCCTGCAGTTCCCGTGCCAGCGGCCGTTCGCGCACCACAACGGCGTCGCCGAGGTGCCGAACTACCGCATCCTGCCGGACCGTCCGCTGGCGATCTCGTCCACCGACACCTGGCAGGCCCAGGAGTTCGGCGGCCCGCTCGGCTTCTCGCAGATGCTGGCGAGCCGGGTCACCATCCCGACCTACCTGAAGGACGACTGGGCCCGCGACTGGGGTTCGCTGGAACGCTACAACCAGTACCTCAAGGCCGAGCCGGCCCAGCTCGCGACGGACACCGCCTCGCGCAGCGGCCTGTGGACCCCCGGTCCCCTGCGGGTGTTCTGACCTGAGCCAGACAAAGTAAAAGGCGCGGACCACCTAGGTGGTCCGCGCCTTTGGCCGTTGATGGGGTGCAGGAGTCAAACGTTGAGCATGCGACGGTTGAGGTCGCGGCGTAACACCTCTTGCGAAGGCAATCTATCCAGTACCCGCATCACGGCCGGTCGTAGTTCCTTTTTCTCGTCATCGCTGAGCAGCTCGACGAGATCTCCCAGATCCATGTCATCGAAGGCTCCTGTCATACCCACCAGGGTACGTGCTCAAACGCGCAGGGGAAGGGCATTCGGCCGACTTTTACAGTCGTTTCATACACACGAAATACTAACGGCCGCTAGGATTTTCGCGCCGTACATGCGCAACTGCCCGGTCGCTGCCCTTACGCTGCCGCACTATCTACTGCGCCCGGATCGCCGGCTCCTTCGCCCGTCCCGACTGCTCCACGACCCGCACCGAGATCTCGGCGGGCGGCGCGGGCTGATACGGCGTGAACCGCTCCAGCGAGCCCCAGTCCCGGCCCAGATCGTGATCGAGATAGGTGGGGACAGTCTCGGCCTTCAGCAGCAGACCTGTCCAGCCGAGCGGGCCGCCGCCGATGTCGTCCTGCCAGGCGTTGGAGGCGTCCGAACCGACCCGGTCGGGCAGGATCCGCCACTTCGGCGCCTCGGCGACGCCGTCGTGGTGGTCGAACGGGCGCTGGCAGGGGAAGGCCAGGCCGACGTGCCAGTCCAGCAGCACCGGGTCGGTCTGCCCGACGACGGAGTCGAGCGTGGCCAGCTTCGGCAGCCGCGGCGGGGTCACCGCGAGCCACTGCTTGCCGGTGATGTCGTTGTCGGTGGCGACCAGCCGGACCGCGTTCACCCCGTCGGGCAGCCGGTCCAGCGGCACGCGCAGGTTGCGCCACGACGGTGCGGGACCGATGTCGAGTGGCTCGACCGAACCGGTCACCGTCACCTCGCCGTCGGCGGCGCGGGTGCCGTACTCCAGGCGCAGGTCCTGGCCGTAGTGCACGACGCCGTCGGTGTCGACGTAGCGGATGCGGCCGGCGGCGGTGACGACAAGTGCCTGGTAGGCGGGATCGTCACGCAAGCTGCCGGTCAGGTCGAGCCGGTACCACTGCGAGGTCAGCTTCGCCTGCTGCTGTACGCCGTCCTGGTAGGAGCCGAGGACAGGGGTGCGGGCCGGGTCGAGGCCGAAGGGCAGGGCGACGGTGCTGCCGTTGAGGCCGGGCTCGGTGCTGGTGCCGCCGCCGGTGCCGGCGCCGGTGGTGTTGGTCGTCTTGTTGGCCGAGTCGGTGTCGACCGAGTTCGCGCCGCCGACCACGGTTTCGTCGGCATCGGCGGTGAGGTCGGCGGCGACGCCGTTCGGGGTGAAGCCGGTGGATTCGGCGTCCATGCCGTCGGCGGGGGTGCCGGTGTAGGGGGTGAGCAGCGAATCGGCCGTATTCGTCTCCACCAGCACGTCGTTGGCGAGGCCGCACGTGTTGCCGCGCAGCGACTCGATATTCGACTTCGCGATCGAGTAGGCGGGGTACTGGGTGACAGCGCCCTTGGCCATCGACGCCACCTCGAACAGCACGAGCAGCGCGGCCGCGATGGTCAGCGGCATGGTCGCGAAGCGGTCGAAACGCGACGGCGCGGACGGCGTGCGGTAGGGGTCGCGCAGATGGAAATACAGCGCGACCAGCAGCGCGAGCACGGACAGCCCGAGGAAGATGGTCGAGATGCCCTTGCCTGCCACCAGCGGCGCCTTGTCCCAGAACGGCACGCCGAAACTGGACACGTACCACCAGCCGTTGGAGCCGGTGAAGGTGATCGCCAGCACGAACAGCACCGCCGCGGTGAACAGCGCGCGATTGCGCGGTGCGCGAATGCCGTTGGCGCCGACCGCGACCGCCGCCAGCGCGGCCAGTGAACCGGCGAGCCCGGCGTACACGCCGAAGTGGTGGGTCCACTTGGTCGGCGTCCACATCATCAGCAGCAGTGCGCCGAAGACGATGCCGAGGATGCGCACCGACGGCCCGCGCGAGGTGCCGGGGATGCGGCCCTTGCGCAGCACCTGCAGGATGCACACGAGCAGGCACAGCAGCATCACCAGGACGCCGAAGCGCCGGGCCAGCGAGCCGTCGGGGGAGAGCATGAACAGCGAGTCCCAGCGGGTGCGTTCGTCGAACCAGGCGACATTGGGGCCGACGAGGGTGCGGACCCGGGTCGCCTCCATCACGGTGGCCATGGTCTGGTCGGCGAAGACGATGATCAGCACGATCGTGCCTGCGGCCAGGCCGGGGGCCAGGAGCGCGGCGTAGCGGTAGATCTTGGCGCCCAGCGAGAGCCGACGGCCGGATTCGGTACCGCTCATCGTTTCGGCCGCGCTGCCGGTCCTGGCGGTTTCGGCCCCGCGTTCGTCGCTGCCGGTCGCATTCGCGCCGAGTTCGTCGGCGGCGATCCGGCGCGGCAGCACACCCTGGGCCCGCTTGATGATGAGCTGCAGCACCGGTCGCGTACCCGCGATGAGCGCGGCGATGCAGATCAGCCCGGTCGGACCGGCGGCGAGGGAGAAGGCGGCGACCAGGATCGCCAGTGCCGCGGGCAGCAGCCGGGCGGTGGCGATGGCGCGTTCGATCAGGCACCAGGTGAGCAGCGCGCCCGCCGCGATCAGCGGTTCGGGGCGCAGGCCGTTGTCGTAGGGCAGCCAGAACGCCAGGAACACCAGCCCGGCCGTCCACAGCGCCACCTTGTCGCGGCGCACGCGAGCGCCCAAGCGGGGCAGCACCTCCCGGCTGATCACCGCCCAGCACACCAGGCCGGCGGCGAGGGCGGGCAGGCGCATCCAGGGGCTGGCGTCGGAGACCTTGGTCATCCAGGCCAGCAGTTCGTAGGACCAGCCGAACGGCGCCTCGGGGACGCCGAACCAGCGGTAGTAGTTGGCCATGTAGCCGGATGGCCCCGACGCGCGGGCCATATTGAGGATGTAGCCGTCGTCGGAGGTGTTGGCGCCGATGACATGCCAGCCGAGCAGCGTCACGACGACGACCACGTCGGTCGGGGTGACCCGCCACCAGTGCCGGGGCAGGAAACGACGGGCGCGACGGCCGTCGGAGGTGTCGAGCAGGTGCAGCGCGATCAGCGCGATGACGGTGGCGACCGCGGCGGCGATCATCGTCACCAGCTTCAGCGTCGTCGGCGTGGAGGTGAACCGGGAGTCGATGTCGGCGTGCACGCGGGCGCCGGTGAGCGCGGCCTCGTCGAGATCGGTGAAGACGCCGACGATCTGCGGGCGCTTGTCGACGGTGACGGTGTTGCGGAACGGGCTGCCGTCCTCGCGCGTCACCCCGGCGAACTCGACGGTTGTCGCCGCGATGGTCGATTCGATCGTGATGCGCTCGCAGTTCGCGATCTCGGCGATCGGCGCCGACAGCATCGGCACATCGCGCGCCTGCACCCCCAGCACACCGTCACGCACGGCGACGGTCAGCCCCTTCTGGGTCTGGCCGGACGCGACCGGGATGGTGCCGAACAGCGTCGTCGCCCCGGTCTCCGGCAGGTCGCGCAGCATCGTGCACGGCAGCTGCGCGTCGAGCCGCTGGGGCACATAGGAGACGAGCGGTGCTTCGACGCTGGTCGCGCCCGCTTGCGGCCACTCCAGGCTCGCGCGGTCCTGCCGCACCGGCAGCAGCGGCGTGAGCAGGGCAAGCACGAACCCGAGCAGCCCGCAGACGAGGGCGATCAGGCGGTATCGGGTGAACGCTCGTTCAGATCGCAGCACGGGGGTTGATGCTAGCCATCGAACCTGTGCGCGACACGGCGCCGGGTCATCCCGTCTTGCGGTCGCTCCAATCGAGCTGGGCTTTGGCCCAGTCGGGGATTTCGCCGTCGGGCCGGGAGTAGGCGGCGAATTCGGCGCGCAGCTCCTCGACCGAGAACTCCGGCATCCAGTCCGGGACGGTGCTGGTGGAGTAGGTCGCCTTGTAGCGGGTGGGGCCCGCGATGAAGATCTCGGCGCTGAGCCAGGCGCCGACGGCGGGGTCATAGGACAGGCGCTTGTGGTCGGTGAAGTACTCGAGCACCTCGACCGGCGGCACCAGATTGGTGACCGTGCCGTCGCGCTCCTTGATCTGCACACCTGCCACGGTGTTGTCGCCGACCTGCATCGACCACAGCAGCGCGAACTTCTGGCCCGGCGCCAGCATAGCGATCGCGGCGTCGACGACTGTCTGCTCGATCTGACCGACCGTGTGGAGCTCTTCCCTGGGAGAGGGTTCGCGATCCTGACGGTGCGGGCGAGTCAGCAAGAGATCGATTCGCTCCGGTCTGCTGAGCGTCATAGCTATACCTCTGCATCCGTACCGATCAGCACTACCAAAACTGATTTCGGTCGGCCGAACTAATCAACATTTCGCAGCGTACTCGCCCCGCGACACGAACTGCGCGGTTTGTTGACACTGACCGGACATATTGTGGTCTATCGGGCTCCCGCACACCAGTAGCTACCGGGTGTCGATCAACACAACACCCGGTTGAGGGCGCCTGACCAGGCCATTCAGGCGGCCGAAGCGCGCAGCGCGAACCAGCCGTCGATCGGGTCGGCGAAACCGTGATAGACCAACGGAATGCGCTGGTCGATCTCGAAATACCGGTAGACCGCCAGCATCGCCTGGCGCACCGAATGAGACTGGAAGTCATCGATGCGGCGCGGGCCGATGCGGTGCTCGGGCAGCAGTTCCAGGCGCATCAGTTCGGCCGGGTCGTCCATGTCAAGGCCCCACGGCGCCGGTTCCTCGATGAGATGGTCGTGCAGCACGGTGCGCGCGGTAGGCGGATCATGGCGGCTGCCCGCGAACGCGACGCGCTCGACGCGGGCGAGGCCGCGGGTGCTCAGCGGCGTGCGGACCGCCTCGATCAGGTCGATCATGTCGACATCGGGTTTGGGTTCCGGCGTTCGTCCGGCGACCGGCGCTTGTTCGAGCATATGGAGCACCTGCCCACCGCGGACCAGCGGTTCGGGCACCACGAAGAAGCTGATGCTCGGGCAGTCGCAGTGCATGCCGGTGAGGCACACCCGCGTGTGCAACGGATCGGACATAAGTCCTCCTCCGGTATCGGGTCGCCGGGACCCGTGACGTGCAGGATCGATGATTCCAACGCCATCCGCCGCGGGACGCGCCCGCCGACGGCGACCGTGCCGCACCAGTCAGTGTAGTGCCGTCGAGCGGCCTGGACAGGGGGTTCCGGCACGGAACGGAAACGATCCGCGAGCGGTCACGGTGCGATGGATTCGGTGTACCGGCGGGCCAGGGTGCGCAGATGGGCGACCAGTTCGGGCGGGCCGTCGACCCGGAAGTCCATCATCAGCATGCTCAAGTAGATCGCGATCGTCTCCATCGCGTCGGCGCCGGTATGCAGCACGCAGCTGTGGTCGTCGACCGGTTCGACGACACCGACGGCGGGGTTGATCCGGGCGATGACGGTCTCGGCCGGGGCGAGCACGGTGACGCGGGCGTGCACCCGCCAGCCGGTGGTCGCGATGTGGCGCATGACGAAGGCGACCAGATCGTCGTCGGGGAGTCTGCGTGGCGCGAACACCCGGTGACCCGCGGTGGCGCTGGTGATACGGGCGGCCGGGATCGCCTCCCAGGCGTGGGATTTCATGCTGTAGGCGACGAGGTACCAGCGGCGTTGCCAGTTGATCAGCCGGTAGGGCTCCAGCTCGATGTCGTCGTCGACGGTGACCGCGGTGGTGCGGCGGACGGCGTCGGCCAGCGTGGTGAGGATGCCCGCGGCGACCGGGGCGTCCGGTTCGCGCGAGCCGGTGGTGGCGGGGCCGATCTCGGTGGCGTCGTGCAGGGCGGAGACCTTGCGCTGCAAGCGTTTCGGCAGGATCTGCTCGATCTTGCGCAGGGCTCTGGTGAGCTGGTCGCCGAGATCGGAGACGGCGAGCGAGCCGTCGGCTGCCACGGCGATGGACAGGGCGACGGCCACCGCTTCGTCGTCGTCGAGTAGCAGTGGCGGCATCGTCGCGCCGCGCCCGAGCCGGTAGCCGCCGACGGCGCCGCGTTCGGCGTGCACGGGATAGCCGAGCTCACGCAGTCGCGAAATGTCGTTGCGGACAGTGCGTTCGGTGATCTCCAGGCGATCGGCGAGTTCGCGGCCGGTGTAGGAGCGGTCCTGGAGCAGGGCGAGCAGGCGCAGGACGCGCGGTGTCGTCGCGGCCATTGTCACCTCGTCGGAATCGGTGGAGCAATTAGGAAAGAAACGAGCCTAATAGGTTTCTAGGCTGGAGTCATCACCGAGCAGGAAGGCTCCATCATGAACAGCACCGCAGCCCTCGACACCGTGTGGCGCGACGTCGTCGCCACCTCCTACGCCGCCCTCGTCGACGTCGTCGCAGGCATCCGCGACGACCAGTGGAACCTGCCGACCCCGTGCTCGGAATGGACGGTCACCCAGGTGATCCAGCACGCGGCGGGCGACCAGCTCGCCTACGCCGCGGCCCTCGGCGTCGGCCCAGGCCCGAGCTACAACCCCTTCGCTCCGTCCGGCGCCGTCGACGGTTCCGCCGTTGAGCTGGTCCGCGCGGCCGTCGACCAGACCGCCGCCGCCTGGGCCACCGTTGCCGACGCCACCGCCACCGTCCCCACCCCGCTCCCACACGGCGACCTCCCCACCGCCGTCGCCGCTACGTTGGCCGCCCTCGACGCCGCCGTCCACGCCTGGGACATCGCCGTCGCCACCGGCCAGCCCTCCCCGCTGACCGACGACCTGGCGACCCACCTGCTGACCGCGGCCCGCACCGTCCACGCGGCGCCAGGCAGCGGTGTCGACGCCGAGATCGTCGAACCTCTGCGTCAGTGGGGCGCCTACGCTTCCGTCGTCGAGGCCACCTCCACCGGCCCGGTCGACGACCTCCTGCACTACCTCGGCCGCACCGCCTGAGCAAGCCTCAGCGGCGGACCGTGATCAGGGTGAAGGGACCGATGTCGGTGGTGGTGAAGGCGGGGTCGGCGAAGAGGGTCTTGGGGAAGGCGACGGTGTAGCGCTTGACGTTCGGGTCGTTGGGGTAGACGTCTTCGGCCAGGCGCAGGGTGTAGGTGTCGCCGTCGCGGCGGAAGAGGAAAGCGTCGGGGGCTCGCCACGGGGCCGTCGACATGGCGTCGAGGAGGGCGGGAGCGGAGTCGAGTTTGCTCCAGGCGGCGATGGTGGCTGCGCGGTCTTTGAAGTCCGACAGGGGGTTCGCGTAATGCGAGGTGAGGGCCTGGAAGCCGAAGTACGGGTAGAAGGACAGGAAGCTGGTGTCGGCGGTGAGGACGACGGTTTCGTCTCGGGGACGGCCTGTTCGGGCCAGCAGGGCCTCGTCGACAGCGTGGTAGTAGGCCACTGCCGAGGGCTTGCGCTTGTCGGCGCGTTCGCCGAAAGTGCCCTCCGCGTTGGGCACATCGGTGGGCACCGTGTCGGTGTAGGCGGTGTCGATCTCGTGGGTGAGCACGGTCGGGATGTGCTGGGCGAAGGCCAGCGCGCCGAGCACCGCCACCACGCCCGCCGCAGTGCGCACCGGGGTCGAGTCGTTCATCGCTCGATAGACCAGGGCCGCGGTTTCGACGAAGCCGAAAACGCCTGCGGCGGCGAGCAGGGCGAGCAGCACCGGCTCCAACCGGAACGACAGCAGCGTGGTGCCCGCGGCGGTCGCGGCCATCGACAGCAGCGTCCACAGGTAGATCGCCACCACCCCGAGCCCCAGCGACTGTGCCCGGCGCGAGGTTCCGGCGCGCAGCACCAGCCACAGCACTCCGAGCAGGCACAGCGCACCGCGCAGTGAGAACTCCAGCATCGGGAACGCCAGCTCGGCGCCCGACTGCGGCAGATAGTGGAAGGCGTTGCCCGAGGGCAGTTTCGCCCCCGACAGCATCTTCAGCAGATACGGCGCCCACACCACCAGCGCGAGCACGGCGGCGATGGCCCCGATGACGACCAGCTTGGTCAGCGGCGCGATCGCCGACCGCCACGGCGCCGGACCACCGACGGCACGGGGTCCGCCGACCCGCGGCCGCAGGTCCTCCTTGCGCGTGTACACGGCCACACCCGCCGCGACCACGGCCATCAGCACCACCGTGAACGCCACGATCGCCAGGTACAGCGTGTAGAAGCAGGCGGCGACGCCGAGGAACAGCCCGGTGCCGAGCACCGCGCCCCACCCGCCCGACGACCGGTGCAGCGCACCCCAGGCGAGCACGAGCACCGGCGGAATGAACACGACCAGCACCGCGCCATAGGCCTCGGGGGAGGCGTAGGCCAGCGTCATGGCGGTCACCGCCGCCGCGGCGCCGACCGCGAGATCGGCCCGCACCAGCTGCGTCCACAACACCAGCGCCACCGCCGCGGCGACCGCGAGCAGCCCGATCGCGTACGGCTTGAACACTTCCCAGCCGTCCATACCGAGGACATTGCCGACCCGCCCGCCGATCCAGAACCAGCCCGCCGGATAGAACGGCGGCAGATCGACATAGGTCATATCCCGCAGCGCCGCGCTGTCGGTGAGCCGCGTCAGATACTCGGTGCGAAACTCCTGATCCACCGAGACACCGAACAGATACAGCTTGGTCGCCGCCAGCGGCATCCCGAGCGTCACCGTCACGAAGCTCGAAATGCCCACCCAGGAGGCCAGTTTCGCCACCACCGGCCACTTCCGCAGCCGGATCAGCAGCACCGAGACCACCAGCAGCGCGATGGCGACGACCTGGCCGACGGTGGTCAGCGCCCGAGTCACATTGGAGGAGTTGAACGCGGGCCACTGCACCGCCGAGAAGGCGAACAGCCCGACCGCGGCGACGACGAGCGCAACCAGCGCCGCCGCAACACCCTCACCGACCCCGGCCCCGATCCTGCGCACCGACCGCACCTGTTCGTTCGTCGTCATCGGCGCGCTGTCCTCCAGCTCCTGTCGGCTCTACGGTCCGGGCCAGCCTAGTGGAGGCCATGCCCGTGGGCGTGAACGAGAACTGCCGCACCATCCGGGGACGATGCGGCAGTTCGGGGCAGCGAGAGATCAGATCGGCAGCTTGCGGAAGATCGGGCGCGGCACGTGGCGCAGCGCCGACATCAGGAAGCGGGCCTCGCCGGGCGCCCAGACGATCTCGGTGCCCTTCTCCGAGGCGGAGACGGCCATCCGGGCGACGTCCTCGGGGTCGACCGTGAGCGGGGCTTCCTTGGAGCCGGTGGCTTCCCAGTGCGCCTTCGTCGCCGAGGTGCGCACCTGCATCGGGCGAACGACGGTGACGCGCGGGCCGTGCGGGCGCAGCGCCTCGCCGAGGCCGAGGTAGAAGCCGTCGAGGCCGGCCTTGGTGGAGCCGTAGACGAAGTTGGAGCGGCGAACGCGCTCACCGGCCACCGAGGACATGACGATGATCCGGCCGTGGCCCTGCGCCTTGAACTTCTCGCCGACCAGCACGCCCACCGACACACCGGCGGTGTAGTTGATGCCGACGGTCATGACCGCCTTGCGCTGGTTCTGCCACAGCTCCTCGGCGTCGCCGAGGACACCGAACGCCACGATCGCGACGTCGACGTCACCCGCGGCGAACGCGGAGTCGACGACCTTGGGATGCGAGTCGGTGTCGAGCGCGTCGAAGTCGATGACGTCGACCTGGGTCGCACCGGCCGCCTTCAGCTGCGCGACCGCGCCCTCGAGCAGCGGGTCGCCGGGCAGGTTGGCCAGGACGATCCGGGCCGGGCTCTTGCGCAGGTACTCGGCGCAGATCGCGAGACCGATCTCGGAGGTACCGCCGAACAGCAGAATGGTCTGTGGGTTGCCCACTGCGTTGATCACTGGAGCTCCAGCCTCCTGGCCATATCGGACATGAAAACGCCGGTCGGGTCGACGCTGCGGCGGATCTTGATCCACTCGTCGATCCGCGGGTACATCTTGTGGAACGCCTCCGCGCTCGTCCGCGAGTCCTTCGCGGTGTAGAGGCGGCCGCCGAACTCCATCACGCGCCGGTCCAGATCGGTGACCAGCTCGTTGAGGCCACGACGGATCGGGAAGTCGACGCAGATGTTCCAGCCGGGCATCGGGAAGCTCAGCGGCGCCGCGTTGCCCTCGCCGAACAGCTTGAACACGTTGAGCGCCGAGATGTGCCCGGACGCCTGGATGTCGATGATGATCCGCTTGAACTCTTCGACGGCCTCGGTCGGGACCACGAACTGGTACTGCAGGAAGCCTGCCGAACCGTAGACCCGGTTCCACTCCGCGATCATGTCGAGCGGGTGATAGAACTGCGTCAGGTTCTGGACCTTGCCGGTGTAGGTGCCGCCCATGGCGTAGTACGCCTCGCCGACCGCGCCGAGCGAGAGGCGGTTGGCCGACCAGCTCGGGAAGATGTTCGGCACCGTCAGCAGCTGCGGCGCGTCGAACTTCAGCGGATTCTTGCGCAGCTTCTTGGGCAGCTCGTCGACCTTGGCCAAGCGGCCTCGGGTCAGGCAGGCGCGACCCAGCTTGGGCAGCGGGTTCATCACGTCGAACCACGCGCTCGAGTAGGTGTAGTTCGCCTCGCTGCCGTCGCTGTGCACCGCGATGGTCTCGTCGAGCGTCGACGTCTTCACACCGTCGTTGAGGAAGTAGGCCGTCTCCGTCGGCGCCATCTCGACGGTCGCGCGCAGGATGATGCCGGTCAGGCCGTTGCCGCCGACGGTGGCCCAGAACAGCTCGGCGTCGGTGGTCGGCGAGATCGTGCGCACCTGACCGTCGGCGGTCAGCAGGTCGATCGAGCGGACGTGGTTGCCGAAGCTGCCTTCGCTGTGGTGGTTCTTGCCGTGGATATCGGAGGCGATGGCGCCGCCGATGGTCACCTGGCGGGTGCCGGGTAGCACGGGGACCCACAGGCCGAACGGCAGCGCGGCCTTCATCAGCTGGTCCAGGCTCACGCCGCCGTCCACGTCGACCATGCGGGAATCGCGGTCGATACGGTGGATGCGGTTGAGCGCAGGCATGTCGATGACGAGCCCGCCCGCGTTCTGCGCGTGGTCGCCGTAGGAGCGGCCGAGGCCGCGGGCGATCACGCCGCGTCGCAGGTGCGCCGGCTTGGAGTCGTTGTCCTCGGCGACCATGCTCACGGCCTTGACGATCAACTCGGGATCGCTGGTCGAGAGCACTTCGGCGGAGGTGGGTGCGGTGCGACCCCATCCGGTGAGCGTGCGCGTGCGCGTAGGCAGCGCAAACGCACCGTCGGTGGTGGTCGGAATGTTCTCGGACATCGGCTAAGAGGCTACATGCATGGCGGGAAACGCGACCGGTCTCGTAGTCTTCCTCACGTGCAAGCCCAACCGCATCTGCCGCTTCCCGCCGAAATTCCCCTGGTCGACGAGCCCGGTGGAACCGAAGTAGACCTGAAGACGCAGATCGTGCGGTTCACGCTGACCGGCGGCCTCTCGGCGATCGTCGACTACGGCATCTACAGCCTGCTGCTGAACCTGGTCGGCCTGCCGGTGAGCCTGGCCAAGGCCATCAGCTTCGTCGCGGGAACGACCACCGCGTACCTGATCAACCGCCGCTGGACGTTCAAGGCCGAACCGAGCAGGGCGCGCTTCTTCGCCGTTGTCGCGCTCTACGCGGTGACCTTCGCCGTGCAGGTCGGCATCAACGCGGTGCTGTACTTCGCGCTGCCCGACGAGTGGTGGCGGCAGCCATTGGCGTTCGTCATCGCGCAGGGCACCGCAACCGTCATCAACTTCGTCGTGCAGCGGCTGGTGATCTTCAAGATCAAGTAGTCAGCTGGCCTTCGCCGCCGCGGGTGCAGGCTGCTTGCCGGCCTTGACGCCGAAGTAGTCGCCGCCCTTCGCCCTGACATTGTCGGTGCCCCACTCGCGGCGATCCCGCGCGACCGGCACCATCTGCGGGATGTGCTTGCGGCAGTGGATATAGGCTTCTTCCACGTCGACGACGACCCAGACCTGCGACGTCTTCCCGCGTTCAGGGTCGGGCAGATCGCTGACGGTCTCGCGTAGCTCACTGTCGGCAACCATGCGGGCTTTCCCGTTGATGTGCAGCCCGATCAAGTCGCGAACGAAGTCGATCATCAAGATCCCCACGTGCGGGTTCTCGAGGATGTTGCCGAGGCTGGCCATTACTCCGTTACCTCGATATTCGGGGTACGCAATCGTGCGTTCGTCGATGACGTGCAGGAATCCCGGGGTACCCGCGCGGAAGCTGGCGTCACATTCGCCGTGCGAGTCGGCGGTGGAGATGAACGCCATGTCCATCCGCGCGACGAATTCGACCATGGATGGGTTCAGGTAGTCGATCACCTGGTCGTCGTAGAAGCGTTCCGCCCTGTCCGCGGTGCCCAACGTGTCCTGAAGCTCGTGCTCTCCGTCGCTGCCGACGTGTTTTCCGGGCATCGGGGCCCCCTCTGCTAGCCGAACCGGGTGCTGCGGGTTTCGCGCTGAAACCCCCGCTTGTGACCGCAATCTCACCCAGTGTAGGGGACCGTCACAAGTCGTGGGGCGTGTCCATTGTTGCGAATGGCATGGAAGCCTGGTTTGCGCAACGGTTTCCGGGGTGGACTGATCAGGCCGGTCCTACCGTCACCGGTACGCCGTTGAACACCGCGGTGCCCGACACCGCGTCGACCACCGAATCATCGGTCAGCACATTGGCATTCACGCCCGCGTGCGCGAGGGCGACCGATTGGGTGGTGCTCGCGCCGTGTCCCCAGCCGTGCGGCAAACTCACCACGCCGGGCATGATCGTCGGCGTCTGTTCGACTTGAACCGTCAATGAACCCGCCGCCGAACTGATCTCGGCCAGCTCGCCGAGACCGAGCCTGCTCGCGTCGTCGGGATGGATCTGCAGCGTGCACCGGTTCGATCCGCCGACGAGTCCGGCGATGTTGTGCATCCAGCTGTTGTTGGAGCGCAGCTGCCTGCGCCCGATCAGCACCATCTCCGGCGCGCTCGTCGCGAGTCCGGCACGCAGCCTGGTGACGTCGGCGAGCAGCTCCGGCGGTGCGAGTTCCACCTTGCGCGACGCCGTGCGCAGCACGCCGGGCAGGCGCGGTTGCAGCGGACCGAGGTCGATCCCGTGCGGGTTGGCGAGCAGGGTGCGCAGGCTCAGCTCGCCGCCGTTCCACGCGCCGTACGGGCCGAGCTTGAGCATCAGGTCGATGCGCTGCTCTGTGGTGTCGGTGCCTTCGAGCTCCTCGCGCCGCTCGCTCATCCCCGCCTTGTGCAGCATGCCCGAGATGACCAGCTCGTCGATCATCGCGATCGGGCTGTCCGCGCCGGTGCCCGCGTGCGGTTGCCCGCTGATGGCGGCGGCGAGCCGCGCGATCACCGCCGACTCCGACGGGCGGCCGTCGAGCGGAACAAGCGGCGGCGAGTACCGGGTGTAATTGCGCACCGCGAACTGCAGCAGCGCGAAGTCGTAGTGCGGCGACTGCACCGAGCGCGGCGGGGGCAGGATCACCGTCGCGTGCCTGGTCGTCTCGTTGACGTACCGGTCGACACTGACCATGAACTCCAGCCCGGCGAGTCCACGGTCGAGCCTGGCGCCGCTCGGCGCGGACAGCACCGGGTTGCCCGCGACCGTGACCAGCGCCTTGATCTGTCCCTGACCGGGGGTTTCGATCTCGTCGGCGAGGGTGGCGACGGGCAGTTCGCCCATCGCCTCCGGCAGTCCGCGCACCCTGCTGGTCCAGCGGCCCGGCCGGAACGGCCTGGTGCGCGGGATGCCGCCCGCCGCCGCGGTGGCGAACATGGCGCCGCCGGGGGCGTCGAGATTGCCGGTCAGTGCGTTGACCGCATCGACCAGCCACTGGGTCAAGGTGCCGAACTCGGCGGTGCAGGTGCCGATCCTGGCGTAGACGGCGGCCGTCGGCGCCGCGGCGAGGTCGCGGGCGATGGCGCGGATGGTGTCGGCGGGGATGCCGGTGCGCTCGACGACCGCTTCCGGGCTGAATTCCGCGGCGGCGGCGCGCAGGTCGTCGATGCCGTCGGCCTCGATCCGCACGTCGGTCAGTTCCTCGGCGAAGAGGGTGTGGACGACGGCGAACAGCAGGTAGGCGTCGGCGCCCGGCCGGATGAACAGGTGCTCGTCGGCCAGCGCCGCGGTCCTGGTCGCCCTCGGGTCGACGACGACCAGCTTGCCGCCGCGGGCGCGCAGCGCCTTCAACCGGCCGGGGAAGTCCGGCGCCGTACACAGCGAGCCGTTGGATTCGAGCGGGTTGGCGCCGAGCATCAGCAGGAAATCGGTGCGGTCGAGATCGGGCACCGGCACGGTCAGCGGGTCGCCGAACATGAGCCCGGCCGCGACCTGCTTCGGCATCTGGTCGGCGGTGCTCGCTGTGTAGATGTGCCGGGTGCTCAGCGCGCGGATCAGGGCGGGCAGATACAGCGCGCCCGCGACGGTGTGGGCGTTGGGATTGCCCAGGTAGACCGCGGTCGAGCCGCTGCCGTGCGCCGTGACGATCTCGGTGAACCTGGTCGCGATCAGGTCGAACGCCTCGTCCCAGCTCGCGGCGCGAAAGCCCTCGCCCTCGCGGATCAGCGGGGTGGTGACCAGATCGGGGTCATCGTCGAGCTTGCCGAAGCTCGCGCCCTTCGGGCACAGGAAGCCCTTGCTGAACGGATCGTCGCGATCGCCGCGCACCGAGACCACTTTGTCGGCGTCGTCGAGCGTGATCGCGAGACCACAGACGGCCTCACACAGGGGACAGGTGCGCAGCAGCGTTCGCGGAGCCATGCCCCATCCTTACGCCGACCGGCGCACCTGGGTTCGAAAACGCCGAAACCCGCGAAGACGATCGGATTGCCCATCTTCGTGTTTCTCGAAACACGTTTTCCCCCAACACTATTAGGGGCATGCGAGAAGGTCGGATCGTCCTATGATCGCCTGCGAGGGGGTATGGGGGTCACTGGAAGGGAACAATGCGTACTTTCAAGCTTGCCACCGGGGCCACTGCCCTCGTCGCCGCCGCGATCACCCTGTTCGCGGGCACCGCGTCCGCCGCGCGGACCGCCGACGCGGTGGGCGGTGCCGACACCATCACCGTCTCCATCAACAACACCGACGACACCTGCTGGTCCGGGACGGTGATGGTGGACGAGATGTTGCAGAGCGCCATCCTCTCCAAGGAGAAGCCGTCCGCGGTGCTCGCGAACATCGAGGCGGGCAACCACCGGGTGCGGGTCCACCTCTACGTCGGTGAGGGCGAGACCTGCAGCGTCAACAGCCCGGCCATCGAACTGCTGGACAAGACCGTCGCGGTCGGCGACACGGCAGGCAACCCGATCCAGGATCTCCTCGATGCGGGCAGTGCGGCCCTCGGCCTGAAGTAGGCAGCACCGGGAAAAGCTCGGGCCGGTCGACCGGCCCGAGCTTCGTCGTCTACGCAGGTGCGGTCGCGGACAGCGACGATCCCCTCCGGGAACGCCGAAAACCCGCTGATCGCGACGTCGGGGAGGCGTCGCGATCAGCGGGTTCGGTGAGTTCTTGTCCTCAGCAGGCCACGGTCAGCGTGGCGCGCTTGCGGGTCGCGGCGGCGCGCACGGCGGCACCGAGGGCGACGACCGGCGGGACCCAGCGGGCCTCGCCCGGTGCGACGCCCCACGAGGCGGAGCCCGCGGCAAGCTGGGTCGGGGGCAGCGGGATGCTGGCACCGTCGGTGTGCACGATGACGCCGGCCTCGCGCATGGCCTCGATCGCCATGGCGGCCTTGCGGACACCGGTGACCAGGTGGATCTCGCGACGCTCCTGGCCCGGGATCTCGATCACGGGGCCGGACAGGTTGTTGGCGCGCAGGAAGCGACGGACCTCGCCCGCCATCTCACCGGTGATCTCGATCGCCGAGACCTCGTCGTCGGTGATCAAGCACAGGCCATTGGCCGTTTCGGCAACCGTCCAACCCCGCGCGGCGTACTCCTGCGCGGCGGCACCCTTCTCGGCGGCCGAGGTTGTGGTCGGAAACGTCGTGCGCACTGTGTTCTCCATTCCCCGAAGAGCTCTGTTCCTGCGTTCATGGGTCGTATCGGACCGGGGTGGCCGTCTTGTTACGCCGTTCCCGAAAAATATTCGCGACTGTCTGGTTCGTCTCACTTCGCGGACCTTCGCTATCGGAGGATGTGGCCCGGCAGGGTTGGCTTAGGGGCCGAAACCGGGCAGGATTCGGCACATGACCGAAGCGCCGGGCGCCACCCCGTCTCCGGAGGGGGAACCCGAGGAGTTCGAAGCCGAATCACGGTGGCTCTCTTGGAAAGAGACCGACATCAAGCGCGCGGCGCGGCGGGCGGAGCCGGTCGGCGATGAGAATGCGGACGATTCGGACATGCCGCGCGACGAGGGTTTCGAAGATCCGTTCCGCAGCACCGGATCGGCCAAGCAGTGGGCCGCCGAAGTGCTGCGCTCGCTGCTCGATGTCCAGTTCCGCAGGCCGGCGACCAGAACGTTGCTCCCGCTGGCCTACATCCTCGGCGTCGTCTCCTTCGGCATCGGCATTCCGGTCGTGCTCACGGTGCTGGCGTGGCGGGCATCGGCACTGCTCGGCATCCTCGCCGCGCTGGTCGCGATTCCGCTCGGGCTGACGATCGCGGCCGCGGTGCGCCTGATGCTCGAGTTCGCGAGCAACGCCGCCCGGCTGGCGGGCCGGGTCGAGCACATCAGCGATCTGGCCGACGGGTTGTTCCAGGCGCTCTCCGATGTCGCCGAGCCGGTGAACCAGCTCTCCGAAGACGTTCGTGCCGTGCAGTTCTGGCGCTTCAGGAAGAAAAAGTAGTTCCGTACTTGCCCCCTGAACCAGGTGTTGCGCGATGTCCGATTCATTGTGAAACAATCCGTACGCAGATCCGACGCGTATGTCGGCTGCGTAGGGCGGTCTCCGGAAGAGATGGGGGAGGCCGGATTTGGATAACAGGGGGGAAGTATGGCTTCACCACAGGGTGTCACCGGTTCGACGATGCCGCGCAGGCAGCTGGGCAGGCACTTACGTGACCTGCGCAATCAGGCGCGGATGACGACCAGGACCGCGGCGGCGCAACTCGAGTGGTCGGAAGCGAAGATCTGGCGGATCGAGACCGGCCAGACCTCGTTGCGCAGCCTCGATGTCGAGGCGATGTGCAAGGTGTACGGCGCGCCGGCGGAGCTCATCGAGCCGCTGGCCGCCTTGGCTCGCGAAACCAAGGCACGGGGATGGTGGACGAGCTACGGCGATGTGATCCCGGAGGGCTTCGAGGTCTACATCGGGCTGGAGGAGGCGGCCACCGGGCTCTCGATCTACGAGGACGGCCTGGTCCCGGCGCTGTTGCAGACCGAGGACTACACCAGGGCGCTGCTCGAGCAGACCGTCCCAGGGCTGACCGAGGCCGAGCTCGAGCGCAGGCTGCGGGTGCGCGAGGCGAGGCAGGCGCTGCTCACCCGCGCGGATTCGCCGCTGCGGCTGCAGGTGGTGCTGGCCGAGGCGGTGCTGACCCGGCGCATCGGTGACGATCGGGTGCTGGCCGCCCAGCGCGCGCAGTTGCGTGAGCTGGCCGAGTTCGACACGGTCCGGATCCAGGTGGTGCCCGGTGATACCGGCTATCACGCGGGCCTGGAATCGGGCCGGTTCGTGATCCTGGACTTCGGCGTCGACGGCTCGCTCGACCGGCCGGAACCGCCGGTGGTCTACGCCGAGACCTTCGCGGGCTCGGCCTATCTGGACAAGCCCGCCGACTACGAGCGCTACCGCGGCGCGTTCACCGACATCAGCGCGGCGGCGTCCGGCACGCTGTAGCTCCTACCAGGAGTTGGCGAGCACCGCACGGTGCGTGGGCAGGGCTCGGTCGTAGACCGCCCTGCCCTTTTCCGTCAGGTGGACGAAGATGGCACGGCGGTCCTCGACGCACATGGTGCGCTCGACCAGGCCGTCTTTCTCCAGCCTGGCCACGGCGCGCGAGAGCGCGCTCTGACTCAGGTAGATATCGCCGGCCAGTTCGGTCATCCGGTACTTCTGACAGGCCGCGTCGACCAGGCGATCGAGGGTCTCGAATTCGCTGAGTCCGATGCGGTGTTCGTGCTGAAGCGCCTTCTCCAGTGCGCAGCTCACGGCGGCGTGCCGATCGAGCAGTTCGCGCCACTGGCCGACCAGCTCGGGGGGCGCTTCGTTGCGCCGAGCTGATGCTGTGGCCGGGTTCGACATGGCCCCATCTTAGTGATCGGGGCATGTCCATGCAACCGCAATTTATGTGTTGGCATTTAATGCGTGCGCATGTAATGTCCTCCGCATGACTTCGCCAGCAACGCTCTCGGCCGCAGATCAGGCGACCGATCCGACCAGGTGGCCGCTTCGCCTCTGGGGCATGCTGATCACCCTGTGCATCGTTCTGTTCCTCGACGGTCTCGACGTCTCGATGATCGGTGTCGCGCTGCCGTCCATCGGCGCCGAACTCGATCTGTCCACCTCCACCCTGCAGTGGCTCGTCAGCGGCTATGTCCTCGGTTACGGCGGCCTGCTGCTGCTGGGCGGCCGCACCGCCGACCTGCTCGGGCGCCGCAAGGTCTTCCTCGTCGCGCTGGCCGTGTTCGCCGTCGCCTCGCTGGTCGGCGGCCTGGTCAGCGACCCGGCGCTGCTGATCGTCACCCGCTTCATCAAGGGCCTGGCCGCCGCGTTCACCGCGCCCACCGGCCTGTCGATCATCACCACGACCTTCGCCGAAGGAAAGGCGCGCAACAAGGCGCTGTCCATCTACACCGTCTTCGGTGCCGGTGGTTACTCCATGGGCCTGCTGTTCGGTGGCCTGATGACCGGCGTCGGCTGGCGCTGGACCTTCCTGCTGCCGGTCCCGATCGCCCTGGCCGCCCTGGTCGCCGCCTACGTGCTGGTGCCCAAGGACGGGAAGGCAGAAGAAGGCGGTCACGATCTGCTCGGCGCGCTGCTGTCCACCGCGGGCATGCTGCTGCTGGTCTACACCGTGGTCACCGCGCCGGAGGTCGGCTGGACCTCGCTCCGCACGGTCGGTTCGTTCCTCGCCGTCATCGCCCTGTTCGCCGCGTTCGTTGTCACCGAGCAGCGGGTGAAGCACCCGCTGGTTCGCCTGGGCATCCTGCGCAAGGTGTCGCTGGTGCGGGCCAGCCTGGCCATCATCGCGGTCGCCGGTTCCTACTTCAGCTGGCAGTTCATCGTCACCCTGTACATGCAGGACACGCTGGGATGGTCGGCGCTGAAGCTGGCGATGGCGCTGCTGCCGGTGGGCATCCTGGTCGTCGGGTCGGCGTTCTTCTCCGAGAAGCTGATCGACCGCTTCGGCACCGGACCGGTCATCGCCGTCACCATGTCCGTCATGGCCGTCGGCTACCTGCTGTTCCTGCGGGTCGACACCGCGCCGGACTATCTGACCGTGCTGCTGCCCGCCATCTTGCTGATCGGCATCGGCTGGGTCGGCTTCCCGGCGATCAACGTGCAGGCCACCAGCGGTATCGATGACGACGAGCAGGGTCTGGCGGCCGGCGTGCTGCAGACCTCCATGCAGGTCGGCGCGGCCATCGTGCTCGCGGTGACCACCGCGATCGTCACCTCCGGCGGACACGGCGCCGGTGCGACGCCGCAGCAGATGCTCGACACCTACCGGCCGGGCCTCGAGTTCGCCGCCGGCGTCACCATCGTCGGCGCGCTGGTCGCCCTGACGGTCTTCCTGCCGCGGTTGACCCGGTCGCGGGTCGCCGAGGTGCCGGTCGCCGAGGAGAAGGTCCTCGAACCGGTCGCCTGATCGGACAACGCCGGACGGCACCACCTTTCGCGGGTGGTGCCGTCCGGCGTTTCACGTGGATCAGGAAAAAGGCGGGGCGAGTTCGTCTTTGGCGGAGCGGATATAGGTGAGTCTGCTGCCGTCGCGACCCTCGGTCGGCCACTCGATCCCGAGGCGGGGATCGAAAGCGTCCATGTCGCGGTCGAATTCGGGGGAGTATTCCAGCGAGCACAGGTAGGTGACCGTCGAGCCGTCCTCCAGCGAGAGGATGGCGTGGCCGAGACCCTCGGACAGGAACACCGAGCGGCGGTGCACGTCGTCGAGCAGCACACTGTCCCAGCGCCCGTAGGTGGGCGAGCCGGGCCGAAGATCGACGACGACGTCGAGGAACGCGCCGCGCACGCAGGTCACGTACTTGGCCTGGCCGGGCGGGTCCTCGGTGTAGTGGATGCCGCGCAGCACACCGGCGGCCGAGACCGAGGTGTTCACCTGGTGCAGCTCGAACGGCCGCCCGGTGGCCTTCTCGAACTCCGAGGCCTTGAACGATTCGCAGAACATGCCGCGGTCGTCGCCGAGCAGGCGCGGGGTCACCTCCCACGCGCCGGGGATGGCCAGTTCACGGATCTGCATGCTTACCAGTCTTTCCCGCGGTCGATCAGATCCAGCAGATAGCGGCCGTAGCCGGAGCGCACCATCGGTTCGGCCAGCTCGCACAGCTGGTCGTCGGTGATCAGCCCGCGTCGCCACGCCACCTCTTCGGGCACGCCGATCTTGAGGCCCTGGCGTTCCTCGATGGTGCGCACGTAGTTGGCGGCGTCGAGCAGCGAGTCGAAGGTGCCGGTGTCGAGCCAGGCGGTGCCGCGGGCGAGCACGTCGACGCTCAGCTTGCCCTGTTCGAGGTAGGCGCGGTTGATGTCGGTGATCTCGTACTCGCCGCGCGCCGACGGGCGCAGTTCGCGGGCGATGTCGACCACGTCGTTGTCGTAGAAGTAGAGGCCGGGGATGGCGTAGTTCGAGCGCGGCACCTTCGGCTTCTCCTCGATGGAGACCGCGCGGCCCTGCTCGAACTCCACCACGCCGTAGGCGGTCGGGTCGCTGACCCAGTAGGCGAACACCGCGCCGCCGTCGATGTCGTGGAACCGCGCAAGGCTGGAGCCGAGGCCGGGCCCGTGGAAGATGTTGTCGCCGAGGACCAGAGCGGCGGGCTCGGCGCCGATATGGTCGGCACCCAGCACGAACGCGCGCGCGAGACCGTCGGGCTCGGGCTGCACCACGTAGCTGATCGAGACGCCGAACTGGCTGCCGTCACCGAGCAGCCGGGCGAACGCGTCGGCATCCTCCGGCGTGGTGATCACGAGAATGTCGTCGATCCCTGCCAACATGAGGGTGGACAACGGGTAGTAGACCATGGGCTTGTCGTAGACCGGGACGAGCTGCTTGCTCACCCCGCGCGTGATGGGGTGCAGCCGCGAACCGGTGCCGCCCGCCAGAATGATTCCGCGCATGGGGGAAGTCTGCCAGCTCCCGCTCGCGCGGAGTCGGGGAGGTTCCGACACGTCGACGAAATGGTCACGAACGTTTCGTGACCGGGCGTGTCGGGCGATTAACGGGACAGACATCGCGTTCATCTGATTATGTGAGCATCGATGTGTGAAACATCACCGTGTTAGATGTCAGCGTCGACATCCGTTCCGGGGGTTGCCCTGGTCCGCGGTCGACGCGCCAGCTGTGAGGTAGGTGCGCGATGGCAACACCCAAGATCGCCGGAATCGGTGTGTTCAGCGGGGTCGCGCCCGCCACCACAGCCAAGAGTACGGGCAAGCCCCACCCCCAGGGCATTATCGTGAACTCCGGCCGGAGCAGCACCTCCTCGCGGGTCCTGATGGGCGCGTGCGTCGGTGTCATCGGACCGCTGCTGCGGACCGTCCCGATCAACCGGGCGACCATCCCGATCGGCGCCGCCGCCGTCGACCTGCTCTCCCGGCTGCGGCCGGAACCGCACGGCATCGAGCGCGAGCAGATCCAGATGGACGGCTTCAAGATGGAGATGGTGCGCCCCGCGGGCGGATCGCGTGCGCTGCGTCATGGCGCGGTGCTGTACATGCACGGCGGCGGATTCGCGGTCGGCGGCCTGCAGTCGCACCGCGCGATCGTCGCGGGCGTGGCCCGGCGGACCGGACTGCCCGTGCTGAATGTGGAGTACCGGCAGCTGCCGGGCCGCTCGATCACCTCGGCGATCGAGGACTGTGTGCTCGCCTACCGCTGGCTGCTGCGCCACGGCGCCGATCCGGCCAGGATCGTCTTCGCGGGCGACTCCGCGGGCGGCTACCTGACTTTCGCCACCGCGCTGCGCTCCCGCGAGATCGGGCTGCCGCTGCCTGCGGCGCTGGTCGGCCTGAGCCCGCTGCTCGACCTGGACTACCGGGCCAAGCAGGGATACGTCAACGTCAGCCGGGACGCGTACATCCCGCTGGCGGGTCTCGAGGCTGTCGTCCGGCTCGGCGCCGAGAGCGAGGGTCCGCTCGACCCGGCGCTGTCGCCGGTCAACGCCGACCTCGCCGGACTGCCCCCGGTCCTGCTCATCGCCGCGGAGGACGAACTGCTGCGCTACGACTGCGAACTCATGGCCCACCGGCTCAGCGCCGCGGGTGTCCCCAACACCCTCGAGCTGTGGCGCGGCCAGGTGCACGCGTTCATGAGCATCCTGCCGAGCATGCCGGAGAGCCGCTCGGTGCTCGGCCGGGTCGCCAAGTTCGTCCGGGTCGCCCTGGAACCCGCCCAGCGGGCCAGGACCGCGTAGAAGCTATCGAACTGGCTCGGACGTCCTGATCACGATCGGCCGGACGAGCCTCCTACCTGAAGAAGCCCCGCCCGGCACGTGCGCCGGACGGGGCTTTTCGCTGTATTCGGTCCCGGACTACTTGGCGGGAGCCTTGAACGGCGCGTTGATGGTGGTGAAGTACTGGATGGCCGCACCGATCGCGATCGGAGCGGTGATGAACAGCTGACCGGCGATCGCGCCGACCGGGCCCACCAGCAGCGCGCCGGCGATGCAGCCGACGGCGGCGGCGGGCAGGAAGGGGCCGAGCAGGCCGACGATGGTGCCCAGGGCGACCGTGCCGGCGAGGACGCCACCGAGGACGCAACCGACGGCGGCGCCGCCGAGGCCACCGACCAGCGCGCCGATGGAGGCGCCCATCGAGATGGTGCCGGTCAGGCGGCTCCAGGCCGCGACCTCACGGTCGTACTCGCTCTTCCACGGCGCCTTGTCCTCGAAGGGCAGCGCGACGGGCTTGTAGACGGCCTTGGCCGGGTCCAGTTGCGGGGTGAGGACGGCCTTGTTGCCCGAGATCTCGGCGGCGATCGGCAGCTCGAACTCGTCGAGGCGGAACGACAACGGGGTGGCGGCGATGGTGTCGCCGTTGGCGGCCTTGATCTTGAAGGCGCCATCTTCGGCGACCAGCGAACCACCGTCGGTGGTGATCACGGACGTGCCGTTCACTTCCTGGGCGGTGTAGTTGATCGGGGCGGCCTCGGCGGGCGCGGCGTTGACAGCACCGGCGGTGACGCCCATGGCGGCGATCAGCAGGGCCGAAGTCGCGGCGAACTTCTTGATGAGCATGAGCGGTGGAGTCCTCAATGTCGATGCGGTGCAGGGGATCAATGCATGAAGCCCCGCCCGGAATGCCGGGCGGGGCTCCTGGCTCGCGTATTCAGTTGTGCGAGTTCAGTTGTGCGTCGTTCGAGACCGGATTACTTGGCCGGCGCGGTGAACGGCTGGTTGATGGTGGTGAAGTACTGGATGGCAGCACCGATGGCGACGGGGGCGGTGATGAAGATGTTGCCCGCGATGGCGCCGACCGGGCCCACCAGCAGCGCGCCCGCGATGCAGCCGACGGCGGCGGCAGGCAGGAAGGGGCCGAGCAGGCCGACGATGGTGCCCAGGGCAACCGTGCCGGCGAGGACGCCACCGAGGACGCAACCGACGGCGGCGCCGCCGAGGCCACCGACCAGCGACGCGATGGAGGCGCCCATGGAGATGGTGTCCTTCATGCGGTTGAAGGCGGCGACCTCACGGTCGTACTCCGACTTCCAGGGGGCCTTGTCCTCGAAAGGCAGGGCGACCGGCTTGTACACGGCCTTGGCCGGGTCCAGCTGCGGGGTCAGGACGGCCTTGTTGCCCGAGATCTCGGCCGCGATGGGCAGCTCGAAGTCGTCGAGGCGGAAGGTCAGCGGGGTGGCGGCGATGGTGGTGCCGTCGGCGGCCTTGATCTTGAAGGCGCCTTCTTCTTCGACCAGCGAGCCCGCGTCGGTGGTGATGACGGACGTGCCGTTGATCTCCTGGGCGGTGAAGTTGACCGGGGCCGGGGCCTCGTTCGGCGCAGCGTTGACGGCGCCGGCGGTGACGCCCATGGCAGCGATCAGCAGCGCCGAGGTGGCGGCGAATTTCCTCATCAGCATTTTCGTTGAACCTCGATGTTGGAGCGTTCGGAGGGGACTCGATGATCAAAATCCCTCGCAGCTAACGCGCGGTGAACCCGCCGTGACCGTCTATTCAAATTCTGTTCACCGGCGATACCCCAGGACCAGTGCGTTGCTCGAAACCTGAGCGTTGACCGGGCCTTTTCTCAGGAAACCAGCCCCTGAGTCGTAACCTACCGTCCCGTAGTGTGACCGACATCACGGTGTAAATATCTAGGGCTTCTCCGCAGTGCGGCGGTACGGCAACGGATTTCGGCCGGACTCCGCCGCACGGTACGCGTGCGCGAGCACGTATCGTTGGCGAGGTGCGAGTGCTCGTAACCGGCGGGGCCGGCTTCATCGGCGCGAATTTCGTCCAGCAGACCGTGGCAACGCGCCCGGATGTGCACGTGACCGTCCTCGACGCGCTCACCTACGCGGGTAACCGCGCGTCGCTGGATTCGGTCGCCGATCGGATCGAATTCGTGCACGGCGACATCGCCGATCTCGACCTGGTCGACAATCTGGTCAGCGGCGTCGACGCGGTGGTGCATTTCGCCGCCGAATCGCACAACGACAACTCCCTGGCCGAGCCGTGGCCGTTCGTGCAGACCAATATCGTCGGCACCTACTCGCTGCTGCAGGCGGTGCGCCGCCACGACGTGCGCTACCACCACGTCTCCACCGACGAGGTGTACGGCGATCTCGCCCCCGACGATCCGGCCTTCACCGAAACCACCGCCTACAACCCGTCGAGCCCGTATTCGGCGACGAAAGCGGGCAGCGATCTGCTGGTACGCGCCTGGACCCGGTCGTTCGGCGTCCGCGCGACGCTGTCGAACTGTTCCAACAATTACGGCCCGTATCAGCATGTGGAGAAATTCATCCCACGCCAGATCACCAATTTGATCGACGGTGTGCGCCCGCGCCTCTACGGCGCAGGCCATCAGGTGCGCGACTGGATCCACGTCGACGATCACAATCGCGCGGTGTGGGACATTCTCGACCGCGGCCGGATCGGCCAGACCTACCTCATCGGCGCCGAGGGTGAACTCGACAATCTCAGTGTCGTCCAGCTCATTCTGCAGGCCTTCGACCGCGATCCCGCCGACTTCGATCACGTGACCGACCGGCCGGGCCATGACCAGCGCTACGCCATCGACGCGAGCCTGCTGCGCGAGGAACTGGGCTGGTCGCCGCGGTACGCGGACTTCCGGGCAGGCCTGGCCGACACCATCACCTGGTACCGCGAGAACGAGGGCTGGTGGCGGCCCAAGAAGGCCGCCACCGAACGCGCCTACGCCGCGGCGGGCGAAAAGAAGCTCTGACCCCCACCGTCGTCCGGGAATTATCCCCAGACGACGGTGTAATACGTTGCGGCCGCGGCGATCAGCGCGAAAACCGACGCGCAGGTGACGGTGATCGCTGTTCCGCGAGTGGGAATCACGCCGTCGGAATCGGTGAGCCGCAAGGGAACCCAGCGCGCGACGACGGCCAGACCCATGATTGCCAGCGGCACGAAATACCGGCCCTGCACACCGTCGATGATGTAGAAATCGACCGGCGTGAACGACATGTACAGCGTCACGTAGATCATCGCCACGCTCGCCAGCACCGTCAGCGCCACGATCAGAGTGCGCCGGAAAGTGGCTGTCACGGTGCTCATCCGGTCGGCGATACCGAAACTCACCGCGAAGGCGATCAGGCACGCCAGCATGGATATCGCGGGCACGTCGACATAGGCGAAACCGAGTTCACCGAAGAACTGGTTGAACCAGCGATGATCGCGCAGGGCGATGCTCTCGCCGAACGTGTGCACGAATTGCACCGGGTCGCCGATGATTCCCTTCAGCTGGTCGCCCGGACGCACCTCGTACCACTGGTGCGGCGGGCGCATCAGGCCCATGCCTTCACCGGTCGGCGCGGCGATCTTGGTCCACGCGAGGAAAAGCGCGCCGCCCGTCGCGGCGAACGCCCACGGAATCAGCTTGAGTTTCCCGGTGAATCCGAGCCGGTCGGCGGGCACCACGACAACGAGCATCGCCAGCAGCACATAGGTCGGTTTGCTCAGCGGCAGTGCGATCGTCGCGGCCAGCAACGCACCGGTTTCCACCGGCCGCAGCCGATCACCGACGAACAGCGCCTTCAGCAGCAGCGCCGACACCATGATCGCGAGCGCGTTGGTGAGCGTGTCCGCGGTGACGGTGCCGGCCTGGAACAGCGCGATCGGCAGCACCGCGACGGTGAACACCAGCCACTGACTGCGCCGCTCCCGCAGCGAGTACAGCGCGAAGCCGACGACCGCGAGGTAGACGAGCAGCCCGGCCAGCCGGGTCAGCAGATGCAACCCGCCGATATTCAGGCCCAGCGCCTCACCGAGCCGGATGCCGACGGCGGCGGGCACATACGGCACCGGCGAATACGCGGCGGTGTTGGTGAACCACATCTGCTTGGTCGCCGAGCTGATCTCGGCGTCACCGAGCCGGTCGTAGGCGCCGGGGTCGGCCACCATCGCGTCGGGCTCGTCGGGGTTGTCGTTGTAGTCGCGGAAGGCGTAGCCCATCAGCGCGTCGACGCTGACCGGGATCTGGCCGCCGTAGGCGACACCGCGATCGTCGGCGATGCGCTGCGGGAACACCCCGCCGTGCGCGACCTGGTAGGCGCGGCCGAACTGGGTCAGCTCGTCATGGCCCCAGAACGGCGGCGTGAGCACGGCGAACAGCGCGCCGAACACGGTCGCGATCACGGCGAACGCGACCGTGGCCGCGCCCAGCTTGTCGGTCAGTGTGCGCACCGGCGCGAGGACGCGGTCCTTGGTGCTCGGTGCGGGAGTAGCGGGCTTGCTGAGCTCGACGGTGGTGTCCGGCTCGGTCGAAGTCGTCACCGACGGTCTCCGGCAGCGACGTCGTCGTTCACCCCGGCCGCGGAATAGCGCAGGTAGACCAGCCGCGCCGCCTCGTGGCGGGACCGGCGGATGCCGTCGAGGATCATGCCCGCGGTCCAGGCCAGGCTGCCGAGCAGCATCAGCGTGAACGCGAAGAACAGCGTCGGGAACCGCGCCACCTCGTGGGTGTTGTAGAACTCGACCACGATCGGGACGGTCAGGATCAGCGACACCAGCCAGGCCAGCGTGCCGAACAGGCCGTAGAACGCCACCGGGCGCTCGTGCCTGGCCAGGCCGAGGATCAGCGCGAGGATCTTGGTGCCGTCGCGGTAGGTGCGCAGCTTGGACTCGCTGCCGGCCGGGCGGTCACGGAAACCGACCTGCACCGCGGTCTGCGGCACCCGCAGGTGCAGCGAGTGCACGGTCAGTTCGGTCTCGATCTCGAACTCGCGCGAGACGGCGGGGAAGCTCTTGACGAACCGGCGCGAGAACACCCGGAAGCCGCTCAGCATGTCTTCGACGTTCTCGCCGAACACCTTGCCGACGACGCCGTTGAGCACCTTGTTGCCGGTCTCGTGACCCGAGCGGTAGGCGTTGGTGTCCTCGTCCTGCTTGCGCACGCCGAGCACGTGATCGTAGGGGCCATCGAGCAGCGTCTTGATCATCAGCGGGGCCGCGGACGCCTCGTAGGTGTCGTCGCCGTCGATCATCACGTAGACATCGGCCTCGATGTCGGCGAAGGCGCGCCGCACGACGTTGCCCTTGCCCTTGGTGTTCTCGTAGCGCACGATCGCCCCGGCCTCGCGGGCGCATTCGGCGGTGCGGTCGGTGCTCAGGTTGTCGTAGACGTAGACGACGATCCCCGGCACGGCGGCCTTCAGGTCGGCGACGACCTTGGCGACCGCAGCCTCTTCGTTGTGGCAGGGGACCACGGCGGCAATGCGAAGCTCGGTGGAGTCCACCCGGGTCAATCCTCGATGTAGGCAGCAGTGGGACACCGGGAGGGTACACAGCGCGGTGGCGATCCGCTCACCCGGTTCAGCGAGCTTAACGCGGGAGCCGACGGGCCATCGGTGTACGGTCGGCCCGTGTCCCACCCCGAGTTGTCCGAGCCGGTCCCCGCGTCCTTGATGTCGAAGGTGGTGACGGCCCTGCGGCAGGGGGCGGCGTTCCTCGTCGTCGGCGCGATCGGATTCCTGGTCGACGCGGGCACCTACAACCTGCTGGTCTTCTGGGGCGGGGGATTCTCCTTCTCCGAAGGTGTGCTGTATCACTCTCCGCTGCCCGCCAAGATCATCGCGATCGCGGTGGCGACGGTGGTCACCTACTTCGGCAACAAGTGGTGGACGTTCTCCCACAAGAAGACCGACAACCCCGGTCGTGAGTACCTTTTGTACGCGGTATTCAACGTGGTCGCGATCGGCCTGCAACTCGGCTGCCTCGGCTTTTCCCGCTATGTGCTCGACCTGTCCTCGCCGCTGTCGGACAACATTTCCGGCACGTTGATCGGCCAGATCGTCGCGGTCGTATTCCGCTATTGGGCCTACGACAAATTCGTCTTCACCGGCTCTTCGGCAACCGAAGAGCAACACGCGCGGGGTGCGGCGACCCCTCACTGACGGCGCGACGACGCCGGGCGATTGATATCCTCACCCCCGCCTGCCGCGCCGCCCTTTCTTTACGTGACTGCTTGCGTCGGCGCAGTCGATACCGAGAATTTCGAGGACTTCATGGAACAGTCGGCTACGGGAGCCGTGACCGAATCGAACGATCGGCGCGAGGCCGCGCCGGAATCGCTGCGCGGGGAACACGCGGCGCCGGAGCGGCTGGTGCTGGCCAGGGGCATATTCACCGGTCCGTCGGCCCGGGTCAGCGACGAGCTCTACGCCGTCGTCAAGGGCGGCGCCGCGGTTCGCGAGCGCCTGGCGCTGCACCTGCCCAAGGGCGCCACCGCGCACACCAACACCTACTTCGGCCGCTTCGCCGCCAGCTACTGGCAGCGCTGGACCACCGTCACCGAGGTGACGGTGGGCGCGACCCTCGAGGTCGGTGACAAGGCCAACGTGCGCCTGGTCGCCTCCGACATCGCCGGCCACCGCCGCATCATCGCCTCGCTCGTGGCAACCAGCAGCGGGCGCGTCAGCCTGAGCGCCCCGCTCGACCAGTACGTCGACGGTGGCGCGCTGTGGCTCGAGTTCGACGCCATCGGCGGTCCGCTCGACATCACCGAGCTCGCCTGGACCGCGCAGGCGCCGGAGAAGGTCCGTCCGGTCGCGATCGCGATCTGCACCTTCAACCGGGCCGAGGACTGCGCGCACACCGTGGCCGCGCTGGCCTCGGACGCGACCGTGCTGGCCGCCATCGACGCGGTCTACGTCGTCGACCAGGGCACCGACCTGGTCGAGAACCGGCCGCTGTTCCAGCAGGTTCGCCCCGATTTCGGCGACAAGCTGCGCTACATCCGCCAGCCCAACCTCGGCGGCGCCGGTGGCTTCACCCGCGGCCTGTACGAGGTGTCGGCGGCCAACGAGCACGCCGACGTCATCCTGATGGACGACGACATCCTCTGCGAGCCCGAGACCGTGCTGCGGTTGCAGGCCTTCGCCAACCTGACCGTCGAACCGACCCTGGTCGGCGCGCAGATGCTGTTCCTGCTCAACCCCGACTACCTCAATGTCGGCGCGGAGGAGGTGCACCTGCACGAGCTCAAGCACGGGCAGAAGGTGCCCAAGGCGCTGCGCAACACCTCCATGCTCAAGAAGAACCAGGAGCGCCGCGTCGACGCCGGCTACAACGCCTGGTGGACCTGCCTGATCCCGGCCGAGGTGGTCGCCAAGATCGGCCTGCCGGTGCCGATCTTCTTCCAGTGGGACGACGTCGAGTACGGCATCCGCGCGCGCGAGCACGGTTTCGTCACCGTCACCCTGCCCAACGCGGCCGTCTGGCACGCCGACTTCTACTGGAAGGACTACGACGACTGGGCGCGCTACTTCTCCACGCGCAACTCGCTCATCGTCGGCTCCCTGCACACCGATCTCGACGGCAAGGCGATCACGCGCGAGTTCTTCCGCTACATCGCCGAGCATCTCGTCGGCATGCAGTACGGCCTGGTGCACACCACCCTGCAGGGCATCGAGGACTTCATGAAGGGCCCGAAGGTGCTGCGCGACGGCGGCATCGACGCCCTCGCCGCCGCCCGCGGCACCCGCGGCGACTACCCCGAGACGATCAAGCACCCCGCCGCGACCCCGCCGGTGAACTCCGCCGACATCCAGGTCCGCCGGGCCAGTGGTGAACCGAGCCGGGTCACCCTGGTGCTGATCAAGCGCGCGATCACCCAGTGGACCGGACGCACCCAGCCCGGCCTGATCGGAGTCACCCGCGAGGACGCGCACTGGTGGCACGTCGGCCTGTTCGACCACGTCGTCGTCACCGACGCCTCGCAGTCCGGCGTCCGCGTGCGCCGCCGCGACAAGGCCCGCGCCCGCGCCCTGCTCATCCGCACCTACCGCACCCTGCGCAAGCTCCGCAAGGAACTGCCCGCCCTGCAGGCCGAGTACCGCGCCGCAGTCCCCGAGCTCACCAGCCGCGAGAACTGGGCCAGGCTGTACGGCATCGACCCCAGCTGAGTCCGAAAGCTGCACGCCGCGCCGGAATTCGTTCCGGCGCGGCGTGTTTCGTTTTGTGCGACGGGGTCAGCCCACCAGGATCAGCACGAACATCAACAGGAAGACCAGCGCGAGCACCGCGAACGGCAGCGCCATGAACAGCAGACCGGGTGTCTTCTGCGGCTCCGGCCCGATCGCGCCTTTCAGGAAGATGACCGCGGGCGGCTTGTAGTAGACCTTGCTCCCCGGCCCATGCCCGACCGGAACCTGGATCTCCGCAGGCCCCATCTCCGACAGCCACGGCGTCACCACGCGCACGTGATACTGCCCCGGCCCGACCGGCACATGAGTCTGCCCCCACCGCGCATCCGGCACCGGCTGACCGTTGACGAAGATCTTCGGCTTGACCAGCGCCAGCATGAACGAGATCCACGGATACGACGAATCCACCGTGATCCCAGGCGGATTCGGCCCTTGCCGCGGCGCGCCCTGAGGCGGCTGCCCGAACTGGCCGGGTGCGCCCTGCGGTGGGTAACCGGCCCCGGACTGCCCGAACCGCGGCTGATCGCCCTGAGCCCCGGCGAATCCGTCAAAAGAGCCGGCCCCCGCCGGAGGACGCTGCGGAGGCGGGAATCCCGGCTGCGCGGGTCCACCCTGCGGCTGGCCGTACCGCTGCGGAGCGCCCTGCGCGGGACCGAGACCGGTTGGCGGAGTGTGTGGTTGGCCGAAAGCGGGGTTATGCGGCTGGCCCGGTGGCGGGATCTGCGGCTGACCGGGGGCCGAAACGGCCGGTCCCGCAGGCGGACGGCCGAATCCGGGTGGCGGCGCGCCGGGGCCGGGCTGGCCGTACCCGGGAGCCGGAGCGCCTGGGCCAGGCTGGCCGAACCCAGGAGAGGGAGTGCCTGGTCCGAAAGGGGGCTGGCCGAATCCGGGTGGCGGCGCGCCTGGGCCCGGCTGTGCGAAACCAGGAGCTGGAGTCCCGTGCCCCGCAGGCGGCTGACCGAACCCGGGTGGCGCACCGGGCCCGCCGAATCCCGGTGGAGCGACTCCCGGGCGACCGTGGCCGGGCTGTGGGATGTCCGGCCTGCTCACCGACCACTGGTCGCCGGTGTGGGGCCGGATCAGGCTGGGTTGCGGTGTGCCACCGCCTGTTTCGCCGACATCGGCGCGAGCCGAATCGGCGGGGTGTGGTGATGGGAAATCGCCGGGGCTACTCATTCATCCCTCCCGGATAGCGAACCGTGCGCCCGCACCCTATCGCGCTACCGCACCCGCGTCCGGGCGAGCGCGGCTCCACCGGATGAACAAGATCACCACGCTCTGGTGCGGGTCGGCACTCGGCCGATGCTTACACCAGAGCGTGGTGATCATTTGTCCAGGTGGGTTAGCGGTGGCCGCGTTCGCGGTATCGGCGGCGCTGTTGTTTGGCGATGGTGCGCCAGGCCTGGGCGCGTTCGGCGGCGAGGCGCTTGTCGGTGCGGGCCGCCATCCATTCGTTCTCCTTGGCCAGTTTTCGATAGCTCGTCAAGCGGCGTTCGGGGAGGGTGCCGTCGGCGAGGGCGGCGAGAACCGCGCAGCCGGGTTCGGTCTGGTGCGCGCAGTCGGCGAAACGGCATTCGGCGGCGAGGGATTCGATGTCACTGAATGTCTTGCCGATGCCCTCGGCCGCGTCGTACAGGCCGATGCCACGCAGTCCCGGAGTGTCGATGAGTGTGCCGCCGCCGGGGAGCGGACGGAGCTCACGGTGCACCGTGGTGTGGCGGCCCTTGCCGTCTACCGCGCGAACGGCGTTGGTGGCGAACACCTGCGCGCCGAGCAGGGCATTGGCGAGGGTCGATTTGCCCGCACCGGACGGGCCGATCAAGGCGACCGTTCCGGTGAGCGAAGCGGTGAGCACATCCAAGCCGACATCGGCGGAGGCACTCACCGCGAGCACCGTGGCCCCGGGTGCGACGGCACGTACCTCGTCGAGCGGGATATCCACCGCGGCATCGGCTTTGGTGAGCACGACGACCGGCTGCGCGTTGCTCTCCCACGCCAGGGCGAGCATCCGCTCGATCCGGCCGAGGTCCACATCACCGTCGGCGGCCGTGCAGATCAGCACGGTGTCGACATTGGCCGCCAGCACCTGGGCGACCGAACGCCCCGACACCGACGATCGCATGATCGCCGAACGACGCGGCAACAGTTGCCGCACAGTGTGTTCGGCGTCGAGGCCCACCCAGTCGCCGGTACACAGTCCGGTGATATCGCGCGGACAGGAGGCCCGCGCCGGGCCGCTCGGTGTGACCACATCGCATTCGCTGCGGTCCATCCGGACGATGCGGGCAGGGGTGAGATCGCCGAGCAGCGGCAGATATTCAGAAGCTACGGCTTCGGTCCAGCCGTAAGGGACGAGCAGGTCGTAGTCGACCATCGGTGTGAAGTCCTTCATCGGGCGCCGAACCCGACAACGGGTTCAGCGAGTAGAGGTGATGTCCGGAGCGGCCAGGGCGGGCGCGCAATCGCGCTCCCCGGGCACGGCAATCCACACGGCTGTACTCACGGACATCCACCTCCTCTCCAACGTTGCTCCCACTGTGCCGCACACCCGCGACACCGCACAACTGATTTATGCCGCCGAGGGCTGACGAATCAGGTCCCGGTGGCGTCGACGCAGGTTACGGGACGACGATCTCGGTGGAGGCGGGCAGACTCGGACGGTCGGTGCGCACGGTGAGCTGGAACCGGCCGGGGCCGGTGGGGGCGACCACCTGGAACGGATAGGTGCTGTTGTGGCTGGCGGGAACGAAATGCGTCATGGAGCCGGTGGCACCGTTGTCCAGGTTCCGCCAGTCGACGATGACATTCACATCGCACGTCAGCAGAGCAGGAGCCATGTTGCCGAGCAGGCCCTGCGAGATGCGCAGCGAGATGCTGTGGGTGGCACCGGGCGCCACGCTCGGGGAGTTGAGCGGTCCGTCGAACGCGGTGCCGCCCACGTTCACGAGGCCGAAGCAGACGCCGTTGCCGAGCGTGGGCACCGGGGCCGTGCGCAGTTCGTTCATGACGCAGGAGCGGGGGCCGACGTTGGACGCGCCGAGCTGACAGGTGTCATCGGCGTTGGCGGTGCCCGGCACGGCCAGGCATAGTGCACTGCCGGCGAGGATGGCGGCAGCGGTGGACGCGAAACTCGTTCGTAAGGTCACTTACCGATCCTAGGTTGCGAGATCGCCAGGACTACCCCCTATTTCTGGGGGCTCCGCCTAGTCCGGTTTGCCGAACTGTTCGTTCCGGCCGAGCGAGCGCAGCCGGAACCATTCCTTCAGGCCGGCCGGGTCGCGACGGGTCACCAGGAAGAACCAGGAGAATCGAATCCACTCCTGCGGCAGCAACTTGCGCATACCGGGCTGCGACATCAGATAGCCGCGGTTGCGGTAGGTGAAGTAGCGCTTGACCGGGTCGTCCGGGTACTGGGTGTGCATCCGCCCGCCCAGGATCGGCTTGAATTCCTCGGCGCCGTTGGGATGCAGGTAGGCGGTCTGCAGGCAGGTGCCGAAGGGCAGCCCGGAGCGGACCAGGCGGCGATGCACCTCCACCTCGTCGCCGCGTACGAACAGCCGCAGGTCGGGCACACCGATCAGATCCACGGCCTTCGCCGAGATCAGCGCGCCGTTGAACAGCGAGGCGATGCCGGGTAGGAAGTCCTCGTCACCGAGCTCGGAGCGCAGCCGTCGCCACACCACGCCACGGCGCAGGGGGAACGCGAGCCGGTCGGGTTCGTCGATATCGCAGACCACCGGCGATACCTCGACCAGGTTGTGCCTGCGCGCGCAATCGATCAGCGTCGCGAGCACTTCGGGCCCGTCGGGGCGGCCGTCGTCGTCGGCCAGCCACACCCAATCCGCGCCCTGGGTAAGCGCGTGCAGCATGCCGAGGGCGAAACCACCGGCGCCGCCCAGATTGTGCCGTGAACCCAGGTAGGTGGCCTCGATCGGCTGCTGCGCGACCAGTTCGGCCACCGCGTCCTCGTTGGCATTGTCGACGACGATCAGATGGTCGACCGGACGTGACTGCGAGGCGAGGACCTTCAGTGATTCGGCGAGGAGCTCACGGCGCTTGTGGGTGACGACCACCGCGATGATCCGCGCGCTCGGCCCGGTCTCGGTCGTGATGTCGGCGGGTTCGGCGCCTGCGGGCAGTTCCGCGTCGTCAGCCAGCGCGACGACCTGCGCGGGCGCCGGTTCGTCGGGCAGCACCGCGTCATCGGCCAGGGCAGCGGCGGGCTCTGCGGGTGCCTCGGTCGCCTCGAGGCGATCGGTCATGCTGAACCCACCCGGCACCGGCTTCCCGTGGTCGTCGCTCATGCCTGGTTCTGCTCCAGTTCTCGTTCGCCGCCTGCGCCCGCTGCGCCCTCGGTCTCCAGCTCGCGCAGCACCTGTGCCACGTGATTACCCGCGTCGGGACCCTCGTACGCGCGCACGACTTCCTCGATCCCGCCCTGCAGCCGGATCTGGCCGTGGTCGACCCACATCGCGGTGTCGCACAGCTGGGCGAGGAACTCGTTGGAATGGCTGGCGAAGACGAGGATGCCCGAGCGCGCGACCAGCGACTGCAGCCGCGTGCGCGCCTTCTTCATGAACTCGGCGTCGACCGCGCCGATGCCCTCGTCGAGCAGCAGGATCTCGGGGTCGATCGAGGTGACGACGCCCATCGCCAGGCGCACCCGCATGCCGGTGGAGTAGGTGCGCAGCGGCATCGACAGGTACTCGCCGAGCTCGGTGAAGTCGGCGATCTCGTCGATCTTGGACATCATCTGCTTGCGGGTCTGCCCGAGGAACAGGCCGCGGATGATGATGTTCTCGTAGCCGGAGATCTCCGGGTCCATACCGACGCCGAGGTCGAACACGGGCGCCACCCGGCCGCGGATGCGCGCGCTGCCGCGGGAGGGTTCGTAGATGCCCGACAGCAGCCGCAGCAGCGTCGACTTGCCCGCGCCGTTGTGGCCGACCAGGCCGATCCGGTCGCCTTCCTTGAGCGAGAGGTTGATGTCACGCAGCGCCTCGACGACGACCACATCGGAGCTGTTGCGCCCGATCGCGCCGCCAGCCTTGCCGAGGAACGCTTTCTTCAGCGACCGCGACTTGGCGTCGAAGATGGGGAACTCGACCCACGCCTGCTGGGTTTCGATACTCACACGGCTCATCGGGAGTCTGCTCCTAAACCCAGTACGGGACGCGGGCACGGTACTGCTTGAGCGCCAGGATCGCGACGATCCAGCCGACCACCGTGATCGCGCCGACGATCGCCCAGTGATGCCACTCCGACGGCTCGCCGAGCAGCGGCGCGCGCACGATCTCCAGGTAGTGGAAGGTGGGGACGATCTCGATCAGCTTGGCCCGGTCGCTCATGCCGCCGACCGAGTTCTCCAGCGCCTTCGTCGACCACATGACCGGGGTCAGCACGAACAGCATCAGCGTCATCGAGCCGAGGATCGGGGCGATATCGCGGTAGCGGGTGGAGAAGATGCCGAACACGATCGACACCCACATGGCGTTGAGGAACAGCAGGAGGATCGCGGGGAAGACCAGCAGGATCGACCAGTTCAGGTCACGCCAGATCGAGAACGCGGCCACCAGCACGGCGTAGATCGCCGCGTTGTGGATGAAGAACAGGAACTGCCGCCACACCAGCCGGTATACGTGCACGCTCAGCGCCGACGGCAGCTGTTTGATCAGGCCCTCGTTGGCGATGAAGACATCGGAACCCTCGAGGATCGAGGCCTGGATGACGTTCCACACGATCAGGCCGACCGTCACATACGGCAGGTACTCGCTGATCGGCTGATCGAGCAGCGTCGAATACAGCAGACCCATCGCCAGCGCCTGCAGCCCGGTCGCGATGGTGATCCAGAACGGGCCGAGCACCGAACGGCGGTACCGCTGCTTGATGTCCTGCCAGCCCAGCGACAGCCATAGCTCGCGCTGATGGAAGCCGTCGCGCATGTCCTTGAACGCGCGCGTGAACGTCTGCGAATCCGACACGATCGGCGGCGCGACCTCGGCCACGGCCTCGGTCACCGGGGAGTTGTCGTCGGAATGCACGGGGCTCTCTTCGGTACGCGCGTCACTCCGGTCGGAGACCGAATCGGGACGAGCGGCAGCTGCGGGCACGGTCCCCGACCTTACAGGGTGCATCGATGGCCGGTACGGCGTGTTCGCTACAGGTACTGCCCACCCCCGACGTGGCCACCGGCCTTGTGATCACCCGCGTGCATGCCGGGCGGCAAGGCGCCCTGACGCATCTGTTCCAGCTGCGCGCGGGCGGCCATCTGCTGGGCGAACAGCGCGGTCTGGATGCCGTGAAACAGGCCTTCGAGCCAGCCGACCAGCTGGGCCTGGGCGATCCGCAGTTCGGCGTCCGACGGTACCGACTCGTCGGTGAACGGCAGGGTGAGCCGCTCCAGTTCCTCGCGCAGTTCGGGGGCGAGGCCCTGCTCGAGCTCGCGGACCGAGGACTTGTGGATCTCCTTGAGCCTGGTCCGGCTCGCGTCGTCGAGCGGAGCCGCCCGCACCTCCTCGAGCAGCTGCTTGATCATGGTGCCGATGCGCATCACCTTGGCGGGCTGCTCGACCATGTCGGCCAGCGACTCACCCCCGTCGGCGTCGTCGGTGGCGGGCTTCTCGTCGTCGGGCACGACCTGTCCGGTGAACGTGGAACCGCCGTTCTGGTCGGCGGGCACGGTGAGCGGACGGCCGTCGGGACCGATCACGACGATGGATTCCGGTACATCCTCCGAGTGCGTCATATCCCCATCATTGCGTGTGTGCCGGGTTCGCGCTAAAACCCCGACGCGGTTACACCGGGACGCCCGCTGCCCTTAAAGTGGCCACCATGACTTATGACGTCGCGAGGGTTCGGGGCCTGATACCGTCCCTGGGCGACGGCTGGATTCATCTGGACCCGCAGGCGGGGATGCTCGTTCCCGATTCGGTATCGCGTGCCGTCTCAACGGGTTTCCGCACCTCCTCGTTTTCCCACATCGGCCGCCACGGTGCGGCGACCCGCAGCGGTGCGATCCTCGACGCCGCGCGTTCGGCGGTCGCCGATCTGGTCGGTGGAGATCCGGCCGGCGTCGTGCTCGGACCCGATCGCGCGGTGCTGCTGGCCTGGCTGGCGGAATCGCTGAGTTCCCGGCTCGGTCTCGGCACCGGCATCGTGCTGTCCCGGCTCGACGACGAGGCCAATGTCGCCCCGTGGCTGCGCATCGCCAACCGCTACGGCGCGCATGTGCGCTGGGCCGAGGTCGAGATCGAGACCTGCGAGATGCCGTCCTGGCAGTTCGAGGAGCTCATCGGCCCGACCGCGCGCCTGGTGGCGCTCACCGCCGCGTCCCCGATCGTCGGCTCGGCGCCCGCGGTCCGGGTGGCCGCCGACCGCGTGCACGACGTGGGCGGACTGCTGGTCGCCGACGCGTTCGGCGCCGCACCGTACGCGCTGATCGATATCGACGAACTCAACGCCGACGTGGTCGCGCTGAGCGCGCCGTCCTGGGGCGGACCGCAGGTGGGCGCGCTGGTTTTCCGTGACCCCGCGTTCCTCGACCGCATCCCGTCGATGTCGCTCAACCCCTATGCCAAGGGTGCTGAACGGCTCGAGGTCGGCGGGCATCAGTACGCGCTGCTGGCCGGGCTCACCGAGTCGATCGATTTCCTCGCCGGGCTCGACGAACGCGCCCGCGGTACCCGCCGCGAACGGCTCGAGATGTCGATCACCTCGCTGCAGGACTACCACGACCAGCTGTTCGACCACCTGATGCAGGTGCTCGAGAAGGTCGAGAACCTCACCGTGATCGGCCGCGCCTCCACCCGCATCCCCACCGTCAGTTTCACGATGGCGGGCATGCAAGCGGAGAAGGTGGCGGCCAAGCTGGCCGACAACCGGATCGGCACGGTCTCCGGCGTGCACGGCGGCAGCCGATTACTCGACGCGCTCGGTGTCAACGACGAGGGGGGCGCCGTCACCATCGGTCTGGCGCCGTACACCACGCGCTACGAGATCGACCAGCTCGGACGCGCGCTGAGCTCGCTCGAATAACCTGCGCCGGATTCTCGACGGCCGCGACGATCGGTGAACGCCCAGCGCGGTTCTCAGTCGCGTACCCGCAAGACGACCTTGCCGAAGGTCTCCGAATCGTCGAGCAGCTCATGCGCACGGCCCGCCTCGGTGATCGGCAACTCGGCGGAGATCACCGGCACGATCTCGCCCGCGGCGACCTGCGGCCACAGCTGTGCGCGCACCGCGGCGACAACCTCGGCCTTGCTGCCCGCCCCGGTGCGCGGACGGTTGCGCACGTTCGTCGCGTGGATCGTGCCCCATTTGCCCAGCAGCGTGGCCAGATTCAACGTCCCCGCGATGCCGCCCTGCATGCCGATCACCACCAGCTGACCGTGCGGCGCCAGCGCCTCCACATTGCGTTCCAGATACAGCGCGCCCATGTTGTCGAGGATGACGTCCGCGCCCGCCGACTGCTCCGCCGCGATCTCGGCGACGAAATCCTGAGTCTTGTAGTTGATCAGCAGCTCGGCCCCCAGCTCGGCACATTTGGCCAGCTTCTCGTCCGACCCGGCCGTTACCGCCACCCGCGCCCCGAGCCGCCGCGCCACCTGGATCGCGTGCGTCCCGATCCCACCGCCGCCACCGTGGATCAACACCAGCTGCCCCGACCGCAGCCCCGCGGTCATCACCAGGTTCGACCACACCGTCGTCGCCACCTCGGGCAGACCGGCCGCGGCGACCGGATCGAGCCCGTCCGGAATCGGCAGCAGCTGCGTAGCGGGCACCGCCACCAGCTCGGCGTACCCGCCGCCGGCCAGCAGCGCACACACCCGATCCCCGACCTGCCAATCCCGCACCCCGTCCCCGAGCGCGACGATCGTCCCCGAACACTCCAGCCCCGGCACCGAACTCGCATCGGCGGGCGGCGGATAGAACCCACGCCGCTGCAACACATCGGCCCGATTCACCCCCGCCGCGATGACCTCGACCAGCACTTCCCCCGGCCCCGGCTCCGGATCGACCGTCACGGTCCACTCCATCACCTCAGGCCCGCCGAACCCGTTCAACTCGATCGCATGCACGCTTGCCCGCCTCTCCGGCTTTCCCCATGTCATCAGTGAGATCTGTGGTCGCGGATGCGTCCGCTACGATCTCACCCTAGGGAGACGTGGCAGAGCGGCCGAATGCACTCGCCTTGAAAGCGAGCATGGGTAACACCATCGGGGGTTCAAATCCCTCCGTCTCCGCTCCTACTCCTCGTCCCACGCCGGGATCGAGGTCTGGTCGTCCGGGGACGGCCTGAATCAGACGACCGGAGCGGCCCGTTTGGCGATGGCCGTGATCGGCACCGACTCCACGCGCTGGAGACCCGCGAGCGCACCGATGGGGCCCGCGACGTAGTCGAACAAGGCGCTCGCGTCGCGGCACACGACGATGACGATCACGTTGTGCGGCCCGGTGATTCCGCCGACGAAGGCCGCCTCCTGATGCGTCGCCAACGTCCGGGCCGCGGCGACGAGCTGGCCGGGCGCGATGGTCATCCACAGGATCGCCTGTACCGGAAAACCCAGCACCCCTGCATCGATCTCCACATCGAACCGCAGCACGCGATGATGGCGCAGCTCGTCGACGCGCCGCCGCACCGCGGACTCCGACCAGTCGACCGCGCGCGCGAGCCGCGCGTAGTCGGCTCGGCCGTCGACGGCGAGAGCGGGCAGCAGCCTGCGGTCGAGTTCGGTCATCGCGACAGTGTCCGGCCGGTCGGTCGTCGCGGGTGCGAGGGCGCTGACCTGCTCGGTGGTCAGCGCCGAAGTGCGGCCGTGCCAGCGGCGTTCGGTCAGATGCCGCATCAGCAGCTGGACGTCGACCGAGTCGACCTGCGGATGCCGGGCCAGCGCGTCCAGCGGCGCCGCCGACGCGGCGTCGACGCGAAAGAAGCACGTCACCTCGGTGCCACCGGCCAGCACAGTCACCCACGAGGTATCCGCCCGCCGCGCCAGCGCCTGCGCGAGCGCGGCAGCGCCACCCGGCCGGACCCGGATGCGAACCAGCCACTCCGCGTGCCCGATCCGCCGACTGTCCGCGACGCCGGTGACCCGGGCCAGACCGTGCGCCCGCAACCGCGCGAACCGCCGCGCCACCGTCCGATCGGAGACGTCGAGCACCTCCGCGATCCGGCTGAACGCGGCACGACCGTCGACCTGCAGGGCGTGCAGCAAACCCAGATCGACGGTATCGAGCCTGACCGAATCCACCAGAAGAGCGTAGGACGTGTCGGATTCCGGCGCAGCGGCCTCGGTTCGACGACAGGCGCCCGCGACCGAACCACGATCGGCGTCATGACAGCAGACATCAGCGGCATCCACCACGTCGGCATCCTCACCAGGGATCTCGACGGCCTGGAAAGCCGATACCGCTCCTTCGGCTTCACCCTCAGCCCGCGTTCCCGCCATCTCCTCGGCGCCGAGCCCGGCCGCCCGCCCGTCGCGGGCTGCACCGCCAACCTGTGCGCCCTCTTCGGCGATTCCTATCTGGAACTGCTCGGAATCGTCGACGAGTCGGCGCCCGACCCGTGGCGCACGAAGGCGATGGCCGACGAGTACGAGGGCCTGCGCCTGCTCAACCTCGAGACCTCCGACGCCGACAAGGCAGACCGCCACCTGACCGAGGCGGGCCTGCGGACCTCCGGCGTGCTCGAGCTCGAACGCGACGTCGACACCGAGGACGGCACCCGCACCGTGCGGGCCCGCGCCGTCCACCTCGATCCACGCGCCACCCCCGAGACCTACCTCGGCATCGCCCAGCATCTGACCCGCGAATACGTCCACCAACCCCGCTACCTGCGCCACCCCAACGGCGCACGCGGGCTCGGCTCGGTGCTCTTGGTCGTCGAGGACGCCGCGTTCGCCGCTGTCGCCGACCGGTACCGCGTCATCCTGGACCGGACACCCGAGCACGAGGGTCCGCTCACGCTGTTCACCGTCGGCCCGGCGCGGCTCGAACTCGTCCGGGCAAGCGACTCGGGTGAGCTCCTGCCCGACGAGCCCGCGCCCGCCGCCTCCTACCCGGCCGCCCTGACCATCAGGGTCGACGACGTCACCGCGGCTCGCGAGCTCGTCGAAGACGGTGGCGCACCGACGATCTCGACCGCGGACGGCTTCTTCGTCTCCGCCCGGGACGCCTACGGCGCCGGACTGTTCTTCACTGCCTGACCACCGAGTCGTCGACGCGCTTGACGAAGTTGGGGCGGATGTCGAGATCCGGCTCGTCGTAGTAGCGGTGGAAGGTGGGCGTGAGCACCGCGGAGATCGGCGGGTTGACCCAGCTCCAATCGGTAGGGCAGCGGCGGCCCGCGGCTTCCTCGCGCTGGACGTGATCGCAGAACTGCTTGGCGACGGTGTGGTGGTCGACCATGTGCACTCCCGAGTGCCGGAAGCTGTGCAGAACAGCGTGATTCAGCTCGATCAGTGCCTTGTCGCGCCACAGTGTGCGCACCGACGAGGTGTCCAGGCCCATCATGTCGGCGATCAGCGGGAGCATGTTGTAGCGGTCGGTATCGCTGAGGTTGCGCGCGCCGATCTCGGTGCCGACGTACCAGCCGTTGAACGGCGCGAACGGGTAGGTGACGCCGCCGACCTCCAGATCCATATTCGACACAGCGGGTAGCGCATGCCATTTCAGCCCGAGGGTGGCGAACCACGGATAGTCGGGATGGATCAGGTCGACCTCGCGGACCAGTTCGCGCGGAACATCGAAGTACCGCAGGCCCTCGTCGGGCGTGCTGATCAGCACCGGCAGCACGTCGAAGGGCGTGCGCGCGCCGCGCCAGCCCAGGGCCGTCGCCTGCTCGGTGGCGGCGATGTTGGCGGGATCGCCGGTGACGGTCCCGTCCCCGTTGGGGTAGCCGGCGTAGCGGATCAGCTGCGAACTCACGATCCGGTACTCGCCGACCCCGGGTTGGGACTGCGGGCCGACCGTGATCATCGATTGGATCGCGCCGCCGTTGGTGGCCAGGCGCAGATGCTGCCAGCACGCCTCGGAAAGCTCCTTGGCGGAAGTAGCTCGGCGCGCGTCGAGCAGTTTGAGCGATCGCCAATGTTTGCGGCCGACACAGCGAGCGTGATTGCGCCAGGCCAATTTCGCGCCGATCAGGATTTCCTCGGCGGTCTGCCGGTAGGTGCCGGTTTCGCGGAGTTCGGCGAGCGCGCCGAGACGTCGCTGGAGGGGTAGATGTCCCAGCTCGGGCTGGCGGAAGAACTCGTCGCATTCGCGTAGCCGCCGATTCGGCTCGGTGTCGCGCGTTGCGCCGTCACGCACCGAAGTGACTGTGGTGGAAGCTTTTTCGCAGACAGCAGGGTGAGAGCGTTGGTTCACGGTACATCTCCGGTCGGGCAGCTTCGAACACCGAGATTCACTGTGCGCCAGCCTACGACCGGTGTGCTGGCAGTGTGCTCGAATTCGCGCTAATCCCAGCGCGACTGACGTCAAGGCATGCTGACCGTGCGCTGGCCTAACGGAATCGGGCGGCGGTCTCCGGTGCCGTGGCGAAGGCGAGGAATTGCTCGTTCTCGTGCGGATCGCCGATCGTCACCCGCACACCGTCCCCGGCGAACGGACGTACCAGTACACCCGCGGCGGCACTCGCCTCGGCGAAGTCGGTGCTGCGCTCGCCCAGTGGCAGCCAGATGAAGTTGGCCTCGCTCGACGGCACCTGATAGCCCGCGGCCAGCAGCGCGTCGCGCACCTGGTGCCGAGCCGCGACCAGCACATCGGTCCGGTCGAGGAGTTCGCCGCGCGCCTCCAGCGAGGCGATCGCGGCCGCCTGCGCCACCCGGTTCACGCTGAACGGGATGTGCACCTTGAGCAGCGCGGTGATCACCTCGGGATCGCCGACGGCGTAGCCGACGCGCAGGCCGGCCAGGCCGTAGGCCTTCGAGAACGTCCGCAGGACAACCACATTCGGCCGGGTGCGGCCGATCTCGACACCGTCTGGCCGACTCTCGGGAGTCAGCCGCAGGTACTCGTAGTAGGCCTCGTCCAGCACGACGAGCACGTGCGCGGGCACCCGGTCGAGGAACCGCTCCAGCTCGGCGCGCCCGCGCGCGGTGCCGGTGGGGTTGTTCGGGTTGCAGACGAAGATCAGCTTGGTCCGCGCGGTGACCGCGTCGGCCATCGCGTCCAGATCGTGCCGGTAGCCCTCGGCCAGCGGCACCGGCACCGCGGTGGCGTTACCCACCTGGGTGACGATCGGGTACGCCTCGAACGAGCGCCACGCGAACACCACCTCGTCGGTCGGCGCGTCACAGGTGATCTGCACGAGCTCCTGGCACAGCGCGACGCTGCCGCAGCCGACGGCGACATTGGCGACGGTCACGTCCAGGAAATCGGCCAGCGCGGCCCGCAGCTCGGCGACCTGGTTGTCCGGGTACCGGTTGGCCTGCTCGGCCGACTCCGCGATCGCCTTGGCAGCGCTCGGCAACGGCCCGAAGGTCGTCTCGTTCGACGCGAGCTTCACCGCATCGGGGCGGTTACGGCCGGGAACGTAGGCCGGGATGGTGGCGAGGTCGGGCCGGATGTGCGCTGTCACGCCTCCACCCTAAGTGAACGCTGTTTCCGGCCGCCGACGCCTGGTCGGAACCTACCCAAGGACGACTGATCGGCCTACCCTGGATCTATGTCGGGCACCTACGACGATGTCGCTCCGCTGCGGGCGACGGAGCCCACCGCCGACAGCGCCGCAGGCACGGCTCTCGCCGCGACGCGTACCTCGGTGCCCATCACCGTCGTCGAACCGGAGCGGGTCGCCCGCGGCGGCATCGTTCTGCTGCACGAGTCCCGCGAGTTCTCACCCCAGCTGCTCGACCTGATGCGATCGCTGGCGTTCGAGGGCTGGATCGTCGTCGCGCCACACCTGTTCGACCGGATCGCCGACGACCAGGTGCACGAGGTGTTCGGCGACGAACTCTTCGACGACTTCGACGCCGGCTTCGACTGGCTCACCCGCCGCGGCGTCTTCGCCGACACCATCGGGGTACTCGGCTTCGATTCCGCGGGCACCGCCGCCTTCCTCGTCGCAACGAACCGGCCCATCGGCGCGGCGGTGAGCGTGGCCGCCCCCGGCATCACCGAGCCGCTGCCCGACCAGGAGGTCGCCCTGGTCGACATCGCCCCCAGCCTGCAGGCGCCCTGGCTCGGCCTGTTCGGCGCCGACGACCCGGCCACCCCACCCGAGGCCGTCGACCGACTGCGCGACGCGACGGCGCGGGCGAATGTGGCCAGTCTCACCATCACCTATCCCGGCCTCAGCCACCGTGCCGACCGACCAGATCCGGACGACGACGCGGACAACGCCATCCGGATCGATTCCCAGACCCGTATCTACGACTGGTTCGACAGCAACTTACGCTAGTTGACCAGGCGTTTTGGACTACATGAACTGCTCGTGTAATCTTCATTCCCGGCGGTTCGACAAGGACCGGTGCCCTCGAAAGAGAAGGCTCCAGGAGGCGTGCCAGAGCGGCCGAATGGGACTCACTGCTAATGAGTTGTCCCTTCACGGGGACCGGAGGTTCAAATCCTCTCGCCTCCGCCACACCCGGTTCGCCGGGTACAACTGAAGACCATGCGCCCGTAGCTCAACGGATAGAGCACTTGACTACGGATCAAGAGGTTAGGGGTTCGAATCCCTTCGGGCGCACAACAATCCGCCTCCTACCGGTACCCGGTGGGAGGCGGATTTCGTTCGTGGTCAAGGGACGCGGGAGAAGAGGCGGCCGGCGAGGTCTACTCGGGTCGGGTCGGGTCAGCGGGTCAGTGCGGCGGCGCCGAGTCCGGCTCGCACTGCGCGAACGGCCGGACGACGGTGCAGGTCGAGGAACTGCGCTACTTCCAGGCAGGCAGTGGTGGCAGCGGGCCGGTGAGGTCGGCGCCGGTAGAGCGGCCGAGGAGCCAGGCGAGCAGGGCGGCGGATGGGCCGAGGACGGTGTGGTGCGGGCGGCCGGGGCCGACGGTGGCGATGAAGTCGGTGTCGGTGGCCTGGATGTCGAATGTCGGGGTGGCGTCCGGGATCATCTTCGCAGAGAGGTCGGCGATGGCTTCGGGGAGCAACCGGGCGACGAAGGCGGTGGGCCAGTCGGCGGGGGTGTAGCCGACGCCGAGGTCGACGTGGTGGATCTCGGTCTCGCGCAGGCGCATCCACGGAATCTGGTCGGCGGTGAGCGAACCGCCCTGCCGGTTGCGGACCACCGCCTGCCAGTCCGCGGCGGACATCGTGGTGGCCACGGCCTGCCAGCGGTGGGCCGACGCGGTGAAGTCGGCGTGCTGGACGTCGAGATGCCGCGGCGCGCCCGCCTCGATGTCGGCGTCGCGCTGGGCGGCGCTGGCGTACTGGGGGATCTCGATGCCGGTGCGCGCCCACAGCAGCAGGTTCAGCAGGCTGTCGGCGTTGCGCGACATGTGCGCGACGACGTGCCCGCGAGTCCAACCGGGCAGCAGGGACGGCTCGCTCAGCTCGGCGTCGGTGAGCGCACCGATCGCCGCGTCGAAGCGGGCGGTGGACGCGGCGACCTGGGCGAGCAGGTCGGTGGGAGTGGTCGTTGCGCTGGTCACAGGTCCGAGCGTAGTTGCCCGGCCCGGTCGGCACCGGCGTTCACGACGGTGTCGGCGCCGGCCTGTGGATAACCGTGAACCTGTGGATAACTGGGGAATTTTCGCGTCCGGCGCCCGGGGCTGCGACCGGTCGCGTGTGACGATTCAGCCGGTGACGATCGCGTCGGCCTCGATCTCGATCAGCAGTTCGGGAGCGATCAGCGCGGTCACCTCGTACATGGCGGCAGCGGGGCGGATCGTGCCGAACACCGCGGCATGGGCGGCGGCGACCTCGGGCCAGCGGGAGATATCGGTGACGAACATGCGGGTGCGCACCACATCCCGCAGGCTCGCGCCCGCTTGTTCGAGCGCGGTGGCGATCCGGGCGAGCACCTCGGTGGCCTGCGCGCCGATGTCGTCGCCGCCTACCACGCCACCGCCGGGGACGGCAGCCGTCGTCCCGCTGACCATGACGTGATCACCGACCCGCACCGCCCGCGAATACCCGACTACATCTTCGAAATCGGAGGCAGAGGAAATGTTCACCCGAGTTGTGGTCATGGCAGCCAGAATGATCCACCGTGCAGTGGATGACAATTCATTTGCCGGTCGGCTGCTGGTCGGTTCGGCGCGGTACGCATGGCAAATGAACGCACGTCCAGGTTTCCGTCTCGTCCCGCTCACCGCCGCGCTGTGCGCGGCCGCTGTCGCCGCGGGTTGCTCGACGCCCGGCTCCGACGCCGACTTCACCGTGAGCAAGGATCAGCCGCTGGTCATCTCCCTCGACGACCTGGTCGCCAAGACGGGGAAGAGCGCGGTTCTCGGGGTGAGCCTGGAACCCGAGCACGGCAATCTGACCCGGCGTACCGACGGCTCCTACGTCTACACGCCGATCGCCGGCTACACGGGCCTCGACCAGTTCAAGGTCACCACCACCGACGCGGTTCGCCTGTACACCACCGACATTCCGGTGCTCGGCGAGTACGGCGGTACCACGGTGCAGGGCAGCGGCTTCGGTTCGGCATGGACCGCGGTGCCGGGCAGCACGGACGAGTTCTACGGCCTCACCGACCGCGGCCCCAACGTGGACGGTCCGGCGAAGAACGAAAAGCTCTCGCCCACACCGAGCTTCGTGCCCAAGATCGGCCGGTTCAAGCTGGTCGACAACAAGGCGGTGCTGCAGTCGAGCATCGAGCTGCGCAACAAGTCGGGCGTGCCGTTCAACGGCCAGGTCGACACCGCGGCCAGTACCGGGGAGACGATCAGGGATCTGCAGGGCACTGTGCTGCCGCCCACCGATCACGGCCTCGACCCCGAGGGCCTCGTCGCTCTGCCCGACGGCACCTTCTGGGTGTCCGACGAATACGGCCCGTTCCTGGTGCATTTCGACGCCACGGGCACCGAGATCGAGCGCCTGTCGCCCGGCAACGGCCTGCCGAAGGAGATCGGGCTGCGCACCCCGAACCAGGGCATGGAAGGCCTGACCGTCACGCCCGACGGCAGCACGCTGGTCGGCGTGGTGCAGAGCGCGCTCAACACACCCGGCTTGAACGGCTCGGCCAAGGAGGTGCCGTTCGCGCGCATCGTCACCGTCGATCTGAAGACCAAGGCGCAGAAGGAATTCCTGTATCCGCTGGAGAACCCGAAGCAGAACAAGGTCGCCGTCTCGGAGATCACCGCGCTGAGCGCGACCACCTTCCTGGTCGACGAGCGTGACGGCAACCTCGCACCCAAGTCGGACAAGAAGATCTGGACCATCGACATCGCGGGCGCGACCGACGTCGGCCCGCAGTCGGCCGTCCCCGGCGCGACCTACGACGCGGAGAAGGGCGGCCTGCAGATCGACGGCAAGCCGCTGGAAACCTTCGTCGGCGTCACCCCGACCGCGGACGCGGTCGCCGCGCTGACCAAGGTGGGCATCACCCCGGTCGCCAAGAAGAGCAACCTCGACCTGTCGGCGCTGGTCGTCGCCCTCGACGAGCAGGGCCGGTTCTTCGGCCACGACAAGATCGAAGGCATCGCCACCACCGACGGCGGCAAGACCATCTACATCGCCAACGACAGCGACTTCGGCCTGGCCGCTAGCCAGGGGGAGCAGCCGCCGTTCGGCCTGAAGCCCAAGACGCTGCCCAACGGCGTCCAGGACAGCGGCGAGGTGCTCGTGGTCGACACCACCGAGCTGCCGGCGAAGCTCGACGGCTACACGGTGAAGATCACGGTCAACTAGTCCACTCCCGCGCTTCGACGAGCACGGCGGCGGCCAGCGCGAGCAGCCACAGCGACATCGACCCGACCTGGATGCGCTGGGCGATGCCGAGGGCGTACGAGCCGGACAGGTTGTCGGCGACCAGCATCCAGATGGTCGCCGCCGACCCGACGACGAGCACGACCACACCGAACTCGCGCAGGATCCACCAGCGGTGGTAGCGGTAGGCGGCGGCGCTGAACGCGAACGCCGCCACCGCGATCGAGGTGACGGCCAGCGTGCTGGTCAACGCGTGTGGTTGGTGCAGTTGTGGGAACAGCCCACCGCCGCACGCGCTGACCGCAGGGTCGCAGTCGCGCAGGGGAAGCATCGCGTCGGCGATCGTCGACGCGCCGAAACACGCCAGGGCCACCCAGCCGACGGTGGTCAACCGGCGACGACGGAATACCAGCAGCCCGCCGATCGCGGCCGGGATCAGCAGCAGGCCGACCAGCTTGTCGGCGGTGGCGAACACCTCCCGGTAGGGCTTGCCCTCCGCGTCGAGTTCGCTGAGGAAGGAGTTCACCGGATCGGTGTCGATCGGCAGGACGAACTCCAGCACCCAGGACGAATAGCAGAGGCCGGCGACCGCGATCGCGACGGCGATCAGCAGGGGATAGCCACGGGGTATCCGGGTGGATGCGGGCACATCGACCATTGTGCTGCCCGGCGGAGACCACCCGGGCGTTCGCGCGGATCGGGCGCGTCGCACGGTGCGCACGTGGTTTCATCACAGCGCACACAGGTTGTTGTCAGGTTTACCGGGCAAGGTGGTGTCGTTACCAACCGGGAGGTCTTCGATGAGCTACGTGATCGCACTGGCCGGCTTCGCCATGTTTCTGGCGATGGCGGTCTCCGGCTACGCCGCGGCCAACGCGCCACGGTCGCTGGTGCGCGTCCGAGTGCGGAGCAACCCGGGTCGTCGCTGACCCACGTCAGCCGGTCGGGCCCTGTTCCTGACGGGGTGCACGCTCGCGCACCAGCGCACGGATATGTTCGGCCGCTACCCGGGGATCTTCGTGTTCCCACACCCGCACGACCTGCCAGCCCGCCTCGATCAGCGCGGCATCGGTGGCCCGGTCCCGTGCGACATTGCCTGCCAGTTTCTCCGCCCACCACTGGGCATTGTTCTTCGGATCGGTCGCGTGTTCCGGGCACCGATGCCAGAAACAGCCGTCCACATAGACGGCGATGTGCAGCCGGGGAAAGACCACGTCGGCGCGACGCCGCAGGCCTTTGATGGGCGCGCGGTCGACGAAATAGCGCAGGCCCGCGCGATGGAGTTCGCGGCGTAATGCCAACTCGGGATTGGTATTTGCCCGCTTCTGCCGGGACATGCGCGCACTGGTCGCCGCATCGGTGACGGGCTTGGAAACCGACGGCGAACGATCGCCGTCCGGAACCCGCCGCGCGTTCATGCCGCCCAGCCGCCCATGCGGTCGAGATGGTCGCGCACGTCGTCGAGGAAGCCCGGCGGGAAACGCAGATTGCCCATCTCGGTGCGGCGCAGAAACCCCGCGGTGGCGCGCGGCGAGAGCAGCCGCGGCTCGGTGAGGAAGTTCTTCAGATCCTCGTACGGCTCGTGCACCGGCCAGGTCGACAGCGGCACCCGATGCACCACACCGGCGCGCCCCCAGGCCGCGGTCGGCCAGGGTGATCCCGGTCGCAGCGGTTCCCCCACTGTCAACGGCTCGGACGGCGCGGCCAACCGCTCACCGACCCAGTTCGCCATCCGCACGCTGACCGCATTGCCGACCAGCTTCCACCGATGGCCCTGCCGGACACCGGGTACATCGAGGGCGGGCGCGGTCCACTCGGCGTCGAAGCCCTGCAAACGCTCGCCGTCGACGATGCCCGGCGTGACGATCTCGCCCGCGGGCAGCCGGACCGCGGGCGGACTGGCGATGCCGAGACCAGATCCGCCCTTCAGCGTCGGCACCGCGTTCACCGCCCAGCCGAGACCTCGCACACCCTCGGTCCAATAGAAGCCGCACGGATCGCGATCCGCGTCGCCGTACTCACGTGGGCCGGCGTCGTCACCGAACAGCACCTCGCGCGGATCCTCGGTGCGCGAGGCCAGCATCAGCACCCGCTGCCGCCGCTGCGGTAACCCGAACGCGCGGCCGTCGACGACGCGATACGCCCACGTGTAACCGAGTTCCTCCAGCGCAGCGGTGATGTGCCGCATGGCAGCGCCGCGACCCAGCTGCAGCATGAACGGGACGTTCTCGATCAGCAACCACCGCGGCCCACGCTGCCGGCGGACCAGCCGGAACACCTCGTCGACCAGGCCCGAACGACGTCCGGTGATGCCCGCGGTCCGCCCGGCCTGGGAGAGGTCCTGGCAGGGGAAGCCGGCGGCGACCAGCTCGGTGCCCGCGGGCAGGGAACGCAGGCGGGTGATGTCGCCGTGCAGCGGAGTCTCCGGGAAGTGGGCAGCGAGCACGCCCTGCGCACCGGGGTCGATCTCGCACAGCAGCTCGGTCGACCAGCCGTTCCTGCCGAGGCCGAGTTCGAGCCCGCCGATCCCGGCGAACAGCCCGACCATCCGCGTCAACGACCCTCCTGTGCTGGTTGGAGCGCCCGCTACTCGCGCCTGCCGCGCATTGTATCGAGGAAAATCAGTGGCTCCCGGCGGTGGTCCGGTGGGACTCTTGACGGGCCGACTTGTCGGACCCCGGTGCGAACATCACCGGGCGTCCGTTCCGGAACCCAACCATCCACCGGACACCAAGGGGGAGTCTTGTCTGTCACTTTGGAGCTGGCGGCCACCGAATCGGAGGCCGACAGATCGGGGCGGCCTTCGCCGCGGCCGAGCGGGAGATTGCGGTCGCTGTGGCGGTTTCTGCCCTACCTCCGGCCTTACCGGGTACCGCTGATCGGGGCCAATGTGCTCGCCGTCCTCATGGTCGGTACTGCCATCGCGATCCCGCTGGTCATCGCCCGGGTGATCGACGGGCCGATCGCGCGGCGGGACTTCGCGGGTCTGCTGGCGCCGGTAACGCTGATCTTCTTTCTCGGCGCGCTGGACTCCTTCGGCATGTGGGGTCGGCGATGGCTGGTGTCCAAGCCGTCGACACTGTTCGAAATCCGGATGCGCGCCAAGCTTTTCGGTCAGCTCCAGGCGCTCTCGATCGGTCGGCATGACGGCTGGCAGTCGGGTCAGCTGCTCTCGCGCGCGATCGACGATCTGGCCGAGCTGCGGCGGTTCGTCGCGTTCACCGGACCGTTCCTCATCGTCCACGGCATCATTCTGCCCACCGGCCTGATCGCCCTGTTCGCCATGAACTGGCAAGTGGGACTGATCTTCGCGGTGATCTCACTGCCGCTGATCCTGATGTGCGTGCGCTTCGTGAACCGGTTCGAGGTGGCTTCGCGGCGTTCGCAGGATCAGTCCGGCGACCTGGCGACCATCGCCCAGGAGTCGGCGCAGGGCGTGCGTGTGCTCAAGGCGCTCGGACGCGGCCGTTTCTTCGGCTCGCGCTTCACCGCGCTGTCACGCGAACTGCAGAAGACCGAGCTGGAGAAGGTGCGTCTGGACGCCACGCTGTGGGCGGCGCTGGTGACTCTGCCGACGGTCTCGATCGCGGTGTCGCTCGGCGTCGGCGGCTATTCGGTGGTGCAGGGTTCGATGACGATCGGCACGCTGGTCGCGAGCATCACGCTGGCGACATTCCTGCAGTGGCCGATCATCTGGACGGGCTTCCTGCTCTCGGAACTGTTCGAGGCGCGCACCGCCGCCGACCGGTTCTGGGAGATCATGGACACCCCGCTCGACATCACCGACCCGCCACACCCGGTGAGCCTGCCCGCGACGGTGCGCGGTGAACTGGTCCTCGACCACGTCCGCTTCGCCTACCCGACCGGCGAGGATCGGTCGGAAAAGGCGGTACTGGAAGACATCTCGCTGCGGATCCGGCCGGGCGAGACCGTCGCGCTGGTTGGTGCGACCGGCAGCGGCAAGACCGCGCTGCTGGAGCTGATTCCCCGGCTCTACGACGTGGACGACGGCAGCATCACCATCGACGGCATCGACATCGCCACCCTGCGCCTCGCCGACCTGCGCCGGGTGGTGACGGTGGCCTTCGAGGAGCCGGTGCTGTTCTCGGCCAGCGTGCGCGAGAACGTGGCACTGGGCGATCCGCGCGCCACCGACGCCGAGGTGCGCCAGGCGCTCGACATCGCCCAGGCGAGCGAGTTCGTCGACGCGCTGCCCTGGGGACTCGACACCAGGATCGGCGAGCAGGGCATGAGCCTGTCCGGCGGGCAGCGGCAGCGGCTCGCCCTGGCCAGGGCGGTGCTCACCGGCGAGGCCGGCGCCGAGCACGGCCGGATCATGGTGCTCGACGATCCGCTCTCGGCGCTGGACGTGGAAACCGAAGCGCGCGTGCAGGATCGGCTGCGCACGGTGCTCGCCGGCGCCACGACGCTGCTGGTCGCGCACCGGCCGTCGACGGCGGCGCTGGCCGATCGGGTCGCGCTGCTCGCCGACGGGCGCATCGCCGCTGAGGGCACCCACGAGAAACTACTGCGCACCAACAGCCGCTACCGCGAACTGATGGGAGGTGAATCATGAGTACCGACACCGATATCGAAGCCACCGCGCCCGATCAAGCCGATCGGGCCGCGGACTGGCGCGGTATCGCCAAGGAGGACGACGCCGTCACCGGCACCGGAAACCTGGTGCTGGCCGGGCGATCCCGGCAGCTGCTGCTCGACCTGGTGCGGCCCTACCGCAAGCAGGCGGTGCTCACCTTCGTGCTGATCGTTCTCGACAACGCGGCCAAGGTGTCGACCCCGCTGTTCATCGCCTACGGCCTCGATCACGGCATCAGCCAAGGGCGGCAGGGCAATTGGACGCCGCTGATGGCGACCGTCGCCGGCTTCGTCGCGGTCACCGTGCTGTCGGGCCTGACCACGTATCTGTTCCTGCGTGCTTCGGGCTCGCTGAGTCAGCGGGTGCTGTTCGACCTGCGGGTGCGTGCGTTCCGGCACACGCAGCGGCTCAGTGTGTCGTTCCACGAGAAGTACACCTCGGGCAAGGTCGTCACCCGGCTCACCAGCGATATCGAGACCCTGCAGGAACTGCTCGAAGGCGCGCTCAACCAGGCCTTCAGCGGAATTCTGTCGGTGGTCACCATCGCGGTGCTGCTGGTCTGGCTGGATCCGATGCTGGCCTCGATCGTGCTGCTCGGGTTCGTGCCGCTGGTGCTGGTGACCCGGTGGGCACAGCGGCGCCAGCGGGCTGGGTACCGGCGCACGCGCGGCGCGATCGCCCGCGTCGTCGTGCAGTTCGTCGAGTCGATGAGCGGCATGCGCGCGGTGCAGGCGTTCCGTCGCGAGCACCGCAACCAGGAGGTGCTCGGCGCCGAGGACAGCGAGTACCAGAAGGCGACCACCACCGCGATCCGCGGCATGGGCGACTACGTGGGCCTGTCGAACTTCATCGGCAAGGTGACCACGGTGATCGTGCTGCTGGTCGGCGCCTGGCAGGTGATGGAGGGCAATCTCGCGATCGGCGTGCTCGCCGCCTACCTGCTCTACCTCGACCAGTTCTACGGCCCGCTCGACGAACTCGCGCAGGTGTTCAACTCCTACCAGTCCGCCGCGGCGGCGCTGGAGAAGATCTCGGGCGTGCTCGAGGAAGAGCCCGCGGTCGCCGAACCCGACGACCCGATCGCCCTCGAGCGGGCGACCGGCCTGGTGCGGATGGACGAGGTCTGGTTCGGCTACCACGCCGAGTCCCCGGTGCTGCCGGAGTTCGACCTGGTCATCCCGGCCGGACAGGTGGTGGCGCTGGTCGGCGCCACCGGCGCGGGCAAGTCGACCCTGGCCAAGCTGCTCACCCGGTTCTACGACCCGAGCGGCGGCACGATCACCCTCGACGGTGTCGACCTGCGCAGGCTGGCCGACGCCGAGCTGCGCAGGCACGTCGTGATGGTCACCCAGGAGGCGTACCTGTTCTCCGGCACCATCGCCGACAACATCCGGCTCGGCAGGCCGGACGCGACCGAAGCCGAGGTCGCGGCGGCGGCGCGGGCGGTCGGGCTCGACGCGTTCGTCACCTCGCTGCCCGACGGGTACGCGACCGACGTCCGCACCCGCGGCGGCAGGCTCTCGGCGGGCCAGCGTCAGCTGGTCGCGTTCGCCAGGGTGTTCCTGGCCGACCCCGCGGTGATCGTGCTGGACGAGGCGACGTCGAGTCTCGACATCCCCGGTGAGCGGCTGGTTCAGCACGCGCTGGAGACGCTGTTGCGCGAGCGCACCGCGGTGATCATCGCGCACCGGCTGTCGACTGTGGCCATTGCCGACCGGGTGCTGGTGCTCGACGCGGGCCGGGTCGTCGAGGACGGTTCGCCCGCCGAGTTGATCGCCGGACAGGGCCGCTTCGCGGGTCTGCACGCCGCCTGGCGGGATTCGCTGGTCTGATGCCACCGTGTTGTACAGCCACGGGGCTGGTGTCGCTTACCGTAGAGAGGTGACGACCCCAGCCCCGGGCCCAGCCGACGGCCCCACCGAGATCAGACCGGCCTCCCGGTGGCCGGCGGTACTCACCTGGCGCGCCCACGACAACACCCGGATGGAATCGGTCCGGGTGACGCTCAACGGCAATCGGATCAGGGCAGCGGGCCGGATGATCGGCAGTGCCTGCGGCGAGCACCCGGCGTTCAGCGCGTCCTACGACCTGGTCACCGACGAGGCGGGCGCGACCCGGCGGTTGTCGTTGCGCACCACCACGGCCGCCGGTGAACGGCACGCCTCGATCTCGCGCGACGAGGAGAACTACTGGCTCGTCGATGCGGGCGGCAGCCATGTGCGCTCCACGTTCGCCGGCGCGCTCGATGTGGACGTGGTGCTGAGCCCGTTCTTCAACACGCTGCCGATTCGCCGGTTCGGCCTGCAGAACGCGGTCGGCGATATGCAGGTCCCGGTCGTCTACGTGCGGCTGCCCGATCTGCTGGTGCAGGAGGCCGAGCTCACCTACTCGAGCGCCTCCGACGGCATCAACGTGCTGTCGCCGGTCTCCAGCGCCACGCTCACCGTCGATCCCGAGGGTTTCGTGCTCGACTACCCGGGACTCGCCGAACGGGCCTGAGACCGAACGAGATTCACAGTGCGCGCAGCACTCCACCGCGCCGGCCGGCTCGGTGCAGTTCGCCGAGCCAGTCGCCCACACCGGGAACGATGCCGGTGATCTCCCAGCGCGTGTGCTCGTTGTAGGCGGTGCGACCGCGGTAACCCGCCTCGACAACATCGCCGAGGCTGCCGTCCGCCCGCAGGGTGTCCCGCGCGGTGACCAGCGCCGCGATCGTCTCGTCGAGCACCTGCCCGAGCGCGGCGGCATTCGGTTCACAGATGGCGCGCACCAGATCGGGCGCGGTCCCTGCCACCCGCGTGCCGTCGCGGAAGGACCCCGCGGCCAGGCCGAGCGACAGCGCGCCACCGGCCGCGCCCGCCGCCGCCAGCGCTTCGGCCAGCACGTGCGGCAGATGCGAGATCCGCGCGACCGCCTGATCGTGCTCGTCGGCGACCACCGGAACCACGACCGAACCGCAGTCCAGCGCCAGCCGCACCACCCGCGTCCACGGCTCGACCCTGGTGCCCTCGTCGACGCCGACCGCCCACACCGCGCCGCGGAACAGCTCAGGATCGGTTGCCGCCCAGCCCGATTCGGCCGTCCCCGCCATCGGATGCCCGCCGACGTAGTTCGCCTCGATACTGTGCTTGCGCACCGCGTCGGCGACCGGGCCCTTGATGCTCACCACATCGGTCAGCGGGCACCGCGGCGCGACGGCGGCGATCTCGGCGAGGATGTGCTCGACCGCGGGCATCGGCACCGCGAGGACAAGCAGCGCGTCGGTGTCGGCGGCCCGGCGCAGCACCGCGGGCAACTCGCCGGAGACGTCGAATCCGTCTCGACGCGCCGCCTCCGCACCCGAATCCGACCGGTTGTAGCCGAACGCCTCGTACCCCGCCGCGACCGCAGCGCGCAGCAGTGAGCCGCCGATCAAGCCGGTTCCGAGGACGCAGACAGGGGCACGCTGGACGAGGGTCATCGGAACAGATTGGCACACGAGTTCATCATTACGGGCGGGACAGACTACCGTTTGGTCCATGGCAGCACAGCGCTCGGGCTCGAACAGGGCGACGTCGGATGACGACTTCGACGTCGAAGGGTTCGCCATGGCGGTGGTCCGCGAAGAAGGCACGTGGCGATGCAGTCCACTGAGCCACGACGCGCTCGTGGATTTGTCGGCCGCCGAGACCGAATTGAAGGCATTGCGCAGCTCGGGGGCGGTGTTCGGGCTGCTCGACGTCGATGACGAGTTCTTCATCGTGTTGCGTCCCGCGCCGAGCGGCACCCGCCTGCTCGTCTCGGACGCGACCGCCGCGATCGACTACGACATCGCCGCCGACGTCCTCGACGCGCTCAACATCGAGATCCCCGACATCGACCCCGACGAACTCGACGACATCGAACCGTGGGAAGAGGGTGACCTCGGCGTACTGGCCGACCTCGGCCTGCCGGAACCGGTGCTCGCCGTGATCCTCGCCGAGACCGACCTCTACCCCGACGAGCAGCTGGGCATGATCGCCCAGCGGCTCGGCTTCGCCACCGAATTCGCGGCGGTCCTGGACAAACTGCCTCGGTGACCGACGAAGACATGGTGCGCGCCGCGATCGCGGCCGCCGAGGGCGCCGACCCGCGCGATGTGCCGGTCGGCGCCGTCGTCTTCGATGCCGACGGCCGGGAACTCGCGCGCGCGACGAACGCCAGGGAAGCCCTCGGCGACCCCACCGCGCACGCCGAGATCCTCGCGCTGCGCGCCGCCGCCGCTGTCCACGGCGACGGCTGGCGACTCGAAGGCGCGACCCTGGCCGTCACCCTGGAACCGTGCACCATGTGCGCGGGCGCGCTCGTGCTGGCAAGGGTCGGCAAGGTCGTCTTCGGCGCCTGGGAACCCAAGACCGGCGCCGTCGGCTCGCTCTGGGACGTCGTGCGCGATCGCCGGCTCAACCACCGTCCCGAGGTCCGCGGCGGCATCCTCGAAACCGAGTGCGCCGCCCTCCTCGACGATTTCTTCCGAACCCAGCGCTGACCAGCCGATTTAACGATCAGGCACCCCCTCCGGTATCGTAGTCGGCGGTGGCGTGTCCGAGCGGCCTAAGGAGCACGCCTCGAAAGCGTGTGACGGGTAACCCCCGTCCGAGGGTTCAAATCCCTCCGCCACCGCCACAGAGCCCCTCACCTGATATGCCAGGTGAGGGGCTCTTTTTTTGACCGGACGTAATACACTGGTAGTACCGAAATCCGGGAAGGAACGATGTCTTATGCGCGGGCGACAGCCGCCACCCGCGAAGTCCGGGATCGGGCTCGGGGGGAAGCTTATGGTTCTCGTCGTTCTCGGCTGGGTAGCCGTCGGGCTGCTCGCTGCGGGCCAGCGACATTACTTCGCGCACCTACCCAAGGAATGCTCCGACTGGGCCACGATCGCGGTCACCGCCGCCGCGGGTCCGGCCAACTATGTCGGCCTGAACCCGCGGGTCAGCGAGTGCGAGGTACCCCAACCGAGCCAATAGCCCGGTCAGGTGTGCGCGGGTACCGGGGTCTTGGCCTGCTGCTGTAGTTCGCGCAGGCGAGCGCCCTCGACGTCGATGTCGGGGACGATCTTGTCCAGCCACTTCGGCAGCCACCATGCCCATTTGCCGAGCAGCACCAGCAGCGCGGGGATGAGCACCATGCGGACGACGAACGCGTCCAGGGCGACACCGGCCGCGAGCGCGAAGCCCATGGACTTGGCGGTGACGTCGGACTCGAGCAGGAACGAGCCGAACACCGAGATCATGATGATCGCCGCCGAGGTGACCACGCGCGCGCCGTGGTGATAGCCCTTGACCACGGCGTCGGTGGGGTCGGCGCCGTGCACGTATTCCTCGCGCATGCGGGTCACCAGGAACACTTGGTAGTCCATGGCCAGGCCGAAGACCAAGCCGATCAACATGATCGGCAGGAAACTGACCAGCGGATGCGGGTCCTGGATGAGGCCGAGCTTGCCCTCCTGGAAGATCAGCACCGTCGCGCCGAAGGTGGCCGCCATCGACAGCAGGAAGCCGAGCGCGGCCGTCAGCGGGACCAGGATCGAACGGAACACCAGGATCAGCAGGATGAACGCGGCGCCCGCCACGATCGCCATGTAGGGGACGATCTTGCTGAGCAGCACGTGGTCGATGTCGGCGTAGATCGCGGTGGTTCCGGTGATGCCGTACGACATCTTGTACTGGTCGTTCAGCGCGGGCTCGGCGTCGCGGGCCGACTGCACCAGATCCTTGGTCGACTGCGCGTTCGGCCCGGACTTGGGGATGCCGTTGATCAGTGCGCCCGCCCCGTCCTGGCTGAGCTGCGGTTCGGTGACCAGCTCCATATCGGGATAGGACTGGAGCTTCTCGCGCAACGCGAGGAGGGCGGCTTGGCGCTGGTCGACGGGGGTGTCGCTGAGGTCGACGGCGATCTGCAGCACGCCGTTGCTGCCCTCGCCGAAGCCCTCGGTGCGCAGGTCGTAGGCCTTACGGACGGTGGTCGACTTGGGCAGGCTGTCCTCGCCGGGCAGGCCCAGATTCAGGTTGATCGCGGGCGCGGCCAGCAGACCGAGGGCGACGATCGCCAGGATCATCGTCACCGCGGGCCATTTCGCGATCACCCGCGCGAAGCGCATGCCGTTGGTGACGACAGTGTCGTCTTCTGGATCGTGCTGGGCGATTCCGGGCAGCTTCGGTTTGAACAGGTGCCTGCCGAACGCGCCGAGCAGGGCGGGCATCAGCGTGATCGCGGTGAGCACCGCGAAGGCCGCCGCGACCGCGCCGCCCAGACCCATGAAGGTCAGGAACCGCACGCCCACGATGCTCAGGCCGACCAGCGCGATGATGACGGTCAGCCCGGCGAACACCACCGCCGAACCGGCCGTGCCCAGCGCGCTACCGGCCGCTTCCTCGGGCGAATCCTGCACCGCCAGTTCGTGTTTGTATCTGGACACGATGAACAGCGCGTAGTCGATCGAGAGCGCGATGCCGATCATCGAGGCCAGGAACGTGGTGAAGCTGGGGATCGACAGCACCGAGGTGGACAGGAAGATCAGCGAGGTGGCCGCGCCGAGCCCGACGATCGCGGTGATGATCGGCACGAACGCCGCGACGATCGCGCCGAACGCCACGACCATGACCACCAGGGCCACCGCCATACCGATCATTTCCGACTTGCCGCTTGGCATCTCCTGTTCCATCGCGATCGTGCCGCTGATCTCGACCGTCAGCCCGGCGGCGCGGGCGGCGTCACCGACGCTGTAGGCGGCCTCGCGGTCGGCGGCGGTGATGTCGGCGAATTCCTTGATGGTGAACGGGACGCTGAAATACGCGACCGTGTCGGGGTCGGTCTTGTTCAGCACGTTCAGCGGCGCGCCGCTACAGGTCGACGGATCGCGCTGCGGGCCGAGGCAGCCCATCTCCTCGGTCATGGTGATCGGATTCGGGATCGGCTTGCTGTGATCGACGATGTCGAGCTGCTCCAGCCTGCCGATCATCGCGTCCAGCGCCTGCCGGTTGGCCGGATCGGTGAGCTTCTGCCCGGCCGGCGCACCGACGACATAGGTGCCGGTGACGGCATCGAAGGCGAAGGCCTCGGACATGCCGGGGAAGTGTTTGTCGAGGATTTCGGTGGCCCGCTCCGACGGCAGGTTGGGCATGCTGAAGTCGTCGGTCATCGGTTTCTGCAGCTGGGCGCCGAGGGCGCCGAGCACGAAGAAACACACCAACCAGATGGGCAGCACGATCCATTTGCGGCGAAAGGCCAGCTTGCCCCACCGGTACAGATAGACGGACACGGTTTTCTCCTCGCGGTGATCGGTGCGGAGCGCGGATCGGGAGATACAGCCGGTCGAACTAATCCTGAGTCTGGTGCCAGCTCACCGCGATATCAAGCAACCTGCCAGCCCCGGTGGGGCGAAAAACACGACGACCCCGCAATCCTGGAGTGGATTGCGGGGTCGTGCGATGCACAGAGGTCAGGCGACCGGAACCGGGTGCTTCACCGTCTCGGCGCCCTGGTTACGCAGCTGCTCGAGCTTGGAACCCTCGACGTCGATATCGGGCAGGATGCGGTCGAGCCACTTCGGGATCCACCAGGACCACTTGCCCATGATGACCAGCAACGCGGGCACGACGACCATGCGGACGATGAAGGCGTCGATCGCCACACCGGCGGCCAGCGCGAAGCCGAAGGACTTCGCGGTGACATCGGTTTCCAGGATGAACGAGCCGAACACCGAGATCATGATGATCGCCGCCGAGGTCACGACGCGAGCGCCGTGGTGGTAGCCGGAGACCATCGCGTCCTTGGGCGACTTGCCGTGCACGAATTCCTCGCGCATGCGGGTCACCAGGAACACCTGGTAGTCCATCGCCAAGCCGAACACCAAGCCGATCAACATGATCGGCAGGAAGCTGACCAGCGGCTGCGGATCCTCGATCAGGCCGAGCTTGCCCTCCTGGAAGATCAGCACGGTCGCACCGAAGGTCGCGCCCATGGAGAGCAGGAACCCGAGGGCCGCGGTGAGCGGAACCAGGATCGAGCGGAACACCAGGATCAGCAGGACGAACGCGGCGCCCGCCACGATCGCCAGGTACGGCACGATCTTGCTGAGCAGCACGTGGTCGACATCGGCGTAGATGGCGGTGGTGCCGGTGATGCCGTACTCCATGCCGTACTGGGCCTTCAGCTCGCCTTCGGCGCCGCGCGCCTCGGCGACCAGGTCCTTGGTGGCCTGGTTGTTCGGGCCCGACTTCGGCACGCCGTTGAGCATGGCGCCCTGCTTGTTCTCGCTCCACTGCGGCTCGGTGACGTAGTCCATGCCCTCGTAGGAGGCGAGCCGGTCGCGCAGCGCGCCGACCGCGGCTTCACGCTGGTCCTCGGGCACCGCGCTCAGGTCGGTGACGACCATCAGCACGCCGTTGCTGCCCTCGCCGAAGCCCTCGGTGCGCAGCTCGTAGGCCTTACGGACGGTGGAGGTCTTCGGCATCGAGTCCTCGCCGGGCAGACCCAGGTTCAGGCCGGCCGCGGGGGCGGCGAGCGCGCCGAGCACGACCACCGACAGGATCAGCGCGACCCACGGCGCCTTGCCGATCAGGCGGGCGAAACGCTGGCCGTTGGTGACCGAGCTCTCGTCCTCCGGGTCGTGCTGGGCGACCAGCGGCAGCTTCGGCTTGAACAGCGACTTGCCGAACGCGCCCATCAGCGCGGGCATCAGGGTGATCGCGGTGAGCACCGCGAAACCGGCGGCGATGGCGCCGCCGAGACCCATGAAGGTCAGGAACTGCACGCCGACGATGCCGAGCGCGCCGAGCGCGATGATGACGGTCAGACCGGCGAACACGACGGCAGAACCGGCGGTGCCGAGCGCGGTACCGGCGGCTTCCTCGGCCGAATCACGCACGGCCAGTTCGTGCTTGTAGCGCGAGACGATGAACAGCGCGTAGTCGATCGAGAGCGCGATACCGATCATCGAGGCGAGGAAGGTGGTGAAGCTGGGCACCTCCATCACCGAGGTACCGAGCATGATCAGCGAGGTCGCGGCGCCGAGGCCGACGATGGCGGTCACGATCGGCACGACCGCGGCGACGATGGCGCCGAAGGCGACCACCATCACGATCAGCGCGACGCCCATGCCGATCAGTTCGGACTTGCCGCTCGGCTGCTCCTGCTTCATCGCGACAGAACCGCTCAGCTCCACGGTCAGGCCGGCGTTGCGGGCTTCGGCGGCGACGTCGTAGGCGGCGTCACGCTCGGCGTCGGTCACATCGGTGACGGCCTTGATGCTGAACGGGACGTTCAGCACCGCGACGGTATTCGGCGCGGTCGAGCTGAGCACGTTGAGCGGCGCGCCCGAGCACTGCGACGGGTCCGGGTTGCTCAGGCAGCCCATCTTGTCGGTCAGCTCGATCGGGCTCATGAGCGGCTTCTCGTGATCGACGATCGGCAGCTCACCGAGCTTGGTGATGAAGGCATCGATCGCGGCGCGGTTGGCCGGGTCGGTCAGCTGCTGACCCTCCGGTGCGCCGATCACATAGGTGCCGGAGACGGCGTCGAACTTGAACTGTTCGGACATGCCGGGGAAGTGCTTGTCGAGGATCTCGTTGGCACGCGCCGAGGGCAGCGAGGGCATACTGAAGTCGTTGGTCATCGGCTTGCTGAGCGTCGCGCCCAGGCCGCCGAGCAGGACGAACAGCAGTAGCCAGACCGGCAACACGATCCATTTGCGGCGGAAAGCGAACTTTCCCCATCTGTACAGGTATACGGACACGAGGGTGTGCTCCTAGCGCGAAGAACTCGGGTGGGATCAGGCTCGTAGACAGCACTTGCGGGTCGTCCCCTGTTGGACCCGCCTCCACATCGTCGTTTTCTGCCTACCGTGCGGTAGGTAGAATACCGATACGGTAAGTGGAGGGGCAACCTCAATTTTTGGGGGCGCCGCCGTGGTCACACCGAATCATGGGAGGATCCCCCGATGGCTGCCCGAGACATCGCCGATACCGTCACCGCAGGTAGAAGCACCAAACAGGCGATCCGTGACGCCGCGGTCCAGCTGTTCGCGGCCAAGGGATTCGAGCAGGCGAGCCTGCGTGAGGTCGCCGATATGGTGGGAATCACAAAGGCCTCGCTCTACTACCACTACCCGTCGAAGCTCGATCTGCTGATCGCGATCATCGATCCGATCATCGATCACATGCGCGACATCGTCGAAGACATCGACGCGGTCCCGTACAACGACGAGGGCATCCGCGCGGTCCTGCGCACCTACCTGCGCGGGATGATCCGGCACCGCGACGCGGGTGCGCTCTGCGTGCGCGACACCGCCGCGATCGTCAACGCGATCGCCGATCGTTACCCCGATCTGATGGAACCGACCAGGGAACTGCGGGTGTGGCTGGCCGGTCCCGACCCGACGCAGGAGTCCCTGCTGCGCGCCGCCGCCGCGATAGAGGTGCTCGGTGTCGCGCTGCTGTCGACCGAACTGGCGCCCGGCGCCAGCGACACCATGGTGGAGAAGACCCTGCTCGACGCGGCGACCTGCGTACTGACAGCGTGCGGGACCGCGTAAGTTCGAGACCGTGCATATCACCGCCAGGGTCGATTACGCGGTGCGAACGTTGCTCGAGCTCGCCGCGGCCGACGGAGTCGTCAAGGCCGAGGCCATCGCCGCCGCAGCGCAGATCCCACCGAAGGTGCTCGAGACCGTCCTGTCCGAGCTGCGCCGCGCCGAACTCGTGCTGAGCAGGCGCGGACCCGACGGGGGCTATCGCCTCGCCAGGCCGGCGCCGGAGATCTCGGTGGCCGACGTGATCCGTGCCGTGGAATCGCCGCTGGCCTCGGTGCGCGGGCAGCGCCCCGAGGACGTGCGCTATCCCGGCGCCGCCGAACCGTTGCAGCAGGTGTGGATCGCGCTGCGGGTCAATATCAGGGCCGTGCTGGAGAACGTCTCGATCGCCGATATCGCGGCGGATCGGCTGCCGGGTTTCATCGGCGAACTCGTCGCGGATCCGGGCGCGTGGGCGCGTCGCGAGCCGCGGACACCCGCCGCGCCGTGAGTTGTCCACAGGCCGGGAACTTATCCACAGGCATGTGAAAACATCGCGTCACCGGTTACCTGCACGCGGTAGCCTGCGACCATCATGTTGATCACCCTGCTGCGGACCTATCTGGCCCCGTACCGCGCCCAGCTGGCGGGGGTCATCGTCCTCCAGCTGATCTCGGTCATCGCGATGCTCTACCTGCCCAGCCTCAATGCCGACCTGATCGACAACGGTGTCACCCAGGGCGATATCGGCTACATCTGGACCACCGGTCTGTGGATGCTCGCGGTCAGCTGTGTGCAGATCGTGGCGTCCTCGGCGTCGGTGTACTTCGGTGCGCAGGCGGCCATGGGCGCCGGCCGGGACATGCGCGGCGGCGTGCTGCACCGGGTCGAGACGTTCTCGGCCAGGGAGGTCGGCATGTTCGGCGCGCCGTCGCTGATCACCCGCTCGACCAACGACATCCAGCAGGTGCAGCTGCTCATCGTCATGTCGGTGACGATTCTGGTGATGGCCCCGATCATGTGCGTCGGCGGCATCATCATGGCGCTGCGCGAAGACCTCGGGCTGTCCTGGCTGCTGCTCATCGCGGTCCCCGCGCTGGCGCTGGCGATGGGCACGATCGTGGCGCGGATGGTGCCCGGCTTCCGGCAGATGCAGGCGCGCATCGACGACGTGAACCGGGTGCTGCGCGAGCAGATCACCGGTATCCGCGTGGTGCGGGCGTTCGTGCGGGAACGCCAGGAGATCTGGCGCTTCGGGATGGCCAACACCGCGCTCACCGACGCCTCGCTGCGCGTGGGCAAGCTGATGGCGCTGATGTTCCCGACGGTCATGCTGATCAGCAACCTCACCGCCGTCGCGGTGATCTGGTTCGGCGGGCACCACGTCGACAACGGCACCATGCAGATCGGTTCGCTCACCGCGCTGCTGTCCTACATCATGCAGATCCTGATGGCCGTCATGATGGCCTCGTTCCTGGCCATGATGGCGCCGCGCGCCGCGGTCTCGGCCGACCGGATCGGCGGCGTGCTCGAGACCGAGTCCTCGGTCCGGCCGCCGCGGCTGCCGCAGCCCTTCGCCGGTGACCCCGCCACGGTCGACATGCAGTTCGCCGAATTCGCCTTCCCCGGCGCGGAGAAGCCGGTGCTGCGCGGCATCCGCTTCCAGGTGGCTCCCGGCACCACCACCGCGATCGTCGGTTCCACCGGCTCCGGCAAGACCACCCTGATCAACCTGATCCCGCGACTGATCGACGTCACCGACGGCGCGGTCTACGTCGGCGGCACCGATGTCCGCCACCTCGACCTCGAAAGCCTGCGCGGCGGGATCGGCCTGGTGCCGCAGAAGGCGTACCTGTTCTCCGGCACCATCGCGAGCAACCTGCGTTACGGCAATCCCGACGCCACCGACGAGGAACTGTGGCATGCGCTCGAGGTCGCCCAGGCGGCCGATTTCGTGCGCGAGATGCCGCGCGGGCTCGATACCCCGGTCGCCCAGGGCGGCACCACGGTGTCCGGTGGTCAGCGGCAGCGCCTGTGCATCGCCCGCGCGCTGGTGCGCAAGCCGCGCGTCTACCTGTTCGACGATTCCTTCTCCGCGCTCGACGTCGCCACCGACGCCAGGCTGCGCGCCGCGCTGAAGCCCGAGACCGCCGACGCGTCGGTGATCATCGTCGCCCAGCGGATCGCGACCATTCGCGACGCCGACCAGATCGTCGTCCTCGAGGACGGCGCGATGGCGGGCATCGGCACCCATGAACACCTGATGCAGCGGTGTCCCGAGTACCGCGAGATCGTCGAGTCCCAGCTGAGTGTGGAGGAGGCTCGATGAGGCCAGGTGGACCCGTACCCGGCGCCCCGGGCACGAAGGCCAAATCGTTCGGTCCGTCGCTGAAGCGCCTGCTGCGCAGGCTCGCGCCGGAACGCGTCGCGGTCGGCACGATCATCGGCCTGGTGATCACCTCGGTGGTGCTCAACACGCTGGGCCCCTACCTGCTCGGCAAGGCCACCAACCTGGTCTTCGACGGCTTCGTCGGCAAGCAGCTCGATCCGCGGTTCACCAAGGACGAGACCATCCAGATGCTGCGCGACCGGGGCGAGAACACCCGCGCCGACATGCTCTCGGCGATGGACGTCATCCCCGGTACCGGCATCGATTTCGACGCCGTGGCCCGGGTACTGATGATTGTGCTCGCGCTGTACGTGGCGGCCTCGGTGTTCGGCTGGCTCCAGGGCTACCTGCTCAACATCGTCATCAACCGGACGGTCAAGCGGCTGCGCGACGAGGTGGAGAACAAGCTGCACCGCCTGCCGCTGCGCTACTTCGACACCTCGCCGCGCGGTGACGTGCTCAGCCGCGTCACCAACGACGTCGACAATGTCTCGCAGAGCCTGCAGCAGACGATGAGCCAGCTGCTCGTCTCGCTGTTCACCGTGGTCGGCATCCTGATCATGATGTTCTGGATCTCGCCGCTGCTGGCGCTGATCGCCCTGCTCACCGTGCCCGCCGCGATCGTGGTCACCGCGCAGATCGCCAAGCGGTCCAAGCCGCACTTCGTCGACCAGTGGAAATACACCGGCGCGGTGAACGCCTCGGTCGAGGAGGCCTACACCGGCCACGAGATCATCACCGCGTTCGGCCGCAGCCGCGAGGTCGGCAAGGAGTTCGACGAGCGCAACCAGAAGCTCTACGACGCCAGCTTCAAGGCGCAGTTCATCTCCGGCCTGATCATGCCCGCGATCATGTTCCTCGGGAACGTGAACTTCGTGTTCATCGCGCTGGTCGGCGGCCTGCGGGTGGCGACGGGCAACCTGTCGCTGGGCGAGGTGCAGGCCTTCATCCAGTACTCGCGCCAGTTCAGCCAGCCGCTCACCCAGATCGGCGCGATGGCCAATCTGCTGCAGTCCGGCGTCGCCTCGGCCGAGCGGATCTTCGAGATCCTCGACGCCGAGGAGCAGAGCCCCGATCCGCTGGTGGAGAACCAGCGTCCGGTCGATCGCGGCCGGGTCGAATTCGAGGCGGTGTCGTTCGGCTACGAGCCCGAGGTGCCGATCATCGAGCGGCTGTCGCTGGTCGCCGATCCAGGGCACGTGGTCGCCATCGTCGGCCCGACCGGCGCGGGCAAGACCACCCTGGTCAACCTGCTGATGCGCTTCTACGAACTCGACGCCGGCACCATCGCGATCGACGACGTGGACATCACCACCATCACCCGCGACCACCTCCGGTCCCGGATCGGCATGGTGTTGCAGGACACCTGGCTGTTCAAGGGCACGATCAGGGAGAACATCGCCTACGGCAATCCCAACGCCTCCGAACACGACATCCTCGCCGCCGCCCGCGCCGCCTACGTCGACCGGTTCGTGCATTCGCTGCCGCACGGCTACGACACGGTGATCGACGAGGAGGGCGGCGGGGTCAGCGCGGGGGAGAAGCAGTTGATCACCATCGCCCGCGCGTTCCTGGCCAAGCCGTCGATCCTGATCCTGGACGAGGCAACCAGCTCGGTCGACACCCGCACCGAACTGCTGGTCCAGCACGCGACCGCGGCCCTGCGCCGCGACCGCACCAGCTTCGTGATCGCCCATCGCCTGTCCACCATCCGCGACGCCGACCTCATCGTGGTGATGGAGAAGGGCCGCATCGTCGAGCACGGCACGCACGAGCGGCTGCTCGAGGAACGGGGCGCGTACTACCGCCTCTACAACGCGCAGTTCGCGGCGGCGGAGCTGTAGGAACAGGGTGTCCGGTGCCACGCCGGGCAGCCCTGGCACGATGGGCTGGTGGCCGATCCCAGCGAGTTCTCCTTCACCGTAGGCACCCGTCTCGACGGCGGGCGGCACGGACGTACCGGCGTCATCGGTACCCCGCACGGGGAGATCGCCACACCCGCCTTCATCCCGGTCGGCACCAAGGCCTCGGTGAAGGCGGTGCTGCCGGAGACGATGAAGGACCTGGGCGCCCAGGCGCTGCTGGCCAACGCCTACCACCTGTACCTGCAGCCGGGCGCCGACATCGTCGACGATGCCGGTGGCCTCGGCAAGTTCATGAACTGGTCCGGCCCCACCTTCACCGACAGCGGCGGCTTCCAGGTGATGTCGCTGGGCGTCGGGTTCAAGAAGGTCCTGGCGATGGAGGCCGTCGACATCCGCTCCGACGAGGTGATCGCCGAGGGCAAGGAACGCCTCGCCACCGTCGACGACGACGGCGTCACCTTCCGCTCGCACCTGGACGGTTCGAAGCACCGCTTCACCCCCGAGGTGTCGATGGGCATCCAGCATCAGCTCGGCGCCGACATCATGTTCGCCTTCGACGAGCTGACCACGCTGCTGAATACCCGTGGCTACCAGGAGAAATCGCTCCAGCGCACGCACGAATGGGCGCAGCGCTGCATCGATGAACACGAGAAGCTCACCGGCGATCGCGGTCACCGGCCCTACCAGGCGCTGTTCGCGGTGATCCAGGGCGCGCAGTACGAGGACCTGCGGCGCAAGGCTTGTCGCGAGCTCGAGGAGATTCGCGGTTCCGGCGGTACGGAATTCGACGGCTACGGCATCGGCGGCGCGCTGGAGAAGCACAATCTCGGCACCATCGTCGGCTGGTGCTGCGACGAACTGCCCGAGCACAAGCCGCGCCACATGCTCGGCATCAGCGAACCCGAGGACATGTTCGTCGCCATCGAGAACGGCGCCGACACCTTCGACTGCGTCAACCCGTCCCGGGTGGCGCGCAATGCGGCGATCTACGTCGACGAGGGCCGGTTCAACATCAACACCAGCCGCTTCCGCCGCGATTTCACTCCCATCGACGAGAACTGCGACTGCTACACCTGCGCGCACTACACCCGCGCGTACCTGCATCACCTGTTCAAGGCCAAGGAGATGCTCTCGGCCACCCTCTGCACGATCCACAACGAGCGGTTCACCGTGCGGCTGGTCGACCGAATCCGCGCGAGCATCGAGGGCGGCTACTTCGACGAGTTCAAGGCCGAGTTCCTGGGGCAGTGGAAGGGCCGGGTCAAAGCACCGGGCGCCTGATCCCAGCCCGCACGCCCGACCCCTAGGGAGGGCAGGCCGACGCAGTCGGCCGTCGCGGCCGTCCCGCCGGTCAGGTGCCGTTGCGTAGGCGACGAAGGAGCAAGCAACGGTGCCTGACCGGCGGGACACAAGGGGCCGCGACCTCGAGCGCGCCAGCGCTCCAATTAATCGTGCAGTGCGTCGACCTTCGCCGGGGCGTAGGTCGGTTCGGTCTTCTTGAGGAACGCGATCACGCGGTAGGTGATCGGCATGACGATGATCTCGACCAGCGTCTTCCACAGGAAGCCGACGATCACGTAGTTGACGAACGACTGCCAGCTGTCGATACCGATGGCGGTGGCGGCGATCGAGCAGAAGATCAGCGTGTCGGCGAACTCGCCGACCACCGTTGACCCGAGCAGCCGGGCCCACAGATGTTTCTCCTTGGTGCGTTCCTTGATCAGCACCAGGGTGGCCGAGTTCAGCAGCTGCCCGACGAAATAGCCGGCCAGGCCGGCGAGCACCAGCTGCGGCGTGGTGCCGATGACAGTGCGGAACGCCTCCTGGTTCTCGTAGAAGCCCGCGGCGGGTAGCCGGATCGCGATCGCGAAGGCGCCGACGGTCAGCAGCAGCGCGGCGAAACCGGTGTAGATGGCGTGGCGGGTGGCACGGAAGCCGTACACCTCGCTGAGCACGTCACCGAGGATGTAGGCGAGCGGGAAGAGGAAGAAGGCGCCGTCGGTCGCGATCGGCAGGATCTGCAGCGGGCCCAGCATCACCGACTTGTCGGCGAAGAACTCGACGCCCTTGGTGGCGCAGATGTTGGAGATGATCAGCGTCGCCGTGAACAGGGCGACAATTACCGGGTAGAACCCCCGCGCAACCTGGGCGAACGCCGCGTGGTCCGGCGCGGGGCGCCCAGATTCGGCAGGTTGGTCGAGCGTGTTTGCATCAGTCACGGCTTCTATCCAACCAAGGTCGGGGTGCCTCACGGGCGCGGGTTGTGGAATAGGCTGTACCAATGACGAATCCCGGCGATTCCGACGAATGGTGGAAGCAGTACGGCGGCTCCGGCGTGTCGCCGGAGTCCGGCGCGCCGGGTTCGGTGCCGCAGTACCCGCAGCAGCAGCCGTCGCAGCCTTCGAACTACCCGTCGACGCCGCAGTACCCGCAGCAGCCCGGCCAGCCGCCGTCGCAGCCGCAGTACCCCAACTACCAGCAGCCCTCCGCGCCGCAGTACCCGCAGCCGCAGCAGCCGCCCGCCTACGGCGGCTACCCGGCCGGGGGCGGATACCAGCCGTACGGCGGATTCCCGCCGCCGCAGGGCACCAACGGCCTGGCGATCGGCGCGCTGGTCTCCTCGCTGGTCGGCTTGTGCACCTGCATCGGTTCGATCGTCGGCATCGTGCTCGGCATCATGGCGCTCAACCAGATCAAGGAGCGCGGCGGTGAAGGCCGCGGTATGGCGCTGGCGGGCATCTGGATCGGCGCGATCACCATCGTGCTCGGCATCCTCTACTTCGTGTTCGTCTTCGTCCTCGGCATGTCGGGCGCTTTCGATTCGTCCACGTCCACATACTGACCCGGCAAACGAACGAACAGGGGCGCTTCCGAACTCGGAAGCGCCCCTGACGTTTTCGTCAGCTGAGAATCAGCCCTTGACGACCTGCGTGCCGCCGGCGAACTTGTCGTGCCAGCCCTGCTTGTTCGGGTCCTGCGCGATGGTGACCATGATGTAGATGGTCAGGCCGAGTCCGATCAGCGAACCGATGCACGGGATCGCGCTGACGCCGGTGAACAGGTTGCGCTTGAGCGACTGCTCGGGGGTCAGCTTCGGCGCACCACCGGGTGCGACAACGCGCAGGCCGAGCATCTTCTTGCCCAGCGTCGTGCCCTGGCTGACCTCCATGCCGACGAAGTAGCCGTACACCGCCAGCGACAGGATCGCGGAGGTGATGATCTGGCCACCGGTGCCGCCACCGACGACGAGCCCGAGAACGATCGACAGCGGGATGCCGATGATCAGGTTGTCGATGATGCGCGCGCCGATCCGGATGCCGAGGTCGGCAGCCTGCGTGCCGCCATAAGCCTGCTGGCCGTACGGATCCTGGCCGTAGGGCTGCTGGCCGTACTGGTCCTGCGGGTAGGCGGGCTGTTGCTGCTGGCCGTACGGGTCCTGGTTGTAGCCGGGCTGGGGCTGCCCATAGGGCTGCTGCTGCCCGTATCCCGGCTGCTGGCCGTAACCCGGCTGCTGCTGGCCGTAAGGGTCCTGGCCGTAGCCGCCGGGCTGACCGCCCTGCGGGTACTGGTTGGGGTCGTAACCACCGCTGGTCATAATTCGTCCTCGTCGTGATCAGTAGATCGGTCGCTGCGTACGTTACGGACATCCCTCTGGTCGGAACAACCCGATGGACTCGAGTATCCATGGTTTTTTCGGTACGCGCGTTGCGTCGAAAACTTCGCGGAGCTCTGCTGTTGTCCGTGCGGTGTAGCCGAGTGAATCCGCGATCGCCGCCACCACGTCCTCGGGCGTGTTGCCCAGCGCGCGTTGATCCGAAAGGCTCACGGCGCCGTCGCGTTTGGCCAGCCGCTTGCCCTCCTGATTGAGCACAAGCGGCACGTGTGCGTAGGCAGGCGCGGCCAGACCGAGCAGCCCGGCGAGATAGGCCTGGCGCGGTGTCGACGGCAGCAGGTCGTCACCGCGGACCACCTGGTCGACGCCCTGGGCCGCATCGTCGACGACAACGGCCAGGTTGTAGGCGGGGATGCCGTCGCCGCGGCGCAGCACCAAATCATCGACGGCGCCGAGATATCGGCCGTGCAGGAGATCGGCGATCGCGAAGTCGTCGACATCGGCGCGCAATCGCACTGCGGCGGGCCGTCCTTCGGCGCGCCGGGCCGCGCGCTGCGCGTCGCTGAGGTGACGGCAGGTGCCGGGGTAGGCGCCCATCGGTCCGTGCGGTGCCGACGCGGCCTTCTGGATTTCGCGTCTGGTGCAGAAACATTCATAGGTGCGGCCCGCCGCGGTGAGTTCGGCGATCGCCGCGTCGTAGAAAGGCAGCCGTTCGGACTGACGCACCACGGGGCCGTCCCAGTCGATGCCGATGGCGGCGAGATCGTCGAGCTGGCGTTCGGCGGCGCCGGGGCGGACCCGGTCGAGGTCGTCGATGCGGAGCAGGAACGCGCGTCCGGTCGTGCGGGCGAACAGCCAGGCCAGGATCGCGGTGCGCAGATTGCCCAGGTGCAGTTCACCCGACGGGCTCGGGGCATACCGGCCTGCGCCGGTGGGAGGGCTGGTTGGCACCAAGCCAGCTTAGGCGTGCTCTCGACGCAGCCGCGGTCGCAGCTCTTCCTCGGGGATGGTGGTCCCCGCGTCCAGTGCGGCCAGCAGCTCGGCCGCGTGCGCGATGAGCCCGGCGCGGTCCACCTCGTGCTGCTGGGCATTCGCCGGGTAGGAGCCGAGCCGATCGCTCGCGCGGCGCAGAAGAGTACCCGCGCCCTTGGCGTTTCCACGCTGGATGTGGGTGATGCCGACGGCGTATTGCGCCAGGCCCTGCCAGAGCATCCGCTCGGCTACCGGCCCGTTCTTCCACGCCGCCTCCAATACCTCGTGGGCATTGAATGCCAAACCGTCGTCCAGCAGTTGCTGAGCGAAGGTGAGAGTTTGCTGGGGCGCGAGCTCGAGGTCGTCCGGAATTCGGGCGACTCCGGCACTGCCGGGCGGCAGCGGTCTGCCGAGTCGGTCCCTTGGGCGGTCGTTACGGGCACGACCTGCGGCGTCGCGGTCACGGGAGATCATTCCCCCATGATCCACGCCTGCCTTCGATGGTGCGCATGGGACCGATGGGGCCGCGGAGAAATTGACGTATCACGGACTAATCACATGGAAGTAATGGTTGATGTGTCAGCCGGATACGGAATGGGTCCGCGCGTCCGGCAATGCTCCCGCAAACGTGAAGCTTCGCAAGCTTGGCAAACCCATATGAGAAAGCAAATTCTCATCCGCAAACTTGCGGAAGACCTGCTAGTGTTTCTTCCGCGGGGGCAGCCCCCGGAGGCGGAAACGCCTCGATGCGCTGGTTCGTGCCGGTCGGTTGCGCGCGCCGTGTGGCAGTGCTCTATGTGCCACGAAGTAACTCGTCGATCGCGCCGGATATCGGAATGTTGCAACGATTCCTGGAGTAATCCCGTTCTCGATCATGCAAAGGAGTAAGTGCCGTGGAGGTTGATGTGACGGACGCTGTGTGGCGGAAGAGCACCTACAGCGGACCCGATGGGAACTGCGTGGAAGTGGCCTTTCTCGCCGGCGGCGATGTCGCGGTCCGCGACACGAAGGACCGCGGTCGCGGTCCCGTGCTGGCCTTCGGACCGGGAGAGTGGCGAGCTTTTCTAGCCGACGTCACCGCGGGAGAGTTCGCACGCGGCTGATCCGCGCCATGCGCCTCGCGAAGGCAGCACGGGCCCCGGGTCGGTAGGACTCGGGGCCTTCTCTGTGGTGGCCTATCGTGGCCGGATGACCACGATGGCGCCACGTGACGCGACGATGTTCTGGCTGTCACGGCGGACCGTCAATGATGTGTTTCTGCTCTACTGCTTCGCCGAAACCGACACCACCACAGCCGAACTCCGCGCTTTCGTCGCGGCGCGCGCCGCGTCCATTCCGGATCTGCGGATCCGGCTGCGGGAGATACCGGGCGATCTCGACTATCCCCGGTGGGAACCCGCCGAATTCACGTCCCAGCAATTCGTGACCCATCGGCCGGACAGTCTGCGCTGGCCTTTCCTGCTCGACCGCCTCGGCGAACTTCTGGGCACCGGCGTCGACCCGACCGAATTCCCTTGGCGCATCCACGTTTTCCGTGACGTGCGCGATGCGCCGGTGGCGGCCGGGCCCGCGCTGGTCGTGGTGTTGCAGCTCTCGCACGCCCTGGCGGACGGCACCCGCGCCGCCGCCGTCGCGCGATCACTCTTCGCGCGGGCGGCGGCAGGCGAGGTTGTCCCCAGGTCTCCCGGTGTACCTGTGGACAACTCGGCAAATCGCCCGGTCGGACCTGTGAAAACTCCCGCACAGCCTGTGGATTCTTGTGGACAGATCTGTGCATGGACGGCCGGTTCGAGAGTGTCTGGCGTGCTGCGCTTTCCCTGGCAACTGTTCACCACGGTGCGGCGGGGCTACGCCGCCTACCAGGCGCAGCGGGAATTGGCGGAGCGCACGGCGGCAGGCGAGGTGCCCGCGGCCACAACCGGGTTCGCGCCCTGCCGGGTCAACCCGGCGACGCCGGTAGCCGCGCTCGATCATCGGGTGCGGCTACTGGTCGTCGACGCCGCGACGATGCGGGTACCCGGCCGAACCGTCACAGTCGTTGCCCTGACCGCCATATCGCAAGCGCTGTCGGTGTATCTCGCCGAACACGGTGACCGGCCCGAACGTCTGGGTATCGCCCTGCCGATGGCGGTGCCCGCGTCGGGCACGGCGCGCAACAACTACCGTGGCCTGTCGATCGACCTGCACATCGACGAACCCGACCTCGCCGTCCGCGCGGACCTGATCACCGCCGACCTCGCCACCCGCCGCGAGCGCGCACTGAATCCACTACTCGCCGTGCAGGATCGGGTCGGCGAGACCGTCCCGGCCACGCTGGCCGCACGTGACGTAGCGCGCGCCGACCTCGACAGCGTCCCGGACGCCCTCGACGGCAACACCGTGGTATCCAGCGTCTACCGTGGCGCGGCCGACCTCGCCTTCGCGGGCGCCCCCGTCCTGTTCACCGGCGGTTTCCCCGCCCTCGGCACCGTCATGCACCTGACCCATGGCGTCCACGGCATCGGCGAAACCATCACACTGTCAGTGCATTTCGATGCCGAGGTGCTGGCGGATCCAGATCGCTATCTGACCCTGCTCGGCGAGTCGCTGGCGGCGGTCGTCGCGGCGCACTAGTCGCGCTTGCGGCGCAATTCGATGCCGATGGTGCGCAAGGCCGAATGCAGTGCGGTCGCGGGATCGGTGCCCGCCGCTTCGCCTTCGATCAGCCCGTCGATGCGGAACGGGCAGAAGTAGCCGGTACCGGTCTGGTGTGGTCGGCCGATCTCGATGAGCGGGCGGGTGGCGCCGAGCTTGGCGGCGATCGCGTCGGCCAGCGCGGCGTCGGCGGCGCGTGGGTCCCGTCGACGGGTCGCGGGGAGGGCGGGCGCCGATTGCGCGTGCACCCGTTCGTACCAGTCGATCACTTCGGACGGCACTGCGCGCGTTCCGGTTTCGTAGTGACCGAGGGCCGCCCGGGAGTAGGGGACGCGGGTCGCCAGTGCGGCCAGGGATAGCCCGGCCTCTTCGCGGAGTTGTCGCAACCGTGCCCCGACGACGGTGGTCTCGCCGTTCCCCTGCTCGCCCCGACTGGACATGGACCCATCGTAGAGAACTGTAGACGTTTGTAGACGCTTTTTGCTGTCCAAAAGGTCTTGACGGCGACCATACTTTGCTGCGGTGGCTTCGAACACCACCATACCGCGTCACCCGTGCAGCACCGACTGGTTCGGAGGGGACAGATGGACATCTACCTGTGGATTGCTGTGGGACTGTTCGTATTCGGAGCGCTGACCCGCTACCTGCTGCTCCTGCCGCCCGCGGACAGCGGGCGGCCGAGCGTGCACGACATCCGGCGGCGCCTTCAGTCCGAACGCGAACTCCCCGGCCACGACTCCACCGTGCCGTCGGTGCGGACCAGTTCCGACAGGAGCTTCTCGGCGTCGGACTTCTCCCTGGCCAGAGCGCTCCAGCCGCGGACGACACCGTCCGCGCCGGATTTCGTCGTCCACGAGCCGACGGCATGAGCGCCCTGGGGATGCAGCGAGTAGTAGATGGTGCCGATCGGCCAGCCGACGTCCATGCCGCGAACCCAGCCGGTGAGCGCGTCACCGTCCCACACCCGCATCTCGCCCCGCATCTGCGTGGTCGGGTCGTCCTGCGCGGCAGGGGTTTCGGCGGCCGAGTCGATCAGCAGGTGGTCGCCCTCGTGCCGGATGGTCACCGGCGTTACCTCGACCTCGTCGCCGTGGTTCGCCGCTTTCTGCCAGGCTGCCCACCACCGGCCCGCCAGGTCGATCCGATTGTCGACGATGCCGGCCAATTCGGCGAGCGAGATCTGCAACGCGTCGGCCAGCCGGATCGCGACGGGCAGCGTCGGCGACTGTTCCTCGGATTCGTACCGGGTGATCTGCCGCGAGCTCACCCCGATCGCGGTGGCGAGCGCGGGCTGCGACAGCCCGAGCAACCGCCGCCGCTCCTGGATCACCTTCCCCGTCCCGGTGTTCATACAGTCATCGCCTCCATCGCCGGCCCCTACCGTCACACCCTGCTGGACACATCCGCACCAGACCCGCCGTCATCGCGCGCCGCCGCCAGGGGTCGCGAAGACCACTGGCGCAGCGCACATGCCGACTGCGTGGCCGATTCTCCCATCTCTTCGCTCCAGCAGGCCCGTTTCGTGCTGACTCAGCACGACGGGTGTGGTCCGCGCTGCCTGCAGCACCTGGCGGCCACGGCCTACAGCACCGGCCTGATCGAGGACATCTGAGCTGACCGCGCCGTGACAACGCGACACGTTGACGAACTCGTTGCGAGATGACGAACGTGCCACGAACGCCGTTACCGTCGATGGTATGAGTGCGGACCCAGCGGTGGAAGGCGACGGCGGCACTACCACCGAACGCCCAGGTCTGCGCCAGCGATGGCGGTTACGCAGGCCCTTCGTCCTGCCCTCACAGCGCGCCACCGCCGACAACATCACCGCAGCGCCCACCCCGCTGCAGCCGATCGACCTCACCGACGACGCCGAGGTGTCGCAGGTGCTCGACCTGGCGGTGCGGGTGGGTGAGGTGGTGCTGTCGGCGGGCACCGGTGTCGTGGACACCTCGGCCCAGGTGCGCTTCATCGCCTCCACCTACGGCCTGGACAAATGCGATATCGACGTCACCTTCGACGCGATCCGCATCTGGGCCGACCGCGGACCCCGGCTGCCACCCGCCAGCGATATGCGGATCGTGAAGTACCGCTCGCTCGACTTCACCCGGCTGGCCGCGGTCGACCGCCTGACCCGCCGGATCCGCACCCAGGTCGTCCCCGTCGACCAGGCGCACGCCGCGCTCGACGAGATCGTCTCGTCGCGGCACCCGTATCCACGATGGGTGTCCACGGCGGGCTGGTCGCTGCTGGCGGCCGCGATCGCGGTGCTGCTCGGCGGTGGCTTCCTGCTCGCCGCCATCAGCTTCGCGACGACCGCGCTGATCGACGTGGTCAACCGGGCGCTGCATCAGCTCGGCCTGCCGATCTTCTTCCAGCACATGATCGGTGGTGTCATCGCCGCCGCGCCCGCCATCGCGCTGGCCGCGTTGAGCGATCACTGGCGGGCCGACGCCGCGCTGATCGTCGCCGCGGGCATCACCGTGCTGCTCAGTGGGCAGCAGCTGGTCGGTTCGGTGCAGGACGCCATCACCGGCGCACCCATCACCGCGGCGGCCCGCATGCTCGAGGTGGTGATGATGACCGGCGGCATCGTCGCCGGTATCGGTCTGGCGTTGCGGATTTCGACGATGCTCGGGATCGCGGTGCCGGAGATCGCGGCGAGCGCGGGTCGCGACACCGAGTATCTGGCGATCAAGTTGAGTGCCGGTGCGGTGGCGGCGATCGCCTTCGCGATGGCCTGTTATGCCGAGCGCCGTGCCCTGTTCGCGGCCGGGCTCAGCGGTGCGGCGGGCACCGTGGCCTTCCTCGTCACACAGGACATCGGGTTCGGACCGGTCGTCGCCTCCGGCATGGCGGCCACGCTGGTCGGCCTGGCCGGTGGTCTGATGGCGCGCCGGGCGCTGACGCCACCGCTGGTCGTCGCGGTCGCGGGCATCACGCCGCTGCTGCCGGGTCTGAAGGTGTATCGCGGACTGTATGCCCTGCTGGAGGATGAAACGCTGCTCGGTTTCGGGCAGATCCTCGGCGCGTTCGGTGTCGGGTGCGCGCTGGCGGCGGGCGTTGTCCTGGGCGAGTGGTTCGACCGATTGCTGAGCCGCCGCGGTGCGCCACGCGACTTCGACCCGACCTACACCAGCGATCGATGAACTAAGTCTGGACGAGGGTGCGCGGCCCGTCGGCCGCGGATTCGGCGGGCGCGGGATCCTGGATGCGCGGTTTGCCTGCCGCCCACCGCATCTGGCTGCGGGCTGCGGGCGCCTCGGTCGCCGCCGGGATGACCAGCAGCGCCAGCGCGGCGCCGTTGCTGCCGACCACGTGCATGATGCGCGAGGCCTGCTCGCCCTTGGCGTCGTCGGCGGAATCGACGGCGTTCCAGTCGAATCCGAGACGGGCCAGCTTGCCGATGCGCGGCGATACCGCGTGCACCAGCTGGTGCAGCTCGGTCATCGGCTGATCGGTGCGGGGCCACCAGGCGCCGTCGATCGGGCCGGTGACGGCATGGCGGTCACGCAGCATCAGCCGGATCGGCCCGGTCGCGTCGCGACCGATGCTCGTGTCAGGTGCTGTATTCACTACGAATGGTGTCTTTCTAAGTCTGGGGGGCGCGGTCGGAAAAATATCGACCGGCGCACGCCGTCCGTTTACGGGACGGGCACTGGGGTTGGGTACCCACTCCATTGTGTCGGCACGCGCACATCTCCTGACGTGGCGGCGACACCGGCGGTGGGCGTGGTGGGGGTCTCCCGCACTGTCGGGGCTCACTCTACGGAAGCCCACCGACAGATCCACCGATTAAAACGAACAGGGCCCTAACCGGCGAACCGATCAGGGCCCTGCTGTGGCGGAGGATAGGGGATTTGAACCCCTGAGGGCGTTAACCCAACCCGCGTTCCAGGCGAGCGCCATAGGCCACTAGGCGAATCCTCCGTGGAGCAGCATAGCGGTCCTGGTGCCCCGGTGTAAAAACGGGGCGGGTCGGTCAGGCCGGTTCCGTGGACTATACGGATACGTACACTGGGGGCTCGGGCCGCTCGGGTGGCGGTCGAAGCCGAGCGATATGAGGTGGAACACGTCGTGGGCGTCGCGCGAACTCCCCGGTCGAGATGGGTCGAGGAAGGCCTGCAAGTCCTTGCCTCCTCGGGCGTCGACGCGGTCCGTGTAGAGGCGCTGGCCAAGCGGATCGGCGTCACCAAGGGCGGGTTCTACGGCTATTTCGCCGACCGCGACGCGCTCCTGATCGCCATGCTCGAGGCGTGGGAGAGCGAGGCCGTCGACCAGGTGATCGAGCAGGTCGAGCACGCGGGTGTCGACCCGAAGACCAAGGCGCGGCTGGCCGGCGTGCTCACCTTCTCCAGCAACCGGCTGCTGCCGATCGACCTCGCCGTCCGCGACTGGGCCCGCCGCGACGACGACGTCGCCGAACGCCTGCGCCGGGTCGACAATCGGCGAATGGCGCTGCTGCGCGAGACGATCGGTGAATTCTGCGATGATCCCGACGAGGTGGAAGCCCGCAGCCTGCTCGCCTTCTGCGCGGTGATCGGCGGCCACTTCCTCGCCGCCGACCACGAGGGCCGAACCCGCGTCCAGGTCATGGCCCGTGCCGCTGACCTGCTGTTCGCACCCTCGGATCGCTAGTCGGCCCGACAGCCGCTACACTGGCCGACGGATCCCGCGCGGCGCGCATCCTGTGAACTCCCCCAGGGCCGGAAGGCAGCAAGGGTCAACGGGCTCTGCCGGGTGCGCGGGGTCCCCTTAAATTTCTGGGGACCCCCGCCTGATCGATCCGCCTACGCACCTTCGCAGTGTGCGAGCCTCATCCGGCCCCGGATACCCCACCGATTCCGAGCAACCGCCGGGTAACGTTGCGGGTGTCGGCACGCGCAGCGTGCACCCCCCACCTTGCTGCTTCGAAAGGCTGCCCAGGATGCCCCGGCAAACGCAGATCGGTTTGATGAGCCACGCGGAACTCGTGTCCGAGCACGAGTCCCAGACCGCGAATTACGCGAAGCTCGAGACCGAGAAGCTCACGCTGGATCTCACCCGAGGTAAGCCCTCGCCGGAACAACTCGACTTGTCCGCGTCCCTACTGGCGTTACCCGGTGACGGCGATTTCCGCGACGGGTCCGGCACCGACTGCCGTAACTACGGCGGCCTCAACGGCCTGCCCGAACTGCGCGCCATCTTCGGCGAGCTGCTCGGCATCCCGGTCGAGCAGCTGATCGCGGGCAACAACGCCAGCCTCGAGCTCATGCACGACAACATCGTCTTCGCCATGCTCTACGGCACCCCGGATTCCCCGCGCCGCTGGGCCGCGGAGGAGACGATCAAGTGGCTGTGCCCCGCCCCCGGCTACGACCGGCACTTCGCGATCACCGAGGCGCTCGGCATCGAGATGATCACCATCCCGATGAACAACGACGGCCCCGACACCAGGGCCATCGCGGCGCTGCTGGCAAACGACCCGCAGATCAAGGGCCTGTGGGCGGTGCCGAACTACGCCAACCCGACCGGCGCCGTCTTCTCCGAAGAGGTTGTCCGCGAGCTGGTTACGATGCCTGCCGCCGCGCCGGACTTCCGGCTGTTCTGGGACAACGCCTACGCGGTGCACCCGCTGACCGACACCGCGGCGCCGGTGCTCGACGTCCTCGGCATGGCCGCGGCGGCGGGTAACCCGAACCGCCCGCTGGTGTTCGCCTCCACGTCCAAGATCACCTTCGCCGGCGCGGGCGTGAGCTTCTTCGGCGCGTCGAAGGCGAACCTGGACTGGTACCTGTCGCACGCGGCGAAGAAGAGCATCGGCCCCGACAAGCTCAACCAGCTGCGGCACCTGCGCTTCTTCACCGACGCCGAGGGCGTGCGCGAGCACATGCAGAAGCACCGCAGGCTGCTCGAGCCGAAGTTCGCGCTGGTCCGCCGCGTCCTGGAGGATCGCCTCGGCGCCTCCAAGGTCGCGTCGTGGACCGAGCCCAAGGGCGGCTACTTCATCAGCCTCGACGTGCTCGAGGGCACGGCGGCCCGGGTGATCGCGCTGGCCAAGGACGCGGGCATCGCCCTGACCGCCGCGGGCTCGGCGTTCCCGTACGGCAACGACCCCGAGGACAAGAACATCCGCATCGCCCCCTCCTTCCCGCAGCTGCCGGAGCTGGAGAAGGCGATGGACGGCCTGGCGACCTGTGTGCTGCTCGCGGCCACGGAGAAGCTGCTCGAGCAGTAATCCTGGAGCGCTGGCGCGCTCGAGTCGGCGGCCCCTTGTGTCCCGCCGGTCAGACACCGTTGCTTGCTCCTTCGTCGCCTGCGCAACGGCGCCTGACCGGCGGGACGGCCGCCGACGGCCGACTGCGTCGGCCTGCCCCTCCTCGAGGTCGGGGCGTGTCGGCTGAGTTCGGCGCTCCGGTATTACCTCTTGTGCGCCAGGACCCCGAACATGGTGACCGAGATGTGGACGTCACCGCGATCGGCGCCCGCCTGCAGGTCGGCGACCAGCTGATCCCGCTCGGCGGCGGTGATCGTCCCGCGCAGCACGGCCAGCTCGGCGATCCGGCTGACCAGCGCGCCGGCACCGACGCTGCGGTCCTGCACCAGCGCGTGCGAACCGATCTCGTCGACGACCAGTCCGGCACTGCTGAGCAGACCGCCCAGCCTGCGCCCGGACAGCGGGTTTGTGGTGGAGGAGATCAGGGTGTCGATCACCGCGCCGACCACCCGGGGATCGCCCGGATGCACGATCGCCGTCTTCCAGTCGCTGTCGACCACCACCGCGCGGCCACCCGGCCGCAGCACCCTGGCGATCTCGGCCGCGGCGCGCGCGGGCGCGGTCAGATGCTGGAACACCCGTTCGCAGAGCACCGCGTCGAAGGTGTCGTTGCCGAACGGCAGTCCGTAGGCGTCACCGGTGGCGAAGGTCGCGGCCGAGCCACGCTCCTCGGCCCTGCGCTTGGCCGAGGCGATCAGATTCGGATCGGGTTCGACGCCGACGGCGGTGCCGGTGGGCCCGACGGCGTCGGCGAAGACGAACACCTCCGAGCCGGTCCCGGATCCGATATCGAGGGCACTCTCACCCGGCTGCAAGCCGAGCGCGTCGTGGCTCCAGGCCCGTAGCCTGCGCATCCCGGGCTGGGTGACCTCCAGGTCATGAGCGTCGATCAGTTGGTCCTTGCCCGCTTGATCGAAGCGGTCAGGGCGTGGGGTGTAGTCGGTCATACTTACCGCCATCATGGGAACCTCGGTCCTGGTGAGCATGGACTCAGAGGCTATAGGTGAATTGTGTCACGATGAATGTATGACTCGTACGCTGTGTCTCGCTCAGGACCCCGAGGCCGACGAACTTCTGAGCACCGACGATTTCGCGTTGCTGCTGGGAATGCTGCTCGATCAGCAGTATCCGATGGAGCACGCGTTTCGCGGGCCGCGCAAACTCGCGGAGCGCATGGACGGATTCGATCTGCGCCGGATCGCCGACGCCGATCCGGCCGAATTCGAGGAGCTCGCCGCGACGCCGCCCGCCATCCACCGCTATGGGCGGTCGATGGCGCGGCGCGCGCAGGCGCTGGCCCAGTACGTGATCGAGCACTACGACGGCGTGCCTGCCAACATCTGGACCGAGGGCGAGCCCGACGGCAAGGAGGTCCTGCGCCGGTTGCAGGACCTGCCCGGATTCGGCGCGCAGAAGGCGAAGATCTTCCTCGCGCTGCTCGGCAAGCAACGTGACGTGCATCCCGACGGCTGGCGGAAAGCGGCCGGATCCTATGGCGACGAAGGCTCGCGTCGCTCGGTCGCCGATGTGGTCGACGCCGAAACACTCGCCGAAGTAAGGGAATTCAAGAAGCAGGCGAAAGCCGCCGCGAAAGCAGCCGGGGCGAATTCCTAGTTTCGATCTGCCTGCGTTTTTCCCTCGTCACCAGCGTGTGTTTGCTCGAAGCTTGCTTCTCGAACAGCTCAACGACAGATGAGGGATTGGCAGTTTTATGAAGATGAGGAAGCTCGCCGTTGTTGCGGCGCTCCTGACCATGGCAACCGGTGTTGCCGCGGGCACCGCCGTCGCGGCGCCGGCCCCGCAGGCTGCCGCGCCGATCAATTTCACGGCCGAGGAGGTCGACGGGAAGTCGGTCATCAGCACCGACGCGGGCTCGCTGGTCGTCGAGGAGGGCGCGTTCAAGGTGAAGGCGGCCGACGGCACCACCGTCGCGGCCACTCCGCTGTCGTTCCGGCTCGACGAATTCGAGCTGCCGATCGCGGCCGAGATCGCGGGCAACACCGCGACCCTGACCCCGCAGCTCGACCCGGCCAAGGCGGTCTACAAGCCCGTCGCCCTGCCCTTCGAGGACAAGGCGCCGTTCAAGTCCGAGTACGACCGTGAGGTCGCGGCTTGGTCGCGTCTGACCTCCACCATCTCCACCGGTGCGGCGGTCGGCACCCTCGTCGGCGGTCTCGCCGGCGGAGCGGTGGGTTGCGTCCTCGGCGGCATCGTCGGCGCGACCGTCGCCTCGGCCACCATCATCGGCCTGTTCGGTCCGTTCCTGCCCGCCGCCGCCGTCGGTTGCATCGGTGGCATCCTGGCCATCGGCGCGCTCGGCACCCTGGCCGGTCAGATCTTCATCACCGCCCCCGTGGCGATCGGTGCGGCGATCCAGTACTTCACCACCATCAACGCACCCTTCACCGCGCCGGCCAAGTAGCCGGGCAACGCGCGAGCGCCCCATCCGGTCCGCCGGGTGGGGCGCTTTTGCGCTGCCGCGCCAGGGTGTTGACCTGGGGAAATGGTGTGCCGCGCGGCACAATCCGCCGGTTCGGCTTGGACGGGTCCGGATTCGGTGTTAATTTGATTGTTATGTCCGGCAACCATATCCTCGCCAAGCGGGTCACCTATGTGACCGCCGCGCTGGGTCTGCGGTTGCCGTTGACGCGTGAACTTTGTCGTTCCTGATGCTGCAGCTGGGCCGTCTCCGGCTCGCGAGCTGCCACGCCACACGTGTCGGCAATTCCGTTGGGACAACGGGATTTCAGCAAGGAACTTCATATGTCTACTCCCATCATCGATCGCCCCATCGCCAGGGTGGCCGCCGGTCGTCCCCGGGTTTCGCGCCCCGTCGTCGCCCCTGAGCTGCGCCGCAGCGACAACCCCGCCGCCGCCGTGCTGCGGACCGCCGCCTCCGGGCCGGTATCCCGCGACAATGCCGCGCGGGCAACCGGTTTGAGCATCGCCACCGTGAATCGGCAAGTGGCGTCGCTGCTTGCGGCGGGGCTGCTGCGGGAGCGTCCCGATCTGACCGCCGCCGGCGCGGTCGGGCGGCCCCGGGTGCCGTTCGAGATCGACCACGAGGCGTACCTGACGCTGGGTATCCACGTCGGCGCCGCCGCGACCAAGATCGTCGCGGCCGACCTGCGCGGACGCATTCTCGGTGGCCTCGCCATCGCGACGCCGCAGACCGGACAGGAGTTCGCGGTCACCACCGTCGCGCGCAGCGCCAAGGCGTTCCTGCAGCGCTGGCATCGGCGCACACCGCTGTGGGCCGGCGTCGCCATCGGCGGGCGCGTCGATCCGCACACCGGGGTGGTCGACCATCCCAAGCTGGACTGGAAGGGCGCGCCGATCGGTCAGGTCCTCGGCGATGTGCTGGAACTGCCGGTGTCGGTGGCGCCGCACGTCGAGGCGATGGCCGCCTCGGAACTGCTGCTGCCGACCTTCGACGCGCGCAGGCCCGAACCCGACACCGAACTGCCGGCCACCCAGCACGGCAGCAGCCTCTACTTCTACGTCCGCGAGACCGCGGGCATCGCCGTCACCCTCGACGGCCGGGTACACACCCCGAGCAACGGTCCCGGCTCCATCGCGCACCTGCCCACCGGCTCGGACGTGCAGTGCACCTGCGGTCGACGTGGCTGCTTGGAAGTGACCGTCGGCGACCGGGCCCTGCAGGCCCGTGCGGTCGGCCGCGGCATCATCCCGGCGCACAACGGAACCGCGGGCACGACCATCGCCGACCTCTACCGCGCCGCGGAATCCGGGTCAGAGGGCGCTCGCGAGCTGCTCGCGGAGCGGGCGACGATGCTCGGCCAGACCGTCGCCCTGGTCCGCGACATGCTCAACCCCGACCGCGTCGTGCTCGGCGGCCAGGCCTTCACCGGCTACCGCCCCGCGCTGCCGCACGTGGCGAGGGCGTTCACCCAGAGCACCCAGCTGCCGCCCACCGACATCCGGATCAGCGGATTCGGCGGCAAGGTGCAGGAATTCGCCGCGGTGGTCACCTCGCTGAGCGCCCTGTACGCGGACCCGCTGGCGGCCATCCGCAGGATCTAGCAGGCGGTTCGCGAGCCCTCGAGTGGGCTCGCGAACCGTCCGCTCAGCGGGGGTTGAAAGCGCCTTCCAACGCGGTGATGAAGAAGGGGAACTGGCCTGCGAAACGGTGCAGGTTGCGGTCGCGGTCGTAACCGGCGAACCAGTACAGGCCGGGCTGGGAGTCGGCCGAGGGATCCATGTCGCGGAAGGCGCGGATCCAGTTGTCGGCGCGGCCGCTGATCACCGTGTACGGCAGGGCGCGGGAGAAGACCGTCTCCTGATCGATCGGCGGGATCTGTTCGCGGGTAACGGCATCCAGCCCGCGCTGCATGGCCCGGACGCGCCCGGCGACGGTGTCGCCGAGGGTGGTCCTGGTCGGCAGATAGTTGGGCAGCAGGACCGCCGCGCCACCGGCCAGGGCGATCGCGACGCCGACCAGCGCGTGCCCGGAGGTGAGCGCGAGGGTGACCGTGGCGATCACCCCGAGCGCGATCAGGGCGATGCCGATCCAGCGGGGGAGCGCGCGCTGCTTCGGGTCGGCGAAGGCGCCGGTGGCGACCGCGTCGGCGCGCATGGCGGCGCGGACCGGCTCGAGCTGCATGCGGCCGGGTGCGCGGAGTTCGCGGACGGCGACGGTGTCGGTGCCCTCGGGCAGCAGCATGTCGTAGACGGTGCGCTCGTAGTCGCGCAGCTGGTCGTCGGGTGCGTTGACCCGGCTGATCCGCCAGTCGTCCTCGCCGCGCGCGTTCACCGGCGTGATCCACAGGTAGCGCCGGACGGCGAGATCGACGACGGTCGCGGCGATGTCGACCGGGTCGACGTGCTCGTCGAGCAACAGGCCCGCCTCGCCGGGCAGTACGCCGTCGGGCGAGGTGAAGTCGACCCGGCCGCCCTGCTGGACAAGGGGTTCGAACGCGTCGCTGCCCGCGAACGCCGCGGCGGCCCGCTTCCTGGCCAGCAGCACGTAGGCGATCATGCCCGCCAGTGCCAGCAGCAGCGCGCCGAAGGCGGCGAACACGGGCGCGGTGAAGGCGAAGAACCCGTTCGCATCGCCGCCGCGCACATCGGCATTGGCAGGCACGGTGCCGGGCGGCAGCTGCAGAGTGAGATCGATCGCGTCACCCTTACGCAGATCGCGCTGGCTCAGGTACAGCACGCCGTCGGGTTCGGTGTGCACATCGGCGCACGGCTTCGCGTTGCCCGCCGGTCCGAGTTTGCAGTCGACGATGCCCATTTGATAGCTGGGGCTGATCACCGAGACGTCGAGCGCGGCGATATCGGCATTGAGCACGCCGAGCCAGTGGAACACCTGGGTGCCCGGTGCGTCGGAGACGGTGTTGTGCAGCGAGTAGGTGAACTTGGATTCACCCGGCTTCGCCTCGACGACGAACTGATCGTCGACCGTGGTCGCGGTGCCGGCGCCGCTCGCGGTGACGTCGGTGACCTTGAAAACGCGTTCGACGTCGTCACCGACCTTGAGGCGCAAGGGAAGTGCCATCGTGAAATTGCCGTCGGCGGGCACACCGACCGTCTCGGTGACCTCGAGCACACCGGCTTCGGTCAGCGTGAGGTCGGCGGTGATCGTGACGCCGATCGGCGCGGGCTCCGTGTGGGCTACCGGCGCGGCCGCGAGCACACCCGCCGCAGCGAGCAGCAGCGCGCCTGCGGCGCCCCCCCGAAAAGTCAGCATGGCTGCTTACTCTAGACAGCTTGCTATCCTGCGTCAGCGGCTGTCGGCGACGAACTAGACGAGGGGGTACGGGGGACGTGACCCAACCACCGTACGGTTATGGCCCGGTCGGCCCAGGTGGACGACCTGTTCCGCCGCCCCCTGGCTATGGCCAGCCGCCGGGATATCGACCACAGCCCGGATATGGCCCGCCCGGTTATCAACAGCCCCAGGGTTATCCACAGGGTTATGGACCGCGGCAGGGCTACGGCCCGCCGTCGGGCTACCGTCCGCCGCCGATGCCCTACGGCCCGCCCGGCCGCCCGACCCCGCCGCCGCGTAAGCGCCGCGGCGGCCTGACCTCGCTGTTTCTCGTGATCGTCTTCCTGGTGGTCGGCGGCCTGGTGAAGTTCGCCGTCAACACCGGAATCGATGTCGGGATCGGCGCCATCGGTCCGAAGCCGAGCACCACCTACGAGCCGCAGCCCGGCACCGCACCGGCGGCGACCAGCGACAACCCGCTGCTCACCGACGCCGACGGCACCCTGGTTCCGGCGTCCTGCGACTACGCGCCGTGGAGCACGCAGGTCGACAAGGCGCGCGCGTTCTTCGAATCGGCTGCCCGCTGCCTGGAATCGGCGTGGAAACCGCTGCTGGCCGAGAACAATCTGCCGTTCGAGTCGCCGACGCTGAGCGTCACCGCGACCACCGCGGGCATCACCACCCCGTGCACCGGCTCGACGAGCAATTTCGCCGCCTTCTACTGCGCCGCGAACAAGACCATCTACATGCCGATCAGCCAGCTGCAGACCGACCAGTTCCGCGACAACTGGGTGGTGTACCTGTCGGTGTTCGCGCACGAGTACGGCCACCACGTGCAGGCCCAGTCGGGCATCCTGCGCAAGGCCAACAGCGAACGCGTCGACGCGGGTGCCCGCTCACCCAAGGGCCTCGAGCTCTCCCGCCGAGTCGAGTTGCAGGCCAACTGCTTCGACGGCATGTTCATCGCCTCGTCGAAGGGCGGCGGTTCGCTGTCGGCCGCGCAGGTCACCGTCGCCACCAAAGACTCCTACGGCCGCGGTGACGGGCCAGGTGACATGCGCGACCACGGCACTTCCGAGCACGGTGGTCAGTGGTTCGAGGCAGGCCTCGACCACAACCTCACCCCCAAGTGCAACACCTTCACGGCAGGCGCGAGCGAAGTCAGTTAGCGGTCAGTGCCCGCCGTAGTGGCCTTCGCCGAAGCGGCGGGGTGAACTGCCGTGCACGCCTTCGGCATACGCGGTCTCGGCGTGCAGGGCGAAGTCGATGCCCGCGGTTTCGTCTTCCTTGCTGACGCGGAAGCCGATCACCTTGTCGATGCCCTTGCCGATCACGAACGACACCGTGAACGCGTAGGCCGCGACTACGAGTACCGCGACGATCTGCTTGCCGAGCTGGGCGAAGCCGCCGCCGTAGAGCAGGCCGTTCACGCCGCCGGTCATCACCTCGGTGGCGAGCAGGCCGATCAGGATCGTGCCGACGATGCCGCCGACGAAGTGCACGCCGACCACGTCGAGCGAATCGTCATAGCCCGCCTTGTGTTTCCAGCCGACCGCGAACGAACACACGACGCCTGCGGCCAGGCCGACGATCACCGAACCGAGCGTGTTGATCACGCCGCAGGACGGGGTGATCGCGACCAGACCGGCGACGGCGCCCGAGGCCGCGCCGAAGGTGGTCGGCCTGCCGTCGCGGAGCTGCTCGACGATCAGCCAGCCGAGCATGCCGAGGCTGCCGGCGACGAGGGTGTTGAGGAAGACCGCGGCCGCGGTGCCGGTGGCGCCGAGTGCGGAACCGGCGTTGAACCCGAACCAGCCGAACCACAGCAGACCGGCGCCGAGCAGCACGAACGGCAGGTTGTGCGGGCGCATCGCGTCGATGTTGAAGCCGATGCGCGGGCCGAGCACCAGGGCAAGAGCCAGGGCCGAAGCGCCGGAGGCGATCTCCACCACCAGGCCGCCCGCGTAGTCGAGCGCGCCGAAATCGAGCAGCCAGCCGTCGGGTCCCCACACCCAGTGCGCGATGGGCGCGTACACCGCCAGCGTCCACAGCGGGACGAAGACCATCCAGCCCGCGAACTTGGCGCGGTCGGCGATCGCGCCGGAGACCAGCGCGGCGGTGAGGATCGCGAAGGTCAGCTGGAAGGTGACGAACAGCAGTTCCGGGATCGAGCCGCGCACGGAGCCGGGATCGATCCCGGCCAGGCCTGCGTGCTCGAGGTTGCCGATGAGGCCGCCGCCGGCATCGTCACCGAAGGCCAGGCTGTACCCGGCGACCAGCCAGACGACGGTGACCAGCGGGATCGCGATGAAGCTCATCATCAGCATGTTCAGCACGCCGGTGGAGCGCACCATCCCGCCGTAGAAAACGGCCAGCGCCGGCGTCATCAACAGCACCATGGCGGTAGCCGCGAGTAGCCAGGCGGTGGCCGCAGGATCGATCGTTGCGGGCACGGTAACTCCTTCCACGCGTGATTGCGTTGCAAGGAAATTACCGAATGCTCACCACCTGGGCTGGTGTCGGCCGGGTTCTAGCTCCGGTTCTCCTTCGCCAGCGCCCTGGTACCGCGCTTACCGGGAACGGGCAGGTCATCGCCGTCGGCCAGCCATTCGGCGGTGATCAGCCAGCGCCGCTGGGCGTGCGCGTCGGCCACGTCGAAGAAGACCCGCCTGCCGCGGTCGTCGCGCGCGTCGCGGGCGAGTGCGGCCCAGCTCGGCGGCCTGCCCCGCTCGGCCGTGTGCTCGAAGACGAAACCCGCGACCAGCTTCCCGATCATGTTGACCGGCTTCTGCGACACCCGGTTGCCGTATTTGATGGTGTGCCAGCGGCGGGCCGGGCACAGCGAACCGGGACTCGCGTTCGAGGCGATCCAGCCCGCGCGCTGCGCCCGCTCGATCAGCCACAGATGCTTGACCGCCGACGGCGCGATCTCGCCGACCCGCTCGGCGATGAGCTCGGTGATCTCGGCGTCGGCGAGGATGTCGCGCCTGGTCGGGCCGATGCCGTGCTCGGACCAGTGCGCGGCGGCGAGCCTGGCCAGGATGCGGCCGAACTCGTCGATGCTGCGCTGCGCGCGCCTGCCGAGGCGTTCGATCCGCTCGGCCTCGCGGCGCATCTCGTTCTGCGCGGTGAGGGTGCGGATCGCCGCCATCGTCGGCACCTGCCCGCGTTCGAGCAGTTGCAGGATGGCCGCGGCGGTCGCCGGGTCCGCCGCGGCGGCGACGGGCAGCGAATCGCGCTTTATGTCGAAGTCCTGAGGGCTGATCGCCCTGCTCAGCAGGCCGACAGCGGCATGGTCGCCTGCGAAGTCGGTGTGGGCGAGCCAGGCGGTTGCGATGTCATCACACGACAGCACGGTGAAACGTTCCTCCGGTCGGCGGTGGGGGAGCGATACGGTGCGCGAAGGTTGTGCCCCGGCCGGGATGAGGGACCGGCCGGGGTCACCAACCTGATGAAGGTTTGGCCACCGAAGTTGCCGAGATCCACGGTAGCCAGCGGCTTGCGCCGATGTCACGACCATTGACTGTTTCGTTACATCTGGAAAGTGCGGCTCAACCGGGGAGTGAGTACGCATTCCGGCCGCAACCAGGATCGACCGCCGATACTGGCGGGAATCGCCGCGTGACGGGCAGTCGTTAACTCGGCCGTTGCGCTCGGCCGACCGGGTTTGCCCGCCTTGTCCCAACCTGTACTTGAACTGTGATTCATGTCACAATTTTGCGGCGAACTCGGGGAGGCGTGGCCACGCGTCGGCCGCTCATCCACCTGTCGGTGGGCGGCGGTAGCCTGTGGGCCGTGGCTCTGTACCGGAAGTATCGACCGGCGACGTTCGCTGAGGTAGTGGGTCAGGAGCATGTCACCGACCCGCTGAGTACGGCGCTGGATACCGGACGGATCAGCCATGCGTATCTGTTCTCCGGTCCGCGCGGCTGCGGTAAGACCTCCTCCGCGCGTATCCTCGCACGCTCGCTGAACTGTGTCGACGGCCCGACCTCGACGCCGTGCGGTGTCTGCGCCTCGTGTGTGGCGCTGGGCCCCGGCGGTGCGGGCAATCTCGACGTCATCGAGCTCGACGCGGCCAGTCACGGTGGCGTCGACGACACCCGTGAGCTGCGCGATCGCGCGTTCTACGCGCCCGCCGAGTCGCGGTATCGGGTGTTCATCGTCGACGAGGCGCACATGGTCACCACGGCGGGCTTCAACGCGCTGCTCAAGATCGTCGAGGAGCCGCCGGCCCACCTGATCTTCATCTTCGCCACCACCGAGCCGGACAAGGTGCTGCCGACCATTCGTTCGCGCACGCACCACTATCCGTTCCGGCTGCTGCCGCCCGCCACTATGCGCGGCCTGCTCGGCAAGATCTGCGAGCAGGAGCACGTGCCGGTGGAGGAGGCGGTGTATCCGCTGGTCATCCGGGCCGGTGGTGGTTCGCCGCGCGACAGTCTGAGCGTGCTCGACCAGCTGCTGGCCGGCGCCGGGCCCGACGGCGTCACCTATCCGCGCGCGGTCTCGCTGCTCGGCGTCACCGATGTGGCATTGATCGACGACGCGATCGACGCGCTGGCCGCCGACGACGGCGCCGCGCTGTTCCGCACGATCGACAGCGTCATGGAAGCGGGCCACGACCCGCGCCGCTTCGCCGTCGACCTGCTCGAGCGCCTGCGCGACCTGATCCTGCTGCGCGCTGTCCCCGACGCCGCCGAGCGCGGCCTGGTCTCCGGCCCCGGCGACGTCCTGGAACGCATGCGCGACCAGGCCGAACGCCTCGGTCCCGCCACCCTCACCCGCTACGCCGAGCTCCTGCACGAGGGCCTCGGCGAAATGCGCGGCGCCACCGCCCCCCGCCTCCTGCTCGAGGTCATCTGCGCCCGCATGCTCCTGCCCTCGGTCTCCGACACCGAGTCCGCGACCTTGCAGCGCCTGGAACGCCTGGAGCGCGGATTCGCGGGCGGCGCCATTCCCGCCGCCCCCGCGCGTCCCGGCCCCGCCGCCGGTGAACCGCCCGCCGAGCGTGCCTCCGCACCGGCTCAGCGCCCGGCAGCCGGTGGCGAGAGCCGCCGTCGCGGTGCGGAACTCCTCGCGGCGGCCAAGGCCGAAAAGGCCGCGGCCGCAGGCGGACCGGGGGCGTCCGAGCCGACCCGTGAACGTCCCGCGGCTGCCGTAGGCAACCCCGCTGTCGCAGCCGAGCCTGCTGTGCAGACCCCATCGGCCCCGCCTGCGCAGCACGATGCGCCGGTTGCGCAGCGGAACGTGCCGCCCACCCAGCAGAACGTGCCGGGTTCGCAGCAGGGCGCGCCTGCCGAGCAGCCGAACCCATCTTCCGAGCGGCAGAGCGCGGCTGCCGCGCAACAGAACCCACTGGACTCGCAGCAGAATCCGCCGACCACTCAGCCCGCGCGCGGGGCGGCCGCACAGTCTGTCGACGGCGCGGCATCGGACAGCTCTGTCTCTCAGGCATCTTCGGTGGCAGAAGAGGGAGCCGGTCCTGCGGGTGACGCGGTGTCGTCCGCTGGGCGGCCGATCGACGCCCAGGCCCGGGTCGCGGCCGACGCGGACGGCGGGCGGCCGGCAGGCGACACGGCCGTGCCCGCGTCGCGAGTTGTCGATCCGGGCACCCCGCACTCTGATGAGACGCACGCCGGTGGCTCGGAAACCTCGGCGCCGCATGTCGATTCGCCCGCACAGCCTCCGTCCGCCGCCCCGCAGGCCTCCGCCGCTTCCAGGGAAGCCGCAGGCCCGCGGACGGTCGGAGCCCCGCAGACCCCGCCGCCCTCGGAAGCGCCTGCCGCTCCGCACGTAGCAGCGGCACCGCAGGCGCCTGCCGCCCCGGCCGAAGATCTCGTCGCGCTCGTCGACGGGGCGTGGGCGGAGATCAAGGGGAAGGTGCGGGAGTTCGGGCCGACCTTGCAGGCGTTGTTGTCGGGGGCGGCGGTGTCGCGGGCCGAGGGCGACGTGATCGTGTTCGCGCATCAGAGTCCGCCGTTGGCGCAGCGGTTGTCCGATCCGCGCAATATCGAGGCGGTGCGGTCGGCCGTGCGCGCGGTGCTCGGGCGCGAGCTGGATGTGCGCTGGGAGACGGGGGCGCCCGCGCCGCGTCCGGCGGCGAAGGTGGTGAGCGCGCCTGCGCGGGGTGAGGGCAAGCCGGCCGGGCGGCCGAAGTTCTCGCGGCCCAGTCAGGCCAACGGGAATCAGGCGAGTGCGTCGGGGCAGGCCAAGCCGATGTCCGACGACGACATTCCGCCGCCCGACTTCCCCGACCTACCCGACGACCCGGGTCCGGAGGAGGGGTACGGATCGGATTCGGCCCGGTCCGGTGGCGATTCCGGGCGCGGTGGCAGGCCGGGTGACGCGGTGCTGGCGCCGCCGACGCCGGAAGAGGAGCAGGAGATGCTGGCCGCCGCGGCGGAGCCGGTGGCGCCCGGTGACCGGCAGGACCCGGACGAGGTCGCTCTGGCGTTGCTGCGCAGCGAGCTCGGAGCGAAGAGTCTGGATGGTTGACAGCCACCCGCCGGACCACGTTAAGTTAACCGGAGTTCGCACACCACGGTAGTATGAACGGGTGGCCGGAAACGCCGGATGGGCATGGTTCTATGCTCCGCTGGTGCTTGCCGGGATTTGTACGGCGTCGAGACGATTGGTCGTGGCGTTCGTGCGGCCACCGCACCCCAAGGAAGGAAACACTCCGATATGACCACAGAGGCCTACATCTACGAGGCCATCCGCACTCCGCGCGGCCGCGGCAAGAAGAACGGCTCGCTGCACTCGGTCAAGCCGATCGATCTGACTGTTGGTCTGATCCAGGAGCTGCGTGGCCGCTTCCCCAACCTCGACGAGGACCAGATCTCGGACCTCATCCTCGGTGTCGTCACCCCCGTCGGTGACCAGGGCATGGACATCGCCCGCACCGCGGTCACCATCGCGGGTCTGCCCGACACCGTCGGTGGCTTCCAGCTCAACCGCTTCTGTGCTTCCGGCCTCGAGGCCGTGAACCTGGCTGCGCAGAAGGTTCGCTCCGGCTTCGACGACCTCGTCATCGCCGGTGGCGTCGAGTCGATGTCGCGCGTGCCGATGGGCTCCGACGGCGGCCCCTGGGCCCTGGACCCGGCCACCAACTACGACGGCTACTTCGTGCCGCAGGGCATCTCGGCCGACCTGATCGCCACCATCGAGGGCTTCTCCCGCGATGACGTCGACGCCTACGCCGTGCGTTCGCAGGAGCTGGCCGCCGCGGCCACCACCGGTGGTTACTTCGCCAAGTCGATCGTTCCGGTCAAGGACCAGAACGGCCTCGTCGTGCTCGACAACGACGAGCACATGCGTCCCGGCACCACCGCCGCCGACCTCGGCAAGCTGAACCCCTCCTTCGCCGGCATCGGTGAGATGGGTGGCTTCGACGCCGTCGCGCTGCAGAAGTTCACCTACATCGAGAAGATCAACCACGTCCACCACGGTGGCAACAGCTCGGGCATCGTCGACGGCGCCGCCCTGGTGCTGATCGGTTCCGAGGAGGCGGGCAAGAACTCGGGCCTGACCCCGAAGGCTCGCGTCGTCGCGACCGCTACCTCCGGCGCCGACTCGACCATCATGCTGACCGGCCCCACCCCGGCCGCGAAGAAGGCCCTGGCCAAGGCCGGCCTGACGATCGAGGACATGGACCTCGTCGAGATCAACGAGGCGTTCGCCTCCGTGGTGCTGAAGTTCCAGAAGGACCTCAACATCCCGGACGAGAAGCTGAACGTCAACGGTGGCGCGATCGCCATGGGCCACCCGCTGGGTGCCACCGGCGCGATGATCACCGGCACCGTGGTCGACGAGCTGGAGCGCCGCAACGCGCGCTACGGCCTGGTCACCCTGTGCATCGGCGGCGGCATGGGTGTCGCCACCATCATCGAGCGCGTCTGATCCCCGGCCGAAACTTCTCATAGGAGAGAACGAAAAACTATGACTGACAACATCATCGGCTGGGAGAAGGACGCCGACGGCGTGGTCGTCCTCACCATCGACGACCCCAGCCAGGGCGCCAACACCATGAACGACGCGTACATCACCTCGATGGCCGCGACCGTGGACCGCCTGGAGGCCGAGAAGGACGACATCACCGGTGTCGTCATCACCTCCGGCAAGAAGACCTTCTTCGCCGGCGGCGACCTGAAGAACATGATGCAGGTCGGCCCGGACAACGCGGCCGAGGTCGTGGCGATGCTCGACGGCGTCAAGGCCCCGCTGCGCCGCCTGGAGCAGCTCGGCAAGCCGGTCGTGGCCGCCATCAACGGCGCCGCCCTCGGCGGTGGCCTGGAGATCGCGCTGGCGACCCACTACCGCGTCGCGGCCGACGTCAAGGGTTCGGCCATCGGCCTGCCCGAGGTCTCCCTGGGCCTGCTGCCCGGCGGCGGCGGCGTGACCCGCACCGTGCGCATGCTCGGCCTGCAGAACGCGCTGATGCAGGTGCTGCTGCAGGGTCAGCGTCACCGCGTCACCAAGGCCAAGGAAATCGGCCTGATCGACGAGGTCGTTTCCTCCGTCGAGGAGCTGCTGCCCGCCGCCAAGGCGTGGATCGCGGCCAACCCCGAGGCTGCGCAGCCGTGGGACAAGAAGGGCTACCGGATCCCCGGCGGCACCCCGTCCACCCCGGCCTTCGCGGCGAACCTGCCCGCGTTCCCGGCCAACCTGCGCAAGCAGATCAAGGGCACCAACATGCCCGCCCCGCGCGCCATCATGGCCGCGGCGGTCGAGGGCGCGCAGGTCGACATCGACAACGCGCTGACCATCGAGGGTCGCTACTTCACGCACCTGCTGACCGGCCCGGTCGCGAAGAACATGATCCAGGCGTTCTTCTTCGACCTGAACCACATCAACGGCGGCGGCTCGCGTCCGTCGGTCGCGGATGTGCCGAAGCGTGAGATCAAGAAGATCGGTGTCATCGGCGCGGGCATGATGGGCGCGGGCATCGCCTACGTCTCGGCCAAGGCCGGCTACGAGGTCGTCCTCAAGGACGTCAAGATCGAGGCCGCCGAGAAGGGCAAGGCGTACTCGGAGGCCATCGAGGCCAAGGCGCTCTCCCGTGGCAAGACCACCCCGGAGAAGTCGGCCGAGCTGCTGGCTCGCATCACCCCGACCGCGGACGCCGCCGACTTCAAGGGCGTCGACTTCGTGATCGAGGCCGTGTTCGAGAACCCCGAGCTCAAGAACAAGGTCTTCCAGGAGATCGAGGACATCGTCGATCCCGACGCGCTGCTGGGCTCGAACACCTCGACCCTGCCGATCACCCTGCTCTCGGAGGGCGTCAAGCGCTCCGAGGACTTCATCGGTATCCACTTCTTCTCCCCCGTGGACAAGATGCCGCTGGTGGAGATCATCAAGGGCAAGAACACCTCCGACGAGGCGCTGGCCCGGGTGTACGACTACACCCTCGCCATCAAGAAGACCCCGATCGTCGTCAACGACAGCCGTGGCTTCTTCACCTCGCGCGTGATCGGCACCTTCATCAACGAGGCCATCTCCATGGTCGCCGAGGGCATCGACCCGGCCACCATCGAGCAGGCGGGCCTGCAGGCCGGCTACCCGGCCGCGCCGCTGAAGCTGTCGGACGAGCTGAACTTCACCACCATGCAGAAGATCTACAAGGAGACCTCCGAGGCCATCCTTGCTGCCGGTGGCGAGCTCAACGCCGCGTCCGCGAAGACCGCTCAGGTCATCGACACGATGGTCAACGACCAGGGCCGCACCGGCAAGCTGGGCGGCGCTGGCTTCTACGACTACGTCGACGGCAAGGCCACCGGCCTGTGGGACGAGCTGCGCTCGATCTACAACTCGCAGCGTGAGCTCCCGGAGGGTGTCACCTTCCAGGACCTCAAGGACCGCATGATGTTCGCCGAGGCCATCGAGACCCAGAAGTGCTTCGACGAAGGCGTGCTCACCAGCACCGCCGACGCGAACATCGGCTCGATCTTCGGCATCGGCTTCCCGGCCTGGTCGGGCGGCTCGCACCAGTTCATCGTGGGCTACCCCGGCGGCCAGGAGGCCTTCGTGGCCCGCGCCGACGAGCTGGCGAAGAAGTTCGGCCCGCGCTTCGAGGTCCCGGCCTCCCTGCGCAAGTAAGCAGTACCCGGCTGCGGCCGGATCGGAAGCCCGTCACCGTCTCGGTGGCGGGCTTCCGTCGTTCGCGCTCAGTGTGTGCCGTCGCCGAGCGAGAAGTACTCGGCCTGGCGGGGGCGCGCGGCCATGGCGAGGACGGCGGCCACCTCGTCGACGGCGTCGGTCAGCGGTGCGATGGTGACGCGCACCGCCTCGGGGTGTCCGCGATCGGCGGCGAAGAACGGTCCGCCCGGTGCGACCCGAATGCCGTTGGCCGCCAGGTGGACCAGGGCGCTGCGCTCGTCGGCGACGGGGAGCCACGCGTTGAGGCCCTGGCCGTCCGCGACCCGCACACCGTGGGCGCCGAGCGCGGTGACCAGGGCCCGGCGCCGGGCCTGGTACTGGTCGCGAGCGAATTCGACAGTGCGGGTGACGGTCTCGTCGCGCAGCATTTCGTGCAGGAGTCGCTGCAGGATGCGCGGTGTCCAGCCGGGTCCGAGTACCCGGGTGGCGACGATCCGGTCGATGACCTCCTCCGGGCCCGACAGCGCCGCGATCCGCAGATCCGGCCCGTGCGATTTGGAGTAGCTGCGCACGTGCAGCACCTGGTCGGGCAGCCAGCGCCCGAGACTGACATCGGGGGCAGGCACCACCGGACCCGAGTGGTCGTCCTCGATGACCATGCACCGGTGTTCGCCGCGACGCAGGATGTCGGCCAGTTCCGCGGCGCGGTCGGCGCTCATCGACGCGCCGGTCGGGTTCTGCGCACGCGGTTGCAGGACTGCCGCGGTGGCCCCGGTAGCCAGTGCGCGGGCGAATTCGGTGGGCAGCAGCCCCTGTTCGTCCATGCCGACCGGGACGGTCTCGGCGCCGATGGAGTCGAGGTAGTCGAGGATGTACGGGAAGGTGGGGTCCTCCACGATCACCCGGTCGCCGAAGCGGACGACCGCCTGCAGACTGCGGGCGACGGCGTCCATGGCCCCGTCGACCACGGTGAGCGCTCCGGACTTGGTCGGCCAGTCGGCCTGGAGTAGCCGACCGAGCTCGGGTACCACCGGCGCCTGGTGGTAGTCGGTGGTCTCGGCGCCGGTGGCCAGCCGGGACAGGAGCGTGCCGATCTCGGGGAGCAGCAGCGGGTCGGGGGTGCCCAGCGAGAGGTCGAGCCGCGCCGAGGTGGCGCCCTTGGTCATACCGTCGGTGCGGGAGGTGGGTCGTGGCCGGTGTCCGCTCTCGGCGACGAAGGTGCCGCTGCGCCCCCGGGAAACGACGAGCCCGGCCTGGGCCAGTGCCCGCCAGCCGTGGCTGACGGTCGCCGGACTCACGCCCAGACGGCTTGACAGCTCCCGCACCGTCGGCAGCCGATCACCCGGACGTAGCTCTCCGCTGGTGATCAGGCGGGCGATGGCCCCGGCGATCCCGGCAGGCGTCGGGTCATCGATCTGAATCCGGTCGTTCATTTCCACTTCTCGATCTCGATGCGAGATTTACACTTCCGGCACTGACTGAAATATTCAGGAAATGTTTACCGTCGAAGATAACATAACCAACTTCGGTAGGAGATCGACAGGTGACGACAATCAAGGCAGCCATCACCCAGGCCACGTGGACCGGCGACAAGAAGTCGATGCTCACCAAGCACGAGGGCTTCGTCGAGGAGGCCGCGGCCGCTGGAGTGCAGGTCATCTGCTTCCAGGAACTGTTCTACGGGCCGTATTTCGGCAATGTGCAGGACAAGAAGTACTACGAATACGCCGAATCGGTGCCGGGCCCGACAACGGAGCGTTTCGCCGAACTGGCGCGGGCGCATCAGATGGTGATCGTGCTCCCCGTGTACGAGGAAGAGCAGCCAGGGGTGCTGTACAACACCGCGGCGGTGATCGATGCCGACGGCAGCTACCTGGGCAAATACCGCAAGCATCACATTCCGAACCTGCCGGGTTTCTGGGAGAAGTTCTACTTCCGCCCCGGCAATCTCGGCTATCCGGTGTTCGACACCGCGGTCGGCAAGATCGGCGTCTACATCTGCTACGACCGCCATTTCCCGGAGGGCTGGCGCGCCTACGGCCTCGGCGGCGCCCAACTGGTGTTCAACCCCTCCGCCACCAAACCCGGTCTGTCGAACCGGCTCTGGGAACTCGAACAGCCGGCCGCCGCCGCGGCGAACCAGTACTTCGTCGCCGCGAACAACCGGATCGGCACCGAGACAGCCGAATTCGGCGACGACGCGGTGACCTTCTACGGCAGTTCGTATTTCGTCGATCCACGCGGCAACTTCGTCGGCGATATCGCCTCCACCGGCACCGACGAGCTGGTGATCCGCGACATCGACCTGGATGTGGTGCGCGAAGTGCGCGGAGACTGGCAGTTCTACCGCGACCGCCGCCCCGATTCCTACGACGCCATCGTGGCGCCCTGAGCACGGGAGGGTAGGCATGGCAACGACTTTGATCACCGGCGGAACCGTCGTCTCCGCCACCGGGCGTGGCGCGGCCGACGTGCTGGTCGACGGTGAACGCATCGTCGCGCTGCTCGAACCCGGCAGCACCGTGCTCGGCGCGAACCTCGCCGAGACCGTCGACACGGTCGTCGACGCGAGCGGCAAGTACGTCATCCCCGGCGGTATCGACGCGCACACGCACATGTCGATGCCGTTCGGCGGCACCACCGCCGCCGACGACTTCGAGACCGGCACCAGGGCCGCCGCCTGGGGCGGCACCACCATGATCATCGACTTCGCGGTGCAGAAGTTCGGTGAGCGGGTGCCGGAGAGCCTGCAGACCTGGCACGAGATGGCCGCCGGGCAGTGCGCCGTCGACTACTCGTTCCACCAGATCATCGGCGAGGTGAACAAGGAGTCGCTGGCGGAGCTGCGGCGACTGCCCGACGAGGGCATCACCAGCTACAAGCTGTTCATGGCCTACCCCGGCGTGTTCTACAGCGACGACGCGCAGATCCTGCGGGCCATGCAGACCGGCGCCGACACCGGGCTGCTCACCATGATGCACGCCGAGAACGGTCCGGCCATCGACGTGCTCGTCGAACAGCTGCTCGCCCAGGGCAAGACCGATCCGTACTACCACGGAGTGGCCAGGGCCTGGCAGCTCGAGGAGGAGGCCACGCACCGCGCGATCATGCTCGCCGACCTCACCGGCGCGCCGCTGTACGTGGTGCACGTCTCGGCGAAACAGGCGGTGGCGCAGCTGGCCGCGGCCCGCGATCGTGGCCGCAACGTCTTCGGCGAGACCTGTCCGCAGTATCTGTATCTCTCGCTGGAGGACAACCTCGGCGCGCCGGGCTTCGAAGGCGCGAAATGGGTGTGCTCGACGCCGCTGCGCTCGCGGGAGGAGGACCACCAGAACCAGGTGTGGCAGGCGTTGCGCACCAACGACCTGCAGATGGTGTCCACCGATCACTGCCCGTTCTGCATGAAGGGGCAGAAGGACATGGGGATCGGTGATTTCTCCAAGATTCCCAACGGGATCGGCTCGGTGGAACACCGGATGGACCTGATGTATCAGGGCGTGGTGGAGGGCCGGATCACCCTGGAGCGCTGGGTCGAGATCACCTCGACCACCCCGGCCCGGATGTTCGGCCTCTACGGCCGCAAGGGCGTTCTCGCCCCTGGCGCCGATGCCGACATCGTGGTCTACGACCCGGACGGCCACACCTCCATCGGGATGGGCAAGACCCACCACATGAACATGGACCATTCGGCCTGGGAGGGCTACGAGATCGACGGCCACGTCGACGTGGTGCTCTCCCGCGGCAAGGTCCTGGTGGCCGACGGCGAATACCGGGGCCGCAAGGGCGACGGGAAGTTCGTGCGCCGTGACCCGTGTCAGTACCTGATCTGAGGAGACGCCATGGAATTCGGAGCGGTACTTCAGTGCAATCCACCGGCCGCGCGCACCCTGCAGCTGGCGAAACTGGCCGAGGCGTACGGCTTCAGCCACCTGTGGACCTTCGACTCGCATCTGCTGTGGCAGGAGCCGTACGTGCTCTACAGCCAGATCCTGCACGAGACGAAGCGGATCACGGTGGGACCCATGGTGACCAACCCGGCGACTCGGGACTGGACCGTCACCGCCTCGCTGTACGCGACGCTGAACCAGATGTACGGCAACCGCACGATCTGCGGGATCGGACGCGGCGATTCGGCGGTGCGCGTTGGTGGCGGGAAGCCGACCACGCTGGCCGTCCTGCGTGAATCGGTCCACGTGATCCGCGAACTGGCGAACTCGCGCCCGGTCGAATACAACGGCAGCACACTGCAATTCCCCTGGAGCACCGGCTCGGCCCTCGAGGTCTGGGTCGCCGCGTACGGGCCGAAGGCGCTGGCGCTGACCGGCGAGGTCGCCGACGGCTACATCCTGCAACTGGCCGATCTCGATATCGCCGAGTGGATGATCGGGACCGTCAGGTCCGCGGCGAAAGCCGCTGGACGAGATCCGGATTCGATCAAGATCTGTGTCGCCGCGCCGATGTACATCGGCACCGATCGCGCCCACATGCGTGAGCAGTGCCGCTGGTTCGGCGGCATGGTCGGCAATCACGTCGCCGACATCGTCGCCAGGTACGGGACCGGCGGCGGCGTTCCGAAAGCGCTGACCGACTACATCGCCGATCGGCACGGCTACGACTACAACGAGCACGGCCGGGCCGGAAACACCCACGCCGACTTCGTCTCCGACGAGATCGTGGAGCGCTTCTGCGTGCTCGGCACCCCCGAGGAGCACATCGCGAAACTGCGGGCCCTCGCCGATCTCGGCGTCGACCAGTTCGCGGGCTATCTGCAACACGACAACAAGGAGGAGACCTTGCGTGTCTACGGCGAGACGGTGATCCCGCGGCTGCGCGAGGCTGTCACCGCGACGACGGTGTCGGCATGACCGGGGCGACGGTCGGCGTCGACCTGGACGCACGCGCCTACGAACTCGATCGCGCCCACGTGTTCCACTCGTGGTCGGCGCAGGCGAGCCTGGATCCGATGGTGCTGGCCGGTGGCCGCGGCTGCCGGGTGTGGGACCACGCGGGCCGCGAGTACCTCGACTTCGCCAGTCAGATGGTGAATGTCAATATCGGACACCAGCATCCGGTGGTCACGGCCGCGATCGCCGAGCAGGCCGCCCGCCTGACCACCATCGGTCCCGCGGTGGCGAATCTGCAGCGCGGCGAGGCGGCGGCGCGGATCACCGAGCGCGCTCCGGACGGCATGAACAAGGTGTTCTTCACCAACGGCGGCGCCGACGCCGTCGAGAACGCGATCCGGATGGCGCGCCTGCACACCGGTCGCGACAAGGTGCTCTCGGCCTACCGGTCCTATCACGGCAATACCGGTGCGGCGGTGGTCGCCACCGGCGACTGGCGCCGGATGCCGAACGAGTACGCGCGCGGCCACGTCCACTATTTCGGCCCCTACCTGTATCGCAGCGAGTTCTGGGCGCAGACGCCGGAACAGGAGAGCGAACGCGCGCTGCGGCACCTGGAACGGGTGGTACAGGCCGAGGGGCCGCAGACCGTCGCGGCGATCCTGGTGGAGAGCGTGCCCGGCACCGCGGGCATCCTCGTGCCGCCGCCCGGCTATCTGGCCGGGGTGCGCGCCATCGCCGACCGCTACGGCGTCGTGCTGATCCTCGACGAGGTGATGTGCGGATTCGGTCGCACCGGACGGTGGTTCGCGTTCGACGGCTACGACGTCACCCCCGACCTGATCACCTTCGCCAAGGGCGTGAACTCCGGGTACGTGCCGGTCGGCGGCGTGGTGATCTCCGATGCCATCGCCGCCACCTTCGACGACCGGGTCTTCCCCGGCGGCCTGACCTACAGCGGGCATCCGCTGGCGGCCGCCTCGATCGTGGCCGCACTCGACACCATGGCCGCCGAGGGCATCGTCGACAACGCCGAGCGGATCGGGCGCACGGTGATCGGCCCCGCGCTGGACAAGCTCGCCGCCGAGCATCCGATCGTCGGCGAGGTGCGGGGCGAAGGCGTGTTCTGGGCGATCGAGCTGGTCGCCGACCAGGCGACCCGCGAGCCGGTCGACGCCGCCACCATCGCGCGGATCAAGGCCGGGCTGGCCGCCAGGGGCGTGCTGGTGTTCGGCGCCGACAACCGGATTCATTTCGTCCCGCCCTGCGTGGTCACCGAGGCCGAGGTCGCCGAGGCCGTCGCCGCGCTGAGTGAAGTACTGGCCAACCCTTTGGAGATCCGATGACGCATCCCACCGACACACTCGAGCACTGGGTCGACGGCAAGCCGTGGACCGGTGAATCCACCCGTACCGCACCGGTATTCGACCCCGCCCTCGGCGTGCCGCGCCGTACGGTACGGATGGCGACGGCCGCCGATGTCGACGCCGCGGTCAAGGCCGCCGCGGCCGCGCTGCCCGGCTGGCGCGATTCCTCGATCGCCACCAGGCACCGTTTCCTGCTGAACTTCCGCGAACTGCTCAATGCCCGCAAGGACGCGCTGGCCGAGATCCTCACCGCCGAACACGGCAAGGTGCTCGCCGACGCGGCAGGGGAGATCGCGCGCGGGCTCGAGGTGGTGGAGTTCGCGCTGTCGATGCCGCACCTGCTCAAGGGCGAGTTCAGCCAGAACGCCTCGACCGGGGTCGATGTGTACTCGGTGCGCGAACCGGTGGGCGTGGTCGGCATCATCAGCCCGTTCAACTTCCCGGCCATGGTGCCGCTGTGGTTCTTCCCGATCGCCATCGCGGCGGGCAACACCGTCGTGCTCAAGCCGAGCGAGAAGGATCCGTCGGCGGCGAACTGGCTGGCCGAGGTCGCCGCCGACGCCGGGCTCCCGGCCGGGGTGCTCAATGTGGTGCACGGCGACAAGGAGGCCGTGGACGCGCTGCTCACCCATCCCGAGGTCGGGGCCATCTCGTTCGTCGGCTCGACGCCGATCGCCGAGTACGTGTACCGGACCGCGAGCGCTGACGGCAAGCGCGTGCAGGCCCTCGGCGGGGCGAAGAACCACATGCTGGTGCTGCCCGACGCCGACCTCGATCTGGCCGCCGACGCCGCCGTCAACGCCGGATTCGGGTCGGCGGGCGAGCGGTGCATGGCGGTGAGCGTGGTGCTGGCCACCGAGTCCGTCGCCGACGACCTGGTGGCGCGCATCGCCGAGCGGATGAAGGACCTGCGCACCGGCGACGGCCGCCGCGGCTGCGACATGGGCCCGCTGATCACCCGCGAACACCGCGACAAGGTGGCCGGCTACCTCGACACCGCCGTCGCCGACGCGGCGACGCTGGTGGTCGACGGGCGCGAGTCGAGCTTCGACGGCGACCCGAACGGCTTCTGGCTCGGCCCCACCCTGATCGACCGGGTGCCGGTGAGCTCGGCGGTGTACCGCGACGAGATCTTCGGCCCTGTCCTGTCGGTGGTGCGGGTCGAGGGGTTCGAACAGGCCGTCGAGCTGATCAACGCCTCGCCCTACGGCAACGGCACCGCCATCTTCACCAACGACGGCGGGGCAGCGCGGCGCTTCCAGCGGCAGGTGAACGTGGGCATGATCGGCGTCAACGTGCCGATCCCGGTTCCGGTGGCCTACCACAGTTTCGGCGGCTGGAAGGCGTCGCTGTTCGGCGACGCGAAAGCCTACGGCCCCAACGGTTTCGCCTTCTTCACCCAGGAGAAGGCGATCACCTCCCGCTGGCTCGATCCGAGCCACGGCGGCATCGACCTCGGTTTTCCGCGGAACAGTTAGCACGATCGAAGTACGAAGGACATCCGATGACAGAAACTCGGGTACGGCGGTCCGATGACGCGCCGGGCGGTTCCACGCTGGTCAACGACGACTTGGCACCAACTACCAAGGAGACGGCGACCTGGCGTACCTGGGACATCTTCTGCCTCTGGATGACCTCGGCGCACAGCATCGCCAGCTACGGCTTCGCCGTCGGCATGCTCGCCCTCGGCATGACCGGTTGGCAGACGATGCTCGCGCTGTTCGCCGGTGTGCTGCTGCTGTGGCTGGGCAGCAACCTGATCGGCGTCGCGGGGCAGAAGGTCGGGGTGCCGTTCCCGGTCTTCGCCCGCGGCGCGTTCGGGGTGTTCGGCGCCAATATCCCCGCGTTGCTGCGGGCCCTGGTCGCGGTGTTCTGGTACGGCATCCAGACCTACCTGGCCTCGACCGCGCTGATGGTCCTGCTGCTGCGGGTGGCGCCCGGCCTCGAATCGCTGACCGGCAACGACGTCCTCGGCCTCTCCACGCTGGGCTGGATCGCGTTCCTGGTGCTGTGGACCGTGCAGCTGGCCATCATCAACTACGGCATGGAGGTGGTGCGCAAGGCCTCCGACTTCGCCGGGCCCGCGGTCTGGATCGGGATGATCGCGCTGGCGATCTGGATTCTCGGCAAGGCCGACTGGAGCATCGATTTCAACGCGCGCGCCGGGGAACCGCTCAGCGGCGGCGCGACTGTCGCGACCTTCGTCGGCGTGGCGTTCCTGATGGTGGCGTTCATGGCGGGACCGCTGGTGAACTACGCCGACTTCGCGCGCTTCTCGCCCAGCCGTAAGGCCGTCCTGCGCGGCAACGCCTGGGGCATCCCGTTCAACGAGACCGCGTTCGTGGTGCTGTCCATCGTGATCGCGCTGGCCACCCTGAAGGTGTACGGCAAGGTGCTCGCCGACCCGGTGGCGCTGGTCGCCGATATCGACAGCGACGTGATCGTGGTGATTGCCGCCGTGCTGTTCGCCACCGCGACCGTCGGCATCAACGTGGTGCTGAACTTCGTCTCGCCCGCCTACGACATCTCCAACGCGGCGCCGAAGTACATCTCGTTCCGCACGGGTGGCGTGATCACCGCCCTGCTGTCGATCGTGGTGCTGCCGTGGAAGCTGTGGGAGAACCAGAACTTCATCATCTACTTCCTCGGCGGCGTCGGCGCCCTGATGGGGCCGGTGTTCGGCATCCTGGTGGTGGACTACTACCTGGTGCGCCGCCAGCGCACCGTCCTGGCCGACCTCTACAGCGACCAGCCCACCGGAAGCTATTGGTACACCCGCGGATTCAACCCCAAGGCGCTGATCGCCCTCGGCATCGCCGGTCCGGTCGCGGTGGTCGTCGCCCTCGCCCCCGACTCCGGCAACATCACCGCCCTGTCCTGGCCGGTCGGCGCCGCCCTCGGCGCCCTGATCATGTACGCCCTCAACGCCCGCCGGTCATCCACCCCGCACTGACCGGAAACGCCGCGGCGTGGAAGCGATGACGTGGCGGCGGCTGCCCTCCGGCGAGCGCACGCTGGTGCTGGTCGCGGACAACAACTTCGCCGCGGCGCAGCGCACGCAGGTCATCGCCCTCGCGGTGCGATGAACGGCGGGTAACCGATGCCGCCACAGCATCGAATCTCCACCCGATAGATGCCGGATCGCGCTAGCTTGGATATGTACGGATTGTTCGGGGGTCCGTATGCCGACTGAAACGCCGGTGACGCCGATTCGCTTCGAGGGGTGGTCACATGGAACCGGAGCCGACCCGTATACAGCGCGGGCCGTCCGAGTCGTCACCGGTGGGGACCAGTACCCAGCGGGCCAAGGTGCCGGGGGAGATCGACGAGGCGGCTGTCGCCGAGCTCGGTGCCATGGGGCTGACGGGGGCCAAGGAGATCGGGCGCGGCGGATTCGGCGTGGTGTACCGGTGTTTGCAGCCCGCATTGGACCGGGTTGTCGCGGTGAAGGTGCTGTCCTCGGAGATCGATCAGGAGAGCCGGGAACGGTTCCTGCGCGAGGAACAGGCGATGGGCAGGCTGTCCGGGCATCCGAACATCGTCGACATCCTGCAGGTCGACGTGACCGCGACCGGGCTGCCGCTGATCGTCATGCCGTACTGCTCGCGCGGTTCGCTCGAACGTCTCATCCACGATCGCGGACCGTTGACCTGGGCCGATACCCTGCGCGCCGGGGTGAAGCTGGCGGCGGCGATCGAGTCGGCGCACCGGGCCGGGATCCTGCACCGCGATGTGAAGCCGGCGAACGTGCTGATCAGCGGATACGGCGAACCGCAGCTCACCGACTTCGGCATCGCCCGCATTCCCGGCGGCTTCCAGACCTCGAGCAGCATGATCACCGGTTCGCCCGCGTTCACCGCGCCCGAGGTGCTCAAAGGTCATGAACCGACTGTTCGGTCTGATATATACGGCCTCGGCGCGACCCTGTTCGCCCTGCTGACCGGCCACGCCGCCTTCGAGCGGCAGGCGGGGGAGAAGGTGGTCGCGCAGTTCCTGCGGATCACCACCCAGCCGGTGCCGGATCTGCGCGCCATGGACATTCCCGCCGACGTCGCCGCGGTGATCGAACAGGCCATGTCACCCGACCCGGACGACCGCCCCGCCTCGGCCTACGAATTCGGCGAGATGCTGCGCCAGGTGCAGCGCGCGCACGGCCAGATGCCCGACGAGATGGCCCTGCTCGACACCACAGCGGAAACCGCCGAGGCGGACACCCCGGAATCGCTGAAAGCCGTCACCGCCCGCCGCAGCTGGCCCCTGACCTTGCAGCCCGTCGGCTCCGCTGTACCGCTGCGCAGTGGCAACACCGGCACCTTTCCACCGACCGCGGCAACGAAGTTCCGGCCGCCGACGCCGGCCCGCGAGCCCCTCCCGCGACAGCGCCTGCTCGACGTGCTGCGCGCCGGTGGCCGTCGCAGGCTCGCCCTGGTCCACGCGCCCGCCGGGTTCGGCAAGAGCACCGTCGCCGCCCAGTGGCGGGCCGACCTGGTCGCCCGCGACATCCCGGTCGCCTGGCTCGGTATCAACCAGGACGACGACAGCGAGATCTGGTTCCTCGCCCACCTGATCGAGGCCATCCGCCGGGTCCGCCCCGACGTGGGCGCGGGCCTGGAGCAGGTGCTCGAGGAGCGCCCCGCCGACGCCGCCGCGTTCGTGATCGCGACCCTGATCGATGAGATCCACGCCAGCGACCGCAGCGTGGTGGTCGTCGTCGACGACTGGCATCGGGTCAGCGACCCCGGCGTGCACCGCGCGATGGCGACCCTGCTCGACAACGGCTGTCACCATGTGCGTTTCGTGGTGACCAGCCGTGACCAGTCCGGGCTGCCGATCAGCAGGCTGCGGGTCCGCGACGAGCTGGTCGAGCTCGGCGCGGCGGAGCTGCGGCTCACCGAGGCCGAGACGCGCCAGATCCTGGTGGAGCGCCACGGTTTCGCGCTCACCGACGAGCAGGTCGAGCAGATCCACACCGCCACCGAGGGCTGGCCCGCCGCGATCCAGCTGGTGAGCCTGACCCTGCGCGGCAAGGCCGACCCGGCTCAGCTGCTCGGTCAGCTCGCCGAGGGCGGGCACGGGATGCGGGAGTACCTGGCCGAGAACGTCCTGGACAGCATGGATCCGGAGCTGCTGGAGTTCCTGATGGCGATCTCGGTGGTCGAACGGGTCAACGGCTCGCTGGCCTCGCTGCTCGCCGATGTCCCCGACGGCGCGTCGATGCTCGAACAAGCCGAGCAGCGCGAGTTGTTCGTGCACCGGATCGAGCACGACCCGGAGTGGTACCGGATGCAACCGCTGTTCGCCGAGCACCTGCGCACCCGGCTCGAACGCATGCACCCCGGACGCGCGAAGCTGCTGCACCGCAAGGCTGCTCGCTGGTACGCCGAGCACAACCTGCTGCGCAAGTCGGTCGACCACGCGCTGGCCGCGACCGATCTCAAGCTCGCAGGCGACCTGCTCGAGAGCGGCGGCATGGATCTGATCGACCGCTCCCGGCTGGCGACCCTGCTAGGCAGCGTGTCCAAACTGCCGGTGCAACAGGTCGCGTCACGGTCCAAGCTGCTGATGGCGGTCGCGCGGGCCAATATGAACCTCCAGCAAACCAGCACGGCACGCTCGGCGCTGGGCAGGCTGTCGAATCTGCTCGCCCGCGGTGGCGGCGAGCCGGAGCTGGCCGAACAACTGGGTGCGGCAACGGTGCTCGACGCCGCCGACCGGGTGGCGCACGATGACACCGCTGAGGTGGCCGACCACCTCGCGGACCTGCTGGCCGACCCGGGCGAGCTGCCCGCGTGGATCGTCTCGACCGCAGCCAACTTGATCTCGTTCGTCCGGATCTGCGAATTCGACTTCGTGGGTGTGACGGAGATGCAGGACTGGGCCGCGGACTATCACGTGCAGTCGAAGGACCCGCTCGGCGCGGTCTTCGGGCTCTGCTGCCGTGGTGCCGCCGCCTATGAGCAACTCGACATCGCCACCGCCACCGAGTGTTTCGAGCTGGCCTACGAGAAGGCACGAGACGGGGCAGGCCCGCGTTCGGACGCCGCGCGCGTCGCCGCGGCGCTGCTCGGCGAAGTGGCCTACCGGCGTGGCGATCTGGCGCTGGCGGACCGGCTGCTTGACAAGAGCCATGAACTGGTCACCCGGGTCGGCCCGGTCGACTTCCTGGTCGCGACCTTCGTGATCGGGGCGCGGGTGAAGGCCGCGCTCGGCGACCAGTACACGGCGGCGGCGCGCCTGGACGAGGGCACGCGGGTGGCCGCGGAGAACGGCCTGGCCCGGCTCGACGCGCAGGTGCGGGCCGAGCGGTCCCGGCTCGGCCTGCCCACCGGCGACGGCGCCGACCGGTTCGCCGCCGAGCTGTCCGGCAACGGCAAGCGGCGCAAGTCCGGGGCCGCCGTGCTCATCGCGGAGGCCCGCGAGATCGCCGAGATCAGGGCACTGCTGGCCGAGCAGCGCCTGCGCGCCGACGATCGGGCCGCCAGGCACGCCAGGGTGCTCTACGCGCGCCTGCTCGATCAGTCCCGGCCGCGTGCGGGTTTGGACGCGACGCTGCTGCTGGCGGAGTGCCTGGCGACGGCGGGCTGGGTCGGCGAGGCCACCGGGCTGGTGCTGCCGGTGCTGCGCACCTGCGCCGACCTCGGCTGGACCCGGCCGCTGCTCGACGCAGGTCCCGGCGTCGTCGGGCTGCTGCACGTGCTGCGCACGCAAGCCCATGACGCGCACCATCATCCGGTGCTCGACGGGGTGCCGAGCGACTTCCTCGACGAGCTGCTCGCCTGAGCCCGGGTGCGCGCGCACCCGAGCTCAGGCGCGAACTACGGCTGCCACCAGGGGCGCAGCGGCACGGTCCAGGCGCCGTCGGAACCCAGCTTCACCCCGAGCACGTGATGCAGCTGCACCACATTGCGCTGGAACCCGAGCCTGCACCCGGCCATGTACAGACCCCACACCTTCGCGGTGCCCTCGCCGACCTCGGCGACGCAGGCGTCCCAGTTCTCGACCAGGTTCTTGCACCATTCGTGCAGGGTCAGCGCGTAGTGCTCGCGCAGGTTCTCCTCGTGCAGTACTTCCAGGCCGATGTTCTGGATGTCGGAGATGATGCGGCCCGAGCCGATCAGCTCGCCGTCCGGGAACACGTAGCGGTCGATGAAATCGCCCGCCTTGGTGGTGCGGGTGTTGTCCGGCCGGGTGATGCAGTGGTTGAGGAACAGGCCGCCGTCGCGCAGCTTGTCCTTGATGTAGCCGAAGTAGAACGGGTAGTTGTGCACACCGATGTGCTCGGTGAGGCCGATGGAGGACACCGCGTCGAATTCGCCCTCGGGGATGTCGCGGTAGTCGCTGTGCCTGACCTCGGCCAGCTCGCTCAGGCCCTCCTCGGCGATCTTCTGCTGCGCCCAGGCGGCCTGCTCGGCCGAGAGCGTCGCGCCGATGACCTTCACGCCGCGCCGGGCCGCGTAGCGGACCATGCCGCCCCAGCCACAGCCGATGTCGAGCAGCCGGTCGCCTTCCTTCAGCCGCAGCTTCTCGAAGATCAGCCGGTACTTGTTCTCCTGGGCCTGCTCGAGGGTCCAGTCCGGCTCGCCGTAGACCGCACAGGTGTAGGTCATCGACGGGCCGAGGACGTACTCGTAGAACTTGTTCGAGACGTCGTAGTGGTGATGGATGGCCTCGGCGTCGCGAGTCTTGGAGTGGCGCAGGCCTTCCAGCGCGATCCGGCGCCAGCGGGGCAGCGTCTCCTGCGGCGGCGGCGCGATCGGCTTGAGCCGTTCCCAGCCCAGCGAGCGCGCGATGGTCACCAGCGACAGCGCCGACGGGCGATGGAACTTCATCGCCTGCATGGCCTTCAAGATGTCGTACGGGTCGCCGGGGTGCACGCCTTCGGTGACCATGTCGCCGGCGATGTAGGCGCGCGCCATGCCCAGGTCGCCGGGCGCCGAGGCCAGGTAGTTGATGCCGCGTGGCGTCTTGATCTCGAGGGTGTAGGGCGAGGTCTCCGGGCCTGTCGCGCTGCCGTCGTAGGCCTTCAGGCGGATCGGGATCTCACCGTCGATGAGTGTCTCGAACACCTCGGCAATGCTGAGCCGGGTTCCCAGCTCGGCGAATACCTCGGATCGGTCCTTGAATGTCGTCACTTGCGTTGCACCGCCTTCGAATACAGATTCAGCAGTCGTTGGTCCGGGTCGTAACGGTTCTTCAGTGCGGCATACGTCTCGCCGCCGTACAGCTCGGCGAATTCGTCCTCGGCGTAGTAGGAATCCGAGTACAGCGACTTGTGCCCGTCGAATTCGGACACGATCTTCTCGATCGCGCGGTTGGCCGCCCCCTCCGGTTGACCCGGCTTGCTCGGGACTGCCGACCAGAATCCGACATTGACGTAGGTGCGCCGTGGTTCGAGCGGGTACAGCGGCCACGGACGATCGCCCGCCGGGTCGCCCGCGTTCTCCCGCAACCGCAACGGGCACAACCAGATCGGCTCGATCGGTATTTCCTTCAGGAACCATTCGACGAAGTCGGCGGTGCGGTGCACCGGCACCTCGATGTCCTGGACGACCCGTTCCTGCGGCGGATTGCCCTTGCGGGCCTCCAGGCGGTCGCCGATGTGGTACTTGCGGTCGAGGGCGACGAGCTTCCAGTAGAAACTGCTGCGGCGCAGCGATTTCGGCCAGAAGCGGCGGATCTTGGGGTTCTGGGTGCCGAAGGCGCGCGAGCACCAGAACCAGTCGGTGTCCCAGCGCCACAGGTAGTCGTGGATGGTCAGCCGGTCCGGTTTCACCCCGTTGGGGTGCTGGATGGACCGGTAGTAGATGTCCATGCCGGTGTAGTCGCTGACCGGGCCCGGCTCGTCGGTCTGCCTGCCCAGGGTCAGGTAGCTCTCGGTCGCGGTGAACACGACGCCGTCGAGATAGTCGACCTGCTCGCCGTCGTAGCTGCGCTCGGTGACGATGCGCTCGAGCTCGGCTTCCAGTTCGCGCAGGTCGTGGAAGCGCACGTGGCGCAGCGCGACATAGGGCTTGACGGGTTCGAGCTCGATCTTCAACCGGACCGTGTAACCCAGGGTGCCGTAGGAGTTGGGGAAGCCCTTGAACAGATCGGCACGGTCGCCGTCCGGCTTGACGGTGATGATCTCGCCGGAACCGGTCAGCACGTCCATTTCCAGCACGGATTCGTGCGGCAGGCCGTTGCGGAACGAGGTCGACTCGATGCCGAGACCGGTGACCGCGCCACCCAGGGTGATGGTCTTGAGCTGCGGAACCACCAGCGGCGCCAGACCGTAGGGGAGGGTCGCCGCGACCAGGTCTTCGTAGGTGGTCATGCCCGCGACGTCCGCGGTTCTGGACTTCGGGTCGACGGCGATCACCTGCCCGAGACCCGACACGTCGAGGCCGGGCGCGGTGGTCGCCGCCCTGGCCCGGAACAAGTTCGACGTCTTCTTCGCCAACCGGACGACGGCGCCGGGTGGAATGGCGCGATAGCTTGCCAGCAGTCGCTCCACACCCGCTCGGTGCGCGGCATATCCAGACTCGCGTGCGGCCGGTTCGTGGCCGGCCCTACCCAAAAGACTCACTGCCACGGGTTCGACGCTAGTACGACCGTGCCGCTCGAGCTACCAGATACTCGCACGTGACGACGAAATGTCACGCACATGTTTCTCTCTCCCCCAACCTGGTCGGGCGATCCGTTGGCGCGCAGTGCAGGATGTAACCAGGTCGAGACATCGCACCCCCGACAAGGAGTCAACAGTGGGACAGGTCAGCGCCAGCAGTTCGGTCGTCGTCGCCGCGGATCCGCAGCGCACGCTCGAAGCGATCGGTGACTACGAGACGATCCGTCCGCGCATCCTCTCCTCGCACTACCGCGACTACAAGGTCGTCGAGGGCGGCAAGGGCGCGGGCACCGTGGTGGAGTGGACGTTGCAGGCCACCGAGAAGCGTTCGCGCAACGTGCGCGCGAACGTCACCGTGTCGGACTCGATCCTCACCGAGCGCGATGCCAACTCCTCGATGGTCAACACCTGGACCGTCACCCCGGACGGCGCCGGCTCGCAGGTCACCCTCCGCACCACCTGGCAGGGCGCAGGCGGTGTGTCGGGCATCTTCGAGGGCATCTTCGCCCCGCTCGGCCTGAAGAAGATCCAGGCCGAGGTGCTCGCGAACCTGGCGCGCGAGCTCGCCTGAGTCCTACTCCTTGCCGATGTCGAAGAGGTTTCCTTCGGGGTCGGCGAGGGTCACCCACTGCTGGCCGTACTCGTCGAAGTCGCCGATGTGCTTGGCGCCCAAGCTGATCGCGCGCTCGACGTAGTCGCGCCACTGGACGGAGTGGAAGTCCAGGTGCACGACGTTCTTGCCCGGCGTCTTGTCGGGCACCTGGATGAACATCAGCACCGGCGAGGCGCCGGAGGTCTGGCCGACGGTGGCGAAGTACGCCGAGGCCTCCGGGTCGACGGGCCGGTCGAGCAGCTGGGCGTAGAACTCGGCCAGCGCGTCGGCCGAGTTCTGGCAGTCGAACGTGACATTGCCAAGGGCGAGGGTCATCGAGATTCTCCTTCGGTGATCGGCCAGCACACCTCGGTGCGGTAGTCGGCCGGGTTATCGGTGAGGTCGGGTCCGACGAGATAGCGCTCGCGGACCGGTTCGTCGGGAAGAACTGTGTCGTGCTCGGCGACGTGGCTGCCCAGCGCGCCGTAGGTGCGGTCGAAGTCCTCGAACGCGCCGGTGTGCACGGCGACGGCGAAGCGGCGGGCCGGGAATTCGGTGATCGCCAGCCCGTCCGGCGGGGTGAGTTCGGCGCCCGGCGGCAGCGGTACGTACGCGGTGACCGTGCCGGTGTGCTCGGCGAAGAACTCCGTCGAATAAGTGGCGCCGGCAACACCTCCCGGTGTCACACCCGCGCCGAGCAGGCTCACATACAGCTGTTCGAACGCGACGCCGCACCACTGCGCGATCGCGCCGCGTTCGACCCGCTCGGTGCGGGTGAGCGCGGTGAACGCGGGCTCGACCCGGTAGTCGACGCGCAGCGGCGGCGCGGGCGCGGTGAGCAGCGCGCGCAGCGACGCGACGACCTCTCGGGTCCGCTGTAATTCGGCTTCCATCCTGGTCAGGTGCGCGCGCAGGGTCGCGTCGCGGTCGGCCGGGTCGGCGGCGGCGAGCACGGTGCGGATCTGCGGCAGCGGCATGTCCAGGTCGCGGAGTCGGCGGATCAGGTGCGCCGTCTCCACCTGGTCGGTGGAGTAGCGGCGGTACCCGGTGCCCGCGTCCACCGCGACCGGCTCCAGCAGCTCGATCTCGTGGTAGTAGCGCAGCGTCTTGACGCTCAGATGGGTGAGGCGGGCGAACTCGCCGATCGCCACGGTGGCTGTCATGAGAATCAGCCAACACCCTCCAGTGAGGGGAGGGTCAAGAACGACTCACGCGGGCGCGAGAATGAACGCGGTGATCAGCGGCCACTCGCCCTCGCGCCACCACGAATAGCCGAACCAGACGCCCGGGGTGATCTCGCGGATCTCGTCGTAGATCTGCGGTGTCGGTGACGGGGCGTAGTTCAGGGCCCAGGCGGGACGGCCGTCGAGGATGGACTGCGTCTGGTAGACGTCGGCGGGGAACGCCTCGGTACCGACGACCCGGTTGGTCAGGGTGCCGCCGTCGGGGCCGGTGCGGAACACCTTGCCGGTCCACAGGGCAGGCGCCACCGCGACCAGCTGCGGCGGGCGGGTCACCCAGCCGTTGGTGACACCCGTCGGCACGGCGCCCGCCTGCGCGTCGCGGTAGATCTGATCCTGCTGGGTGACATTGCAGCGAGTGCGCAGCGAATCGAGGGTCGCCGCGGAATTGCCAGGATCGACAACGCAGCCGTTCCCGTAGTCGACGACCTCCGCGGCGGGCTCGGCCGACGCGGTGACCGGTGCTAGAACGAGCAGGCCGACGGCTGACGCCGAGGCGGTGATCAGGGACGCGCGGATGACACTCATCTGTTCTCCCTAGAATTGCTGAACCTGGATCCGACCCCGATCGATCCTAGGCCGGAGGCCCATCGCCGGATCTGTTGCGGGCAGGCAGCAATCAAGCTGTTACCAGGAAGGTCACGGATAACGGCACGGTCGGTATGCGCCACCGCGGTGGCGGGTGTGGGAGTATCCCGGCGGCGCGTGAGGACTACGCTTGACGCGGACGAAACTTCTGGAGAGGACGTGCTGTGCAACCCGGTGACGGTCAGTTCGATATGCAGGCCCTGCTCGCGCAAGCCCAGCAGATGCAGCAGGCGGTGATGCAGGCTCAGGCCGAGCTCGCCGAGTCCGAGGTGCAGGGGCAGGCCGGCGGTGGTCTGGTCCAGGCGACCATCAAGGTCAGCGGTGAGGTCATCGCGCTGACGATCGACCCGAAGATCGTCGACCCCACCGATGTCGACGGCCTGCAGGACCTGGTGATCGGCGCGATCAACGACGCCATGGCCAACGCGCAGAAGCTGGCCGCCGAGCGGCTCGGCCCGCTCTCGCAGGGCCTCGGCGGCGGTTCGATGCCCGGTCTGCCTGATTTCTGATGTATGAGGGGCCGGTTCAGGATCTGATCGACGAGCTGGGCAAACTGCCCGGCGTCGGTCCGAAGAGCGCACAGCGCATCGCTTTTCACCTGCTGCAGGTGGAACCGCCGGAGATCGACCGGTTGCAGGCCGCGCTGCAGAAGGTGCGCGACGGCGTGCAGTTCTGCGTCTCGTGCGGCACCGTGGCCGACGGTGAGCTGTGCCGGATCTGTGCCGACCCGCGCCGCGACCGCACGATGATCTGTGTGGTCGAGGAACCCAAGGACGTGCAGGCGATCGAGCGCACCCGCGAGTTCCGTGGTCGCTACCACGTGCTCGGTGGTGCGCTCGATCCGCTCAGCGGCATCGGCCCCGATCAGCTGCGGATCAGGGAACTGCTGACCCGCATCGGCAACCAGGACGACGGCGTCGACGTCAGCGAGGTGATCATCGCGACCGACCCGAACACCGAGGGCGAGGCGACGGCCACCTATCTGGTGCGCATGCTGCGCGATTTCCCCGGGCTCACCGTCACCCGGCTGGCCTCGGGTCTGCCGATGGGCGGCGATCTGGAGTTCGCCGACGAGCTGACCCTTGGCCGCGCGCTGTCGGGCAGGCGGGCGCTCTAGAACTCCACGCGGGTCCAGCGCACCTCGGCACCCGCGTCGGGGTTCTCGGTGGTCCAGTCCCAGATGATGCGGGCGACCTGCGCCGGATCCTCGACGGTGGTGCCGAAGTGCTTGTCGGGCGAGCCGTCGCGGTATTCGACGGTGTAGGGGCCGGTGGGGTCGCGATAGGTCTGGATGTAGCGCTGCTCGCCGCGTTCGACGATCAGGTACGGGTTCGGGTCGGCCAGCCCGGCGACCCACTGGTGCGCCAATTCCTCGGTGAGATAAGGGAATTCGCCCGCGCCGCCGTGGGTGACGGCGACCGGGACGTGCCCGGCCGGGTCGATCAGCCAGCTCAGCTGCGGGTCGTAGACGGCGTAGCCGCGCGGGGTGGCGAGATCGAAGAGCAGGGTGCGGACGAAGCCGATCGCGTCGTACGGCGACGGGATGTAGAGCGTGGTCCCGTTCGCGCCGCCGACGGATTCCACGCTCAGGAACGAGTCGTCCACCGGCAGTTCGTTGTTGCGGGCGTTCAACTCGGCCGCGATCTCGGCGATCGCGTCGGACTCCGGCTGACCTTCCTGGGCGGCCAGGTACGCGTCCACCTCGTCGACGGAGGTGGCGACGCCGGACGGCAAGAGGATGTGGTCGTAGCTCACCCGGCCCAGCCTACGGGGCGGTCGGTTCGCGCTGGTCGGCCAGGCATTGTTGCCTGGGGGTTTCGACCCGGTGCCCGTCGGGAAACTCCGGTTTCGTCAGGCCACGGTGCACCGGTGGGGTGTGGTCAACTGGGTGCATGGGCATCAAGGTGTCGCTCGAGCACCGGACCGCGTACTCCTTCGATCGTCTCGTCGACGTGCATCCGCACGAGGTGCGCCTACGGCCAGCGCCGCATTCGCGCACGCCGATCGAGGCATACTCGCTGGAGGTGTCGCCGCCTGGTCACTATGTGAACTGGCAGCAGGACGCGTTCGGCAATTTCGTTGCGCGGCTGGTGTTCCCGGAACCGACTCGGGAGTTGTCGATCACCGTGGGGTTGATCGCCGACCTCGAGGTGGTCAACCCGTTCGACTTCTTCGTCGAGGACTACGCCGAGCACTTCCCGTTCGCCTATCCCGAGGCGCTGGCCGCCGACCTGGAGCCGTATCTGCGCCCGGTCGACGAGGCCGAGCCGGGTTCGGGGCCGGGGGAGTTGCTGCGCGACTGGGTGCGGGTGCATCGCGCGCAGGGCCGTATCCGTTCCATCGACTACCTGGTCGAACTCAATTACGCCCTGCGCAACACCGTCGACTACACGGTGCGGATGGAACCGGGCGTGCAGACCCCCGACGACACGCTGCGCCGGAAGCTCGGCTCCTGCCGTGATTCGGCGTGGCTGCTCGTGGCCATCCTGCGCGAACTCGGCCTGGCCGCGCGCTTCGTCTCCGGCTACCTGGTGCAGCTCACCGCGGACACGCCCGCGCTGGACGGACCGTCCGGGCCGAGCGCCGACTTCACCGACCTGCACGCCTGGACCGAGGTGTATCTGCCGGGCGCCGGCTGGATCGGGATGGACCCCACCTCCGGCCTGTTCGCCGGCGAGGGGCACATCCCGCTCGCCGCGACCCCGCACCCCGGCGCCGCCGCACCGATCACCGGCGCGACCGGGATCACCGAGGCCACGCTCGAATTCAGCAATGTGGTGCGGCGGGTGCACGAGGACCCGCGAGTCACCCTGCCCTACACCGATTCCCAGTGGGAGCGGATCACCGCGTCCGGCGCGGCCGTCGACAAGCGGATGGCCGCCGCCGATGTGGGCCTGACGATGGGTGGCGAGCCGACCTTCGTCTCCATCGACGACCAGATGAGCGCCCAGTGGACCACCGACGCCGACGGGCCGCACAAACGCGAACGCGCCGTCGACCTGGCCGACCGCCTGCGCGCGATCTACGCGCCCACCGGGCTGGTGCAGTACCGCCAGGGCAAGTGGTATCCGGGAGAACCGTTGCCGCGCTGGGAGATCGCCATCGCCTGGCGGGCGGACGGTGAGCCGGTGTGGAAGCGCCAAGACCTGCTGACCGACCCGTGGACCCCGGTCGCGCGACGCTATCCCGTGGATGATTCGAGCGTCATCGAGACGGTCGCCCCGCCGCTGAACGAGGCAATCGCGCCGGACCCCGCCGAATCGGACGGCTTCGCCGCAGGCGCCGTCGTCAGCGAGACCGGCGGCTCGCCACTGGGTGGGGCAACCAGTGAGCTGGACTCGGTCGGCTCGGCGGCACCTGATGGCGATCTGGCCACACCGGCCCAGCCGCTGCACACGGCGGCGACGCGTACGGCTGACACGCAGCCGCTCAACGCGTCGGCAGGTGTTCTGCCGCAGTCGCATCCGACTGCCGATGCGGACTCTGCCCGATCTCTGATCGCCCACATCGCGGGCACGCTCGGGTTGCCCGACGCCCAGGTGCGTCCCGCCTTCGAGGACCCGCTGGCCAGGCTCGCCGCCACCGTGACCGCGCCGTTTGGCGAGCCGCCTGCGGCCGACCTCGATCCGGTCGAGGATTCTCCCGAGGCTCGCCAGGCTTTGCTCGGCAGGCTCGACGAATCTGTCAACGAGCCGACCGCCTATGTGCTGCCTCTGCACCGCAGGGCCGACGGTGCGGGTTGGGCCAGTGCCGATTGGCAGTTGCGGCGCGGTCGTGACGAGGACGGCGGTCCCGGGCGGATCGTTCTGACCGACGGTGATTCGCCCGCGGGACTGCGACTTCCGCTGAATTCGGTGTCCTGGCATACCCCGCCGCCGATTCCGGAAGCCGATCCGCTGTTCCAAGGTCCGCTGCGGCTGCCGCGCGAGGAACCGCCCGCCGTGCTCGAACCGGCGGACTTCACCCCGACCACCGCGCTCGTGGCCGAGGTGCGGGCGGGGCGGTTACATGTGTTCCTGCCGCCGGTCGGCGAGCTCGACGACTTCCTCGATCTGATCGCCAAGGTGGAGGAGGCCGCGGTCGCGCTCGATCAGCCGGTGGTGCTGGAGGGGTACGCGCCCCCGAATGATGCTCGGCTGCACACCTTCTCGGTGACGCCCGATCCCGGCGTGATCGAGGTGAACATCATGCCGACCAGCTCGTTCGCCGAACAGGCCGACGTGCTGGGCACCCTCTACGAGCAGGCCAGGCTGGCCAGGTTGAGCACCGAGTCGTTCGACGTGGACGGCACGCACGGTGGCACCGGCGGCGGTAACCACATCACCCTGGGCGGGGTCACGCCAGCGCGCTCGCCGCTACTGCGCCGGCCCGATCTGCTGGTGTCGATGCTGACCTACTGGCAGCGTCATCCGGCGCTGTCGTACCTGTTCGCGGGCCGATTCGTCGGCCCGACCTCACAGGCTCCGCGCGCCGACGAGGGGCGCGAGGGCGCGCTGTACGAACTCGAGATCGCCTTCGCCGAGATCGCCCGGCTGACCGCCGCACAGGCAGCCGACGGGACGTCCGAAATCCGCTCGGCCCCATGGCATATCGACCGCGCCCTGCGGCATCTGCTGACCGATCTCACCGGCAACACCCACCGCGCCGAGTTCTGCATCGACAAGCTCTACAGTCCCGATTCCGCGCGCGGCAGGCTGGGCCTGCTGGAACTGCGCGGCTTCGAGATGCCGCCGCATTTCCAGATGGCGATGGTGCAGTCGCTGCTGGTGCGCGGCCTGGTCGCGATGTTCTGGGACAAGCCCTACCGCGCACCCCTGCTGCGGCACGGCGACAACCTGCACGGCCGCTACCTGCTGCCGCACTTCCTGATGAGCGATATCGCCGAGGTCGCCGCCGACCTGCGCGCGCACGGCATCGACTTCGACACCAGCTGGCTCGACCCGTTCACCGAATTCCGTTTCCCGCGCATCGGCACCGCGATGATCGGCGACGTCGAGCTGGAACTGCGCGGCGCGATCGAACCGTGGCTGACCCTCGGTGAGCAGACCACCGGCCAGGGCACGGCACGCTATGTCGACTCCTCGGTGGAGCGGTTGCAGGTGCGGGTGGTCGGCGCCGACCGCGGCCGCTACGTGGTGACCTGCAACGGCATGCCGGTACCGCTGCTGGCCACCGACAAGACCGACGTGCAGGTCGCGGGCGTGCGCTATCGCGCCTGGCAGCCGCCGAATTCGCTGCATCCGTCCATCACCGTGGACGCGCCGCTGGTGTTCGACCTCGTCGACGCCGCGACCGGGCTCTCGCACGGCGGCTGCACCTATCACGTCGTCCATCCCGGCGGCCGCGCCTTCGACGACCCGCCCGTCAACGCGGTGGCCGCGCAGTCGCGGCGCAACCGTCGCTTCGAGGCGGCGGGACATACGGTGAATCCGATGGACCCGGCCGAACTCCGTGCGAAGATCGCGGCGCAGTCGACCGATGTCGGTGCACCAGGCATCCTGGATCTACGTCGCGCGCGCACCGTGTGGGACTGGGCCGAGGGCCGGTAGGCGACAACAGGAAGCGAGGTCGGCTCGGTGACTGAGCGCGACGAGGCGCTACGGGACGGGAAGGCGCCAGGCGTGCGCGCACAGGTCGCCGAGCAGTTGGCGCGGTATCGGGCCGCGAGCAAGGCGGGGGCGCGCTACGACGAGTGCGGCAGGCCGACGCCGGGCTATTACGACGAACTGGTCGACGGACGCGGCCGGGTGCGGTCGATGTGGTCGGAGCTCTCGGCCGACTTCGTCGACCAGGGCATCAGCGGACTCGGCCGGATCGATCACCGGGTGCGCAGGCAGATCGAGGACGACGGCGTCACCTACACCGAGGTCGGGGTCGGTGACGACGCCGCGACGCCCATGCCGTGGCGGCTCGACCCGATCCCGCTGCTGGTCTCCGCCGACGACTGGACCCGCCTGGAAAACGGTCTGGTGCATCGCTCGCTGGTGCTCGACGAGGTGCTCACCGATGTCTACGGCCCGCGCAGGCTGATCGCCTCCGGTCTGCTGCCGCCGGAGATCGTGTTCGGCAACACCGGGTATGTGCGGGCCGCGCACGGCATCACCATTCCGGGCACCCACCAGCTGTTCCTGCACGCCTGCGACATCAGCCGCTGGAGCGACGGGCAGTTCCGGGTGCTGGCCGACTGGGCGCAGGCGCCGTCGGGCGCCGGCTACGCGCTGGCCGACCGCCGCGTCGTCGCCTCGGCCATCCCCGAGGCGTTCGAGCACGCGGGCCCGCGCCCGCTCACACCGTTCGCGCGGGCCATGCGGCTGATGCTCGAGGAAGCCGCGCCCGAGCTGGCCGACGGCGAGGAACCGGTCGTCGTCGTGCTGAGCCCGGGTTCGCACTCCGAAACCGCGTTCGACCAGGCCTATCTCGCGCAGACACTCGGCTTCCCGCTGGTCGAGAGCGCCGACCTGGTCGTGCGCGACGGCGCGCTGTGGATGCGCTCGCTCGGCAGCCTGGAACGGGTCGACGTGGTGCTGCGCCGCGTCGACGCCGAGTTCTCCGATCCGCTGGACCTGCGTCCCGATTCGCGCCTCGGCGTGGTCGGGCTGGTCGAGGTGCTGCGCCGGGGCGCTGTCACGGTGGTCAACACCCTCGGCAGCGGCCTGCTGGAATCGCCCGCGCTGAGCGCGTTCCTGCCGCGGATCGCCCGTTCGGTCCTCGGCGCCGACCTGCAGCTCGACGGGATGCCCGCCTATTGGGGTGGCGACGACACCGAGCGATCGCACCTCGTCGCGCACCTCGGTGACCTGGTGATCCGTTCCGCCGTCGACGGAGCGACGATCTTCGGACCGAGCCTGGCCGCCGCCGAACGCGAAGAACTCGCCGCGCGGATCGAGGCGGAGCGGTGGAAGTGGGTCGGGCAGGAACCCGCCGAGTTCTCGGTCGCGCCCGCGGTCGAGGGGGAGGCGGGGATCGCGCCCGCGCCGGTCGGCATGCGGTTGTTCTCGCTGGCCCGGCGCGGTGGCTATACGGCCATGTCGGGTGGGCTCGGCCAGCAGCGGATGCGACTGGAACCGACCCGCAGCGTGATCAAGGTGGCGGCCAAGGATGTCTGGGTGCGCGCCGCGCCCGCGACCGCGCCCGCCGTCGGCGCCGACGCGCCGCACGAGGAGCGGCTGCGCCGGGCGGTGCCGGTGGTCGAGGCGATCAGTTCGCCGCGCGTGCTCAACGATTTGTTCTGGATGGGCCGCTACAGCGAGCGCGCCGAAGCGGTGGCCCGGTTGCTCGCGGCGACCCACGACGTCTATCAGGATTACCGCTACCGGCCCTGGCTGGAAGGCGCCGAAGCGTTGCCGATTCTGATGCGGGCGTTGTCGGTGACCACGGGCACGGTCGCGCCGGAATCGGTGCTGCCTCACGGAACCAGGCCTGTCGGCGCGCTGGTCCGGGTGGAGGCGCAAGCCGGCGATGGGCCGAGTCCCAGCACGCCGGAGAGCAGGGACACGCGGGCCGGCGAGCGCGCCGCCGCAGAGGCGGAGCGAGATGGATCGGCTGCCGCCGTGGGCGACTCCGGTGCACCGGGCGCAAGCGCGCCGATCCGGTCCTCGGACGTGGCCGATGCCGACGCGGAGGTGGATTCGGCTGCGGCGGAATCTGATTCCGACGATGCCGAGTCGGCAGCGCCGTGGGAGCGGGCGGGGACGAGTGCGCTGGCCCGTGCACTGCGCACCACTGGGAGCGCCGCCGAGCGGGGTGCGGAGCCTGCGGAGGGCGACCGTGACGATCGTGCGCGGCACGAGCAGGTGAAAGCCAGCGCGCGCCCCAAGGTTTCGGGCAAGCCTGTCAGCGCGGAGCCGAGGGTCGTCGCGGGCGCCTCGGCCGAGGGCTTCCAGTACCTGGCCACGCTCACCGGCGACCGGCATCTGCCCGGCTCGCTGTCCTACGCCGTCGACCACTACGGTTCCGCGGCGCGCGCTGTGCGCGACCAGCTCTCCGCCGACACCTGGATGGTCGTCGGCGCGGTCGATCGCGCGCTGGCCGAATTCCGCAGCGCCAGTACTGAACAGGAGACCGCGCTGTCCTCGGTCCACTCGCTGACGCTGGCCGCGCTGCTGTCGCTCTCGGGCATCGGCGCGGAATCGCTGGTGCGTGACACCGGCTGGTACGTCATGGACATCGGCAAACGCATCGAACGCGGACTCGCGCTGACCGCGCTTCTCAAAGCCGCACTGGCGCAGGCGAGTCCGCCCGAGGTGGAGCGGGTGGTCACCGATTCGGTACTCGTCGCGACCGAGTCCGCGGTGATGTACCGCCGCCGCCACCGTGGTTCGGCGCATGTCGCCGCGCTGGCCGGGCTGCTGCTGTTCGACGCGGGCAATCCGCGATCGCTGGTGTATCAGCTCGATCGGCTCGAAGCCGACTTCCAGGCGCTGCCGGGCGGTTCCGGCGCGTCCAGGTCGCAGCGACTGCTCGCCGATGCCCAGCGGATGCTGCGCCGAATCGACCCGGCCGACCTGGAAACCACCGATACCGAAGGCGTGCGCACCGAGCTGGTGGAACTGCTGGAGGGGGTGCACCTGCGGCTGCGCAAGCTGTCGGAGTCGTTCGAAGCGACCAAACTCGCTGTGCCGGTGGCGATCCAGCCGCTGTGGGGTAACACCAGGATGGTCGGATGAGCAGGCGATACCGGGTGATGCACCGCACCACCTACAGCTACTCCGACGAAGTCACCAGTTCCTACGGCCGTGCGTATCTGACCCCGCGCGAATTCGCCGGTCAGCGGTTGCTCGAGCACGACATCTACATCGACCCGGTGCCGTCGGACCGATCCGTCGGCACCGACGTCTACGGCAATACGACGACGTATTTCCATGTGACATCCGAACATCGGAAGCTCGAGGTCACCGGCGAGTCGCTCGTCGATGTCGACGGCGACCATCCGTCGACGATGCCGGGCGCCGACCTGCCGTGGGAGCAGGCAAGGCCGAGCGTCACCACCGGGCCGCTGGCCGTCGAGTTCACTCTCGACCTGCTGCCACCCGAGATCACCCCGGAGGTCGCCGCCTACGCCGCGCGGAGTTTCCCTGCGGGCAGACCGCTGCTCGACGCGGTCACCGAGCTGAACACCCGCATCCACGAGGATTTCCGGTACCGCTCCGGCTCGACGACCGTGAGCACCAGCGTCGCCGACGTCTTCGCCGCGCGCGAGGGCGTCTGCCAGGACTTCGCCCGGATCGGCGCGGCCTGCCTGCGGTCACGGGGGCTGGCAGCGCGCTACGTCTCGGGCTATCTCGCCACCGATCCGCCGCCTGGCAAGGAACGCATGGTCGGGGTCGACGCCACCCACGCGTGGGCCGCGGTCTGGCTGCCCGGCACCGACGAGACCGACCGCACCGGCCGCTGGATCGCCTTCGACCCCACCAACGACCAGTTCGCCGACGAGCGCTACGTGACCGTGGCGTGGGGGCGCGACTACCAGGATGTTCCGCCGCTGCGTGGCATCATCTATACCGACGCCAAACAGTCCACGATCACGGTCTCGGTCGATGTAGCCCCGGTGGAGGTGTAGTCCCTTGCGTGATTTCGTCTGCCCGAATTGCGGACAGCAGCTGGCTTTCGAGAACTCGGTGTGCCTGGCATGTTCGAGTCCGCTCGGATTCAGCCTGCGGGAGCGGGCGCTGGTGGTCATCGGCGATCCGCCGGGCGACGCGGCGATCGATCACGCGCGCGGCGTCGTCTGCGGTGACCGGTTTCGGTTGTGCGACAACCTGCATGTGGCGCAGTGCAATTGGCTGGTGTCGCGGTCCGACGACACCGCGGGGCCGATGCTGTGCGAGTCGTGCGCGCTCACCCGCACCCGGCCCAACGACGCCGACGCCGACGGCCTCGCCGCGTTCGCCGAGGCCGAGGCGGCCAAGCGGCGGTTGATCTTCGAGCTGGTCGAACTCGGCCTGCCGATCGTCGGCCGGGACGCCGATCCCGCGCACGGCCTCGCCTTCGATCTGCTCTCCAGCCGCACCGACGGCGTGCTCACCGGCCATATCGACGGCGTCGTGACCCTGGACCTGGCCGAGGCGAGCGACCCGCACCGCGAGCAGTTGCGGATCGAGATGGACGAGCCCTACCGGACCCTGCTCGGCCACTTCCGGCACGAGATCGGCCACTACTACTTCACCGTGCTGGTCGCCGGAGACGAAGCGCTGCAACGGTTCCGGGATCTGTTCGGCGATCCGTTCGCCGACTACCAGGAGGCGCTGAACCGGCACTATTCGCAGGGCGCGCCGCCCGGCTGGGAGGACGACTACGTCTCGTCCTACGCCACCATGCACGCCGCCGAGGACTGGGCCGAGACCTTCGCCCACTACCTGCACATCCGCGACACCCTCGACACCGCCGCCGCCTTCGGCATCGCCCCCGCCGGCGCCACCCTGGATCGGCCCCAGGTCGGGCGCGCCGGCTTCGACAAGATCATCGAACTGTGGTTGCCCCTGGCCTGGTCGCTGAACATGGTCAACCGCTCGATGGGACACGACGATCTCTATCCGTTCGTCCTGCCCGATCATGTTCTGGAGAAGATGCGCTTCGTCCACGAGCTCTGTGAACGCAGCAACGCGACACCCGAGGAATCAGTGGTCGCTTAATACCGCGATTCCACTGCGTTCTAGGTCACAGCTGTTTACCCTCACTGTTTGAGACGAACGAGTCTCAAACCCGGTGTTGCCCGGGATGCTCGATGAGGATGGCTATGAACTCACCCCTGGTTTCCGTCGGATTGCCACTGGCCTTGGCCGTGATCATGTTCGGCTTGGGACTCTCGCTCACCGTCGCCGACTTCACCCGGATCGCGAAGAGCCCGCGCATCGTCGCGATCGCCCTGCTCTGCCAGGTGATCGCGCTGCCGATCGTGGCCTTCGGGCTCGTGCTGCTGTTCGACCTGCCCGCGATCCTCGCGGTCGGCATGATGCTGCTCGCGTCCTCGCCGGGCGGCACGACCGCGAATCTGTTCAGCCACCTGTTCCGTGGCGATGTGGCGCTCAATGTGTCGCTGACCGCGGTCAACTCGGTCATCGCCGTCGTCACCGTCCCGCTGGTCACCAACTTCGCGATCGGCTACTTCGACCCAGCCGAGAGCGGTGAATCGGTCGGACTGCAGTTCGGCAAGGTGGTCCAGGTGTTCGCGATCGTGCTGGTCCCGGTCGCCGTCGGCATGCTGGTGCGCCGGGCGTCGGTCGCGTTCGCCGACCGGATGGACCGCCCGGTGCGCATCGGTTCGGCGGTGACCCTGATGCTGGTGATCGTCGGCACCCTTGCTGCCGAAGCCGGCGACCCGCCCGATTCGCTCGCCCAGGTCAGCGGGATCACCGTGCTGTTCTGCCTGATCAGCCTGACTATCGGCTACTTCCTCCCGCGCCTGCTCGGCGTCCCCGACCGCCAGGCCATCGCCTGCTCGATGGAGGTCGGCATCCATAACAGCACGATCGCCATCACCATCGCGGTCAGCGTCCTGGACAGCACCGAAATGGCTGTCCCCGCAGCCATCTACGGCATCCTCATGTTCCCCCTCGCCGCCGCCTTCGGCTACCTCATCACCCGCAAACGGTCACGGGTGGCGGTCGCCGCGGCCGAGTGAGTCCTCGGGCGCGTGGACAGGTGTGCGACACCGGACTAACCTCTTAGCTAAGGAGGCGTCATGGTAGGGAACGCGGCGGAGCAATTCAACATTCACGACGCGAAGACGAACCTGTCACGCATCATCGAGCGGGTGGAGCAGGGGGAGGAAATCGTGATCAGTCGTGCCGGAACTCCGGTCGCCAAGGTGGTGCCGTTGACTCGCCGGGTCAATCGGACCGGCCGTGGCTCACTACGCGGTCGGCTCGAGTTGTCGCCGGGCTGGGACTCGCCCGAGACCAATGCCGAAATCGCCCGCGACTTCGACGCATGAGCCTGCTGCTGGACACCCACGTCATCCTGTGGTGGCTCACCGACGATCCCACCCTGGACGCGGACCTTCGCGGACGGCTCGACCACGATCCCGACGTCTACGTCAGCTCGGCCTCGGTGTGGGAGATCGCGATGAAGCAAGCGTCGGGAAAGCTGGCCGGTCCGGCCGACCTGCCTGAACGGGTGGTCGGGAGCGGGTTCCTGCCGCTACCGATCGATGCCAGGCACACGATCGAAGCGGCCCGGCTTCCGCTGATCCACCGCGATCCGTTCGATCGGATTCTGGTGGCGCAGGCCCGGTGTGAGGAGCTGACGCTCGTCACCCGGGACCCGTACTGCCTTCGGTACGACGTGGTTTCGCTACCGTGCTGACGATCCGCTAAGCGCGGAGGCGTTCGCGGCGGAGGCGGTCTACCTCGGGGAGGTCGAGGGGGGCGAGGTCGGTGGGGGAGATGCCGAGGGCTCGGGCGATGAGGAGGTCGGCGAGTTCGGGGTTGCGGGCCAGGGCGGGACCGTGGAGGTAGGTGCCGATGACCGAGCCTTGGACCACGCCTTCGGTGCCGTCGCCCACACCGTTGCCGACGCCGCGGGTGACCTTGGCGAGGGGGGCGGCGTCGGGGCCGAGGCGGGTGCCGCCGCGGTGGTTCTCGAAGCCGGTCAGCGGGGCGGAGAGGCCGTCGAGGACGGGGGTGGTGGTGACTTCGCCGATCGCGCGGGTGGCCTGGGGGGAGGTGGTGACATCGAAGAGGCTGACGCCGTCGACCTTTTCGCCCGCCGAGGTCTCGTACCAGTTGCCGAGCACCTGGATGGCGGCGCAGATCGCGAGGACGGGGGCGCCCTTGGCGGCGGCCTGCTGCAGGCCGGGGTACTTCTGCAGGTGCCGGGTGGCCAGGCGCTGGGCGGAGTCCTCGGCGCCGCCGAGGGTGTAGATGTCGAACGAGTCCGGCACGGGGTCGGCGAGGGTGATCTCGACGATCTCGGCGTCGTAGCCGCGCATGCGCAGCCGCTGGCGCAGGACGAGGGCGTTGCCGCCGTCGCCGTAGGTGCCCATCACGTCGGGCAGGACGAGGCCGATGCGGATGGTCGACTCGCTCATGCGCGTGCCTCCAGGTCACGGTTGAGATCGCGGAACGCGGTGTAGTTGGCCAGCACCTCGACGTGCCCGGCGGGACAGGAGGCGATGGCGCGCAGCGGGTCGGGCACGAGGGTGTGCTCGACGCCCGCGTAGGTCAGGCGCACGGCGAGGTCGGTGGCACGCTCGCCGGACGCCACGACCTGCACGCCTTCGAAGTGCTCGAATCGCACGTCCCACAGCCAGGACAGGTCCTCGCCGTCGGGCACCTGCCCGTTGACCGCAATCACCAGACCGGCCGAGGTCGGCTCGATCATCGACAGCGCTTCCTGCCAGCCCGCGGGATTCTTGGCCAGCAGCAACCGCGCGTCGTGCTCGCCGACGGTGACGGTGCGGTACCGGCCCGCGATCTCGCGGACGGTGCCGGTGGCGTCGGTCGCCTTGGTCGCCTCGGCGCCCATCGCGACCGCGGCCGCGACGGCTTGGGCCGCATTGCCGCGGTTCGCCCGGCCGGGCAGCGCCAGATGCAGGGGAGCGCGGAAACCGTCGGGGCCGCACAGGTCGTCGCCCTCGAGCCACCAATCCGGTTGCGGGCGATGGAAATCGGCGCCGGTCGAGCGCCAGTTCTCGCCCTCCCAGACGATCGGCTCGCCACTGCGCGGACAGCTCGTCGCGTCGACGGCCCAGCCGCTGCCCGCCGCTACCCACACGACCTGGGGATGGTCGTAGGCGATGGAGGCCACCAGCACGTCGTCGCAGTTGGCGATGACGACGGTGTCGGGATGACGGGCCAGCCCGGCGCGCAGCTTGCGCTCGATCATGTTGATCTCGCCGACCCGGTCGAGCTGATCGCGGCTCAGGTTCAGCAGCACCACGGCCGCCGGGTCGAGCGCGTCGCTGACGTGCGGCAGATGCAGTTCGTCGACCTCGATCGCGGCCAGCGGCACACCCTGGTGCACGCTCAGCGCCGCGACGATGCCCGCGTCCATATTGGCGCCGTCGGCTTGGGTGGCGACCTGGCCGAGCGTGCCTAGCGCCGCGGTGGTCATCCTCGTGGTGGTCGACTTGCCGTTGGTGCCGGTGATCAGCACCGTCCGCCTGCCGCGCCCGAGCTGCGTCATGATCGTCGGATCGATCTTCAAGGCGATCAGGCCGCCGATCATCGAACCCTTGCCGCGGCCCGCCTTCTGCGAAGCCCACGACGCTGCCGCCGCCGCTCGCAAAGCCAGGCGCCCACGCACCGAGATGTCTGCCACGCCGCGAGTCTATGTGCGCGACGCCGCGCACCGCGTGCGGGAGCGGTGTGAGCTCCGTCAGCCCATCCGGGCCGGAGACGTGAGCCGCACCGCTTGGGACGAGCGGAACCCGTGTCAGCCCATCCGCGCCGGAGACGTGAGCCGCACCGCTTGGGACGAGCGGAACCCGTGTCAGCCCATCCGCGCCGGAGACGTGAGCCGCACCGCTTGCGACGAGCGGAACCTGCGTCAGCCCATCCGCGCGACGAGGGTGCGCACCACTTCGGCGCTGACCTCGTCGCGCCAGATCTGGAAGCGCGCGGGGTTGTCCAGGCCGCCGACCGTGGAGTCGCCGCTGACCGAGAAGGCGAAGTTGCCCCGGTAACAGGCGACCGTGGATTCGATGATCTTGCCGTAGGTGCATTCGGTGGCGCCCCACTCCGGCGCGACCGGGTCGCCGGTGAAGCGCTTCATGTCGGCGTAGTGGGCGGCGACCGCGGCTTCCTCGCCGACCGAGGAGAACGTCACGGTGATCTTGGCGTTGTCCGACGAGTCGGGGAGGTCGGGCAGATCGAAGGTGAACAGACAGCCGCCCTGCGCGATATTGCGCACGGTGTCGCCGACGATCTGCACGGTTTGCGGCGTCCGGGTGAGATTCGTGGCCTGCGGCAGGATCGCGGTGATCTCGGCATCGGTGAGCACCGCGCAGGCGTCGGGCCAATTGGCGTCGGTCGCGGGCAGCGTCGCGGTGATGGCCGTCGCGGCGGGAACCGCCTCGCCGAAGGTGATACCAGGCGGGCCGACCGGACCACAGCCGGCCAGCGCAGCCACCGCCAGGGCAATCGACCCGAGCGCACGCCATCCACGCAGACTCACCAGAAATCCCCCCGCTAACACCGTGATTCGCCACCGACGGTGGCTATTGTCGGCCTTACCCGGCGCAGAAGCAACGCGCGTTCTGGTCGTGCTGACAGGTCACATCTGAACGTCGAACATATTGGGAATTCCCCTGGCATAGCGGTCGGCGTCGATCACCCGCAGCGGCTCGAGTTCGGGGGTGCGGCGCAGCCGGAAAGTGCGGCAGCGCTGGGCCGATGACCCCGCGACGTCGAGCAGTGCGTTGACCGCGGCGCGGGCGGACTCGTTCGCGCCCTCCATCGTCGCCAGGTCGATATCGGTGCGTACGTAATCGCCTGCGAGAAACAGGTTCTCGATCGAGCCGTGGGCTTCGGGCCGCGCATCCCACGAGCCCGCGGTGTTGATGAGCAACGGATCGGCATTCGCGTTCCGGCTGCCCTGCCAGGTGATCCCCGGATCGAGAAACCAGGAATGGACGTCGGCGGGACGCAGCAGTTGTTCGCGGTCGTTCAGATGGGCGCTGAGCTGGGCCCAGACCTCCCGGAAGATCTCCTCGTGCGTGCATTCCACGGCGGGCTTGCCGTACAGCATGCCGGGGGAATTCCAGTCGGAGATGTCGACGGACAGGCAATCGGCCACCGTGCCGTCGCCGAACGACGGCAGCTTGCGCGTCCACAGCTGGTTCTGGCTGATCGAGGTGAGCGACCACGGTGAATCGACGAATGCCGCGTGCCCGCGCGAAATACGCAGCGGCGTGCGGAAATAGATCTGGATGCCGTTCATCCAGTCGACGAACAGGCGATCGGTCGCCGCCAGTTCCGGCGCCAGCTCCAGCACCTGGGGCGACCAGAGTTTCCTGACCTGTTCGACCGGCATCGCGGCGACGAAATAGTCGGCCTCGACGGTGCGGGCGCCGGCGGCATCGGTGATCCGCGCCGCGCCGATGCGCTTGTCGCGCACCTCGAGCCCCTCGACCCGGGAGCCGAGTTCGAAGCGGACGCCGAGCCCGCGCAGATGGTCGACCCACGGGTCGATCCAGGCGATATTGGTCGCGTTGTTCAGCACCCGGTCCAGGCCGCCGTCGTTGCCGAGGCCGAGCGGGTTGCCGAGGAACTGCTCGCCCATGCTGCCGATGGTGCGGGTGCTGGCCAGATTCTCCTTGGCCGCGACCATGATGCTGGTGAGCGAGCGCGAGACGATCGCGCGGAACTCGTGCGAGCGTTCATGCCCGCGCACGAAGTCCTGCCACGAGGTGTGCTCCCACTGGCCGAAGCGGCGGGCGTCGCAACTGCTGTTGAACACCAGCAGCCGGTTGGCGAAGTACGCGGCCTCCGGTGGCGGCATCTTCGACAGCGTCGAGATGGTGGCGGCCAGTGTCTCCCTGATGGCGTCGGGATTCGTCGTCGGTGCGGTGAAGCCGTCGGGCAGGGTCAGCAGGATGTCGTCGGCGTCGCGGCGGGAGAACCTGGCCTCCGGCACGGTGATCAGGTTGTTCCACACGCCGTCGCGATTGCCGGCGACCGGAATCCGGCGCATGGTGTCGGGCAGGTTCTGATAGAAGCCGGGGAAGAAGCGGAAGCCGTGCTCACCGGGCAGATCGGGCCTGCCGTCGCGGCCGGTGCCGGGCACCGCGATGCTGCGGGCCTTGCCGCCGAAGGCCCTCGCCTCGTAGACGGTGACCTCGAAACCGCGTTCGGCCAGCTCATGGGCGGCGGTCAGCCCGGCGACACCGCCACCGAGGACGGCGACCCGGCGGCCGGGGGGTGCGCCGAGCGCAACACCGGCTCCCGCCACGGCCCCCGCCGATACCACCCCTGCTGCGACCGCGCCGTGGAGAAACGTTCTTCGCGACACGGGCCACCGCTGTTGCGCCATATGCTGTTCAGCTGCCTTGTTCGAGTATTGCCTGCGATTTGCTATCACTCTAGAGCGCGGCGAAGACCTGGCTGTTGTGACCTGTGCGTCGTTCGCCCGAGCTCGAAACCGACCGGTCGCGCGGAAAACGCATCGCGCGATCGGTCACATGCTAGCCACCGCCTCGGCGATTGTGCGTCGAATTGGACGTTAGACCTGGACGAGGCTCCGCTCGGGGGCGGGCTGCGGCGTCCGCCGGGCGGTCGTCGCGGCGAACGCGCCCGCGATGACGATCACGCCGCCGATCAGCGCGGCCACCGACGGCTCCTCGTCGAACACCACCCAGGCCGCCGCGATGCCGACAACCGGCACGAGCAGCGACAACGGCGCCACCGTGCCCGCCGGATAGCGGCTCATCAGGTATGTCCACAGGCCGGATCCACACACCGTCGCGAGGATGGCGATATAGGCGAGCGCGGCCAGCGCGGGCAGGCCGTCGGCATTGGTCACTGCCGCGCCGAGCGCGCGGAAGCCGGTGCCAGGCCCCTCGACAGCCATCGACAGTGCCAGCAGCGGCAGGACGGGGACCACCGACATCCACAGCGTCAGGTGCAGTGGATCGAATCCGGGCGAATCCGCGCCCGCCTGACGCGCGCCGATATTGCCGAACGCCCAGCCGAGTCCGCCAGCCAGGGTCAGCAGCACCGGCAGCACTGTGGCATGGGCTAGCCGATCGGCGCCGATGACGACCATGCCGAGCACGGCGACCGCCAGCCCGGCCACCTGCACCGGACGCAGCCGCTCGCGCAGCAGGACCGCGCCGAGCACCACTGTGAACGGTGCCGAGGACTGCAGCACCAGCGAGGCGAGCCCGGTCGGCATGCCCGCGCGCATCGCGGTGAACAGGAAGGCGAACTGCAGGATGCCGAATCCGGTGCCGTAGAGCAGCAGCCAGCGGGTGCGCACGGCGGGACGCGGGATGAACACCAGCACCGGCACCGCGATGACGGCGAATCGCAGCGCGGCGAAGAAGAAGGGCGGGAAGTGGTCGAGGCCGATCCGGATGGCCAGGAAGTTCAGGCCCCAGAGCACGACGACGGTCAGTCCGAGCAGGCGGTCACGGGAGGTCACGCCCTCATCGTGCGGTTCGCGAAGCATCAGGACAATCGAATAAAGGTGGATTAATGAAGTAGATTTACTTCATGTTTTCGATCGACAGGCTGCGGATTCTGCGGGAACTGGCCGACCGCGGCACGGTCGCCGCCGTCGCCGAGGCGCTGTCGATGACGCCGTCCGCGGTCTCGCAGCAGTTGAAGGTGCTGGCCAGGGAAGCGGGGGTCGCGCTGCTCGAACCGGACGGGCGGCGGGTGCGGCTCACCGACGCCGGGCAGGCGCTGGTCCTGCGCGCCGACGACGTCCTCGCGGCGATGGAGCGGGCTACCGCCGAGATGGCGCACTATCGCGGCTCGCCGCGCGGGCAGGTCAGGGTGGCGTCGTTCCCGTCCGGCGCCGCGCTGCTGCTGCCGCCCGTGCTGACCGCGCTCGCGGGCAGCGGTGTCGAGATCGTCGCGGGTGACGAGGATCTGCCACCGTCGGAAGCGGCGAAACTGCTGGCCGACTACGACATCGTGCTCACCCATCGCGACGAACGCGCGCCGTCGCAGGCCGGGCCGCGGCTCGCGGCGCGGGTGCTGATGCGGGAACCGATCGACGTCGTCGTCGCGCCGACCCACCCGCTGGCGGGCCGGAGTTCGGTGCGGCCGGAGGAGCTGGCCGAGGAGACGTGGGTGAGCGTGCGCGGCGGTTTCCCCGTCGACGACGTGCTCGAATCCATCGCGACAATCACCGGCGTGCGCCCGCGGATCGCGCAGCGGCTCAACGAGTTCCGGGTGATCGAAACGCTCGTGGCCTCGGGATACGGCGTCGCGCTGATGCCGCGCTTCGCCGTGGCCCATCCCGCGCTGTCGGTGCTGCGGCTATCGGGTGTGCGGGCGGCGCGGGTGTACGACCTCGTCACCCGGCCGCAGGCGCACCGGCGCCCCGCTATCGCCGCGGTGCTCGATGCCTTCGAGGCCGCGGCGCGCGAGGTCAGCGCGAGCTGACGTACCCGCGCAGCCGCTCGGCACTCAGGCCGGCACGCCTGCGCGGCCTGGTCGATTCGGCCAGGTCAGAATTGTCCCGGCTGGTACTGCGGCTGCCCCTGGTACGGCTGCCCCTGCGGCGGGAACTGCTGTCCCTGCTGCTGACCGTGGTAGCCGAAGTCGTCGGCGACCATGGCGGCCAGCTCGAGAAGCGCGCGCCGCGTCGGCTTGCTGACCAGCTCGAGGTCGATCTCGGCGCCCTCGGCCAGGTGATCGTCGAACGGCACGATCTGCACGGCACGGGTGCGGTCGAGGAACAGCTTGCGCAGCTGGTCGAGGTCGACCGTCGACGCGCCACGCCGCGAGGCGTTCACGACGACGACCGTGCGCTCGACGAGCTTGCTGTAGCCGTGGTGGTCGAGCCAGTCCAGCGTCGCCGATGCGCTGCGCGCGCCGTCGATCGCGGGGGAGGTGACCAGCACCAGCGAGCTCGCCATGTCGAGGACACCGGACATCGCCGAGTGCATCAGACCGGTACCGCAGTCGGTGAGGATGATGTTGTAGAACGACTGCAGGATGCCGATCGCCTTGCGGTAATCGGCCTCGCTGAAGGCTTCCGACACGGCCGGATCCTGCTCGGAGGCAAGCACTTCCAGTCGGCTCGGGGCCTGCGAGGTGTGCGCGCGCACGTCCGAGTACCTGGTGATGTTCTGGTCCTCGAGCAGGTTGCGCACCGTCGAACGGGTCTGGCGCGGCACCCGGTGGGCGAGGGTGCCCAGGTCGGGGTTGGCGTCGATGGCGATGACGCGGTCACCACGCTGCGAGGCGAAGGTGGAACCGAGACCGACCGTGGTGGTGGTCTTGCCGACGCCGCCCTTGAGCGAGAGGATCGCGATCCGGTAGTCGCCACGGACCGGCTGGTTGACCCGCTCGCCCAGATCGCGGTGGACGATGTCGGCCGCCGACTCACCGGGGTTGATCACACCACCGGAGGCCTTGTGCACGGCTCGCCGCCACCCGCTGCGCGGCGCCTTGCGGGCGCGCTTGAGCAGGTTCAGGTCGTTGACCGAATGACCGGGCTGACCCGGCGCCGGCACGTGCTGCGGCTGGAACGGCTGATGCTGCTGGGGCGGCCCGCCCTGCCACTGCTGGCCGGGCGGGGGCACCAGCGGACCCGGCTGGCCCGGCTGGGGCTGGCCCGGCATCTGGCCGGGAGCCATCCCGCCCTGCATCGGCGGCTGGTACATCGGCGGCGGCGGGGGAGCCCAGCTGTAGATCGGCTCGGACTGCGGGCCCTGCGGCTGCGCGGGCTGCTCCTGACCGGGGAACTGCGGCTGCTCAGGGGCGCCGGGGTACGGCCCAGGCGCGCCCGGATAGGGCTGCTCGCCGGTCGCGTGCGGTCCGGGGTAGGGCTGCTCGGGTGCGGGCTGACCCGGCCAGGGCTGCTGCTCGGGAGCGCCGGGACCCGGCTGGCCCGGCCAGGGCTGCTCCGGCGCGTGCACCAGGGGATGCGCGCCACCGCTCTGATACGGCTCGGGCGCCCCCGGAAACCCGCTCTGGGCAAAGGGACCCGGGGCGAAACCACCGGGGTGGAAGACGGTCTGCTCGGCGAGCCCGACATTCGGCTCGGCGCCCGCCTCTGCGGGCTGCGGCTCGGCGGCCTCGCTTGCCTGCTCGGGGGCCTTCTCGGCGGGTTCGATGTCGTCGTCGGCCACCGTTTGCACGCCGGCGGGACCGGACGCAGCGTCGGCCGTATCTGCCGACGGACTCTGCAGCCAGGGCGGAGAGGTCGGATTATGGTCGTTGTTGGTCACAGTTCCCCCACTTGCTCGCTGAACGAGCAGGAAGCTCGGCGCTGAATGTGCACTAAAACGCTAGCACGGGGCTAATTTTCGCGCGCCGGGGGCGGCGGACCCGCGGACGGCGATGAACGGCAATGAGCCCAGCTCAACCAGGGGATTCGCAGCGAAGCCGACCGGTCGGCCCAGGGTTGTCCACAGGTCTCGAGTTGTCCACAGGCCGATAAGGCCGGGCCCCCACTCCTGTGGAGGCCCGGCCTTCGTAGCGAGAAACTAGCGAGCCGTGGCGCGGTTGACCGCGGAGACGACCGCGCGCAGCGAAGCGGTGGTGATCGAGGTGGCGATACCGACACCCCACACGACCTTGTCGCCGATCGCGACCTCGACGTAGGCGGCGGCCTGGGCGTCGTCACCGGCGGACATGGCGTGCTCGCTGTAGTCGAGCACCCGCACGTCGAAGCCGACGGTCGCGATCGCGTCGACGAAGGCGGCCAGCGGGCCGTTGCCGGAACCGCTGATCTCCTGCTCGACGCCGTCGACCTTCACGGTCGCCACGATCGAGTCGACGCCGCCGTCGGTCTCGGCCGCGGTCACCGTCTGCTTGATCCGCTCGAGCGGCAGGATCGGGTTCAGGTACTCGGTGGCGAAGACGTCCCACATCTCCTTGGGCGTCACCTCGCCGCCCTCACCGTCGGTGATCGCCTGGATCGCCTGCGAGAACTCGATCTGCAGCCTGCGCGGCAGCACCAGGCCGTGATCGGTCTTCATGATGTAGGCGACGCCGCCCTTGCCGGACTGCGAGTTCACCCGGATGACGGCCTCGTAGGTGCGGCCGACGTCCTTCGGGTCGATCGGCAGGTACGGGACCTCCCAGACGATGTCGGCCACGTCGGCGTCCTGCGCGTCGGCGGCGGCCTTCATCGCGTCCAGGCCCTTGTTGATGGCGTCCTGGTGGCTGCCGGAGAACGCGGTGTAGACCAGGTCGCCGCCGTAGGGGTGACGCTCGGCCACGGCCAGCTGGTTGCAGTACTCGACCGTGCGGCGGATCTCGTCGATGTCGGAGAAGTTGATCTGCGGGTCGATGCCGCGGGAGAACATGTTCATGCCCAGGGTCACCAGGCAGACGTTGCCGGTGCGCTCGCCGTTGCCGAACAGGCAGCCCTCGATGCGGTCGGCGCCTGCCTGGTAGCCCAGCTCCGCGGCGGCCACGGCGGTGCCGCGGTCGTTGTGCGGGTGCAGCGACAGCACGATGGAATCGCGGCGGGCCAGGTTGCGGTGCATCCACTCGATCGAGTCGGCGTAGACGTTCGGCGTGGCCATCTCGACGGTCGCGGGCAGGTTGATGATCAGCGGCTTCTCGGGGGTCGGCGCGATGATCTCGGAGACCGCGTCGCAGACCTCACGGGCGTAATCCAGCTCGGTGCCGGTGTAGGACTCCGGGCTGTACTCGTAGCGCCACGCGGTGTCGGGGTAGCGCTTCTCGATCTCCAGGCACAGCGCGGCGGCGTCGGTGGCGATCTTCTTCACCGCGTCGCGCTCGGCGCGGAAAACCACGCGACGCTGCAGGATCGAGGTGGAGTTGTAGAAGTGCACAATCACGTTCGGGGCGCCGTTGCACGCCTCGAAGGTGCGCTCGATCAGCTCGGGGCGGCACTGGGTCAGCACCTGGATGGTGACGTCGGCGGGGATGGCGCCGTCTTCGATGATCTCGCGGACGAAGTCGAAATCGGTCTGGCTCGCGGCCGGGAAGCCGACCTCGATCTCCTTGTAACCCATCCGGACCAGCAGGTCGAACATGCGGCGCTTGCGGGCCGGGCTCATCGGGTCGATGAGGGCCTGGTTGCCGTCGCGCAGGTCGACGGCACACCAGGCGGGCGCGCGGTCGATGATCTTGTCGGGCCAGGTACGGTCGGGCACCGAGATGGGCTCGACCTCTTCGGCGTAGGGCCGGTACCGGAACGACGGCATCGACGAGTTCTTCTGGTGGTTCCATGCGGGCTGGTCGGCCGGAGCGGGTTTACCGGGGGCCGTAATGGTGCGCGAAGCGGATACGAATGCGTCAGCCGAGGACATGCAAGTTTCTCCGTGGGGTGTGGTGGATTCCCTGGTGGGAGCGGGTCGACCGGCGCGTTGGAACCCCGCGACGGGAGCCGGTCCGTATCAGAACCCGTCGCGGCGGCCGAGAAGAAGTACCCGCTGCATGATCCCCCGAGCTTACCGTGTGCCCCGCCCCGCCGGTAAGCGGCCTGGGGAAACTGGCCAGTAGCCGGGAGCCGGTACCGTTTCGAGCGAATCGCACGCTTGTACGGGCCATCGCGTCCGACGAGACGTCACAAAGGAACTCGGATGACCTGGTTACAGCAAGTGGCCATTTTCGCGGCGGGCATCGCCGCGGGTGGCATCAATACGATCGTCGGCTCCGGCACCCTGATCACCTTCCCCGCGCTGCTGGCGTTCGGCGTGCCGCCGGTGACGGCGAACGTGTCCAACACGATCGGCCTGGTTCCCGGCTCGATCAGCGGGGTCATCGGCTACCGGCGCGAACTGGAAGGGCAGCGGTCGCGACTGCTGCAGCTGGGCACCGCCTCGCTGCTCGGTGGCATCACCGGCGCGATCCTGCTGCTCACCATGCCCGCCGAGGCCTTCAAGGCGATCGTCCCGGTCCTGATCATCGCCGCGCTGATCCTGGTGGTCGTCCAGCCGCGCCTGGCGGCCTGGGTGAAGGCGCGCAGAGAAGGCGGGGATACCGCGGCGCCCGCGCACGGCGGGCCGATCCTGCTGGTCGCGGTGTTCGGCACCGGGATCTACGGCGGGTATTTCGGCGCGGCGCAGGGCGTGCTGCTGCTCGGGCTGCTCGGTGTGTTCGTGCACGAGGACATCCAGCGGCTCAACGCGGTGAAGAACGTGCTGGCGCTGATCGTCAACGCGGTGTCGGCGGCCATCTTCATCGCCATCGCCGAGGTGAACTGGCAGGCCGTCGCGCTGATCGCGGTCGGCTCGATCATCGGCGGTCAGCTGGGTGCGAAGGTCGGCCGCAAGCTGTCGCCGAACGTGCTGCGCGCGGTGATCGTCATCGTCGGCACCATCGCCGTTGTCCGCCTGTTGACGGCGGGCTGAGCAGAGAACGCTCATGCGGCGGCTGCCGCCGTTGTGACGACCACCAAAGGCCGCTCACTCGAACACCATTGGTGTTTCACTCGCGGTATCCTGCGCTCGGCCATGCGTGATGAGGGAGGTGGCCTGGTGCACAGACGTGCCTTTTTCAAGGCAGCGGGACTGGCGACGTTTGCCGGTGCCGTGGGGACAACGCTGACGAACCCGGTGGCGACGGCTGATCCGCGGGAAGCGATGTTCCAGACCTGGGTGCCGGAGATCTTCGCACCGATCCCGGACGCACCGGCGCATACGCAGGCCATCGTCATCGGCTCCGGTTTCGGCGCTGCCGTCACCGCGCTGCGGCTGGCCGAGGCCGGGATCGCCAACACCGTGCTCGAGCGCGGCTCACGCTGGCCCAACGACCCGTGGCGCGAGATCTTCACCGGCGACGACCTGCCCGACGGCCGCGGCTTCTGGCATCGGACCAGCTTCACCGGCGTCACCAAGGTGCCGATGAGTTTCGGTTCGTTCGGCGGCGTTCTCGACGTCACCGAGTACCCGGGGATCGATGTGTGGCGCGCGGCGGCGGTCGGCGGCGGCTCGGTGATCTTCAGCGGCGCGATGGTGGCGCCCGAGCGCAAGCTGTTCGACCACGTCTTCGGCGGCGTCGTCGACTACGGCGAGCTCGAGGCCGTCTACTACCCGCGGGTGCGCGAGATGCTGCGCCTGGACCCGATGCCCGCCGACATCTACAACGCCTCCCCGTTCGCGCACTCGCGCGCCTGGGACGACCAGGTGCGCGCGGCCGGCTACCAGCCGGTGCCCAACGATTCGATCTTCACCTGGGACGTGCTGCGCAGCGAGCTCGCCGGCACGTCCCGCGCCTCGGCCACCGCCGCCCGCTCCAATCTGGGCAATTCCAACGGCGCCAAGTTCGACCTGAACCAGAACTACCTGCGCTACGCCGCCCAGACCGGCAAGTCCCAGGTGTATCCGGGCCACCGGGTCGACAGCATCGCCCAGGAGGCGAGCGGCAAGTTCGTGGTCACCGTGACGAAACTGGCACCGTCGGGTCATGTCTTCGGCACCCGCACGCTGACCTGCGACCAGCTGTTCCTCGGCGCCGGTTCCATCGGCACGTCCGAGCTGCTGGTCCGCGCCCAGGCGACCGGCGCGCTGCCCAACCTCAACGAGCACATCGGCGACGGCTGGGGCACCAACGGTGACGTGGTGCTCGCCCGGGGCGCCAGCAGCGTGGCAGGCCACGGCCAGGGCGTGCCGAGCGCGAGCCGGATCTTCGATGCCGCCACCGTCCCGCTGACCCTGGAGAACTGGTACATCCCCGGCATCCCGTTCGAGACCGGCGCGCTGGCCTCGCTGGGCATGGTGCTCGATTCGACCAGGACCCGCTTCGGTTACCACGCCGCGTCGGGCGGGGTCGGGCTGAGCTGGCCGACGGCCACCCAGCACGTCGTCGCGAGCGCGGCCCGCGCGGTCGACCACCGGATCGCCGAGCGCGCTGGGGCCATCACCGAATACGGCGCGCTCGGCTACGACGCGAATGCCCAGTTCACCGCGCACCCGCTCGGCGGCGCCGTGCTCGGCAAGGCCACCGATGCCTTCGGCCGCGTGCACGGGCACCCCGGCCTCTACGTGATGGACGGCGCGGCGATCCCGGGCAGCACCGCGACGGTCAACCCGTCGCTGACGATCACCGCGCTCGCCGAACGCAATATCGCCGCGATCGTCGCCGACGGCCGCTGAACACTCGCCGACACCACGGCGCGCGATCCGGCAGGCGCGCGCCGCTCGGGCCGTTACCCTCGGCAGGGGACGATGGCGTTCGAAGGGAGCACACTGGTGGCCTCACCGGGCATCGAGCGGGTCGAGGCACTGCCGGACGTGCGCTCCAAGACTCCGTCGCTACGCACCGATCTGTTCATGCTGGTCCTGGCGATCATCTCGGTGGTCCTGGTCGTCTGGATCACCTTCTTCCCGGTCTCGGACGCGACCTATCGCGCGATCGTGATCACCGACTGGACGATCTGCGCGATCTTCCTGATCGAGTTCCTGTGGCGCTGGCGGCGCGCGGGCTGGCCGTGGTCGTTCCCGTTCGTCTACTGGTACGAAGTGCTCGGCATGATCCCGGTGACCAGCCCGATCTTCCGTAGCTTCCGGCTGCTGCGGATCGTGGTGATCCTGATCCGGCTCGGCCGGGTCGCCGACCGGGCGCTCGGTGAGCGGGTCACCGCGTCGATCGTGAACCGGTTCGTCGGCACCATCGTCGACGTCATCAAGCGCCCGATGACCATCGCGATCCTGGACGAGGTCTCCAAGGTCCTGCGCGCAGGCCACTACACCAAGAACATCGCCGCGGCGCTGGAGGAGAACCACGCCGAGGTCGACCAGATGATCGTCGACCTGATCAAGAACGATCCGCAGACCGGCAAGCTGCGCTATCTCCCGTTCCACGACGACATCATCCGGCTCGTCGCCGACACCGTGTACCGGATGCTGCGCCAACTGCTCGACGACCCGCGCACCGACGAACTCGTCGCCGACATGCTGCGGGAGAACCTGGACCAGATCAACGACGCGGTCCGCGCAGGCGTGCGGGTACCGCCGTCGCACCGGGGGGCGACGCCCGCCGAGCACAGCGTGCGCCACCACCTCGGTCAGATCAAGCGTGCCTGATCTCGTCGCGCGGCTGGGCGTAGCGCACGGTCTCGAAGATCACCAGCAGGGCCAGCACCGCGCAGAGCACGGTGAGTGAGGCCAGCGCGGGCAGATTCGTCGCCACCGGGATCAGCGCGACGAGGACCACCGCGGTGACCACCCTGGCGATCGACACCGAGTGGGTCGCGTAGTACTTCGCCGCGACGACGCCGAGCAGGAACAGCGCGGGCCCGACGAAGAGCGCGGCGAGCGGAATGCCGTGCAGCGCGTCGGTCAGCTTGTGATGCGATTCGTCGCCCACGTAGTACAGCACCTTCTTCAACCCGAGCGAGAGCGCGATGACACCGGCGATCGTCGGGAAATGCCCGTAGGTGTAGCTGCGCTGCGCGATCTTGATCTGGTGCGCGCCCCTGGCGTGGGCGAAGGCGTGCTCGATCGATATCGCCGCGACGTCGAAGTACAGCCACCACAGCAGGCCCGACACCGCGAGCCCGAGCATCGAGCCCAGCGCGATCGGCCACGAGATCGGCAGACCCGCCACCCCGATGCCGATCGAGACGATGGACTCACCGAGCGCGATGATGACGATCAGGCCGTAGCGCTCGGCGAAATGCGAGGCCGAGTTGATCCGCCAGTCGGTGCCCGCGAACCAGGTCCAGACCATGTCGCTGACGATCGCGGCGAGCCACAGCACGATCTGGGTGAGGCCATCGGTCATCGCGGCGACGACGAGCAGCGAGGTGCCGAGGGTGATCGAGCCGAGCGCCCAGCGCAGCACCTGCCCGCGCAGCTGGGAGTCCTCGGCGCTGATCACCCAGAAGATCGAGACGTGCACGAGCCGCACCACGAGGTAGGCGATGGCGAAGACCAGCGGGCCGAACCATCCTCCGCTCAGATCCTCGAACGCCTCGGGGATGGTCAGCGCCGCGATGAACGCGCCGCCCATCGCGACGAACATCGCCATCCTGGCCATGCCCTCGTCGGCCCGCACGACATTGCCGAGCCAGGAATAGGCGATCCACAGCCACCACATCAGCGCGAGGACCAGCGCGGCGCGGATCACGTTCGTCGGGGTGGGATCGTCGGCGGCCAGTGCGGTGACCATGGTGAAGGCGAAGACGATCACGAGGTCGAAGAACAGTTCGAGCTGGGTTACCGAGGCGCCTTCGGCCACCTGCTGGAACCGAACCCGTCGAGTACCGATCATGCCGCTCATCGTCGCACCCGGACTCGTCGTCCGCGCGGAACGAGCGATCGCTTTCGCCGTCGGCGCAACTAGCCGATGGCGTAACCCTCGACATGGGGGAACTGCTCGGCGAAGTCGATGAAGTTGTCCACACCCTGCTGGTTCACCTTGCGGAGATTCCGGTTGAACAGCAGGCCGGGGATGGGCAGCGGGTACCGGAATTCGACGTGGAGGTCGACCTCGGTGCCCTCCGGGCCCTCGAACAGCTCGTACGAGGCGCCGCCTTTCGAGCCGCGGCTGCTGTCGACGACCTCCCAGGACACCCGGTGGGGTTCCCAGGTGTATTCGAGGACTTGCGCGTCCGAGTCGCCCATGAAGTGCGCGGTCACGAACACCCGGCGCGGTCTGCCGTCGGGATCGAGGGGGCCGATGCGCACGTCGCTGAAGGACGGGGACCACTCCGCCATTCGATCGACGGCGAGTAGGGCATCCATGACCTGATCGATGGGGGCATCAACGGTGAAGCGGATGTCGATCTTCGAGCGCATCTTTGTCTATCCTCCGAACCCCCGCTGTCTTCGCGCCCGATTGTGCACAGCTGTACCAGTGATCGTCAACACGTCTATGGTCTGGACAAATGACCGGGTCAGCCGCTTATTGCCCGCTCGACGGCGGTTTCGATCAGTTCCATGCTCTGTTGCTCGGTGAAAATTCCGGGCAGGGTGAGGTGTTCGACGATCAGCCAGTTCAGCGCCAGATACAGCAGGAGTACCGACGCCTCGTCCCCCGGCTGGCCGGACGCCAGGTGGTTGCGGACGTTGAAGTCGAGGTCGGCGCGGACCCGCTCGGTGAGCACCTCGCGCAGCTCGGGACGCCGGGTGGCTTCCAGCCGCAATTCGAGCAGCGCGAGGTAGGCGGTGCGGTGCGATTCGAGCCGGCTGACGACCTCCTTCATCAGCCCCTTGATGTTCTCGACCGTCTTCGGGCCCTCGCTGACCAGCGCCATCGTCTCCTCGGTCGGCTGGACCACCTCGTAGAAGCGCGTGCCCGCCTGGGTGAGCAGCTCGTCGCGGCTGGTGAAGTAGTTGGACGCGGTGCCGACGGGCACCCCTGCCTGTTTGTCCACCGCGCGAAAGGTGAGGCCTCGCGCGCCTTCGCCTGCCAGCACCTCGATCGCCGCGTCGAGCAGAGCTTGCCGTCGCTCGGGATTAGTTCGCACTTGACACCACTCCGTCTGTAGTACTACGTTCAAACCACTTCATTCAGAGTACAACAACCTAGGCGGTACCCATGCGAAAGCTTGTCTACTACATCGGTGTCTCGCTCGACGGCTACATCGCGGGTCCCGGCGGGGAGGTCGACTTCTATCCGACGCCGCAGAATTACATGGAATGGATGATGGCCGAGTTCCCCGATGCCATTCCGACCCATCTCCGGGCGCACTTCGGCATGGACCCCGAGCTGCCAGCCAAGAACTGGGACACGGTGCTGATGGGTCGCGGCACCTACATCCTGCCGGGCGAGCACGTCGAGAGCCCGTTCTCGCACCTGAAGCAGTACGTCGTCTCGTCCTCGCTCGCACAGGCCGATCACCCCGGCGTCGAGATCGTCGCCGGCGATCCCGCGGAGCTGGTCCGCGAACTCAAGAAGCAGGAAGGCAGCGACATCTGGCTGTGTGGCGGCGGGAAGCTGGCCGGTCAGCTCATCGACGAGATCGACGAGATCGTCATCAAGAGCTATCCGGTCATCGCGGGCGAGGGCGTACACGCGTTCACCGGCGTCTTCAAACCGACATCCTTCACGCCGGTGCAGCGCAAGGAATTCGACAACGGCACGCAGGTCACCTGGTTCGTCCGGGCCTGATTCCCGCGGCTATCCACAGGTGACAAGCCTGTGTCGTTTTCCACAGGCTGGGGAGGTAGCGGCAAAACCGGTGGACCTGGGCCGGTAGTCTAGGTCGCTGATACCAAGCCTGATTGTCGATCGTGAAGGACCTAGCCGTGGCTCTCGTTGTTCAGAAGTACGGAGGATCCTCGGTGGCCACCGCCGAGCGGATCCGGCGCGTCGCTGAACGGATCGTGGAGACCAAGAAGCAGGGCCACGACGTCGTCGTGGTCTGCTCGGCCATGGGTGACACGACCGACGAGCTGCTCGATCTCGCGGAGCAGGTGGCCCCCGCGCCGCCTGCTCGCGAGATGGACATGCTGCTCACCTCCGGTGAGCGCATCTCGAACGCGCTGGTGGCCATGGCGATTCATTCGCTCGGCGCCGAGGCGCGCTCGTTCACCGGCTCGCAGGCCGGTGTGATCACCACCGGCGCGCACGGCAACGCCAAGATCATCGACGTCACCCCGGGCCGCCTGCAGGAGGCGCTGGCCGAGGGGCAGATCGTGCTCGTCGCCGGCTTCCAGGGCGTCAGCCAGGACAGCAAGGACGTCACCACGCTGGGCCGCGGCGGTTCCGACACCACCGCCGTCGCGCTGGCCGCCGCGCTGAAAGCCGATGTCTGCGAGATCTACACCGACGTCGACGGCATCTTCAGCGCCGACCCGCGCATCGTGGGCGACGCGCAGAAGCTCGACAACATCTCCTACGAGGAGATGCTGGAGATGGCGGCCTGCGGCTCGAAGGTGCTGATGCTGCGCTGCGTGGAGTACGCGCGCCGCTACAACGTTCCCGTTCATGTTCGGTCGTCCTACACCGACAAGATCGGCACCACTGTTTTCGGATCGATGGAGGACATTCCCGTGGAGCAGGCAATCCTGACCGGCGTCGCGCACGACCGCAGCGAGGCCAAGGTGACCGTCGTCGCCCTGCCGGACGAGCCGGGCTACGCGGCCAAGGTGTTCCGCGCGGTCGCCGACGCCGAGATCAACATCGACATGGTGCTGCAGAACATCTCCAAGGTCGACACGGGCAAAACCGACATCACCTTCACCCTGCCCAAGACCGACGGCGCCCGCGCGGTCGAGATGCTGACCAAGCGCCAGGAGGAGATCGGCTTCGCGCAGGTCCTCTACGACGACCACATCGGCAAGGTCTCCCTGGTCGGTGCGGGCATGAAGTCGCATCCCGGCGTCACCGCCACCTTCTGTGAGGCGCTGGCCAACGCCGGCGTGAACATCGACCTGATCTCCACCTCGGAGATCCGGATCTCGGTTCTGGTGCGCGACACCGAACTCGACGAGGCAGTGCAGGTCCTGCACAAGGCCTTCGATCTCGGCGGCGAAGAGGCCGCCGTCGTCCACGGCGGAACGGGGCGTTAAGCGATGGGTGTACGGGTAGGAGTCGTCGGCGCGACCGGTCAGGTCGGCGCCGTCATGCGCAAGCTGCTCGAAGAGCGCAACTTCCCGGCCGACGAGGTGCGGTTCTTCGCGTCCGCGCGCTCGGCCGGTAAGACGCTGCCGTGGCGCGGCGGCGAGATCGTCGTCGAGGACACCGAGACCGCCGATCCGTCGGGTCTCGACATCGCGCTGTTCTCGGCCGGCGCCACCATGTCGCGCGTGCAGGCCCCGCGTTTCGCGGCCGTCGGCGTCACCGTGATCGACAACTCCTCGGCGTGGCGCAAGGATCCCGATGTGCCGCTGGTCGTCTCGGAGGTCAACCCCGAGGCCACCCGCAACCTGCCCAAGGGCATCATCGCGAACCCGAACTGCACCACCATGGCCGCGATGCCGGTGCTCAAGCCGCTGCACGACGTGGCCGGCCTGCAGCGCCTGATCGTGTCGTCGTACCAGGCTGTTTCGGGCTCCGGCCTGGCCGGTGTGGAGGAGCTCGCCTCGCAGATCCGCGCGGTGGCCGACGACGCCGAGAAGCTGGTGCACGACGGCAGCGCAGTCGAGTTCCCCGCGCCGAACAAGTACGTCGCCCCGATCGCGTTCGACGTGATCCCGCTCGCGGGTTCGCTCGTCGACGACGGCTCCGGCGAGACCGACGAGGACCAGAAGCTGCGCAACGAGAGTCGCAAGATTCTCGGCCTGCCCGACCTGCTGGTCAGCGGCACCTGCGTGCGCGTGCCGGTCTTCACCGGCCACTCGCTGTCGATCAATGCCGAGTTCGCCGAACCGCTTTCGGTGCTGCAGGCCAAGGAACTGCTGGCCAAGGCGCCGGGCGTGCGCCTGGTCGACGTGCCGACCCCGCTGGCCGCCGCGGGCCAGGACGAATCCCTGGTCGGCCGTATCCGCCAGGATCCGGGCGTTCCGAGCGGTCGCGGTCTGGCGCTGTTCATCTCCGGCGACAACCTGCGTAAGGGCGCCGCGCTCAACACCATTCAGATCGCGGAAGTGCTGCTGAACAACTGAGTTTTTGGAGCGCTGGCGCGCTCGAGGTCGCGGCCCCTCCTGTCCCGCCGGTCAGGCACCGTTGCTTGCTCCTTCGTCGCCTACGCAACGGCGCCTGACCGGCGGGACGGCCGCGACGGCCGACTTCGTCGGCCTGCCCCTCCTAGAGGTCGGGGCGAGCGGGGCCGGGATTGCTTACCAGCTAACGGATTCCCGGGGTACGTGGATCGTCGCCGACGCAGGCCAGGATCGCGCACCCCGGCGGAATGCTGGCGAACGGCGCGGCCAGTGGCTGGTTCAGGCAGCTGAAGACGGTGCAGCCGGGATAGGCGCCGGGGCCGATCCCGAACACCGCCAGCAGGATGTCGCGGTCGACGAGCGTGGCCGGATCGAACTGCACCGGTGGCTCCACATACGGCTGTGCTACAGGCGCTTTCGTGTCGGTGAACGCGGTGAACAACCGCCGGAAGAACTCGTGCGGCAGTTCCTCGGTATGCGCGATCACCCCGGCGGGCCCGTACTTGGTCTCGTTGCCGAACGTGCCGGTCCACATCACCGTCAGGTCCAGGCTCGGCATGAAGAAGATATTCTGCAGGCCGAGGCCCGACATGAAAAAGGTGTCTTCGGGCAGGAAGTCCGGCGACTCGGCGCAGCCCGCACCCACCCAGAACAGATAGCCGTAGCAGCTGTTCTGCGGTGACGGTGTGCGGGCTTTGCGCAGGTAGCCGGACGAGAGGAGCCGGGAATCGCCCCAGCGGCCGTCGTTGGCGACGAGCAGCCCGAGCTTGGCCAGGTCGTTGGGCGGCAGCAGCAGATGCGCGTAACCGTAGGTGTGGCCGGAACGGTCGCGCGCCCAGTAGTAGTCGCCGCGTTCGATGCCGAGCGGGTCGAACAGCTCGCGCTGCGCGAACTGCTGCAGCGGTTCGCCGACGGCCAGCTCGATCACATACGACAGCAGGTCGACATTGCGCTGGCTGTAGCTGAATGTGGTGCCGGGCGGGTTGGTCAGCTCCACGGCCAGCGCCTGCACGGCACTGTTCGGGTCGACCGGGATCACCGCGGTGACGCCCTCGGTGAGCACCCCGGTCTTCATGCCGGAGGTCTCGGTGAGCAGGTTCTCCACCGTGATCGAGCGGTGCGCCGCATCGCCGAGGCCCGCGGGCAGGTAGTGATCGATCGGCGCATCGATCACGAGTTTGCCCTGATCGGAGGCGATTCCGGCGAGCAACGACACCACCGATTTGGTGACGCTCCAGATGTTCCACGCGACATTGCCGGTCTCGTCGTTGCGCAGCCCTTCTCCGACCAGGCAGTTGTGCCGGAACACCTGCACATTCAACCGGTTGCGGCTGGCCGCGAACTGCAGTGCCGCTTCGACTTTCGCCGAGTCGAGGCCGACCTGTTCGGGGCGGGCGCGTTCGAGCTCGCGTGCCGAGGTGACCGCACAGGTCGTCGATGTGTCAGGGGCGGCGGTCGCGGGCCCGGCGAACAGACTCGCCGAACCCAAGGTGGCCACCATCGTTCCCGCGAAAAAACCCCTGATCAGCCCCATACGGCCGAGAGTAGCCCGCGCCGAGTTCCGTAACCCGTAAAGCGGGGCCGCCCGAGCCCCTAATCGCGGGTATGTTCATCTACCCGTAAAACCCCGAACCACATACACTGCCGCGCCGACAGCCAGCACGCCGAGCCCGGCCAGCACCGAGCCGATGGGCAACGAGAACCCGACGACGACGCATCCGAGCGCACCGAGCACGGGAACCCAGCGTGGCGGCCTGCGTTCGGCCGCGGTGAGGGTGGCCGCCGACAGATTCGCGACCAGGTAGTAGCCGAGTACGGCGAACGAGGAGAACCCGATCGCCGCGCGCAGGTCCATCGTCGCCGCCAGTACCGCGACGACGACGCCCACCGCGAGCTCGGCGCGATGCGGCACGGCGTACCGGGGATGCACCGCGGCGAGCGCGCGCGGCAGATGCCCGTCGCGCGCCATGGCCAGCGTCGTCCGTGACACACCGAGGATCAGCGCCATCAGCGACCCCGCGGCGGCGAGCACCGCGCCCGCCCGCACCACCGGCGCGAGCCATCCAGCGCCCGCGGCCTCGACGACCTGTGCGAGCGGATCACGCGCCGCCGCGAGTCCGCCGGAACCCAGCGTGAGCAGCGCGGCCACCGCGACCAGCGTGTACACCGCCAGCGCCCCCGCCAGCGCGAGCATGATCGCCCGCGGAATCGTGCGCTCGGGATCGCGCACCTCCTCACCGAGCGTGGCGATCCGCGCATACCCGGCGAACGCGAAGAACAGCAGCCCCGCCGCCTGCAACACGCCGTACGGGCCGATCTCCCCATCGAGAACCGTCGCCGCCGACCGATTCCCGCCGAACCCGGCCACCACCACCGCGGCGAGCACCGCGAGCACCAGCCCTACGATCACCCGCGTCGCCAGCGCCGACTTCTGTACTCCCACATAGTTGATCCCGGTCACCACGACCACCGCCCCCACCGCCACCGCGTGCGCCTGCTCCGGCCACGCGTAACTGCCCACCGTCAACGCCATCGCCGCACACGACGCCGTCTTCCCGACGACGAACCCCCACCCCGCCAGATACCCCCAGAACGCCCCCAGCCGCTGCCGCCCGTACACATATGTCCCACCCGACACCGGATACAGCGCGGCCAACCGCGCCGACGACATCGCATTGCAATACGCGACCACCGCCGCCACCCCCAACGCCACCAGCAGCCACGACCCCGCCACCCCCGCCGCGGGCCCCAATGCCGCGAACACCCCGGCGCCCACCATCGCACCGAGCCCGATCACCACCGAGTCCCATAATCCCAGCCCACGCCGTAACCGCGCTTCCGAAGCCATACCCCCATCCTCGAGCATCGCCGGGCGCTGTGCGAGTCGTGCCGTGACATGACAAACGCCGCCAGGTCGATGAGGGAGACCTGGCGGCGTTCGAGTCGAAGGACCGTCTCTCCGGACGGCCCGTCAGGGGTGTCGACGCCCCACAAGCGCCTCTCGGCGAGTGGTCGCTCGTAGCGACAAAGGGGTGAGGCCCGGGGCTGTTCGGACGCCGACAGTGGTGTTCAACCGAGTCGCCCGGCGAGCTATTCCACGGGCTCGGTGTGATCCGCGCAACGATGCTTGATTCTCTCCATTTCTTGACTAATTCCAGAAAAAGAGGAGAGTGGATGTCGTGCACACCGAGGAGATCGACGCTCGCCGCCTGTTGCGTGATGCGGGACTGCGGGTTACCGCGCCCCGGATCGCGGTATTGGATGCCGTTGCCGCGCAGCCGCATTCGGATGCGGAGGCGATCGCCGCCGTGGCCAGGACAACGCTGGGCACGGTGTCGACGCAGGCGGTGTACGACGTGCTCAATGCCTGCGTGCGGGTGGGAATCCTGCGGCGGATCGAACCGGCGGGCTCACCGGCCCGGTTCGAGACGCGGACCGGAGACAATCACCATCACCTGGTGTGCCGAAGTTGTGGGGCGGTGGCCGACACCGAATGCGTCGTCGGCGCCGCGCCCTGTCTGCAGCCCGCGGACGATCATGGCTTCGCGATCGACGAGGCCGAGGTCGTCTTCTGGGGGTTGTGCCCCGACTGTCGAAACCAGGAGGACGCGAAATGACCAAGCCGACCACCACGAACACCGGTAGTGCCGTCGAGAGCGACGACGAATCGCTGTCCGCCGGAACCCAGGGACCGGTGCTGCTGCACGACCACTACCTGATCGAGAAGCTGGCCCAGTTCAACCGCGAGCGGGTCCCGGAGCGGATCGTGCACGCCAAGGGCTCCGGCGCCTACGGCGAGCTGGTGGTGACCGGCGATGTCAGCCGCTACACCAAGGCCAAGCTGTTCCAGCCGGGCGCGCGCACCGAATCGCTGGTCCGGTTCTCGACCGTGGCCGGCGAACAGGGCAGCCCCGACACCTGGCGTGACCCGCGCGGTTTCGCGGTGAAGTTCTACACCGAGGACGGCAACTACGACCTCGTCGGCAACAACACCCCGGTCTTCTTCATCAAGGACGCGATGAAGTTCCCCGACTTCATCCGCTCGCAGAAGCGTCTGCCCGGCAGCGGCCTGCGCGACCACAACATGCAGTGGGATTTCTGGACGCTGCGCCCGGAGTCGGCGCACCAGGTGACCTGGCTGATGGGCGACCGCGGCCTGCCGAGGACCTACCGGCACATGGACGGTTTCGGCTCGCACACCTACCAGTGGATCAACGCCGAGGGCGAGCGGTTTTGGGTGAAGTACCACTTCAAGACCGACCAGGGCATCGAGTTCCTGACCCAGGCCGAGGCCGACACCCTCGCCGGTACCGACCCCGACTACCACCGCAAGGACCTGTGGGACGCGATCGAGCGCGGCGATTTCCCGAGCTGGACGCTGAAGGTCCAGATCATGCCGGTCGCCGAGGCCGAGGCCTACCGCTTCAACCCGTTCGACCTGACCAAAGTGTGGTCGCAGCAGGACTATCCGCTGATCGAGGTCGGCAAGTGGACGCTGAACCGCAATCCGGGCAACTTCTTCGTCGATATCGAGCAGGCCGCGTTCGAGCCGTCCAACATCGTCCCCGGCATCGGCTTCTCGCCGGACAAGATGCTGCTCGGCCGCGTCTTCGCCTACGCCGACGCGCACCGCTACCGGATCGGCACCAACTACGCGCAGCTGCCGCCGAACCAGGCCAAGGCGGCCGAGGTGAACTCCTACTCGAAGGAGGGCGCCATGCGGTACCAGTACAACCCCGCCGACGTGCCGGTCTACGCGCCGAATTCCTTCGGCGGCCCGCACGCCGACCCCTCGAAGGCGGGCGACGGCGGGCTGTGGGAGTTCGATCCGTCGATGGTGCGGGCAGGCTACATCCAGCACGCCGAGGACGGCGACTTCACCCAGGCTGGCACGCTGGTGCGTGAGGTACTCGACGACGCCGCCCGCGCGCGCCTGGTCGACAACATCGTCGGCCACGTGCTCGCCGGTGTCAGCGAGCCGGTGCTGAGCCGGGTGTTCGAGTACTGGCGCAATGTCGACGCCGAGCTCGGCAAGCGGGTCGAGGAAGGGGTGCGGGCCGGCCGGGAGGGCTGATCCGGAAGCGAGTAGTAGACACCGAGGCAGGTACGCCGCAAGGCATACCTGCCTCGTGTCGTGTCCGCAGGAAATAGGTTGGCGCGGAAGCGGTTCGGCGTCCGCGCCGTCGATGTCGTATCGGTCAGAAGTTGCTGAACCAGTACAGCAGGCTGGCCAGCACCCAGACGATCAAGGTCTCCATCGTCGTTCTCCATCTTGTCGGTACTTCCATCATGGCCGAAGAAACGGCCTGTGCTGACAAGTTGTTCTTAAGAACCTCTCGAGACGGACATCGCATCCTTTCTGCAGACACCGGAACAACCGGGTCCGACCGGTCTCGAGGGGTGATCAGTCGGACCCGGCGGTGCAGACCAGAAGGTGGCTCTTCCAGACGCTGAAGACGCACTGCCGACGGTAACCACACCGAAGGACTGGGCCAGAAACGTTCCGATCCGTGTCGCGGGGTACAACGACCGGGCTGGTCCGACGAGGGGTGACCGGCCCGGTCGTTTGCGTTCGACGGCATCCGCCGTCAGGGTTGGGGGGTGGTCGAAATTGCCGAGCACCAAGAAGCGCTGGATCGTGCCGAGGTACGGCTGCGCGAAGAGTTCGCGACGATGTTCGAGCTGGAGACGATCCATCGTTTCCTGCATTCCTCCTACGACGACTTCGCCGCGAGGGCGACGGTGACCCTGTATCTCCCGCTGCTGGCGGAACGTTTCGGCAGGCAGCGCCTGCAGGCACTGGCCAAGGTCGAAGGCAAGGTCGCCAAGCCGCGCCCGACGGTGCTGTTCCTGTGCACCCACAACGCGGGCCGGTCACAGATGGCGCTCGGCTTCTTCGAGGACCTGGCGCTGGGCCGCGCGGTCGCCTGGTCGGGCGGGTCGGTGCCCGGCGAGCAGCTCAATCCGGCCGCGGTGGCGGCGATGGCGGAGGTGGGCGTCGACATCTCGCGCGAGTATCCGAAGCCGTGGACCGACGAGATCATCCGGGCGGCCGACGTGATCGTCACGATGGGCTGTGGCGACACCTGTCCGCTGGTGCCCGGCGTGCGCTACGTGGAATGGATCATCGACGACCCGGCCGGTCTGGAACTGGAGCAGGTGCGGCCCATCCGCGACGACATCGGCCGCCGCGTGACGGGCCTGCTCGCCGAGCTGGGCATCCCCGTCAGTCCCGCAGATACGCCGTCCAGCCCCCGTGCCCGGTGATGTCGGTGGCGGCGACGGCGGCGTCGTAGCTGCAGGCGAAGCCGACCACCGAGCGTCCGTCGGACAGCTCGATGCTGGTCAGCGCCATCGGCGGCGGCAGTTCGGCGAGGAAGCGGCCGAGTCCGCCGGGGGAGACCAGGAACAGCTCGCCGCGGATCGGTGCGCCGAGGCCGTCGCCGTGACGCACGAGACCCGGCTTCGGCGGGGTGGTGTCGAGCGCGGTGAGGCGGTAGGCGTCGCTGGTGGTGATCTCGCCCGCGAACCGGGCGCCGAGCTGTTCGAGTTGCCAGTACAGTGGCTGGCCGCGCAGGTGCGCGCCGAAAACTGCCAGTGGCACACCGGTTTCCACGAGTAGCGGGGATTCGGTGCCGGTGAGGCGGGCGGCGAGGTCGACGGCGAGCTGGTCGGCGAAGGCGGGGACGACCACCATCACGCCGAACGGTAGGCCGTCGGCGGTGGGTGCGCCGGGGACGGCGACGGCGGCGAGGTCGAGCAGGTTGCAGAAGTTGGTGTAGGTGCCGAGACGGCGGTTGATCGTCAGCGGATCGGCGGTGACCTCGGCGATCGAGGGATGCTCGGTGGTGGTCGGCAGCAGAAGTCCGTCGTAGCCGGCCAGCAGTGCGGTGGCGCGGGTCTCGGCCAGTGTGTCGAGGTCGGCGACGAAGGCGTGGGCGTCGAGATTCTTTGCCGCGCTGATGATCCCGGCGACGGTCGGGTCGAGTCCCGCGGCGCCCTTGTCGACGAACTCGCCGACGGCCGCGTACCGCTCGGCGACGATCGCGCCGTCGTAGAGCAGGCGGGCGGCGTCGAGCAGCGGCGAGATATCGATCTCGTGCACCTCGACACCCTGATCACGCAGGCCCGCAACAGTTTCGGTGAAGGCGACGCGGTAGGGATCGCTCAGCGGGGCGAGGTCATCGGGGCGCGGGATCGCCACCCTCGGCGTGGACGACGCGGCCAGGCGCACGTCGGCCGGCCAGACGCGGCTGCGCGGATCGCGGGAATCGGGGCCGGCCATGATCTTCGCGGCGGTGACGGCCAGGTCGAGGTCGGCGGCGAACACGGTGACCGCGTCGTAGTCGGCGCACGCGGGGACGACACCGTGCGCGGGGATCACCCCGAGGCTCGCCTTGATGCCGACGATGCCGTGCAGGGCGGCGGGCACCCGGCCCGAGCCCGCAGTGTCGGTGCCGATCGCGAGGTCGGCGATGCCGAGGGCGACGGCGGCCGCCGAACCGGAACTCGAACCGCCGGAGATCAATTCGGGGTGGAGTGCGTTGCGGACCGCGCCGTAGGGGCTGCGGGTGCCGACCAGGCCGGTGGCGAACTGGTCGAGGTTGGTCTTGCCGAGCACCAGCGCACCCGCCGCCACCAGCCGTGCCACCGCGGTGGCTGTTTCGGTGGCCGGATAGGCGAATTCGGGGCAGGCGGCGGTGGTCGGCAGGCCCGCTACGTCGACGTTGTCCTTCACGGCGAGGAGCAGTCCCGCCAGCGGTAGGACTGCACCCTCGGCGACGCGACGATCCAGTTCCGTTGCCTCGGATGTGAGTTCGGACTGCGGCCGCAGCGTGATCCAGACCTCGGGCCGATCCACCTCGTCGATTCGCGCGTAGGCCGCCGCGACCCGGGCTGTCGTGGTGCCAGGTAGTCCTGCTGACATGGCCGTCTCCTCAATCGTTCATGGACATGGCGGCGACGGCTCGCGAGATGCGCTCCAGCACGACATCCAGCGAATCGCCGATGTGGGTGTGCAGGAGTTGCTGCGCCAGGACGAGATCGCCGGCGAGGACGGCGTCGAGGATGCCGAGGTGCTCGCTGATGGTGGTCTCGATGCGGTTGTTGATCATGAAGTCGTGCATGCGGACATGCCGGATCCGGGAGTTCACCGCGACCAGCGCGCGCACCATCTCGGCATTGCCCGCCGCCGTCAGCAGGGCGACGTGGAATTCTTCGTCGACCACGACGAACCCCGGCTCCTGGGCGGGCGGATCGGCCTGCAGGGCGAGCCAGCGCTGCCGTTCGGCGCGCAGCAACTGTTCGTCATGGGTGAGCCGTGGGTCGGTGCGCACCCGGGTCATGCCGCCCAGCTCCAGCGTCAGCCGCAGTTCGTACAGGTCGCGGATGCGGGCCACGCTCGGCCGGACCGGGCTGAACCCGAACTCCTCGCGTTCCAGCAGACCGTCGGAGCACAGCATCGTCAGCGCTTCGCGCACCGGCGTGCGGGAGATGCCGAATCGGCTCGACAGCTTCGGTTCGGTGAGCCGCTCGCCGAACCGGATGTCACCGTTCATCAACTCGCCGCGCAGCGTCGAGTACACGACGTCCCGCAGCGGCCTGCCCGGGCCGTCATCCGGTGCATCCACCCTTGTCGACATGGGTGTATACGCTATCGACCGGGAATTTCTATCAAGTGACAGAAAGTAAGCGGCAGGTTATCGGGTCCTCACAGCGGCTCTGTCTCACGATCACCGTGCTGTCGCGGAGAGCACTTCTCAACGCCTTTCGAACACGCAGGGAACGCCACGCGACACAGTCGGCGCGCAGTCTTTTGTTCGAGGCCGCCGCCGCGCTCCCACTCCGCTCACCCGGAAGGCGAACCCATGAACGACTCCGCCGCCATCCTGGCCCTGATCCTCGGCTTGCTCTCGGTCATCGCCGTCACCGTCTGGTGGCCGAACCCCCTCGACCGCGAAGCACCCCAGACATACGAGGAGCCCCTGACCAGTGAACTGGTCAGGGGCTCCTCTGTGTCTCAACCAACACGTCGGGGTGACAGGATTTGAACCTGCGACCTCTTCGTCCCGAACGAAGCGCGCTACCAAGCTGCGCCACACCCCGTGAGGCGAACCTGAAGTAGCTTACAACGAGGTGATGTGGATTGTTAAACCGGCTGGTCAGGGGGTTAGTTCAGGGCGCGGATGGAGCTGAAGATGCGCTTGGCGGTGGCGGGATCGATGGCGTCGGCGACGCCGGTGTCGGCGATCATCACCATGACGAAGCTGCCGTCCTTGGCGCCTTTGAACGCGTAGGTGTAGATGGAGAAGGTGGGGGCGCAGCCGGGCTTGGGGTTGGGGACGGTGCCGGTGGTCTCGGTGAACATGCCCTCGGTCTTGCCGTCGATCGACTTCAGCGGCTGGGCGGGGCCGGGGGTGCCGGTGGAGCCCTTGTAGGCCAGGGGAGCGGCCTTGGTGCCGAGTTCGGCGCCGGCCGCGGCGTGGTCGGCCTGCTTGGAGCCGGTGAGCAGCGACATGGTGCGGGTGGAGCCGGGGCAGTAGTCGCGACCGTCGGTGGCGTAGCCCTTGCCGACGACGGAGTCACCGGGCGGTTCGCCGACGCCGCCGATGGTGGTCTCGGTGGCGACCTTCCAGCTCGGCGGGACGTCGTAGGCGGCGCCGCGGTCGGGCGAGGCGACCACCTGGTAGCCCTCGATGAGCGGCTTGCGGTCGGATGCGGCACCCGATGGTGACGGGGTGGTGGAACTGGGCTTGGGCTTGCTCGACGAGGGCGGTGCGCCGGTGGTGGTGAGGGCGCTGACCATCGACGGGGTGGTGCCCCCGCCCGCGGTGGTCGTGGAGTCGTCGCCGCGGGTCAGCGCGACCGCGGTGACAGCGCCGCCCACCAGCAGGGCCGCGGCGAGACCCGCGGCCACCCAGATCGCCGCCTTACCGCCGGATTTCGGGCCAGGCGGGATCGGCTGACCGTAGGGCTGCTGACCGTAGGGCTGGTTGCCGAACTGTTTGAGCGGCGGGATCTCCCCGTACTGCTGCTGCGGCTGTTGCCACGTCGCCCCGCCCAGCACCGTCGGATCGGACTGGCCCCACTGCTGAGCTGGATTCGGCTGTCCCGCAGCGGGATTCCACGGCTGCTGGTTAGGCGCCTGACCCGCACCCCATTGCGGCTGGCTCGGCGGCGCGCCCCACTGCTGGCCCGGAACCTGCTGACCGGCAGGAGGATTCGAATCCGGCCACGGCGCGTTCGGGGCGCCTACCTGAGTGGGATCGGCCTGTCCTGGCAGCCACGGTTGAGGCGGACTAGGCGGCGCAGCTGGAGGATTCGAACCCGGCCAGGGCGCAGCGGGATTGTGCTGCTGCGTCGGATCGGCCTGCCCGGCGGGGGCATGTGGGTCAGGCCAGGGCGCAGCGGGATTGCGCAGCTGGGTCGCGTCGGCCTGGCCGGGCTGCCACGGCTGAGGCGAACCGGGTTGTCCCGCAGGAGGATTACCCGCGTCCCACTGCTGCGGACCCGCCGGCGTCCACGGCGTCGGATCGGGTAGGCCCGGCATGGGTCCCGATCCGTCCCAGCGCAGGGTCGGCGGGAGCCCGGTGCTGCCGGGAGTCCACACCGCGGTCGGGTCGGGCGCACCCGGATTCGGCTGTCCCGCAGCGGGATCCCCCTGCGCGGGCGCGCCCGGCGGCGGGTTCACCGCGTCGGGACGCTGCCATTGCGCGTCGGGCTGGTGCGGCGCACCGGACCCGCTGAAAATGGTCGGGTCGTTGCGTCGGTCGTCGGATCCACTGCTCACGGTCATTCCCCTACTGACAAGAGTCGTTCGGGGCAGACCCTAGCGGGCGACGGCCTCCGATGCCGACACGCCGTGGCCGGTGTCGGCCGACGGCCGCTTCGGCGGGGCGCCGACCAGCGTCAGCAGGGTGGCTTCCGGGCGGCAGCAGAATCGGTAGGGCGCCCACGGGGAGGTGCCGATGCCCGCCGAGACGTGCAGCTGGGTGTGCTCGCCCCACTGGGAGGCGCCCTTCACCCGGGACTTGTCGATGCCGCAGTTGGTCACCAGCGCGCCGTAACCGGGCACGACCAGCTGTCCACCGTGTGTGTGACCGGCCAGGACCAGGTCGTAACCGTCCTCGGCGAACCGGTCGAGCACCCGCGGCTCCGGCGAGTGGGTGACACCGATGCTCAGTTGCGCGAGCTGGTTCGGCGCACCCGCGACGGTGTCGTAGCGATCGCGCTGCAGATGCGGGTCGTCGACACCCGCGCTGGCGATGCGGATGCCGGCCACCTCGAGGTCGCGGCGCGTGTGGGTCAGGTCGAGCCAGCCGCGTTCGGTGAACGCCGCGCGCAGATCCTGCCAGGGCAGCGGGTCACCGTAAACGCGGCGATGATCCTTCTTGAAATACTTCAGCGGATTCTTCGGCACCGGCGCGAAATAGTCGTTGGAACCGAACACGAACAGGCCGGGACGGGCCAGCAGCGCACCGAGGGATTGCACAACGGCGGGCACGGCCTTGGGGTGGGAAAGATTGTCGCCGGTATTCACGACCAGGTCGGGTTCGAGCCGGTCGAGTTCGCGCAGCCACTGCTGTTTGAGCTGCTGGCCCGGCATCATGTGCAGGTCGCTGACGTGCAGAATGCGCAAGGTCGGCGAGCCGGGCGCGAGCACCGGCATGGTCGCTTCGCGCAGGACGAACGCGTTCCGTTCGATCAGCGTGGCGTATCCGATGCCGGCGACGGCGGCCCCGGCGGCTCCCAACGCGGTTCGGCGGACAGCGGACGTCGAGATAACGGGCATTTGCCCAGCATAGGCGACCCCCTCCCGGAACGGCGCGTGTGTTTCCGCACAAACGGTCGGAATTTCAGCCGCGATGAAAATGTGATGGGACTCGAGAGGCCGAACAGCTAGCGTGAGGCGCATGTCGGAACTGAAATCGCAACTGCGCGCGGATATGACCGCCGCACTGAAAGCCAAGGACACTCTGCGCCTGTCGACCCTGCGGATGCTGCTCGCCGCGATCCAGAACGCCGAGGTCTCCGGAGCGCAGGCGAAGGAACTCTCCGATGCCGAGGTCATCTCCGTATTGCAGAAGGAAGCCAAGAAGCGCAACGAGTCGGCCGTGATCTACGAGCAGAACGGGCGTGGCGAACTGGCCGCGAACGAGCGCGCCGAGGAAGAGATCATCGAGCACTACCTGCCGACCCAGCTGACCGAGGCCGAGGTAGCCCAGGTCGCCGACACCGCGATCGCGCAGGTCGCCGAGGAGATCGGCGAGCGGCCGGGGATGAAGCAGATGGGTCAGGTCATGAAGGCGGCCACCGCGCTCGCCGAGGGCAAGGCCGACGGTTCGCGGCTGTCGGCCGCGGTCAAAGCGCGCCTGTAGACCTGCGCGAGAAACGAACAGGGCCGCCGTCCGAAGTGGACGGCGGCCCTGTTTTCGCAATTACCGCGGCACCGGGATCGGGATCGGTGGCAGACGCGGGATCTGCGGGAGGCCGGGGATCACCGGCGCCGGCGCGGAAGGCGGCGGCGTGGTCGGCGCGGGCACCCGGACCGAGCCGTCACTGATGTAGATCGTGACGACCGAGCCGGGAATCGCCGAACCGTTGGGCGAACTGCCCATCACGGTGCCCTTGGCCTGCGAGCCGGGACTGGTCACCGCGGACACCTGGAACCCGGCGCCGGACAGGATCGAGGTTGCCTCGCCCTGCGACTTGCCCGCCACGTCGGGGACCTGGGAGTTGTTCGCGCCGCGGACGTACTTGTCGTCCACCGGCGGCAGGGCCGGCGGTGGGAACCGGTCGAGTACCGGCTTGATGGCGTTGAACCAGGTGCGGGCAGGCTCGTTACCGCCGAACAGACCGGCGGCGTTGCTGGCGCCACAGTTGCGCAGCGGGAACGAGCAGATCTCGCCGGGGGTCGGGCTGTCGCCGTAGACGTAGACCGACGATGCCAGCGAGTTGGTGAAGCCGAGGAACGCCGAGGAACGGTGGCTCTCGGTGGTGCCCGTCTTGCCCGACATCGGGGCCGCCCAGCCCGCGGCACGCGCCGCGGCGGCAGCGGTACCACTGGTGTCGTCCTTGCTCATCGCGTTGGCGAGGGTGTTGGCCAGACCGGGGTCGACCACCTGCTCGCACGCCTGCTGGGTGAGCGGAACGGTCTTACCGGCGCGGTCGACGACCTCCTTGATGGGCGACGGCGGGCACCACTTGCCGCCCGAGCCGAGTGTGGCGGCCACATTCGACAGTTCGAGCGGGTTGATCGCGAACGGGCCGAGGGTGAACGAGCCCATGTTGTTGTTCTTGATGTGGTCGGCCAGGCTCGTGTTGCCGTGCCCGGAAGTGCCCGGCTCGGTGTAGGCCCGCATGCCGAGGCGGACAGCCATGTCGACCGCGGCCGCGACGCCGACGTCCTGGATCATCTTCACGAAGGTGGTGTTGGGCGAGGTCGCGAGTGCGTCGGTCACCGACATCGACCCCGGGTAGGCGCCCGCGTTCTTGACACACCACGAGTCGGCCGGGCAGCCCGGCGAGTTCGAGTAGCCCATGCCCCTGGCGGCGTAGGTGCCTGGCACGTCCACCTGGGCGGCGATACCGAGGCCCTTCTCCATCGCGGCGGCTGTGGTGAACAGCTTGAAGATCGAGCCTGCACCGTCACCGGCCAGCGAGTACGGCTGGCCGAGCAGCGTCTCGTTGGCGTCGCGGTTGAGGCCGTAGGTGCGGCTCGACGCCATCGCGAGGACGGGGTGCGATTCCTGACCGGGTGCGATCACCGACATGACCTCGGCGATGTTGTCGAGGTTGGGGTCGGCCTGCTCGTTCACCGAACGCTTCACCGATTCCTGCAACACCGGATCGAGGCTGGTCTTGATCAGGTAGCCACCCTTGTCGACCTGCTCCCGGCTGATGCCCGCCTCGGCCAGGTACTGCAGCGCGTAGTCACAGAAGAAGCCCTTGTCCTGGGCCGCGATGCAGCCGCGCGGCAGGCCCTTGGGCTCCGGCAGCACGCCGAGCGGTTCGGACTTGGCCTTGCGGAATTCCTCGGCGCGGTGCGGGATGTTCTGGATCAGGGTGTCGAGCACGGTGTTGCGGCGGTCGGTGACGCCCTGGACGTTGGTGTAGGGGTTCAGCTTGGAGCTGGACTGCACCATGCCGGCCAGCATCGCCGACTGGGTCATGGTCAGCTCGGCGGCGTCGACGCCGAAGTAGGTCTGCGCCGCGTCCTGGATGCCGTAGGAACCGTTGCCGAAAGGCACCAGATTCAGGTAGCGGGTGAGGATCTCGTCCTTGCTCAGCTCGCGGTCCAGCGTGAGCGCCATCCTGATCTCGCGCAGCTTGCGCGCGGGGGTGGTCTCGATCGCGGCGCGGCGTTCGGCGTCGGTCTTGGCGACGACGAGCAGGTTGAAGTTCTTCACGTACTGCTGGTCGAGCGTGGAGGCGCCCTGCTGCACCTCGCCGGAGGAGGTGTTGGTCAGGAACGCGCGCAGCGTGCCCTGCCAGTCGACGCCCTTGTGGTCGGCGAAGCGCTTGTCCTCGATGGACACGATCGCCAGCTTCATGTTGTTGGAGATGCGATCGCTCGGCACCTCGAAGCGGCGTTGCTCGTATAGCCAGGCGATGGGCGCACCGCTCGCGTCGACCATGGTCGAGACGGCCGGGACCGTGCCCTCCACCAGTTCGGCTGAGACGTTGTCGACGGCATCGGCGGCTCGGTTGGAGATGAACCCGAATCCACCGGCCAAGGGGAACAACAGCCCGGCGACTAGCACGGAGGCCAGCGCGCAGCTGCCGGCCAGCCTCGCGAGCGTTTGAGTGATCGGCACCTGCCCAGAGTAAGGGGTGGGGTGGCGGCCTTCACGGTTGTGCTGCTCGACGGGGAATGTCCGGCCGGCGCCAGGGGGATTGCTCGGGCGTGTCAACAAAATGATCACATCGGCGTGTCGCGCCCGGCCACGCCGGTGAACAGCGGGACTAGCCGGTCGGAGACCGATTTGAATGGACGGCCGTACCAAAAAATCGGGGGCTGGTCTTGCGCAAGCGCCATACCTTTACCTAGATTGAGAACCCAGTGTGATAGAGCTAACACTCAAAGTGGAATGTGGTGCGGACCGCAGCGGTAGTTGGGTTGCTGTGATCCGCGCTCGCGATTCTGGAGCGCCGCACAACGGTGTTCGGACTGCAAAGGGGCACATCAAATGCACATCACAACCCCCATCGCTCGACTGGATGTAGAGCAGGCCGAGGCAAGGATCGCTTGGGTTGCCCAGGCGCGATGCAAGGAAGTGGACCCTGATCAGCTGTTCGTTCGTGGTGCGGCGCAGCGCAAGGCGGCGACGATCTGCCGTCATTGCCCGGTGTTGATGCAGTGTGGTGCCGATGCGCTGGACAACCGGGTCGAGTTCGGAGTGTGGGGCGGGATGACCGAGCGGCAGCGGCGCGCGCTGCTCAAGCAGCATCCCGATGTGACGTCGTGGGCCGACTTCTTCCAGGCGCAGCGACAGCATCAGGTGGCGATCTAGCAGGCGAGACCGGACCGATATCACAACGGCGCCGAGACCGCTGGGTTTGCGGAATCGGCGCCGTTGACCGGTGTTACGAGAATGTAAGCAATAGCTTAAGCGTCTGATTCAGGCGGAGGCGGGCTTGCCCGCCAGTTGGTCGCCGACCGCGCGCAACGCGTCCAGGTCGGAGACCTCGAACGGCAACGCGGTGACCGAAACGATCGGAACCCGCGGATGGGCGCCGGTGAAGCGATGCAGCAACCGCTGCTCCCGCTTCGCCGTCGCCACCCGCTCGGCGTGGATGCGCAGCACCGACGCGGTGAGCGGGTCCGATTCAGCCAGCTGATCGGCAGCGGTCAGCGCGTGATCACCGGACAGCCCCGACAACGCGGGGTGCGTCCGGTTCAGCACGAGACCGGCCAGTGGCATCTGCTCGGTGGAGAGCCGGTCGACGAAGAACGACGCCTCGCGCAGCGCGTCGGGCTCGGGCGCGGCGACCACCAGGAAGTGGGTGCCCGGCTTCGACAGCATCGCGAAGGTCCGTTCCGCCCGTTCCTGGAAACCGCCGAACAGCGACTCCAGCGACTGCAGGAACGTCGAGGCGTCCTTGAGCATCTGACCGCCGACGATGGTCGACACGCCACGCATCGCCAGGCTCATCGCGCCGGTGACGAACCGGCCGACACCGCGGCCGGGCGCCATGATCAGCCGGATCATCTTGCCGTTGAGGAAGGTTCCGAGCCGCTTGGGTGCGTCGAGGAAGTCCAGCGCGTTGCGCGAGGGCGGAGTGTCGACCACGATCAGGTCCCACTCCTTGTGCCCGGCCAGCTGACCGAGCTTCTCCATCGCCATGTACTCCTGCGTGCCGCCGAAGGACGAGGCGACCGTCTGATAGATCGGGTTGGCGAAGATCTGCTCCGCCTTCTCCACGCTGGTGTGCTCGAGCACCATGTCGTCGAAGGTGCGGCGCATGTTCAGCATCATCGCGTGCAGCTGGCCTGGCACCTCGGGACCGAGCTCGACCCGCTGCGGCGTGTTGTCCAGGTCGGCAACGCCCAGCGACTGGGCCAGCCTGCGCGCCGGATCGATGGTCAGCACCACGACCTTGCGGCCTGCCTCGGCGGCCCGCAGCGCGATCGCGGCCGCGGTGGTGGTCTTGCCGACGCCGCCGGAACCGCAGCAGACGATCACCCTCGCCGTCGGATCGGCGATGATCTCGGAGACATCCAGCGGGGTGGTCACTTGCTCGCTCATCGCACTCCCTGCGCGGATAGCTGTTCGGCCAGTTCGTAGAGTCCGCCCAGGTCCATGCCTTCGCCGAGCGCGGGCAGGTGCAGCTGGGGAACGTCGACCTGCGCCAGTTCCGCCGCGCTCTCGTCCTGCGCGGTCAGCATGGTGGCGTGGTCGACGGTCTCGGTGAGCAAACCGGCGAAATCCTCGTCGGGCAGGGTGATCCCGGCCTTGGCCAGGCTCGAGGCGATGTCGGCGGTGTCGAGTTCGCCGCGCACGGCCAGGTCGCGTTCGGCTGGGTCGAGCTGAGACTTGGCCGCCCGGTTGACGATCACCGTGCCGATCCGCAGATCGTTGGCGGCGAGCTCGGCGACCGCGTCGGCGGTCTCCTGCACCGGCAGGGCCTCGAGCAGCGTCACCAGGTGGATCATCGTCTGATCGGAATGCAGCAGCTTGGACACGCCCTCGGCCTGCGAGGCGATCGGGCCGCCCTTGGCGATCTCGGCCATGGCCTGGGTGACGTCGAGGAAACTGGCGATCCGGCCGGTCGGCGGAGCGTCGACGACGATGTCGTCGTAGGCGGGCCTGCCGTCCTTGCCGACGCGCACCGCGCACTCCTTGATCTTGCCGGTGAGGATCACATCGCGCAGGCCCGGCGCGATGGTGGTGACGAACTCGATGGCGCCCATCCGGCGCATCGCCCGGCCCGCGAAGCCGAGGTTGTAGAACATGTCGAGGTATTCGAGGAACGCGTGCTCGATGTCGAGGGCGAGCGCGAAGACCTCGCCGCCGCCGTCGGCGCTGGCGATCTGGGTCTCGGTGGGTGGCAGCGGCGGCCGGTCGAACAGCTGCGCGATGGACTGACGGCTCTCCACTTCGACCAGCAGCACCCTGCGTCCACCTGCGGCGAGGGCGAGGGCCAGTGCGGCCGAAACGGTCGACTTGCCGGTGCCTCCCTTGCCGGTCACGTAGTGCAAGCGGGCTTTGGCCGCGCGCTGTGGCCATCCGGTCGACGGTCCGGGAACCGACGAAACCGGCTCTGCTGTTGGTGCTCCCACGTCGCCGAGCCTATAACCCGTTTCTCGGCGGCGTTCGGGGTGAGCCCTAAACTCACACCATGAGTGAAGTCACCCTGTGGGAGTACGCGACCGTGCCGCTGTTGACGCACGCGACCAAGCAGATCCTCGATCAGTGGGGCGCCGACGGCTGGGAGCTGGTCACGGTGCTGCCCGGCCCGACCGGCGAACAGCACGTCGCCTACCTGAAGCGGCAGAAGTAGCGTGGCCACCGCGTGGAAGGACGCGCTCGATCGGCTCGGGGTCACCCTGCCGCCGGTCGCCGCCCCCGTCGCGGCCTACATCCCGGCCGTGCGCACCGGATCGCTGGTGTACACCTCCGGCCAGCTGCCCTTCGTCGACGGTGAGCTGTCGGCGGTCGGCAAGGTCGGGGCCGAGGTCGATGTGGAGCAGGCCAAGGAGGCCGCGCGGCTGTGCGCGCTGAACGCGCTGGCCGCCGTGCACGATCTGGTCGGGCTCGACCAGGTGGTGCGGATCGTCAAGGTCGTCGGATTCGTCAACTCCGCACCGGGATTCACCGATCAGCCGATCGTGATCAACGGCGCGTCGGAATTCCTGGGCGAGGTGTTCGGCGAGGCAGGCGTGCACGCGCGCTCCGCGGTGGGCGTCTCGGAACTGCCGAAGAACACACCCGTCGAGGTGGAATTGATCGTCGAGGTCGGATAGGCAGCCGTCATGGCACTGGAACATCCCGCGTACGGCCAGGTCAGGGCGGTCACGCCGACGGCGTCGGTGCTGCTGGCCGACAATCCGTCACAGATGACGCTCGACGGCACCAACACCTGGCTGCTGCGCGGACCCGGAAGTGACGACTACGTCGTCGTCGACCCGGGGCCGAAGGACAAGAAGCACATCGCCGCCATCGTCGAGGCGACCGGCGGCCGGATCGCGCTGACCCTGATCACCCATCATCACCCCGACCACACCGGCGGCATCGATCACCTGGTGAAAGCCACCGGGACGCCGGTGCGGTCGGTGGATCCGAAGTATCTGCGCGGCGAGGTGACCGCGCTGGCCGCCGACGAGGTCATCGAGGTGGCCGGCCTGCGGATCACCGTGCTGGCCACCCCCGGCCACACCGTCGACTCGGTGAGTTTCCTGCTCGACGACGCGATCGTCACCGGTGACACGGTGCTCGGCGAGGGCACCACCGTGCTCGCGTCGACCGCGGGTGCGCTGGCCGAGTTCCTGTCCTCGCTGGAGCTGCTGCTCGAGCGCGGCGCGGGCAAGGCACTGCTGCCCGCGCACGGTACCGACCATGCCGATGCGGCGCCGGTGGTGCAGTACTACCTGAACCACCGCCGCGAACGGCTCGAGCAGATCCGGGTGGCCCTGATCGAATTAGGGCAGGAAGCAGGCGCTTTCGAGGTTGTCCGCAAGGTGTACGCCGATGTGGACAAGCGCCTATGGCCCGCCGCGCGCAGCTCGGTGAAGGCACAACTGGAATATCTACGGGCAGAACGCGGGTCCTGAGCCCGGTCCGAGAGCCGGCGTGCATCGATCAGCACGTCGGCTCCCGGCATGCGTGGTAGGCCGCGGAAACAACGACGGCACGCCGGAACCACGGTGGTGCGGACGAGGCCCTCTTCCTCCGGAGCCGCACCGGTGGTCCCGGCGTGCCGAGACGTCGACGAACTACTCGATCAGCGAGCGCGACGTGCCAGGCGCTCGGAATCCGAGATCAGGACGCTCTTGCCCTCGAGGCGCAGCCACCCGCGATGGGCGAAGTCGGCCAGCGCCTTGTTGACGGTTTCCCGGGAAGCGCCGACCAGCTGGGCGATCTCTTCCTGGGTCAGGTCGTGGGTCACGCGCAGCGCGCCCGCTTCCTGGGTGCCGAAGCGCTGTGCGAGCTGCAGCAGCGCCTTGGCGACGCGGCCGGGCACGTCGGTGAAGATGAGGTCGGCGAGGTTGTTGTTGGTGCGGCGAAGGCGTCGTGCCAGCACGCGCAGCAGCTGCTCAGCGATCTCGGGGCGCTGATCGATCCACGACTTGAGTGCGTCGCGGTCCATCGTGACGGCGCGGACCTCGGTGACCGTGGTTGCGGTCGAGGTACGCGGGCCCGGGTCGAAGATCGACAGTTCACCGAACATGTCGGACGGACCCATGATGGTCAGCAGGTTTTCCCGGCCGTCGGGTGAGCGACGACCGATCTTCACCTTGCCCGTCGTGATGATGTACAGCCGATCGCCGGGTTCGCCCTCGTTGAAGATGACGTGGCCGCGCGGAAAATCTACGGGCTGCAGCTGCTTGGCGAGCGCGGCCACCGCGGTGGGCTCGACGCCTTGGAAGATGCCTGCTCTGGCGAGGGCCTCGTCCACGAATGTGCTCCTTATGGGATATGGCTTGCGAACCTGGTCGAGCGAATCGACCAACAGCGCAGTCTACGCGGCATCACGGCAGCACAGTGACAGACACCACGTAAAGTGTGGATTGCGCGATCTGCGCACACCGTGAACGGGCGGGTCCGCCCGCGGGAATCGATCGATCAGCTGGCGCGGGCGACATCCATTTCGGAGTCACGTGACCGGCGCTTGCGCATCCGCGCGACCGCGGCGGGCAGGCCGAGCTTCGTCAGCTCTTTCACTTCGGCGTTGCTGGCGTTGTCCAGGTACTGCTGAACCTCTTCGTCGGGTTCGAGAAGCTTTCGGAGCCGATTCTCGACCCGCTCCATCCCCAGCGCGAACAGCATCAACAGCACTGGGAAGAGCACCACAGCGAGTCCTTGCATGACAGGCAGTAAACACCGTCCAGGTCTCAGATGGAACACAGCGGGCAAACTGAGCGCCCAATGTTGTCGTAGTGGTTCCGTATGGTGGACAGGTGCCCGTTTCCCCCGCCACCGCCGCCGCAGACGACGCCGCCCCGGCCACGGAAACGGCCGCGGTTCCCACCGGCATCTCCGCAGCCCGCAAGCGCAAGAACCGCGCGATAGCTGCGGAAACGCGGACCGGACTGGTCCGGCGGGCCCGCCGGATGAACCGGACGCTCGGCGCGGCTTTCCCCGACGCGCACTGCGAGCTGGACTTCACCACGCCGCTGGAATTGGCGGTGGCGACGATCCTGTCCGCCCAGTGCACCGACGTCCGCGTGAACCTCACCACTCCCGTGCTGTTCGCGAAGTATCGCAGCGCGCGCGACTACGCCGAGGCCAACCGTGCCGAGCTGGAGGAATACATCCGGCCGACGGGGTTCTACCGGAACAAGGCCAGTTCGCTCATGGGGCTCGGGCAGGCGCTCGTCACCGGATTCGACGGTGAGTTGCCTCACACGATGGGCGAATTGGTGAAGCTGCCCGGCATCGGGCGCAAAACTGCCAACGTCATCCTCGGCAATGCCTTCGGTGTGCCCGGTATCACGGTCGACACCCACTTCGGCCGGCTGGTCCGCCGCTGGAAGTGGACCGAGGACGAAGATCCGGTCAAGGTCGAACACTCGGTCGGCGAGCTGATCGAGCGCAAGGAGTGGACGATGCTCTCGCATCGGGTGATCTTTCACGGTCGCCGGGTGTGTCATGCGCGCAAACCGGCCTGCGGGGCCTGCGTGCTCGCCAACGACTGCCCGTCGTTCGGGCTCGGGCCGACCGATCCGGCCGTCGCGGCCGCGCTGATCAAGGGGCCGGAGCGCGAGCACCTGCTCGATATGGTCGGCCTGTGAGTGATTCCGCCGAACCGTCGCTGTCGCGACGGCCCGCCTTGCGCTGGGCGCTGGCCGCGCTGATCGTCGTCGTCGCGGCGGCGGTCGCGCTGTGGCCGCGCGGTGGTTCCGAGACCACGGGCCCGGCGCAGACGGCGAAGCAACCGGCGGTGGCGGTGGCCTCGCCCGAGCAGCGCGCGGCCGCTGGCCTGGTCGCGTGTCCGACGCCCGCCCCGGGCGCGACCGGCTCCGGCCCGCTGGCCGGAATCACCCTGACCTGCCTCGCCGACGGCGCGCCGTTCGACGTCGCCGCCGCGCTGGCGGGCAAGCCCGCGCTGCTCAATCTCTGGGCGTACTGGTGCGGCCCGTGTGCCGTCGAGCTGCCCCACCTGCAGGAATTCGCGCAGCGCGCGGGCTCTGAGCTCACCGTGCTGACCGTGCACAGCGATCCCGACGAGGTGAAGGCGCTGGCCCGCCTGAGTGGCCTCGACATCACGCTGCCCGGTGTGGCCGACCCGCAGACGAGCGTGCGCACCGCCGTCGGGGCGCCCGCGGTGCTCCCGGTGTCGGTGCTCGTGCGCGCGGACGGCACGATTGCCGGCGTCGAGGTACGCACGTTCGCCGATGTCGCCGACATCGCCGACACGGTGGCCGAGGAACTCGGCGTTCGGATCGCGGTATGACGAAGGACGTTGTGATGAACGGTGTGATGCGGTTGGACGAGTCCGGCCTTCCGACCTGGCTGCGCGCCGCGATCCGGCACGGCGGTCCCGATGCCGACGACACCCTCGCCACCTCCCGCGCCCTGCGCCGCGCGATGTCGATCACCGGCAAGCCGCGGCAGGCCGCGGTGCTCGTGCTGTTCGGCGGCTCACCCGAACCCGACCCCGACGCACCGGGCGGCCTGCCCGCCGACGCCGATGTGCTGCTCACCCAGCGCGCCTCGACCATGCGCCAGCACCGTGGCCAGGTCGCGTTCCCCGGTGGCGCCGAGGACCCCGGCGACGACGGTCCGGTCGGCACCGCCCTGCGCGAGGCCGCCGAGGAGACCGGCCTCGACCCCGCGGGTGTGCAGCCCTTCGCGCTCCTGCCGAAACTGTTCGTGCCGCCGTCGAAGTTCGACGTGACCCCGGTGCTCGGCTACTGGCGGGCACCCAGCGCGGTCGGCGTCGTCGATTCGGCCGAAACCGAGCGTGTCGTCCGTGTTCCGCTGACCGAATTGCTCGATCCGGCACACAGATTCATGGTGCGTGGCAGTCTCGGCTACCAGAGCCCTGCGTTCCAGGTCGACGGCATGCTCGTCTGGGGGCTCACCGGCGGTATCCTCGCCGGAATCATCAAAACGGCTGGGTGGGAACGAGACTGGGATCGGGGCGACGTGCGTGACTTGGAGAGCTCGTTGGCTGCGGTCGGAATGACCCTGTGAGCCCCTCTGTATGGCTCGATATCGCGGTGGTATTGATCGCGCTGGTCGCGGCGTCCACCGGCTGGCGGCAAGGCGCGGTGGCGTCGGCGCTGGCGTTCTTCGGCGTCGCGCTCGGCGCGGTCGCCGGCATTCTGATCGCGCCGCACATCCTCAAACATCTCAGTGAGGGACGCAGCCGGGTACTCGGCGGCATCCTGCTGATCGTGCTGCTGGTGATCGTCGGCGAGGTCGCGGGCATGGTGCTCGGCCGGGCCGCGCGCAGCGGCATGCGGCATCCCGTCGCGCGCAGTGTGGACAGCGTCATCGGCGCGGTGCTGCAGGCGGCGACCGTGCTGGTCGCGGCCTGGCTGCTCGCGCTGCCACTGGCCACCGCTTCCCAGCCCGGTGTCGCGGCGGCCATCAACGGGTCGCGCGTGCTCGCCGACGTCAACGCGGTGGCCCCGAGCTGGCTGCGCAAGCTACCCAACGAGTTCTCCAGGCTGCTCAACACCTCCGGGCTGCCGGACGTCATCGGGCCGTTCGGCCGGGCGCCGATCGCCGCCGTGGAACCGCCGGACGCGAGCGTGCTCGCCAGCCCGGTCGCCGCCTCGCTGCAGCAGAGCGTGCTGCGCATCCGCGGCGTCGCGCCGAGCTGCCAGCGTGCGCTGGAAGGCTCCGGTTTCGTCGTCGCGCCCGAACGCGTGATGACCAACGCGCACGTCGTCGCCGGCACGAACAGCGTGTCGGTCGACACCGCGCGCGGCGCGATGGAGGCCACCGTGGTGCTGTTCGACCCGTCCAAGGACATCGCGGTCCTCGCGGTGCCCGGACTGACCGCGCCGGTCGTGCCGCAGGCGCCCGAAGCGGCGACCCCGGGCGAGAGCGCGATCGTGCTGGGCTACCCGGGCGGCGGGCCGTACACGGCCAGCGCCGCGCGTGTCCGCGAGACCCTCGACCTCACCGGCCCCACCATCCACCGCGACGGCACCGTCGAGCGTGAGGTGTACACCGTCCGCGGCCAGGTTCGTGCTGGCAACTCGGGCGGACCGCTGGTCGACACCGAGGGTCAGGTCCTCGGCGTGGTCTTCGGCGCCGCGGTCACCGACGACGACACCGGCTACGTACTGACCCTGCGTGAGGTCGGCGCCGAACTGTCCGCCGCGCAGACGAGCAGTGCCGCAGTTCCCACGGGCGCCTGCGTGCTCAGTTAGTTGGAGCGCTGGCGCGCTCGAGTTCGCGGCCCCTTGGTCCCGTCGGTCAGGCACCGTTGCTTGCTCCTTCGTCGCCTACGCAACGGCACCTGACCGACGGGACGGCCGCGAACCGCCGCTGCGCGGCGGCCCCTCCTCGAAGTCGGGGCGTGGTGGTTGCGTCGCCAGGACGGTGTCTGACCTACGGCGAGACGCGACCGTCTTTCGGTGACCCGTTGACCCCGTTCTGCTCACGCCAGCGGGTGGTCAGCACCTCGTTGACCTTGCCGGGGTTCTCCTGGTGGGCGTAGTGCCCAGCGCGTGGAATCGACACCAGGGTCCGATCCGGCGACAGTCGTGCTCCACGGTGGACCGTGGCGGGCAGCAGATAGGGGTCGTGTTCCCCGCGCAGGCCGAGCACGGGGATGTCGATCGGGGTACGCATGGTCGCCATGAAGCGCTTACCATCGGGACGCCACTGGCTGCGGAAGGCCCACCGCTGGTACTCCAGCGCGCTGTGCGCGGCGCCAGGGATCCGGATAGCGGTACGCATGCGCGCCGCCGTCTCGGCGAATTCGGCCGTGCGCGACCAGGATTCGCTCACCCGCTCACCTAACAGCCGCTCCACCTCGGCGCCGTCGCGGCGGGTGAGCAGGTGCTCGGGGTAGCGCGGCAGCTGGTAGCGCAGGAAGTCCGGCAGCCAGGTGGCGCGCTGGGCGCGATCGCGCAGGACCGCGCTCTTCAGTGCCGCGGGATGCGGCGAGCTCACCACGGCGATCGAGCGGACCAGCCGGGGATGCAGCACGGCGGTGGCCCAGCAGACCAGTCCGCCCTCGGCATGGCCGACGAGCGTGGCCTCGGTGTGGCCGAGCGCCCGGATGAGGCCGGCGATGTCACCGGCGAGGGTCCAGCCGTCGTAGCCGCGCGGCGGCTTGTCGGTGTCGCCGTAGCCGCGCAGGTCGACGGCGACGGTGCGATACCCGTGGTCGGCGAGCCCGGTCAGCTGATGCCGCCACGACCACCAGAAGTCGGCGAAGCCGTGCAGCAGCAGCACCAGCGGGGCATCGGAACGGTCCGGCCCGTCGGCCTCGACGACGTGGAAGCGGATCCCGTTGGCGTGCACGTCCCGGTGCGTCCACGGTCCGTCGTAACGGACGCTGGACGGATCCGGGAATGAGTTGGACGACACGCCGATCGAGCCTAGTAGGCGGGTCCGGCCGTCGCGACCGGGCCCGCCCGGCGCGTCATCGGTTGGCCGACTTCTCCAGCGCGGGAGTGTGCTCACTGTGGGTCAGCGCGGCGGGCAGCACCTCGGCGGTCTGCTTGAGCGAGTTGATCGTCTTCTCCGGCGCCCGCAACTTGCGCACCTTGAGCCAGCCGAGCAGAGCGAGCAGCGCGGTCGCGGCCACCATCAGCACGAACACGATCAGGAACGCGGCCCAGCGGTACAGCCACACATCCAGTAGTTCGGCGAGGAAGAAGAAAAAGAAGAACGAGCTGAACAGCAGCACCGTCAACGCGAGAATGAAGAAGACACTGCCGGTCAGGCCCTTGCGGACCTCGGCGGTGACCTCGGCCTTGGCCAGCGCGACCTCGGCGCGCACGAGGGTCGACATCTGTTCGGTCGCATCGCGGACGAGGCTGCCGATGCTCGCCGATCCGGGCGGGTTGGCGTCGGTCAACGGGATGGAAGTGACCGTGCGACCGTCATTTCCGCCTTGGGTGTAACTCACTTCGTCGACCCTTCTCCCTGTCCTGGCACTACTAGGCCTCACTGTCCGGTTGTAACTCGTCCGCGTCGCGGCGCGCCTGGTGCACACGTCCTCGGCGCAACAGTAGCGCCGATCCGAGCAGCGATGCTGCCATGGAGGTCACCAGGACGGCGGCCTTCGCCAGATCGATGGCGTCGTCACCGACATCGGCCAGCGCGAGTTCCGCCACCAGCAGGCTAACGGTGAACCCGATCGCACCGAGTACCGACAGGGCGAACATGTCGCGATATTCCAGCCCCGCCGGTCGTTTCGCCACGCCGAAGCGGATCGCCAGCCAGCTGATTCCGAAGATGCCGATCGTCTTGCCGAGCAGCAGCCCGAGGATGATCGCCAGCGAAAGCCGGTCGGTGAACAGCGAGCCGAACACCGCGCCGTCGAGCGGGACCCCGGAGGCGAACAACGCGAACAGCGGCACGCAGACCCCGGCCGAGATCGGCTGCACGACATGCTCGAGATGGGTGGCTGGCGCGATCTTCTCGCCGGGGTCCTTGCGCACCCTGGTCGACAACCCGAGCGCGACACCGGCCAGCGTCGGATGGATGCCCGCTTCGTGCAGCGCGTACCAGCAGACCAGCGCGACCGGAATGTAGAACAGCGGAGTGTGCAGCCGCTGCCGCTGCGCGAGCGCCCAGGCCGCGCAGCAGGCGATGGCGACGCCGAGCCACAGCATCGACAGCGACGCGGTGAACAGCACCGCGATGAGGACGATCGCGAGCAGATCGTCGACAACGGCCAGGCTCAGCAGGAACACCCGCGCGCTGGCCGGGATTCGCGAGCCGGTCATGGCGAGTACGGCGAGCGCGAAGGCGATGTCGGTGGCGACCGGGATGGCCCAGCCCTTGTCCATCCCTGGCACGCCGTGGCCGACCACGATCGCGATCACGGCAGGGGTGACGACGCCGCCGACGGCGGCGATGATGGGCAGCGCGGCCCGCTTGGGGTCGGCCAGCTCACCGACGACGAATTCGCGTTTGAGCTCGAGCCCGGCGACGAAGAAGAAGATCGCGAGCAGCCCGTCCTTGGTCCAGTCGGCCAGGGTGAGATCGAGGTGCAGCGCGGAGATGCTCAGATGGGTGTCGACCATCGTTTGATAGCTCGCGCCCCACGGTGAGTTCACCCAGATCAGCGCGATGGCCGCGGCGACGAGCAGCAATGCGCCACCGACGGTTTCGATGCGCAGATAGCGGGTCAGCTCGTTACGAACACGGGTGATCACAGGCGGGCCTTTCGGCAGAGTCGACAGCGCTGCGGGCGCTCATCCCACCCTGCGGTGCCTCGGATGCACGACCGCATGCCGACCAGTCTTCCCGGCACACCTGAACGCGATTCTAACGGACACGGCCGGTGACATCCGACGTCACCGGCCGCATCCTGCGCGTTCGCGGCGTGCCCTGCTCAGTTCCCGCCGGTCCGGATCGCCTCGAAAACGCCAGGGTCGACCAGCGTCGAGGTGTCGCCGAGTTCGCGGCCCTCGGCCACGTCGCGCAGCAGCCTGCGCATGATCTTGCCGCTGCGGGTCTTGGGCAGTTCCGGCACGATGTGGATCTCGCGCGGCTTGGCGATCGGGCTGATCTCCTTGGCCACTTCGGCCTTCAGTTCGTCGACCAGGGCAGGTCCGGCCTGACCGGCCGCTTCACCGGTGAGGATGACGAAGGCGACGATGCCCTGACCCGTCGTCGCGTCGGTCGCGCCGACCACGGCGGCCTCGGCCACGCCGGAATGTCCGACGAGCGCGGATTCGACCTCGGCGGTGGAGATTCGGTGTCCGGAGACGTTCATGACGTCGTCCACCCGGCCGAGCACCCACAGATCGCCGTCGGCGTCGAGCTTGGCGCCGTCACCGGCGAAGTACCAGCCCTGCTCGGCGTAGCGCTCCCAGTAGGTGGCCTTGTACCGCTCCATGTCGCCCCAGATGCCGCGCAGCATCGACGGCCACGGCTGGTCCAGCACCAGGTAGCCGTTGGCCTCGGTCTCGCCGAGCTGCACCGTCTTACCCTCCTCGTCGACGACCTTCGCCGAGATACCGGGCAGCGGCCGCATGGCGGCGCCGGGCTTGGCCGCGGTGATGCCGGGCAGTGGGGAGATCATGATGGCGCCGGTTTCGGTCTGCC
>NZ_BMNE01000006.1 GCF_014646295.1 Nocardia rhizosphaerihabitans
CCGATGGTACTGCACTCGACAGGGTGTGGGAGAGTAGGACACCGCCGGAACATCATTGCGAAAGGCCCCCAGCATCATGCTGGGGGCCTTTTTGCGTTCCCGGACAAGGCATCTCGCGTAGCAGACCGGCCATGGGCCTGCCCCCAGAATCGGGGGATTGCAGTCCGAACCATCAATATTTCAGAAAACCTCCGTACGGCTCGGCATGGTCAGCGACCATGGTGCGACGTTGCTTCGGGAGGTCACCATGGATTGGTTGTTCACTCACAAGTCTCTGCGGCGCGGCGCGGCCGCCCTCGTGCTGCCCGCCGCCCTGATCGGCGCGATAGCCACCGCGGCGCCCGCGCTCGCCACACCGTCCCCCGACCCGCTCGCCGGCATCGCCGAGGGCATGGCGGGTGCGGCGAGTTCCGTTGCGGGCGTTGCCGGTATCGAGCTGCCCGACACCTATGGCCCCGAGACCGCGATCGTAGTGCTCGGCTACGGGCTGCTGCCGGACGGCACCATGCGCACCGAACTGAGCAACCGGCTACACGCCGCGTTGGTCCAGGCATTCATGTCACCCGCCTCCCCGGTGATCGTCACCGGCGGGAATCCGCGCAACGGTGTCACCGAGGCGCAGGTGATGGCGGACTGGCTCAATATCCGCGGGGTGGCCAGGCAGCGGATCTACACCGAGACCCAGGCCGGGTCGACCGTGCAGAACGCGGAGTTCTCCGCGAAGTTGATGGAGGCGCTCGGCGTACACAAGGCCGTGCTGATCACCTCCGCCGATCACATGCGCCGGGCACTGGACAACTTCCTGGCCGCGGGCATTCCGGTGGTCGCGACGATGACGCCGGATGTGGCTCCGCTGTGGGCACAGCCGTTCGGCGCGGGAAGTTAGCGTCGGGAAGTCGGCGTTCGGGCGCGCCGAAGTCGGTGTCGCGCACTACGATGCGTCTGGCGTTGTCGCGGGGTGCGGTGATGCCGCGACTGGACAGGGGTATGCGATGGACAGGCCTGCGTGGGCACCAGAGGGCGTCGATATGCAGCATCCGAGCCCGGCTCGGATGTATGACGCCTTGCTCGGCGGTTCGCACAATTTCGCCGTCGACCGGATGGCGGCGGAGATGGGGACCAAGCTCGTCCCCGATCTGCCGCGCCTGGCGCTGAGCAACCGCGCCTTTTTGCGCCGGGCAGTGCGTTTCATGCTCGACGCCGGAATCCGGCAGTTCCTCGACATCGGCTCCGGCATCCCCACCGCGGGCAATGTGCACGAGATCGTGCACGAGATCGACCCCCAGGCGCGGGTGCTCTATGTCGACATCGACCCGGTCGCGGTCGTCCACTCCCGGACCATCCTGCAGGGCCGGGAGCGGGCGGGCGCGATCGAGGCCGATCTGCGCAAGTCCGACGAGCTGATCGCCGCGGTGCGCGAGACCGGACTGATCGACTTCGACGAGCCGGTCGGGCTGCTGCTGATCGCGGTGCTGCATCTGGTGCAGGACGAGGACGATCCGGCGGGCAAGGTCGCCGCGCTGCGCGAGGTGGTCGCACCGGGCAGTCTCATAGCCATTTCACATCTCACCTCCGCGATGCGGCCGGAGGATGCCGGTAAGCTGGGAGAGCATTCCGTCAACGAGACCAAGGTCGGTATCCGATTCCGGTCCGAAGACGCGATCGTGGCGATGTTTCGGGGTTGGGGCATGGTGGCGCCCGGAGTCGTCGAACTGCCGGCGTGGCGGCCGGAGTCGGAGCGGGACCAGCACGAGAAGCCGGGCCGATCGCTCGGCCTGGCCGGGGTTGCGCGCAAGGATTGAGCCGCCGATTCGGTGGTGCTATGAGATGACAGGGTGGACGAGTAGTGGGGTCGTGGGAGCTGGCGCAGCGGTGGGCCGATGCCCTCGACGGCGTCGTCGCTCCCACGCTCAACCGCTCCCAGATCGAGGAGATGCTCGCCGCCCTGTGTACCGGGCTGATCGACGCGGCGCGCGGTGGCGAGGATCCCGATGTCGCCCGTCGTGCCGCGAGGATGCTGGTCGCGGCCAACTATCGTGACCCGGCGGCGGTGAGTCGATCGGTGCGGGTGATCTGCGAGGACCTGGTCACCATCGCCGCCGACGGGCCCGACGATCCGACGCTGCCCGAGGTTCGAGACCGCGTGATCGGCCTGGCCGCCGACTTCGCCGCCGGTTTCACCGGGGCACTGCGGGCGGCGGCGCTGGCCGAGCAGGAGGCGACCCTGGCCGCGGTGCTCGCGTCCGCACAGCAAGCCGAGAGCAGGCGGGCGCTGTCGGAAGCCCGCTTCGAGGCGGTGTTCGACGGTGCCCTGGTCGGCATCGGCACCGTCGACATGTCCGGCCGGGTGGTGAACTGCAATGCCACCATGGCCGAGATGCTCGGCCAGACCCCGGAGACCATGCCGGGCCGGACCGTCGCCGACATCCTCGGCCCACACAATCTCAACCACGCGTTCGTCGAACTGCAGCGCATGGTCACCGGCGAATCCGAGAGCTTTCGCACCGAGACCGAGCATCTGCACGACGACGGCGAGGTCACCGTCATCGACCTGTCGATGTCGGCGGTGCGCGACCCCGACGGCAATATCCAGTTCCTGATCGGCGTCGCGGTCGACGTCACCGAGCGCAAACAGCTCGCCGACCGGCTCTGGCACGACGCGAACCACGACGCGCTCACCGGGCTGCCCAACCGCCCGCACCTGTTCAGCCGCCTTGCCGATGCCGAACCACCGATCGGGGTCTGCTACCTGGACCTGGACGGCTTCAAGGAGATCAACGACCTGTGGGGGCACACGGTCGGTGACCGGGTGCTGCGGGTCGTCGCCGATCGCATGCGCGACGGTGTCCGCCCGCTGGACGCGATGGCCGCCCGGATCGGCGGTGACGAGTTCCTGGTGCTGGTGGAGGACTGTTCGGGCGAGGCGCAATTGGTGGCCCTGGCCGATGATCTGATGTCGGCGCTGACGGCACCGCTCGAGGTGGACGGGCACATGCTCGCGGTGGGCGTGAGCATCGGCGCCGCCTACTTCGACGAACTACCCGACACGGTCGACGAATTGGTGCACGCGGCCGATTCGGCGATGTACCGCCACAAGCACGACACGCGCCGCTATCCGGCCCGGTAGCGGCCGGGCCGGATCGGTGCCGCCGCGCTAGACGAGCTGGCGGCCGCGGTTCGCCGCCCGCGCGAGCGAGCGGTCGCGCTGCTCCTCGAAACGCACGACATCGTCGCGGAGCCGGTCGAGGAAGGCCGCGAGGCTCTCGCGTGCCTGCTCGCCCCGTGCGCCGAAGTCGGTGCGCTCGAAGATGTTCCACTTGCGCAGCACCGGCAGCAGGACCTCGTCGAGATGCTGGCGCAGGTCGTAGATGCCGTGCTTGGCCATCAGCACGCCGTTGCGCCGCCAGCCCGGCATGCCCGCACCGGGCATCTGGAAGCCCTGCACGATGGTGCTGATCGCCTCGATGGTCTGATCGGGCGCCAGGTCGAGCGCGGCCGCGCACAGGTTGCGGTAGAAGATCATGTGCAGGTTCTCGTCCGTGGCGATGCGGGCGAGCATGCGGTCGGCGATCGGGTCGTCGCAGACGCGGCCGGTGTTGCGGTGGCTGACCCGGGTGGCCAGTTCCTGGAAGGTCACGTAGGCGACGGAGTACAGCAGGCCTGCCACGGAATGGGCCCTGATGTCGGTGTCGCCCGCCTTGGCGTCGACGACGGCCATCGCTGAATAGCCGTTGGTCATGTGGATCATCCGCGCCTGCTCGAGTGCCACCGGGTCGACGCCGCGGGTGACGACGAGGTAGTCGCGAATGGCGATGCCGTGTCGGTTCTCCTCGGCGGTCCAGCGGCCCACCCAGGTACCCCAGGCGCCGTCCTTGGAGAAGTTCTCGGCGATCTCGCGGTGGTAGGAGGGCAGGTTGTCCTCGGTGAGCAGGTTGGTGATCATCGCCGCCTTGGCGAGCTCGCTGAGCTCGGACTGCGCTGGGTCCCAATCGATTCCGCCCATCGCGGCGAAGTTGCGGCCCTTGTCCCACGGTACGTAGTCGTGCGGGTGCCAATCCTTGGCGATCGACAGATGGCGGTCGACATTGCTCGCGGCGACCGGTTCGAGTTCGATGAGCAGTTCCAATTGCGTGAGGTTCCTGGCCAAGCTCGTGCCCTTTCCGTGCAGTGAAAAGCAAGAGTTGCGCTGGTCCGGTATTGTTGCCCGTCGTCGCCGAGGATAGACCCGGCGCAACGCGCCTCCGAACGACACGGTGCGGAGGGCACTGTTTCTGAATTTGGGCGCGTCGCGCCGACTGCATATACGCTCCACCAGTTCAGCTCCATCAGCGGTTCCCGATCCAGTCGTGGCAATAGCTAGAGAGAGTGAGCGGAAATATGACGGACATCGTGGTCACGAGCCTGGCGGCGACCACGTCGATCGCGGGCGACGTCGACTCGACCTGGAAGGGTCTGCTCAACGGCGAAAGCGGCATCGACGTCCTGGAGGACTCCTTCATCGACGACTTCGACCTGCCGGTGCGGATCGGCGGTCACCTCAAGATCTCCCCGGCCGCCTCGCTCACCCGCGAGGAGGCGCGAAGGCTGTCCTATGTCGAGCAGATGGCCGTGGCGCTCGGCCGCGAGGTATGGCGCAACGCGGGCAATCCCGAGGTCGATCGCGACCGGCTCGGTGTCTCGATCGGCACCGGACTCGGCGGCGCGGAATCCCTGATCTACGCGCGCGACAAGCTCGGCAACGGCGGGTACCGCAAGGTGTCGCCGCTGACCGTGGGGGCGATCATGCCCAACGGTCCCGCCGCCTGTGTCGGCCTCGAATTGGGCGCGCGCGCCGGTGTTTCCACGCCGGTCTCGGCCTGCTCGTCGGGGTCGGAGGCGATCGCCAACGCCTGGCGGATGATCGTGATGGGCGATGCCGACATGGTGGTCACCGGCGGTGTCGAGGGGTCTATCCAGGCGGTGCCGATCGCGGCGTTCACGCAGATGCGCGCCATGAGCACCCGCAACGGTGACCCCAAGGCGGCCTCGCGTCCGTTCGACAAGGATCGCGACGGCTTCGTCTTCGGCGAGGCGGGCGCGATGATGGTGATCGAGACCGAGGAGCACGCCAAGGCCCGCGGCGCCACGATCCACGCGCGCCTGCTCGGGGCGGGCGTCACCTCCGACGGATTCCACCTCGTCGCACCGGATCCCGAGGGCACCGGCGCGGCGCGGGCGATGACGCGGGCGATGCAGACCGGCGGGATCAGCCGCACCGATGTCACCCACATCAACGCCCACGCGACCGCGACGCCCATCGGCGACAGCGCCGAGGCCAATGCGATCGCCAAGGCGATCGGCTCGCACGCGTCGGTGTACGCGCCCAAATCGGCGCTCGGGCATTCGATCGGCGCGGTCGGCGCGCTCGAGGCGGTGCTGACCGTGCTGAGCGTGCGCGACAGCATCATTCCGCCCACCCTCAACCTGGACAACCAGGACCCCGAGATCGATCTGGACGTGGTCTCCGGTGAGGCGCGGCGCGGGCGGATCGATTACGCGGTGAACAACTCCTTCGGATTCGGCGGGCACAACGTCGCCGTCGCCTTCGGGCGGTATTGACTCTTCGCCACGGCGGCGCCTCCTACAGATGCATTGTGCGTTGAAAAGGATAGGGAATGATCGGCGAGACTTTCGACGACTATGTGGACGAGCTGGGCAATATCCGGATTCCGGGTAACCAGACCTTGATCGACTTCGTCGACAAACACAGCGAGGCCAACGGGGACGATCTGGCCTATCGCTTCATCGACTATTCGCGGGAACGTGAGGGGGAATACCTGGAGCTGACCTGGCGGGAATTCGGGGTCAGGCTGCGTGCGGTGGCCGCGCGGCTGCAACAGGTGACCTCGCCCGGTGACCGGGTCGCGGTGCTCGCGCCACAGGGCCTGGACTATGTCGTCGCGCTGTTCGCGGCGGTGTACGCGGGGAATGTGGCCGTGCCGCTGTTCGATCCGGAGGAGCAGGGCCACAGCGACCGGCTGCACGCCGTGCTCGGCGACTGCGAGCCGGTCGCGGTGCTCACCGTCGGCACCGCCGCGGCGGGGGTGCGCAAGTTCTTCCGGGAACAGCCCGCCGCGCAACGGCCGAGGATCATCGCGGTCGAGGCGATCCCGGACACCGTCGGCGCGACCTGGCGCAGGCCCGACATCGATATCGACAGCGTCGCGTACCTGCAGTACACCTCGGGGTCCACCCGGGTGCCCGCCGGCGTCGAGATCACCCATCGCGCGGTCGGCACCAATCTGCTGCAGATGATCGACGCCATCGGCATCACCGAGAACGCGCGCGGGGTCACCTGGTTGCCGCTGTTCCACGACATGGGGCTGCTGACGGTGATCCTGCCGACGATCGGCGGCAAGTTCATCACCATCATGTCGCCGAGCGCGTTCGTGCGCAGGCCGTCGCGCTGGATCAAGGAACTGGCGGCCCAGGCCGACGGCGCCGAGATCTATTCGGCGGCACCGAACTTCGCCTTCGAGCACGCGGCGATGCGCGGGCTGCCCAAGGGTGACGAATCGCTGGACCTGTCGAACGTGATCGGCCTGATCAACGGCAGCGAGCCGGTGTCGGTGGCCTCCATGCGCAAGTTCAACGAGGCCTTCGCGCCGTACGGGTTGTCCAAGAACGCGATCAAGCCCTGCTACGGGATGGCCGAGGCGACGCTGTTCGTCTCGGCGACCAGGCGCGACGACGAGGCCAGGGTGGTCTACGTCGATCGCGGGCAGCTGAACGAGGGCCGGATGGTGGCGGTCGACGAGCATTCCGCCGGCGCGGTCGCGCAGGTGTCGTGCGGGTACGTCGCGCGGTCGCAGTGGGCGGTGATCGTCGACCCGGCGACCGGGATCGAGCGCAGGGACGGCGAGGTCGGCGAGATCTGGCTGCACGGCGACAATATGGGCATCGGGTACTGGGGCAGGCAGGGGGAGACCGCGGAGACCTTCCACAACCGGGTGACCCGCAATCCCGCAGGCAGCAGGGCCGAGGGCGCACCGGCCGACGCGCGGTGGATGCGCACCGGCGACTTCGGCGCCTACCACGACGGCGAGCTGTTCATCACCGGCCGGGTGAAGGACCTGGTGATCGTCGACGGCCGCAACCACTACCCGCAGGACCTCGAGTACTCCGCCCAGGAGGCGAGCACGGCGCTGCGGCCCGGGTTCGTCGCGGCCTTCTCGGTGCAGGCCGGGCAGCTGCCGGCGCCGGTGCTCGAGGCGGGCGGTCCGACCGACGAGGCGGCCGAGCAGCTGGTGATCGTCGCCGAACGCGGCACGGGCGCGGCGAAACTCGACCCGGGGCCGATCGTGGACACGGTGCGCGCGGCGATCGCGCGCAGGCACGGTGTCACCGTGCGTGACCTGCTGCTGGTGCCTGCGGGGTCGATCCCGCGCACGTCGAGCGGCAAGATCGCCCGGCGGGCCTGCAAGGCGGCGTATCTGGACGGCACGCTGCGCGGCGGGCATCGGCAGGATGCCTATCCGGACGCACCCGAGGAGTGAGAAACAGTTCGGCCACCGGGCTTCCGGTGGCCGAACTGCGTTGTGGCCGTGGTCAGTTGACGCAAGGAATGGTGCCGCCGATCGTGGCGGTCACCGGTTTTCCGGTGTCGGGCAGCGGCAGGGCCGAGGTTGTCGTCGGGCCGAACTCGGCGGGTACATCGACGACACCGGTCGGCGCCGTGGTGGTGGTCGGCGCTTCCAGCCCGAACGCCACCCGCACCTCCCGTTTGATCGCGGCCGGGTCGACGATATTGACGTCCTGGCCGTCGATCACGTCGTAGCGCACCACCGGCAGCGTGCGGAACTCCACCGGCACCGTGCCCGCCGCGCCGAGCTCGCGGGCGAAGTCGAACAGATTCCAGCCGTCGGAGAGCACGATGTCCTTGTGCGCCACGTCCATCAGCGCCGAGAGCCTGCTCAGATTGGTGAGCGTGCCGGAATCCCTGAGCGACTTGGCCACCGAGGTGAGGAACGCCTGCTGGCGGTGCGTGCGATCGAGGTCGCCGTTGTGCAGGCCGTGGCGTTGCCGCACGAAGGCCAGCGCCGCGGAACCGTCGAGGTGCTGGCGGCCCGCCGGGAACACCGCACCGGAGAACTCGCTGTCGTCGACCGCGTTGTTCAGGCAGACATCGACGCCGCCGATCGCGGTCGCCAGGTCGTAGAACCCGGCCAGGGAGATCTCGGCGAACCGGTCGATGGGCACCCCGACCAGATTGCGCACGGTGGACACGATCGACGCGCGACCGGCCTCGCGACCGCGACGCTCCAACTCCACCGGGTCCTTCTCGCCCTGCTCGATCAGCTTCGCCTGCACCGCGGCCTTCTTCAGGCCGTACGCCTCCTTGATCTTGATCTGCCGATAGCCGGGGATGCCGGTCACCGGCACGTAGTTGTCGCGCGGGATGGAGAACGCGACGATCTTGCTCAGGTCGGCCGGGATGTGCAGCAGGATGAGCGAATTCGCGTTGTAGCCGCCCTCGGTGCCGTCGCCCGCGTGCAGCTGGTCCAGGATCTGTTTCGGCAGGTCGTTGCCGTTGAGGTCCTTGCGGGTGTCCAGGCCGATCAGCAGGATGTTGACGGCGCCACCGCGCGAGCGAGGCGTGTCGGTGCCGAGCGCGGTGGAATGGGTGAAACCGGAATCGAAGTCGTTCTTCGCCGACCAGGACAGACCGGTGCCGGTGAAGACGGCCAGTGCGGTCATCGCGCCGATCAACCTGGCCAGGATCAGGGCCGCGCGGCCAACGCGTCCGCTCCGGATGGTGTGGGGGACGGTGTGCGGGACCTGGTTGCCGACGCGCTGCGGTCCGGGCCTCGGCTTTTCCAGGCGGGGTATGGGCGCCGTGTCGTCGTCTCGGTTCACCGTAGGGCGCTACCTGTCTGCCATTGCTCCCACGGCACACTCCAATCGCCGTTCTGCCACACCTCGAGTGGTGCGCCGCCGGTATTGCGGATCTCCACCACATCGCCGGGCTGGGAGAAGTTGTAGAACCATCGGGCGTTCTCGCCGCTGAGGTTGAGGCAGCCGTGCGAGACGTTGGTGTTGCCCTGCGCCCAGATGGTGTCGTCGAGTTGATGCAGATAGATGCCGTCGGTGCTGATCCTGGTCGCCCAGCCGATGGTCTCCTTGTAGCCGAGCCGGGAGTTCACCGGCAGGCCGTAGGTGGAGGAGTCCATGATCACCGGATTGGCCTTGTCCATGACGGTGTAGACGCCAGGCTGGGTCCAGAAGGTGATCGTCTTGCCCGCCACGACCTCGCTGCCACCCCGCCCCATCGAGGTGGGCATGGTGCGGATCAAGGTGCCGTTCTCGAATACCTGCACCTGCTTGTCGTTGTCGTCGACGATCGAGACGTGTGCGGGGCCGATCGTGAAGCTGGTCCTGGTGTCCTCCTGGCCGTAGAGCCCGCCGCCGAGGTCCTTGCCGTAGATGTCGGCGGCGAGGGTGACTGTGGTGCCCGGCGTGTAGTAGTTCTGCGGTCGCCAGTGGGCATTGCGGTTGTCGAGCCAGTACCAGGAGCCGGTCACCGGCGGGTCGGTGGTGACGCTGAGATGGCGTTCGGCCGTGGCACGGTCGGGCACGTCCTCGTCGAAATGCGCGACGACGACAGTGCCGACGCCGAAGCTGCCCGAGGAGGACAGCGCCTCGCCACCGGTGGTGCGGAAGTACACCTTCGTCTGATTGTTCGGTGCGAGTGTGGAGAACGACGAGGTGATCGGTCCGATCGGGCCGGTGACGGTGAGCGCTTCGGCGACGACGGTGTAGGTGCGGCCGTAACCGAGCGGCTCGGAGGGTTTCCACGCCGTCTGGTCGGGAGTGAAGACGCCCTCCACCGCGCGGCCCTGCTCGTTGGTCATGGTGACCGAGGTGAGCTTGCCGTCGCTGGTGGTGACCCGGACCGGGCTGAGCGGGTCGATCTCGGTGGCGCCCGCCGCGGGCTCGACCGAGATGGTGGCGGCGGGCGGGTCGGTGGAGTCGGATCCCGGCTCGCTCGAACCGCTACAGGCCGCGACGAACAGCGCGAGGCCGGCTGCGAACCCGGCCAGGAAACGACGTCCTGCCATACGCCCTCCTGTCCTCGGTGCCGCTCAGCTCTGTAGGCCGACCTCGACGTCGAGCGAGAGGGCGATCTTGTCGCCGATCACGACGCCGCCGTTGGCCATCGGCATCTCGGTGGTGATCCCGAAATCACGGCGGTTGATCGTCGCGGTGGCGGTGAAGCCCGCGACCGGCGCGTCGCCCATACCCGGTCCGGCACCGAGGAATTCCACGTGCAGGGTGACCGGGTGGGTGGTGCCGCGGATGGTGAAGTCACCGGTGACCTCGAACTCGTCGCCGAGGGGGCGGAAGTCGGTGGCCGTGAAAGTGGCGACGGGATAGTGGGTGACATCGAAGAAGTCGGCGGTGGCCAGGTGCTCGTCGCGCTGCGGATTGTCGGTGGTGACCGAATCGACCTGCATCTCGACCACGGCGTCGGCCGTGCCGTCGGGATGGACGACCAGCGCGCCGGTGAAATTCGTGAAGCGTCCGCGCACCTTGCTCACCATCAGATGGCGCACGGAGAACTGCAGAGTCGAATGGCTGCGGTCGATGACCCACGTTCCCGCGGTCAGGCCCTGGGTAGGTGCCGACATGATCTCTCCTCACTGAGCGAACCGGCCGCGACGGCCGACGTGACGTGAAGCGATGACGGCAACCAGCCTAGCCCGGCACCCGCCCGGCGGTCAGTCCTCGCTGCTGGTGCGTTCTTCGAGGAATCGCAGCAGCGCCGGATCGGCGGAGGTGAACCGGTCGACCTCCTGGCCGCCGGTGCATTCGAACAGGCCGATGGTCACCGAGTCGGCGCGGCGGGCGAGCACCCGCCAGATCGCGCCGGAATCCTGCCAGCGGCGCAGGGTCTCGACCGGGTCGGTGCTCATGCCCGCTCACGGTAGTTCGCGGCGACCAGCGCGAGGCAGGCCGCGGCGATCAGCGCGACGACCAGATACATGGCCGGATAACCGAAACCGAAGCCGCCGTGCAGGGCGGACAGGACGGCGGGCACCCCGAAACCGAGGTAGCTCACCGAATAGAAGACGGCGTTGAGCCCGGCCAGATCACCGGGGCCCGCGATCCGCTCGATCTGCTGCAGTCCCGCGACCAGGCCGATGCCGTACCCGCTGCCGAGCACGACGGCGGTCAGCAGCGTCACCCAGATGCTCAGGGTGGCCGCGGTCCAGGCCGCCAGCACCATGCCCGCGGTGAGCAGCACCAGGGCGACGACGGCGGCGCGGGCGGTGCCGGGCCGGTCGATCCGGCGGGCCACCGATTGGATGGTGAAGCCGCAGCCGAGCGTCACCATGGTGACCAGGGCGGAGAAGGCGATCGGGGCGCCCTGCACGCGGGGCAGCATGAGTGTCGGCAGCACCGCGTAGGCGGTCGCGTTGGCGGTGAACAGCCACAGCGCGATCGGCACCGCGACGCGCAGGAAGCGGCGATGCCCGGCGGCGGGGATCTTCAGGTCATCGCGCAGCCTGCCCGGATCCGGCTGCCGCGTCACCGTTTCCGGCGACCTGGCCAGCCACACCGAGGTCGCGACGCACAGCGCCGCGTTGACGAGATAGGCGGTGGAATCGGGCAGCGGCCCCCACTGCGCCAGCACACCGGCCACGCCCGCGCCGAGCGCGAACCCGGCGGTCAGGCTCATGGCCGACCGGCGGGCACCGACTCCGGCTGCGGCCGCGGCATAGGGCGGCTGGGACAGCTCCTTGAGCCAGCTGCCGCCGACCGCCATCGCCAGTCCGAGCGCGACGCCGCACAGCATCCGCCCGGCCGCGAGCATCGGGACCGAGGCCGCGCCCGCCGCCAGCAGCAGCGAACCGGCGGCCGCGATCAGCGGGGCTGGCAGCATCAGCGGGCGGCGGCCGAACCGGTCCGAGAGCGGGCCGCCGATGAGCAGCGCGGGCACGATACCGAGGACGTAGTAGAACAGCAGCAGGTCGACCGCCGTCAGCGGCAGGCCGTGGCTCTTGTACATCACCAGCAGGGGGGTGAACTCGTTGCCGCCCCACGCGATCGCGACCATCGCCGCGGAAACGCCGAGCCAGGCGCGGGTCCGCGTGCCGGAGACAGCACGGGGCCGTTCACTGGTGAGAATCGCCATCACAGGCCCTTTCCGTCGTGCGCGCACCGGGGCACGCTCACGGGGCGAGTGGTGGCAACCGGTCTCATTTTAGGCGCGGCCGATCGCTGTACTACCGTCGGCCTGTGCGTGAGCTGCGGGTCGGGTGTGCGATGTGGACACACCCGCAGTGGCAGCAGCGGCTGCCCGCGCCGGGGGAGCGGCTGCGCGCCTACGCCGGGCACTGTGGCGCTGTCGAGGGCAACACCACCTTCTACGCGACGCCGTCGGCCTCGACCGTCGAGTCGTGGGCCCGGCAGACGGTGCCGGATTTCCGGTTCGTGCTGAAGCCGCCGCGTGCCGTCACCCACGAGCGCAGGCTCGTCGACGCGCAGGGCGAGCTGTCGGCCTTTCTCGATGTGATGGCGCCGCTCGGGTCGCGGGTGCACGCGCTGTGGATCCAGTTGCCCGCCTCCTTCGGGCCCACGGATCTGGGCGCGCTGGCGCGGTTCCAGCGTGACCTGCCCGCCGGGTTGCGGTGCGCGGTCGAGGTGCGTCATCCGGCCTTCTTCACCGATGAGCGCGCCGCGGTGCAGCTGGAACGGGTGCTGGGCCGGATCGGCGCCGAGTGGGTGCCCTTCGACACGACCGTCCTGTTCGACGGACCGCCCGGCGACCCGTCGGAGTACGAGGCGCGCGCGAAGAAGCCGCGGGTGCCGCGGCGGATGCGGGCGCTGACCGAATACCCGATCGTGCGCTACCACGGTCGCGCCGACGAGGACCGCACGGTCGCGGGCTGGCAGCCATGGGTGGACACGGTCGCGCAGTGGCTGCGCGAGGGCCGCTCACCGACGGTGTTCGTGCACACCCCCGACAACGCCGCAGCCCGCGGGCTGGCCCGCCGTTTCCACGACGCGGTCGGCGCCGTCGTCCCGGAGCTCCCGCCGCAGCCCACCCCCGAACCGGACGGACCGATGACCCTGTTCTGAATTCCCCGGACACTTGTCGGACCCCCGTGGCATGCTGTGCGCCAGCACTGGGGAGTGGGTGGGCGGACTCGAAGGGGACGAGTGATGTCTACGGAGCGAATGTCGTTGCCGCGTGCGCCGCATTGCGAGCCCGGCCTCGAAACACCAGGAATGTCGTCGCGATCTCAGCGCGCCGCGGTGGATAACGCTGTGCCACAGCGATATCCGGGATCGGTGCGTCGTCGAGTCACCCGCGGCGCGCCGTTCGGCGTGCGCCGGGCGGTCAGCGCGGCGTGCACACAGAGCAGGCGCGGCGAGGCCGAATCCGTGGCCGAGGCACAGCGATTCGCCGAGCAGTCGGTGCGGTTGGTACTCGAGGTCGTCGACCGGCGCAGACAGCCCGACCAGCTGCGCCCGGTCACCGACCCGCGGGTGCTGGCGTCGGTGCGGACCATGCTCACCCAGGACCTCGTTCCCGGCCGTAGCCTCGGCGCTGCCACGGTCAAACACGTGCGGGTTACCTCGACCGAGCCGGGCGGCGCCGAGATCTTCGCCTCCTATCAGCGGGGTCCGCGCACACTCGCGATCGCGGGCCGCATCGAAGTGACCAAGGACCGGTGGCGTTTGGTAGCGCTACGACTGTTCTGACGCGCGTCAGCGGCGGGCGATGACCCCGGAGAAGTCGTGCGAGACCTGGTGATTGCGATCGACGAGGGAGCCGAGCGCGTGGTCGGGCTGCAGGCCGAAGTACTGCCTGCGGGTCCGGTCGGTCCAGGCCAGTGCCGCCGCGGCGGCGATGCGGTGGAAGTGCACGGTGTACCCGCGCTCGTAGATCCGCAGCAGCGCGTAGCCGCCCGGATACTCCTTGACCGCGGCGACCTCGAGGAATTCGACGCGCCCGGAATCGGGGCGGCTCATCCGGTTTCGATGGGTGTGCCCGCTGTGATGCAGGAACACGCCGGGGCTGGTCCGGTAGCACGCATGCAGCGCGTGCCCGCTCGCCCGGTCGAGGACGAATCCGGGTCCGCCCGGATTGCTCAGTGCCGCATAGCGGGTCACCGGATGGTGGCCGAAGATCAGCGTCGGCCGGTCGGGCGCGGCGGCAAGTACCTCGCGCAGGTGGGCGAGCTGGGTGGCCGAGATCGTGCCGCCCGCGCCCCGATGGCGGGTGGTGTCGAGGCCGATCAGCCGCAGGCCGCCGAACTCGTGGCAGGTGAGCCGCCGGCGGGCATGGAAGGCCCAGCCCCAGTGGTCTTCCCGCCCGCGCGCGACGTCGTGGTTGCCGCGGCAGGCGAGATAGTCGCGACCGTGGATGCCCCAGTCGTCGAGGCGCGCGCGGATTCCGGCGACCTGGTCGGCGGTGCCGCTGTCGGTGAGATCGCCGGCGACGACGAGATGGTCGACCGCGCGTTCGGGCCGCCGGAGGTCGTGCAGCAGTGCGTCGGTCATCACCTGTGGGTAGTGGCCGTCGTCGTGGCGCAGGCCGGGCGGCAACCCGGCCACGATCAGGCCGCTGCGGTCCTCACCCCAGTGCAGGTCGTTGGTGAGGGCGATGGTCCGCAGCAGGCGGCCCGGTGGCGGCGGCGCGGTGCGAACGACGCCGGTCACCTCCGGTGTGCCGGGGCGGCGCGTCACCCAGGTGCGGCCCGCGACCGCGCGGACACCGTCGGAGCAGGCGGTGAACCGGTAGCGGCGGCCGGGTTCGAGACCACGGATCTCGGCGTAGTGATGGGCGGTGCGGCGCGGATCGTAGAACCGGGTCACCGGCGCCGCCGGGCTGTCGGCGGGCGTGAGCCGGACCTCGGTGTCGGAGGCGGCGGGGCGCAGGGTGCCGGACCGGTCGCGGCGCCGGGTGGTCCAGGTGAGGATCGCGGTGTCGTGGGTGACCGTCACGACCTCGAGATCGGTGACGATCAGCTGACCGCGCGCGCTCGCGGAGCCGCGCGGCCGCGCCATGGGTGCGCGGACGGTGGCCGCCGCGGCGCCGGAGGCCGCGTTGACCAGCCATGCGGTGTGCAGTCGAGGATCGAGCATGGCCGGGCTCCGTTCGCCGTCTACCGGGGACGGTACGGGTGCCGGTTGAACGTGTGTGGACGGCGATGTGGCCGTCAGCTGCCGCCGTCGTGGCGAAGGCGGTGGAACGGGCCCCGCCGCCCGAGGAGCGGGGTCCGTGTGCCGCGCCGACCTGGGGGAGGGTGGGTTGAACCCTGGCGCGGCTGTGGTGCTGTGGCGCGCCGGTTCCGTGGCCGGTTTTTCGGGCAGCGCACCACCTGCTATTCGGTGCGTGGGCGGTTCCGGCTTGGTTGTGCGCCACCGCTTTCCGGCGCGTCGCCGTCGGGGCCGTCGGGTAGTCGGCGCGCGCCGCTGGCCACCTCGACGACGAGATCGTCGTAGCCGCAACCCAGTTCGTGCAGGCGCAGTTGCGCGGCGCGGAGTTCGGGCTCGGCGCCGCAGGCCAGCGCCCGGTAGGTGAGCGCGGCGAAATGGGCCATGCGATCGACGACGGCGCCGATGCTCTCGGTATGCATCGGCGCCGTCGTCGCGGGCCGGGGGGAGCGGATGACCACCCAGCGGTCGATCTCGCAGACCAGACGCGCCCGCTCCCAATCGATCTCGCTCGTGTCGCCGGGAACGAGCTGTTCACGGCGTTCGTGCAGGGCGGCCAGTTCGTGCGCGGCCCGCAGGACAGGATCGCCGTCGCCGGCGAAACCGCAGACCGCCTGCATCATCTGTGCACGGTCCGGCAGTACCGGTTCCTGTCCGGGTTCACCCGATGAACCGCCGTCCGCGTCCACTGTGCCGCACCGTCCTTGTCGTCCCGTATGTACCGCTTCCGAAGGACATTCGTCTCGGCCGGAGTTCCGGATAGGTCACGAAATAGCACCTCAACAGCGAAAACCGGCCGCGAACAGCTGTTCGCGGCCGGTCGAGATCACCTGTGCGCAGAAGTATTACAGGCTGCGGGCGATGATCTCCTTCATGATCTCGTTGGTGCCCGCGTAGATCAGCTGGACGCGGTTGTCGACCCACATGCGGGCGATCGGGTACTCGTTCATGTAGCCGTAGCCGCCGAACAGCTGCAGACAGGTGTCGGCGATCTGCATCGCCTTGTCGGTGGTCCACCACTTCGCCATGGCGACGGTGGGGATGTCGAGCTCGCCGCGGATGTGCTTCTCGATGCAGTCGTCGATGAACACGCGCGCGATGCGCGACTCGGTGGCGACCTCGGCCAGCTTGAACTTGGTGTTCTGGAAACCGAACACCGGGCGCCCGAACGCCTCGCGCTCCTTGGTGTAGCGCAGGGTGTGATCGAGGGCGACCTCCATGCCCGCGACCGCGCCGAGCGAGACGATCAGGCGCTCCTGCGGCAGCTGCTGCATCAGCTGGACGAAGCCCTGACCCTCCTGGGTGCCGAGCAGGTTGGTCACCGGGACGCGCACGTCCTCGAAGAACAGCTCGGAGGTGTCCTGGCCCTTCTGGCCGATCTTGTCGAGCACGCGGCCGCGACGGAAACCCTCGCGGTCGGCCTCGACCAGCACCAGCGAGACACCGGCGGCGCCCTGGGTGGGATCGGTCTTGGCGACCAGGATGATCAGGTCGGCCTGGGCGCCGTTGGTGATGAAGGTCTTGGAGCCGTTGATGACGTACTCGTCACCGTCGCGGATCGCCTTGGCCTTGACGGCCTGCAGGTCGGAGCCGGTGCCGGGCTCGGTCATCGCGATGGCGCCGACGACCTCACCGCTGGCCATCTTGGGCAGCCACTGCTGCTTCTGCTCCTCGGTGCCGTAGGCGAGCAGGTAGTGGGCCACGATGCCGTTGTGCAGGCTCACGCCCCACGAGGTGTCCACGACGCGGGCCTGCTCCTCCATGAGCACGGCCTCGTGGGCGAAGGTGCCGCCACCGCCGCCGTACTCCTCCGGGATCGACAGACACAGCAGGCCGACTTCGCCGGCCTTGTTCCACAGGTCGCGGTCCACGTGGTGCTGCTCGCGGTACTTGTCGATGTTCGGCGCGAGTTCCTTGGCCATGAAGGCGCGGGCGAGGTCGCGCAGGGCGTCCAGGTCCTCGTTCATCCAGCTGGACCGGTTGGCGGCCATCGAGTCTCCTTACGGCTCGGCACAGCACTGGTCCAGAGGTGACCAGTGGTTACAGATACAGTGTGGACCACTATTGGCGGGGTGGCAATAGTGGGTTTCGGAGCGCCAGGCGGGCCGCGAACCCGGCTTCCGGCGGTCGAGGCCATGGGTCTTGACGGGGGCGCGAAGTTGGTGTCCGATTCGTGTTGTCCGCGAACGTTGTTCGACAACTCTTGGGCACCGATGGTGCGAAAACCTTGGCTCGGAAGGCGGTCGGGGATTATCTTTCGAAGTTGGACTACCGGCCGGTATCGCCTGCGCGTGTCGCCCGCGGCGCGCCGGGAATGGGGAGCCGTGTCGGAGCATCGGTTTCGCACCGGCGGGTGTATGGACTATTAATGGCGTGTGCCGTTCACACGTGTGGTCACCCGTCTGCCTTCGCGATGCCGGGGCGGTGGTCGAGCATGACCGTCGAGTCTCCCATCGAAGACGACGTCAGCCAGCTCGCCCAGCGAGTCGAACGCGCGCGTGGGCGCCTCGCCTACCAATTCGACCCCGCCCTGACCGACGCGCTGTCGGAAGACGAGCTGCGCGCGGAGCGGGAGCTCGCCGAACGCATCCGTGAACAGGACCGCGAACAGCGCTGGAAGCACACCCAGGCGATGGCGCAGGCCTCCGACCGGGCCAGGCAGACCACCGAAGCAATCGAGAAGGCCGACATGCGAGATCTGCTGCTCGCCAGAAAGGCGATGGCCGCCCAGCGCCGCGAATCGAGTCCGCACGCGAAGCTGGCTTCGCTGTATCGGCACCGGTCGTGGTCACTCAAGGCGCTGGCGGGTGTCGTCGGCGCCGGCATGCTGTGGTCGGCGGTGAACGTGCAGCAGAACATCGCGCCCGGCGGTCCGAGTGACCCGCTGTTCTGGTTCAGTTATCTGCTCGAGGCGATGATCAGTGTCTGTCTGATCATCATCATGGTCGGCACGAACAAGGTCGCCGAGTGGGGCGTCATCGACAACCGGCGCCAGGTCGCGCTGGCCGAGATGGCCCTGCTCGGGCTCACCGTCACCCTCAACACCTATCCCTACGTGCGTGACGGCCGCTGGTATGACGCCGCGGTGCACGCGGTCGCGCCCGTGATGATCGGTGTCGCGCTGCTCATCCACGACGCCGCCAGCGCCCGCTACGGTCTCGCCATCACCCGGGCGACCAGCCAGGTCAGGGACTTGCCCGACCCGGCCGAGAACCTGCTCGGCCGCGGGGCGGGCGAGGGCGTCCGCCTGACCTACCAGCCGCCGATGACGGGTCAGGCTCGCGCCGAGGCGTTCGCCGCCGACCAGGCCGCCGTCACCGCACCGGTCAGCCGGGAGCCCGCGTGGACCCCCACCGAGCCGATCGGCAACGGCAAGCCGACCGAGAAGCGCAAGCGCTTCGGCATCGGCAAGCCGTCGTCGGCGGAGAAGGCCTCGGCCAAGAAGGCCGCGCCGCAGCCGCCCGCCGCGCCCGAGCCCGCCGCCGAGGCCGCCAAGCCCGAGCCGACGACGAAGTCCACCGACTCGGTTCCCGCGGCGCGCAAGAGCACGATCTCCGATATCGAGGCGCGCGTCGAGAAGGCCTTCGCCGAGGCCAACTTCGGCTACGAGGCGATCGAGCCGGTCAATGTGTACGACACCGGGCAGTTCCGTATCGCCGAGAGCCTGGAGCAGGAGCTCAACGCCATGCGGGAGGCCCGCCGTCAGGCCCGCAAGGAGCGCGCGGGGTCCTGACCTCGGCAAACCGTGCCGCTGATTCATGCTCTTGGAGCATGAGTCGGCGGGCCGGGAGGATGTCCCGGCCCGGGTGGGTCAGCCGAACAGGCCGCCGCCGTGGCCTGCCTGCTGGCCGCCGCCGGTGCCGCCGATGAGGCCGCCAGGGGGCAGCTCGGAGGGCTGCACGATGACGAAGCCGCGGCCGGCGAACGACAGCGTGCTCGCCTCGCCGGTGCTGCGGCCCATCAGCCTGCCGAGGCCGAAGGAGTCGTTGCGCTTGATGCCGGTCTGCAGGCTCGACGACCAGGCGACGGCGGCGTTCGGGTCGGCGAAGGTGGCCTGGTCGACGGTGAGCACCACCGGGGTGCCGTGGGTGGTGATGGCGATGCGGCCGCGACCGGTGAACACGCAGTTGAACAGGCCGGCGTTGGAGGCGTAGCCGGCGGCGCCCTGCACGCGGCCGATGTCGTAGTGCAGGGTGGGGTCGAACGCGAGGACGTTGGCGCCGTTGATGGTGAGGCCGTCGGTGCCGTCGAGATCGATGATGTGCACGTCGGCGGCGCTGTTGGCCAGGAACAGGTCGCCGCGGCCGGTCACCTTCATCAGCGGCACGCCCTCGCCGGTGAGGTGCTGGCGGATCGCCCGGCCGATACCGCCGGAGCCGAGGGCCTGGAACTGCAGGTCACCCTGGTAGGCCACCATCGAACCGGCGCGGGCCATCACCTCACCGTTGAGGCCCACCTTGACCATCTTGCCGCCCTGTTTCTGGATACCGAGGCCGTTGACCTCGGCGTGCGAGGGATCGAACAGGTCGCTGTGCACGGGCTGGGCTCCTTGCTGGGATGCGAACGAAGGGTAGGGCTGCTGAGCGGGTCCGCCGGGCTGCTGTCCGTAGCCGGGCTGACCCGTCTGCGGCGGGAAGGCGGGGGCGCCTGCGGGCGGGTAGGGGGGCGCCGCCGGCTGCCCCGGTGGCGGAGCGAACTGGCCTGGCGACGGGGCGAATCGGCCGGGCTGACCGGCGGGCATCGTCGGCTGGCCGGGCGGCACGGCGGCCGCTGCGCCTTGCGATGGATATCCGGCTGCGGGAGCGGCGACCGGCGGGTACGCGGTCGTCGGCGCGGCGCCGCTCTGTGCGGCAGGAGTTTCGGGTTCGTCGTCGAGGTTCACGCCGTAGGCCGACGCGATGCCCGCCAGCCCGTCGTCGTAACCCTGACCGATCGCCCGCACCTTCCACGCGCCGTTGCGGCGGTAGATCTCCACACACACCACACCGCTCTCGGTGGTGAGCCCCTGGATCGGGAAAGTCAGTGCGGTGGAACCGGATCCGATGGTGGCGGTGAGCTGGCCGACGGCGGCGAAGGTGGCGGGCCCGCGGCCGTCGAGGCTGGCGGTGACGACCACCTTGTCCACATCGGCGGGCAGCGCGGAGGTCCGCACCTGCACCACGTCCGGCCCGCCGTTGCCGTGGCGGTACACCACGCCCGGACCGGTCGGCTGGTTGAAGAACACGAAGTCGTCGTCGGAACGCACGACGCCGGCGCTGTTCAGCAACAGCGCCGAGACGTCGACCGAGGCCGAGCTCGCCACGGTGACGGTCAGTTCGTCACCGGGCGCGGGCCGGTTCTCGCCGGGGGCCAGCGCGGTCACGCCACCACCTCCGAAGTCTGGGTGGTTTGTCCGATTCGCAATCGTTCCACGGCCTCGATAGTGCCGTGTGTCCCGCCGCCGCGCCAGCGGCCCCTGTCAGCGGTCCAGGGGAATCTCCAGATGCACCGTCTGGAATCCGTCGTGCGGGCCGCGCGCGTCGTGCACGACCCGGCCGAAGGTGAGCCAGAATTCCAGCGCGCCGGGTGTCCGGGCGTCGGTGTGCAGGTACAGCCGCTCGAACGTCGGCGTGGCGCGCACATGGGCGACGGCGGCCTCGACCAGCCGGGTGGCCAGGCCGCGCCGGTGGTGTTCGGGCCGCACGTACACCCGGAACAGCTGCGCGGTGGTGGCGTCGGGATACCGGCGCGCGAGTTCGGCAGGGTGCGGTGGGTGCGCTGGTCCCTGCGCCCGGATCGCCGCTGTCCCGACGATGACGCCGTCGTGCTCTGCGACCCAGAGCCGGTTGCGCGGATGCGCCAGGTACATGGTGGCGGGGTCGATCACGTCCTGGTGGTATTCGGGCAGGTACCCGATGCCGAACACCTGGTAGAAGGTGTCGAGCATGACGCTGCGAGCGCCCGGCAGGTCGGCGGGTTCGGCGGGCCGGACGAGGTAGCCGGTGGTGGTCGCGGTGGTCATCGCAGGCTCGCCAGTTCGCGGTCGAGCACTTCCAGTCCCTCGACGGCGACCGGTCCGGGACCGGTGTAACCGAAGGGCGCCACGATCATCCGGTTGTCGCGGATCGCGCGTAGCCCGGCCAGTTCGGGTCGCTGGCGCAGCGCGGTGCGGACCGAATCGGGCGTCTGGTCGCCCTGGGTGAGCAGGATGATCACCTCGGGATCGCGGGCGATGAGGGTCTCGGTATTGGCCTCGAAGTTGCGCTTGTCGATCCCGCCGTAGATGTTGTCCAAGCCCAGGATCTTCATCTGTGAATCGACGGTGCTCTTCGCACCGTAGGCCTTGAGCTGGGCGCCGTCGCGGGACAGGATCAGCGCCGCGGCCGGGGTGCGGGTCGCGCCGACGGGATGCCGCGAGGTGACGGCGTCGACGCGTCGCTGCAGCGCGGCGACCTCGGCGTCGGCGGCGCTCGCGGTGCCGAACAGTTTGCCGTAGAGCGCGATGTCGGCGAAGACGTCCTCGAAGGTGCCCGCCGCGTCCCGGCAGTAGCCGCGGGTGACGATCAGCGGAATGTTCACCTGGGCGAGGTCGTCGGGTGTCACCGAGAGGCCTTCGACGCTCACCACCAGGTCGGGGGACCGGTTGATGATCTCCTCGCGCGCGAGTTCCGCCGTGGGCGCGGTGATTTCGATGTTCTGTAGTTCCTCGCCGTATTCGCCGGGGAACGACGCGGCTTCGAACGTGCGGGTGACGATGCGATCGCCCGCGCCCGCGGCGGCGATCAGCGGTGCGGCGATGGAGCCGACCGTGACGACGCGCTGCGGCGGAGCGTCGAACGTGACCTCGCGGCCGCAGCTGGAAATCGACATCGGGAAGCCTTCGGCGGCGGGCCCGGTGGCCGGTGCGGATGTGCCGCATCCGGCGACGACGGCGCTGGTGAACAGTGCGAGAACGGGCAGTGTCGCGCGGCGCGACGGGATGACACCTGTGAACACGGTGATCGGTATTCCTTTCGTGGAGCGAGGAACTCAGGAGGCGGCGGTGTGGAAGCGGCGGATCAGCACGAGCAGCAGTGGCGCGCCGACGGCCGCGGTGACGATGCCGATGGGCAGTTCGCGCGGCGCGAACACGGTGCGCGCCGCCACATCGGCGACGACGAGGAACAGCGCACCGAGCAGTCCGCTGACCACCACCAGCTGCCGGTGCGTGCCGCCCCCGCAGAGCCGGGCGACGTGCGGCACGATCAGCCCGACGAAGCCGATCGCTCCGGCCACGGCCACCACCGCGCCGACGGCCAGGGCCACGATCAGCAAGGCCCACAATCGAATCCGGTTCGGGGCGACGCCGAGCGTGCGCGCGGTGTCGTCGCCGGCGGCGAGCGCGTCCAGTCGCGGAGCCATCAGCAGGACCGCGACGGTCGACGTCGCGACGACCGCCACCGTCGTCGCGACCGACGACCAGGCCGCGGGCGCGAGCGAACCGAGCAGCCAGAACAGCACGGTCCGCGCACCTTCGGGCCGATCGGAGGCGAAGATCAGGAAACTGGTGGCCGCGGAGAAGATGTAGCCGATGGTGACCCCGCCGAGCAGCAGCCGCAGTGAGGTGAGCTGCCCGTTGATCCGCGCGATGACGAACAGCAGCGCGGTGGCGGCCAGTGCGCCGGCGAAGGCGCTCGCGGCCAGGGCTGTCGCGGTGGTCGCCGCGGTGATGCCGAACAGCAGGTACACCGCGGCGCCGGTCGAGGCGCCGGAGGTGACGCCGAGGATGTGCGGGTCGGCGAGCACATTGCGCACCACGGTTTGCAGCACCGCGCCGGTGATCGCCAGCGCCGCACCGACGAGCGCCCCGAGCAGCACCCGTGGCACCCGCACCAGCCAGACGATGGAATCCTGCGCGGCGGTCCAGTCGGCGGTCACCGGGTGCCCGATCGTGTGATGCCCGATGATCCGCGCGACGGTGCCCGGCGGCACGGCGACCGGCCCGAGCCCGGCGGCCACCAGCAGCGTGACAACGAGCGCGACACCGAGTCCACCGGCAAGCAGCAGCGCTCGGCCCCGGTGCCGGGCATGGTCGAGATCGTCGACGGTCGGTTCTGTCGTCAGGGTCGCGGTCATCGCGCGGCCGCCTCTCGCGTGTCGGGCGACGGCGAGCCGGCCCTCGGGACGTCGTGGTCGGCGGCTTCGGGTAGCTGCGCATCCGCTGAATGCTCGGCTGCCGGGCCGAAGAGGAGCTGGACCGCGCCGAAAGCTGTTGTCCGCCGGACGGGTATGCCGTAGACGGGTTCGAGGATTTCCGGTGTCAGTACCTCGGCGACCGTGCCAGCGGCGGCGACCCGGCCACCGTCCAGCAGGACGAGCCGGTCGCAGTAGCGGGCGGCCAGGTTCAGCTCGTGCAGGACCACGATGGTGGTGGTCGCGGTGAGGCCCTGGACGAGGCTGAGCAGTTCGTGCTGGTAGCGGATGTCGAGATGATTGGTCGGTTCGTCGAGGAGAAGATGGTCGGCCTGCTGGGCCAGTGCTCTGGCGATGAGGACGCGCTGGCGTTCGCCGCCGGAGAGGGTCGCGAAACGGCGCTCGGCCAGTGCTCGCGCCCCGACGTGTTCGAGCGCGGCCGCGGCGGCGATCCGGTCGGCCCGCGAATATCCCTGGAACGCACCGACCCACGGTGACCTGCCGAGCAGCACCGTCTCGGCCACGGTGACCGGCGTATCCGGTGAGGCTTCCTGGGCGACGACGGCGAGCCTGCCCGCGAGCTCTCGCCCGCGCAACTGGTCCACCGGGGTCTGATCGATGACGACGGACCCGCCCGCCGGACGCAGGGCGCGATACATCAGCCGCAGCAGCGTGGACTTGCCCGAGCCGTTGGGGCCGATCAGTCCGACCGTGCTGCCGGGCTCGGCTCGAAAGGTGATGTTGTCGAGGGTGATTCGGCCGTCGTAAGCGAAGCCGATCTGGTCGACGGTGATCATCGTGGAGTGCTCTCCGCTCGGGGGCTGGGCGACAGGTGGGTTCGGTCGCCGGTGTGGACGAGCTGCTCGGCGTCGACACCGGGCCGCCAGGAGTGGTGCACCGTGACCGAGCAGGCGAAGGTGTCGCAGATCTGTTGCGCGGCAACGACTTGTTCGCGAATTCGCGGATTGCCGTCGGCCAGCAGGACGCCGGTGGTCGTGCCGCTGTGTGCGACGACGACTCCGACCGCCCCGATCGCCCGCGCCGCGCGGATCGTCGCGTCCAGATGCGGGCGGTCACGCAGCGCGGCGCTCAGGACCGCGCTGCGGGTGGCGACCGCCCCGATCCCGGCGACGTCACCGCGCGCGACCGCGACACCGAGCTCGCCCAGCAGCCGGTCGTATTCGCGCTTGTCCGCCGGGCTGAAACTCCTGCCTGCGCGGTTGAATTCGACGGTGTCGACCGTGCCGCCCTCGTCGCCGGCGACGATCGTCAGCGCGGGCAGGGTGCCGAGCCGGGCGAACAACCGGACCTCACGGTGGAAGTAGGCGACAGTGCCCGGATACATGACACCGTCGGACGGTTCGATGGCGCGCAGGTCGTCCTCGAGTTCGCCGACCGGTACGGTGCGTCCCTCGGCATCGGCGACCGCGCGGGCGGTGGCGACGAGATCGGCGGTGGAACTGGCCAGTCCCTTGCCTTCGGGCAGTTCACTGTGCAGCGTCAGCCGTCCACCGCGCAGCACGCGGGAGCGAGCGACCATCGCGCTCGCCAGTCGGCGCGCCTTCGACTTCTGTCGTGGGACAACGGTGACGCCGTCGCCACCGGGTTCGAAGACGGCAACGGAGCCACGCCGGATGGGCAGAGTGACCAGGAAGTGCCGATCGCGCGCGGTCACGCCCTGGAGCAGCTCCCCACAGCTGCCGTAGGCGCGGCCGACACCGATTCCGGACGCGGTGAAGTCAGTTGCCATCGGTCTCACCGCTTTTCGCCACAGTGCGCCGAATCGCCGCTGCGCCGAGGGTGCCGTGCGTTGTCGCCGCGGGAGTCGGGGAATGATCATCTGTGCCGGTGCCGCCGGGCACGAGGTCAGCGGTGACCGTGTCGGGTCCGGGTAGCAGATGCCGCCGGTGCAGTTCCAGGAGTGCGACCGCCGACAGCAGTCCCGCGGCGGCGCAGAGCAGAGCGGGAGGCCAGGTCAGCGGCCCGCCGGACCGGTCGAGCACCGCGCCCGTGACCGATGTGGCGGCGACCGTGAACACCCCCGACGCCAGATAGAACGCGCCGAAGTAGGTCCCGGTCAGTCGACGCCCGGCGAAGCGGCCGATCGCCTCGTTGACGAACGGCTGTACCGCGGTGACCCCGATGGCGAGCAGCACCGCCGCCGCGACTACGGGCGCGACCCGGAACGCGGTGCCCGCCAGGCCGTCTCCCGACTTCGCGACGAGACCCGCCGCGGCGGGTGGCAGCAGGAACGAGACGCCCATGATCGCCATCCCGAGCGCCATCGCGGGCCCGCGCTGCGGCCTGCGAGCCAGCACCGAGGTGACCCGTACCTGCAGCGCCACCACCGCGATCGTCTCCACCACGAACAGCGCGGCCACCGCGGCGGGACCGTGCCCCGGCCCCGCACTGTCCTGCGCCTGCAGCGTGAACAGGAAATAGATCTGGCTCATCAGCGCGAACATCGGCATCAGGGCGAGGGTGAACGCCCAGAACCGTCGATCCGTGAACACCGTCGCGAAGTCGGCGCCGACGCCACCGTCGTGCCGAGGCACCGGACGGGCGGGCAGCAGCAGCCACTGCACCACCGCGAGCACCGCGAAGATCGCCGCCGCGACCAGCGCGGAGATCCGGAAACCGGCCGCGATCAACACCGTGCCGACCACCGGCCCGATCGCGGAGCCCGCATTGCCGAACACGTTGAACAGCGCGAACGCTTGCGCCGACCGGGCACCGCTGTCGCGGGCGATGAGCGCGCGGACCGCCGGATTGAACAGTGCCCCGGCGAAGCCCGTGAGCACCGACGCCGCCAGCACGACCGGCAGCGACCCGCCGACGGCGAACAGCGCGAAGCCGAGCGCTCTGACGGCCAGCCCGGTCATGATCACGCCACGGGCGCCGAGCCGGTCCGCCGCCGAGCCGCCGACCAGGAACAGACCCTGCTGGCTGAGATTGCGCACCCCGAGCACCACACCGACGACAGCCGCCGACAGCGCGAGGTCGTCGAGCAGATATTCGGCCAGGAACGGCACCAGCAGGTAGAAACCGACATGGCCGACAAGGTGATTCACCAGCAGCAGCCGCACCGCGCCCGGCATGGTGCGGAAGGTGGCGATGCCGTTCATCCGACGGCCCCGGCGACGTCTGCGCGCGGTGCCCCCGGTCCGGTGCCACGGTGGGTCGGCCGGGCGATTCGGGTCACGCCGTCACCTCCGCGGCCGGGTCGCGCACGACCGAACATCGGCCCCAGCCGGTCACCTCGGCCACCGCAGGGGCGTCGAGTTCGGTCGGTTCGGTGGTCTGCGCGCCGAACAGGCCGTTGGCACGGCACCACTCGTCGTCGTAGATGGTGCGCAGGTAGCGGTGCGGTCCGTCGGGGAACACGGTGAGTACCCGCGCTTCGGGTTCACGGTCGGCGACCCACGCCGCGACCAGCGCGGCGGCGCCCGTGCTCCAGCCGCCCGCGATCCCGGTCGAGGCCGCGAGCCGCCTGCACGACGCGACCGCCTCGGTAGCCCCGACCCAGTGCACCTCGTCGAAATCGGCGTAGGCCACATTGCGGGGCAGGATGCTGCTGCCGAGACCACGCATGAGCCTGCGCCGATCGGGCTGGCCGAAGATGCGCGAACCGACCGCGTCGACGCCGATCACCCGCAGCCGGGGCCAGCGAGTGCGCAGCACCCGGGTCAGTCCGGCGCAGTGCCCGCCGGATCCGATCGAGGCGACCAGCACGTCGACGGCGTCGACCTGGTCGAGGATCTCCTCGCCCATCGCGCGATAGCCGCTCGCGTTGTCGGGGTTGTCGTACTGGTCGGGCCAGTACGCGCCCGGTGTCGCGGCGAGCAGTTCGGCGAGCCGATCCAGTCTTGCCCGCTGCCAGCCGCCGGTGGGATGCGGTGCGGTGACCACGTCCAGCGCGACCCCGAACGCCGAGAACAACGAGCGCAGGTCGGGTTCCAGCTCGTCGTCGACCACGAGCTGCACGGGATGTCCGAGTGCCTTGCCTGCCAGCGCCAACCCCAATCCGAGGGTGCCGCTGGTGGATTCGATGATCGTCGCGCCCGGTGCGAGCTCGCCTCGGTCCGCCGCCGCGCGCAGCATCGACACGGCGGCGCGCGATTTCATTCCCGCGATGCTCGCTGCTTCGAGTTTGGCTGTGTACCAGCCTTTTCCGGTGTGAATCGGTACCGAAGGGGTCCCGCCGATCAACTGCAGAAGGGCGGGTTGCGGTGTGGTCATGACAGCTCTCGGTAGGCGACGATGGTGCTGGGACCACCGTCGAGGGAGAAGAACGGGTAGGGCTCGGCCGAGACCGCGTGCACGCCCGCGCCGAGGAACCACGGCAGGATCGCGCTGCCGGTCTGGGCGAACAGGACCAAGGGGGCATCGCGCTCGGTGGCGACGGCACGCAGTTCGTCGAAACTGCCGTTGCCCAAGGTCATCCCGGTGACCAGCAGCGCGTCGTAGCCGCCGGGTGCCGCCGCGACGGACTCGTACACGTGCTCGCCCCACTCGGTGACGCCACCGGCGAGGTCACACGGCAGGTAATCGATCTCGCGTGCGCGCAGTTCGGCGAGCAGCGAGCCGACCACCCCGACGACCAGCACGGTGCCGACCCTCGCGGGCAGCAGGTCGACCACAGTGGTGGCTCGGCGGCGCGATTTCGCCAACGAGGTCGTCCCCTCGATCACCACCGGCTCACCCGTCGCCCCGCCCGCGTACGGATGCGGCCGGACGTGCATCAGGTAGGCGTCCAGCGCGGCGATCCTGACCTCGGAACGCGGATGGTCGAGCAGGTCGGCGATCGAGGCGGCGACGCAGTCGTCGACGAGATCGCCGGTGGCCGTTCCCGGTTCGAGTCCACACGAACCGACGGCCGCGCCGAGCCGAATGCTGAGTATCTCGTTGCGGTAGTTCCGGTTCCGGCCCGCGTGCCGGGTGCCGTAGGTGGTGCGGAAGGCGGTCGAGGCGCGCAGGGACGCCGCGTCCGGTCCGAGCCGACCCGATCGCGCCCACTCGGTGAGCTCGGCGACCGAGGTGGGACAGGCGGAGACGGTCATGCCACACCGCCGGGCGCGGCGAGTTCGAAGCGCAGGTCGGCGATCAGCTTCTGTGCCAGATCGCCCGCGGCGCCGGGTGTCTCGTCGGCGACCATGACATGGCCGAGATAGCTGTTGTTGTCGGTCGCCGGACGGACCTGCGTGCCCGGGGCCGGCAGGGTGTACTCCACGATCCGGGCGTCGTCGGGCCAGTGCGTGGCGCCGTCGACGGCGGTGAGCACACCGGTCACGGCGGGCACCGCGAAGGCGACGGCCGCGCTCTCGATGCCGGTTGGGCGTGGCGTCAGATCCGGTGTGCCGCCCGCGGCGACCTCGGCATACGTCGCGGCCAAATCGATTCCGGTGACACGCCGGACGAGTTCGGTGATCCGGTTCCCGGCGGGCCGGGGATTCACCTCGATCAGCCGCGGGCCACGCGGGCCCAGTTTGATCTCGGTGTGCGCGACGGTCGCGTCCAGGCGCAGGGCGGCGACGGCCGCCAAAGCGAGTTCGACTACGGCGTCGGTGTCGGCGCCCGACAGCGCGGCGGGGAACATGTGGCCGGACTCGATGAACGAGGGCGTGCCGGTGAGTTGCTTGTCGGTCACGCCGATCACCGTCGTGTGTCCGCCCACGGTCACCGTCTCCACGCTGAATTCCGGTCCGTCCACGCACTCTTCGAGCAGGACCCTGGGGGAGCGGCGCTGTCCGCGCGCGTTCACCGGGAATCCGGCGATCCGGTCCACCGCGGTGCGCAGTTCGGCCTCGTTCTCGACCCGGCGGACGAACATCCCGCCGCACAGATCGACCGGCTTCACCACCAGTGGATAGCCGAGTTCGGCTGCGGTGCAGGCGATCTCGGCCCAGTCCTCGGCGACGGTGAAGTCGGGGCCCGCGACACCGGCGGCCTGGCAGATCTGCCTGGTCCGGTGCTTGTCGCAGGCGTCGGCCACCGCGGCGCGGCCCGGGCCGGGCAGCCCGAGGTCGGCGGCGATCGCGGCGACCGTCGGCAGGTAGTAGTCGCACGAGGTGAGCACGCCGTCGAAGCCGAAGACCTCGTGCAGTCCGCGCACGTACGGCAGCAGCGCGGCCTCGTCGTTGGTCTCCGCGGTGAACACGTTGTCGGCGCCGAGCAGTGGGTGTGGCGAGGGCGTTCCGGCCCGGAGGTAGTGCCCGAGATCCCTGGTCAGAAAGCTGAATCTGTGTCCGGTGTCCTTGATTCCCGCGGGGAGCAGGGTGCTCATCGAGCCGACCCAACTCTCCACCATCAGCAGATGTCCCACGTAGCCTCCCAGCCTCGAGCAAGGTGCTAATGATAACCATTATCGTTACCATTCCGATAGTCGAGCGCTCGCCCGACTGGAGACAATTGAGGAAAACCGCATGTTGATGAGGAAAATTGTTGTGCCCGCGATGGTTTCGCTGGCGGCGATGACGGTGACCGCGGGGACGGTGCACGCGGAGTCCGCGGAGCAGGCCATCGGCTTCACCGCGCACGCCACCGAGACCGCGTCGATCATCGAGATCGAGGCGGGCTCGCTGGTGGTCGAGAACGGGGCACTGCAGGTGCGTGACGGCGACGGCACCGTGGTGGCGGGTACCCCGCTCACCTTCACCGTCGACGACTTCCAGTTCCCCATCGCCGCCGAGATCACCGGCCGCACCGCCACTCTCACGCCACAGCTGTCGATGGACAAGGCGGTGTACAAGCCGGTCGCGCTGCCGTTCGAGGACAAGGCGCCGTGGAAGTCGGAGTACGACCGTGAGCAGGCGGCATGGTCGCGGATGACCAGCACCATCTCCCTCGGTGCCGCGGTCGGCACCCTGGTCGGTGGCCTCGGCGGCGCGGCGGTCGGCTGCGTGCTCGGCGGCATCGTGGGCGCCACGGTGGCCGCGGCCACGATCGTCGGGTTGTTCGGGCCGTTCCTGCCCGCCGCCGCGGTCGGGTGCATCGGCGGCATCCTGGCCGTCGGCGCGCTCGGGACGGTGGCGGGTCAAATCCTGGTGACCGCGCCGGTCGCGATCGGCGCGGCCATCCAGTACTTCACCACGATCAACGCCCCGTTCCAGGGGAAGTGACGCCTCGCCCGGCCGTCCCTACCCGGGGACGGTCGGGCTGTCGGCGGACGCGCGCTCGATCAGCACGACCGGGATGGTCACCAGCGCCAGGCCCGCGCCGATCCACGGCACCGCGGTGATCGGCGCACCGGCGTTCAGTGCGACGCCGGCGACGACGGGAACGAGACCGATGCCCAGCTGGAACGCCGACACCGTGGTCGCGCCTGCCAGGGTGGGTGCGCCCGCGGCGATGGTGAACACGCGCCCGTAGATCGCGGGGTTGAGCACGAACCCGGCGATGCCGAGCAGCAGGACCAGCGCGACGACGGCCACCGCGTGTCCGGCGAACACCGCGATCAGCATCGAACACAGTGCGATCCCGGCCGACCCCGCGACCAGCGCCAGGTACGGCCGCTGGTCGGAGATCCGGCCACCGACCGCCAAGCCGATGTACGCGCCGACACCGAACAGCACCAGGATCGGCGCGAGCCAGGCATCGGGAATCCCGGTGACGGTGGTCAGCAGTTCGGCGAGGTAGTTGAACGTGATCATGTAGGCCGCCGTGCTCAGCAGCGTGGCGGCGAGGACGAGCCACAGCCGCGGCTGCCGCAGCGCGGCGAACTCGCGGTCGAGACGGGGTTCCTCGCCCGCCGAGGTCGCGGGCATCAGCACGGCGACGGCGGCCGCGGCCAGGACGGTGAGAACGACCACCAGCCAGAAGCCGCCCTGCCACCCGGTGCGGTAACCGATGAATGTCCCGGCGGGCCCGCCGAGAATCATCGCCAGACCGAGTCCGCTGATCACCACGCCCGACGCGCGGGCCGCGCGATCGCCGGGCACCAGGCCGACGGCCGTCACCGCCGCGACCGCGAAGAACCCCGCGTAGGCCAGGCCCGCCACGAAGCGGGTGATCAGCAGCGCGCCGTAACTGCCGATCAGCAGCCCGACCGCGATCGACGCGGCGAAGACCAACTGGGTCACCACCAGTGCGGTCCGCCGCGGCCAATGCAGGCTGACCACCGCGAACGGCGGCCCGCCGAGGACGACACCGATCGCGAACGCGGTGATCAGCCCGCCGACGGCAGCCAGGCTGACCTCGATATCGGCGGCCACCGCGGGCAGTACCCCGGCGAGGAGGAACTCCGCGCTCCCCATGGCGAACAGGCTGAAAGCCAGCAGATATACCCCGGCAGGGAGGAAGCGTTCCCGGCTGCGCGGCGGCAATGTCGACGTTGAACTCATAACTCGCAGCGTGCTTTTCGTCTCCCGGAACGGCAACGAATCGTTGCCGAAACTGGAACGATCACGTTGACTGGACCGGTGCCTAACCATCCCGCCATCGACGCGACCCTCGGCCAGGTCGGTGTCCGCGTCCGGCGACTCCGGGAGAGCAAAGACCTCTCGCTCGCGGACCTGAGCCGGCTCACCGACATCTCCAAGAGCACCCTGTCCCGGCTCGAATCCGGCCAGCGCAAGCCGAGTTTGGAGTTGCTGCTGCCGATCGCGGCGGCTCTGGCGGTGCCGATCGACGAGATCGTGGCCGCGCCCCGCATCCTCGACCCGCGGCTGCCGCAGAAACCGCGGCACGCAGGCGGTCGCGTCATCGTGCCGCTGTCGAAGACGCAAGGCGAGCCGAAGGCCTACAAGCTGATCATCCCCGAGACCGAGTCCGAGCCGTTCCCGCGCACGCACGCAGGCTACGAATGGCTCTACGTGCTCAGTGGGCGATTGCGTCTCGTCCTGGGCGACTACGACGTCGTCCTCGGACCGGGTGAGGTCGCCGAGTTCGACACCTTGCACCCGCACTGGTTCGGGTCCACCGGTCGCGGCAGTGTCGAAGTGCTCAGTCTCTTCGGTGGGCAGGGCGAGCGAATCCACATCAAGGCCAGGTCCGCTCCGCCCGGACTCTAAGGGTTTCTCGAGGAAACCGCGCAGCCCCGCACAGAGCCGTCCGATCGCATTACGCTGCGGATATGAGCTCTCCGGTCCATGGATTCACCGACGACGCACTCGGCACGCTGGACGCCGTCGGCGTCGCTGCGGCGCTGCGTGCGGGGGAGGTGAGCAGGGCCGAGGTGCTCGCGGCCGCTGTCGCGCGGACCCGCCGGGTCGACCCGAGCCTGGACGCGGTGCAGCTGAGCTGCTTCGACCGGGCCTCGACCATGCCGGAGACCGCGGGCGTGTTCGCCGGTGTGCCCGCGTTCGTCAAGGACAACACCGATATCGCCGGGCTGCCCAGCTGCCACGGTTCGGCGGCGTTCACGCCGCGGCCCGCCACCGCGACCGGCGGTCCGGGCGCGCAGTTCCTGCATTCGGGCGTGGTCGTGATCGGCAAGTCGACGCTGCCGGAGTTCGGGCTCACCGCCAGCACCGAGTTCACCGATCGCGCGCCGACCCGCAATCCGTGGAATCCGGAATATTCGGCGGGTGCTTCCTCGGGTGGCTCGGCGGCGCTGGTCGCGGCCGGCGTGGTGCCGATCGCGCACGCCAACGACGGCGGCGGCTCGATCCGGATTCCGGCCGCGGCCAACGGCCTGGTCGGGCTCAAGCCGACCCGCAACCGGCTGCTCGACCAGCCGGGGGCCCGCCAGCTGCCGGTGCACCTGGTCACCGAGGGCGTGCTGACCCGGTCGGTGCGCGACACCGCGCACTATCTGGCCGCCGTCGAGCAGTTCGGTGCGAACCCGAAGCTGGCGCCGATCGGCCTGGTCGAGGGACCCAGCGCGCGGCGGTTACGGATCGGGCTGATCACCGAGGATGTGCTCGGCCGTCCGGTGCACCCCGACAATGCCGCCGTGCTGTCCTCGGCCGCAACCATTCTCGCCGGTCTCGGGCATGAGGTCGTCGCGATGCGCCTCGACGTGGAACCGCGGTTCATCGAGGACTTCAAGCGGTACTGGGCGGTGATGGCCGCGGCGATGACGCTGTCGTTCCGGCTGGGCCACCGCGACCATTTCGACCCGAGCAAGCTCGACCCGTTCACCAAGGGCCTGATCGGGCTGGCCGCGCGCAATCCGCTCGGTGCGGCAGCGGCCGCGTGGCGCTTGCGGTCGGGAACCGCCACCTACGACAAGCATTTCGCCGAGGTCGACGTGCTGCTCACCCCGGTGCTCTCGCATCCGGCGCCGCGGATCGGCGAGCTGGCGCCGGGCCAGCCGTTCGACGCGTTGTTCACGAAACTGGTCGACTACGTGGGTTTCACGCCGCTCAACAATGTGGGCGGCGGACCGGCGGTGTCGCTGCCGCACGGCCTGCTGCCGCACGGCCTGCCCGGCTCGATCCAGCTCGCCGGGCGCCGCGGCGACGAACGGACCCTGCTCGACCTGGCCTACCAGCTGGAAGCGTCGAGCCCGTTCCCGCGCATCGTCGACCGCACGGCCGCCGAGGGCGCGGCCTGATCAGCTCTGGCGCACCGCGACATTGATCGGGCGCAGCCTGCCGGGACTGGCGGTGCCTGCCTCGAATGCCCAGTGCTCGCCGTGCCAGTCGGGGAAGTCGGTGTGCCAGCGACCGACCAGGCGCGGGTCTTCCAGCGAGGCGATGACGCCGGCCGAGCCGGTGTACTGCAGGCGCTCGTACTTGTGCCGGGTGACGGTGTCGACCGGCGTGGCGAGCGTGGCGAGGGGAGACATGGCGATCCTCCGGGATCGAGAAAAACGGTGGCTGACGTGACGAGGCGCTCCCGGACCGGTGGCCCGGATGCCGCGGTGGCGCGTCACCGCTCGAAGCCGAGTATGCCGCGCGCAGCGACACTACGCGCACTCTTTTGAAAATCCTGTTCTTCGAATTAACGGTTACCCGTCATCGGAGAGTAAAGATCACCATGATGGGCGCACCCGGCCCGGCGTGACGACCCGGGCGATGGCATTTCTGACCTGGTTGAACGTCGTCGCGCCGAGGGCGTCGGTCCAGCGTGCGGCGAATTCGGCGGCCGCGGCATCGGCGGCCCTGGTGCAGGCCCAGCCGCGTTCGGTGAGGGTGATCAGCCGGGCCCGCGCATCGCGCGGATGGGGGTTGCGGTCGGCGTAACCCTTGGTGACCAGCTCGTCGACCAGCTGGCTGGCCGCCTGCTTGGTGACGCCCAGATGCTCGGCGATCTCGCCGACGGTCGCGCCGTGGGGCGCCATCCGGACGAAGGCGAAGCCGTGGGCGGGGCGGATATCGGTGAAGCCCGCCGCGGTGACCCCGTCGTTGATCGCCTGGCTCACCTCGGCGGCCGCTGCCAGCAGCAGCAGGGGTAGATCGCCTGCGGGTGGGGGGTTCTGGGGCACGGCAGTCATTCTGGCACTTGACACATTGGTCAATCTACTTGACTATATGGACAAGTAAATTGACTTTATGCAGGAGGCGCACATGCCGGTCATCCACTCCGAAAACGCCCAGGTGCACGAGATCCACAACGCCAGGTTCACCTCGCTCATCCGCCCCGGCACCGGCAGTGCCGAACTCTGCGTCTGGCAGACCGAGGTCGCGCCCGATTCGGTGGGCGTGCCGCACCGAATCCTGGGGGAGGAGGCCTTCGTCCTGCTCTCGGGCGAGGTGACGATGACGATCGACGGTGAGTCGGCGCCGATGACACCGGGTGACGCGGCCGTCGCGCCCGCTGGTTCGACGATCGCGCTCGCCAATGCGACGGCGGCGCCCGCGGTGCTGCTCGTCACGGTCCGTGTCGGCTTCTCCGCCGAGCTGCCCGATGGCTCCACTTTCGTTCCGCCGTGGGCATCCTGAACCGTCACCGCGTCTGTTCCTGTCGGTGAACTTGAAAGTTTGGTCGCCCTAACAATATAATTCTGGAATGAAGGTTGGGTTTCACCGGTCGCCCGGATCGTCGCGGCGGCGAGTTGTCGCGGCGTGTGTGCTGAGTGTCATGGCGTTCGCGCTCACCGCGTGCGGTGGTGTCGCGGCCGAGGACGACGGCAAGAAGGTCGTGCTCACCACCTTCACCGTGCTCGCCGATATGGCGCGCAATGTGGCGGGGGAGCATCTGCGGGTCGAGTCGATCACCAAGGTCGGCGCCGAGATCCATGGGTACGAGCCGACGCCCGGCGACATCAAGAAGGCGGCCAAGGCCGATCTGATCCTGGACAACGGGCTCAACCTGGAAGCCTGGTTCGCCCAGTTCGTCGCCGATCTCGACGTGCCGCACGCCGTGGTCAGCGAGGGTGTCACCCCGATGGACATCGGTGAGGACGCCTACCGGGGCAAGCCGAATCCGCATGCCTGGATGTCGCCGGTGAACGCGCAGATCTATGTCGACAACATGGTCCGCGCGTTCACCGGCCTCGATCCCGAGCACGCCGAGGCCTACCGCGCCAACGGCACCGCCTACAAGGCCCAGCTCGGCGCCGTCCACAACGACCTGGTCGCCGCGGTGAACACCCTGCCCACCGATCAGCGGGCCCTGGTGACCTGCGAGGGCGCGTTCTCCTACCTCGCCCGCGACACGGGTCTCACCGAGAAGTACATCTGGCCGGTCAACGCCGAGCAGCAGGCCACGCCGCAGCAGATCGGCTCGGCGATCGACTTCGTGCGCCAGCGCGGAGTGCCCGCGGTGTTCTGCGAGTCGACCGTCTCCGACGCGCCGATGCAGCGCGTGGTCGAGGCCACCGGCTCACGCTACGGCGGCACCCTCTACGTCGACTCGCTCTCGGAGGCGGACGGCCCGGTGCCGACCTATCTGCAGCTGATCCGCCATGATGCGAACATCATCGCCACCGCCCTCGCCGGAGCCCCGAGATGACCACCGCGCCCGTCGTCGAGATCCAGGACGTCACCGTCCACTACGGTGACGTGCTCGCGCTCGACAATGTCGAACTGACCCTGAAGTCCGGCCGGGTCTGCGGCCTGATCGGGATGAACGGCTCGGGCAAGTCGACGCTGTTCAAGACCGTCATGGGCCTGGTCACCCCCGACCGTGGCCGGGTGCTCATCAACGGCAACCCGCCCGCCGCCGCGCGCAAGGCGGGCAGCCTCGGTTACGTGCCGCAATCGGAAGACGTGGACTGGAGCTTCCCGCTGTCGGTGCGCGATGTCGTGATGACCGGCCGTTACGGGAAGATGGGTTTCACCCGGCGGGCGAGCAAGGTCGATCGCGCCGCCGTCGCCGACGCGCTGGCCCGCGTCGATCTCACCGAACTCGCCGATCGCCAGATCGGCCAGCTCTCCGGTGGCCAGAAGAAGCGGACCTTCGTGGCGCGCGGCATCGCGCAGGAGGCAACGATCCTGCTGCTCGACGAGCCGTTCGCCGGCGTCGACAAGCGGTCGGAGGCGACCATCACCGCGCTGCTGCGCGAACTCGCCGCCGACGGCGCGACCATCCTGGTCTCCACCCACGATCTGCACGCGCTCCCGCAGCTGGCCGACGAAGCGGTGCTGCTGAACCGCCGGGTGCTCGAACACGGCGACCCGGATGTGGTGTTGCGGCCGGAAAACCTGGCCAAGGCCTTCGGGCTCGAGCTGGACGAGTGAGGAAACACCGATGAGTCTCGAAGAATTCTTCCTCGACCCGCTGCGCTACGAGTTCATGGTGCGCGCGCTCGCGACGACCGTCACCGCGGCGGTGGTGTGCGCGGTGCTGTCGTGCTGGCTGGTGCTGATCGGCTGGTCGCTGATGGGCGACGCGGTCTCGCACGCGGTGCTGCCCGGTGTGGTGCTGGCCTACATCGTCGGCTGGCCGTTCGCGGTCGGCGCGGTGATCTTCGGATTCCTCGCGGTCGCGCTGATCGGCGTCGTCCGCGACACCAGCCGGGTCAAAGAGGACGCCGCCATCGGCATCGTCTTCACGACCCTGTTCGCGTTCGGCCTGGTCCTGGTGTCGGTGACGCCGAGTCAAACCGATCTGAACCACATCGTGTTCGGCAATCTGCTCGGCGTGAGCCAGGGCGAGATGGTCCAGATCATGATCCTGGCCGCGATCGTGCTGACGGCCCTGGTGCTCGAGCGCCGCGATTTCACGCTCTACGCCTTCGACGCCACCCACGCCCACGCCATCGGCCTGAGTCCGCGAATCCTCGGGACGGCGTTGCTCGGTCTGCTCGCGCTCACGTCGGTGGTGGCGTTGCAGGCGGTCGGCGTGGTGCTGGTCGTCGCCATGCTGATCATCCCGGGTGCGACGGCCTATCTGCTCACCGATCGCTTCAGCCGAATGCTGCTCATCGCCCCGACGGTGTCGGTGGTGTGCGCGGTGACCGGTCTCTACATCAGCTACCACCTCGACACCGCCGCGGGCGGCATGGTCGTGGTGACCCAGGGCATCGCGTTCACGCTGGTCTACCTGTTCGCGCCCCGGCACGGCATCATCGGCCGCCGGGTGACCGCCGCGCGTGCGAGGGCGAGCTCGAAGGTGGCCGTCTCGAGCTGAATTCGGCGAATCCGCCGCGGGACGGCGATGCGCGACGCACGATGCTATCTAGAACGTGTTTCACCTCGCGCGGGAAAGGTCGTCGCTCGATGTTCGGTCTCGGGGTACTCGATACTGCCGCACTGTCTTCGGATTCGCCCGACGGGCGGCCGCGGGAAGTGCGGCGGGCACAGCAGCTGGCGGTGTGGCAGGCCATCTACTGCACCGGTGTCGCGGTCGCGGTGATTCCGGCGGCGGCGCTGCTGCCGTCGGACTCGGTGCTGCTGCGGTACGTGGGGTCGGCCTACCTCACCGCGGCCGCGGCGCTGCTGCTCGCGCTGGCCACCCTCGCGTTCACCGTGCGCTCCCGCTACGCGCACGCCCTCGGCTGGTACGCGGCCGCGCTGGTGGTTCTGGTCGGGGCGTTCGGCGTTCTCACCCTCCCCGCGGTCGTGGTGTCGGTGGCGGTGATCGTGCTGCTCGACCGCCCGGCGTCCAAGGCCTGGTTCGAGGTCGAGGAGACTCCCGAACCCCTCGCCTTCCGCGGCCACGTCACGCGGATCCCGGCAGTGGTCCGTCCTCTCGCAGGGCCGGTCGGCACCGGCTGGAAGTCCCTGCTGGCCGAGCGGTAGGCGACGGCCTGACCCGGATTCGTGTCGGGGCGGGCTGGCAGGATGTGCGCCATGAAGGTCACTGGGGAGGACGTGCGTGCGTTTGTCCTGTCGCTACCGGAGACGGTGGAGCAATTCGCCTGGGGCATGCCGATTTTCAAGGTCGCGGGCAAGCTGTTCTTGACCCTGCCCGAGGAGGAGACCTCGATGGCGGTGCGCTGCCCGATCGTCGACCGCGACGAGCTGGTGGTCGCCGAGCCGGACAAGTTCTGGATCGCCGCGCACGAGGCGGGCAACCCATGGGTCCGGGTCCGGCTCGCCGCCCTCGACGATCGCGCGGAACTGGAGGCGATCGTCACCGACTCGTGGCGGCTGGCCGCGCCTCGGGCCCTGCTCGAGGACGCCGACCAGTAGCGAACGGGTTCAGGCGACCGGCGTGATGGTGGCCTCGATGGTCTGGATGGCGTCGACGGGGATGACGAAGGTCTCGACGATCTCGACGGTGGTCAGGCGCACGCCCGCGATGCCGGTGTCGAGCAGATAGCGGGTGGTGACGGTGTCACCGGATTCGGACATGGTGAGGTCGCGGACGCCCTGGATCACCCGATACTGCAGCCCGTTCGCCAGATCCGAGGTCAGCTGCGGACCGGAGTAGCCGGTCTGGAATCCGACCTCGACCCTGGTGGCGTCGGGGGTGAAAGGCACCGCGCTCGCGTCGTGGGAGACCAGGGCGTCGATGTAGGCGCGGGCGATGGCCTGGCGCGGGGTGTCGGCCGGATTCGGTTCTGCCACAGCGGTTGCCGTGCCGAGCGCGAGGAACGCCGCCGCGAGGGCTGAAACATGAGTGATTCGCATGCAGAGATGCTGGCGGTCGCGACCGGTCGGCGCAACCGGTGCGGACAGGGGTGCCTGGGCGCGCGGCAGTAGGCTCGGAGCTCTTATGGCACTCAGCGCAACTCTGCATCATTTCGCCGTCCAACTCGCCGACGTCGACCGCGGCGTCTACGAGGACCTCGAGCTGCGGGTCGCCCGCCACCCCTCCGAAACACTCGAGTACATGCTGACCCGCATCCTCGCGTACTGCCTGCAGTACGAGGAGGGCATCGTCTTCAGCGAAGGCGGCATCTCGGCCACCGACGAGCCCGCCGTCCAGATCCGCGATCTCACCGGCCGGGTCACCGCCTGGATCGAGGTCGGCGCCCCCGATGCCGACCGGGTGCACCGGGGCAGCAAGCTCGCCGGTCGGGCCGCGATCTACACCCATCGCGATCCGGCGAAGGTGCTGGCGCAATACGCGGGCAAGAAGATTCACCGGGCCGAGGACATCCCGCTCTACAGCGTCGACCGTGCCTTCATCGATGCGGCCGTCGCGCTGATCGACCGCCGCAATACCGCGACCCTCTCGGTCACCGAGGGTGTGCTCTACCTGGACCTCAACGGGACCAGCCTGCGCGGGGAGATCACCGAGCATCGGCTCGGGCAGGCCTGAGATCGATCCGGCCCGCGCCGTCGGCCGGGTGCCGTACCGTCGGGTCGAGTCGTCGATCAGGAGGAATGCCGTGCCGAGCGTGATGAGCCGCGTCGTCGTACCCGCCTACCTGCGGATCACCAGGGCGAACCGGAACTATGTCAGCGCCGAGGCCGCGCGCGAACACGTGCGGCGGCTCAGTGCGGCGCCTCTTCACTACGCGCCGCCGAGGCGGCTGCGCGGCGTCGTGGTGTCGAAGAGCGAGGACCGCGGCTGGCCGGTCTACACCCTCACCCCGGTCTCGGGGCCGTCGCGCGGCGGGCTCGTGTACGCGCACGGCGGTGGCTGGGTCGGCGAAATCGCCCCGCAGCATTGGCATCTCGCGGCCCGGCTGGCCGCCCAGTTGCGGCTCACCGTGACGGTGCCGATCTATCCGCTGATCCCGTTCGGCACTGCCGCACAGGTGATTCCGCGCTTCGCCGAGATCGTGACGGACAGTCACGCGCGCTACGGACCCACCTTCGTCGCCGGTGATTCCGCGGGCGGCCAGATCGCCCTGTCGACCGCGCTGCGTCTGCGCGACACCGCGGGCACGACAGTGCCACGGACAGTACTGATTTCGCCCGCACTCGACCTCACCCTGGAGAATCCGCTGATCGCGGAGGTACTGCCACGCGACCCGTGGCTGGGCCGCGAGGGCGGACTCGTCTTCGGCGAGATGTGGAGCGGCGACCTGCCGATGAAGGACCCGATCGTGAGCCCGCTGTTCGGCGACTTCACCGGCCTCGGCCCCCTCACTGTCTTCACCGGCACCGAGGACATCCTCAACCCCGACGCCCACCTCCTGCTCGGCAAGGCGCGTGCGGCAGGTGTCGACATCGACTTCCACGAGGGACACGGCCTGGTCCACGTCTACCCGCTCACCCCGAGCCGCGAAGGCCAGCAGGCCCGGCGCCACATCGTCGAGACCCTGCGCGCCGACCTGAGCCGGGCGGGCGGCTAGCGCTGGGACAGGTGGTGGTTGAGCAGGATGGTCAGCTGGGTGACCGCCTGGTCGAACGGGTGGGGTGACTTGAGGGCGCGGCTGTGGACGATGGTGCCCTCGATGGTGGTGAGCAGGAAGCCGGCGAGGGAGACGGCGGTGGCGCGTTCGATGCCGGTGGCGACGATGCCGTCGGCGAGGCGGGCGGTCCATTCGGCGAAGGCCTGCCCTGCGAGCGATTGCAGGGCCGGGTCGAGCTCGTCGAGGGCGGCGGCCATCATGAACGAGCCGGCGCTGTAGTCGGTCTGTTCGAGCGGGGTGCGCCAGAAGGCGAGCAGGTCGGTGAGCCACTGCTGCACCGACGGCGCGGTCTGCAGCGCGTCGGCCATCGCGCTCACGTGCGAGTACACCAGGCGGGACACGATCCGGGCCGCCGTCTGCACCAATTCGCCCTTGCCCGAAGGGAAGTGCTGATACAGCGAGTTGCGTGAGGTGTTGCTGCGCTTGAGCAGTTCACTCAGCGCGGCCGCGTGGACGCCGTGCTGCTGGACGGTGCTGATGGTGTGTTCGATCAGTCGGGTGCGCGGTCCGGCTGCCATCCGATCTCCTCCAAACCCTTGATTGAACCGATCGGTCCATGTTAGACCTATTCCAGCGTGAACCGATCGGTTCATATGGAGAGGATGCCATGCCCACCCCCATCGCCACCGCAGTTCCGGTCACCCATACGGGAATTCTCGGCCTCGGCGTCTATCGCCCGCGCCGGGTCGTGCCCAATGCCGAGATCGTCGAGGCCATCGACTCCTCCGACGAGTGGATCAAGACTCGCTCCGGGATCGCCGCCCGGCACTGGGCGGAGCCCGACGAGACCATCGTCGGGATGAGCGTCGCGGCCGCGCGTGACGCGTTGACCGCGGCCGGGAAGGCGGCCGAGGAGGTGGATGTGGTCGTCCTCGCGACGTCGTCGCAGATGGTCCTCGGCCCGTCGGCGGGCGCGGTCGTCGCCACCGAACTCGGCATGGACGACACCGCCGCCTACGACATCTCCGCCGGGTGCGCGGGCTTCTGCTACGCGCTGGCCGACGCGGCGAACCTGGTCCGCTCCGGCCAGGCGCGCAACGTGCTGGTGATCGGCGTGGAACGGCTCTCCGACCTGCTCGACACCACCGACCGCAGCTGCGCGTTCATCTTCGCCGACGGCGCGGGCGCGGTGGTCGTGGGTGCGGCGGAGCAGGAGGGGATCGGCCCGGTCGCCTGGGGTTCGGACGGCAGCCGCACCTCGGCGATCAAACAGGACAAGGACTTCCTCGAATACTTCGCCGAGGTCGCCGCCGCCGAGGCGAGCGGCGGCACGTCGGTGCGTCCCTACATCCGGATGAACGGCACCGAGGTGTTCCGCTGGGCCGTCACCTTCCTGGAGAAGGCCTGCCGCAACGCGCTGGACCGCGCCGGCATCGCCGCACAGGATCTCGACGCCTTCGTCCCGCACCAGGCCAACATCCGGATTACCGACGCCCTGGTGCGTACCCTCGGCCTGCCCGACACCGTCGCCGTGGCCCGCGACATCATCGAAACCGGCAACACCAGCGCCGCCTCCATCCCGATGGCCATGGAACAACTGCTGCGCTCCGGCGCGGCGAGCCCGGGCGACACCGCCCTGCTCCTCGGCTTCGGCGCCGGCCTTGCCTACGCGGGCCAGGTCGTCCACCTGCCGCCGATCGCCTGAGTCAGCTGCGCAGGGCGCGCAGGTACCGCTGGCGGTAGAACCGCTGGGCGACAAGCAGTATCGGGAAGGCCGCACGCCAGAGACCGGCCGACGCGGGTTTCGTGAGTGACCGCAGGGTGAGCTCGACGGCGCCGTCCGCGCGCCGGTGCACGACGAACGCCTCCTCGCCGGACACGGGGTGCCCCGGCAGGGTGCCGTAGGCGAAGCCGCACCGGTCGGCGGTGTCGACCACCGCAACCACCCGCACGGGCTCGCGTACCGAGACGGGCCCCCAGCCTGCGGTGACCCGGTAGTCGGCGTCGGTCGTCACGCGGGCGTCAGGGGCGACGCGAAAGCCGCTGCGGCGCTTGACACCCCAGTGCAACACCGCCTCCCTGGCACTCGCCCAGACCTGCTCGCCGTGGCCGATCACCACCGACGTCTCGAATCGCCGGAATCCGGACGGCCGCGCGGTCCAGATCTCGTCGGCGGGACTGGTCGCGCCCGCGGGCGCATAGGTCAAGGCCTGCATGCCGACGACGATAGGGCGTCGGCGTCCTATCCGCCGGTGACGTGGGCCTGGCCCGCGTGCAGGAGTTCCAGCGCGCAGTTCACCGACTGGTCGAGGACCGCTGCCGGGTCGCCGTCGAAGTGGTGGTGGACGGCCCAGGCGGTGTCGCGGGTGGCGGCGGCGCACCAGACCGAGCCGGCTGGTTCGCCGTCTTGGGAGCCGGGGCCGCCGACGCCGGTTGTCGCGACGGCGACGTCGGCATCGGTCAGCGTTCGCACCCCTTGCGCCATGGCGATCGCGGCGGTTTCCGACACCACGGGGACGTCGGGGACACCGAGGACCGTCTGTTTGACCAGGACGGAGTAGGCGACGACGCCGCCGCGGAACCATTGCGCGGAGTCAGAGGCGGCGGACAGGGCCGCGGCGAGATTGCCGCCGGTCAGTGACTCGGCGACGGCGACGGTGAGTCCGTGCCTGGTGGCGAACTCGGCGACGTCGGACGCGGTGGCCATGCGGTCTCCCTCGGGTCGTCCGGCGGTGCCGCCTGCCGGAAATTCACACAGCGGGTTGCCCGGCTGCCACCCTGGTGTGCAGCGACCGGTGGCCGCTGACCGGTACGGCATATGCGGCTCCGTCGCGGATACCGAATTCGAACCGGCAGGGAAACAGCGAGGGTAGTCCTGTCGCTCGCAGATCGTAGTTCGCCGCGAGGGTCTGCATCGCCCAGCCCTGCAGGGAATCCGGTAGTCGCAGGGTGGTGCCGTCCACGCAGGACACGTAGGCCTGCGTCCGCTCACCGTTCACCGGGAGCGGGTTGCGCAGACCGACCGCGCCGATTTCCAGAATCCGGCCGGCGGTGTGGGAAGAAGCGACGCTCGGCAAATCCAACTCGATGTCGTCCATGCGGGAAACGCTAGCGCAGCAACCATCCAGGGAACACGGAAATCGCACCGACTCGATACTCTTGGAAACCCTCGTTGACACAGGTCTTTCGGAAGAATGCCCGACATCATGAGTCTGCGAACTGTTCTCGGCGCCAGGGCGCTCAATCGCGCCACCCTTGCCCGGCAATTCCTGCTCGATCGCGCCGACATCCCGGTGCTCGACGCCGTCGCGCACCTGTGCGGGGTGCAGGCGCAGGAACCGCAGGAGCCGTTCCTCGGCCTGTGGTCGCGGGTCGCCGGTTTCGATCCGGCCGACCTCGACGAACTGCTGACCGGGCGGCAGGTGGTCCGCGCCCATCTCATGCGCCGGACCGTGCACCTGGTCACCGCCGCCGACGCGCTCGCCTGGCGGGGCAGACACGACGCGATGCTGCGGCAGCGAGTGCTCACCACCTATAAGCAGGAGCTCGCCGGGGTCGACCTCGACGAGCTCGCCGCGGCCGCGCATGCCGTGCTGGCCGACGGCGAACCGCGCTCGATGGGGGAGATCGCGCGGGCACTCGCCGACCGCTGGCCCGCGCCGGGCACCCGGGCGCTGGGGGAGCTGGTGATCGCGGCCCTGATCCCGACGGTGCAGTTGCCGCCACGCGGACTGTGGAAGGTGAAAGCCGGTGTGCGCAATGCTCCGGTCGAGCAGTGGCTCGGTCGGGAGGTCGACCCGCCCGCCCCGCCGGGAACCGACCCGGTCGGCGCGGATCTGGTCCGGCGCTATCTGGCCGCGTTCGGTCCCGCCGCCTCGGCCGATCTGCGCGCCTGGTGCGGCCTGACCGGTCTGCCCGCCGCGGTGGCCGCGGTCCGCGACGAACTGATCACCTTCCGCGACGAACGCGGCAGGGAACTGCTCGACCTGCCCGACGCCCCGCGCCCCGACCCGGAAACCCCTGCGCCGCCGCGATTCCTGCCCGCCTTCGACAACGCGATCCTCGGCTATCACGACCGCAGCCGGATCATCGACGACGCCGACCGCGGCCTGTCCGTCGCGGGTGCCCGCGTGGTCCTGGTGGACGGCAGGGTCGCCGCGAGCTGGACCGTCGAGGACGACATCGTCACCGTCACCCCGCTGCGCGAGCTCACCCGCACCGAACGCCGCGCGGTCACCGACGAGGGTCACCGCATGGCGATGTTCTTGTCCGGCAACGACACTGATCGCGTCCAGGTTCGGTGAGCGGCGCCGCGGCGAAATATTGCGACCGTGTTGCGATCGTCGTCATATCACTGCAAAGAGCCGGAAAGGTTCCCGTTTCGGGACCTTCATCGGCGGGCCGTGGCGAGGTTCTGATCGCGCCATCGACAACCGCAATGCTCGGCTGAGCCTTCGACGCGCCCCGCACAGGTGGCCCGCGCCGACAGGTGTGACCGCTCGAACCTGATGAGGGGAAGTATGAGAATCAACCGTATTCGCGGTACCCGTGGCCTGCGCGCCGCCGGCACCGGTATGGCCGTGCTCGCGCTGGGCGCTCTGGTGGCCGGTACCGCGGGCGCCGACGCGTTTGTCCCGCTGCCAGACGGTGAGCGTGCCGGGCCCGGTGTCACGGTGAAGCGGACCGGCGAGCGTGCCCTGGTCTCCCCGTCGCTGGCCGCCAACGGCGCGGGCCGCGTGGCCTGGGTCTCCGGCACCGTGACCGCCGATGTCACCGCCACCCCGGAGGGCGAGGTCGGCCCCTACAACGGCCCGGCCGACAAGCCCGGCTCGAACAACTCCTCCACCCACGGCGCCTCCCAGCTCAACACCGGCTACATCATCGGCTGCCAGGTGGCCATCGGCGACGACGCCATCTCGGCGGGCCTGTCCGGCGGCATCGACCTGTCCGGCGGCAGCCTCGGCGGCTCGGTCGGCCTCGACCTGGGCCCCGGCGAGGTGAAGTTCGTCCAGATCGAGAAGAAGGACATCCTGAAGGCCGGTACCTACTCGGTCGAGTACCAGGACGTCGAGATCGAGGTCCAGGGCTGCGGCGGCTACGCGCAGGCCCGCTCCTACAGCGTCGTGGAGATCATCGGCGACCACTACTCCAAGACCACGCTCTACGGTGCCCCGTTCAGCATCGGCTGAGCGCCCGCAGAGACCGACTTCGATCCGAGGAATGACACACATGATCGACCGTAAGAATTCGGCCCGCCTGGCCGGTCTGGCCGGTGCCGCCGCCGTGACGCTGGGCCTGCTGTCCACCGGTGCGGCCAACGCCGACACCTTCGTGCCGCTGCCCGGCGGCGAGATCGTCAAGACCCTGTCCGACGGCACCACCGTCACCGTGCGCCTGGTCGGCGAGTCGGCCAACATCAACCCGTCGATGGGTTCGACGCCGGTGCACCGCAACGCGTGGGTCTCCGGCAGCGCGCAGGTCGAGGTGTCCGGTGACAACGCCAAGGGCGGCAAGATCTACCCGGGCTACGTCGTCGGCTGCCAGGTGAACATCGACGGCGGCGGCGTCGAAGGCGGCGTCGAGGGCGAGAGCAGCTGGGACGGCGAGGATGTCAGCGTCGGCGCCAGCAGCGGCGCCGAGCTGAGCCTCGGCCCCGGCCAGGCCAAGTCGTTCTACGTTCTCGACATCGAGAAGGCCGACGACTACGGCAACGAGGACCACGGCACCAACAACAAGTTCAAGGGCAAGAGCGGCTCGGTGACCTGGGCCGACACCACCATCGGCCTCAGCGGCTGCGCGGGCTACGCCCAGGCGCGCGCCTTCGTGAAGGTGAAGGTGGAGACCGCGAACGTGAACTCGGTCGTCACCCTGTGGGGCCAGCCCTTCAGCATCGGCTGATCTCGGCAACCCGGCAGCGGGGCCCGGCGCGACACCGCGCCGGGCCCCGCTGTTTTCGTGCTCCCCCGGGGAGCTGGATGGTCACCGGAATCGATTGCCTGGTAGCGACATCCGGACATCGGCCGCCCGCGGAACCCGCACGACGGCTTGTCCTCCTCCAGACCGGAAGCGCGGCGCGACGGCTCGATCCCGGTGACCGGACATACGATCGCAACGCTTCATTGCAGCGGTTCCGCTCGTTTGTTTGCGATCTCATGACGAACGTCGTCACAGGCGGGGATGGTCAGCACGAACCTTGCGCCGCCACCGGGTCGTTCGGTGCAGCGCAGTGTGCCGTCGTGCCCGGCGACGGTCTCGGCGACGAGGGCGAGCCCGATGCCGGTGCCCGCCGTCGCCCGGGACACCGTGACGAACCGGTCGAAGATGCGTCCGCGGTCCTCGGGCGCGACACCGGGTCCGGCGTCGTCGACGACCACCTTGACGTCGGCGCCGTCGCGGTCGACCGTGACGCCGGTCAGGCCGCCGCCGTGCCGATCGGCATTGGCGAGCAGATTGACCAGCGCGCGTTCGAGTTCCATCCGCCGCCCGCGCACCATGCCGGGATCGCGCACGTCGAGCAGCTCCGGCGAAGTGTCGCGGCCCGCGAGCAGATGGGTGAGCAGTTCGGCCAGCGACAGCGGCGACAGATCGGAGCGGTGGATGCCCGCTTCGGCGCGGGCAAGGGCGAGCATGTCGTCGAGCAGGCCGCGCAGGTGCGAGGTCTCCTCGACGAGCAGTCCCAGTGCGGCTTTCGGGCGCTCGGACAGTTCGTCACGGTGTCCGGCGAGCACGGTCGCGGTGGTGGTGAGGGTGGTCAGCGGGGTGCGCAGTTCATGGCTGAGGTCGGAGACCAGGCGTCGTTCGCGCTCGATGCGGCGTTGCAGGGAGTCGACCATGGCGTTGAACGCCTCGACCGTGGTCGCCAGATCCTCGTCCGCGGCGCGCGGCAGGCGCAGATCGTGTTCACCGGAGGCGATCCGCGAGGCAGCCGCGGCCACCTGCCGCAGCGGGCTGAGCGTGCGCTGGGCGGCCCACGCGCCCAGCGCGGCGGCGACGGCGACGGCCAGGACGGCGCAGGCGAGCAGGATCGTGCGCAGCATGTGCAGATTGGCTTCGAGTTCCCGCAGCGGCGCGAATTCGTAGAGGACAGAACCGTTCTCGACCTCGGACCACACCCGCAGATACGGCTGGTCGCCGAGCCGCACGCGGGTGGCGGTGCTCGGGATGGCGTCGGCCGTGTCGATCACCGGTGGGGTCAGCGGGGCGAAGCCGTCGTCGACACCGACGGCAGACCACCGTCGGTCCCGGTGCAGGATGGCGATGTAGCCGGTGGGCAGATGCAGCGCGTCCAGCGCCTGCTCGCCGGAGATCCGCGGGTCGTCCAGGCGGAGCCGCAGCAGTTCGGCGTGCACGCCGACAGCGCGTTCGACGGTGCGCACCCGCTGCGATTCCATGTAGCTGGTGCTGATCCCGTAGACCGATCCGGCCAGGACAACGGCCACCACGCTCGCGCCGAGCACGAACGCGGCCATGACCCGGCCGCGCAGGCCACGGAACCGCGATAGTCGGGGGGAACCGTCAGGCTTGGACATCGAGCCGATAGCCGAGTCCGCGGACCGTCACGATCAGGCGCGGGTCGGCGGCATCACGTTCGATCTTGGTCCGCAGGCGGCGCACATGCACGTCGACGATGCGCTCGTCGCCGAAGAACCCACGGTCCCAGATCTTGTCGAGCAGCACCTGTCTGCTCAGCACCAGGCTGTCGTTCTGCGCCAGTTCGCACAGCAGCCGGAACTCGGTCAGGGTCAGGTGCACATCGCGCCCGTCCAGGCGCAGCGAACCACGCTCCGGGCACAGGATCAGGCGCCGGTCGGGTGCGGCGTCGAGGACGAGCTCGGTGATATCGCGGTCGGCGCTGTTCCTGGTGCGGCGGCGCAGCGCGCGGATGCGGGCGGTGAGCTCCTTGACCTCGAACGGCTTGGTGACGAAATCGTCGGCGCCCGCCTCGAGCGCGGCGACCACGTCGTGGGTGTCGTCGCGGGCGCTGACCACGATGATCGGCACGTCGTGGTCGCGGCGCACCTCACGGATGCAGGTGTAGCCGTCCATCCCGCCGAGCATGAGGTCGACGATCATCACGTCGGGGACGCCGAAGTCGCGGACCTGGTCCAGCGCCGCCTCCGCCCGTTCGGCCTCGGCGACGACGTAGCCCTCGTCCTCCATCGCCAGCCGCAGCGACGTCCGAACCCGGGTGTCGTCCTCGACGATCATCAACTGTGCGCTCATCACTGCCCTCCGTACCGGCAACCACCGTACGCGGGCCGGGTGAGCGCGGGGAGACGATGGCTACTGGATGGCGAATCGCAGCAGCGCCTGCCGGTCGCCCTGCTTGATCTTGCCCTTGCGGTCGAGCACCTCGAGCTGCCAGACCGGGCCGTTGCGGAAGGCCCGCGCGATCGCGTTGGCGTTCTCCTGGCCGAGCAGCGACGGCCAGATGTCGGCGACCGGCTGGCTGTCGGCGCCGGTCGCGTCGTAGATCTTGAACGAGACGTTGTTGGCCTTCTCGAACGAGCTGCCCTTCTTGAACGCGGCGGCGACGAACACGATGGCGTCGATGCTCGGCGGGACGTCGGCGAAGATGACGTGCACCGTCTCGTCGTCGCCCGCCGCCGCGCCGGTCTGTTCGTCGCCGGTGTGCACCACCGCGCCGTTGCCGAGCGGGTTCAGGGAATCGAGGCCGGCGAAGCGGACGGGCTCGCCGCCCTGCATCAGCACGGCGATCAGGTCCAGGTCGACACCGCGCTTGCGCCGCGCCATCCCGAGCAGGCCCCCGCTGGAACCGGCCGACGGGTCCCAGCTCACCCCCACACTCATCTTGGTGATGCCGGCGAGGTCGGCCGCGCCGTCTTCCTTCTTCAGCGTAATCACGATCCCAGGCTACGGACTCGCGGAGCAGCCTGCAGGGCAAGCGAATTCGCTCGGGACAATACCGGCGCGCGCGGAGGTCATAGGATCGGGCGACGACTGCCCTGTCGGTTCACCCCGGCCGCCGCGGTGGCCGAAGTCCGCAGCAGGGGAACGGGTTTCGTCTGGATCGGACTGTTCGAGCCCGACGCGCGCCAGATGTCGCCGAGACGTTCGACCTGCACGCGCTCGCGGTCGAGGACGCCGTGCACGTGCGGCACCGGCTCGAGCAGGATCCCGCCCGGATGGCGCTGGGACCCGGCGCCGTGCTGCACGCGATCACCGACCGCATCGTCGACACCTACATCACCATGGCGGTCCTCTGCTCGGTCCTGGTGGTCGCCTTCCGCCGGATCAAGTGGTTGTGACCCGCCCGGTCAGTTCCTGGCTTCCGGCCGGGCGATGATCAGGGTGCAGTGCGCGCCGTGCAGCACGGCCTGGGTGACCGAACCGAGGGCCGCTCCGGCGAATCCGCCGCGGTCGTGGCTGCCGACGACGATCAGCTGTGCGCCCGCCGCCGCGTGAGCACGGCCCGCGCGGGCCGGTCCTCGACGACGACGCGTTCGACCCGACCCGCGGCGGCGAGTGCCTGCACGACCACCTCGTCGTCCTCGGTGAACTCCTGCCCGCCCGCCTTCTCGGTGAGAGAGGTTGCCGAACACCTCGCCGCGCACCTGCACCGGGACGCCGGGGAAGTCCGCATCGGGAGTCGTCATCGGCGCGGCGGCCGGTCCAGGTCGGCGGCCTGGTTGTCCAGCAGCGACTTGCCGTTGCCGACCTCGCGCACAGCATTGATCAGCTCCACAGTTCGGGGCGAAGGTCCCGCATACCGGGGACTCGCGTCCCGATCCGGTGACGTCGGCGGTGTGACCCCGCCGGCGGGGCGCACAATGTTCGCACGGTGTTGGAGCGAGCACTGCCGGGTCTGCGGCAGTTCCGGAACTATCGGCGCGCATGGCTGCGTTCGGACGTGGTCGCGGGTGTGACGGTCGCCGCGTATCTGGTCCCGCAGGTGATGGCCTACGCGACGGTCGCCGGGCTGCCGCCGGTGGTCGGGTTGTGGGCCACGATCGCGCCGTTGGCGGTGTACGCGCTGCTGGCGACCTCGCGGCAGATGTCGGTCGGTCCCGAGTCGACCACCGCGCTGCTGACCGCGGTCAGCCTGGCGCCGCTGGCCGCGGGCGACCCCGAGCGCTACGCGGCGCTGGCCGCGCTGCTGGCGCTGCTGGTCGGGGTGCTGTGCCTGGCCGCCTCGGCTGCCCGGCTCGGGGTACTGGCCGATCTGCTGTCGCGGCCGGTGCTGATCGGCTATCTGGCGGGGACGGCGGGGCTGATGATCGTCGGCCAGCTGGGGCGGGTCACCGGCGTGCCGGTCACCGGAGTCACCTCGATGGCGCAGCTGCGCTCGTTCGTGGCGAACATCAGTCAGTGGCATCCGGCGACCGCGGCCCTGGCGCTCGTCGTCCTGGCAGCGCTGCTGATCATGGCGCGCTGGATGCCGCGCGCGCCCGGCCCGCTCATCGCGGTGCTGGCCGCGACGATGGCGGTCGCGGTGTTCTCGCTGCAGCGGTTCGGGATCGGCGTGGTCGGTGAGGTCCCCACCGGCCTGCCGACGCCCGAACTGCCGGCCATCGCGATGGCCGACGTCATGGCGTTGCTGTTGCCCGCGGCGGGCCTGGCCGTGGTCGGCTTCTCCGACAACGCGCTGACCGCGCGCGCCTTCGCCGCGCGGCACGGCGAGCAGGTGCAGGTCAACACCGAACTCGCCGCACTGGGCGCGACGAATGTGGCGACTTCGCTCACCCACGGATTCCCGGTGAGCTGCAGTGGCAGCCGAACCACCATCGCCGACCTGATGGGGGCACGCACCCAGCTCTACGCGCTGGTCACCCTCGCCTCGGTTCTCGTTGTGCTGTTCGGCGCCACCGGTGTGCTCGCGCAGTTCCCCGTCGCGGCGCTGGGCGCGCTGGTCGTGTACGCGGCGCTGCGGCTGATCGATGTGCGCGAGTTCCGCCGGATCGCCCGGTTCCGGCTCAGCGAGCTGTTCCTCGCGTTGGTGACCGCGGGCGCCGTGCTGGTCCTCGGTGTCCTCTACGGGGTGCTCGTCGCGATCGCGCTGTCGGTGTTCGACCTGCTGCGCCGGATCGCCCGTGGCCACGACGCGGTCCTCGGTTTCGTTCCCGACCTCGCGGGTATGCACGATGTCGACGACTATCCGGAGGCGAAACCCCTTGCGGGACTGGTGGTGTACCGCTACGACGCGCCGCTGTTCTTCGCCAATGCCGAGGACTTCCGCACCGGGGCACTGGCCGCGGTCGACTGGTGGGCCGAGCGCAGCGGGGAACCGGTGCGCTGGTTCGTGCTCAATGTCGAAGCCAATGTCGAGGTCGATCTGACCGCGCTCGACGCCGTGGAACAGGTGCGAGCCGAGCTGGCCGCGCGCGGGGTGGTGTTCGCGATGGCGCGGGTCAAACAGGATCTGCGCGTCGACCTGGACGCGTCCGGTCTCACCGAGCGGATCGGGGCCGACCGGCTGTTCCCCACCTTGCCGACGGCGGTCGAGGCTTTCCGGTTCGCCGATGATTCGGGCGACCCGGGCCCGTGACCGCACGGGTCATCGCTCGGTCAGCACGTCGGTGAGCGGTCGACGTGGGGTGGGCGGGCGCTGCCCGTCCTCAGGGGCGATGCCGATCCTGACCACGACCTGCGGCACCCCGGGATGGCCGATCAGGCCGGCGAGCAGGCGCCTGCCCGCGGTGAGCTCGGTGACGTGGGTCAGCGCGCAGGTCGACAATCCCGACGCGGTGCAGTCGAGCAGGACCGCCGAGAGCGCCTCACCGGTCCGCAGCCAGGCCAAGGGGGACTCGTCGCCGGTGCTCAGCACCACGAGGCGAGCGTGATCGTCGAGATCGCCTCGTCGGGCCGACCGCTCCACCGGGGGGTAGGACCGGGCGACGCCGACCCTGGCGCGTTCGGACTCCGAGATCAGCGCCGACGGCGGTATACCCTCGGACCGCTCGGAATGTCCGGCCCACCAGCGGAGTTCGGCCTGGTACTCCATGTCGTAGCGGCGCAGCGCGCCGGACTGCTCGGACACCAGCGCCAGCCGGGGACGCACCTCGTCGGTGAGGACGTCGAGCGAGAGATCGTGCGGCGCGACGAGCTTGTCCAACGTGGACACCACCGAGGTCAAGCCGATCGGCGCCTCCATCGGCAGCCGATCGGTGTAGCGGCGATCGATGGCATCGGCGCGGCGCAATTCCCCGATCGGCGGCTCGGGCCACGGCTCGAACTCGATCCTCGCCAGCAGCTCCGGGCGGTCCGGATCGGGCAGCCGGGTGACCGCGGTGCGCCAGTGGGCGGCGGCGAACGCGGTCCGCACATGGTGCAGTACCGCGCCACAGCTGATCACCGCCTGCCGCCCGGTCGGGTCCGCGGCCGCCAGCTGCAGATCCGGGTCACGCGACAGCTCGAGCGCGGTGCCGTCGAACACCCACCGCCACGGCTGGGTGTTGTGCACCGAGGGCGCCCGGCAGCCGAGCCGGATCGCCGCGCGAACGGTGGGATGGTCGGGCACTTCACGAACCGGCTGATCGCTCATACACACCAGTCTGGTCCGGTTGCCCGAGCGGTGCCACGGACTTTCCGCATCTCCGAAAAGGCACAAAGTACCTGATCAAGCGCCCAGACCAGACTGGGCGGATTGGTTTGCCGAATTTCGGGCATGTCGAGGGCAAGGGCCTTGTCGACGCGGAAAAGGGGGTACCTCGAGGTGATGGTGATCCGCGCGCCGCGTGTCTACCGGCCGCAGGCCGATACCTGGCTGCTTGCTCGTGCCCTGCGTGGGCTGCCCGTGCTGCATGGCGGCCGGGTTCTGGATGTGTGCGCGGGGACCGGCGTGCTCGCGCTGGCCGCGGCACAGGCGGGGGCGCGCAGCGTCACCGCGGTCGACGTGTCCAGGTCGGCGCTGGCCTCGACGTGGCTGAACTGCAGGCTGCGCGGTGTCGCGGTGGAACTGCTGCACGGTGACTTCGCCTCGGCGCTGCGGCTCCCGCGTTTCGACGTGGTGCTGGCCAACCCGCCCTACGTACCCGCCGAGCTGGGCACAGGCCGCGGCGGCGCGCTGGCGTGGGACGCGGGACCCGACGGCCGCAGCGTGCTCGACCGGCTCTGCGACACGCTGCCGGACCTGCTCACCGAGCGCGGCGTCGGGTTGATCGTGCATTCGGCGCTCAGCGACCCGGAACGCAGTGTGCGCCAGTTGCGCGAGCGCGGGGCGGACGCGCGGGTGGTCGCCGGGGGCATCGTGCCGTTCGGGCCGGTCATGCGGGCCCGCGCCGGGTGGCTGGCCGCGCGCGGCTTCATCACACCCGGCCAGCGCTACGAGGAATTGGTGGTGATCCGTGTCGACCGAACATCGTCCCGTGTCGTCGGCGACCCCGCCTGAGCCACGGCGGATCGTGCTCACCGACGACGGCCCCGCACTCGTCGACGGCCCCGTCGATGTCGTCACCGCCGACGGCACGGTGCTGCACTGCGACCGTTTCGTGGTGGCGCTGTGCCTGTGCCGCCGGTCGAGCAGCTACCCGCTGTGCGACACCAGCCACCGGCGCAGGCGACGCCGCGAACAGGAAGGCGATCGATGAATTCCACCGTCGCGCCCCGGCGCCCGCTGCCCGTCCCGCGCGGCGAGCTGTCCGCGGCCGTCGTCGAATCACTCAGTCGCCCAGCGGGTTCCGCGGTGCCCAAGGTAGCCGGCGCCGATCCCTACGGTGAGGATCTGCTGCTGACCCTGCACACCTGCTACGAACTGCACTACCAGGGCTTCGCCGAGGTCGACGAGAACTGGGAATGGGACCCCGACCTGCTGCGCCTGCGTCGCGACCTGGAACGGCAGCTGCTCGCCGCGCTGTCGGCCGACGTTCCCGGCGGCGACGACATCGACGGCGAACTCGACCGCCTGCTCGAACCCACCTCCGGCACCGACGGCGTCGCGGGCTTCCTCGCCGACCAGGGCACCCCCGATCAGCTGCGCGAATACTTCGTGCACCGCTCGATCTACCACCACATCGAGGCCGATCCGTACGCCTGGGTGATCCCGCGCCTGCGCGGGCAGGCCAAGGCCGCGCTGGTCGCGGTGGAATTCGACGAGTTCGGCGGCGGCCGCGGCGATCGCGTGCACGCCCAGTTGTTCGCCGACCTGCTGGCAGGCGCCGGGCTGAATCCCGGCTACCTGCACTACCTCGACGCGGTACCCGCACCGATGCTGGCCCTGGTGGACATGATGTCGCTGTTCGGTCTGCATCGTGGCCTGCGCGGCGCCCTGGTCGGGCACTTCGCCGCCACCGAGATCACCTCGTCCCCGGCCTCACGCCGACTCGCCGACCTCGCGCACACGCTGCTGCCGCATCCCGCCTGTGTGCACTTCTACACCGAACACGTCGTCGCCGACGCCGTCCACGAACAGGTCATGCGCCGCTATGTCATCGCCGAATTGCTCCGTGCCGAACCGGAAATGGCAGCGGGGCTCGTCTTCGGCATCCAGGCGACGAGCCTGCTCGAAGACCGTTTCGCCGAGCACGTCCTCGAATGCTGGCGCGCCGACCGCAGTTCGCTGCGGCAGGCGATCACCGATCCGCGAACAGCCGCCGCACCCGGCTGAAGGTGATGGCCACCGGATAACCGCCCCTGGTCTGGTCGAACGGATCATGGTCGGCGACCAGGTGATCGGTGATCGAATGCAGCACATGCCAGCCGACTGCCGTCTCGTCGATCGGGTCGGTGTCACCGCAGACCGCGTCCACCGAGACCCGGATCCGGAACTCGTCGGCGATGACGTCGCAGTGGATCTGGGACGAGGCGACGGCACCCACAATCAGACAGGTCGCCGCCTCGTCGAGCGCGACGCGGATGTCATCGACTTCCTCGATGCCGAAACCGGTGATCAGGGCTATGGTTTCGGCCACCGCCCGCAGCATGACGAGCTGCTCGAGATCGGCGTCGATCGTGATGTGGATCGACGTCGCGTGTCTCGACTGCGCAATGATCCGGTCGCTCGAATCCACGGTGGCCTCCTCCCGAGCTGACTGCACCGGAGTGGTTCACCATGCGCCTACCCAGGATTTGCCGGACCGAAACACCGCGGGGACCGATCGGCCCCTCAGTGCTGCTCGGGCTCCGATGCCTCGTCGAGGGATTCGTAGTACCGGAACAGCGGCCGGACGCCGACCAGATCGAGCGCCCGCTCCACTTCGCGACTGCCGGTGAGCAGGCGCAGATCGACCTGCGCTGCCCAGGCCTCGCACTTGGCCTTGCCGAGCATGGCGGCGACCCGGATGCTCAGGAACTCGGTTTCGCGCAGATCCACCACGACGACGCGGGCGCTCGAATGCACCGCGCGGTCCAGCAGTGAGAAGAACGGCGGCATCCGCGCCGCGTCGAGCTCGGTGCCGGCGTGCAGTACCCAGCAGCCGGGTCGTCCGGGGTCGCGCAGATGCAGCTCGGCTGCGGCGGGGGCCGATGGCCCGCGATACCACCGCAGCCGGCTCGACAACCGGCGATCCAGAACGACAGCCATAGAACCTCCTGAGCGACAGGGTCGGCTGGAGGTCTCAACCTAGGACAATTCTGGCACGCGGCGCCGCCGGTGTCACTGCACCGGCGCCGCCTGCTCGGCGAGCGCCTGCTCACGCAGGAGGCCGAGGGTCCGGGACAGGATCCGCGAAACCTGCATCTGGGAGACGCCGAGCTGCTCGGCGATCTGGCTCTGGGTCTTGGACTCGTAGAACCGCATGACCAGCACCCGCCGCTCTTCGTCCGGCAGTGCGGCGATCAGCGGGCGCACCGTCATCGCGTCCTCGGTGAGCTGGTAGCAGGGTTCTTCCACGCCGAGGGTGTCGGTGATCGCCTGGCTGGCGTTGTCCCGGTCGTCGTGGGTGAATTCGTCGATGGAGTTGGTCTGGTAGCCGTTGGCGGCGACCAGGGCCCTGGTGATCTCGGCCAGATCCACTTCGAGCGCGTCGGCGAGCTCGCGGGCGTTGGGCAGCCTGCCCAGCTGCTGGGACAGTTCCTCGGTGGCCGGCCCGACCCTGAGCTGGATCTCCTTGAGCCTGCGCGGGACGCGCACGGCCCAGGTGTGGTCACGGAAGTGCCTGCGCACCTCGCCCATGATCGTGGGGATCGCGAAGGACAGGAACGACGATCCCCGGCTCACGTCATAGCGGTCGACGGCGAGGACGAGCCCCACCCTCGCGGTCTGGTCGAGATCGTCGAACTGTTCCCCGCGGCCCGCGAACTTACGCGCGATGTGGTCGGCCAGCGGCAGGCACAGCCGGATCACCTCCTCGCGGAGGGCGTCGTAGTTCTCGTCTCCTGGTGGCAACGCGCGCAGCTTCTCGAACCAGGGCTCGATGTTGTCGTAGCTGTCGCCGCGCGAGTGGGATCGCCGGGTGGTCGTGTTGTCGGCTGTCATTGCTTCCGATGTCATCGCCGATGCCTCGCTTCCGGACGGTTGCGGATGTCCATGGGGTACCCATCGGTGCCACCGCTATGTCTTATTCGGAGCGAAGCCTGTTTCGGCTCAGGTTGCGGCGGGTCCGTGCACCCGCCGGATCCAGCCGAATTCGACGGTTGCCGGGTAGCCGTCGCCGACCGGATCGAAGTCGCCGTATTCGATGCGCAGCGCGTCGGTCAGGGTCGCGACGACATGCCAGCCGAAGGACTCCTCGTCGAGCGCGGACGGCGTGCGGATCACCGCCGCGACGCGGGCGCCCAGGGTGCCGTCGCCGGTGGTGAACACGCAGTCGAGCTGGGTGTCCGCGGCCGCGACCAGCATCAGCGCGGTCGCCACCTCATCCAGCGCCAGGATCAGGTCGGTGACCTCGTCGAGGGCGAACCCGCGCACCAGCAGCACGGTCTCGGCCAGCGAGTGCACCATGGTCAGCTGGTCGAGTTCGGCCGGAACCTGGAACCCGACGGTCTTGGACCGGGGCGCGGTGTCGCGATCGTCTGCTCGCACGCCGCCTCCCATCCACCATCGACCAACTGGTCGGAGGGTACCCGGGCCGCGCCACGCCATTCGCTCGGCCGCCCAGTGATTCCCGGCCGCCTACCGTAGGCTCATTTCGGGTCGTTGCCGGTCGATTCGGCCTGGTCCGGCGGCTTCCCGGACCTCTTCCGCAGCGCCAGGACCACCGCGACGACGGCTATCAGAGCCACGATCACGAGAATTTCCATAGGCGGCGCATACCCCACCCGCAGATCTCCAACCGCTGTTTGCCCGGCGGATAGCGCGGTAGTCCGACAGAGACGGTATCCACTCGACTGGAGGCGATATGGGTTTTCCTGAACACCAGCAGCCGCCCGCTCCGCCCGACGAGGACGCGGGCACCCCGTGCGAGCAGGCCGGACCCGAACCAGATCAGGAGGGCCCCGCATTGCGCGGGCCGACCGGCGCACCGATCGCGGGCGATGCGAGCATCCGCGCCCAGCAGGGCGGCGCGCTGACCACTGCCCAGGGTTTGCCCACCGCCGATACCGATCACGCACTCAAGGCCGGTCCGCGCGGACCGGTGCTGCTGCAGGACATCCACCTGCGCGAGAAGATCACCCACTTCGATCACGAACGCATCCCCGAGCGGGTCGTGCACGCGCGCGGTGCGGGCGCCCACGGCGTGTTCGTCGCCAACGGCGCCGCCGCCGAGCTGACCCGCGCCGCGTTCCTCGCCGCCGACGCGCGGACGCCGGTGTTCGTCCGGTTCTCCACGGTGCTCGGCTCCCGGGGTTCGGCCGACACCGTGCGCGACACCCGCGGTTTCGCGGTGAAGTTCTACACCGACGAAGGCGTCTACGACCTGGTAGGCAACAACATCCCGGTGTTCTTCATCCAGGAGGCGATCAAGTTCCCCGACGTGATCCACGCGGGTAAACCGCAGCCGGATCGCGAGATTCCGCAGGCGCAGTCCGCGCACGACACGTTCTGGGATTTCGTCTCCCTGCACACCGAGGCCACCGCGCACACCTTCTGGAACATGTCCGACCGGGCGCTGCCGCGCTCGTTCCGGATGATGGAAGGCTTCGGCATCCACACCTTCCGGCTGGTCGCGGCCGACGGCACCACCAGCCTGGTGAAATTCCATTGGAAGCCCCGGCTCGGCGTGCATTCGCTGCTGTGGGAGGAAACCCAGCTCACCGCGGGTTTCGATCCGGATTTCCATCGCCGGGATCTGGCCGAGGCGATCGCGGCGGGCGCCACGCCGGAATGGGATCTCGGCGTGCAGGTGTTCCCGGACACTCCCGATCATCTCTTCGAGGGCATCGATCTGCTCGATCCCACCAAGATCGTGCCGGAGGAGCTCGCGCCGGTGCAGATCATCGGCACGCTGCGCCTGACCGCTAATCCGGTGAACTTCTTCGCCGAGACCGAGCAGGTCGCGTTCTGCCCGAGTCATCTGGTGCCCGGCATCGAGGTCACCGACGATCCACTGCTGCAGGGCAGGCTGTTCTCCTATCTCGACACCCAGCTCAGCAGGCTCGGCGGCCCGAACTTCGCGCAGCTGCCGATCAATACGCCGCACGCCGACGTCAACGACCTGTTCCGGGACGGCATGCATCAGACGGCCGTGCACCCTGGCATCGCCCCGTACAAACCGAATTCGCTGGGCGGCGGCTGCCCCTATGCCGCCAGCCTGGCCGATCAGGCCTACGTCGAATCGCCGACACCCATCCCGCCACCGACCGCCAAACTGCGGACCACGGCGAACAGTCCGGAGGCGGTGTCGTTCGCCGACCACTTCTCCCAGCCGCGCATGTTCTATCGCAGCCTCACCAAGGGCGAGCAGCAGCGGCTGGCCGACGCGTTCTCGTTCGAACTCGGCAAGTGCACGTCCGAGACGGTGCAGCGACGTGCCCTGCAGATGCTGGTCAACGTCGACGACGCGCTGGCCGACTACGTCGGCGGACAACTCGGACTCGACCCGCCCGCCCCGAACGCCGACCGCGTGGAACTCGATCCGAGCCCCGCGCTGTCCCAGCGCAAGGGCAGCTTCCCGGTCGACGGCCGCAAGGTGGCCGTGCTGGTGGACGACACCGCCACCGCCGGCGCCGTCGAGGAGGTCACCGCCGCGCTCGAACAGGCCAAGGTGACCCCGTTCGTCGTCGCGGCGCGCGGCGGTGCCGTCGACGGTGTGCCGGTGGCGCGAACATTCGCCACCATGCGATCGATCGAATTCGACGGCGCCCTGCTGCTGGGCGCCCCGGCGGATCCACGGGTGGACCTGCTGATCGAGGAGATGTGGCGGCACGGCAAGGCGATCGCGGCCGTCGGAACGGCGGCGGAGGCGCTCCAGCGCAACAGCATCGACACCGAGGCACCGGGAATCACCGTCGCCGACGCGGTCACGGCCACCAGCGCGTTGCTCACCGACCTGGGTGAACACCGCGCCTGGGCCCGGCTCGAGTCGGAGTCCTGATCGAGCTCAGGGGCTGCTGTCCGGCTCGCGCCGCCGTTGATACAGCGGGCCGAACAGCCAGACCCCCGTGAAGAACACGGCGAAACTGATCCCCGCGGCAATCGCGGCGCCCATGCCTGCCACGGTGTCGAATATCAGCACGATGACCCCGATCAGCGCGACCCCGAGCAGGATCATCCCGGCGAACGCGTAGCGGTGGCCTGCCGCGACGAGGTCGGCCAGCTGATGCCTGCGGAACAGCAGCCGGTGCGTGGCGACCGGGGCGACCAGCAGCACGGTCGCCCCGACCGACGCGACGACGGTCACCAGGTAGACCACCCGCATCGACATGTCCAAGATGGTGAATCTGGCCTGGAACGGCAGGGTCAGCAGGAAACCGGTGAGCAGTTGCACGCCGGTCTGCACGACGCGCAGTTCCTGCAGCAGATCGGCCCAGTTCCGATCCAGCCGCTGGATCTCGGTCTCGCCGCGAGCTCGCCTGTCCCACTCCGCGTCGTCGCGTGACCCGCTCATCGCCGTTCCTTTCGCCCTATCCAGGGCATGCCCCGAGGCGTCGTCGCGAAACGGGCAGCGGCAGGTCAGGCACCCGATTGAAGCACTGCCGAACGGCTACTACCGCTACATGGACCACAGCACAGCTCCGCTCGTCGCCGCGGTCGCCGACTATCGCGGCTCGGGCCGATACGGATTCACCCCGCCCGCTCATCGGCAGGGTCGCGGAGTCGACGCCCGGGTGCTCGCCGCGCTCGGCGCCGACGCGTTCGCCAGTGACATTCTCGCCTCGGGCGGCCTCGACGACCGGCTCTCCAGGGCAGGACTGCTGGCCGAAGCCGAGGACCTCATGGCCGACGCGGTCGGCGCGGACTCCGCGTTCTTCTCCACCTGCGGCAGCTCGCTGTCGGTGAAGGCGGCGATGATGGCCGTCGCAGGCGGCGACGACGGCGGCCTGCTGGTGGCCAGGGACAGCCACAAATCGATCGTCGCCGGGTTGATCTTCTCCGGGGTGCAACCGCACTGGATCGCTCCGCGCTGGGACACCGAACGGCATTTCTCGCATCCGCCGTCACCCGCCCAGGTCGAACAGGCCTGGCACGACCATCCCGACGCCGCGGGCGCGTTGATCGTCAGCCCGAGCCCCTACGGCACCTGCGCCGACCTGCGCGGGATCGCCGAGGTGTGCCATGCCCGCGGTAAACCGCTGATCGTCGACGAAGCCTGGGGCGCGCACCTGCCCTTCCACCCCGACCTGCCCACCTGGGCGATGGACGTGGGCGCCGATGTCTGCGTGGTGAGCGTGCACAAGATGGGCATGGGTTTCGAACAGGGTTCGGTGTTCCATGTGCAGGGCGGCCTGGTCGACTCCGCCCGGCTCAGCCGCTGCGCCGACCTGCTGATGACCACCAGCCCCAACGTCCTGATCTACGCCGCCCTCGACGGCTGGCGAAGGCAGATGGTCGAATTCGGCCACGACCTGCTCGGTAACGCGCTGTCGCTGGCCCGGCGGGTACGCTCCGAGCTCGCCGAGATCTCCGGATTCGACGTCATGCACGACGACCTGCTCGGCGTCGAGACTTCCCACGACCTGGATCTGCTGCAGGTCCTGGTCGACGTCTCCGCCACCGGCGCGACCGGGTACGACGCCGCGGACTGGCTGCGCGCCAACCGCCGCATCGACCTGGGACTCAGCGACCACCGGCGGGTGCTGGCGACGGTGTCGTCCGCCGACGATGCCCAGTCGATCGACGCGCTCGTCGACGGCCTCGCCCTGTGGCGCGCCGGCCTCGGCGAGCCGGCGCCGCACGAGATCGCGCTGCCGACACCCGAAGACCTGGAACTGGAACCGGTGATGCTGCCCCGCGACGCGTTCTTCGCCCCGACGGAGCTGGTGCCCGCGGAGGAGGCGGCAGGCCGGATCGCCGCCGAACAACTCACCCCGTATCCGCCCGGTATCCCCGCGATCGTGCCGGGCGAGCGCATCTGCGCGGCCGTCGTGGACTACCTGCGCACCGGCGTCGTCGCGGGCATGAATGTGCCCGACGCGAGCGATCCCCGATTGCACGCGATTCGGGTCGTTACCGGGAGCTGACCTGTTTGCGTCCCGCAGGCCCGGGTAGGCGGTCTGTGGGTCCCCAAGACGGCCCACCGGTCACCCGAGGTGGCCGAGAGATCTGTCTGAAAGGAATGCCACATGGGTATCGCGGACAAGGCGAAGAACAAGGCCGAGGAGCTGGCAGGCAAGGCCAAGGAGGCCACAGGAAAGGCCACCGACGACCGTGAGCTGGAGAACGAAGGACGCGGCGACCAGGTGAAGGGGAACCTGAAGGGCGCGGGGGAGAAGGTCAAGGACGCCTTCCGCGACTGACCAGCCGACTCGAGCGGGCCATCGGTCTTACGGCCGGTGGCCCGCGGCTGTGCCGTCCCGCTCGTGGACGGTGAGCAGCAGATGATCGAAGCGAGCGCGGGTGGGCGTGTCCGCGCCGCCGAGCTCGGTCACCGCGGGCATCAGCGCCTCGGAGAGATCGCGCAGTTTGGTGTTGGTCACCTGCGAGCGCCAGCGCAGCACCCGGAAGGCCTGGTCGGCCGAGATGCCGTACACCGTCATCAACGCGCCCTTGGCCTGCTCGATCAGCGCGCGGGCCGCGACGATCTCCGGCACCGCCTCCTCGATGGTGTCGCGGCGTTCCTCGTCGACGGTGTCGGTGACATCGATGTAGAAGCCCTCGGTACCGATCACCGCGCCGGAGTCATCGCGCATCTGATCGCCGACGACCAGCACGTGGCGGACGGCGCCGGTGGTATCGACGAGGCGATGGTGGCTGCTGAACGGCAGTCCGGTGCTCACGACCTGGGCGAGCGTGTCGGCGACCTCGGCGCGGTCGTCGGGGTGCTTGTGCTCCAGCAGCAATTCCGTCGTCGGTGTCACCGTGCCGGGGGCGTATCCGTGCAGCGCCGCGACCTCGTCGGACCACTCCCAGCGCTGCTCGGCCAGCCAGAACCGGAAGCGTCCTGTTCGATTCGACCCGGGAACGTCGGGAATCGGTCTGGACTCGTCGCGCACCGCACTATCTTGCCCTGCCCGGTACCCGCTGTACACGAATCGTGCGTCAGACGGCGGAGTCGGGGGTGAGGATCTTCGGCGACTGGCCGGTGATGTCGATGCCGACCTCGGCCATGGCCGCGACGGCGGCGGGATTGAGGGCATCGCCGGGGGCGCTGCCCGCCGAGCGCACTTCGACGGCGTCACCGGCGAGGTGGGCCAGAAAGCCTTGTGCCATCTGGGAACGTCCGGCGTTGTGCACGCAGACGAACAGCACGCTGGGCTTGGTCGACACGGTTGGTGCCCTTTCAGTGATGCGAGCTCGCGGCGCGCGGGACGACGGCATTGTCGGCAGCGTCGGCCGCCGAGCGTCGATACAGTGCGACGATCAACGCGAGTCCCAGTGCCGCACCGAGGATCTGGGCGGCGATGAAGCCGGGCGCCGACCCCGGCGCGATGCCGGCGAAGGTGTCGGAGAAGATCCGGCCGATGGTGACGGCCGGGTTGGCGAAGCCGGTGGAACTGGTGAACCAGTAGGCGGCGCCGATGTAGGCCGCGACCGCGGAGGCGGACAGGGCGGCGCGACCGCTGCGGGCGAGGGCGAAGATCACCGCGATCAGCCCGCGGTGGCGACGACCTCGCCGACCAGGTGGCCGTTGGTGATCCGGTCGTTGGTGGAGATCTGCCAGGCGCCCAGGTCGAACATGATGTTGGCCAGGACGGCGCCGCAGATCGCCCCGGGAGACCTGAGCGAGCACGTAGAAGGCGACCCCGACGAGGTCGAGGCCGGTGCCGTGCCGTCGCCCGAGTAGCCAATCGGCAAGGGAGACCACGGGATTGAAGTGCGCGCCGGAGACGGGCCCGAAGACCAGGATCAGCACACCGAGCCCGAACACGGTCGCGATCGAGTTGGCCAGCAAAGGCTCAGCAGCCGCAACCGCGCCGGATCCGACAGCGCCTTGAACACACCCGCCAGTTCGGCGGCCGACTCGGCGGACAGCGGTTCACGGGCGAGCGGAGCGACCTCGCACGGCGATGCATTCACCGACGACAGCGGCAGGGGTGGATTCGACACTCATCGATATTGATGGATATCGAACCCGTTGGCGAGCAAACAACGGGTGAACCCGTTCCCGGGCGGTGCGGTCAGGAGACGTCGGGCGCTAAATCGCGCCTGATGCGCGTCACCATGCCTTTCGCGAATTGCCTCCCGAGCGCGGGTGAGATCCGCTCCAGGTACCAGAGCATCTTCCCCCACCTGGGCACCACGATGATCGCCTCTCCGCGAAACACCCCATGCAGTGCGCGTTCGGCGAGCTTCTCCGGCGCCAGCGGCCGAAACCGCTCCCAATAGCCGAGGATCTTCTCCTCGCTGACGCCGTTCATGTTGATCCGGCCGAACTTGCCGCCGGTCAGAATCGGGGTCCGGATCACACCGGGGCACAGCACCGACACCTGCACGCCGTGCCGCTGTGCTTCGGTGCGCAACGTCATCGACAGGGCGACGACAGCATGCTTGGTGGCGCAATAGCTGCCCTGGCCCGCGGTCGTGATGAGCCCGGCGATCGAGGCGGTATTCACGATGTGTCCCGAGCGCTGTTCGATCATGACCGGATAGACAGCCTGGATTCCGTGCACGACGCCGCGCAGGTTGACGTCGATGACGTCGTTCCAGTCATCCAGTGAGTAGGAGTCGATCTCACCGCCGACCCCGATACCCGCGTTGTTGAACAGGAAGTCGATCCGCCCCGACCGGCGCACCGTCTCGTCGACGGCTTGCTGGACCGACGGGTAGCTGCGCACATCGACTTCGAGCGCATGCGCCTTTCCGCCGCGGCTGCGCAAACGGTGGGCCAGCTCCTCGGCGGCCTCCCCCTGGCGATCGGCGAGCCATACTTCGGCGCCCGCATCGATCAGCGCGCCGGCAAGCGCGGCTCCGATGCCGGAAGCACCGCCGGTCACCACTGCGATCTTCCCCGACGCGCTGGTGGTCGCCATACAGCGGAATTGTATTCCGCTGTTCCGTCACGAGTCCACCACTGCGCCGCGGCGCAGGGCGGTGCGCAGTCCGCGCCGGATCGGTCCCGGTTCGGTGGGCGCCGTGGCGGCGAACTTGCGTTCGGAGGCCGTTTCGGGGGCGTCGTCGCTGGTCGCCACGAGGAACGAGTCGGGGAAGGCGAGTTTGTTGATGGTGCGCAGGCTCAGCAGGTACTGCCGGGGCAGCGGGCCGGTGGTGTAGGGCAGGTCGTACTTGTCGCACAGCGCACGCACCCGCACCGCGATCTCGGCGTAGCGGTTGCAGGGCAGGTCGGGGAACAGATGATGTTCGATCTGATGCGAGAGATGGCCGCTGAGGAAGGCCATCACCGGCCCCGCGTCGAAGTTGGCGGTGCCGAGCATCTGGCGCAGATACCACTCGCCGCGGGTCTCGTGCTCGATCGCGGCGGGGGTGAATTTCTCGGCGCCGTCGGGGAAGTGACCGCAGAAGATGACGACGTAGGCCCAGAGGTTGCGCAGCGCGTTGGCGGTGATGTCGGCGGTGAGGGTGCGCCGCCAGCGCCGTCCGCTGAGGATCGGGAAGAACAGGTAGTCCTTGGCCGCCTGCCTGCCGATCTTGCGGACCAGGGCCCGGGTGTGCGTGGCCTTCTCGGCGTCGGTCGGCGCGCGGTCGCGCTCGGAGTACAGCCCGTGCAGGGCGATGCCCCACTCGAAAGTGGCTGCCAGGAACAGGTTCTGGAGCGGTTGCAGGAGCAGGCGCGGGCGCCACTGCTGATCCCTGGTGACGCGCAGGACGCCGAATCCGACGTCGTCGTCCATGCCGACCACGTTCGTGAACATGTGATGGCGGTAGTTGTGCGAATACCGCCACTGCGCGGAAACCCCGGCCATATCCCATTCCCACGTGCGGGAATGGATTTCGGGATCGTTCATCCAATCCCATTGGCCGTGCGACACGTTGTGCCCGATCTCCATGTTCTCGATACTCTTGGCCGTGGCCAGCGCCGAGGTGCCCGCCAGCCAGCCCAGCCGCGACCCGGTGCAGGCCAGCAGCAACCGCGCGCTCGCGTCGAGAATTCTCTGGAACGCGATCGTGCGCCGGATGTAGTCGGCGTCGGGGGTGCCGCGCCGCTCCTCGATGTCGCGACGGATCGCATCGAGTTCCTCGCCGAGCGCCTCGACATCGGCTTTGCTCAGGTGCGCGTAGACTGCGACTTCGGTAATGGCCATGAGGCTCCTCGCCTGGTCGTAGCATTGATTCTACGGACTTCTACAGCGGTCGTCTACAACGTAGACAAACGACATAGACGTAACCCGTCGTGCGGCGCGGTCGGGCGTGAGGGGGTCAGAGGGCCGGGTCCGGGAGTGTCGCGGTGAGGCCGGTGAGCAGGATGTCGAGGCCGCGTTCGAGTTCGGCGGCGCCGTCGTAGGCGGCCAGCGTCGGGGCGAGTTCGCGCACCAGCGGGAACTCGGTGATCGGCAAGCGGTGCAGGCCAAGGCGCAGGACCTCGTCGGATTCCTCCGGCCGTTCCACCACTTCCTGGAGCTCGTTGAGCACGTGTCCGTAGAGGAAACCGAACAGGGCGCGGTAGATGTGCAGCGCGTCGGCGCCGGTGAAACCGGCCCGGGTGAGCAGCTGCAGGATGTGCTCGAGCGGGCGGACCACCGCGACCGGGCGCATGCCGAGCGGAGTGGACAGCGGCCGGGTCACCAGCAGCGGGACGACATTCGGGTGCGCGAGCGCCACCGCGCGGAACGAGCGGGCCACCGCGCGCAGCTGGGTCGCCCAGTCGGGGTCCTCCGCGTCGACCACCAGCTGGTCGAACACCATCTCGGCCACGCCGTCGAGCACGGCCGCCTTGTTCGGCAGATGCCGGTAGATCACCATCGGGTCGCGCCCGACGGCCTCGGCGAGCCTGCGCATCGACAACCCGTCGACGCCGTCGCGGTCGACGATCATGAGCGCGGCGGACAGGACGGACGCCCTGGTCACCGCACCGACGGGACGGCGGGCGCCATCAGTCGAATCCGCGGCCATGGCGGCACCTCCGTCTGTTGGTTGTGGTTGCCAGTGTAGACCTACAACGTTGACAAGGGTGGGATATCGGCGTCTACTTGAGTAGTACAGGTCCCCGGAGCTGATACCGATTCCTCGGATCCCGGACGAAAGGACCGAACATCATGCGCATCCGCGAAGACCATCGACCCGGCCCCGCCGCCGCGCCTGCCCGTCATCAGGTCCCGCCGCTCTACACCCCGCGGCTGCGGATGCGGTCACGCTCCTCGGGCGACCGATACATCGACGGCGCGTGGTGGCCACGGTCGGACGACCTGGCCGCCGAACTGCCCGATCTGCTCGCGGTGCTGAGTGTGCGGCTCGGCCCGGTCTGGCGCGTCGTCTACGACCCGTCGTGCTGGGCGCAGGCGCCTGCGCGGACCACGATCGCGGGGGAGACGGTCCGGCTCGACTCCTACCACTTCGAACTGTGGAACACGATGTATGTGTTCGGCCGCGACGCGAGCATGCTCGTGCTGCAGGTGATCCCCGCCGACACCGACGAGCACGTCGCCCACGAGGCCCTGATGGCCGCCGCATCCGATGCCGCCGAACCCGAAGCGCCCCCGGAAGCGCCGGAGCGTCCGCGCAACATTACCAACCACCGGGCCATGGGCGCGCCCGATCAGGACCGGCAGCCGTTCGGCATCCCGACCCGTACCCCGCGACTTCTGTTGCGCGCCCACGAAAGTCACGCCGAACTGTTCGACGGCGCCTGGTGGCCGCGGACGGCGAATCTCACCGCCGAACTCCACGACCTGATCAGCGCGCTCACGCCCCGCCTCGGCCGGACCGCGCGCATCAGCTTCGACTGGAACGCGACCAGCCGCAACCAGCGCCGCATCGACCACCCCGACGACGTCGACCTGCAGGTCCCAGACGTGGACCAGCTCCCCGACACCATGCACCTCGTCGGCGTCGACGGCGTCCACCTCACCCTGCTGGTGATCGCCGCCGACACCCCGGCCGACGTCGCCAACGCCCAGCTCCTGCACGCCGCAGGCCGGGTCGGTCACCATCCGCCCGACGTCGGCTGACCTCGCGTCATGCGTGCTCAGCCGCCGCCGTCGCGGCACAATCGAGGGATCTCCGTCATGACCGAAGAACCCGGCCTCGACTCGGAAACACCGTTCGTCCGCTGGCCCGACCCGAGCCCCCTGCAGTCCTGGTGGGCCGACATCATGGCCGGCGGTTCCCCGAACCGGCCCCAACGCGCCGTCAGCCGGGCCCGGCCACGCCTGCGACCCGCCTGAACAAGAACCGACGCCCCGCCCGGTATCGCCGGGCGGGGCGTCTTGTTCAGGCGGCGACGGCGCGGCGGCGGGGTTCGAGTGCCGCGGCGACCAGGTAGCTGCCGCCGCCCGCGATGGCCAGGACCCAGTAGGGGCTCGCGCCGTCGAGGAACAGGGCGGCCGAGGAGGTGAGGGCCAGCCAGGCGCCGAGAGCGTATTGCAGGACGTCGCGGTAGGCGGCGCCGCCCGCGAGGTAGAGCAGGCCGACGATGAGGCCGGAGCCGGTGGGCCACAGCAGCATCTTCAGATCGTCTTGGGCCAGTGCGGAACTCAGCGCGGTGATGACGAACAACAGCGCGCCGAAACCGATCAGCCAGGACACGGCGAGCAGATTACCGACCACCGCGTCCTTGCCGGTGACACCGCGCTGGGCCCTCATCGTCACGATGCTGGTGACGACCATCGCGATCGCCAGCCCGGCGATCAGCAGCACGCTCGGCACCGCGGCAGGCAGTCGCAGGACGGGATCGTCGCCGTGGGACAGGGCATACGCGCCGTGACCGAGCAGCCACGCCATCCCGAAACTCAGGTACGACGGACGGTTGTCGAGCAGGACGCGCAGCGCGGACGGACGGGTCTCGGTGGTGGAAACATGCTGGGACATAACGGTTCTCCTGTGCGGTGGTGGGGATTCAGGGGACGATGACGACTTTGCCGACGACGGTGCTCGACTCGGCGAGTTCCATGGCGCGGGCGGCTTCGGCCAGCGGGACGTGGGCGGCGACCTGAGCGCGCAGGTCACCCCGCGCGGCGAGATCGAAGACCTGGCCCAGGTCAGCGGTGATACGGGCGCGGAAGGCTGCCCGGTTGCGCTTGCCCGCCCACAGATTGAAGAAGTACGCACTGCGCTTGTTGGGCAACGCGTTCCACAGCAGGATCCGGCCGAGCAGCTTCAGCACCGGCAGTCGCGAATTGCCCGCGTCGTTCTTGGTGGCCGCGGTGCCGTAGGAGACCAGCGTGCCGTGCGGCGCGAGCAGTGCGAACGAGTCGGTGATGCCGGAGCCGCCGACGTGATCGAACACGGCATCCACGCCATCGGGAGCGAGTGCCCGGACCTGCTCCGGCACATCGCCGCGATAGTCGACCCAGCTCGCACCGAGCGCCCGCACGGCCTCGGCATTGCGCGCCGACGCGGTCCCGATGACATGAATTCCGTTGGCGCGGGCCAGCTGGACCAGCGTAGAGCCGACCCCGCCGTTGGCGCCGTGCACCAGCACGGTCTGCCCCGCCCGCACCTTCGCGGTACGGAAGAGCATTTGCCAGGCCGTGATCCCGTTGACGACAAAGGTTTCCGCCTCGGCGGCATCGAGCGACGCGGGCACCGTCACCAGGTCGGCCGCGTCGAGCACGACATGGCTGGCCCAGCCGCCGATCTTGGTCAACGCGGCGACCCGTGTGCCGATCAGGCCCGGGTCGACAGCGGTCCCGACCGCGGTGACGGTGCCGACCAGGTCGTAGCCGGGCACGAAGGGAAAGGCGGGCTGGTCGTAGTACTTGCCGCGCCGCATCTGCTGCTCGGCGAAGGAGACACCGCTCGCCTCGACCCGGACGAGTGCTTGCCCCGCGCAGGGCTCGGGCAGATCGCGCCGGGTGACCAGCAGGCCGTCGGGTTCGACCCGGCCGGGCAGGACGATTTCGGTGGCGGTGGTGGACATGAGAACTCCTAGTGTGTGACTGGTCAATCACTTGATGGGTCGAAAAAATGCCCCGCGAGGGGGCGGTCAGGGGTCAGTGGGCTCGAGGGTGGCGGATACCCGCGGTGACGATCTGGGCCCAGGGACTGTCGTCGCCGTCCAGGCCGAGGGTGGTGATCAGGTGGCAGAGCTGCCCGAAGGCGATGAATCGCTGGACGTACTCGTCCGCGGCGCCCGAGCGCTGTTTGGCGAGGTCGGTCACCCTGGCCAGCCCGTCCCGCATCGCCGCGCCGATTTCCGGCACGTCAGCCACGGATTGCGCGTGGACCTGCAGCATCAGCAGGCTCTTGTCGCCGATGAGCTCGGCGTAGGCCCCGCCCATGTCGTAGAGGATCTGCTCGGGACTCTCGGCGTTCGACCGCGCCGCGCCCGCCGACATCGCCGCCACGATCCGGTCGAAGCACCGCTCGAGCGCCGCGACGAACAGTGCGACCTTGCCGGGGAACAGCTTGAACACGTACGCGGGCGAGATCTGAGCTGTCGCCGCCACCGTGCTGATCGGCGTGCCGTGATAGCCGGTCCTGGCGAACTCGATGATCGCGGCATCGACCACGGCGTCGCGCCGCAGGTCCGATCGGGAGAGGGTGACTCCGCTCTTGCTCATGTGAGTGACTGTACACTCACTCTTTCTGGAGCGTCAAGGGTGCAGGGGATCCTGGTCGACGAGCAGTGTCCGGACGATGGCGGCCCACTCGCGCAGGGTGGCACGGGCCGATTTCTCGGAGGTGTGCAGGACCCGGCCCGCCACGGTGCCGCGCAGGACGGTGATTGTGAGATCGCGGATCACCGGATAGCGCGGATGGGCCACCACCTCGGGTCCGAACAGTTCGTCGACGACGCGGACGAGGTCGCGGCCCGCGGCGCGTTCCGCGTGCTGGAGTGCGGCTGCCAGGTCCTGGTCGGTGCGGGCGGCGGCCCACAGCTCCAGTTCGGCTTGGGCCGCGGGGCGCGTCATCGACTCGTAGAGGGCCGCCAGCGCCCGGTCGACCGGGTCGGCGTCCGCGTCGAACCGCGCGGCCGCGGCCAGCGCCGCCTGTTCGTTGCGCTGGACCAGGTTCTGCACCAGGGCTTTCGACAGCTCGGCGATGGTCGGGAAGTGGTGCAGCAGCGCGCCGCGGCTGAGTCCGGCCGCTTCCTGGACGGCGACGGTGGTCAGCGCGGAGTAGCCGCGCCGCACCAGCAGGTCGGTCGCCGCGTCGAGGATGCGGGCTCGGGTGGCCTGCTTCTGTTCTTCGCGCGTCGCCAAGTCGGGCCCTTCTCGTCGTCGGCCGAGAATTTCACAGTCACTATTGACTGTGAGTGCTCCGACCCGCCATGCTTTCGACAGATTCTCCCTCCAGGCACTTCGCATCCAGAAGGACCCCACCGTGTCGAACAGCAGCACGAACTCCGGCGAACAGCCCGCACCCTGGTACGAGAACTGGACCGAAGGGCCCGATTCGCCGTGGCGGCATCGTCCTGATCCGGACTTCGAGCGGGAGTACTCCACGCTCACCTACGAGCGGGACGGGCGGATCGCCAGGATCACGTTCAACCGGCCGGACAAGGGCAACGCGATCACCCCGCACACCCCGCGGGATCTGGCGCACGCGGTGGAGCGGGCCGACCTGGACCCGCGCGTGCACGTCATCGTGGTGTCCGGGCGCGGCAAAGGGTTCTGCGGCGGCTACGACCTCGACATGTTCGCCGAGCAGGGCTTCGCGGGCGCGGACGGACCGGACGAGGTCACCGGCACCGTGCTCGATCCGGTGGTCAACGCCGTCAACCACAATCCGCAGGGCACCTGGGACCCGATGATCGACTTCGCCATGATGAGCCGGTTCACCAAGGGATTCGCCAGCCTCATGCACGCGAACAAGCCGACCGTCGCGAAGCTGCACGGCTTCGCGATCGCGGGCGGCACCGACATCGCGCTGCACGCCGACCAGATCATCTGCGCCGACGACACCAAGATCGGCTACCCGCCCACCCGCGTCTGGGGTATCCCCGCCGCGGGCATGTGGGCGCACCGCCTCGGCGATCAGCGCGCCAAACGCCTGCTGTTCACCGGCGACTGCATCAGCGGCAAGCAAGCCGCCGAATGGGGTCTCGCGGTCGAATCCTGGCCCGCCGAGGAACTCGACGAGCGCACCGAAGCCCTGGTCGAACGCATCGCCCGCATGCCGGTCAACCAGCTCATGATGGCCAAGCTCGCGCTCAACTCCGCCCTCAACACCCAGGGCGTCGCCAACTCGGCGATGGTCAGCACCGTCTTCGACGGCATCTCCCGCCACACCCGCGAGGGCTACGCCTTCCAAACGCGCGCCGCCACAGCCGGATTCCGCGAAGCGGTCCGCGAACGCGACGACCCGTACGGCGACCACAAACGCGCCCAGTTCGAGCGCTGACTCCACCGCGCCGTTGACTCCGGTGGAATCGCGGCGAACACTTGGTGTAACACAGCCTGAGAAAGAGTGGCACTGCCATGAGTATCAGCAAGAAGATCGCGTATTCCGCCGAGGCCACCAAGGGCAGGATCAAGAAGGCGTTCGGTCGAACCACGCGCAACCGGACCCTCGAGGTCGAGGGCAGGGCAGATCAAGCCAAGGGCAACCTGAAACTGTCCGCCGCCAAGATCAAAGACGCCTTCAAGCGCTAGATTCCGGCACGAGGGCGACCATCATGCCTGACAACGCTGCCTCCCGACCGTCCTCCGGCACATCGTCCACGGACGTCGCCCGGGTGGCTCAGAACAGTGTCTTCGAACGATTCGCCCGCGCCGGTTTCGTCATGAGCGGCCTCGTGCACCTGATCATCGGCTATATCGCCATCCGGATCGCACTCGGCGGCCCCGGGGGAACCGCCGATCAATCGGGGGCCATGACGGAGCTGGCCGCCAAGCCCGGTGGTGTCTTCGTGCTCTGGGTGGGCGTCGTCGCGTTCTCGCTGATGGCGCTGTGGCGGTTCGCCGAAGCGGCGCTGGGCAGCTCGTCCGAACCCGAAGCCGACAGCAAGAGATCCGAGGCATTCAACCGGGTCAAGGCATTCTCCCTGGCCGTCGTCTATCTCGCTTTCGCGCTCTCCGCGTTCGGATTCGCCCGGGGCGCCGGCAAGTCGAGCAGCGAGCAGAGCATGGGGATCACCGCGCGCATGATGCAATCCAGCGCGGGCACGATCGCCCTGGTCGCCGCCGGGCTGATCATCATCGCGATCGGCGGCTATCACGTCTACAAGGGTGCGACCCAGAGCTTCCTCGACGACCTGAAAGGGCCCACCAGCGACCTGGTCCGACGGCTGGGCACGGTCGGCTACATCGCGAAAGGGCTGGCCGTCGCCGCCATCGGACTGCTTGTGATCCTCGCGGTCAGCCGCTCCGAACCCGGGCAAGCCGCCGGCCTCGACGGTGCGTTCAAAACCCTCGGAGCACAACCCTACGGAGCGGCTCTGCTGATCGCAGCGGGCCTGGGGATCATCACCTATGGCTTCTACAGTTTCGCCATGGCGCGCTACACCAAGATGTAGCCGTCTCGGCCGTCGTCGCGGTGGTCGACACTCCGAACCCGAGTGCCGCGATCGAAAGACACACGGCTACTAGTCTTTCTGCCCATGGGGTCGACCAGCGGAAAGGCCGTGGATGCACCGGCCGCGAATTCCGCGGAGCGGTTATCGAGCATGGTGGGGTGCAGCTATCGCGCCGAGGACGTCTATGTGGTGGGGCGGGAGAAGATCCGTGAGTTCGCGCGCGCCGTCCAGGACACCCACCCGGTGCACTGGTCGGAATCCGCGGGCGTGGAGTACGGCTACGGTGGGCTGATCGCGCCGCTGACGTTCTTCTCGATCCCGGCCTTCCGGGCTCAGCTCGCGATGTTCGACGCGGTCGCCGGTGGCTACGACCTGAGCCAGATCATGCAAACCGATCAGGTCATCAACTACTACAAGCCGATTCGTTCCGGTGACGTCTTGTCCTTCGACGTCGGTCTCGAGTCGTTTCGCCAAGCCTTCGGCGGCGAACTCTTCGAGTTCAAGACAGTGATCACCGACCAGCACGGCAATACCTCGATCATCTCGCGGACAAGTTTCGTCGGTCGATCCGCGGCCACCGCGAGCGCGACTCCGTTCGGCGACAAACTGGTGATGCAGGGCTTTCGGGATATGCGTTCGCATACCGACCTGGCACTGCGAGCGCCCGATGGACCGCGCCCGGAGACCCTGCCGCGAGTCGAGCCGGGCGCGGGGAGTCATGCGCTTGCCTTCGAGTCCGTCGCGGTGGGCGATCAAGTCCCACCGCGACTGATTTCACTCACCCCCGGCGACCTGGTCAACTACGCCGGCGTGGCCGGCGACCCGAACCCCATCCACTGGCACCACGAAGCGGCACACGCGGTGAACCTGGAAGCCCCGGTTGCCCACGGCATGCTGACGGTCGGCCTCGGAGCGGGATACCTCACCTCGTGGCTCGGTGACCCCGGCGCCGTCATCGAATGCGCGGTCCGGTTCACCAGCCCGGTCTACGTCACCAGCGCGGGCGCGACCATCGAATTCTCGGGGACGGTGAAGTCCATTGATCCGCACAGCCGGACAGCCGTCGTGGCCATCACCGCCAAATGCGAGGGACGCAGGATCTTCGGCCGCGCGACGGCCACGGTCCGCCTGCCCGCGGCCTGAACGACCGTGGTCCTCAGTCGCAGAGCGCGTCACCGACCAGTTCGGCTGCTCTTGCTTCCTGCTCGATCATCTTCTCGGGCAGGGCCGTGGTCTGTGAGATGACGATGCTGCGCTTCCCGTCAGGGGTCACTCCGTCGCTGGTGATGAATCCGGCATCGCCGCCACCGTGGCCCCAGTATTCGCCGCCGCAGGTGAGCGGGCGCTTCACCAGGCCAAGACCGTATCGACCACCAGGCCAGAGAATTTCGACCTTCTCATCGATCGCGACGGTCGTCTTCATCTGCTCCAGCTCGGCGGGCCGCAGCAGTCTGCCGCCGAGCAATGCTCGGTAGAAGGTGTTCATGTCGGCGGTGGTGGAGATCATATTCTCGGCGCCGTCCAGGATTTCGGTGGTGTCGACGAATTCGCCGCTGCCGGCGAACACCGAGTAGGCGCGGGCATGCGGGTCGGGCAGGGTGGTGCTCCGGCCCGGCTACACCGAATGCCGCATGTCCAATGGCCGGAAGATCCGATGGTCGATCTCGGCTTGCCAGCTGTTGCCGGTGATTTTCTCGATGACGGCCTCCGCGAGAAGGAAGTTCGTATTCGAATAAGCCCACCCCGCACCGGGTTCGAAAGCGGGAGCCATCGCCATGGCTCGCTCGATCAACCCGTCCCGGGAGTATGAGTCGAATCGGTGTTGCAGATACTGTTCTTTCGAATCGAAGCCGGGATAGTCGTCCAGTAGCCCGCTGGTGTTCTGGAGCAGCTGGCGGATCGTGATCTTCCGGCCGTCGATCTCGTGCCCCGCTCCGGTGCCCTTGACGACCCCGGGCAGATGCTTCTCCACGCTGTCTTCGAGGGACAACTTCCCTTCGCCGACGAGTTGAAGGACCACCGTGGCGACGATGGGTTTGGTGGCACTGGCAATCCGGAAGTACCCGTTACCCGGCACCGGCCGATTCGTCCCGACCTCGGCCACGCCGCTGACGACGACCGTGCTCCGGCCCGTGCTGTCCACCGCGCCGGCCTGCGCTCCGCTGACGCCGAGCGCCGTAATCGCATCCAGGCCGCGCTGGAGATCGGCCGAACTATCGCCGGCCGACGGCGCGCAAGCCGGAACACAGAACACCAAAGCCGCAGCGCCGCACATCAACAGACGATGACGAGCCGTAGGGCGCCGTCGTTGCTCCCGAACGAACACAGTTCTCTCCTGACGTCACTCCTGACGCTAGCGCCTCGTCGGGAGTGGTCGACCACTTCGCTCAGGATCCGGTCAGCGGAGCATCTCGGTGCTGACGACGGAGAGCAACTGCAGCTTCTCGTAGCTCTCGCTGCCGGGTGTCGCGGTGTAGACCAGCAGCAGATGTGACTGCTCGGGGTCGAGCAGGGTCTGGCAGTGCAGCTCCATGGCGCCGACCTCCGGGTGGCGGAAACGCTTCACGTCCCGGGGGTGCACCCCGACTTCGTGGGTGTGCCACAGGGTCCGGAACTCCTCACACTCGGCGAGCAGGAGGTCCGCGTAGTGCGCGGCGCGGGAATCGGGACCGCGGCGCGTGGCGACTTCGCGGAGCCCGGAGACGAACATCCGTGACAGGAACGGGTGATCCTCCGGCGCGTACCGCTCGCGTTCGGCGGGATCGGTGAACCAGCGGTAACCGATGCTGCGGGCGGGGCCGGTGTGGCGGGTGGTGTCGCCGGTCAGGGCGATCCCGAGCGGTGTCTGCCGCAGTGTCTCGCCGAGTTCGGTGACGATCTCGGCAGGGGTGTCCCGGAGCCGGTCGAGGATGCGCAGCATGCCGGGGCTGATGTGCTCACTGTCCGAGCCGCGCGCGGGCGGGGTGTGGCCCGCGAGGCGGAACAGGTGGTCGCGTTCGTCGAGGGACAGGTGCAGGCCCTGTGCGATCGAGGCGATCATCTGTTCCGACGGCTGCGGACCGCGTTCCTGCTCCAGTCGCGCGTAGTAGTCGGTCGACATGTGACACAGGACGGCGACCTCCTCGCGCCGCAATCCGCTCGTCCGGCGCCGCTGACCGCGTGGCAGCCCGACATCCTCGGGCTGCAACGACTCCCGGCGCTGCCTGACGAATTCGGCCAGCCCCGCACGATCGATCATCGGAGTGCTCCCTTCCGCGACTGGTTTCGGTTCTACCGTCCGGGCCTGGTGGTATCCACGGATCGTCAGTCCCTGGATGCCGCCCCTCGATCCAGCGATCGTGGACATCAGACAACAACCCGGACGCACAGGAGTAGCGACATGCCACGTCGGCCCGACATCACCGTTCCCGACCTCACCGGCACACGCGCTGTGGTCACCGGAGCCAGCGACGGCATGGGGGTCGGGATCGCCTCGCGCCTGGCGGCCGCGGGCGCCGAGGTCGTCCTCCCGGTTCGCAATCAGCGCAAGGGCGAGGCAGCGCTCACCAAGATCCGGGCGGTGAGCCCCGAGGCTGAGGTGTCGCTTCGTGAACTCGACCTGTCCTCCTTGGCTTCCGTCGCGGCGCTCGGCAAGACCCTGCTGGCGGAGGATCGCCCGATCCATCTGCTGATCAACAACGCAGGCGTGATGACCCCACCGGATCGCCAGGTCACCGCCGACGGCTTCGAATTGCAGTTCGGCACCAACTATCTCGGCCACTTCGCCCTGGTCGGCCACCTCATGCCCCTGCTCCGCGCCGGCGGTGCCCGGGTCACCTCACAGATCAGCGTCGCGGCCAACCGGAACCGGATCAACTGGGACGACCTGAACTGGGAACGCTCCTACAACGGCATGCGCGCCTACAGCCAGTCCAAGATCGCCTTCGGTCTGTTCGGACTCGAACTCGCCAGACGCAGCCGAGCACACGGCTGGGGCATCACCAGCAATCTCGCCCACCCCGGCGTGGCACCGACGAACCTGCTGGCCGCCCGGCCCGAGGTCGGACGCACCGAGGACACGGCAGGAGTAAAACTCATCCGATGGCTGTCAGCCCGCGGCATCCTTCTCGGCACCGTCGAATCGGCGAAACTCCCCGCCCTCTACGCCGCCACCTCACCCGACGCCGCCACCGAACGCTTCTACGGCCCCAGCGGACCCGGCCACCTCGGCGGCCCACCCACCGAGCAAAAGCTCTACCGCCGCCTTCGCAATCACGAAGACGCCCAACACATCTGGCAGATCTCCGAAGACCTCACCGACATCCGAATTTCGCAATGACCGGTTGACGATCTTGCTAGCTGCGAAATCCTGGCGCTGATAGCCGTCTGGGCGGCTGCGAACGCCGACCTGTTCCGCTGATCGATCAGCCGGCGCGCGTGGCCGAAAAGAACTCTGGCGGAGAACCGAGGAGTCCCGGTGTCGAGGTGACGCCTCGGCACCGGGACTCGGGACGGAACCCGCGTGCGGCTCCAACCCCGCAGCCGTCAGGCGGCGTCGAGGGCGGCGGCGATCTTGCGGGCCATCGCCGCCACAGCCGGGGTGGGCTGACCTTTGTCGGCCTGGGTGGCGGCTTCGACGGCGACCAAGACGGTGTCGCGGAAGTTGCCTGCCTCGGCCGGGTCCTGCTCGGCGAGCATGCTCATGGCGGCAGTCAGGCTCGGCAGCACCTGGTCGGCGAGTGCGGCGACGGACTTGCCGGGCAGGTGGATGTCCTTGGACTTGGCGGCGAGCACGTGGCCGACCAGGCCGGTCGCCGAGGTCAGGGCGATGGAGCCGTGCGAGATCCCCCTGTGCGGCGCGCCGGCGGCGGCGATCAGCGAGACGGCGCCGTAGGCGGCGGTGCGCAGGGTGGCCTTGTCCTGGTCGGTCAGGGTGATGGTGATGGACATGGTGTGTACTCCTCGAAATCGGTTGTGGCATTGACTGTGTCGGTGCCGGTTGTTTTGTTCGATGTACACACTGTGGTCGGGCCGCCTGACACCGACCTGACACACACCTGACGTCTCCACTGACAGCGGCACCAGGGCTTGCGGCACGGACACGGCGTTGGCCCGGCTACGACGGTTCTGGTCCGCTGGTGGCTACGGTGCGGTCGAGTCGGTCCCCGAAATGTTCGAGTAGGCACCGCAATTCGCCGACGAACCGGTCGCAGTCCTCGGGGTCATAGGCCGCCAGCAGTTGTGCCTCGTTGGCCAGGTGAAGCCGGAAAACCCGCTCGATCAGTTCTATTCCCTGCGGAGTCAAGCGCACTCGCACCGAACGGCGGTCGTTGCCGTCGCGTCGTTCGTGTCCATCCAGCCGCCTCCTTGTCCCGATGTCGAAAGACTTGACATCGATGTTGTTTGACTGATTCATCTCGACGTGATGCGCACCGCGCTCGCTCCCGTCGCGTTCGGAACGGTCTATGCCGCAACGACTTTGCTGCTGCCATCCGACCGGCCGCTGCTGGCCGCGGCGGCCCGCGCACTGCCCGCCGGGCTGCTGCTGGTGGCATTCGCTCGCACACTGCCGACCGGGGCCTGGTGGTGGAAGTCGATCGTGTCGTCCATGCTCAATATCGGCGCGTTCTTCCCGCTCCTGTTCGTCGCCGCGTACCGGCTGCCCGGAGGGCCGGCCGCGACAATCGGTGCGCTGCAACCCTTGATCGTTGCCGCCCTGGCTCTCCCACTGCTCGGCCTTCGCACGCCGAGGGCGGTCCTGGTCGCGGCCGTCGCCGTCGCCTCCGGCGTCACGCTGATGACCGCGACCGAAATGACCACCGCCGGAGCGGAACTGCGCATCCTGGCGCTCAGTGCCCGCGTGCCGACTCCTGCAACTCCCGCTGATCAGCGCTTGCGGGGCAGGGCTGCGGCGAACGTCACGCCGCGTTCGACCCACTCGCGCAGGACCGCGTCGTCGGCGACGAGGTCCGGTGCGACGCGCAGCCAGCCGGTCATTTCGCGGCCACCCATCGTCATCGGCGCGACCGCCGCCCCGTCGACCAAGGTCTCGCTCTCGGCAGGCTCGACCCGCACGAGCAGACCGCCTTTACCGCTCACCGCGACAGCCATATTGCCGCCGACCAGAAAGGCGAGTCCGCCGAACATCTTCTTCTCGTCGATGTCGCCCCGCGGATACACCAGCTCCCTGACCCGCTCCGCAAGCTCCGTGTCGTAAGCCATGAGCGCCAGTATGCGCCAGGCCATGGTCCGCCAGTCCACCCCGAACCGCGGTACGTTTGTTAGGTAACGCTAACTATTGGAGGTTTCCTTGGCTCGCCCCCGTACCACCCTGACGGTGCTGCGCACCGAACGTCTGTCCCCGCACATGGTGCGCGTGCACTTCCTCGCTTCCGGCCTGGCGGTCGGCGCGTCCACCGACTCGTACGTCAAACTCATCTTCCCGAGCGACGGCGCCGAGGTGCTGCGCACCTACACCCTGCGCTCGGTCGACCGGTCCAGCGATCAGGTCGCGATCGATTTCGTGTATCACGGCGACGAAGGCATCGCCGGACCGTGGGCGGCGCAGGCGGCCCCGGGCGCCACCATCGATGTCTACGGCCCAGGCGGTGCCTATGCCCCACGCGCCGAGGCGGACTGGCATCTGCTCGCGGGTGACGATTCCGCGCTGCCCGCCATCGCCGCCGCTCTCGAGTCGATGCCGGCGACGGCCGCGGGTATCGCCTTCGTCGAGGTGACCGGGCCCGAGGACGAGCTCCCTGTCACCAAGCCCGACGGGGTCGAGCTGACCTGGTTGCACCGAGGCGACCGTGCGCCGGGCGAAGCGCTGGCCGAGGCTGTGCGCGCCGCGGTCTGGCGGGAGGGCCAGGTGCAGGTATTCATCCACGGTGAAGCACACGCCGTCATGCACGATCTGCGCCGCTACATCCGCAGAGAACGGGAAGTTCCCGCCGAGTGGGCCGCATCGATCTCCGGTTACTGGCGGCGGGGCCGGACCGAAGAGGGCTTCCGGGAATGGAAGGCCGATCTGGCCACCCGCGAGTCCGCGCCCACTTCCAGCTGAGCGGGATCGGCGCCCAAGCGACGGTGTAGCCGCGAAGGCGGGGCGGGAGGCGGACCGGGATCTGCCGGCTGGTGCCTAGACGGTCGACCTCCCGTGCCGGGTCGCAGCATCGATCGGCCGGAAACCGTGGACGTGCCCCTACCTGCGGTGGGAAGCTCGAAGGGGCCGGGTCCCTAACCCGAGGGAGCGTGCGACATGGTGGACCGGACGAACGGGGCGCAGCGACCGGAGAGCATCCGGAACGTGGCGTTGGTTGGCAGCAGCGGTGCGGGGAAGACGACGCTGGTGGAGGCGCTGGCCTTGGCGACCGGGACGGTGAACCGGGCCGGCCGGGTGGAGGACGGGACATCGCTGTCGGACTACGACGAGGTCGAACGGCGACAGCACCGATCTGTGCAGGTGTCGGTGGTCCCGGTGATGTGGGGCGGGGTGAAGATCAATCTGATCGATACGCCGGGATGCCCGGATTTCGTCGGCGAACTGCGGGCCGGCTTGCGGGCGGCGGACGCGGCGCTTTTCCTGGTGTCGGCGGCCGACGGAGTGGAGGGTGTGGCGGGGGCGACGCGGGAACTGTGGGCCGAGTGCGCGCGGGTGGGGATGCCGCGGGCGATCGTGATGACCCATCTGGACACGGCGCGGGCGGAGTACGCGGAACTGGTGCAGACCTGTCAGGCGCTGCTGACCGACGGAGCGCGCGATACCGTGCTGCCTCTGCACCTGCCGGTCTACGGGCAGAAGAGCCCCGACGGGCACCGGCCCGCGATCGGACTGCTGGAACTGCTCGAGCGACGGGTCGCCGACTACCGCAGCGGGAAACGGGTGCGCACCGAACCCTCCGCGGAACAGCTCGCGGAGATCGACCCGGCCCGCGATCGGTTGATCGAGGCGATCATCGCCGAGAGCGAAGACGAAACGCTGATGGACCGGTACCTCGACGGCGAACCCGTCGAACTCGACACCCTGGTCGACGACCTGGAACGAGCCGTGGCGCGCGGAAGCTTCCATCCGGTGCTGTTCGCGGCACCGGCAGCCGAGGAAGGGGAGCAGGGCCTCGGCACGCTCGAACTGCTGGAACTGGTCACGGCCGGGTTCCCGACACCGATCGAACACCCGCTGTCGGCCGTGTCGCGCGGCGACGGCGCCGCGCCCACCGCACTGCGCTGCGATCCGGCGGCCGACCTCGCCGCGGAGGTCATCCGGACCTCGTCCGACCCGTATGTGGGACGGATATCGCTGGTGCGGGTGTTCTCCGGCACGCTGCACAGCGAGGACACCGTCCACGTCTGCGGACCCGAGCACGATGCCGACGACCGGGTCGGCGGGGTCACCGCGCCGTTGGGGAAGCAACAGCAGACACTGACCGAGGCTGTCGCGGGCGATATCGCGTTCGTGAGCAAACTCGGCCACGCGGAAACCGGCGACACTCTGTCCGACACCAAGAAGCCCCTGCTGATCGAGCCGTGGCAGCTGCCCGAACCGCTACTGCCCGTGGCTATTCGGGCGCAGGGCAGGGCCGATGAGGACAAGCTCTCACAGAGCCTGACCCGGCTCGTCGCCGAGGATCCGACCCTGCGGCTGGAAAACAACGAACACACCCATCAGCTGGTGCTGTGGTGTCTGGGGGAAGCTCACCGGGATCTCGCGCTGGAACGGTTGCGCGGGCGGTTCGGGGTGCGGGTGGACGTGGAACCGTATCGGGTGGCGCTGCGGGAGACGCTCGCCGCGGCGGCCGAGGGCCACGGCAGGCTGGTGAAGCAGTCCGGCGGGCACGGGCAGTACGCGGTGTGCCACATCCGGGTGGAACCGCTGCCGGAGGGGGCGGGATTCGAGTTCGTCGACCGCGTGGTCGGTGGGGTGGTGCCGCGGCAGTTCATCGGATCGGTGGAGAAGGGGGCGAGGGCGCAGGCCGCACGCGGGGTCACTCCCGGATATCCGCTGGTGGATGTGCGGGTGACCCTGGTGGACGGAAAAGCGCACTCGGTGGACTCCTCCGACGCCGCCTTCCAGACCGCGGGCGCCCTCGCCCTTCGCGACGCGGCGGACACGTCCGGGACCCTGCTGCTCGAACCCGTTGCCGCGGTGCGGGTCACGGTCCCCGACGACCAGCTGGGCGCCGTCCTCGGCGACCTGTCCACCCGGCGCGGCCGCATTCTCGGCACCGAACCGGCCGAGACCGGCTGCACCCATATCCGCGCCGAGGTACCCGAACTCGAACTGTGCAGGTATGTCATCGACCTGCGATCGCTGACCCACGGATCGGGATCGTTCGCCCGCGCGTATCTGCGGCACGAGCCGATGCCGGCCGCCGTCGCCGCACGGACACGCAAGGAAAGCGCTGAGGCGTCGGCCTGAATCACCGGGCCGGCGCACCGGATTCAGTGCGGCGGGACGCGGCGCGCATCGACGCACGCCAGCTGTCCAGGAGCTGGTTGCGGTGTTTGGTGCTCGCGATCGTCGTCAACGCCAGGCCGCGGAAATAGGTGAGGGTCATCTCGAACACCGTGTCGAAGTTCTCCGGCGGCTTCCGGATCCGAGCTGGTGCGGACTTCCCGTTTCGTCGGCGACTGCGTGGTAGACCAGGACCGGCACGCCGGGTGCGCCTGGGCGGAACAGGGGACTGGCCCTCCGCACCACCTCGCTCAACTCGGGGTTGTTCGTGATCGATCCAGGCCAGGCTTCCAGCGCCGCCGCATCGAGAAGGGGATACGCGAGCGCGGCGTCGAGCAGGCAATCGGTTCGGCTCGCGGCCAACATCGCGCGGCCGGATTCGTTGAGGTATCGAGCCACATCGGCGTCCGGATAGGACCGGTTCAACCCCACCAGGCCCACCACGGTGCCCCCGCCCGCGATTCCACCGCTGAAGCCGGACATGGTGGCCTCCAGGTCCGCGACGATCCCGCCCAGCGCCACACCGGTCAATGGCAGCTCCGGGGCGTAGGTGCTGTGCGCTTGCGCGGCGATAGCGGTGGCCTGCGCCCCGCCGGAGTAACCCCACATGCCGATCGGCGCCGCGGGGTCGACAGCCGCGGGCGCGAACGCTCTGGCGGCGCGGATACCGTCCAGCACGCCGTGGACATACCCGTCGGCGCCGAACAAATCGGAGTCCGGCCCTCGGCGGGCAGTGGCTGCAGGAACGATTCCGGTTCGATCGCCCGCGACGCGAGCACTGTCCCGTTGGCCAGGTCCGCGAGACCGGCAGGCTCGGTGTAGAACGAATCCCGCTCCGGCAGTGGCACTGCCGTAGCCCAACCGGCGCACGCCGTCACCAGTGCGAGAATCGCACCGACCACCGTCGCCCGTAATGTCGCGATCTGCACTGCCAGCATCGCACACTCCCACCCCGAGAACCTGTTCTAGTTCTTGTCCGTGAGCGTAGTGCCTTCGATGGAACCTGGCACCCGGCGACAGTGCACCGGTCCCGAGCCGACCGTGGTAAGCGGAACGTAGTTCTCGGTGTCAATGCGCGGTGCCGCCGGTGGCCGGGGTGCGGCCATGCTTCATCACCAGCGCGAGCGAGAGGGCCAGCACCGACGCGGCCGCGCAGACCCAGAAGCCCAGGCGGTAGCCGTGATCACCGAACAGGTCGGGCAGGGGGGTTGCCGGCTGGGGTTGCCCGCCGACGCTCACCAGTGCGCTCATGCCGTTGTTGTGCAGGAACGCGGTGACGACGGCGAGACCGATCGCCACACCCATGGACTGCATGACGCCGAGCATCCCGAGGCTGATGCCCTGCTGCTCCTGCGGGACCGCCTCGACCAGCAGGATCGGCATGCAGGCGTAGTACATCCCGAAGCCGATGCTGAAGATCGAGTTCACGATCAGGAAGGTGGTGGTGGTCAGCGGCAGCAGCGCGAACGCGATGCCGGCACCGGCGAAGATGAACAGGGCGACGACCAGCGGCAGACGGGCACCGATCCGCTTGGCGAGCAGGCCCGCCACCGCGCCGAAGATCATCGTGATCACCGAACCGATCAGCGCGATCCGGATCGCGAACTCGAGCAGGGAATACCCGCTGCCATAGGTGTAGCCGGGATCGAGGGCGACCTGCACCGCCTCGGGCGGCAGCGCCTGACCCGTCAGCTCCTGGATCTTGGCCAGCGTGCCCTGCTCGACACCGGCGACGACCGTCGACTCCGGTGGGGTCTGGGCCATGTAGGCGATGGCGTAGGAGACGATGCCGATCTGCAGCGACGCCAGGAGCGCACCGGCCAGGACCAGCGCGACGCGCGGGTGGAAGAGCAGCTCCATGTCCATGATCGGTGTCGACACACGCTTTTCGACGACGACGAACAGCACCAGCAGCGAGATGCCCGCGATCAGCCACGCCAGCGTGGTCGGCTTCGCCCACCCCCAGTCGTGGCCCTTGTCGACGTAGATCAGGGTGAGCGCGGCGCCGCCGGACAGCAACGCGGCGCCGACGACGTCGATCCGCTCGGGGACCCGCAGCTTGGACTCGGGCACGATGAACCACACCAGCGGCAGCATCGCCAGGGTGAACGCGGCGAGTACCCAGAAGATGGCGCGCCAGCTGTGGTTGTCGACCAGGTAGCCGCCCAGGATCGGGCCCGCGATGGAGGCGACACCGAAGCCCGTCGCCGTGAGACCGAGTGCGAGCGGAATCATCTTGCGCGGCATGAGGTCCCGGATGAGGCCGTAGGCGATCACCGCGGTGGCGATGGCGGTGGCCTGCAAGCAGCGGCCGAACAGGAAGACGGCCCAGTTCGAGGTGGTCGCGTCGAGCACACAGCCGATCACGAACAGGGCGCCGCAGATGAGGAACATCCGCTTCTTGCCCCACACATCGCTCATCTTGCCGATCAACGGAGACGCGGCCGCTCCGATCAACCCGAAAACGATGATGGCCCAGTTGATGTCGGCCCCGACACCGGGGAAGCTCGGCGCGATCTTCTGTAGTGCCGCCGCGACGATCGTGTACTGCATCGGGGCGATCTCGGAGAACAGGACGATCACGGCCAACACCGTGAAAACCCTGGCGCGCGAGGCGCCGTCCAGCCGCCCGGTGTCGTTGTAGTCGTCTTTGTCGAGTTGAGAGGTACTGGTGGACATGGCCACGCTCCGTTGTTCGGTCGAGATGGTCGAGCAGTTGGGTCAGTAGATGTAGGCGGTGTGGGGAAGATCGGCGACCGAGGTACCTACCCGCACGATGAACTCGCCCGGCTCGCTCTCCCAGCCGGTGGGTCCCCAATGCTGGAAGGCGCGCTCGGGCAAGGGGATCGCGACGGTCCGCGAATCGCCGGGAGCCAGGGTGACTGCGGTGAAGCCGGCCAGCCAGCGGACCGGTCGATCCACGGCACTGTCCGGGCGCGAGAGGTAGACCTGAACGACCTGTTTGCCTTCGCGATCGCCGGTGTTGGTGACCGTGATCGAGACGGTGCGTCCCTCGATAACGAGATCGTCGGTCGACCACGTCGTATAGCCGAGGCCGTGGCCGAACGGGTAGGCGGGTTCGGTGCCCGCCCGCAGCCACGCGCGGTAGCCGAGGTGGATGCCCTCGGTGTAGTCGAGAACACCGTCGACCGGCGTGGTGTTCAGGACCGGGACGTCGGCCATGGTCTTGGGCCAGGTGGTCGGCAGCCGGCCGCCGGGTTCGGCGGTGCCGGTGAGCACGTCGGCCAGTGCCGCGCCGAACTCCTGGCCGGGGAACCAGGCCAGCAGCACCGCGGCGACGGCGTCACGCCACGGCATCTCCACCGGCGCACCGGAATTCACGACGACAACGGTGCGCGGATTCACCGCGGCGACGGCGGCGACGAGCTCGTCCTGACGGCCGGGCAGCCGCAGGGAGGTGCGGTCGACGCCCTCGCTCTCGATCTGCTCGGTGGTGCCGACCACGACCACCGCCACCTCGGCCGCGCGTGCCAGTTCGACGGCGGCCGCGAATTCCTCCTCGTCGTCGCGCTGGGGACGCCGGATGCCGAGGGTGGCGCCGAGAATGATGCCGAGGCCGGGCATCGCCTCCTCGATGCTCGTCACGAGCCGCACCTCGACCTCGTCGCCGACCGCGAGCGTACGGGTCACGTGACGTTGGGGCGGGTTGAGCAGCGCCGCCGCCGGATCGCCGGAATCCAGCGTCACGTTCTCGTCCAGCACGGTCTCGCCGTCGATGTCGAGCCGGATGCGGCCGACACCGCCGAAACCGATCTGCCAGTCACCGGCCATGTCGGCCCGCAGGCGGGTGCACATCTCGACCGTGTTCGACTGCGCGGCCAGCGGTTCGCCGAGCAGCACGAGACGGCTGGTGGTGCGGTGCTGGGTGCCGAGCACGGTGTCGTCCTTCAGGTACCGCGCGGACAGTCCCGGCTCGCCGGTCTCCGGATCGGTCATGATCACCAGCGGGGCCGGAATCAGGTCCTCGGACAGGTGAACACCCGCGGTGTACGTCAGCGGTAGGCGCCCGGTCAGCCCCTCCACCGGGGTGGTGGTGTGGCCGGGGATCACGGTCGCGCTGCCACCGCCGAGGAAGCGGGGTTCGCCCGCCGACGGGCCGAGCAGGGCGACGGTCGTCTCCGGCGCCAACGGCAGTGCGCCGTCGTTGCGCACCAGGACCATGGCCTGCGCCGCGACCCGGCGGACCAGATCCTGGGCTTGCTCGTCGCTGAAAATCGGTGTGGGCTGGGGTGTTCCGTCCAGGGCGCCAACCCGCTCGGCGAACCGCAGGATGCGGCGCACCTTGTCGTCGACGGCCGACTCGGCGATCTCGCCTGCGCGCACGGCGGCGGCCAGCGGTTCACCCCACAGGTACGGCGGGCCGGGCATGCACAGGTCGGTACCTTGCGCCGCGCTCTCGGTGGTGCGCACGGCCGTCCAGTCCGAGACCACCACCCCGTCGAATCCCCATGTGCCCTTGAGCGGTTCGTCGAGCAGGGAGTTCTCGGTCATGGTGGTGCCGTTGACGGCGTTGTAGGCGTCCATGATCATCCACGCGCCCGCCTCGACGGTGCGTTCGAACGGGTAGAGGTAGAGCTCACGCAGTGCCCGGTCGTCGACGCGGACGTCGACGGTGAAGCGATCGGTCTCGGAATCGTTGGCCACGTAGTGCTTCGGGCACGCGCTGACCCCGTGCGCCTGCACTGCCCGCACGTAGGCGTCGGCCATCTCGGCGGTGAGCAGCGGGTCCTCGGAGAAGCATTCGAAATGTCGGCCGCCCAGCGGGGAGCGGTGCAGGTTCATCGTCGGGCCGAGCACGGCGTAGACGTCTTTGCGGCGGGCTTCGGCGGCGATGAGGGCGCCGATCTCGGTGAGCAGGGCGGGGTCCCAGGTCGCGGCGATCGCGGTGCCCGAGGGCAGGCTCACCGACGGGTCGCGTTCGTCCCAGTTCTCGCCGCGCACACCGGAGGGTCCGTCGGAGACCGGCATCTCGGCGAGTCCGAGCGCGGGGTCACCGGCCATCCGGAACAGGCTCGCGCCGGAGATCAGCCGGAGCTTGCCGTCCAGATCCAGCTTGGCGAGCAGTTCCTCGATGTGGTCTTCCATGAAGAGGCAGCCTTTCCTAGGTCAGCGGGTGATGGTGCTGGCTTGATCGGACCAGTGGGGGTTGTGCAGGAGTTCGCCGGTGTCGGCGAGGAACACGGCGCGGGCATCGGGATCGCCGCGCAGCCGGTCCATGAACCAGGCGGTGACGTAGCCGAGGTAGCGGTAGACGCCCTCGGTGCAGCTGTAGTTGGTGCAGTTCGGCTGGCCTTGGACGTCGTTGTGCTGGGCGCCCACCACCGCGGCGCGAGCCTTGGGCAGCTCTGCGGGTAGTGCGTCGTAGTACGCCTGCATCGATTGCATGCCGATCAGCTGCGGCGGGAGTTGCTGCGTCGAGGGTGAGGCACCGTCTGCCGAACCGTTGACCAGCAGCACCGAGCCCGAGGTCACCGCGGTGGGATCGATGCAGGCGCTCTGGCCGTCGACGGTCGGCAGCGACGCGCAGGCCGCCGACCACGGCATCTCGAGGGTCACCGCGGTGTCGACGGCACCGCCGCCGCGCGCGAGCGCGTTGATCGCACCGAGGCCGCCTTGTGAATGCCCCACAGCCCCCGCGGTGGTGGTGTCGACCTTGCCGTGGAAGACGCTGTCCGGGTCGCTGTTCTGCTGAGCCAGGTACCGCACCGCGTCGAGGATCTGCACGCCGGTGCCGGTGTCGGTGCGGTCGGCGGCGATCACCACGAATCCCCACGACGCGAGATGCGCGAGCAGATACGCGTATTCACGCGGGTGGGCCAGGGTGCCGTTGCCCCAGGTGATCACCGGACGCACGACACCGCCTGCGCCCAGATCGGCCGGGTACCAGATCTCGTAGCTGTCGCCGGTCGACGTGCAGCAGTCGATGCCGGTTCGCTCGGCCACTGCCCAAGGGCCGGGCGCGTAATAGGTGGCCTCCAGCGGGGCGGCGGGCTGATAGGACGGCGCCGCCGCTGCCGGTGTCACCCCGGTCGCCGCGGCGACGAGCAGTGCGAGAGAGATCAGCGCGGCCCGCGCGCCGGTGCGCGGGCGCCGACCGGACAAGACAGTTTTGTTGCTCACGATGTCGGACGATAGGGAGACCAACGGCTGGACAAGGCGGGCCGCGCCGTCTTGCAGACTGTTTGCAGACACCCCGCGCGGGGGGAAATCGGCGACGTAAGCTCGAAATGATGAACGAGTCGGCCCGCACTGTCGCGGACCTCGCATGAGCGAGCGCAGCGAGCGAACCGCAAGCACAGCTGAGCCCTCGCTCGTGACGGAGCCGAGCGCCAGCGAGGTGGAGTCATGAGTGAGGTCGGCTCGGCGCTGCGTGTCGCGCGAACGGCCGCGGGAATCAGCCTTCAGGGCATGGCCGCGCGCACGAACTATTCCAAGCCGTATCTCGGTCAGCTCGAGACCGGGGCCCGGGCGGTGCGTGCCGAGCACGTGGCCGCCTACGAGTCGGCGCTGGACACGTCGCTGGATCAACTGCACGACCAGCTTGCCGTCGAATCGGTCGACGAACTCGACGATCTGCCCACCCAGCTGTCGTCGCTGCTGTTGCCGCACCGCACGCACGTGCGTGGCGATCACCCCACCTTCGCCACGACCGAACTGGCGGCCGCCGAGCAGCTCGTGACCTGGGCGCGGGGCAGACAGTGGGGCGACGGGCAGGCGCCGCGCCACGCGGTCACGGCGTGGCTGACCGCGAATCTGCCCCGATTACAGCAGTTCTCGGATGCCACCCGGCACGGCCGTGCCCTGCGGGTCGGTGCGGAACTGGCCGATATCGCCGCCGCCATGAGCTGGGACGTGGAGGACATCACCGCGGCTCGCCGGTATTCGGTCGCCGCCGCGCGGCTGGCCCACGCAGCGGGTGACACGGTGCTGACGGCCGCGATCCTCACCGAGTCGACCTGGCAGCTCCTCGACAGTGGCAGCCCGGCGGAGGCGCTGGAGGTCGCCCAGCTCGCCCAGTATCTGGCGCGCCGCACGGCGACGCCGCCGCTGCGGCTGGCGCTGGCCGAACTGGAGGCGTACGCGCACGGCATTCTTGGTGAACAGGCCGCGTTCCAGCGCGCGATCGTCGTCGCCGCGGAATGCCGTGGCGAAGCCGCGGAGACCGCGGCCGCTGATCGCCCCGCCGACCGCAGCCTCACCGCGGCCACCATCGGCATGCTCCTCGGCCCGCGCCGGGACTGGCCGGGGCCGGGCCGGCAGTCGCGGCTACTCGGGCACAGCTACCGGCAGCTCATCGCCACCCGGCCCGACCTGGCCCGGATCGCCTTCGGCGAGGTCCATCCACCGTTGCCGCGGGAATTCCTGACACCGGCGATGGCCGCGATCTCCTCGGCTCGCCTGCAGTTGATGCTCGGCGAGCCCGAACACGCGGTCGAGCAGGTCGGGCTGGCGTTGTCGCTCGACGGCAACCCGACCGGCCGCACCGCCGCCCGGCTGTCCGACTTCTGGCATGAGTCGGTCGAGTTCGCTGCGGTCCCGGCGGTGGGCGAAGTCCGCGGCGCGATCCGCGACATGGTCAGGCATCCGTGAGCGCGGGTGCTCGGCCGCGGCCGGACCGGCGCTGCGCGCCACCGTCCCCGCGCATCCCCGAGCTCGGCTGACTCAGCCGGTGGCTGCGGCGCCGCGCCGGCTGAGCAGCAGACCGATCAGCCCGGACTCCTGACTCTGTGTGCTGATCATGTCGCGGGCCGCCTGTTCGACCGGGCCGCCGGTGGACAGCTCGTCGAATGTCTGGGCCATGGCGACGCCGCCCTGGTGGTGGCGATACATCAGGCGCAGGAACATCGTTTCCGCTTCACCGCCGTGAGCCAGGGCGAGGGCGTCGAGGTCGGCCCGGGTGGCCATGCCGGGCATCGTCGCCGACGCGGTGTGCTGATGACCGGTAGGCATCCATGACATCGGGTGCGGGTTGGTCGGGGTCGTCCCGGCCAACCGGAGCCAGCCGAGCATCATGCCGATCTCCAGGCGCTGGGCATCGGCGATCTGGTCGGCCAGTTGCCGCACAGTGGGGTCGACGTCGGCGGCGAGCCGATCGACCATCATCAGCGCCTGCTGATGGTGGCCGATCATGTCCTGCACGAAGCCGATCTCGGTGGGCGTCAATGCCGGTGCGGCCGTAGCGGTCTCGGGCACCACGGCCGGTCGCAGGGCCGCGCCGAGCACCAGCAGGAGCAGGATCGACACGGCGGCCGCGGCGCCCAGCAGCACCCGTCGACTCATGAGCCGACCGTCGAGTGCTGGTCGGCGGGCGGGGTGTACACCTCGGGCGACAACTCCAGGGTGAGCAGGCCGTTGTCGGCGCAGGTGGCCCACAGCTGATTGCCACGCCATTCGGGAGCGGAGAAGCACCAGTCGGTGGAGAGGTCGCCGAAGGCCACGTCGCCGGTGCGCGAGCTGGTCGCCTGCTCGGGATCGAAGGCGCCCGACTCGACGGCCTGCATGACCGAGGGCGCGCTGAGCAGCGGGATACCGATGATCGAGGCGAGGGCGTGCGGGGAGTTCCACAGCTCGCTGTTCTGGCCGGTGCGCGCGGGCGGGTTGTAGTAGGCGATCTCGCGCACCTGGAACGGATCGCGCACATCGAACACCCGGATACCGGAGGAGATCCAGCCGCACGCGAGCGCGGTGGGATTCACCGGACGATCGGCGGAGCAGTAGTGGGCGTCGTAGGCGAACAGTGAGCCGCCCATGCTGGAGGCCATCGCGCTGTCGCGGTGCTGCGCCAGATTGATCTCCAGCTTGATCGTGTTCACCACGCGCGGGTGGGTGTCGTCGGAGATGTCGATGAGTTTGACACCGCCGGAGCCCGCCTCGTCGGCGCTGAACAGGTACGGCACGCCGTTGTAGGTGACGGGGACGTTCTGCTGGGTCGCCCAGCCGTCGGTCCAGGTCAGCTGGGCGATGATCGGTACCTGCGGGTCGGGATCACGTCGCTGCACCGCGGAGGTGTCCAGGATGGTCAGTCCGCCCATATTGTTCGCCAGATACAGACGGTTGCCGTCGGCGCGCAGGCCCATGCCGTGCATGGACTGGCCCGGCATGCCCTGCCAGATCACGCGGGGGTCGGCCGGATCGGTCAGATCGACGGCGCTGACGATGCCGGGGATGACGCCCGATGCCCAATAGGTGCGGCCGTCGGGGGAGAAGCCGCCTTCGTGCGCCGTGATCTGCACCGGCAGGCTCAGGTCGGTGCCGGGGCCCGGGTTGAGCAGGCGCGGGTGCGCGCAGTCGGAGATGTCGTAGACCGAGATCAGCCCGGCGCCGGTGAACGCGGGAACGCCGGTGCCGACCAGCAGCTTTCGCGCAGCATTGACCTTGAGGCTCTCCCAGGTCCCCGCCAGCATGGCCGGCTCGGTGAGCGTGGCGGTGAGCACCGGGTTCGCCGGATCGGCGACGTCGATCACCTGCACGCCCTGCGCGGGACCGAGCAGGTTGCCGGGGAAGAAGCTGCCCAGGTAGACGCAGTGGTCGAACTGCGTCGAGGTGATCCCGGCGCCGCGACCCGCGTAGCCGCCGATGCGGCTGATGTTGCATCGGTAGCCCTGTGTGCTGCGGCCGCTGTCGCGGTCGGCAGCGGGCACGTCGCCCTGCAGGCCGGGTTCCGGGAGCGCGTCGCCCGCGCAGCTCGCGCGGGCGACGGCGGTATCGGCGATCTCGCGATTCTCCAGGACGATCCCCGATGAGTCGGGCTGTGCGATGCCGATCGCAGCGGGAACCAGCAGCACGGCCGCGGCGGCGGCGAGCAGGCGGCGATAGGGAGTTCTCATCTCGTACTTTCGTGGTGGACGGCCAGGGTGACCAAGGCCGCGGCGGTCTGGCGGCAGAAGTGTTCGCCGTCCTCGTCGCCGCGGGTGAGGGCGCGCAGCAGCGTTGCGCCGCGCAGGAATTCGAAGAGCAGGTCGGGATCGCAGGTGGGGGAGACCTGGCCGGACTCGATCGCCGCGTCGATGGTGGCGCGCAGCGCGACCCGCGCCAGGCCCTCGCCGCGTTCGCGCAGCCGCCGATAGCTCTGCTCGTCGTCGTGGTACGCCGAGAGCAGGCCGGGGATGCCGGAGCGGGCCGCGGGGTGGGTGGCGGCGGCGAAGAACAGCCGGGTCCACGCGAGCAGATCCGCGCCGATGTCACCGGTGGGCTGCGGGACCACGCCGGTGTCGAGCGCGAAGATCGCGTCCTCGACGAGGTGGATCTTGTTGGGCCACCGCCGGTAGATCGAGGTGGCGACCACGCCTGCCCGGCGCGCGACGCCCTGGATCGTCGTGGCCTGAAAACCCTGTTCCACCAGCAGTTCCTGGGTGGCGCGCAGCACCTGTTCGTCCAGCTGCGGGTCACGTGGACGGCCGGGACCCTGCCGGACCTCGCTCTGTTCGGTCACCGATCACTCCTCCTTCGATGTCGGCAGAGCCTAGCCGAGATCGGATCTTTTTAAAAACGCGTCATGGTGTATTCGAATTGGGCTAACTTGAAACCTGTTCCACCCTTACTCGCGAAGGAAACGCCATGCTGACTCCTCAGGACGAACTGCTCTGCCACCAATTGCCGACCACGTTCGACCACGTCGTCCAGAGCGATCTGCGCTGGACCGAGCGCATCGTGCTCTACGGCTTCGACACCACCGGCAGGGTCAGCGTCATGACCGGCATGGCGCGCTATCCCAACCGCAATGTCATGGACGCCTACGCGATGGTCACCATCGACGGCAAGGCGCACGTGGCGCGCCTGTCGCGGGAGATCAGCGGCAAGTACGACGACCTGGGTGCCTGGCAGGTCGGCCCCTACCGCTACGAGATCACCGAGCCGCTGCGCGGCGTGCGCGCGAGCCTCGGCGACAACGCTCACGGGCTGCGCCTCGAACTGAACTTCGCCGGCCAGTTCCCCGCCTACGAGCAGGAACCCGCCTTCTTCCGCACCCGCGGCCGGGTCCGCGAGGACGCGCGACGCTACTACCAGAACGGTGAGATCTCCGGCTGGCTCGAGGTCGACGGCGAACGCATCGAGATCGATCCGAGCACCTGGTGGTTCGGTCGCGACCACTCGTGGGGCACCAGGCACGGCGGTGGCGGCGGCAGCCTCGGCGAGGGCGCCGGCCTGCAGCCCTCGGAGATTCCGGACGGCGTCCTGTACTTCATGGGCATCTTCCAGTTCGACGACGAGCTGGTGCACTTCGCCCAGCGCGAGACCGCCGACGGGCAGCGCTGGCACTTCGAAGGCTCCATCCAGCAGCCCATCGAGGCACAGGCGCCGACCGTGCCGATCGTCAGCGTGACCCACGACCTGAAGTTCCGTGACGACTTCCGGATCGTCACCGAGGGCGCGTTCACCACGAACGCCGCCGACGGCAGCGTCCGCACCTTCACGGTGACCGCGCTGCACGACTTCTGGCCCGGTCTGGCCGGCTACGACATGTACCGCGGCTATGCCTCTGGCATCTGGAAGGGCGAGTCCTACAGCGACGGCTTCACCGTCGATCTCGACGACACCGAGGAACTGCGGCAGGTCAGCATGCTCACCGAGACGTTCTGCAAGGTCGAGAGCAGCGACGGCAAAGTCGGCTACGGCCTGGTGGAGATGGTGTTCATGGGTCGCAACGCCCGTTACGGATACGAGGGCTACTGATGACCGCTCGACCCACGGCAGCAGATCTGCCCACCGCCGTCGTCCCCGTGCTGCGCGACGGATTTCCCGGCGCGGACTCCGCCCGGGTGTCGAACTGGTCGGCCAGCCCGCGCGGGCTGGCGACCGAGACCTTCCTGTTCGACCTCGAACGCGACGACGCCGAGCCGGTGTCGCTGGTGCTGCGCCGCCCGCCCGAGGTGGCGTTGTTTCCCGACTACGACCTGCTGCGACAGGTGCTGGTCATGCGTCGGCTCGCCGATACCGGCCTGCCGGTTCCCGTCGTCCGCTGGCTGGATCGTGGCACCGACGCCCTCGGCAGTCCATACTTCGTGATGGACCGGATCGAGGGCAGCGCCCCCGGTGACCTGCCGTCCTATCATTCGGCCGGGCTGTACTTCGACGCCGAGCCCGCCGATCGGGCGACGATGTGGTGGGGCTGCGTCGACACCATCGCCGATATCCACCAGCTCGACTGGCGCGCCCTGAATCTGGACTTCCTGTCGTTTCCGCAATTCGGGACCGCGCCGCTCGAGCAGATGATCGGCTATGTCGACGCCGCGCTCGGCTGGGCGTCCACCACCCAGCCGCCCGCGCTGCGCCGGGCCGTGGACTGGCTGCGCGCCAATCTGTACGAACCCGAGCACGTGACGCTGTGCTGGGGCGACGCCCGCATGTCGAACATCCTCTACGACACCGAATTCCGGGTCACCGGCGTGCTCGACTGGGAGATCGCCTACATCGGCGACCACGAAGCCGACCTCGCCTGGATGCTGTTCCTGGACTGGGCGTGTTCGGAATTCCAGGACACCGAACGACTTCCGGGCACGCCGACCCGGGAGGAGACCATCGCGCGGTACGAGGAGCGCAGTGGGATGAAGGTGCGCAACCTGCGCTACAACGAGATTCTGGCGGCCGTCCTGCTCAGCATCCCGCTGCTGCGGATGGCGCACCGGCTACAGCTGCCGCCGGAGATCGATGTGACCGCGTTCTGCGCTCAGCGGATCGAGCAGTTGCTGGCCGAGGATTAGGTGTGGTCACGGGTCGCGGCGGCTCCGAATAACGTTACAGTTTAGTATGTAATGGTGACTTCGGAGACCTCGCCGCGCCCCGGTCGGCCGCGTGACGCCGACAAAGACCTCGCCGTGCTCATCGCGGCCCGGCAGTTGCTGGCCGAGGTGGGCTACCCGCAGACCACGGTCGTGGCGATCGCCAAGCGCGCCGGGGTGAACTCGCCGGCGATCTACCGGCGCTGGCCGACTCGGCAAGCTTTGCTGGAGGAGGCCATTCACGGTCCGGGCGCGTACGCGCCGCCCGAGCCGACCGGCGACCTGCGCGCCGACCTGGCGACCTGGGTGCGCATCTTCCTCGCGCGCGCGGACAGTCCCGCCGCGCGCGCCGGAGTGCCCGGCCTGCTGGCGGATTCGCAGACCGAGGAGGCGCGGCGGCGGTTGCTGGCGATCGGGGCGCCGGTGCGCAAGGCGTTCGCCGAGTTGCTCGCGGGAGCGGTCGACGACGGCCGGATCGCACCCGGCGCCGATGCTGAACTGGTCTTCGAAATACTCGCGGGGACAACGACATTCCACGCGCTCTCGCGGGGCGGCGAAGAGGCTGAGCGGTTCGTGTCGAGGATGGCCGACGCGCTGTACGCGCTCGTGACCGCGGGCTGACCCCCGTGAGGAAGTGTGACTCACGGCACCGGTTCGATAACGTTACATGCTACTATGTAATTATGATCGCAGTGCTTCCGCAGTTCACGGCGGATCGATGAAGGTCGATCTCCAGCTCAACGGTCGTCCCGACGAAGCCGTCTCGCGGGCAGCCGAATTGATCGCGTGCGGCGCCGACGGTCTGTTCACGTTCGAAGGCCCCCACGATGTCTTCCTCCCGCTGACCCTGGCGGCGACCGGTGCCGAACCCGTCGACCTGATGACCAATGTCGCCATCGCCCTCCCGCGCAGCCCGATGCACCTGGCGCACACCGCCTACGACCTGCAGCTGCTCAGTCGCGGCCGGTTCCGGCTCGGCCTGGGGTCGCAGACCCGCGCGCACATCGACAAGCGGTACGGCGGCGAGTGGTCGCGGCCCGCGGCGCGGATGCGCGAGGTCGTCCTGGCGGTCAAGGCCATCCTCGGCTCCTGGCAGCATGGCACCCCGTTGCGCTTCGAGGGCGAATTCACCCGGCACACCCTGATGCCGCCTACCTTCGATCCCGGCCCCAATCCCTATGGGGTGCCGGAGATCTGCCTCGGCGCGCTCGGCCCGATCATGACCAGAACCGCCGCCGAGGTGGCCGACGGGCTGCTGGTCATGCCGTTCAACAGTTCCCGCCATTTCGCCGAGCGCACCCTGCCCGCGATCGAGGAAGGTCTCACACGTGCGGGCCGCGATGCCGCGGACCTGGCGATCTATCCGCAGGTGATCGTCGCGATGGGCCGGACCGCAGGCGAACTCGAGGCCGCCGCCGTCGGTGTTCGTCGGCTGCTCGCCTTCTACGGGTCGACGCCCGCCTACCGGCCGGTCCTCGATGTCGAGGGCTGGGGTGAGCTCCAGCCCGCACTGAACGCGCTGTCCAAGCGCGGCGAGGTCACCGCCATGACCGAGCTGATCGATCACCGGATGCTGCGGACCCTTGCCGTCTATGGCACGCCCGAGGAGTGCGCCGCCGAGATCGTGGCGAGATTCGGTGCGGTCGCCGAGCGGATCTGCTGCTATTTCCCGGGTTACCCCGTCGCCGACGCGCACATCCGGGACCTGGTCACCGAATTGCAGGTCGCATGAGCGAGGTGGAGATCGACATCGCCGACGGTGTCGCGGTGGTGACCTTGAACCGGCCGCAGCGCCGTAATGCTTTCACCGCCGCGATGGGTCGTGCCCTCGGCAGGGCCTACCGCGCTCTGGATGCCGACGACACGGTCCGGGTCATCGTCCTGACCGGCACCGCCCCGGCCTTCTGCGCCGGAGCGGATCTGGGTGGCGGCGCGACGACCTTCGACCAGCCCGACCGCACGGCCTTTTCCGCGTCCCCGGTCGACCCGCCTGCCTTCGCCCTGCGAAAACCGGTGATCGCCGCGGTGAACGGGCACGCGGTCGGCATCGGGCTGACCCTGGCGATGCAGGCCGATGTCCGCCTGGTCGCCGACGACGCCCGCTACGCCATTCCGCAGGTGCGCCTCGGCGTCGTGCCCGACGCGATGGCGCACTGGACCGTGGCCAAGGTGGCGGGACTTTCGGTCGCGGCCGACATCCTGTTGTCGGGCCGCACTTTCGACGGCGCTGAGGCGGTCCGGCTCGGCCTCGCGGCCCGCAGCCTGCCCGCCGCCGACGTACTCCCCGCCGCCCTCGCGATGGCCACCGACATGGCCACCAATGTCGCACCGATGTCGGCGGCATTGAGCAAGAGACTGCTGTGGGACACCGCGATCCACGGCTACGACCCCACCCGCGTCGCCGACCTCGAAACCGATCTGCACCTGCGGGTGATGGGTAGCCCCGATGCCACGGAGGGAATGCGCGCCCGGCTCGACCACCGCACACCGGTGTGGTCGGCCCGGCTGTCGAGCGAGTGGCAGGACCTGCCGCGGTCGTGACCTTCCGGTCGCACTCGAAAGGAGTTCCAGATGTCCCTAGCCGTAGACGCAGACCAGCAGGCACTGGCGGAATCGGTCGCCGCGTTCGCGCGCAAGATCGCCCCGCTCTCGCAGACGCGCGAGCACCTGTCCGACTACGCAGCCGGGACTATGCCCACCGAGGTGTGGACGGCACTGTGCGAGCAGGGCCTACACGCGCTGCACCTGCCCGCGGCCTACGGCGGCGACGAATGCGGACTGGCCACACTCGCGGTCGCCGTCGAGCAACTGAGCACAGCCCTGTTTCCCGGCCCGTACCTGCCGACAGTGACCGCGAGCGCACTCGCCATGGCGGCAACAGACGCCCAGGCACTACTGACAGCCTTCGGCGCGGGCATGACCGGATCGGTTGCCACCGGCCCTGACCTGCTGGCCACCCGCGACGGCGACGGCTGGGTCGTGTCTGGGACTTCCGAGCCGGCACTCGGGCTGCCCGGCGCCCAGCGAGTGGTGGTGCGCGCCGCCATCGACGGCGATCCAGAAGTGAGCCTGTGGTTCTGGTTCGACCCTGCCGATCCTTCCGTTCCCGGCAGTGAGGTTCCCGCGGTTCGGCTGACCATCGCCGAAGCCGTCGACCTGACCCGATCGGTCGGGCGCGCCGCTTTCGACGCCTATCGGGTGGATCCGGCGCGGGTGCTCGACGGCATCGACGCCGCACCCGCACAGTTGTGGACGACCACGCTGGCCGCGGCGGAAGCGACCGGAATCTGCCGCTGGTGCCTGGACACCACCGTCGACTACATCCGTGTCCGCAACCAATTCGGCCGTCCGATCGGCAGTTTCCAAGCGGTCCAGCACAAGACGGCACTCATGCTGGTCCGGGCCGAGGTGGCGAGCGCGGTGACCTGGGACGCGGCCCGCGCCGAGAGCCAACCGGCCGAGCAGCGATTCCTCGCCGCGGCGAGCGCCGCGCTGACCGCGCTGCCCGCCGCCATCGATCAGGCGGTGGACTGCGTCAGCATGCTCGGTGGCATCGGATTCACCTGGGAACACGACGCCCACCTGTACTGGCGACGCGCGATCGCACTGGCCGCCGGGGTCGGCGGCGAGGACGCGGCGGCCCGCGAGCTGGGGGAGCGGTGCTTGCGCGCCGATCGTGACTTCGCGTTCGTCACCGCCGAGACGTTGCCGGCGTTGCGCGCCACCGTCGGCGCCGTGCTGGACGAGGTTCTCGCGCTGCCCGACGACGAAATCCCCACGGCGGGTTGGGCTCCCGCGCGAGGTGCGTCTCGGCGGGCTCGGCTGGCCGCCGACGGCTTGGTCGCCCCGCACTACCCACCGCCGTACGGACTCGGCGCCGGTCCGGCCGAACAGGCCGTGATCGCCGAGGAATTCGCGCGCCGCGACCTGACCCAGCCCGAACTCGGCATCGGCGGCTGGGTGCTGCCCACCCTGATCGAACACGGTGACGACGAGCAGCGCGCGCGGTTCGTCACCGACACCCTGCTCGGCAAGATCATCTGGTGTCAGCTGTTCTCCGAGCCCGGCGCGGGCTCCGACCTGGCCGGGCTGTCCACCGCCGCACGCAAGGTGGACGGCGGGTGGGTGATCACCGGGCAGAAGGTATGGAATTCCCAAGCCGTGGAAGCGGACTGGGCCGTCTGCCTGGCCCGCACCGATGCCACCGTGCCCAAACACGCCGGCCTGACGTACTTCCTGATTCCGATGGATGCCGACGGTGTCGACGTCCGCCCGCTGCGGCAGGTCACCGGAATCTGGGAATTCAACGAGGTCTTCCTCGACGAGGTCTTCGTGCCCGACAGTCAGGTGGTCGCGAACCCCGGTGACGGTTGGCGGATCGCGGTCACCACCCTGTCCAACGAACGACTCGCCATGGGCTCGGCCACCTTCGGCCACGGCTCCAGCGCCCTGGTGCGCCGCCTCCTGGAATCCGGCGATCACGCGGGCACCCGCGACGACGCGGTGCGCGTGCTCGGCCGCAACGCCGCGCTCGAGCTCTCGGTCGCCGCGCTCAATCTGCGCAATGCCGTGACCAGGATGAACGGCACCCCCGTCGGCAACAGCTCCGGTAACAGCGTCCGCAAGGTCTGGCATGCCATCGCCCAGCGCGACGCCTCTCGCGCGCTGGTCTCGGTCCTGGGCCCCCGCGCCGCCGTCGGCCACCCCGAACAGCCCTACACCTTCGACTTCCTCGGTCTGCCCGCCATCCTCTTCGGCGGCGGCACGATCGAGATCCAGCTCGACATCATCGCCCGTCGCGTGCTGAGTCTGCCCCGATGACAGGACGATTCGGCGACGGCCCGCTGCGCGTCGAGGTCGTGGCCGACGGACTCGGATTCGTCGAAGGCCCGGCCGTCCTCCCGGACGGCCGGATCGCGCTGGTCTCGATGAGCCGGGGCAGTGTCCTGATCCTGGACCCCGACGGCACCGTCGCCGCCGAGCACCGCACCGGCGGCGGCCCCAACGGCCTCGCCGTCGGCGCCGACGGCGCACTGTACGTCGCGCAGAACGGCGGTCGCTTCGCCGCCCGCAGCACCGCCGCACCGGGCATCCAGGTCATCCGCGACGGCCATATCGACTACGCGTTCCGTGGCCTGGAATCACCGAACGATCTGGTCTTCGGACCCGACGGCCGACTGTGGGTCACCGATTCCCGCGCCGACGCCGACTTCCGGCACCCGGAGACCACCTCACCCGGCCAGGTCTGGGCCATCGACATCGATACCGGCCGACCCGAGCTGATGGCGCAAGGCCCGATCTTCGTCAACGGCATCGGCTTCAGCCCCGGCCGCCACACCCTGTACGTCACCGAAACAGCGCACGCCCACGTCACCGCCTACCCCCTCGTCGCCGGTGCCCTCGGACCCGGCCGAATCCTCGCCACCCTCCCGACTGCGCACCCGGACGGACTCGCCATCGACCCCATGGGCCGCCTGTGGATCGCCACCACCACCGGCGACCGCATCGACGTCCTCACCCCCGAGGGCATCCCCCTGACCCAGCACCCCCTCCCGCCACGCAGCATGCCGACCAATGTCTGCCTCGCCCCCGGCCCAGCGCTGTTCGTCACCGCCGCGGGCACCGGCAGCTTGCTCCGACTCACCCCCGAGTGACGCCCGGAACCGCTTCCGGCCGGCCGCACCCGGACCGCGCCCTCTCGGTAGTGGATCACGCTGTGGGGCAACAGGATCAGGCCGAGAGTTGGATGGTCAGGTCGTCGATGTAGGTGCGGAAGAGGTTTGCCATGTCGACGCGCTCGGGGTCGAGGAGCCATTGCAGTTGCAGGCCGTCCATCATGGCTGAGATCTGGCGGGCGACGGCGGGGGCGTCTATGTCAGGGCGGAAGGTTCCGTCGGTGATGCCGCCGGCGAGGGCCTCGGCCAGATAGGTTTCCAGGATTCGGTAGCGATTGACCACCCAGGCGCGGGCGGGGTGGTCGCTGGTGACTGCTTCGCTGGTGACGACGGTGAAGAGCTGGACCAGGCCGGGGACGTGCATGTTGTGCTCGACCAGGCGGACCAGTTGTTGCAGGGCGTCTTTGCCGCGCAGTTGCCGATTCATGCCGAGGCGGTCGTAGTCGAGGCGATCACGGTAGTCCAGGACCGCGGCGAGTAGGGCCGCCTTGTTCGGGAAGTAGTGCAGCAGGCCGGTCTGGGAGAGTCCGCAGCGCGTGGCGATCTCGGCGATCGATGAGTTGTGATAGCCGTTCGCGGCGAAGCTGTGGAGCGCCTGGTCGATGATCTGTTCGCGGCGGTCGTCGCCCCGTCTCCGGCGTTGGGGATGCGGCGTCATGAGGAGCGACAGTAGTCCGAACGGCGGGACCCGCAAACCGGAAGGTAACGAATAGATCACGTTACCGAGTGACCACTCGGGAACCTGGCACACTCGTGTCCGCCATACAGGGACGTGGGATGGAAGGACCGCCGATGACTCGGAGCACTGAGGCGCCGATCGAATCGATCACGCTGCGGGGTGGCGCGGGTGCGCTCGCCGGATGGGAGGTCACCCCGCCCCCCGGTACGCCGAACCTCGGCACCGTGGTGCTGGTTCCGGGCTTCACCGGCTCCAAGGATGATTTCGAATTCATGCTCCCGCTGCTCGCGGCAGCCGGGTATCGCGCGGTCGCCTACGACCAGCGCGGCCAGTGGCAGTCCGAGGGGCCCGACGATATCTCCGGCTACGCCATGGCCGATTTCGGCGGTGACCTGCACGATGTCGTCGATCAGGTGTCGCCGGACGCGCCAGTGCACCTGGTCGGGCACTCCTTCGGTGGCTATGTCTCCCGTGTCGCCGTGGTCGAGACGCCCGCACGATTCCGCAGCCTCACGCTGCTGGCTTCGGGCCCTTCCTCGGTCGAGGACATCAAATTCCCGCCGCCGCAGGTGGTGGCGCAGGTGGTGGAAACCGCTGGTCAGGAATTCCTGTGGCAGCAGATGAGCGATGCCATGGCGGCCGCGGGCCAGACGCCATCGCCGGAGCGTGCCGAGTTCCTGCACAACCGCCTCGTGCAGACCAAGAAGGCGAACATCCTCGGCATTCTGAAGTGTATGGGGACCCCGCCGCTGGCCGATCCCGCCGCGCTGCGCGATGCCGGAGTGCCGCTGCTCGTCGCCTACGGCGACACGAACGACCTGTGGGACCCCGAGGTCCATGAGAATTTCGCTCGACAGTTGCGGGCCAGGACCGCGGTGTACCCGGGTGTCGGACATGTGCCGAACGAGGATGTCCCCGCGCAGGTAGCGGCCGATCTGGTGAACTTCTGGACGGAACCGGCATGACCGACGACATCGAAGACCTCCTGGACAAGCTGGACCTGGAGGCCAAGATCCGGCTCATCTCCGGATCCAATGTCTTCCGCTTCGCGGGCGACGAGAGTATCGGCCTGGCCGAGATGCCCGTTTCCGACGGCCCCTCCGGTGTGCGCGGGGAGACCTGGGACGAGCGCGACCCCTCGATCAGCCTGCCGTCCGGCTCGGCGCTGGCCGCCACCTGGGATCGCGATCTGCTGGCCGAGATCGGCGGGCTCATCGTCGCCGAAGCGCGCCGCAAGAATGTGTACGCGGTGCTCGGCCCGACCATCAATCTGCACCGAAGCCCGCTCGGCGGGCGGCATTTCGAATGCTTCTCCGAGGATCCGATGCTCACCGGTGAGATGGCTGTGGCCTATGTGGCCGGCGTGCAGGATCACGGCGTCAGCGCGTGCCCGAAGCATTACGTGGCCAACGACTCCGAGACCGAGCGCTTCACCGCCGACGCGATCGTCGATGATCGCACCCTGCGCGAGCTGTACCTGTACCCGTTCGAACGGTCGGTGGAGGCGGGCGCGTGGATGATCATGAACGCCTACAACTCGCTCAATGGCGTCACCATGACCGAAAGCCCGCTGCTGGATGAGCCTTTGAAGGGTGAATGGGGCTTCGACGGCGTGGTGGTCTCGGACTGGACCGCCGTGCGCTCCACCGAGGGTGCCGCCAAGGGCACCGACGTGGCCATGCCCGGCCCGTGGGAACTCTGGTCCGCGCCGCTGGTCGAGGCCGTGCGCGCGGGCGCGGTGCCCGAGGCCGCCATCGACGACAAGGTTCGGCGCATACTGCGATTCGCGCAGCGCGTGGGCGCGCTCAACGGAACTCCGCAGCAGCCACCAGCTTTCACCGAGGAGGCCGCGCGCCGGTTGGTGCGTGACGCCGCCGCCAAGGCGATGGTGCTGGCCGCCAATGACGGTGTGCTGCCGCTGGGCAAGCCCGCCCAGGTCGCCCTGCTGGGCGCGGCCGCCGCCCAGCCGCGCCTCGGTGGCGGCGGTAGCTCGACTGTTGTTCCGTCGCATACGAGTTCGCCGCTGCAGGGTCTGCGCGAGGTGCTGCCGGTGGTGTACACGCCGGGCGTTCACCTCAACGAGAACATGATCGCGGTGCCGCTGGATATCGTCACCGATCCGGAGACCGGCACTGCGGGCGTGAACCTGCGTTTCCTCGACGGCGAGACGGTCCTGGTTTCCGAGCACCGCACCGCGGGCACTCTCATGCTCTTCGGCACGCCCTTCGCCCTGCAGGCCAAGTCCTTCGAGATCCGTGGTCGCCTGCGCGCCGATGAGGCGGGGGAGTGGCGAATCGGCTTTGCGGGCGTCGGCACACTGCGCCTGGAGCTCGACGGTGAGACCGTGCTCAGCGAGACCGTCTTCCCAGAGGGCGGCGATCCGGTCGAGATGTTGCTGAATCCGCCGCAGCGCTGGGTCACCCGCACTCTCGCCGAGGGCGAAGAGGTCGATGTGCTCATCGAACTGGTTCCCGCCCTCGACAAGGGCCTGCCCGCCATGGGCCTCAGCTTCGGCATCGGCCGCCCGCGCCGCTCCGCCGACGAAGAGTTCGCCGCCGCAGTGGAATTGGCGCGTACCTCCGAGGTCGCCGTGGTCGTGGTCGGCACCACCGAGGCGATCGAATCCGAGGGTTACGACCGCACGGATCTGTTCCTGCCCGGCCGCCAGGACGAACTGGTGTCGGCGGTGGCCGCGGTCAACCCGCGCACCATCGTGGTGGTGAATGCCGGTTCGCCGGTCGAGATGCCGTGGCGTGACGAGGTAGCCGCGGTGCTGCTGGCCTGGTTCCCGGGGCAGGAATTCGGCGATGCGCTCGCCGATGTACTCACGGGCGCGACCGAACCCGGTGGCCGCCTGCCCACCACCTGGCCCAAGATCATGGCCGACGTGCCGGTACTGGATACCAAGCCCGCCGCCGACAACGCCCTGCCGTACACCGAGGGCATTCACATCGGTTACCGCGCCTGGCTGAAATTTGGTATTGCCCCGGCGTATCCGTTCGGCCACGGACTCGGCTACACCAGCTGGGAGCTCCTGGACCTGACAGTGAGCGGCCACACCGCCACCGTCACCGTCCGCAATATCGGCGAGCGTTCGGGCCGCCAGGTGGTGCAGGCGTACCTGTCCCGCCAGGGCAGTGCCATCGACCGCCCGGTGCGCTGGCTCTCGGGCTTCGTCGTGGTCGAGGCCGAGGCGGGCGAAACCGTCACCGCCACCATCGAATTGCCGCAGCGCTCCTTCGAACACTGGACGGACCAGGGGTGGGCGGTCGAACCTGGCGCGTTCACCCTGCACGTCGGCACCTCGGTATCCGTACTCCCACTCACGGCGGAAATCAGCTGATACACCCCTCGTTCACCCGGCGAGCTCTCCTCGTCATCCCGGCCGCGAACATCCCGGGATGACGAGGAGCGGCGGGACCCTCTTGTGTTCGTCGGCAATGCCGCGATGTACGCGCTGTATTGCGGCGGCGGCGGCGGTGTGCTGTTGCCCTTGCAGATCGAGCACATCGAACAAGGTCGCCGACTTCGGGCTGGTCGCCGGTATCTCCGCGGTCTTCGCGACCGTGTTCAACCCGGTCGCGGGTGCGCATGCTCGCCTTCGCCGTGCTCGACGGCTTCGCTGCGGGCACCGGTAGCCTGCTCCGAACTCATCCCCGAGTGACGACGGGGCTGGTGCTCATCTCGGCGATCATTGCTGCCGGCTTCTCTGCACGGCCGATTTGGGACCGGTGGCCAGTGTCGAAAGACCGACGGCCGAGATTCACGTCGTGGATGCGCCACCGGCCGCGCGGCGGAACCTCGTCGCGAGGCGATCGAACGCCACCGCGAGCTCGTCTCCGTCGATCACCTCGATGTCGACGTCGAGCTGTGTCAACCACAGCGCGAGCCGGTCCGGGTCGTGGGAACCCAGCTCGACACGGCACGTGGACTCGTCGACAACCTCGATATCGACCGGGAAGGGGATCTTCGCGGCGACCTCGGCGGCGGGAGCATGCACTAGTACCCGGGCGCGGTACGTCCAGGCCGCCTTGCTGATCCGTCCGACGACATACTCGACGACCTTGTCCTCCGGGATCACGCGCGGCTGGAACCGCGCACCCGTCGGTGCCTGCGCGACCATGCGGTCGACACGAAAGACCCGCCAGGCATCGCGGTCGAGATCCCACGCGAGCAGGTACCACAGCGGGCCCCAGCTCACCAGCCGTTGCGGTTCGGTGTGGCGGGCCCCTGCACTGCCCCCGTGCTTCGTGTATTCGAACCGGAGCCGTTCGTGGCCGCGGATCGCGGCGGCGACGGCGCCGAGAACCGAGAGCTCGAGCGGCGGCTCAGCTCCCGGAACGGTGCTCGTCGCCTCGCGTACCGCCTCGACACGCCGACGCAGGCGCGAGGGCAGCACTTGCTCCAGCTTCGCGAGCGCGGTCAGCGATGTCTCTTCGACTCCGAGCCTCTGGGTCGCGACCGCGCCAAGTCCGACCGCGACGGCGACGGCCTCGTCGTCGTCGAGCAGGAGTGGGGGCATCGCCGTCCCGGCGGCCAGCCGGTACCCGCCCGCGACGCCGGGGCGCGCGTCCACGGGATAGCCGAGCGATCGCAGTTTGCCGATGTCGGCGCGCACAGTCCTGGTGCTCACATCGAGTCGGCCTGCGAGCTCGGAGCTCGTCCAGTCCCGCTTGAGCTGGAGCAACGACAGCAGTTCGAGCAGGCGGGCCGAGGTCTCCAACATGTTCTCGATCATTCCCGCAATTGCGGAAGCTAACCTGCCGCATTACCCGGGAAGGTGGGCGTCATGAACGACAACAACGCACTCACACCCTTCCGCATCGACATCCCGCAGGCCGAGGTCGACGACCTTCGCAACCGGCTGACACATACGCGCTGGCCGGTCCCCGTGCCGGGCCGAGACGATCGCACCGACTTCAGCCGGGGCATCCCGCTGGTGTATCTGAAGGAGCTCGCCGAGTACTGGCGCGACGGGTTCGACTGGCGTGCGCAGGAGGCGAAACTCAATGAGCACGAACAGTTCACGACGGTCGTCGACGGCCAGACGTTCCACCTCGTCCACGCGCGATCGGCGAACCCGCAGGCCACCCCGCTGATCCTGAACCACGGCTGGCCGGGTTCGTTCGTCGAGTACCAGCGACTCATCCCGCTGCTGACCGTCGAGTTCCATGTGGTCATCCCGTCACCGCCCGGCTTCGGGTTCTCCACCCCACTGTCGGAGACCGGCTGGGAGCTGGCGCGGACAGCGGAGGCCTTTGCCGAGATCATGACGCGTCTGGGTTACGAGAGGTTCGCGGCCCACGGCACCGACATCGGCTCGGGCATCACCGGCCTCCTCGCGGCGCGCTACCCGGAGCGCGTCATCGGCACGCATATCGGCGCCGACCCTCGATATCTCGGGTTGGTCGGCGACAAGTTCCCACTCCCCGACGGTCTGTCCGATGACGAGATCGCCCAGCTCGCGGCACTGCGCACCGAGGATGCTGCCGATCGCGGGTATCTCGAGATGCAGAACCACCGTCCCGACACGATCGGCGTGGCGCTCACCGACTCGCCCGTCGGTCAGCTCGCGTGGATCGCCGAGAAGTTCAAGACCAGGGCCGGTGGCGACTCCCGGACGCCGGACGAGTCGGTCGACCGCGACCAGCTCCTCACGAACATCAGCCTGTACTGGTTCACCCGCAGCGGCGCGTCGAGCGCGCAGTTCTACTACGAGGGCGAGCACTCCGAACTCGACTTTGTCATGGCCTCCGACGTGCCGTCCGGCTGGGCCGTGTTCGACACCCACCCGCTCATCCGCCGCGCGCTGGACCCGTGGAAGGCGATCGGCCACTGGAGCGAGTTCACCGAGGGTGGCCACTTCCCCGCAATGGAGGAGACCGAGCTGCTCGCGGACGATATCCGCACTTTCTTCCGCGGCATTTCCTGACCCAGCGTCAGGGCCTGCGGGCGGAGCCCTGGACCGGCCCGGAGCCGGGAATCTGTGGGTCGAAACGGATGGGTCCGTGCTGTCAATGTGATATAGATCACAAAAGTTGCCTTTAAGGCGAGATGGCTATTACTAATAGCCCGATCGATGTTCGGTTGGTCCGGGTCGGGGGGGCACAAGGTCGAGAGGGAGTACTTAATGTTCAGCCGCTCAACTCGCAATATTCTTCTCGGTGCACTGCCAGTGGTTGTGGCGGTCACCTTCGCTGGTAGTGGTGTCGCGTCGGCGGATGCCTCCGCCGACCAACAGGCTCAGCCGGCCGCCGCGATGGCCGTCCAGGGTGACAGCTACGAGACCGCCATCGCCGAGTTTTCGTTCGGATCCGCCACCCCGGCGGGCGCAGTGATTTCGCAGAACGCCGAGCTTTCAGACGAAGGTCCTGTCTCGGAGGTGGCCGCTCCCGTGGTTTCGGATGTGATCGAGACGCAACTGCAGGACGTCGCGACCGATCCGAAGGCCGAGAACTCCGACCCGGTGGTCAACGGTGCCCTCGCTGGTGCCGGTCTCGGTGCGCTCGCCACCCTGGTCAACTGCATCCCGTCCGTGATCGTGTTGGGCGTGGGCTACCCGCTCTGCCTCATCCTCGGCGCACTCCCCCATGCGGTCGTCGGTGCCATCATCGGTGGCTTCGTGGGCCACGTGAACCCCGAGGTCATTCCGCAGGTCCTGCCCTGAGAGGGTGGGTCGGCAGGTGACTGCCCCCGGCTCGGAGACTCCCGGTGCTGCTGCGGTGAAAAACGCAGTCGCACCGGGAGTCTCGCCATTTGTGGGGAAACAGGTCCGAGCGCGTCTGACGTCATCGCGCTCGGCGTCTACGGCTTCTTCGCGACCCTGCAACCGCCATCATGTATGCACCGCTATGCACCGCGCGCTGCCTGAGCGAAGCTACTGGGGGATTCAACGGGGCCCGGTACCTCATCTCGGTGCGCTGATGGAATCGCGCGGCGTTGTCGTGTGTCTGATACCGATGACTGACGAGTGGTCATCACGCCCGAGAAGGTTCGATCGGTCTACACCTTCCGGTTCACCTGCGCCCACGAACTCGGCCACCTTCTGCTGCATGCGAATCCGTTGCCGGGAGACCGGTAACAGGAACGCGAGGCCGACCAGTTCGCGGCCGAACTTTTGACCCCACGTGCTGAAATCGAGCCGTTGCTGCCTAGAACGATGCGGCTGGCTGCCCTGGATGAGCTCGGCCGTCAATGGGGCGTGTCGATCGAGTCGCTGATCTACCGTATGGGTGAACTCAATTTCGTTACCGAAACATCGATTCGTCGAGCGCATCAGCGTCTTCACGGAACGGCCGATTTTCGCCGGGTTGAGCCGCTGACCTCGTACCCAGGTGAGATTCCGACGCTACTGCGCGACGCAGCCGATGTGGCCGACCGTCACGGATTCAGTCGAACAGACCTGGCCAACGAGCTGTGCTGGACCGAGCGTCACGTGGCAGATGCCCTCGGTGACGATGCCGATTCCCGGCCCAGGCTTTCGATCGTGAAATAGCCGCGACAACCTCCAACTTCGGATGGTTACCGGCGAAGAGGTCATGATCGGCTCGATGTAAAAGGTGATTTGGTTCTGTCGCGGGGCGGTGGTAGCTGCAGTGTGACGATCGGGGCACGGTGTCGCGCCGAGCACTCGAATGCGTGGAATCGCCGTGCGTCACGTCGGACTGGTTGCGCAGCCATCGACGTTCGCGATCGGTGATGGTTGCACAGCTACGACCCGTGACAAGCGTGTCCCTTGCAGGTCAGGAGTTGAACGCACCGCGGCCCCGAGGAAGCGGAATTGAGCCTCGGGACCACGACGTCCTTCACTACGCCGGGATCAGTTCGGCGACGAGCTTCTCGATGCGCGTACGGATTTCGTCACGGATCGGACGAACGGCCTCGACACCCTTGCCCGCCGGATCCTCCAACTTCCAGTCGCGGTAGTCCACGCCCGGGAAGTATGGGCACGCGTCACCACAACCCATCGTGATCACCACCGTCGAGGTCTCGACCGCGTCCGGGGTGAGGATCTTGGGTGCCTGGCTGGTGATGTCGATGCCGACTTCGGCCATCGCCTCGACCGCAGCCGGGTTGAGGGCGTCGCCGGGAGCGCTTCCCGCGGAACGCACTTCGATGGCGTCGCCGGCGAGGTGGGTCAGGAAGCCTTGTGCCATCTGGGATCGTCCGGCGTTGTGGACGCAGACGAACAGCACGCTGGGCTTGGTCGACACGGGGTGTCCTTTCAGTGGGTGGTGATGTCGAGGGAGGTGAGTAGGTCGCGGACGCGGTTGCCGATCTCGTCGCGGATGCCGCGCACGACCTCGAGGGACTGACGGTCGGGGTCGGTCAGTTCCCAGTTCTCGTAGCGACGGCCCGGGTAGATGGGACAGGCGTCGCCGCAGCCCATGGTGACGATGACGTCGGCGGCGCGCAGGATCTCCTCGGTCCAGGGCTTGGGGAACTCGCCGGTGATGTCGATGCCGATCTCGTTCATCGCTTCGACCGCGAACTGGTTGATGTGGGTATCCGGCTCCGATCCGCCCGACCAGGCGATCGCCTGGTCGCCGGCGAGGTGGGTGAACCAGCCCAGCGCCATCTGGGAGCGCCCCGCGTTGTGGGTGCACAGGAACAACGCGACCGGCTTGTCGGTGTTGAGTTTGCCCTCGACCTTGGCCAGGGCGAGCAGGCGCTGGCGGGCGAAGCGCTCGGCCAGCAGCGGCAGATAGTTGACCACGGTGGCGCGGGAGGCGAACTCGTCGTAGCTGGTGGTGAGGAAATGTTCGATGGTCTCGCGTCCGTAGGTCTCGGCGAAAGCCTCGTGTAGCCGGGTCGCCGCGGTGGTGAGCGCGTGGCGCTGGTCGATGGTCAGGGTCGAGCGCAGGTGGTCGGCGGGCGCGGCGGGGCTGTCGGACATAGGTGCTCCCAGTGGGGGGGGGTGGGTCAGTGATCGGTGGTGGACGGATGGGGGACGACCGCGTTGTCGGCGGCCTCGGCTACCGAGCGCGGATACAGCATGACGATCAACGCCAAACCCAGTGCGGCACCGATGATCTGGGCGAGGATGAACCCCGGTGCGGATCCCGGTGCGATACCGGCGAAGGTGTCGGAGAAGATCCGGCCGATGGTGACGGCGGGGTTGGCGAAACTGGTGGAACTGGTGAACCAGTACGCCGCGCCGATATAGGAGGCGACAGCAGCGGCCGACATCGCGGCGCGACCGCTGCGGGCCAGGGCGAAGATCACCGCGATCAGTCCGGCGGTGGCGACGACTTCACCGACGAGGTGGCCGGTGGTGATGCGGTCGTGGGTGGAGATCTGCCAGGCGCTCAGGTCGAACATGACATTGGCAAGAACCGCACCGGTGATCGCACCCGCGATCTGAGCGATGGCGTAGGTCAGGACATCAGTGGCGGTGAGCCCGGTGCCATACCGGCGTCCGGCCAGCCAATCAGCGGCCGAGACAACAGGATTGAAGTGCGCGCCGGAGACGGGACCGAACACCAGGATCAGGACGCCGAGGCCGAACACGGTCGCGGTGGAGTTGGCGAGCAACTGCAGGGCGGCATCGTCGGTGAGCTGCTGAGCGGCGATGCCGGAACCGACCACGACCGCGACGAGGGCGGCGGTGCCGACGAATTCGGCCAGCAACCGGCGAGCGTGGTCGGTCACCGGGCACCCGCTTGGATCGCAGGGATATCGAGCAGACGCGACAGCGGCGCCAATGCCTGCGACTCGATCCGGTAATACACCCAGGACCCCCGACGTTCGCTCGACAGCAGACCCGCCTCACGCAGCACTTTGAGGTGGTGGGAGATGGTGGGCTGGCTCAAGTCGAATCCCGCGGACAGGTCGCACACACAGGCTTCGCCGCCGCTGTGGCTGGCGACCAGGCTCAGCAGCCGCAACCGCACCGGGTCCGACAATGCCTTGAACGCGGCGGCCAGTTCGATGGCGGATTCGGCGGAGAGCGGTTCACGCGTCAGCGCGATGACCTCACAGGAGGGTGATGCCTGCGGCTGGCAGGATACGGGTGGTTTCGACACGCATCGATATTGACGGTCATCGAATCACGAGGCAAGCGAACAACGGGTGAACGCGACGACCGCCGACGCTATCGGCAGTCTGCGGGGCCGCAGGAATCCGCCGCGGTGCCGGGGCTGTCGGTGGCGGCGCGACGTTCGAGCAGCACGGTGTCACGCCAGACGCCGTCGAGGACCGCGATCCGCTCCCGCACCCCGACCGTGCGGAATCCCGCGGAATGGTGCAGGGCGATGCTGGCGCGGTTTTCCGGGAAGATCGAGGTCTGCACCATCCACAGGCCGTCGGCATCCGCGGCGATCACCTGGCGGTGCAACAACGATTTCCCGACACCGCGCCCGCGGGCGACCTCGGCGACGTAGACGGAGTTCTCGGCGACACCCGCGTAGCAGTCGCGGCTCGACGCAGGGGCGAGCGCGGCCCAGCCGACGACCTCGCCGTCGATCTCGGCGACCCACCGGTGGGTGGACAGCCAGGTGGCGTCGAGGTATTCGCGGGCAGGCACCTCGGTGGCGAAAGTGGCGTTGCCGGTGGCGATGCCCTCGCCGTAGATGCGGCACACAGCATCCCAATCGTCGTCGGTCATCGCGCGCACGGAGACGTCGGCGGGCAGGTCCGACGGGCAGCACGGGCGCGGGGTCAGCACACCCATGACGGCGTCGGCGGCATGGGGGAGTCCGGTGCAGCAGGCCGGGTTGACGGTGACGACGGTGGAGGTGCCGCTCTTGTGGACCCCGACGAAGCCGACATCGGCCAGCTTGCGCACGTGATGCGACACGGTCGGCTGGGTGATGCCCAGCGCCTCGGTCAGCTCGCCGACGGTGATCCCGGTCGGCCGAGTAGCGACGAGGTGCAGCAGTCGGACCCGGGTGGGTTCGGCCAGGCAGGAGAACCATTCGGCATAGGTGGTCGCGTCGTCGATCGACAGGGCGTCGACGCGGGGCGCGGCGGAGTCGCGGACCGTGGGCATGTCCAGAGACGTCATGCGCCGATTATATAGATGACAATCGATGGTTGCATTCATCGATGGTGGCCGATACAGTTCGAGCCAATACATAGATGCATGTCGATGAATGGAGCCTTGTGATGACCGATCTGCCTGTCGTCGTCGTAGGAGCCGGTCCCGTCGGGCTTGCCGCAGCAGCTGAGCTGCGGGAACGTGGCCTGGACGTGGTGGTGTTCGAACGCGGTCCCCGAGCCGGTGCCGCAGTCGCGCAGTGGAATCACGTGCGCTTGTTCTCCCGATGGGCCGAGCTCATCGCGCCAGCGGGTCGTCGCCTCCTCGACGGCACCGGCTGGGTGGCCCCGGCCGACGGGGACTACCCGACCGGTCAGGACTGGGCCCGCGACTACCTCGAGCCGCTGGCCGACGTCCTGGGCGACGCGGTCCGCTACGACACCGAGGTCGTCGGCGCAGCGCGCCGCGGCCGCGACCGGGTCGTGGACTCCGGCCGCGACACCGAACCGCTGTCGGTGCACCTGCGCCGCGCCGACGGATCCGAGGACCGGATCCTCGCCCGCGCGGTCATCGACGCCTCCGGCACCTGGACCACACCGAATCCCCTTGGCGGGGAAGGGCTTCCTGCCATCGGTGAACGTGACAGCAGCGCCATCTCCTATCGGGTGCCCGACGTCGATTCCGACTCCGAGCGGGCGCGCTACCGTGGCGCCCACACCGTGATCGCCGGGAGCGGGCACTCGGCCCTGACTGCGATCGTGGCGCTGTCGCAGCTGGCGAACGAGCCCGGCACCCGCCTGACCTGGGTACTGCGCCGCGGCCGGACCGATGCCACCTTCGGTGGCGGCGAGGCCGACGAACTGCCCGCCCGCGGTGCCCTCGGCCTGCGCGCGAAGAAGGCCGTCGAGGACGGACTGCTCGACGTGGTGACCGGATTCCGTACCGCCGCAGTCGACACCGATGCCGAAGGGCGAACGACTCTCGTCGCCGACGACGGGCGCAGTATTGATGGCGTCGACAATGTCATCGCCTTGACCGGGTTCCGCCCCGACCTGTCCTGGCTGTCCGAGGCCCGTCTGGAACTCGACTCCGTCCTGCAGGCCCCGGTCCGGCTCGCGCCGCTGATCGACCCGAACGTGCACTCCTGTGGCACCGTCTACCCGCACGGCGTCGCCGAACTGACCCACCCCGAATCCGGGGTGTACCTGGTCGGGATGAAGAGCTACGGTCGCGCGCCGACGTTCCTGGCGATGACCGGCTACGAGCAGGTCCGTTCCGTCGCGGCCGAACTCGCCGGTGACCATGAGTCCGCCGCCCGGGTCGAGCTGACCCTGCCCGAGACCGGTGTCTGTGGCGGTGCGGGTGTCTTCGACGACCCCGAGGGCGCAAGCTCCGGCGGCTGCTGCGCACCCGCTCCTGCGGTACTCACGCTGACTGTCCCGTCGATCCAGCGCTGACCACCTATGTTGTCCACCGTGACGGCCACGCAGACCGGACCGGCTTCGGCCGGTGCCGGTCTGCGGCGGCGCGTGCTGATCACGTTGTGCCTCACCGAGATCACCAGCTGGGGCATCCTCTACTACGCCTTCCCCGTCCTGTCGGTCTCGATCTCGGCCGACACCGGATGGTCGCTGCCGATGCTCACCGCGGCGTTCTCCCTGGGCCAGCTCGCCGCCGCCCTCACCGGTATTCCGGTCGGACGCATCCTCGACCGCATCGGCCCACGCACCGTCATGACCGCGGGATCAGTCCTCGCGATCCCTGCTCTGATCGTGGTGGCACTCGCCCCGAATCCGGTGGTGTTCTTTTTGGGTTGGCTCGTCGCCGGGGTCGCGATGGGCGCGGTGCTGTACCCGCCCGCGTTCGCGGCACTGACCCGCTGGTTCGGCGCCGACCACGTCAAAGCTCTGATGATCCTGACGCTGGCCGCCGGTCTGGCCAGCACCGTGTTCGCACCGCTGACCGCCGTCCTGGTACAGCGCACCGATTGGCGCGCAACCTATCTCGTCCTCACCCTCGTGCTGGCGGTTGTCACGGTGCCCGGGCATCTGTTCGGCCTCAGAGGTCCGTGGCCATCCGCACCGCCGCCGATCACCCCGCACGACGACGACCATCAGGCAATCGCCCGCAGCCCCGCGTTCCTGGCCTTGGTGATCGCGCTCAGCCTGGGCGCGTTCGCGGCGTTCGCCGGGGTGTTCAACCTCGTCCCCCTGCTCATCGAACGCGGATTCTCCCCATCGCTGGCCGCACTCACCCTTGGACTCGGCGGCGCCGGGCAAGTCCTGGGCCGCCTCGGCTACATCCCCCTGATGACACGCACCACCCCGGCCGCGCGCATTGTCGGCGCGTTCGCCACCACCGCCATCGCGACCGCTCTGCTGGGCTGGGTCACCACGGTATTCGCTCTGATCGCGGTGTCGATCGGCGCGGGTCTGATTCGCGGGATCATGACTCTGGTGCAAGCGACCGCGATCACCGACCGATGGGGCGCAACCCACTACGGCCGACTCAACGGCCTGATGTCAGCACCTGTGGTCGTCGTGATGGCGGCAGCACCGTTCGCCGGCACGGCGCTGATGAGCTGGACCGGCACCTGGGCCCGGACCTACCTCGTCCTCGCCGTCATCGCGGCCGTCGCGGCGGTCATCGCCATCGCGACGATCCCACGCACTCCCGAACCCGTCGATTCGTCGGTGCCCAACAAATGATGCGATTCTCGGACAGCTTTCCGGTGAACTGCGGTGTGCAGATGACCTTTTCGCGAGAATCGAGGGGTGATCGTGCACACCATGTCGAGAGCATTCAGGGCTACTAAGCGTGCCGTGAGCCGAGTGGCGACAAACGGACTGCTGTGGTCGAGTTGCGCGGCTGCGGCGCCGCCGGACCGCCTCTGCTCCTAGGAGCCTGTCGATGACAAGGCTGGCTCAATTGGCCGTGTCCCAAGAACCTGTGTGCTGAGTGCCGGTCCCGTCGGAGCTTCGAACGCCACGTGGGACGGGATGCGATACACCCGGCTCACGACCCGCCGAGTCGGATAGCCTCGCGCCATCGACAACTCAGAAGGAGTCCCCGTGCCCATCGAGCACGAAGCGAAGATCCTCGACATCGACCCCGACACCATCGAGCGTCACATCCTGGACAAGGGCGGCCACAAGCTCGGCGAGCGATTCATGCGCCGCTACGTCTACGACATCACCCCCGGGGCTGACGGCAAGTGGATCAGGCTGCGCGACAACGGAAATCGAACCACACTCGCCGTCAAAGAGATCATCGGCGACGCCATCGACGGCACGCACGAGGTGGAGGTGAGTGTCGATGACTTCGCCGCTACCAACTCCCTGCTCGAGATGATGGGATTCTCTGCGAAGTCGTACCAGGAAACCAAGCGGACCAGCTACACCCTCGACGGCGCAGAACTCGAACTCGACACCTGGCCCCGGATCCCGCCGTATCTCGAGATCGAGGCCGCCACCAAAGCTGACGTGATCCGTGTCGCCGAACTGCTCGGCTATACCGAAGCAGACCTCACCGGCGAGAACACGATCAAGATCTACGCACGCCACGGAATCGACCTCAACACGATACGAGAACTGCGCTTCTAGCGACTGCTCCCGCCTCCCGCTGTTTGCCGTGACCCCAAGACTTTTGGGGCGACCTCGCGACCATGCGCTGCGGTATCTTCCATGCGATCGCCGCACCCTAGTCGGCGCGCAGAGGAAGCACACACCACATGTTCAACAAGTCCTTTGCGGTCGCCGCGCTCTCGGTGAGCGCCGCTGCCGTCCTCGCGGCACCGCCCGCCGCCGCCGACCCGGTCAACTGGGGCGCCGTTTCCCTCAGCGTGTGGGGCAATGTCTACGCGTTTTCGGTCAACCACCCGACGGAAGCTGACGCCATTCAAGCCGCCGACCGAGCGTGCAAGGGTCAAGGCATCATCGACTGCCGGATGATGGTGACGTTCGCGAACGGCTGCGGTGCAGTCGTGACGAGTCCGCTCGCGATCGTCGCAGGGTTCCCGATCGTGGGCTTCGGTAAAGGGTCGACCCCAGGGGAGGCACACGCAGACGCCACCCGCAACCTCCCCACCGGCACCGGAAGCGCCGGCTCGTTCAATCGCGACCACGCCTGCACCCGGCCTTGATCTAGTTCCCGCACGGTCCTCGGTAAAATGTCGGGCTGACACCCCTCCTTAGCTCACGCCGTCGATGCGCACCTGAGCGAGTGAAGCCGAGGGCGGTCGGTTGAGCAACCAGCCGGACCGCCCTCAGCGCTATCACGCTGTCGGAAGGTCGAATTCAGTGAGTCGGAGATCGCGGGTCGGCGTTGCTGCCGGGTGCCCGACGCCGCGCGCGAGAGGGTGCGGCTCACCGGTGAGGACCGCCAGTGCGGCGGCGACTTCCTGCAGGTGAGATTTGACGTATGTGTCGGTAGTGCCGGAACTCTTGCCACGGTGTCCGGCGAAAGCACGGGCAACGGCATAGCTGAAAGTTCGTTCGACCCAGGTCAACGTGGTGTGACGCAGCCAGTGGGCGGTAACACCTTGCGTGGCCACCCAGGGCAGTGACTCGCTGATCCGCCCCCATATGTAGTCGTATCGGCGTGTGGTGATCGGTCGACCGTGACGGTAGCGCAGCAACTGGCCACTGAAAGGCGCCCCGCGATCGGTGGCATGGTCGTTCAGGTGCCGCATCAGAGTTGGCGACACCGGCTGCCAACGATCCGAGCCACCCTTCTCCCGCAGGAACACCAAGCACTGGTCGCGATCGAGATCCTGTGGTCGCAACGCCAGCGCACCGCCCCGACGGCATGCGGTCTCGAGGTGGAACCGCAGGATCAGGGCGTCGAGTTCTTCGAGCTCGTGACGGGTGGGCTCGGTCAAAGACCGGTCCGGCCAACGCGATTCGAGCAGATCGAAATGGGTTCCATAGGTACGCGCGGTACCCGCCGACAGACGTGCCCGGACGCGCGGGATCACCTCGGCGAACGTCGGGGCTGCTGGTGCGGTGTCGACGAGGTCGGCGCCGGTGATGCCCATCTGGGCCAATAGCAATCGGGCCGCAGCCAAGGTATCTGCGGTGACCTCAGTCTGAGCAGCGCTTTGGATAGTTACAGCGATTCCACCAGGATTCGTCGGCTCTGACTGGTCAGCCCGTCGAGCACGGCCGGGGGATGGATCACAAGGCGCTTCTTCCCGAAGTGCGCCACCAGCAGCACCCGGTCGCCTTCGAGCAAACCGACCCGGCGACGTTTATGGACCGGAACGCGGAAGAACCCGGCACGAGTCACCTGGACAGAGCCATCGGTCGCCTCGCGCACGAGAATCAGTCGGTCCTCCGGACACGACACTGTTAGCCGGGTGCCCGGTAGCCAGCCCAGCGCAGTGAGCACCGCGCGGTCGGTGACACGGCCCGCATCACCCACGACAGCGAAGCCGTAGATGATCTCAGGGTCGGTTGTGCGGGGGATGAAACGCATCGGCAGCGGGGCGTGGATGCGTTCCTGAAGAGGGGTCTGCGGCGGGATGATCGGCTCGATCACCGGCGTTCACCGCACCCTGCGCCGGGGGTGCCGAACAGGCTGAAAAGTGGCACAGCTGCCACCTGAGTTCTGCGCTCATGCAGCTCAGGGACGTGCAAGGTGGTTCTCCTTCGTGTGCGAGTGCACTCGAACACGCTGGAGCCCCGAAAGTGGCACGTATGCCACAAATCTGTGCGCGAGAGGGGACTTGAACCCCTACGTCCGTGGACACCAGAACCTAAATCTGGCGCGTCTGCCAATTTCGCCACTCGCGCTGGATGTGTACGACCGTCCAAACTCTACCGGGCAAATCCGGCTACGCGAAGCGTTGGGGCGGCATGTCGTACTCGTCGGTAACACGACCTGGGATTATAACGATTTGGTAACCACCAATGTGAGAGCCACTCATGTTTGCGAAGCGAAGTAACAGGTCCCACCTGCGCGTTCAAACATGAGGCGGGGTCATGTTTCAGATAGTTCTGGTACGGACGTGCAGAAATACTCGGCGGTAGCTGTCGTGCGGGAGAGAAACGTGAGGCTTTCCTCATGATTTTGTGCGATCGTGGCTCTCAACAGGCCCAAGGGGCTGCCGGATACGTGTGCGTGCCGTCGGTGGGCGGAGCGCCAGGAGAAGGAAGTCGAGCGTCTTGACGATCAACGAGAGCACCGAGATGGGCATGGGGTCGACCGCGAAAGCTGGTGGTCGTGGCCAGGCATCGGGTGTCCGCGCGGCACTGGTGGAGCAGCTGCGCAACGGGGCCGGGTATGCGTTGGCGTTCGGTGGGCAGGGTGCGCAGTGGCTGAGCGAGCTCGAGGAGATCGGTCGCGACAGCGCGCTCGAACCCGAGCTGACCGCACTGGTGCACGAGGCCGCGGCGCTGATCGAGCCGGTTGCGGCACAGTTGCTGGTGGTGCGTCCCGGTGGCTTCGACCCGATGGGCTGGATGCTCGAGAGTGAGCTGGACGAGCCGGAGGAGCCCTCGTCGGTGCCGGCGGACTCGGTACTCCGCTCGGCCGCCGTCTCGATGCCCGGCGTGCTGCTTGCCCAGCTCGCGGCCACCAGGGCCCTGCGTCTGCAGGGTCTCGACCCGGCCGAGCACCCGCCGGTCGCGATCATCGGGCATTCGCAGGGCCTGTTCGCCGCCGCCGCTGTCGAGGCCGGCGGCGCGCGCGACGCGGAGCTGCTGGCCATTGCCCAGCTCGTCGGCGCCGCTGCCGGGCTCGTCGCGCGCAGGCGCGGGCTGATGCCGGTGGGCGAGCGCTCGCCGATGGTCGCGGTGTCCAATGTCGATCCCGAGCAGCTGCAGGCGATCGTCGCCGAGGTCGCCGAAGGCGTCGATCCCGCGCTCGCCGCCTTGGTGTCGATCCGCAACGGACGCAGGCGGGTCGTGCTGTCCGGCGCTCCCGCCCAGCTCGACCGGGTGCGGACCAAGTGCGCGCAGCTGCACGACGAGCAGACTCGCGAGCGGGAGAGCAAGATTCGCGGCGGTGCGGTGTTCGCGCCGGTGTTCGAGGACGTCGCCGTCGACATCGCCTTCCACCACCCGGCTCTGGCCGAGACCGTCGACCTGGTCGCGGGCTGGGCCCGCCAGTGCGACCTCGACGCCGAGCTCGCCGCCACCCTGACCCGGCAGATCCTGGTCGACTCGATCGACTGGGTCGCCACCGTCGACGCCGTCGTCGAGGCGGGCGTGGAGTGGATCCTGGATCTCGGCCCCGGCGACCTGCTCTCGCGGGTCACCGGCGGTTCGCTCAAGGGCACCGGCGTCGGCGTGGTCGCCGCCGCCACCCGCCCCGGCCAGCGCAGCCTGCTCACCCCGGGCGCGGCTCCCGAGGCGGCCACCCCGTGGTCGGCGTTCGCGCCCAAGCCGGTGCGGCTGCCCAACGGGCGCATCGTCGTGGAGACCGCGTTCACCAAGCTCACCGGCCGCTCGCCGATCCTGCTGGCCGGCATGACCCCGACCACCGTCGACGCGAAAATCGTTGCGGCCGCGGCCAACGCGGGCCACTGGGCCGAGCTGGCCGGTGGCGGTCAGGTCACCGAGCAGATCTTCGCCGACCGGATGACCGAGCTGCGTCAGCTGCTGCAGCCGGGTCGCGCGGTGCAGTTCAATTCGCTGTTCCTCGACCCCTACCTGTGGAAGCTGCAGCTGGGCGGCAAGCGCCTGGTGCAGAAGGCGCGCGCGGCGGGTGCGCCGCTGGACGGCGTGATCGTCACCGCGGGCATTCCCGAGCTGGACGAGGCCGTCGCGCTGATCGAGGAGCTGACCGAGGCCGGCATCAGCCATGTCGCGTTCAAACCGGGCACCGTCGCCCAGATCCGCGCCGTGCTGCGCATCGCCGACGCCGTGCCGGACTACCCGGTGATCATGCACATCGAGGGCGGCAAGGCCGGCGGGCACCACTCCTGGGAAGACCTGGACGACCTGCTGCTTGCCACCTACGCCGAGCTGCGCAACCGCGCCAATGTGGTGGTCTGCGTCGGCGGCGGCATCGGCACCCCCGAGCGGGCCACCGACTACCTGACCGGCACCTGGGCCACCAACCACGGCTACCCGGCGATGCCGCTGGACGGCGTGCTCGTCGGCACCGCCGCCATGGCGACCCTCGAGGCGACCACCGCCCCCGAGGTCAAGCAGCTGCTCGTCGACACCCCCGGCACCCCCGACTGGGTCGGTGCGGGCACCGCCAGCGGTGGCATGGCCTCGGGCCGCAGCCAGCTGGGCGCCGACATCCACGAGATCGACAACGCCGCCTCGCGCACCGGTCGCCTGCTCGACGAGGTCGCCGGTGACGCCGAGGCCGTGGCCGCCCGTCGCGAGGAGATCATCGCGGCGCTCGACGCCACCGCCAAGCCCTACTTCGGCGACGTCGCCACCATGACCTACCAGCAGTGGCTGGAACGCTATGTCTCGCTGGCCGTTTCGAGTGAGGTTCCGATCTCGTTCGACTGCGGCAGCGACATCGGCGACGCGATCCGCGACGCCACCCGCTCGGACTGGCTCGACATCAGCTGGCGTGACCGGTTCGCGGAGATGATGCGGCGCACCGAAGCCCGGCTGCATCCCGCCGACAGCGGCGAGATCGAGACGCTGTTCGCCGACGACGAGGCGTTCGAGCACCCGGTGGAGGCGCTGTGCGCGCTGAAGAAGCAGTACCCCAGCGTCGCCGAGACCGTGCTGCACCCGGCCGACGTGCCGTTCTTCGTCTCGCTGTGCAAGACGCCGGGCAAGCCGGTGAACTTCGTGCCCGTTGTCGACGCCGACGTGCGTCGCTGGTGGCGCTCGGATTCGCTGTGGCAGGCCCATGATCCGCGGTACTCGGCCGACCAGGTGTGTGTCATCCCCGGCACCGTCGCGGTCGCCGGTATCACCCGGGTCGACGAGCCGGTGGGCGAGCTGCTCGACCGCTTCGAGCAGGACACCGCCTACAGCCTGGTCCGGGCGGGCGTCGTGCCCGCGCCGGTCGACGCGCGCCGCGTCGCAGGTGTCGTTGCCGGCCCGATCGACACCGTGCTCGCCGCCCCCGACGTGCAGTGGGCCGGCCGCACCACCGTCAACCCCGTGCACCGCCTCGGTGCCGTCAGCGAGTGGGTCGTGGAGCAGGGGAGCGCGGTGCATCAGGGCACCGGCGCGACGCTGACCGAGATCTCCGGCCCCGAAGCCGATTTCGGCTACGTCGAGCTGGCCGTGCCGCTGCTCGGCCGGGACGCGGTGAAGATCCGCATCACCGTGCCGGTGAGCATCTACTCCGGCGGCGCGCCGGTGATCACCGAAGCCGATGCCGAGACCGCCATGTCGGCGCTGCTCGGCGTGGCCGCCGGGCAGTCGCTGCCCGAGGTGAAAGCCGGTGTGGCACACCTCAACCTGGCCTGGATGCCGGACCTGGTCGCCGACCACGCCGGTGTCACCGGTTCGGGTCTGCCCGCCACGCTGAGCACCCTCGGCCGCACCGCCCCCGACGTGCTCGTCGGCGCCTGCTGGCCCGCGGTGTTCGCGGTGCTCGGCACGGCCCGCACCGGCAACGGTGGTTCGGTGATCGAGGGCATGCTCGACCTGGTCCACCTGGATCACCAGATCGAGCTGCTCGACGAACTGCCCTCGGAGACCGGCATTCTCGTGGTGCGGGCCGAGAGCGGCGCGGTCGTCGACACCGATATGGGTCGTGTCGTCGAGGTGGCCGTCACCGTCGGCCTGATCCTCGATCAGGGACTCGAGGCGGCGCCGCTGGCCCGGCTGGTCGAGCGATTCGCCATCCGCGGCCGCAACGGCGCGGGCGAGCTCACCGATCCGCCGCGCGCGGCCGGTGCGGTCTCCGCCGACGCCACCGACACCCCGCGCCGCCGACGCCGCGACGTCACCATGGCCGCCCCGCGCGCCATGCACGCCTTCGCCGCGGTCTCCGGCGACCACAACCCGATCCACACCTCCGACGCCGCGGCCAAGCTGGCCGGTCTCGGCAGCCCGATCGTGCACGGCATGTGGCTCTCGGCCGCCGCCCAGCACGCCGTGGTCGCGGTGGATCCCGAAAGCTCCGTTCCCGCACGCACTCTCACGGCATGGACCACCAGGTTCCTCGGCATGGTGCGCCCCGGCGCGACCGTGGACGTGCGGGTGGAGCGGATCGCGGTGGACGCGGGCAGCGAGATCGTCGAGGTCTCCTGCCGTGTCGACGGTGACCTGGTCATGACCGCGACCGGGCGCACCGCCGCCCCGAAGACCGTCTACGCCTTCCCGGGCCAGGGCATCCAGCGCAAGGGGATGGGTCTGGACGCGCTGACCCGCTCGAAGGCGGCCAAGCAGGTGTGGGAGCGTGCCGACGCGCACACCCGCGAAGCCCTCGGTTTCTCGATCCTGGCGGTGGTGCGCGACAACCCGACCTACCTCAAGGCGCGCGGTGTCGAACACCGCCACCCGGACGGCGTGCTGCACCTGACCCAGTTCACCCAGGTCGCCATGGCGACACTCGGCGTCGCCCAGGTCGCCGAGCTGCGCGAGGCCGGCGCCTTCGTCGAGGGCGCGATGCTGGCCGGTCACTCGGTCGGTGAGTACAACGCCCTGGCCGCCGTCGCCGGGGTGCTGCCGCTGGAGGCCGTGCTCGAGGTGGTGTTCCAGCGTGGCTCGGCCATGCACGAGCTGGTCCCGCGCGACGCGCAGGGCCGCAGCGACTACCGGATGGCCGCCATCCGCCCGTCGCAGATCGGGCTGCCGGATGCCGAGGTCATCGACTTCGTCAACGGCATCGGTGAGGCCACCGGGGAGTTCCTCGAGGTCGTCAACCTGAACCTGCGTGGTTCGCAGTACGCCATCGCGGGCACGGTCGCCGGGCTCGAGGCGCTCGAGACCGAGATCGACCGGCGCCGCGAGGAATTCGGTGGCAAGCGCGCGTTCATCCTGGTGCCCGGCATCGACGTGCCGTTCCACTCCTCGGTGCTGCGCGACGGTGTCCCGGAGTTCCGGCAGAAGCTCGAGCAGCTGCTGCCGACCGAGGTGCACCCGGAGGTTCTGGTCGGTCGCTACATCCCGAACCTGGTGCCGCGTCCGTTCTCGCTGAAGCGTGAATTCCTCACCGAGATCGCCGAACTCGTGCCGTCCGAGCCGCTGGCCGCGGTGCTGGCCGACTTCGACAGCTGGGCCGCGCGCGAGGCCGAACTGTGCCGCGTGGTGCTGATCGAGCTGCTGGCCTGGCAGTTCGCCAGCCCGGTGCGCTGGATCGAGACCCAGGACCTGCTGTTCACCGACCCCGCGCACGGCGGCCTCGGCGTGGAGCGGTTCGTCGAGATCGGCCTCGGCGCCACTCCGACGGTGGCCAACCTGGCCTCGCAGACACTGAAGCTGCCCGCGTTCGGCGGGGCGACGGTCGAGGTGGTCAATGTCGAGCGCGATGCCGCGGTCGTCTACGCCACCGACACCGATCCCGCCCCGGTCGACGACATCGAGGAGACCCCGGCCGAGGCGCCTGCGGCCGCTCCCGCCGCGGCCGCACCGGTCGCCGCGGCGCCGGTCGCCACCGGTGGCCCGCGTCCCGACGACATCTCCTTCTCCGCCGCCGACGCCACCCGCGTGCTCATCGCGCTGTGGACCAAGCTGCGGCTGGACCAGATCGGCCCGGTCGACACGATCGAAGGCCTCTGCGACGGCGTGTCGTCGCGCCGCAACCAGCTGCTGGTCGACCTCGGTTCCGAGCTCTCGCTCGGCGCCATCGACGGCGCGGCCGACGCCGACATGGGCGCGCTGTCCGCCACCGTCGAGCGCCTGGCCCGCACCTACAAGCCGTTCGGCACCGTGCTCACCGATGCCATCGGCGACCACCTGCGCAAGGTCTTCGGACCCTCCGGCAAGCGGCCCGCCGCCATCGCCGACCGGGTCAAGAAGGTCTGGGAACTGGGTGACGGCTGGGCCAGCCACGTCACCGCCGAGGTTTCCCTCGGCACCCGCGAAGGCGCCAGCGTGCGCGGCGGCGACCTCGGCGGACTCGTCGGCGGTGCGCTCACCGACGCCGCCTCGGTCGACGCGGCCATCGACGCCGCCGTGCAGTCGGTGGCGGCGCGACGTGGTGTCGCGGTCTCGCTGCCCTCGGCGGGTGGCGCGTCCGGCGGCACCGTCGACGCGGCGGCGCTGGGCGAGTTCACCGAGCAGATCACCGGCCGGGACGGCGTGCTCGCCACCGCGGCCAGGGTCATTCTCGAGCAGCTCGGCCTCAGCGAGCAGGTCAGCGCGCCCGAGGCCACCGAGGACACGCTCGTCGACCTGGTCTCGGCCGAACTCGGCACGGACTGGCCGCGACTGGTCGCCCCGGCGTTCGACGCCCGCAAGGCCGTCCTGATCGACGACCGCTGGGCCACCGCCCGCGAGGACCTGGCCAAAATGTGGCTCGGCGACGACGCGGCCACCGCCGAGCAGTCGATCTCCGGCTACGTCGGTGCGGGCGAAGCCGTTGCCGCGCAGGCGAACTGGTGGCGGCAGCGGGCGATGCACGAGGCCCGCTCGGTGCTGGCCGGCGTGTACGCCCAGATCGCCGAGGCCGCGCTCGACACCACCGATGCCGGTCTGTGGTCCGACGACGTCGCCGTGATCACCGGCGCCAGCAAGGGTTCCATCGCCGCCGCGGTCACCGGCAAGCTGCTCTCCGGTGGCGCCACCGTCGTGGTCACCACCTCTCGCCTGAACGACGAGCGGCTGCGCTTCTACCGTTCGCTGTACCGCGACAACGCCCGCCACGGCGCGGCGCTGTGGGTCGTCCCGGCGAACATGGCCTCCTACCAGGATCTCGACGCGCTGATCGAGTGGGTCGGCACCGAGCAGGTCGACAACGCGGGTGGCGCCAAGATCAAGGTCAAGGACGCCATGACCCCGACGCTGCTGCTGCCGTTCGCGGCACCGCGCGTCGCCGGTGATCTCGCCGACGCGGGCGCCCGCGCCGAGATGGAGATGCGGGTCCTGCTCTGGTCGGTCGAGCGGCTGATCGGCGGCCTGTCCGCCCTCGGCGCCGATCACGACGTCGACGCGAAACTGCATGTGGTGCTTCCGGGTTCGCCCAACCGCGGCCTCTTCGGCGGCGACGGTGCCTACGGCGAGTCCAAGGCCGCGCTCGACGCGGTGGTCACCCGCTGGCGGGCCGAGAAGTCGTGGTCCGCGCGCGTCACCATGGTGCACGCGCTGATCGGCTGGGTGCGCGGCACCGGGCTGATGGGCCACAACGACCCGATGGTCGAGGCCGTGGAGAAGGCCGGCGTGCACACCTGGTCGACCACCGAGATGGCCGACGAGCTGCTCAAGTGGTGCACCTCGCGGGCCCGTCAGGTGACCGAGACCGGTCCGCAGCAGATCGACCTCACCGGTGGTCTGGCGCGCGCCAAGCTCGACCTGCCCGCGCTGGCCAAGCAGGCCCAGGAGGCCGCGGCCGCGAGCGAGGAGGAAGCGGCCACCGCCGCGACCATCGCCGCGCTGCCCGCGCCGCCGACCCTGAGTTCGGCTCTGCCGGTGCCGGAGTGGGGTGCGGTGACCGCCGACCTCAGCGACATGGTCGTCATCGTCGGTGCCGCCGAACTCGGCCCGTACGGCTCCTCGCGCACCCGCTTCGAGATGGAGGTCGAGGACAAGCTCTCCGCCGCCGGCGTGCTCGAGCTGGCCTGGACCACCGGTCTGATCCGCTGGGAGAACGACCCGAAGCCGGGCTGGTACGACACCGAATCCGGTGACTTCGTGCCGGAGTCCGAGCTGGCCGAGCGCTACCACGACACCGTCGTCGAGCGCTGCGGTGTGCGCCGCTACGAGGACGACGGCGCGATGCTCGACAACGCGGCGCCGCTGCTCACCTCGGTGTTCCTCGACCAGGACCTGACCTTCACCGTCGCGGGCGAGGCCGAGGCGCGTGCCTTCCACACCGCCGATCCCGAGCACACGGTGATCAGCCCGGTCGCCGACTCGAGCGACTGGACCGTCACCCGTCAGGCCGGCACCGAGATCCGGGTGCCGCGCAAGGCGAAGCTCTCGCGGGTGGTCGGTGGTCAGATCCCGACCGGCTGGGACCCCACGATCTGGGGTGTCTCCGCGGATATGGCCGCCTCGATCGACCGGGTCGCGCTGTGGAACATCGTCTGCACCGTCGACGCGTTCGTCGGCGCCGGCTTCAGCCCCGACGAGCTGATGAGCTGGGTGCACCCGAGCCTGGTGGCCAACACCCAGGGCACCGGCATGGGCGGCATGTCCTCGATGCGCTCGCTCTACGTCGACAACCTGCTCGGCGAGCCGCGCCCGAACGACATCCTCCAGGAGGCGCTGCCCAACGTCGCGCTGGCGCACGTCGTGCAGTCCTACGTCGGCAGCTACGGCGCCATGGTGCACCCGGTCGCGGCGTGCGCCACGGCGGCGGTGTCGGTGGAGGAAGCCGTCGACAAGATCCGGCTCGGCAAGGCCGAGGTCGTGGTCGCCGGTGGTTTCGACGATCTGGGCATCGAAGGCATCGTCGGCTTCGGTGACATGTCGGCCACCGCGGACTCGGCGGCCATGCGCGCCAAGGGCATCAGCGATCGCTACTTCTCCCGCGCCAACGACCGCCGTCGCGGCGGCTTCGTGGAATCGCAGGGTGGTGGCACCGTGCTGCTCGCCCGGGGTGACGTGGCCGTGGAGATGGGGCTGCCGGTGCTCGGTGTGCTCGCCTTCGCGCAGTCCTTCGCCGACGGCGTGCACACCTCCATCCCCGCGCCGGGTCTCGGCGCGCTGGGTGCGGGCCGCGGTGGTAGCGGCTCGCGCCTGGCCGCCGAACTGCGCAAGCTCGGCGTCACACCCGACGACATCACGGTGATCTCCAAGCACGACACGTCCACCGCCGCCAACGACCCCAACGAGTCGGAGCTGCACGAGCGGCTCGCAGGCGCGCTGGGCCGCACCAACGGCGCTCCCATGTTCGTGGTCTCGCAGAAGAGCCTCACCGGCCACGCCAAGGGCGGCGCGGCGGCCTTCCAGCTCATCGGCCTGTGCCAGGTGCTGGAAACCGGTGTGGTGCCGCCGAACCGGAGCCTGGACTGCGTCGACGAGAAGATGGCTGCCTACCCGCACCTGGTGTGGGCGCGCGAACCGCTGCGCTTCGGGGACAAGTTCGCGCTCAAGGCGGGTCTGGTGACCTCTCTCGGCTTCGGCCACGTGTCCGGTCTGCTCGCGGTGGTTCATCCGCAGGCGTTCCTGGCCGCGATCGAGCCGGCGGCGCGGGCCGAGTACCAGGAGCGGGCGCAGGCGCGTCAGCTCGCGGGCAGGCAGCGCTTCGCCGAGGCCATGTGCGGCGGCGCGGCACTGTACGAGAAGCCGGCGGATCGTCGCCTGGGCGCCGAGGGCACCCCGGCCAAGCAGATCCGTCAGCTCGAGGCCGACATGCTGCTCTCGCCGGAGGCCAGGCTCGACAGCGAGGGTCTGTACCGCGCGAACGGATGGGGTTGCGGCGCAGGACAGCTCGGTTCTGCCCCGCAGTCGACCGAAGCGTCGTAGGCTGCCGGTTCGTGACGATTCTCGGTATCGGTTTGGACTTGGTGACCATCTCCGAGTTCGCCGAGCAGCTGCAACGGTCGGGGACGACGATGCTCAGGGAGAGCTTCACCGCTGGTGAACGCCGCTACTGCCAGAGCAAACAGACGGACCCGGCCCGCAGCTTCGCCGCACGCTGGGCCGCGAAGGAGGCGGTGCTCAAGGCTTGGGCATCGTCTCGCTTCGCGCGCAGCCCGCAGATCGGGGACAACCCGTATCCGCTGATCGAAGTCGTCAACGACGCGTGGGGCAGGCCGAGCATCAAACTGCACGGCCTGGCCGCGGAGTTCCTGCCCCGCGCGCGAGTCCACCTGTCCCTGACCCACGACGGCGACACCGCCGCGGCGATGGTGGTGCTGGAGGACCCGGGCGAACTGGCCGACCTCATCGAGGGTCGGGAAACAACCCGCTAGAAATCGCGGACCGTCAGTCCTGGGCGGTCCGCGATTCTTTTTCCGCGACCAGGAGATACGCGACCATCAGTCGCTTCAGCTCGGCGACGGCGTCGGCATTGGACTGCTCGTCCTGCACCGAGAAGTTCAGCATCGAGTACACGACGTGCACGAGCACCTCGGCCATCATCGTGCGCCGGGCGCGCGGGGTGCGCGGGGTCAGTGGCCGCAGCATCTGCGAGACCACCTCGGCGAATTCCTTCTCGTGCAGGGCGCCCGTCGCCCGGGTGGACGGGGTCGACTGCATGGCCAGCCACACCTCGCGGCGCGAGGGATCGGTGGTCCACAGATTCGCCAGGTGATCGACGAACTGGTTCATGTGCCGCAACCAGTCCAGCGAGGGGATCTCGCCGTGGAAGTCGGCCAGCTCACGGGAGACCGCAACCAGGTCTTGCCGATTGAGCTCGCAGACGATCACGTACTTGTTGGCGAAGAACTGGTAGAGCGTGCCGATCGGCACCTCGGCGCGCTGCGCGACCTCTTCACAGGTGAACGATTCGAAGCCGACCTCGACGAGCAGTTCCCGCGACGACTGCAACAGGGCGTCGAACTTGCGCTTGCTGCGCTCCTGGGTCGGCCGCTTGCGCGGCATCAGCTCCTGCGGGTCGTCCTGCAACTCCAGCGCAGGGTCCGGACGGCTCTGCTTGGACCGGGCCTGCGCGTGTACTTCCACCCATCCAGGCTAGCGGTATACACACATCCGCGACACGCGTCTACCGACAGCGTGTCAACAACTGGGCGAAATTCCTCCCATCCAGGTCCGGGCTGGTGACGAATCATCAGATGAGCGTGCGTGCATCCGCAGGCTTATTCGCGGTGATCTCTCACCGCAACCGACCTACCGCGAAGTTATCTGCCCCCGTGGGAAGGCAAGACTTGTGGCTGCAGGATCTGTGATCACTCTCGGCGTCAGCACCGAGCGAGGCGCCGTGCACGCGGTGGCGCTCGCGGAAGCGGGCGACACGCTCACCGACCGGATGCTGCTGCGGCGCACCGTGCGTGCGGGCGGGGACAGCAAGGCGGAGATCGCCGCGGCGGTGCAGGTGGCACTGGACACGATGGCCGCCGAACTAGACGACGAGCACGAGATCGCCGGGGTGGCAGTGAGTTACCGCGATTCGGCCGAGCGGCGCGCGATCGTCACCCGGCTCGCGGCCACGCCCTGGCACACCGCCTCGCTGGTCTCGGCCAAGTCGGCGCACCTGTTCGTCGCGGGCGCGATGACCTGGCTCGACGAGTTCGACAACCTGCTGGTCTACGAGGCGGTGCCCGGCTACCAGGCGATGACACTGCTCGATCCCGGCAGGCACCGGGTACTCGCCGCCTACGCGCAGACCGGCGCGCCCACCCCGGACGCGCTGCGCACGGGGGTGTCGACGGCGTGGGATCAGTTCGAGGCGGCCTCGGTGCGACCGGGCGCGGTGGTGCTCGTCGGCTCGTCGGCCGACGCACCCGCGGTGCGCGAGGCGGCCGCCGGATTCGGGGTGCCGGTGCTGCCGTGCCGGCTGGCGCCGTTCGCCCCGGCCGCCGGTGCCGCGTTGGTCGCGCTCGGTGACGCCACCGACGTGCCGGTCGCGGTCGCGGCGCATTCCAATCGGGGCATGGCCATGGTCGCCGCGGCCGTGAGCCTGCTGGCAGGTGGTCTGGTCGCGGGCGGTGCCTACGCGGTGATGAACGACAGGACGCAGGGGGTCGACAACACCGCGGTGTCCTCGGAGCCGGGTGCGAGCCCGGCCGGTTCGATCGGGCCGCGGGGACCCCAGATGCACGAGACCGCCGACACCGGTCCGGCGGAGACCGGCTCGGCCGGGGGTATCGGCTCCGGCAGCGGGCTGGAGGTGAGCCCGGCGACGGAGCCGGGGGACACTTCGCCCTACGAGACGGTGTCGCCGAACCCGCAGCTGATCGACCCGAGCCAGTTCCCGCTGGGTTACCCCACCCAGCTGTACGGCGATGCGCCGCAGGATGATCCGCTGCCACTGGAACCCGCGGCCCCGCTCGTCCCGCAGACTCCCGCCGCGGCGCCGACCCTGCCTGGCACGGGAATCCCGATGGGGATGCAGCCCGCCCAGGCGCCGGTGCCGGACGGCCCGCGTACGGAATCGGCCGACTGACGCAACGGCCGACCGAGTCAGCTCCCGCGAGGGGCCGCGCGATACACCGCGCGGCCCCTCGCTCGTTTCCGTCGTCAGGCGGTGGTTCGGCGTCGGAACAACACACCGGCGGCGAGATAGCCGGCGACGGCGATGCCGGCGCACCACAGCACGGCGAGCAGCGCGCTGTCCCCGATCGGCGTGCCCATGAGCAGGCCGCGCATCGTCTCGATCACCGGGGTCACCGGCTGGTGTTCGGCGAAGGCGTGCAACCAGGTCGGCATCGTCTCGGTCGGCACGAACGCGCTGCTCACGTACGGCAGGAACATGAAGAAGAAGGTGAAGCCGTTGGCCGCCTCCGGGTTTCGGGCGAGCAGGCCGAGGGCCGCGGCGAGCCAGGACAGCGCGAAGACGAACATCGCGAGCACCCCGAGGACGCCCAGCCAGCGCAGCGGATCGGTGGTCGGCCGGAAGCCGAGCACCACCGCCACCCCGATCACGACGGCGGAGGTGAGCAGATTGCGCAGCACACTCTCGGCGACATGCCCGGTGAGCACCGCTGACCGGGCGATGGCCATGGTGCGGAACCGGTCGATGATGCCCTCGGCCAGGTCGGTCGACAGGGCGACCGCGGTGGTCGAGGCGCCGAAACCCGCGCACAGCAGGATGATTCCGGGCACCACGTAGTCGATGTAGGGCCCTGGTCCCGCGTCCATCGCGCCGCCGAAGACGTAGACGAACATCAGCAGGATCATCACCGGCAGCGCGATGGTCATGATCATCGTGTCGGGACTGCGCACGGTGTGCCGGATATTGCGGTCCAGCATGGTGATCGAGTCCTGGGCGGTGCGCAGGGCCCACGGGGTGGGGGACTGGGTGGTCATGGTCGGTCTCGTTTCGGTGGGGGTTCAGGCGGCCGACACGGCCCGGTGGACCCGGCCGGTCAGGGCGAAGAAGACGTCGTCGAGGTCGGGGGTGTGCACGCTGAGCTGGTCGATGGCGATGTCGAGCTCGGCGAAACGGTCGAGCAGCCGCTTGATCTCGACCGCGCTGCCGTCCGAGGGCACCTGCAGGGTCAGCTGCTCCGGGTCGCGGTGCCCGTGCTCGCCGACGGCGTGCGCGGCGGCCGTGAGCAGGCGCTGGTCGGCGAAACGGAACCGGATGTGGCCACCGGGGACGAGGCGTTTGAGTTCCTCCGGCGTGCCGTCGGCGACGATGTGCCCGCCGTCGAGCACGGCGATCCGGTCGGCCAGCTGGTCGGCCTCCTCGAGGTACTGCGTGGTGAGGAAGACGGTGGTGCCCTCGGCCGCGAGCTCGCGGGTCGCGGCCCAGAGGTCGCGGCGGCTGCGCGGGTCGAGGCCGGTGGTCGGCTCGTCCAGGAAGACCAGGCGCGGCCTGCCCATCAGGCTCATGGCGAGGTCGAGTCTGCGGCGCATGCCGCCGGAATAGGCGGAGACCGGCCGGTCGGCGGCATCGGTGAGCGCGAAGCGGTCGAGCAGGTCGGCGCCGCGGCGCCGGGTCTCGGCGGTGCCCAGGTGCAGCAGCCTGCCGGTGAGCCGCAGGTTCTCGGCGCCGGTGAGGACGCCGTCGACGGCCGCGTACTGCCCGGTGACGCCGATCAGTCCGCGCACGGTGTCGGCCTCGCGGACGGCGTCGTGCCCGAAGACACGCACGTCGCCGTGATCGGGCCGGACGAGAGTGGCCAGGATGCGGACCAGCGTGGTCTTGCCCGCGCCGTTCGGTCCGAGCAGGGCGAAGACCGTGCCGGGTGCGACCTCGAGGTCGAGGTCGTCGAGCACGACCCGCGCGCCGAAGGCCTTGCGCAGCCGGTGGACCGAGAGCGCCGGCGATGGTTCGAGCGTCATGAGTTCTCCGATCGAAAAACTGTTTATGAGATAAACATAGTTTATAGAGTAAGCAGTTCATGGACGCAAGAGGCGGCACCGCTAGAGTCGAGGCGAGCGGAGGAGGCAGGGAGCAGATGACGACGTCCGGCGACACGGCGTTACCGAAATCGGTCGAGCTGATGTGGGGGCTCGAGCAGCCCGGCGCGCGCGGCCCACGGCGCGGACTCACCCTCGATCAGATCCTGGACGCGGCCGTCGCGGTGGCCGACGCGGAGGGGTACGCGGCACTGTCGATGAACCGGGTCGCCAAGCAACTCGGCTTCACCGCCATGTCGCTGTATCGCTATGTCGACAGCAAGAACACGCTGATCGACCTGCTGATGGATCGGGTGGTCGGCGAGCCGCCCGCGATCGCGGCGGACACCCCGTGGCGGCCCGGTCTCGAACAGTGGGCGAGCGCGGAATTCGAGCGGATCGGCCGCCACCCGTGGTGGGTGGACATCCCGCTGAACCGGCCGCCGATGGGGCCCAACAACATGGCCTGGCTCGACGCCGGTCTGCGGCTACTGGGCGAGACGGCGGTCCCCGAGCCGATCAAGCTCCAGCTCGTGATGAACCTGTCGATGTTCGTGATGGGCAAGCGCCGGGCCGTGCGGGACCTGCAGACGGAGGAGGACGGCGACTTCGCCTCGGTGATGGCCAGGGTGCTCGACCCGCAGCGCTTTCCCTCGGTGTCGGCCGCGCTGTCCGCCTCCGCCTTCTACGACGACGAGATCGACTGGGACAAAGCCGATTTCGAGTTCGGTCTGGCGCGGCTGCTGGACGGCTACGAGGTCTTCATCCGCACCTTCGACTGACTTGCTACACCGAAAGGTCGCGGCGCAGCTTGGCGACGTGGCCGGTGGCGCGGACGTTGTACTGGGCCAGTTCGATCTTGCCCTGCTCGTCGACCAGGAAGGTCGAGCGGATCACGCCGGTGACGGTCTTGCCGTACATCATCTTCTCGCCGAACGCGCCCCACTCCTTGAGCACGTCGCGCTCGGGGTCCGACAGCAGCGGGAAGTTCAGGCCCTCGGCGTCGCGGAACTTGGCCAGCTTGGCGGGCTTGTCCGGCGAGATGCCGATGACGTCGAGGCCAGCGCCGCCGAGTTCGGCCAGATTGTCGCGGAAATCGCAGGCCTGCTTGGTGCAGCCGGGGGTACTCGCGGCCGGGTAGAAGTAGACGATCACCTTGCGTCCGCGGTAGTCCGACAGCGACACATCTTTGCCGTCGGCGTCGGGCAGCGTGAAATCGGGTGCGGTGTCTCCGGGGGAGAGGCGATGGTTGTCGGTCACCACCGCACGGTAACCGACCGGGTCCGGCGAAGGCATGGATAGACTCGTCGGCGAGCAGACACATACTGGAGGTGACGGTGGCCAAGGACGACACCGACCGGATCGAGCGCGAGATCGAAATCGCGCGCGCCCGGTTGGCGACGACGCTCGACGAACTGGCGGTGCGCGCCGATCCGCAGCGGATCGCGGACGACACCAAGGCGATCGTGGTCGCCAAGTTGAACGAGCCGAAGGTCAAATACACACTGATCGGTGCGGGCGCCCTGGTGGCGGGCCTGGTCCTGGTGAAGATCTTCCGTCGCTGAATTCCGGCGACACAAAAAGAACACCCGATGCGGCTGCGGCCACATCGGGTGTTCTTTTTTCGGTACTACCTCAGACCGTGGGGCAGGCGAAGCCGTCACCGTCGGGGTCGAGGTGCGGGGAGTAGCCCGCCTCGCCACGGAACAGAGGGGCGCGGCCCGCGGCGATGGCCTCGTCGCAGCTGCGGAAGGCACCGCCCGCCGAACCGGTCTGGACCAGGTTGGCCGAGCCGGTCGCGTTGAGGATGGAGTCGAAGCTGGAAGAGCCGGTGCCCGAGGACCCGGTCGCCATATCGGCGTGGGCGGCGGGGGCGGCTAGCAGGGACAGCCCTGCGACGGCGAGGCTGACGGTAAGCCGGCGAACGTTCATTGATTCCTCTATGTCTGGCGCGGTTCGGTTGTGGGCCCGGACACTTGGTGGTCGGGCGGCCCCGTCCACCTTTGTGACGGGGCGTCCGGTTGTCAACCGCGCGAGCCCTACCAGATCCCCGCGACCGGCGGTCGGTTATTCGCCCAGGCGCCGGCCGGTGCGGTGTTCGGCCGGGACGGTGCCCATCCGGCCCGCCTGGAAATCCTCCATGGCCTCGATGATTTCCTCGCGGGTGTTCATGACGAACGGCCCGTACTGGATCACCGGTTCGCGCAACGGGATTCCGCCGAGCAGCAGGACTTCGAGATCGCCGGTGGTGCTGTGCTGGGTGGTGTCGGCGGTCAGCGTGATCGCGTCGCCCTTGCCGAAGACCGCCAGCTGCCCGGTGCCGATCGGCCTGCGATCGACGCCGGCGGTGCCGCTGCCCGACAGCACGTAGGCCATGGCGGTGTAGTCCTTGGGCCACGGAGTTTCCAGCTGCGCACCGGGTACGAGCGAGGCGTGGGCGTAGGCGATCGGGGTGTAGGTGGAGCCGGGTCCGGCGAAACCGGCGAGCTCACCGGCGATGACGCGGACGAGCGCACCGCCGTCGTGTGAGCTGACCAGGGTCAGCTCACCGGCGCGCAGGTCCTGGTAGCGCGGGGTGGCGAACTTGTTCGCCCGCGGCAGGTTGACCCACAGCTGGATGCCGTGGAAGGTGCCGCCGGAGATGACGAGCTTCTCCTCGGGCAGTTCGTCGTGCAGCATGCCGGAGCCTGCGGTCATCCACTGTGTGTCGCCCTCGCTGATGACGCCACCGCCACCTTGCGAGTCGTGGTGGACCATGGTGCCGTCGAGCATGTAGGTGACGGTCTCGAAGCCGCGGTGTGGATGCCAGGGCGCGCCCTTGGCCTCGTACGGCTCGTAGGCGACGGGACCCATCTGGTCGAGCAGGATGAAGGGGTCGGCCGAGCGCAGGTCGACGCTCGGGAACGGCCGGGTCACCTCGAAGCCCGCGCCTTCCTGCTGGCGTGACGCGGTGACGATCTGGCGGACCGGTCGCTGGGTCTCGGTGACATCGGGGCGGGGCAGCCGGGGCAGCACCATGATGTCGTCGACGGTGATTGCGGGCATGGGATGCGCCTCCTGGATGGCTCTGCGGTCGCTTTGTTTCCATGTCAACCAAATGGGTTCTAGGATCATTCCCGTGACCCGATGGTTGTCCGAGGAAGAGCAGCAGACCTGGCAGGCCTATATCCGCATGCGCCAGCGTCTGGACGCGGCGATCGCGGCGGGCCTGGCCGAGCACGGTCTGTCGATGGCCGACTACGAGCTGATGGTGCCGCTGTCGGCGACGCCGCACGGGTGCATGCGGGCCAAGGAACTCGTGGGCGAGGTGTGCTGGGACAAATCCCGGCTCTCCAAGCAGCTCGCCCGGATGGCGGCGCGCGGACTCGTCGACCGCAGACCCGCCGAGGACGACGCCCGCGGGATCGTCGTCTCGCTGACCGAGGAGGGCCGCGCGGTCCTCGGCCGGGCCGCGCCCGAGCATGTCGAGCTGGTGCGTGACCTGTTCGTCGACCGGCTGACCCAGCGGGAGAGCATGGCTCTGCGGTCGCTGTCGGAGAAGGTGATCGCGATGAGCGACGATCGAACATCGCTGCCGGGCTAACGGTTTCGCGCATCGGGCCGATGCACAGTCGAGGGGCGGAACTCGTCGAACCGAGGGGTGGCCATGAACGTTCGAGCAAGGTGTGCCGGTGTCGTAGCCGCGGTGGGTGTGGTTGTGCTCGTCGGGTGCTCGTCCGCGCCGTCCGAGGACTCGCCGACGTCGTCTGTGACGGCGACGCATGCCGAGGCGAGCGGACAATCGGGGGCGCCCGCGGTTCCCGTCACGTCCACCTCGGCAGGACCGGCTACCGTGTCGACTCCGTCGCCCGGGCCGGCGACCACCATCATCTCGGTCGTCGCCGTGAACGCCGCAGGTCAGCCCAGCGACGGGTTCACCGTCACCACCCCCGACCCGTTCGGCGCGTTGGACTGCAAGTACGCCGAGCCCAGCCGTTCGGCGAACACCCCGGGCATCTACTCCGGCTGCGGCGCCTCCGCCGATTCGGCCGATGTCTGCTGGGCCCCGCCTGGCAACACCACCCTCCTGTGCGCGAACGACCCCTGGCAGCGCACCCTGCGTCGCTATACGGTGACTCCGCCCCTCACCCCCGTCGGCCGCACCGACTCCCCCGAACCCTGGGCGCTGGAACTGGCCGACGGCCGCCACTGCCGCATCCGTGTCGGCGGTGCGTGGGGTGGCCGCTCCGACGGACTGGTCGGCGCGTACTCCTGCACCGGTGGCAACGACGTGGTCCTGCAACCGTCGAACGCCGGCACCGCGATCGACACCTCGTCGAGCACCTGGCAGGTGGCCGTCGGCCCGCTCGGCTCGGGTAACCCGGACTTCCCACCACCACCGCAAGTCGCCGTGCGCACCGCGTATTTCGCCGCGAGCGCGGACTGAGCTGACGACCCCGCGGCAGTTGCGGACGGCCTCGTGCGCGCCGATTCAGGCGAGTGCGGTGCCTGTTGTCGCGGTGATGTGGTCGGGGACCTCACCCGCGTAGTCGCCCGTGGTCAAGGTTCCGGACGGTTCGAACAACAGCAGCGTCGCGCCGTCGGCAGAGGACGGGCGGTGGTCGACACCGCGCGGCACGACGTAGGTGTCGTTGCGGTGCAGGGTGATTCGTCGTGGCGGGCTATCCCGCTCGCGCAGGTCGATGTCGAGTGTGCCGTCGAGGACGAGGAAGAACTCGTCGGTGTCGTGGTGCGCGTGCCACAGATGCTCGCCGCGCACCTTGGCCAGTCGCACGTCCCAGTCGTTGACGCGCGTGAGAATCCGGGGGCTCCAGAGCGTGTCGAAGGTGGCGAGCGCGGCGTCGATATTCCTCGGTCGATCGGTCATGCCTCATGGTCGCGGTTGCGTTCGGTGCCCGACCAGTGCGATGAATGACACATGTCGAAAGATTTCTCGCAGCCGGGCCTGCACCGGGTCGCGGCGCTCGTCGACGAGGGATCGAACCCGTTCGAGCTGGCCTGCATGACCGAGGTGTTCGGCATCGACCGGCCCGAGGTCGGCGGGCTGCTCTACGACTTCCGGCTCTGCGCTCACCGGCGCGAGGTGCCGATGCGGCAGAACTTCTTCACAATGACCGGCCTGGCCGACCTCACCCTGCTCGACTCCGCCGACACCGTGATCGTGCCCAATCGCCCGGACACCGAGACAGCACGCCATCCGGCCGTGCTCGGGGCGATCGCACGGGCGCATGCGCGCGGAGCGCGGCTGGTCGGCATGTGCAGCGGGGCGTTCACGCTCGCCGAAGCCGGGGTGCTCACCGGTCGCACCGTCACCCTGCACTGGCAGTGGGCGGCCGAATTCCGGCGCAGGTTCCCCGACACCGAGGTCGACGATGCCGTGCTGTTCATCGACGACGGCGACGTTCTCACTTCCGCGGGCAGCGCGGCGGCGCTCGACCTGGCCCTGCACCTGGTCGGCCGCGACCACGGTACGCAGATCGCCACCGCGGTCGCGCGCCGTCTCGTCTTCGCCGCGCACCGCAGGGGCGGACAGCGCCAGTTCATCGAGCGCCCGGTGCCCCGCGATCCCGGTCCGTCACTGGCGGCGACGGTGGAGTGGGCCGAACATCATGCGACCGAACCTATTACGGTCGCGGATATCGCGGCCGTCGGCTGTGTGAGCGTGGCGACCCTGCATCGGCGTTTCCGTGCCGAACTCGGCTGCACCCCGCTGGCCTGGCTCACCGCCCGTCGCCTGGACTACGCCCGTAGCCTTCTCGAGGCAAGCGAGCTTTCGGTGGAGCAGGTCGCGAGCGCGAGCGGCCTCGGCACCGCGGTGAACCTGCGCACCCACCTCGCTGCCGCGACCGGCCTCACCCCGACCGCCTACCGCAGACAGTTCCGTACCCGACCCGCATGATCGCCGTGACCGACCCTGGCCGATCCGCGCCTACGACGGCTGGATCAGCTTGGTCGCCGCAGCGGCCGCGATGGCTTGCGCCGCGGCGCTCAGTGCGGGCGAGTCGAGCTTCCACTGCTGCCAGTACAGCGGCACGTCGATGTGGGCCCGCCCGTTGAGGTTGACGAGAGTTCCCGCGGCCCTGTCCTTTTCGGTCTGTAGATCGGGCAGCATGCCCCAGCCCATCCCGAGCCGCACCGCGTCGCCGAAGGCATTGGAGGACGGCACGAAATGGGTCGGCGGATCGATCGGCCGGGACGACTGGAGACGGACGTGCCGGAACTGCAGATCGTCCTTGCGGTCGAACTGGATCATCGGCACGTTCGCGTACGAACCCGGTCGCGAGCCGTCGGGAAACCAGTACTGCACGAAATCCGGCGTCGCGAGTGGCTGGTACCGCATGGCGCCGAGCGGTTCGACCTTGCAGCCCTGCACCGGGGTCGCGGTCGAGGTGATCGCGGCCATCACCGTGCCGTCGCGGAGTAGCTGGGTGGTGTGTTCCTCGTCCTCGCGATGCAGTTCGAAATAGCTATCGCCACGTGCCCGTGCGAGCGCGGGCATCACCCAGGTCTCCAGCGAATCGGCGTTGACGGCGATCGGGATCCTGGCGGGGCCGACAGCGCGACCGGCGCCGCCGAGTTCGCGGGCCGTGTCGCCGGTGAGCAACTCGACCTGGCGCGCCAACCGCAGCACGGCGAGCCCGGATTCCGTGGCGCGCACGGGTTTCGAGCGCTGCACCAGAATGAGTCCGGCCGATTCCTCCAGCGCCTTGATCCGCTGGCTGATCGCCGACGGGGTGACGTTCAACCGCCGCGCGGCCGCCTCGAAGGTGCCTTCGGTGAGCACGGCGTCTAGCGCCCGCAATTGGTCCAGCTGTAGCTCCACATAAGCAATTCTAATGGTAATGAAGAATCATTAGCTGGCCTGAAAATTGATGGTCTCTTAACGTCGAAAGACGTGACGGCATCTTCCGCGGCACTGGCCGCCCTCTCCGGATTGGGCTTCGGGCTCTCGCTCATCGTGGCGATCGGCGCGCAGAACGCCTTCGTGCTGCGTCAAGGCGTGCGCGGGCAGCACGTGCTGCCGGTGATCGCCGTGTGCGCCCTCTCCGACATCGTGCTGATCGCGGCAGGGGTTGCGGGCTTCGGGACGGTCGTCGAGGCGATGCCTGCCATCGTGACCGTCGCCCGGTACGCGGGCGCGGCCTTCCTGCTCGGATACGCGGTGCTCGCGGTGCGGCGGGCGATGAGTTCGTCGGCGCTGATCGCCGACGCCGCGGGCGCCTCGGTGGCCGTCGGCGCGTCGGTACTGACCTGCCTGGCCCTGACCTGGCTCAATCCGCACGTGTACCTGGACACGGTCGTGCTGCTCGGTTCCTTCGCGAGCACCTACGCGAGTCCGGATCGCTGGTTCCTGGCCGCCGGCGCGATGGTCGCCAGCGTCGTCTGGTTCCTGGCGCTGGGTTACGGCGCGCGTCGCCTGGGACCGCTGTTCGAGCGTCCTGCCGCGTGGCGCGTTCTCGATTCGCTGATCGCGGCGATCATGTTCGCGCTGGCGATCGGCCTCGTCGTCTCCTGACCGTGCCCGCTCCGCGCAGGCTCAGGACTCGGCTGCCCACGGTTTGAAGGGTGGTTTCACCCAGAGCAGCTTCTCGTCCGCGTGCGTGCGCACCGCGGCCGCGTGGTCGGGGTTGCGGGCCGCCCACGCGTCCTTCTGGTCGAGGAGGTCCGCGACCACCTGCCAGGTCTCGCCGGTGCTGGGTGGATTGGTGTCGGCGGCCCTGGCGAGTTTGCGCAGGGTGGACGCCGGCAGGTCGAGGAGTTCGGCACCGCGGATATCGCGGGACCACGCGTAGCCTGCCAGGCGGCGGGCCTTGGTGGCGCGGCTCGCGGTGGCCGCGTCGGAATGCGCGTGATCGGGTGCCTGATCGGCGCTGTCTGGCACAGGACAATCCTACGACGAACGCCCGCGCTCCGGTCGGCGATGACCGGGGCGCGGGCGTTCACCCGTCAGGTGGCTCAGTAGGCGCTGTTGACGTTGTCCATCGAGCCGTAGCGGTGCGCGGCGTAGTTGCAGGCCGCGACGATGTTGGAAACCGGGTTCCAGACGTCGAACGGGGTGCCCTCGACGTGGTACGCGGCGAAGGTCGGGTCGATCACCTGGAGCAGGCCCTTGGAGGGGATGCCCATCGCGGCGTTGGAGTCCCACAGGTTGATCGCCTGGGGGTTACCGGTCGACTCGCGCATGATGTTGCGGTGGATGCCCTCGTAGGTGCCGGGGATGCCCTTGGCGGCCATGATGTCGAGGGCCTGACGGATCCAGCCGTCCAGGTTGTCCGCGTACACCGGCGGGGCAGGGGCGGGCTCGGGCATCGGGGCCGGGGCGGCCTCGGGAGCAGGCGCGGGGGCGGGAGCGGCCTCCGGCGCGGGGGCCGGAGCCGGGATCGCCTCGATGGCGGGGGCGGCGCCGACGGCGGGGATGCTCTCCGCCTGCTCGACGACCATGGCTGCACGCTCGGGCACGCTGTCGTCGGCGAAGGAGACGGCGGAGGACGCGGCTACGGCGACCAGACCGACCGCGGCGACCGCCACGGTGAACGCCTCACGGCGCGAACGACGGCCGATAACGGTGCTGAGCTTGTCTTTGTTGAGCATTGCTTTTCTGTTCCTTCATCTCTGTCTGGCGACGCAGGCCCTGGTGGGGGCGCGGTGGATCGCGCAGCGCGCGCAGCGGCGCACGCCGGTCAGGCGATGTGTTGTTTCTGTCCTGTATGGGAATGTGCGACGCTGTCGGGGTCGGACGCTCGATGGCAGTCCGCGCGCCGCACGGTGCTCCACAGCTGGCTGCGGGGAGACCACGCGCTGTTCGGGGCTGAAGGAAGTTGGATACTCCCGGGCTAACCAAACCGCAGGTCTGTTTGTGACCTGATTGCAGAATGGTCACGATGGGTTAACGCAAGGTGAACGAAACCTGAACGGCAAACGCTGACGATCTTGGTTGCTCCACCGGGCAGTTGCGGAATCGTTATGTATGCAGGGGGTTTGCTGCTGTTACGGATGTGCCACGCGTCACAGAAAAAGTTTGCCCAAATCAGGTTTCACGATCATTTGCGCAGCTCCAGCGTGTCCGGATCGGGACTGCTGTGGCGTTGCACGCCGATGTCCAGGTCGATTCGATAACGGCTTCGTGACCGTTGTCGAACCCGGGGGCCGGACGCAGAAAAGACCGCATCCCGGCAGTTTCGGTAACTGCCGGGATGCGGTCTGCTGTGCGCCATCAGGGACTCGAACCCCGAACCCGCTGATTAAGAGTCAGCTGCTCTGCCAATTGAGCTAATGGCGCTTGGTTTGCTCGGATCGCGACTCTAGGAGAGAACCTCTCGGCTTCTCCGTTCGCCCCGCTCTCCGGTGCGGAACAAACATTAACAGGCTTGGGGCCGGAAAGTGAAATCGGGCCCTGACCAGCGACAATGCGGACCTCTTCGAAGTGTTAACGATCCGGGCCCCGGCACGTATCTAACGATTGTGACTTGGTCGTGTCGCGGGGTCTATCCCGTTGGTCACGACCGGGCGGGCTGGCAGAATGGCGGGACGACGATCTCGACCGCCCCCGTCGACGCGGATGGCACGAGCGATAGGCGTCGATGGGATCTGCGGCGCACACACGTTATTGCGTCGGTACGGAAACGGGGTTGACATGGGTAAGACGCGGGGGCGACATCGGTCGCTGCGGACGATCGTTCCGGTGGCACTGCTCGCGGTGTTCGCGCTGGGGGCGTCGGCGTGCTCGGCGGCGGAGGGAGCTGGGGTCGAGGTCGCGATCGACCGCAACCCGATCACCGAGCTGATCAAGCCGAAGCTGGTCTCGACGATCAAGGACGGTCAGGTCGGCGTCTCGCCCGGCATGCCGCTGGCCTTCCAGGTCGAGGACGGCAAGTTCACCGAGGTCACGCTCACGAACAAGGAAGGCCGTCCGGTCTCCGGGCAGCTGGCGGGCGACGGTCGCTCCTGGGCGACCACCGAGGTGCTCGGCTACGGCAAGACCTACAACCTGACCGCGTCGGCGATCGGTCTCGGCGGGGTGAACTCGACGACCCTGAGCTTCACCACGAGCTCGCCGAACAGCCAGACCAAGCCCTACCTGCTTCCCGGCGAGGGCGAAGTCGTCGGCATCGGCCAGCCGGTGGCCATCCAGTTCGACGAGAACATCCCCGATCGGCGGGCCGCGCAGGACGCCATCAAGATCACCACCGAACCCGCGGTGGAGGGCGCCTTCTACTGGGTGAACAATCGCGAAGTGCGGTGGCGGCCAGAGCATTTCTGGGCGCCGGGCACCAAGGTGACCATCGATGTGAACGTCTACGGCAAGGACCTCGGCAAGGGGCTCTACGGCCAGGACAACATCCACTCGTACTTCACCATCGGTGACGCGCAGATCTTCACCGCCGACGACAACACCCACCAGGTGACGGTGGAGCGCAACGGCCAGGTGATCATGACCATGCCGACCTCGATGGGCAAGGACAGCACGCCCACCGACAACGGCATCTACATCGTCAGCGACCGGCACGAGAAGATCATCATGGACTCCTCGACCTACGGCGTCTCGGTGAACTCGCCGGACGGCTACCGCACGCCGGTCGACTACGCGACGCGAATCTCTTACAGCGGCATCTTCTTCCACTCGGCGCCGTGGTCGATCGGGCAGCAGGGCTACTCCAATGCCAGCCATGGCTGCCTGAACCTGAGCCCCGCGAACGCGCGCTGGGTGTACGAGAACGCCAAGCGTGGTGACATCACGATCATCAAGAACACCGTCGGCGGCACCCTGTCCGGTGTCGACGGTCTGGGCGACTGGAACATTCCGTGGCCGGAATGGAAGGCGGGCAACGCCGACGTCGCCTGATCCGCGCCTGGTCGACGCGAAAAGCAAAGGGCCACCGGAAATTTCCGGTGGCCCTTTGTTGTGTACGGGTAGTTCAGGCGGGGGTCGGCAGGTCGCTGCAGTCCATCATCGCCTCGCCCGCGACGGCCAGCGCGCTGCCGAGCGCGCCGCACAGGATGCGGCCGCCGAAGAGCAGCCGGTCCAGGTTGGGCAGGCCGGCCGAGCCGGTGCCGGAGGAGCCGGTGGTCTCGACGCCGGTGGTGGAGCCGCTCTGTGCCGAGCCGGACTCGGGCTGCTCGGTGGGCAGGCCGAAATCGCCGGTGGCCGTCGGCGCGGCGGCGACATACGGGGACAGGGGCAGGCCGGGTGACTCGGCCGCCGCGGTCCCCGCGATCGGGCCGAGCGCGGTGGCGGCCGCGAAGGCGGCGACGACGGTGGAACGCTTCATCAAGGGGTCTTTCCGGTCGAACGCTGACGAGATATGCCCCACATCTGGGCAGTGGTCCAGAGTGTAGCGGTCAAACGTGACGTTCGTCATGGCACCGGCCACCTGCGAGCTACGCCGTGGCGGCGAGCCCGCGGTCGGCGCCGTGGAGTTCGGCCGAGATGCTGACGCCGGGGTCGCCGCCGACGACTCGTCGAGCCCCGCAGCGGCACCGTTGATAGGCGATGAGGCCCTCGCTGGTCCGGTGGCAGGACTCGATCCGCCAGGTGTGCGTGGTGTGGCTGTTCATGCTTCGAGTCTGATGTAATGGCATTGTGCACTACAACCATTACGGGCGGGAGCCGGTGCAGCTCGGCGTAGACCTGCTCAACGAACCGTGTGGAAGTGCCGCGGAGCTGGGGCGGCGCTGTGCGGCGGCGGGGCTGGTCCTATCCCAAGCGCCGACGGACGACGATCTGGCGTCGGTGACGGCGTTTCTGGCGCGCTGGCGGCGGGTGGTGGCGTGTGCGGATCGGACCGAACGCGCGGCGATGCTCAACGTGCTGCTGGCCGAGTACGCGTCGGCGCCCCGCCTGACCGACCACGCGGGCGACGGCTGGCACCTGCATTTCCGCGATCCCGGGGTGCCGACCGATCGCCAGGTCGCCGCGCTGATAGCCGTCGGCACCGCACTGCACCTCACCGGACTGGGAATGGACCGGCTCGGTGAGTGCGCGGCCGAGGGGTGCGCGCGAGTGTACGCCGACACCTCGCGCAACGGCAGGCAGCGTTTCTGCAGCCCGGCGTGCGCGAACCGGTCGGCGGTGCGCAGGCACCGGGCCGGCCGCGTCGCCGGGTGACTGTCACTCCAGCACAGGGAAGTTGGCGCGCAGGACGTTGTGCGGATCGCGGACCCGCTTGAGCTCGCGAAGCCGGGTCAGCGTCGCCTCGTCGAAGGCCGCGCTCGCCGATTCGCCGGGCGCGAGGAAGGTGTAGGGCTTGGTGCCGGTGATGTGCGGGCCGAGTCCGTCCAGGATCGTGGCGAATCCGGCGGTGACGTCGTCGATCAGGTGCGGCAGGCCGAGGCCGAGCAGATAGAGGGCGTAGGGCTCGGTGACCTTGCCGCGCGCGCCGTCGTCCGGGCCGCTCTGGGCCAGTGCGCCTCCGAGCCCGCGGATCTGGATGTTGAGCAGCGGGGCCACGGGTGCGTCCGTTCGCCCGCGGCGTCGACGAGGTCGATCGCGCGGACCGCGTTCGCCGCCCAGCCGTGCGCGCGGGCCAGCCAGCCGAACCCGCCGCCCAGGGTGTATCCCGTCACACCGACGACGGGGTTGCTGCCCGCCAGCCCGGACAGGCCGTGCGCGGCGGCCGCGGATTGCACCCGTCCCCACTGCGCGCCGGAACCGACGCGCGCCAGCCGCCGGTCGGGGTCGATCGCGATGCTGTCGAGCTTGCCGGTGCGGACGAGGATCGCGTTCTCGATGTCGCCGGTCGCGCCGTGGCCGGTCGGCTGGGTCACCACGGTGCGGCCGGCGCGGCGGGCGTAGCGCACGACGCCCGCGATGTCGTCGGCGTCGGCGACCTGCACGACGGCGGCGACCGATTGCGTCACCGCCACGTTCCACGGTCGGGCCGCCTGGTCGAAGCCCTCGTCGCCCGGCAGGAACACCGTCCCGCGGACGGCACCGCGCAGTTCGTCGATACCCATGGCCGAATCCTCGTTTCTCTCGGTGTGTCTACCGAGTCGACGACAGAGGACCGGGGACTGTGACATCCCCGCCAGTCCCGGTGAAACGCAGAAGGGCCGGTCCTCGCGGACCGGCCCTTCTGTTCGGGGTGACTGACGGGACTCGAACCCGCGACAGCCAGGATCACAACCTGGTGCTCTACCAACTGAACTACAGTCACCATCACCGGTTATTCACCGGCGCGGTAAATACTAGCTTGTCTCAGCCCCCAAGCCCTAATCCGCTGGTCGGGGGCTTGATCCGGTGACATCGATGGCCTCGGTGACGGCTTCGGCGACCGCCGCGATCTCCGTGGTGGAGGGTCCGGGCAGCGGCACGAACGCGGTGCGGCGGTAGTACTCGAGCTCGCGGATGGATTCCTTGATGTCGGCCAGGGCGCGGTGCGCGAGGCCCTTTTCCGGCTGGCCGAAGTAGATCCGGGGGTACCAGCGGCGGCACAGCTCCTTGATCGAACTCACATCGACCATCCGGTAGTGCAGGTGCTCGTCGAGTTCGGGCATGTCGCGGGCGATGAAGCCGCGGTCGGTGGCGATCGAGTTACCGCACAGCGGCACCGTGCGCGCGGTGGGCGCGTACTGGCGGATGTAGTCGAGCACCTCGGCCTGGGCCTGCTCGATGGTCACGGTGGAACGCCGAACCTCTTCGGTGAGACCGGATTTCGCATGCATGTCGGCGACGACCGGTGGCATGCAGGCGAGGGCGGCGTCGTCGGCGTGGATGACGATGTCGACACCGTCACCGAGGATGTTCAGGTCGCTGTCGGTCACGAGCGCGGCGATCTCGATCAGCTTGTCGCTGTCGAGACGGAGCCCCGTCATCTCGCAATCCATCCAGACCAAGAGTTTGTCGGACACCTGAGCCACCCTAACGGGCGATACAGTTTGCTTGGAATTCCCCGCAGACGTTTCGAGCATTTCTTGCGTACGGCAGTCATGACCAGACGGAGGACGCGCGAATGACCACCCCCCAGGAGAAGGCGGCAGCGGCACGCAAGGCGGCCGAGGAAGCCGCGCGGGTCGCCGCCGAAGCGGCAGCGGCAGCGGAGGCCGCCGAGAAGGAAGCCGCCGCCGCGGGCACCGGATCAGCTACCACGTCCGGCGAGGCCGGCGAGATCGCGGCGGGTTACGCGTTCGACGGACCGGCGCTCGAGCTCGGCACGGTGATGGTCGACGGTGCGGCGGATCCCGCGGCACGCGTGCGCATTCCACTGCGGATGATGAACCGACACGGACTCGTCGCGGGCGCCACCGGCACCGGCAAGACCAAGACGCTGCAGGGCATCGCCGAACAGCTTTCCCGCGCAGGCGTTCCCGTGGTGATGGCCGACGTGAAGGGCGACCTGTCGGGGCTGAGCGAACCGGGTGAGGACAACGAGAAGGTCCGCGACCGGGCCGCCGAGACCGGCGCGAGCGACTGGGCGCCGAGCGGTTTCCCCACCGAGTTCGTCTCGCTCGGCACCGGCGGCATCGGCGTGCCGATCCGGGCGACGATCACCTCGTTCGGCCCGATCCTGCTCAGCAAGGTGCTCGGCCTCAACGACACCCAGGAATCCACCCTCGGGCTCATCTTCCACTGGGCCGATCAGCGTGGCCTCGCGCTGCTGGATCTGAAGGATCTGCGCGCGGTGATCACCCACCTCACCAGCCCCGAGGGCAAGGAAGACCTCAAGGGCATCGGCGGTGTCTCGGCGCAGACGGCGGGCGTGATCCTGCGCGCCCTGGTGAATTTGGAGGCCGAGGGTGGCGACACGTTCTTCGGCGAACCCGAACTCGACCCGGCCGACCTGCTGCGCACCGCGGGTGGGCAGGGCGTGATCACGCTGTTCGAGCTCGGCCAGCAGGCGGCGCGGCCGGTGCTGTTCTCCACCTTCCTGATGTGGGTGCTCGCGGATCTGTTCCAGACGCTGCCCGAGGTCGGTGACGTCGACAAGCCGAAGCTGATCTTCATCTTCGACGAGGCGCACCTGCTGTTCGCCGACGCGTCCAAGGCGTTCCTGCAGCAGGTCGAGCAGACGGTGAAGCTGATCCGGTCCAAGGGTGTCGGCGTGTTCTTCTGCACCCAGTTGCCCACCGACATCCCGAATCCGGTGCTGTCCCAGCTCGGCGCCCGGATCCAGCACGCGCTGCGCGCCTTCACCCCCGACGATCAGAAGGCGCTGGCGAAGACGGTGCGGACCTATCCGAAGTCGACCGTCTACGACCTGGAGGAGGCGCTGACCTCGCTGGGGACCGGTGAGGCGATCGTCACCGTGCTCTCGGAGAAGGGCGCGCCGACGCCGGTCGCCTGGACCAAGATCGCGCCGCCGCGCTCGCTGATGGACACGATCGGTGACGACCGGATCAAATCCACGGCGCTGTCGAGTGCCCTGCAGGGTAAGTACGGGCAGAGCATCGATCGGGAGTCGGCCTACGAGATGTTGCTGGCCAGGGTGGCCGCCGCGAATCCGGCGCCCGAGACGCCGCAGGCGCCGGGTCGCTCGGAGGCACAACAGGAGGAGGACTCGGCGGCCGAGCGGATCATGAAGAATCCGGCGGTGAAGAGCTTCCTGCGGTCAGCGGCCAGCGCCGCCGGTCGAGAGATCAGTCGAAGCATCTTCGGGACCCGGCGGCGTTAGCGGAGTTCGGCTCAGCTGCTGCCGAACCAGCCCCAGGGGAACCAGTTGTTGTAGCCGCCGTGGCCGCGGTCACAGCGGTCATGGCCGCGGCCGTACCAGTCGTTGTCACAGCGCCTGTGGTCGCAGTTGTAGTCACAGCGGTGCTTGCGGTCGCAGCGGTCGTAGCCGTAGCCGCGGTTCCAGTCGTCGCACCGTCCGCGGTCGGTCTGTACCAGGTCTGGGACGGCGGCGGGCAGGGCGAGTGCTGGGGTCGCCATGGTCAGCGGGAAGGTGACGGCCGCGCCGGCCACTGCCATACTCATGAGTAGTCGGCGTAGACCGACCTCTCGGGTTCTGTAGATCTTCATGGCTGCCTTTTCCGGCGCGCTCGTCCTCGGACTCGGCGCGTCGTGTCGAGTTGGTTGATTTTCCCCGACTCATCTGATAGTAGGCGCGCGACGGTGCCGCCACCAGACCGGTGGCGGCAGTAATCCCGGCTTATTCGGCGAATTCGCGCATCAGCAGATCGGCGGTCGTTTCCCGGCGCAGCAACTGCGTGGCGCGGCCGTCGGCGACGGCGACGATCGGCGGCCTGCCGACGGTGCTGTAAGTCGAGGCCGGCCCGTGGTGGTAGGCGCCGGTGCACGGCACGGCGAGCACTTCGCCCGGCCGCAGATCGGCCGGCAGGCGCACGCCCGTGGCGATGAGCTGCCCGGATTCGCTGTGCCTGCCCGCGATGGACGCGGTCGGCTGCGCGCCGGTCGGGTGCCTGTTGACCACGACCGCGCTACCGTTCCCGCCGCCATCGCCGTCGACGATCACCTGGGTCCCGCCGTCGGAGGTCTCGGTGACGGCCAGCACCCGATACAAGGTGACACCGGCCCTGGCGACGATCGCCCGACCGGGTTCCATGGTGAGCGCGGGGCGGGGGAAGCGGTGCCGCGCGCAGCCGGCGTCCAGTGCGTCGTCGAGGATGTCGGCGAGTTCGGGCAGGTTGAGCTCGGCGTCACCGCTGCGGTAGGCCACCGCGTGCCCGCCGCCGATGTCGAGATGGGTGAGCAGCAGGCCGTATTCGTTGTCGATCCAGGCCATCTCGCCGATCATCCGGCGGATCGCCTCGCCGTAGTGGTCGGGATTGTGGATCTGCGCGCCGAGATGGCAGTGCAGTCCGATGAGCTGCAGGTTGGGCCGCGTGGCGATCCTGGCGACGGCGGTCTCGAACGAATCGCCGCCGAGCGGGAAACCGAACTGGGGGCCGCCGGGCACCTCGATGCCGGGCGCGACACGCAACAGCACCTGCTGCGGTGTGGTCGCCAGCGCGGCCAGCAGGGTGATCTCGGTGAGTGAGCCGACCACGATCCGGCCGACGCCACAGCCCACCGCGGTCTGCAGTTCGTCGAAGGTCTTGCCGTTGCCGTGCAACACGATCCGGCGCGGATCGATGCCGGCGGCCAGCGCCACCGACAGTTCGCCCGCTGACCCGACCTGCACCGACAGGCCCTCCTCGGCGACCCAGCGCGCCACCGCGCCGACCATCAACGCGGTGCCCGCGTAGACGATCTCGGCGTCGGGGAAGTACTTGCGGTAGGCGCGGCAGCGCTCACGCACCTCGGCCTCGTCGACCACGTGGACCGGAGTTCCGAACTGGTCGGCGAGATCGGCCAGTGCCACCGCGCCGAGGGTGATCCGGCCGTCGGGGTCGTAGTGGGTGTCGGCGGGCCAGACCGCGGGGTCGAGCCGCGGCACGGTGGTCGCGCGCAACGACGGGAAGATGTCGAGCAACGTCACGGTGGTCTCCTGGGGACGCCCCCGCGCTCCGACGGCGGGGCCGATTCCAGGACTACGCCGCTCGCGGGCCGCTGAACTGGCTGTTTACGGGTCTTTGACCACCTGGGCGACGTTCCTGACGGGTTGCTGACGTGGCAACCCGTCAGGCGGGTGTCAGTTGCCCAGCTTCTTGTAGAACGCGCCCGCGATCGGGGCGGTCATCGCGCGCGGACCGTAGTTGCCCGCGACGCTCATGCCCTTGCTGATCAGGCCGGGCACGATGCGCATCTTGTTGCGCGCCAGCGCGTCGATGGAGACCTTGGCGGTGTACTCCGAGGAGACCCAGAGGAAATCGGGGACCATCTTGTCGACGATCGACTCGTCCTCGGGCGCGGGAGTTTCGGTGCGCACCGGACCGGGCGCCAGCAGGGTGACATTGACGCCGCTGCCCTTGAGCTCGCCACGCAGCGACTCGGAGAAGGTGTTGGCGAACGCCTTCGACGCCGCGTAGGTGGCGTTGTTCGGGATCGGCATGTTGCCCGCGGCCGAGCCGCTGATCAGGATGCCGCCCGCCTTGCGCTCGATCATGCCCGGCAGCACGGCCAGGGTCAGGTCGTGCACGGCGGTGGCGTTGAGTTCCATCTGCGCCCGCTCGTAGGCGAAGTCCAGCTCGGCCACCGGGCCGAAGGTGGCGATGCCCGCGTTGTTGCACAGGATCGCGATATCGCGCACCGCGAGTTCGTCGACGAGGCCGGCCCGCTGCGTCCGATCGGCGAGGTCGACCGCGCGCACCTCGGCGGTGATGCCGTGCGCGAGCGTCAGCCGCTGGGCCAGTTCGGTGAGGACCTCACCGCGCCGGGCGACCAGGATCAGCGAGTAACCGCGCCCGGCCAGTTCGGCGGCCAGCGCGGTGCCGATGCCGGAGGACGCGCCGGTGACGACGGCACGATTGTCTGCAGTGGGGGAGGGCAAGCTCACACGGGGAGCTTAGGGGATCGGCGCCGACCGGGCGGTGGCCACGTCGCCCGGCCTGCGCGACGCGAGCAGGGCCGGACGTCCGCGGGGTCGCGTGATCCGGTCGCCGGGCCCATAGGCTGACAACTGTTATGACGACGGACGCACCGATCAGCCGGGCCGGCCGGGAGGCGCCGCTGCCGCCCACCACCGAGCCACCGCGCACCTTCGGCTTCGCCGCCCAGGCCGTCTGCTGGACCGATCTCGGGATCGGCATGCGGGACGCGCTCGGCGTTCACCTCACCCGGTGGACCCCGGCCTCGCTGTTCTCCTTCCTCGTAACAGGCGCCGCGACCGGAGTCGGGTGGTCGTCGGTCGGCGGCGATGACTGATCACCAGGTGTTCGGGATGGGCGATGAGCCGACGGCCGCGCCGACGTGGCCGTCGCTGACCGAGGACGAGATCGCGCGCGCCGTCGACGCCACCTGGGGTGGACCTGGACCCGCCGAGATCGAATGGCACAGTGTGCGACCACTGTCGTCGACGGTAGGCGTGCGGTTGAGCGACGGTGCGCAGGTTGTTGTGAAGCGACTTCCGCTGCGACTGCGTGACCAGGCTGCTCTGGCCGAGGAACACCGATTCATGGCGCATCTGCGCAGCCGGGGTATTCCGGTGCCCGAAGTGCTTGCAGCCGTGGGGAGTTGGGCGCCGCGTCCGGCGCAGCGGATATCGGCGTCGGCTGACGGTGATGACTTCGTCTACGAAGTTCAGCGGACCGGCGTGGGGGAGGACCGGTATCGCGCCGACTTCTCCTGGACGCCGTACCGCGACGCGGGTGACGCCACCGCGGCCGGAGCGATGCTGGCCCGATTGCACCTGGCCGCAGCGGGTTTCGACGCACCGGCACGACCCGCGCGTCCACTGGTGGCGAGCATGCACGGCAATGATGCCGTGAGCGCCTTCGCATGGCACATCGCTCGCCGCCCCGCCGTCGCCCGGTTCCTCGCCGACCGTGACTGGCGCGCCGACATCCCCGACCTGCGAGCCGATCTCACCGATGTCGCCCCGCTGTGGACGCACGGTGACTGGCACCCGACCAACCTGCTGTGGGAGGCCGACGAGGTCACCTCGGTGTTCGACTTCGGTCTCGCCGACCGCACGACCGCCGTCTTCGACCTGGCCACCGCCGTCGAACGCGCGGTGGTGGACTGGGTTTCGCTCCGTGACGGCGGACCGGCGCACGTCCACGAGGATCAGGTGCGCGCCCTGATCCAGGGGTACCGATCGGTGCGCCCGCTCTCCGACGCCGAACAAACCCTGCTCGCCGACCTGCTCCCACTCGTGCACATCGGCTACGAGCTCTCCGAGATCGACTACTTCCTGACCATCGCCGCCGAGCCGCGCAACGCCGAGATCGCCTACCAGGATTGGCTTCTCGGCCACCTGTCCTGGTTCCGGACACCGGCCGGACAGGAGCTGCGCGCCCTCGTTCGCGATGTGGCCGCCGAATAGCCCCGGAACAGAACACCGCCCCGTACACCGGATGCGAGTTCGGTGTACGGGGCGGTGCGACGGCCGTCCGTCGCGTCGGACGACCGGGTTCGGGGATTACAGGCGCGCGGCCAGGCGGGTGCCCTGGTCGATGGCCCGCTTCGCGTCGAGTTCGGCGGCCAGGTCGGCGCCGCCGATGAGGTGCAGGTCGACGCCCGCCGCGCGCAGCGGCTCCTCGAGTTCGCGCACCGATTCCTGGCCCGCGCAGACGATCACATTGTCGACCTCGATGACGCGCGGCTTCTCGCGCTTCTCACCGAAGCTGATGTGCAGGCCCGCGTCGTCGATGCGCTCGTAGTTCACGCCGCCGACCTGCTCGACGCCCTTGGCCTTGATCGCGGCGCGATGCACCCAGCCGGAGGTCTTGCCGAGGTCCTTGCCGAACGGGGTCGACTTGCGCTGCAGCAGGACGACGTCGCGGGCGGCGGGGGAGGGCTTGGGTTCCTTGAGCTGGCCGCGGGCCTGCTCGTCCTCGGAGTCCACACCCCACTCTTCCTTCCACTCGTCGAGCTTGAGGGTGGGATGGCCCTCGACGGTGAGGTATTCGCTCACGTCATAGCCGATACCGCCGGCGCCGATCACCGCGACCTTCTTGCCGACCGGCTTCTCCTCCTTCACCAGCTCGGCGTAGGACAGCACCATCGGGTGGTCGATGCCGGGAATGTTGGGGATGCGCGGGCGCACACCGGTCGCCAGCACCACCGAGTCGTACTTGCCCGCGATCAATTCCTCCGCGCCGACCCGCTTTTCGAGGTGCAGGGTGACACCGGTGAGCTCGATCTTGCGGCGGAAGTAGCGGATCGACTCGTCGAACTCCTCCTTGCCGGGGATGCGGCGGGCGATGTCGAACTGGCCGCCGATCTTGTCGTCGGCCTCGAACAGGTCGACGTGATGGCCGCGCTCGGCGAGGCTGACCGCGGCCGAGAGCCCGGCCGGACCGGCGCCGACCACCGCGAAGCGCTTGGCGCGCCGCGTCGGCAGCAGCTGCAGCGTGGTCTCGCTACCCGCCCGCGGGTTGACCAGGCACGACACCTTCTTGTTGCCGAAGGCGTGATCGAGGCAGGCCTGGTTGCAGGCGATGCAGGTGTTGATCTCGTCGGTACGGTCACCCTTGGCCTTGTTGGCCCATTCCGGGTCGGCCAGCAGCGGGCGGGCCAGCGAGATCAGCGCCGCGTCGCCGCGGGTGAGGATCTCCTCGGCGATCTCGGGCATGTTGATCCGGTTCGACGCGCAGACCGGGATGTTCACCTTGCGGGCGATCTTGGCGGTGAACTCGACGAACGCCGCGCGCGGCACCGAGGTGACGATGGTGGGCACCCGCGCCTCGTGCCAGCCGATGTCGGTATTGAGGATGTCGACGCCCGCGGCCTCCAACTCCTGGGCCAGGGCGATGATCTCCTCGAAGGTCTGGCCCTTCTCCACGAGTTCGGCCATCGACAGCCGGAACACGATGATGAAGTCGGGGCCGACCTTGGCGCGGATGCGCTTGGCGATCTCGACGGGCAGCCTGCGCCGGTTCTCCGGCGTGCCACCCCACTTGTCGGTGCGCTTGTTCACCCGCGGCGCGAGGAACTGGTTGATGAAATAGCCCTCACCGCCCATGATCTCGCAGCCGTCGTAGCCGGCGAACTTGGCCAGCTCGGCACAGCGGGCGTAGTCGTCGATGGTGTTCTCGACGCCCTTGCTCGACAGCGCGCGCGGCTTGAACGGGTTGATCGCCGACTTGATCGCCGAGGCCGAAACACTGGTCGGCATATAGGAATAGCGACCGGCGTGCAGGATCTGGATGGCGATCTTGCCGCCCTCGGCGTGCACCGCCTTGGTGATCCTGCGGTGACGATAGGCCTCGGTCTTGGTGGTCAGCTTGCCGCCGAACGGCAGCAGCCAGCCGGTGCGGTTGGGGGCGTAACCACCGGTGATGATCAGGCCGACACCGCCGCGGGCGCGCTCGGCGAAGTAGGCCGCCAGCTTGTTGGTGTCCCAGGCACGGTCCTCCAGACCGGTGTGCATGGAGCCCATGACCACCCGGTTGCGCAGGGTGGTGTGGCCGAGGTCGAGTGGCTCGAACAGGTGGGGGTAGGACGTCATGGGCGGTTGTCACCTTTTCGCGGTCGCAGGGCCTGCAGTACTTCGTCGCACCATTCGACGTAGCCGGACTCCGCGCGGATGCCCGCGCGCAGCACCAGATACTGGTGCAGAGCGGCGCCGGAGAGCTGGTCCGGTGCCGGGAAGAATTTCTTTTCGCTGAGCAGGTACTCGTCGAGTCGCTGCGCGTGCTGGGCGCGGTGGCGGGCCACCTCGGCGCACACGGCGTCGATGTCGCCGTACGCGGCGCCACGGATCTTCACGCCGAGCTCGTCGTGGGACGGGCTGGACTCGGTGGGTTCGGCGATCCAGCGGGCCAGTTCGGTATGGCCCGCCGGCGCGACCGAGTACACCTTCTTGTCGGGCTTTCCCTGCTGAGCGACCGATTCCACGGTCACCCAGCCGGAATCCTCCATACGCTTGAGTACCCGGTAGATCTGCTGGTGGGTGGCACTCCAGAAGTAGCCGATCGACTTGTCGAATCGGCGAGCGAGTTCATAGCCCGAACCGGCCCGCTCGCTGAGCGAGACCAGCAGCGCGTGCTCCAGTGCCATGGGACGAGGGTATCCGGAACGCTCGGTACTATGCAACCAGGTTCATATGAAAGGGTGGCGTGCCGAAACGCCGATGTGTCCTGCCGGGAGTCGCGATCCCCTCTACGCTTCGGTCATGACCGAGGTGAACGCGTCCGAGACCGTCGGCGAGGCGGCCGGGCGCGGGCAGGTGCTGGCGTGGGGGCTGTGGGACTGGGGGTCGTCGGCGTTCCAGGCCGTCACCCTGACCTTCGTGTTCTCGGTGTATCTCACCGACAAGGTCGGCGACGATCTGCCGGGCGATACTCCGGCCAGCGCCTGGCTGGGCTGGGCGCTTGCCGCCGCGGGCTTGGTCGTCGCGCTGACGGCGCCGGTCTGCGGGCAGTACTTCGACGCCGTCGGCTCACGGAAACGGGCGCTGGCGACCTTGACGGCGCTCACCGTCGGCGCGATGTCGCTGATGTTCTTCGTCCACGACGACTACCACGACCTGTGGCTCGGGCTCGCCCTGCTGGCCTTCGCCTCGGCGGTGTTCGAGCTGGCCGGGGTGCCCTACAACGCCATGATGCGGCAGGTGTCGACACCGGCCACGGTGGGTCGGGTCTCCGGATTCGGCTGGGCGATGGGCTATTTCGGCGGCATCGTGCTGCTGCTGATCTGCTACGTGGGCTTCCTGGCCGGTGACGGCGATACCCGCGGTGTGCTCGGGATACCCACCGATCAGGGTCTCAATGTCCGGCTGGCGATCGTGCTCGCCGCGGTCTGGTTCACCGCGTTCGCGCTGCCGGTGCTGTTCGCGGTGCCCGAACTGCCGCGCATAGCGGCCGATCCCGGCGCGGCGCGGGCTGGTCTCCTCGGTTCCTATCGCGTGCTGTGGCGTGATGTGAAGGAACTGTGGGCGCAGGACCGGCACACGGTGTGGTTCCTGCTGGCCAGCGCGGTGTTCCGCGACGGGCTGGCCGGGGTGTTCACCTTCGGCGCTGTCCTCGCGGTGCAGGTGTACGGCTTCGCCGACGCCGATGTGCTGCTGTTCGGCATCGCCGCCAATGTCGTGGCCGGTGCGGCGGCGATCACGGCGGGGCGCTTCGACGACCGGCTCGGGCCCAAGCGGGTGATCGTGGCCTCGCTGGTCGGGATGATCCTGTGCGGGCTGGTGCTGCTCGTGGTGTCCGGCACGGTGATGTTCTGGATCTTCGGCCTCGCGCTCACCGTGTTCGTCGGGCCCGCGCAGGCCTCGGCGCGTTCGTTCCTGGCGCGTCTGGCGCCGCCGGGACGCGAGGGGCAGATGTTCGGGCTGTACACCACGACCGGACGGGCGGTGTCGTTCCTCGCGCCCGCTCTGTTCGGGGTGTTCGTCTCGATCTTCCACAGCGACCGGGCCGGGATCGCCGGGTTGCTCGTCGTCCTGCTCGCGGGGTTGCTCGTGCTGCTGCCGGTGCGCGCGCCCGCGGCCGTCGCGGCTTAGTGGTACTTCACCAGGTATCCGCGCCGCCCATTGTGTGTACGCCCGTACTCTGAAATACCCCCTGTGCCGGACGTGCGGTGTGTTACACCATGGACCGCATGTGGCGACAGCAGCGGAAATACCCCTCAGTCAGCGGCTTTGGGAATCCAGCCGCCGATGCCCAAGGCGATCAGGCGCATCTGCATGACCGTGCGCGCGACCACCGCGGCCTCCTCGCGCGGCGAGGCGGCGACGTAGGCGGCGATGCCGTCGGTGACCGTGGTGACCAGTAGGTCGGCCGCGATCTCGAGCTCGGTCGTGCTCCAGTTGTCCAGCGCGCGCAGCCGGGACAGATCGGCCACGATCTCGCGCACGATCAGCTGCATCTCCATCGCGATCGCCTGGCGCAGCGGGGCGGGCCCGCCGTGGCGTTCGCGGATGAGGAAACCGAACAGCGCGCGCTTGGCCCGTACCTGCTCGAACACGAACCGCACGGTATCGGCCAGATGCGCGTCCGGCTTGCGCCTGACCTCGCGCAATGCCAGCCGCAGTGCCGTCACGCCCTCGTCGACCAGCGTGGCGCCGAGATCGTCGAGCGAGGCGAAATGGCGATAGAACGCCGTGGGCACGATGCCGGCCGAGCGGGCGATCTCCCGCAGGCTCAGTGCCGCGAATCCGCGGTCGGCGGCCAGCGTCAGGGTGCCTTCGAGGAGGGCCGCACGGGTGTGCGCCTTGCGCTCGTTGCGGGTTCCTGCCTGCTCAGTCACATCGGTGAGCATACATCCGTTCACCATAGTCGCTTCCCTGGATATGTTGCCCGCCTCACATCTTTGCCGGTTGACAGCGGGATGGGTCCATCCGGCACACTGGTGAGTGTACAGGCGTGCACTGAAATGTGAATCGCATGCCGAAGGACTTCCGCAGAGGGGTAAGACGCATGGTGGGACTGATCGACCTGGTGCAGACGTTGACGACGCCGCATCCGCTGGACCGGTACCTGGAGCTGGTCAGCCCCGCGCTCACCGCGCGGGAGCTGCGCGCCGAGGTCACCCATGTCTCGCATGCGGTGCCCGGCTCGGTGACGCTGACCCTGCGCGCGTCCCGGCAGTGGCGTGGCCACACCGCAGGCCAGTACGTGCAGATCGGCGTCTCGATCAACGGCGTCCGGCACACCCGCTGCTACTCGCCGATCGATCCGGAGAGCCGGGGCGACCGGTTCATCCAGCTGACGGTAAAGGCGCACCCGGGCGGCCTGGTGTCGAACTACCTGCACGACAACGCCAAGCCGGGCATGGTCGTCGACCTGGCGCCCGCCGCGGGTGTGTTCGCGCTACCTGAGCAGCGCCCGGACCGGGTGCTGCTGGTCAGCGGTGGCAGCGGCATCACCCCGGTGCTGTCGATGTTGCGTACCCTCGATGCGGAGGGCTTCACCGGTGAAGTCACCTTCCTGCACTACGCGCGTCAGCCCGAGATGGTGCCGCACCGGGCCGAGCTGAGCGCGATCGCCAACCGCCGCCCCAACTTCCGGGTGGAGTACCGGTACCCGGTCGAGCCGGGCACCGTGGTGAACGGCGAAACCTCCACCGGCAGTGGGTTCTTCGACTACGACGAGCTCGAGCGGGTCGCCCCGTGGTTCGCCGAAGCGCAGACCTTCGTCTGCGGGCCGCCGCCGCTGATGCGGGCCGTGCAGACCATCTTCGAGGCCGAGGGCCTCGCGGATCGGGTGCACAGCGAGGAGTTCACCCTCACCACCGTCCCGGCCGATCCGGCCGAGGCCACCGGCACCATCACCTTCTCCGGCAGCGACGTCGCCGCCGACAACACCGGAGCATCGCTGCTCGAACAGGCCGAATCGGCGGGCCTGACCCCGGAATACGGCTGCCGCATGGGGATCTGCTTCTCCTGCACCGCGACCAAGGTCTCCGGCTGCACCCGCAATCTGCGCACCGGCGAACTCGATGCCGACCCCGACAAGCAGATCCAGATCTGCGTGAACACGGCCGTCGGCGACGTCGACATCGCCCTCTAGACAACCGATCAACCAACCAAGGGGAGATACAGCCATGACGATCCTCACCGAAGGCAAAGACGGCCCGGTCATCCTGAGCCCGGAGCAGGTCGAAGAGCTCGGCCAGGCGCTCGACGCGCTGCGCGCCCGCGTCGAAGCCGATCTGGGCGAACGCGACCGCGACTACATCTACAAGATCATCAAGACCCAGCGCGGCTTCGAGATCGCCGGCCGCGGCCTGATGTACCTGGGCTTCCTGCCGCCGTTCTGGCTGGCGGGCGTGGCGGCGCTCGGTGTGTCGAAGATCCTCGACAACATGGAGATCGGCCACAACGTCATGCACGGTCAGTACGACTGGATGCGTGAGCGCGGCATCAACTCCCGCGAATTCGACTGGGACACGGTCTGCCCGGCCGACCAGTGGAAGCACTCGCACAACTACATGCACCACACCTACACCAACGTCCACGACATGGACCGCGACATCGGTTACGGCATCCTGCGCATCGACGAGGGCCAGAAGTGGAACCCCTACTACCTGGGCAACCCGATCTACGCCTTCCTGCTGATGGTGCTGTTCGAGTGGGGTGTGATGGTGCACGACCTCGAGGCCGACAACATCATCAAGGGCAAGCGCAAGTGGTCCGACCTCAAGCCGCTGCTCAAGGGGCAGGGCAAGAAGGCGGGCAAGCAGGTCCTCAAGGACTACGTCGTCTTCCCCGCGCTGACCGGCCCGCTGTTCCTGCACACCCTGGCGGGCAACGCCGCCGCGAACCTGGTGCGCAACCTGTGGACCTTCTCGATCATCTTCTGCGGCCACTTCCCGGCTGGTGTGCAGACGTTCACCAAGGAGGAGACCGAGGTCGAGACCCGCGGTGAGTGGTACGTCCGGCAGATGCTCGGCTCGGCCAACATCAAGGGCTCCAAGCTGTTCCACATCATGTCGGGCAACCTGTCGCACCAGATCGAGCACCACCTGTTCCCGGACATCCCGGCCAACCGGTACCCGGAAATGGCGGCCGAGGTGAAGGCGCTGGCCGAGAAGTACGGCCTGCCCTACAACACCGGCCGTTTCTCCAAGCAGATCGGCTCGGTCTGGGCCAAGATCTTCCTGCTGGCGGTGCCGGATCGCTTCGTCAAGAGGACGCCGACGCCCGGTGTTATCGTTGTGCGTAATCGGAAGGCAACCGAAGTGGGCGTGTAAATGATCGGGAAATTCGAAAGCAACAAAGATCTTGTCCAGGAATTGACGTCCTCCGGTGCCCGGCATGTCGGCAATATCGCGACATTGATCACCGGAGTGGTGGCCGAGGTCGCGCGCGAGATCGGTGAGTTCGTCACCGACGCGATCGAGATGAACGAGGCTGCCGCGGCCGCCCGCCGTGATGCCGAGCAGCAGCTCGACGACGAGCGTCCCGCCGGCGCGTTCGTCGAGGCAGAGGTCGAGGACGTGCCGCTCGGCGAGGACGCCGGTGTCGACACGGTGTTCGTCGAGGCCGAGGTCACCGACAAGAACTGAGCGTCACCACACCGGCAACCGCCTGCGGTGTTCGGTGACATCGGTGATCAGATCCCGGTAGCCGTCGGTCAATTCGGCCAGCCGGGACCAGTGCAGATGGATCCGGGCCTCCCACTGCCGCGGTGTCGTCGGCTCGATCGGATCGCCGCCCAGCGCCTGCTGGGCGGCGATCCATTTCGCTGCCATCCGGTCGATCACCGCGCCCAGGGTCTCGGTGTGCAGCGAAGCCCCTTCCCGGTGCGCCACATTGGCGGCGACCCAGTCGTCGATGCGGGTGATGAGGGCGGCGCGATCGTGATCGATGTCGTCGATGAGCCTGCCGCAGGCCGCGACCCGGCTGCTCGGCGCCTCCGGTGCGCGCGCCGCCGCGATCGCCGAGCGTCTGCGCTCGTGGCAGCGGGCCAGCCTGCCTGCCGCGTCGAGCACCCCGTGCCGCAGCGGGTCGGGATCATTGGTTTCCAGAAAAGCCCGCAACAGCGCCGAGGGTGGCGGGAGTTGCGCGGCATCCACACGATGGCCGGGATCGATCGGCATGGTGCACGCCCCTGAATACGCTGAATTCGTGCTTGGATACGCCAGAGCCGGGGAGGATTCGGGGGAGGTGCACTCCCCGGCACCGGCGTAGCCCCGCCCGGGCGTCGACGAATATCCGCGACGCTGCGGTGAGGAAGACGGCCCGGGGAAAAATCGGGACCCTCTCAGGAAAGCGCGATTCGGCGCGACCGCGCAATAGTATGGTGTACAAATTCCGGGGTCGGCGGAAATTGTTATCGACCGTTACAACGGGGTCACCACGAGACGTCCTCCGTGTTACCCATCGGCGCATTTCCGGCAATCGAACCACCGCCGCCTCGCCGTGCCCACCGCCACATGCACTAACCTCGACAAATGTGCCCGCCTATGTGTCCTCACCCGAGCTGACCTTCGGGTTCCTGTTCGCCCTGGAAGACCCGCAGCGAATCGCCGACGTCGTCGGCGACCTCATGGAGCGCCGCGCCGTCTCGGTGTTCCGGATCGCGCGGCTGTCCGACGACGACGGCCCGCCCGAGCGTTACGTGGTGAACTGGGCCGCCATCCCGCAGATCTCGATCACCACCAGCGCGCCGGGGGACTCCGACCTGCAAGCGCAGCGGATCATGCTGGTCAACGCCTTCCTCGGCGAGAGCGGCGAGATCAGCCTCTACTCCGGAAACCCGAACGCGCCGAGCTGAATCAGCGCGCCGACTCGTAGATCCGGCGCACCACGTCCTCGATGCCGGGCTCCTCGATCGACAGATCGCGCACCTGCGCCCGATCCGACACCGACGCCAGCAGCGCCGCCGCCGTGGTGTGCTCGGCGTCGAAGGCCAGCCGCTGCCGCATGCCGCCCGCCTCGCTGGACAGCAGTTGCGCGCCGCACGGCAGATCGTCGAGATCCGGTGTCGGCGCGGCCAGATCCACCACGAGCACCCGGCGGGCGCCGACGGTGGCGCCGAGACCGGCCAGTGAACCGTCGTACACCAGCCTGCCGTGATCGACGACGAGGACCCGATCGCAGAGCCGCTCGATATCGCCCATGTCGTGGGTCGTGAGCAGCAGCGTCGTCCCGCGTTCGATCCGCTCGGCCCGCAGGAATTCGCGCAGCCGCTGCTTGGACAGCACGTCCAGGCCGATCGTCGGTTCGTCCAGAATCACCAGTTCCGGCGAATGCAGCAGCGCGGCAGCCACTTCGGCGCGCATGCGCTGGCCGAGCGAGAGCTGGCGCACCGGGGTGTCGAGGGTATCGGCCATCTCGAGCTGTTCGACCAGCTCGTGCGTGCGCTTGTCGGCGATGTCGGGATCGAGGCGGTGGATCGCCGCCAGGATCGAAAACGACTCGTGCAGGGGCAGATCCCACCACAGCTGGGAGCGCTGCCCGAACACGACGCCGATCCGCGAGGCCAGTTCCTTGCGCTGGCGCACCGGCTCGAGGCCGCAGGTGCGGACGGAGCCGGTGGTCGGTACCAGGATGCCGGTGAGCATCTTGATCGTCGTCGACTTGCCCGCGCCGTTGGCGCCGATATAGCCGACCGCGGAGCCGCGTTCGATCCGGAAGCTCATCCGGTCGACGGCGGTGATCGTGTCCCGGTGTCTGCGCCAGCGGCTGCCGTTCTTGCGGTAGACCGTGAACTGCCGGGTGAGGTCGTCGATGTCGATGATCGGTTCGGACGCGTTGTTCTCGTCCATCGTTATCCCCCTCCTCCCTGATAGTGCCTCGTACCTATCCGCCACGCTGCGAACGCCAGCAACCACACCCACGCCGCCGCGACCGGTGTCAACCAGGCCGACCACGCGGGCAACAGCGGCGGTCCCGGGAGACCGAGCAGCGCTATCGTCGGCACGTAGGCGGTGAACGCGACGGGAATCGCGAACCCGAACAACAGCTTCAGCGGCGCGGGGAACACCGAGGCAGGCTGCATCGCGGCGAACGAACCGCCGTAGGTGAAGCTGTTGGTGAGCTCGGCACCGTCGATCAGAAAGAACTGTAGTCCGGCCGCGCATACGAAAAGGCCACAGAACAGCGCGATTCCACTCAGCAGGGTGATCACGATCAAGGTAACCGGGGCGATGCCCCAGTCGATTTCGTTGCGCCACAACCCCACGGCGAGCACGATCACCGCGACGGCGGCGCGTGCGAGCCTGCGCAACGAGATGTCGCTGGTGATCAGCTGAAGCAGCAGCGGTTGCGGGCGCAGATGGTAGGCGTCGAGTGTGCCCATTCTGATCATCGCCGGCAGCGAGTCCAGGTGCCCCACCAGCACCTGGGCCAGCGCGAACGAGGTGTTGGACAACCCGAACAGCAACAGCGCGGCATTGGTGTCGAGGCCGCCGAGCGTGCCGACATTGTGGAAGATCACCCACACCTCGGCGAACTCGACCAGACCGATGAGGAAGGCGCTGAACACCTCGGTGGCGAACGAGAGCCGGTACACCTGCTGTGCTTTCACACGCGAACGCAATACTGCGAGATAGGGGGTGAACCAGGTCCCGGACACGATGCGCGCGGAATCCGGTTCAGCCACCCTGTACCTCCAGCCTGCGTTGTCCCGCTCGCAGCAGCACTCTGCCGAGCAGCCCGATCACCAGAACCCAGAAGCCCTGTGCCGCAACGGTTATCAAGGCCTCCACGCCGGCTACCCGCCCCGACAGCGTATCGATCGGGGCTTGCAGGATGGAGGGAAACGGGGTTGCCATGGCAATGGTCCGCAGCCAGTCGGGAAACATGTGCACCGGGACGAAAAGACCTGCGAGGAAGGTGCCGACGATCTGGTACAGCACCCGGATTCCGCGTATCTCCACCACCCAGAACCCGATCAGCGCCACCGCGAACAGGCACAGGAACGACAGCGCCACCGCAAGCAGCACGCTGATCAGGCCGAGTAGGTAGGCCACCGGCGTCGTCGGCATCGACAGGCCGAAGGTCGCGGCGCCGATGACGATGCTCGGCACGCCGCGCGGCAGGAAAGTGCAGGCGGCCCTGCCCATGTCGGTGGCCAGATAGCCGAGCTGGACGTCGACCGGGCGCAGGAAATCGATGGCGACGTCACCGGACTTGATCCGCTCGACCAGGTCGATCGGCGGACCCATGAACTGCGTCGCGCCGAGCAGCGCCTGCGAGAGCCACACGTAGGCGCCGATGGTTCCCTCGTCGTAGCCGCCGAAATCGCCCGCCGCGCGGACCGCGGCCACCATCACCGCCGCGCGGACGAAACCGAACACACAGTTGGTGAACAGCCCGGCGAACATCGCCAGCTTGTACTGCGCCTGCCGTTTGAACCCGGCCCGCGCCAGCTTCCAGTACACCCCGACAGCGCTCGGCCTGCGACGGCGGAACGACCAGCGGCCCACCGCGATGGCTAGTCGGCCGTCCCCCTCCGCATCGCCCCGCACAATCAGTCAACTCTAGGCCGCCCCACCGTGATCCGGACGAAAACGGCACTATCGCGACTGCTCAGCGCAGCGGCACCCCGACGTCGCTGCCGCCCTCCGGGGTGATCCGCGTCTTCACCTTCACCAGGGCGGGCGCGGGAACGAAACCACCGGCGAACAGGGCCTCGCCCTGACGGAACCAGGGGGAGCGGTCGAGCAGCGCCGACGGCGCGTAGCCGAAATAGGTGCCGAGTTCGGCCAGGTCGACGGGCGAGGTCATCTTCATCAGGGTGAGGTTGTCGCACTGGGAGATGATGCCGGGGTGCACCTTCGACGGCCGCTGCGTCGAAAGCAGCAGCCAGAGGCCGAATTTGCGGCCCTCGGCGGCGATCTGGATCAGCCGTTCGCGCACCGCGACGGCGATCGGCGATTCCAGCCGCGGCGAGGCCAGGTTGTGTGCCTCGTCGATGACGAGCAGGACGGGACGCCGTTCCTCGCGCCGCGCCCACAGGTCGTCGAGCAGGGCCAGCGCGACGACGAGTTGCTGTGCGGCCGTGGAGAATCCACCCAGGTCGAGGACGGTGGCATCGGGTCGCTCGTCGACGACCTCGGTCACCGCCCGATCCTGGCGCGCCCACACCTCCCAGTCGGCCAGACCCAGGTTCTCGATCCGCATGGCGAGGCGCCGCTGCGCCGCGGACTCCGAGCCGCGCAGGTCGCGCAGGGCGTCGTCGAGTTCGGCGGCGGCGAGCTGGTCGGCGAGATGGAGCAGCTCGTTGAACTCCTCCCGGTCGGCGATCGGATCGATCTGCAGGATCGCGGCTTTGGAGGACAGCGGCAGTGTGGTGAACCTGGCCCGCAACGGCTGCCCGGAGTGCGGGCGCAGCACCCGGATGTCGCGGGCCCGCAATGCGTCGGCGGTGGGGCCGCTCGCGTCGGAGGCGATCTCGCCGAGCCGGACGAAATCGGAATTGGGGTCGAAGATCACCACGGGCAGCGCGGTGTGCGCGATCACCTGCTCGAGCACGACACCGAGTGCGTAGGTCTTGCCGGAACCGCTCTGGCCACACCAGAAGGTGTGCCGATTGAACCGCTTGGGCAGCAGCCGGGCCGGTCCGCCGGGCGGCGTGAGGTTCACCCCGACGTCGAGCAGGGCGCCGGTCGTCTCGTGCAGCGTGCGGACGGTTTCCGCGTCGACCAGCTCGACGGCGCCGTCGGTGAACGGGTAGCCGACGCGCACGTCGATGCCGTTGTCGACCAGTTCGCCGATCATCCGGCCGCGCAGACGGACCGGTGAGGTCTCCGAGCGTTCCTCGACGAGGACGAGCTGACGGCGATCGGCCGCGACGATCACGGCCAGTGAACCGGCGACGAGCGCACTGCCGGTGGCATCGGCGACAACGAACGAGCGGCCGTCGTCGGACCGCGCACTGGGCTGGCTATTGGTCGGCACCCGGTGATCTTCTCACCTGACCCCGGTATCGGGGGCCTGATAGCTATGCGGCAGCTACCGGAATGTCGTCAGTGCTCCGGGAATCCGGTGGCGAACAGGATCGCAATGATCACGGAGCTGACCACGGAAATGGCGAGAATGATCCACATGAGGGGGAAGGGTACCCGTACCCGGGCGTGTCGACGGCATCGCACCCCCGGTCGCCGGGCATTGCCACCCGTGGCACCGACGGCGGACACTGGTGGAATGGTTGACAGGGAGCAACGCACACCCTTCTACGGGGTGGTACTGATTCTCGCGGCGCTCGGTGCGTCGATGGCGGTCAGCTACTACGGGCCGACCTGGTTCCGCGTCACGGTCTACATCCTCACAGTGATGATCGTCCTGGTCGGCGGCATCATGACGTTCCGGGACTACTCGCGCTGAGGTAGCGAATACGCAGACACGTCGCCCCGGCAAACCGGGGCGGCGAGACCAGAACGGCCCTGACCTGACATTGACGCAGGTCAGGGCCGATGTGCGCCCCCGGCAGGAATCGAACCTGCGACCTAGGGATTAGAAGGCCCTTGCTCTATCCAACTGAGCTACGGAGGCAGTGGCATCCACCTTGGCCGAACTCGGCCCCGGTGTCCAGCGCGAAAAGTATAGCGACCGACCAGATCGAGATCCGGGGTCGGGAGCGACGCCCCATCGGGGCGGCTCCGGGCACGCCGAACTACCCTCGTTGTCATGTCGTTATCGCAGGACCCCTTCGCTGGACCCGCCGAGGTCGGCGCGCCACCGGTGGAAGCGGGTCGGGCGGCGCCGACAGGGAACGCCATGTCCTTCCGGGTGCTGAGTGTCGTCGCGGGTGCGATGGCCGCCTTCGTAGCGGCCGTCGTGGTCGGGTTGTCTGCGGCGCAAGCCTTGAGTCTGCTGGGTATACCCGATCCGGGGCCGTTGACAACATATGGCTTGCCCGCGCTGCGTGCGGTGGCCGATCTGGCCGCCGCGGTGACCGTCGGCTCGCTGCTGTTCGCCGCGTTCCTGCTGCCCCCGCGCGACAGCGGACTGCTCGAGGCGGGCGGCTACCGCGCGGTGCGCCGGGCCTCGGGCGCCGCGCTGGTCTGGGCCGCGTGCGCGGCGCTGCTGGTACCGCTGACGGTGTCGGACACGACCGGTCAGCCGGCCGGTGACATCTGGCGGCCGGAGAAGCTGTGGCCGGTGATCGCGCAGGTCGAGGTGGCGGGCGCGTGGCGGACGACGACGCTGTTGGCGCTGATCGTCGCCATCGGCTGCCGGTTGGCGCTGCGCTGGGGCTGGACGCCGCTGCTGCTGGCCGGCTCGCTGATCACCATGATGCCGCTGGCGCTGACCGGGCATTCGTCCTCGGGTGGCGCCCACGATGTGGCGACCAATTCGTTGATCCTGCACATGGTGTCGGCGTCGGTGTGGGTCGGTGGCCTGGTCGCGGTGCTGGCCTACGCCCTGCGTGGCGGTCCCGGTATCGATGTGGCAGCGCGGCGGTTCTCGCTCGCCGCGACCATTTCCTTCGTCGTCATCGGCCTCAGCGGCGTGATCAACGCCTGGGTGCGGCTGCCCGCGTCGGACCTGTTCAGCACCACCTACGGCAAGCTGGTGCTCGCCAAGGCGGCGGCGCTGCTTGTCCTCGGCGTCATCGGTTATCTGCAGCGGCGGGCCTCGCTGCCCGCCCTGGCCGCCGACCCGGGTGATCGCAGGGCGCTGATCCGGTTCGCCGGGGTGGAGATGCTGATCTTCGCGGCCACCATCGGCCTGGCCGTCGGCCTCGGCCGGACCCCGCCACCGCCACCCACCTCGATCCCGACGCCGGTCGAAGTGGAACTCGGCTACACCCTCGCCGGGCCGCCGACCGTGAGCAGGCTGCTGTTCGACTGGCGGTTCGACCTGATCTTCGGAACCCTGGCCATCGTGCTGGCCGCGCTCTACCTGCTCGGGGTCTACCGCCTGCGCAAGCGCGGCGACGCCTGGCCGGTCGGGCGGACCATCGCCTGGTGCAGCGGCTGCCTGGTGCTGCTGCTGGCCACGTCCTCGGGCGTCGGCCGCTACGCGCCCGCGATGTTCAGCGTGCACATGGGCGCGCACATGGCGCTGTCGATGCTGGCGCCGATCCTGCTGGCACTCGGCGGTGCGGTGACACTCGCGCTGCGGGCGCTTCCGCCCGCCGGACGCGAGGGCGTGCCCGGTCCGCGCGAGTGGATCCTGGCCGCGGTGCACAACCCGGTCTCGCGGTTCCTGACCCAGCCGGTCGTCGCCTCGATCATCTTCGTGGCCGGGTTCTACGCGCTGTACCTGGGCGGGATCTTCGACGCCTCGGTCGACTCGCACGCCGCCCACCTGATGATGAACGCGCACTTCCTGCTCAGCGGCTACTTGTTCTACTGGGTGGTGATCGGCATCGATCCCAAGCCCCGCGAGGTGGCGCCGCTGACCAAGCTGGGGATGGTGTTCGGCACGCTGCCGTTCCACGCCTTCTTCGGCATCGCGCTGATGAGCATGACCACGGTGCTCGGCGGCTGGTTCTACCGCACCCTCGGCCTCGGCTGGAACATCGACCTGCTGGCCGACCAGCGCAACGGCGGCAGCTTCGCCTGGGCCAGTGGCGAGGTGCCCCTGGTGGTGGTGATGCTGGCGCTGCTGATCCAGTGGTCGCGCAGCGATCAGCGGCTGGCCAAGCGCACCGACCGGGCCGCCGACCGCGACAACGACGCCGAGCTGACCGCCTACAACGCGATGTACGCCGAGCTGGCGCGACGCGACCGCGAGGTGCGCCGGTGAGTGGATGCGGTGTGCCGATCAGCGAATCGACCGACCGCGCCGAACCGCCGCGCGTACTCCGCACGGATGTGCGGGCGGCGCGGCGCAGGCTGGTCGGCCGGGTGCGCAAGACGCCGGTCTTCCACACCAGCGTGGACGGGCCGGACGGGCCGGTGCCGGTCTCGCTGAAGCTCGAGTTCCTGCAGCACGGCGGCACGTTCAAGGTGCGCGGCGCGCTCAACGCGCTGCTCGCCGCCGATGAGAGCGCCGACCATGTCGTCGTCGCCTCGGGCGGCAATGCCGGGATCGCGGTCGCGCTGGCCGCGGCGCAGCTGGGCAAGACGTGCACGGTGGTGGTGCCGGAATCGGCGCCGCACACCAAGGTCGCGGCGATGTGGGCGCACGGTGCCGAGGTGCTCTGGCACGGCACGAGCTACGCGGAGGCCCAGCGCAAGGCCGTCGCCCTGGCGGCCGAACGCGGCGCCGAACATCTGCACGCCTACGACATGCCCGCGGTGGTCGCCGGTGCCGGCGTCATCGGGCTCGAGCTGGAAGAACAGGTGCGGGGCAGGCCGCCGGTGCTGGCCGCGGTCGGCGGCGGCAGCCTGATCGCCGGCCTCGGCGCCGCACTGGGCAGGCGCAGGCACATCGTCGGCGTCGAAGCCGAGCACACCCCGGCGCTGTCGGCCGCGCTGGCGGCCGGTGCGCCGGTCGACGTCGACGCGCAGTCGGGCTCCGAACTGTTGTGCGCGACGCGGGTCGGTGACATCGCCTACGGGATCGCCCGCAGGCACCGGATGCCCGTGCTGTCGGTCGCCGACGACGCGATCGCCGCGGCCCGCGAATACCTGTGGCGCGAATTCCGCGTCGTCGTGGAGCTCGAAGGGGCCGCCGCCCTGGCCGCGGTGCAGAGCGGCGCGTACCGCCCGGAGTCGGGTGTGCGACCGATCGTCGTCCTGTGCGGGGCGAACACCGAGCTCCCCGTGCTCTGACCCGGGCGATATCCACAACCGTCGAAGTTGTCCCCAGCTACCGGTACGGCCTCCCGATCCGCACGGCGACGAGCCATCCTTGGATGGTCAGAGCAGCAACGACCGAGCGGGGGCGGCGATGTACGAGGCACATGCGACGGTGATCGGCACGGTGGTCACCCATCCGGTACGGCGTGATCTCACCAACGGCGAGCAGGTGGTGACATTCCGGATGGCGAGCAATTCCCGCCGCTTCGACGCCGCGGCGGGGGAATGGGTGGACAACGGGACCCTCTACCTGACGGTGTCGTGCTGGCGCAGGCTGGTGACCGGGGTGGACCGGTCGCTGCACCGGGGCGATCCCGTGATCGCCTACGGTCAGCTGCGCTCACACGAGTACCGTGGCAAGGACGGGACCGAACGCCGCGATCTGGAGATGCGCGCGGTGGCCGTGGGTCCTGATCTCGGGCGGTGCAGCGCGTCGATCGTTCGCCGCTCTGATGCCGCCCGCTCGGCGCCGCACGCGGTGCGGAATATTTCGGACCGCCGTGGCGCTGTACTCCCGGTCCCGTCCGAGGACGTGGCCGAGTATGCGCCGACCGCACCCACTGCCGTAGCCTCTACGACCGCGGCGGATTCCCTCCCGGCGCGATCGCCGGTTGCGGTGCCGATCTCAGGCATGCCCGAGCAGGTCGACGCCTGAGGGTCGCTCCGCGGCACCCCGGCCCGCTCCGCATCTCACCCCCGTTACCCGCACCGATAGGCTTCCGTATATGGCTGAGTTCATTTATCAGATGATCAAGGTTCGCAAGGCGCACGGCGACAAGGTCATTCTCGACGACGTGACGCTGAACTTCCTGCCCGGCGCCAAGATCGGTGTGGTCGGCCCGAACGGCGCCGGTAAGTCCAGCGTGCTGAAGATCATGGCGGGACTGGACCGGCCGAACAACGGCGAGGCGTTCCTCGCGCCGGGCGCGACGGTCGGCATCCTCATGCAGGAGCCGCACCTGAACGAGGAGAAGACCGTCCGCGGCAACGTGGAGGAGGGCCTCGGCGAGGTCAAGGTGAAGCTGGATCGCTTCAACGAGATCGCCGAGCTGATGGCCACCGACTACTCCGACGAGCTCATGGACGAGATGGGCAAGCTGCAGGAGTTCCTCGACCACGCCGACGCGTGGGACGTCGACTCCCAGCTCGAACAGGCCATGGACGCGCTGCGCTGCCCGCCGCCGGACGAGCCGGTCACCAACCTCTCCGGTGGTGAGCGTCGCCGCGTCGCGCTGTGCAAGCTGCTGCTGAGCAAGCCCGATCTGCTGCTGCTCGACGAGCCGACCAACCACCTCGACGCCGAGAGTGTGCTGTGGCTCGAGCAGCACCTGGCTTCCTACCAGGGCGCCGTGCTGGCCGTCACCCACGACCGGTACTTCCTCGACAACGTCGCCCAGTGGATCCTCGAGCTCGACCGTGGTCGCGCCTACCCCTACGAGGGCAACTACTCCACCTACTTGGAGAAGAAGGCCCAGCGCCTCGAGGTCCAGGGCAAGAAGGACCAGAAGCTGCAGAAGCGCCTCAAGGACGAGCTGGCGTGGGTGCGCTCCGGCGCCAAGGCCCGCCAGGCCAAGAACAAGGCACGTCTGGGTCGCTACGAGGAGATGGCCGCCGAGGCCGACAAGCACAGGAAGCTGGACTTCGAGGAGATCCAGATCCCGGCGGGTCCGCGCCTGGGCGACATCGTGGTCAACGTGTCGAACCTGGACAAGGGCTTCGGCGATCGTCAGCTGATCAAGGATCTGTCGTTCACGTTGCCGCGCAACGGCATCGTCGGCGTCATCGGCCCCAACGGTGTCGGTAAGACCACGCTGTTCAAGACCATCGTCGGCCTGGAATCGCCCGACAGCGGCGAGGTGAAGGTCGGCGAGACGGTCAAGCTCAGCTACGTCGACCAGAACCGCGCGGGCATCGACCCGAAGAAGAACGTCTGGCAGGTCGTCTCCGAGGGGCTCGACTTCATCGAGGTCGGCAACCAGGAGATGCCCTCGCGCGCCTACGTCAGCGCGTTCGGCTTCAAGGGCCCGGACCAGCAGAAGCCGGCCGGGGTGCTCTCCGGTGGTGAGCGCAACCGCCTGAACCTGGCGCTGACCCTCAAGCAGGGTGGCAACCTGATCCTGCTCGACGAGCCGACCAACGACCTCGACGTCGAAACCCTCAGCTCGCTGGAGAACGCGCTCGATCAGTTCCCCGGCTGCGCCGTCGTGATCTCCCACGACCGCTGGTTCCTGGACCGGACCTGCACCCACATCCTCGCGTGGGAGGGTGACGACGACAACGACGCCAAGTGGTTCTGGTTCGAGGGCAACTTCGAGGCCTACGAGGCGAACAAGGTCGAGCGCCTCGGCGCGGAAGCGGCTCGCCCGCACCGGGTGACGCACCGCAAGCTGACCCGCGACTGATTCACAGCGTGCACAACGGCCCGGCGGGGTCGATCGGTGAACGATCGATCCTGCCGGGCCGTCGTCGTCGGTGCGCGAAAATACCGGTAGCTGGGTCGTATCCGGCGTTCACCGAAGGTTGGCCAAGTTACCGGCGCGGCAAGGCGAAAAACCTTCCGCGTGTCCAGCTACCCGCGGCTAGTCTCGAATTTGCGTCACCTGAATTGCGGAATCGAAGCGAACCGAATCCATGGGAGTGGGCGAAACGATGACGGTCTCGTCGGAAATGTCGAGCGCGGCGTGGGCCGCTGGACTGCCGCAAAGCTTGCGCGGTGAGCTCGCGACACTCGAGGGAGCGTATTTCCGACACGTCGACGCCGGTGACGCCGACTTCCCTGTCACCGGCATCAACCAGATCTTCCGGCGACATATGGAGCTGGCCGCCGAACGCCCCGCCGACACGGCGCTCGTGCGGGTCTACCATCCCGACGACGGGGCGAGCATGGGCGCGGCGGTGCAGGTGGTCACCGACGACATGCCGCTGCTGGTCAAGTCGATCACCGCGGCGCTGGCCCGGATGCAGGTCAGCGTCACCGAGGTCATCCACCCGATCTTCGAGGTCACCCGCGACGAGCACGGCGTGCTGGTCACCGCGGCACCGCACGAGGTCGACGGCAACGGCGCGACCGGCAAGCCGGAGTCGTGGATGCATCTGCAGCTGCATCCGTCGACCAGCCGGGCTCAGCTCGACCACATCGAGCGCATCCTGCCCGAGGTGATCGCCGACGTCCGCCAGGTTATCGACGACACCGAGGCGATGACCCAGGTGCAGAGCACGCTGGCCGACCAGCTCGACCGCACCGCGGCCGGCGGCTCGGCTCCGTTCCCCGCCGAAGACCTGGCCGAGTGCGCGCAGTTGCTGCGCTGGCTGGCCCACGGCAACTTCACGCTGCTCGGGTACGCGCGCTACCACAGTCGGACCGACCACGGCCACACCGTGCCGACGCCGGTGCCCGGCGTGAGTCTCGGGGTGCTGCGCGCCGATATCGGCACCGATTTCCAGGTGCCGATCAACGGCGGCGACCACCCGTTGCTGATGCTCACCCAGGGCCTGGTCCGAGCGACCGTGCACCGCTCGGTGTATCCGTACTTCGTCGGTGTCGCCGACGTGGACGACGACGGCACCGTGGCGGGCGTGCACCTGTTCATCGGCGTGTTCACCGTCAGCGCCCAGCACGAGAACGTGCTCGACATCCCGGTCATCAACACCCGGGTGCGCACCGCGATCGAGGCGGCGGGATTCGACAAGGACTCCTTCTCCGGGCAGGCGATGCTCGAGGTGATCGAGTCGTTCCCGCGCACCGAGCTGTTCTCCGCCGACACCGAGGCGATGCGCCGCACCGCCGTCGCCGTGCTCGGCGTCGGCCTGCGCAGGCAGGTGCGGTTGTTCCTGCGCAGCGACAACTACGGCCGTTTCGTCGCCTGCATGGTGTACCTGCCGCGCGATCGCTACACCACGGCGGTTCGCCTGCAGATGCAGGAGATCCTGGTGCGCGAGCTCGGCGGCGCCGATATCGACTACTCGGCGCGAGTGAGCGAAAGCGAGCTCGCCAGTGTGTATTTCACGGTGATGTTGCCTGGCGATGCGACCGCGGCGCCCGACACCTCCGAGGAAAACCGGCTGCGCCTGCAGGGCCTGCTGAACGCGGCCAGCCACACCTGGGACGACCGGATCGACGACGAGGTCGCCACCTCCACCGTGCTGGATCCCGCGGTGGTGAAACAGTATTCGGACGCGTTCCCGGAAAGCTACAAGGAGGACTTCGGTCCCGCCCGCGCGCTGGCCGACATCGGCAGGCTGGAACGGCTCACCGAGGGCGGCATCGGCCAGCATCTGTACCGCAGGCCGGAGGCCTCGCCGGGCTCGTGGCGGTTCAGCCTCTACATCGCCGGGGCCGCCGTCTCGCTGAGCCAGGTGCTGCCGGTGCTGCAGAGCCTGGGCGTCGAGGTGGTCGACGAGCGGCCCTACCAGCTGGAGATGGACGGCGGCGTCGAGCGCTGGATCTACGATTTCGGCCTGCAGGCCAGGCCCGAGCTGCTGCGCAACGCGCTCGGCGGCGATCTCGACGCCGAACTGCTCGAGCAGGCGAGCCACGAGCTGCATTCCCGGTTCACCGATGCGTTCGAGGCGGTCTGGTACGACCGGGCCGAGGCCGACGGACTCAACGAGCTCGTGCTGCGGGCCGGTCTGCCGTGGCGTTCGGTGGCGATCCTGCGCGCGTACGCGAAGTACCTGCAGCAGGCCGGTTTCCCGTACAGCCAGGTCAATATCGCGCGGGTGCTGCTGGCCCATCCCGAGGTCTCGCGCGCGTTCGTCGACCTGTTCGCGGCACGCTTCGATCCGGCCACCGTCTCGGCCGAGGCCGCCGCCGAGATCGAGACGAAGGTGCGGGCCGGGATCGACGAAGTGGTCAGCATGGACGCCGACCGCATCCTGCGTGCCATCCTCGGTCTGATCAAGGCGACCCTGCGCACCAACTACTACGTCGTCGACGCCGAGAGCAGCCCGCGCGAGTACCTCTCGTTCAAAGTGGAACCGGGCGAGATCGCCGAATTGCCCAAGCCGCGACCGCAATTCGAGATCTTCGTCTACTCGCCGCGCGTCGAGGGCGTGCACCTGCGCTTCGGTTCGGTGGCTCGCGGTGGCCTGCGCTGGTCGGACCGGCTCGAAGATTTCCGCACCGAGATCCTGGGCCTGGTGAAGGCGCAGGCGGTGAAGAACGCGGTGATCGTTCCGGTCGGCGCGAAGGGTGGCTTCGTGGTGAAGCGCCCGCCCGCCGCCACCGGCGACCCGGCCGCCGACCGGCAGGCGAGTGTCGCCGAGGGCATCGCCTGCTACCGCACCTTCATCTCCGGGCTGCTCGACGTCACCGACAATGTCGACCTGGCCACGGGCGCGGTGCTCCCGCCCGCCCGGGTGGTCCGCCGCGACGGCGACGACACCTACCTGGTGGTCGCCGCCGACAAGGGCACCGCCAGCTTCTCCGACATCGCCAACGACGTGGCCACCAGCTACGGCTTCTGGCTCGGCGACGCGTTCGCCTCCGGCGGTTCGGCCGGTTACGACCACAAGGCGATGGGCATCACCGCCAAGGGTGCCTGGGAGGCGGTCAAGCGCCACTTCCGCGAGATGGGCATCGACACCCAGAGCCAGGACTTCACGGTCGTCGGCGTCGGCGACATGAGCGGTGATGTCTTCGGCAACGGCATGCTGCTCTCGCGCCACATCCGGCTGGTCGCCGCGTTCGACCACCGGCACATCTTCCTCGACCCGAATCCCGACGCCACCACCTCCTACGCCGAGCGCGAGCGGCTGTTCAAGCTGCCGCGTTCCTCGTGGGCCGACTACGACCGCAGCCTGATCAGCGAGGGCGGTGGGGTGTTCGAGCGCACCGTGAAATCGGTGCCGATCTCGCCGCAGGCCAGGGCCGCGCTCGGCCTGCCGGACGCGGTGCAGGCACTCTCGCCGCCGGAACTGGTGCGCGCGATCCTGCTCGCGCCGGTGCAGTTGCTGTGGAACGGTGGGATCGGCACCTACGTCAAGGCCAGCACCGAATCCAATGCGGAGGTGGGCGACAAGTCCAACGACGCGGTGCGCGTCGACGGTAATCAGTTGCGGGTCAAGGTGATCGGCGAGGGCGGCAACCTCGGCGCCACCGCCCTGGGCCGGATCGAATTCTGCCGCTCGGGCGGCAAGATGAACACCGACGCGCTGGACAACTCGGCGGGTGTCGACTGCTCCGACCACGAGGTCAACATCAAGGTGCTGCTCGACGGCGTGGTGAGCGCGGGCGCGCTCGCACCCGCCGACCGCAACCCGCTGCTGGCCTCGATGACCGACGAGGTCGCGCGGATGGTGTTGCAGGACAACGTCGATCAGAACGTGCTGATCGGCATCGCGCGCACCGACGCGCCGCAGATGGTCAGCGTGCACGGCCGGGTCATCGACGATCTCGAACAGCGCCGCGGCCTGGACCGGGAACTCGAGGCGCTGCCGTCGGAGGTCGAGCTGAAGCGGCGCGGCGAGGAGGGCCGCGGACTCACCTCGCCCGAACTGGCGAACCTGCTCGCGCATGTGAAGCTCGGGCTCAAGGCCGATCTGCTCGAGACCGATCTGCCCGACAGCGTGTACTTCGCGCGACGGCTGCCGATGTACTTCCCGACGCCGCTACGCGAGCGGTTCGGCGCCGAGATCAAGAAGCACCGGCTGCGCCGCGAGATCGTCACGACGATGATCGTCAACGAGGTCGTCGACTATGCCGGCATCACCTACGCCCACCGGCTCAACGAGGAGGTCGGGGCCAGCACCTCCGACACCGTCCGCGCGTTCGCCGCGGCCTCGGAGATCTTCGAGCTGCGCGATGTGTGGGCGCGTGTCCGCAGCGCCGACGCCCCCGCGGGCGTGTGTGACCTGCTGGAACTGGAATCCAAGCGGACGCTCGACCGGGCCTCGCGCTGGCTGCTGAGCAACCGGCCGCAGCCGATCGCGGTCGGCGCGGAGATCAACCGGTACCACCGCCGGGTGCAGGAGCTGGCGCCGCAGGTGCCCGGCTGGCTGCGCGGACACCACATCACCACGCTCACCCAGGGCGCGGCCGAGTTGATCGCCCGTGGCGCGCCGACCGAGCTGGCGACCGAGGTGTTCGGCCTGCTCAGCCTGTTCCCACTGCTGGACGTGGTCGATATCGCCGATATCGCCGACCGCGACGGGTCCGAGGTGGGCGCGCTGTACTACGCGCTCAACGAGCACCTCAAGATCGACTGGCTGCTCGAGGCGGTCAGCCACCTCGAACGCGGTGATCGCTGGCACGCGCTGGCCCGGCTCGCCCTGCGCGACGACATGTACGGTTCGCTGCGCTCGCTCACCCTCGATGTGCTGTCCGCGGGTGACCCGGAGGAGACGGCCGACGAGAAAATTGCATACTGGGAGTCGAAGAACCAGTCCCGGCTCGGCCGTGCGCGCGCGGCGCTGTCGGAACTGTTCGAGTCCGGGACCCACGACCTCGCCACACTGTCGGTCGCCGCGCGACAGGTGCGGAGCATGGTGAGCGGGGTGGGCGCCCAATCGGAGGTACCACGGTGACGAACTCGCCGAACGGAAACGCGGCCGCGCCTGCGGCGGACCTGGTTCTGCCGCAGCGTTTTCACGCCAAGGTCGAGATCCGCTGGTCGGATATGGACGTGTTCCAGCACGTCAACCACGCGCGGATGGTGACCCTGCTGGAAGAGGCCAGGATTCCGTGGCTGTTCGACGACGACAAGCCGACGGCATCGATGGGCAGGCAGGGCTGCGTGCTGGTCGACCTGCACGTGAAGTACCGGGGCCAGCTGCGCCACGAGGACACCCCGCTCGACATCGCCATGTGGATCAAGCAGTTGCGGGCGGTCGATTTCACGATCGGCTACGAGGTGCGTGCCAGCGGCGCGGCGCCGGATTCGCCGCCCGCGGTCACCGCGACCACCCAGCTCGCCGCGTTCGACATCGAGACCCAGCGTTTGCGCAGGCTCAGCGACACCGAACGCGACTACCTCGCACTGTGGCGGGCCTGACGTCCGTGAGTTCCGAGCAGCGGGTGCTGCACGCACCCGACCCGGCCGAACGTGAGAACCTGGCCACCTTCCTCACCCGCGCGATCCGGCTCGACCCCGCCGCGGTCGTGCGGCTGCGGCGGCGCGGCTCCAGCCTCGTCTCCGCCTGGGTCGCAACAGGTTTCGAAACCCTCGCGGTACGCACGGTGACCGCCGAGCTCGGCGTCGACGATGTCACCGTCGGCGCCGACATGGTGCTGGACGGCCTGCGCACCGGTCATCCGATCGACCTCGGCTACTCGATGGACTCGGCCTGGCGCGGCGCGCTTCCGCCCGCCGAAGGCTTCACCCACGTCGACGACGTGCCTGCCCGCGCCCTGGTCGAACTGGCCGAGCGCGGCGCCGAGGTGGCCCGCGAACACGGTGGCGCCCACGGCCCGCCGGCATCGCTGCTGGACCAGTCGGTGCTCACGGTCACGGGCGAGGGAGACCTCGCGGTCGAAGTCCCGATGCGCGTGGTCTTCGCGCTGACCGCCATGGACTTCATCCCGCACGCGGGAGAGAAGACCGAGTCGCGCCGCATCCAGCCCACGGAGCTGGTCCGCGTCCGAGTCACCCGCACCTGGCTGCGCCTCGATGCCCGCTACGGTTCTGTCGCCCGCCGTCTGGGGGGCGGAATCCCGCTGTCGCCCAGCTGAAATCGCGTCACGGCCGCCATCGAACGCTGACGGGTGGCCGTGAGTGCTGGCGCGGCCTCGGTGCGCGTCCGGTCGGACGCTGACGGCAGATGAGATCGGCGGGCATCGTGTCGCAGCCGTGATCAGGTAGAGCTGAACGTGTCGGCAGGGATCTGCGCGCGCCGACCTGTCGCAGCAGCGCTGTTGTCACCTGAGCCGAGGTTCGGCCAGTGCCGTATGCGTGGCAGGGGGCTAGTGCACGCCGACCAGGCGCAGCAGCGCCGTAGTCGCCGCGGCCGCGAGCACGGTGACCAGCAGGGGAGCGCGACGCCACGCGAGGACCCCACCGACGGCGACGCCGGCGGGCAGGGCGACGCCGAGTTCACCGGACCCGGTTGGCAGGGTGGCGGTTGCCACCAGCGCCGCTAGCAGGATCAGCGCGCCGGTGTCGAGCAGGTGGATCGTCCTGGCCGACAGGCGAAGTCGATGCCGTAGTGCCGGTCCGGTCCAGCGCAGCGCGTAGGTGCCGACGGCGAGTGCCAGCATGGCGGGAAGCAGATAGGGCGCGTTCACGACACCCACTTGTCTGTGGTGGTCTGCGCGCTGGGGTCGGCTGTCCGTCCGGGCGAGTGACCCGCCGGATCGGACCGGACACCGGTCAGCACGGCTGTGCCACCGGCTCGGCCGACTTCTCCGGCGGCCGTAGCGCGAACACCAGACCCAGCAGCGCGATCAGCACCGGCAACCCGGCGGGCACGAACGGTGCCACGACCACGGCCAGCGCCGCGCCGACCAGCACAGGGCGCAGGGTGGCGCGATCGCGCAGCGCGGGCAGGATCAAGGCGAGCAGGATCACCGGGAACACCGCGTCCAGGCCGAGCGCCGAGGTTTCGGGGACGAGGGAGCCGAGCGCGGCGCCCAGCGTCGCGCCGAGCGGCCAGCACAGGGCGACGCCGATGCCGCAGGCCCAGTACGCGGCGCGTTTGCGCTCCTGATCACCGGGGGCGGTGGCGAAGGCCACCGATTCGTCGTTGAGTACGTGGATGCCGAGCACCCGCTTCCAGCCGCTGCCGAACACCTCGGGCGCCGACAGGCCATACGGCAGGTGCCTGGCATTGAGCAGCAGACCGGCGACTACGGCCGCGAGCGGGCTGCCGCCGGCGGCGACGATGCCGAAGAACAGCAGCTCCGAACCGCCGGCCAGCACCGTCACCGCCATCACGATCGGCATCCACACGGGGAATCCGGCCGCGATCGTCGAGGCGCCGTAGGACACACCGAACAGGCCGACGGCGAGGCAGGCCGCGGCCACGGCGGTGACGGTTCGCCGATCGAGTGTTCGCCATATCGAACGCATGTTTCTCATAATGAACGCGAGGGCTGGGTAAAGTCAACGCGGAAACCGCCAGCCCCCAGGAGGCGTCGATGGACCGGCAGGACCCGGTCACTGGACCACCCCAAGCGGTGATCGCAGCCGCACTGCGGCGCGAACGCGCGCGCGCAGGCTTGTCGCTGACCGAGGTCGCGAGCCGGGCCGGCGTCGCGAAATCCACACTGTCGCAACTGGAATCGGGCACCGGCAATCCCAGCCTGGAAACCCTGTGGGCGCTGTGCGTCGCCCTGGAGATGCCGTTCAGCAGGCTGCTCGACCCGCCCCGGCCGAATGTGCAGGTGATCCGCGCGGACGAGGGCGCGCCGGTCCCCTCGGCCGATGCCGACTACCGGGTGACGTTGCTCGCAGCGGGGCAGTCGCACACCCGCTGTGACGTCTATCGCATCGCGGCCGAACCCGGCCACACCCGCCGCTCGGACCCGCACACCCCCGGTGTCGTGGAACACGTCGTGCTCGCGGCGGGCCACGCCATGGTCGGCCCGGCGGACGAGCCCGTGGAGATGCGCCCGGGTGACTACATCCGCTACCTGGGCGATCTACCGCACATCTTCGAAGCCCTCGAACCGGGGACCTGGGCCACGATGGTCATCGAGAGCGCCTGATCAGGCGGCTCCTTCGCCCAGGTACTGCAACCAGATCGGATCCAGGTCGGCGGTGGTGGACAGCAGTCGCCAGTGCGGGCCCTTGGGGGAGACCAGCGGGTGGCGCAAGGTCCAGCCGAGCTCGGTGAGCATCTTGTCTGCTTTGCGGTGGTTGCAGGGGGCGCAGCTGGCGACGCAGTTCTCCCACGAGTGCTCGCCACCGCGACTGCGGGGGATCACGTGGTCGATGGTCTCGGCTTTGCCGCCGCAGTACCCGCAGCGGTAGCGGTCACGGTGCATGAGGGCGGCGCGGGTCATCGGGACGCGGGCGCGGTAGGGCACGCGCACATAGGTGCGCAGCCGGATGACGGAGGGAATCGCCACGGTGGCGCCTGCCGAATGCAGGACCGGGGCTTCGGGGTTGTCGTGGACCGCGTCCGCCTTGGCGCAGATCAGCAGCACGACGGCGCGACGCGCGGACAGCGCGGTGAGCGGTTCGTAGGTGGCGTTGAGGAGGAGGACCCGGCGTTTGCGCCAAGCGGCGGCGTCGTGGTCTCCGGCGAGATGCAATGGCGCGGGGTGATGCGGCAGGTCGTGATGACCGTGTGCGCCCGGATGGTGATCGGACAAGATATGCAGCGGAATAGCCCCCGAGCCACGATTGTGGACGTCGGCGGGCTGGAGTTGTCGGTGCGCGCGCGCCTCGTGTGACCGGGCGCCTGGTCGCTGCTTCATCTTGACCTCAATTTCATGATTGGCAGGATCATGTGGTATCTGGGGCCGATACTGCCCCCCAGTTGACCATGGTTCTGCCGGTATTGCACGGCTATTTTTCAAACTTTCGGGTGAACTGTGGTTGAAGGGCCATGCGTTCGTGACCGAGGCTGCCGCCGGGCCGCCCGCCAGGTCATCGGGGCACAATGGACCACGTGACTTCAGGTGAGCAGACAACGACCTCGTTCTACGAAGCGGTGGGTGGCGCCGAGACGTTCCGGCGCATCGTGTCCGTGTTCTATCGAGAGGTCGCTGCCGACGAGATCCTGCGCCCACTGTATCCGGAGGAGGATCTCGGCCCGGCCGAGCGTCGGATGCGCATGTTCCTGGAACAGTACTGGGGCGGCCCGCGTACCTACTCCGACGAGCGTGGGCACCCGCGGCTGCGGATGCGGCACAACCCGTTCGTCATCGGCCCGCTCGAGCGCGACGCGTGGCTGCGGTGCATGACGATCGCCGTCGGCGAGATCGAACCGTCGATCCTGGACGACGAGCATCGCAAGACGCTGATGGACTACTTCCAGATGGCGGCCGCGTCCCTGCAAAACGCGCCCGGCTGAGGGTACGGGTGCCGCGCGTTCGCTGATGACCGGCAGGTGGCGGCCCGGTTTCGGGTCTATGCCGAGGTTTACCCCGGTGTTTCGGCCCGGCGTGGCGAAACGCTGGTGATTTGCCGGATTCGAACAAAGTCTCGCGCCACAGGAATATTGCGGGCAATCTTTGGCAATATTGCGGATGTGACACAGACACCTGCCTCGCCGGTGCCGGGGGAAGACAGCACCGCTCCGTGGTGGACAACCGCCGTGTTCTATCAGGTCTATCCCCGTTCGTTCGCGGACTCCGACGGTGATGGTGTCGGCGATCTGGGCGGCGTACGCGAGAAGATCGGCTACCTGGAGCTACTGGGTGTCGACGCGCTGTGGATCTGTCCGGTGATGCGCTCGCCGCAGGCCGACGGCGGCTACGACGTGTCCGATCCGCGCGATATCGACCCGCTGTTCGGCGGGCTGGCCGCGCTGGACGAGCTGATCGCCGAGGCACACGACCGCGAGATCAAGGTGACGATGGACCTGGTGCCCAACCACACCAGCGTCGAGCACCCGTGGTTCACCGCGGCGGTGGATGCCGCGCCGGGCAGCCCGGAGCGGGCCCGCTACATCTTCCGCGACGGTCGCGGGAAGGACGGTGCCGAGCCGCCCAACAACTGGCCGAGCATCTTCGGCGGCCCGGCCTGGACCAGGGTCACCGACCGGGACGGCACGCCCGGTCAGTGGTACCTGCACATCTTCGCGCCGGAACAGCCCGACCTGAACTGGGACAACCCCGAGGTCGCCGCCGATTTCGAGAAAACGTTGCGGTTCTGGCTCGACCGGGGGGTCGACGGTTTCCGGATCGACGTCGCCCACGGCATGGCCAAGCCCGAAGGCCTGCCCGACATGGCCAGGGTCGAGACCAAGATGCTGGTGCACGACGACGACGATCCCCGCTTCAACAATCCCGGTGTGCACGCCATCCACCGCCGCATCCGCACGATCATCGACGAGTACCCGCACGCGGTGGCGATCGGCGAGGTGTGGGTCGACGACAACACCCGCTTCGGCGAATACGTGCGCCCGGACGAACTGCACCTGGCGTTCAATTTCCGCCTCGCCGAGACCCCCTTCACCGCCGAGGGTGTGCGCGAGGCGATCACGTTCTCCCTCGAGGCGGTGAGCGACGTCGGCGCTCCTCCGACCTGGACGCTGTCCAATCACGACATCGAGCGCGAGGTCACCCGCTACGGCGGCGGCAAGATCGGGGTCTCGCGGGCGCGGGCGATGATGATGGTCGAGCTGGCGCTGCCTGGCGCGGTGTTCGTCTACAACGGCGCCGAACTCGGTCTGCCCAATGTCGACGACCTGCCCGAGGACGCGCTGCAGGACCCGGTGTGGGAGCGGTCAGGGCACACCGAGCGCGGCCGTGACGGGTGCCGGGTGCCGATACCCTGGGAGGGCGCGAGCACACCGTTCGGGTTCACCGCAGCCGAGCAGGCGTGGCTGCCGATCCCCGCTGACTGGGCCGACCGCACGGTGGAAGCCCAGCTGGAGACCCTGCACTCGACGCTGTCGCTGTACCGGCTGGCGATCGATCTGCGCGGCACCAGGCCGGAATTCGCCGGCGACCGGATCGAGTGGTACGGCAGCCCGGACGGCTGTCTGGCCTTCCGCAGGCCGGGCGGGTTGGTCTGCGTGCTCAACGCGTCCGACGGGCCGATCCAGCTGCCGCCGGGGGAGGTGCTGCTGGCCAGCGCGCCCATCGTCGACGACCGGTTGCCCGCCAACGCGGCGGCCTGGCTGGTGTGATCACGCCGGACACGCGGGCGTTCGGGACAGCCGGAGGATGAACTACTACACAGCATCGTCTACCGTTGGACCGTGAGCATTCTCGAGACAGTGCTGATCTTCGTCGGCATCCCGGCCGCGATCTATTTCGCGATCGCGGGTTTGTCCTATCTCGGTAAGCCATTCCCCGGTGACAAGCCGGCCCACTTCGCGCTCGGGCAGAAGTGGACCCACTCGCCGGTGCTGTGGAGCGCTACCGACGAGGTGACCGCTGCGGGTCACCACACCGCCGAGTCGCATGGCAGCCATGCGGCTCTCGAAGCCGCGAACGCGGAGCTGATCGGAGGCCGGGCAAGTGGCAAGTTCTAAGTGGCCCGCGGTGGTCGAGGCCGACCTGCCGCACGGGTTCGCGCTGACCAGCAGCGGCCGGGTGTCGGGCGTGCACGAGTCGGGCACCGTCTTCGACGAGGTGCCGTTCACCGACCGTGAGCGCATCTCCCTGGACAACGCGCTCACCGAGGCGACCCGCGCGACCAAGGTCCGCTTCAACATCTACCTCGGCGATCTCGGCGCCGACCCGGCGGCCGGTGCCGACGCGCTGCTGCCGAACACCCCCGAGGCGGCCGAATCGGTGCTGATCGCCGTCTCCCCGAATCAGGGCGCGATCGAGGTCCGTTCCGGTGCGGACGTGGCCGAGCGTGCCAACGACCGCATCTGCCAGCTGGGCGTCACCGCCGCGCTGGCGTCGTTCCGTCAGGGCAACCTGATCGACGGCCTGATCTCCGCCGTCCGCGTGATGGCCGCGGCGATCGGCCGCTAGCTCCTTCTCTTCCGTTCGGCGCGTTCACCTTCCGAGGTGAACGCGCCGATCGTGTTTTCGCCCTTCGCCCTGAAGTTTTTTCCCGAACCGGGAATCAAACCGGCCGTCTCTAACCTTTTAACTGTTGATTAAAGGTTAGATCGATGGCATTATCACGAGGGGACGAGTCATGGGCAATCACGCGAAGGGGCAGTCGTGACCGGGCACTACGCGCAGGTCGCGTTCACTCCGCTGGTGCGCGAGCATCAGCGCGTCCACGGGAGTCTGCGCAGCTATGAGCGGATGGCGCGGGTGCCCGAGGTGGCCGATCGGATCGGGCCCGACGAGGCCTGGTTCATCGGCGAACGTGACAGCTTCTATCTGGCGACGGTCGGCGAGACCGGCTGGCCGTACATCCAGCATCGCGGTGGCGCACCGGGATTCCTGAAGGTGCTCGACGCGCACACGCTGGGGTTCGCCGACTTCCGCGGCAACAAGCAGTACATCAGTCGCGGCAATCTCGATCACGACGATCGCGTCTCGCTGTTCCTGATGGACTACGCCGCGCAGTCGCGGATGAAGATCTTCGGGCGGGCGCGGGTGGTCGAGGCCGCCGAGGATCCGGAACTCCTCGCCTCGCTCGTGGTCGACGGCTATCGCGCGCAGGTCGAGCGGGCGGTGTTGATCGAGGTCGAGGCGTTCGACTGGAACTGCCGCCAGCACATTCCGCCGCTGTACCCCCGGGCCGCCGTCGCCGAGGCGATGCAGGTCCTCCGTGACCGGATCGCCGAACTCGAGGGCGAGATCGCCCGGCTGCGAACCGATTCCGTGTACGACTGACTTCCGTGGCGGCGGAATGTCGCCGACTGCTGTTCAGGTGTGACCGTTAAAAGGCATTTAGAGAGTTAGGATGTGGCGGGCATGCGGCGTGAGCACCTTGCCTGGGCCGGACTGGCGGCGATGACCGTGTCGTTCGGCCTGAACTTCACCATGGGCGTGTTCTTCGCGCCGACCGCCGCGGCCTACGGCGTCTCGGCGACCGCGCTGGCCGTGGCCGCCGCACTCGGCACGATGGTCACCGGGCTGGCGCAGCAGGGGATCGGCAGGTTGCTCGACCTGCTCGGACCCAAGCTCGTGCTTGTCGGCGGGCTGACGCTGATCTCGGGCAGCTACCTGGTGCTGGCCGCGGTGACCGAGACGTGGCAGTTCGTCGCCGCCTACATGGTGCTCGGCGGACTCGGCTTCGCGTCCTCGTCCACGCTCACCGTGACCACCCTGCTCGGACGGGCGCACGGTACGCAGGCCGGGCCCGCCATGGCCAGGGCCGCGATCGGCATCAATCTGGGGCAGCTGATCACGCCGTGGGCGGCCACGGCGCTGTTCGATCCGGTCGGCGTGCGCGGCACCTTCGCGCTGCTCGGCGCGATCGGGCTGGCCGCCACCGCCGTGCTGTGGCTGCTGCTGCCCGACGACGAGCGGGCCGCGACGGTCCCTGGCCCGGGTGAGTCGCTGGCCGACCGGTGGAAAGTGCTGGTGTCCTTCGGGTTACACGCGGCGACCCTGTACGTCGTCGTGCTGATGTTGCCGAAGCACGCAGTGGAGCAGGGCTGGTCGGTGGCGGGTGCGGGCAGGCTGGTCGCCTTGGCCGCACTGACGGCCGGGGTCACCTCGGCGGGGCTGGTGCGGCTGCTGCGGCGGCACCCGCCGGAATCCCTGCTGCGGGTGCTGTATTCGGTGCGCCTGGCCGCGCTGCTGCCCGCGGTGTTCGTGCCGGGGCCGGAGGTGCTGGTCGTGGTGGCCGTGCTGTTCGGCGTCGCGTCGTTCCCGGTCATCCCGCTGACCATGGCGATCCTCTCGCGCGGTCTCGACCCCGCCCGGATGGGCCGCACGCTGGCGCCTGCCTGGGTCATCCATCAGCTCGCCGCCGCCACCGGCCTCGGCGTGGCCACCGTCGTGCACGCCCTCACCGACAGCTACCGCGGCTACTTAGCCCTCGGGCTTGTCCTCACCGTCGCCGCGGCCCTCCTGATCACCCCGGTCCGCCGTCGCGAACCGGTCACCGTATGAATAAGAAAGAGAGATCCATCATGAGCCAGACCCGCCACAACACCGTCCAGATCCAGGGCCAGACCGTCTTCTACCGGGAGGCGGGCGACCCGAACGCCCCGGCTGTCGTTCTGCTGCACGGCTTCCCGTCCAGCTCGGCCATGTTCCGCAATCTGATCCCGGCGCTGGCCGAGGACTACCACGTGATCGCGCCCGATCACATCGGCTTCGGCCAGTCGGCCATGCCGCAGGTCGACGAATTCGATTACAGCTTCGACAAACTCACCGAGATCACCCTGGAACTGCTCGACACCCTCGGCATCGACCGATTCGCGGTCTACATCCAGGACTACGGCGCGCCCATCGGCCTGCGCATCGCCTCGCGCAACCCCGAGCGGGTGAGCGCGATCATCACCCAGAGCGGCAACGCCTACCTCGAAGGCTTCACCCCGTTCTGGGAGGTGCTGTTCGCGCACGCGAACGACCGCGCCACCCATGAGCCCGAGGTGCGCAAGCTGCTCGAACTCGACGCAACGACATGGCAGTACACGCACGGTGTACCGGCGGACCGGCTCGCCCTCGTCAGCCCGGACACGTGGACCCTCGACCAGGCTTACCTGGACCGCCCCGGCAACAAGGAGATCCAGCTGCAGCTGTTCTTCGACTACAAGAACAATCTCGACGGATACCCCGAATTCCAGAAGTACTTCGCCGAGCACCGCCCGCCCACGCTGATCACCTGGGGCGAGCACGACGAGATCTTCGGCGCCGACGGTGCGCGCGCCTACCTGCGTGACCTGCCCGACGCCGAACTGCATCTGCTCGACGCGGGCCACTTCGCGCTGGAGACACACGGACCCGAGATCGCGGCGCTGATCCGCGACTTCCTCGGCCGGGTCCTGCGCTGAGTCCGGCGGCTGGGCGTCGTACGGCGCCCAGCCGTCCCGGCGGCGTCGAGTACCCTGGTCGGCGGTTTATCGGCCGGGTGTGCCGGCCGTCGGTGTAGCGGGGGGAACATGCAGACAGGTATCGCTCGGGTGATCACGGTGGCCGCGGTGGCCTGCCTGGCCTTGTCGGCCGGGGCCTGTGCCGAAGACACTCCGGGCGTGGCCGAGGTCGCGGGCGCACCACAGGCCCGCTTCTACTCGCCGCCCGCGGAATCGATTCCGGGACAGCACGGTTCGGTGATCAGGAGTCAACCGCTGACGGGGTCGCAGGCGGTGCCGGGCGCACGCAACTCGCTGGTGCTCTACCGATCGGTCGACGCGCAGGGCAAGACCGTCGCGGTGTCGGGCACGCTCGCCGTGCCGGAGGGGACGCCGCCCGCGGGCGGCTGGCCGTTGATCTCCTGGGCGCCGGGTACCAACGGCGTCGCCGATGCGTGCGCGCCCTCGCGCACCGAGGGATCCTCGCCGGGCAAGGACGAACAGGCGCGCTGGGTCGCCAAGGGTTACGCGGTGGCCAGGACCGACTACCAGGGCCTCGGCACGCCGGGCAACCACGGCTATCTGATCGGCGAGACCGAACAGCGGGCGGTGAGCGATTTCGCCACGGCCGCACGCGAAGTCGACAAGTCGGTGGGTGCGCGCTGGGTGGCGATGGGGCATTCGCAGGGTGGTCACGCCGCGCTGTTCGCCGCGGGCGCGGCCGCCGCGTGGGCGCCGGGTTCGGAATTGCTCGGCGCCGTCGCGCTGGCTCCCGCGTCGCATCTGGGGGAGCAGGTGCGGATGGCGAAGTGGGCGGTGTCGAACCCGCTCGGCACGCTCGGCACCGGTGACATCGCGCTCTACGTGCCGCTGCTCGTGCGCGGCGCTCAGACCGTCACCGATGTCGATCCGGCCCGGTTCCTCACCGACCGCGCGGTGTCGATGCTGCCGATCGCGGACTCTGAATGCACTGCGACGCTGCGGGATCGCGGCAAGTGGGGTGGGCTGTCCGCCAAGGACGTGTTCACCAAGGACGGCGACCTGTCCGGACTGCTGCGGGTACTCGACGACAACGATCCCAGCGGGTTGCGGTTCACCGCGCCGGTGCTGGTCCTGCAGGGCCGCTCCGACATGACCGTCCCGCTGAAGTCGACCGACGCGATGGTCGCCGAGCAGCAACTGCACGGCCAGTCCGTCGACTACCGCAAGTACGACGACGTCGACCACAGCGGCATCGTCGCGGCCTCGTTCGCCGACGCGCTCGGCTGGGTGGACACCCGCTTCGGCATCACCCGCTGAGCCGGGTTACGCCGAGAGCAGAAGAACCGGGTGTGTCGGCGCCGGTATCCCTACGCTCGGAGTATGGGCGAACACAACGGGTTGCGGGTGATTCCGGGCGGACGCGGCGAAGGGCGTCCCGAACCGCTGTGGCGTGAGGCCCTCGGTGATCGCCTGCGCGCCCTGCGGCTGGCGCAGCGCTCCACCCTCGTCGACACCGCGGGCCGCGCGGGGATCTCCCCGCAGTACCTGTCCGAGGTCGAACGCGGCCGTAAGGAGCCGTCGAGCGAGATGATCGCGGCCCTCGCGGGTGCTCTCGGCACCTCGCTGAGCGACCTCGTTGCCCAGGTGGCCGAGTCCATGCGCCGTCCCGCCGCGGCCCGCGCGGTCGTCATCGGTGGCGATCGACGCATCGGCGCTGCGATCCAGCCCGCCCCGGTGCAGAACTTCGTCGCCCCGAACGCCGTTCTCCTGGCGGCTTGACCCCCGACCGCCGGGCAACCCCGATCCTGCCGAATCAGGCCGTCCGCACGGACTCGAGCAGGCTGCGCAGCTGATCGACGAGCGCGCTGACCGGCATCTCCGGATCGATCGCGCGCTGCACGCCGAGGCCGATACCGAGCGAGAGTAGTTGCAGCGCGGCGTCTTCGGCCGAGATCGGCAGGTCGAAGCCCATCTCGTCGGCCTGCACCTGGATCAGGGAAGCCAGCACCGTGGTCATCGAGCGGCGGCGGGCTGCCAGTTCGGTGCGGACCTCGGGCATGTGCCTGGTGCTGGTCGCGAACTCGACCTCGAGTGCCGTCCAGCCGACGTCGCCGATGTTCTGGTCGGCCCAGCGGGCGAAGCCTTCGATCCGCTGCGCCATGGTGTCGTGCGGCAGCACCGCGTCGGCGAGGGACTGGGCCCGCTCCACGTGCACGACATCGATCACGGCCAGGCCGAGTTCGTGCTTGGTGGCGAAGTTGGAGTAGACGGCGCCTTTGGAGAAGCCGGCCTCGGCGGCCACCTTCTCCAGCGAGGTCACGTTGTAGCCGTCGGCGAGGAACAGGCGCTTGGCTGTCTCGACCAAACGCTCGCGGGTGAGTGCGTGCGACTCCTTGCGCGTCATCCTGGCCACGGCAGAAGTGTAGCAAAACGGGGTACCGCTGGAACTCGAATACCGTTAGTATCCGAGTTATGACTACACGACGTGGCCTCGCCATCGGGTGCGGCGGCATCCTCGGCTTCGCCTGGACAGCTGTCGCCCTCGACGCCGTCGAACGCGCTCTCGACTGGGATGTCCGCACCGCCGATGTGCTGATCGGCACCTCGGCGGGTGCGGAGATCGTCGCCGCGCTCGGCTCCGGGCGTACCCCGGCCGACCTCCTCGCCGCCCTGGACGGCGCGCCCGACGCCGACCCGGTCCTCGCTCAGCACGTGGCCGTCGACCCTGGTGCGATGCCACCGCCGCCCGCGCTCGGGCTGCCCGGTCTCGGGCTCGTCGGGGCCGGTGTGCGCAGCGGTTCGGTCTACACCGCGCTGGCCGGGCTCCTGCCGAAGGGCCGCGGCGATGCCAACTGGCTGCGCGCGTTCGGCCGGGCGCTGGCCCCGCGCGGCGGGTGGGTCGACCATCCGGCGACCTGGCTGGTCGCCGCCGACCCCAGCTCCGGCGAGCGGGTCGCCTTCGGTTCGAAGAACGCGCCGCATGTCGATCTCGGCGCGGCGATCGCCGCGTCGTGGGCGATCCCCGGCTGGTTCCCGCCGGTGTCGATCGACGGACGCAACTTCGTCGACGGCGGTGCGGTGTCCTCGGTGTCGGCCGATCTGCTGGCCCCGCTGTACCTCGACGAGGTGGTGGTCGTCGCGCCGATGACCTCGGCGGGCGGCGCACCGGCCACCGGCCTGAGCCGCGTCGAACGTCTGCTGCGCGCGCAGATGACCCGAGGGCTCGACCGCGAAGTGGCGCTGCTGCGCGCCGCCGGTACCCGGGTGATCCGGGTCGAGCCCGGCCCCGCCGAACTCGCGGTGATGGGCCCCAACTTCATGGATTCGGCCCGGCGGCAGGCCACCATGGCCGCCGCCCGCCGCATCGTCCCCGCCCGGGTCGCCGACGCGGTCCAGGTGTCTGTCGTCGAAGGAGAAAACGTATGAGCAGCCACCACGAAGTGGTCGTGATCGGTGCGGGCATCTCGGGCATCTGCGCCGCGATCAAGCTCGCCGAGGCCGGTGTCGAGGATGTGCTGATCGTCGAGAAGGCCGAGACCTTCGGCGGTACCTGGCGCGCCAACACCTACCCCGGCTGTGCCTGCGACGTGCCATCGGGCCTGTACTCGTTCTCGTTCGCCCCCAACAGCGAGTGGTCGCGGCTGTTCGCGACCCAGCCCGAGATCCTCGCCTATGTCGACCGCGTTGCGCGCGAGCACGGTCTCGCCGACCGCACGCGTTTCGGTGTGCAGGTGCTCAGGGCGCGCTGGGACGAGTCCGCGCGGCTGTGGCGGCTCGACACCGGCGACGGCGAGCTGACCGCCCGCTTCGTCGTCTCGGCCGCCGGTCCGTGGAACGAGCCGCGCGTGCCCGAGATCCCTGGCCTGGCCGAGTTCCCCGGCGAGGTGTTCCATTCCGCGCGCTGGAATCACGATTACGACCTGCGCGGCAAGCGCGTCGCCGTGGTGGGGACCGGGGCGTCGGCGGTGCAGTTCGTGCCGGAGATCCAGAAGGAGGTCGTCGCGCTGCACCTGTTCCAGCGGACCGCCCAGTGGGTGCTGCCCAAGCTCGACCACCCGGTGCCCCGCATAGAGAAGCGGGTCATGCGCCGGGTGCCCTTCGCGCACAAGGCATTACGCTCGGTGGAGTACACGCTGATGGAAGGGCTCGGCGTCGCGTTCCGTAATCCGCGTCCGCTGATGCAGACGGTGCAGTCGGTGGGCTCGGCGTATCTGCGTGCGGTGGTGCGCGATCCGCAGCTGCGGGCCAAGCTTACCCCCGACTATCTGCTCGGCTGCAAGCGAATCCTGTTCTCCAACAGCTACCTCCAGTCGCTGACCAAGGACAACGTCGACGTGCACGCCACCGCCGTCGCCGAGTTCCGCGGCAACACCGTGATCGGCGCCGACGGCAGTACCGCCGAGGTCGACGCCGTCATCCTCGGCACCGGCTTCCACATCCTCGACACCCCGCTGGCCGACATCGTGCGCGGCGCCGACGGGCGGACCATGGCCGAGCACTGGCAGGGCTCGCCCGAGGCCTACCTCGGCACCGTCACCACCGGTTTCCCCAATGCGTTCACCGTGCTCGGCCCCAGTCTCGGCACCGGCCACTCCTCGGCCTTCGCCATTCTCGAGGCCCAGGTCGACTTCCTGGTCTCGGCGATCGCGAGCGCGCGGCGGCGGGGTTGGGCGATCCTGGATGTGCGGCCGGAGGTCCAGGCCCGCTATGTCGACCAGGTGCAATCCGCGCTGGCCGGCACCGTCTACAACGCGGGCGGCTGCCAGAGCTACTACCTGGATGCCAACGGCCGCAACAGTTTCAGCTGGCCCTGGTCCACCGGTGAGCTGACCCGCCGGGTCAGCGCCTTCGACCCCGACGACTTCACCATCACCACCGACGACGAGATGGCGGTACCGGCATGAGTTACCCACGAATCGACCTCGACGGCGCGCTGGTCGCGGTCACCGGCGCCGCACGCGGCATCGGCCTCGCCACCGCCGCGGCCTTCGCGGCCAAGGGCGCCTACGTCGCGCTCGGTGATCTCGACGAGGCGCTGGCGGTGCAGGCCGCCGACGAGATCGGCATCCGGGCCATGGGGCATGTCCTCGACGTCACCGACAAGGACTCGTACGCGGCGTTTCTCGCCGCGGCCGCGAAGTGGCGTGGCGCACCGCTGGACGTGCTGGTGAACAACGCGGGCGTGATGCCCAACGGCGCGTTCCTCGACCAGTCCGATCGGATCGACCAGCTCACCATGGACGTCAACGTCTACGGCGTCATCCACGGCATGCGCCTCGCCCTGCCCGGCATGGTCGAGCGCGGGTACGGCCATGTCGTGAACGTGGCCTCGCTGGCGGGCAAGTTCCCGATCAAGGGCCTGGCCGTCTACAACGCCAGCAAGTTCGCGGTGGTCGGGCTGACGGCGGCAACCCGGCTGGAGATGGACGCGACCGGGGTCAGCGTGAGCGCGGTGCTCCCGTCGGCGGTGCGCACCGAACTGAGCTCCGGCATCGACTACGGCATCCTGCCCGCCGTCGATCCCGAGGACATCGCCGACGCCGTGGTCCGCACGGTCAAGACCAGGGCCGCCGAGACCGCGGTGCCGTCGTATGTCGGGTTGGCGGCCAATGCGTCCGGGCTGGTGCCGGAAGCGGTCATGCGGGTCTTCCGCAAGGCCGCCAACGACGACGCCGCGATCACCCGGGTCGACGACGAAGTGCGCCGCGCCTACCTGGACCGCATCGAAAAGCAGTGACGCACAGCTGAATCGCCGTTGCCGCACAGCAGCGACGCCATGAGCAGTAGCGGCCTGTCACGACCACGACAGGCCGCTCCCGCCGTGAGTGGGTGCGGCCATGCCATTCACTCCCGTTCGTGCAGCACCTGGTCGACCAGGCCGTATTCGAGCGCGGTGTCGGCGGTGAACACCCGGTCCCGATCGGTGTCGCGGCGCAGGGTCTCCGGTGTCTGACCGGTGTGCTTGGACAGGATCGCCTCGATCGCCGCACGCATCCGGACGATCTCGTCGGCCTGCAGGATCAGGTCCGGGATGGTGCCCTGGCCGCGAGTCGCGGGCTGATGCAACACGATTCGGGTGTGCGGGAGCATCGAACGATGACCCGCCGCGCCGCCGGCCAGCAGGACCGCGCCGACCGCGATGGCCTGGCCGACGCAGGTGGTGTGCACGGGCGCCTTGATGAAACTCATGGTGTCGTAGACGGCCAGCATCGCCGACAGATCGCCGCCCTCGCAGTTGATGTACAGGCTGATCGGCTGGCCGGGGCTGTCGGATTCCAAGTGCAGCAGCTGGGCGATGAGCGCGTTGGCGACACCGGAATCGATGGGCGTGCCGAGGTAGACGATGCGCTCGCTGAGCAGATGCGAGTAGATGTCGGTGATCCGCTCACCACCGCGATGCTGGGACACGACATTAGGGATGGTGTAACTGGTCACGATGACTCCTTATGCCGTGATGCCGATGCGGTGGCGGTTGGGGACGACCTGGTCGAACGATTCGACGATGTGGTCGATGAACCCGTATTCGAGTGCCTGGGTCGCGGTGAACCAGCGGTCGTGCAGGGAGTCCTCGTAGACACGGTCGAAGGGTTGGCCGGTGTCGGCGGCGATCAGGCCGAGGACGGTGTCGACGGTGTAGCGAAGATCGTCGGCCTGCACCTCGACCTCCACCGCGCTGCCACCGATACCCGCCGAGCCCTGATGCATCAGGATGCGGGCGTGAGGCAGGGCGAAACGGCGGCCCGGCGTGCCCGAGGACAGCAGGAACTGCCCTGCGCTGCATGCCAATCCGAGCGCGAGCGTGGACACCTCGCACGGAACCAGCCGCATGACGTCGCGAATCGCGAGCATCGACGGCACCGAGCCACCGGGAGAGTGGATCCACAGCGAGATCGGCGCCTCGGGGGATTGTGCCGCCAGAGTCAGCAGCTGCGTGATGAGCAGCGTGCCGTTGTCGTCGTCGAGCGGACCGTCGAGCACGAGAATGCGGCGGCCGAACAGTTGTTCGCGGGCCCGCCAGCTGAACATCGGAGTCTTGTCGTCGTGTGCCATGCGTCCACGGTGCCTCGCGCGCACCGTGATTCGCCGCTGCTGCTGCCCCCAGCAGATCTGCTCACAGCAGCGAGCCGCGCCGCACGCCGGACCCGGGTACGAACTGCGCGAAGGCCCGGCGCGGCGAACTCGCAGCACCGGGCCCTCGGACAGCCGGCTACTTGGCGTCGAATTCCCGTGCGCGCAGGGAACGTTCGATACCGGCCCGGCCCTCGGAGACCAGGCGGTAGAGGGCGGGCGGGTGATCGCCCGCCAGGAACTCGTCGGCCTTGGCGACGGCGTCCTCGGTGATCGCCCAGTGCGGGTACAGGCCGATGACGACGGTCTGGGCGACCTCGCTCGAGCGGCGCTCCCACACGGCGGGGATCTCGGCGAAGTACTTGTCCACGTACGGGGCGAGCAGCTCGCCCTGACCGGCGGGCGCGAAGCCGCCGACGATGGCGCGGGCGGTGATGTTGGGCACCGAGTCGTCGCCCATCACCGTCGCCCAGGCCTGCTCCTTCACCTCGGCGATCGGGCGCGCGGTGGCGGCCGCGGCGGCCTGGCGCTTGCCCGCCGCCGTCGGATCGCCCGCCAGCTCGGCGTCGATGGTCGGCGAGTCGACACTGTCGGCGTCGATCTGCCCGGCCGCCGCCAGCGCGGTGACGATGCGCCAGCGCAGGTCGGTGTCGACGGTGAGCCCGGGCAGCCCCGCCACGGCCGGATCGCCGTCGAGCAGCTGAGCCAGCACGCCGGTGTGGCGCGGCGCGAGCAACGCCCCGGTCAGCGCGTTGACGAAGGCCAGCTGATGATCCGAGCCCGCCTCGGCCTCGCGGGCCAGCTCGAGCAGCCGGTCGGCGAAACCGGGCCAGCCCTCCTGCTCGGCCCACACCGGATCGGCGTAGCTGGAGATGGCGGTGGCCGCCTGCATGAGCAGCCGCTGCACCACACCGATCTCGGACTCCGCGCCGATCCCGCGCTGCACCAGCGCGACGAAGTCGCGGGCCTTCATCTCGGCCTGGCGGGTCATCTCCCAGGCCGCCGACCAGGCCAGCGTGCGCGGCAGCGAATCGGCGATGTCACCGATGCGCTGCACGACCACGTCGAGCGAATCGGGGTCGAGGCGCAGCGAGCAGTAGGTGAGGTCGTCGTCGTTGACCAGCACCAGCTTTCCGCGCGGCACGCCCGCCAGCTCGGGTACCTCGGTGCGTCCGGTCGCGTCGAGGTCGAGCTCGGCGCGGTGGGTGCGCACCAGCTTGCCGTCGACATCGTCGTAGACGCCGACCGCGATCCGGTGCACGCGGTGCTCGCCGGCGCCGGGCTCGGCGCCCTCCTGCACCACGGCGAAACTCGAGAACGTGCCGTCCGGCGCGACGAGGAAGTCGGGACGCAGGATGTTGAGGCCGGTGGTCTTGAGCCACTGCGCGCCCCAGCTCGACAGGTCACGGCCCGACGCCTTCTCCAGCGCGGCCAGCAGATCGTCGAAAGTGGCGTTGCCGTAGGCGTGTTCGGCGAAGTAGTCACGCAGACCGGCCAGGAACGGCTGCAGGCCGACATAGGCGACGAGCTGCTTGAGTACCGAAGCGCCCTTGGCGTAGGTGATGCCGTCGAAGTTGACCTCCACCGCGTGCAGGTCGGGGATGTCGGCGGCGATCGGGTGGGTCGAGGGCAGCTGGTCCTGGCGGTAGGCCCAGGACTTCTCCACATTCGCGAACGTGGTCCAGGCACTGGTGTATTCGGTGGCCTCGGCCTGGCACAGCACCGAGGCGAAGGTCGCGAACGACTCGTTGAGCCACAGGTCGTCCCACCACTTCATGGTGACCAGATCGCCGAACCACATGTGCGCCATCTCGTGCAGCACGGTCTCGGCGCGGCGCTCGTAGGACGCGCGGGTCACCTTGGACCGGAACACGTAGTCCTCGAGGAAGGTGACCGCGCCCGCGTTCTCCATCGCGCCCGCGTTGAACTCCGGCACGAACAGCTGGTCGTACTTGCCGAAGGCGTACGGCACGCCGAAGTTGTCGTGGTAGAAGGCGAAACCCTGCTTGGTCTCGGTGAACAGCCGCTCGGCGTCCATGTGCTCGGCCAGCGAGGCGCGGCAGAACAGGCCGAGCGGGATCTCGCCGTGGCTGTCGGTGTAGGAGTCTGTCCACGTCGCGTACGGACCGGCGATCATGGCGACCAGGTAGGTGCTCATCTTCGGGGTGGTCGCGAAGGTGTGCCGCACGACCGCGCCGACCTTGTGCTCCTCGGCGGTGGCGCCGTTGGAGACGACCCGCCAGTCCCCGGGTGCGGTGGCGACGATGTCGAAGGTGGCCTTGAGGTCGGGCTGGTCGAAGCAGGCGAACATCCGCTTGGCATCGGCGGTCTCGAACTGCGAGTACAGGTAGACGTTGTCGTCGGTCGGGTCGACGAACCGGTGCAGGCCCTCGCCGGTGTGCGAGTACTCGCAGTCGGCCTCGACGACGAGCTCGTTGGTCTCGGCGAGATCGGGCAGCGTGATCCCGGTCGACTCGTCGTAGTCGCTCACATCCAGCGGAGTGCCGTTGAGCACGGCCGAACGCACCCGCGGCGCCACCAGGTCGATGAAGGTGCTCGCGCCGGGCGTGGCGGTGAAGGTGACGGTGGTCTTCGAACCGAAGGTGTCCGACACTGCCGAACCCGCGCCTCGCGGCTGGTCGGTGAGGTCGAGTTCGATCCGATAGTTCTGCACGGCCACGGTGGCGGCGCGTTCGACCGCCTGGTCGCGGGTGAGATTCGGGGCGGACATAGATCTCCTTCGTCGTCGACGAACACGGCACGGTCGCGCGTTCCGGTCTGCACCGGTGCGCACATCAGCGTCCACAATGCCACTTGCCGTCGGACCCCGCTCACGAGTTTCCGGCCTCGCCGCCACCGCGTGCCCCGGGTCGGCGCCGCCGCGCACCTGCCGGGCGGCGCCGGCCTGGTCAGGGCACGGTGACCACGAGCTTTCCGAGCGTCCGGTCGGTCTCGCCGAGCGCGTGCGCCTTCGCCGCTTCGGCGAGCGGGAACACCCCGGCGATGGTCGGCCTGAGCTCGCCCGACGCGAGCAGCGCGGCGACGGCCCGCATCCCGGCATGATCGGCCTCGACGAGCAGCGCGGCGAAACGGGCGCCCTGCCGGGCCGCCTCGGCGGGCAGGTCGGTCCCGGTGCTCGCCAGGATGCTGACGAGCAGTCCGCCGGGTCGCAGAGTCGGCAGGGATCGGCGGCTGTTCTCCTCTCCGAGGGTGTCCAGGACCACGTCGACATCGTGGACGACCTCGGCGAAGTCGACCTCCCGGTAGTCGATCAGCTCGTCGGCGCCGAGTGCGCGCAGGTGCTCGTGCTTGGCGGCGCTCGCCGTCCCGATGACATACGCGCCCCGCGACTTCGCGATCTGCACCGCCAGATGCCCCACCCCGCCCGCGGCCGCGTGGATCAGCACCCGTTGCCCCGCTTGGACATTCGCGGTGTCGACCAGGGCCTGCCAGGCGGTCAGCGCGGCGAGCGGCGTGGCACCGGCCACGATGTGGTCGACGTTGTCCGGCTTGCGAGCGAAGGCACGCGCGGGCCCGATGACGTACTCGGCCAGCGAACCGTGCCCGTGCGGGTAGGGCAGCATGCCGAATACCTCGTCGCCGGGCTCGAACAGAGTGACGCCGTAGCCGACGGCCTCGACGACGCCGGAGACATCCCAGCCGAGCACGAAAGGCGGTGCGGGCAAGAACAATCCGGGAAGAGCGCGATGCTTCCAGTCCGTCGGGTTGAGGCCGACCGCGTGGACGCGGATCAGCAGCTGGCTCGGGCCGGGGGCCGGACGGGGGAGTTCGATCTCGCGCAGGACCTCGGGTCCGCCGAGAGTGTCCTGGCTGATGGCGCGCATGGTGTCGGTCATGGCGTCAACGGTGCCGGGTGCGCGGCGCCGGGGAAATGGCAGAAAGGTCATCATCCGATAGAATCGTGCCATGCATCGCGTGGTGGTTCTGGCTCTCGACGGCGTGTATCCGTTCGAACTCGGTACGCCGCAGCGGGTCTTCGGCAGTCTCGACGACCGCTACGAGGTGCTCACCTGTTCCGCGGACGGCCTGCCGGTACGAACCTGCGCCGACTTCCGGATCACCGTCGAGCACGGACCCGAGTTGCTGGCGACCGCCGACACGGTGGTGGTCCCGGCATGCGACATCTCCGAGTCGGTCACCGGACTGGGCGAGGTGACCGGGGACGCGCTCGCGCGAATCCGGCCGGGTACCCGGATCGTCTCGATCTGCACCGGCGCGTTCGTCCTGGCCGCTGCGGGTCTGCTCGACGGGCGACCCGCGACCACCCACTGGCGCCTTGCCGAGTCGTTCCGCCTGCACTTCCCGCAGGTGCGGCTCGACCCGGACGTCCTGTTCGTCGACGACGGTGACGTTCTCACCTCGGCGGGCGCGGCCTCCGGTGTCGATTTGTGCCTGCACATCGTGCGCGCCGACCACGGCAGCGCGGTGGCCAACCACGTGGCCCGCCGCTGCGTGGTGCCGCCGTGGCGCGAGGGCGGGCAGGCGCAGTACATCGACCAGCCGGTCCCCGATCCCGCGGTCGCGAGCACCGCCGCGACCAGGCACTGGGCGCTCGAACACCTCGAGCTTCCGCTGACCATGGCGGAACTGGCCGCGCACGCGCGAATGAGCCAGCGCACCTTCGCCCGCCGGTTCGTCGACGAAGTGGGGATGAGTCCGGGCCGCTGGCTCACCCAGCAACGCGTGGCCAGGGCCAGGCACTTGCTCGAGGCCAGCGATCTGTCGGTCGAGCAGATCGCGAGCCGCGTCGGCTTCGCGACGGGCACCTCGCTACGCCAGCACTTCCAGGTCGCCGTCGGCGTCGCCCCGCTGGCCTACCGCCGCACGTTCCGCGTCGCCGATGGTGAGCGCGCGACCGCCTGACCAGCAACCCCGACAGACTGCGGCCGGTCCGGATGCGGCCCGGCGACCGCCACCGCGGCGGAGCTGCGGCCGGCCGGGCACACACCCGCGATCGCCACCGGCGCGGAACCGTGGCCTCGGCGAGAGCGCGCCGGACCGGAATGTGACCGGCCTCGCGTCGCGGTGACCAGGCCGAATCCGGTCACCGGGCGGGCCGGTAGAGTTCCGGGCGAACCCAGTACGCCCACCCAGGATTCGGAGGCTCGACGTTGAAGCATTTGCACGCCGGGAAAGTTCGTGACCTCTACGAGGACGGCGACACCCTGCTGCTGGTTGCCTCGGACCGCGTGTCGGTCTACGACGTCGTGCTGCCGACGCCGATTCCGGAGAAGGGCGCGCTGCTGACCCAGCTGTCGAACTGGTGGTTCGAGTACTTCACCGGCATCCCCAACCACGTGGTCTCCGCGACCGATGTGCCCGCCGAGTTCGCCGGGCGCGGCATCCGGGTCAAGCCGCTGAAGATGGTGCAGGTCGAGTGCATCGCGCGCGGGTACCTGACCGGGTCGGGGCTCAAGGAGTACCAGCAGTCCGGGACCGTGTCGGGCATCGCGCTGCCGCCGGGGCTGCGGGACGGCGACAAGCTGCCCGAGCCGATCTTCACCCCCTCCACCAAGGCCGCCGAGGGGCACGACGAGGCGATCAGCTTCGCCGATGTGGTGAACCAGGAGGGCCGCGAGGTCGCCGAGAAGCTGCGTGACCTGACCCTCGAGATCTACTCGCGCGGCGCCGAGCATGCCGCGAAGGCGGGCGTGATCGTCGCCGATACCAAGGTCGAATTCGGCTGGGACGGTGACGTGCTCACCCTCGGCGACGAGGTGCTCACCTCCGACTCCTCGCGCTTCTGGCCCGCCGACGAGTGGGAGCCGGGCCGCGCGCAGCGATCCTTCGACAAGCAGTTCGTGCGCGACTGGTCGACCTCCACCGGCTGGAACAAGGAGTACCCGGGCCCGGAGATCCCCGCCGACGTGGTCGAGGCGACCCGGCGCAAGTACGAAGAGGCCTACGAGCGCATCACCGGCCAGACCTGGAGGGGCATCCAGGCCTGAGATCGACGCGGTGCCCGTTGATCGACGGGCACCGCACTGCTCTCTCGCGTCGAGCTGTCAGTGCACCGGCGCCGCAACACCCTTGACCTCGCAGATGTGGTCCATGTGCTCGTTGCCCCACGCGCCGAGCGTCACCAGCGCCGCATTGAGCGAGACGCCGAGCTCGGTGAGCGAGTACTCCACCTTCGGCGGCACCTGCGGGTAGATCTCCCGGCTGACGATGCCGTCGTGCTCGAGCTCGCGCAGCTGCTGGATCAGCATCTTCTCCGTCACTCCTGGCACCATCCGCTTCAGATCGCCGAAGCGCTGCGTCCCGGTGGACAACGCCCACAGGATCAGCGCCTTCCACTTGCCGCCGACGACGTCGAGCGCGGCATCGATACCGCAGGAATACGGACGCTCTCGCTGCTTCATCTTCGCCTTACTTACTTTTCGGTGAGTATTGGACTTGATAGTCGGTACTTGTGAAGTGTACCGCTACGGGCGAATCTAGGAGTGCGTCGCCGACCGGCGGCGAGAGCTTCGAACCAAGGGGAAACATGACCAACTCGGCGACGGCACAGCGGGTTTCGGTAATCGGCCTCGGCGCGATGGGCACCGCGCTGGCGCAGGCGCTGCTCGCGGGTGGCCACCAGGTGACGGTGTGGAACCGCACCGCGGCGCGGGCCGAGGCGCTCGTGGCCGAGGGCGCGGTGCTCGCCGCGACTTCCGCCGAGGCGATGGCGGCTGCGGATCTGGTGATCCTGTGCGTGCTCGACGACCCGGCGGTGCGTGAGCACATCGAGCCCGCCGCGGCGCAACTGCGCGGCCGCACCGTGGTGAACCTGACCACCACCACGCCGGAGCAGGCGCGGTCGCTGGGCGCATGGGCGCTGGCCAACGAGGTCGACCTGATCGACGGCGGCATCATGGCCGTGCCGTCGATGATCGGCGGACCGGCGGCGTTCGTACTCTACAGCGGCGCGACCGCGGCCTTCGATCGGTTCCGCGCGGTGCTGGAGCTGTTCGGCCGGGCCGAGTTCGTCGGCGCGGATTTCGGCGCAGCGGCGATGTACGACCTGGCGATCCTGGGCGGCATGTACTCGATGTTCGCCGGCTTCCAGCAGGGCGGCAAGATGGTGCGCACCACCGGTGGCACCGCCGCGCACCTGGCCACGCTGATGGCGCCGTTCCTGCAGGCGATGACGACCATGTTCGCGCAGTACGCGCCCGGCATCGACGACCCGGACAACTACGTCCCGGAGCAGAGCGCCGAATTCACCGCGAGCGCACTCGGCACCATCGACAAGGCGGCCGCCGAATCCGGAACGCACACCGAACTGTTCGGTGTCTTGCTGCGCGCCCTGCCGGGTATCTAGTTCGGGCCCGATCGCGCGGTGACCGTGACGGTCACCGCGCGGACCCCGCCCTCAGGCGTTGACCAGTTCGGCGGCGAGGAAGTCGTCGACGAAGCCCTCGGCGGTCGCCTCGAACGCGGCGTAATGCGCGGTGCGGGCGTCACCGCTGATCGCCTCGCCGATGACGAGATTGCCTTCGGCGTCCAGGCTTTGCGGCTGGTCCTCGGCGTCGGGGAGCAGGCCGACCCGGGAGTCGGCGAAGCCGCTGTAGTAGGCCAGTCCCTCGCTGAGCTGGGCTTCCAGCAACTGCTGCATGCCGGGGATGATCTCGTCGCCCGCGGTCGCACCCGCGAGCCCGAGCCACAGGATGCGCTTGCCCGCCAGGCGCGGCTTGCTGCGGCCGTAGGCGAATCCGTAGTTCCAGACGCTGTCGATCCAGCCCTTGAGCGTCGCGGGCACGCTCTGCCAGTAGACCGGGAAGACCACGACCACGACCTCGGCGGCCAGCAGGCGCCGCATATGCGCCTCGGTGCCGGGGGCGTACTGCTTGTCGCGGTTGCCCCACTCGGGCTGGTCGGCCACGGTCATCCGGGGGTCGAAGTTCTCGGCGTGCAGATCAAGGAAGTCGATCGTGTACCCGGCGGCGGTGAGCCGGGCGGCCGCGCGGCGCGCGATATGGGCGGACAGCGAGTCGGCGCGGTGGTGGGCGAGCACGACAAGTGCTGTGCGAGTGCCTGATTCGGACTGATTCGACCCGGTGGTGGTCGGCACGGTGGTGGTGGGCGACTGCGACACGGTGGGCTCCCTGTTCGATCGTGGGTGGGGCGGTGCGCCCCGTGCCTACGAGTCAACCGTGATTCGCGTGGACGATCTATGGGTGATCATCTCCGGTTGATAGGAGTTCGTCTACGCTGATGGCATGGACCCGTTGAGTTCGCTACTGAGTGGTATCCGTGCCGACGGCTCGGTCGTCGCCCATGCCGTCCTGCGCGCACCGTGGACGATTCGCTTCGCCGACCGAGCGCCGCTGATCATGGTGTGCGTGCTGCGCGGCGGCGGCACCCTGGTGCTCGCCGACGGCTCGCGCACCCGGCTCGGCGCGGGCGACACGGCGGTGGTGCAGGCCGGTGAACCGTTCCAGCTCACCGATACCGAGGCCGTGCCCGATCGGCCGCTCACCGAGTACGAGCTGTCCTGCTTCGTGCCGGACGGGTTCGGCCGGACCGATTCATCCTGCGCCGCACCGGAATCGGACGAGGAGATCGCCGAAACCGGTGCGCCGGGGGAGACCTCGCTGATCGTCGGTGCTTATCGCGCCTCGGGCAGGCGGCACGAACGCCTGCTGCGCGCCCTGCCGCCGGTGATGGTGGTCGCCGCCGACAGCGACGTGTGCGCCTGGCTCGAGGATTCCGCCGCCGAGGCGGTCCGGCACAGCGCGGGCTCGCAGGCCATGATGGACCGTCTGCTGGACTGGTCGCTGGTCTGCAATCTGCGCACCTGGCTCGCCGAGCAGCAGCACTGCGCCCCCAACTGGTATCGCGGCATGGCCGATCCGGTGGTGGGCCCGGCGCTGGAAGCCATCCACGCCAAGCCTTTCGAGCGGTGGACGGTCGCGAGCCTGGCCGCCGAGGCCGCCGTGTCGCGGGCGCTGTTCGCCAAGCGATTCACCGAGGTGATCGGGGAACCGCCGCTGACCTACCTCACCGAGTGGCGGATGGCCGAAGCGGAGGAACTGCTCGCCGATCCCGCCCGCAGCGTCGCCCAGGTGGCGACCACCGTCGGCTACTCCGACGCGTTCGGTTTCAGCGCGGCCTTCAAGCGCTCGCGGGGCAGCAGCCCGACGGAGTTCCGGGCCGCGCTCGTCTGATCAGGCTCGTGGTGTGAGCAGCACCAGTGGGATCTCCCTGCTGGTCTTGGTCTGGTAGTCGCCGTAACCCTTGTACCCCTTGACGACCCGGGGCCACAGCTTCGCTCGTTCCTCGGGGGTGGCGACGTGAGCCGTCATCGGTCGCTTCGGACCGGTCTGCAGCGACACCTCGACGTCCGGGTTGTCGCGCAGGTTCAGGTACCAGGCCGGGTGGGTCGGGTCGCCGCCGCGGGAGGCCACGACGACGATCGTGTCGCCGTCGATGACCGGGGCGGTCAGCATCACCGTGCGCGGCGCGCCGGATTTGCGGCCGATCGTGGTCAGCTCGAGGGAGGGCATCCCGAAGATGCTGTTGCCGATGCGGCCACGGCTGAGGGCGAGCAGGGCGCGGTGGCCGGCGTTCATGATCTTCAGCTGCAGGTCGGTGGGCATGACCGCAATGTACTCCGTCCAGGTAACCGACCGGCGTGTCCGGATTCAGCCCAGGTGTTCGGTGAGACGGGTGAGAAAGGGGCGCTGACCTTTCCCGAGTTTGTCCTCCGCGGTGGCCGGATCGAACCAGGCCACGCGGTCGACTTCGGGGAACACACCGGTGCGGCCGGAGCGCGGTGGCCATTCCATCTCGAACGTGCCGGGGACGACCTCGGCCGGATCGAGATCGCCCTCGACGGCCCACACGGTGACGGTCTTGCGCCTGCCGCCGCTGCCGTAGCGCACCTCACCGAGGTCGATCCAGTCGCCGTCGGGCACCGGGAGCCCGAGCTCCTCGGTGAACTCCCTGGCCGCGGCCAGGCGCGCCGATTCCTCGTCGGGGACATACTCGCCCTTGGGAATCGACCACGCCGAGGAGTCCTTCTTCGCCCACAGCGGGCCACCCATGTGCCCGAGCAGAACCTCGATCCCGGCCTCGCCGCGGCGGTATAGCAGCACGCCCGCACTGAATACGTCAGTCACCCGTGCGAGTCTGCCAGCATCGCCGTCAGTCGAGGCCGTCGACAAACCGGCCGAGCAGGCGGGCGAAGGTGGTGCGGTCGGTCTCGGACCAGCCGGTCATCGCCCGGTCGAAGGCGCCGCGGCGGCGATCGTGCGCCCGGTCGAGCAGGTCCCGGCCGTGCTCGGTGAGCACGAGCAGCGAGCGTCGGCCGTCGGATTGGTCGGCGACGCGGCGCAGGTATCCCGCGGTGACGGCGGCGGCGACAAGCTTGCTGGCGCGCGGCTGATCGACGGCCAGCGCGGCGGCAACGGTGGACACGGTGGGCTCGGTCGCGTCCTCGACGACGTCGAGCACGTCGAAGGCCTGTCCGCTCGGCTCGTCCGCGGCCAGGGTGCGCCGGGTCTGGCGCCGCCGGATGGCGATCATCGCCCGTTCGATCCGCTCCACCTCGTCCACGGGCTCATGCTACCGTCGGACATGTACATGTAATAGAACATATAATTGCTGAAGTGCATTTGAAGGAGGTTCGATGACCGAACGCAGGCTGATCGGCTACCAGGTCAAACGCCTGGACCAGCTCATCGAGGCGACCTTCGACCAGACGGTCGAGAGCGTCGGGATGTCCCGGCGCGAGTGGCAGACGCTCAACACGATCATCCGCGACCCCGCTGCCGACCTGACGGAGGCACTGCGCCCGTTCTGGGAGGTTGACGGCGAGTCGATCACCGACGTCACCGCCGCCTTGGCCGCGCGTGGGTGGATCACCCGCGACGCGGACGGCCGGTATGCCGTCACCGACACGGGGCTGACAGTGCACGAGTCTGCGGCCCGCGCGGTGGGCATCGTCCGCCGACAGCTGGCCGACGGCATCGCCGAGGCCGAATTCGCCACGCTCACCGGCACTCTCGCGCGAATGATCGCGAACCTCGAACAAGCAGGCTGACCCGGTCTCGACCGCACACGTCGGGCACTTCGGCATCCAGACCCTCATATGTCGGTGCGAGCTGACGTCGAATGTGCGCTGGCGGGTGCTGACCCACGACCTCGGCGTTGGCGAACATGCACGCTGACCGACACTTCGCGCGACGGTTTCGCGGCGAGTTCAGTGGGTCGGCGCGGCCTTGCCGGAGTTCGGGCCGCCGACTTTCTCGACGCCGGGCTGTTCGCGTGGACCCGAGCGAACGGCCGATACGGCCTCGCGCGAACGCAAACGGGCGGCGCGCAGCAGCAGGTAGTCGCGCTCCGGCACGCTCGCCGTCTGCTTGGCGGCCAGCTGATAGTGCGTGACTGCAGCGGCGTCATCGCCCGTCATCTCGTGCAGGTGCCCGCGCACCGCGGCGAGCCGGTGGGAGCGGGCCAGCGGTTCGGCGACGGCGTCGACCACGGCGAGTCCGGCGGCGGGGCCGTGCACCATGGCGGTCGCCACGGCCCGGTTCAGGGTGACCATCGGGTTCGGGTTGGTACGCTCGATCATGGTGTAGAGCAGCAGGATTCGCGCCCAGTCGGTGTCCTCGAACCGCGCTGCCTGCGCGTGCAGGCCCGCGATCGCGGCCTGGATCTGGTACGGCCCGGACAGGCCGGCGGGCATGGTCGCGGTGAGCAGGCGCAGGCCCTCGGTGATCTGGGTGCGGTCCCAGCGGGACCGGTCCTGTTCGTGCAGGGGGATCAGCTCGCCGTGCGGTCCGGAGCGGGCGGCGCGGCGAGCGTCGGTGAGCAGCATCAGGGCGAGCAGGCCGGTGACCTCGGTGTTCGCCGGTAGCAGGGCACGCAGCGCGCGGGTCAGCCGGATCGCCTCGGCGGACAGGTCGGCCCGGCGCAGCCCGGCGCCGGAACTGCTGGTGTGTCCTTCGGTGAAGATCACGTACAGCACCTGCAGCACCGCGCTCAGGCGGGCGCTGTCGTTCGCGCCGTCGGCGAACGGCCGGTCGGTCCCGGCGAGCCGTTTCTTGGCGCGGGAAATGCGTTGCGCCATGGTCGCTTCCGGGACCAGGAACGCGGCGGCGATCTCGCCGGTGCTCAGGCCGCCGACCGCGCGCAGGGTCAGGGCGATCGCGCCCGCGGGTGGCAGATCCGGATGGCAGCACAGGAAGTACATGTCGAGGGTGTCGTCGCGCCCGGTCGCCTCGACGGGGACATCGCGGACGAAAACCGTTGTCTCCCTGCGTCGCCGCGCGACCTCGGCGCGCACCGCGTCGGCCATTCGCCGCTGCGCCACCTGGATCAGCCAGCCGCGCGGATTGCCCGGCAGGCCCTCGGTGCGCCACTGCGTGGCCGCCGCGAGCAGCGCGTCCTGCACGGCGTCCTCGGCCAGATCGAAATCACCGAACCGGCGGACCAGCACGCCGAGGACCTGCGGGGCGAGCTCGCGCAGCAGGTCCTCGGTGTGCGGCGCGGTGCTCACGCGGTGGGCGCGCTCATGATCTGGCGTACCTCGATGTACTCGCCGAGCGGCTTGCCGCCGGGTCCTGGCGCGGCCGAAGCCTGCGCGGCGATCTCGATCGCGCGTTCGGGGGAGTCGACGTCGACGATCCAGTAGCCCGCCAGGAACTCCTTGGTCTCCGGGAACGGGCCGTCGGTCACCACCGGCGTCGAGCTGCCGTCGGAGCACACGACCATCGCCTGCTCCGGGCCCGCCAGGCCCTGGGCGTCGACTAGCTCGCCCGCGGCGGCGAGCTGTTCGCCCAGCGCCCGCTGGAAATCGATGTGGGCGGCGATGTCCTCGGGCGCCCATTCCGGCAGCGGGGTGCTGCAGTAGGCGGCGTCGGAGTAGGTCTTGACCAGCATGTACTTCATCGGAATACTCCTGGTGTCGGTGGCGCCTTCCTGGCGCCCTCGAGACATGGTCGGAGCCGATGCGCGCCGTTCGACACCTCGGCTCCCGCCATTGCTATGACCTGTGTCACAAAGGAGTGTCGGGGTTGGCGATGCGGTCCGGATCGACCGGCTCGCCCGTCAGGATCAGCTGCTTGATCCGCTCGGTCACGTCCCACACGTTGACGTTCATGCCCGCGCGTACCCGGTTCTGCGGGTCGAGCCAGAACGCAACGAACTCGCGTTCGGCCTGGTCGCCGCGGACCACCACGCGCACGTCGTCGTCGCGGCCGACATAGCCGGTGTACTCCATGCCGACGTCGTACTGATCGCTGAAGAAGTACGGAAGCCGGTCGTAGGAGGCGGGTTTGCCGAGCATGGTCAGCGCGGCGACGGCGGGCTGGTTGAGCGCGGTGGCCCAGTGCTCGACGCGCACCCGCCGGTTCAGCAGCGGATGGTCCTGCTCGGCGATGTCACCGACCGCGACCACATCCGGGTCGCTCGTGCGCAGACCCGCGTCGACCAGCACGCCACCGTCCGCCGCGAGTCCGGCCGCGAGCGCGGCCTCGATATTGGGCTGGGCGCCGACCGCGACCAGCACCGCCTCCGTGGGGATCACGGTGCCGTCGCCGAGCTGCACGCCGGTGGCGCGGCCGTCGTCGGTCAGGATCGTGTCGACCTTGGTGCCGGTGCGCAGGTCGACGCCGTGCGCGCGATGCAGCTCGGCGTAGAACGCGCCCATCTCCGGGCCGAGCACGCCGAGCAGGGGCAGCTCGGCCGCCTCCAGCACGGTCACCTCGACCTGCCTGGCCCGCGCCTGCGCCGCGACCTCGAGGCCGATCCAGCCGCCGCCGATGATCACCAGCTGCCGGTGCGTCCGCAGGATCTGGGCGAGCACATCCGAATCGCCGATCGTGCGCAAGGTGTACACATTCGGCGCGTCGGCGCCGGGAATGGGCAGCGTGCGCGGACGCGAACCGGTGGCCAGCGCCAGCTTGTCGTAGCTCAGGGTGGATTCGTCGGGCAGCGTCACCGTGTGGGCGCGCGGATCGAACGCCGTCGCCGTGGTGCCCAGCCGCAGGTCGATGTGATGATCGCGGTACCAGGAACCCTGGTCGACGGTGAAATCGGGCAGCTGCTGGGTGCCCGCCAGATGCTGTTTGGACAGGGGCGGCCGCTCATAGGGCAGCTCCTCCTCTGCGGCCAGCACTGTCACCCGGCCGTCGAAGTCGTTGGCGCGCAGGGCCTCGGCGAGCTTGGCTGCACCGAGCCCGCCACCGATGACGACGAAATGCTGATTCGAGCTCATGAACGGACTCCTTCTCGCGGACGACCGGGACTCCTCGCCGTCGAGCCTAGTGCGCGAGATCACCGCAAGGGAACGATTCCGGGCGTGGCGCGGTTGCACCAACCGGCGGGGCGTTGCGACCTGCCCAACTGTGACTCGAGAGGAAAGCTCCGTGAGCGATCAAGCCACGAAGGACGTCGTCGATTTCTGGTTCGACCCGCTGTGCCCCTGGTGCTGGATCACGTCCCGCTGGATTCTGGAAGTGGAGAAGGTGCGCGACATCGAGGCGCGCTTCCATGTGATGAGCCTGTCGGTGCTCAACGAGGGCAAGGACGATCTGCCCGAACGCTACGTCGACCTGATGGCCGCGGGCTGGGGCCCGGTCCGGGTCGCGATCGCCGCCGCCGAGAAGGTGGGCCAGGAGATCCTGGCGCCGCTCTACACCGCGCTGGGCACCCGCATCCATGAGCGCAAGGACGAATACGAGCGCGAGACCGCGCAGGAATCCTTCGCCGCGGTCGTCGCCGACGCCCTCGCCGAGCTCGACCTGCCCGCCGAGCTCGCCGATGCCGCCACCAGCACCGAGTTCGACAAGGCGCTGCGGGAGAGCCACCACGCGGGGATGGACAAGGTCGGCCCCGATGTCGGCACCCCGACGATCCACGTCAACGGCGTCGCCTTCTTCGGTCCGGTGCTCTCGCGCATCCCGCGCGGCGAGGACGCGGGCCGCGTGTGGGACGGCGTGGTCGCCCTGGCCTCGTACCCGCACTTCTTCGAACTCAAGCGCACCCGCACCGAAGACCCCGTGTTCGATTAGCGGCTGGCGCCGCGAGGCGGCCGAAAACCGTGGTGGTCTGGTCGGATGCTCAGGCCTTCGGCGGTAGTGCGGGCGGCGCCGCGTTCAGCGGATAGTCACCGGGCGGCGGGATCATGGCGGGCTGCGGTGCGCTCGGGCGCCAGAACATGGGGCCCGGCTTGCTCCGGTCACGCAGCGCCCACATCCGCCAGGTCAGCACGGGATGGCTCGACATCGCGTTGACCAGCAGCACGAAGCCGCCCTTCTCCTGCGCCGCCCGGTCGGCCATCTCGTCGAACCCGACGTCGGTATTGAGGTACTTGCCCGCGGCGAGGGTGGCCATCGCGCCGGGCGCGCCCAGGTGCCGGTTGCAGAAACCGTGATTGTCGGCGGTGTACTCCTGCGCCCGGATCAGCGACGACCCGAGCAGCGGCAGCCACGGCGCGACGAACATGCCCAGCTGACGCCAATACGACACGTGCCCGGCCGCGATATGGCCGACCTCGTGGCCGATGATGAACGCCAGCGCGTCGGGTTCGCGGGCGGCGCCGCCGATTTCGAACAGATCGCTGTAGACCACGACGAACCGGCGGAACCCGTGCCCGGACGCGAACGCGTTGATCTGGCCGTTGCCGAGCACCACATACGCGTCGGGCACCTTCGCCATCCCGAAACGCGCCGCGGCCTCCTGCACCAGCCGGTAGCCCTCGGGGAATTGCGTCGGCGACATCTTGACGCCGTTGATCCGCATCCGCGCGTAGTTCATGCCTCGGCCCGCCCACAGCAGCACCGGCGCGAACAACAGCAGCAGCACATACGGGCTGGTCAGAACCGAACCGCTGACCTCTTCCCCGCGCTCGTCGACCACGGGATCGGCCACCACCTCGACCACCAGCATCAGCAGCGCGAGCAGATACGCGACCGAGGTGAGCATGATGACCACCACCAGCAGCGGGATCTCCCACGGATGCCGGGCAGGCATCCCGAACGGTGACAGCCCGCGCGGGTGGTGCCGCGGCGGCAGCGGCGGACCACCGGGCGGGTAATAGCCTTGCGGCACCGGCTGATACACGCCGAGAAACCGCTGGGCCTGTGAAAACGCCCCGATCTGCGGTGCGGGGAACCCGACGGTCTGCGCGCCCGGCTGCTGCCACGGTGACGACGGCGGTGCTGCCCCCGGTTGGTCGGCGGACGGTCCTTGCTGCGTGGGTGGAGGACCTGCCGAAGGCGGAGAATGCGGTTCGTGCGGGTGCATGAAACGACTCTAAGCGGGCCTGACACAATCGCAGCCATGCGCGTTTACCTGGGTGCCGACCATGCCGGTTTCGAACTGAAGAATCACGTCAAGGCCCATCTGCAGGAGGCCGGACACGAGGTCGTCGACTGTGGCGCCCTCGAATACGACGCTCTCGACGACTACCCCGCCTTCTGCATCGAGGCTGCCCGCCGCACCGTCGCCGACCCGGGCTCGCTCGGCCTGGTCTTCGGTGGCAGCGGCAACGGCGAGCAGATCGCCGCCAACAAGGTCCCCGGCGCCCGCTGCGCCCTGGCCTGGAGCGTCGAAACCGCCAAGCTGGCCCGCGAACACAACAACGCCCAGCTGATCGGCATCGGCGGCCGCATGCACACCACCGAGGAAGCCCTCGCCATCGTCGACGCGTTCATCGCGCAGCCGTGGTCGGAAGAGGCCCGTCACCAGCGTCGCATCGACATCCTCGCCGATTACGAGAAGTCCGGCGTTGCCCCCGAGGTCCCGGCTTACTGATCCGCCTCTCCGCGAATCTTGGCCAGACCTAGGTGCGGGGTGGTTTGGGGACGCGGCCGGCGGTGGGCTGGCTGGTTGGGTCAGCTCGTACCCGGTGAGTTACCCATGTGCTTGCGAGATCAGTTGGTGAGTTGTGATTGAGGAGGGTGTGTTTCTTGCCTGAGGGGCACACCCTTCACCGCGTAGCCCGCCTGCACCACGAGCGGTTTTCTGGTGGCGCTGTGCGGGTTTCGAGTCCGCAGGGGCGCTTCGCCGAGGGCGCCGCGCTGGTGGACGGGCGGGTGCTCGAGCGGGCCGAGGCCGTCGGCAAGCATCTGCTGCACCACTACGAGTCCGGGCTCACCGTGCACGTGCACCTCGGGCTGTACGGCACATTCAGCGAGGCCGAGCTGCCGATGGGACCGCCCGTCGGGCAGGTGCGGATGCGGATGATCGGGGCCGCAACGGAATTCGGGACCGATCTGCGCGGGCCGACCGCGTGCGAGGTGCTCAACCCCGCCGAGGTGGATGCCCTGGTGGCACGACTCGGCGCCGACCCGCTGCGGCCCGATGCCGATCACGAACGCGCCGGTGCGCGAATCCGGCGCTCCCGCAGGGCGATCGGCGCGCTGCTGATGGACCAGGCGCTCATCGCCGGCGTCGGCAATGTCTACCGCGCGGAAGTCCTTTTCCGGCACGGCATCTCGCCGTTCCGGCCGGGCACGTCGGTCAGCGCCGCCGAATGGGACGCGCTGTGGGCCGATCTCGTCGACCTGATGCCGGTCGGCGTCGCCACCGGCCGCATGCACGTCGTGCGTCCCGAACACGACACCGGCGCACCGTCGTACGCCCAGGACCGCCCACGCACCTACGTCTACCGCCGCCAGGGCGAACCGTGCCGGGTCTGTGCGACACCGATCGCGCACCAAGTCATGGACGGGCGAAATCTGTTCTGGTGCCCCACCTGTCAGCCGGCGTGAGGGCAGCGCTCGAGAAGGGTTGAGCCGGACCGCGAAGTGCAGGCTTCGCGATCCGACTCAGCCCGCGACCGCGGTTCCCAGTTCCGGGTCGCCCGATTCGGCGAGCGCGAAACGCCGCCCGCCCGCGGATTTCGCCGAATACATCGCGCGGTCGGCGCGACGCAGCAGGTCGGTGAAATCGCACGTCTTTCCCGGCGCGCAGAACGCCGTGCCCACGCTCGCCGAGACCGGTACCGGCCCCGCGCTCGACCACACCGGGTCGCGCAGCGCCGCCACCACGCGGTGCGCCAGCTCGCCGAGGGTGTCGCGGCGCGGATTGGCCGCGACGACGAACTCGTCGCCGCCGTACCGGCAGATCACCGTGTCGGGCGGGCACACCTCGCGCAGCCGGTTGGCCAGTTCGACCAATACCTCGTCGCCGATCGCGTGTCCGTAGCCGTCGTTGATCTGCTTGAACCGATCCAAGTCGACTACCAGCACGCCGACGCCGCGGGTCGGGTCGGCCGCGAAGGCCCGTACTCGTTCCTGCAGCAGCGTGCGGTTGGCCAGATCGGTGAGCGCGTCGTGGGTTGCTTCGTGGCGCAAGCGGTGCTGCAGCGCGGCGATCTCCTGTACGCGCAGTGACACTTTCGCCGAGATGTTCTGTTCCTGTTGCGCGAGCGCGCGTTCCTGCAGCGCCTGCGCGTAGCTGTCGATGGCCTGGCTGGCGACCAGCGGCCAGCGGGTGGCCACCAGCGATCCCGGCACGCCGGAAGGGAAGCCGAGCAGCCAGCGGGTGGCATGCGCCAGCATCCTGGTGCGTTCGAACGGCGCCTCGGCCAGCCGGGCGCCCAGCATCCGCGCCTGTGGCACCGGGAACGGTTCGGTCCGAGCCAGATGCAGCAGCCGCTCGACGATCTCGACGAGCACCGGCTCCAGCTGGTGCGGCGCCGTGGACGATCCCGGTTCGGCGCACACCGCGCGGGCCCAGGCGCGGGCCATCGCGGCGACCGGTGGCTCGATGTGGACAGTCATCGATATCACCGGCGGAAGGTGGCGACGGTCTTGCCACCTCGATCGTTCGCACTGCTACGCGGTTGAGTCCACCGAGTTCGGTACACGCTCACCGCCCCCTTTCCAGATACCCCCGTCCGGCAAAAAGGATCCTAGCAAGCCACCCGAGACCTAAAAGCCGCGTAGTAGAACACGTTGCAGGTCTCTCGCGAATGGCGATCGGGTATGACATCGCTGCAGGCGCTCAGGTGTTACACACTTCCCGAAAGAATTTTGGGAGCACCGAAACGTGCAGCGTGTTGCCCATCTCGAGGTGGTGGACGTTGGGTCGCCAATGGGTTCCTCCTGGCAAAGGGGCGAGTCGTGACACAGCGGCCGAGTGACCACGACTCCCCCCGACAAGGAGCCGTCACGCGCCATCTCATGGTGGCCTACTCGCCGCCCACATGCCAGGTTTTTAAGGAAAATTCTCCTATTTATTCCCCCGGTGAGCAGGCGCCGGTCCCCATAGGCGCGCATCAACAATGGTGGCGGTCGGAGGGTTTCCGCGGATAGGGTCATTAGGCCCTAATCGGGCGCAGCGCCGGCGGGTGAGATCACCGCGGGGGAGGGCGCGTCGCCGTGCTCGCCAGGGGGCGGATTGGCATTTATCGCGCGGGATTCGGTACAGTCGTGGCGCACACGACATCGTGGCGATCCCATCGATGTCGTATGCCTGCGGGTGTAGTTCAATGGTAGAACCTCAGCCTTCCAAGCTGATGGTGCGGGTTCGATTCCCGTCACCCGCTCAAACATGAATTCCCTCGACGGCGTCGCCGCCTGCGAGGCCTCGGGGTGTAGCGCAGCTTGGTAGCGCATCCGCTTTGGGAGCGGAGGGTCGCAGGTTCAAATCCTGTCACCCCGACCATCACCATTTCGCCCAGTCCAGGTTGTGTCGGCGCGGTAGGAGTGCTCATGTCCACGGAACGCAGGGTCGCGATCGTCACGGGTGCTGCACGCGGTATCGGGGCCGCCGTCGCGGGCAGGCTCTCCGCCGACGGATTCGCCGTCGCCGTCCTCGATCTCGATGCCGCCGCGTGTGTGAACACCGTCACCGCCATCGAAGCCGCCGGGGGCACCGCCCTCGCCGTCGGCGCCGATGTCTCCGACGAAGCTTCGGTCGCCGCTGCGGTCGAGCGGATCGCGACCGAGCTCGGTGCGCCGACCGTGCTGGTCAACAATGCCGGGGTGCTGCGCGACAACCTGCTGTTCAAGATGTCGGTCGACGACTGGGACACCGTCATGAACGTGCACCTGCGTGGCGCCTTCCTGATGACCCGCGCGGTGCAGAAGTACATGGTGGAGGCCGAGTTCGGGCGCATCGTGAACCTGTCGAGCACCTCCGCGCTCGGCAATCGCGGTCAGGCCAACTACTCCGCCGCCAAGGCGGGCATGCAGGGCTTCACCAAGACCCTGGCCTTCGAGCTGGGCAAGTTCGGTGTCACCGCCAACGCGATCGCGCCCGGTTTCATCGAGACCGAGATGACCGCGGCCACCGCGGCCCGGGTCGGCGTCGACTTCGAGGCGTTCAAACAGGCCGCCGCGGCGCAGATCCCGGTCAACCGGGTCGGCAAGCCCGAGGACATCGCCAACACCGCGTCGTTCTTCGTGAGCGAGGGCGCCGGCTTCGTGTCCGGTCAGGTCATCTACGTCGCAGGCGGACCGAAGGACTGACCCGCGGGCCCGTTGCGCGCGAAGAAGACTCGCGTCACGCGCAGCGGAAGCGGAACTCCGTGCCGACCTCGGTGCCCGCGGCGACCTGGAGCCGGACCGGTTCCACGTCGGCCAGTGCGCAGCCGCCGGGGACGGTGATCACCTTCGCCTCGTAGCAGCCGTCAGGCAGGGCCGCGGTGGCGCGTCCGTCGGCGCCGCTGGTCAAGGTCGAGACGACCTTGCTCTCGCCGCAGCGGGTCAGCGTGATCTCGGCGCGGTTGACCGGGATCGGTTCCCGGCCGGTGATGGCCCGGACAGTCAGCGTCCCCGCGGTACTCGTGCCGGGCGGCGCGGGATCGGCGACCGCGAGTCCGGCGCCGACCAGTGGGCAGAGCACGGACAGTGCGAGCAATGTTCGGCGCATGAACCTCTCCTCGGCAGTGAGTCGGGTCGTCCGGTGGTGATGGTAAGCCCGATTCGCCACTTCGCGGCCGACCGGTGCGGGATGTCGAGTTGACGATTCGGCGACGAAGACGCGGTGCCCCTGCGCCGCGGGGGCGGTAACAAGACCGCCCGCACCGTCGCCGTCTACGAAGGCCAGACCCTCAACGAACGCGCACTCGGCACGATGCTGAAACAGATCATCGCCGACAACCGCGCCGGCGGCTGGCGCAAGATCAAGAAGGACCGCGGCGAGGCCTAGCTGGCGGGGGTGATGCCTGCCCGTTCGGTCCAGATCTGTTCGGCGGGAACGGAGATCGTGGTCAGCTCGGGGTAGCGCACGGCCGAGAGGCTGCCGCCGAAGACGGCGCCGGTGTCCAGGCACAGGGTGTTGTTGACCCAGGTCAGCTTGGTGACGGGGGTGTGGCCGTAGAGGACGGTGGCGGTGCCGCGGTAGTCCTGGGCCCAGTCGTAGCGGATGGGCAGGCCGTACTCGTCGTATTCGCCGGTGGGGGAGCCGTAGAGGGCGAACGAGCGGGCTCGGCCGGAGGCGCTGCCGTGCAGGCTTTCCGGGAGGCCGGCGTGGGCGACGACCAGCTTGCCGTGGTCGAGCAGGTAGTGGCTGGGCAGCTCGCGCAGGAAAGCGTGTGCGGCGGTGCGGAATTCGATGTCCTCGTCGGCGAGCTGGGCCAGTGAGCGTTCCAGGCCGTGCGCGATCCGGACATTGCGGCCGTCGAGGGCACGTACCAGTTTGTAGTCGTGATTGCCGGTGACGCACAGGGCGGTGCGCGCGGCGACCATGCCCATCGCCAGGCGCAGCACGCCGGGGGTGTCGGGACCGCGGTCGACGAGGTCACCGACGAAGACCACGGTGCGCCCGTCCGGATGGGCGGCGCCGATCGCCCGGCGCAGCTCGTCGCGGTCGATCAGGTAGCCGAGTTCGCCGAGCAAGGTCTCCAGCTCGCCGCGGCAGCCGTGGACGTCACCGATCACGTCGAAGGGTCCGGTGAGGTCGCGGCGGTCGCGGGGGAGGGCGTGGTCGGTGCGGGGGGACTCGGTCATCGCCTCCATGGTCGTGCAGGCGTGGCCCGGGCCGCAAGCGCGTTACGTCACAGTGGGGATCGCGGCGTCGGGCCAGACCCAGTTCGCGACGACCGGGATGTCCTCGCCGTGCTCCCTGGTCCAGCGGCGCGCGGTCAACCGCGCGTCGACCATCTCCTGGCGCAGGCCCGCCGCCCGCTCGCGCAGGCCGGGGACCCGGTCGATGACGTCGAGCACCAGGTGGAAGCGGTCGAGGTCGTTGAGCATGACCATGTCGAACGGGGTGGTGGTCGTGCCCTTCTCCTTATATCCGCGCACGTGCAGGTTGGCGTGATTGGTGCGGCGGTAGGTGAGCCGGTGTACCAGCCACGGGTAGCCGTGGAAGGCGAAGATCACCGGGCGGTCGGTGGTGAACAGCGCGTCGAACTCGGGGTCGGGCAGGCCGTGCGGATGCTCGTCGGCGGGCAGCATGCGCATCAGGTCGACGACATTGACCACCCGGATCCGCAGGTCGGGCAGCCGATCACGCAGGATCGCCGCGGCGGCCAGGGTTTCGAGGGTGGGGATGTCGCCCGCGCAGCCGAGCACCACATCGGGAGTGGCGCCCAGCTCGTCGTTGTGGCCGGCCCACTCCCAGATGCCGACCCCGCGAGCGCAGTGCACGGCCGCCTCGGACACCGAAAGCCAGTCGGGCCCCGGCTGTTTGCCCGCGACGACCACATTCGCGTAGTGCAGCGAGCGCAGACAGTGGTCGTAGGTGGACAGCAGGGTATTGGCGTCCGGCGGCAGATACACCCGCACGATCTCGGGACTCTTGTTCGCCACGACATCGAGGAATCCCGGGTCCTGATGGGTGAATCCGTTGTGGTCCTGGCGCCACACATGCGAGGTGAGCAGGTAGTTCAGGCTGGGAATCTTGCGCCGCCACGGCACCGCCAGGCTGGCGTCGAGCCATTTGGCGTGCTGGTTGAACATGGCGTCGACGATGTGGATGAACGCCTCGTAACAGGTGAACACGCCGTGGCGGCCGGTCAGCAGATAGCCCTCGAGCAGGCCCTGGCACATGTGCTCGGAGAGCACTTCGACGGCGCGGCCGGTCGGTGACAGCGCGACATCCCAGCGGCCGACCTCGGCCTGCCAGTCGCGCCCGGTCACCTCGAGAATGTCCTGCAACCGGTTGCTGACCAGTTCGTCGGGGGCGAGGGTGAGGAAATTGTGCGGATTGCGCGCGGTGACATCGCGCAGCCAGCCGCCGAGCACCCGGGTCGCCTCGTGCTGGCCCGCGCCCGGTTGTTCGACCGCGACGCCGTAATCACGCCAGTCGGGCAGGTCCAGGTCACGGACCAGCAGCCCGCCGTTGGCCACCGGATTGAGACTCATCGGCCGGTCCGGGATCTGCTCGAGCAGGGCGGGCACCGGCGTGCCGTCCTCGTCGAACAGCTCGTCGGGCCGATACGACCGCAGCCACTGTTCCAGCACCCGCCGATGCTGCGGGTTGGTGCGGGCCGCCGGCAGCGGCACCTGATGGGCGCGGAAGGTGCCCTCGACCCGCTCGCCGTCGACCACCGGGGGACAGGTCCAGCCCTTCGGCGTGTGCAGCACGATCATCGGCCAGCGCGGCCGGGTGCTGACGCCTTCCTCGCGGGCCGCGCGCTGGAACCCGGCGATCAGGTCGAGGCAGGTGTCCATCGCGGCGGCCATCGCCTGGTGCACCGGCGCCGGATCGTCGCCGGAGACGATAATCGGCTCGTAGCCGTACCCGCGCAGCAGCGCGACCAGTTCCGCCTCGGGGATGCGGGCGAAGATGGTCGGATTGGCGATCTTGTACTCGTTGAGCGCCAGGATCGGCACCACCGCGCCGTCGCGGCCCGCGTTGAGGAATTTGTTCGCGTGCCAGCTGGCGGCGAGCGGACCGGTTTCGGCCTCGCCGTCGCCGATCACACAGAACACCGTCAGGTCGGGATGGTCGAGCGCGGCGCCGTAGGCGTGCAGCAGGCTGTAGCCGAGTTCGCCGCCCTCGTGGAACGAGCCGGGGGTCTCCGGCGCGCAGTGGCTCGGGACGCCGCCGGGGAAGGAGAACTGGTGGAACAGCCTGCGCATGCCGTCGCCGTCGCGCGCGATGTCGGGATAGAGCTCGGCGTAGGCGCCCTCCAGCCAGGCACAGGCGTTGGGGCCGGGTCCGCCGTGGCCGGGGCCCGCCACGTAGACCGCGTTCAGGTCGCGTTCCCTGATCACCCGATTCGCGTGCGCCCACACCAGATTCAGGCCGGGGACCGTGCCGAAATGGCCGAGCAGGCGCGGCTTGATGTCCTCGGGGCGCAGCGGCTCGCGTAGCAGCGCGTTGCGCATCAGATAGATCTGACCGACCGCGAGATAGTTCGATGCCCGCCACCAGGTGTCCACGGCGACGAGCTCGTCGCGGGTCAGCGGGCCGGGGGCGTCGGTGAGGGCGTAGGGCTTCGGGGCGATGGTCTCACCGTCGCCGTCACCCACGTTGTCGGCTGCGGTGTCGCGATCGATATCGCTGGTCCGGGTCATCGCGGACTCTCCTCGCATCGGGTGAGCTGCGGCGCCGGGCGCCGCTGGACCTGTCCGTGGCGCCGATTCGACACTCGACGACACCGGTGGAGAAACGCACCGCCGAGCCTACCGCCGTGCCGGTCCCCGGGCCCGGAGCGGCGGTCTATTACTGTGCGGGCCATGCATTCTCTCGGCAGGATCATCGGCATCGGACTCGTCGCGGCCGCCGCGATCGCGACAGCGGCGTGCGGCTCGGACACGGACTCGTCCGGCACGACGTCGACCACCAGCGCCGCCGCTGGCGCGCCGACGGCGAGCAAGGGCCGCGAGTGCACCGCCGACGACGTGAAGGTCAGCGGTGGCTACGGCGACGCACCGGAGATCACCATCCCGGACTCGTGCGACCCGCCCAAGACGCTGATCGTCAAGGACCTGGTCGCGGGCAACGGGCCCGGCGCGGTGGCCGGTCAGCCGCTGACCATGAACTACGCGCTGGTCACCTGGTCGGACAAGCAGACCCTCGACAGTTCCTTCAAGCGCGGTAAGCCGTTCCAGCTGACCCTCGGCGCCGGCCAGGTCATCGAGGGCTGGGACCAGGGTCTGACCGGGGTCCAGCAGGGCGCGCGCAGGCTGCTGATCGTGCCGCCGAACCTCGGCTACGGCGAGGGCGGCAACGGCGTCGCGCCGAACGAGACGCTGGTCTTCGTCACCGACGCGGTGCAGGTCGGCCGCTAGCCGCCGCCCAAACAACCGCCGATTGCACGGCCGCGAAGGCGGTCAACTACCCTGGTCGGGATGCGTACGCCGCCTCAGGGCGCGACGCCCCATGCGGGGACACCACATGAACTACGAACCAAGGAGCATGTCCGTGAAGAGCACCGTCGAGCAGCTGAGCCCGACCCGGGTCCGGATCAACGTCGAGGTGCCCTTCGAGGAGCTGAAGCCCGACTTCGACAAGGCGTACAAGGCGCTGGCCCAGCAGGTCAAGATCCCCGGCTTCCGTCCGGGTAAGGCTCCGGCCAAGCTGATCGAGACCCGTGTCGGCCGTGGCGCCGTGCTGGAGCAGGTCGTCAACGACGCGCTGCCGGGCCGCTACGCCGAGGCCGTGCAGGCCGCCGAGGTGAAGGTCATCGGCCAGCCCGAGATCGAGATCACCAAGATCGAGGACGGCGAAGAGCTGGCGTTCACCGCCGAGGTCGACGTGCGCCCCGAGATCGCGCTGCCGGACTACTCGGGCCTCGAGGTCACCGTCGACTCCTTCACCATCGAGGACGCCGACATCGAGCAGCAGCTCACCTCGCTGCGTCAGCGCTTCGGCACCCTGACCGGTGTCGAGCGTGCCGTGCAGGACGGCGACTTCGTGTCGATCGACCTCTCGGCCACCGTCGACGGTGAGGACGTCCCCGAGGCGGCCACCACCGGTCTGTCGCACGAGGTCGGTTCGGGTCAGCTGATCGAGGGCCTGGACGAGGCCGTCACCGGTCTGAAGGCCGGCGAGTCCGCCGAGTTCACCTCCACCCTGGTGGCGGGCGAGCACGCCGGTAAGGAAGCCGTCATCACCGTCACCGTGCAGTCGGTGAAGGAGCGCGAGCTGCCCGAGGCCGACGACGAGTTCGCCCAGCTGGCCAGCGAATTCGACACCATCGACGAGCTCAAGGAAGACCTGAAGGGCCGCGTCGAGCGCGTCAAGAAGGTCGAGCAGGCCGGTCAGATCCGCGACAAGGTGCTCGACACCCTGCTCGAGACCGTCGAGGTCCCGCTGCCCGAGGCCGTGGTCAAGGCCGAGGTCGACGCGGTGCTGCACGACGCCGTGCACGGCTTCGACCACGACGAGGCCAAGCTGGCCGAGGCGCTCGAGGCGCAGGGCTCCTCCCGCGAGGAGTTCGACAAGGACACCCAGGAAGCCGCCGAGAAGTCGGTCAAGACCCAGCTGCTGCTCGACGCCATCGCCGAGGCCGAGAACACCCAGGTCGGTCAGCAGGAGCTCACCGAGCGAATCCTGTTCCAGGCGCAGCGTTACGGCATGTCGCCGGAGCAGTTCATCCAGCAGGTGCAGCAGGCCGGTCAGCTGGGCGCGGTGTTCGCCGACGTCCGTCGTGGCAAGGCGCTGGCCGGTGTCGTCGGCCAGGTGAAGGTCACCGACTCCGAGGGCAACGTGGTCGACACCGCCGAAATGTTCGGTGACCCCGCGGATTCCGCCGAGACCGAGCAGGTCGAGGCAGCCGCCGAATAGGTTTTGTGATGCCGGTGTGACCGGTACCCCACCCGGGGTGCTTGGATTGCGCTGTGAGCGAAGAAGGGCGGTACCGGGAGTTCGGTGCCGCCCTGCTTCGTTACTGTTTGTGACGACGAACCGTATGGCCGTAGCAATCGGTGAGAAGAGAAGGCAGGTATCCGTGACAATCAACCAGGCAGGGGTCATGACAGCCGCTACTGCTGGTCTCAACCTCAGTGATTCGGTGTACGAGCGGCTGCTGCGCGAGCGCATCATCTTCCTCGGCACCCAGGTCGACGACGACATCGCGAACAAGCTGTGCGCGCAGATCCTGCTGCTCGACGCCGAGGATCCGACCAAGGACATCTCGCTGTACATCAACTCCCCGGGTGGTTCGGTCACCGCGGGTATGGCCATCTACGACACGATGCAGTTCGCCGAGTGCGACATCAAGACCGTCGCAATGGGTCTGGCCGCGTCGATGGGGCAGTTCCTGCTGACCGCGGGTACCCCGGGCAAGCGCTTCGCGCTGCCGCACACCCGGATCATGATGCACCAGCCGTCGGCGGGCATCGGTGGTTCGGCGGCCGACATCGCCATCATGGCCGAGCAGTTCGCGCACACCAAGCGGGAGCTCAACGAGCTGCAGGCGCAGCACACCGGCAAGTCGGTGGAGCAGGTGACCGAGGACGCGGATCGCGACCGCTGGTTCACGGCGAAGGAAGCCCTCGAATACGGCTTCATCGACCACGTGGTCAGCCACGCGAACCAGGCGAAGTAACGCCGCCGTCCCCCCTCACTCGAGACAAGCTTGGAGATAACGATGGCCAACCTCTTCGACCCGCGCGCCGGACATGGCGGCTCCGCTGCGGGCCTCCCGCAGGCGCGCTACATCCTGCCGCAGTTCACCGAGCAGACTTCGTTCGGCGTCAAGACCTCCGACCCGTACAACAAGCTGTTCGAGGAGCGCATCATCTTCCTGGGCAACCAGGTCGACGATGTCTCGGCGAACGACATCATGGCGCAGCTGCTGGTGCTGGAGTCCCAGGACCCCGATCGTGACATCACGATGTACATCAACTCGCCCGGTGGCTCGTTCACCGCGCTGATGGCCATCTACGACACCATGCAGTACGTGCGCCCCGACGTGGTGACGGTGTGCCTCGGCCAGGCCGCCTCGGCCGCCGCGGTGCTGCTGGCCGCCGGCGCCCCCGGCAAGCGCGCCGCGCTGCCCAACGCGCGCATCCTGATTCACCAGCCGTCCTCGGGTGGTGTGCAGGGCCAGGTGTCCGACCTCGAGATCGCCGCGGCCGAGATCGAGCGGATGCGCCGCCTGATGGAGGTCACCATCTCGCGCCACACCGGCAAGTCCGAGGAGCAGGTCCGCAAGGACACCGACCGCGACAAGATCCTGACGGCCGAAGAGGCCAAGGAGTACGGCATCATCGACCAGGTCTTCGACTACCGGAAGCTCAGCGGACAGAAGTGACACGCCCGGGCCCGTCGCCGCAGTATGGGCGGCGGGCCCGACTTTTTCCCGCGGGTTGGCTCACAATGGTGAGAACCCGCACAACCCTGAACAGAAACATGCGCGAGTTGTCGACCTCATTCGCGCACACCAGGTACGGTCGACTCAGGGACCATTGCTCTGATTGACGGCACCGAAACGTATTTCCGGCCCAATCGGGGGACGACGGTCGCACTCGGACAAGGAAGTAGGGACCTACGAGATGGCGCGCATCGGAGACGGCGGCGATCTGCTCAAGTGCTCGTTCTGCGGAAAGAGCCAGAAGCAGGTCAAGAAGCTCATTGCGGGCCCTGGGGTCTATATCTGCGACGAGTGCATCGATCTGTGCAACGAGATCATCGAGGAAGAGCTGGCCGAGTCGAGCGAGGTCAAGCTCGACGAGCTGCCCAAGCCCTCGGAGATCCGGGACTTCCTGGAGAACTACGTCATCGGCCAGGACACAGCCAAGCGCACCCTCGCGGTCGCGGTGTACAACCACTACAAGCGCATCCAGGCAGGCGACAAGGGCCGTGACAGCCGCGGCGAGTCCGTCGAGCTGGCCAAGTCGAACATCCTGATGCTCGGCCCCACCGGCTGCGGTAAGACCTACCTCGCGCAGACGCTGGCGAAGATGCTGAACGTGCCGTTCGCCATCGCCGACGCCACCGCGCTCACCGAGGCGGGCTACGTCGGTGAGGATGTCGAGAACATCCTGCTGAAGCTGATCCAGGCCGCCGACTACGACGTCAAGCGCGCCGAGACCGGCATCATCTACATCGACGAGGTCGACAAGATCGCCCGCAAGAGCGAGAACCCCTCGATCACCCGTGACGTCTCCGGCGAGGGTGTGCAGCAGGCGCTGCTGAAGATCCTGGAGGGCACCCAGGCGAGTGTGCCGCCGCAGGGCGGTCGCAAGCACCCGCACCAGGAGTTCATCCAGATCGACACCACCAACGTGCTGTTCATCGTGGCGGGCGCGTTCGCGGGCCTGGAGAAGATCATCTCCGACCGCACCGGTCACCGCGGCATCGGCTTCGGCGCCGAGGTCCGCTCCAAGGCCGAGGTCGACACCGACGACCACTTCGCCGACGTGATGCCCGAGGACCTGATCAAGTTCGGTCTGATCCCCGAGTTCATCGGCCGCCTGCCCGTCGTCGCCTCGGTGACGAACCTGGACAAGGAATCGCTGGTCAAGATCCTCTCCGAGCCGAAGAACGCACTGGTCAAGCAGTACGTCCGGCTCTTCGAGATGGACGGCGTCGACCTCGAGTTCACCACCGACGCCCTCGAAGCCGTTGCCGATCAGGCGATCCTGCGCGGCACCGGCGCCCGTGGCCTGCGCGCCATCATGGAGGAAGTCCTGCTTCCGGTGATGTACGACATCCCCGGCCGCGACGACGTCGCCAAGGTGGTCGTGGACGCCGACACGGTCACCGAGAACGTCCTGCCGACGATCGTGCCCCGCAAGACCCAGCGCACCGAGCGCCGCGAGAAGTCGGCCTAGAGCCCCACGAAAGAGGGCCCGTACTCCGATCGGAGTACGGGCCCTCTTTTTGTCTACTGCTAGCTCTCGTGGAAGGCCGGAGCCGCCGAGAGGAGATCGTCGGCATCCTCGGCGGGGATCTCGGCCGAGGCGCGGGCGATGGCGGTGCTGTAGCGGGCGCTGGCGGCGTTGTGGATCATCAGGGCGACACCGATCATCACCGGGGCCACGGCGTGCACCGCGGCGTCGTACCAGTGCCTGGCGCTCAGGTGCGGGTACGTGTTGAGGGCGATGGTGAGGGTGAGCAGGAACAGCTCGGCGACCAGGACCTGGGTGCGGTTGCCCATCACGCCCCACTCGGACACGCGGGTGGTACCGATCATGATGATGACCAGGCAGACGCTGATCATCGCCTCCAGGCCGAAGCTGGCCCAGTAGAGCGGGTCGCCCGGCCCGCCCGGAGCGATGTTGTGCTGGACGTTGACCGCCGACCACAGCATGCCCGCGATCACCACGCCGGCCAGTGCGCGCAGCGACCACGTGCGGTGCTGGTAGAGCGAGGCCAGCCGGGCGCGCGGGTTGGATTCGCGGCGCTGCGCGGCGATGGCCTTGCGGGCCAGCATCACGTCGGCCATCTCGGCCCGCTCCATCTCGGCGGTGGTCTCGCGCAGCCGGTCGGCGTGGGCGGAGGCCGACTTGATCTGCTTCCAGCGCTGGTCGCGCTCGTAGGTGCGGATCTTCTCGGCGAGTTCGCGCTCGGCGCGCAGCTCGTCCTCGGACAGCGCGTCGGTCAGGGCCGGATCGGACTGGTAGGCGATACGCCGCCTGGCCCGTTCGACCCGGACCGGCAACGCAACGACCTCGTCATCGAGCGGGTGTTCCTCGCGCATCGCAACTCCAGTTAGCAAAAGGGTTCGCCGGGTCGCGTCATTCTTGCGCATAAGGTGGCGGAGAGCACAACCGCGGGCCGGTTAGGGCCGGCCCGCGGTGGCCGGAAAACGTCTGGCGCACAACTGTGTAGCTGGAACCGCACTGTCACGGGGAGACGGTGACGACCGGGGAACCGGTCGCGCCCGGGGCCGAGGAGCTTCGTTGATCCTCCGTGGTTCGCCGTTGAACCTTGATCCCGTGTGGTGCTTCTGCTGACTTTTTCGCTGCAGGCGGGTGTGGTGTTACGCGCGTCACTCGGTGGAGTAGTCGCCGTACTTCGGTGCGCCGTCGGCACGGTAGCTCGCGATGAGCACGCCGGTGGAGGTGGTGCGTGACTCGGTGAGGGTGAAGCCGGTGGGTCGCACCGTGTCGGTGAACAGCTTCTTGCCGGTGCCGAGCACTACCGGGAAGGTCAGCAGGTTCATCGTGTCGATCAGACCGGCCGCGAGCAGAGTGTGGGCGAGCGCGCCGCTGCCGTGCATCTGCAGTTCCCGGCCGGGGCGGGCCTTGAGTGCGGTCACCTCGGCCACGATGTCGCCGCGCAGCAGCTCGGTGCCTGCCCAGTCCGCCTCGGTGAGGGTGCCGGTGGCGACGTACTTGGGCAGGTCGTTGAGCTTGGTGGCCACCGGGTTGTCCGGGTCGTCGACCTTGGGCCAGTACCCGGCGAAGATGTCGTAGGTGCGCCTGCCGAGCAGGAACGCGTCGACCCGGTCGAACACCGAGTCCATGAAGACGCCGAAGTCCTCGTCGCCGTAGGGGACCGACCAGCCGCCGTGGGTGAAGCCGTCGCTGGTGTCCTCCTCCGGGCCGCCCGGCGCTTGATAGACACCGTCGATCGTGAGGAACTGGGTCAGGGAAAGCTCCATGGCGACGATCCTTTCGTCCGTTTAGTCCGTCTTGCTGGTCGTTCACCCATTACGACGGGCTCAACGCGCAAAACTCATCGGCGTATCCTCGCGGTGTGTCGGACTGGTGCTGCCGTTCGGTTGCTGTTTACTCGGTCCGTCAATCAGATGTTCGAGTTGTTCGAGTGACGAGTGGAAGCGGAGGAGACATGGCACTGCCTACGATGACCGCCGAACAGCGCACCGAGGCGTTGGCCAAAGCGGCTGCCGTGCGCAAGGCGCGCTCGGAACTGATCGGCAAGGTGAAGGAGGGCAAGGTCACCGTCGCCGATCTGCTCAAGAAGGCCGACAGCGATGACCTGGTGAAGAAGACCAAGGTCGCTGCGGTGATCAAGGCGCTGCCGGGTGTCGGCCCGGTGAAGGCGGCCAAGCTGATGGATCAGGCCGAGATCCCCGAGGATCGCCGCATCGGCGGGCTCGGTGCTCGCCAGCGCGCGGCGCTGCTCGACGCCCTCGAGGCCTGAGCCGAACAGTGATCCGACGCCCGTGGACGCACAGCGTGCACACCACGGGCGTCGGGATAGTTCGTCCTGACGAGGTTCTCAGACGCAGTAGGTCAGCAGGAAATCGTTGATCCGCAGGCGCCAGCCCGGCTGCAGCTCGATGGGCAGGGTGCCGACGCGGGACCAGCGTTCGGAGTCGGGGGCGGCGAAGAACGTACCGGAGGTGGCGGGGGCTTCCCGGACGAACACCTTGCCACGGTCGGGGGCGACGAAGGCATGGACCCGGGAGACGAGCCGGTCGCGTTCGATCAAGATGGGGGTGGCGGCGGCGGCCCGCACCGATTCGTCGCCGGAGGGGTTACGGCCGAGGACATAGGGCCGGTCCAGCGGATAGCTGAGCCCGTCCTCGGTGACGAGAGCGCCGCGCGGACTACTCGGCTGCGGCGCCGATTTTCCCAGCGCGACGGGCTCGGCCCGCTTCGCCGCATCCAATGCCTGCGACCAGGCCAGGGGAGCGCTGGTGGCCGGGGTGTTGCGCGGCCCGGTGCTGACGGTGACGCCGTCACCGGTGGTCGGCCGCGAGCCCGTGCTCACCGTCTCGCCGTCGGCGCTGCCCGCCTCGGGCACGAAACCGGTTGCCGGACCGGCGGATCCGGACGCGGACTCGCCGGGCAGGGCGAAACCGGCGGTGGCGGGCCGTGCCTCACCGTTCTCGGCGTGGCCGGACGGTTCGCGCAGTGCCCGGAACCCGGTGGCTTCGGTCGGCGGCGGCTCGTCGATCGACTCGACGCGGCGCGGCGCCGGATTGCGGCGACGGCCGAGGGTGAGCACGAAACCGTTGCCGGTGACGATGCCCGCGCGCAGATCGGTGCGCGGATTGGCGCTGGTCGGGTCTGCCATCTCGGCGCCGACCGCGATCCGGCGGACGGGTTCGCGGATGATCTCGTCGACCCAGGTGAAGGCGCGGTCGCCGGCGAGGCGGCGGTTGCCCTCGGCGCCGGAGATCTCGGCGATCACCGCGCCGCGCAACAGGATCAGCATCCCGTCGGCAGTGGGCGCCAGCACGCCGAACGGTGGCGGTGCGGAGGCGCCACCGAAGACGACACCGGCTAGTCGCTGGGCCAGCGCCGCGCCGGGCGCCGAGGCCGCGGTGCTCATCGCGACGGTCTCGACCGCGCCGAGCAGGCGATCGGTGGACGGTGTCTCGCCTGCGAGATAGACGACGACGTCGCCGAATCGGGCGACGATCCCGGTCCCGGGCACGATGGCCACGGTGGACGAATGCGCGCGCATCAATGCCTCCTTGTCGGACTGGCCGTTGTCAGCATAGAACGACTGGCGCGCGGGGGCTGAGGGTTGAGGTCACCGCGGCGACGGCGGTGCTTGCCGAGGTGCGAGCGAGGAGGTGGGCAGGCTGGAGGTGAATCCCTTGGTGCGCAACAGGGTCGGCGAAATACGAACAGCGTTCGTGCCAAACGTCGTTCGTGCGCCGCGTATGATCAGCGCATGAATGCCGCACCCGTCAGTCGCCGGGTCAGACCGGCGAAAGCCCCGCTCAGCCGCGAGGTGGTCATCGAGACCGGATTGCGCATCCTCGACACCGACGGCCTTGCCGCGCTGACCATGCGCCGGGTCGCTCAGGAACTCGACACCGGCGCCGCTTCGCTCTACGTCTACGTCGCCCATCGCGACGACCTGATGACCGGCATGCTCGACCACGTCCTGTCCACCGTCACCACGCCCAGCGGCGGTGACTGGCGGCAGCGCCTGACCACCCTCGTCGAGAACGCGATCGAAGCGCTCGGCAGGCATGAAGGTCTCGCCCTGCACGCCTTCGCCCGGATCCCGGCCACCGAACACGCGCTCGGCCTGATCGAACACCTGCTCGCCCTGCTCCGCGAAGGCGGACTCGATCCGGCGACCGCCACCGGCGCCGTCGACCTGATCCACCGGCACATCACGGCCGAAGCTGCCGAGCGGGCCGCCTGCAACCTCGCGGGCGGAAGCGAGTACATCACCGAGCGCTTCGCCGAACTGCCCGCCGAGCGGTATCCGACCATCGTCGCGCTGCGGGCGCAGAGGCCGTCGAGCGGCGACGCCCGCGCCCGGTGGGCACTGCGCGCCCTGCTCGACGGCATCATCGCCACCCCGGTGGACGCGCGGTGACCGGCGTCGATCAGCCAGGGACCGCCGAGCGGCGCCGGGTGGTCGGCGGCCCGATCCGGCCCGCGAGCGAATCCGAGATCTCGGTGCTGCAGGAGATCGAGCAACGTGCCGGCGCGCCGTTCGCCGAGGTGGGCATGACCGCGGTCGCCGAGGACGACCCGCCGCAGGCCGACACCCTGCGCGAGTACATCGCCGCCGAGCGCGCGTGGGTGTGGCCCGACGACACCGGCCGTCCGATCGGCTATCTGGTACTCGGCCTCGTCGACGGACAGCCGCACATCGACCAGGTGTCGGTCGACCCGGCCTACGCGGGCCTGCGCCTCGGCAAACGCCTGATCGACCACGCGGTCCGCTGGGCGAAAGACCGTGGGATGCACGAGATCACCCTCACCACGTTCACCGAGGTGCCGTGGAACGGCCCGTACTACGAGCGGCTCGGCTTCACCTACATCCCCGCCGCCGACGAGACACCGGAGCTGCGGGCGATCCGCGCCGCCGAGATCGCCCACGGCCTCGACGAATGGCCCCGCGCCTGCATGCGTGCCGATCTGGGCTCCTGGGTGGACGGCTGACCGGCGGCTCGCCGCGCGGGGTCGCCGACCGGGCGGTCGTCGCGGTGCACGCGGCTCGATGGCTGGGGTGCGATGCCGCGGCGCGTCACTGGCGGGCGGTCGTGCGGTCGGCTACCGACGACGGCCCGCGCCGCCGCGCGACGGGGTAGCGGCAGCGCGATCCGCCGTGCAGCCGCCACGGCCGCCGTCAGCTGCCGACGACGGCCCGGGCGAAGGCGGCTTCCGCGGCGGGAGTGGCGGCGGCGCGGTCGGACGGGACCAGGCCGATGCGGGAGCGGCGGTCGAGCAGGTCGTCGACGGTGAGGGCGCCCTCGTGGCTGATGGCGAAGTCGAATTCGGCGGCGGTGACGTCGATTCCGGGGGCGACCGGTTCGCGCAGGGCTGGGTCGGCCAGCCAGGCCGAGACGATCTGGCCTGCCTCGCTGCCGTAGCGCTCGATGAGGACCGGGGGTGCGTCGATGCGGTCGCGCGCCGCGCCCGCGACCGCGCCGACCAGGGGCAGGCGGGTCGTGCGGCAGTTCGACGCGGGCAGCGCGGCGTGGGCGACGGCGGCGTCGACGGCGTCCTGGGCCATCTGGCGGTAGGTGGTGAGCTTGCCGCCGACGACGGTGATCAGGCCGTCGGGGGAGGTGAGGACCGCGTGCTCGCGGGAGATGTCGGCGGTGCTGTCGTCGGCGGTCTTCAGCAGCGGGCGCAGCCCGGCGAAGCGGCCGCGGATGTCGGCGCGGGTCAGCGGTTCGCGCAGCGCGGTGTTGATGGTGTCGAGCAGGAAGTCGATCTCGGCTTCGGTGGGCTGCGGCTCGTCCGGGATCGGGCCGGGCGCGTCCTCGTCGGTGAGACCGAGGTAGACGCGGCCGTGCGCGGCCGGGAGCGCGAAGACGAAGCGGCTGATGCTGCCGGGGACCGGCACCGTCAGCGCCGCGCTCAGGCCGCCGAACGCGGCGGCGTCGAACACCAGGTGGGTGCCGCGGCTCGGCCGCAGTTCGATGCTGTGGTCGACCTCGCCCGCCCACACGCCGGTCGCGTTGATCACCGCGCGGGCCCGCACGGTCAGCGCCTCGCCCGTGCGCGTGTCGCGCAGCTGGACCGAATCGCCGGTCGCGGCAACGGCTTCCATGCGGGTGAGCACGGTCGCGCCCTCGGCGGCCGCGGTGCGGGCCAGGGCGACGACAAGGCGCGCGTCGTCGACGAGCTGACCGTCCCAGGCCTGCAGACCGCCGCGCAGCCCCTCGCGGCGCACGGTCGGAGCCAGCCGCAGTGCCTCGGCGGCGGCGACCCGGCGTGAGCGCGGCAGGGTGCCGGCGGAGGTGCGGGCGGCGATGCGCAGGGCGTCACCGGCGGCGAAACCCGCACGGATGAGCGAACTCTGGGCCGTCTTGATACCGGGCAGCAGCGGAACCAGCTGGGGGAGCGGGCGCACCAGGTGTGGCGCGGTGGTCCGCAGCATGATGCCGCGCTCGACCGCGCTCTCGTGCGCGATCCCGACCCGCCCGCTCGCCAGGTATCGCAGGCCGCCGTGCACCAGTTTCGAACTCCAGCGGCTGGTGCCGAACGCGAAGTCGGTGCGCTCGACCAGCAGGGTGCGCAATCCGCGTGCGGCCGCGTCGAGCGCGACACCGGCGCCGGTCACGCCACCGCCGATCACCAGGACGTCGACTTCGGGCCGATCCCCCAGGGCGGTCAGGTCGGCGGCGCGGCGGGTCGCGTTGAGGGCGAACTTCGAATCAGGAGTCATCACAGTCCTTCTCGCGTGGCGGGAGCAGGTAACCCTCGATCGCCCTCGACAACTCCGCGTCGAACTGCGCACCGGCCAGCAGCCGCTCCACCGTGCCCGCGGACTGCACCGCGGACTGGGTGATGAGCAGCAGCATGGCCGCCATCTGCTCGGCATCGCCCGCGCGGATCGATCCGTCTTCGTGGCCGAGCCGGATCTCTGCCGCGAACAGCTCGATCAGCGTGCGCTGGTTGCGCCCCAGCCGTCCGAACACATAGGTCAGCATCAGATCGGTGTCGGTGCGGAAGATCTTGGCGAACACCGCGTTCGCCCGGATCGCCGCGGCACCGGCGACGATGCCACGGACCAGCCGGTCCCGGCCGAGGCCGACATCGGGCATGGTCTCGCCGACGATCGTGCGTAACTCGCGCACGAGCAGTTCGGCGATCAGCGACCCGGTGTCGGGCCAGCGCCGGTACACCGTCGGCCTGCTGACCCCGGCGCGGCGCGCCACTTCGGTGAGAGTGGTGCGACGGACACCGAAGTCGACGACGCAGGCTCGCGTGGCATCGAGAATCGCCACGTCGGTGGGCGAGAGTTGCTCGTCCGCGTTGGTCGCGATGTCGATCATCGTGCTTCACCCCGGTGTGTTCGGCGGCGCCGGATCCGGCGCCGTGGTCGAGCTGGCAACGCTCAAGGGTATCGAGCGGACCAGCGGGGTCGGTGTCGTGAATGCGGGGCAGTGACATCCGACAGCGGCCGGATGTCGACTCGAGGACATATCGTACTGGTTACTGCTTGACACTATATGTCAGAATGTAACGCATGGTCGAGACGCAACCCGAAAATTCCGGTGCCACCACCCTGCAGCCGAGTATGGTGTGGGACGCCTGGGGTGTCCCCGCTGGACACCAGCCCCTGTCGGCGCAGATCCGCGGCCTGCTCGCGCAGGTGTTCGGTATCTCGGGCGAGCCGGTGGCGCGTCGCGACGAGGGCGACGTGCCGCTGCGCCCCTCCACTCTCACGGCCGGCGATCGGGCCGGACTCACGGCCATCGTGGGTGACGAACATCTCAGCACCGACGATGTCGTCCGGCTGCGCCACGCGGGCGGCAAGAGCACCCCGGATCTGCTGCGCCGCCGGGCCGACGGCCCGCAGGACGCGCCCGACGCGATCCTCTTCCCCGCCGATCACGCCCAGGTCCTGGCCCTGCTGGCCTACTGCTCCGAGCACGGGATCGCCGTCGTCCCGTTCGGCGGCGGCACCAGCGTGGTCGGCGGGGTCGATCCGGTGCGCGGGCAGTTCGCGACCGTCGTCGCGCTGGATCTGCGCAGGCTCGACACCGTCACCGGGGTCGACCCGGTGAGCGGCCTGGCGACCTTGGGCGCCGGTCTCACCGGACCGCGGGCGGAGGCACTGCTCGGCGAGCACGGGCTCTCGCTCGGGCACTTCCCGCAGAGCTTCGAGTTCGCGACCATCGGCGGGTTCGCCGCGACCAGATCGTCGGGTCAGGCCTCGGCGGGCTACGGCCGATTCGACGACATGGTCGAGCGACTGGTCGTCGCCACCCCGCAGGGCACCGTCGAGCTCGGCCGGGCGCCTGCCTCGGCCGCCGGGCCGGACCTGCGTGAGCTGTTCGTTGGCTCCGAGGGCACCCTCGGCATCATCACCTCGGTGACGCTGCGCGTGCACCCGATCCCGGAAACCACTGCCTACCAGGCCTGGTCGTTCCCCGACTTCGCCACCGGCGCGGCCGCGCTGCGCTCGCTGGTGCAGACCGGCGCGGCACCGACGGTGCTGCGGCTGTCCGACGAAGCCGAGACCGGGCTGAACCTGGCCCGCTCCGGTGACGTCGGTGGCGCCCCGGTCACGGGCTGTCTGGCCATCACCACCTACGAGGGCACCGAGGAGCACGTCGCCGCCCGCGCGCTGGAGGCGAGCGGACTGCTGACCGCCGCCGGCGGCACCGCGCTCGGCGACGCACCCGCCCAGCAGTGGGAGCACGGCCGCTTCGCCGCGCCATACCTGCGGGACGCGCTGCTCGACGTCGGTGTGCTGTGCGAGACCCTGGAGACCGCGACCACCTGGGCGAATCTGTCGAACCTGAAGACCAAGGTCACCGGCGCGCTGATGGATTCGCTGGGCGCGCAGGGCACGCCCGCGCTGGTGATGTGCCATATCTCGCACACCTATCCGACCGGCGCCTCGCTGTACTTCACGATCGTCGCCAAGCAACTCGACGACCCGATCGCGCAGTGGCATATCGCCAAGTCCGCGGTCGGTGACGCGATCATCGCCGCGGGCGGCACCATCACCCACCACCACGCCGTCGGCGCCGACCACCGTCCGTGGATGTCGGCCGAGGTCGGCGACCTGGGCGTTCGCGTGTTGCGCGCGGTAAAACGCGAACTCGACCCCGCCGGGGTGCTCAATCCTGGAAAGCTGGTGCCGTGAGCGAACTTTCGGTGCGGCGGGTGCTCGTCGTCACGAATCCGCATTCGGGTGCGGGGCGGGGTGACGGCGTCGCCGAGGCGGTGCTGGAGCGGCTGCTGGCCCAGGGTGTCGAGGTGGCCGAGGTGCGGGCGCCCAGCGCGGCCGAATCGGTCGAGCAGGTCAGGGCGGCCGTCCAGAGCGAGCTCCGGCGGCCCGACGCGGTGATCTGCGTCGGCGGCGACGGGCTGATGAACGTGCTGCTGGCCGCGGTCGCGCACAGCACCGTGCCGCTGGGCCTGGTCCCCGCGGGTACCGGCAACGACCTGGCCAGGGAGCTCGGCATCCCGACCGGCGATCCGCACGCGGCCACCGACATCGTGCTGCGCGGGCGGGTCCGCCACATCGACCTCGGCCGGATCGAGTCGACGTATGCGACACCCACCTGGTTCGCGACCGTCGTCGGCACCGGCTTCGACGCGCGGGTCACCTTGCGCGCCAACAAGATGCGTTACCCGCGCGGTCCGCTGCGCTACACCGTGGCCGCGGTGGCCGAGCTGATGCGTGGCTACACACTGCCGTTCACCATCGAGCTGTCGGGCCTCGCGCCCGGCGCGCTCGACAACCCCGACGGCGAACAGGCGGTGGTCCACACCGATGCCGTGATGGCCCCGATCGGCAACACCCGCACCTACGGCGGCGGCATGCTGGTCTGCCCGGAGGCGCTCGCCGACGACGGCTACCTCGACATCACCGTGGTCGGCGCGGTCTCCCGGCTCGAGATGGCGCGGCTGCTGCCCGCCCTGTCGGCGGGCAAGCGCATCGACCACCCGTCGACCAAGCGCTACCGCGCCCGGCGCATCACCGTCACCGCCGACGGCGGCTACGCCACGGCCGACGGCGAACCCGCGGGGATGCTGCCGGTCACCGTGCAGGCGATGCCGGGCGCGCTGACGGTGCTGGTGCCGTAGGCCGGGAGTGCTCAGGCGGCGTCGAAGGTGATGCGGGTGACGGCGCTGAGGGTCGGCCGGTCGACGATCACCACCGACGCCGACTCCAACGGCGCCGGGTCCGTCGGCACCGAACCGCGCGCACCCAGGGACTGCATCATCCGCTCCCATCGGCGGCAGTGCGCGGAGAACGCCACGCTGTTGACCCGCCTGCCCCGGGTGACCTGACCGTGCCTGGCCTGCGTCGGCGGCACGTCGATCAGCACCATGTGCAGTTCACGGCGTCCGGCCTGCGCCCAGCGGGCGATCATCCGGCGGCTCCAGGCGAAGGTCGCGCAGTCGTGGATCGCCACCGGCCCGTCGGCGGTGCGCAGCGCCTCGCGAATCGCGCGGTAGTGCGCCAGGTGCACCAGCGGCCGCCACAGCGGATACGGCAGCAGGCCGAGCCGGTGCCGCAGCCGGTTGCGGGTGTGATTCGAATCGAGCACCAGCGCACCCGATGCCGTGCGCACCGGCTCCTCGGCGTCGGGGCCCGCGGCGAAGAAGCGGTGTAGCGCAGTGGATTTGCCCGCGCCGGGCACCCCGGCGAAGACCAGCACGCTGGTGGCGGGGTAGTGGAGCTGGTCGACTTCGCCCGCGCGTAGGTCCACCAGCGCGTGGGGAGCGATGATCCGCGGCGGCGCGGATCGGGGCGGGGGAGTCGCGGCGGAATCGAGCGGGGGCGTCACCCTCTCCAGACTCCGGGAAAACGGACAATTCGGCAATCGGGAATTACCCGGATGTTCGGCGGACACGACTGGCTCACAACAACTTCCGCGTGTCGTTGTGCCCAGGTGACAAATAGTCGCCCGGCGGTGGGGGCGAAGCTGAGAATTGCCTATGGATCCCCCGGGCCGTGGTGAATCGCCGGTAGTATCACAGGGGTAGACGGAGTCTTCGGTGTCCCTCATCCACCGAAGATTCCGTCTCTGTTTTTTCGGCGCTGCCGTGCTGTGGCGGGGGGCGTCAATTGCTTTGCCGGGGCCCCTTAGGATTGGTGGGTGACCAGCGCAGCCCCAGACAACTCGCGTAATCGTGCCGATGCCCTGCCCAAGAGCTGGAACCCCAGCGAGGTAGAGGCCGACCTGTACGAGGGCTGGGTAGCCGCCGGATACTTCGGCGCCGATGCGACCAGCGGCAAGCCCGCCTACTCGATCGTGCTGCCGCCGCCGAATGTCACCGGCACCCTGCACATGGGCCACGCCCTCGACCACACCCTCATGGACACCCTCACCCGCCGCAAGCGGATGCAGGGCTACGAGGTGCTGTGGCTGCCCGGCATGGACCACGCGGGCATCGCGACCCAGACCGTGGTGGAGAAGCAGCTCGCCGCCGACGGTAAGACCAAAGAGGACTTCGGCCGCGAGCTGTTCATCGACAAGGTGTGGGACTGGAAGCGCGAGTCCGGCGGCGCCATCCAGTGGCAGATGCGCGCGCTCGGCGACGGCGTCGACTGGAGCCGCGACCGCTTCACCATGGACGAGGGCCTCTCGCGTGCCGTCCGCACCATCTTCAAGCGCATGTACGACGCGGGCCTGATCTACCGGGCCGAGCGCCTGGTGAACTGGTCGCCGGTGCTCGAGACCGGCATCTCGGACCTCGAGGTCGACTACAAGGACGTCGAGGGCGAGCTGGTCTCGCTGCGCTACGGCTCGCTCGACGACAACGAACCGCACGTCGTCGTCGCGACCACCCGCGTGGAGACGATGCTGGGTGACACCGCCGTGGCCGTGCACCCCGACGATCCGCGCTACGCCGCGATGATCGGCACCACCGTCTACCACCCGATCACCGGCACCCAGATCCCGGTCATCGCCGACGACTACGTCGACCCGGAGTTCGGCACCGGCGCGGTGAAGATCACCCCCGCGCACGACCCCAACGACTTCGAGATGGGCCTGCGGCACAACCTGCCGATGCCGACGATCATGGACGAGGGCGGCCGGATCACCGGCACCGGAACCGAATTCGACGGCATGGACCGCTTCGAGGCCCGGGTGAAGGTGCGCGAGCGCCTCGAAGCCGAGGGCCGCGTCGTCGCGGAGAAGCGGCCGTACGTGCACAGCGTCGGCCACTCCGAGCGCTCCGGCGAGCCGATCGAGCCGCGCCTGTCGATGCAGTGGTGGGTCAAGGTCGAGTCGCTGGCCAAGGCCGCCGGTGACGCCGTCCGCGACGGCGACGTGAAGATCCACCCAGCCAGCCAGGAACCGCGCTGGTTCGACTGGGTCGACAACATGCACGACTGGTGCATCTCGCGTCAGCTGTGGTGGGGTCACCGCATCCCGATCTGGTACGGCCCCGAGGGCGAGATCGTGTGCCTCGGCCCGGACGAGGAAGCGCCCGAGGGCTGGGTGCAGGACCCGGACGTGCTCGACACCTGGTTCTCCTCGGGCCTGTGGCCGTTCTCCACGATGGGCTGGCCCGAGGCCACCCCGGAGCTGGCGAAGTTCTATCCGACCAGCGTGCTGGTCACCGGCTACGACATCCTGTTCTTCTGGGTGGCCAGGATGATGATGTTCGGCATGTTCGTCAGCGACGATCCCGCGCTCACCGTCGGCAAGGGCGGACAGAAGCAGGTGCCGTTCGAGGACGTCTTCCTGCACGGCCTGATCCGCGACCAGTTCGGCAAGAAGATGTCGAAGTCGCGTGGCAACGGCATCGACCCGCTGGACTGGATCAACTCCTACGGCGCCGACGCGCTGCGCTTCACCCTGGCCCGCGGCGCCCAGCCCGGCGGCGACCTGTCGGTCGGCGAACCGCACGCGCTGGCCTCGCGCAGCTTCGTCACCAAGCTGTTCAACGCCACCAAGTTCGCGCTGATGAACGGCGCGCGCTCCGGTGAGCTGCCCCCGCGCGAGACCCTCACCGACACCGATCGCTGGATCGTCGACCGGCTCGACGAGGTGCGCGCCGAGGTCGACGCCGCCTTCGACGCCTACGAGTTCGGCAAGGCCTGCGAGGCGCTGTACCACTTCGCCTGGGACGAACTGTGCGACTGGTACCTGGAACTGTCGAAGGTGCAGTTCGCGGAGTCCGACGCGCGCGCCGAGAGCACCGCGGTGGTGCTCGGCACCGTGCTCGACGCGGTCCTGCGCCTGCTGCACCCGGTGATCCCGTTCGTCACCGAGACCCTGTGGAAGGCACTGACCGGCGGCGAGTCGGTCGTGGTCGCGCCCTGGCCTGCCGCGAGTGGCATCGCCACCGACACCGTCGCCGCGCAGCGGGTCGCCGACACGCAACGCCTGATCACCGAGATCCGCCGCTTCCGCAGCGATCAGGGCCTGGCCGACAAGCAGAGGGTGAAGGCCACCCTGGTCGGCCTGGATGCGGCCGGGCTCGGCGCGTTCGCCGGCTCGGTGGCCAACCTGGCCCGCCTGACCGAACCGGGTGACGACTTCGCAACCACCGCCGAGGTGCAGGTCCGCCTGTCCGGCGCGACGGTCACCGTGCAGCTCGACACCTCCGGCGCCATCGACCTCGACGCCGAACGCCGCAGGCTGGAGAAGGATCTCGCGGTCGCGCAGAAGGACCTCGACACCACCACGGCCAAGCTGGGCAACGAGGCGTTCCTGGCCAAGGCGCCGCAGCAGGTCGTCGACAAGATCACCGGCCGCCGGGATGTGGCCGCGGCCGAAGTCGCGCGCATCGGCGCCCGTCTGGCGGAGCTGAGCGGCAAGTGAACGACGAGCCGGAGCCGCAGTACGAAGCCGACGACCACCGCCCGGCTCCACTCGGCGCCGGGCCGTCGCCGGTCGACCTGGCCGAGATGGCGCTGGTCGAGGCCGAGCTGGACAAGCGCTGGCCGGAAACCAAGATCGAGCCGTCGCTGACCCGGATCGCCACGCTGATGGATCTGCTGGGCAACCCGCAGCGCAACTACCCGGCGATCCACGTCGCAGGCACCAACGGCAAGACGTCGGTGACCAGGATGATCGACGCCCTGCTCACCGCGCTGCACCGGCGCACCGGCCGGATCACCAGCCCGCACCTGCAGCTGGCGACCGAGCGGATCAGCATCGACAATGCCCCGATCAGCCCGGCCCGCTACGTGGAGACCTTCCGCGAACTCGAGCCATACATCGGGATGATCGACCAGCAGTCCGAGGCGGTCGGCGGCCCGGCGATGAGCAAGTTCGAGGTGCTCACCGGCATGGCGTTCGCCGCTTTCGCCGAGGCGCCGGTGGACGTGGCCGTCGTGGAAACCGGCATGGGCGGTACCTGGGACGCCACCAATGTGATCGACGGGCAGGTCGCGGTGATCACCCCGATCGGCCTGGACCACACCGAGTATCTCGGCCCCGACCTCGCCTCGATCGCCAAGGAGAAGGCCGGGATCATCAAGCGCGCGCCCGAGGCGCTGATCCCGGTCGACACCGTCGCGGTGATCGCCGAGCAGGAGCCCGAGGTGATGGACGTGCTGCTGCGCAGGGCCGTCGAGGTCGACGCCGCGGTGGCCCGCGAGGGCGCGGAGTTCCGGGTGCTGGAGCGGGCCGTCGCCGTCGGTGGTCAGCTGCTCACCCTGCAAGGACTCGGCGGCGTCTACGACGAGATCTTCCTGCCGCTGCACGGCGAGCACCAGGCCCGCAACGCCTCGCTCGCGCTGGCCGCGGTGGAGGCGTTCTTCGGGGCGGGCGCGGATCGTCAGCTCGACATCGAGGCGGTGCGCGCCGGCTTCGCGAGCGCGGCCAGCCCCGGCCGGATGGAACGGATGCGCAACGCGCCGACCATCTTCGTCGACGCGGCGCACAATCCCGCGGGCGCGCAGGCGCTGGCGAACACCCTCACCAGCGAGTTCGACTTCCGCAAGCTGGTCGGCGTCGTCGCCGTGCTCGCGGACAAGGACGCGGCGGGCATCCTGGACGCACTGGAACCGGTGTTCGACGAGATCGTGGTCACCAGCAACGGTTCGCCGCGCGCCATGGAGGTCGACGCGCTCGCCGACCTGGCCGTCCAGCGTTTCGGCGACGAGCGGGTGATCACCGCCGACACCCTGCCCGACGCCCTGGAATCGGCGATCGCGCTGGCCGAGCAGGCGGGCGACGAGGGTGACGTGATCTCGGGCGCGGGCGTCGTCGTCACCGGTTCGGTGGTGACCGCGGGCGCCGCGCGCGCCCTCTTCGGAAAGGGTCCGGCATGAGTGAGGTTCCACCCCCGGCCACCGACCCGTGGAAGGGTCTGCGCGGGGTCATGGCGGGCACCTTGGTCCTCGAGGCCATCGTGGTGCTGCTGGCACTGCCGGTGGTCGCCGACGTCGGCGGCGGGATCACCTGGTTCTCCGGCACCTATCTCGTTGTGCTGGCGTTGCTGATGGTCCTCGGCGCGGGCGTGCAGCGGAAGTCGTGGGCGATCCCGTTCAACCTCGGTCTGCAGGTGTTGCTGCTGGCGGGCACGTTCATCCACCTGTCGATCGGGATCATCGGCCTGGTGTTCGCCGCGGTGTGGGCGTTCATCCTCGTCCTGCGCTCGGACGTGCAGCGCCGGATGGACGCGGGCCTGCTGCCCAGTCAGCGGATGGGCGGCCGAACCGACACGAGTTCGGCTCAGGGCGGCGACGCCGGTTAGAGTGACGCCGTGACTGAGCAGACTTTGGTACTCATCAAGCCGGACGGCGTCTCCCGTGGCCTCGTCGGCGAGGTGCTCGCCCGCATCGAGCGCAAGGGCCTGACCCTCAAGGCGCTGGAGCTGAAGAACGTGTCGACCGAGCTCGCCGAAGAGCACTACGCCGAGCACGCCGAGCGCCCGTTCTTCGGTTCGCTCATCGAATTCATCACCTCGGGCCCGGTCGTGGCGGCCGTGCTGGAGGGTCCGCGCGCGATCGCGGCGTTCCGTCAGCTCGCCGGTGGCACCGATCCGGTCGAGAAGGCAACCCCGGGCACCATCCGCGGTGACTTCGGTCTGGAGACCCAGTTCAACCTCGTTCACGGTTCCGACTCGCCCGAGTCCGCCAAGCGTGAGATCGCGCTCTGGTTCCCCGAATTTCCTGCTTGATTCGCGCTGTACTCGCTCGTCGCGTCCGGTGCGGGCGCGACGGGCTCGAGCGGCCCGAGTTCGCGTGAGTTGCGCCGATGGCGATCCCCGCGCGAACCGTATGGGATACTGACTACGGATGTGTTCGACGCCGATGCTCAAACAGGGCGGTTGGTGACAGCCTGTCGCGCAGGTACGCGACAGCGGTGACGGACATGACCGGATGACACCGCGGTTGGATGCCGATCATCGCTGCCACGGACGACCCTGTTGCTGGGGTTGCCCGCGCAGGCACGCTGGATGAGCGCTCGGAGCGTGGCGTCACGCCGCACAGCCAGGCGCCGCGTGACCGGTTGGCCCGCCAGATCGATCGAGGTGAGACCGGACACGCGGGGCGAGACCAGATGACCCTCGTACCATCGGGTACGAGGTGCACGGACGATGCCCCCGCGTCGGCCGCGTCACTCCCGTACCGGGGATGGACGCGCCCGGGGGCCCGAGGAGACTTCGTGGCCGATACAGAGCCGCTGGACACAACACAACAGGATGCCGATCAATTGCCGGAGCGAATTCGAGTTCATGCACTGGCCAAGCGGTTGGGAGTGACCAGCAAACGCATCCTGGCCAAACTGGCCGAGCTGGGGGCCGAGGCCCGCAGCGTTCAATCGAATGTGGATCGCGCCGTCGCCGAGACGGTGCGCGACGCGATCGCCGCCGCTGACGCCGACACCGGCGAATCCCCGGCATCCACCACCGCGGCGGCTGCCAAGCCTCCGACCGCCCCCGTCGCCGAGCAGCCGGCCGACACGACCACCGCGCCCGCGCCGATGTTCTCGGCACCCGAGGTCGCGCGCACCGACGAAGTGTTCGCCGCCATGGCCGACGACGCGCACACCGGCCTGTTCACCCACCGGACCACCGAGGAGCCTGCCCCGGCCCCGGCCGAGCCGGTGACCTTCGAGGCGCCCGCCTTCACGGCGCCGCTGTTCCTGCCGCCGGACGCCACCGCCGCCGAGGAGGCGCGCAAGCGCCGCCGCGCCGAGCGGACCGTCAAGCGCACCGAGGAGCCGGTCGAGGAGGTCGAGCCCGAGACCGACACGGCCGAGGACGAGTCCGCCGACGTCGATGCCGCCGGTGACAACGATGCCGACGGTCAGCCGCGGCGCCGTCGTCGTGGCCGTCGTGGTCGCGGCCGTGGGCGTGGCGAGCAGTCCGCCGACGGTGAGGACACCGACACCGACGACACCGAGGACGACACCGCCCCGGCAGCCGAAGCCGCCACCGACGAGGCCGAGCAGGCCGAGGACGTCGAGACCGACACCGAGGACGAGGACGATTCGCAGCCCGAGGGCGCGAGCCGTCGCCGTCGCCGTCGTCGCCGCCGCAAGGTCGGCGGGGAGTCCGGCGAGGCCGACACGTCCTCGGAGGACGATCCGCCGAACACCGTCGTGCACGAGCGCGAGCCGCGCAACAAGAGCCGTAGCCGGTCCGGGTCCGACGAGGTGCAGGGCATCTCCGGTTCCACCCGGCTCGAGGCCAAGCGTCAGCGCCGTCGTGACGGCCGCGAGGCAGGGCGCCGACGTCCGCCGATCCTGACCGAGTCGGAGTTCCTGGCCCGCCGCGAGGCGGTCGACCGGGTGATGGTCGTGCGGGAGAAGGCGTTCGACGCCGCCGAGCACGCGCCGGGTCACCAGATCACCACCCAGGTCGCGGTGCTCGAGGACAACATCCTCGTCGAGCACTTCGTGACCAGTTCCGGCCAGGCGTCGATGGTGGGCAACGTCTACCTCGGCAAGGTGCAGAACGTGCTGCCCAGCATGGAGGCGGCGTTCATCGACATCGGCCGTGGCCGCAACGGCGTGCTCTACGCCGGTGAGGTGAACTGGGATGCCGCCGGTCTGGGCGGCAAGGAGCGCAAGATCGAGCAGGCGCTCAAGCCCGGCGATCAGGTGCTGGTGCAGGTGTCCAAGGACCCGGTCGGTCACAAGGGCGCCCGTCTGACCACCCAGATCTCGCTGGCCGGTCGCTTCCTGGTGTACGTGCCGGGCGGCACCTCCACCGGGATCAGCCGCAAGCTGCCCGACACCGAGCGCAAGCGGCTCAAGGAGATCCTGCGCGAGATCGTGCCCGCCGACGCGGGCGTGATCATCCGGACCGCGTCCGAGGGTGTCAGCGAGCCCGAGCTGGCGCGCGACGTCGAGCGTCTGCAGGCCACCTGGCGCACCATCGAAGAGGCGGCGGCCAAGGAGTCCAACGCGCCGAAGGCTCTCTACGAAGAGCCCGACATGCTGGTCAAGGTCATCCGCGATCTGTTCAACGAGGACTTCGCCAGGCTGGTCATCGAGGGTGACCGCGCGTGGAGCACCGTCGAGACCTACGTGCGCACCGTCGCGCCCGATCTGCTGCCGCGGGTGAACCGGCACGAGAACAACGGTGTCGACGTGTTCGATGCCTTCCGCATCGATGAGCAGCTGGCCAAGGCGCTCGACCGCAAGGTGTGGCTGCCCTCGGGCGGCACCCTGGTGATCGACCGGACCGAGGCGATGACCGTCGTCGACGTCAACACCGGCAAGTTCACCGGTTCGGGCTCGTCGAACCTGGAGGAGACGGTCACCAAGAACAACTTGGAGGCTGCCGAGGAGATCGTGCGCCAGATGCGGCTGCGCGACATCGGCGGCATGATCGTCGTCGACTTCATCGACATGGTGCTCGAATCCAACCGTGACCTGGTGCTGCGCAGGCTCACCGAGGCACTGGGCCGGGATCGCACCCGCCACCAGGTCTCGGAGGTGACCTCGCTGGGCCTGGTCCAGATGACCCGCAAGAAGCTGGGCACCGGATTGGTCGAGGCGTTCTCCACCACCTGTGAGCACTGCCATGGTCGCGGCATCCTCGTGCACTCCTACCCGGTGGACGCCGGGTCGGGTGTCGACGAGCAGGCGGGCCGGGCCAAGGAGGGCGGTTCGCGCCGCCGTCGCGGCAAGGACAAGGGCCAGGACAAGCAGGCCGCCGCGTCCGCCGCACCGTCGACCAACGGCACCGCACCGGCCGCCGAGCACGATGAGGAGGACATCGCGGTCAAGCGGGCCCATCCGGTCGCGCTCGCGATGGCCGCCCACCACGGTGAGGACGCGGACGAGACGACGACGGCCGAGCAGGTCGCGGTCGAGGAGACCGTCGCCGCCGAGCCGACCCGGCGTTCGCGTTCGCGTTCGCGCCGGTCGAGCCGGAGCGCGGCAGCCGGCGAGCAGGCCGCGGAGAGCCAGGCGCTGACCGGGGTCATCCCGGCCGAGCCGGAAGTCCCGGCCGAGGAGCCCGCGACTGCGGTCGAGCCGGTGGAGGTGGCCACCGAACCGGCGGGCGCCGAGGTCGAGCCCGAGGCCGTAGTCGCCGAGCCCGAACCGGACGAGGTCGAGCAGGCCCCCGTCGCCGAGGAGCCTGCCCCGCACGCGCCCCGCAGGCGTCGCGTGGCCCGTTCGACGGCCGCTCCGGCAGCCGACAGTGCGGGTGCGGTGTTCGTGCTCTCAGCCAACGATCAGCCGCCCGCGGCGGCCGTGGTGGACTTCGCCGCCGAGCCGGTGATCGTCCCGGAACGGAAGCCGCGCCGTCGCGCGGTGGCGCGTCCCGCGGGCGCGCCTGCCGCCGAATCGAAGTAGCCGCAGGCCCCCGATTCGGCCCTGACCGGCCGAATTGGGGGTGGGGTTGCCGTTCTGGTAACCTAGGTCGGTCGCTGCCCCGCGATTGGGCATCTGGCCGAACGGCCGGATGATTCCGCAGGCAGCCAAACGTTCTTCCCCCGCCCTGCGGGGATGAGCCCAGAAATACGCGTCGCAGCTGTGGCGTGGACATGTGCAGGACCAACGTGAGTGGAGGAAGCCGACCGATGGCAGCGTACGCAATCGTCAAGACCGGCGGAAAGCAGTACAAGGTCGCGGTCGGTGACCTGGTGAAGGTCGAGAAGATCGAGGGCGAGCCCGGCACCGCCGTGGCCCTGACCCCGGTTCTCGTCGTCGACGGCGCCGATCTGACCACCGACGCCGACAAGCTGGCCAAGATCTCCGTGGCCGCCGAGGTCGTCGACCAGACCAAGGGTCCGAAGATCCGGATCCACAAGTTCAAGAACAAGACCGGCTACCACAAGCGCCAGGGTCACCGTCAGCCGCTGACGGTCATCAAGGTCACCGGCATCAAGTAAGACATCCCGAGGAGACGAAGCAATGGCACATAAGAAGGGTGCATCCAGCTCCCGGAACGGTCGTGATTCGAACGCCCAGCGCCTCGGCGTGAAGCGCTTCGGTGGCCAGAAGGTCAGCGCGGGCGAGATCCTCGTCCGTCAGCGCGGAACCCACTTCCACCCCGGCGTGAACGTCGGTCGTGGCGGCGACGACACCCTGTTCGCCCTCGCGGCGGGCGCGGTCGAGTTCGGCACCAAGCGTGGCCGCAAGACCGTCAACATCGTCGTCCCGGAGCCGGCCCAGGCCTGACCGCCTGGAGCGTCAGCTCCCCACGGACACCGGAGCGGGTCAGGGTTGTTTCCCTGACCCGCTCCGTCGTGTTCGCCCACCCTTACCGCAATCGACCAGTCAGAAGGAGGAGGATCAACCCATGTCCAAATTCATCGACCGCGTCGTGCTGCATGTTCGTGCCGGTAGAGGTGGACACGGTTGCGCCTCGGTGCATCGTGAGAAGTTCAAGCCGTTGGGTGGACCAGACGGCGGCAACGGCGGCAACGGCGGGGACGTGATCCTCGAAGTCGACGGCAACGTCCACACCCTGCTCGATTTCCATTTCCACCCGCACGCCAAGGCGGGCAACGGCAAGCCCGGCGAGGGCGGCAACCGTGACGGCAAGATGGGCACCGATCTGGTGCTGAAGGTGCCCGACGGCACCGTCGTCGTCGACTCCGACGGCGAGGTCGTCGTCGACCTCGTCGGTGTCGGCAACCGGTTCGTCGTCGCCAAGGGCGGCCGCGGCGGTCTCGGCAACGCCTCGCTGGCCTCCAAGGCGCGCAAGGCCCCCGGTTTCGCACTGCTCGGTGAAGAGGGCCAAGAGCTCGACCTGGTCCTGGAGCTGAAGTCGGTCGCCGACGTCGGCCTGGTCGGGTTCCCGTCGGCGGGCAAGTCCTCGCTGGTCTCGGTGCTCTCCGCGGCCAAGCCGAAGATCGCCGACTACCCGTTCACCACCCTGGTCCCGAACCTGGGCGTGGTCGCCAGCGGCGACACGACTTTCACCGTCGCCGACGTGCCGGGTCTGATCCCCGGCGCCAGCGACGGCCGTGGCCTGGGCCTGGACTTCCTGCGCCACCTCGAGCGCTGCGCGGTGCTCGCGCACGTCGTCGACTGCGCGACCCTGGAGCCGGGCCGCGACCCGGTCTCCGACGTCGACGCGCTCGAGGCCGAACTGGCCGCCTACAAGCCGGCCCTGGCCGGTGACGCCAGCCTGGGCGACCTCGCCGACCGCCCCCGCGTGGTCATCCTCAACAAGACCGACGTCCCCGACGCCGCCGAACTGGCCGAGATGGTGACCCCCGAGTTCACCGAACGCGGCTGGCCGGTGTTCGAGATCTCCGCGGTGAGTCGCGCCGGTCTGCGCCCGCTGACCTTCGCACTGGCCGACATGGTCCGCCAGTATCGCGAAGATCACCCGAAGGCCGCTCCGAAGCGCACGGTGATCCGCCCGATCGCGACCGACGAGTCCGGTTTCAGTGTGATCGCCGACCCGCAGGAGCCGGGTGGCTTCATCGTGCGCGGCACCCGGCCGGAGCGCTGGGTGCGCCAGACCCAGTTCGACAACGACGAAGCCGTCGGCTACCTGGCCGACCGCCTGGCCCGCCTCGGCGTCGAGGCCGAGCTGGTCAAGCAGGGTGCCGAGCCGGGTTGCTCGGTCACGATCGGCGATGTGTCGTTCGAGTGGGAGCCGCAGGTGTCCGCCGGTGTCGACATCGTGCCGACCGGCCGCGGTACCGACATCCGGCTGGAGAACAACGACCGCGTCGGCGCGGCCGAGCGCAAGCTCGCCTCGCGTGCGCGTCGCGGTTTGCTCGACGAAGACGGGAAGTAGGGGTCCGGCCGCGTCGGCGCCGGTCGAAAACCGGTGTCGGACGCGGCCGTTCGATCGGCATACTGCGGTGGGTCACCGGCATGAGCTGGGACCGTCGACGACGGTGATCGCGGTGCAGGGAGTTAGGCAATGCAGGTGAGTTCGGAGTTGAGTGCAGCGCGCCAGGCCATCGTGTCGGCGCGCGCGGTCGTGGTGAAGATCGGTTCGTCGGCGCTGACCAGCCTCGAGGGCGGTCTCGACACCGATCGGCTCGACCGGCTGGCCGACGCCGTCGAAGCGCGCATGCGCGCCGGGTCGGACGTGGTGGTCGTGTCCTCGGGCGCGATCGGCGCCGGCATCGCGCCGCTCGGATTGTCCCGCAGGCCCAAGGATCTCGCCACCAAACAGGCCGCGGCCAGCGTCGGCCAGCTGGCCCTCGCGCACGCCTGGGGCACCTCGTTCGCCCGCTACGACCGCACCGTCGGCCAGGTCCTGCTCTCCGCCGACGACTTCGCCCGCCGCGAGCACCACCGCAATGCCCAGCGCACCCTCGACCGGTTGCGTTCGCTCGGCGCGATCGCCGTGGTCAACGAGAACGACACCGTCGCGACGGAAGAGATCCGCTTCGGCGACAACGACCGCCTCGCCGCCCTGGTGGCACACCTGGTCGGCGCCGACGCCCTGATCCTGCTGTCGGACGTCTCCGGCCTCTACGACGGCGACCCGCGCAAGGGCGCCGCGAACTTCATTCCCGAGGTGCGCAGCAGCGCCGACCTCGACGGCGTCATCGCGGGCAGCGGCGGCGCGCTCGGCACCGGCGGCATGGCATCGAAACTGTCCGCCGCCCGTCTCGCCGCCGACGCCGGCATCCCCGTCCTGCTCGCCTCGGCCGCCGACGCCGCGACCGCGCTCGCCGACGGCACCGTCGGCACCGCCTTCGCCGCCCGCCCGGTCCGCCTGTCCGGCCGCAAGTTCTGGGTCCGCCACGCCGCCGACACCCGCGGCTCGGTCCTCATCGACGCGGGCGCCGTCGAAGCCGTCGCCAAACGCCGCTCCCTCCTCGCCGCGGGCATCACCGGCGTCCGCGGCCGCTTCTTCGGCGGCGACGTCGTCGACCTGGTCAGCCCCGACAACCGCGTGGTAGCCCGCGGCGTGGTCGAATACGACAGCACCGAACTGTCCACCATGCTCGGCCGCTCCACCACCGAACTCCCCGACACCATGCAGCGCCCGGTCATCCACGCCGACGACCTCGTCAAGGTCTGACGCCCACGCCGGCAGATTCGTCCGCCGGGGACGGATTCACTGTGCGCAGGTAGACCGTTCGCGTGTCGAGGTCGAGCTCACGGCCCGAGCCCGCCTCGACACGCACCAACTGCTTGGATTCACGTTCCTCGACAACGTGCTCGGACGCCGGATTGAACAGGCCGTCCAACACCGCCAGCATGCCGGGCCCGGCACCGGCGGTTCCGCGTGACTTGCGCCAGTAGATCCAGCCCCGCCGCTCCGCCCACAGTCCGAGCTGGTCGAGTCCGATCACGGCAGCGGCGAAGATCACCGCGACCAGCAAGCACTCCACAGCGTCCTCCATGTCCGGTGGCGATCACCGCCGCGGCGGGATGACGCCCGGCTGGTCGAGATCGAGCGGCGGCGCAGGTGGCGGCGTGTTCGGTTGCGGGCCAGGGACATTCGTGTCCGGAATCGGACCGGTGACACCCGGTTGCCCACCCGGATCGACCGGGCCCCCGGGCACCGGCGGTGCCGGTGCGATCCCATGCGGCTCGGGCGCGCGGGGTGCAGGCTGAGGCGCGGACGGTTCCGGCGCAGGTTGCTCCGAGGTGGGTGCGGGTGCTTGCGGCGCCGGTTCAGGTGCTCGCGGTGCGGGCGGCGGCGCCGACGGCACCGGTTGCTCCGAGGTGGGTGCGGGCTGTGGTGCCGGAACTTCCGGCGTGGGCTGTTCCGCGGTGGGCGCGGGCGCTTGCGGCGCAGGTTCGGGTGCTGGCGGTGCGGGCTGCGGCGCTGACGGTACCGGTTGCTCCGAGGAGGGCGGGGGCTGTGTTGCTGATGGTTCGGGTTGTGGCGCAGGCTGTTCCGAGGTGGGCGCGGGGTTCTGTGGCGCCGGTTCCGGAGTCGTCGGTGAGGGCTGTGGTGCTGATGTTTCCGGTTGTGGCGCAGGCTGTTCCGTGGTCGGCGAGGGGGTCTGCGGTGCCGGTTGGCCGGTGGTAGGTGATGGCGGCTGTTCCGGTGTCGTCGGGGCGGGTGCCGGTTGTTCTGTGGTCGACGGTGCCGGACTCTGGCTCGGTGCGGGGCTCTCCCCGGACGGCGGGGTCTGCGTGCCCGGTGCAGTCGCGCCGGGAGACTGCGAGGTACCGCCCTGCGTCGACTCACCCTGCGGTGCCCCGGGTTCCACGACCGAGCCGTTGCTCGAACCCCCCTGCCCCGCAGACGAACCCTGGGCGGCCCCGGGCGGCGCAGGCAACGCGGGCACCCCTGTTCCTGCGAGCGAATACGCGGGCTTGTAGATCATGTTCATCGCCAGCACCGCCTCCTGGCGCAGCGCTTCCGCCGCCATCTGGGCGTCGATGACATGGGCGGCCTCGAGCAACCGCGCGATGGTCCCGATCGGCCCGGAACCACCGGGCGCGACCACCGCGAGCTTCACCGCTTCCGCGGCGGCGGCGACCCCGCCGAGGCGGGCGCCGACCTCGCCGAACACCTCCGCCAGCTCGTCGAGCGCGGCCGCGAAGCTGCGGGTGCTGGCGATAGCGGCGTCGGCGGCGGCGCCCTCCCAGCCGGTCTCCTCGATGACCCGCTCGGCATTGGACCTGGTCAGCGGCATGGATGTGGTGAGGGCGGCGGCGCTTTCCAGCCAGTCCATCGACGCACTGAGCACGGCGGCCGCGTCGATCTGCTGGGTGCGCGCGTAGATCTGTTCGTGCGGCATGGACTCGAAATGTTCCATCGCACCGATGTAGGTGGGGTCGGTGCCGCTCATCAGCGCAGCCTCGTCTCGACGGCGCGCAGCGCGGCGGCCGCGGCGGCATCGGCCTCGTCCAGGAGACCGCCGCTGAGCAGGAACGCCTCCTTCATCCGGTAGGCGGCTTCGATGTAGTGATCGATCAGCTCGGCGGCGTCGCGCGCCTTGTGCGCGAAGCCTGCCTGCAGCTGCTGGGCGGAGACGAAACCACCGAATCCTTCTGCCTCGGAGGCGGATTCGAGACGCTGACGGAGCTGGGCGAGCCGATCGGCCTGCTGCTCGTAGAGGTCGGCGCACCGGCGCGCGGCATCGGGATCGAACTTCACGGTCCCCGCCGCGGCGGCGCTGCGGAACCGGGAGATCTCGGCTCTGCTGCTGTCGATCGTCATCGCGTCCCCTCCAGATCGTGCGTCGGCGTCCAGGCTAACCGGACCTTCTGGTGTTCGAACTGTGCACCGGTGCGAGCCTGCGCTGCAGTTGCGCGGCGAGCTGAGCGGCCGCCGCGGGCACGACGTGCACGGTTTCGCCCGCGCGCAGCAGGTAGCGGCCGTCGCCGGCCACATCGATCCAGCTGTAGTGCACCGGCGGCGCCGGGGTGTCCCGGTCGAGCCCGGTCTCGATGCGGATATGGCCTTCGGCGGTGTGCGGCTTGCGCAGCAGCCGCTGGATCCGGGGGACGGCGGGATGGGTCGCGATCACGGTTTCCTCGTCGCGGACAGCGGCGGTATCGGCCTCGCGCGCCGGTTCGCGGCCGGGTGGCGTGTCGGGCAGACAGGCGGCGACGCGGGCGCCGATCCCCGCGGTATGACCGATCGAAACACGCACGCTGCCACCGTAATCGGGGCGGGTGCCGGGTTCCTGGAGCACGAGCACCGCGTGGTCGAACACCGAGCAGGCGAGCAGCCGGATCTCGCTGCCGGGGGTGTGCGCGCCGCCGACGAGCACGATCCTGGCGTGGGGTGCGGCGATGATCCGCAGGCAGGCGGCGAGGTCGGGGTCGCCGCCGCCGGGTAGTCGGTGGTCCAGGCCCGCGCGCAAGCGGGCGGCCTCGTACTCGGTGCGTGGCGACTCGAGCACCCGGATCGGGAAGGGCATTCGGTCCTGACCGGATTCCCGCCACACGTGCGCGAATTCGTCAGCGCTGAAGGTCCATCCCATTGCCGATCCCATCCTTACCGAACCAGGACGAGCACAGCCTAACCGCAGTGTCCGATTCCGGCGCATCGATCACCCGCCAAACCTGCCGAATGGAACCTTCGGCCGTAATGAATAGGCAGAGGAGCATTTCGGCGGACGCACGTCCCCGCGGCGGGATCGCTCAGTAACCCCGCTCCGGCTCGACGATCGCGAGCAGCGGCTCGCCCGCCACGAACCGGGCGATATTCGCGCCGACATGATCGGCGAAGGCCGCCAGCCGCAGCTGCGGCGGATTCGAATCGTGCGGGGTGATGATCGCGTTCGGCAACGTCCACAGCGGATGCCCGTCCGGCAGCGGCTCCGGGTCGGTCACGTCGAGGCCCGCGCCGCCGATCACTCCCCGCGACAGCGCGCTGACCAGTGCGTCGGTATCGATCAGGCTGCCGCGGGCCACATTGACGACCCACGACGAGGGCCGCAGCCTGGCCAGCTCGTCCGCACCGATAAGGTGCCGGGTCTGCGCTGTCGCGGGCGCGGCGACCACTACATGGTCGGTATGCGACCACACCCGGCCCAGCTGCTCGGCGGGCACCGTCTCCACATCGGCCGGGATACCCGCGCCCGTCACGGGCCTGCCCGACCGGTTCACCGCGATCACATGCGCACCCAGCGGCGCCAGCATCGGAATCAGCGCGCGTCCGATCCCGCCCGCACCGACGATCGTCACCGTCTTGCCGCGCAACGATCCCACGTGCGGGAAGAACTCGCGCTGCTGCCACGACGTCGCCCGCAGATGCTCAGGCAGGTAGCGCACGCCCGCCAGCAGCAGCATGAGCGCGTGCTCGGCGACGCTGTGCGAGAAGGCGCCCGCCGCCGAGGTGAACAGCACGTCCGGGTTCGCGCGGAAGACGTCGGCGTCGAAGAAGTCCTCGATACCCGCGGCGGGCAGTTGTACCCACCGGACTGCGGCGGGCAGCGTGGCGGGGAAGTCACCGGGCGTGCCGGTCCAGATCAGCGCGTCGGCATCGGTGAGCTCGCCGACCTTCGCGCCCGCTCCGACGACGGCCTTCTCGAGCAGGCGAGGTGGCTGCCGGTCCGGGCCGATCGCGATCGTGGTCGCGGATTGCTGCACGGGTCCTCCTGTGTAGTGAGCTGCTGCCGTCGCCGCGCGTGCGCGGACCCGGAGCCTCGATTCTTCCCCGTCGGGCGCGCTCACGATTCGTCGAGGTCGACGGGCTCGTCGATGCCGTGGCGGTCGGCCAGCTCGAGCAGGGGCGCGATGTCGAAAACGGCGTCGTCCATGCCCGCCTGGATGTCGCCGAGTTCGGCGTAGCGGGCGGGCACGGTCTCGATGGTGAAGTCGCGGGGATGTATGTCGTCGATCTCGGTCCAGCGCACCGGGGTCGACACCGTCGCCGCGGGCACGCCGCGGACCGAGTAGGCGGCGGCGATGGTGTGGTCGCGGGCGTTCTGGTTGTAGTCGACGAACAGCTGGGCCGGATCGCGATCGCGCCGCCACCAGGCCGTCGTCACGTCCTCGGGCGCCCTGCGCTCGACCTCCTGCGCGAAGGCCAGCGCGGCCCTGCGCACCTCCTTGAACCCGTATTCGGGGGCGATCCGCACGTAGACGTGCAGTCCGGAGCCGCCGGAGGTCTTGGGCCAGCCGACCGCGCCCAGCTCGTCGAGGATCTCGTGCACCACCCCCGCCACCCGCTGCACCCGCGGCCACGGGCACTCCGGCATGGGGTCGAGGTCGATGCGCCATTCGTCGGGGGATTCGGTGTCGCTCGCCCGCGAATTCCACGGATGGAACTCGACCGTGGACATCTGCACCGCCCAGATCACGTCGGCGAGCTTCTGCACGCACAGTTCGTCGGCGTGCCTGCCGTAGCGCGGAAAGTACACGCGCACAGTCGAAATCCAGTCGGGGGCGCCGCCGGGCAACCGCTTCTGATGGACCTTCCCGCCGGGCAGGCCCTTCGGGAACCGGTGCAGCATGCACGGCCGGTCCCGCAGCGCGTTGACGATCCCGTCACCCACGCTCAGGTAGTACTGCACCAGGTCGAGCTTGGTCGCGCCGAGCTCGGGGAAGTACACCCGGTCCGGGTTGCTGACCCGCACCGTGTGCTCACCCACCGCCAGCTCGACCGCCGGTGTCGCAGACTTGGCCACCTGCGCAACGATAGACGAGCAGGCCCGCTCCCGGCGGGGGAGCGGACCTGCGGTGGGAGGGTTTGTCAGCCCTGGCGGCTCTGTGCCGGGGGCGTGTAGTAGCTCTCGGCGTAGGAGTACTCCGCCCACCGGGGCGAGCGTTCCTCGTCGCTGTCGCCACCGTGTCCCGGCCACCAGGCGCGGCGCCCGAGCAGCGCCGTGACCGCCGGGGTGAAGAACAGCGCCATCACGAACGCGGCGATCGCGATGCCCACCGAGATGGCGAAGCCCATCTGCGACAGGGTGCTGTTGCCCGCCAGCATCATCGAGGCGAAGGTGCCCGCCAGGATGAGACCGGCTGCGGCCACCGTCGGCCCGGTGTGCCGCACGGCCAGCGCCGCCGCCTCGCGGGGCGTGTGCCCCGCACGGGCTTCCTCCCGCAACCGGGCGACCATCAGGATGTTGTAGTCGGTGCCCAGCGCGACGACGAACAGGTACATGATCACCGGCAGCGTGAAGATCAGCCCGTGCTGGCCCTGGATCTGCTGGAAGACCAGCACCGTCGCGCCGAGAGTCGCGGCGAAACCGAGGAACACCGAGGCCATCAGGTACCAGGGTGCGACGAGGCTGCGCAGCAGCAGCGCCAGCACCAGCATGATCAGGATCGCGGCCACCGGGAAAACGATCCGGTAGTCGTGATTCATCGCGTCCTCGAAGTCGACGTACACCGCGGTCATGCCACCGACCGCCGCCGTCGCTCCCGCGGGCGCCGCCTGGTGGGCGACCTCACGCAGCGGGCCGGCCACCGTGTCGAGCGCGGCATCGGATTCCGGTGCGTTCGCCAGCGTCACCTGGAAGTTCGCGATCGTCCGGTCCGCCGAGAGCTGCGCCTGCCCGACCTGGCCGACACCGTCGACCTGGGTCAGCACCGTGCGATAGGTCGCCAGCTGGTCTTCGGCCAGCGGAGCTGCCGACTGCAGCAACACATCCGACGGTTGCGTCGCCCCCGCGGGCATCCCCTCGAGCAGCTCGGTGGTGAAGGCCACCGATTCCGAGGCGTCGGTGGTGGAGCCCGAACTCAGATCGAAGGTCGGGTTGAAGCCGACCGCGAACACCCCGAGTGCCACCAGCACGCCACCGGAAGCGACGGCGAATACGCCGGGCCGCCTGCCCATCGCCGCGCCGATCGCACCGAACCGGGCGCCCTTCGGCTCGATCTGCCAGGCCTTCGACGGCCAGAACACCTTGGTGCCCAGCAGCGAGACGATCGCGGGCACCAGCGTGAGCCCGGCCAGCAGGGCCACCGCGACCGCGATCGCCAGTGCGGGGCCCAGCGCCCGGAACATCCCGAGGCTCGACAGCGTCAGCGCCATGAACGCGATGATCACCGCGGCCGCCGCCGACGTGACGGCCTCGCCGACCTTGGCGACGGCGTTGACCATCGCGGTCTTCGGATCGTCGCCGGCCCGCAGCCGTTCCCGGTAGCGGAACATCAGGAACAGGATGTAGTCGGTGCCGACACCGAACAGCACGACCAGCAGGATCGAGTTCACCGAGGTATCGATCTCGAGGTCGAAAGCCTTGGCGGCCATGGCGATCAGGCCGCCGACCGTGCTCGAGATCGCGCCGATGGTGACCACCGGCAGCAGCGCGATGACCGGGCTGCGGAAGATGATCAGCAACAGCACCAGGATCAGCACGATCGTGGCGATGCCGATGATCGCCATGCCCTTCTCGCCCTGCTCGGTCTGATCGAGGGTCTGCGCCGCCGTGCCGGTGATGCCTGCCTTCAATCCGGTGTCACGCACCTGCTCCCTCAGGTGCTCGCGCAGGCTCTTGACCGCCTCGCCTTGCGTCTTGTCGGCGGCGTCGGTCAGCTTGGTCATCTGCACCGCGATGACCTGGACCAGGCGGTTCTCCGACGGTGGTGTCACCTGGATTCCGGTGACACCCTTGATGTTCTGCGCGGTGAGCGCGGCGGCGGCCGCGCTGACCGTCGCCGAGTCTGCCTCGGTCAGCGCCGCGCCGTCGGCCCGCACCGCCACGATGAGCGCGGCGGGCGCGGCGTGCTGCGGAAATGCCTGCTCCTGCAGCTTCATCGCCTGAATCGACTCGTAATGCGAAGGCAGGAACTCGGATTGGTCGGTGGTCGCGGTGAGCGCGGGCGCCGTCGACAGCACGGCGACGATCGCGATCACCCACAGGCCGATCACTTTCCACGGATGGTGGACGACGACGCGCCCCAGTCTTGCGAACATGGTGGGAGGTCCTTTCCGGGCCTGGAAGTCAGATGTCGAGGTCTTGGATCAGCGGGTGGCTGACACGGTCGACGATCGTCAGGTAGACCTTCGGCGGGACTTGATCGCGCAGCGCTTCGAGCGAATCGACCACCTCGACGGTGAAATCACCCCAGTCCTGCTCCCCGATGCCGACCATCGCGCGCCAGTTCTTCCAGTCCCTGGTCCAGTTCTCGGGCAGCGAGAACTCCGACCACTCGGCGATCTGCTTCTGCACCACGTAGTTGCCCTTGTGGGTGAGGAACACCCGGACGACCTCGACGGCCTTCCTGGTCACCTGCCGTGACTCGCCGACCTTGCGTCCGGTGAATCGCTGGGTGCGCCCGCCACCGGGGCCGACCTTCACGACGATCGGACCGAATCCGTCCGCGGTGGGCTTGACGGTGTCCACGATCGCGGGTGCCTCGGTGTGCGTTTCGGTGGTCATTGATCACTCCAATTCGATAAGTGCGTGCGCATATGGGCATGGGTGTACGAGCGGCGAGCCCCTTGCTTCGGCTCGTCGTCGTGGTCGATGTGCGGTTGTGCGGCGACTCTGCGTCCCGTCCGTCTCACTATAAGTAGATGTATACGTATAGGGCAAGAGTCAAAAAAGGTCCGCACGGATCGACTCCGTGCGGACCGCTCGCGCGCGGTGCGAAACTACAGCTCGTAGACCCCGAACGCCCGGTTCTGGATGCACATCGGCATCACGTGGACCTGCTCGGTCCATTCGAATTTGGCTGCGGCCTCGACGGTTCCGCGTTCGTCGATGCACACGCTCGCGGTGCCCGGCATGGTCAGCGGGTTCAGCACCGCCAGCGGGATACCCGCGTGGATGTTGCTGTAGAGGCCGCCGCTGAAGCACAGCGGGGTGATCGCGATGCCGCGCCGCGCGCTCTCGCGATCGGCGGCGGCCTGGGCGCCCGGCACACCGGCGCAGTCGAGCGGGTTCTCGTTCGACGCCTGGGCGGGAGCGGTCGACAGGGTGAATCCGGCCGCACAGCCCGCGGCGACGGCCATCAGGGATCGAGCAAATGAGGTCCTGGTCATAGCCGCATTCAAACACTGGTGGCCGGTCGCACCCACAATCGACGGCGGCGTGTCGAGGAGGGGAGTCAGCGGGGGACGGCCTCCAGCACGCAATCGGGCGCCGCCGTTTCCACCGTGCGCCGAAGCGTGAACCCGCAGCGCGCCAGCAGGTCGCGGAACTGCTTCTCGGTGCGCTCGTGGCCGCCCTCGGTGTTCACCAGCATCTCCAGATCGATGAACTTGCCCGGATGCGGACGCTGATGATCCGGCAGCACCAGTTCGATCACCAGCAAGGTCGCCGAGCGGCTCATCGCGGCGCGCACGGTGCGCAGGATCTGCTCGGCCTGCTCGTCGGACCAGTCGTGCAGGATGTGTTTGAGCAGGTAGGCGTCACCGCCCTGGGGCACCTCCGCGAAGAACGACCCGCTCTCCACCGCGCATCGTTGCGCGAGGCCAACGGCGGCGAGGTCGGCGTTCAGGTCGTCGACCACGTTCGGCAGGTCGAACACGATGCCACGTGTCGTCGGATACCGGCCGAGGATCTCGATCAGCAGGCTGCCGCGCCCGCCGCCGACATCGACGAGCGTGCCGAACCGGCCGAAATCGTAGGCGGTGAGCAGCGGTTCGATCGACAGCGTGCTCACGCTGGTCATCGCGCGATCGAACAACTCGCCGACCTCGCGGTTCACCGCCGCGTACTCGAAGAAGTTCGACCCGTCCAAGTTCCGGCCGACGGGTTCGCCGGTGCGCACCGCGTCGGTGAGATGGGTCCAGTGGTTGCGGTGGAACTGCGAGCCGAAGAACCGGGACAGATCACGCAGGGTCACCTCGGCATCGCTGCGCAGCGCGTCACCGATGCGGGTGAGCGTGTAGGTGCCGTCGCGCCGCTGGGCGAACACGTCGTAGCTCACCAGCAGCCGCATCAGCCTGCGCATACCCTCCTCGTCGACGTCGACCGCACGCGCCAGCTGGGCGGCCGTGCGCGGGCCCTCGGCCAGCTCGTCGGCGATCCCGAGCTCGGCGGCGGTGCTGATGGCCTGGGAGAGGAATCCGGCGATCTGCAGATCCAGCAGCGCGATGTGGCCGGGCACCAGCTTCCGATGCAGACCGCCGAGCGCGTCACGCACCCGGTCGATCGCGCGGAGCACGGGCAGCGGGGGGATCTTCTTCAGTGCTGTGGACGTCATGACGACTCCATCGTCGGCCGATTGACCTGCACGGACGCACTGAGTTTACGGGAAGTGGGAAGGGTCGGGGAGGGGGCGCGGCAGACCCTGAGGTCGGCGGGCCTTCGCGGCGCCACGTCGGCTCGCGGCGTCCAGGATCGCGGCGGTCCCGCCGGAGCAGGCGACGGGGATCAGGTCGGGGTTGCGAGTGCGAACGGCAGGACGGCGTCCGCGCCGCTGGTGCGCAGGGCGTGGGCGGCGACGGTCATGGTCCAGCCGGTGTCGGTGAGGGTGTCGACCAGCAGGATCGGGCCCTCGACACCGGTGAGGTCGGGCACCTCCCACGAGTCGAACAGGCCGGCCACCCGGTGGGCGGAGTTCGCCGCCGAGACCGGCGGCCGGTCCGGCCTGGTGTGCAGGATGCCCAGGTTGTCCAGCCGCCCGATCTGCGCGAGCCGGGCTGCCAGGCTCGCGGTGAGCTGGGGATAGCGGGGCGATTCCAGGGCCAGGACCGAGGTCGGGCGGGTGGCCCAGTTCCAGTCGCGCAGCACGGCGATGCACGCGTCGAAGACGGCGTCGGGCACCGGGGCGTCGGGGCCGTCGAGCAGGGCGCGCAGGCGCTGACCCCAGCCGAGGTCGGTGAGCCTGCCGAGGACGCGGCCGGTGTCGGCGCCCGCGGAGATCTTGCCGGACAACGGGATTCCCAGTTTCGCCATGCCCGTTGGCCACTGCTTGCGCGGCGCCAGGTCGAGGCCGGGGCGATCCAGCCTGGCCCGGGTGGCGGCGACGGCGGCCTCGTCGACGGTGGTGTCGGGACGGGTGCCGGTGCAGTTGTCGCAGCGCCCGCAGTCGGGGGTGGCGGCGTCGAGCGCGCCGAGACCGGGGTCGTCGAGCTGGCGGCGCAGGAATGTCATCCGGCAGGCCGTGGTCGCCTGGTAGTCGATCATCGCCTGCTGCTCGGTATCGCGGGCAGCGGCGAGGCGCTCGTAGCGCTCGGTGTCATAGGTCCACGGTTCGCCGGTGGACAGCCAGCCGCCACGCACCCGGCGCACCGCACCGTCGACGTCGAGCACCTTCAGCACCATCTCCAGCCGCGACCGGTTCAGCTCGACGAGCGGTTCCAGCGCGATCGTCGACATCGGCCGATCGGTGTCGAGGGCGGCCAGCACCGCGCGCACGATGTGCTCACGCGGGAACGCCACCGAGGCGAAGTAACTCCAGATCCGAGCGTCCTCCGCGCCGGGCAGCAACACCACCTCGGCCCGCTCGGTACCGCGACCGGCACGGCCGACCTGCTGGTAGTAGGCGATGGGGGACGACGGCGCGCCGACGTGCACCACGAACCCGAGATCGGGCTTGTCGAAGCCCATACCCAGCGCCGAGGTCGCGATCAGCGCCTTGACCTCGTTGTTCAGCAGGGCGCCCTCGAGCACTTCGCGTTCGGCCGGGTCGGTCTGTCCGGTATAGGCGGCGACGGTGTGACCGTGCGAATTCAGCACATCGGCCAGATCGTGCGCGGCGGCCACCGTGAGGCAGTAGATGATGCCCGACCCGGGCAGCCGGTCGAGCTGCCCGCCCAGCCAGGCGGTGCGCTGCACGGCATCGTCGAACCGCACCACCGACAGATGCAGCGACTCGCGGTCCAGCGTGCCGCGCAACACCAGCGTGTCGGTACCGATCTGTCCCGCCACATCGGTGACCACCCGGTCGTTGGCGGTCGCGGTGGTCGCCAGCACCGGAACATCGGAGCCGAGATCGGCGATCAGCGTTCGGATGCGGCGATAGTCGGGCCGGAAATCGTGCCCCCAGTCCGACACACAGTGCGCCTCATCGATCACCACCAGCCCGGCGTCGGCGGCCAGCCGCGGCAGCACCTGATCGCGAAAGTCGGGGTTGTTCAACCGTTCCGGGCTCACCAGCAGCACGTCGACCTCGCCGTCGGCCACCCGCTGATGGATCTCGTCCCACTCGGTGACATTGCCCGAGTTGATCGTGTCCGCCACCACCCCGGCCCGCTCGGCGGCCGCCACCTGGTTGCGCATCAACGCCAGCAGCGGCGACACGATCACCGTCGGACCCCGCCCGGCACGACGCAGCAGCTTCGCCGCGATGAAGTACACCGCCGACTTACCCCAGCCGGTCCGCTGCACCACCAGCGCCCGCCTGCGCTGCACCACCAGCGCCTCGATCGCGGTCCACTGGTCCTCCCGCAACCGCGCCTCGGGGCCGGCCAGCTCCCGCAACAACTCCTCGGCGCGTTCGCGCAGGTCGGGAGCCGTCAGGTCGAGCACGTCGTTGCCGGTCGCTGAGGTCATGGGCACCATGCTGCCCGACCCCACCGACAGGTTTGATCACCGGTACAGACAGTCCCGGCTCTCCGTGATTCAGGCCAGAGCTGGGGGTGGCGGAGGCAGGCGGCCGCCGGTGGGGTGGTGGCTTGGTAAGCCCGTGCCCGGGGATTAACCCATGTCCTTGCGAGACCTGTCGGCAGCATGGGCGGTGCGGCATGGGATAAGGCATTCGTTCTGCGAAATGCCGGGTAGGGGAGGACAATAGGGCGAGTTACCGGATTGCCGGAGGGGCTCCATGGCGAACAGATTTGATCCGCCTGCTGGATGGACGCCGCCCGGGTCGCAGTTCCGGACGAATTCGGGAGCGTCTCGCACGGTGGCAGGTGCTTTTCTCGCGTTGGTTGTGACACCCGTCGGTATGGCGTTGGCCGCGCATGGTGCGCTGGACACCAGTCGCTGGGTGATCCTCGGTGACGCCGCCGATCGGATCGGCTCGACTCTGCAGATCATCGCGGGTGCGCTGCTGTTGTTGCTGGTCAGCGCGCTCGCGGGGTTCACGCCGATCGCGACGGTCCTGGCCGGGCTGGTCTGGGGTGTGCTGCCTGGACTGATCTACTTCGTATCGCCGGAGAGCACCTGGCGGCTGGTGGGGGATCTGCCGCTGATGACCGATGAGCTGCACATCGCGCTCAATGCGTGGATCACCAGCGGCTTCACCTTCGTCCTCGGGCTGTTGCTCGTCGGCGCGGGGGTGGCGGGCACCCTGCGCCGACGATGACTCAACCCTTCACACAGAGGACCTGACGCAGCGTCGCCACCACGTCGACCAGGTCGGCCTGGGCCGCGATCACCTCGTCGATGTCCTTGTACGCGGCCGGGATCTCGTCGACCACGCCCGCGTCCTTGCGCGACTCAACGCCCTCGGTCTGGGCGACCAGATCCGCGACGGTGAACTGCTTCTTGGCCGCGGTCCGGCTCAACCGCCGCCCCGCGCCGTGCGACGCCGACTGGAACGAAGCCGGATTCCCCTTGCCGCGCACCACATACGACCGCGTCCCCATCGATCCGGGAATCAACGCGAGATCACCCACGCCCGCCCGCACCGCGCCCTTCCGCGTCACCAGCATCGGCATGCCGTCGATGATCTCCTCCGACACATAGTTGTGGTGGCAGGAAATCGGCTCGTCGAAACGCACGTCGCGGCCTGCGAATTCGTCGCGCACCGCCCGGCACACCAGCGACAGCATCACCGCGCGATTACGCGCGGCGTATTCCTGCGCCCAGGTGAGGTCACGCCGGTAGGCGTCCATTTCCGGTGTTCCCGAAAGGAATACGGCCAGATCGCGATCGGGCAGCGACTGGTTGTGCGGCAACGCCCGCGCCACCGCCATATGCCGCTCCGCCAGCTCCTTGCCGATATTGCGCGACCCGGAGTGCAGCAGAATCCACACCGCGTCTTCCTGGTCGAGGCAGACCTCGATGAAGTGATTGCCCGACCCAAGCGACCCGATCTGCTTGTGCGCCTTGGACTCCAACGACGACACACCCGGATGCAGGTCGCGGAACCCACGCCAGAACCGGTCCCAGCCCTTCGTCCGGGCCGACTGCCCGTGCGAACCGGCATGCAGCGCACCGACGTTCACCGCCTCCTTGTGCGCGTTGAACCCCACGGGCACCGCCCGCTCGATCCTCGACCGCAGCGACCGCAGGTCGTCGGGCAGATCCGATGCAGTCAACCCGGTCTTGACGCTCTCCATGCCACAGCCGATATCCACACCGACCGCGGCGGGCGCGACCGCGTCCCGCATCGCGATGACCGACCCCACCGTTGCCCCTTTACCCAGGTGCACATCGGGCATCACGCGCAATCCATACACCCATTTCAGTTCCGCGATATTGCGGAGCTGACGCAGCGCGGACTGCTCGATCTCGTGCTCGTTGGCCCACATGAGCGTCTGCGCTCGGGTGCCGCGCAGCTCGACGGGAAACATGGTCGGTCCTTTCCTTTTTGTACTACCAACGGTAGGACCGTGAACCGTGCCGCGCACGTGAATTTTGCCGGGTCGCGTCGGGCATCGGACGGCGTGCACCGCGCGGCAGGGGAGCTACGCGAACCGCAGGACCGAACCGATCAGTCCGCGGCGAGCGCGAGCTCGATCCGGGCGCGGCCGGGGATCGATGAGCTGGCGCCGAGACGGGTGGTCGCCACCGCACCGGCGGCATTGGCCCAGGTCACCGCGGCGTGCGGCCCGATTGCCCAGGTGGCGACGAGGGCGCCGGTGAAGGCGTCGCCCGCGCCGGTGGTGTCGACGACATCGACCGGGCGCCCGGCGACCGCGAACTCGGTGCCGTCGCCGGCTCGATACACCGCACCGTCGCCGCCGAGGGTTCGCACTACGTGCGGTACCTGGTTCAGTTCGGCCGAATACCGGTCGGACTCCAGGGAATTCACGATGGCCAGGTCCACGTCGGCCCACAGAGCAGCGGGCAGCGGTTGCACGGGTGAGGGATTGAGCGCGACGATCGTGCCCGAGGCGCGGGCGTGCCGGGCGGCGGCGGCCACCGTGTCGAGCGGAATCTCCAACTGGCACAGCAGGATGTCGGCGGCCGCGATCGCCACGAGTTCGTCTTCGGTCAGGTCGGTCACCCGGCCGTTCGCGCCCGCGACGACGATGATGCTGTTCTCGCCGGACTCGTCGACGACGATCGTCGCCACGCCGCTGGGGCCCTCGACCGTGCGCAGCAGCGCGGTGTCGACACCGGCCTCGGCCAGTGTGGATCGCAGAGTGGTCCCGAACGCGTCGGCACCGATCGCGCCGAGGAATCGCACCCGTGCGCCGGAGCGGGCTGCCGCGATCGCCTGGTTCGCGCCCTTGCCGCCGGGGACGGTCGCGAAACCGGACCCGAGCACGGTCTCGCCCGGTGCGGGGCGGTGCGCCGTGGTGGTGACCAGATCCATGTTGACGCTGCCCAGCACGACGACGGTGGATGCGGCGGAGTCCATGGCGGCAAATCTAGCGGCGACTGTACGGTCGGCGGCGATTTCGGGTGGCGAGCGCGGCGTGACCTGTGGACAAGTCCGGCGGCGGCGCGAAATCCTGTGGACAACTCGGTCCCGCCGCCGGTCGGAGCCGTATTCCGGGGTCCGGGTGGCGGCGAGCGGGACAGCCGCACTGCGTACGCTGATACCCATGACGGTAGAAGTGACCCCCGAGCTCGACATCCGCGCAGCGGTGCACGACGCCGCCCGCAGGGCTCGCGTCGCGTCCCGCGTGCTGGCTCAGCTGACCACGGCGCAGAAGAACGACGCACTGCACGCGGCGGCCGACGCGCTGCTCGGCGCCGCCGATCGTGTCCTGGCGGCCAATGCCGCCGACATCGCGACCGCGCAGGCCGCAGGCACCGAGGAGAACCTGCTCGACCGCCTGCGGCTGACCAAGGAGCGCATCGACGGCATCGCCTCGGGCCTGCGCCAGGTCGCCGGGCTGCCCGATCCGGTCGGCGGCGTCGTCCGCGGTTCCACGCTGCCCAACGGGCTCGAGATCCGCCAGACCCGCGTGCCGCTCGGCGTGGTCGGCATGGTCTACGAGGCCAGGCCAAACGTCACCGTCGACGCGTTCGGTCTCGCGCTCAAGTCGGGCAACGCGGCCCTGCTGCGCGGCTCCTCCTCGGCGGCGAACTCCAACGCCACCCTGGTCGAGGTGCTGCGCGAAGCCCTTGTCGCCCAGGGCATCCCGGCCGACGCGGTGCAGCTGCTGCCCAGCAACGACCGCTCCAGCGTCACCCACCTGATCCAGGCCCGCGGCCTCGTCGACGTGGTCATCCCGCGCGGCGGCGCAGGCCTGATCAACACGGTCGTGCGCGACGCCCAGGTGCCGACCATCGAGACCGGCACCGGCAACTGCCACGTCTACGTGCACGCCGCCGCCGACCTGGACATGGCCGAGGCCATCCTGCTCAACGCCAAGACCCGCCGCCCCAGCGTCTGCAACGCGGCCGAGACCGTGCTCATCGACGCGGCGGTCGCCGAGACCGCGCTGCCGCGCCTGAGCAAGGCGCTCGAGGACGCTGGCGTCACCATCCACGGCGACCTGCCCGGTCAGGTCCCGGCGACCGACGCCGACTGGGGTGAGGAGTACCTCACCATGGACATCGCGCTGAAGGTCGTCGACGGTCTCGACGCCGCCGTCGAGCACATCAACACCTGGGGCACCGGCCACACCGAGGCCATCGTCACCGCCGACCTGGCCGCCGCCAGGGAGTTCACCTCCCGCGTCGACGCGGCCGCGGTGATGGTGAACGCGTCCACCGCCTTCACCGACGGTGAGCAGTTCGGCTTCGGCGCCGAGATCGGTATCTCCACCCAGAAGCTGCACGCCCGCGGCCCGATGGCACTGCCCGAACTCACCTCCACCAAGTGGATCGTGTGGGGCGACGGCCAGACTCGGCCGGTGTGATCGTGACACTGGTACAAGAACCGATCTTCACTTCGGTCGACGACGTCATCTCCCGGCTGGCCGAGACCGGCTACCTGGCCGACAAGGCCACGGCCACCTCGGTCTTCCTGGCCGACCGGCTGGGCAAGCCCCTGCTCATCGAAGGTCCCGCCGGTGTCGGCAAGACCGAGCTCTCGCGCGCGGTGGCCCAGGTCGCCGGGGCCGAGCTGGTCCGGCTGCAGTGCTACGAAGGCGTCGACGAGGCACGCGCACTCTACGAGTGGAACCACGCCAAGCAGATCCTGCGGATCCAGGCGTCGAGTGAGAACGATTGGGCCGAAACCAAAGCCGACGTCTTCACCGAGGAATTCCTGCTCTCGCGCCCGCTGCTCACCGCCATCCGGCGCAGCGAGCCGACGGTGCTGCTGATCGACGAGACCGACAAGGCCGATGTCGAGATCGAGGGCCTGCTGCTCGAGGTACTCAGCGATTTCGCGGTGACCGTCCCGGAACTGGGCACCATCACCGCGACCCGCAAACCGTTCGTCGTGCTCACCTCGAACGCCACCCGTGAGCTGTCCGAGGCGCTCAAGCGCCGCTGTCTGTACCTGCACCTGGACTTCCCCGACGAGGAGCTCGAGCGCCGCATCCTGGCCAGCCGGGTGCCGGAGCTGTCGGCGACGGTGGCCGAGCAGCTGGTGCGGATCGTGCACGTCCTGCGCGGGATGCAGCTCAAGAAGCTGCCGTCGGTGGCCGAATCGATCGACTGGGGTCACACGCTGCTCGCGCTGGGAGCCGCGGATCTCGACGACGCGACGGTGCGCGCCACGCTCGGCGTGGTGCTCAAGCATCGCAGCGACCACCAGCGCGCGCTGGCCGAGCTGAAGCTGGCCTGAGATGACCGCGTTTGGCCCGCACGGACTCGGCGGGCACGTCGCCGGGTTCGTCGCGGCGCTGCGGGCCCGCGGCGTGCCGGTCGGGCCCTCGGAAACCGTCGATGCGGGCCGGGTGCTCACCGTGCTGGACCTGCTCGATCGCGAGTCGGTGCGCGAGGGGCTGGCGTGCGCACTGCTGCGCCGTCCCACCCACCGGCGCACCTTCGACGGTCTGTTCGACCTGTGGTTCCCGGTCGCGGTGGGGGAGCGCAGCGCCGAGGCCGCCGACCTGCCGCGCACCCCGGACGGCCAGGTCGACCTGCCCGCCCTGCGGGAACAACTGGCCGAACTGCTCACCGCCGAGGACAGCGGCGCCCAGTTGCAGTTGCTGGCCGGGCAGATCGTCGAACAGCTGGGCCAGTACCAGTCGGCGCGCGGACCATCGTTCTCGGCGTATCAGGCGTTGAAAGACCTTGCGCCACAAACCCTACTGTCCCGGGTGCTGGCGGGCTTGGCGCTGCCGCCGGATGCGAGCGACCGCGATACCGAGGTCGCGCAGCGGATCGTCCGGGAACGAATCGCCGGCTTCCGGGCGAGTGTGGAAGCCGAGACCAACCGCCGGGTCGCCGAACAGATCGGGCGCGAACGCGTCGCCACCTACGGCGTCGCCCGCCAGGCCGAGGACGCCGACTTCCTGCGGGCTTCCGAGCGGGAACTGGTCGAATTGCGGCGCGGCAGCCAGCGGCTGGCCCGGATCCTCGCCTCCCGCCTCGCGGTGCGGCGCAAGAAGGCCCGCCGCGGCGAGATCGATCTGCGCAAAACTTTGCGGGCCTCGATGTCCACCGGCGGCGTGCCGATCGACCTGGTGAACCGCAAGCCCCGGCCCGGCCGCCCGGAACTGGTTCTGCTGTGCGACATCTCGGGCTCGGTCGCCGGATTCTCGAACTTCACCATGCTGCTCGTCAGCGCGCTGCGCGAGCAGTTCTCCCGGGTCAGGATCTTCGCCTTCGTCGACCGCACCGACGAAGTCACCACCTTCTTCGACCCGTACGCGGGCCTCGACAACGTGCTGACCAGGATCTTCACCGAGTCGCGGATCATCGACGCCGACGGGCACTCCGACTACGGCCAGGCGCTGACCACCTTCGCCGACAACTTCGGTGACGCGGTCACCAGCCGCAGTTCCCTGCTGGTGCTCGGCGACGGCCGCACCAACTACCGCAATCCGCAGCTGGACACCCTGCGGCAGCTGGTCGACACCGCCCGGCACGCGCACTGGCTCAATCCCGAACCGCGCAACCTGTGGGGTACCGGCGATTCGGCGGCCCGCGAGTACGGCGAGGTGATCGAGATGCACGAATGCCGGTCCGCCCGGCAGCTGACCGACGTGGTCTCCCGGTTGTTGCCCGTCTGAAGGAGCTGGTGATGAGCGAGGATCTGCTGACCTACTGCCTGGCCAAACCCGGTGCCTGGCAAGACGAACCGTGGGAGGGCGACGTCGTCGTCAAGGTGGGCGACAAGATCTTCGCTTTCCTCGGGGAGGGCACGTCGATCGGGCTCAAATGCGGGCGCGACCGCGGCGAGGCCGACGAACTGGTCCACATCTACCCCGATGACGTCAGCGCTTCCGCCTATATCGGGCGCTACGGCTGGAACAGCATCACCGTCGACGGCGCCGTCCCGCCCGACGAACTGCGCGAGCTGATCGACGCCTCCTACGACGCCATCGTCGCCAAGCTCCCGAAGTCCAAGCGCCCCAAGGTCTGACGGTTTCAGCGGACGTTAAGCCGCTTACATGGTCTGCCCACCAAGATCACCGCCATGCTGGCAGGGGCGTCGCGCGACGACGAGCGGTCCGACCGACGGGTCTCGGACAGGGTGACAGCGCGGCGGGCCCGAGCCGTCGCGCGGTGGATGTGGTTCGCCTGGTGATTGATCCATCGTCCGACGAGAGTGCCTGTGCAGCAGCGGAACCCGTCGTCGCGGACGGGTTCGGGGCGGCAGCCCGCAGCGGCAATGCAGCCCAGGCCCAGGGGCAGGCGCAGGGGCAGGCGCAGGGGGAGGGACACGGGCCGGGGCCGACACTTGACAGTCGCGGTCGGGCCGTGGTGTCCGGCGAGCCTGTGCAGGCCGGGCACCTGCCCCCTGGTTCCGGAGCGCGGGCTGCGCGCAGGCTGGCCGGTATCGCGGCAGCCCGGCTGGCAGACGCGCCCGCCGCCGCCGAAGAGCAGTTGCGCCGCGCGCTGGTCGTCGGCTTCGGCGAAATCGGTGGCCGAGAACTCGCCGAGTTGCGCACCCGGCTGGTCACCGCGGTCGCCGCCCAACCGGGCCGCGACCGCGATGTGGCCAGGGCAGCCGCCTCGGCCGCCGCGTGCTGGCACCCCATCTCGGCGGCCGACTCCGCACACCTGTGGCTGGTCGCGGGCCGGGCCTGGCATCGGGCGGGCAAGCACGTGGAGGCCGTCACCGCCTTCGACCGGCCCTTGCTGAGCGGCGGCGCCGGCTACCCGTCCGGCGAGCTCGCGCTGGTCCGCGCCGAGTTCGCCGAGTCGCTGCTCCGGCTCGGCAGGCACCGCCAGGCCGCCTGGCAGTTCACCGAGGCGGCGCGGCTGCTCGCCGGTTCGGCCACGCAGCGGCATCGCCACGCCGATCTGGTGTGGTCGGCGGCCGTGGCCCGGGAATGTTGCGGGCAGGAATCCGCCGCGCTGGGCGGCTACCTGCGGGCCGCGGGCCTGTGGGGCGAGCTGGGCAAGATCGTGCCGCGTGCCCGCTGCCTCCGCGCGGCGGCCTGGTTACAGCTGCGCGGACCGCGAGGCCGGGTCCGTGGGCCGTGGTGGGTCACGATCGACGTCCTGATGGCCGAACTGAACGGCCGGCTCGCCACCGATCCGGGCCCGCACATCGCCGATGAGCTGGACCGCACCCGCGCCCAGTTCGCGCAGATGTGCGCGCAGGCGTCGGGTCCGTGCTGACGCCGAGCTGCCACGGAGCGGTCCGGTCCGCTCGGACGGTGACAGTCCCGTTAAGCTCGGACCTCATGCACGAAACAGCTCGGCCGCGCCGCAAGCTCGGCGTCATGGGCGGCACCTTCGACCCCGTTCACCACGGCCACCTGGTCGCGGCCAGCGAGGTCGCGAATCGGTTCGAGCTCGACGAGGTCATCTTCGTTCCGACCGGTCAGCCGTGGCAGAAGGTGAACAAACAGGTCAGCCCCGCCGAGGACCGGTATCTGATGACGGTCATCGCCACCGCGTCCAACCCCAGGTTCTCGGTCAGCCGGGCCGACATCGAACGCAACAAGGTCACCTACACGGTCGACACCCTGCGCGAGATGCAGAGCGCTCATCCCGACGCCGAGCTGTACTTCATCACCGGTGCGGACGCGCTGGCCAACATCCTGACATGGCAGGATTGGACCGAACTGTTCGAACTGGCGAAGTTCGTCGGGGTGAGCCGTCCGGGGTACGAGCTGAACACCGACCATCTCGAGGAGCATCTGCGGGACCTGCCCGCCGATGCCGTGACGATGATCGAGATCCCCGCGCTGGCCATCTCGTCGAGCGAATGCCGCCGCCGCGCCGCGGAGGGTCGGCCGGTCTGGTACCTCGTCCCCGACGGCGTGGTGCAGTACATATCGAAGCGGCACCTGTATGTGCCCGCAGGAACGGAAGGTAGCTGACGTTGAGCCACACGATCGAGGGTCTGACCTGTCTGGGGGAGGCTGCATGAGCGCCACCGCCGAAGCGGTCGAAATGGCCAAGGTCGCCGCACTCGCGGCAGACGACAAGCTCGCGACCGATGTCGTCGTCCTCGACGTCTCCGAACAGCTGGTGATCACCGACTGCTTCGTCATCGCCTCGGCGCCCAACGAGCGTCAGGTCAACGCGATCGTCGACAACGTCGAAGAGAAGCTGCGCGAAGCCGGGCACAAGCCGGTCCGTCGCGAAGGCACCCGCGAGGGCCGCTGGGCGCTGCTCGACTACGTCGACATCGTCGTGCACATCCAGCACAACGACGAGCGCAATTTCTATGCGCTGGAGCGGTTGTGGCGTGATTGCCCGACCGTCCCTGTCGATGGCATCGCTGCACCGCCGACTCCGGCCGCCGACGACGCACAGGCAGAGGGCGACACCGAGTGAGCAAGTACGCCCATGTGCGCACGCTGATCCTGCTGCGGCACGGGCAGACCGAATGGAACGCGGCCGACCGGATGCAGGGTCAGATCGACACCGATCTCACCGAGCTCGGTCGTCAGCAGGCCAAAGAGGCGGCGCGCGAACTGGTTTCGCGCAATGCCATCGCCATCCACGCCTCCGATCTGCGGCGCGCCAAGGAGACGGCGCAGGCGCTCGGCGACATCAGTGAGCTGCCGGTCGTCACCGATCAGCGGCTGCGCGAGACCCACCTCGGCGACTGGGAGGGTCTGACCCATCTCGAGGTCGACGCCGACTACCCCGGCGCGCGTGTGCAGTGGCGGCTCGACGCCACCTACACACCGCCCGGTGGCGAGAGCAAACTCGAGGTCGGTGCGCGTTCGCTGCCCGTGGTGCGCGAACTGTACAACGAGCGACAGGATTGGCCCGGCCGGACTATCATCCTGGTGGCGCACGGCGGGTTGATCGCTGCCCTCACGGCCGCGTTGCTGGAACTGCCCCCAGAGAACTGGCCTGCCCTCGGTGGGCTGGCCAATACGAGCTGGGTACAGCTGTCCAGTCACGGCCCGGACATCGACCGACCCGGCTGGCGCCTCGATGTTTGGAACGCAGCGGCGAAGGTAGCTCCCGATGTCCTCTGAAGAGCCCGTCCGATCGGTACCGGACGAACTGTTCCAGCAGGTGACGGCCAAGCCCGGACGGCAATTGCCGGACGCGCTGTTCGGCCCGCCACCCGCTCGGCCCGCACGCCCCGAGCGTGAGGAGCCCATCCGTTCGGTACCGGACGAACTCTTCAAGCAGGTCACCGCGCGCAGCGAACGCTCGCTACCCGACGCGCTGTTCGGGCCGCCGCCGGCTCCGGTAACCGCCGAGCCCGAGCAGGTCGACTCGGCGGCAAGCGATTCGGCGTCCGCGGGCGACTCGTCGGAGGACTCGGACGCCGATGTCGACGGCGAGCCTGCCACAGCGGGCGATGCTGTCGCCGAGACTGACGCCGAGGCCGTAGCGGACTCTGCCGCGCAGCCGGATGGTGCCGATGCCGAATCGGCTGTTGCGCAGTCGGATACCGCCGAGTCGGCCGTATCCGTGACGGAGTCGTCCGATGCTGCGAGCCCCGCTGCGGATGCTGACGATCTCGAGGCAACGACGAGCTCCGTGGCAGAGCCCGCCGCGGCGCAGGACCTCCAGTCGGCCACTGCGGCTGATGGTTCCGGCGATCCGGCAGCCGATGCAGACCCTGCTGCGGGTGCCGAGCCGGTGGGCGACTCGATCGAGACGGTGACGGCGGAGTCCGTCGCGGTGTCTGCGGATTCTGCCGCCGAGGCAGTCTCGGTGGCCGAGGTATCCGCTCCGGACTCGCTGGTTGTGGAGACCGCTGCCGCACAGGGTGAACCGCTCGCCGAGGCGGCCGTGGAGGTCGTGCTCGTCGAGGAAGCCACCGCGCCCCGGCCGGTGGAATCCGCGTCGCCGCGCCCCGTGCTGCTGGTGATCGCCGACTCCCTCGCCTACTACGGGCCGAAGGGTGGTCTGCCCGCGGACGATCCGCGGATCTGGCCGAATATGGTGGCCGCCGAACTGGATTGGGATGTGGAGCTGATCGCCCGAATCGGCTGGACCTGCCGCGACGCCTACTGGGCGCTCATCGGTGATCCCCGGGTCTGGGCCGCGGTGCCGCGGGCCGGCGCGGTCGTGTTCGCCGTCGGTGGCATGGACACGCTGCCCTCCCCGCTGCCCACCGCGCTGCGGGAACTGATCCGCTACATCCGCCCGCCCAAGCTGCGCCGTGGCGTGCGCGCCTCCTACAACTGGCTGCAGCCGAAGCTGTCGAAGCTCGGTCGGCCGGTGGCGCTTCCGCCGAAGGTGAGTGTCGACTACCTGGAGCAGTCGCGCGAGGCGCTGAACCATCTGCGTCCCGAGCTGCCCGTGGTCGCGGTGCTGCCGTCGGTACACAAGTGTGATGCCTACGGGCGGGTGCACCGGGGCCGGGCACGCGCGGTCAAGGCGCTGCAGGCGTGGTCGGGCCGTACCTCGGTGCCGCTGGTCGACCTCGGTGAGGCCGTGCGCGACGACATCGAGTCGGGTGCGGCGAACCCGGACGGCATCCACTGGGGCTGGGCGGGACACGCGGCGGTGGCGACGGCGATGACCAAGGCGCTGCAGGAGGTCCGGTAGTCCGTGCCGGTTGTGGTGGTCACCGATTCGGCGGCCGGGCTGTCCGCCGACGTCGTCGCCGAGCTCGGTATCGAAGTGGTGCCGTTGCATGTGCTCGTCGGCGACCGGCAGATCCGGGAGGGCGTCGACCCCGTCGAGATCGACTACTCGACGGACTCGGTCACTACCTCGGCTGCCTCGCCGGGTGAGCTGCGCGAGGCCTACGAACGCGCGCTGAGTCACAGCGACGGCGACGGTGTCGTCGCCGTGCACCTGTCGCGCACCCTGTCGGCGACCTGGGAGTCGGGCAGGCAGGCGGTCCGTGATATGGGTGCCGAAGATAGTGTGCGCCTGGTGGATTCGCTCGGCGCCGGCTTGGCGACCGGTTTGCCTGTGCTCGCTGCCGCGCGCCGGGCACGCGCGGGCGAGGCGCTGGATGCCGTCTACGAACGTGCGGTGGCGGCCTCCGCTCGTGCTCGCACGTTCATCCTGGTCAACCGCACCGAGCAGCTCCGCAAGGGCGGCAGGCTCAGCAGTGCCGCCGCGTTCTTCGGCAGCGAACTGGTGACGAAGCCACTGCTGCAATTGGTCGAGGGCAAACTGGAACTGCGCGAGAAGGTGCGGACGAGATCCCGTGCCTACGCGAAGCTGGTGGCCGCCGCGGTGGATGCCGCGGGCCGGGACGGCGCTGCGCTGGGCGTGCAGCATCTGGGAGCCGCCGATGCCGCCGAGACCATCGCCGCTCAGCTGCGCGAACAGGTGCCCGAGGTCGAAGAGCTCTACGTCACCGAGTTCGGCCCCACCCTGGGCGTGCACCTCGGCGTCGGCGCGCTCGGCGTGCTCGTTGTCCCCGGCGGGTGTTCGTGACCGGCACCGGTTTCCGCCGCAGGATGCCACGCCGGGAGCCTGCGCCGACGGTCTGAACCCGCCGGCCTCTACGATGCCCCGGTGACCGGATACGACGACTTCGACTACCCCGACACCGCGCACCTGCCGCCCCGCAGGCAACACATCCTCGCCGTGATCCGGGACTCGGTGCTCGCGCACGGCTACCCGCCCAGCGCCAGGGAGATCGCCGACGCCGTCGGCCTGCGCTCCACGTCCACTGTCTCCAAGCATCTGAAAGCCTTGGAGGAGGACGGCTTTCTGCGCCGCGGTGCCACGATGACCCGCCCCATCGATGTGCGCCTGTTCCTGCGGCACGCACCGGGCGGGAGCTCTGACGGGTCGGTGACGGTGCCCGTGGTCGGCGACATCGCCGCTGGCACCCCGATCCTGGCCGAGCAGCACGCCGACGATCTGCTCACCCTGCCGCGTGAACTCGTCGGCCGCGGCGAGGTTTTCGGCCTCCGCGTCCGTGGCGACTCGATGATCGATGCCGCGATCTGCGACGGCGACCTCGTCGTGGTCCGCAGCCAGCGCGAGGCAAACTCCGGTGACATCGTCGCCGCCATGATCGGCGAGGAAGCCACCGTCAAGGTGTATCGCCGACGCAACGGCCATGTGCAGCTCGAACCCCGCAACCCCGCCTACTCGGTCATCGACGGCGACGAGGCCGTGATCCTGGGCCGGGTGGTCTCGGTGATGCGCCGGATCTGACATCGTCCGCGCTACGCCGGGCCGAACCAGTCCAGCGACTGGCCGTGCGGCCCGGCGTAGGCCACCGGCTCGCCGTCCACCGCGAGCACCATTCGCGCTGTGGCCGAGTCCCTTTGGGGCAGCCGATCGGTGAACTCCGCGATCACACCGGTGCCCTCCTGGGACACCCAATGGCAGGGGAGCTCGCGCACCGAGGTGATGAACTCCTCGCGAGCCGGTGGGGGCAGATAGGTGAGTACCGCGCTGTGGAATACGACTACGGTGCTGCCGGGCGGCGCGGTGTGGACCAGCTCGGCGACCTTCTCGTTCAGGTCGCCCGTCACCAGGAGCGGAGGGTTCGCGGCAGCGATCGCGCAGGATGCTCGCAGCCTGGCGAGTCGTTCGTCCTGCCCCGGCCAGACCAGTGCTTCCAGCCATTCCCGATCCCGGATGTCGTCCGCGTCCAGCGGGTTCAGGTCGACTCCGGCTCGATGCACCACTTCGGGTAGCCGAGCCGGTATCGGGGCGTCGCCGGTTACCTTGCACGGCAACACCACTGGGGACGGCCCATCGGCGGGATCCAGCGAGATGTCGTCGTAGCGGTAGCTGAAGCGGTCGGGGTACAGGCACAGTCCCGCCGAGGCGCCGACCTCGGTCACCGACAGTGGTCCGGGAAGCCGGGCGAGCACCGGCAGCAGTGTCGCCGCTCGGCCTGCTTCGTTCGTCTGGGTGCGTCTGGCCAGCGCTGTCGCCGAGATCGCGGGCCAGTGCGCGATCAGCTGTCCGCGGAACTCGCGGTAGGACACCGCGACTGCGCCGTTCACCCGCGCGGCCGCCAGGACCAGGTTGGGTTGCTGTTTGTCCGTGGGCAGCTCGGCGATCAACGCCAGCACCGCCTGGTCCTCGGCGATGTGGACAGCCCGCCGATGGTAGAGCGGGGAATTGTTGTGTACCTCGCGGAACGCGAAGTCGCGGAATCGCTGTGCCAGGTCCATGGCACCATCCGTACGTCGTTTCGGCCATGCGCGCACCGTATTCGCTCCGACCGCGCGGATTCCGCGTTCAGGTGGCCGCTGACCGGGAGTTGTCCACAGGCTCGACGTTGTCCACAGGTTCGTTTCCTGCGTCGCTTCGGTCAATCTCCCGTCGGCCCGCTGTCCGGCGTGAGCGCCCGGCGGGCCAGCGCCAGCCACCGAAGTCGTTGTGGTTCTTCGATGTCTTCGGCGGGCGCGGTGGCCAGCAGCAGGATCACATCATCGCTGGTGATATCGGGATACAGCGCGTCGGCGCGGTGCGCGAGCGCGACCAGTCGGTCGACGGCGGCGCGGCCACGCTCGTGCAGCTCCCGGAAAGGCGCCTCGGCTATCTCGGCGACGGCGAAACGGAAAAGGCGCTCCTGACTCATGTCGATCACCACGCTGCGCAGCAATGCGATCAGCTCCTCGCGGGCCGAACCCGGATTCGCTTCGGCTCGCGCGAGGGCGGCGTCCAGTGATTCGCCGATCGTCGACGAGAGTTCGTCCACGATCGCCTCTATCAGGTCCTTCTTGGTCGGGAAATGTCGATACAGCGTCCCCACCGCGACACCTGCGGCAGCGGCGAGCTGATCCATTCCGACGCCCGGTCCGCGACTGATGACCAGCTCGCGCGCGGCGCCGACGATCGCCTGGCGATTGCGCAGCGCGTCCGCGCGCTGGGGTCTACCGGTCATCTGCTCCTCCTGGGCTCCTCTTGCGAACAACATGAACGAGTGGTTCACTTTAATGTGAACCACTCGTTCATCTTAGGAGATGCCGTGAGTAAGTGGACTACAGCCGACATGCCCGACCTCACCGGCAGGGTCGCCGTGATCACCGGAGCGAACACCGGTCTAGGTTTCGAGACCGCGACGGCACTGGCGGAACGAGGCGCCGAGGTCGTGCTCGCCTGTCGCGATCAGGGCAAGGCTCAGGCCGCTGCCGACCGCATCGGGTGCCGGGTGCCCGGCGCCGTGATCGATACCGTCGAACTCGATCTCGCTTCGCTCGCGTCGGTCCGCGTCGCGGCCGCGGCCATCGGCGCTCGTCATGACCGCATCGATCTGCTGATCAACAACGCGGGTGTGACCGGGTTGCCCGGGACCACCGAGGACGGATTCGAGGTGCAATTCGGCGTCAACCACCTCGGGCACTTCGCTCTGACAGGTTTGCTGTTGGACCGCATCACGGCCGCCGATGCGGCGAGGGTGGTCACCGTCAGCAGTATCGGCCACCGGTTCGGCCGAATCGATCTCGATGATCCGGCCGCACCGATCGGAAACGCCTACGGAAAGTCGAAATTGGCGAACCTGCTGTTCACCTACGAGCTCGATCGCCGTCTCGCCGATACCTCGGCGGTGGCGTTGGCCGCTCATCCCGGTGGCGCGAGTACCGACGTCTTCCGCTACTCGCCGGCAGCGTTTCGATTGCCCAATCTGGCGATCGCCCGCCTTTTCGGCCGGACGCCCGCCATGGGCGCACTGCCGACGCTGCGCGCAGCCACCGACCCGAGCGCAGCGGGAAGCGAATATTACGGTCCTTCAGGGCTTTTCGAAATCCAAGGCTACCCGGAGCGGGTGCGATCGAGTTCGGACTCGCGTGACCGTCACCGGCAAGGGCGACTGTGGGAGGTCTCCGAGCGGCTGACCGGTGTGCAGTATCCGGCGCGAGCCCTGAAGGTCGATTGAGTGGTACGTGCGGCCGGTGACCACCGCGCAGAGGTCGCCCATGGGGTGATCGGGAAAGCCGAGTGAGCGAAGCATGGGAGCCTCACCCGATTCGTGTGAAGCGTGCGCGCCCCTTTCGGAGGAGGCTATTTCTGCAGTGGCCGGTGACGCGGGCCCGAGGCCGTGCGGTCGGCCGATCGTCCTCACGCCAGATTCTGCCGACGTCCGACATCGCCTAACCGGATTGAAGGGAACACAGAGAGATGAGCATCGATCGCGACACCGTTCCGGCGCAGATCACCCCTGACCAGCGGATGCGCAAGGTCCTGGACGAGGCTGCCGCCATCGGCCAGGCGACCGCTCGGTTGTTGTTGTTCGATGCCCCCGAGCTCGACCGGGTGCGATAAGGACAGCGCGCGTGACGTGGGCATTACCGGCGATCGCCACGGTGTTGTTGATCTTCGCGTCGATCTCGGGACGGGTCTCGGGTACACCGATCACCGCACCGATGATCTTCACCGCCGCGGGCCTGTTGCTCGGGGGCGTGTCGCTGGGGCTGATCGATGTGGAAGCCACCGCCGAGATCATCAAACTCCTCGCCGAGGTGACGTTGGCGATGGTGTTGTTTTCCGATGCCTCGCGGGTGGACCTGGCCGAGTTGCGTGCCGAGATCTCTCTTCCCATGAGGCTTCTCGGAATCGGTTTGCCGTTGACTATCGCTGCGGGTTTCGCCGTAGCGGTGGTCGTGCTCGGTGATCTCGCTTGGCCAGAGGCGCTGCTGCTCGCGGTCATTCTGGCTCCTACCGACGCCGCGTTGGGACAGGCGGTGGTCACGCTACCGGTGCTGCCTGCGCGCGTGCGGCAAGGCTTGAATGTCGAAAGTGGTCTCAACGACGGAATCTGTGTGCCCCTGTTCTTGATCGTGTTGGCGATCGCACACGCCGAGTCCGGTGCGATCGGCGAGGGCGCCGCGGCCCGGCTGGTCTCCGAACAGATCGGGTACGGCGTCTTGGCAGGGCTTGTCGCCGGGGCGATCGCCGCCGCGATTCTGGTCACTGCGCAGCGTCGCCACACCATCGACCCACTCTGGGCGCAGATCGTTCCCGTCGCGGCCGCCCTACTCGGCTACACCGTCGCCGTGCCACTGGGCGGGTCGGGGTTTATCGCGGCATTCGTCGGTGGACTGACTTTCGGCACGATCCGCCGCCGCACCGCGAACGACAGCGACAACGCCGGCCTGCTCGACGAATCCGGCGACCTGTTCAACGCCGTCACCTTCATCGTCTTCGGCGCCGTGCTGCTCGGTCCGGCCCTCGGTCACCTGTCCTGGGCGGTACTGGGCTACGCGGTGCTGAGCCTCACCGTTGTCCGGATGGTCCCGGTCGCGCTGTCGATGATCGGCACCCACACCCGTGCCCCGACCATTGCCTTCGTCGGCTGGTTCGGACCCCGCGGGCTCGCCACGATCGTCTTCGTCATCCTTATCCTCGAAGAACACCAAGAACTGCCCCACGAAGATCTGCTCTTGACCACCGCGGTCGTGACGATCGGACTTTCGGTACTGGCTCATGGACTCAGTGCCGCACCCCTGGCCCAGCGTTACGCCGCCTGGGCCGGGCGCCATCCTCGAGCTGAGCAACACACGACCCGGCCGTGACGTGGCCCCGAATGCCCGGGTACTCGACCCGGGCATTCGGCACGGTGCAGGAACCGTGCGCTACAGCCCCTTCAAAGCCTCCTGCAACACCCGATCGATCTCCTCGGGTGCGACACCGAGTTCTTCGGCGGTTTCCTTCTCTGCCCTGGTCACAGCCTTCTCGATGGCTTCTTTGACCTTGAGCTCCCCGATGACGACGAGGCCGGCCTGGCCGGGGTCGATGAAGTCGCCGAGTTCCTTGACCTTCGAACGCGATATGCCCCTGGCGAGGTGCCCGCCGACGCTTCCGACGACGCCGCCGACAGCTGCCGATGCGAGGACCGCAGGCGGGAAGATCACTCCTAGTACCGCGCCTGCTGCGATACCTCCCCACGCGCCGTGGCGAGTCGCCGTCTCGTCCTTGTTCTCGTGAACCTTGCCTTTGGCATCTTTGGTGACCACGGCCGCGTCATAGGAGCCGACCAAGCCCTCGCCGTGCAGGTCCTTGACAACTTGGTAATCGTCGCGAGCCGCGGCCTCGTTCGGATATGTCGCGAGATAGACGAATGTTTCGTCGTCGGTCTTTGGCATAGGGTCCTCCGTTTCCGGTGTACGCGGTCGGTCGACCACAAACCAAGGCTTCCCCGCCGACGTCGGCCGGTCGTCACCCGTACGGTATGAGATCGCGAAACTGGTTCGCCACGGTAGGGCACCGCGAGCGCGCCGTTCACGCGCGCGGCCGCCAGGACCGGGAGTTGTCCACAGGCTCGACGTTGTCCACAGGTTCGTTTCATGCCCAGGTCGGCGGCGGTTTGCCGAGGCCGCGTCCTCGTAGCGTCGCTGCCATGTCACGACACGAAGAGCACGAGCGGGTACGGCAACGGCTGGGCGGGCTGGCGGTACGCGAGAAGGTGGGGCCGGGCGGCATGCGCGGTGAGTCAGATCGCGGTGCCACCCCGGCAGGTCCCCGCGTCGATGGCGGCGCCGAGGGTCGCTGGGACGATGAAGAACTCACGCCGTCGGTAGGGGAGGTGCGTGCGCCGGGTTGGCTCGACGACGGCGCGCAACCCGGCGGCCTGCAACGGCTTGTGCCCGACCGGTTCCGTGGGGCGCGCCTCGATCCAGGACGCCGGGGTGCGCTGGTACTCGGCCTGGTGGGGCTGGTCGCCGTCGTGCTCACCGGCATCATGGTGGTGCGCGATCAGCCGGCCCAGCAGGCGGTGCCGCCGGTGCCGCTAGTGCGCGCGGAGAGCGTCGGTGTACGTGCCGAGCCGACCGCCACAGCCGCCGCGGTAGCAGGGACCGGACCGAGCGCGAGCACGGAAGTCGTGGTCAGCGTGGTGGGTCTGGTCGACCGGCCGGGCCTGCACCGTCTGCCCGGCGGCTCCCGCATCGCCGACGCCATCGAGATCGCGGGCGGCGCCCGAGACGGCGCGGACCTGGCCGGCCTGAACCTGGCGCAACGGCTGTCCGACGGCGATCAGCTCGTCGTCGGCGCGACCGGCCCCCAACCAGGTCCCCCACGCCTAGGCAGCATAATGATCGGCGCCGCCGACACGGCCTCCGCTACCGCACCGACCGCGGCGAGCACCGCGGGCACGAACACCGCCACCGCCCCGAACGGCAAGGGCGGCAAGGCCCGCCTCAACCTGAACACCGCGACGGAAGCGGAGCTCGACGCGCTTCCCGGCGTCGGACCGGTCACCGCCACAGCGATCCTCGCCTGGCGCTCGACAAATGGCCGATTCACCGACGTCGCCCAACTGGGCGAAGTAGACGGCATCGGCCCCGCCCGCCTCGCCCGCCTGCGCGACCTGGTGACGACATGACTCCACTGCCCGATCCGGCAGGAGACCGCGAAACCACCGGCTCCACCATAGATACCGGCCCGCCGGGCGATCGTCTGACGGTCAGCCACGCCACAACCTCGACACCCGACCTTGCGGCATCATCCGTAGACCGTGTCGCATCGACCGCGGACAGCCTCGTCGTACCCGCACTGGCGCACTCGACGTCGACCGCGGACCAGCTGGCGCTGATCGCGGACTGCGCCGTATCAGTCGAGGACCACTTTGTGCCGCCCCTCGAGTACGTGGCATCGAACCCAGCCCACGCGGGATCGACTGTCGACCATCTGGCATCGGCCGCAGGGGGAGTCCCGTCAACTGCGGACCACGTTGTGTCGGTCGCGGATCACGTGGTGTCGACCGGCGATCACGTGGCGTCGGCAGGTGAATTTTCGCCCTGTTTTGCGGACTGTGTCGGACATTCGTGCAGCAGTGTGGAGTTCGGATGCCTCGGGGTGGGGTCGGTTCTCGGGCGGCGCGGGGTGGGCGGCGATGGTTCGGGCGTGAACCCGGCTTGCGAATGAGGGCGGGGTCGCGTGACGAGGAGGTGGTGGAGGAGTCGGAGCGGCAGGTCCTCGATATGCGGCTGGTGCCTGCCGCACTGGGGTGCTGGGTGGCGACGATTGTCGCGGTGTCGCTCGGGTGGCTCGCGGGGTTGATGCTGGCGGTCGGTGCTGTGGTGGTGGCGATCGGGTTGTGGGTTGTGTTGTTGTGGGCGATCGCGCACCAGCGGGAGCGGTGGCGAGTTGTCGCGGTGGCGGGGCTGGCGTCGATGCTGCTCGCGGCTGGTTTCGGGGCGGCGGGGGCGTGGCGTGAGCATCACGTGCAGACGCACCCGTTGCGGGAATCGTTCGGGCGGTCGGTGACGGTGCTGGCCGTTGTCACCGATGACGCGAAACCGATGCGTGCCGGCGGGTTCGGTGGGCAGCGGCGGTGGATTGTCCATGCCGGGCTGCGCGAGTTCGGCGGCGGTGCGTCGACGATGCGGGCGGGTGGGGCGGTGGTCGTCCTCGCCGGTGGTGGCGAATGGGCGGACCTGTCGCCCGGGCAGATGATCCGGTTCCGCGCCCGCGTGAGCGAGCCGAATCGAGCGGACCTGACCGTGGCGACCCTGAACGCGGTAGCCGATCCGGAGCTCGTCGGCACCCTGCCGTGGTGGCAGCGGCTTGCCGCGGACGTCCGGGCGGATCTCGTCGAGGCAGCAGGGCGAGCGCTCCCGCAAGCCGCGGCGGGCCTGCTACCGGCACTCGTTGTCGGCGACACCTCCGAACTGTCCGATGATGTTCGCGAAGCGTTCGAAATCGCAGGGCTGCAACACCTTTGTGTGGTTAGTGGTGCAAATTTCACGATCCTGCTGACTGCGTTGCTGGCACTTACCCGGCTGCTCACGGCAGGTCCGCGTACCAGCGTCGTGGCCGCCGCCGGGGTGGTCGTCCTGTTCGTCGTCCTCGCCCGCCCCGACCCGAGTGTGCTGCGCGCGGCGGCGATGGGCTCGGTAACGGTGCTCGCGCTGCTCACCGGCCGGCGTAAACAGGCGTTGCCCGCACTCGGTGCCGCGGTCATCGGATTGCTCGGTGTGGCACCGCAATTGGCGGTGAGTGCCGGATTCGCGCTGTCGGTCCTGGCCACAGCCGGGCTGATCCTGCTCGCCCCGAGCTGGGCGGATTGGCTGCGGGCGCGCGGATGGTGGCGTGCGCCTGCGGAGATCGTCGCGGTGTCCGCGGGGGCCTTCGTCGTGACGCTGCCACTCATGGTCGCGCTGTCGGGGCGGGTGAGTCTGGTGGCGATCATCGCGAATGCACTGGTCGCGCCGGTGGTCGGGCTCATCACGGTGATCGGGGCGGTGGGCGCGGTCCTCGCGTGCGTGTGGGACGACGCGGCGGTGTGGGTGCTGTGGTGCGCACGGCCACCGCTGTGGTGGTTGCTCTCGGTGGCCGACCGCACGGCCGCTGTTCCCGGTGCCACCGTCACGGTGCAGTCGGGCCTGATCGGAGGGTTGATCGCAGCGGCGATCGTCGTCACCATCGTCGCGGCCTTGCGCTGGTCGAAGACCCGCCGGCTGCTCGCTGTCGGAGCCCTCGGCGTCTCCGTGGTACTCGTCCCGGTCCGGCTCTGGCAACCAGGATGGCCGCCTGCCGGCTGGGTACTGGCCATGTGCGACGTGGGCCAGGGGGACGGGCTCGCCCTCTCGGTCGGACCAGGCACCGCGGTGGTCATCGACGCGGGCCCCGACCCTCGCCCGATCCGCCGCTGCCTCGACCGGCTGCACATCACCCACATCCGGCTCCTGATACTCACCCACCCGCACGCCGACCACATCGACGGCCTGTCCGGCGCACTCCGCGGCCGCACCGTCGACGCCATAGCAACGGCCCCAGGCGAACTCCGTGGCGGCACCGTCGATGCCGTAGCCACGGCTCCCAGCGGGCTCGGTGGCGGCACCGTCGATGCCGCAGCCACAGCTCCCGGCGAGCTCCGTGGCGGCACCGCTGACGGCATCGCCGTGGCGCAGCGACATTCGCATGGACACGGGACCGATTTCGGCGGTGTCGAGCGGGTCGTCGAGATCGCGAAGTCTGCCCGGATCCCGCTGATGGAACTCCATGCGGGACACGTGCTGACCTTCGGCGCAGTGGAATTGGCGGTACTCGCACCGAGCCGTGAGGTTCCGTCCGTACTGGAGTTGGACGAAGCCAACGATCGGTCCCTCGTGCTGAAGGCGCACACCGCAGTAGGCACGATCCTGTTCACCGGCGATATCGAGACCGCCGCACAGTCCCGAGTCCTGCGCGCCGACGACATCCGCGCCGACATCCTCAAGGTGCCGCATCACGGATCCCGCACCACCACACCGGAATTCCTCCGCGCGGTCCGGCCCCGCCTGGCCTTGATCAGTGCCGGAACCGACAATACGTTCGGCCATCCACACTCCACTATCACCGCCGCATTGGACACACTCGGCGCCACCATCGCCCGGACCGACCGTCACGGTGATGTCATCGTCCTCGGCACCAGCGCCGATCTACGGACGGTGACCTCCCGCCGCCAGACAGGCGCAGGTCCGCGAGGCTCGCCGAGTGGCACCAGCGCGCCGGCGCGGTGACCTCCCGCCGGGGGCCCTGCGGCGGTCCCCTACGACCGATGCACTGCGGGCGATCGGCCTGTCGGTGGCCGAACGTAGGATCGCCTGGTGAGCGAACGCCCTGCCGCGGTACATCTGGTTCTCGGTGACGAGGAGCTGCTGGTCGAACGCGCCGTGGCGCAGGTGACCGGCCAGGTGCGGGCGGGTGCGCCCGATCCGGATTCGGTGCCGGTCGATCGGCTGCGTGCCGGTGACGCGAGTACCGCCGAACTGGCGGAGTTGCTGAGCCCGTCGCTGTTCGCCGAGGATCGTGTGATCGTGCTCGAGTCGGCGGCCGAGGCGGGTAAGGACGCGGTCGCCGTGATCACCGATGCCGCGGCCGACCCGCCCGCCGGCGTGGTGCTGATGGTGTTGCACTCGGGCGGCGGCCGAGCCAAGGCGCTGGTGCCCGCGTTGCAGAAGCAGGGTGCGGTGGTCCATGAATGCGCCAAGCTCACCAAGGCCTCCGAGCGGATGGAGTTCGTGCGCGGGGAGTTCCGGGCGGCCGGTGTTCGGGTGGCCGCCGATGTGGTGCAGGTGCTGATCGAGTCCGTCGGCTCGGAGCTGCGTGAACTCGCTGCCGCCTGTTCACAATTGGTCGCCGACACCGGCGGCAAGGTCGACGTGAACGCGGTGCGCCGCTACTACTCCGGCCGCGCCGAGGTCACCGGCTTCGACGTCGCCGAACTGGCCGTCGCAGGCGATCGTCCCGCGGCGATGGAAGCCCTGCGCTGGGCTACCGACCGCGGTGTACCGCATGTCCTGCTGGCCGACGCCCTCGCCGACTCCGTCCACACGATCGCCCGCGTCGGTTCTGCGGGCCGCGGCGACCCGTTCAAGCTCGCCCAGCAGCTCGGCATGCCGCCGTGGAAGGTCAAGAAGGCCCAGGCTCAGTCCCGCGGCTGGAACCCCGCCACCATCGGCACCGCCCTCCAGGTGGTCGCCACCCTCAACGCCGACGTCAAGGGCGGCGCCGCCGACGCCACCTACGCCCTCGAACACGCCCTCTCCCGCATCCTCGACCTCCGCGCCGCAGGCTGAACCCCGACATCGGGCGCCGCGCCTGACCCCCGAACTCCTCTGGCGGCGACGACACGCCGGGCCGCCGAACAATCGGGACCGAATCGCGATGTCTGCCCGCTCTCAGAGCTGGCACAGTTGATCATGACATGGACGACCCGACGGTTGACCGGACCGGGGAGCGCGGGCAAACTCGCCGCGCTCGCAGTTCGGCGGGCTGGTGGGCCAGGGGCGTGGTCAAGGGGATGGCGGCCGGTCTGTCGGCCGTGGTGGTCGCGGTCACCGCGTACGGATGGTCCACCGCGGGCACCTTCGACGCGGGCTTTCTACGGTCGCAGGCCATCGAAGAGGACGCGCCGCATTCGCTCGGAGGGGATCTCAACGTCCTGTTGATCGGGCTGGACACCAGGCGTGATCACAACGGCAACGAGCTGCCGCGCGAGCTGCTCGACCAGCTGCATGCCGGTGACGGGGACGAGGGCGGGTACAACGCCAATACGCTGATCCTGGTGCATATTCCGGCCGCGATGAACAAGATCGTCGCGGTGTCCATCCCGCGCGACAACTACGTGCCGGTCAGCGGCATCCCGGGCTACACCCACGCCAAGATCAAGGAGGCGTACGGGTTGAAGAAGGCCGCCGTGCAGGACCAGCTGATCGCGCGTGGCGTCACCGACCAGCGGCGGCTGGAACAGGCGGGACGGGAGGCGGGGCGGGCCTCGATCGTCAGGACCGTGCGTGAGCTGACCGGCGTGCCGATCGACCGGTTCGCCGAGGTCACCCTCGCGGGCTTCTACGATCTGGCCGCCGCGCTGGGTGGGGTGGAAGTGTGCCTGAATCATCCGGTGCGCGACCTCGAGTTCTCCGGCGCCGACTTCCCGGCCGGCCGCCAGCACCTCGATCCGGCGCAGGCGCTGGCCTTCGTGCGGCAGCGGCACGGTCTGGAGAACGGCGACCTGGACCGGACGCACCGGCAGCAGGCCTTCCTCACCTCGGTGGCCCGGCAGCTGCGTCGCGCGGGTACCCTCACCGATCCGGGCAAGCTGGGGCAGCTGATGGATGTCGCGCACCGCAATATCGTGCTGTCGGACGGCTGGAACATGACCGAATTCGTGCGCACCCTCGGCACCGCGGAGAACCCGCAGGTCGAATTCCGCACCCTGCCGGTCCTGCGCTACGACGTCGTCAACGGTCAGGACGTGAACATCGTGGACAGGCAGGCGATACGCCGCGAGATCGCCGCCGCGTTCGGGATGCCCGTCCCCGCCGCCACGACGACCCGGCGCACGGCGGCGCGGACCGAGCCGCCCGCCGCCTGGCCGGGGGAAACATCCACGGGCGCCTGGCAGACCGGCACGACCACGCCGGTGCCGGGGACTCCCGACGCGGGCAAGCCGGTCCGCAGCGACATCACCTCGGGGCAGATCCCCTGCGTGAACTGAGCCCGATCAGTCGCCGACGGCGGCGAGCTGCTCCTCGTCGTCCTCGAGGTCCTCGTAGCGGCCCTCCCACTCCTCGTAGAGCGGGACCTCGTCCTCCCTGGTGACGATCCACGCGGCCGTGAAGCCACCGTCCTCGTCGGGCACCATCACGTTCTCGATCTTGAGACCGATCCCCAGGATCTCCGCAGCGCGGATCACCTCGGCCAGGTCGTCGCCTCGTACCACCGTCTGATTCGCGTACACCGTCAACATGCGCGGAATGGTAGCCGACGACAAAAGCCGCCGTGGTCATCGAGGCCACGGCGGCTGCGTCTTGCGAAGTATTGCTGAGCGGGTACCAGGCCCGCTCCGATCAGATCTTGTTCAGAGCCAGCGCGAGCGCGGACTTCTTGTTGGCCGCCTGGTTGGCGTGGATGACGCCCTTGGAAGCGGCCTTGTCGAGCTTGCGGCTCGCGAACTGCAGCTGCTCGGCAGCCTTTTCCTTGTCACCGCTGGCGGCAGCTTCACGGAAGTTGCGGATCGCGGTGCGCAGCGCGGACTTGACCGACTGGTTGCGCTTGCGCGCCGCCTCGTTGGTACGGATCCGCTTCATCTGGGACTTGATGTTGGCCACGCCTGTATCCTCTGGTTTCCTGTCGCTGGGTGGTATGTCTTGAAAGCTCGTCGGGCGCGCGCCCACGATGCAGCAGATGGTGCTGAACTACGGGTAACACCGCGCCGAAGATCGAGGTTACCAGCTCGGCACCGCCGGGCGAAATCGGGCATCGACCGCACGGTCGTGCGCCCTACCGGATTTCACCCGTTTCAGGTGATGCAAGAAATTTACCTGTGTCTCACACGGCCTTGCTGCCGGGTGATGCACAGTTTTTCTCATGACCTCCACCACAGCGCCGAGTTCGGCTCGATCCGCATCACCGGCGTTGGTGCGAACGAACGGTCACCCGGTCCACACCGGTTTGTTCGCGGGGTACGGTCCCGGCCGCTTCGCCGACGCCTTCGACGAGATGTTCGACGCGGCGGGCCGGGTACGGGCTCCGTACAAGGGCATCCATGCCGCGATGGCGGCCAACGACGTCGGCGATCTGGCCAAACGCTCCGACGCGCTGGACCGGGCGTTCATCGACCAGGGCATCACCTTCTCGCTGTCCGGGCAGGAGCGGCCGTTCCCGCTGGATCTGGTGCCGCGGGTGATCGCGGCCGCGGAGTGGGCCAAGCTCGAACGCGGCATCAAGCAGCGGGTGACCGCGCTGGAGTTGTTCCTGGCCGACGTCTACGGCGAGCAGAACATCCTGCGCGATCAGGTGATCCCCAAGCGGCTGGTCACCTCGTGCGAGCACTTCCATCGCGAGGCCGCGGGCCTGGTCCCGCCGAACGGGGTGCGCATCCACGTCTCCGGCATCGATCTGGTGCGCGACGAGCGCGGCGACTTCCGCGTGCTCGAGGACAACCTGCGCTCGCCGTCGGGGGTGTCCTATGTGATGGAGAACCGGCGCACGATGGCCAGGGTCTTCCCCGATCTGTTCTCCTCGCACCGGGTGCGGGCGGTCGGCGACTATCCCGCCCATCTACTCCGGGCGCTGCGGGCTTCCGCGGCGCCGAACGAGGCCGACCCGACCGTGGTCGTGCTCACCCCCGGTGTGCACAACTCCGCCTACTTCGAGCATTCGCTGCTGGCCAGGCAGATGGGTGTGGAGCTGGTCGAGGGCCGCGACCTGTTCTGCCGCGACAACGTCGTCTACATGCGGACGACGGCGGGCGAGCGGCAGGTCGACGTGATCTACCGGCGCATCGACGACACCTTCCTCGACCCCATGCACTTCCGGCCGGACTCGGTGCTCGGCATCGCCGGCGTCCTCAATGCCGCCCGCGCGGGCAATGTGGTGATCTCCAGCGCGGTCGGCAACGGCGTCGGCGACGACAAACTCATCTACACCTACGTGCCGACGATCATCGAGTACTACCTCGGCGAGAAGCCGATCCTGCCCAATGTCGACACCTTCCGCTGCTGGCTCGACGACGAACGCGAGGAGGTGCTCGACCGGGTCGGCGAGCTGGTGGTCAAGCCGGTCGAGGGGTCCGGCGGCTACGGCATCGTCATCGGGCCCGATGCGACGCCGCGCGAGCTGGAGACGATCCGGCGCAAGATCAAGGCCGACCCGCGCGGCTGGATCGCCCAGCCGGTGGTGCAGCTGTCCACGGTGCCGACCAAGATCGGCAACGACCTGGCGCCCCGGCACGTGGACCTGCGCCCGTTCGCGGTCAACGACGGTGAGGACATCTGGGTGCTGCCCGGCGGGCTCACCAGGGTCGCGCTGCCCGCGGGCTCGCTGGTGGTGAACTCCAGCCAGGGCGGCGGCAGCAAGGACACCTGGGTACTGGCAGGCCGGTCCGGCGGCGACCGGGAGCTGGCCGGCCCCGAACTGGTCAGTGATCCGCCGCAGGCCGATTCGTTCGAGATCGGCCGCGAGCTCAGCGCGCCGCAGGCCAATCAGCAACAGCAGCAACAACAACAGACGCAGCGGCTGATCGGGGACTGACACACATGCTTGCTCGTAACGCCGAATCCCTCTTCTGGATCGGCCGATACGTCGAGCGCGCCGACGACACCGCGCGCATCCTCGACGTCGCCGTGCACCAACTGCTCGAAGACGCCACCGTCGACGCCGACCGCACCTCGCGCGTGCTGCTGAAGGTGCTCGGCATCGAACCACCCGAAGGCCTGCGCCTGGACGTGTGGTCGGTGACCGACCTCGTCGCGTTCAGCCACGACCACGGCGTCTCGATCAGCGACTCGATCGGCAAGGCCCGCGAAAATGCCCGTGGCGCACGCGAAGTCACCTCCAGCGAGATGTGGGAATGCCTCAACGCCACCTACAACGGGCTGGCGGCGGCGGAGAAGGCGGCGCGCGGCCTCGGCCCGCACGAGTTCTTCTCCTACATCAAGGACCGGGCCGCGATGTTCACCGGACTGACCGACTCGACGCTCTCCCGCGACGACGGCTACCGGTTCCTGCTGCTGGGCCGCTCCATCGAACGCGTGGACATGATGGTGCGCCTGCTGCTCTCGCGCGCGGGCGACCGCACCTCCTCGCCCGCCTGGGTGACGGTGCTGCGTTCGGCGGGTGCCCACGACACCTATCTGCGCACCCACCGCGGTGCACTCGACGCGGCCAGGGTCGCCGAATTCATCCTGATCGACCGGCTTTTCCCGCGCTCGGTGTTCCACACGCTGCGCGTCGCCGAGGCCTGCCTGACCGAGCTCGACCAGCGGCCGGGCAGTCGCGTCGGCGCGCGGCACGAGGCGCAGCGCGTGCTCGGCCGGGCCCGCAGCGAACTCGAATTCCTGCCGCCCGGTGTGCTGCTGGAGGACCTGCAGAACCGGCTGCTCGCGCTGCAGAAATCGTGCCGCGAGGTGAGCGAGGCCGTGTCACGCCAGTACTTCCATGCCGCACCGTGGGTGGCGTGGACCGATGTGCGCAGCAGCTCCGACGGGCGTGTGCAGGTGGAGGGGGAGCTGTGAGCTGGCGGATCAGGGTGGTGCACACCACCGGGTATGTCTACGCCGCGCCGGTGACGCGGTCGTTCAACGAGGCCAGGCTGACCCCGCGCGCGGACAGCAGGCAGAACGTGATCCTCAATCGCGTCGAAACCGTGCCCGCCACCAGGTCTTATCGCTACACCGACTACTGGGGCACCGCGGTCACCGCGTTCGACCTGCACGCGCCGCACACCGAACTGGAGGTCACCGGGTCGTCGGTGGTGGAGACCGAGCCGTTCGCCGAACCGACCGAGGAACTGACCTGGGACGAACTGCGCGGCGGGCGGATCGTCGATCGCTTCGACGAAATGCTCAGTCCTACCGCCTATGTGCCGCGTGACCGCAAGCTCGCGACCGTCGCCCGGCAGCTCTCGCGTGGGGAGGAGCCGGCCAAGGCGGTGGTGCGCGCCGCCGAGTGGGTGCACAAGGAAATGGACTACATCGCGGGCACGACCTCGGTGCATACCTCGGCGGTGGAGGCCTTCGCCGAGCGGCGTGGCGTCTGCCAGGACTACGCGCATCTGACGCTGGTGTTGTTGCGCAGCATGGGAATTCCCAGCCGGTACGTCTCCGGGTATCTGCATCCGAAGCCGGGGGCGGGGATCGGCGAGACGGTCGCGGGGCAGTCGCATGCTTGGGTGGAGGCCTGGACCGGGCAGTGGTGGGGCTACGACCCGACCAACAATCTGGCCGTCAACGAGCAGCACGTCTCGGTCGGGGTAGGCCGCGATTACGCGGATGTGCCACCGCTGAAAGGTGTCTTCTCCGGCGGCGGCTCGACCGACCTCGAGGTCGTTGTGGAGGTCACCCGCCTGGCGTAATGTCCACTTCGCTCGTGCGGACCCCGCTCGCCGCGGGGATGATTCCTCCCGGAGAGGTGGTGGCCGATGCCCACTGCACAGGAACTCGTCGAACCCGAGGTCGTATCCGAGCCGAAGAAGTGGGCCGCCGAAGGACTCGGCACCTTCATCCTGGTGATCTGCGGCGTCGGCACGCTGGTGCTGGCGGGCGACCGGGTCGGTTCGCTCGGCGTCGCCTTCGCGTTCGGCCTGGCGCTGCTGTTCCTCGTGTACGCGATCGGGCCGATCTCGGGCTGCCACGTCAACCCGGCGGTGACGCTCGGACAGCTGCTGCTCGGCCGGATCTCGGCCGTCGGCGCCGCCGGGTATGTGATCGCCCAGCTGATCGGCGGCTTCCTGGCCGGGCTCGTGCTGTTCGCCCTGGCCAAGAATCTGCCCGCCTACGACCGGTCGGTCGACGGGCTCGGCGCCAACGGCTGGGGCGCGCACAGCCCCTCGGCGGTGCGCGGTCCGCTCGGTGAGGTCGTCGTCCAGAACGGCTACGGCCTCGCGGCGACCATCATCATCGAGGTGATGCTGACCGCGCTGCTGGTGTTCGTCGTGCTGGCCTCCACCGATCAGATCTCCGACGTCCCGCTGGCCGGGCTGTCGATCGGTGTCACCCTCACGGTGATCTACCTGGTCTCGCTGCCGATCGACAACACCTCGGTCAACCCGGTGCGCAGTCTGGCGGTGGCGCCCTATCAGGACGGGGCGATGGGCCAGGTGTGGGTGTTCATCGTGTTCCCGCTGGCCGGTGGCGCGCTGGGGGCGCTGATCTACGGGTTGATCTTCGGGCGGTCGAGGGACGTATCGAGCTAGCGGTCACCGAACGACGAAACCCCGATCCGGCACGTGCGGGATCGGGGTTTCCTGTTGTGTTCAGCTCCAGCTGTATTCGGCGACGAGCCGGTGCGCGACCAGGTCGAAGGTCTTGCGCTCGACGATCGCGCCCTCGCGCCGGATGCCGTCCTCGGGCACGTCGAGCACCCGGTCCAGCCGCACCCAGCTGGGGCGTCCGTCGTGGTCCCACGGGCCCGAGCCGATGCCGACCCAGTTGCGGTCGTGCGCGCGTTCGGCTTTGGACGACAGCATCAGCCCGAGCAGGGTCTTGCGATCGCGGCCGACGACCAGCACCGGCCGGTCCTTGCCGTTGGTGGGGTCCTCCTCGTAGGGCACCCAGGTCCACACGATCTCGCCCGGATCGGCGCGGCCGTCGAGCTGTGGGCAGTAGACGATCTGCCGGGCCCGGTGGGCGGTGGGGACCGGCGTCGACGCGGTCGGGCGGACCGCGACGGCGGGTTCCGGCTTGGCCGCCAGCGCCGCCACCAGCTTCTCTAGCAGCCGCGGCCCCTGCTTGCGCACGATCTTCGGTCCCTGCTCCTTGGCGATGACGCCGAGTTGCTTGCCGAGAGTGTTCCAACTGCTGGCCATCCCTGAAATATAACGGTGACTCGCGCTTCGGTGCACCGGTGACAGGGGGGCGATTCGGCCCATGGGACGATAGACGCAGTTCGCCGATACCCCTCGAGGAGTGGAGTGGCTTCCAGTTTTGCCGATACGACGTTCACCGATCCGTCCCGGATCCGGAACTTCTGCATCATCGCGCACATCGACCACGGCAAGTCGACCCTGGCCGATCGGATGCTGCAGCTCACCGGTGTGGTCGAGGAGCGGGCGATGCGCGCCCAGTACCTGGACCGGATGGACATCGAGCGTGAGCGCGGCATCACGATCAAGGCGCAGAACGTGCGCCTGCCGTGGAGTCTCGACGGCGAGGACTATGTCCTGCACATGATCGACACCCCGGGCCACGTCGACTTCACCTACGAGGTGTCGCGCGCGCTCGAGGCCTGTGAGGGCGCGATCCTGCTGGTCGACGCCGCCCAGGGCATCGAGGCGCAGACGCTGGCCAATCTGTACCTGGCGATGGAACGCGACCTCGCGATCATCCCGGTGCTCAACAAGATCGACCTGCCCGCCGCCGACCCGGACCGCTACGCCGCCGAGATCGCCCACATCGTCGGGTGCGAGCCCGACGACGTGCTGCGGGTGTCGGGCAAGACCGGCGTCGGTGTGGCCGAGCTGCTGAACAAGGTGATCGCCGAGGTGCCGCCGCCGGTCGGTGACGCCGACGCCCCGGCCCGCGCGCTGATCTTCGACTCGGTCTACGACACCTACCGCGGCGTGGTCACCTACGTGCGTGTGGTCGACGGCAAGCTGACCCCGCGCCAGAAGATCAAGATGATGTCCACCGGCGCGCAGCACGAGCTGCTCGAGATCGGCATCGTCTCGCCCGAGCCCAAGCCGACCCAGGGCCTCGGCGTCGGTGAGGTGGGCTATCTCATCACCGGCGTGAAGGACGTGCGCCAGTCCAAGGTAGGTGACACCGTCACCTCCGCGCGTGACGGTGCCACTTCGGCGCTGGCCGGCTACCAGGAACCGCGCCCGATGGTCTACTCGGGCCTGTACCCGGTCGACGGCTCCGACTACCCGGATCTGCGCGACGCGCTGGACAAGCTGCAGCTCAACGACGCGGCGCTGACCTACGTGCCGGAGACCTCGGTGGCGCTGGGCTTCGGTTTCCGCTGCGGCTTCCTCGGTCTGCTGCACATGGAGATCACCCGCGAGCGGCTGCAGCGCGAGTTCGGGCTCGACCTGATCTCGACCGCGCCCAACGTGATCTACCGGGTCGTCATGGAGGACGGTGCCGAGCACATCGTCACCAACCCGTCGTTCTGGCCCGAGGGCAAGGTGCGCCAGACCTTCGAGCCGGTGACCAAGTGCACCGTGATCGCGCCGAGCGAGTTCGTCGGCACCATCATGGAGCTGTGCCAGAGCCGCCGCGGCGAGCTGCTCGGCATGGACTACCTGTCGGAGACGCGCGTGGAGATGCGCTACACGCTGCCGATGGCCGAGATCATCTTCGACTTCTTCGACTCGCTCAAGTCGCGCACGCGCGGTTACGCCTCGCTCGATTACGAGGAGGCGGGCGAGCAGTCGGCCGCGCTGGTGAAGGTCGACATCCTGCTCCAGGGCGAGGCTGTCGACGCGTTCAGTGCCATCGTGCACAAGGACGCCGCCCAGGCCTACGGCAACAAGATGACCACCAAGCTGCGCGAGCTCATCCCGCGTCAGCAGTTCGAGGTGCCCATTCAGGCCGCGATCGGCTCGAAGATCATCGCGCGCGAGAACATCAGGGCGATCCGCAAGGACGTGCTCGCCAAGTGCTACGGCGGTGACATCAGCCGTAAGCGCAAGCTGCTCGAGAAGCAGAAGGAAGGCAAGAAGCGCATGAAGACCATCGGCCGGGTCGACGTGCCGCAGGAAGCCTTTGTGGCCGCGCTGTCCTCGGACGCGGCCTCGGACAAGCCGAAGGGCAAGTAACCCCTCACCCCGGCTCGGCGGTGACGCGCACCAGCAAGCGCGTCCCGCCGAGCGGGCTTTCGGTGAGTTCGGCGGTGCCGCCGTGCAATTCGGCCTGCTGCCGGACCAGGGCCAGGCCCAGGCCCGAACCGGGGGAGCCGGGGCGTTTGGCGAAGCGGTCGAAGGCGGTGGGGGACAGGTGTTCCGGTATCCCGGTGCCGTTGTCGTCGATGGTGATCTCGATCCCGTCGGCGCCGGTGCTCGCCGCTACCGCTATCTCGGTGGCGTGTCCGTGCAGGACCGCGTTGGCGACCGCATTGGTGACGATCAGCATGATGCCGCCGGGCAGGCCGGTCATCGGGACCGGGTCGCAGGCGGTCAGCGTGATGTCGACGCCGGGTTGCGCGCGCCGGGCGTTCTGGACGGCGCGATCGAGGGTTTCGCACAGCTCGAACGGTTCGAACGCGTCCGCGTCGGTCAGCTCGCCGACGGCGAGACGTTCCAGATCGGTGAGTGTGCGCTCGATCTGGCGTTCGGCGGCCAGCACGTCGGCGAGGACGGCCCCGCGCTGGTCGGCGGGGAGCTCGTCACCGGCCAGGACCTGCAGGTCGGTGCGCATCGCGGTGAGCGGGGTGCGCAGTTCGTGCGCGCAGACCGCGGCGAAATCGCGGGCGCCCGCCAGTGCCTGTCTGGTCTCGCCGTGCGCGGTCTCGAGTCGTGCCAGCATCCGGGTGATCGCGTCGGAGAGTTCCTCGGCTTCTCTGGCGCCGCGGCCCGACAGTGGTGGGAGCTCGTCGAGGGTGTCGATCTCGTGGGTGGCGGTGGCCAGCCTGCGTAGCGGTCGCGCGGCGAAACCGGCCAGCACCCAACCCAATCCGGCGGCCACCAGCACACCGGCCACGCCGATGCCGAGGCCGATCAGCTGGCTACGGGTGATCGCGGCGTCGACGAGGTCGCGATCGGGATTCAGCCGGACCAGCAGGCCGGGCGCGCCCTGGACCTGAGCCAGCGCGGGGTCGGACGGCACGCCCATCGGCGGCCCTGGCAGCGCGGTGGCATCGGGGAACGGGCGCAGCTCCGTCGGTACCGGAATCGGCAGGGCGGGAACACCGTCGAGGCGCTCGGCCACCTGGACGTGCATCGTCGACACGGTCTGATCGAGTTGCCGGGTGCCCGCCACCTTCAGCAGCGCCGCGTAGGTGAGGCCGAGGGTGATCGCCACCAGCGCGGCCACCACCGCCGACACCACGGCCACCCGCATCCGCAGCGACCACGACCCGGTGCTCACGGGCGCTCGCGCAGGACGAAACCCACGCCGCGCACCGTGTGCACGACCCGCGCGACGCCACCGGTCTCGAGCTTGCGCCGCAGATACGAGACGAACACGTCGACCACGTTCGTATCGGTGGCGAAGTCGTAACCCCAGACGGCGGACAGGATCTGCTCGCGCCCGAGCACGATGCCCACATTGTCGGCGAGCATCGCCAGCAGCTCGAACTCCCGTTTGGTGAGCTCGACCTGCTGTCCGCCGGCGTGCACCCGGTGCCCGGCCAGATCGATGTCCACCTCGCCCACCCGCACCGTCTTGCCCTGCGGCACAGCGGTTGCGGTACTGCGCCGCAGCAGCGCGCGCAGCCGGGCGACCAGCTCGCCCAGGTCGAACGGTTTGGTGAGGTAGTCGTCGGCGCCGCGCTCGAGTGCGGCGATCCGATCGCTCACCGCGCTGCGGGCGCTGAGCACGCAGATGGGGATGTCGTTGCCCATCGCCCGCAAGGCGGTGACCACGCCGACGCCGTCGAGCTCGGGCATGTTCACGTCGAGGACCATGGCGTCGGGTGCGGCGGAACGCACCAGGGCGAGCGCTCGCGCGCCGTCACCGGCGGTGACGACGTCGAAGCCCGAGAGTTCGAGGCCGCGCCGCAGCGACGCCAGCACCCTGACCTCGTCGTCGACGACCAAGATCTGCTGTCCGGTCATCCGCCCACCCTAGTGCGATCCATTGTTTCTCCTGGTCAGCGCGCGTGCGGCGGGCGGATCACCACGACGCCGCCCGGTGCGTCGCCGCGCTCGACGCGCTCGCAGCCGCCCTGCAGCTCTACGTTCGGATCACCCGGCCGCGCGGGCAGCGCGGGCAGCGCGGGCAGCGGTGTGGCGGGCTCGCCCTGGAAGTGCTCGAAGTGGATGCGCGTTCCCGGCGCCGCGCCGTTGGGCAGCAGCGGCCGGTCGGGCGCGCCGGGCGCGGAGCAGAGGATCAGCGTCCGCTCGGGCCCGATCTCCCTGGTCACGGCGGGATCGGCGGTCGCGGCGCCGGCGACGCCCGCGATGGTGCCGGTCAGCAGTGCGACGCCGCCGACGAGGGCTACGGCGCGGGCACGGCGGCGTGGGGTGATGACGGTCATGGTCTTCGACTCCTCCGGTGGGGATTTCGGCCGGTCGGCTCGACCGGCGAAACCGACGCTAAGCAGCCGATCTTCACGCTCCGTTGAGCAATCGTTAGAGTTCTCTTGGGATCGCGACCCCCCGATTCCGCTGGGTCGCCGAAATACGTTGCTCGCCATAAGGTGGTACCCACCGTTCTGGTCGAAACGACAGTTCGGTGTTCCGGTAATAGTGTTGGATGATCTTCACTTCGCCTCGACCGTTGTGGGGGCCGACAGTGATGCGAGTGTTGGAGCATTGATGACGCGTGATCTGGGTTTCGATGAGGGTGCCGCGCGCGCAGAAGGGGCCGATACCGCCTACCGCGTCGCCAACGGCGTCGCCCGGGTAGCTCGCGCGGGCGCCTACGTCACCGGTGGCGCCCTGGTCGCCGCGAACGGCACCAACACCAGCAACGCAGACAGCAACGCCGACAGCCGCTACGCGGGCTGGTCCTCGCAGGTCCCCGCCGACCCCAGCCCGGACGCGCCGAGCCCCGTCGTGACGTTCCCCGACCTCGCGGATCTGCCCGCGCCCGTGCCCGTCGCGCCGCCCGCCCCGTTCGCCGCGCACCCGCCCGCCGCGCCCGACGTCTCGATGGTCGCGCGATCCACCGAATCCGAGCGGCGCCCGGAGATTCCCGGCTCCGACGGCGACACCGACATCCGCATCCCCGGCGCCGGCGACAATTCGTCCGGCTTCGGTCTCCCCGGCTACGCGCCCGCACCGGCCAGGCCCGGCCTCGGCTTCGGCGACGACGAGGACAGCCAGCTCGGCCTGCCGAACTCGCCCGGCTTCGGCCTGCCCGGCCACGGCATCGGCATCCCCGGCTTCGACGGGCTGCCCGGCAACGGTGTCGGAATCCCCGGCTTCGACGGCATCGGCCTGCCCGGTGGACCCGGCGCCCTGCCCGGCGCGGGCGGTTCGCTGCCCGCCGACGGACCGTTCGACGGCATCGGCGACATGTTCGACGGGTTCGGTGCCATGGTGAACACCGAATGGCAGGTCGACGCGCACGTCGGCCTCGACGGTGTGTGGTTCACCTCGCAGATGAAGGTCACCGGCCAGGTCGGCCAGGTCGGCGATCAGCTCGACGACTACGGCAAGTGGCTCGGCGACGGGCTGAAGGTCCCCGGCGACACGACCGGCGGCGCCACGGGCGGCGGCATGACCTCGCCCACCGGACCCAGCCTGCCCGGTTCCTCGTCCTCCGGCGTCGGCCTGCCCGGCACGACCACCGCGCCGTCGGGCGTGGCCCCCGCTCCCGCACCGGCGCCCGCGCTGGCACACACCCCCGTGACCGCGCCTGCCCCGGCACCCGCGCCGATCGCGCCCGCCCCGGCTCCGGTCGCGCCCGTCGCGCCCGCGCCGGTCGCCACCAGCCCGGTGGTCAGCACGCCGCTGCAGACGACCATCCAGCCCGATGCCGCGTCGACGCCGATCGCCAACGTCTTCGGCGGTGCGGGCGCCGCCTCGCCGCTGACCGCGCCCGCCGCCTCGGTGCCCGCGCTGTTCGCGCCCACCAAACCCGTTGTGGTGCCGGATGTCACCGGTGGCAGCTCCCCGTCGACGGTCCCGGTGACGGTGCCGTCCAAGCAGCCGACGGTCGACCTCGACACCCCGACGACGGTGAAGCTGCCCGATCTGCCCAAGCCGACGACGGCCCCCACGATGCCGGAGATCACCAAGCAGCCCCAGGTCACAGTGCCGCCGACCGCGGGGAACGGTGGCACCAAGCCGACCTTCCCTGACGACGATGTGGTCACCAAGCCCGGCACCACCGGTGGCGTCACGGCGCCCTCGACCAACCCGAGCACGCCGACCGTCGACGTCCCGGACCCCACCGTCTCGCAGCCGACGGCGACCGTGCCCACCCAGCAGCCGACCGCGCCGACCCAGCAGCCGACGATGCCGACCAAGCAGCCGACCGTCGACATCGATCCGCCGACCGTGGTCACCCCGCCGCCGGTGGTGACCGTGCAGCCGACCGTGGCCCCGGTGAAGCCGCCGGTCATCGACACCAAGCCGATCGCCGCCGAGTTCGATCATCAGCCGGACAGCTACCATGGCGTGTCGGCCGGACTGTTCGATTCCGGGGTGGGCGGCGCCGATCTTTCGGGTGCCGTGTTTCCCGCCGAACAGCATGGGTATGACTTCGTCATCTGACGACCAGGTCGTCTGACCAATTGACGTGGTCCCAGTCTCGGCCGGGCACATGCAACGAGAGTGAGGAACAGGTTGTCTGCCGCTGCCGGACTGCAGGCCGCGACGGTGAAGCATCCGGATGTGATGGCTCCGGTCGTGTCCCTCGTCGACGAATTGCGGGAACTGGTCCGCAGCGGCGGCCGGGACGACCTCGACGCGCGGCTCGGAATGGTACGAGCCAGGCTCAGCGACACCAGGGTTCGCCTTGTCGTCGTCGGTGAACCGCAAGCCGGGATGAGCACGCTGGTCAACAGCATGGTCGGTACGCCGGTCAGCGCGACCGACGGTAAGCCGAGTGTCCCGGTGATCGTCGAGTACGGGCCCGCGCCGACCGCGACGCTGGTGAAGTCGGCCCAGCGCGGCCGGGTCGAGCGGGTGGCCGTCGACCCGCTGAACCCCGGCCCCGCGCTGACCGCCCTCGGCGTGCTGCGCGCGGAGTTCGCCGAGCCGAGCCCGCTGCTGGCCGACGGCCTGGTGGTGATGGACGCCCCCGGCGCCGCCACCCACGAGAGCGCGGCCTGGTCGATGATCGCCGCCGCCGACGTGGTGCTCTACGCCGCCGATGCCGCCGCCGAACTGACCGAGGCGCAGCTGGACTACCTGCGCCGGGTCGAGCAGGTGTGCCCGTCGGTGGTGTGCGTACTCACCAAGATCGACCGCAACCCGCACTGGTCGCTGACCCAGCGGCGCAACCGCGCGCTGCTCGACGGCGCCGGGCTGAACTTCGCGGTCGCCCCGGTCTCGGCGCTGCTGCACCGGCAGGCCGAGGAGACCGGCGACCAGCAGCGCGACATCGAATCCGGGATACCCCAGCTCATCGATCACCTGCACGACTACGTTGTCGCCCAGGCCGATTCGGTCGCCGTGGCCGCCGCGGTGCGCGATATCGCCCTGGTCACCGATCAGCTCGCCGTCACCCTGCGCGCCGAGGCCGACACCCTGCGCGATCCGCGCAGGCGCGCCGAGATCACCCAGCGGCTCGCGGCCGCCCGCGCCGAGGCCGATCAGCTGCGGCAGCGCACCGCCACCTGGCAGGTCACCCTCGTCGACGGCAGCTCCGAGCTGAGCGCCGACATCGAACACGATCTGCGGCATCGACTACGCACCCTGGTCCGCGAGGCCGAGGCCGAGATCGCCCGCACCGATCCGGCGCGCAAGTGGTCCGATTTCGCGACCGAGCTCGACGCGCGGATCTGCGAGGCCGTCGAGGAGAACTTCGTGATGGCGCACTACCGCGCCGTCGAACTTGCCGAGCAGGTGGCCGCGAAGTTCCCGCCGGACAACCGCACTCCGCCGCTGCCCGAGCTGCGTCTGACCAACCCCGGCGACGTGCTCGAGCCGGTCCAGCCGCTGGAGACGCTCGAAAGCGCGAAATCCAGTGTCGGACAGCAGGCGCTCTCGGCGCTGCGCGGTTCCTACGGCGGCATCCTGATGGTCGGTCTGGCCACCAGCTTGCTCGGGATGTCGCTGGTCAACTGGTACTCCGCGGGCGCGGGCGTGCTGCTCGGCGTGAACGCGCTGTGGGACGACCGCCGCAACCGCAAGCAGCGCAGGCAGTCCGAGGCCAAGGTGGCCGTCGCCCGGCTGGCCGACGACGTGATCTTCCAGGTGGGCAAGGAATCCCGCAACCGCCTGCGCACCCTGCAGCGGGTGCTGCGCGACCACTACACCGAGATCGCGGCCGAGGTGGGCCGCACCGCCGAGGAGGCCCTGCGCGCCGCCGAGGAGACCGGCCTGCGCTACGGCGACCACCGCGAACTGCGCATCACCGAGATCGACGCCGGCCTGCGCACGCTGGCCGGGATCAGGGAACGCGCCGAACGCCTCGCGTACTGACGCTCAGGCAGGCCGGTTCGACGGCGTGTGCGCAGGCTGGAACTGACCGGCCTGACGGGAATCCTCCGCCCTGATCACGTGGGTCACCGCGTTGATCAGTGCCAGATGGGTGAACGCCTGCGGGAAGTTGCCCAGATGTCTGCCGTTGTGCGGGTCGATCTCCTCGGCGTAGAGGCGCAGCGGGCTGGCCAGGCCGAGCAGCCGCTCGCACAGCTGGGTGGCGCGTTCGAGTTCGCCGATCTCCACCAGCGCCGACACCAGCCAGAACGAGCAGATGGTGAAGGTGCCCTCCTCGCCGGTCAGGCCGTCGTCGGTGGTGTCGGTGTCGTAGCGCAGCACCAGGCCGTGCACGGTGAGCCGGTCGGCGATGGCGAGCACGGTCGCCTTCACACGGTAGTCGTCCGGCGGCAGGAATCGGGTCAGCACCACCAGCAGCAGCGACGCGTCGAGGGTGCGGCTGCCGTAGGTCTGGGTGAACACGCCCTCCTCGTCGACGCCGTTGGCGAGCACGTCGTCGCGGATCTCCTCGGCGATCTCGAACCACTCGTAGGCCCGTTCGAACTGGCCGTGCAACTGGGCCAGCCGGGCGCCGCGGTCGAGGGCGACCCAGCACATCACCTTCGAGGAGGTGAACTGCTGTGGCTCGCCGCGCACCTCCCAGATGCCGCGATCGGGTTCGCGCCAGCGCGAGATCGCCGCGTGCACGGTGCGTTCCAGCATCGGCCACAGCGATTCCGGCACCTGCTGACGCGATTTCACGTGCAGGTACACGGCATCGAGCATGGTGCCCCAGATGTCGTGCTGGTCCTGGTTGTAGGCGGCATTGCCGATGCGCACCGGGCGCGAGTTGTCGTAGCCGGTGAGGTTTTCCAGGATCTCCTCGGTGATCCGGCGTTCACCGCCGATGCCGTAGAGCACCTGCAGCGGCAGCGCGTCACCGTTGTCGCCGGTGGTCGCGTCGTTGAGGAAGTTGAAGAAGTCGTCGGCCTCGCGGTCGAGTCCGAGGGTGTACAGGCCCCACAGCGCGAAACTGGAGTCGCGCACCCAGGTGTAGCGGTAGTCCCAGTTACGTTCCCCGCCAGGGGTTTCCGGTAGCGAGGTGGTGGCGGCGGCCAGCAGGGCGCCGGTGGGGGCGTAGGTGAGGCCCTTGAGCGTCAGCGCGCTGCGCTGCAGGTAGCTGCGCCACGGATGGTCGGGGAAATCGCCGAGGGTGATCCAGCGGCGCCAGCATTCGGCCGTCGTCCACATCTTCCTGGCCGCCTCGTCGAAGGTGGCGGGGGCGGGCAGGTCCGACCACGACAGCGAGACGAACACCGAATCGCCCTCGCTCATCCGCGTGCGCGCCCGCGCTTCCCGGCCCTCCAGTCCGAGTCGCAGATCGGTGGTGAGCACCAGGTACGGTCCGGCCTCGGGATGGTTCACCGCGACCGCGGTCGCCTCCTCGTAGACCTTGCCGGTGTACTCCCAGCGCGAGCCGCCACGGTGATAGTCGAACGAGGGCTGGCAGCTCATCTCCAATTCGACTGTGCCGCTGACACATTTCACCGTCCGCAACAGCATGTGCTCGGCGTCCCAGTCCATCGGGGTGCGGCGGTGGGTCTTGGAGCGGGCCATATTGTTGTGCCACGGGCCGAGAACCAGCGCGTCGCGCACGATCAGCCAGCCGGTCTCGGTCTGCCAGGTCGTCTCGAGGATCATCCCGCCGGGCAGGTACCGCCGCGCGGCCGGCACGTGCTTGCCGTAGGGCCCGATCCGGAAGTGCCCGGCGCTGCGGTCCAGGATGGCCCCGAACACGCTGGCGGAGTCGGGCCGGGGGACACACATCCACTCGACCGAGCCGCTGCTGGCGATCAGGCAGTTCGTCTCGCAATCGGAGAGGAAGGCGTAGTCGTCGATCGGCGGGAAGGCGCCGCGACGGCCGCTCGAGGAGACCGGGCTCAGAATCGGCAGGCTGTCAGCGCTGGAAGACTCCATACCCCATCATCAGGGCGCTGCCCGCCGTCGTCCACCGACAGTGCGCCGACAGCGCTGTTTCGCCGGTCACAGCCACGCCGGTTCGTCCGTTCACGGTCACCGACTAGTGTGGTCGGGGTGCAACGCATCGCAGGTTGGTGGGACGGCTTCGAACTCTGGGTAGCCGGGCTGCCCTTCATCCCCCAGTTCCTCGTCGTGCTGATCGGCATGGTCCCGATCAGCTTCGCCATCGCCTTCGTGCTCGACCGCGCCCTGCGCGCGATCTTCCGGCTGCTCGGCCGCGACGATCGCATCGAGCCGTCGATCCCGGCTGCCGTGCCGGTGACGGCGGCCCCGCCGGTACCCGTCGCCGCCGCGCGCCCGACCGTCGGCAGCGGTGCCCGCTGATGCCACGTTCCCGCGTTCAGCTAGCCCTGGTTGCCCTGCTCGTTCTCGTCGTCATCGCCTGGTTCTTCACGCGCTGATCTTTGGAGCGCTGGCGCGCTCGAGTTCGCGGCCCCTTGTGTCCCGCCGCTCAGGCACCGTTGCTTGCTCCTTCGTCGCCTACGCAACGGCACCTGAGCGGCGGGACGGCCGCGAACCGCCGCTGCGCGGCGGACCCTTCCTCGAGGTCGGGTCGTAGGGCTGGGATTAGTTCTTGCGCCAGTCGTCGAAGCGCTTGCCCAGGTCGGCGACCGTTCGCCCGACCTCCTGACCCACGGTGTTCACCGCCGACCCCACGTCCTTGCCCAGGTCACGCACGGTACGCACGAACAGGTCCTCGGACTGGTCGAAGGTCTCGCGGTAGCTGCGGGCCGCCTCCTTGACCTCGTCGCTGATCCGCGCGTTCCTGTCGTGCTCACGGCGCGGGTAGCTGCCGCCGAGGACCCGCTCGTAGTCGCCGGACTGGATCCAGCGGCGCAGTTCGGCGGCGCGCAGCACCGAGAACGGGTGCGACTGCAGTTCCAGGTTGAGCAGCTTGAGGACACCGTCGCGCAGGTCACCCGAGCGCAGGTAGTCGTCGGCCTGGTCGAGGAACGCGCCGTGGTTCATCTCGTGCAACCAGGCGCCACCGGCGGTCTTCATGTGCACCCGCACGGAGGCCTCGACATCCTGGCAGCACAGCAGCCCCGCCCGGTCGCCGGACAACTCCGACTTGCGGCTCCACTCCATCAGCGCCGCCACGATCGCCCGCAGCGCCCAGCCGCCGACCGGCAGCCAGCCGACCGAGGCCGACAGCCGCATCAGGTGCATGAGCATCGTGCGGTACACCGCGTGCCCGGACAGCGCGTGCCCGAGCTCGTGGCCGATGACGAACCGCAATTCCTCGGTGTCCATCAGTTCGAGCAGGCCGGTGGTGAGCACGATGAACGGCCGGTCCATGCCGATGGTGAAGGCGTTGACCGACGGGTCCTGCAGGACATACATCTCCGGGGTGGTCTGCGCGTCGAGCACGCCGACGCAGTCCGCCCGCAGCTCGTGCAGGGTGCGGAACTGGCGGTCGTCGACCCGCACGGCCGTCGCCAGGTACATCAGCCGGTGCTGACGTTCCCGCAGCAGGCTCGACAACGCCTTCAGCACGGTGTCGAAGCCGCTCAGCGAGCGCAGCGCCACCAGTGCGGTGCGGTCGGCCGGGTGCTCCCAGGTGCGCGTGCTGATCTCCGGGAAACGCACGCGAACGCGGTCTGGAGCCATGGTCATAGGATGAAATCCCCCCTCGGTGTGGAACTCTCGTCGATTCGAATCATCATGTCGCAATCTGCTACAGTCTGCCTGTGTCGTCGAGTGTCGCCCCGCAGATCCGCCATGAACTGGCGTTGATCGCTGTCGGCAACCTCGCCGTCGCGGACATCCTCTGTCGATGATCGGCCACCGGACACGTCTGCGCGTTCTTGCCCAGTAGACTGGCGCGCGCTTTTCCTTTCGCAGTCGTAGTCCGTCACTCCGGGGGTCAGTGGGCCCGAGTCGCGCCAACTGCCGTGTGTCCATCGCACGGCAGGTCTACCGATCGACGAGCGTAATCCTGTCGCAACGAAAGACGTTGTCCGGCAGGTCTTTCCGAAAGGTTCACCCGATGTCTCGCAACACCTGGATCGGCTCGCGCCGCCGAGCCGCCGCTGTCGCCCTCACTGCTGTCGCCGCGGTCACCCTGGCCGCCTGCGGCGGTGGCGCCAGCGACTCGACCGACGGCGCCTCCGGAGCCGACGGTAGCGGGGGGACCCTCAACCTCTACGCCTACGCCGTGCCGAAGCCGGGCTTCGACAAGGTCGTACCCGAGTTCAACAAGACCGAGGCGGGCAAGGGCGTCCAGATCCAGGCCTCCTACGGCGCTTCGGGCGACCAGTCGCGCAAGGTCAAGGACGGCGCCGAGGCCGATGTCGTGAACTTCTCGGTCGAGCCCGACATCACCCGCCTCGTGGACGCAGGCCTGGTCGAGTCGAACTGGAACGCCGACGCGAGCAAGGGCATCCCGTTCGGCTCGGTCGTCACCCTGGTCGTGCGCAAGGGCAACCCCAAGGGCATCAAGGACTGGGACGACCTGATCAAGCCCGGTGTCGAGGTCGTCACCCCGAACCCGTTCAGCTCGGGCTCGGCCAAGTGGAACCTGCTCGCGCCCTACGCCGCCAAGAGCGACGGCGGCAAGAACCAGCAGGCAGGCCTGGACTACCTGTCGCAGCTGATCTCCCCCGAGCACGTCAAGGTGCAGCCCAAGTCGGGCCGCGAAGCCACCGAGACCTTCCTGCAGGGCACCGGCGACGTGCTGCTGAGCTACGAGAACGAGGCCATCTTCTCCGAGCGCAACGGCGATCCGATCGAGCACGTCAACCCGCCGACCACGTTCAAGATCGAGAACCCGGTCGCGGTGCTGAAGAACTCCAAGAACCTGGCCAAGGCCACCGCGTTCCGCGACTTCCTGTTCACACCCGAGGGCCAGAAGGCGTGGGCGCAGGCCGGCTTCCGTCCGGTCGACCCGAAGGTCGCCGCCGAGTTCGCTTCCGACTTCCCGACCCCGGCCAAGCTGTGGACCATCGATGACCTCGGTGGCTGGAAGGCCGTCGACAAGGAGCTGTTCGCACAGGGCACCGGCAAGGTCGCGGTCATCTACGACCAGGCCACCAAGTAGGTCGTGACCCAGCGCACACGCGATACTGGACAACTGTGACTGACAGCAGTGGGCACGCCGGGAGCGGGACAACCCCCGATCCCGGCGTCGCCGGTAAATTTCGAGGCCCGCGATGGTCGTGGCTGCGCGTGACCGGCTCGGTGGGCCCGCTCGGCATCGCCATCGCCGTACTGTGGCTCAGCGTCATCGTGCTGCTTCCGTTGGCGGCGCTGACCGTCAGCTCGTTCGAGGACGGCTGGTCCGGCTTCTGGGACGCGGTCACCGCGCCGTCGGCGCTGGACTCGTTGCGCATCACCGTCGGTGTCTCGGTGGTCGTCGCCGTGCTCAACGTCGTGATGGGCACCCTGATCGCGTGGGTGCTGGTGCGTGACGAGTTCCCCGGCAAGGGAATCGTCAACGCGCTGATCGATCTGCCGTTCGCGCTGCCGACGATCGTCGCCTCGATCGTGCTGCTCTCGCTCTACGGCCCGAACAGCCCGATCGACATCCACCTCAACGCCACCCAGCCCGGTCTGGTGGTGGCGTTGGCCTTCGTCACGCTGCCGTTCGTGGTGCGGTCGGTGCAGCCGGTGCTGATCGAGGTCGACAAGGAAGTGGAACAGGCCGCGCTCTCGCTGGGCGCGAGCAACTGGATCACCTTCCGCCGCATCGTGCTGCCGACGCTGGCCCCGGCGATCATCTCCGGCGGCGGCCTGGCCTTCGCCAGGGCGATCGGCGAATACGGCTCGGTCGTGCTGATCGGCGGCAACATCCCGCGCGAGACCCAGATGACCTCGCAGTACATCCAGCAGCAGATCGAGGTGGACCGGCCGATCAACGCCGCCGCGGTGTCGGTGGCACTGCTCGCCATCTCCTTCGCCAGCCTGCTCGTCCTGCGGCTGCTCGCCGAGCGCACCGCGCGGAAGGAAGAGGCGGCCCGATGAAGCTGTCCCTGTTCACGCGGCTCTCGCTACGCACGGTGGCCCTCGGCTACCTGCTCGTGCTGCTCGTGCTGCCGCTGGTGATCATCCTGTGGCGCACGTTCGAGCGGGGGATCGGGGCGTTCCTCGACTCGATCACCACGCCGGCGGCGATCTCGGCGTTCCAGCTGTCGATGCTCATCGTGGCGATCGTCGTCCCGCTGAACGTGGTCTTCGGCGTCGTCACGGCGCTGGCGCTGGTGCGCAGCAAGTTCCCCGGGCGCAGCCTGGTGCAGGGCATCGTCGACCTGCCGTTCGCGGTGTCGCCGGTGGTCGTCGGTGTCTCGCTGATCCTGCTGTGGGGAGCCGGTGGCTGGTTCGGCGGGCTGGAATCACTGGGCTTCAAGGTGATCTTCAGCCTGCCCGGCATGGTCATCGCCACCATCTTCGTGACGCTGCCGTTCGTGGTGCGCGAGGTCGAGCCGGTGCTGCACGAGATCGGCGACGACCAGGAACAGGCCGCGGCCACCCTCGGCGCGTCCCGTTGGCAGACCTTCTGGCGGATCACCCTGCCCGCCATCCGCTGGGGCCTGACCTACGGTGTCGTGCTCACCGTGGCCCGCGCGCTCGGCGAGTTCGGCGCGGTGATCATGGTCTCGACCGCACTGCCCGGCAAGTCGCAGACGCTGACCCTGCTGGTGCACGGTCGCTACATCAACGACCACAACACCTTCGGCGCCTACAGCGCGGCCACCCTGCTGATGGGCATGGCCCTGGTGGTACTTCTCCTGATGACTCTCCTCGAACGCAAGCGGGGCACCGAATGATCACCGTGACCAACGCGCGCAAGAACTACGGTTCCTTCGCCGCTCTCGACGATGTCAGCATCGATATCCCCTCCGGCGAGCTGACCGCCCTGCTCGGCCCGTCCGGCTCAGGCAAGTCGACGCTGCTGCGCTCGATCGCGGGCCTGGAGTCGCTGGACTCGGGCATCGTGATGATCGCGGGCAACGACGTCACCCACGTGGCGCCGCAGAAGCGCGACATCGGCTTCGTGTTCCAGCACTACGCCGCGTTCAAGCACATGACGGTGCGCGACAACGTCGCCTTCGGCCTGACCATCCGCAAGCGGCCGAAGAAGGAGATCGACAAGCGCGTCGACGAGCTGCTCGGCATCGTCGGCCTCGACGGTTTCCAGCATCGCTACCCGGCGCAGCTCTCCGGTGGTCAGCGCCAGCGCATGGCGCTGGCCCGCGCGCTCGCCGTCGACCCGCAGGTGCTGCTGCTCGACGAGCCGTTCGGCGCACTCGACGCCAAGGTCCGCACCGACCTGCGGCAGTGGCTGCGCAGGCTGCACGACGAGGTCCACGTGACGACCGTGCTGGTCACCCACGACCAGGAGGAGGCGCTCGACGTCGCCGACCGGATCGCGGTCATGAACAAGGGCCGCATCGAACAGGTCGGCTCGCCCGAGGACGTCTACGACCGGCCCGCCAACGAGTTCGTCATGTCGTTCCTCGGCGCGGTGGCCCGGCTCAACGGCCACCTGGTGCGCCCGCACGACATCCGCGTCGGCCGCGATCCGAGCATGGCGATGGCCGAGCACGAGGGCACCGCGGAGTCCGCGGGCGTCACCAGGGCCACGGTCGAACGTATCGTCCGGCTGGGTTTCGAGGTGCGCCTCGAACTGCGCAATGCCGCGACCGGCGATCAGTTCGCCGCGCAGGTCACCCGCGGTGACGCCGCGGCCCTGCACCTGAGCGAGGGCGAGACGGTCTACGCCCGCGCCACCCGGATCCCGGATCTGCCGCAGAGCTGAGATCCCGCGGCCCTGTTGCCCCGGAGACACCCGGTGGGACGATATGGGTCCGGTGTGGCCGCGGTCGCACCGAACCGGGCGGGGCCGAGCATGCGGGGAGCTGGTCGCCGAGATGCCGTACCCGGCGTTGCAGCAGCTGTTCGACGGCATCGCGCCGTGGGGGATGCGCGCCTACGAGAAATCGCTGTACCTGGACCGGATCGATGTCGCGGCCGCCGAGGTGATGGTGCGCCACTACCCGCGGCGCACTTCGCCCTTGTCGGTGATGCCGACGATGCCGCTGTGCGGGCGGTTCAGCGCGCTGACCGACGATGACACCGCCTTCGGGGGGTCGCGGGCGCCGGGGGTGGTCGTCAATATCTCCGGGGCGTGCCCGGAGACGGCCGGTTTCGCCGCCGAACGGGAGTGGGTGCGCGACTTCTGGACCGAGTTGCGCCCGTTCGCCCGTGCCGAGCAGGGCTACGTCAACTTCATGAGCGATACCGGGCAGGAGCAGGTCGCGCAGACCTACGGCGCCGAGTACGGCCGGTTGCGCGCGATCAAAGCCGCCTGGGACCCGGCCAACGTATTCCGGCACAACGCGAACATTCCGCCCGGGGTCTCCTGAGTTGTCGAGCCGTTCGCTGGCGTTCACGGCGCGTCGCCGAGCCTGCGTCCGCGCAGGGTAGCCGGTACCGGCGGTCCGTTCGGCGAAACGGCGCGTTCGGCACGAACTTATTTTCCGGGCCCATCGACCGGCTCCGCACGACTGTGCATGACGCAGTGTCACAGGTAGAGCCATTTTTACTGGTGAGTAGCTTGTTGTCCTGGCATTTCGACGCGCCGAACACGCGGAATCGAGACGCTCGCAGAGTTGACGTGACCTCTCGTAGGTGTAACTATTGGAAACAGTAAACGTCCCTTGAGGAGAGGCAGTGACGACGATGTCTGCGCCCACCACCCCTGACGTCGATCCCGTAGTCGCGGAGGCTCAGGCGTACGCCGAGAAGTTGCTGATGCTGTCGGAGGCGTCCGTCGACCGGCACTTCGACCCGTTCGAGGACATCGACTGGGACAACCCGGAGTTCGACCCGAACCACAAGCCGGAGCGCTGGGTCCTGGTCACCTCCGCCGACCCGATCGGCCGCCACCCCTGGTACCAGGCCCTGCCGCTGGATCAGAAGATCGAGATCGGCAAGGTCCGTCAGGCCAATGTCGCCAAGGTCGGCCTGCAGTTCGAGGCCATCCTGATCATCGGCATGATGCAGCACATCTTCAACCTGAAGAACAACGACCCGGAGTTCCGGTACTGCTCGCACGAGATGATCGAAGAGCACAACCACACTCTGATGTTCCAGGAGATGGTCAACCGCGTCGCCGACGTGCCGGGCATGAACCCGCTCGTGCGTCAGCTGCGCCACCTGGCCGCCCCGGCCGGCGCGCTGTTCCCGAACTTCTTCTTCATGGCCGTGCTCGCCGGCGAAGAGCCGATCGACCACATCCAGAAGGACATCCTGCGCTCGGGTGACGACATCCACCCGATCATGCGCGGCGTGATGGCGATCCACGTGGCCGAGGAAGCTCGCCACATCTCCTTCGCCCACGAGTTCCTGAAGAAGAACGTTCCGGCGCAGCCCGCGTTCAACAAGTTCGTGCTCTCGGTCGCCATGCCGATCATCATGTTCGTGCTCGGCCGTGCCATCGCGACTCCGCCGAAGACCTTCTTCAAGCAGTTCGACATGCCGACCGATGTCCGCAAGGAGCTGTTCTACGGTTCCAAGGAGGCCAAGCAGGTCTTCGCCGACTACTTCATCGACGTGCGCGCGCTCGCCGAGGAGATCGGTCTGATGAACCCGATCGCCAAGAAGGTGTGGAAGCTGCTCGGTATCGACGGCCCGTCCAGCCGGTACCGCTCGGAGCCCAAGCGCTCCGCCAAGCACGCAGCCTGAGACGCGGTAGCAACCATGCCCTACGTTGTCACCCAGTCGTGCTGTAGCGACGCCTCGTGCGTCTACGCATGCCCGGTCAACTGCATCCATCCGACCCCGGACGAGCCGGACTTCCTCACCGCGGAGATGCTCTACGTCGACCCGGCAGCCTGCGTGGACTGTGGCGCCTGCGCCACCGCATGCCCCGTCGACGCCATCACCTCGTCGAAGAAGCTCACCGAAGAGCAGAAGCCCTTCATCGAGATCAACGCCGACTTCTACCGCATCCAGCGCGACCGGCCGACCCTGGCCAGGCCCGTGATGCCGCCCGCGATCGACACCCAGCGGTCGCCGCTGCGGGTCGCCATCGTCGGCTCCGGTCCGTCGGCGATGTACGCCGCCGACGAGCTGCTGACCCAGCCCGGGGTCGCGGTCACCATGTTCGACCGGCTGCCGCAGGCCTACGGTCTGGCCCGGCTGGGTGTCGCGCCCGACCACAAGCGCACCCGCCAGGTCGCCGACCTGTTCGACGTGATGTCGAAGCAGGAGGATTTCGGTACCTACCTCGATGTGGAGATCGGCAAGCACATCAGCCACGCCGATCTGCTCGAGCACTTCCACGGCGTCATCTACGCCGTGGGCGCGTCCTCGGATCGCAAGCTGGGCATCCCGGGTGAGGGTCTGTCCGGCAATGTGTCGGCCACCGACTTCGTCGCCTGGTACAACGGCCATCCCGAGCACGTCGACGACCAGTTCGATCTGAACCAGAAGCGCGTCGTGATCGTCGGCAACGGCAACGTCGCCCTCGATGTCGCCCGAATCCTGACCGTCGATCCGGCCACCCTGGCCAACACCGACATCGCGCCGCACGCGTTGAAGGCGTTGCGCGAGAGCAAGATCGAAGAGGTCGTGATCCTGGGTCGTCGTGGCCCCGCCGAGTCCGCGTTCACGGTGCCCGAGTTCGTCGGCCTGCTGGCCGCCGACATCGACATCGCGATCGAGGGCGAGCTGCCCGAGGTCACCCCCGAGCTGCCGTACAAGATCGAGCAGAAGCTGCGCCTGCTGCACAGCGTCGCGAATCGTCCGTTCGGCGAGCGCAGGCGCATCGTGTTCCGCTACCTGTCCTCGCCGGTGGAGATCCTCGGCACCGACACGGTGACGGGCGTGCGGGTCGAGCGCAACGAGCTGGTCACCGACGCCGACGGCCGCACCAGCGCGGTGCCGACCGGCGACACCGACCTGCTCGAGGCGGGCGTCGTGCTCACCTCGGTCGGCTACCGCGGGGTGCCGACCAAGGATCTGCCGTTCGACGACGCGCGTGGCGTCATCCCGAACGAGCAGGGCCGGGTGCTCACCGCCGCGGGTGGCGAGGTCGTCACCGGCACGTATGTGACCGGCTGGATCAAGCGCGGCCCGACCGGCTTCATCGGGACCAACAAGTCCTGCGCGCAGGAGACCGTGCAGCAGCTCGCCGAGGATTTCAACACCGGCAAGCTGCGCGAGCCCGCTCGTGACGCACGCGAGTTCGATCGTCTGGTGCGCGCCCGCCGACCCCAGGCGCGCGCAGGCGGTGCCGCGGCGCCGCACGAGCGTCCGCTCCGGCGGCTGCTCGCTCGCGGCTGATTCGCGAAACCCGAAGGCCCGCTACGTCGTCCGCATGCGACGGAGCGGGCCTTCGTCGTTCACTGCGCGGTGAAGCCGCCGTCGACGGTGACCGCGGCTCCGGTGACGAAGGACGCCTCGGCACTGAGCAGGAACGCGCACAGCGCCGCGATCTCCGCGGGCCGGGCGATCCGCCCGATCGGGTGTAGCGCCGCGATCGCCGCCTCGCCCTCCGGGGTGGCGCCCATCGAAGCACGGAAAGCCGGAGTGTCGACCGCGCCGGAGACGAGCGCGTTGACCCGCAGGCCCGCCGCCGCGGTCTCCAGCGCCACCGACCTGGTGAGCCCGACGACACCGTGCTTGGCCGCCACATACGGCGCCACCGACGCCATGCCGACGACCCCGAGGTTGGACGCGTTGTTCAGGATCGTGCCGCCGCCGGAGCCGATGATCGCGGGCACCTGGTGCCGCAGTCCGTGGAACACCCCGGTCAGGTTCAGGTCGAGCTCGGCGCGCCAGGCCGCGTCGTCGATCTCGGCGACCGAGCCGAACGCGGTGACCGCGCCCGCGTTGTTGAACGCCGCGTCGAGCCTGCCGTACTCGGTGAGCGCGGTCTGGGTGAGGCGTTCGACGTCGGCGTCGACCGTGACGTCGGTGGGAACGAACAGCGCGCGTCCGCCCGCCGCGCGGATCTCCTCGGCGACCTGCTCGCCCTGGTCCTTGCCGCGGGACCCGAGCACCACGGCGGCGCCCTCGGACGCGACCCGCTGCGCGACCGCCTTGCCGACGCCGGAACCGGCGCCGGTGACGAGGACGACCTGGTCGGCGAAACGAGTTGACATAGGTATTTCCTTCTCTCCCTTGATATTCGGAGTTCGACTCGGTGTCTCTCCGCACTTCGAGTCAACCGCGGCGAGCAGGCCCGTGCTGGCGGGTATCGGTCGTGACGTTGATGCGTCATAGGTTTCGGCGAGTACTTCGATATGGAGCACTGCAACGCGGCGATATTCGAAATCCGATAGGCGGTAATTGAATTGATTACCGGTCGGTAAGTGCATTAGTTGACGGCAATAACAGACCGAAAGAATGTCTTCGCTAGGGGCTCAAGTCGATTACTCGCGAGTAGCTGGATCTCGGAGTCTGTCAGTCGATTCGGAAGCGTTCAGGGGACTGGACGCTTGTCCGCATCCCTATTAACCTGCGAAAACCATCCGACAAGGGTCAAAGGTCACGTGTTTCGTATCAATCAGGCAGCAATTCGGCTTTGCGCCGGTTAATCTGTGCGAGCTGTTTGGAAGACGACCGCGGCCACATGGTGCGCTCGCGTGCTGGACGTGGTCACGGTGCGTTGACGGGATAGCAAATACATGACCAGAGGTCTGGGCTTCAGCATCGGTACGGTCAATGCGATTACGGCGGCAGTAGCCGATGATCCGGCCAAACCGACGGTGCGCATACGGCGTACCGCACTCACCTTCGACGAAGCGGGCAGGCCCCGCATCGGAGCGATCAACGAATTCGCCTCGGCGGTGACGGATTTCGCGGACCTGGGCCGCGAACCGGAGCCGATGGTGATCGGTGGCCGGTTCTACTCGGCGACCAACCTGATCGCCGCGGTGGTCACGGGGCTCATCGAGCTGGCCGAGCCGGCCGCCGGTGCCGTATTGACCTATCCGGCAGTGTATTCCGACAAACAGGTCGGGCTGCTCGGGCAGGCGCTGCACCTGGCCGGCGCCGGGCAGGTGTTGCTCGCGCCCGAACCGGTCGCCGCCGCGGAATGGCTCGAGGCCGACCAGGGGCCGTTGGCTCCGGGTTTCGTCCTCGTCTACGACCTGGGTGCGAACAGTCTCGACCTCACCGTTCTGCGCGTCGGACCGGACTGGCCGCACCATCCCATGGTCGGAACTCCGATGCGCTCCACCGACTTCGGTGGCAAGCCGCTGGGGGAGATGGTCGCCCGCTACGCCCGTTCGCCCCGGTCGAGCCGCGCCACGCAGATGCTCACCTCGATGGTGAACATCGATGCGCTGCGATCCGAGCACATCCGCGACACCTTCCCCTTGGTCAGCAAGACTGTGGCCGCCGCGGGCCTGCGCTTGGCCGACCTCTCGCGCATCCTGGTAGTCGGCGGGGCTTCGCGTCCGCCCGAGGTCGCGCGCACGCTCGCCGAACTCGGCGTCCCGCTGGTCACTGTCGCCGACCCCGGCCAGGTGGTCGCCTCCGGCGCGGCAGCCTTGGCGGCCCGCACGTTCGCCCCCGTGCAGCAGGGTGGTTCCTCGGCGCCGCATGTCGCCGTCTTCTCCAGCGCGGCAGTGGTGTCCGCGCTCGCCATGTCGGCGATGACGGTGTTCGGCAGCCCCTTCGACCCCGGCCTGACCCCGGTCCTCGACCGTTTCCCCGCCCTCGGCGCCCCCGCCGACGCGCTGCTCTACGACATGAGCGCCGACCTCGTCGCCGCCCAGACCTCCGGTCTCCTCGGCGCCGTCGACCCGCTCACCGGCCGGGTCCGCGTCGCGGGCGCAGCTGCCGTCGCCGCGCAGACGGCCTACGAGATGATCGTCGCCCCCGCGACCGCCGGCCGCGACAACACCCGCACCGGCGGCGAGCGCGGCGGCCCCGGCCACCAGGACACCCGCGACGACTGTCGCTCACCGCTGGCCAGGACCACCTACGGCGACCCGGCCCGCTTCATCAACCCCCTGCCCTTCCACCTCGGGGCTCCCGCCCAGAACGCCCCCACCAACCCGGGCACCCCCGACCTCCCGGGACCGATCCCCGGACCCGGTTCGGGCATCCCTTCGATCCCCACGCCGGGCACACCCACCGACCCCGGTGCCACGACTCCCGGCACGGCCCCCGCCCCCACCACACCGACGGGCGGCACGACAGCGCCCTCCACCGACACCTCGGGATCGGTCGGTGGAAGCGATACGGGCACAGCGCCTTCCGGCCCGACCGATGGCGGCGACACCAGCGGCACGGCACCCGGGGGTACCTCGCCCGGCGGAACAACCGGCACCGGCCCGACCGACGGGGGCGCGCCCAGCGGCGGAACAACGGATGGCACCGGGACCTCAGCAGGCGGCGCGTCAGACGGCGCGTCGGGCGGTGATACCAGCGGCGGCTCGGACAGTGGTGCTTCCGGCGGTGGTGTGTCGGGTGGTGGTGCTTCCGGTGGTGGTGCGTCGGGTGGTGGTGCTTCCGGCGGTGGTGCGTCGGGTGGTGGTGCTTCCGGCGGTGGTGCCTCAGGTGGCGGCGCATCTGGCGGTGGTGCCTCAGGTGGCGGCGCATCTGACGGTGGTGCCTCAGGTGGCGGCGCATCCGGTGGCGGGGCTTCCGGCGGAAGTGACTCGGGCGGTGACACTTCCGGTGGTGGCGCTTCCGGCGGCGGTGCGTCGAGTGGTGGCGCTTCCGGTGGCGGTGTGTCGGGTGGCGGTGCTTCCGGCGGTGGCGCTTCCAGCGGTGGTGCGTCGGGTGGTGGTGCTTCCGGCGGCGACTCGAGCGGGAAGGCATCCTCCGGCGGAAAAGCATCCTCGGGTGGCGCGTCTTCCGGCGGCTCCATGGGCGGCGGCGCTGGCGGTGGCGGCGGTGGCGGCGCCGGCGGAGGCGGAGGCGGTTCCCGCCGCTGAATGGCCAGGCCCTCAGCCGGAACACCGCACGGCGAACGGCGAGTCCTCGCATTCGTACCGATGACTGGGTGAGTCGGCCGACGGCTCCCACTGCACCATGCGGGGGCTGGTCGTGGCGGCGGCGGGACGGATCCGCCGCTGAGCGGCCAGTCCTATTCACCCGCAACATCTTTCCGGCAAAGGGCGGCCGCTCGCCTTCGTCTCGTACGGAATGAGCCGAGCCGCACCGGTGGCGGCGGAATCGTTGGCGTCGCCCTGTGGCTAAGCGATGCGCATCGTATAGCCACGCCCTGGCGGAGTGGCGGAGTCGCATGCGGTATGAGCTGCGGTCACTCGCATCGGAATGTGCACACCAGGGTCGATGGGATCGGTGGTGGCTGCCTCAACGGAGATCCGCCCTGCGGTGTAATCGGATGTTCCTGTGTGGGCGGCGGCCTCGCTGTTCTGTTGATCTGCAACGCCTGTGGATCGGCGTCGGGTCGTTCGGCTGAGGCGGTGGGACCGGGATGCGGAGGGGGAGTGGCCGATCGGCGATTGTTGCTGGTAGCGGTGGTGAATTTCGCGTGGGTGTAGGTGGGGGCGGGCACAATAGGGGAATGGCAGGACTCGGGGGAGCGCCGAAATTGATTGCGCTCGATGTGGACGGAACTCTGTTGGCTACGGGGTTCGCGATCAGCGCGCGGGTCGCGGCGGCGGTGGGGGCCGCGGTGGCGGCGGGGGCGCATGTCGTGGTGACGACCGGGCGCACCGTGCTGACAACGCGGCCGGTGCTGAAGGAATTGGGGCTCACCGAAGGGCACGCGTTGTGTTCCAACGGGGCCGTGCACGTCGACGTCGCGCGCGGCGAACCGGTCGCGGTGCAGTCGTTCGATCCAGGGCCCGCCGTGCTCGCGTTGCGGGCGCTGTTCCCCGACATGATCTTCGCGGCCGAACGGGTGGGCGAGGGCGTCTGGGCGACGGGCCACGGACCGGGGGAATTCTCCATCGGCGAGTTCCTGCTGGTCGATCATCACATGCTGAGCAGTGCGCCGACGCCACGGCTCAACGGCTGGTGGCCCGGCGGCAGCGCCGAGGAGATGGTGCGGCTGCTCGCCACGCTGGTGGTGCCCGATACCTCCTGGGTGCACGGTGAATTCGGCCCGTGGCTCACCGTGTCACGGCGCGGGGTGTCCAAAGGCTGGGCGCTCGAACGACTCCGGCGCTCGCTCGGCGTCGAACCGGAGGCGACACTGGCCATCGGCGACGGCTTCAACGATCGCGAGATGCTGCGCTGGGCGGCGCATTCGGTCGCGATGGCAGGCTCGCCCGACGCGGTGCTCGCGCTGGCCGACGAGGTGACCGGCGACGTCGCCGAGGACGGTGTCGCCACCGTCCTCGAACGCTGGTTCGCCGCCTGAGCCGTCAGGCCGAGGCCGCCGCGTCCCGGTCGGCGGTCATCGCGACGAAGTGCGGGTTGCTCATGATCCCGAGGACATTGCCGAACGGATCGAGCACCGCCGCGGTCGCGAACCCGGCACCCTCACCGCGCTCGGTGATCGGCTCGTACTCGGTGGCGCCCAGCTCGAGCAGGCGGGCGAAGGTCGCGGCGAGGTCCTCGACATGCCAGAACACGACACCGCCGCCGCCGGGCGCATTGCGCGCCCCCGCGGGAGCGTAGGCGCGATTGATGATGCCGAGTTCGGCCTGCATCGGCCCGACCCGGAACTCGTAGTAGCCACCCGGCACCTCGTAATACGGTGCGATGCCGAGGAATTCGGCGTACCAGTCCTTGGCGGCGGTGAGGTCGTCGGCGTAGTAGGTGGTGGTGGCCATTCCGCGCAGCATGTCTGCTCCTGTGTCGTCGTTGTGGTGAGAACAACTCTGCCAGCCAAACTGCTCACCGAATGAGCACTTTGTTCGGCAGAATCATCGAGTATGCGAGCGGACAGATTGGTAGCCACCCTGCTGTTGATGCAGGCGCGGGGCCGGGTGACGGCCGCCGAGGTCGCCACCGAACTCGAGGTGTCGGTCGCGACCGCGCGCCGCGACCTGGAGGCATTGTCGGCGGCCGGTATTCCGGTGTATCCCCAGGCCGGGCGTGGTGGCGGGTGGTCGTTGATCGGTGGCGCCCGCACCGACCTGTCCGGGCTGACGGCGGGTGAGACGCGGGCACTGTTCCTGCTGGCAGGCCCCGCGGCGCAGGCCGCACCCGAGCTGAAGTCCGCGCTGCGCAAGCTGGTGCGGGCGCTGCCGCACACCTTCCGCGAGGACGCGGCCGCCGCGGCCGATGCGGTGGTCGTCGACCCGGCCCGCTGGGGCCGTCCGGATCCGGAACCGCCTGCCGCACTGTCGTCGCTGCAACAGGCGGTGGTGGATCGGCGGCGGGCGCGCATCGAGTACGTGCGATCGGGGGAGCGCACCGTGCGCACGGTGAGCCCCTGGGGTCTGGTGGAGAAGGAAACGGTCTGGTACCTGATCGCGGGCACCGACCGCGGCCGCCGCACCTTCCGCCTCGACCGGATCGGCGAGGTCACTCTCCTCGACGAAACAGCCGACCGCCCCGCAGATTTCGATCTGCAGGCCGAGTGGTCGCAGATCGTGACCCGGATGGAGGAGCGTCGCGCCGCCGTGGCCGCCACGGTCCTCGTCTCCGCCGCGCTGGCCCCGATCCTGGCCGATCAGCAGGGCCGTAACTGCACCCTGCTGGGGCCCGCGGACGACGGCCGGGTCCGAGCCGAGATCACGGCCGACACCGCGAAGATGGTCGCCCGGCAACTGGCGGGCTGGGGTGCCGACGTGGAAGTCGTCGGGCCGCCGGAAGTCCGGGCGGAACTCGTCACCTTGGGCACCGAGCTGGTGCGCGGCAACAGCTGACTGCGTCGCGATCGCTATCCCGCCGATCGGTCGCAATCTGGACCATCGGCGCGGTTAGCGCGTGCCTTGGCTGCGATCGAGCCGCCTGGCCAGGGCGCGGATGACCTCACTCGCCACCACCGCGTGCCCACTCGTCGTGAAATGGATGAGGTCGGCACTCATCAGAGTCGCCCGCGTCCGCACCGGGTGATCCCAGAACTCGGTGAGCACCGCGTCGTATTCGGTGGCGACCGAGCGGATCACCTCGTTCATCGCGGCCATCCGCGGCCGCATCGCCCGCATCGGCGCCATCCGCTCGACGCCCCAGACGTCGGCTACCGTGAACACCGACACCAGCGCCCCCGCCTCCGTCAGCGCGGTGAACATCGCGGACAGGTTCTCCCGCAGCAGGCCGGGATCACCTCCCGCCTCGAAAAGATCGTTCCCGCCGCAGCTGACGTGCACGAGATCCGGTGCGAATTCCAGGATCCCGGGCAGCTGGTGCTCGCGAACCTGGGTGCTGGTGGCGCCGACGCGCCCGGTATTGCGGTAGGCCAGTGCGGGATTCGCCGCGGACAAGGTAGCCGCGACCCGGTCCGCCCAGCCGGTGGACGCGTAGCCGGGGCTCGGGTCGCCGGTGCCCGCGGCGATCGAATCGCCCAGCACGGCGAAGCGCCGCCATGGCGCGTCACGCAGCAGCGCGACCGCCTGATCGGCGGCGAGCAACAGCGGGTCGTCGGCCTCGGTGAACGGTTCGGACAACGGTGTGGTGGAAGACATCTCGAACTCCTAATCCTGTGTGGTGGAACGGGCGACGGAGGGCACGGCCAGCAAGACGGCGGACGCGACACCGAGCACCGCACCCACGGCGAACACGGTGTGGAAGGCACGCACCGCGTCGTCGGACACGGCGGTGAGAACAGCGGCGAGTATCGCGACTCCGAGCGCGCCACCCACCTGGCGGGCGGTCGTGTTCATGCCGATGCCCGCCGCGAACTGCTGCGGGGGAACCGAACTGGCGGCCGCGGTGCCGAGCACGGTGATGACGACGCCGACACCGCCGCCACTGAGCAGCCCGGCGGGAATCCACGCCGACCACAGCGCTGGATCGGGCCCGAACGCGTCGGTACTCATCCACCCCAGCCCGGCGGCGTACATCAGCGCGCCGACCACGCCGGCCCAGCGCTGACCTGACGCGGTGGTGATCCGCCCCGTGATCATCGAAGCGACCATCGAGGCCGCGGCGCCGACGGTGAGCGCCGCCGCCGACTGGAGCACGGAGTAGCCCCAGACCTCGTCGAGGAACATCGGCCCGGCCAGCAGCCAGGCGAACATCGTCGCACCGAACAGGAACGAGCCCGCGTTGGCGAGCGCGAATTGCCGGTTCCGCCACAGCGATACGGCCACGGCCGGATCCGGGTGACGCAGCGAGCGAGCCAGCGCGTACACCACGAGCACGGTGCCGCCGATCAGCGCGATCAGCGTGCCCGGCGCGGTCCATCCCCAGCTCTGGCCTTCGGTGACGGCCGCGACGACCGCGCCGAGGCCCAGTGCGACGGCGAGGATGCCGACCGGATCGGGCAGCGCGGAGTCGCGACGCGTGTCCTCGGCCACCGGCAGGCGCAGACCCGGCACGATCAACGCGATCGCGATCGGCACGTTGACGAGGAAGATCGCCCGCCAGCCGAGGCTCTCGACGAGCCCGCCGCCGATCGCCGGACCGACCACCGCGGCGAATCCGCCCGCCGCCGACCACGCGCCGATGGCCGCGCCGATCTTCTCCCGTGGCGTGGCCGCCAGGACGAGGCCGAGCGCGGCGGGCACCATGAACGCCGCCGTCATGCCCTGCAGAATGCGTCCGGCGATGAGCCATCCGGCGCTGGGCGCGAGCCCGCACAGCAGCGAGGTGACGGCGAAACCCGCCAGCGACAACGCGAACAGCCTGCGCCGGCCGAGCACATCGGCGAGGCGGCCCGCGGGGGTGAGCAGCGCGGCGAAGGCGACCGCGTACCCGCTGACGATCCAGGTCAGGGTGCTGGTCGGGGTGCCGGGGTAGGTCGTGGCGATGGTCGGGAAGGCGATATTGACCACGGACAGATCGAGCAGGGCGATGAACGCGGCGCCGATCGCCACGGCCAGCGTGCGGCCCGCGGCGTCGGTGCCCGTGCTGGTCGGCGAACCTTCGGGCCGCGCGGAAACGTCGGTCATGGAGGGGTTCCTTCACGGAGGAGATAAAGAGCGTACGATCGTTCGTACATTAAAGTACGACCGATCGTTCTCCTAGGCAAGAGGTGGTGGAACAATGGCAGCCATGACCCAGACCGAGCCCGGCGATCAACGACTGGCCAAGGGCGCTCGAGCCAGGGCGACCATCGCCCGCCGCGCCGCCGAGCTCGCCTCCGTCGAAGGCCTCGACGGCCTCAGTATCGGCATGCTCGCCACCGACCTGGGCATCAGCAAGAGCGGTATCGCCACGCTCTTCGGCACCAAGGAAGCGCTCCAGCTGGCCGCCGTGCAGACCGCTCGTGAGGTGTTCATCGAACGGGTGATCGCGCCGAGTCTGCGCGAACCACGCGGAGCGGGCCGGGTACGGGCTCTGATCGAGCGCTGGTTCGCGCACATCGAGCAGCCACCCTTTCCCGGCGGCTGCTTCCGCGTCGCCACGCTGACCGAATTCAGCAGTAAGCCGGGGCCCGTTCGCGACGCCGTGGTCGCCGACCACGACGAGTGGCTTGCCATCCTGGCCGGGGAGATCCGCAAGGCCCAGACGGTCGGCGACTTCGCCGGTGTCGACGCCGAACTCCTGGTTTTCGAGCTCGACGCGGTCGTCAGCGCCGCCAATATCGCCCGCCAGATCGGTGATACGGCGCGAGTCGATGCCGCGCGCGCCATCGCGACGCGGCTGCTGTCCGCGGGGTCGATGCAGGTCTGAGAACTGTGCAAATGCGGACGGCGCCGATACCCATGTCGGGTAGCGACGCCGTCGTGTGGGGGCGGTGATCAGTGGTGGTGTGCGTGCTGCGGTGCGGCGAAACCCGCGGTCAGGGTGAACGCGGCGGTGCGGACGACGTCGCCGTGCCGGAAATCGAGGAACGCCCGGTAGGTGCCCGGACCGGGAACCGCTGTGTGGAAGGTGATCTCCGGCCCCGCCGGGGTGATCCCGTCGCCCGGCTCGCCATTGGGGTGCACGTGCACGTAGGCGAGATCGCCTGCCCGCAGGATCACGAGGTGGCCGAAGGCGGCCAGGTAGGGCTGTAGATCCGTCACCGGCACACCGTCTTTGCGCACGGTGAGCGTCAGCAGATCGCCCTCGGCGCGCAACTCGCCGTCGACGGTCACCTCGTAGCCGTCGACCTTCGCGTTCCGGCCGACGGCTGGAACCGGCTGCGGCGCATAGTGACCCGCGAGGGCGAGATCGGCGCCGAGAGTGATCGTCCGGCCGAGTGCGCGCGGCGCGATATCGGTGAACACGCGGTAGGCGCCCGCCTCCGGCAGGTCGAGGCGGATGGCCCAGGTGCCGTCGGCCTCGCGCACCGGATGGACGTGCCAGAACCCGGTCAGCTCCCGCCGCGCGACGATCAGATGCAGCTCGCGATCGTGAATCGGATCGAACTCGGTGACGGCGGTCCCGTCCGGCCCGAGGATCCGGAACCGCAAGTCGATGCCGCCCGGCTCGGCGATTGTGGTCTCGAGATCGAGGGTGTACCCGTCCTGGGTGATCAGCAGTCCGCCTGGTGTGCCCGCCGCGTGGCCCGCGTGGGCGTCACCGTGCCCGGCGTGGCCCGCGTGCTCGTCGACGGGGGCGTGCTCGGGTGCGGCGTGCTTGCCGTGATGCTGGTGTGCCGCGTGGCCGTTGGTATCGATCCTGTGCCCGGCATGGTTGTCCTGGTGTCCCGCGTGCGCGGGCTGGGTCGCGGTGTCAGCGTGTCCGGCGTGGGTGTGCTGTCCGGCGTGGGCGTTGGTGGTCATCGTTTTCGCCTCTCAGTTCGCTGTGCTTCTGAGAGGAAATGTATACCCCAGGGGGGTATGCAGTAAAGGTGATGAGCTGTGAACTGGATCACGCAGGAGGTGAAGGCTGAGATGTCGCTAAGCGGCGGGGGAGCCCGACGACGTAGGGCGGGGACGATGCGCTCGGATATCCACGGGACGCCCATCGGGATCGTGCGCAGTCATCGTCCATTGCGTGGGCAGCGTCTCGATCGGCCCCACCGGCCATCCGGCCGCCAGGATCCGATCGCGAACCTCGCGCAGTTGTGCGTGGGTCCCCACCCGCAGTCCCCAGCCCGCCCGGCCCAGCGGGTCGGTGTCGGTGCGCGGAATGGTCGCGGTCTCGACGATCATCAGATGGTCGTTGCCGCCGACGTCGACCACCGCTATCCGAGGATCGGACGGAGTCGCCGCGCGCTCGAAGGCGAGCACCGCCCCGAGCATGTCGGCATAGAAGGCCACGAGCCGGTCGAGGTCGGGAGTGGCGAGCGTCAGGTGATTGATTCCGAGAAGTTCGGGCATGGCAGGCCCCACTGTATCGGTGCCACGTGAATTCAGGCGGTGAGTTCGAGCTCAGCCACGATCGCGCTGTCGTAGCGAGCCCAGACCACGTCGGTCAGCGCCGAGTGCGCCCCGATGACGCCCGCGTGCACGACATCGGGAGCCGCGGCGACGAGCCGATCGGTGAGCAGCCCGGGAGCGAGGAACCACGGCGCCACCACGATCTGCTCGGCACCACGGGCACGCAGCCGGTCGATGGCGACGCTGATGCCGGGTTCTACTGTCGCGAAGCACATTTCGGTACGGACGCCGGTTCGCGCCGCCAACCGCCGTGCCACCGCGGCGGTCCGCCCATTGGCGGCCGCATCACGTGATCCGACGGCGGCGACTGCCACGCCCAGCGATCCCGCATGCCCCGCTGCGAGGTTGAGAGCCCCTGGGAGACAGCCGGTTATGCCGAAGAGGTGCGCCGGGATCTGGTCCGCGAACGGCTGAGCCGTGGCCGCGAGGACCCGGTCGGCCAGCGCGTCGATCAGTCGCGGGTCGGCGCCGAGGACGTCGGCCTGCGTGAGCTGCAGTCGGGGATGACGGCGACCGGCATCGGCGAGGAGCGCGGGCAGGTCGACGCGGGCGTGAAAAGCATTGCCCAGCAAGAGGGGAACAACGATCGCCTCGGTGTGCCCCTGGGCGGCGAGGTCGTCGACAACCTGATCCACCAGGGGCGTGCTCAGATCGAGGAACGCCAGCCGGACGGTGAGATCCGGTCGGGCGGCGGCGATTTCGGCGACCGCGGCCGCCATCGTCGCCGCCGAACGCGGATCGCGGCTGCCGTGGGCGACCGCGATCAGCGCGGGCTCGCCACCGCTGCGCGGCCCCACAGCGGGGCCGCGCAGCGGGGCGAGCGTTCGATTCATCAGACCGCGGTACCGACCTCGACGGAGGTCAGCACATCGCCGACCAGGCCCGCGGCGAGGGTGTTGCCACCGGCGGGGTCGATCAGCAGGAACGACCCGGTGTGCCGGTTGGTGCGGTAGTCGTCGGCCGGGATCGGCTCGGCCAGCCGCAGCGAGACCCGGCCGATGTCGTTGAGCTCCAACGACTCCGGGCTCTCCTGCGCGGTCAGGGTCTGCTCGTCGAAGCGCTCCACGAGCGCGCCGACGATGGCCTGGGTGGTCTTGGCGCCGTGCTTGAGCAGCAGCCGCGCGCCGGGGCGCAGCGCCTTGTCGCCGAGCCAGCACACGGTCGCGTCGAAGGTGTCGATCGGCTCCGGCGCGTCGGCGGGGGAGGCGATGATGTCGCCGCGCGAGATGTCGACCTCGTCGGCGAGCAGCAGCGTGACACTGCGACCCACCTGCGCGACCGCCAGCTCACCGTCGGGGGTGTCGACGCGTTCGACGGTGGTGCGCTTGCCCGAGGGCAGCACCACGATCTCGTCGCCGGGGGAGACCGAACCGGCCGCGATCTGACCCGCGTAGCCGCGGTAGTCGGGGTACTCGGCGGTGCGCGGACGGATCACGTACTGCACCGGGAAACGCAGGCCAAGCGCGTGCGTTCCGGTCGAATCCGCGTCCACCGGAACCGATTCCAGGTGCTCGATGAGCGAGGGGCCGTCGTAGTACGGGGTGTTGGCCGACCTGCTGGCGATGTTGTCACCGTGCAGTGCGGACACCGGGATCTCGAGGACGTCCTCGTCGGCCCAGCCCAGCTTCGAGGTGAGCGTGTTGAACTCGGACGAGATCGCGGCGAACACCTCGGCCGGGTTGTCGACCAGGTCGATCTTGTTCACGGCCAGCACCAGCTTCGGCACGCCGAGCAGCGCCAGCACGGCGGCGTGCCGGCGGGTCTGCTCGATGACGCCCTTGCGCGCGTCGACCAGCAGGATCACCAGCTGCGCGGTGGACGCGCCGGAGACCGTGTTGCGGGTGTACTGCACGTGCCCCGGGGTATCGGCGAGCACGAAAGAGCGCTTGGGCGTGGCGAAGTAGCGGTAGGCCACGTCGATGGTGATGCCCTGCTCACGCTCGGCGCGCAGACCGTCGACGAGCAGCGACAGGTCGGGGGTCGACAGACCCTTGTCGACCGAGGCGCGGGTGACGGCATCGATCTGATCGGCCAGCACGGACTTCGTGTCGTAGAGCAGCCGTCCGACCAAGGTGGACTTGCCGTCGTCGACAGAACCGGCGGTGGCCAGGCGAAGTAGGTCGCTCACCGTCGCGCCTCCGTCCGACCAGCGTGGCTGTGCCCATGGTCGTCGACAGAACCGGCGGTGGCCAGCCTCAATAGGTCGGACATCAGAAATAACCCTCTCGCTTGCGGTCTTCCATGGCGGCCTCGGACACGCGGTCGTCGCCACGGGTCGCACCACGTTCGGTCAGTCGGGACGCGGCGACCTCGGCCAGGATGGCCTCGTTGTCGGCGGCGTCGGAGATGATGGCGCCGGTCGTCGAGCCGTCGCCGACGGTGCGGTAGCGCACCGACCGGGTCTCGAGCACCTCGTTGTCGTTCGGGCCGCCCCACACACCGGGGGTCATCCACATGCCGTCGCGCTGGTACACCGGGCGCTCGTGGGCGTAGTAGATGCTGGCCAGATCGATGTCCTCGCGGGCGATGTAGCGCCAGATGTCGAGCTCGGTCCAGTTGCTCAGCGGGAACACGCGCACGTGCTCACCCGGCGCGTGCTTGCCGTTGTAGAGGTTCCACAGCTCGGGACGCTGACGCTTCGGGTCCCACTGGCCGAAGGCGTTGCGCAGCGAGAAGATCCGCTCCTTGGCGCGCGAGCGCTCCTCGTCGCGGCGACCGCCGCCGAAGACCGCGTCGAAGCGGTGCTCGGTGATGGCGTCGAGCAGCGGCACGGTCTGCAGCGGGTTGCGGATGCCGTCGGGGCGCTCGGTGAGGCGGCCGTCGGCCAGATACTCCTCGACCGAGGCCACGTGCAGGCGCAGCCCGTACTTCTCCACCACCTTGTCGCGGAACTCGAGCACCTCGTCCAGGTTGTGCCCGGTGTCGACGTGCAGCAGCGCGAACGGCAGCGGCGCGGGCCAGAAGGCCTTGAGCGCCAGATGCAGCAGCACCGTGGAGTCCTTGCCGCCGGAGAACAGGATCACCGGCCGCTCGAACTCGCCCGCGACCTCACGGAAGATGTGGATCGCCTCGGACTCCAGCGCCGCGAGGGTGTCGAACTCGGTCAGGCCGAGGTCGCGTTCGGTGGTGTCGGTACTCACAGGCTCACTCCCGGTGGTGGTGATGGTCATGATTGGTGCAATCCGCATTCGGTCTTGGCGAGGCCGGCCCAGCGGCCACTGCGCGGATCGGACCCCGGTTCGGGCTTGCGCGTGCACGGTGCGCAGCCGATGGACGGGTAACCCTCCTCCACCAGGGGATTGATGAGAATGCCGTTGGCCTCGATGTAGGCCTGCATCTCGTCGTCGGACCACGGTGCGATCGGATTGATCTTCACCAGGCCGAAGGCTTCGTCGAAGGAGATCAGCGGCGCGTTGGCGCGGGTGGGCGCCTCGACCCGGCGGATGCCGGTGATCCACGCGTTGTAGCCGGTCAGCGACTTCTTCAGCGGGACGACCTTGCGCAGCCTGCAGCATTCGGCGGCGTCACGGGCGAACAGATCCTTGCCGAGCAACTCGTCCTGCTCGGCGACGCTGTGCTCCGGACGCACGTTCACCACGTTCACCCCGTACACGGCCTCGACCGCGTCGCGCGTGCCGATGGTCTCGGCGAAGTGGTAGCCGGTGTCGAGGAACAGCACGTCGACGCCGGGACGGGTCTGTGCGGCCAGGTGCACCAGCACGCCGTCCTGCATGTTCGACGCGACGATGTAGCCGTTGCCGAACGTGCGGTCGGTCCAGGCGATCAGGTCGGCGGCCGAGGCCTCGGTGCCGAGTTCGGCCGCGCCCTGCTCGGCGATGGCGCGCAGCTCGTCTTCGGACAGCTTCGCGGCGAGATTCGTTGTCACTGTGGGGATCTCCTCATCGACTATCGGAGGTCGGCCTCGTCGGCGCGCACTGCCCACACCGCGAAACGTTCACCGGATTCCCGGTTCTTGACGAAGTTGCGGACGACGCGATCGATGTAGTCGCCGAGCTCGACGCTGGTCACCTTGTGCTGACGCAGCTTCCGGCCGAACCCGCTGTCCAGGCCGAGGCTGCCACCCAGGTGAACCTGGAAACCCTCGACCTGATTCCCGTTGCCGTCGTCGACGAGCTGACCCTTGAAGCCGATGTCGGCGATCTGAGACCGGCCGCACGAGTTCGGGCAGCCGTTGATGTTGATGGTGATCGGCACGTCGAGCTCGGCATTGATGTCGGCCAGGCGCTGCTCGAGCTCCGGCGCCAGCACCTGCGAGCGCTTACGGGTCTCGACGAAGGACAGCTTGCAGAACTCGATGCCACTGCAGGCGAGCAGGTTTCGCCGCCAGATCGACGGACGCGCCTGCAGGCCGAGCGGTTCCAGCTCGTCGATCAGCGCGTCGACCTGGTCGTCGGCGATGTCGAGGATGATCAGCTTCTGGTACGGGGTGAACCGGACCCGGTCCGAGCCGTACTTCTCGGCGGCGTCGGCGACCTTGCTCAGGATGGTGCCCGAGACGCGACCGGCGATGGGGGAGAAGCCGACGGCGTTGAGACCGTTGCGCAGCTTCTGCACGCCGACGTGGTCGATCGGCTTGGCCGGCTGCTCCGGGGCGGGACCGTCGATCAGCTTGCGCTCGAGGTACTCGTCCTCGAGGACCTGGCGGAACTTCTCGATGCCCCAGTCCTTGATCAGGAACTTCAGGCGGGCCTTGGTGCGCAGGCGACGGTAGCCGTAGTCGCGGAACAGCGAGACGACGGCTTCCCACACGTCGGGCACCTCGTCGAGCGGCACCCACGCGCCGACGCGCTTGGCCAGCATCGGGTTGGTCGACAGACCGCCGCCGACCCACAGGTCGAGGCCGGGGCCGTGCTCGGGGTGGTTCACGCCGACGAAGGCGACGTCGTTGATCTCGTGCACCACGTCCTGCTGGCCCGAGATCGCGGTCTTGAACTTGCGGGGAAGGTTGGAGTACTCCTTCTTCCCGATGTAGCGCTTGACGATCTCATCGATCGCCCAGGTCGGGTCGATGATCTCGTCGAGGGACTCACCGGCCAGCGGCGAACCAAGGACAACGCGCGGGCAGTCGCCGCACGCCTCGGTGGTGTGCAGGCCGACCGATTCCAGCCGCCGCCAGATCTCCGGGACGTTCTCGACCTCGATCCAGTGGTACTGGACGTTCTCGCGGTCCGAGAGGTCGGCGGTGTCGCGACCGAACTCGGTGGAGATCTGGCCGATGGTGCGCAGCTGGGCGACGTTGAGCGCGCCGGCGTCGCAGCGCACCCGCATCATGAAGTACTTGGCTTCGAGGATGTCGATGTTGTCGTCGTCGGTCCAGGTGCCGTCGTAGCCCTCTTCGCGCTGGGTGTAGAGACCCCACCAGCGGAAACGGCCACGCAGATCAGCCTTGTCGATCGAGTCGAAGCCGCCCTTGGCGTAGATGTTCTCGATACGCGCGCGCACGTTGAGCGGGTTGTCGTCCTTCTTGGACTGCTCGTTCGGGTTCAGCGGCTCGCGATAGCCGAGGGCCCACTGGCCTTCGGAGCGGCGGCGGACCGGCTTGCCGGTGCGCTCGCGCGGCGCGACGGGGGCTTCGCTGCGCGGCCGATCGGGCCGCACGCGGCGTTCGGCTGCCGGGCGCTCGGGGCGGGCCTGCGCCGTCGACTGTTCGGTCGAAGCGGCGTCGGTGCTCGACGTCATGTGGGGTCGCTCCTGCGGGGTGGGTGGTACATCCGTGCTGAAGGCGCGAGGGGCTGGCTCGCGTCAGGTGGTCAGCGGGCCGATGAGAGTCGATGGCACCGGGGGATACCCGGGCGTGGACGCCGCTGCGCTACCGGTGGAAACCGGGCCGACAACAGGCGCTGCAGACACGCTGGAAGTCGACGTGGCGCCGGGCCACGAGTCGTACTCCAGTTGCGTGCATGGGGCTATTGTGCCATGTCAGCCGGGTCGTTCCGACCGCAAGGAGATATTTCCCGCACTTTTGGGGGAAATTCCCTGGACGGTTGTCCCGTTCTGTGACGGGGGTCATAGATCACCTGCCGGAAGCGACCGGTGATTCACCCGATCGCGCTCGTGTGGCGTGCGGCACAGCACGTTGACCTGGAGTGTTGTTGAGGTTGCACAGTGGGTCGCATGAGCAACGACGTCACCGTGACAGGCCGAACCCCCACCGAGCTCGACACCGAACTCGCGGCAATCACGGCCGTGGTCGACACCATCGCCCACGCCCAGGACAACGAACTGATCGACGAGTTCACCGCCGTCTTCCGCGCCGACGCGATCTGGACCACCGGCCACGGCAAGCGGCTGTTCGGGCGGCCCGCGATCGCCGAGTTCACCGCCGAGGTGCTGCCCGGAGCGACCACGCACGGTAAGGCGACCTACGAGATCGAGCACGTGCTGTTCCTGCGGCCCGATGTCGCGGCCGTCAAGATCCGGCAGAGCTACTTCACCCTCGACGGCGAGCTGTCCGGGCAGGGCACGCCGATGTACGTGATGACCAAGGAAGATGGCGCCTGGTTGCTCACCGCCAACCAGAACACCCCCGTAGTGACGGATTGACGCGCTGAGTCGCTCCCTCGATGGGGTCGTGCGGGGCGGTCCACCAGGGCCCGGCAGACTGGAGGGGTGACTACCAGCGCTGCTTCCGGGGCTCCCGGCGTGACACCGGCCGATGCCGATCGGCCGGTGCTGCGCGATTTCGGGGGCGGCGCGTTCGGGGTGTACGTGCACGTGCCGTTCTGTGCGACGCGGTGCGGGTATTGCGACTTCAACACCTATACGGCGGGGGAGCTGGGGACCTCGGCCTCGCCGCAGTCGTGGCTCGAGGCACTGCGCGGCGAGCTGGCGACCGCGGCGGGCGAGTTCGCCGCATTGCCGAGCGAGACGCCCGCGGTGTCGACCATCTTCGTCGGTGGCGGGACGCCGTCGCTGCTCGGCGGCGAGGTGCTGGCCTCGGTCCTCGACGCGGTGCGCGCCAACTTCACCCTGGAGCCCGGTGCCGAGGTGACCACCGAATCCAACCCGGAATCCACCTCGCCCGAGTTCTTCGAGCGCATCCGGGCTGCCGGATACACGCGGGTGTCGCTGGGCATGCAGTCCGCGGCGCAGCATGTGCTGAAGGTGCTCGATCGCACCCACACGCCGGGGCGCGCGGTCGCCGCCGCGAAGGAGGCCAGGGCTGCCGGGTTCGAGCACGTCAACCTGGACCTCATCTACGGCACCCCCGGCGAGACCGATGCCGATCTCGACGCGAGCCTCGATGCCGTGCTCGCCGCCGGTGTCGACCACGTCTCGGCCTACTCCCTGATCGTCGAGGACGGAACCGCCTTGGCGCGCAAGGTCCGTCGCGGTGAACTGCCCGCCCCCGACGACGACGTCCTCGCCGGCCGCTACGAACGCATCGACACCCGTCTCGCCGAGGCGGGCCTGTCCTGGTACGAGGTCTCGAACTGGGCCGCGAACGATGCCGCCCGCTGCCGCCACAACCTCGGCTACTGGGACGGCGGCGACTGGCTCGGCGCAGGTCCGGGCGCCCACAGCCACGTCGGCGGTGTCCGCTGGTGGAACGTCAAGCACCCCGCCCGCTACGCCGACCGTGTCACCCTCGGCGGCCTGCCCGCCGCAGGCTGGGAAGCGCTCTCCGACGACGAGCGATACACCGAGCACCTCATGCTCACCGTCCGCCTCCGCACCGGCCTCCCACTCCAGACCCTCGCGCCCTCGGCCCGGCCCGCCCTCGACCGCATCCTCGCCGACGGCCTCGCCCTTGTCGCTGACGACCACCTCGTCCTCACCGATCGAGGCCGTCTCCTCGCCGACGGAGTGGTCCGCGACCTGCTCGACTGACCCGCGAAAACCGGTTTCCGCCGCCCGAGCCGACATGGCACGATGCGCCGCGTGGCAACGTCGCGGAGTGAGCTGATGCGGTGGCAGTTCGACCTGGTCTGGTCGCTGTTCGAGTTCCATCTGGAGCTGTTGTCGGCCGAGGATTTCCTCTGGGAACCGGGCGCGCTGTGCTGGACCATGCGACCGGACGGCACTGGCGGCTGGATCGCGGACTGGGCGGACACCGAACCCGATCCGATTCCGGTTCCGACGATCGGCTGGCTGAGCTGGCATATCGGCTGGTGGTGGAGCGTGGCCATCGATCATGTGCGGCACCAGCCGCCGCGCGAGCGGACCGCTGTCGGCTGGCCGGGGCCGGGGTCGCCCACCGTCGAGTGGCTGCGGCACTTGCGGGCGGACTGGGTCGAGATCGTCGACACGCTCGACGATGCCGCGCTGGATTCCGGCTCGGCCTATCCGTGGCCTGCCGACGCCGGACTGACGATCGCTCATCTGGTCTCCTGGGTCGATGCCGAACTGATGAAGAACGTGGCCGAGATCGGTCAGCTGCGGTTGCTCCGGGCGGCGGGAACACGGGCCACTTGACACCGATTCGTGACCCGAATTTCCGGGCGGACAGGTGCCCGAGGCCACATCGATGATCGCCCGGTCAGCGTCATGAGATGACGTGATGCACACCTCACCGAGTGCACTGCGCACCGGGGTCGCGAAGTGGAAGGTTCGGCGGGTTCGGGGTCGAAGATAACGATTGGGGGCGTAGGCTTCGACTCGATCCTAGGGAGCTATATGTCCACCGAACGGCACATCACCCTCGTCCACGAGCAGAGCGAATTCGCTGAAGCGCGCTCTGCGGAGAAGGCGGAGAACGCGCGGCAGTGCGCGGTCGCCGCTCGCACGGTCGCGTCGCATTCCAACGACGCGGAAGATTGTGTATCGCTGCTGGCGATGCTCGGCCTGGATGCCCTCGCGGGCAAGCAGGTGGGCGCCGCCTCCTCCGCAGCCCGGAGCTGACCCGGTCTGGGCCGCCCTCCCGGGCGGCCCTCGCCGGTCGCTCGAATCGACCGTGCGGCCGCGGTGTGTCCTCGGCTCGCTGACCCCGTCAGAGCTGAGCCGCAGCTCGGTGCTGCGCACCCGACTACCCACCGTCCCCGCCCCCGATCACGCCCCCGCTGACCGTCGGTCGCGGATTGCCCAGCAGTGCATCGGTATTCGCTTGCGTAACCAGGTAGTCCGGGAGCACGCGCTCGGCGTCGCTGTCCGGCGCTTGCCCAGCGCCGGGCGATACGGCGCAGTGGAACAGTCGATCGAGCATGCGGGCCGGCGACGACGCAATCGGTGAGTTCGCCCCGACGACAGGTCCTACCGCGCCCGCCATACTCCGCCCGGCACCCGGCCGCAGCTGTTCTGCATCGTGCAGCGGCAGAGAGGGAATGCCCCGGCCTGATTGATCACCCGATGATGTCGGTGCCGCATTCCAGGCGGGCTGCGCGCCACCCGGATGCGCCGACCCATCGCGGCCCACTGACGTCACAATTGGGTCCACCACCGACGAGAGTGCCCCCGCAGCAACACCCGGCGATCCAGGGCCGCCGATCAATGCCGTGGCCGGAGCAGGACTCGTGCCGCCCGTGGACATCGTCGTATTGCTTGCCCTCACCGAGCCGTCACCCGCCCTCACCGAGCTTTCACCCGGCACCGCCGAGTGGTCGCCCCGCTCCGTTGAGCCGCCATGCGGACCGGCCGAGTCATCCGACCCTGCCGGGTCGTTTCCTGGCTCCGCCAGTTCGCTGCCTATCGTTGAGCTGTCACCTGACATCGTCGAGTCGGCACCGGGCCCCGGTGAGTTACCAGACCCTGCCGAGTCGTTCCCTGGCTCCGCCGATTCGCTGCCCTGCACTGAGCTGACATCTGGCCCCGCCGATCCTGCCTTCGTTCCCGCCAAGTCCCCACCTTGTGTCGAGCCGTCATCGGATGTCGCTGCGCCTCCGCCTTGCGCAGTAGTGGCAACGCCTTCCGGGCTGGTCGCGGTAGGTGGGAGGTTCGCTGTCTGAGGCGAGTGCGGTGAGTTCAGGGACTTCACCTGCGTGAGCCCATCCTCGACGCCACTGCCGGAATTCTCGCCGAAGATCTCGGCCGACCTGCCTCCGCGCAACAGCCGATCATCGGAATCCCCACCAGGAACGCCCCGCCGACTCGGCATGGGCAACACCGGAATCCGCGCATCGATCTCGCCGAACGGCACCACATACCGCTCACGCATTGCGAGGCGCGCATCCTCCAGCGCCGCAATTGCCGCACGATGCGACTCCGCCTGACCCGTCGCCAGCCAGGGCGGACCCATCTCGGCGACCGCGACCTGTTCCGGGATCGCGTACTTGGTCGCCACGATCGCATCGGCCGCAGTCCGCACCAAAACGGAGAACCGGTCCAGAACAGCGGTCAGCTCCCGAGCTTCCGCGACATAGCTGCCGACAGCCGCACTCGAGGCGTCGGCGGCGGCACCGGACCACCTTGCCGAGTCGCGCGTGGCCCGTTCGAAGGCCGCCACCCCGTCCTTCCACAAGCGAGCGATCCGCGCGAACTTGTCCGCCTGCGCGACGGCATCGCTCACCTCGAGCGGCGCGAAAGCCGCGGCGATCTCCCGATGACGCCAACTCTGCGCATTCTCACCACCACCTGGAATGCCACGCGGCTCATCGGCGGTCATGGTGCCGACTCCAACGGATCATGGTGTCCCACAGACGATTCCACCGACCGGACCCGCCCAGCCCACTCCTTGTCCGCGACGATCATCCGATCCCGCACCACCCGATGCGCCGCACGGATACCGGCGACAACGCGCGCATGCTCCGCCATCACCGCACCGATGCTGTTCCCCTCGCCGCCGGCCTTCGCCCGCAACCGCGCCACCACCGTGGCGCCGGATATCAGCCGCGCATCACCTTCGCCCAGCCCCCAATGCTCCTGATCGCCGATCTCCCCGGCCAGCACCCTGATCTGGTCGATCACCCGGAGAAACTCCCCGCACCCCCGATCGAACCCGGCGAACTGCGCCGGATCCAGTGCCACCACCGTGGCAGCGGTGCTCCTGTTCTGCTGCATCACAAGCCCCTCTCGACCCGCCGCCGACCGCTGAAAACCGCTGGTAAACAGTTGAATCAGTGCCGAACGTACGCCGGTGCGCAGAGCACGGCCAGCCCCTGTCTGCCACTTGTGGATAAACCACGGCCTGTGGATAACCCAGCCCACAGCAGCGATGTGAGCGGGCGAGCCGGGACCGGACAATTAGACTGGACAACGAGACGCTCCGAGCGTCCGCGTGCGAGTCTGTGCGGCGAACACAGCAGCACACGCGGGCGATGATGTACCCGGCACGAGCGAGGAGGTGGGGTCGATGGCGTCGAGCACCGAGGATCGGCGGTTCGAGGTCCTGCGAGCGATCGTTGCGGACTACGTCGCCACCAAGGAACCGATCGGCTCCAAGTCGCTCGTGGAACGGCACAGCCTTGGCGTTTCCAGCGCCACCATCCGCAACGACATGGCCGTGCTGGAGGCGGAGGGGTACATCACCCAACCGCACACCAGCTCCGGCCGCATCCCCACCGACAAGGGGTATCGCGAGTTCGTCGACCGGATCGCCGAGGTGAAGCCGCTCTCGGGCGCCGAGCGCCGCGCGATCATGGAGTTCCTCGAATCCGGGGTCGATCTCGACGACGTCCTGCGCCGCGGTGTGCGGCTGCTGGCGCAGCTGACCCGCCAGGTCGCCGTCGTCCAGTACCCCACGGTCTCGGCCTCGATCGTGCGCCACATCGAGGTCGTCGCGCTCAATCCGGCCCGCCTGCTGCTGGTGGTGATCACCGACACCGGCCGGGTCGACCAGCGCATCGTCGACCTCGGCGCGGTGATCTCCGACGACGATCTCGCCGCGGTGCGCGGCCTGCTCGGCGGGGCGATGGACGGCAAGCTGCTGTCGGTGGCCAGCGCGTCGGTCGCCGGCCTGCCCGAACGCGCGCCGGCCAAGATCAAGGACGTGCTCGTCCGCGTCTCGACCGTGCTGGTGGAGACGCTGGTGGAGCATCCCGAGGAACGACTCGTCCTCGGCGGCACCGCCAACCTCACCCGCAATGTCGCCGACTTCGGTTTCCCCGGCTCCCTGCGCACGGTCCTGGAGGCGCTCGAGGAGCAGGTCATCGTGCTGAAACTGCTCGCCGCGGCGCAGCAGCCAGGCCAGGTGATGGTGCAGATCGGCGAGGAGACCCAGGTCGAGCAGATGCGCGGCACCTCGGTTGTTTCCACCGGCTACGGCGCGGCGGGTGCCGTCCTCGGCGGCATGGGTGTCCTCGGCCCGACCCGGATGGACTACCCGGGAACAATGGCGTCGGTGGCCACGGTTGCCCGCTACATCGGAGAAGTACTGGCGGAAAGGTGACGGCGGGCCGGGAACGGCCAACCCGCACTGTTAAGGTCGATACTTCGGCCGGTAAAGTTGAGTGGATTCGACTAAAGGATGCGCCCGGCGCTCGGCTGGACCACAGCGACCAAGGACTAGAGAACTCAAGTGGCACGGGATTACTACGGACTGCTCGGCGTCGGCAAGAACGCCACCGACCAGGAGCTCAAGCGCGCCTACCGCAAGCTGGCCCGCGAACTCCACCCCGACGTGAACCCGGACGAGGCCGCCCAGGCCAAGTTCAAGGAAGTCTCCACCGCCTACGAGGTGCTGACCGACCCGGAGAAGCGCCGGATCGTCGACCTCGGTGGTGACCCGCTCGAAAACGGCGGCGGCGGAGCCGGATTCAGCGGTGCGGGCTTCGGCGGCCTCGGCGACGTCTTCGAGGCGTTCTTCGGCGGCATGAGCGGCCAGGGCGGTGGCGCGCGCAAACCGCGCGGCCGCGTGCAGCCCGGCGCCGACTCGCTGATCCGCACCCGGCTGAGCCTGGCCGAATGCGCGGTCGGCGTCACCAAGCACCTGACCGTCGACACCGCCATCCTCTGCGACATCTGCCAGGGTGCAGGCACCAACGGCAACTCCAAGCCGGTGCGCTGTGAGACCTGTGACGGCGCCGGTGAGGTGCAGTCGGTGCAGCGCTCCTTCCTGGGCCAGGTCCTCACCTCGCGACCCTGCCCGACCTGTCGCGGCGCGGGCGAGACCATCCCCGATCCCTGCCACAAGTGCGGCGGCGACGGCCGCGTGCGGGCGCGTCGCGAGATCGCCGCGCCGATCCCGGCCGGTGTCGCCAACGGCATGCGCGTGCGCCTGGCCGCTCAGGGCGAGGTCGGCCCCGGGGGCGGCCACGCCGGTGACCTCTACGTCGAGGTCGTCGAGCAGCCGCACGACACCTTCGTCCGCGACGGCGACGACCTGCACTGCACCGTCCGCGTGCCGATGGTCGACGCCATTCTCGGCACCACGGTCGTCGTCGACACCATCCTCGACGGTCCGACCGAGCTGACCATCGCGGCGGGCACCCAGCCCGGCGAGGTCATCCAGCTGCGCGCCCACGGCATGCCCCGGCTGCGTTCGGGCGCCCGCGGCGACCTGCTGGCCCACCTCGACATCGTCGTGCCGACCAAGCTGGACGGCAAGCAGACCGACCTGCTGCGCAAGTTCAAGGGCATGCGCGACAAGGATCGCGCCGAGGTGATGTCGGCCCAGTCCGAGCACAACAGCGGCCTGTTCGCCCGGCTGCGCGCCTCCTTCAGCGGACGCTGACCCGGTGGCCGCGACGGTCTTCTACCTCGACGAGGTACCCGAACCGGGCGCCGTCGCGGTCCTGGACGGTCCGGAGGGCCGCCACGCGGCGACCGTGCGCCGGATCAGGGTCGGCGAGCCGATCACCCTGTCCGACGGGCAGGGTGTGCTCGCCGAATCGGAAGTCGTTGCGGCCCAGAAGGACCGGCTCGAACTCGCGGTACGCACGCGGCGGGTGGCCACCCCGGTGACCCCACAGGTGACCGTGGTGCAGGCGCTGCCGAAGTCGGATCGCTCCGAACTGGCCGTCGAGCTGATGACCGAGGCGGGCGCCGACGTCATCGTGCCGTGGCAGGCCGCGCGCTGCGTCGCGAACTGGGAAGCCAAGGCCGCCAAGGGAATCGAGAAGTGGCGGGCCGCCGCCCGCGCGGCCGCCAGGCAGTCCCGGCGCGCCTACATCCCCGAGGTCGCCGACCTGCACCGCACCCGCGACCTGCTCGATCTGGTGCGAAAAGCCAAGGCGGACGGCGCGATCGTCGCCGCATTGCACGAATCCGGCACCGGCAAGTTCACCGAGCTGCCGCTGGCGCAGACCACCGACGTAGTCCTGATCGTCGGCCCGGAAGGCGGCCTGGACGACACCGAACTGGCCGCACTGGCCGAGGCGGGCGCCGACATCGTGCTGCTCGGCCCGACCGTGCTGCGCACCTCGACCGCCGCCGCGGTGGCCCTGGGCGCCCTCGGCGCCCTCACCGCGCGCTGGTAGCTCCCGGACCCGGCTGTGACCTGCGATCACCGGTCGATCGCGGTTCGGCCGATCCCGCCGTTATATCGCTGGGCGGTGTCGGTGCCGCGCGTTAAACTGAGCTCATCGAACACACAGTCGAGACCGGAAGCAGGCCATAGCCACTTTTGAAGAACTCAGGCGAGATCGGCGACCCCACCACCAACCCCGTAACAGGCATCGGCGCAGGCGGAAACAATGCGGGTCCCGCGGCGCGCACAGTGCGTTCCAGTATCGAACTCGCCCCGGAGTCTGTCTTCCCGTTCCTCGGCTCGGCCGACCAGAACCTTCGTCAGCTGGAGAAACTGCTCCCGGCCGACATCCATGTCCGCGGCAACACCGTCACCATCACCGGTAAGGCCGGCGATGTGGCGCTGGCCGAGCGCGTCATCGAGCAGCTCGTGGCCCTGACCGGCCGTAATCGGGTCATCACCCCCGAAGCGGTCCGGCACACGGTCTCCATGCTCACCGAAGGCGTGTCCGAATCGCCCGCCGAGGTGCTGAGCCTGGACATCCTGTCGCGCCGCGGCAAGACCATCCGGCCCAAGACGCTGAACCAGAAGCGCTACGTCGACGCGATCGACGCCAACACCATCGTGTTCGGCATCGGTCCCGCCGGTACCGGCAAGACCTACCTGGCGATGGCCAAGGCGGTGCAGGCCCTGCAGTCCAAGCAGGTCACCCGCATCATCCTGACCAGGCCCGCGGTCGAGGCCGGTGAGCGGCTCGGCTTCCTGCCCGGCACGCTCAACGACAAGATCGACCCGTACCTGCGGCCGCTCTACGACGCGCTGCACGACATGATGGACCCGGAAGCGATCCCCAAGCTGCTCGCCTCCGGTGTCATCGAGGTCGCGCCGCTGGCGTACATGCGTGGCCGCAGCCTCAACGACTCGTTCATCATTCTGGACGAGGCGCAGAACACCACGGCCGAGCAGATGAAGATGTTCCTGACCCGCCTCGGCTTCGGCTCGCGGATGGTCGTCACCGGTGACATCTCGCAGGTCGACCTGCCCAACGGGCAGCGTTCGGGTCTGCGCGCGGCGGCGGAGATCCTCACCGACATCGAGGACATCCACTTCTCGGAGCTCACCAGCGCCGATGTGGTCCGGCACCGGCTGGTCTCCGACATCGTCGACGCCTACGACCGGTACGAATCCGACACCCGCGCGGTGCCGGGTCCGCACTACCCCGGTAACCGGGCCCAGCGCCGCGCGGCGGGCCGGACCGACCGCAGGTAGTCCGTGGGTCACGCGGTTCCCCGCACGGAACCGCGTGACCGCGGCGGCGGTGGGTTACCCGCGCCACGCTGGACCGATGCGGTTTCATTCAGCAAACCGAGGCCCGTACCCTGAACAGGTGAGCATCGAGATCGCCAACGAATCGGGCATGGACGTCCCCGAAGAAGACCTGGTCAGCGTCGCACGTTTCGTGATCGGCCGGATGGACGTGCATCCCGCCGCCGAGCTGTCGATGGTGCTCGTCGATCTCGACACCATGGCCGACCTGCACGTGCGCTGGATGGACCTGCCCGGCCCGACCGATGTGATGTCGTTCCCGATGGACGAGCTGGAGCCGGGCGGTCGCCCCGACAGCCCCGAGCCGGGCCCGTCGATGCTCGGCGACATCGTGCTGTGCCCGGAGTTCGCGATGGGCCAGGCCCAGAAGGCCGGTCATTCGCTCGATCACGAGCTGGCCCTGCTCACCGTGCACGGCGTGCTCCACCTCCTCGGCTACGACCACGCCGAGCCGGAGGAGGAGAAGGAGATGTTCGCGCTGCAGGCCCAGCTCCTCGAGGAGTGGTACGTGAGCCTGCGCGAGGAACAGCGCCGCGCCGAACTGGCTGAGCGCGACGCCCAACTACTCGGCAAGGCTGGTTTCACCGCACCGGGTGACGCACTGGGCCCCGCGTGACCTCACTGACCCAGATCCTGCTCGCGATCCTGCTGATCGGGCTCGGCGGGGTGTTCGCCGGGGTCGACTCGGCACTGAACACGGTGTCGCGGGCCCGCCTCGACGACATGGTCCGCGAGGAACGGCCCGGCGCCGCGCGGCTGCGCAAGATCGTCGACGACCGCCCGCGGTACGTGAATCTCATGGTGCTGCTGCGCATTCTGTGCGAGATCACCGCCACCGTCCTGCTCGCCGCGGCGACCCTGGAGCTGTGGACCGCCGGCACGGCCCTGCTGGTCACCGCCGCGGTGATGGTGGTCGTCTCCTACGTCGTGATCGGTGTCGGCCCGCGCACGCTCGGCCGCCAGCACGCCTACTCGATCGCGCTCGGCGCCGCGGTGCCGTTGCAGATCATCGGCGCGGTGCTGAGCCCGGTGAGCAGGCTGCTGATCCTGCTCGGCAATGCGATCACCCCGGGTAAGGGCTTCCGCAACGGCCCGTTCGCGTCCGAGATCGAGCTGCGCGAAGTGGTCGACATGGCCCGCGAGCGCGGCGTGGTCGCCGACGACGAACGCCGGATGATCCAGTCGGTCTTCGAACTCGGCGATACCGCCGCCCGCGCGGTGATGGTGCCGCGCACCGAGATGGTGTGGATCGAGGCCGACAAGACCGCGTCCCAGGCGATGTCGCTGGCGGTGCGGTCCGGGCATTCCCGGATCCCCGTTGTCGGCGAGAACGTCGACGACGTGCTCGGCGTGGTGTACCTGAAAGACCTTGTCCCGTATGCCGATCGCAGCCGCAAGGTGACCGTGCGCGAGGTCATGCGCCCCGCGGTGTTCATCCCCGACTCCAAGCCGCTCGACGATCTGCTCGACGAGATGCAGCGCCGCCGCAACCACATGGCGCTGCTGGTCGACGAGTACGGCGGCATCGCGGGTCTGGTGACGATCGAGGACGTGCTCGAGGAGATCGTCGGCGAGATCGCCGACGAGTACGACACCGACGAGACCCCGCCCGTGGAAGACCTGGGCGAGGGCCGCTACCGGGTGTCGGCACGGCTGTCGGTGGAAGACCTCGGCGAGCTGTACGGACTCGACATCGAGGATTCCGACGTCGACACGGTGGGCGGTTTGCTGGCCCACGAGCTGGGTCGTGTCCCGCTGCCCGGCTCGAAAGTGACCGTGTACGGGCTGGTCCTGCGCGGCGAGGGCGGCGCCGATGCCCGCGGCCGGATGCGGGTGAACACCGTGCTGGTGCGCCGCGCGGCCGAGAAGAACAAGAAGACCGCAGCGGGCGCCGAGTCCGCCGAGGTCACCGTGCCCGACGACAACGGAGAAACCGATGAGTGAACTGGACGCCGAGGACAACAAACTGCTGGTGCTGGCGCGTGGCGCGCTGGGCCGCACCGGGGGCGCGAGCGGCGCCGCGATCCGCGACACCGACGGCCGCACCTACGCCGCGGGCGAGGTGGCGCTGACCGCGCTGCGCCTGACCGCGTTGCAGGCCGCCGTCGCCGCCGCGATCTCCAGCGGCGCCGAGGGTTTCGAGGCGGCGGTCGTTGTCGGTGGTGAGTCCGACGACGCGGGCATCGCCGCGGTGCGCGAGGTCTCGCCGTCGGCCGCGGTGATCCGCACCGACCGCACCGGCGCCGTCCTGAGCGAGGTGCACGGTGGCTGACTCCGAATTCCGTTCCGGCTTCGTCTGTTTCGTCGGCCGCCCGAACACCGGCAAGTCGACGCTGACCAACGCGCTGGTCGGCACCAAGATCGCGATCACCTCCTCGCGCCCGCAGACCACCCGCCACACCATCCGCGGCATCGTGCACCGCGACCACGCCCAGCTGATCCTGGTCGACACCCCCGGCCTGCACCGCCCACGGACCCTGCTCGGACAGCGCCTCAACGATCTCGTGCGCGACACCTACTCCGAGGTCGACGTGATCGCCCTGTGCATCCCGGCCGACGAGAAGATCGGTCCCGGTGACCGCTGGATCGTCGAGCAGATCAAGATGATGGCGCCCAAGACCACCGTGCTCGGCGTGGTCACCAAGATCGACAAGGTGAGCCGCGACCAGGTCGCCCACCAGCTGATGGCGGTCTCGAAGCTGCTCGGTCCCGAGGCCGAGGTCGTCCCGGTGTCGGCGGTGAAGGGCGAACAGGTCGAGGTGCTCGTCGACGTGATCGCCTCGAAGATGCCCGAGGGCCCGGCGTTCTACCCCGACGGCGAGATCACCGACGAGCCGGAGGAAACCCTCATGGCCGAGCTGATCCGCGAGGCGGCGCTCGAGGGCGTGCGCGACGAACTGCCGCACTCGCTTGCCGTGGTCATCGAGGAGATCCAGCCGTACGAGGCCAACGAGGACATGCTCGAGGTGCATGCCCTGCTCTATGTCGAACGGCCGAGCCAGAAGGCGATCATCATCGGCAAGAACGGTGCTCGTCTCAAGGAAGTCGGCACCAACGCCCGCAAGCAGATCGAGCACATTCTCGGCACCCGGATCTACCTGAATCTGCACGTGAAGGTCGCCAAGGATTGGCAGCGCGACCCGAAACAGCTGGGGAAGCTGGGCTTTTGACCGTTTGAGCGTCGGCGGTAGAGGGTATCGTTCGGCGAATACGCCGACAGTGCCCGGCGTGCTCGCTGATCGCCCGGGGAGGCCGTCGAAGTGCCCGATGCCAATGATGTCGGCAAGCTGCTGGAGTTGCTGCGGGCGCTGGAAATCCCCGACACCAAACCGCGGGTGCTGCGCACACTGCTGCGCGGGCGCCGCACGCTGCCCCGGCCGATCGTCGAACTGGTCGGGGTGCAAGGCCATTCCGCGCTGGTCGCCGACCTCTACAGCTGGCTGGGCGAATCCGGTGGCAGGCGCGCGACCCCGCGGGCCAAGATCGATCTGCACGCGCCCGACCTGCCACCCACGATGCTCACGCCCGACCTCACCGCGGTCAGCTCGACCGACGACCAGGAGGTGCCGGGGCACTGCCTGCCGATCATCCAGCATCTCGTCGCCGGCTTCGCGGCCGACGACACCGCGATGGGCGCGATCAAGTTCCCGCGCTACCGCACCGCTGATTGGCTGACGCGCCAACGGGTCACCAGCGACGAGTCCGAGGCGCCAGACGAGTTGCGCCGCAGGCTGCCCAAGCTGCTGCGCAGCGGATCGCCGACCAGCCGCTCCGACACCGCGGAAGGCATTGCGGGCGACACCATCTCGCGAGTGGTCTTCGGCGTGCTCGCGCTGTGGCCGGTGCTGCGGTTGTGGCTGTGGGTGTCGGGTCGCATCCCCGGCATGTCGAAGGTGACCAGGTGGTTCCTGCACCAGCGCTACCTCGCGCCCGAATTGTCCGGCAGTTTCCTGGGTTTCGCCTCCCGGCTCACCGCCTCGCACCGGGTCGACGAGAACGAAGAACAGGTCGCCAAACTCCTGATCCACGCCTTCCTCGAGGATCTGCGCGACGCCTACCGGCGCCGGATCTGGCGGCCGTCGAGCTGGCGCCGCACCGCCTACCCGGTGGCGCTGCTGGGCGGCCTGGCCGAGGGTAGTGACGGCGCGCGGATCCTCACCTGGGTCAACGAGATCAGGAACGAGACGGGCCATTTCGATCCGCTGGTGATCGTGGCCTTCCGCGACGAAGGCCCGAACCGCGAGGTCGGCGAGCTCGGCCACATCGGTGAGCTGCGCACGCTGCGCACCCTGGAGAGCCTTGCCGAGCAGCCGTCCGCGCAGCCGCCGGACCCGCTGCAGACCTGGCTGCGCGAGATCGACAACCGGCGCACCCATCGCCAGACCGACGCCTGGTTCCTGCCGCTGCGCGCGCTGCTGCCCGCCGACACCCCGCCGCGGATCAGTGACCCCCGCTTCCGCGGCCTCGCCCTGCCACCGGCACCGCCGATGGCCGCGCGCAGTTGGTTCGTCGGCCTGTGCGTGCTCATCCCCATCGCGCTGGCCATCGCCGCCGCGCTGGTCTACTTCCCGCCGCTGCGTGGCGCGCCGTGCTCGCAGTGGCCGTGGACCGGCGGCGTCTCGGTGAGCCTGCGTGACGGTGAGTGCGTCGGCTACAGCGACAACACCGCGCAGCTCTTCGCCGACGATCCCGAGCTGACGGCGATGCAGCGCGAGGTGTTCCGGCTCAACGAAGAGGCAGTGCAGGCCCGCGAGAGCAATCCCAACCGCCCCCTGGTCTCGCTGGTGTACTTCGCCGGTCTCAGCTACGCCGACACCAATGTGCGCTACCCGCATGCCCAGGTCGAGGAGCTGGCCGGACTCGCGGTGCAGCAGCGCCGCGCCCTGCTGGCCTCCGACGAGTCGGAACCGCTGCTGCGCATCGTCATCGCCAACGGCGGCTCGGACATGCGTCAGGCGAGGTGGGTGGTCGAGCATTCGCTGCGTGGGCTGGTGGCCGAGGATCCCAGTGTGCTCGGCGTGGTCGGCATCGATCGCAGTACCGACGAGACCCGCGCGGCGATCGCCCGGCTCGGCGAACTCGGCGTGCCCGCGGTCGCGACGACACTGTCCGCCGACGGTCTCGACCAGGCCTCACCCCTGTATTTCCAAGCGGCGCCGAGCAATACCGTGCAGGCCCGGCTGATCGCCGACTACGTCCAGGGCGCGCGCGAGGCGAACGGCACCGCCCGCTACGACAAGGTGGCGATCTACCACCCGGAAGCGCCCGACGACCTGTACGTGACGACGTTGGTCGCCGATCTGCAGGCCGAGCTCAGCACGCGCGGTATCGCCCACCAGAGTCTGAGCTGGCGCGAACAGCAACAGCTCTACCGGTTCCCCGCCCCGTGCGAGACCGAGGGCGCCGACCGGCGCACCCTGCTGTTCTTCGCGGGCCGCAACGATGATTTCCCCACCTTCGCCAAAGCGGTCAGCCGTGGTTGTCTGAGCGGCGCGGGCCCGGCGATCCTCGGCAACGACGCGGTCACCCGGCTGATCACCGACCCCAAGGCCACCGCCGCGCTGCCGGCCAACCTGACGGTGCGCTACGTGGCCAAGGCCGCGCCGGTGATGCTCGGCGGGGCCGACTGTGTCGGTGGCGTAGGCAAACTCGGCACTCAGCCGGTGCCGTTCGAACACGAGCAGCTGTGCGTCGAACTGGCCGGGCTCATCGAGGACCTGCGCGGCTACCCGGAACTGGCCGACTACCGCCCGAGCTGGGCGGGCGACCGCACCGGCCTCGCGTTCGACGTGAGCGGCCTGTTCCTGCAAGCCGTGCGCGCCAGCCGCGGCGTGCTCGCCGACCTGCCGCCGAACCGCACCGCGATCGCGGTGCAGCTGCGCGAGAGCGACTATCGCGGCGTCACCGGCACCCTGGGCTTCGCGACGCGTCGCGTCGCCGACGGCTCGTCGATCGCGGTGCTGGTCACCACCGCGGTCGGTGGCCCCGGCCCGCAACGCTGCCTGATGATGTTCCCCCGCCAGACCGGTCAGGACGGCTGCCCGGCCGGAACGAAGAGCGATCTCGAGGGCTGGGCGGAACCGGGGCGGTAGTGCGGTGATGTCGGAATTCCCGGACTACACCGCAGGATTCGTGCTGTTATAGTCGCTCGAGCGTGACTGGAGGCGTGCTGTTTCCGGTCGACCTCCGGGCGGGGACCGGCTACGTCGGGTACCGATCCGCCACCACTGCCGGAAGGGTCCCGGCAGGACTGTGACCGTGGGAGACCAGGGCGGGTGAGTATCGCAGACGGCGCGGAGTTCGCCGGGTATCTGATCGAACGGCGACTGGGCGCCGGTGGCATGGGCACCGTCTACCTGGCCAGGCATCCCCGGCTGCCCCGCCACGACGCGCTGAAGATCCTCGCCGACGACCACGCCGCCGACCCCGAGTTCCGGGCCAGGTTCCTGCGCGAGGCCGAACTCGCCGCGACGCTGGCCCATCCGAACCTCGTCGCCGTGCGTGATCGCGGGGAGACCGACGGCAAACTCTGGATCGCCACGCAGTACGTCGCCGGTTCCGATGCCGCCGAACTCGTCCGGAACGCGCCGTCGGGTCTCGATCCGGCGCGGGCGGTGCACATCATCGGCGAAGCGGCGCGCGGACTCGACGCGGTGCACCGGGCCGGACTCGTGCATCGCGACGTGAAGCCGGCCAACATCCTGGTGGCCGAGGAGCCGGGTCACGCCGACCGGGTGCTGGTCACCGACTTCGGGATCGCGCGCCGGGCCGAGGACACCGCGACACTGTCCGCGGACGGCGGACTCACCGCGACGCTGTCCTATGTCGCGCCCGAGCAACTGAGCGGCGACCGAGTCGACCTGCGCGCCGACGTCTACGCTCTCGGCTGCTCGCTGTTCCAATTGCTGGTCGGCACAGTGCCGTTCGTTCGGCAGACGCCCGCGGCGGTGATGTACGCGCATCTGCACGAGCCACCGCCGCGGCCGTCGTCGATCCGGCCGGACCTGCCCGTCGGGTTCGACGCCGTGATCGCGAAGGCGATGGCGAAGGACCCGGCGCAGCGGTTCGCCTCCTGCGGCGAACTGGCCGCGGCCGCTCGCGACGCGATGGACGGGCGCGCACTGCCGCCGGGAGGGGCATCGGCGAGGGCGAACCCGGCGACGTCGACAGCCATCTCAGCTCCCGATCAACCGATTCCCGTGACGACTGCTGGTGGCCCGATGCGGGCGCAGCCGTCGGTACAGGATTCTCCCGCGCACGAGCCTTCCCGCCCGCCACTGTCCGCCGCAGGTCCGGGCGTCGGCGGTACCTGGCCACCGGCCCCGATGGTCGAAGCCGACCCGTTCACCGCGGCACTGCTGCGCCGCCGGACGCCGCTGGGCAGGCTGATCCGCCATCGCGCCTTCCGGTTGGCGGCCGCGGTGATCGTCGTCCTCGGCATCGTGACGGCGGCGGCGCTGGCCACCTCCGGCGCCGACGACGCGGCATCACCGACGGCGGCGACCACCTCGCTGCCCCCGTTGCCACCGGCGACCGCGTGGGGCGCCTACAGCTTCGTCGCCGACACCTTCCCCGACCTGCTGCCCGCCTTCCAGTTCGGCGCCGGGTACCAGGAGCTGACCGGCTGCTTCATGTTCGACGAGAAGTTCGACTTCGTGCCGACGGACACGGCGGGACCGATCGCGCGGATGGGTTGCAGCGGAAATCGTGATCCCGCGGTCGCGATCACCGTCGTCTGCAATACCGACCGCTCCCGGATGCTGGTGCAGCCCAGCACCGATCAGGTCGAGGGCAACGAGGAGTGGCGCCGCCCTTCGGGCAGCGGAAACCTGCACTGGGGCAGCAATATCGGTCTGGACAAGACCCAGACCGGCTTCCTGCACGTCTACTTCGACGAACCGGCGCGGTCGTTCTGCCGGATCGATGTCAACGGCGGCGACAACGGCGCCGAACTGCGCGAGAAGTGGTGGACCGATGCGCCGCTGTGATCCCCGCGTGGCGGTGCGGGCGACCGCCCTGCTCGCGGTCGCCGCACTGACCGGCTGCACGGTGGCCGGCACGCCGGAACCGGCCCGGGTCGACCTGTCGGCGCTGGACTTCGGTACCTACCAGCATGTTCCGCTGGTCGCACCGGACGGCGACGACTATTCGGGCCGGGTGCTCGAGTCGGTGCGGATCGGCGAGGTGATGATCAATCCGGCCAAGGCTGACGCCGCCCTGTCCCTGCCCGCCGACTCCAAACCCACGGTGCCGTTGCCGACCCCGGCCAAGGTGTCCGGGGTGCTGTCGGAGCAGGCCCGCGCCGTGCTCGACAAGTACGGCATGGTCGCCGGATTCCAGGTCGCCGGCACCGATTCGGTCCGCACCAGGGGGCTGTCGCTGCTGGCGCTGCGCATGCCCGATTCGGACGCCGCCACCAAGGCCGCCGCCGACCTCGATGCCACCGACGCCGCGGTCAGCCCCGACAATGTCGCCGTCACGATCCCGAACTACGCCGCGGCGCGCGCTCATTGGCGGCCCACCGTGGCGAGCATGGCCGCCACCGTCGCGCGCGGCTCCTTCGTGGTGAGTGTGCTGGTGACGCACCCGACGCCGGACGCCGCGGCCTTGATCGCGCTGATCGGCAAGGCCTTCGACGCCCAGCTGCCCGAGCTCGATCGGTTCGTCGCCACCCCGATCGACCAGCTCGCGAGCCTGCCGCTCGACGGCGAGAAGATGCTGACCCGGTTGATCCCGGAGAAGCTGGGGCGCTGGTCGCGGCCCGCCGTCCTGCTCATCGATCGGGAACAGATCGCCGGGGGCAAGACACTGCTGCATGCCAGCGGCGTCGTCTACGGGCCGAACGTGAGCTATCTGAACGGCACCCGGCAGCAGCGATCCGCGGCCGACGCGTTCGCGATGATCGGATTCGACGGACTGATGCGGTATCCCGATGCCGTGGAAGCGCGCCGCGCCTTCGATCGCGGGACCCGGTCACTGGCCGCCGACGGATTGCGGACAGTCGCGGGTCCGGCCGGCCTGGCCGACATCGAGTGCCTCGACGACGACGCAGGCCAGCCCGCTGTGCGCTATGCCTGCCGTGTGCTGCACGGGCGCTACATCGCCACCGTGTTCGCGCCGCAGGAGCAGCAGGCCAAGCAGAAGGCCGCCGCTCAGTACAGCCTGCTGGTGCTCGCCGGATGACCGCACAGCTGCGGCCCGGCTCGGTCTTCGCCGGCTATGTGATCGAGCGGGTCCTTGGCAGGGGCGGGATGGGCACGGTCTACGCCGCGCGTCATCCGCGCCTGCCGCGCCTGGACGCGATCAAGGTGCTGAGCGAAGCCCACAGCGGCGCACCGGAATTCCGGGCCAGGTTCATCCGCGAGGCCGAGCTGGCGGCCCGCATCGATCACCCGAACGTGGTGGCCGTGCACGATCGCGGCCTCGTCGACGGCGCACTGTGGATCGCGATGCAGTACATCGCGGGGACCGACGCCGCGGCGGTGCTGCGCGCCGGTGTGCCCCGGCCGGAGCACGCGCTGCACATCGTCACCGGGGCGGCCGCCGGGCTGGACGCGGCGCACCGCGCCGGGCTGCTGCACCGCGATGTGAAACCGGCCAATCTGATGCTGGAAACCCGGCCGGGGGAGCCGGACCGGGTCCTCGTCGCCGACTTCGGTATCGCCAAATCCGGCACCGACAGCACCGCGCTCACCGAGACCGGCGCCTTCCTGGCCACCCTGGCGTACGCGGCCCCGGAGCTGATCCGGCTCGATGCCGTGGATCACCGCGCCGATCTGTATTCGCTGGGCTGCACGCTGTTCGAACTGCTCACCGGCCGCAAGCCGTTTCCCCGCGACACCGTCGCCGCGGTGATCAACGCCCACCTGAGCGAGCCACCGCCCCGGCCCACGCAGGTGAACCCGCAGCTGCCGCCGGCGATCGATGCGGTGATCGCCAGGGCCATGGCGAAGAATCCCGACGACCGGTACTCCAGCTGCGGTGCACTGGCCGCCGCCGCTGCCGCCGCGTTCGGCGCACCGGTGGCACCGACGACGCGTGTCGCCGGGCCGGGAACTTCGCGCGGACAGGTCGGTCATCCGGGGACCGCCGCCTGGGCCGACCCCACCCCGGTCGGCCTCGCCTCGGCTCCGGAGCCACGCCGAGTCGAGACAGCGCCCGTGTCGCGCCGGTGGTTGCTGGTCGCCGGGTCGGCGGCCGCGCTCACGATCGCCCTGGTCGCGGTCGGTGTCGTCGCGCTGAATCGCGACCAGCCGCCGTCCGCCGCGCCCGCGTCCTCGGTGGCGCCGACGACCACCGCCGAATCGGCCTGGGGCGCACACGAATACATCATCCGCACTTTTCCGGAGCTGCTTCCGCGCACCCCGTTCGCCAGCGGCTTCCAGGGCATACGGTGCGCGGCCGTCGACAAGGAGCACCGGCCGGTCGCACTGAACCAGCACGACAGCGTCGGCAGACTCAGCTGCAACGGCGACCGCAATCCCGTCGAGCGCATGACGGTGTACTGCAACGGCGACCGCACGGCGAGCAGCGCGCGGCCGTTCCTGGAAGCGACCGCGGTCCGGGAGGAGAGCTGGGAACGGACGTCGGGCCGGGGCAAGCTGATCGTGCAGGACATGCCGGGCCTGCGGGCGGGCACCACCTCGGGCGCGCTGGTCGTCCAATTCGACGACACCGCGCGGAACTTCTGCCTGGTCAGCATTGTCGGCGCCACCAACGGCGCCGAACTCTACGACCGCTGGTGGCCTACCGCCCCATTCTGACTCACCACCACGGCGTGGGTCGCGCCCGCTCCCAGTGCAATTCCTCCTCCAGCTGCGCGGCCAGCGAGATGAGCATCGGCTCGGTGTTCGCGGTGCCCATCAATTGCGCGCCGACCGGCAGTCCGGCGTCGGTGAAACCGGCGGGCACGTTCACGCTCGGCCAGCCCAGGACATTCCACGGCCAGGTATAGGGACAGGCGGCGGTGATCAGATTGTTGGTCGCGCCGACGCCGATGCCGTCGATCTCCTCGGCCCGCGGTGCGGGGGTGGCGGTGGTCGGCGCGAGGACCAGGTCGTAGTCGTCGAAGAACGAGCCGATCTGCTTGTGCAGCAACGGTTCGAGGCGTCGCGCCGCGGCGAGCACCGGTCCACCGAGCACCCGGCCGACACGGGAGTTGGCGATGGTCCGCGGGTCGACGATCGCCTCGGGCATCGCCCGGTGCACCCGGTGGATCCCGGCCATCGAACGCGGCAGGAACGACGCGCCGATCATCAGCCCGTAGTGCAGGTCGGCCACGGTGACCGTGTGTCCCAGCGCGCGCAACGTCTTCGCCAGCGCGTGCACCGCCGCCGCGATCTCCGGGTCCAGCGCCGTCTTGGTCGCTGTGAACGGAATGCGCAGGGACAGTGCGATTCTGAGCTTGCCGGGATCGCGCCCGACGGCAGCGCTCGCGTCGATCGGCGCCGGCGTGTGCAGGTCACCGCCGTGCGGGCCGGCGGCGACGTCGAGCAGCAGCGCCGCGTCGCGGACGGTGCGCGCGAGCGGCCCGTTGACGGTCAGCCCGTAGAACGCCTCGGCGTGCGGCCAGGTGGAGATGCGACCGCGCTGCGGCTTGATCCCGACCAGGTTGTTCCATGACGCCGGGATGCGCACCGAGCCGGCGCCGTCGGAACCCAGTGCGGCAGGGACCAATCCGGCCGCGACCGCCGCCGCCGAACCGCCCGACGATCCGCCGGGGGTGCGGGTGCGATCCCACGGATTGCGGGAGTGGCCGAAGGCATCACCGCTGGTGAACGGCAACTGGCCCAGCTCGCAGGTATTGGCCTTGCCCACGATCACCGCACCGGCGGCGCGCAGCCGTCGCACCGATTCGGCGTCCTCGGTCTTGGGCGCGAACTCGCCACCGCAGCCGAATGCGGTGATCTCACCGGCGATATCGGTGTCGTCTTTGACCGCGATCGGCACGCCGAGCAGCGGCAGGCGCGCACCGGCCGCCAGCCGCGCGTCGGCGTCGGCGGCCTCGCGGAGCGCGGCCTCGCGGCGGACGACGCGGAAGGCGTTGAGCGTCGGCTGGGACGCCTCGATCCGGTCGAGCGCGTCGGTGACGGTCGCGACCGAGGAGACGCGGCCGTCGGCGATCGCGGCGGACAGGTCGGCGAGGCCGAGATCGGCCGCGGGGTTCGGCACGACGCGGTCGGACACGGACATGTGAGCTCCATCTCTGCAGGTAATCGGGTCGACCGTAGCGTGAAGCTGGTCACCCGTCCACATACCCTGGGTGGATTTCTCGGCTATAGACATACATACCGGATGTATGTAACAGTGGATGTGCCCAGCATTCGACCAGGGGAGGACCCCATGGGAATCAGCTCAGCACTCGGGCCCGCGCGCGAGATCGTCCTGTCGTCCGGCCGCATCCGCTATCACGACACCGGCACCGGATCGCCGGTCGTGTTCGTGCACGGCCTGCTCGTCAACGCCGACCTCTGGCGCGGGGTGGTGCCCGGCCTCGTCGCCGCCGGACACCGCTGCCTCACGCCCGACTGGCCGCTCGGCTCGCATTCGATTCCGGTGCCCGACGCCGACCTCACGCCCACCGGCATCGCGGACCTGATCGCGGAGTTCCTCGACGCGCTCGACCTCACCGACGTCACGATCGTCGCCAACGACACCGGCGGCGCGCTCACCCAGATCCTGATGACCCGCAGACCGGAACGGATCGGCCGGGTCGTGCTGGCCGCCGTCGACTGCTTCGAGGTCTTTCCGCCGCAGCCGTTCGCCAGTCTGCTGAAGGTGGCGAAACTGCCCGGTGCCATCGCGCCGTTGCTCGCGCCGATCCGGTGGAAGCCCATGCAGCGGCTGCCGCTCGCCTTCGGCCTGGTGACCAAACATCATCTGCCGCGGGAGATCGCGGATTCCTACCTGGGTCCCGCCCGACGCAGTGCCGCGATCCGCGCCGACCTGCGCCGCTTCGCCGCCGGCGTGGACAACCGGGTCACCCTCGCGGCCGCCGAGCGCTTCGCCGAGGTCGAGTTCCCGGTCCTCGTGGTGTGGTCCACCGAGGACCGGCTGTTCCCGATGACGCTCGCGCAGCGGCTCGTCACCGCCCTGCCGAAGGCGAGCCTGCGCACCGTCGACGACTCCTACACCTTCCTGCCCGAGGACCGCCCGGAGTTGCTCGCCGAACTGATCGTGGAGTTCACTCGGCTGCATGCAGCGCCGTAGTCAGGAGGATCGCTCCCGCACCACCCGGGCCGCGCTCGAGCAGGCAGGCCGCAGCCTGTTCGCCGAGCGCGGCTTCGCCGGTACGTCCGCCGAACAGCTGGTGGCCGACGCCGGCGTCACCCGCGGCGCCCTGCACCACCACTACGGCGACAAGCGCGGGCTGTTCCTCGCCGTCCTCGAACAGGTCGAAACCGAGGTCACCGCGGAGATCGCGAGCGCGGTCGCCGCCGTCGACCCCGACGACGTCATCGCGGGCATGACCGCGGGCCTGGCCTGCTTCCTCGACATCTGCGCCCGCCCGGAAATGCTGCGCATCGTCCTGATGGACGCCCCCACCGTCCTCGGCTGGCCTGCCTTCCGCGACTTCGAATCCCGCCACGGCCTCGGCCTGATCACCGACCAGCTGCAACGCGCCGTCGACGCGGGCCTTGTCCCCGCCGTCCCGGTCCCGGTGCTCGCGCAACTCCTGCTCAGCGCCATCACCGAAGCCTCGCTCATCGTCGCCCACGCCGAGGACCCCGACCGTGCCCGCGGAGAAACTCAGCAGTCGCTGCTGTTGCTCATCACCGGTCTGCTCCGGCAGAGCTGACCCACCGACCGTGTCCGTGACCGCGGTGTCGGGTCGACGTGGAAGACTGGGCCCGTGCGGTTGTATCGGGATGAGGCGGTGGTGGTCCGTCAGCACAAGCTGGGCGAGGCCGATCGCATCGTCACGCTGCTGACCAGGCAACACGGTCTGGTGCGCGCGGTGGCCAAGGGGGTGCGGCGCACCAAATCGAAGTTCGGGGCGCGGCTTGAGCCGTTCGCCTACATCGACGTGCAGCTGCATCCGGGTCGCACGCTCGACATCGTCACCCAGGTGACTACGGTCGAGGCGTTCGCCGCCGACATCATCGACGACTACGGCCGCTACACCACGGCCTGCGCGATCCTCGAGACCGCCGAACGCCTCGCGGGCGAGGAACGCGCACCCGCGCCGAAACTGCACGCGCTCACCGCGAGCGCCCTGCGCGCCATCGCCGCCAAGCAACGTCCGCACGAACTGATCCTCGACGCATACCTGTTGCGCGCCATGGGTTTCGCCGGCTGGGCGCCCGCCCTGGACGAATGCGCCCGCTGCGCCACCCCCGGCCCGCACCGCGCGTTCCACGTCGCGGCGGGCGGCGCGGTCTGCGTGCACTGCCGTCCGCCGGGAGCGAGCACCCCGGCCTCGGGTGTGCTCGATCTGCTCGTCGCCCTGCTGAAGGGGGAGTGGGACTACATCGCCGGCGTCCCCGACAATGTCCGCCGCCAGGCCAGCGGTCTGGTCGCCGCCCATCTGCAGTGGCACCTGGAACGCCAGCTGCGCACATTGCCGCTGGTAGAGCGGTCCGCCGCCCCGGCGATGAACCGGTCACCCGTCGCAGGCTGATCGCACTCGGCGTTCACCATGACCTCGGCACCGCCCGCAAAACAGGTCCCGGCAACCATCAGGCAGGATGGAAGCCGTGATTCTGCGTCGTGACTCTTCCGCCGGGGCCAAGCAGGGAACCGGTGCCGCCCGCACCGTGCGCCCGCCGTCCGCGCACCCCTCCGGCGCGCGTCCGCCCGCGATCCCGCCGGAGCTGGTCCCCAACCACGTCGCGCTGGTGATGGACGGCAACGGCCGCTGGGCGCAGGAGCGCGGGCTGCCGCGCACCGCCGGTCACGAGCGTGGCGAGGCCGTGCTCATGGACTCCGTCGAAGGCTGTATCGAGATCGGCGTCAAGTGGCTCTCGGCCTACGCCTTCTCCACCGAGAACTGGCGGCGCAGTCCCGACGAGGTCCGCTTCCTGATGGGCTTCAACCGCGACGTGATCCGCCGCCGCCGCGACGAGATGCACGAGATGGGGGTGCGGGTGCGCTGGGCCGGGCGCCGACCGCGCCTGTGGCGCAGCGTGATCAAGGAGCTCGAGATCGCCGAAGAGCTCACCCAGGACAACGACGTGATGACGCTGACCATGTGCGTCAACTACGGCGGCCGCGCCGAGATCGCCGATGCCGCACGGGAAATCGCGCGCCGGGTGGCGGCGGGGGAGATCGATCCGGAGAAGATCGACGAGGCGACCGTCGCCAGGTACCTCGACGAACCCGACATGCCCGATGTCGACCTGTTCCTGCGCCCGTCGGGTGAGTTCCGCAGCTCGAACTTCCTCATCTGGCAGGCCGCGTACGCCGAATTCGTCTACCAGGACACGCTTTTCCCCGATTTCGATCGGCGTAACCTGTGGGACGCGTGCCTGGAATACGCCAAGCGCGATCGTCGCTTCGGCGGCACCAAATGAGCGACGGAGCCGATATGGACGCGGTGGTCACGCCCGAACTCGACCTGCAGGCGCGCACCGGCGCCTGCCTGCAGATGCAGGACATCGACATCCGCGTCGACGCCGACGGCTCCCTCGGCTTCGAGTACGACGGCGCGCTGTGCTCGATCCGCGCCGTCACCCTGGCGCCCGGCCTCACCGTGCTGTCACTGACCAGCGTGCTGGCCTGGGACCGCCCGCTCAAGCCGCAGCTGCACAAGCGCGTCGCCGAGCGCAACAACGAGATCCAGTTCGGCTCGGTCACCCTGATCGGGCGCGGCAAACTGGGCGATGTCATCCTGCGCTACACGTTCCCCGCCGAGGGCCTCGACGACCAGGCCCTCACCACCATGCTGCTGCTCGCCCTGTCCGGCGCGAGCAGGGCCAGGCAGGGCCTGCTCGCGCCGTAGGCGTCAGCCGGCGGGCTTCCAGGTGATCTTGCCGCCCTGGAAATCCTGGGCCTTGCCGCCCTGGTAGTCGTATTCGTCGCTGGTGGGGTAGCCGTAGCGGCCGCCCTCGGCGCCCGCGCGGATCCAGTCCGCCTGGATGTTGCCCCACACCGCGTGCGCGCCGGTCGACGAGGACCAGTAGATGGCGCCGGTCGGGAACATGGAGAACTGGCCGTCGCCCTTGCCCGCCTTGGACACGTCGCTGAGCGGGAAGCCCAGCGGGCTCGACTCCCAGCCGAGCGCGGCCCATCTGTCCCGGATCGGGCCGCTGATCTGGTGCGCGCCGGTGCCGACGGACCAGTAGATCGAACCCTTCTGGAAGTGGTTGAAGCGCCCGGCGCCGTTGGGCGTCGACTGCTCGCGGGTGACCGGGTAGCCGAGCTTGCCCGACTCGTTGCCGTGCTCGGCGAACTTGTCGCGGATCTGCCCGGCGACGGTGTTGGCATTGGTGTCGGGGTGCCAGTAGATCGCCGCGTTGTTGGCGAAGGTCTGGTACTTGCCGCCTGCCGCGGCATCGGACTCGGGGGAGGTGGGGTCGCCGAGCGCGGCGCCGCCCGCCTGGTCGTATTCGGTCTCGATCGCGCCGCCCACCTCGAATTCGCCGATCATGCGTGCCTGCGCGGTGCCTGCGAGGGCGGCGGGCAGTACGGCCGCGGCCACGAGGGCGGCGATGCCGCGTGATCGAAGGTTTCGTCGGTGAACTAGCACAGGAAACTCCCTGGTCGAATCGTTGTTCGGTGATTTTCGGCGCTTGACCCCGACCGGCACCGCACCCGAACCTACCCGCTCGACGGCGCGGGTAACAGTGAGCCTGCTAACGATCCCCGGTCGGCACGACGGGCAGCAGCACCTCGAAACCCCTGGCCACGTCGTCCGGATCGACGTCGCCGAGCAGCAGGTGCTGCAGGATGAAGCCGGGCAGCACCCCGATGACCGTCTTGGCGAGCGCGTCCACATCGGTGTCGGCCGGAATCCACCCCAGGTCGCGCATCCGCGCCAGGTACTCACGCCACAGCTCACGCATGGCGGCGATGCCCTCGCGCACGGGCACGCCCGCCTCGGGCTGCACCAGCGCCAGCGCCCAGGCCTGCGGCGCCAGCCGCAACGGCCCGTCCGGACCACTGCGTTTGATCACCTCGGTCGTCAGCAGCCGCATTACTTCCGCGGGAACCGGCGGCGTCTCGGCCCGGATGATCTCGGCCAGCCGCAGGCGTAGCGGCACCATCGTCTGCATGACGAGTGCTGCGATGATCTCGTTCTTGCTGGTGAAATACCGGTAGACGGCCCCGGCGGACAACCCGGCCTCGGCGAACACATCCTGCATCGATGTCTCGTGGAAGCCCTTCCTGGCGAAGCAGAGCTGCGCGGCATCGAGGATCTGCTGCCTGCGGCGTTCGAGGTGTTCTTCGCTGACTCGGGGCATGCCCAAAAGTAAAACGAATATCCGTTCTTGACAAGCGAGGCGGGTGGGTGTCACCGTTGAACCACCAAAAAGAACGAACATTCGCTTTAAGGGAGAACCGCCATGACGATCACCCGACGAGCAGTAGCGCTCGGCCTGGCAGCCACCGCGCTGCAGGCTCTGCTCCTGATCGCCTTCGCCTGGCCCGCCGTCAATCTCGCCCCACGTGACCTGCCCATCGCGGTGACGGGTCCCCAATCCGCGCAGATCACCCAGCAACTGCAGCAACGCAGCCCCGACTCCTTCGAGATCACCACCCTCGCCGACGCAAGCGCCGCCCGCACCGCGCTCGCCGACAACGAGATCTACGGCGCCATCGTCACCGGCGGCGGCGCACCCCAGGTCATGGTCGCCTCGGCTGCCTCACCCGCCGTCGCCCAGCAACTCACGGCGCTGGCCCAGCAGCTCAGCGGCACCCCCGCCGCCCCGGTCCAGGACGTCGTCGCCACCGACCCCGACGACCCGCGCGGGGCGGGCTTCGGCTCGATGGTCCTGCCCTTGGTGATGTCCGGCATCGCGGCAGGTGTTCTGCTCACCTTGCTGATCCCCGGCTTCGCCGCCCGCCTCGTCGGCCTGGTCACCTTCGGCATCGCAGGCGGCCTGCTCAGCACCCTGGTCTTCCACACCTGGCTCTCGATCGTCCCCGGCTCCTACCTGGAACTCGCCGCCATCGCCGGCCTGGCCGCCTTCGCCGTCTCCGCCGCCATCGTCGGCCTGGCCGCCGCCATCGGCCGCCCCGGCATCGGCCTCGGTGCCCTCGTCATGCTCCTGATCGGCAACCCGTTCTCCGCCGCCACCTCCGCCCCCGAACTCCTCCCGCAGCCCTGGGGCACGATCGGCCAGCTGTGCCCACCCGGCGCCGCCGCCTCCCTGCTCCGCTCGGTCGCCTACTTCGACGGCGCGGGTGCGCTGGCCCCGCTCGCGGTGCTGCTCACCTGGTCGGCGGCCGGTCTCGTCCTGCTCGGCGTGGGCGCCCTGCGCTCTCGCCCCTCGGGCACTTCGGACCTCACCCCGGCACCGGTCGCCGTTCCCGCCTGAAGCCCCCGCGCGAAGATGCTCCGCACGAACAACTTTCGTGCGGAGCATCTTCGCGCGCCGGATCGGCCGTCCGGACATGCCGTCGCGCAGGTCATTCCAGCCGTGGCACGCCCCATCTCCCTACGCCCCTGGCGCGACCTTCCCGTCTGACGACGAGGGAAGTGCGCTCGAACCGTGTGGCTGAACCTCAGCCTTTCAGGATCAGGTCGGCGCATTTCTCGCCGATCATGATCGTGGGCGCGTTGGTGTTGCCGCCTGTCACGCTCGGCATGATCGACGCATCGGCGACGCGGAGGCCGTCGATTCCGCGTACTCGGAGTTGCGGATCGACGACCGCGCGCTCGTCGGTACCCATGCGGACCGAGCCGACCGGGTGATACATGGTGTGGATGCGGTTCGGCAGTTCTTCGCGCATCGCCGCTTCGTCGGTGAAATCCGCGCCTGGGACAATCTCGTCCTCGTTGTCGCCTGTTCCCGCCATGATCTCGCGGACCATCGCGATGCCTTCCAGAAGAACCTCGGTGTCCTCGGGGGCCGTCAGATATGCCGGGTCGATGAGTGGCGCGGCGGTCGGATCTGCTGATGCCAACCGGACGGTTCCGTGGCTCTCCGGGTAGATGAGCGCGGGGAAAATGCTCTGACCTGGTCTTTTAGTTGCCGGAACGATGCGCGTGCCGGAGTCTTGATTCGGCGACGGATAGACCCAGTAGAGGCTGAGCAGTTGCAGATCAGGGATTTCGCGCGCATGCGAGGTGCGCACGAACGCGACGGATTCGAAGGAGGAACCGGCCGCCCACGACGATCCCGGACGAAATCGTTCCGCCGCCAAACCACGCAGGAAGTACGGCGCCGTCGGCCTGCGCAATGCCGATTTCATCTCGAAGGAGAGGGGGACGAAGAGGTGGTCGTGCAGGTTGTCGCCCACCGGCAAGTCCGCTTCGACGGCAATACCGTGCTCTTTCAGGTGCGCGGCGGGGCCGATCCCGGACAGCTGCAGGATCTGCGGCGAACCGAACGCGCCGGCCGAGACGACGACCTCGCGTGATGCTCCGATCACCTGCTTGCCACCGTCGACCAGGATCTCCACGCCAGTCGCGCGGGATCCTGTGATGACGACCTTCGTCACCGTCGTTTCCGTGAGCACCGTGAGGTTTGGCAGCGGATCTTCGTGCAGGTAGCCCTTGGACGCGGAGTATCGCAATCCGTTCGCGGCGCTCTGCTGAAAAACCGCGACGCCTTCCTGGCTCTCGCCGTTGTAGTCGTCGATTCTCGGCACACCCAGGCGCGTCTCGGTGGCGTCCATGAATGCGCGCGCCGCGTCGGTGATGGTGTGCTGGCGTGTGACCTTGATGGGACCGCCGGAGCCGCGCACGGCGCTCGCGCCGTCCTCCCAGTCCTCCATCCGCTGGAAATACGGCAGAACGTCCTCATAGGCCCACCCGTCACAGCCCTCGGCGGCCCAATCGGCGAAGTTCTTCCGGTTGCCCCGGACGAAGAGCATCCCGTTGACCGAACTCGATCCGCCGAGTATCCGGCCGTGCGTCATGGGGATCTGGCGGCCGAGCGCGTGGCGCTGCGGTATCGACTTGTCGCCCCAATCGAACAGCTTCTTCAGCTGCGGCGTCGAATGGATGACGTTGATCGCGCCCGGAATCCGGAACAGCATTCGGGCCCAGCCCTTGTCGTCCGCTCCGCCCGCTTCCAGCAGCACCACGGACGCGCCGCTCTCGGCGAGCCTGCGCGCGACCGCGCAGCCCGCGCTCCCCGCTCCCACAACGACGTAGTCGGCCTCGGTCACAGTGTTCTCCGGTCGGGAGTCGACCCCAACGACCTCCGAATTCTAGCGCGCCACGCGTCGCACCAGAAAGGGCTCGTTAGCATCGGTGTGAGCGACTGCTGGTGTCGTGGTGGCCGTTTCTGAATGGAGGAATCATCGTGGGCGGTCTGGCGGTGGCACCGCGGGAGAGACGAATTTCCGGGCGTGGGGTGGGGCTGATCGCGGTGGCGTCGGTGCTGCTCGGCGTCGCGTTCGTCTTCGTTCCGGGGATGGTGGCGGGGTGGGGATCCGAGGGCGGGATCGGGGACGCGGGGGAGCTGCGGGATGCGTTGCGGGTGGCGTTCGTCGGGTACTGGAGTTCCGGGGTCGGAGAGTTCTCGCCTGCGCTGAATGATGTGGTGGAGTACTGGTTTCGGTATCACGTAGTCAAAGCGTTGATCGCGGTTGCGCTGCTGGGGGTTCTGACTGCACTGGCCGCGGTGTTGTGGAAAGCCGTTGGGCAGGAAGATGATTCGGGGTGGGGGCGCCGCGTTGCGCTCGGGGCGGCCGGTGCGGGCGTCACGACGTGCGCGCTCGTCGCGTTGCTGGCCGTGATGGCGAATGTGCAAGGCGCGGTGGCGCCTTACGCCTCGGTGTTGCCGATGCTGTTCGACGACCCGGTGGGGTCGGAACTGGCGGGGACCTTGGAAGGCGTCGGTCGGCAGTTGGCCGCGTCGGGTTCTTCGCCCGCGCTCGAGGTGATGATCGGTGACTTCACGCGCTATCACGTCGCGATGGTGGTGATCGCGTCCGTGGTCGCGGTGGGGTGTGCCATCGCGACGGTGGTGTTGTGGAAGCGGCGTGCGGGAAGGTCCTCGGGGGAGCGGGGAGTCCTCGCCGGGCTCGGGTTGCTCACGATGGGATTGACCGTGGTGTTCGTCGTTGTCGCGGTGGCGAATACGTCGACGGTCGCCGAGCCCGTGCCCGCGTTGCAGGCGCTGTTCGACGGTCGGTGGTGACGGCGCTCAGGCCAGGCGTTCGTCGGGGTCGCCGAATTCCTGGTGGTAGCGCTGGGCTCGGGCGAGCATGCGGCGGATACCGGCGATCATGCGGTCGGGGGACAGGGGTTCGGCGATGATGGGGTCGCCGGTTTTGACGTAGTAGCGGCCGTCGTCGTAGTCCATCCACCAGAAGGTGCGGCCGGGGCTGGGGCGGGCGTCGACGGCGGGGCCGGAGAAGGCGGAGATTTCGCCGAAGGCGTGGCGTTTGCGGCGGAAGATGCGGTTGAGCTGGTCGGCGGAGCTGAGTTGGCCTGCGCGGTATTCGAAGTGTTCCTCTTCGGCGGCGAGTTGTTCGCGGCGGACTTCCACCGGGGCCTTGGTGCCCGGCTTCGCGGCGGGGAGGGCGGCCACCGCGAGGGCGGCCACCTGCTCTGCGCGGCAGTAGGTCATGACGACGTCGCCGCCGATGTCCTCGGCGGTGCCGCGCGCCTGGGTCAAGGTCGCGCCTGCGGGTCCGCGGATCGCGCCGTGAAAGCGGATGGCGTTCGAGGTGTCCTGTCCGACAAAGCCTTTGGATTCGACCCTGGCATCCGGGTCGAGCAGGACCGTCAGGGCGTGCTCGACCGCGGGATCGTACTTGCGGAGCAGGCTCTCGACCGCCGCTTCCCGATGCCGCTTCAGTTCGTCGAAGTCCGCGATGTCGGTGCGGTATTGCAAGGGGTAGGGGAGACGGTCACGGCCGTAGCCTGCCCACAGGATCTCGAACTCGAGGCCGGTGAATTCAGCTCGGTGCACTGTCGTGGTCTCCGCCTATCACCGGGGGCACGGTCCGGAGTCCGTCCGTGCCGATCAGCAGCTCGCCGTTGCCTTGGTTGATCAGATAGTCGGGGATGCCCTTGGTCCGCTCGTCGTCGGACCCGCCGCGGCCCGCGCCCGGCGCACCCATGCCCGCCATGCCTGGCGCGCCACGGCCACCGGTCGCCGCACCGGATCTGGCCGCGGCAGCCGCTGCGGCGGCGGGGGTTTGGCTGCCGGGCAGGCTGCGGCCCGGGGCCGGCGTGGACGGGGTGCCGCCACCTGCGCCGCGACCGCCGGCGCCTGGTGTGCCGCCACCTCCGCCACGACCGCCGGTTGCGGGGCTGCCTGTTCCCGGTGTGGTGGGGGTGATCGGTGTTGTGGTGCCGGGAGCAGTCGAGCTCGGTGTGGTCGCGGTCGGTGTCGCGGATTGCGGTGTGGTGCTGGGGCTTTGCTGGGTGGTCGAACCCGTGTCGGTGGATTGCGATGTGGTGGGGGATTGGGTGTCGGTGTCCTCGGTGGGCGTGCCCTCGCCCGGTGTATCGGTCGAAGGTTCGCCGGTGATCGACCCGCCGCCGGAACTTTGTCCTGATGTCCCACCGGTATTCGTGCCGCCGTTGCCGCCCGCCGTGCCGGGGTCGCCGGTGCCCGGGGTGATGGACGGGGCCGTCGGCAGATAGGGGACGCCGTTGTCGGTCTGGGCGGCTACCTGGCTGTAGACCGTGCGCAGGATCCGCCTGCCCTCATCGGTGGCTTCCTGCTGATTGTGCTCGTCGACCTTCATCACGCCGTCCTGGGGCAGCGTCTTGCCGGTGACGTTCGCGCGCTCGGTCAAACCGGGCATCAGGGCCTGGGTCTCCTCGATGCCCGTGCGCATCTCGGCCAGCTTCAAACTGATCGCGGTGGCCGCCTGCGACAACGGGATCGACTGCTCCGCGTAGTTGTTCACCGCGGCCACCGCCGCCGACGCCGCCGCACCCGTCCAGCCACTGCGCCCGTTCGCGCCGGTGACGGTGCGGGCGAACTCCTGGTTGAACTTGTAGAACGTGCCCATCAGGTTCATGCCGATGTTCGCCCACGCCGTCACCGCGTCGTCGACCAGCTGCGGCTTCATCGCCGCCACCGCGGCCTGCATCTGCGCGAGCGTCATGCTGTCGTAGCTGTCGGGGACGGTGATGTGCGGCGGTTGGGTGTCGCCGCTGAAGATCGTGGAGTAGTTGCCCTGCTGCTGACGGTTGTAGATGCCGGCTCGCTCGGTGTTCCACTGCTCCTGCGCGGCGATCACCTTGCTCTTGTACTCGTCGTAGGTCATCCGGGTTCTCCCGCCGCGGTGATCTGGGCGCCGGTCGATTGGTCCTGGGCGACGAAGTTGGCAATCGCCTTGGCGACAACCTCTTTCGCGGTCTGGACCGTTTCGATGTGCTGCCGAAGCACCGTGTCCAACGCTCGATCGCCGCCCGAGGCGGTCAGTGAGAACTTCTTGGCCAGTACCTGGCTCGAGTTGAACGACCCGAACCCGTCGATGCGTTTGACGCGGTCGACGAGCTCATAGACTTCTTCAAGACGATCCAGATGATCGTCGCAGACCCGGTCCAAGTCTCTGCCCACTTCGGGATCGAGCGCCAGCTCGCCCGCATTCGCTTGGGTAAGTAGCTGATTCCATTGAATTGGATTGATTCCGAGAACCATCTGCCGCCCCCGTCAGCTCGCAGGAAGATACTGGACCAAGGCCGTACTCAGTCGGCGCGCTTCGCCGCACGGCTCAGCGGCTCCCACGGCGCTCACACGATTCTGCACCTTGAAATCAACTGAGCCGTTGGGGACTTCAACGCTGACGTAGCACGCCACGTCATTGGCGGAGCCGATCGGCCGGAACTCGAGTGCGTTGTGGGAGCCGACCGTCAGGTCGGTCCATCCGGTGTATTCGCTGGTCCGCTGCCGCGACTCAGCCAGCGTGTGCTCCGACGCCATGACGGCGAACGTGTACTTCTTCTCCGAATCCGTCCAGCTGCAGACCTTCCACCCCGTGAAGTCCACGCCCGCCACGTCCTTCTTCTTGCTGCCGGCGTTCAACCCCACCCCACTGACAGCCGAATCCGGCAGCGAACACGGATCCCACACCTTCGCCTCGGCATCCACCGAGGTCGGGCTAGCCGCCACACTCACACTGCTGGTCGGCGAGGGAGCCGTCCCACTCCCGGTATCCCCGCAGCTGACCGCGACCATCCCCACAGCCACGACCCCGACGACCTTCACCACACTGCCTCGCACTGTCAACTCGACCATCCCCTCCTGGTGTAGACAGCTTCGCTCGAATCCCCGAGCGGTCACGGCTGTGCAGAGTCTAGTCCGAACCGCGCTCCGTCACTCTGCCGCGCAGGGAGAGGCGGCGGCCATGGTGAACCGCACTTCCTCGTCGTTCTGGCCCACCCGGATCCGGGACGACGACACCGAGAATCCCTGTGCGTCCCGGTAGTACCTGCTCACCGGGTCCTGGTCCGGATTCTGGCTCGGCACCAGGGTGAAGCCACGGGCGGTCATCGCCTCGAGATTGGCCATGGCACGGTCGACGAATTCCTGAGACGGGTTGACCACCTCCCGCTCGTATCGTGGGCGCCACGGCGGGCCTTCGTAGCTGATGGCCGCCATACTGGTCCGGCAGCCTTTGCTCACATCGACCGCCGCCGGGTCGACGGCCAGCTGCTCCGGCCAGATGAGCTCGAAATTGTCCGCGACGATCGGCCTGGCCGTGGCGACGGTCAGGCCAGTGCCCTGCATGATGTCCTCGTTCGTCGGACCCTTCTCGTCCAAGGTCGCGCACCCTGTCGCGACGACCGCCACCAAGGCGAGCACAGCAGCGATTCTCATCGGATATCGATCTTCACACCGGGGTCCGGATTGTCGGTGACGCGCGGTCCGGCGTAGGGGTCGATGTCGATATCGAACGCGGCGGCCGCCTGTTGGGCCGCGGCTGCCTTGGCGGCGTCGAAGGATTCCTTGGCACCGTTTCCGTTGTCGCCCAAGCCGATATCGACGAACGGGGTTTCGATCCCGCGCTCGACGTAGGCGGTCGCCGACGAGCCCTCGATCACCCCGACGATGTTCCGGAAGGCAGTCGATCCCGGATCGTCCCAGTACTTGCCGTGGCCGTCGGTGCCGAAAACGACTTCCCCGGGATGGTCGGTCGAGGTGCCGCTGTAGTAGCCGGTGTCGAGCCGGACTACTCCGGGCACTTCGTCCGGATCCCCGCCGAGCTCATCGGACGCATGCGGATTGCCAGGCAGGCGGATCCCACCCGGGACAGTCAGTCCCCCTTCGGGATACGACTGCACGACGCCGATGAGATCACCCGGCGCCGTCATCGAGTACCGCTGGACGTTCGGATTCGGGTTGTTCCAGCCCGTATCGAACACACCGGTACCCGCTGACGACGCGTGCAGGATCCGATCGGCACGCAGGCCGAGTTGCTCGGCGGACCCGACGATCGAGCCACCGTAGGAATGCCCGACGTACGTCACCGGAGTGCCCGGCGCACTCGCGGCCACCTCGCGGTCGATCTCCTTCCCGAACTCCACCAGCCTCGGAGCCATGTCGGCGGCGAACCTGGGGCTGGGCGCACCATCGGAGAGGCTGGTCAGGCTCTGCGGGAAATCGCCTTCCATATAGAGGAACACGGGACCGTCGGTCTGGTCGGCGAGATTCCACGCGGCAACATGATTGGACCCGGAACCGTTGAGGTTGGTCGACGTGCCCGGCACGTACACCCCGACCCCGGGCGCACCGGACTTCATATCGCCCACCATCTCGATCATCCGCCCGTTGCCCTCGGTGCTGAACATGACGAACTTGCGATCGACCATGTCCAGACGCGGCGTCGCGGTGGCGGCGGGCGTGGTGTCGAGCGTGCCCGTCCCCTCCGGATTCGGGATCGGCGCGAGCATCGCCTCCAGCTGTGCGACCCGGGACTCGTCCCGATTCGGCTTCGCCTTCTCCGCGGTCAGCGCATTGCGCACAGTGATCTCGTTGGCCTCGATCCGCATCACGAACGGCACACCGTTGAGATTGCCCAGCTTCTCCGGCGCGGCGATCACGAGCTGCCGCTGTGCCTCCGGGCTCAATCCGGCCAGGAAGCTGGCCCGCTCGTCGGCCGACATCGACGCCAGCTGGATCGCCACAGCGTCGGGGTCACGGATGGTCCCGTCGGCGAGGGTGATGTCGGGCTGACCGTCGCGGATGGCGGTGAGGTCGGCCAGCGATTCCTTCAGGCGGGTGCCGAACTGGTTGTCGAGGCGTTCGATCTCGTCGAGCCCGCCGAACAGGTTGAGCTGGAAAACGCCCGCCGCGCCCTCCTTCTCGGGGTCCGGATGGGACACGCGGCCATCGGGTGCGACCGAGAAACCCTGTCCGGCAGCGAGATTCCGCTGATCCAGCACATACGTCCTGGCGTGCTTCAGTCCGAGGAAGGCATCCTCGGCGTCGTCGGCGATCCGCAGCAGCACGGTGCGCACTTCGTAGCCATGATCGACTTCCTCGTCGACGCGCCGGCCTGCCGCGTCCCTGGTCTGCCCGTGCCAGCTGCCCGTCGCCGAGACCGCGCGGGAGCAGTCGTCGACCGAGGCGGAGACGACATCGGCATTGGCGCGCGCGGCGTCGGCGGCGCGGTGCAGACCGTCGAGATTCCAGCCGTCGAGCTGGGTGATCGTCGGGCGCATCAGCGGTCGCTCAGCTTCCCGATCTCGCCGGCGATCTCGGCATCCTTGGCCTGTATGTCCGCCGAGAACTTGTCCACCAGATCGGCCAGGGTGGTGAACCTGGTCGCGATCGAGGACATCGCCTGCTGTGCGGGATCGGCCATCGCGCGCACGGCGGCGAGGACATCGCTGCCGTCGCCGGTCGCTTCGCCCATTGCCGACCACGGGAGTTTGCCGACTTCGTCGGACTCCTGCCGCCACGTCGTCGCCAGAGATTTCAGTTGATCGGGTTCGACACCCAGCGTGCTCACGATTCCCCCTCCTTCGGCGCCGAGCCGGCCACAGGCCGTCGGTACCACCGTGCGGATCGGTCCCTTCGTGAAGGTTGGACGGGGCAGTCGAACCGGGGGTTCCATTATGTGACGTGAGTCACATAATTTAGACCGTAGCGGTCTCGTCCTTGTCCGCGGCGACGCGATCGCGCACGCAGTCGCGGCAAGTGCCGAAGATCTCCAGGGTGTGGCTGACCTCGGTGAAACCGTGCTCGCCCGCGATCGTCTCGGCCCACGCCTCGACCGTCGGGCCCTCGACCTCGACGGTGCGGCCGCAGTGGCGGCACACCAGGTGATGGTGATGTCCGCTCGAGCACTGGCGGTAGACGGATTCGCCGGAATCGGTGCGCAGGACGTCGACCATGCCCGCGTCGGCGAGCGACTGCAGTGTCCGGTAGACGGTGGTCAGGCCGATGCCCTCGCCCCGTTTGCGGAGCTCGTCGTGGAGTTCCTGCGCGGAGCGGAACTCGTCGATATCGCTGAGCAGCGCCGAGATGGCGCTGCGCTGACGCGTGCTGCGGACCCCGACCTGCTTTCCGGAGGGATTGTCTGCCAACGGATTACCCTTCCTCGGCGTGGGCGACGGCATCGACGACGATGTGCGCCAGATGATCGTCGACGAGTTCGTAGAGCACCTCGCGGCCGGAGCGTTCCCCGTGCACGACGCCCGCCGACTTGAGAATGCGCAGGTGCTGACTGACCAGCGGCTGGGTGACCCCGAGTGCATCGACCAGCTCGTGCACACAGCGCGGCGACTCGCGCAACTGCAGCACGATCGCGATCCGCACCGGCGCGGCGAGCGCCCGCAACAACTCGCCCGCGTCCTCGAGTACCTGGCGCGCGGGCACCGTCGCGGGGGCGGGGGAGTGATACGGATTGTGCGCGTGTGCGGCCGCGGCATCGGTGGTCATCAACCAACTCCTTAATGGAAACCGATTCCATTTTGATATGCACGGGTGCGCATGTCAAATGACGCGCCGGGCGGCTCCGGTCGGCTGCTGCAATCTCACTGGACGCTGCCCGATACCCTTGACCCAATACGTGTACGGTACGTCGCTCCATTGTCGGATACGACGTAGCGAACAATTCCGACTCGCAGTGGATGGAGATATCTCGCGTGGCACCCAAGTCGAAGGTGGACACCGTTGCCAACCTCGCCAAGCGCCGGGGCCTGGTTTACCCGTGCGGTGAGATCTACGGAGGCACCAAGTCGGCGTGGGACTACGGTCCGCTGGGCGTCGAGCTGAAGGAGAACATCAAGCGGCAGTGGTGGCGCACCATGGTCACCAGCCGCGACGATGTCGTCGGCCTCGACTCCTCGGTGATCCTGCCGCGCCAGGTCTGGGAGGCCTCCGGCCACGTCGCGACCTTCTCCGACCCGCTGGTCGAGTCGCTGCACACGCACAAGCGGTACCGCGCCGACCATCTCCTGGAGGCGTACGAGGAGAAGCACGGCCGCCCGCCTGCCAACGGCCTGGCCGACATCAACGACCCCGAGACCGGCCAGCCCGGCAAGTGGACCGAGCCGAAGAACTTCTCCGGCCTGCTCAAGACCTTCCTCGGCCCGGTCGACGACGAAGAGGGCCTGCACTACCTGCGCCCCGAGACCGCGCAGGGCATCTTCGTCAACTACAAGAACGTCGAGACCACCGCGCGCAAGAAGCCGCCGTTCGGCATCGCCCAGATCGGCAAGAGCTTCCGCAACGAGATCACTCCCGGCAACTTCATCTTCCGGACCCGCGAGTTCGAGCAGATGGAGATGGAGTTCTTCGTCAAGCCCGGTGAAGACGCCGAGTGGCACAAGTACTGGATCGACACCCGCCTGGCCTGGTACACCGACCTCGGCATCGATCCGGAGAACCTGCGGCTGTTCGAGCACCCCAAGGAAAAGCTGTCGCACTACTCGGCGGGCACCACCGACATCGAGTACCGCTTCCGCTTCCAGGGCAGCGAGTGGGGCGAGCTCGAGGGCATCGCCAACCGCACCGACTACGACCTCAAGACGCACTCGGAGCACTCCGGCACCGACCTGAGCTTCTTCGATCAGGCCTCCGGCGAGCGCTACATCCCGTACTGCATCGAGCCCGCGGCCGGCCTGACCCGTTCGCTGATGGCGTTCCTGGTCGACGCCTACGCCGAGGACGAGGCCCCCAACGCCAAGGGCGGCGTCGACGTGCGCACGGTGCTGCGCCTGGACCGTCGCCTTGCGCCGGTCAAGGCCGCGGTGCTGCCGCTCTCGCGCAACGCCGACCTGACCCCCAAGGCCAAGGACCTCGCCGCCCAGCTGCGCCGCAACTGGAACGTCGACTTCGATGACGCGGGCGCCATCGGCCGCCGCTACCGTCGCCAGGACGAGATCGGCACCCCGTTCTGCATCACGGTCGACTTCGACACCCTCGACGACCAGGCCGTGACGATCCGCGAACGCGACTCGATGGCCCAGGAACGCATCGCCCTGGACAAGGTGGAGTCCTACCTGGCCACCCACCTCATCGGCGCCTGACACATATCACATCGAAGCCCGCGCCCTCGTCCGGCGCGGGCTTCGCTGCGTGCGCGGCGTGGACGTGATCACAGTGCGTACCTGACGGTTTGCATCGGCCGGGCTCGTGCCTCACTCTGTGCGTTGTGCTGTGGGAACCGGAAGATGTGGTGCGGGGGCTCGACCCGTCGGAACAACGATTCGTCCGGCATGCCACCTTCACCGGACGCTCGGTGACCGTTCGCGGTGAACTCGACGCCGCGGCCCTCGGCGCGGCGTTCGCGGCACTGCAGCGTGCCTTCCCGGTCCTGGTGTGCCGGATCGTCGAGGACGCCGACGAGAACGGAATCCTGCTGCGCCCCGGGCATATCGATCCTGTCGGCGCGTGGGTGAGTTTCGGTGATCCCGACGAGGTCAGGATCCCCACCGAATCGATGGACCCCGCCGATCAGCTGGGGTATCTGGATGTGGTTCTCGCCGAAGAGGATCGGGCGCGGGTCACCCTGTTCGTGCACCACAGTGTCGCCGACGCCGGGCATTGCGTCGAACTGTTCGCGCGGCTGTGGGACTACTACACCGATCACGTCGAGAACGGCTCGATCGCGGTCGGGTCGCGGGAGTATCCGGTGTCGCTGGAATCGCTACTGGCGCAGCGGGGGACCGAGCGTGGAGCGCGGTCAGGTCTGGAGACCGTCACCCGGCCGCTCGTCGTCGCCGATGCGGTGGGTGTGGTCGAGCCGTCGCCGCAGGCCACCGCCGCGCTGGCCAGGCCGGCGCGAATCCGGTTGGACCCCGCCGAGACCGCACGGGTGCTCGACCTGGCGCGGACCCATGCGGTGAGTGTGAACGGGCTGGTCACCGCGGCGGTGCTGCGGGCGTTCACGTCGGTCTACGACGTGGCGGAGGTCGGCTGTGTCTACCCGGTCGACATGCGCAGGCGACTCGACCCGCCGATCCAGGCTGCGGCGGGCACGAACATCTCCGGCCTCGCCGCCTTCACCACCGACACCGCCGGGACCGACGACATCGTCGCCCTGGCCAGGCGCATCGGCACCAGACTGCACGACGATCTGGCGACCGGCGTGATCGAACAGTCGGTACTGCACTTCCCGGACTTCTTCGGCCCCACCCGCATCCACTCGACCGCCGGGCACATCGCCCTCACCAACACCGGCACGGTGCCGACCTTCCGCGCGCCGACGGGCCTGATCCTCGACGACTACGAGATCGTCTACCTGTCCGCGCATCCACGTCCGTCGACGGGCGCCTCGGCGGCGGTCACGTTCCTGGTCTACACCTACCTGGGCAGGCTGACCATCGGCAGGCTCGGCGGCGGTGTGCGCGCGGCCGAACTACTGCCCGCCGTGGCCGCCGAGCTGACCTGGCAGGCCGACCACGAGGCCGCGACCGCCTGATACAGCGGGTCGAGCCAATTCAGAATCGGCCACCTCGGCTGACCCGGCGCGATCCTGACGATCCGCCGTAGGAACCAGGCCGGTACCCGCCACCACCGAACCCGCCACCGCCGCGTCGCGTCGCGCCGCCGATCGAGCCGCGCAGGAAACCGTCGAGCAGGATGCCGCCGAGCACCGCACCGGCCTGCGATCCGCCGCCCGCCACCGGTTGCCTGGACTCCCAGGCACGCACGCTGGCCTGCGCCTGCTGCAATGCCCGTCCGCCGAGGTCGGCGGCGGTCTGTGCGCTGCTGAGCGCGCGGTCGGGAGCGGTGCCCGCCAGCTGACGCGCCTCGTCGAGATGACGCTGCGCCTCGGAGAGCCGGGTGCGCGCCTCGGCATCGACCCCACCACGGCGGGTGGTGATGAACGAGGACGCCGCATCGATCCGTCCAGCCGCGTCGGTCAGCGTGCGGTCGAGCCTGCGCCGCAGATCCTCCACGGCGAGTTTGCGATCCGAGGCCGCCGCGATCGCGCGATCCAGCTCGGCGTCGGCGGTCACCGCCTCGTGGAAGGCGCCGAGCGGATCGGATTCGGCGGTGGCTGCCGCGGCATTCACGGTGGTGTCGGCCCTGGTGACCGCGGCGGCCAGTTCGGGACCGCCGAATTCGGTCAGCCCCGAGGCCGCGGTGAGATCGGCGCGCAGTTCGTCGAGAGCGGCGGGCAGCCCGTCGCGTGCCTGCTGGATATTCGTCGCCGCCTGGTCGACCGCATCGAGCAAGGTGCGCGCCTGACCGATCGCGCCCTCCGCCCCGCGGATCGCCGCGACCGCCCCGCCCTGCTGCCCGACCGGCCGGGTCAACGCGGTGCGGGCGGTGTCGATGTTGTGCTCGGCGAAGGTGATTCGCTCCGTCGCCATCCGCACGTTGTCGTGGATCGGGGCCAGCACCGAGGCGGGGTAGGCCGAATTCAGCCGGGCCAGTTCGGCTTCGGAGGCCGGCTTGCGCGCGGTCAGGTCGACGATGTCGCGGGTCAACCCGTCCAACCGGGCCGGTGCGTCGATGAGCAGATCGCGCATCGTGTCGAAATCGGCTACCTGGGCATCGAGTTCGCGGTCGGCGGTGCCCGCGGTGGAGATCAGCTCGATCAGCATGCTGCGCTGCTGATCGGGGGTTTCCGGGACGGCGTCGTCGAGCTGCTGGCGGATCGTGAACGCCTTGGCGGTGGCGGCACGGGCCGCGTCGAGCGCGGTGCGGAACGGTGTCACCGCGGTCTCGCCGAATTCGCTGGTGGCCAAGGCCAATTCCTCGGCACTGGTGCGCACGGCGTCGTCGATCTCGACGAGCCGTTCGCGCGAGAGCGCGTGCAAGGTCGGCAGCGACAGTTTCGCCAGCGCGGCCGAATCGGCAGGGTCGACGGCACGGGCAGTGCTGAGTTCGGCGCGGTCACGATCGCGACGGCGCTTGCGGGAGAACAGGAGCAGGCCACCTGCCAGCAGCACGACCACCAGTCCGATACCGACGAGCCACCCCCACGGCACACCACCACCGCGCATCGCCGACCCGATGCCGTCGGCGGTGTCGACCCCGGCCTGCGCCCATTTGCGGTCCCGCAGATCGGGTTCCACCGTGCCTGCCAGCAGCGAATCCAGCTCGCCGTCGCTGACACCGTCGGGCAGGATGCCGTGGAGCCAGTAGCCGCGATCGTCCACGGCCACCGCGAGCAGCAGATCGTGATCGCTGAAACCGGACAGCTCGGAGGTGCGGGCCGCCCAGTCGCGCGGGGCCATCGAGGCGAAATCGCGGACGTAGACCACCCAGAGCTTGACCTGGTGGTCGCGGTAGAGCCGGTCGACCGCCTCGAGCACCCTGGCTTCGTCGGCGCCGCTGAGCACGTCCGCGCTGTCGACCACCTGCGGACCCATCCGCGACGGCGGTTCCGCGCTCGCGCTCGGCGCGCAGAGCAGGCTCACTGCGGCGAACACCGCGCAGAGCAGGCCGGCCATCGCGCGCGCCGGAACCGATCGTGGGGCCGAACTCTTCCTCGACAGCGGCATGTGTCGAATCTAACGGGCGCGCGGCGACCGCGGGTGCGACGGCGCGGGGCGTGGCTTCTACGATCGGCGCATGGTCACAGTCGATCGCCTCTACACCGGACATGTCACCGCAGGCGCGGCCGCCCAGCAGCGGGACGTGCCCGGCGCTCGGATCGTGAAGATGTCCGTCGGCCCGATGGACAACAACACCTACCTCGTGCAGAGCACGGCCACCGGCGCCGCGGTGCTCCTCGACGCCGCCAACGACGCCGCGCGCATCATCGATCTGATCGGCCAGGAAACCCCCGGCCAGATCGAGCTGATCGTCACCACCCACCAGCACCCCGACCACTGGCAGGCCCTCGCCGAGGTCACCACGTCACTCGACGTCCCGACCGCGGCCCACCCCCTCGACGCGGGCACCCTGCCGGTACACCCAGAGCACCTGCTCGCCGACGGCGACACCATCCAGGTCGGTGACCTCGTCCTCGAGGTGATCCACCTGCGCGGCCATACCCCCGGTTCGGTCGCACTGGCCCTCATCGACGGCGCCGGCCGCACCCACCTCTTCACCGGCGACTCCCTTTTCCCCGGTGGAGTGGGCAAAACGCACAGCCCGGCGGACTTCGACACCCTGCTCACCGACGTCACCACCAAGCTGTTCGACCGCTACCCGGACGACACCGTCGTCTACCCCGGCCACGGCGACGACACCACCCTCGGCGACGAGCGCCCCCACCTCGACGAGTGGCGCGATCGGGGCTGGTGAACCGGTCCCGGCGCAATAAAGAACGGCACCAGACGCGGGCCGAGGTGCCGTTCTCCGACGGTCCGAACGCCGTCGACTCCGACGGTTGTGACACCGTCAACCCGAGGCCGAACACGAGACCGGCGCTTCGGGTCACGTGACCTCCTGATGGGGAACGGAGGCCGCGAGGAGATTTAGTTGTTCGGTTGGGCACCCCCTTCGAGGAACCGCGATAAACAACAATTCGGTCGAGCTGCCGCCTGCCCCGCTGTGCAGGCGACCGTGGGTGGGACACCGGTTGCCCGGGCCACCCGGTGTGGCGCCCTGCCGTCGCAGGTCACCACCACTACCCAGTACACCCCTCCGACCAGGCGATGTCGAGTGCCTCAGCTACTCGAATCAGGCCAGGGTCGCCCTTACTCGATCCAGGTCGCAAAGACCGGTCCGGTGAGGGTGAGGCCGAGATCGCCGGTGGCGGCGAAGACCGCGAAGAACACCAGCGCGGCACCGGCGAGGGCGATGTCCTTGTTGAAATGGACCATCTCGTGCTGCTTGGTCTCGGCATCGGTCTCCTTCCAGAACGCGTGCATCAGGAAGGCCGTCGGAACCAGGAACCCCACCAGGATCAGCGATCCGAGGTCGCCCCACACCCCGAGCAGCACGCTCGTCCCGGCGACGAGCATGGCCACACCCGAGCTGTACACCGCGGCTGTCGGCGACGGCACTCCGCGACTCGCGGCGTACTGCGCGGTGGCCTTCGCCGCACTCAGATGACCGATGGCCGCGCCGATGAACAACGCGGAGAACAGGATCCGTCCGATCAGGACAATGACGCTCATGGTTCCACCTGACCATCGGGCAGCGGGCACCGTCCAAGACCGATCCGGTGAACCCGATACCGGGCGAGTATCGTCGCAGCTCATGGACCTCCGCCTGCTGCGATATTTCACGGCGGTGGCCGAGGAACTCCACTTCGGTCGCGCCGCCGCCCGGCTGCACATGACCCAGCCGCCGCTGAGCCGGGCGATCAAACAGCTCGAGGCCGATCTCGGCTGTGCACTGCTGCATCGCTCGCCGACCGGCGTGACGCTCACACCCGCCGGGGCCGCGCTGTACGACGAGGCACGCGAGCTGCTGGCCAAGGCCGATCGCCTGCGGACCAGGGTCGCGGCCGTCGCCGGGATGTCTGCCATCACTATCGGCACCATCGCCGAACAGGCGGGCACGCGACTCGCCGCCGCCTACCGCGCCAGGCACCCCGGCGTCCAGGTCCACATCAGAGAGAGCGACTTCGCCGACCCCACCGCGGGGTTGCGCGCCGGGCGCGTGGATATCGCCCTCACCCGCACCCCGTTCGACGAAACCGGCATCACCACCCGGGTTCTGCGAACCGACCCGGTCGGCGTCGTGCTCCGAGCCGACGACCCCCTGGCAAGCGCCACGAGCCTGCACCTGCGCGAACTCACCGCCCGGCAGTGGTTCCAGCTGCCCGGTGACGCCGACCCGGTCTGGCGCGGCTACTGGTCACATCCGACGGACCCGGACACCGGTCCCGTGGTCCGCACCGTCCACGAATGCCAGCAGACCGTCCTGTGGAACGGCACCGTAGGACTCACCCCGCTCGGCCACCCGGTGCCCGACGGCCTCGTCGTGATCCCGCTCGTCGACAAGCCGCCGAGCAGCCTTGTGCTGGCGTGGAACAGCGCCGAGCACAGCCCGCTGGTCCGCTCGATCACCGCCATCGCGGCGACGATTTCCTGGGACAGCGTGGCTGCGGCCGACCGTTCACCGGACCGGAATCGGGCGGTGACCGCTGGCATCATCGGTCGTCGGACCGACCTGGCAGACTGATCAGGATGAAATCGGGTTTCCCGCGAACGGCCGCTCCTGCCCCGGAAGCACCCTCTGGGTTCGGGTCGTCGGTCTCGCTATGGATCGGCCGGTTGATCGCGGGGGCGGTACTGATGGCGCTGGTACTGGTCGCCGGGACGGCCGTGCGGGTGTGGCAGGTCGCGCGGATCGACGACTACAGCAACGCCGACGCGATCGTGGTGCTCGGCGCCGCGCAATACTCGGGCACGCCGTCGTCGGTGTTCGAGGCGCGGCTGTACCAGGCGTGGCGGCTCTACGAGGCGGGCGTGGCGCCGCGGGTGATCACCGTCGGCGGCAAGCAGGAGGGCGACCTCTACACCGAGGCCGCCTCGGGCAAGTGGTACCTCGAGGACAAGGGCGTGCCGAGCGAGGACATCCTCGCGGTGGAGACCGGCTCGGACACCCTGCGCAGCGTCGAAGCGGTGGCGACCGAGATGCAGGAGCGCGGGATGTCATCGGCCGTACTCGTCAGCGATCCGTGGCATTCACTGCGGACCAGGACGATGGCTCGCGACGCCGGACTGGCCGCGTGGACCGCACCGACCCGCACCGGACCGGCGGTCTACACCAGGGAGTCGCAGTTCCACGGCATCGCCCGCGAGACCGGCGCGCTGCTCTGGTACCAGCTCACCCATTTCTCGGCAGATTTCTCTTACACGGCGGGACAGTGAGATTCGATGACCGACAGCTACATCCCGCACGACCGGGAACGGATGGTCCACGAGCCGGGCAAGACCGCCTGGCCGGGCGCCGCGGGCAAGGGCCACCGCAGTGAGTTCTCCCGCGACCGGGCCCGCGTCCTGCATTCGGCTGCCCTGCGCCGCCTCGCCGACAAGACCCAGGTCATGGGCCCGCGCGAGGGCGACACCCCGCGCACCCGCCTCACCCATTCGCTCGAGGTCGCCCAGATCGGCCGCAGCATCGCCGACGGTCTCGGCGCCGACCCGGATCTCGTCGACCTGGCCGGCCTCGCCCACGACATCGGCCACCCGCCCTACGGCCACAACGGCGAACGCGCCCTCGACGAATTCGCCGACGAATACGGCGGTTTCGAGGGCAACGCGCAGAACCTGCGCATCCTGACCCGCCTCGAACCGAAGGTCGTCGACCAGGCCGGGGAAAGCGCAGGCCTCAACCTGACCCGCGCCGCGCTGGACGCGACCCTCAAATACCCCTGGGGCAGAAGCGGTTCGGGCACCAAGTTCGGCGCCTACGAGGACGACCTCGAGCGCCTGGCCTGGGTCCGCAAGGACGCGCCCGACCGCAAGCAGAGCCTGGAATGCCAGATCATGGACTGGTCCGACGACGTCGCCTACTCGGTGCACGACGTCGAGGACGGCGTGATCGTCGGCCGGATCGACCTGCGTGCCCTGGCCGATCCGAGCGAACAGGCCGCCCTCGCCGAGCAGGGCCACGGCCAGCACCCCGACCAGTCCATCGACGCGCTCGCCGCCGCCGCGCAGCGCCTGTCCGAACTCGACGTGGTCGCCGACGCGGTGAACTACGACGGCACCTTCGCCGCCTCGGTCGCGTTGAAGCGGCTCACCAGCGAGCTGGTCGGCCGGTTCGCGACGGCCGCGATCGCCGCCACCCAGGATCACCACGGACCCGGCCCGCTGACCCGCTACGAGTCCGATCTGATCGTGCCGCCGGTCGTGGCCGCCGAGGTCGCCGTCCTCAAGACCGTCGCCCTGCGCTACGTGCGCTCCGACCGCGGCCACCTGGCCCGCCAGCAGACCCAGCGCGACCGCGTGCAGGCCGTCGCCGACCGCCTGCTCACCACCGCGCCCGCCCACCTGGACGACCAGATGCTGCCCTGGTGGAACGCCGCCACCGACGACACCGCCCGCGTGCGCGTGGTGATCGACCAGATCGCCTCCTACACCGAGAGCCGCTTCGAGCGCGTCGCCGCCTCGCTGGACTGCCGCTGAGCCGACCCGACTAGACTCACTCACCGTGGCCGGACGAATCCCAGATCGCGATATCGCGGCGATCCGTGAACGTGTCCGGATCGAAGATGTAGTGGGCGAATACGTCGCGCTCAAGCGCGCGGGCGCCGACTCGATCAAGGGCCTGTGTCCGTTCCACGACGAGAAGTCGCCGTCGTTCCACGTGCGGCCCAACCACGGCCTTTTCCATTGCTTCGGCTGCGGCGAGGGCGGTGACGTCTACAAGTTCCTGCAGCAGATCGAGCACATCGGTTTCGTCGAGGCCGTCGAGCAGATGGCCGACCGGATCGGCTATCAGATCAACTACGAGGGCGGCGGCACCTCGGTCCAGCGCGATCGCGGCACCCGCTCCCGGCTGGTCGCCGCCAATGCCGCCGCGCACGAGTTCTATGTGGCACAGCTGCGCGAACCCGAGGCCGAGACGGCCCGCAAGTACCTGACCGACCGCAACTTCGACGGCGCCGCGGCCCAGCAGTTCGGCTGCGGCTACGCGCCCGGCGGCTGGGACGTGCTCACCAAACACCTGCTGCGCAAGGGTTTCGAGTTCAAGGAACTGGAAGCGGCGGGGTTGTCCAAGCAGGGCAAGCGCGGGCCGATCGACCGGTTCCATCGTCGGCTGCTGTGGCCGATCCGCAACCTCGGTGGCGAGGTGATCGGATTCGGCGCGCGCAAGCTCTTCGACGACGACACGATGCCCGGCAAGTACGTGAACACGCCGGAGACGTTGCTGTACAAGAAGTCTCAGGTGCTGTTCGGGCTCGACCACGCCAAGCGCGAGATCTCCAAGGGTCACCAGGCCGTCGTCGTCGAGGGCTACACCGACGTGATGGCCATGCATCTGGCCGGAGTGAAGACCGCCGTCGCCTCCTGCGGCACCGCCTTCGGCGAGGAGCACCTGCAGGTGCTGCGCAGGCTGCTGATGGACGACAACTTCTGGCGCGGCGAGATCATCTACACCTTCGACGGTGACGCCGCGGGCCAGGCCGCGGCCTTGAAAGCCTTCAGCGGTGACCAGCGACTGGCAGGCCAGACCTACATCGCGGTCGCGCCCGACGGTCAGGACCCGTGCGAGCTGCGTCAGCACTCCGGCGACGCCGCCGTCCGCGATCTGGTGGCGCGCCGAACCCCGCTCTACGAGTTCGTGATTCGCGGTCTGCTGGCCGAACACAACCTCGACGACGTCGAGGGCCGTGTCGAGGCGTTGCGCCGGACGGTGCCCGTGGTGGCCCAGATCAAGGACAACGCGACCCGCAAGGGGTACGCCACCAAACTGGCAGGCTGGGTCGGCTGGGACGACATCCAGCTCGTCGTGCGCCGGGTGGGCGAGGAAGCCAAGAAGAACCGGATGGGCGCCACACCCACCACCGGAAAGTCCGGCGCCGCAGCGCTTCCCGCGGCGCGCGTGGCGGAGAGCTCCTCGGTCCGCCCCGCCCCGAATGACCCGGTGCTGTTCGCCCAGCGTCAATCCCTCAGCGCCGCACTGCAATATCCCGGTATCGCGGGCGCGGCCTTCGACGCCATCGACACCGCCGCGTTCACCCACCCCGCTTACGTCGCCGTCCGCATCATGATCGCGAAGGCGGGCGGCACCGCGGTCGGCCTCAGCGGCGCCGAATGGGTGGCCGCCGTCTCCGACCACACCGACGACCTGATGATCCGCGCCCTCGTCTCCGAACTGGCCAACGAACAGCTGCCGGTGCGCTCCCAGAACGACATCCCGCGCTTCATCACCGGCATCCTCGCGCGCACCCAGGAAGCCTGGGTCGGCAGGCAGATCGCCGAGCTGAAATCGAAGCTGCAGCGACTGTCGGCCAGCGAGGAGCCCGACACCTACATGGCCCTGTTCGGCGACCTGGTGGCGCTCGAGCAGTACCGCAAGAGCCTCGCCGCCCAGGCGATGGGCAACGAGGGCTACGCGGCGGGCGCCTGAGTCAGCGACGCAGCTGGTTGTTGCGCAGCTGGTCGTGCGGGATCAGCACCGTGGTGCGCTCGTCGATCGGCTCCATCGGCTCCAGCTTCGGCTGCGTGCTCAACTTGTCCGACAGCTTCTGCCGGCCCACCGACACCAGCTTCTTCGTCACCGGACTCCCCGTGACCGCCCGCGTCGCCGCACTGATCTGCTCGTAGCGCGCGCGCCCGGCCTTGGTGCCCAGCACATATCCGGCCGCTACGCCGATGATCAACCGCAGCATCTCCTGGAGCTCCTCCCACGTCTGTGTGCGGGCTCCATCCTGCCCCAGCCGCCCCACCCCTGTCGATCCGGCCACCCGTTGTCGGCACATCGTTGTACGCCGCATGTCCGCAGGTAGCAGCCCGATTTGGGAACCTGCGATGCCATGCGCTAAAGTTTCATCTCGGTCAGCCCGCCAAGGCAGACCGCCTGAGTCTAACGGCTCAGGGCAATCCCCTATAGCTCAATTGGCAGAGCAGCCGACTGTTAATCGGCAGGTTTCTGGTTCGAGTCCAGATGGGGGAGCAGAAAAGGCCCCTTATCAGCACCGAAGTGCGACGGTAAGGGGCCTTTCTCGTACCATCAAGCGCCATAGTTCCGGAAGGACTCCGAAACGCCCCGCGTCGGAATGGCTACGTGCCGAGTCCGCCGGCTGAGCTGGTCGCCCAGGTCTGTTGTGGCTGCCATCCGGGGCCCCGGAACAGGTAGCCGAGCTTGTCCGAGGGTTTCTCCGCGTTCTTGACGTCCTGCCAGATCGCGACTATCTCGCGGGCGTTGATCTTTGCGATGTTGTAGGTGTCGACGTTCTTGGTGAGGCCGTAGATCGCCCGCTTGCCCTCCGGCTCGAAGGTGCCGAAGATTCGGTCCCAGATGATGAGCACGCCACCGTAGTTGCGGTCGAGGTATTCGGTGTTGGAGCCGTGGTGCACGCGGTGGTGGCTCGGCGTGTTGAACACGAATTCGACAGGCGCCCACAGTTTGTCCATGACCTCGGTGTGGATGCCGAACTGGTACAGCAGGTTGATCGCGTAGGAGGCGGCGATGATCCTGCCATCGATTCCCGACAGTGCCAGTGGTACAAGGAACGGCAGGGACGTGACAACCAGCCAAGGCGTACGGAGTGCCGTGGTGAGGTTGAAGCTCTCGCTCGAGTGGTGCACGACGTGGACCGACCAGAACACCCGGATCTCGTGGTGCGCGCGGTGAAACCAGTAGTAGGCGAAGTCGACCCCGATCAGTGCTACGGCCCACGCTGCCCACCCCTCGAGGTGCCACGGCACCAGCGAAGAAACAGACGCGAAGATCGCGAGTTCCGCCAGCGCCCAGGGAATGTTGAGGAGTTGGTACCCCAGACCGGCGACGATGGAGGTGGCTGAGTCACGGTAGTCGTAAGGCTTGCCGTGACGCTTCAGATACACGAACTCCGCCGCAACGGCGACGATGAAGACCGGAATTGCCAGCCAGATCAGCATGGTCGAGACATCCATCACTTCTCCCGCCACGTCTTGCCGGTCGATTGCGTGCCGCCCATATGTAAGACCATCGTTCGGAGCGGCACTCTGTACCAGGGACCCAAGGTGTGGCTGATCGCCACCCCCCCGGGAGCCTGCTGCGGAATACTGCGATGGCATGAGCTTCACGGATGCCGAACTCGACTATCTCCGGTCGCAGCCGCTGGCCCGCCTCGCCACCCGCGCCGCCGACGGGCAACCGGACGTCGTTCCGGTCGCCTACGAGTTCGACGGCACCTACTTCTGGGTCGGCGGTGCAGCGTCCTTCCCCCGTACCCGCAAGGCCCGCAATGTCGCTGCGGGCAACGTCGAGGTGGCACTGGTAATCGACGACCTGGTCTCGCTCGACCCGTTCATCGCGCGCGGCGTGCGTGTCTACGGTCATGCCGAACCGCCCGTCGAACGGACGGGCATCGTGGGTCCCGGCTACTACCTGCGAATCACACCGACACAGTCCTGGAGCTGGAATCTGGCCGGTGAGCCGGCCGGTGACCAGTGGTACGACACCCGCCACGCCCGGCACTGACGACCCTTCGACGAACACCGTGACGAAGGATGCCCTCGCACGGATGCAGGTCAATGTGGGTTTCGGCAGTCTCGCTGTGCCCTCGGCGGACCGTCCAGACGTCCATGACCGCCAGACGGATCGGGCCTGACGCGTTCGAGCACGACCTGACAATCGACGCGTCTGGACTCACGGATTCTCCTGAGGGGTACCAGCCGAACCATGCGTCAACTAGTAGTTGACGATAGGGCGTGCGTCAACTACTAGTTGACGCACGGCGATAGTTCGTGAGTGGTTGTCGCCGACAGCACATCGAATCGAGGAGTCGCAATGGAAGCCTTCGACAGCGCTGAGCGCCGGCAAGCCGAGTCATCGGGCAGGCGGGCGACGGTCATCGGCGCAGGGATCGCCGGGTTGGCTGCCGCGTTGCGATTGCGTCGGCAGGGCTGGGACGTCGTCGTGGTCGAACGCGCGCCCAGTCGCCGCAGTAGCGGCTACCTGGTGAACCTGCACGGACCCGGATATGCCGCTGCCGAGCGGCTCGGGCTGCTCCGGGCGTTGACCCCGCGCGATATCGGCTTCTTCACCTCGGTCCTCGTCCACGCCGACGGCCGGGAGAAACTCAGGATTCCCGCCGCTGTCACCGAGGCCGCTGTCGGGAACCGGGCCTTGAGCTTGTTCCGCGGCGATGTGGAATCGGCACTGTACGACGCCGTCGCCGAGTTCGCCGATATCCGTTTCGGCACTACGGTGCGGGCCATTACCCAGACCCCCGGGGAGGTCGAAGTCACCCTCAGCGACGACACCCACCTCCGCACCGAACTCCTCGTCGGCGCAGACGGCGTGCACTCCCGGGTTCGAGAGCTCGTATTCGGTGCCGAGTCCGAGTATTTCGTGGACCTGGGCCATATGGTCGGCGCATTTCCGCTGGAGACATCTCCCGCCCACATGCCCGACGGTGTCGGCACCACGTATATCGGTCCCGGGCGCACGGCCGCGGTGATGAACCTGGGACCGGGAAGGTCCTCGGCGTTCTTCGCCTACCGCTGCCTCGACCCTGACGCCGAGCTCGCTCTCGGCGCCGCACCCGCCCTCACCCGAGCGTTCGGGGATCTCGGCGGCGGTGTCGCCGACGCGCTCCGTCAGCTCGACGCCGAGCCCGGCACCGCCTACTTCGATTCGGTCGGCCAGATCGTGATGGACCGCTGGAGCCAGGGCCGAGTCGTCCTGCTCGGCGACGCGGCCTGGTGCGTAACGGTATTCGCCGGTTACGGCGCCGCCCTCGCTCTCGACGGCGCCGACCGGCTCGGCACCGCGCTGGCGGCACACGGCGACGACATTCCCGCCGCCCTCGACGCCTGGGAGGCGACGTTGCGCCCGGAGGTGACCAAGCGACAGGCGTTGGCGCGGAAGGGAATCAGCCGATTCGCCCCGCCGTCACGCGCACATGTGTGGGCGGGCGAACTGATGCTCCGCGCAATCCAGCTCCCCGGCATCCGCGGCCTGGTCCGACGCTCCATCCAACGCGCCAACAACTAGCCGCCAGTTCCGCTGATCGGCCGGGCTCAGCGGACGGCACGGTTGGTGTGCTCTGCACCAGCCGGGCGGTCGGCCTTCGACCGGGTGCGCAGATCGAGGCGATGGAAGCCGACTGGGCATTGGGTGCGGATGCCGTTTGGTGCGGTGCCTGTCGAACACATCTGAATGCCGAGCGGCCCCGAGCTGGCCTGGTGGGCAGGGTTGTTCAGGAGCTGGCTTGCTTGCGGCGCTGCCGAAGCGCGCGCATCGACACCTGCGATCCGCATCCGGGGCTGCAGTAGCGCGCCGCCCGGTTGCGGGTGCGATCGATGAAGCCGAAGTGGCACGGCGGATTGCAGCAGGCTTTGATCCGCATCCAGTCGCCGCGCTGCGCCGTCTCGGTCACCGCGGCGAGAACAGCACCCAAAACGCCGGGGACACCGGTCGATCCGGCGCGGAGCTGCGCCGTTTCCGCAGTGACGACCGTTGTGAGCGGATAGCGAACACCGGCCTGCAGCAGATACCGCTCCGCCTCGGCGACCAAGGCGTCACCGATATCTGGATCACCCGCGTGCGTCAGCAGCACCGTGACCAGCGCGTCGCGCAGCTCACGCGCGGCCGCCGCGTCGGAGTCGGTCACCACGATGGCGGCGGCGAGCAGGCCCTGCTCGATCGCCCAGTCCGCGAATCCCGAAGCTGTGTCGAAGACCTCGACGCGCCCCGTGCCGTCGGCTCTGGTGTTGACGAACTGCAACACCAGGGCTGCGGCATCGTCGCTCCACTTCGGTGCCTCATATGTCGCCTCCACTGCTTCAGGCTACCAACACCACACGCGGCTAGCCCGGTTGATCACAACGCTTGCGCGTGAAGCACTTGAAATGTTGTGAGCTAAATGGTTACGCTCGCAACATGACGAATACGGGAAACACCCCACCGATCTGGTTCATCACCGGCGCCTCCTCGGGTATCGGGCGCGAGCTCGCAGTTCAGGCGCTGGCGGCCGGAGAGGCTGTGGTTGCTGTGGCTCGACGCACCGAAGCCCTCGGTGAACTGGGAGAACACGAGCGACTGCTCGTAGTCGAGGCGGACGTGCGCAACGAGGCAGCCGTCGCGAAGGCGGTCGAGCAGGGCGTGGCTCGCTTCGGCCGCATCGACATCGTCGCCAACCTCGCCGGCTACGGACTCTTCGGGGCGGTCGAGGAAGCGGCCGACGGGCAGGCGCGGGCAATCTTCGATACCAACGTCTTCGGGGTACTCAACGTGCTGCGCGCGACGCTGCCGGTGCTGCGGGGCCAGCGGTCCGGGCGCATCCTGCAGGGCTCGTCCTACTACGGTCAGACCGCAGATCCCGGCGTCGGGCTACTCGCGGCCACGAAGTATGCCGTCGAAGGACTCTCCGACGCGCTCGCAGCCGAAGTGGCGCCACTCGGGATCCACGTGACTCTCGTCGAGCCCGGCCTCACCGCAACACCTTTCCTGTCCAACCTCGACACGGCTACAGCAATCCACGCCGACTACGACCAGACGGTGCGCGTCCTACAGCAGGCGATCCAAGCGCTGCCGACAACGGCGTTCTCCGGTGTCGATCGCGTGGCCGCCGGGATCCGCACAGCCGTGGCCGACGACAACCCACCCCGCCGCCTCGCCCTGGGCATCGCCGGCGCCGACAGTATGCGCACCGCGCTCGCCGCACGCCTCGCCGAACTCGACAAATGGGCCACCGTCACCAACCTGGTCGACGCCGAGCTCAGCGCTCACAACGGATAGACAACTTCCGCAGTGGCCCGGGCCGCTGTTTGCAGGATGTCGATGTGGTCGGCGAAGGAGCGGATGGCCGGGCCGCGTGCCCTGGTCGCCCTGAACTCTCAGCGCGTCGGTGCGTGACAGCAATCCATGGCCCGCGGAGAGAACCGGCAGGTTTCTGGCTCGAGTTCAGATGGGGGAGCATCACCACCAGGTCAGGCACGGTCACCGTGCCTGACCTGCTTCTTTGGACGCTGCAACCGTTCCGCCGGTGAGTACCGCTCATCGGCTCATCGCCGCGACGAACATGCTCAGCAAGCGCTGATCCGTCCGCGAGCGATGGCTTTAAGTTACTTCTCATTTCGGTGATCAATTGGGCCATGCAGTCCACCGCCGGATCGTGTCCGCGTTGGCCGCCGCGATCGAGGCTGGGTGAAGCGGGTTGCCAAATAGTGCGGTTTTACCCGTAGTTCGCGGGGATTCTTCCGTTGAATCTGTCCACGTCGATGGGAACTGCGCGCAACTCGGCCTGTTCGGTGAAACGGCACCGCCCTCCCCGGATGCCCTGTAAGTTAATATCCATTCCGCGATATGAGGCCGATGCACCGGCTGTTCTCCATGCGATCGCGGGCTGTTCGTACTCGATGAGGAGTGACGCGATGGATGGACTCAACAGGCGTGACGCGTTGAAGGCCGGCGGGATCCTGGGAGCGCTCGGCGCTCTGGGAGTGGTGGCGCCCGCACGGGCGCAGCCGTGGACCTGGTCACCGCAAGGGTCGGTCGCGGGATCGGGTTCCGGTGCGGACCCGATGACGGTGTGGGATCCCGAGGCCGACGATCTGGTCGCCGGGTTGATCGACCGGGGCGAGGTTCCCCGGGTCAACGAGTTGTTGCGGACCTGGACCAAGAACGGTCAAGCCCTGCCTGCCGGGTTGCCTTCGGAGCTTCGGGATTTCATGGAATATGCCCGTCGGCTGCCGCACTGGACCGATCAGGCCAAGCTGGCTACCGCGATCGAGTTCAACAAGAAGCGTGGACTGTATCTCGGTGTGCTCTACGGGTTCGCCAGCGGCATGATGAGCACGGTCATCCCCAAGGAAGCGCGGGCGGTCTACTACTCCAAGGGTGGTCACGATCTCGAGGACCGCATCTCCAAGACCGCCAAGCTCGGGTACGACATCGGCAGTGCGAACGCCTACAGCGCCGACGGGGAAATGATCGTCACCTGCGTCAAGACGCGGCTCGTCCACGCGGCGGTGCGGCACCTGCTGCCGCAGTCACCGCACTGGGTGCACTCCGCCGAGGAAGACATCCCGATCAGTCAGAACGACATCATGGTCACCTGGCACAGTCTGCCCACCACCGTCATGAAGCACCTGACCTCCTGGCAGGTGCCGATCCCGGCGCACGAATCCGACGCGTTCCTGCACTCCTGGCAGGTGGCCGCGCACATGCTCGGCGTTCGCGACGAATACATCCCCAACTCGTGGGCGGCGGCGAATTCCCAAGCGGCGCAAGTGCTCGATCCGATCATCGCCGCGACACCCGAAGGCGCCAAACTCGCCGATCGGCTCCTGAGCCTCGGCGCCAACATCGACCTCTCCGTGCTCAGCAAACCGGTCCTCGGCGCGTTCACCCGGTTCCTGCTCGGCGACACCATCGCCGACGGGCTGGCCATACCGCGCGAGCCGGTGTGGGATCCGCTGCTCCGATTCAGCTGGGGCCCGTTCATCGCGGTCCGCGAGGGCATTCTCGGCGCTGTCCCGCCCATGGCCGACCCCTATTGGCTCCTCGACGAATTCCTCCGCAAGGCGGCCCTGATCTATCTGGCCGAGCTGCGGATGCCGATCAGCATCGAGATCCCGACGATGAATCGCGACATGAGTGTGCCGCCGCGCTGAACCACGAAATTCCCGCCGGATCCGACATTCCAGTCCATCGACAAGGAGCGCGCATATGCGTACCACCCTTCGCCTCACCATCGCCGCGATCGCCGCAGCGAGCCTGTTCGCCACCGCGGCCACCGCGATCGCCGAACCCGGGCCAGTGGCCACCGAATCCGAAACCGGCTCGTCGGCAGCCGATGCCGGATCGGCGGCAGCCCGCTCCGCGGTCTACTTCGCCCAGAACGGCGACCTGATCGGGTTCATCGTCCTCCTCGGCGTCACCCCCTTCCAGATCCTGACCAGCGGCATCTGCGATCTGGCGACCCTGTCGTCCCTGCCCTCCCCGTGCTCTCCGGGGGCCAGGCACTACACGGAGGCAACGGCCGCGCCGAACTCCTGAGATCGACAATGCCGCCGCGAGTCATGGGCAGCCCTACCCACTGGCCGGGCATATGCAGGCGGTCGTCGCCGGCGGAACCCCCCGCGATGGAGTGGCTTGTTCGCACGTGTCGAGCAATGCGGAGGGTGTGCGGCTGACCGCTCGGCGATCTCGGATCTTTGCCTATCCTCGTGAATTGATCGAGAGCCATTCTTGGGTAACGCATCCCACGCTATTCGCCGCCCGAAGGGTCGAGATGGGTGGTGATGAGGCCGACCATCAGGTCGACGGTGAAGTCGAATTCGCGGTTGCGATCGAAGCGCGCGAGATGGGGTGCGGCCTGGGCGACTTGGGGGAGGCCGGAGGTTTCCAGGGTGTGTTGGCGGTCGGCGATTCCTTCGGGGTCGGTTGTCCCGAAGGTGGGGCCGGCGGAGACCTCGCGGAGCAGGGTGCCGATCATCGTGGCCAGAAGAGAGCGCATCAGGTGGACTGCTTGTTCGGCGCTGCAGCCGGTGCGCCGTAGCACGGTGAGGATGCTCTCGACGGGGGCCAGGCCTGCGGTCGAGGACAGTTGGCGGGTGAGGACGAGGGTCGCGGCGCGGGGGTGGGCGAGGGTGACGCGGCGGAATTCCTGAGCCCAGGCGCGCAGGTCGCCTTCGATGGAGTCGGTAGGCGTGGGTGGGTGCAGTTGTTCCAGTAGATGCTCGGCGACGGCGTCGAGGAGGTCGTCCTTGTCGTCGACGTAGTGGTAGAGGCTCTTGGCGTCGACGCCGAGGACACGGCTGACCGAGCGCATGGTTACGGCCTCGATGCCCTCGGCATCGATGACGCCGAGCGCCGCGTCCCGGATCGCCACCCGGGAGAGTTGCGCCTGTTCCTTCCTGGGGCGGCCTCGTCGTGGCGTGCTCGATGCTCGCTCGTTCGCTGTCACGCCGGTCATGGTTCCACTCTTGCATATTTCCACAGCGTGGGTTTAATCTGGCATTAATTCCACGACGTGGGATTAATGATGTGAGGTGATACCGATGCGAATGCCGTGGCGGCAGGGTGACGTGCTGGACCTGGCGAGCATCGGCTCGCGGGTCGACAGCCTCACCGACCTCTCGACGATCGATGGCGGCCCAGGGGCGCGGCTGACGGCGGTCCGGACCCAGGCGCAGGCCTTCCGCCGGGAGTTCATCGAAACCGGTACACCCGACAGCGTCACCACCTGTGACCTGGTGACCCTGCCGTATCCGACCCGGTTCGGGCTGTTCCGCGCCTCCCGCGCGATCGCGCCGTTCCTGGCGATCACCAACCGCCTGCTGGTCATCCGGTGGCACGAGAGCGACGGAACTCCCCGGGTGCTGCTGTTCGAGCCCAGCGATGTCGAACTCGGCCGCTACACACCGTATTTCGACAAACTCGCCGGACGCACGCCCGATGTCGTGTCGAAGCGGATGGTGACCGAGCACGCGACGGTGCTCACGCACCTGGCCCGCCTGCGCATCGACCCGTCCGAGGTCGACTACCTGATGTTCGACCATCTGCACACCCAGGATCTGCGCCGCTGGATCGGCACAACAGCACCCCAGCCCGATCTCGGTGAGCAGCCGACACCGGTATTCCCGCGCGCGAAGGTCATCGTGCAACGCGACGAACTAGCCGCGATGGCCGACCTGCACCCGTTGCAGCGGCCGTGGTACCAGCCCGGCACCTACCGCGATGTGCCGCCGGAAGCGTTCCTGCCCATCGACGGATCGGTCGTCCTCGGTCCGGGTGTCGCGGTGGTGAAGACGCCGGGACACGTCTTCGGCAATCAGAGCCTGGTCCTCAACACCGCCACCGGCGTGTGGGTGAGCAGCGAGAACGTCATCGCCGCGGAATGCCTGACGCCGGAGCATTCCCGGATGCCTGGTCTGGCTCGCTGGGCGCGCGAATGGGGCCAGGAGGTCGTGCTCAACGCCAACACCATCGAAACCACTGTCGACCAATACAACTCGATCGTGCTGGAGAAGACGCTGGCCGACCGCAGCCAGCGCGATTCCCGCTTCCTGCAGTTCTTCCCGTCGAGCGAGCTCACCGCATCGTGGACCAATCCCGGTACCTCGCCGACGTTCACCCACGGCGCCATCGCCCATCACTGATCCCCAGGAGACCTCATGACCGATCGATTCACCGTCCCACCCGTCGACGTGCTGCGGACCAGGGAAAAGCTGGTCCTCGATCACTTCCACGACGAGGTGGCGCAGGAGTGGGATGCGGTGCTGTCCACGTTCCCGCACCCGCACTACGAGATCATTCCCACCCTCACGGTGCACGACGGTGACTCCGAGGTGCGTGGCTACTACCACGACACCCGGGTCGCCTTCCCCGACCAGGATCACGAGATCATCGCGCTGCGCCACAGCGCCGACGCGGTGATCGTCGAATTCTGGCTTCTCGGAACCCATCTGGGACCGCTCGGCGGAGTGCCGCCCACCGGCTCCCGGCACCGCACGCGGATGACGGCCTATTTCGTCTTCGACGAGAACGAGAACCTGGTCATCGAGCGGATCTACTTCGACACCCTGTCGATGCTCAAGCAACTCATCGGCGGAGTGAATCTGCGCGACCTCCGCAACTGGCCGCTGGCCGTCCGGGCCGTGCGCGGGCTGCTGGCGTTGTCCAGCGATCCGAACTCGCTGCTGGTCGATACCCCGCGCGCCGACCTGTCGGCCTGACTGAATCCTGGCAGAACGCGGGCGCTACCTACCCGCGCAGCGATCCCACAATCCGATCCTCGTCGAACACACGCCGGACGCGGGGGAGGCCTGGCGCGGGCTCGCCGGCGCCGAAGAGCTCACCGGCATCTCGACCGGCCTCGGCGGGTCAGTTCGTGTGTGCTGCGGAGCTGACGGCAACGGCGGGGTCGGTGATCACTTGCGCGAGGAGGTGCTCCTTCAGTTTCGGCCAGGGGGAATGCAGGGTGTCCGCGCCGGGGATCGCGGCGATGATCACTGTTCCGCGGACGGTGGCGACGATGATGTCGATGGTGTCGTCGAAGTCCGGCCTGGCTGCGAAGGTGGGGAGCAGGGCGTGGGCGATCGTGCGGATCGCGTCCATGCCGCGGGCCAGCGCCGCCTTGACCTGTGTGGCGATCTCGGGGTCGGTGCGGGCGACGTTGAACAACTCGAACACCGCGGGGGTGATCGGGAGGTTGTGGATCTCCCAGAGGCGGTCGAGTAGGGCCGCCGCGCGCTCGGCCTCGTTGTCGGCGTCGATCGGCTGCGCGTTCGCGTCGGCGACCAGCTGCTCGACCAGGCGGATCATCGCGGCGTCGACCAGGTCGGTCTTCGTACGGAAGTAGTGCTGCTGCGCGCCCTGGCTCACCCCGGCGCGTTCGGCGACCGAGCGGGTCGTGGTCCCGGCGTAGCCCACCTCGACGAGGCTGTCGATCGTCGCGTCGAGCAGCGCCGTCACCGTGGCGGCGCGACGGTCGGCCTGTCGCCGGGGCGATTTCACCAGCGCATCGTAGCAATCGGCGCGAAGTGCAAGTCGTACGACTTGTATGTCACTCGACTTGTAACTATCGTTGCAGGCTCCGGGAGACCATCGCGGCCTCGAAATGCTTGTTGATCTGCGGTAACGTGGACATACGACTGGTTGCGGGCAGCGATCCGGAATTGGTCTGTCAATGGTGACATGTGAGGTTCTTATGCGTGGAGCATCGTCTCGTCCGGTGCCGTCGAACACCGCGATCCGCGGTAGTGCCGCGCCCCAGTTCCAGGAAGCCATCGACCGCTTCGGGCGGCTGTTCGACGGTGGGCGAGGCGGGGGTGCGCTGGCGGTGTATCAGCACGGGCGGCGGGTCGTCGACGTGTGGACCGGGTGCGCGGATGCCGCGGGAACCGTGGCGTGGGAGGAGAATACGGCGGCGCTGTCGTATTCGACCTCCAAGGGCGTCACCTCCACGGTGCTGCATGTGCTGGCCGAGCGCGGGCTGGTGGACTATCGGGCGCCGGTCGCGGAGTACTGGCCGGAGTTCGGTGCGAACGGTAAGGCAGGCATCACCGTCGCGGAGGCGATGAGTCATCGGGCCGGGTTGTCGCGGATCGGCGTATTCGCCCGTAGCGCAGACGAACTCGCCGACCATCAGCTGATCGAGGAGCGCCTCGCCGCCGCGGCCTCGGACCGGTTCCGCGGGTTCCCCGCCTACCACGCGATTTCGTACGGAACCATTATCGCGGGGATCGCCAGGGCGGTGACCGGCAAGAGCATGGGCGAGCTGTACCGCACGGAATTGGCCGAACCGCTCGGCGTGGACGGGCTGCATCTCGGCGCCCCGGGTCCCGACGCGCGCACCACGGTCGCGGTGACGCACGGGTCGACCACTCCGTTCGGAATTCCCCAGGCCGACATGGTGATCCGGCTCGCGTCGCGCACCCTGGTGCCCGGTGCGGGATTCCTGCGGTCGATCTACACCGAGGGTATCGACCGGCTGGCCCACGGCGCCGATCCGGCCATCCTGCGCGGTGAATTGCCCGGGGCGAACGGTATTTTCACAGCGCGATCCCTCGCCGCCGTCTACAACGCGATCGCGACCGAGTCGCCGCTGTTCTCGCGGAAGCGGGTGCGTGCCATGGCGCGTCTGCAATCGGTACTGCCCGATCGCAACCTGCTGCTGCCGATGGGCTGGCGGCTGGGCTATCACTCCATGCCGGTGGCGGGTGCGCGGAATGCGTTCGGGCACATCGGCTTCGTCGGTTCCGGTGGCTGGGCCGATCCCGCGTCGGGGCTGGCTGTCGGGTTCGTGCACAACTGGGCGCCGGAGGCACTGCTGTTGCCGCGCGATCAGTTCGTCCTGTTCGGTCTGCTCGCCGCGATCGTGCGCGGCGCCGGCGCGGAAGCGGGCGATCCGGTCGACCTGCCGGTCGCGGTCTGACCGCGGGGGCCGCCGTCACGGCACGAACGGAGATGCCGCGCGTGCCGTGCGGAGGGCTTCGGCCCACCAGGTGAGCTGGTCGAGGGTGGATTCGACGGACTCGTGGAGTTCGGGATCGGGGCGGGGCCAGGTGCCGTCGACCGTGAAGCGTTGCCAGGCCTTGGGGATGGTGACGGTCCGGCGGGTGGGGACGGCGTTGAGCTCGGTGAAGACTTGGCGGAGCTGGGCGGCGCCGTGGCCGCCTTCGGCGTCGCGGCAGTACGTGACGATGGCGACGGGTTTGGCGGCCCATTCGGTGTCGAACCAGTCGATCGCGTTCTTCACGGCGGCCGGGAAGCTGCGGTTGTATTCGGGGGTGACGATGACGAAGGCGTCGGCGGTCGTCAGGCGGGAACCCAACTCGCGCACGGGATCCGGGACCGGTTCGTCGAGATCGGGGAGTTGGTCGGGCAGGGCCGCGGTGGCCAGGTCGACACGGTCGAGGGTGAGGTCGGGGCGCCGGGCCACGCGCCCGGCGAACCAGTCTGCGACGAGCGGGCCGAAGCGGCCCGTACGGGTGGACCCGAGGATCATGGCCACCCGCATCGGCTCGCGCATCAGGCGTCCTTGACGGGGGCGTCGAGGAACGCGGGGATCATCGGGAGCAGCAGTTCGGGGCGGTGCGGCGCGGTGATGTGGGAGGTGCCGGGCAGGATCGCGAGCTGGGAGTTCGGCAGGCCGGCGGGGGTGTCGCCCATGATGCCGCCGCCGAAGAGGCGGAACATCTCGACGGAGTGTTCGGGCCGGACGATGTCGGAGTCGCCGATGATGGTCAGCGTCGGGGTCTTGATCGTGCGGGCGGCCTCCGGGGACACCGAGGGCATGCCGTTCAGGTCGTGGTCGAGGACCCTGGCCACGAGCTGGGGGAAGTCCTCCGGGCGGGGCGCGTTCTTCAGGTAGTCGGTGTGGAAGGGCGAGCCGTGCAGGTGCTCGGGCTTCAACTCGTCCATGCCCTCCATCAGGCCGGGGTGCATGGCCTCGGCGCCGAGACCGCCGGAGAGCAGGATCTGCTTGCGCACCAGGTCCGGGTGCCGCAGCGTGATGTCGAGCGCCACGCCTGCGCCCATGCTGTAGCCGAGGATGTCGGCCTGCCGGATGCCGAGCTGACCGAGCAGCGCGACGGTGTCGTCGGCCATCTGCGGCGTGCGCAGCGGGCGGTCGATATCGGCGGTGCGGCCGTGCGCCTGCTGTTCGATCGCGATGACCTCGCGGGTCTCGGACAGCTGCGGGATCAGCTCGCCGAAGTCGGTCCCGATGCCCGACAGCGCGCCGTGCAGCAGCACCAGCGGCGGCTGATCGGTGGCGACGCCGTGGCGTTCGTAGTACATGCGCAGGCCGTTGACCTCGGCGTAGGCGCCGGGTTCGACGGGTGCGGCGGGCTTGTCGGACCCGCAGGCGGAGAGCAGCGCGGTGGCGGCGATTGCAGCGGCGGTGAGGGCGAAAGCGGTGAGCTTCATGTCGTTCTCCTGTGGTGTGTCGATCTCGTTGTGACCACAGTGCGCCCGGGGCCTTCCGGTTTGTTTACGGTCGGATTCCGGTGCGATCGGAACCCGCTAGGGTGCGGTTATGCGTTTCGGTGTGCTCGGTCCGTTGACGGTGTGGACCGATGGCGGCGCCGTAGTGCCTATCCCCGGCACCAAGGTCCGTGCCCTGCTGGCCGACCTGCTGCTCGCCGCCGGTCAGCCGGTATCCGCCGACCGCCTGGTCGACGACATCTGGGGCGAGGACCCGCCCGGCAACCCCGCGGGCACACTGGCCGCCAAGGCGTCGCAGCTGCGGCGCGCTCTCGAGGACGCCGAGCCGGGCAGCCGGGATCTGGTGGTGTCGCCGCCGCCCGGATACCGCCTGGCCACCACCGAGGTCGACGCGCTGCGGTTCCGCACCCTGCTGGCCGAAGCACGCACCCACACCGACCCGGGCGAGCGCATCAAGACACTGACCGAGGCGCTCGGGCTATGGCGCGGACCGGCTTTCGACGACTTCCGCGACGCGGAGTTCACCCGGTCGGCCATCGCCCAGCTGGAGGAGCTGCGGCTGGTCGCCGTCGAAGAACTGGCCGAGGCCCGACTCGCCGAGGGTGAATACGGTGAGGTGGCAGGCGATCTCACCCGGTTCGTTACGGAACACCCACTGCGGGAACGACTCCGCGCGGCACAGGTACGTGCCCTGTACGGCGCGTGCCGCCAGGCTGAAGCGCTCGACAGCTACGAGGATCTACGCAGGCAGCTGGCCGACGAGCTGGGTCTTGACCCGAGTCCCGAACTGGTCGACCTGCACCGGTCGATCCTCGGCCAGGACCCCGGTCTCGTGGTGACCCGGCCGCGCGCGGTCGTTCGCCGGCGCACGACGAACATTCCGGCCCAGCGCACCGAATTGATCGGCCGGGCAGCCGATCTCGCAGCACTGAGACACGCCGTCGACGCCTCACGCCTGGTCACGCTGACCGGGCCCGGCGGCGTCGGCAAGACCCGCCTCGCCACGGCGACCGCGGCTGGTCTCACCGACCGTTTTACGCACGGCGCCTGGCTCGTCGAACTCGCCCCGCTGGCGTCGGCGACGACCGACGCCGACCGTATCGCGGAGACGGTGGCCCAGGTCGTCGGAATTCGCCTGGGCGACGGCTCGGCACCGGCGGCGCTGGGGGAAGCGCTGGCCGAGCAGGAACTCCTCGTGGTACTGGACAACTGCGAACACATCGTCGACCAGGTGGCGGATCTGACCGAAGCTCTGCTCGGTGCCGCGCCAGGTCTGCGCATTCTCGCGACCAGCCGCGAACAACTGCGCCTGGCCGGGGAAGATGTCGTCGCGGTCGAACCGCTCCCCGTACCGCCGAAGGACAGCGAGATGGAGGTCATCGCCGAGTCGAATGCGGTGCGGCTCTTCGTGACTCGTGCGCAGGCCGGTGCCCGAGAGTTCGCCCTCGACGCCGAGAACGCCGGCGCGGTCGCGACCCTGTGCCGCAGGCTCGACGGCATTCCGCTGGCCCTCGAACTGGCCGCGACCAGGGTCCGCGCGCTCGGTGTGCACGAGATGGTGGCCCGGCTCGACGACCGGTTCCGCCTGCTGGCCACCGGGCATCGCGGGGCTCCGCCGCGACAGCAGACCCTCGCGGCGATGATCGATTGGAGCTGGGGCCTGCTCGACGAGAACGAGCGGGTCGTCTTGCGGCGCCTCGCCGTGCACGCGGGCGGCTGCACCCTCGAAGCCGCCGAATCCGTGTGTTCCGCAGTCGTATCCGGGGACGATGCGCCCGTCGAGCCCGCGCTGGTCGCCGATCTGATCGCGCGGCTGGTCGACCGATCGCTGGTCCAGCAGAGCGGGCGACGCTACCGGCTACTGGAATCGGTGGCCGCGTTCAGCCTGGACCGCCTGACCGAGGCTGGCGAAGAAGCCGCCGTACGCCGGGCGCATCACGCGTACTACCGAGCGCTCGCCGAGCGCGCCGCGCCGGAACTGTACGGCGCCGACCAGCAACGGTGGCTGGCTCAGCTCGACAGCGAAGACGCGAATCTACAAGCAGCCCTTGATGCTTCCCTCCGCGAGCAAGACGCCGACGCGGCACTGTGCCTCACCGACGCGCTGGCCTGGTACTGGCTGCTTCGCGGTCGGCTGGGCCCCGCCCGGCGCCGGTTCGACGCGGCGCTCGCCCTCGGCGGCACCGCGCAGCGCCGGGCGCCGGTCGCGGCTTGGCGCCTCACGGCTGCCTTCCGGCAGGGCGACTTCCTCGACGTGAGTGCGCGCCGCGCGGAGGTGTCGGCCGCCCTTGTCGCACTCGACGACCCGGCCGTGCGGGTGCGCGCCGAGGTCATCCTGCTGATGTCGGCGCTGGAAGCGGGCGCCGATCAGGATCTGGAAACCTCCGTGCGGGACCTGCTCGCGGAATGCCGTGACCTCGGTGACCGTTGGAGCGTCGCGACCATCCAGGTAGCGCTGGCGAAATCCGCGCACAGCCGCGCCGACGTGGACGCCCTGGCGCGCTACGCCAACGAGGCCGCGCGTCTGTTCGCCGAACTCGGCGACCGCTGGGGCCGGTTGCAGGCCGCCGAATGGCTGGGCGGTCTGGCCGAACTGACCGGCGACCTGCACGGCGCGGCCGACATCCACCGCGAGGCCCTCGTCCTGGCCAGGGAACTCGAGCTGTGGGGCCAGGCCTCGGCGCACCTGTGCTGGCTCGGCTGGATTGCCATGCAGCACACCGAGTTCGACGAGGCGCGCGATTTCGCCGAGCAGGCCATGGTGCTGGCGGCCGAACAGGGTGACGGGGCGGGCAGGCTGTTCGCCTCGATCGTGCTGGCCTTCACCGCTCGTCGCGACAACAGGCCGGAGGAGGCCGAACAGCTCCTGCGTGGCCTGCTCGCCGACTCCGCCGACTCCGCCGACTCCGCCGACTCCGCCGACGACACCGAGACGCCGCTGTTCGTGCCGATGCTCCAGGTCGAACTGGGCTATCTGCTGGAACAGCGCGGCGAACCGGCTGCCGGCCTGTTCGAGCATCTGCGCGCCTTCGACGGCTCACAACGCATCGACGCGCCCCGCGATGCCGCCTTCGCGCTGGGCGGTGCGGCAGCGGCCACCGCGGCCCTCGGCGAATTCGACACCGCCGCACGCCTGCTCGGCGCCGCGGAAGCGCTGCGGGCCGGCACCGGAATGCCGTTGCTGCCCGCCGAGCAGCCCGACATCGACCGAGCCATCGCGACGGTCCGCACCGGGCTCGGCGCTGATGCCTTCACCGCCGCCCACGCGGCGGGACTCGACCTGACCGCCGCCGCGGCACGCGAACTCATCGACGCCGTCGCCGCATCGCGCTGAGTTTTCGGACCGGCGAGCTCACGAGGCGGCGGGCACGTAGCGGAGACCGACGATCCCGCACTCGAACCGGGTCGCCGACTCGAGCGCGAACTGCTGGTTCGCGCCGGTCGCGGCGAACACCGGGAGTCCGGCGCCGATCGCGGTCGGGTTGACGAACAGATTCAGCTCATCGAACAGCCCCTGCGCGATCAGGCTCGACACGAGCTCGCCGCCGCCGTAGGCGATGATGTCGCCGCCCGGCCGCGCCTTCAGTTCGCGGATCGTGACAGCCGCGTCGGCCGCGACAACCGTGTTGTCCCACGGCGATTCGGTGATGGTCCGCGAGATGACGACCTTCGGCGTCTTGTTCATGGTGTCGATCGCCTCCTGGGTCTCGTGCTCGGGCTGCGCGGCCCAGTGCGGAATGAATCCTTCGGCGAGCTTGCGGCCGAGCACGATGGTGTCGACCGGCTCGGTCAGCGCACCGATGTGGGCGGCGAGGTCGTCGCTCCACGCGAACGTCAGCCAGTCCATCTCGCCGTTCGGGCCTGCCATGAAGCCGTCGATGGTGGTCTGGACCTGGAGCTTGAACTTGCGCATGATGTGCATCCCTTCGTTGTTGCGGTGTGATGCCACTGTCGCCGAACCGCCTTACGGAATGTTTACGCTCCCGCCGACCAGCCGAAGGACGCTGTCGCGCAGCACCGCCTGCGCCTGTGGCTGCGTCATCCGACCTGCCCTGACCTCGTCGCCCGCCGCATGGCTGACCGCGACGATCGCGGTGACGAGCCACTGCGGTGACACCTCGCCGTCGAACTCGCCCGCACGCTGTCCTCGGGTGATGAGCCGGAGCAGTCGCTCGTTGATGGGGAACTGACGATCCTCGTCGCGTTGGCGCGCGAACGCGCCGACATGGTGGGCGAGCGGGGAGACCCGGAAGAACCGCCAGCCCACATCGAGCATTCGCACCAGGGCATCGGTGGCCGGGCCACTGTCGAGATCGGCCGCCCGCATGGCTTCGGCGGCCTGGCCGGTCGTTCGGTCGACGACGGCGTTGATCAGGTCGTCTCGAGAAGCGAAGTGCGCGTAGACGGTTTGCCTGGTCACGCCTGCCTCCGCGGCGATCGCGGCCATCCCGGCATCCGGCTGGGTGGCGAGCAGCCGGGTGGCGGCGTCGAGCACCGCCGCCTTGCTGCGGGTGGCGTCCGCACGTCGTTTCGGTTCCCCTGATCGAGTCAAAGTCTTACACCCTTGTCAAAATTGCGTGGCTAGGTCTAACCTTTACAGCACTGTAAGAATTCTACGGCTGGAGTGTCATGGACCCCGCACCGCCCCGTTCGCCCGAGCAATTCATCGCTGACTTCTTCACCGAGTACACCGCCGCCGCGCTGGACGGTGACACCGATCCGGCCGACGTCGTCGACCGGTTTCACACGCCCGACATCGTGCAGGTTGCCGACGGGATCCGGCTGGATCGGGACCGGCTGGTCGCCCACCTCCGTCCCGTGCGAAAGAACCTGCGCGACTACCGGTTCGAGGTCGAGGAGGTGATCGCGGACGGCGATCGGATGGCCGTGCGGATGACCATCCACGCCACGATGCGCACGACGGGAACCGTCACCACGGAGGTCTTCTTGTTCGGTGAATTCACGCCGGACGGCAAGCTCCGCCGCGCCGACCAGCTCACCCGCACCGTTCCCGCCGCCTGATCGAGGAGATCGCTGTGCTCGTCCGAAGTATCCGCTCGCTCGCCCTGCTCACCACCGGTCTGCTCGCCGGCGCTTTCGGTTACGGCGCCGCCAATCTCGTTCCGACCTTCGATCGGGTGCCGCTGCAGATGCGCCTCGAATTCCACACCGAACTCATGCGGAACAACAGCATCAGCATGCAGGCCACGATGGCAGCCGCCGCGCTGAGCTGCCTGGTCGCCGCTGTGTTCTCGACGGGTCGGCACCGGGTCGTCGCCGCGGCGGCCACGGCCCTGGTGGTCGCCTCGTTCGCCGTCACCAGGCTCGGCAATGTGCCGATCAACCACCGGATCAACGAGTGGGCGGTCGCGGGAGCTCCGGCTGACTACGCTACCATCCTCGCCCGCTGGGATGCCTTCCACTTCCTGCGCACCGGGACCGCGCTGGCCGCATTCGCGCTGGTTATCGCCTTGGTCGTGTGGATGCGGCGTCCCGAAACCCAGACTCGGTAACACGCGCTCTTGTACAGTGGTTTCTGAATACAGAAATATCTGTACTATAGAAGCCATGGACACCGTGATGCATGGCGACGCACTGTCCCGCTTCGGGTACGCGCTGTCGGACTCGACCCGGACGCGGATCCTGCTGAGCCTGCGCTCTGCGCCCGGGTACCCGTCGGAGCTGGCGGACAAGATCGGGGTGTCCCGGCAGATCCTGTCCAACCACCTGGCCTGTCTGCGCGGCTGCGGGCTGGTTGTCGCCGTGCCGGAAGGTCGGCGTAGCCGCTACGAGCTGGCCGATCCACGGATCGGCCGGGCACTCGACGACCTCATCGGCTTGGTGCTCGAAGTCGATCCGGCCTGCTGCCCTGCGGCCGCGACCGAGGAGTGCTGCTGATGCCGGAACTCGGCGTGCCGCTGGTGCTTCCGGGTCGCCGCAAGGTGCTCGCCACCCGGATCCGCTGGTTGGTGGCCGCGACGATCAGCTACAACGTGATCGAGGCGATCATCGCGCTGACCGAGGGCACTCGGGTGTCCTCGTCGGCATTGATCGGCTTCGGGCTCGACTCGGTGATCGAGGTGTCCTCCGCGGCGGCGGTCGCGTGGCAGTTCGCCGGCCGGGATCCGGAAGCCAGGGAGAAGGTCACGCTGCGGATCATCGCGTTCTCGTTCTTCGCGCTGGCCGCCTACGTCACCGTCGACGCGGTGCGCGCGCTGTTCGGGGTGGGGGAAGCGCGGCATTCTCCGGTCGGAATCGGCTTGGCGGCAGCGAGTCTGGTGATCATGCCGGTCCTGTCGATAGCGCAGCGCCGCGCGGGCCGTGAACTCGGCTCTGCCTCGGCGGTCGCCGACTCCAAGCAGACCTTGCTGTGCACCTACCTGTCCGCGGTGCTGCTCGTCGGGCTGCTGCTCAATGCCCTGTTCGGCTGGTCATGGGCCGATCCGATCGCGGCTCTGGTGATCGCCGTCATCGCCGTGAAAGAAGGTCGCGACGCGTGGCGGGGCGACACCTGTTGCGTGACACCGCCACTCGGCACGGTCGCGGCCCGCGACTGCTGCGACGACTGAGGAAAGGAAGTGGCTATGGCTGTCTCGGCATTGGTCCTGTACGTGATTTTCGGTGCGCTCGGATTCGGTTGGCGCAGTTGGCGGCAGTATCGGGCGACCGGCTCCACCGGGTTCCGCGGCATCAGCGGGCGTCCCGGGTCGCTGGAATGGCTGGCCGGTGTCGGCTTCATCGCGGCGATCGTCGTGGGGCTGGCAGCGGTGGCTCTGCAACTCGGCGGCGTACTCGGCCCGATCGATGCCCTCACCGCCGCGCCGATCCAGACGGCCGGATTCGTCCTGGCGATCGCGGGAATCGGCGCGACCCTCTACGCGCAGAACGAGATGGGCGAATCCTGGCGGATCGGTGTCGATGCCAGTGAGACAACGACTTTGGTTCGCTCCGGCGTATTCGGCCTGGTGCGCAATCCGATCTTCACCGCGATGCTCGTCTTCGGCGCGGGGATCGCGTTGATCATCCCGAACGCCGTCGCGCTGGCGGCATTCTTGCTACTTGTCCTGACGATCGAACTGCAAGTCCGCGTGGTCGAGGAGCCGTACCTGACCAGGGTCCACGGCGCCGACTATCGGGAGTACTGCGCCACCACAGGCAGATTCGTGCCGGGAATAGGCCGATCGACCGCGCCGAGCCACGACACCTGATTCGGCTACAAGATCACCAGGCTCTGGTGGATTCTTCTTCTCGGCCGTTGCTGCTGCCAGAGCCTGGTGATCGATCGTCCAGATCGACTGGGTCAGTGGCCGCGGGCGATCCAGTCGGCGAGGGCGGGCTTTTCGGTGCCGATGGTGGTCGTGTCGCCGTGTCCGGTGTAAACCGTGGTCTCCTCGGGCAGCGCGAACAATCGGTCGCGGATCGAATCGATGATCGTGCCGAAATCGGAGAACGACCGCCCCGTGGCGCCCGGACCGCCCGCGAACAGGGTGTCACCGGTGAACAGCGCCGCCAGTTCGGGCAGGTGCAGCGAGACCGAGCCGGGGGAGTGGCCGGGGGTGTGCAGAAGGTCGATGTCGGTGCCCGCCACCGTGATCCGGGTGGTATCCGCCAGCGAGAGGTAGCCGGCGTCGGGGTGGGTCATCCGCCACAGCGGCTCGTCGCCGGGGTGGAGCAGGACCGGGGCGTCGAGGCGCTCGCCGAGTTCGGGCGCGACGGTCACGTGGTCGTTGTGGCCGTGCGTGCACAGGATCGCGGTGACATGCCGGGAGCCGACCGCCGCGGCGATGGCGTCGGCGTCGTGGGCGGCGTCGACGACCAGCACCTCGTCGTCGTCGCCGATCAGCCACACATTGTTGTCGACCTCCCAGGTGCCGCCGTCGAGCGCGAAAACGCCTGAGGTGACGACCTTCTCGATGCGGGCGCTCACCAGACCACCACCGAACGCAGCACCCGGCCCTCGCCCATGGCGGTGAACGCCTGCTCGACCTCGTCGATGCCGATGCGCTCGGTGACGAAGCGGTCCAGCGGCAGCCTGCCCTGGCGATACAGATCGATGAGCATCGGGAAGTCGCGTTCGGGCAGGCAGTCGCCGTACCAGGACGACTTGAGGGAGCCGCCGTGCGAGAACAGGTCGATCAGCGGCATCTCGAGCTTCATGTCCGGTGTCGGGACGCCGACGAGCACCACGGTGCCCGCGAGGTCGCGACCGTAGAACGCCTGCTGCCAGGTCTCCGGCCTGCCGACCGCGTCGATCACGACATCGGCGCCGAAACCGTCGGTGAGCTCCTTGATCTGCTCGACCACGTCACCGGTGCTCGCGTCGATGGTGTGGGTAGCGCCGAAATCCTTCGCCCACTCCAGCTTTCGCGGGTCGCGGTCGATCGCGATGATCGTGCCCGCGCCGGCCAGGCGGGCGCCCGCGATCGCGGCGTCGCCGACACCGCCGCAGCCGATCACCGCGACACTGTCGCCGCGCGAGACGGCGCCGGTGTTCATGGCGGCACCGATGCCTGCCATCACGCCGCAGCCGAGCAGACCCGACACTGCCGGGTCGGTCTCGGGATCGATTTTGGTGCACTGCTTTTCGTGCACGAGGGTCTTGTCCGCGAATGCGCCGATGCCGAGCGCGGGGGTCAGCGCGGTGCCGTCGGTGAGCGTCATCGGGGCGCTCGCGTTGTGGGTGTCGAAGCAGTACCAGGGGCGGCCGCGCCGACAGGCCCGGCATTCGCCGCAGACCGCGCGCCAGTTCAGCACCACCGCATCGCCCTCGGCGACATGGGTGACCGCGGAGCCGACGGTCTCGACGACACCGGCGGCCTCGTGACCGAGCAGGAACGGGAACTCGTCGTTGATCCCACCCTCGCGGTAGTGCAGGTCGGTGTGGCAGACCCCGCAGGCCTGCACACGGACGATCACATCGTGCGGCCCCGGATCGGGGATCACGATGTCGACCGTTTCGACCGGGGCATCCTGCGCGCGGGCAATGACTCCACGGACGGTCTCGGGCATGCGGAACTCCTCAGTGTCGGCGTGTGCTACGCCAACGCTAGCGGTGCCGCGGCCCGATCAGTCCGGGATGGGTGGGATATCCCCGGTCGGCGTGCCCAGCTCTTCCCGCACATGATGTTCGACGAGCAGCGGAACGAAGTCGCGGACGTGCACCTTCGCGAAATGGTCATAGGTCTGCTGGACGATGTCGGCTATCTCGGCCGGGGCGATCGTGGGGTAACGGATGGTCAACCGTTCGATGACCTCGTCGAGTTGCTGATCCTCGTGAGTAGTCATAACTCAGGGTTACCCCGGGAGCCGGGGTGGTCAACCGGTCACTTTTCGTCGAAGACCAGATCTGTCGGCGGATGGGTCAGGCGCACGGTCTGGCCGTCGATGGCGGTGATCGGTACTTCGTCCTGGACGCGGTGGGGCCCGGTAGGCACGGTGGAGGGGACCTGACCAGAGGAGAACCTATGAATCCGGCTCGCCCCACAGTCCGTGGTGCCGGTGTGCTCGCGCTCGCGGTGCTCGCGGTGGGGATCGGCGCCTGTTCCGCCGACCCGGATGTGCCGCAGGCCGCCCACGCCTCGGCGACCACCGAGGTATCCGCGCAGGCCACGCCACCGTCGCCGACCACGGAGCAGCCGCCGACCACCCGGCAGGTCGATCACAGTCTCGACGACGAACTGTTCGCCGCCGCAGCGGACAACGACGCGGCCCTGGTACGTGACCTGATCGCCCGCGGCGCCGACCCGCAGATCCGCGACGCGGACGGCCGCACCGCACTGCAGAACGCCGAACGCCTCGACCAGGACGCGATCGTCGCCCTGCTGCGCTGATCGGCCCGCCTGCCGCCGTGGCACAGGTGGGCGGACTACCCTCGGCGGCATGGCCGAGGACGAGTTCTTCCTGGATCCCACGATCGGTCGACCCGCGGACAAGGTCGGGTACTTCACCGACCAGGCGAGCTTCCACCGGTTCGCCGCCGCCTATCGCGCAGGCATGGCGGAACTACCGAAGCCCGACGCGATGGCGGCGGTGCCCACTTCGTTCGGGCAGGTGCGCGCCTACCGGTTCGGCCCCAGCGGTGGCACGCCGGTGGTCCTGCTGTCCGGCCGGCAGGCATCGACCCCGATGTGGGCCACCAACCTGCCCGGCCTGCGGGCGCGGCACACCGTCTGGTCGGTGGACAGCGTCGGTGAGCCGGGCGCGAGCGGCCAGACCAGGGAGCTGATCGACGGACTCGATCAAGCCACCTGGGTCTCGGAAACCATTGCCGGACTGGGTGTTCCACGCGCCCATCTGCTCGGCGTGAGCATCGGCGCGAATCTGGCGGTGCAGACCGCCATGCACCGCCCCGACTGCGTCGCCTCGATCACCCTGCTCGATCCGGCGAACACCTTCGCCCGGTTGAGCTGGAAGATGATCATCGTCTCGCTGGGCAGCGCCATCCCCGCGATGCCGCCGAGGCTGCGCAATCGGCTGCTGAGCTGGATTTCCGGTGGCGCTCCCGTCGACGACTCGGTCCCCGAGGGCAGGCTGGTCGCCTCCGGCATGAGGGACTACCGCGACGCCCAGCCGCTGCTGCCGCGCCCGACCGAGGAAGAACTGCGCGCGATCGCCGTGCCGGTGCTTGCCGTGTTCGCCGGTCGCAGCATCGTGCACGACGCGACCGAGGCCGCCGACACCGCCCGGCTGATCCCCGGCGCCCAGGTGGAGGTGTGGCCGGACGCCTCGCACGCCATCAACGGTGAATACCCCGACCGCATCGCCGAGCGGTTCGCCGAGTTCACGGCCGGGATCGGCTGACCGCCTCCGAGCTCGTCGAGGGGGAGTGCCGCGACAACGTCGCTCGGTAATGCGCGGGTGCGACGCCGAACCGGCGCACGAACGCTTGCCGCAGTGACTCGGCCGTGCCGAAGCCGCAGCGGGTCGCGATCGCCGCGACCGGGGTCGTGGTGTGCACCAGCAACTGGGCGGCCGCTTCGACCCGCGCGCGGCGGATGTGGCGGCCAGGGGTGACGCCGAGGTGTTTGCCGAACAGGCGGGTCAGGTGGCGTGCGCTCACGCCTTCGCGGGCGGCCAGCGCGGCGGTGGACAGGTCGTCGGACAGGTGCTGCCGCTGATCTATTTGGTCACCGCCGCGCTCGGCAGGCCGGCGAGCACCTGGGCGGTATTCGGTGTGCTCGGCGTCGTTTTCGGCCTGCTCGCTGCCCAGGACGCGGTACCGACCACGGCGGTGCTGTCGGCGGTGGCCGTCCTCGCGGTGCCCGAGCCCGCGCACGACGAAACCCCGGCCGGAACCGGGGCTTCGGGACGGGGATCTCAGCCGAGGACCGACAGCGCCAGCCCGATGACGGCGCCCGCGAAAACCACTGTGTTGCGGACCTTCTGGAGAGTCCAGGTCCACGCCGGGAACCCGGCTTCGGCGCGGTCGAGCAGGGCGGGCACGTCGATCCGCGCCAGCTCGGGATCACCGGTGCGGGCGAAGGCGGCCGTCACCGACCGCACCGCGGTGTGGTTGCTGTAGACGATCACGCAGTTGCCGAGGAACACCAGGGTCAGCACCATCCAGTTCACCGGGCGGGCGATGTCGAGGCCGGCCAGGTTCAGCCCGGCCGCGGTGAGCATGATCGCGGCGACGCTCAGCGGCGCCGCGCTCTCGTGCCCGCTGGCATCGAACCGCATGCCGTGTTCGTGCAGCGCTGTGGTGCGCACGCCCTGGCGCGACAGCTCGGCCTGCGCGGTCGCCATGGCGGCCTTGCCGTAGCGGTGGCGGACGATCGGCATGCTCACGAAGGCGGCGGCGATGGCGATCTCGATGGCGGCGACGAGGGTGTTCATGGGGTGCTCCGATCCGACTTGAACTAAGTAAAAGAACCATAGCGTCAGACTTGAACTAAGTGCAAGTGACTTATTGAACTTTGTGAAAGTCGGGCGAGCGCGCCTATCGTGGCGGCATGGCACGCGACACCTTGACCAGGGAACAGATCGTCGGCGCGGCGATCGAGCTGCTCGACGAGGAGGGCCTGGACGGACTGAACATGCGCAGCCTCGGTCAGCGCCTGGACTCCGCCGCGACCGCCATGTACTGGCACGTGAAGAACAAGGACAACCTGGTGCGCCTGGCCGTCGACGAGGTGTGGGGCGAGATCGACCTGCCCGACCCGGATGCCGCCGACTGGCGCGCGGCCGCCGAGTCGATGGCCACCGGGATGTATGAGGCGCTGGCCAGGCACCCTTGGCTGGTGCAGGCGCAGGCGAGTCATCTGCTCTACGGCCCCAACAAGTCCAGGCACGACGAGAACGCGCTGGCGATCTTCGAGTCGGCCGGGTTCGACGACGACGATGCCGACCGCGCCGTCGCCGCGATCTTCCTGTTCGTCCTCGGCAACGCGACCGGCCCCGCCGCCAACGTCTCCCTGCGCAGACGGCTGAGCAAGGGCGGCGCCGACCCGGAAGCGCAACTGGCGCAGGCGATGACCGAGGCGAGCGAGATCGCGGGCACGTTCCCCCGGCTGCGCGCCCGGATCGAGCGCGCAGCGGGCACCGGTTACAACGCCGCGCCCGACAGCAGCTTCCGGTTCGGTCTGGCCGCCCTGCTCGACGGCATCGCCGCGCGGAAAGTGCTCTAGCGCAGCGCTATTCGGTGACCGAGCCGATGCGCTCCAGCACGGCGGTCACCACGAGGAACCCGCTGTCGACGACGTCGTCCAGCGGCTGGCGGTAGTCGTCGAGCACCCATTTCTGGGCGATGATCAGGATCGCGCCGACAAGCCCGAGCACCACCATCCGCACGCTCACGGCGGGGTGGTTGTCCAGGTCCACATACGGGGTCAGCAGGGCCATGCAGATGTCGATCAGTGCGTCGAGCACATCATGATAGGCGCGGTCGACGGTCGGGCTCACGCCGAGGATCTCGAAGAAGGCGATCCTCGGCACTCGCGGGTCGTCGAGGATGAGCTGGAAATACGCCGTCAGCGCGCTGCGCACCCTGGTGGGGATCTCGGCCTCGACGTCGCCGATGCCGACATGGATCGCCTCGATCATCCGCGCGGCCACTTCGCGATACACCTCGAGCAGCAAATCCTCGCTGTCGGTGAAGGATTCGTAGAAGTAGCGCTTCCCGACGCCGGCGGCGGCGCAGATCGAGGTGACCGTGGTGTTGCGGTAGCCGTCGGTGCCGAACGCCTCGGTCGCCGCGTCGATCAGGCGGGCGCGGCGCTCCTGCTGACGCTGCCCGGGGGCGGCGCCGCGGTATCTGCGTCCGTCGGCATCGAGTTCGGGCGCGTTCACATCGTCGATTCTGTCAGGTGGCCTGATCGGGTCCGCGCGGCGGTTGGTCGGTACAGGGGGTGGGCCGGGAACATGTTCTTGCGATCGAACGTGACGCAGGCTACGTTACTTTCCGGTACGGGAACGTCGTGGTTCCCGATGGTGGAGGGCTGAGACCGAAGCATGATCAAACATCGAGGGCGACTGGCCGCGCTGGTCGCATCTGTCGTCGTGTTCGCGGGGGCGGTCGCGTCGGCACCGGTAGGCCAGGCATTGCCTGCCACCGATGGGCTGGACGCGCAATTCGTCGCCACCCACAACGGGCCGCAACAATACCCGAACGTCTTCATCGAGTGGGACGTGCCGATCACCATGAGTGACGGAACGGTATTGAAAGCCAACGTCTATCACCCGGCGGGCGCCGACGGACAGCCGATCGCCGAGCCGACGCCGACGATCGTCAACATGACGCCGTACACGAAGCTCGTCTCCAACATCGCCGACTCGACGCTCGCGGTGCCCGGCCTGTCCGACCTGCTGATGCCGGTCCTGCAGAACCTGGACTTCTCGGCCTTCGGCTTCAGCAGCCTCAGCGACATGATGAAGGCCCTGCCCGGCGGCGCCGCGCGCACCTTCGGCGTGGACCGGAACCTGATCCGCGGCGGCTACACCCAGGTCGTCGTCGACGTGCGCGGCACCGGTTTCTCGCAGGGCGTCTGGCAGGTGTTCGGCGAACGCGAACAGCTCGACGGCGTCGAGGTCGTCGACTGGGCAGCCGAGCAGCGCTGGTCCGACGGCAAGATCGGGATGAGCGGCATCTCCTACTCCGGGATCAACCAGCTGCAGACCGCGCAGCGGCATCCCGAGGCGCTCAAGGCGATCTTCCCGATCGTGCCGGGCAGCGACCTGATCCGCGATGTCGCCGCCCCCGGTGGTGCGCTCGGCATCGGCTTCATCCCGGCCTGGCTGCTCGCCGTCGACGGCACGAAACTGCTGCCGGACCTGGTCTCGATCCTGACCGGCAAGTTCGACTGGACCTGGCTGGCCGACCGGGTGCGCGACCCGTTCACCTTCTTCAATGTGCTCATCGCCGCGCTGACCACCCCGAGCGTGGACCAGATCCCGCCGGAGATGGCCTCGATCCTCGACGACGAGAGCCCGCTGCGGACCGCCTGGGTCGGCGCGCCGGATCAGGTGCAGGTGCCGACCTTCCTCTACGGCGGCTGGCACGACATCTTCACCTACTCGACCCCGCGCATCTACAACGCCGTCGATGTGCCCGCCGAGCAGAAGAAGCTCATCATGGGCAACGTCTATCACGTGACCGTGAGCTCGGGCCTGGGTCAGGCCGGTGCGCCCGCGCCGCTGGAGTCGTTGCAGCGCGCCTGGTTCGACAAGTGGCTCAAGGGCATCGACAACGGCATCGACCGCTACGAGCCGGTCACCTTGTGGCAGCAGGGCAGCGAGCAGTGGACCACCGACGTCGCGTTCCCGCGGCCGGGCATGCAGCACCGGCGGCTGTACCTCGACGGCGCGTCCTCGGGGACAGCGCCCGGCAGCAGGCACGACGGCAGCCTGGTCACCGCACCCGGTGCCGCCCAGCGGGTTTCGGTCGATCCGAGCTTGACCACCGTCTGCTCGCGCGATGCCGCGCAGGGCACGGCCGGTCTGATTCCGCTGCCCGATGTCTGCGCCAAAGACGCCCGGATCAGTGAAGGCGCGGCGCTGACCTTCACCACCGCGCCGGTGACCCAGCCGACCCGCATCTCGGGCTCGATCGCGGCACACCTGAACACCGTGCTCGACGCGACCGACGGCTACTGGACGGTGACGGTGAACGACGTTGCGCCCGACGGGCGTTCGACCGTCTGGTCGCAGGGTCAGCTGGTCGCCTCGCTGCGCGCGGTCGACGACGGCAAGTCGACGCGCTCACCCAACGGCGACTACACCGACCCGTACCCGATTCTCACCCTCGACACCCGTCAGCCGGTGGTGCCGGGCGAGCCGACCACGGTCGATATCGGCATCCGCGCCACCGACGGCGTGCTCCTGCCGGGTCACCGCCTGCGCGTCGACATGTTCGCGAGCAACTTCCCCAGCGGAATCCCGTTGCGGCCGTTGCTGAACGAGAGCGGTCTGCGGACCCAGCACCTCGAGCTCGACCCGGCCCGCCCGAGCTGGATCAACGTGCCGATGGACGTCGATCCGGGCTGGTGATCCCGGTTCACCCCGCCTCGAACAACCGGGTCAGGTCGTCGACGAACTCGGTGTAGGCCTGCGCGCGATCGGTCGCGCGCAGGACCGAGGCGGGGTGCACCGTCGCCCCGACCCGGTAGTGCTCGGCGTCGACGATCCGTCCCCGCAGCTCGGTGACCTTGGCTTTCGGGCCGAGCACCGCCTGCGTGGCGATCGCGCCGAGGCAGATCACCAGGTCGGGGGCCACCAGTTCCAGCTCCGTCACCAGCCACGGTGCGCACGCGACGATCTCGGTCCGGCGCGGTTGCTGATGGATCCGGCGCTTGCCGCGCTCGACGAACCGGAAGTGCTTCACGGCGTTGGTGAGATACAGCGAGTCACGGTCGACGCCGATCTCGGCCAGCGCGCGATCGAGCAGATGGCCCGCCGGGCCGACGAACGGGTGCCCGTCCAGATCCTCGTCGTTGCCGGGCTGTTCGCCGACCAGGACGGTGCTCGCCGTCGCCGCGCCCTCGCCGAACACGGTCTGGGTGGCATCGCGGTAGAGGTCGCAGCCGTGGCAGCGTTGCGCGGCGGCGCGCACGGCGGCCAGGTCGTCGGTGTGCGGAATGTATTCCGCCGCACCCGGATACCGGGTTCTGGTCGTCATCCGCTTCCTCCCGCGGCAGCTCGTGCGGACTCGGGCACGCGGGTGACGTGCGCGCCCGCCCCGTCCGCGAGGTGGGCGAAGGTGATCGCATCGCGCACGGCCGCGCCACCGGGATCGTTGTTGAAGTAGACGTGGATGTCGGCGGTATCGGGCCAGGCGTCGAGCAGCCGGTGCACCCAGCTGTCCAGCGCGTGGCGGCCGTAGTGCGGCGCCGGGTGCGCGCGACCCTCGTGCAGGCGCAGGTAGGCCCAGTCGGTGGTGCGCCAGAGCGGGGTGATCGGGCGGGAGTCGCGATCGGCCCAGGCCAGCGCGGCGTGGCGGGCTTCCAGCACCGCGCGGATGTCGTCGGTCCACCACGAGTCGTGCCGGGGTTCCACCGCGACCCGCACCGAGGCGGGGAAGCAGCGCAGGCAGTCGTCGAGCAGCGCGGCATCCGCGCGCAGGGTCGGCGGAAGTTGCAGCAGGATCGGGCCGAGTTGCTTGCCGAGTCCGTCGGCCCGATCGAGCAGGCGCTGCACGGGTTCCTCGGGTTCGCGCAGTCGCTTGATGTGGGTGAGGAAGCGGCTGGCTTTCACCGCGACCAGGAAGTCCGCCGGTGTCCGCTCCCGCCACGCGGCGAAGGTCTCCCGGCTCGGCAGCCGGTAGAAGGCGTTGTTCGATTCGACCGTGGCGAACGCGTCGGCGTAGTGCTCGAGCCAGCGCCGCATCGGCAGGCCGTCCGGATACAGCACGCCACGCCAGTCGCGGTACTGCCAGCCGGAGGTGCCGACGCGGATCACCGTGCCACCTGCCTTTCGCCGATGTCAGCCGGTGGCGCGCAGCAGCGGATCGAGTTCGCCCGCGTAGAAGTCGAGGAACGCGTCCATGTCCGGGCCCGCGTTCATCAGGACCACACGGTCGAAGCCCGCGTCGGTGTACTCGCGCACCGCCTCGACATAGCGCTTGGGATCGTTGCCGCAGACGAAGGATTCGAGCATGTCGTCCTCGCGGACGGTCGTCGTCGCCGCGGCGAAGTTCGCCGGATTGGGCAACTCGCTGAGCACCTTCCAGCCGCCGACCGACCAGCGGTTGGTCGACAGTGCGGCCGCGGCGCCGTCGCGTTCGTTCTCGGCGAAGGCGACGCCGACTTCCGCGTACCGCGGTCCCGAGCCGCCTGCCAGCCGATACGCCTGCACGAGTTCGGGTTTCGGCTCGGTGGCGAACAGGCCGTCACCGAGCTCGGCGGCGATGGCGGCGGCCTCGGGGCCACCGGCAGCCACCGCGATCTCGGGCAGGGTGTCGGGCAGGTCGAACACCCGCGCGTCCGACAGCGACAGATACCGGCCGTCGTAGCTGCGATACCCACCCTGCCAGAGCAGCCGGATGATCTCGAGCGCCTCCCGTAACATGGCCTGCCGCACCCGGATCGGCGGGAACTCCCGGCCGACGATGTGCTCGTTGAGGCGTTCGCCGGAGCCGATACCCAGGGTGAACCGTCCGTCCGAGATCAGCGCGGTGGTCGCGGCGGCCTGCGCGACGATCGCGGGGTGATAGCGGATGATCGGGCAGGTCACGCCGGTGGCCAGGCCGATCCGCTCGGTGCGGGCGGCCATGGTGCCGAGGACCGTCCAGACGAAGGGTGAATGGCCCTGGTTGTCGAGCCACGGGTGGAAATGGTCGCTCATCTCGACGAAGTCGAAGCCGGCGGCCTCGGCCCGAACGGCTTGGCGCACCAGCTCGTTCGGGCCGAACGCCTCGGCGGCCAGTTTGAATCCGATCTGCATGGCGAACCTTTCGGAGGCTGTCAGTCGCGACCGAGGGCGTGGGCCAGTTCCTGCTTGTTCATCTTCGAGCGACCGTCGATATTGCGGCGCCGCGCCTCTTCATAGAGCTGGTCACGGGTCAGACCGCGCGGACCCTTGCGATGGGACCGCTGGCCGCCACGACGCTGCGGCGAGGTGTCGGTGCGGGAGAGCTTGCTCGACCGCTTGGCCTCACCGGACTGCGCCCGCGACTTGTTGACCGTGCGTGCCGCGATCTCCTCGGCCCTGTCCTCGCCGGCGCCACGTTCCTTCTGCGATTCCTTGATGTGCTTGTACTGCCGTTCGCGTTTGCTACTCCATGCTTGCTGCGGCATAGCTACACCTCCGCTTCTCGATGGGGTTTCTGTTTGCCGACTACCCGGGCTCCGCACGCGGAAACAGCACCGGAGTCCGGCACACTGGCGAAGGTGAGCGCATCGGGCAGCGGGCGGGCGCGAGCCGGCGCGGTGGCGGCCGGGGTCTGGCGCTGGCTGCGCAGCGCGCCGGGCACGTATCTGTGGCTGGCCGCGCTGGCGGTGACGACCGTGATCATCCACCGGCTCACGCCCGAGGAGGCCAGGGCCTGGCTCGGGCATCGGTCGACCAATCTGTACCACCTCGGCGAGGACCCCGTCCGGGTGCTGATCGGCAGCGCGTTCTGGACCGACGGGGGTGGCTGGTTCGGTTACGCGGTGCTGTTCACGATCTTTCACGCCAATGCCGAGCGGTGGCTCGGCACGCTGCGCTGGCTGGTGGTCGCCGTGCTCGCGCACGTGGGCGCCACCTATCTCAGCGAGGGTGTGCTGCTGTGGGCGATCCGCAACGACGACGCGCCGCAACGGGCGATGTACACCCTCGACGTCGGCGTCAGCTACGCGCTGGCCGGTGTCGCCGCCGTGCTGGCCTATCGGCTGGTGCGGCCGTGGCGCTGGTGGTACGTCCTCGGTGTGTTCGCCGTGGTGATACCGCCGATCCTGCTGAGTCGGACCTTCACCGATATCGGGCACGGAAGCGCCGCCCTCATCGGCTTCGCGTGCTACCCCCTGACGCGGGGCCGCGGCGGGGCCTGGGACCCGGGTGCGCTGCCGCGCCGGATCCGCCGCCGAACGTCGTCGGCGGGTTGACCGCGCCACATCACCGCCGCCGAACCGCGGTTGCCGGTGGATAGCCGGATAGGGTGGGCCCGGTGATCTTGCTGGTGATCGGTGTGGTTCTGCTCGGTGTGTTCGCGCTGCGATTCCGTCAGGAGCGACGGCGGTTCGGCAACGGGGTGCTGTTGCTGCTCGGCCTGCTGTGCGCCGGCGGTGCGCTGGTCGCCTCGGGCGCGGCAGGGGCTGGGCCGGAAGTGCTGGTCGCGCTCGTGCTCGCCCTGTCGCCGCTACTCGTGCTGGTCCTGGCCGGACTGCTGATCGTCAACGGGGCGGTGATGCTGCACCGGGAGGGTCTGCGCGTGGCCAACCTGCTCTCCGCGGCGCTCGGTGTCGCCTTGCTGGTGCCCTACGTGCTGCTGGTCCTGGCCGTGCTCGCCGAGTGGAAGGTGCTCGGCGCGCTGCTGCTCGCCGTCGTCCTCGTCGCGTCCTACCTGGGCTTCGTGCTGCTCTCGTTCCTGCTCTATTCGGTGGTCTACGGCATGGCGACCCGCACCGACGGCGCCGCCGCGATCGTCGTGCACGGCTCGGGTCTGCTGGGTGACCGGGTGCCGCCGCTGCTGGCCAGCAGGCTCGACCGGGCGCTGGGCATCTGGCACACCGACCGCGCGCACGGCCGCACCCCGCTGCTGGTGCCCAGCGGCGGCAAGGGCTCCGACGAGAAGGTCTCCGAGGCCGCGGCCATGACCAGCTATCTCGCCGAGTACGGCGTGCCCGCCGGGGACGTGCTGCCCGAGGACCGGTCGACCACCACCCGCGAGAACCTGCTGTTCAGCAAGCATCTGCTCGCCCGGCAGGGGATCGAACACAACATCCTGCTGGTGACCAGCAACTTCCACGTGCTGCGGACCGCGCTGCTTGCCCGTTCGGTCGGGCTCGACGCGCAGGTCACCGGCGCGCCGACGGCGCGGTACTACCTGCCGAGCGCGCTGCTGCGGGAGTTCGTCGGCGTGCTGGCCGAGCACAAACGGCTCAATATCGCCGTCTGCGCGGTACTGGCCGCGCTGCCGGTCGTGGTGCTTGTCGCGTCATGATTTCGGCGAAACGCGACCAAATTAGGTGTTACTTCGAATACTACGTACATGTATGATTGGCCTACCGCACGACCGGCGCACCGTCGCGCCTGGCGCTCGAAGGAGTATCGCGCGGTAGGACGAGGAGTACCGATGAAGTTACTTCGCCGAGCAGCACGGCGACCGGAGGTGGATCCCGGCAAGGTCGCTCTGCACGCTCGCAATGTGACCTTCGACTGGTCGGGCGTCGACCTGCAGTGGATGTCGGCCGAACCGTACGCGTCACACCTGATCAGCGCGCTGAACATGCTGCTGCCCGAGGGTGAGCGCATGTTCATCGTGACCTATCGCGAGGCGCTGGCCTACGTGAAGGACGAGAAGCTGCGCGAGGACATGCTCGGTTTCATCGGGCAGGAATCCATGCACGCGGAGACCCACGAGAAGGTCCTGCGCGACGTGCTCACGGCCAACGGCATCGACGCGAGTCCCTATGTGCGGCAGATGGAATACCTGTTCCGCAAGACGCTGGGCCCCCGTGGCGGCGACGACCGCGCCGGACGGCAGATGCTGGTCGAACGGCTCGCGTTCATCGCCTGCCTCGAGCACTTCTTCGCCTGGCTCGGCGACTGGGTGATCAACGTCGACCTGGAGAAGTTCGGCGCCGACCCGCGCATGGCCGACCTGTTCCGCTGGCACGGCGCCGAGGAAGTCGAGCATCGCAACGTCGCCCACGATGTCGCCGAATATTTCGGCGTCGGCTACGTGCGCCGCTGCGCCTCGATGGTGCTGGTGTTCCCGATCTTCATCGCCCTGGTGGTGCGCGGTGCGAAGTTCCTGGTGCAGCAGGATCCGCGACTGCCCGATCACGGCTACCCGCGGGTCATCGCCGAGGTCCTGGCCGCGATGTGGCGCGGTGCGCTCCCCGGCATCCCGTCGCTGCTGATCAGCGCGCTGTCGACCTTCCAGCCCGGCTACAGCCCGGAGAATGTCGGCTCGACCGCGCAGGCCGTCGCCTACCTCGCGCAGTCGCCCGCCGCGCGGGCGGCCGCTTCGTGACCGTGCGCGACATACCCCAGGCATTGCCGGGCGACCTCTACGGCAAACACCGGCACGATCCAGGCACCAGGGTGCTGCACGCGATCGCGTCGGCCCGGTTGAGCTGGAGCGCCCTGGTCAATCGCCGCGATCTGCGCCCGCGCGTCGACGATCGCCGGTTCCCGGTGGTCGTCACCGAGCGCCGGGTCGTCGCGCACGACCAGGATGTGGTGAGCCTGCGCCTGGAGTCGCCGGACGGCCGGGAGCTGCCCGCGTGGCGGCCCGGCGCGCACCTGGATCTCGAGCTTCCCTCGGGCCGGCTGCGCCAGTACTCGCTGTGCGGTGACCCCGCTGACGCGCACGCCTACCGGATCGCGGTGCGCCGCATCCCCGAGGGCGGCGGCGGTTCGCTCGAGGTGCACGACGAACTGCCGGTCGGCAGCCGATTCATCGTCCGCGGCCCGCGCAACGCCTTCCCGTTCGCCGTGCCGGGCCACGGCTCGCCCGCGCAGCGACTGCATTTCGTCGCGGGCGGCATCGGGATCACCCCGATCCTGCCGATGGCGCGGCTCGCCCACCGGCTCGGGGTGCCCTGGACGATGGTCTACACCGGGCGCTCCCGCGACACCATCCCGTTCCTGGCCGAGCTGGAGAGCTTCGGCGAGCACGTGACCGTGCGCACCGACGACGAATACGGCCTGCCCGACGCGGCGGCGCTGCTGCCCGGCGTCGGCGCGGGCACCGCCGTGTACTCGTGTGGCCCCACCCCGATGACCTCGGCGATCGTCGCCGCGGTGCGCACGATGCCCGAGGTGGAACTGCATTTCGAACGGTTCTCGCCGCCGCCGATCGTCGACGGCACCGCGTTCGAGATCGAGTTCGCCTCCACCGGTGCGGTGATCGAGGTGCCCGCCGACCGCAGCGCGCTCGACGCCATCCTCGACACCCGCCCCGACCAGCCGTACTCGTGCAGGCAGGGCTTCTGCCGCACGTGCGTGGTCAGGGTGCTGGCAGGCAACCCCGACCATCGGGAAAACACACTCTCCGATGACGACCACGCCGCAGGTGAAATGCTCGCCTGCGTATCCCGTTCGCACGGTGAGCGATTGGTGCTCGACCTGTGAGTTCGATTCCAGGACAAGGAGTCCGAAGAGATATGACTGTCGAGACCACACCGGCCGCGAACCGGCGCACCGTCCGCAACGGTGATTTCCAGCTCGCCGTGTTCGAATACGGCGACGCCGCGGCCGAGACCGTCGTGCTCGTGCACGGCTGGCCCGACACCCATCACCTGTGGGACAAGGTGATTCCGCGGCTCGCCGAACGCTTCCACGTCGTCGCCTACGACACCCGCGGCCACGGCGAGTCCACCCGTACCCAGCGCACCGCCGACTTCCGGCTCGAGGAACTCTCGCGCGACTTCTACGCGGTCATCGACGCGGTGAGCCCCGACCGTCCCGTCCACGTGCTCGCCCACGACTGGGGTTCGGTGCAGGTGTGGGAGGCCGTGTGCGAGCCGCAGGCCACCGAGCGGATCGCCTCGTTCACCTCGGTGTCCGGCCCGAACCTCGATCACCTGGCCGCCTGGACACGCGATCGGCTCTCGCGGCCGAGCCCGCGCAACATCTGGCAGCCGGTGACCCAGGCGCTGTCCTCGGCCTACACCGCGTTCTTCATGACCCCGGTGCTGCCGCGTGCCACCTTCAACGCCATCGGCACCGAGAAGGTGTGGCAGCGGGCCGTCGCCCTCATGAACGACACCTCGCCCGCCAACGTCGTACTCGGGCCCACGTTCCGGCGCGACATGGTCGACGGGCTGCTCATCTACCGCGCGAACATCGCCCAGCGCATGCTGTCGCCGCGCGAGCGCCGCACCGAGGTCCCGGTGCAGCTGATCGTCGCCGGACGCGACGTCGCCGTGCGCCCAGCCGGCTACGACGATTCCCACAAGTGGACCGCGCGACTGTGGCGTCGTGACGTACCCGCCGGACACTGGATGCCGTTCTCGCATCCGGAATTGCTGGCCACTGCCACCACCGAACTCATCGACGCGCTCGGAAGCGGCGATGTGCCCCGCGGTCTGGCGCGCGCCGAAGTCGGCCGCAGCCGGAAGGAATTCGACGACAAGCTGGTCGTGATCACCGGCGGCGGCAGCGGCATCGGCCGCGAGACCGCGCTGGCCTTCGCCCGGCTCGGCGCCGAGGTGGTGATCTCCGACGTCAACGAGAACGCGGCCAAGGAGACCGCCGAGCTCATCGTCGCCGAAGATGGTGTCGCGCACTCCTATTCGCTCGACGTGTCGGACGGGGACGCGGTGCGTGAGCACGCGGACGCGGTGATCGCCGCACACGGCGTGCCCGACATCCTGATCAACAACGCCGGCGTCGGCCAGGCGGGCAGCTTCCTCGACACTCCGCCCGAGGAGTTCGACCGGGTGCTGCGGATAAACCTCGGCGGTGTGGTGAACGGCTGCCGTGCCTTCGGCGCCGCGATGGCCGAGCGCGGCCTCGGCGGGCACATCGTGAACCTGTCCAGCATGGCCGCCTACAGCCCGCAGCGGGACATGGCCGCCTATGCCACCAGCAAGTCGGCGGTGTTCATGTTCTCCGACTGCCTGCGCGCGGAACTGGCCGATCGCGGCATCTCGGTGTCGACCGTGTGCCCCGGCATCGTGCACACCAATATCGTTGCCACCACCCGTATTTCGGGTGTGTCCGCGGAGGAGGAGGCCGCCGCCCAGCGCAAGTTCGACAAGCTCTACGAACGGCGCGGCTACACCCCCGACAGGGTCGCGGCGCAGATCGTGAAGGCGGTGCGCAGCGGCCGCGAGATCGTGCCGGTGACGCCGGAGTCGTGGGTGCAGTACCGGATCAACCGGATCGCGCCCGGCGCGGTGCGGTTCGCGGCGCGCCGGATGAAGCTGGTCTAGGCGGTCACGCCCGGCGCAGTTGCTCCTCCACGGCGGCGACGTGCCGGGCGTCCACGCCCCACGGCTGCTCGACCCCGACCTTGCGGTCGAGGTCCCACAGCACGCACTCTTCGTCCGGTCGCGCCACCAGCGACCATGCCACCACGGTGCGGCCCAGCTGTTCGATCATCGACCCGTGGTCGGGTGCACTGTCGCCCGCGCCGTCGGGGAAGTGATGCAGGAACCGGCCGTAGGCCTCGGTGCAGAACTTCGCGTACAGCTGGGTGCACAGGATGAACCCGTGCCAGGCCTCGTCGACCGCGTGCGAGGGCATGCCGATCACCTGGTCGTCGCGCATCGCCGCGCCGCAACAGCGCAACCATTGGCGCAGACCGGATTCCACCAGCTCGCGTGGCTGCCAGGGGCAGGTCTTGAAGATCGCGTCGGGGAAGTGCAGGTCGGCGACCGTGCGATCGACCGCGGTGAGGTCGATCGGTCGCTGACCGCGTCGAAGGAACGAAAGCGCCACGAATTCACTGTAAGCCCCCTGGGTGGTCGCCTGTAGGTGCTGCCGGGGACGGCCGAGGCGGCTAGCCTGCAGACATGCTTTCGATGCTGGTGATCGTGCTCGCGTTTCTGGTGATCGGTGTCGCGGTGCTGGTCACGACCATCGTGGTACTGATCCGCAAGCTGAGCCCGCCCCGCAACAATCAGGGGTACGTCGATCAGAGCTGGCTGGCCGGGTCGGCGGGCAGTTACGGATTGTTCGACGGGTCGCCGGGGCCGCACGGTCACGGATCCAGCTGCGGTGGCGGTTCGACCAGCGGCTGTGGCGGCGGGAGCAGCCCCAGCTGTGGCGGGGGCTCGAGCAGCAGTGGTTGTAGTGGTGGGAGCAGCAGTAGTTGCAGCGGCGGAAGTAGCAGCAGTTGTGGCGGCGGAAGTAGCTGTGGCGGCGGCTCGTGAACGTGTGACCCACGTCGCATCGCCCTTGACCTGAACTCCGCTCGAGGTTCCATGCTGGACGCGTCCAGTGAACACCACGAAGGAGTCGCGATGCGTGCGGTGCAGGTCAAGGAATTCGGTGGTCCCGAAGTGCTCGAGATGCGGGAACTCCCTGCGCCGCAACCGGGTCCGGCCGAGGTGGTCGTCGACGTCGAGGTCGCCGACGTGATGTTCCTCGACACCCGGCTGCGCAGTGGCTGGGGCCAGGACTTCTTCCCGCTGAGCCCGCCGTATGTGCCCGGCGGCGCGATCGGCGGTGTCGTCTCCGTGGTCGGCGCCGAGGTCGATCCGGGCTGGGTCGGCAAGCGCGTGGTCACCCAGACCGCCGCCAGCGGTATCGGCGGCGGTGTGCCGACCGGCGGCTATGCCGAGAAGTCGCTCGCCAAGGCCGAGACACTGCTCGAGATCGCCGACGGGCTGAGCACGCAGCAGGCCGTCGCGCTCGCCCACGACGGTCGCACCGCGCTGGCGGTGTTCGATCATGCTGCCGTACAACCGGATTCGTGGGTGCTGATCACCGCGGCGGCAGGCGGGCTCGGCACCCTGCTCATCCAGCTGTCGGTGGCGGCGGGCGCCAAGGTGGTCGCGGCGGCGCGGGGAGTCGACAAACTCGCCCTCGCGGAACGACTCGGCGCGACCGCTGCCGTCGACTACTCGATCGACAACTGGGAGCAGCAGGTCCGCGAGATCACCGGTGGGGGAGCCCATGTCGTGTTCGACGGGACGGGTGGGACCATCGGCGGCCAGGCGCTGACCGCTGCTGCCGACAAGGGGCTCTTCCTCGGATACGGCTCCGCGGCAGGGGAGTTCGCGACAGTGGACGCGGATGCTGCTGCCGCCCGCGGGGTCACGGTGCTCGGACTGTTCGACATCGTCGCCGGCGAGGTCGACTGGTCCGCCCTCGCTCGCCGCGCGCAGGCCGATGTCGTCGCGGGAAGGCTGGAAGTGGTTATCGGACAGACGTTTCCGATTGACCAGGTAGAACAGGCGCACTCGGCGATCGAGAGCCGATCGGCACTCGGTCGTACTCTGTTGACGATCGGCGCGTCATTGTAACTTATAGTGCGCCGCAAGGGAATACGCGATAAGTTCATACTGTGCAGGGAATTATTGTCGTTGCGGTGATAGTTGCGGTTCTCTTGTTGGTCGGCGGGGTGATCAGGCTGGCCAGCAACCCGAGCGGTATGGAGCGGCGTGACCGTGAGAAGCGGGCACGCGCACGCCGACCGAAGGTCGAAAAGGCTTAGCCTTCCTCGGTTTTCGGTTGCAGTACCACCACGGCGATCGGTCGCCGCGTCTTCGTCTGATAGCCGCGGTACCGGTCGCCGTTGACTGCGTTCACCAGCTCCCATCGCCGGGCGTAGTCCGGATCGTCCGGGTAGGTCGCCCGCGCTGTCACGGCGACCTTGCGCGTCCCCACCTGGATCTCACACTCCGGCTGCGCCTTCACATTCGCCAGCCACCCCGGCGGTCGCGGCGACCCGCCGTTCGACGCGGTCACCAGAAAGTCCGCGCCGTCCTCGGCGTAGGTCAACGCCGAGGTCCGCGCCTGCCCGGTCTTACGCCCCACCGTCCGCAACAACAAGGTCGGATTCCCGAACAACAACCGGTGCCCCACCAGCCCACCGCTGTGCTCGTACACCCACTGATGCCCCCGCAGAACCCGCACGAAGATGTCGGTCATGCCCCCATCCTCGCCCGCCCCGCCGTACCTCGCCACCCGGCTCGCCAAGTGGTCAACCGCGCACCCACCGGGTACCATGCGACTCGTTCGCGGACACCCGCGACCAGGGGCGGTAGCTCAGTCGGTTAGAGCCGCGGACTCATAATCCGCTGGTCGTGGGTTCGAGCCCCACCCGCCCCACTTCCCCCGGGAAGCTCGATGGGCAACATCCGGATCATCCCGGACGCCCACTCAGTGACCGTCTGGGGCCAGAAACTCGAGCCGGTTGCCGACGGAGTCATGGCTATGGAACCGGCGCCGACCAGGAATCTCGGCGGGATCAGCCCACACAACCGGAAACCCGGCGGTGCTCAACGCTGTAGCCGTCGCGTCCACATCGACCACGAACGCCGGATGCGCCTTTCGCGCGGGGCGGAAGTCCTCCTCCACCCCGGCATGCAGCTCACTGTCTGGACCTCCAACCCCTGGCACGCGGAACCAGCATCCACCGCGCGCCGCCAGCAGCGGGGGCTTCGGCAACTCGATCCAGCCCAGAACACCCCCGTAGAACTCTCGAAGCCGATCCTCGCTGCCCGCCGGACATCCCACCTGCACGTGATGAAGCACCCCGTCACCCCATGGCACACGGTGACCATGCCACGGCGCACCAACTTTCCGAAGGGCTACAGTCTGCTCCAGCACCTCGCCCCTTGCCTCTCGTCAGGAAGACTGCCGCCCCGAGCGCTGAATTGCGAAGCCTCACAGTTCATGTCGATACCGGACGATGGAGCGAGGAAGTGCCCACGGCAGTGGACCTGGCGGTGCCCGCAGGCAAGATCGCTGCCCTGCTCGGTGGTCCGGGGGAGCTGGGAAGACCACACGTGCAAGCCCTCTGGCGAGCAAGCCGACCAGGGAACCCGAACCGGGCACTCCCGGAAGGGCAGGGTGCCCTCGCTTGTTCTCCGGTTAGGGTGATGTGTGGCGACCTTGGACTCTGATGATGAGATCACCGCCGCGACCATCGGCGAGCTGGAACCGTACGCGGTCAAAGTGGTCATCGAGGATTACAACCCTGGATGGCCGATCTGGTACTCGGAAGAGGAAGCAGCAATCCGAGCGGCACTGGGCGTGCTGGTCTTGCGCATCGAGCACACCGGCTCGACCGCTGTGCGCGGGCTCGCGGCGAAACCGGTTATCGACATCCTGTTGGTCGTCCCGGACACCGCCGATGAGGACGCCTACATTCCTGCTCTCGAGGCTGCCGGGTACACGCTGCGCATCCGGGAACCGAACTGGCTTCAACACCGCTGCCTTATCCGGCGGACAGAGAACGGTGCACCATGGAGCGTCAACCTGCACGTTTTCTCCCCAGAACTAGGCGCCGTCGAGATCGAGCGGATACTCGCCTTCCGCGACTGGCTTCGCACTCATGACGAGGACCGGGTCTACTACGAGCGGATCAAACGGGAACTCGGTCAACACGATTGGAAGTTCGTGCAGCACTACGCCAACGCCAAGAGTGATGTCGTCGAGGAAATCCTGCGCCGAGCCCAGCGAGGTTGAGCCCTCCGGTGCGAACGCTTCGAGCGCCACGGTCTTCGCGCGAGTTCCCGTTCGACCTGCGCAAATCTATGGTTCCCCGATGCGCCAACCTGTCAGCATCGCGTGAACGGCATTGTCCAGCAGGGTGATTCGATCGGCGGGGACGCCGATCGGGATCTTGCCTGCCGCGGCCAGTCCGGCGATTCCGTGCACCGTCCCCCAGATCATCGCGGTCCTGCGTGCCACTTCGTCTTCGTCCACCCCGGCGGGCTGGTTGGCGGCGACGGTGGTCGACAGGACGGTCCAATATCGGGTCGCGGCGGTGAGCAGGACGGGATCGTCGCTCATCGCGACGAGTGGGCCGAATGCGAGTGCGTGCACGTGGGGCCGCGTATCGACGAAGCCGACGTAGGCGCGCACGAGGGCGCGCAGCCGGTCCTCCGGGGAGGGCCCCGCGGTGGCTACCGCGGTCTCGGCATCGGCCGCGGCTTGCGCGAGTCCAGCGCCCGCTACGGCAGCGAGGAAGCGACGACGGTCGCCGAAGTGCACATACGGGGCCTGATGGCTGGTGCCGAGGGCTTGTGCCACCTTGCGGATGCTCAATGTCTCCGGAGGCTCGTCGCGGAGGAGATCCAGGGCGGTCGCGATGAGCCGATCGCGCAGCGTCGCGTTCGCTGACACAGAGCACCTTCCGTCGTGGTTGACAGTGTCAATCTACCGGTCGATACTGTATCTAAGGTTGACACTGTCAATCGAAGGATGGCAGCGATGTCCGAGCAGATCATCGAGACAACCGTCGGCCCGCTGGCCGTGCGTGACACGGACCCGGACGGCATGCTCCCGCCCGCTGTCCTCTGGCACAGCCTGTTCGTCGACAGCCGCAGTTGGGTGCGCGTCGAGCCCGCGCTGGCCCGCGATCGCCGGCTCGTCATCGTCACGGGTCCCGGACACGGCACGAGCGGCGACTGCGGTCGCCGGTACACGCAAGGAGAATGTGCCGAGGCCGCGGTCCAGGTGCTCGACCGGCTCGGCGTCGATGTGCCCGTCGACTGGGTCGGGAACGCGTGGGGTGGTCATGTGGGCATCCTCGTCGCCGCCGGGCACCCCGAACTCGTTCGTACGCTCGTCACCGCGGGCACGCCCGTGCGCGCGTACACGTGGAAGGGGCGACAGCGGACGCGACTGCTGCTCGTGCTCTACCGCCTCCTCGGCCCGGCTCGGTTCCTGATCGACATCCTGAGCAAGGTGCTGCTGTCACCGCGCACGTGGGCCAGCGATCCGGCGGCCGTCGCGATGGTGGGCGAGGAGTTCGGCGCGGCGGACCGGCGCGCGATGGCCAACGCGATCGTCTCGGTCTCGCTGCGCCGTCGCGACCTCACGCCGGCACTGCCTGCGGTTCAGGCGCCGACGCTGTTCCTCACCGGCAGCGACCATGCCGACTGGACTCCCGAGCAGGCGCGGGCGTCCGCAGCTGTGTTGCCGTCGGGATCGGCGGCTGTCGTCGATGGGGCGGCCTATCTCCTTCCGCTCGAGCGGCCGGACGAGTTCGTTCGGGCAGTGGAGGAGTTCTGGGCTAGGTGTGCCGTCTCGTGATGGTGACTCCGACCGTCGCCGATCTGCCGGATGATCACCCGTGCCCGATCGGCGCAGCGGCTCGCGCCGCGTCGGTGTCGGTCCGGTCCCGCAGCAGCTGCGCACGCCGGTCCCCCTTGGCCCAGGTATGCGTGCCAGGCTTACGCGCCTCGGTCGCCAGTTGCTTGATGGTGTGGGCGCACACGAACTCCTTCAGCTTCGCGCCGGGGCGGCCGCCGAGGTGGTACCACTTGGCGGCATCGTCCTTGTCGGCGAACTGGAAGACGCCCGCGTGGCGGCCGAGGCTGAGGCACTGACCAGCGAAGCCCAGGTCGATCGGGTCGGGGCGCCGGTCGGTGATCCGGTGCAGGATCGTGTCGGCGGCGTGCGCGCCCAAGGGGCCCGCGGCCTGACAGCTCATCCGGAACGGCAGGTTCGACGGTGCCGCCGAATCGCCCGCCGCGACGATCCGGTCGTCGTCGATGCTGGTCAAGGTCTCGTCGGTGAGCAGGCGGCCGACGGCGTCGGTGCGCAGGCCGCTGCGGGTCGCCAGGTCGGGGACGCCGAAGCCTGCGGTCCAGATGGTGACCGCGCTGCGGAGGGCATGGCCGCCGCTGAGCCGCACGGCATCCTCGGTCACCTCGACGACCTTCGCGTCGGGGCCTTCGAGGATCGTCACACCGAGCGCGGTCAGCCGCTTGGCGACCGCGCGCCGACCGCGCGCGTGCAGGTACGGGCCGAGCACATCGCCGCAGATCAGCGTCACGGCGCGACCCTGCTCCGCCAGCTCGGCGGCCGTCTCGATCCCGGTCGGCCCCGCGCCGACCACCGTCACCGTGGCCGTCGCCGCCGTGGCGTCGAGCGCGGGTGCCAGCCGCTGCGCTTCCTCCAAACTCGCGATCGGATAGGCGAATTCGGCCGCGCCCGGTACGCGCGGCGCCGCACTGCCGCTGCCCACCGCGTAGATCAGGTAGTCGTAGCCGATCGTGTCGCCGCCGGCCAGCGTCACGGTGCGCCCGGCCGCGTCGATCCCGGTCACCGCATCGACCATCAGTCGCACACCCGGCGCCAGTACCTCGCTGTACTCGGTGACCGCGTCGTCGGTCCCACCTACCAGCTGATGCAACCGAATGCGCTCGACGAACCGTGCTCGCGGGTTGATCACCGTCACCGCCACCTCGGCCCGCTGCGTCAGCCGATTGGCCGCCATCACACCCGCGTACCCGCCACCGATCACGACCACATCGATCTTCTCGCTCATCGGTCTCTCCTTCACTCGAGGGCTTCGGGCATAGGACGCCACCGGACCACTCGATGTGACAGTGTGTGACGCGAGTCACTGCGCGAGGCGACTTCAGGCGCGTGAGCTCGCGAGCAGCTCGCTCCACCGCTGGATGACGAGTTCGGTGTAGTCGTCGGCGGTGATGTCGTAGGCGCCGAGGGCGTAGCCGTCGTTAGCTTCGACCAGGGCCGTGCGGCCGTCGGCCAGCACGCCGAAGTCGATGCCGTGCGCGATCGGCGCGGTCGCGGTCCGGTGGTATGCCGCGACGGCGGACTCGACCACGCCCATGTCCAGGGTGATGGTGCGATCGCCGTCGTAATGGTCGACGGTCACGATCCGTCCGTCGATCACGTAGACGCGGTACTCGGTGCGCCAGGCCACGACCTCGGAACATCGGACCCGTCGTCGCCGGCTGGTGCTGTGCCACGCGATGGCATCGCGTTCGGAATAGCAGACCGTTCCGGTGAAGCGCTTGCGCCGGTCGGCCGGTTTCACGAATACCGGTGTCGCCGAACCGGTATCGAGTGCGCTCTCGACCTCGCCCAGGGTCGATGTCCACACTCTGCGCCCGAGGTAGTCGCGCAGGGCCTCGGGGTAGTCGTCGGGCTCGGGCACCGGAATGCGCAGTTGGCGCATCGCGCCGTGCATAGCGTCGGTGTCGCCGGCGATGAAGGTGTCCGGCCCCAAGGGCAACTGCCGGTGGTGGATCCGCTTCATGCTGTAGTGGCGGACCGGAATGCCGCGACGCTTCAGCCCTTCGGTGAGTAACCGCTCTTCGTGCCGCATCGGACCCGAGCCGGCGTATTGCAGAAACGCGACATCGAACCTCATCTTCCCAATGATTCGCCACCGCAGCGTGGTTCGTGGGGTGATTACTGATTATGCAATCCCCGCACCAGGAGTGCGACCACGCGACGAGGGTTGTAGCGGGGGTGGCTTCCGGCTCCGATGCACAGGTTGCCGACCGCGCGCAGGAACTCGTAAGGGTCTGTGCCGGAGGTGATTTCGCCTGCGTCTGTGGCGGCTTCGAGGAGCTGGGCGCAGGTGGGGATGAGGCGGTCGAGGAAGTAGGTGTGCAGGGTTTCGAAGGCGGCGTCGTCGGACTGGAGTGCTTCGGCGAGGCCGTGTTTGGTGGCGAGGAAGTCGACGAACTGATCGATCCAGGCGGTGAGGGCGGCGTGGGGGGAGTCGCTGGCGGCCAGGAGGGCGGGGCCCGCTTCGGCGCAGGCTTCGACCTGATGGCGGTAGACCGCGACGATGAGGTCCGCGCGGGTGGGGAAGTGGCGGTAGATCGTGCCGACGCCGACGCCCGCCGCCGCGGCGATATCGCGCACGGGGACGTCGACGCCGGAGGCGACGAAGGCCGCGGCGGCCGCGTCGAGCAGGGTCTGCTGGTTGCGCAGGGCGTCGGCGCGCTTGCGGGGCGCCGCGGGTGCACTGTCGTTGTCGGCCACTATGCCTCCGGGGGTTGGCAAGCGGAACAATGTTCCGTATGTTGATTATCGGAACGTGGTTCCGTTTATTCAGGATGTCAGATCCGGCGACCTGAACCAAGTCACACAGCTCTCAGAGGGGCAACTCATGCAGTACCGCAGCCTCGGCCGCACCGGCGTGCAGGTCAGCAGTCTCGTGCTCGGCGCGATGAACTTCGGCCGGTTGGGCAATTCCACGCAGGACGAGGTCACCGCCATGGTCGACGTCGCCCTCGACGGCGGCATCAACCTCATCGACACCGCCGACATGTACGGGCAGGGCGAGTCGGAGGAACTGATCGGCAAGGCCATCGCGGGCCGCCGCGACGACATCGTGCTGGCCACGAAGGCGAGCATGCCGATGGGGGAGGAACGCAATCACCGGGGCGGTTCGCGCCGCTGGCTGGTGACCGCGCTCGACGACAGCCTGCGCCGCCTCGGCGTCGACCACATCGACCTCTATCAGATCCACCGCTGGGACCCGAGTGTCAGCGACGAGGAGACGCTGTCGGCGCTGACCGACCTGCAGCGGGCGGGCAAGATCCGCTACTTCGGCTCGTCGACATTTCCCGCGTACCGCATCGTGCAGGCACAGTGGGCGGCGCGGGAATATCACCTGAGCCGGTATGTCACCGAGCAACCGAACTACTCGATCCTGCAGCGCGGCATCGAAACCCACGTCCTGCCGGTCACTCAGGAGTACGGGCTCGGCGTGCTGGTGTGGAGTCCGCTGGCGTCGGGCTGGCTCTCGGGCGCGATCCGCGCCGACCGCGAGATCGTCACCAGCCGTGCGGCCTTCATGCCACACCGCTTCGACACCGCGATCCCGGCCAATCAAGCCAAGATGAACGCCGTCGAGCAGCTGGCCGTGGTCGCCGACCAGGCCGGGCTGACCGTGATCCAGCTCGCCCTCGGCTTCGTCACCGCCCACCCAGGCGTCACCAGCGCCATCATCGGCCCACGCACCATGGCGCACTTGCACTCTCAGCTCGCGGCCGCTGACACCGTGCTGCCCGCCGATGTGCTCGACGCGATCGACTCCATCGTCGCCCCGGGCGTCGACCTTGCTCCCGAAGAAAAGCACGACACCCCACCGTCGCTGCTCGACGCCGCACTGCGCCGCCGCTGATTCCTCAGGCGAGGAGTTCGCGGGACAGGGTTGTGGTCCACCAGGTTTCGACGCGGTCCGGTGACCAGCCGCGTTCGGTGGTGAGGGTGGTGAAGACGTCGATGGTGCACAGGGCGGCGTAGATGTCGACGGAGGTGGTGAGGTCTTCGCGGAGGGTGCCTTCCGGCCAGGAGGTGAAGACCTGGATGCGGGTGTCGTCGGCGCGGCGGCGGGCGTCGGTGTAGGTGGTGGCCAGGTCGGGTTCGGTGCGGGCCGCCTCGCGGACCAGGGCGATCACGTCGGCGGCGCGTTCGAAGAGGCGGCGGTCGTAGCCGGCCATGGCGGCGAGCTGGCGGGGTGGGTCGCCCGCGGCGTCTTCGAGTTCGGCCAGCATCCGCGGGGCGTCGGCGGACAGGTCCGCGGCGTCGACGATGGCCTGGACCAGGCCGGTCTTGTTGCCGTACGCCGAGTACACGGTGGGGACGGAAACGCCTGCCTCGCGGGCGACTTCGCGAACGGTCGTCGCGGCCCAGCCCTTGGCGACGAACAGGCGGCGCGCGGCCTGGGCGATCTCGACGCTGGTGGCCTGGGCTTGCAAGGTTCGGTTCTCGTCGGCCTGACGATCGCCGGACGCCTCGGCGGCCTGATTCCGCGCTGGCATGCGCTGATCGGATTCCTCGCCGCAGCACTGCAATTCACCGCCGTGATGATCGCGCCGGTCGCCATCGACGAGAAGGGTCCGCTCGGTCTGATCGGCCTGTCCGGCTGGCTGCTGTGGACGATCTGGTTCGCCGCGAACGGCATTGCCCTGTTGCGCAGGGCGGGATGACTTTTGTCATCGTCTGCCCATGCGGATCTCATCGGTAATCGGTGATCGCGCGTACTACTGGCGAGGGTCCGCATCGACGACCGTAGAAGCGTGAGAAAGGGGCACACGATGAACGACATCGTCATCTCCGCGCGCGGACTGCGGCGCACCTACGGCCGCGGGGAGCGGGCCTTCGAGGCTGTCAAAGGCGTGGATCTCGACATCGTCGAGGGGGAGGTCTTCGCGCTGCTCGGCACCAACGGTGCGGGCAAGACCTCGACGCTCGACCTGCTGGAGGGGCTCGCTGCTCCGTCGGCCGGCGCGGTCGAGGTGTTCGGCCTGGACCCGCTGCGGCACCGCGATCAGGTCCGCGCGCAGGTCGGCATCATGTTGCAATCCGGTGGGCTGCCCGCCGAACTGACCGTCGCCGAGACGCTCGAGATGTGGCGCGGCACCTGCAGCAACCCGACGACCGTCGAGGTCGTGCTCGCGCAGGTCGGCCTGGTCGACCGTGCCGAGGTGCGGGTCGGCTCGCTGTCGGGTGGGGAGCAGCGCCGCGTCGACATGGCCTGCGCGCTGCTCGGTCAGCCGCGACTGCTGTTCCTGGACGAGCCGACGACCGGACTCGACCCCGAAAGCCGCCGCAGGACATGGCAATTGCTCGCCGATCTCAAGGCGGCCGGGGTGACGATGGTGCTGACCACGCACTACCTCGACGAGGCCGAATCGCTGGCCGACCGCATCGCCATCATGGGCAAGGGCGTCGTCGCCCGGCGCGGCACACTGCGCGAGATCGTCGACGACCATCCGGCGCGCATCGTCTTCGACCATCCCGGACTGCCGGTGCCGCAGCTGCGCGGTGCGCACGTCGAGGCACGCGAGCGCGTCACCGTCAGCACCGACGACCTGCAGGGCCACCTGTTCGAACTGCTCGCCTGGGCCCGCGAGGCCGGTGTTCGGTTGGCCGGGCTGGAGGCCCGCGCTGCCTCCCTGGAATCGGTCTTCCTCGACATCGCAGGCGACGCCGACGCGCGGCCGAACACCCCCGAACTGATCGGAGCACGACGATGACCACCCTCACCGCACCTCGTCCCCGCCCGCTCACCGCGCTCGCCAAGGCGGAGTGGTTGCAGTTCCGGCGCAACAAGACTCTCGTCTACATGGCGACGTTGTTCCCGGTCGGGATCCCGCTGGTCATCTACTTCATCGCCCGCAAGGACGCCGAGCCGACGGCCGCGATGGCGGCGATCACCTTCGAATTGCTCGCGCTCATGGCATTGATGTTCGTGCAGTACTACTCGGTGCTGTCGATGGTGACGACGCGTCGCAGTGAGGGCGTACTGAAGCGGCTGCGCACCGGCGAGGCCGCCGACTGGCAGATCCAGTCCGCCCCCGCGGTGCCAGGCGTATTGGTCACCCTCGCGTGCACCGCGGTGGTCTCCGTGGCCGTTTACGGCAGTGGCGCGCCCGCGCCGGTCAATCCGGTGCTGATGGTGCTGGCGCTCGTGGGCGGGATCGGCTGTTTCTCGCTGCTCGCGCTGGCCACCAGCGCGGTCACCAAGAACGCCGAGGCCGCCCAGATCACCTCGCTGCCGGTGATGACCCTCGCCATGGTCGGCCTCGCCTCGATCCGCAACTCCTTGCCCGACCGGCTGGCCGCGCTCGCCGACTGGACACCGTTCGCCGCGGTCTCCGACCTGGTCTTCCTCGGTGCGTCCGGCAAGACGGCGGCGGCCGCGGACTCCGACGCGGTGCTGAGCTTCGCCGGCGCCGTCACCGAATCGGGCCGCCCGTTTGCGACACTGGCGATATGGACCGTCCTGGCGCTCGCGCTGACCCGCAAGAGCTTCCGCTGGGACGATCGCGGGTGAGCCGCTGGACCGCCTGGTGGCATGAGCTGTCGAGCGCGACCAAGTTCCGGTTGTACTCGCGGTTCACGTTCCAGGCGGCCATCGCCGTGGTGGTCATCGCGATGGCGATCAGCGCGGGCGCGGCGCCGTCGGTACCCGCGATCGTCGTCGGCGGGATCGCGGCCATCATGGCGGTGGAGGCCCAACCCGACTTCGCCACGATTCGCGGGGTGGTGGCGCGGCCGTGGATGCTGCCGCTCGCCACCGCGATTCTGGCTGTGCTGTGGGCGATCAGCGGGGTGATCGCCCAGCTGGCTACCGAGGAGGCGACTCTCGGCAACGCGCGCATGGTGGGACTGGTCGCGGCGCTGCTCGCGATGTTCTCGATCATCCCGTTCGCCCGGTACAAGTGGTGGATTCTGGTCGGCGTCGGCGTGGCCACGGCGGTGGTCTTCGCCGAGTCGCCGGGGTCCGCAGTGAAAGCCGTTGCGGCGCTGCTGTTCAGCGGGACCCTCGCCGTCGCCATGACGCTGCTGACCGTATGGGGGCTGGGCATCATCGACGAGCTCGACCGCGCCAAGCTCGTCGAAGCCGAACTGCAGGTCGCCGAGGAACGACTGCGATTCGCGCGCGACCTGCACGATGTCGTCGGCCGCGGGTTCTCGGCGATCGCGGTGAAAAGCGAACTGGCCGTGGCACTGTCGCGTTCCGGGGATCAGGAGCGGGCGGTGGCGGAGATGGAGGCCGTGCGGGTTCTCGCGGTCGAGTCGATGGGACAGATGCGCACATTGGTGCGCGGCTACCGCAATATCGATCTGCGGGGCGAGGTGGCCGGGGCGCGTTCGCTGCTGTCGGCGGTGGGCTGCGAGCTCGTCGTCGAGGGTGACGCGGCCAAGGTGCCGCCGCAATTCCACGAAGTCGCGGCCTGGGTGGTGCGGGAGGGCACGACGAATATCGTCGAGCACTCCGCGGCGACGGTCGCGACGCTGGCGCTCGGCAGTGCGGGCATGTCGCTGCGCAACGACAACCCGCACGGCGCGAGCGGTGAACGCTCCGGGCTGCGTGGACTGGCCGAGCGGCTCGCCGCGGTCGGCGCGACCCTCGACGTCACCGCGACCGGCGACGAGTTCGTCCTCGAAATCCACTGGGAGAAGATGTGATTCCGGTCTACCTCGCCGACGACGAGACCCTCATCCGCGCCGCACTGGCGACGATGCTCGACCTCGAGGCCGACCTGGAGGTCGTCGCGCACGTGGGCTCCGGGACGGAACTGGTCGACCTCTGGCGACGTCGCGTCGAGGCGAGCGAGCCGGTGGCGGTGGCGGTCATCGACCTGCAGATGCCGGGGATCGACGGCATCGACACCGCCGTCGAGCTCCAGCGGATCACACCGGGCGCGGGCACCCTCATCGTCACCAGTCACGGCAGGCCCGGTTATCTCAAGCGCGCGCTGTCGGCCGGTGTGCGCGGCTTCCTACCCAAGACCACTTCGGCAGCGACCCTGGCGGAGGTGATCCGCACCGTCCACAACGGCGGCCGCTACGTGGACCCGGAACTGGCCGCAGAGGCCATAAGCGCGGGCGACACCGTGCTCACCGCCCGTGAGGCCGACGTGCTCGAATTCGCCGCCGACGGCGCGTCCGTCGACGACATCGCCCGGCGCGCGCACCTGTCGCCGGGCACCACCCGCAATTACCTGTCGTCGGCGATGAGCAAGCTCGGCGTCTCCAACCGTTACGAAGCCGCCCTCAAAGCCAGGGAGAAGGGCTGGATCTAGCGCGGATCGCGCTGCCCGCGCCGGTCGCTGCGCCTAAGGTGTGGTGCATTACGGCGGACGGATGAGGGAGTGGCGGTGGCGGCTGCGCTGGCGAAGGGGCAGAACGCGGGGTTGACGCAGCCGGAGGTGGTGCTGACCGTGCGGGGCGGGGTGGCGGCGGATCTGTCGGCGCTGCTGGTGACCGGGGCAGGGAAGGTGCGGTCCGACGCCGACTTCGTGTTCTTCAATCAGCCTCAGGCGCCGGGGGTTCGGCTGAGTGGGGCGATGCTCACGGTGTCGCCCGGCGGCGTGCCCGCCGAGATCGAGCAGATTCGCGCGGTGATCACCGTTGCGGCAGAAGGGGATACGTTCGGCGGTTCGGCGCCGCCGGTGGCATCGGTGGCTGATACCGCGGGAAATGTGCTGTACGAGTATGTGATCGACGGTCTCGATCGGGAGTCGGTGGTGATCGCACTCGAACTCTATCGACGCGGCGAGCAGTGGAAGGTGCGGGCCGTCGGGCAGGGGTATGCCGGTGGGTTCGCGGATCTGGTCACCGACCACGGGGTGCGCGTCGACGACGAGCCGGAAGTAGTGGCCCAGCCCGAGATTCGGACCGTTCCCGGAGAAGCGGCGCTGTCCTTCGAGAAACGGCAGAAGCTGGACCTGCGCAAGCACGAGGTCGCGAAGGTGCTCATCGACAAGAGCGCGTTCGGCACGCGGGCGCGCGTGGTGCTGGTGATCGACAAGACCGGCAGCATGCAGAAGCTGTATCGCGGCGGCACCGTGCACCGCGTGGTGGAGCGGATGATCCCCGTCGCCACCCAGCTCGACGACGACGGCACCCTCGAGGCCTACCTCTACGCCCTGACCTTCGCCAAACTCCCCGACATCACCGTCGCGGGCGGCGAACAGTGGGCTCAGACCTACCTCCACCTGACCGGCACCCACGACGGCATCGACTACGACGGCATCGGCGGCCGCAACGACGAACTGCCGGTCATGCGCGCCGTCATCGACACCCTCGCACCCGGCGCCGCACCGACCCTCGTGCTGTTCTTCACCGACGGCGGCTTCGCCAAGAAACGCGAGATCGCCGCGCTCATGCGGGAAGCATCCGAACTGCCCGCCTTCTGGCAGTTCATCGGCCTCGGCAAGGCCAACTTCGGCGTCCTGCGCACTCTGGATGAACTCGACGGCCGCGCCGTCGACAACGCGGGCTTCTTCGCCCTCGATGACATCGACCAGGTCGACGACGCCGAACTCTACCGCCGCTTGCTCGGCGAATTCCCCGACTGGCTGCGCGCCGCCCGCACCGCGGGGATCGTCAGCTCGTAGCGGAGAAAAACTCGGTTGTCAGTGCTTACGGGACATCGTTAGCGTGTCTACCGTTTGTGACCGACACACCGAAAGGACACTTCATGGAACCCGTCACCGAACGCGACATCAGGTCGTCGTTCGTCAACTGTTCGAAAGGGGACGCCAAACGGCTGTCCGTGCCGCGTGACCTCGATGCTCGTCCCTGGGACGATCTCGACTTCCTCGGCTGGACCGACCCGTCGTATCCGGGGCGCTGCTATCTCGCGGTGCCGCGGGACGGCGAACTGGTCGGTGTCGCGCTGCGGCACGAGACCGGCGGATCGGGCAAGACGCAGATGTGTGCGTTCTGCCTGACCACCCACACCGGCGGGGGTGTCTCGCTGATGACCGCGAACAAGGCCGGGGAATCGGGACGGCGCGGCAATACGGTCGGCAGCTATCTCTGCACCGATTTGGCCTGCTCGCTGTATGCCCGCAACAAGAAGCGGCCCGCGCTGGGTAGCCGGTATCGCGAGGACCTGACGCCGGAGGAGAAGGCGCAGCGGGTGCGCGAGAACCTCCACGCCTTCCTGGACCGCCTCTACACCTAGCCCCTTCGCCTCGCCACACGGAAAGGAGGTAGCTGCCATGTGCCGACACTCGAGACCCCGCACGCCAGACGACCCGAGTTCTCCTGCTGGACAACAGAACTCGGGTCGTCGGGTGCCTTGCCGGTCGAGGTGGCCCGGGAATGTCCCGGACCGTGCCGAGCGGACAGGGATCAGAGCATGGCGTTCATGATGGTGCCCGCGCTGGTGGCGACCGCGCCGCCGATCATCGCGCCGGCGATCATCTTCGGGGACTCGAGACCGCCGCCGGTCCACTTCTCCCAGGCGAACTTGCCGCCCGCGTAGGTGATGGCGATGACGCCCGACAGCAGGATGAACCAGGTGAAGTAACGCACCAGCTGCAAGATCTTGTCCGACATCGGGGGTGCTTCGGGAGTCGGATTGCCGATCTGCGCCAAGGTATCGGTGACGGCGGCCAGAATCATGTTTGCTCTCACTCGGTACTCGGGGGAACGGCGATGAACTGCTGACGCTGATGTTATCCGGTCGAATCGGGTGCCGCAGCCGCCCACCCGCAGCGGACCGATCGGTTTTGTTGGCGTGCTGGGGGTTCGCGCCCCTATCCTGGACTCGTCCGAATACGACAGTGCTGGAACGCAGTTCGCATCACGCGAAAAGGGGAGCAGGCTATGAGCATCATCCTGACGTCGATGGCCGAGACTGTCACGACGTTCGCGCAGGTCGGCAACCCTACGCCCGAGGCGCCGCCACTGTCGGACAAGATCATGCAAATGGTCCAGTACTTGACGTGGTTCATGATCCTGTCCGGTGTGCTGGCCATCACCGTCGCGGGTGGAAAGTTCGCCTGGGAGAAGTGGAACGGCAGCGCCATGGAGTCGCCGAAGATGATCGCGGGCGCGATGATCGGCGGCGTGGTGGCCACCAGCGGTGGCACCATCATGAACGCGATCCTCGGCTAGATCCGGGCGCCTTTGGCGCGATTGCAGGCCCGGCACAGGATCTGCAGGTTCGCCGCGCTCGTCGCACCACCGCGGCTGAGCGGGATGATGTGATCGAACTCCAGGTAGTGGCCGTCACCGCACTCGACGCAGCGACCACCGTCGCGCTGCCACACCTGGGCTTTCACGTCCTGCGGGATGCTGCGGCTGTCGCGCTGTCCCGGCGTCAGGACCAGGCGTTTCGCCACGCGCAGCGCACCTTCCAGCGCGGCGGCCACATAGTCGGGATCGGTCACTCCGAAGGTGGCGCCGCCACGCGCCGAGGTCGCGGCCAGCACCACGGTGCCGTGCTCGGGGTGCACGGAAACCACCCGGTTCCACGGCAGTTCGATGCCGGTGCCGTCGCCGACGAAGCGCAGCTTCTTGGAGCTGCCGATCAACCGGCCCTCGGTATTGCGCGGGCCGCGCGCGAGCATCCTGATGTGCACGGCGGGCAGGTCAAGGTGCACCCGCTCCTCGGGGTCGAGGTGCAGGCCCGGAGTGTCGATGGTGGGCAGTTCGCCGGCGCGTAGCCGGGACAGGGTGCGGCCGCGATGCATCCGGCGGCGCAGGTCGTCGACGATCGGGCCGGACAGGGCCAGTTCGCTCACCACGTGCTCGAACGCGTCCAGTTCGTCGGCGAACACCTCGCCGTCGGCGAAGGCGAAGGCGACCATCCGCTCCACCTGGGTCAGGCCGGCCTCGCGCAGCACCGCGCGTCCGCGCTCTTCGTCGATGCGCTGGTAGCGCAAGGCCGCCCACACCTCGAGCCAGTCCTCGGACAGGGTGCCGGGGCCGGTGAGCACCCGCCGGGCCCGGTTGCGCCAGTGGGTGAGGAATTCCTCCACCTCGCCCGCGCACGACCGGCACTGGCCGTGTCCGCCGAAGATCTTGCGGCGCAGCGGGTTGCCGCAGCGGGGGCAGCGGACACGGTGATCCTGGATGTGCGGGCGCGTGCTCGTCGTCCATTCGTCGCCGTCCCACCAGCGCAATTGCCCGGGGACCTGCGGGTCGGGATGCCAGTCGGCCAGTTCCGGGTTCGGCGGTGGAGGTGGCGGGACATCGATGACGCGGCGGGTGAGGGCAGGTGGGCGCGAGGGCGAGCGCCCGGTGTGCGCGTGGGTGCCGGGATCGGCGGCGGTGTTGTCGTCGGAGAACTCGGCCGCAGTCGACGTCGTGTCGCCGTGCGGTACCCGGGCGAACTCCGCACGATCGGCGGTGCGTGACGACGCCTGCCGTACCGAGGTCGACCGCGCGGGGGTTCCCGATCGGTCGGCACCAGGCTGTCCTGCGTTCGGCTCGTTGACGGTGACGCCGAACTCGGTGGCCAGCCCGGCCAGCCCACCGGACCACCCCTGGCCGATCGCGCGGAACCGCCACTGCCCGTCGCGCCGGTAGAACTCCCCGAACATCATCGCCTGCACGTCCTCGATGCCGTCCAGCGCGAACTGGGCGACCGGACCGTCGGCGGCATGCACGGTCAGGGTGAGATCGGTGAGCTGATCGAACGTGCCCTCGTCGAGCGACGCGCTGACGACGATGCGCGCCACCTCCGCCTCGGTCCGCGGCAGCGACACACTCAACCGCGCGGTCCCCGGCGCGGGCTCCTGATCCAGCGTCACCGCCTGCGAGGCATGCCGCGGCGCGTTGAAGAACACGAAATCCCGATCGCCGCGCACCAGCCCCGACTCGGTGACCAGCAGTGCATGCGCATCGACGGTATGCGCCGACCGCCATGAAAGAACCACGGCGAGAAGCGATGTCGGGACCGGCGCGTGCGCGCCCTTGCGTAGTTCCATGGTGCTCGCATGATGTCATGCCGGTCTGACAGTGTTGTTGGAGCGCTGGCGCGCTCGAGGTCGCGGCCCCTTCTGTCCCGTCGGTCAGGCACCGTTGCTTGCTCCTTCGTCGCCTACGCAACGGCGCCTGCCCGACGGGACGGCCGCGACGGCCGACTGCGTCGGCCTGCCCCTCCTCGAGGTCGGGGCGTGTGGGTTGGGTTTGGTGCGTAGGTGAGACACGGAGTCGTGCGGGGTGTGCATCCCTGCGTCTGTGGGATCTGTGCGGCACAGTGGAGTCATGACGAACCCGAAGAAGCGGGGACGCGCTGCGGAGCCCGTGCCGGAGCCGCAGGGGCGGAAGGTGCCGGGGGCTGACCTGCTCTCGGCCGCGCAGGCGGCGGTCGGTGCGGCGCAGACGGCGGCGGGGCAGGCTATCGACGCCGCTCAGCAGACCGCGGGGTATGCCTTCGACGCGGCGGTGCGGTTGCCACCGGCTTCGGCGCAGCTGGCGGCGCAGTTGCCGGATCTGGTGGAGAATCTGTCGATCGCGGTGGACCGGCTCAACAGCACCATCGACCGGCTCGACCGGACCCTGGCGCTGGCCGACCCGGTCTTCGCGACCTATGACCGGCTGTTGCCCCGGCTCGAGGCGATGATCTCGCTGGGCGAGGACCTCTTCGGGGCGCTGGCGAAGCTGCCCGGTGTCGGGCTGCTGGGCCGGCTCACCGGACGAGCGGGCGAAGAACCGCCGCCGGAACCCACCAAGAAGAAGCGTCCGCGCTGCTAGCTCAGCGCCCGGAAGGTCGCCGCCGCCTTCAACACCATCTCCGCGTACTCGTCCTCGGCATCGGAGTCGAGGACGATCGCGCCGCCCGCGCCGATCCGCCACTCGTCGTCGTAGCGGACCGCTGTCCGGATGACGATATTGAGGTCGGCGGTGCCGCCGAGGCCCAGGAAGCCGATCGTGCCCGAATAGATCCCGCGCGCTTGGGTTTCCAGCTCGTCGAGGATCTCCATGGTGCGCAGCTTCGGTGCGCCGGTCATCGAGCCGCCGGGGAAACAGGCCCGCAGGCAGTCGATCACCCCGGCGTCGGGGCGCAGCGTCGCGCGCACCGTCGACACCAGTTGGTGCAGGGTGGAATAGGTTTCGGTGGCCATCAGCTCCGGCACGTGCACCGAGCCGACCTCGCAGACCCGGCCCAGATCATTGCGCAGCAGGTCGACGATCATCAAGTTCTCGGCGCGGGTCTTCGGGTCGTCGGCCAGCGACAGGCGCAGGTGCTCGTCCTCGGCGACGGTCCGGCCACGCGGCGCCGTGCCCTTGATCGGCTTGCTCTCCACCACCCGGTCCCGGTCGATCTTGAGGAACCGCTCCGGCGACGAGCAGGCCACATCGAGCCCAGGGAACCGCAGGTAGGCGGCGTAGGGCGCGGGATTGCAGCGGCGCAGCCGTCGATACAGCGCGAGCCCGTCGTCGGGGGCGGCGGCGACCGCGGCCGCATCGGTGAGGCAGATCTCGTAGGACTCGCCCGCGTGCAGCCGCTCCTGGCAGACCGCGATATCGGCCAGATAGCGCTCGCGGCCGCGGATCAGATGCGCCTGGACGGCATCCGGATCGGCGGGGACAGGCAGATCGGCCGGATTGACCCAGGTGGGCAGATCGGCCAGCGCCGCAGCGGTCTCGGCCAGCCAGCGATCCGCCTGCTCGATGTCGTCCTCGGCCAGCGCGAGCAGGTGGGTCCGGCCGGCTTCGTGATCGACGACGATCAGCCGATCGGCGAAGATCCAGCCGGCGTCGGGGGTGGGGGAGCGGTGCGCCGCGTTCGCGCCGCAGTCGGCCTTCACCTCGTAACCGAGATAGCCCACATAGCCGCCGGCGAAATCGAAAGGCAGGGGAGGGGTCTCGCAATGCCTGCGCCGGAGTTCGCGGTCGAGATAGTCCAGGACGGTGCCGGGGACCGGCCTGCTGCCCTCGGCGTCCGTCACCGTGACGGCGCCCTCGCCGACCCGATAGCCGACGATTTCGGCGTGCGGCCCGCTCGCGTCACCGAGAAAGGAGAACCGGTCGAGGCCGGGCTCGACATGTTCGCTGTCGAGCCAGAACGCGGTCGGTGAGCCGCCGTAGCGGCGCAGGAAGATCGCCTCGGTATCGATGGCACGCTCGATCACGCTGTGCCGCAACATGAATCGACGTTCGGGCGCGCGCTGTGGGGACAGGTCGCGCGGTCCGCGCACGAGGATCGGCGCGCCGTTGTGCGTGCGCGCCTTGGTGAGATCGGCGAAATTGCGCAGCAGGGCCGCACCGAATTCGCTCGACACCGATTCGGGGTGGAACTGCACACCCCACTGCGGACGTTCGCGGTGGCGCACGCCCATGACCACGCCGTCGCTCGTCGACGCGGTCACCTCCAGCACCTCGGGCAGCGGTTCCTCGGCGGCCAGCGAGTGATACCGGACGACGGTGAAATCCTGCGGCAGCCCGGCGAACAGGTCGCGATCGTCGTGCGCGACGCGATCGAGGTAGCCGTGCCTGGCCTCCGGCGCGCGGCCCACCGTGCCCCCCGCGCCGACCACGATCCCCTGGTGGCCGAGGCAGACACCGAGCAGCGGCAGCGTCGACTCCGCGATCACCGCCGTCGAGACCCCCATGTCGCGGGCGCGATCGGGACGGCCGGGTCCGGGCGAGATCACCACATTGTCGAAGCGGTCCAGTGCGAGCTCGGCGGCCTCGTCATTGCGCACGACGGTCGGCTCGTTCCCGTTGACCTCACTGATCAGCTGATAGAGGTTGTAGGTGAACGAGTCGTAGTTGTCGATCAACAGCGTGCGCATCCTGGCAGAAATCCTACGTCGGGCCCACCGGGGACCCGCCTCGGGCACAATGATCGCCATGTCTGTTTCGCAACCGGTCGATGTCGACCCGACTGTCGCGGATTTCGCGGCGATCGGGCGCTGGATGGACGAACGTGGCCTGCCCGGCGGCGCGTTCGGTGCAGTGACCCCGATCGGCGGTGGCACGCAGAACATCATGCTGCGCTTCACCCGTGGCGACCGCGAATACGTGTTGCGACGCGGGCCCAAGCACCTGCGCGCCAAGAGCAACGACGTGATCCGGCGCGAATCCCGGCTGCTCGGCGCGCTCGACGGCACCGAGGTGCGCTCGCCCCGGGTCATCGCCGCCTGCGACGACGACGCCGTGATCGGCGCGGTGTTCTATCTGATGGAACCCATCCACGGCTTCAACCCGCAGACCGAACTGCCTGCCCTGCACGCGGGCGACCCGGAGATCCGGCGGCAGATGGGCCTGTCCGCGGTCGAGGCCATCGCCCGCCTCGGCTCGCTCGACTACCAGGCGCTCGGTCTGGCCGATTACGGCAAGCCCGAGGGTTTCCTGGAACGCCAAGTGCCGCGCTGGTTGCGCGAACTCGACTCCTACTCCGCCAACGAGGGCTACCCCGGCCCGCAGATTCCCGGTGTCGACGAGGTCGGCGACTGGCTCGAGCGCAACCGGCCGACCACCTGGACGCCGGGCATCATGCACGGTGACTGTCATCTGGCGAACATGATGTTCGAGTACGACAGCCCGCAGGTGGCGGCGATGGTCGACTGGGAGATGTCCACCATCGGCGACCCGCTGCTCGACCTCGGCTGGCAGCTGGCGACCCGTCCGGTCCCCGGCACCGTCGGCGCGGGCCTGATGGGCACCCTCGGCACCGTCGGCGGCCTGCCGATGCCGGCGGAGATGATCGAGCACTACGGCAAGTTCTCCGACCGCGACCTGAGCAACGTCACCTGGTACGAGGTGCTGGCCTGCTTCAAGCTGGGCATCGTCCTCGAGGGCACCTATGCGCGCGCGTTCGCGGGCAAGGCGCCCAAGCCGGTGGGCGACTTCCTGCACGCGGTGACCATGGAACTGTTCGAGAAGGCGCGTCAGCTGATCGCGTGATGCCCGGATCTCGCCGATGATTGGCAGAATATCGATGGATCGCAAGATTCAGACATTCTAGGCTGACGGCATGATCGTTCCCGACACCAAGAACTGGACCTGGGTCCTCGAACGCGCCTGCCCCGACTGTGGATACGACGCCGAGCAGACCGCCTACGCGGCAGTCCCCGAGCGCACGCTCGACAGTGCCGCCCGGATCGGCGCGGCGCTGGAGCGCGCCGATGCCCGGGTTCGTCCCGACGACACGACCTGGTCGGTGCTCGAGTACGGCGCGCACGTGCGCGATGTGTGCCGCATCTTCGACACTCGCCTGGCGCTGATGCTGGCCGGTGACGGCGTCGTGCCGCCGCAGTTCGAGAACTGGGATCAGGACGCGACCGCCGTCGCCGACCGTTACGGCGAACAGGACCCGGCGCTGGTCGCCACCGAGCTCGCGGTGGCCGCCGAGAAGATCGCCTCGGCCTTCGCCGCCGTGCCCGCCGATCGGCTCGACTTGCGGGGCGCGCGCAGTGACGGATCGCTGTTCACGGTCACCTCGCTGTCTCGCTACTTCCTGCACGACCTCGTCCATCACGTCCATGACGTGCGGGGATAGATAATTCTCGGCAATATTTCTAGAACGTGTTTCAGAATCGGGCGATTCTTCGTTAGGGTGAGTGCAATCACAACGAGGCACAAGCTTGGCGAGAGGTCGACCGGACATGAAGACGAAGGGCGCGATCCTGTGGGGCACCGATCAGCAGTGGTCGGTGGAGGAGATCGAGGTCGGCGATCCCGTCGCCGGTGAAGTGCAGATCCGGATGGAAACGGCGGGCATGTGCCACTCCGACCATCACATCGTCACCGGCGCGACGCCGATGCCGGCGTTCCCGGTGATGGGTGGCCACGAGGGCGCGGGTGTCATCACCAAGCTCGGCCCGAACTGCCCGGCCGACCTGGCCGTGGGTGACCACGTCATCCTGTCGTTCATCCCGGCCTGCGGCCGCTGCCCCGCCTGCGTCGCCGGCCACATGGCGCTGTGCGACCTCGGCGCGGGCCTGCTGATGGGCCAGGCGATCTCCGACGGCACCTACCGCATCCAGGCGCGCGGCGAGAACGTCATCCCGATGTGCCTGCTCGGCACCTTCTCCCCGTACATGACGGTGCACCACACCTCGGTCGTGAAGATCGACCCGACCATCCCGTTCGAGGTCGCCTGCCTCGTCGGCTGTGGCGTGCCGACCGGCTTCGGCTCCTCGACCCACGTGGCCGAGGTGAAGCCGGGCGAGACCGTGGTGATCGCGGGCATCGGCGGCGTCGGCATGAGCGCGCTGCAGGGCGCCGTGCTCTCCGGTGCGTCGAAAGTCATTGCCATCGACCCGAATCCGTGGAAGCGGGAGCAGGCGCAGAAGTTCGGCGCCACCCACACCTACGAGAGCATGGCCGCCGCGATCATGCCGATGATCGACGCGACCGAGGGGCGGATGGCCGAGAAGGTCATCCTCACCATGGGTGAGATGCACGGCGACTACATCGAAGAGGGCCTGATTCTCACCGCCAAGGCGGGCACGCTGGTCGTCACCTCGATGGGCCGCATGGACGCGAGCGATGTGAAGATGAACAGCTTCCTGCTGTCCATGCTGCAGAAGACGGTCAAGGGCTGCATCTTCGGCGGCGGCAACGCCCGCCAGGACGCGCCGCGCCTGCTGTCGCTGTACAAGTCGGGTCAGCTCAACCTCGACGACATGGTCACCCGCAGCTACTCGCTGGAGGAGATCAACCAGGGCTACCAGGACATGCTGGACGGCAAGAACATTCGCGGCATCATCCGCTTCACCGAAGCCGACTGGTAAGTCACCGCTGCCGTTCCCGCTCGGCGAGCCGGACCGCGATCTGCGCGATCAGGTCGTACGGAATCGGTTCCCCGAGTGGGAATTTCAGGGTGCCACGGCCCGCAATGTAGGGCTCGATGGCACGTTCGAACTCCTCGTCCCCTTCCGGGATGGGGTACACGCTCACATGCACCTTCCATCCGGCGAAGGACATGAACGCCCGGCCGCCGAGGGTGGCGGCCGGGATCGCGTAGCTGATCTTCTCGCCCGCTTCCGGCACTACCCGGTGAATCGTCTCCCGGATCTGCTGCAGGACGGCGCGCTCCGCCTCCGGCAGGCCGGCCAGATAGTCGTCGACCGAGGTCGGTGTCGCGGCCATGATTTCCTCCTGCTGCGGGACGCGCGGGTGGAGCGGGCGCTGTCGATTCTACGACCGGACCACCACCTGGCCCGGCTGCCCCGCAGCGATCAGACGGCCCTCCCTGAGCACCAGGCAGTGATCTGCTTTGTCGGCCTCGGTCATGTCGTGGGTGGCCTGCACGACGGTGACCCCTGCGACGCGGACCTCGGCCAATACGTCGGAGATCGCCGCCTGGGAGGTTGCGTCCAGGCCCGTCGCCGGTTCGTCCAGCAGCAGCAGATCGGACTGTTGCGCCAGCGCTTGGGCGAGCAGTGTGCGCTGGCGTTGTCCGCCCGAGAGGGTGTCCAGGCGCCGTGCCGCCAGTGCAGTGAGGTCCATCTGTTCCAGGCAGGCGCGGGCGATGGCGCGGTCGGCGCGGGTGAGGCGCCGCCACGGTCCGCGATGCGCCCAGCGACCCATCGCCACCGTCTCGCCGACGGTCAGCGGCAACGTCGATGGAATTGCGGTGTGCTGCACCACGAATGCGGGCCGTCGCGTGGTGGCTCGATGCACCGTGCCCGACCGCGTGGGCACGGTCCCGGCGAGTACGCCGAGCAGGGTCGACTTCCCTGATCCGTTGGGTCCGACGATCGCGGTGATCTGTCCGCGCGGAATCGTCGCCGACACCCCCGACAGCACCGGCGTCGCGCCGTAGCCCGCCGTCAGCTGCTCGATCTCGATCGCTGCGTCCTCTGTGTGCTGCATCTCACCTCAATTGAAACGATAATCGTTTTCAGTATATCGTTCCGCGCTATGGATTGGCTGTTCGCCCCGTTCGAGGTGGCATTCGTGCAACGCGCGCTGTGGGGTGGGCTGCTGGTGTCGTGTGTCTGTGCCCTTGCCGGGACCTGGGTTGTGGTGCGCGGCATGGCTTTTCTCGGTGACGCGATGTCGCACGGGATGCTGCCCGGTGTCGCGGTGGCGGCCTTGCTCGGCGGGAACCTGATTCTCGGGGCCGCGATCAGCTGCGCTGCGATGGCATTCGGTGTCTCGATGCTGGGGCGCAGCAAGCGGTTCGCGCCGGATACGGCGATCGGGCTGCTGTTCGTCGGCATGCTCGCGGCCGGGGTGATCATCGTGTCGCGATCGCAGTCGTTCGCCGTCGACCTGACCGGGTTCCTGTTCGGCGACGTGCTGGCGGTGCGGTCGGGTGATCTGCTGTATCTCGGTGTGGCGCTGGTGATCGCGCTGGTCGTCGCGGTGCTCGGTCATCGCGCGTTCGTGGCCTCTACCTTCGATCCGCGCAAGGCGCACACCCTCGGACTACATCCCAAGGCGGCGCAGGTGGCGCTGATCGGGCTGGTGACGCTGGCGATCGTGGCGTCGTTCCATGTCGTCGGGACGTTGCTGGTGTTCGGGCTGCTCATCGCGCCGCCCGCCGCGGCGATGTACTGGTCGGACCGGATTCCGGTGGTGATGGTGCTCGCTGCGCTGATCGGTGCGGTGTCCACCGCAGTGGGGCTGCTCATCTCGTGGCATGCGCAGACCGCGGCGGGCGCGACCATCGCCGCGGTGGCCGTCGGCTCGTTCTTCCTGTCGGCGATCATCGCCGCGCTGCGGGACCGGTTCGGTGCGCGCCGGATGGGGGCGGCCTCGGTGGCCGCGCTCGCGGCGCTGCCGCTGGTCGGGTGTGGGTCGGGGGAGTCCGCGGTGGTGGAGGAGACGCCGCACGGGTTCGTTGCCGGTGCCGAGGAGATGGCGGAGACGCAGAGCCGGTTGATCGTGGCCGATGCGGGCACGGGGGAGATGCGGGTCGTCGACCTCTTGACCGAGAAGGTGGCTCCGATCGATGCGTTCGCGGTGAAAGCCGGTTCCGCGCAAACTCCTTCAGCCGGGACTGCTCCTGGCGCGGTTCAGCTCGCGGGTGACGGCCGGTTCGGCTTCGTGAGTTCGGGCGGGCGTCTGTCGATCGTGGACAGTGGGGCGTGGACGGTCGACCACGGTGATCATCGGCACTATTACAGCGCGCCTATTCGCGCGGTCGGATCGGGCGAGACCTCGGTGGGGGGATTGTCCGGTGCGGGAAGGTCGAGTGCAGCGCCGGGGGCGAGTGGCGCGACAGAGCCAGGGGATGCGGGAGGGCCGAGTGGCGCGCCGGGGTCGAGTGGTGCGGTGGTATCGGCGCACAGCGATCCCGTTGTCGTAGCGGTTGTTTCGGATGTCGGCGAGACGATGGTGTTCGATCGTGCGGCGCTGGGCGATGGAGTGGTTTCGGAGCCGCGGCGGATCGACGGCATCGCGGTGCCCTATGCCGAGCGGCTGATCGTCGCCGGCGACGCGGGACGCGTGGAAGTGCGCGGGCGCGACGGTGCGGCAGGGGAGGTGCAGCCGGCGACGTGCCCGGATCCGCAGGGACAGGCGGTGACCCGGCGCGGCGTCGTCTTCGGATGTGCCGACGGCGCGATCGTCGTGGCGCAGCGGGACGGCTCGTTCGTCACCGAGAAGATCCCGTACCCGGCACCGCCCGCCGACCGCGCGACCGCCTTCACCCATCGTCCCGGCAGCACCACGCTGACCGCCCTCGGGGGCCGAAACGGAGTGTGGACTCTCGATATCAGGAAGAAGACCTGGACGCTGACACCGATCGCCGACGCGGTGGCGGTGAACACGGCGGGCGAAGGATCGTCGCTGCTGGTCCTCACCCGTGACGGTGTTCTGCACGGGCTCGACCCGGTAACCGGAACGGAGACAGCGCATCTCGCCTTGGTCCCCGGACCCGTCGCCGATCACGCGGCGATCCAGGTAGACCCGGATCGCGCCTACATCAACGACGTTCGCGCGCGCACTGTGCACGAGATCGCCTACAACGACAACCTCCGTGTGGCGCGCACGTTCCCCCTCGACATCGCGCCGTCGCTGATGGTGGAGACCGGGTTGTGAACGCGATGAACCGCATGTCCCGACTTCGGCCGCGTCGGCGAAAGCCGAGGCGTGGCGCGGTGGCCGCGGCCGTAGCCATGGTCGTCTTGATGCCGTTGGCCGTGGCCTGTTCGAGCGGTACCGACCGATCCGGGATCGTCGTGACGACCAATATCCTCGGTGATCTCACCAGGGCGGTCGTCGGCGACGCCGTGCCCGTGACCGTGCTCATGCAGGCCGGGGCGGATCCACATTCGTTCGCGATCTCGGCGCGGCAGGCGGCCGATATCGAACGGTCGGCGCTGGTCGTGCACAACGGGTTGGGCCTCGAAGAGGGCGTGGCCCGGCATGTGCAAGCTGCCGAGGCGGCCGGGGTGCCGACGCTGGCTGTCGCCGATCGGGTCGACCCGATCACGTACACCTCCGACGAGTCCGCGGGGAAGCCGGACCCACACTTCTGGACCGATCCGCAGCGCGTCCGCAAGGCGGTCGAGGCGATCGGCGCGGAAGTCCTCGCGCAGGTCGACGGCATCGATGCCGGGGCGGTCCGGGCGAACACCGACCGCTACCTCGCCGAGCTCGACCAGCTGGACCGGTGGATGACCGCCCGGTTCGCCGCGATACCGCCCGAGCGCAGGCAACTGGTCACCGATCACCACGTCTTCGGTTATCTCGCACAGCGATTCGGCTTCCGGGTGATCGGTGCGGTGATCCCCAGCGGCACCACCCTGGCCTCGCCCAGCGCGTCCGATCTCCACGAGCTCGCCGGCGCGATCCGGGCGTCGGGCGTCGGTGCGATCTTCGCCGATTCCGCACAGCCCGACCGGCTCTCGCGCGTGCTCGCCGAGCACACCGGCTTGCAGGTGCAGGTGATCGGCCTGCACACCGAATCGCTCACCGCACCCGGCGGCGGTGCGGCCACCTATCTGGAGATGGCGCGCGCCAACACCGAGGCCATCGCCCGCGGTTTGTCCGGGCCGACAACGTAGTTCACGCAGGAGAAATGGAGCAGCACATGCACAGTCGGTCACGGATCACCACGATGGTGGCCATGTCCGGGGTCCTGGCCTCGGTGGTCGCGCTGAGCGGTTGTGGAACGAACGACGCCGCGCACGACCACGAGCACACCCCGGGCGCGGAGCCGATCGCCCTCACCTACAACGGCGGCATCTACGTCCTCGACGGCGCCACGCTGGCCCAGCAGGGCGAGGTGAAGCTCGACGGATACAACCGGCTCAACCCGGCGGGCGACGACGACCACCTCATGGTGTCGACCAAGGACGGGTTCCGCGTCTTCGACGTCTACGCCAAGGAATTCGCCGGTACCGAATTCCCCGCGATCAAGCCGGGGCACGTCGTGCGGCACGCGGGCAAGACCGTGCTGTTCGCCGACGGGTCGGGCGAGGTCACCATCTTCGACTCCGCTCAGCTCGAGCACGGCACGCCGAAGACCGAGGTCTACAAGGCGGCCGCACCGCACCACGGTGTCGCTATCGAACTGAGCAACGAGCAGCTGGTGCTCACCCTCGGCACCGAAGACAAGCGCGTCGGCGCCGTCGCGCTCGACGCCGACCGCAAGGAGCTCAGCCGGAACGAGGATTGCCCCGGCGTGCACGGCGAAGCGACCGCCCAGGGTGAGGCCGTGGTGATCGGCTGCCAGACCGGCGCTGTCGTCTACCGGGACGGGAAGTTCACCAAGGTCGCCAGCCCTGACTCCTATGGCCGGATCGGAAATATGTCCGGCAGCGAGGTCTCACCCATCGTGCTCGGCGACTACAAGGTCGACAAGGACGCCGAACTCGAACGGCCGCAGCGGATCTCGCTGGTGAACACCACCGACGGCACCCTGCGCCTGGTCGATATCGGCACCAGCTACACCTTCCGCTCGCTGGGTCGCGGCCCGGCCGGTGAAGCCCTGGTGCTCGGCACCGACGGCAAGATCCACGTCATCGATCCCGTCGCCGGCACGGTCACCCGGACCATTCCGGTGATCGGCAACTGGCAGGAACCGCTCGACTGGCAGGACGCGCGGCCCGCGCTGTTCGTGCGCGGCGGGGTCGCCTACGTCTCGGACCCGACGACCAATCAGGTGCACCGGGTGGACCTGACCGACGGAAAGGTCACGGCCACAGCCACCTTGGCCGCGGCGCCGAACGAGATCAGCGGCGTCGCCGCACATTGATCCGGTACGACCACCACAGCGCGCATCGGCGAACATGGGCCGGTGCGCGCTGTGGTCGTCAGCCGGCGCAGCGCAGGACGGCGTCACGCAGATTGCGGCTGCGGACGTCGTCGAGGATCGCCATGCCGAGACGGTTCATGCTGTAGCCGAAGCCGAGACCTGTCGTGGGATCGGCGAAGCCGAACGAGCCACCCAAACCCGTTGTGCCATAGGCACGTTTGTCCGAGCCGAAGCGGAAACTGCCGCGCGACTTGCGGAACCCGAGGTGGTAGCGGCTCTTGGTGTGCAGCACCAGGTCGTCGGCCGGCACGTCGTCGGCGGTGTCCGCGGCGGCCAGCAGCTCGAGCACGTCGTCGCTGATCGGCAGCGCACCGGTGCGACCGGCCGCCGCACCGTAGACGCGGGCCAGCGCGCGAGCATTGCCGACGCCGTTCATGCCGGGCCACTCGATTTCCAGGAACTCCCGCCGGGCGGCGCGGGCAGGCGCACCGGGGCGCGGGTTGGTCAGCGCCGCATAGGAAAGCCCACGCTTGGCGTAGACCTCGGCGCCGATGCGCACCGGAATGTCGGCGAGTTCGTAGCGCAGGATGTCGAGGCCCTTCGTCGCCGACAGCTGGGCGACCCGCTCCATCGGCTCGGACTCGGGGAGCCCGATGAACATGTCCGCGTCGACCGGGGCGGCGATCTCCTCGGCGAAGAACCGGCCGAGACTGCGGCCCGCCGGGTCGACCCGGCGTAGCAGTTCGCTCTGATAGAGCCCGAGGGTGAGCGCGTGATAGCCGTGCCGTGTGCCGGGCTTCCACGCCGGTTTCTGCGCGGCCAGCAGCTCGCCGAGGGCGTCCCGGTCGATCAGCTCGCGCAGTTTCACGATCCGGTCCAGCCCGGACAGCCCCGCCTGATGGTCGATCAGCTGGCGGACGGTGATCTGGTCTTTGCCGTTGGCGGCGAACTCCGGCCAGTACTTCGCCACCGGCTGCTCGTAGTCGAGCAGCCCCCGCGAGACCGCCGTGGCGATCGTGAACGCCGCCATGCCCTTCGACGAGGAGAACACCGGCACGATGGTGTCGCGCTCCCACGGCACCTCGCGCCGACGATCGCGATGCCCGGCCCACAGGTCGACCAGAGGCTGTTCACCTGCGTAGACGGCGACGGCTGCGCCGATCTCGCCGTGGTGGGTGAAGTTGCGGCGGAGGGCGTCGGCGACGGGGCCGAAACCGGCCGCCACGTCGCCGTGGATCGATGGTGCGGGACTCATGGTGACTCGATCGTAGCGGCGTCTCGTACGCTGCCGATATGCGTTCGTTCGAGCAGGTACAGCACTGGCCGGTCGCCCATGCCGCCGCCGCGGTCGTCACCGCGGGCGGTGTGACCACCACCGGCGACACCGAGCGGGTCTTCCGGCTCGCCTCGGTCACCAAACCGCTGGTCGCCTACGCCACGCTGGTCGCGATCGAGGAGGGCGCGGTCGAACTGGACCAGCCCGCGGGTCCGCCCGGGTCGACCGTGCGTCATCTGCTCGCCCACACCTCCGGCGTCGCCTTCGCCACCCCCGACGTCATCGCCGCGCCCGGCGCCCGCCGCATCTATTCCAGCGCGGGCTTCGAGCTGCTCGCAGACTTCCTCACCGCCAGTACCGGCATCGAATTCCCGCAGTATCTGCACGAGGCGGTGTGCGAACCGCTCGGCATGCGCAGCGCGGTCCTCGACGGCCCCGCCGGGCACGCGGCCGAGGCCTCGGTGGACGACCTCGTCCGGTTCGCCGCCGAGTTGCTGACACCCCAATTGATATCTCAGCAAACCCTCGACGACGCGACCTCGGTGCAATTCCCCGGCCGCGACGGCATCCTGCCCGGATTCGGTTCCCAGCGACCCAACGACTGGGGATTGGGATTCGAAATCCGCGACGGGAAATCCCCGCATTGGACGGGTTCGGCCAATTCCGCGCGCACCTACGGGCACTTCGGGCAGTCGGGCACGTTCCTCTGGGTCGACCCCGAAATAGGGGTGGCGACGATCGCGCTGAGCGACGAGAATTTCGGCGACTGGGCTCGAACAGCGTGGCCGAAATTCAGCGATTCCGTGATCGCAGAGACACACAACACGCTGTGAAGTAACACCCGCAACACCGAACACTTCAGTACACTCGGGCCACGCCAGTCCGCGACGGGTCGTTGGGGAAGACGCTCCTTGTCGAGGCTGGAGGTGTTGGTAGTGCGCGCATCGAGTCAGTTCGCTGATGCGACGGCGGGTGTGGTCTACATCCACTCATCGCCCGCCGCGTTGTGCCCGCACGTCGAATGGGCACTGTCCACCGCGCTCTCGTCCCCCGCGAAATTGCGCTGGACCGCGCAACCAGCGGACGGACAACTGCGCGCCAGCAGCGATTGGATCGGCCCCGTCGGCACCGCGTCGCGGATTGCCCAATCATTGCGCGCCTGGCCGGTTCTGCGCTTCGAGGTCACCGAGGATCCCAGCGAAGGCGTCGACGGCGAACGCTACAGCTTCGTCCCCGCGCTCGGCCTCTGGCACGGATCCACCGGCGCCAACGGCGATGTGATGCTGGGCGAGATGCGATTACGTGCCTTACTGCAAGCCGCCAGGGAACTCGGCGGTCACGGAGCGTTCGACCTGTCCGCGGAGATCGACCGGGCGCTGGGGACGCCGTGGGACGAGGATCTCGAGACCTACCGGCAGGGAACCGATTGCGTGGGAGCCGAAGTCACCTGGCTGCGACGCGACGTGGGCTGACCGGCCCGGCGGTCGAAGCCACCTCCATCGCGATCCGGGTGAAGGCCGGGGGCCGATCGGCAGGTGGTCTTCCCGTGGTGGCCGGGCGGGATCACTCCTTGACCCAGCACATTCCGTGGCCCGAATCGCCCGGCGACTTCCGCGGTCGTGGGGCGATGCGCTCGAGTCGGTAGCCCAGTCGGCGGGGGACCGCGGCGCTGCGGATATTGGCGGCGTCGCAATGGATTTCGATGCGGGCGACGCCGGGGAGAGCCAGTGCGATCGTGGTCAGCGCCCCGGCTGCTCGGGTGATCACGCCGCGGCCGACATGATCGACATGGCACCAGTAGCCGATCTCCAAGGTCGCCGGACCCACCCGATCATGAAGCCCGACCACGCCGAGCAGAGCCCCGCAGCGACCGAAGATGCCGTAGTTGAATCCGCCGTCCGGGGTGGGCCAGTGCGTCGTCACCGTCTCGTGCGCCGCCCGCATCTCGTCGAAGACCGGTGGCTCCGCCGCCCAGTCCATCCACTGATGCAACTGCTCGAACGAGGCAGTGACCGCCGCGAACTTGGCTGCCAGATCCTCGGGTTGCCACCGGCGAATCACGAGATCGCCGACCACCACCCGGTCGGGCGGCACGATCCCCGGTTCCAGCGCAGGCAGCTGCTCGGTGTCCATCCTTCGATCGTGATCGACCGGTCTGTGCCTGTGCAACGAGATTTCGCCAGGCCGCGGGGCCGCCCGGACCGGGGGTCAGTCGGTGAGAAACCGGCTGGCGTTGTCGGCTGCCCAGCGGGCGAAGGGGGTCGCCGGGCGGCCGGTGATGTCCTGGACGCTGGTGATGGGCAGGGTCGCGGGGTCGGGGGTGTAGTCGGACAGGACGTTGTCGACGTACCAGGTCGTGTTGTCGCCCATGGTGGGGGTGAGGGCGGCGATGGTTTCTTCGCGGGAGGACCGGCGGAAGGTGATATCGCGGCGGAGGGCGGTGGCGAGGTGGCGGACCAGTTCGGTGCGGGTGAGGACTTCCGGGCCTGCCAGCGGGTAGGCGCGGCCGTGGTGGGTGTCGGCGAGCAGGGCGGTGGCGGCGACGGCGGCGATGTCGTCCATGGCGATGGGGGCCGTCGCGGTGTCGGGGTAGGGCTCGCTGACGGTGCCGGTCTCGCGGATCTGCTGCGACCAGGTCAGGGTGTTCTCCATGAAGTCGGCAGGCCAGAGATGGGTCCAGGCCAAGCCGCTGTCCTCGACCGCGGTGCAGACGGTGCCCCACCAGCTCTCGGGCTCGCCGGACAGGTCGACCACGTGCCGTACGCCTGCCGCGCGGGCCAGCGCCAGCACCTCGGTGACATTGTCCGGCGTCGGCGCCAGGTACATCCGCTCCACGCCGTCGAACGCCGCGGGCAGGCTCTCCGGTCGACGCAGATAGCCTTCGACCACCTCCACCCCTGCCGGGAGCGCCGCCCGTCGCGGGTTGGTGGTCAGCGCGCGCACATCGGTGCTGCCTGCGGCGAGCAGATGGTCGACAACCTTGCGGCCGATATTGGCGGTGGCCCCGGTTACCAGGATGGTCATGAACCCCATTCTGCCGACAAAATTCGCGACGCTGCCAGTCCGAATCTGCGGCGGCACGGCACCCGGCACGCCGCCGTTCGGAGTGATGTCGGCGGCGATCGCTCCCTGTCCGCGCGTTCGGCTCCGAGCACAACCTCACCTGAAAACCGGAAAATTTGGTGATGTTTTTCCGTTATCACCGCAGGTGGGTTCCCCTCGGTCGTTGACGATGCGAAAATGTTCGCGGATCGAGATCCGGTCCAGCAGAGTATGTTCCGCCGATCTCGGCGGGCAGACTGGAGGGGCAAGATGACACTCTCGTCTCGAACGAGTTCCAGCGCACGGCGATTCGGCGCGGTCGCCGTCCTCGCGGCAGGAGCACTCGGCCTCGCGGCCACCACCGCACACGCCGGCCCAGCGGCAGCCGTTCCGATCGTCCAGGGAGTCGAAGGGGGAGTGGCGTTCACGGCGAGCCCGCTCGCCGACGGCTCCGGGCTCACCGCATCCGTCGCCGACGGCACCTTCAGCCTCGCCGGTGGCGTGGTGACCCTCACGGATCCGGCAGGCCGGGTGGTCGCCACCGTGCCGACCCATATCGTCACCGGCGCAGGGAATTTCGACCTCGCCGCGGGTATCGCCGCCGACGGCCAGTCGGTCACCCTGCGTCCCGTCGCCGCGCCGGCCGTGGTTACCGACAACATGGCCGCCTTCGTCGACGAAGCCAGTGACACCCTCGCCCGCAAGCAGCACAACGCGGGCATCGGCGCCCTGATCGGTGCGGGTATCGGCGCGGTCCTCGGCTTCTTCCTCGGTGGAGTCGGCGCCCTGGTCACCATCCCGATCGGTGCGGGCATCGGCGCCCTCATCGGCTACTCGACGCCGTAGTGAACGGTGTGGTGGCCGACCGGCGGGTCGGCCACCACCCGCCGGCGGCGCGGCGTGGTGAGATGGAGCCTCGGACCCCGAGAGGACGCGGTGACGGCGATGCCCGATGAGCACAGTGCCCGGCAATCGGCCGAAACCGACCTGTTCGACTACGACGCGGAACTGCGCCCGCACAACGCACTCTTCCGTGCCGCCGCGCGCGTCGGCGCCCGTGACCGGGTGCTCGACATCGGTTGCGGTACCGGCCTGACCACGCGGGAGGCCGCCCGCGCTGCCGTCGACGGGAGCGCCCTGGGTGTCGACGTCTCGGCGCCGATGCTCGAACGGGCCCGTCGCCTCAGCGACGACGAGCGGCTGACCAATATCGCTTTCGAACAGGCGGATGCGCAGGTCCATCCGTTCCCGCCCTCGTCTTTCGACCTCTGCATCAGCCGGTTCGGTTCGATGTTCTTCGCCGACCCGGTCGCCGCGTTCACCAATATCGGACGGGCGCTGCGGCCGGGCGCACGGCTTGTGCTGCTGGTCTGGCAGGAGCACGACCGCAACGAGTGGGCGTCCGCGCTGGTGCGGATCCGCGCCGCGACACCGGCCGACGGTCCAGGCCCGTTCGCCCTCGCCGACCCGGTCGTCACCGAAACCGTTCTGGCGGCGGCCGGTTTCACCGACATCGAATTCACCGACGTGCACGAGCCGGTCTACTACGGCGCGGACAGCGAGTCGGCCCTCGCCAATCTGCTCCGCCTGCAGGGATTCCAGGACATGTTCGCCGCCCTCGACGCCGACACGGCCGAGCGAACCCGCGCGCGGTTGCGGGCCACCCTCGCCGAGCACACGAGCGAGAGCGGCGTGTATTTCGATTCGCGGGCCTGGATCGTCACCGCCCGTCGTTGAGCTAGCCCGAGCGCTGAATCCTTTCGGCCGGCCGCTGCCTCTTATCTCTGTCCCGACACAATGTCGGGACCGGATACGGAGGTTTGTTGTGATCATCGGAATCGGTGTTGTGGTCGGCCTGGTGGCGCTGTGCACGTGCATGGTCGTCGTGCGGCGCAAACGAGCCGGGCGTGGCTGAGTCGACCTGGCCCGACCACCAGCTGATCGTCGCGGCGCAGGGCGGCGACGTGGATTCGATCGCCGCGCTGGTGTCGGGGGCGCACCCGAACATCCAGCGCTTCGCCCGATCCCTGTGTGCCACACCGGAAGACGCCGAGGACGCCGCGCAGGAGGCGCTGATCATCCTGTATCGCAAGATCGGGATGCTGCGGGCCTCCGGCGCACTGGCGTCGTGGATGTTCCGCATCGTCCGCAACGAGTGCCTGCGGCGAGCGCGAGCACGGCTCGGGGACCACACGCCGTTGCCGGACCTCGCCGTGGCCGCCTCGGCCGAGGACGAGGTCTTGCGACGTCTGGAAGCGGGCAGGGTGGCGGCCGCGGTCGCCACCCTGCCCGCCGACCAGCGTCACGTCCTGATCATGCGCGACATCCAGGGCCACAGCGGCCGGATGGTCGCCGACGCGCTCGGCCTCAGCACCGCGGCCATGAAATCGCGCCTGCACCGCGCCCGCGCCACGGTTCGACAAGCTCTACAGGCCGCCCCAGCACCTGGAGGAAACAATGACGACCACACCTGACACCCCCGACTTCGCGAGCACCTCACTCCCGAAACACCTCGCCCGCGGCGGCATCGGCTTCGGCGCCCTGATCGGCTCGATCGCCCTGCTCCCGCTCCTCGGCCCGTTCAGCCTTGCCCTGCTCCCCATCGGCTTGGTCGCCCTGCGCGGTTGCCCGATGTGCTGGGCGATCGGCCTGATGCAGACGATCTCCCGGGGCCGACTGCAACGCACCTGCGAGGACGGTGCCTGCACACTGACCGTCGCCGAACACGACAGCCGGCGAGAGAAGGCCTCAGGTTCGTAGTGCCGGTGCGACCCACGTGGTGAGATAGGCGCGGAGGTCGGCGCCCTGGCGGGGTGGGCGTCCCGGGTCGAGGACGAAGGACTGCACGATGCGCAGCATGTGTTCGACGAGTTCGTCGAGACGGCGGTCGTCGATGCCCGCGGCCGCCCAGTCGACAGCGAAGCGTTCGAGGATCGAGCGGCCGAAGGTCAATGCGGTGTCGGAGGTGATGCCGGGGGAGGAGGCGCCGGCGCGGCCGGGGGTCAAGAGCAGGCCGAGATACTTGTCCGCGGTGAGGCTTTCGAGGGTGTAGGCGATGCCTTCGACCACGGCTTCGGCGGGGTCGGTCAGGTGGTCGAGGTGGGCGGCGAGGACATCCAGGAAGCGGCCGGTCTCGGTGAGGGCTGTCGCCGTCAGCAACGCGTCGGCGTTGGCGAAGTAGCGGTACACCGTTTGGCGGGTGACGCCGAGGTCCCGGGCAATCTCGGCCATGGTGAAGTCGGCGCCGCTGCGCTCGATGGCGGTGCGGGCGGCGGCGATGATGCGCTCGACGGCTTCGGTGTCGTCGGCCGGCGTGGTGCCCGACCAGCCGTGTGTGCGCATCGCATCCCCTCCGGTCGTGGTGTTCTCGCCGACCCTAGCGGGGAACCGTTCACCCGAAAAGCAGACCATACACATACGGCAATATGTATGGTCATTGTCATGACCGCCCAGATCGAGCCCGGTGCCGCCGGGCTGACCGAAGACCTGACCCGTCGCGCCCTGCGCCTGGTGCTCGACCGCACCACCGACATGGCGCCCACCCCGCTGCGCGTGCCGCTGCACTACTACCGCGACCCGAAGATCACCGAGGTCGAGGAATCGCAGATCCTGCGCCGCACCCCGCTGATGATCGTGCCCTCGGCGCGCATCCCCGACCCCAACGACTACGTGGTGCGCACCGTGCTCGGCGACTCGCTGCTGGTGACCCGTGACCGCGACGGCGCCGCGCACGTGCTGCTGAACTACTGCCGCCACCGCGGCGCGCAACCGGCCTGCGGTTCCGGCAACACCACCCGCTTCACCTGCCCGTATCACGCCTGGACCTACCGCAATACCGGCGAACTGGCCGGCGTCCCCGGCGCAGAGGGCTTCACCGGGATGGATCGCGGCGACTACGGCCTGGTCGAACTGCCGAGCCAGGAACGCCACGGCTTCATCTGGGCGGTGCTCTCCGCCGACGGCGCCATCGACATCGATGCGCACCTCGGCGACATGGGACCTGAACTGGCGCAACTGGATTACGCCTCCTACGGCTATCACGACGAGCGCGAATTCACCTCCGAGGTCAGCTGGAAAGGCGCGCTCGAGGCCTTCGCCGAGAGCTACCACTTCCCGTTCGTCCACGGCCAGAGCGTGATCGGGCAGAACACGGTGGCCAACACCTCCACCCATGACGCCTTCGGCCGTCACCATCGGATGGGATTCCCGTTCAACTGGATCACTGCGCTCGACTCGGATCCGACCGGCTCGTGGGACCCGCTGATGAACATGGGCGTCATCTACTGGATCTATCCGAACCTGGTGCTCGCCAACAGTCCCGTCGGCGTGGAGATCCTGGATATGCTGCCCGCGGGCGCGCCGACCCGCTGCACCGTCCGGCACAGCTGGATGGCCAAGATCCCGGCCACCTCCGACGAGCAGCGCGTTGTCTACGACAACATCTACGCGCAGGTACACGCCGCGGTCCGCGACGAGGACTTCGCCATGCTGCCCCAGTGCGGCGAAGGTGTCCGGCACGGCCAGCACGACCATATGATCATCGGCCGCAACGAGATCGGCGTGCAGCACATGATCAAGACCTTCGCCGCCGAGCTCGGCGTCGCGCTGAGCTGACCGAAACCCCCTGCAGGAGAAGCACATGTCCCATCGGCCCCGTCCTCGCCAGCTCGACTCGCCGCTGCTGCCGAAGCTGTTCAAACTTGTCGGTCGCGCGCAGGTCGCGGTGTATCGGCGCACCGGTGGCCGCATCGGCGGCACGTGGCGCATCGGCGCCGGTTTCCGGAAACCGGTGCCGACATTGCTGCTCGAACATCGCGGGCGCACCACGAACCGGCAGTACACCGTTCCGCTGCTCTACCTGGTGCACGGCGAGGACGTCATCGTGGTCGCCTCGCAGGGTGGGCTGCCGAAACATCCACAGTGGTATCGCAATCTGTGCGTGCATCCCGACACGCACATCCAGATCGGTTCCGAGCGCCGGGCCGTTCGTGCCGTGGTGGCCGATGCCACACGGCGAGCGGAGTTGTGGCCCTTGCTTGTCGACCTCTACGCCGATTTCGCGACCTACCAGTCGTGGACAGAGCGCGAGATCCCGGTCGTCATCCTCGAGCCCCGCGCTGAATCCTGACCGCGGACTACCAGGATTCGATCAGCGGGGCACCGTGGTCCTGGCGTTGCCATTCCAGGGTGAGGCGCTGCAGTCGTTCCCGGTTGGCGATGCCGCGGGTGCCTGCGACCTTGCCGTCCCTGACCTCCAGGACCACCACACCGAGAACCTGGTCGTCGAGCGTGGCGAGCACGGCGGGGCAGCCGTTGACCACGGCGGCGTGAATCGACGGCGAGCCGCCGGCCAGTCTCCGTTTGGCCTCGGAGGGCTTGAATCCGGCGCGGATCGCGACTGCGATCCGTTCCGGGCTCGCGTACCGGATCAGTCTCCCGGCCAGCCCGGCGCCGTCGGAGACGCCGGTCGCGTCGTCGGTGAGCAGCGCGACCAGACGTTCGGTCCGGCCGGAGGCCGCGGCGTCGACGAACGCCGCCACGATACGGTGCGCCGCGGCACGATCGATGTCGTTTCCGTTGCGCGCGGCGGTGATTCGGCGCCGGGCCCGATGGCCGTGCTGCTGACTCGCGGCTTCGGTGATGCCGAGCATGCCGGCGATCTCGGCGTGGCTGTAGGCGAAGGCTTCGCGCAGCACGTAGACGGCGCGCTCCACCGGCGACAGCCGCTCCATCAGGGTCAGTACGGCCAGCGTCACCGATTCCCGTTGCTCGACAGTGTCGGCCGGGCCGAGCATCGGATCACCGTCGAGCAACGGCTCGGGCATCCAGGCCCCGACCGCCCGTTCGCGCCGCACCGCCGCCGAACGGAGCCGATCGATCGCCAGGTTCGTGACGATCTTGGTCAGCCAGGCCTCGGGCACCTCGACATACTCCCGGTCGGCGGCCTGCCACCGCAGGAACGCGTCCTGCACCGTGTCCTCGGCGTCGGCGGCCGAGCCGAGGAGACGATAGGCGAGTGAGGCCAGCCGATTCCGGCTGGCCTCGAAACGCGCCACGGTGGCTGTGTCCATGAGGACGAATCTATCCTGCGACGACCTCGGTCGAACCATCTCTGGATCCGGCCGCGCGGTATCGGTGACTCGGCTTTCCGAAGGTCGGATGGCTGATGGCCCAGCCGCTGGTCGCCACGATCGCCGACTTGACCAGGGCCGCCGGGCGCCCGCGCAGGGCGCCGGACTTCGCGCGGGCGTCACCGTCGACCAGCTGGAAGATGGCGTCCTTGCGTCCGAGGCTGATGTGGTTGCCGACATAGGACAACGCGGTCGACTTGATCTTGCGCCCGGTCAGGTCACCGATGATCGTGGCGGTCGCCTGCATGCCGGTGAACCCCGCGGACGCGCAGGACATCGGCAGGGGATGCCCGTTCTCGCCGAGGACGAAGACGCTGTCCCCGGCGACGTAGACACCCGGGTGCGACACCGATCGCATCTGCCGGTCGACCCTGATCCGGCCGTCGGCTTCCACTGCGAGTCCGGCATCGGCGGCGATCGGCGCCACGGCGAATCCCGCGGCCCACACGGTGGCATCGGCGGCGAGCACGGTGCCGTCGGTACCGATCGCCGTCGACGGCTCGACCCGCCCGATCGGGGTGTGCTCGTGGACGGTGATGTCGAACCGGTCGAATGCCCGCAGCAGGTGCCTGCGAGCCTGCGGACCGAGCCAGCCACCCAGCTCGCCACCGGTGGCCAGGGCGACCCCAAGCCGTGGATGCGCCTCGGCGATCTCGGTGGCGGTCTCGATCGCGGTCAGATTGCCGCCGACGACCAGGACGTTGCCACCCTCGGCCAACGCGTCGAGACGCGCGCGCAAGCGCACCGCGGACGGACGCGCGGCCACGTGGAAGGCGTGGTCGGCGACGCCGGGAACGGACTGGTCGGCGCTGCTGCCGAGGGTGTAGAGGAGGGTGTCGAAGTCGATTCGGTCGGTGCCCGCGGTGTCGACGACCGTGACGGTGCGGTGCACGGGATCGATGTCGGCCACGCGTGCCACCCGCAGCCGGATCCCGGTGCCCGCGAACACCTCCGCCAGCGGTCGATGCCGCAGCTCGCGCCCGGCGGCGAGCTGATGCAACCGCAACCGTTCGACGAAATCGGGTTCGGCGTTGACGACGGTGATCTCGAAGTCGTCGGGGTGGAGTTGGCGGGCCAGGTAACCGGCGGCGGAGGCGCCGGCGTATCCGGCCCCGAGGACGACGATGCGATGCTGCATGATTCGCTCCTGTCTGGTTCGCGTGCACTCTGAACGAGACAGCCCGCGAATTACTGACAGGAGAGGGTTGTGACGTGCGCCACTCCCCATCCGTCGCTGCTGGGCGCAGAGCGCTACCCTCCGAACAGCAGATACAGGCCCGTGAACGTGAAACCGACCATGGTCAGCATCAACGCGAGCTGACCGGTCAGCCGGTGGCGTGGCGGGAGCAGGACGAGGCAGCGGTCGTGGGCGGCGGCGACGCCGAGGATGTGACCGACGAGGACGGCGAGCACGGTGCAGGTGGCGAGCACGCCCGGATGACTCGACAGCACGTAGGCGACCTCTCGATCGGCGAGGCCGGCGATGTTCCAGCCGCGATCGAGCGGGTCGGCGAACAGCAGGACGGTCGCCTGGCCTTTCTCGATCAGAAATGTCAGGTAATGGGCGATGAGATAGCCGGCGACGAGCGGAGTGAGGCTGCAGGCCAGCTGCCGCGGCAGCAACGCGCGATCGGCGGGGGACACACCGCCGGTGGCACGCGCGGCGACGGAGAACAGCCCGCCGACCACCCCGATGAAGACCAGCAGCCCGGCCGTGCGCACCAGCTCCGTGCCGACGACCGGCGCCAGATCGTCGACCAGCTCGCGCCACCGCGGGAAGGTGGAGAAACTGTCGAAGGCGGTGGATCCGAGCAGCGTCGCCGCCACAGCCACGGAACCGGCGAGTGCCGGAGTGCCCGCGAGATTGTTCAGTGGCATCCGCACCACCGCCCGTCCGGCGCGGTCGCGCCCGTAGGGGCTCAGGTGCGCCAGCAGCGAGCTGTACACCTCGACCGGATCGGCCCGTTCTGCCCAGACGGTGCCGAACAGTACGAGCCCGATCGAGGTCACGACCAGATAGCCGAGCAGCCAGGTCAGCACCGCACCCACCGATCCTGGCGCGCGCCAAGCCAATTCCAGCCACACGAAGGAGAACAGGCCGAGCGCAGCGGGGCGGTACCCCCATTCCTCGCGATAGCGGAGAAGCCCGAGTTCCGGCGGGCGCCGCAGCAGCAGGCAACCCCATCGATGAATCGCTCTGGCGGGGGAGATGACCTTCCAGACCGGCCCGATCAGCAGGGACGCCACCATCACCCCGACCCAGACGCCGATGTACAGCACGCCGGGCACCGGATTCCGGGCCGGATCCCCGGAGCCGAACACCGCGATGGCGATCACGCAGGCGGTCACCGCCACGCTCACCGCGGCGATGATCGTTCGCGTCGTGCGTGCGTCGATCACCCGGCGGACCGGCAGGGGCAGTACGTATCCCGGTGAGCAGGGGTCCAATCGTGGCTGGCGCCAGGCGAAGAACAGCAACGCGAACGAGAAGGTCAGCGCCCACGCCCCACCGATCAACGCGTACGTGAGTGGAATCGGCAGGTCGGCGGCGCCGCTGAGACCGTGGGCGAGGAAGCTCACTGCCGGACCAGCAGCGTCGTCACCGTCCGTCCGGCGTGATGCAGTTCGATCTCCACCTGGCCTGGCACCGTCACGGTGAACCCGAACTCCTGCCCGGAAGCCGCAGCCACGGCAAAGGTGTGCGCGGGGTCGGAGTGGACATGCAGTTCGTCGGCGGTGTCACTGTCGACCCGCAACACGATACGTTCCCCGACCTCGGCTTCGGTGCGCGTATTGGCCGGGGAGACAGTGCCGTTCGCGATCCGGATGTCGACGGTGCGGGATGCGCTCGCGGGAGTGGTGCTCGCCCCGGACCGGTCGCCGGATGCACAGCCGACGAGCAGCGATCCCACCGCGAGGGTGAGTAGCCCGTACCGGAGCCGGCGATTGGTCACGGATTCTCCTCGGTCTGCGCGGATGGTGGTTCAGTGTCTGCGTTCTCGCGCTTCTCCGCGTGACGGTCACGCATCGCGATGAACAGCACCAGACCGACCAGCGCGATCGCGGGCAGGAAGGCCGGAATCGCCAGCAGCAGGGAGTGGTCGGCGAGAATATCGACGCCGTCCTGGCGAATCATGTGTGGGCCGTTGCCTTCTGGCCCTGTGAACGGCCCGCCGCCAGATAGCGATCGTTGATGCGGGCAGCGCCCCACGACATCGCCGCGATCAAGGCCAGGCTGCACGCCAGCACCACCAGGCCCGCCAGGCCGATCAGCCAGGACGGGTGGTCGAAGGACCGCTCGCGCTGCAGCACCGTGATCTCCTCGACGAACGGCCGAGTGAAGCTCGCGGGCGCTGTCACCTCCGCGGCGCCGATGCCGGGATCGAGCGGCATGAAGATCGGCAGCGCGGCCTGCATACGCCCATCCTGCAGGCGCAGCAGCGTCTTCCAGGTGCCGTGCACAGGCACGGGTCGGGTGGAAACGAAGTGGTCGTCGGCGATGCGGCGCAGCTTGTCCACGACGAGGCCGTGGCCCGGGCTGTCGTCGCCCGTGCCGCCCTGCCAGGACAGGATCTCCACCCATTCGGGATCGGAACCGATCAGATCCGCGGGGGAGAGTCTGATGTCGGCGGTGACCATCCGCCCGCCCTGTGCGGGGGCGGCATCGGTGAGTGTGACGGTGGCCGACGCATTCTCCGGTACCCGGATGATCAGGCCGTTCGTCGTCGCCGCCGCGGCGATCACCACGGCGGCGACCACGATGCCACGCCGCACCGCGGGTCTGGGCAATGCCTCGCCGCGCAATACGGTGCCGAGCATCGCGCCGATCACACCGCCCGCCACACCGACCGGCACTGCCATGGCGAGCAGCTCCGGCCACATCCCGGCGACCCAGGGATTGACGAACATCCGCTCGATCCACAGTGATTCGAGCCAGACACCCACCGTCGCCACACCGAACCCGGTGAGCGCGCCCCACCAGAGCGGGCGGCGAATCAGCGGCAGGAGGGCGAGCAGTTCGACCACGATCGCGGCACCGAGATACAGCGGAAACACGTTGCGCGGCGCCTCGAATCCGGTCCCGACGAGGACCGCGACGACATACCGCACACAGAAGGCGAAGGCAACGAGCAGCAGCGTGCTGAACGGGCCGAGCGTCAACCGCGCCGAGATCAGGGCGATCGTCGCGGCGAAGACGATCAACATCGGTTGCAGCACCAGCCGGAACTGCTCGACGCCGAAGTCGAATTCGACTCCGAACACCGACAGTCCGATCACCAGGCCGCCGAAAGCGAATCCCTGAATCGCCCACAAGACCCGCCCGTCGATCCGCTCGGGATCAGGCCGGTTGTATCGGCCTTCGAGTTCGAGCAGCAGCACGCCGATCAACGACAGCCCCGCACCGCCGATGAGCATCAGGTGGGTCGGCCCCCAGAGCGTGACATCCTGGCCGAACAGCCGATGCCAGATGTCGTCGAGCGGGAAACCGATCAGCGCGTACAAACCGGCACCCGCGATCAAGATGCCGCCGACGGGGGCGTACCAGTCGCGCGTGATCCGCACCGCGGCACTGCCCGGCTTCTCGTCGAGCGGCAGCACGATCGCCAGCATGCCGGCCATGAAAAGGAAGAACAGGCCGACCAGGATGAAGTAGTGCGCCGGGTTGGCCAGCGGTCCGGCATCGCGGCCCTTGCCGACGTGCAGGCTCACATCCCAGATGAAGCCGAGGAACGCGGTCAGGATGGTCGCGAGGAACATCGCGATCGGCAGCGCCACCCAGCCGGGACGGTTCATGATGCGACCGCTGAAGTCGGCCAGGCGCGCCAGCCAGGTGATGCGCCGCGTCCGATGCAGGTAGGCCACCACCAGCAGAACCGCGCCGACCACCGCGGCCGCGCCGGTCATCACCGCGACTTGATCGAGGGCAGCGCCACCGCCTTCGGTGCCCTGCGCGACCAGTCTTGTCGTCGGATCGATCAGTCCTGTGGCCACGGCGGTTCCTCCGATGTCGAAACGCCCGGTTCTGCGGGGTATCGAACAGTATCTCGAAAACCCGCATTGCTCGGATACCCCGCGCGGATCGCGGTACTGGATTCAGTACTCGCGATACAGGGCGACATCGATGCCTGCGAAACTGTGGGTGGGCGCAGAGGGGATCGAACCCCCGACCGCTGGTGTGTAAAACCAGTGCTCTACCGCTGAGCTATACGCCCGGGCACCGCCGGTCGGAACCGGCGGTGACGGTTTATGAATCTAGCGCGGCGAGCGCTTTCTCCCAAGCCGCCTGGTCACGGGCCTCTCCGGGCCCGTTCATCTCGGCGAAAGTGATGTGACCGGTCTTGTCGACGACGAAGGTGCCGCGGTTGGGGTAACCGGACTTCTCGTTGAAGACGTCGTAGGCCTGGGTGACGGCGCCGTGCGGCCAGAAGTCGGACAGCAGGGGGAACAGGTAGCCCTGTTCTGCTGCCCAGATCTTGTGGGTGGGCGGTGGACCGACGGAGATCGCGATGATCTCGGCGTCGTCGTTCTGGAACTTGGGCAGCTCGTCCCGGACCTTGCACAGCTCGCCCTGGCAGATGCCGGTGAAAGCGAGCGGATAGAACACCAGCAGCACGTTCTTCTTGCCGCGGTAATCCGACAGGGTGACGGGCTGGTTGTTCTGGTCCTTGAGCGTGAAGTCCGGCGCGAGAGTGCCAACTTCTAGCGGCATACTACGAATCCTCCGTCGTGTCGGGTCCCAGCCGAGCGTTCTCGCCCAACTGAGACCCTAGCGAACGGCGGATTCAGCGCTGTTTGGACGGTGCCTTCGGCTGGACCAGGCGCGAGCCCGTCCAGCTGCCGAGGCTGATGGTGGATGTCTGGGTCAGGCCGGCCGTGGGTGCGGCTTCGGCGATCTCGCTCGGATCGACATGGCCCGATTGACCGGTCTTGGGGGTGAGGACCCAGATGAAGCCTTCGTCGGCCAGCGGGCCGATGGCATCCATCAGCTCGTCGGCCAAATCGCCGTCACCTTCTCGCCACCACAACAGGACGGCGTCCACGACCTCGTCGGAGTCCTCGTCGACCATCTCGCCGCCGCTGACCTCCTCGATCTCGGCGCGCAAGTCGTCGTCGGTGTCCTCGTCCCAGCCCAATTCCTGAACGACCAAGCCGTGAGAAATGCCAAGCTTCTGAGCGTAGTTCTGCGCGTCCGCCGCGGCGACCACGGTGGTGTCCTCCCTAAACTGCCGACAATAGATAGGTGCAAGCGAACATGGTTATCGCCCGCAGCGCAAGCCGATCGGATGAATTGGGACCGTATGCCGCGTGTCGGCGGGGCGAATTCAGCGGCTCGGGCAGGCGTCGTGGACCGCGGTGCGGGCCTGGTTGATCTTGCGGCTGGCGTCGTTGAGCTTGGTCACCTGCGAGCTGTAGGTCATCTTCCTCGTCTCGGCGGACAGCTCGCGGGCGGCGACGACGTAGGCGGTGAACTTCTCCGCGAGATCGGCGGGTAGCGCGCCCGCCGCGGTGGTGACGGCGGTCTCGACCTTCAACGCGGCGTTGTCGAGCGTGGTGGCGGCGGCCTCGCGCTTGGCGGCGTAGTCGGGGGCGTTGCTGTCGTGCGCGGTGACGAACTCGTTGAAGGCGGTCACGCCGGCGCCGGTGGTGGTGGGGAACTGGGTGCAGTTGTCGCTGATCGCCCTGGCCTGCGCGGCGGCGGCCTTGGACGACGCGGCGGCCGACGAGGACGCGGCCGCCTCGGTCTGGTACGCGGCGACCTCGGCGGGATCGGTGGTCGGCGTGCCCGGCACCTGCTCGGCACACCCGGCAACGACCATGCCGGCGGTCACGGCGACAGCGGCACAGGCCAGCCCGAGCCGGCGCGCGTCCAGCAGCCTCATCGTTGTCCGATCCCTCTCGCTCACGTGGTTCCCACAGCCAAACCTAGTGGATCTGCGAATGCTCCGGCACGTCGCGGTCCAGGGAAATACCGCCCAGTACCTGCCCGGGAGGGATGACCTGCGCCACCTTTTCGGTAAGGATGGGGGTGCGCCCGAAACATGTGTGACGGGTGGCCCGCACACCAAGCGGGCAGGCCCGGGGATAGCGACGCCAACAAGCAGTTCAGCCCCCAGTACGAGGAGCAGATTTGACCGACCTGATCCACTCTGTGTCAGCGAATTCCGCGAACGATCCCGCCGCGGCGGCACCCGCCGCAGGCGCCGAGTCCGCCACCAGACCGACCGGTGAGCGGGTCCGGGTGATCCGCGAGGGAGTGGCGTCGTATCTTCCGGATATCGACCCCGAGGAGACCAGCGAATGGCTGGAATCCTTCGACGACATGCTCGACCGCGAAGGCCCCGGCCGCGCCCGCTACCTGATGTTGCGGCTGCTGGAGCGTGCGGGCGAACGCCGCGTCTCGATTCCGGCGCTCACCTCCACCGACTACGTGAACACGATTCCCACCGAGAACGAGCCGTGGTTCCCCGGTGACGAGGAAGTCGAGCGCCGCTACCGCGCCTGGATCCGGTGGAACGCCGCGATCATGGTGCACCGCGCGCAGCGCCCCGGCATCGGCGTCGGTGGCCACATCTCGACCTACGCGTCCTCGGCCGCGCTCTACGAGGTGGGCTTCAACCACTTCTTCCGCGGCAAGGACCATCCCGGCGGCGGCGACCACATCTACATCCAGGGCCACGCCTCGCCCGGCATCTACGCGCGCGCCTTCCTGGAGGGGCGCCTGAGCACCGACCGGCTCGACGGGTTCCGGCAGGAATACAGCCACGGCGGACCGGGCCACGGCCTGCCGTCGTACCCGCACCCGCGGTTGATGCCGGACTTCTGGGAGTTCCCGACGGTGTCGATGGGCCTGGGCCCGATGAACGCGATCTACCAGGCCAGGTTCAACCACTACCTGACCGATCGCGGCATCAAGGACACCTCCGACCAGCACGTCTGGGCGTTCCTCGGCGACGGTGAGATGGACGAACCGGAGTCGCGCGGCCTGATCCAGGTGGCCGCCAACGAGGCGCTCGACAACCTGACCTTCGTGATCAACTGCAACCTGCAGCGGCTCGACGGTCCGGTGCGCGGCAACGGCAAGATCATCCAGGAGCTGGAGTCGTTCTTCCGCGGCGCGGGCTGGAACGTCATCAAGGTGGTCTGGGGCCGTGAGTGGGACGCGCTGCTGGGCGCCGACCGTGACGGCGCGCTGGTCAATCTGATGAACACCACCCCCGACGGTGACTTCCAGACCTACAAGGCCAACGACGGCGCCTACGTGCGCGACCACTTCTTCGGCCGCGATCCGCGCACCAAGGCGCTGGTCCAGAACATGTCCGACAGCGACATCTGGAACCTCAAGCGCGGTGGCCACGACTACCGCAAGGTCTACGCGGCCTACGCAGCGGCGATGGCGCACAAGGGTCAGCCGACGGTGATCCTGGCCAAGACGATCAAGGGCTACACCCTCGGCAAGCACTTCGAGGGCCGCAACGCCACCCACCAGATGAAGAAGCTGGCGTTGCAGGACCTCAAGGACTTCCGCGATCTGCAGCGCATCCCGATCACCGATGCCGAGCTGGAGAAGGATCCGTACCTGCCGCCGTACTACCACCCCGGCATGGACAACCCGGCCATCCAGTACATGCTGAGCAGGCGTCAGTCGCTCGGCGGTTTCGTTCCGGAGCGGCGTTCGCCCGCCAAGCCGCTGACGCTGCCCGGCGACGAGGCCTACCGCTCGGTGCGCAAGGGTTCGGGCAAGCAGAAGGTCGCCACCACGATGGCGCTGGTCCGCCTGGTCAAGGAGCTGTTGCGCGACAAGGAGATCGGCAAGCGGATCGTGCCGATCATCCCCGACGAGGCCCGCACCTTCGGCATGGACTCGTGGTTCCCGACACTGAAGATCTACAACCGCAACGGCCAGCTCTACACCTCGGTCGACGCGGAACTGATGCTCGCCTACAAGGAGAGCACCGTCGGCCAGATCATGCACGAGGGCATCAACGAGGCCGGTTCCACCGCGACCTTCACCGCGGCGGGCACCTCCTACGCCACCCACGGCGAGCCGATGATCCCGCTCTACATCTTCTATTCGATGTTCGGCTTCCAGCGCACCGGCGACAGCTTCTGGGCCGCCGCCGACCAGCTGGCGCGCGGTTTCGTCCTCGGCGCCACCGCGGGCCGCACCACGCTCACCGGCGAGGGCCTGCAGCACAACGACGGACAGTCGCTGCTGCTGGCGTCGACCAACCCGGCCGTGGTGACCTACGACCCGGCGTTCTCCTTCGAGATCGCGCACATCATGCGCGACGGCCTGCGCCGGATGTACGGCGGTGTGACTCCCGAGAACAGCCCGCTGCCCGGCACGAATCCGCCCGAGGAGGGCGCGTTCGGCGGGGAGAACATCTTCTACTACATCACCCTGTACAACGAGCCTTACCAGCAGCCTGCCGAGCCCGACGACCTCGACGTCGAAGGTCTGCTGAAGGGTCTGTACCTGTACCAGCGTGGCGGCGAGGGCAGCATCCGCGCGCAGATCCTGGTCTCCGGGGTGACCGTGCCCGACGGTCTGCGCGCCCAGGAGATCCTGGCGCAGGAGTGGGGTGTGTCGGCCGACGTGTGGTCGGTGACTTCGTTCGGCGAGCTGCGCCGGGAGGCTCTCGACAAGGAGATCCAGGCGCTCAAGCACCCCGACACCGATCCGGGCGTGCCCTACGTCACCCAGGCGCTCGCGCCGACGCAGGGCCCGGTCGTTGCCGCAACGGACTGGATGCGCGCGGTCTCCGATCAGATCCGGCAGTGGGTGCCGGGCGACTACATCACCCTGGGCACCGACGGGTTCGGCTTCTCCGACACCCGCCCGGCCGCCCGCCGGGTGTTCAACGTCGACGCGCAGTCGATCGTGGTCGCGGTGCTCGAAGGCCTGGTCAAGGACGGCACGCTGGACAAGGCGAAGGCGGTCGAAGCGGCGGCGAAGTACCGCATCGACGACGTCTCCGCCGCGCCGAAGCCGAGTGCGGACGCAGGCGAGGAACTCGCGTAGCGGACTATTGGACTGTGGAGCGCAAACCGCCGCGGCCCCGTCGGATCACCGAGGGCACCAGCGAGCACGAGGTCTATCTGCCGACGGGGGCACTGTCCCCGAATCGGCAGACCCGTGATCCGCTGCCCGACACGCTGCTCAAGCGGGTCAAGCAGTTCTCGGGCCGGCTGTCCACCGAGGCGGTGGGGTCGATGCAGGATCGGCTGCCGTTCTTCGCCGATCTGGACGCCGCGCAGCGTGCGGGCGTCCAGATGCTGGTGCAGACGGCGGTCGTGAACTTCCTGGAGTGGTTGCAGGATCCCGACTCCGATATCCGCTTCAGCCTGGACGCTTTCCAGGTCATTCCGCAGGATCTGGCGCGGCGGCTGACGCTGCGCCAGACCGTGGACATGGTGCGGGTGGCCATGGACTTCTTCGAGCAGTGGCTGCCCGCGCTGGCGCGCAACGATCGTCAGCTGGTCGCGCTCACCGAGGCGGTGCTGCGGTACGGGCGTGAGCTCGGTTTCGCGGCCGCCTCGGTGTACGCGAGCGCGGCCGAGTCGCGCGGCGCGTGGGATACCCGCCTGGAGGCCCTGGTGGTCGACGCGGTCGTCCGCGGCGACACGGGTCCCGACATGCTCTCCCGGGCCGCCACGTTGAACTGGGACGCCACTGCGCCCGCCACCGTGCTGGTCGGTACGCCGCCGGCGGACCAGGGCGTGTCGACCGTCGGCGCGGTGCACACCATCGCGACCAGGCACGGCAGGGCCGCGCTCGCGGTGGTGCAGGGTGCGCGGCTGGTGATGGTCGTCAGCGGGCACCTGGGTGACGCCGGGTTCGCCTCGCCGTTCCTGACCGACCTGCTCGCCGATGTGTTCTCCGAGGGCCCGGTGGTGATCGGCCCGACCATGCGCACCCTTGGCGCCGCGCACGCCAGCGCGATCGAGGCATTGGCAGGCATGGAGGCCGTGGTGGGCTGGCGGGCCGCGCCAAGGCCCGTTCACGCCTCGGAGTTGTTACCGGAACGGGCCCTGCTGGGCGATAGAGCTGCAATAGAGGCGTTGAACGAGTATCTTGTGCTCCCGTTGGCTGCTGCCGGATCTTCGTTATCCGACACACTCGACGCGTACCTGGATTGTGGTGGAGCAGTAGAAACGTGCGCGCGTCAGCTGTACGTCCATCCAAATACCGTTCGGTACCGTCTCAAACGAATCGGCGAGATCACCGGGCGTGATCCCATGAATCCCCGAGACGCTTATGTGCTCCGGATCGCGGCCACAGTGGGCCGTTTGACACGAACGCATAACGAATTATCACCCTCCGTCACAGAAACCCCGCCCACCCCAGTGGGCTACGAGCCCCTGTAACGAGATTGGGGAATCGGTCGATCGGGACACCCCACCTCGGATTTTGTGGGACCCCTACAAAACCCGTCCGAAACCTTCATTCGCGCCGACATCTCGTGCGGCGGGGGTCACAGTGTTTTCTTAGGGAGTGATCGCGTTGTTCACCCCTGGACAGGGGTCCCAGACACCCGGCATGCTCGCGCCCTGGCTCGCCCTTCCCGGTGCGACTGACCGCCTCGAGCTGTGGTCGAAGGCCGCCGGCCTCGACCTGGTCCGTCTCGGTACCACCGCGACGGCCGAGGAGATCGTCGACACCGCGGTGACCCAGCCGCTCGTCGTGGCCGCCGCCCTGCTCGCGTTCGCCGAAATCGCCCCCGAGACGATTCCGGCGGATACCATCGTCGCCGGACACTCGGTCGGCGAATTCGCCGCAGCCGCTGTCGCCGGCGTCATCACCGCCGACGAGGCGGTCAGCCTGGCCGCCATCCGCGGCCGGGAGATGGCCAAGGCGTGTGCGCAGGAGGCGACCGGCATGTCCGCGGTGCTCGGTGGCGACGAAGCCACCGTGCTCGCACGGCTCGCCGAACTCGATCTCGTCCCGGCCAACCGCAACGCGGTCGGCCAGATCGTGGCAGCGGGTCGCCTGGAAGCTCTGGCGGAGCTCGCCGCGAACCCGCCGGAGAAGGCACGGGTCCGCGCGTTGCCCGTCGCCGGTGCGTTCCACACCGCTTTCATGGCCCCGGCCCAGGCTGCTGTCGCCGATGCCATCGCTCAGATCTCGCCGAGCGACCCGATCCGGACGCTGCTGTCGAACTTCGACGGCAAGCCGGTCACCTCGGGCGCCGACGCGATCGACAAGCTCGCCGCTCAGGTCACCCGCCCCGTGCGCTGGGACCTGTGCACCGAGACCGTCCGTGCGGCTGCTGTCTCGGCCGTGGCCGAACTGCCGCCGGCGGGCACCCTCGTCGGCATTGCCAAGCGGGAACTGAAGGGCACGCCCAACCTGGCCCTGAAGACCCCGGAAGACCTCCCCGCGTTGGTCGAACTGACCATCTCCGGCTAGCTTTCGACCGGCGGTCGCGCACGACGAGGTGCCGGCCGTTCAAGACCCCCCTCCAAAATGAGAACAAGAAGGGAGCCACCAAAGTGGCCGCTCTGACCCAGGAACAGATCGTCGAAGAACTCGGCAAGATCATCGAAGAGGTTACGGGTATCGAACCCTCCGAGGTGACCATCGAGAAGTCCTTCGTCGACGACCTGGACATCGACTCGCTGTCCATGGTCGAGATCGCTGTGCAGACCGAGGACAAGTACGGCGTCAAGATCCCCGACGAGGACCTTGCCAGCCTGAAGACCGTGGGTGACGCTGTCTCCTACATCCAGAAGCTCGAGGCGGAGAATTCCGACGCCGCCGCGGAGCTCAAGGCCAAGTTCGACGCCGAGTAGGGCTGAACCAGTGACCACTCCTTCCACCTTGAACGGGAATTTCCCCAACGTCGTCGTCACCAGCATGGCGGCGACCACGTCGATCGCGGGTGATGTCGATGCGACGTGGAAGGGACTCCTCAACGGTGAGAGCGGAATCGACGTTCTCGAGGATTCCTTCATCGAGGAATACGACCTGCCGGTGCGCATCGGCGGTCACCTGAAAGTCAGCCCCGACACCCTGCTGAGCCGGGTCGAGATCCGCCGTATGGCGTATGTCGAGCGCCTGGCGACCGTCCTCGGTCGCGAGGTGTGGAAGAACGCGGGCAGCCCGGAGGTCGACCACGACCGCCTGGGCGTCGCGATCGGCACCGGCCTCGGTGGCGGCGACGCGCTGATCGACTCGGTCGACAAGCTGAAGAACGGCGGCTACCGCAAGATCTCGCCGCTTGCTGTTCAGATGGTCATGCCGAACGGTCCGTCGGCCGTCGTCGGTCTCGAGCTGAAGGCCAGGGCGGGAGTGGTCACTCCGGTCTCGGCGTGCTCGTCGGGTTCGGAGGCCATCGCCAACGCGTGGCGGATGATCGTGATGGGTGACGCCGACATCGTCGTCACCGGTGGCGTCGAGGGCTTCATCGACTCGGTGCCGATCGCGGCGTTCTCCATGATGCGGGCGATGAGCACTCGCAACGACGATCCGAAAGGCGCCTCGCGTCCGTTCGACAAGGATCGTGACGGCTTCGTCTTCGGCGAAGCGGGCGCGCTCATGGTCATCGAGACCGAAGAGCACGCCAAGGCTCGCGGTGCCACCATCCACGCTCGACTCCTGGGTGCAGGCATCACGTCCGACGGCTTCCACCTGGTCGCTCCCGATCCCGAGGGCACCGGTGCGGCCAGGGCGATGACCCGCGCGATCCAGACCGCCGGTCTGACCAAGCAGGACATCACCCACATCAACGCCCACGCGACCGCGACCCCCATCGGCGACACCGCCGAGGCCAACGCGATCAACTTGGCTGTGGGCAACCACGCTTCGGTGTACGCGCCGAAGTCGGCACTGGGCCACTCGATCGGCGCCGTCGGTGCCCTCGAGTCCGTGCTCACCGTGCTCGCCATCAGGGACGGCGTCGTTCCGCCGACGCTGAACCTGGACAACCAGGATCCGGCGATCGATCTCGACGTGGTGCACGGGCAGGCCCGTCACCAGGAAATCGAGTACGCGATCAACAACTCCTTCGGTTTCGGTGGGCACAACGTCGCGCTCGCCTTCGGTCGGGCATAGCCGCACCGATCGACTGCATTCACGGTCCCCGGTGGGGGTCGCACCAACTCCATGGTTCGACCCCCACCGGCGGTTCGCCATACGCAGCCGCCGCAGCGGCAACTCTCTTCGAAGGCAGGAGACGACGCGATGACCATCATTGCTCCCGCGTTTAACGACACGACGACCGATCCGCGTGACCCGCTCGGCCGGCTTCAGCGATTCTTCGACCCCGGCACCGTGCTTCCGCTGCACCCGCGGGACAAGTCCGGCGTACTGGCCGCGATCGGCGAGGTCGACGGTGTCCGCACCGTGGCCTACTGCTCGGACGCGACCGTCATGGGCGGCGCGATGGGCGTCGAGGGCTGCAAGCACATCGTCGACGCGATCGACACCGCCATCGACTCCGGTATTCCGGTCGTCGGCCTGTGGCACTCCGGCGGCGCTCGCCTTGCCGAGGGTGTCGAGGCGCTGCACGCGGTCGGCCTGGTCTTCGAGGCGATGGTCCGCGCGTCCGGTCTGGTCCCGCAGATCTCCGTGGTGCTCGGCTTCGCCGCCGGTGGCGCCGCCTACGGTCCCGCGCTGACCGACATCGTCATCATGGCCCCCGAGGGCCGTGTCTTCGTCACCGGTCCGGACGTCGTGCGTTCGGTGACCGGCGAGAACGTCGACATGGAGACCCTGGGCGGGCCCACCACACACTTCAAGAAGTCCGGCGTGTGCCACATCGCCGCCGACGACGAAGCCGATGCCATGCATCGCGCCCGTCGGCTGGTCTCGATGTTCGCCGAGCAGGGCGAGTTCGACCAGGCCGTCGCCGAGCACGGTGACGTCGACCTGAAGGCGATGCTGCCCGCCTCGCCCAAGCGCGCCTACGACGTCAAGCCGATCATCCACGAGCTGCTCGACAACGTCGACGGCGAATCCTCCTTCGAGGAGCTGCAGGGTGGTTACGCCCGCAGCATGGTTGTCGGCCTCGGTCGCCTCGGTGGCCGCACCGTCGGTGTGCTCGCCAACAACCCGCTGCGCCTGGGCGGCTGCCTCAACTCCGAAAGCGCCGAGAAGGCATCGCGTTTCGTGCGCCTGTGCGACGCGTTCGGCATCCCGCTGATCGTGGTCACCGACGTCCCCGGCTACCTGCCCGGCGTCGGCCAGGAACTCGAGGGCGTCGTCCGCCGCGGCGCGAAGCTGCTGCACGCGTTCGCCGAGGCCCGCGTCCCCCGCGTCACCCTGGTGACCCGCAAGATCTACGGCGGCGCCTACATCGCGATGAACGCGCGCTCCCTCGGCGCCACAGCCGTCTACGCCTGGCCCGGCTCCGAAGTCGCCGTCATGGGCGCCAAGGCCGCCGTCGGCATCCTGCACAAGAAGGCACTCGCCGCCGCCCCCGAAGCGGAACGCGAAGCCCTCCACGAGCGCCTGACCGCCGAACACGAGCAGATCGCGGGCGGCGTCGAACGCGCCGTAGCCATCGGCGTCGTCGACGAGGTCATCGACCCCGCCAAGACCCGCAGCATCATCGCCGCGGCCCTGGCCTCGGCCCCGGCCCGCAAGAGCCACCACAAGAACATCCCGCTGTGATGTGACGACGACGTACTAGCATGGCCGCCAAGCTGCGACGTAGGTTGCGGGCGAACGGCTCCTGATGACGACCTGATGCGCCGTTGCCGCGGTCGGAACGCTGGTGCCGACACGGCCGCGGACGGCGCGCAGGGTCTGCGACATCCAGCGCGCTCCGCCGGACGCGAACAGCGTCCGCACCATCTGCCCCGGCGTGATCTGTTGCAGGTACACACGTTTGGCGTGCCGGACTTCCTCGGCGCCGGTGTAGACAGGAACACCGAGGAGCTCGACGAGCCGTGGGACGGCGCCGATGTGATACACGGAGCCGGAAACCTGATCGATGTTCACGAGTGCGCCCTCACTCTTGGATCAGGTGCTCGATGACACCGATCCCGTCGATCTCCAGCCGCAGGACATCGCCGGGCACGAGCCATCGGCCCAGTTCCATCCCGCTGCCACCGGGCAGCGTTCCGGTGGCGATCAGCTCACCGGGGAACAGCTGTTCGCCCCGGGAAGCATGCGCGATCGCCGCGCCGAGACTGTGCCGCATGCCCTGAGTGCCGGTCCGAGCTACCGTGTGCCCGTTGATCTGCACCGACGCGGTGAGCGAGTCGAGCCGGTCGGCGACCGCCGAACCGGCGACCGCTGTCGCCGACATCGAGGTGGTGAAGTGCTTGGACTTCTGCGGCCCGAATCCGGAACGCATTTCGGCCAACTGGACGTCGCGCGCGGAGAAGTCGTTGACGACGACGACCGTGCCGATCGCGGCGAGTGCTTCCGCTGGGGTCGCATCGCGCAGCGGCGCGCCAAGAACGACGCCCAGTTCCAGCTCGAAGTCGAGCGCCGTGCTGTAGCCAGGGCCGCTGACCGGAATTCCCGACGGGATCATCGTCGACGCGTTGGACATGTAGTAGATGGGCTGTTCGTTCCAGAGCCGGTGGGGCCGGTAGGGCGGGAATGTGCGCCGGGTCAGGGTCTCGAACAGCCGCCCGAGGCGGTAACCGGCGGGTACGAATCGACGCGCCATGCCGCGCGCGGCATCGACAGCGTGCTTCTCGTAGAGCATGAAATCGCGGAACGACACCGGGCAGACGGGCAGGACACAGGCCCCGTCGGGAACGCCCAGCAGCTCGTACCGGGAGATCTCGTACTCCTCGGTGAAAGCCGCAGGGGCGACGAACGAAGGCAGGTCACCGCCGGAGTCATCGATCGCCGTCCACCCGGCGCCGGTGTCGGCGTGCAGCGTGATCCGACGGGCTGTGCGGTCGAGAATTCGCTGGATCCGGGGCAGGGGAAGCGGCTGATGCATCGGATCAGCATCCCACGCTCTGACCGACGACCAAGTGCTCGCGAAGGAATCGCACCGACAGTGCGCTCCACTGTTCGCCGTGCCCCATCGCGCAGTGGTCGTCGTCGGCATAGAGCACCAGCTGCGCCTCGGACGCCCCGATGGCGATGTCGATGGAGTCCTGGGTGCTCAGCAGGGTGTCGTTGGCGCCGTTGATGACCAGGAGCGGAACGTCGATGTGCCGGTACAGGTGGGCCAGCGACAGTTTTCGCAGTTTGCCCGCCATCTCATGGATGCTCGCCGATCCCGTCGCGTTGCGCAGTGTCGACACCATGATCTCCGGAAGACCCAGCGCCGCAGCCGAGGTGAAACTGCGGTACGCGGGCGCGCCGTTGGCGACCGCGACGGAGATCTGAGGATCGACCGCGGCCATCCGGGTTGCCCAATAGGCCCCGAAACTGACTCCCAGCATGCCGATGCGATCACTGTCCACACGCGGATCCGCGGCGAGGTACTCGACGACCGCCGAGTACACCCGCTCCGTGTCGGGAGACACAGGCTGCCGGTAGGAATAGGTGCCGGGCATCTCCATGACGAACAGGGCCATCCCGGCATGGCGGTGGGTCAGCATCGGCAGCATCAGCTCCGCGAGGGTTCCTTCGAGACCATTGCTGCACAGCACGATAGGCATCTCGGCGGCACCCGGATCGAGCGGGAACGTCAGGTATCCGCGGACCACGTCCCCACCCGGGACCGGAATTCGGACCGGCTCGATGGACACATCCATCGCCGGAGCCAGACAGGTGAGGACGAGTTCGGCCAGCCGGTGCGACCGCTCGTAAGCTGTCAACCGGCTCGGTGTCCAACCCGGCCACGCGGCGACGAATTCGTAGACCATCGCCTTGATCAGGCCGTCCAGCGCGTCGGCGGATTGCGCTGCATCGGGGTGCTCGGCGCAGAACTTCGCCACCGCATCCGGGTCTGCCACCGGGCCCCGGTCCGCGAGCACGGATACCGCCGGTGACAATCGCGCACCCAGCTCTTCCCGTATCCCGCTGTCGGCTGTCGCGAGCAGTTCGTCGGTTCCCGCAACGCCGAGCTGTGCCAGTGCTTGGTTCGCGCGGGCCACATGCCGCTCGGCGATGGCCTGCCAGTAGGTGGTCCACCGCGCGTCGTCGAAGGATCGGCATCCATCCAGCTGCGCGCGGAACTCCTCGTCGGCGATCCCGCCCAGATGGGTGAACCGGTCGACGAACAACGCGGGCAGGAACGGGGCGGGGCCAACCCGGCGGGTCGCGTACTCGGTAGTTCTGGTCAGTGCGCACGCGCTGACCAGTACCTTCTTCGCCCATGCTGACAACGATGTCATCGGTGAACCCTTCAGTCCGACAGCTACCTCAGAAAAGCAGAACTTTCTGCTTCAGTGAGGCTAAGTCACTCCGCTGATCAAAAGCAAGGAAATCTGCTTTAAGATCGAGGTGTGACCACGACAGACGACGATGCGCCGCAGCGGCGACCGGGGGGCCGGTCGGCGCGCGTTCGCGAGGCGGTTCACCGGGCGGTGCTGGACGCGATCATCGAGCACGGCGTCGATCGGGTCGGGATTCCCGACATCAGCCGCCGGGCGGGGGTCCGTGACAGCTCCATCTACCGGCGGTGGCGTAGTCGCGAGAACCTGCTCCTCGACGTGCTGCTCGAATACAGTCGGCGAGCACTTCCTCTGCCCGATACCGGCACGTTCCGGGGCGACCTCGCCGAGTTCGCCACCGAACTCGCGGCCTATCTCGACACGCCGCTGGGCGCGGGTCTGTCCCGGGCGCTCGCCTACGTCACCGATACCGAGGAGATGGCCGAAGTGCGCAATGCGTTCTGGGACAGTCGATTCCTCGCGGTACAGCCGCTGTTCGATCGTGCTGTCGAACGCGGTGAGATCTCGCCGGACACCGACGCGCGATTCGCTCTCGAACTGCTCATCGGGCCCCTGCATTTCCGTACTACGCTCGCTCGCCGGCCGGCCGGTGCCGACTTCGTCGACCAGCTGGCCTCCCATGTGGTGGCGGCGCTGCAGCCCGGCGCTGTCGCAACCGAGCGCGCTGCCGGCGAGTAGGGAACCGGCACGACCACCTTCGGCCGGTGTCGACACTCGCCGCTCCGGGCGGTCATGGCGCGCATAATGGCAGGGTGCGCTATGAGGAACTCGCTGACGTCCCGTGTTCGATCACGCGGCCGCTGGTGATCTTCGGGGACCGGTGGACGTTGCTGGTGCTCAAATACTGCTTTGCCGGGGTGCGGCGGTTCAATGCGTTTCAGAGTGCGCTGGGGATTTCGCGGAGCCGGTTGCAGGATCGGCTGGATCGGCTCATCGAGCACGAGATCCTGGTGAAGCGACCCGCTGAGGACGGGGCTTACGAGGAGTATCGGCTGACCGAGAAGGGTCACGCCATCTACCCGATCCTGATGGCGATCCGGGACTGGGGCGATGCGTACATGGCGCCGGACGGTCCGCCGGTGGAATACCGGCACAAGGGGTGCGGCGGCGAAGCCCATGCGAAGCTGACCTGCGATGAGTGTCATCGCGAGGTGACGGCGCGCGAGATCGTGCCGGAACCGGGCCCCGGACTCACCGCGGTATCGCGCCCGGCCTGAAGGATAGGTCGATGATAGCGAATCCGCTATCATCGAAGTATGGCCGCCTCGAGCTCCGCGCCGCGCACGACCGCAGCGAAACTCGTTCTCGACGCTCGTCGTCGTCGAGGGCTGTCTCAGCGTGAACTCGCCCGCCGAGCGGATGTCGCTCAATCCACAGTTGCCACCATCGAGTCCGGCCGTAGGCAGCCGTCTGTGGCCATGCTCGAGCAGTTGCTCGCTGCCGCTGGTTTCCGGCTCGACACCGCCCTGGCCAATGTTGTGCGGCCCAGTGAATTGCTCGACCGGTATCGAGCCGAATTCCATGCGGTACTCGGTCGGTACCCGGTCGCCAATGTCTGGCTGTTCGGTTCGGTCGCCCGCGGCGACGATCGGCCCGACTCCGATTTGGACCTGCTCATCGAACTTGCTCCGGGTGCATCGCTCCTCGATATCCTCGGCCTCGATGACGATCTCGCCGCCGTTCTCGGCTGTCCCGTCGATGTCGTGACAACCACCGAAGTCGATTCGAACGATCTCCTTCGTCGCGGTGTCAAGCGTGACCGACTTCCGCTGGAATTCGCCGTGTGACCCAGCGAACCGACCAGCGTATGACGGTGACATCGCGGTGGCCCGTGCCTGTCAATACAGCGTGATCCGCCTGGCTGCCGATCTCGAGCGTATGGGCGAGGAGTGGCTCTCCGAACATCCCGAGATCCCCTGGCGCTTGATCAAGGGGATGCGCAATCGGATCGCGCACAGCTACTGGCTGGTGGACGACAGCATCGTGTGGACCGTCGTCGAAGTACACGCCGCCGATCTGCATCGGCAACTCGCGCAGGAGATCGCGAGTGCTCGGGCCAGATGCGATGCCGGATCCACTGACTAGCGAATCAGCTGGTGTGCCAGGTGATCTGGTCGTCCAGGGGTGCGCGGGCGGTGCGGAAGGTGTTGATCGGGTGGTCGGGGTCGGGGTAGCCGAAGGAGACGCCGAAGACGACCTTGCGGTGGGTGGGGAGGTCGAAGTAGTCGTGGAGGAAGGGGGAGTAGGAGGCCAGGGCGGCTTGGGGAGCGGCGGCGAGGCCGAGGGCTTGGGCGCCGAGGAGGAAGGATTCGAGCCACAGGCCGCAGTCGATGGCGCCGTAGATGCCGAGGTCGGCTTCGGAGGTGACGATGGCGACGTGAGGTGCGTCGAAGAATTCGAAGTTGCGGACCATCTGGCGCATGGTCTTCTCGTGGTCGCCCTTGGCGATGCCGACGCTGTCGTAGAGCTGGAAGCCGCACTCGCGTCGGCGGTCGCGGTAGACACCGGCGTATTGGGCGGGGAACTCGAAATCCGGTGCGGTGCCGTTGGTCTGGATGTGGGTGAGCAGTTCTTTGCGGAATCGCTCGGTGCCTTCGCCCGCGGTGACGACGACCTGCCACGGCTGGGTGTTGCACCACGACGGGGTGCGCTGGGTGAGGGTCAGCAGCTGTTCGATGGTCGCGCGGTCGACCTCGTCGGGGCGGAACTGCCTGCAGGTCCAGCGCTCGTCGGCCAGGCGCTGGAGCGCGGCGAAATCGCTGCTGTCGTGGTCGGTCGGCGCCATCGCGCGGCTCCCTCGGTCGGTAAAACCAGTCTCATTTTGAGACCAGGTTAGCAGCCCGGCCGGATACGCGGAACCCGCCGGCATCCACGAAAATCGGGTGCCGGCGGGTTCGGGGGTGAGTCAGGCGCGACGACGGGCAACCGACCAGATCGCCACACCGATGCCGACCAGCGCGACCGCGCCGATGCCGATGCCGACGATGGCCGCCCACGGCGTCGACGAGTTCGAACCATCCACGGCGACAGGCTTTTGCGCGCCTGGTGACTGCTCACCGAGGACATCGGCGCTACCGGTCACATAGGTCGGCCCGGCTTCCGCGGTGCCCGCCACGGTGACGTCGAGTTCGATCGGCGTGGGCGGCATCTTGTCGGCACCGCTCGGCAGACCGACCTTGATCGCGAGGTAATGCCACCCGGCGACCGACTGACGCTGCACCGTCGTATCGGCCGCGTCCCGGTTGGCGTACCGGATCGGCACCGACGCCACGGTCAATGCCGTGTTCGTCTTGCCGGTGTAAGCCGAAGTGTCGGAGTCGATCTCGCGACCCAGCGGCGAGAACAGCGTGGTCTCGACGTTCGTGGCGGCGGTGTAGCCCGCCCCGCCGGTTTCGGCGAAGCGCACCCGGTAGGCCAGGCCCTGCCCCCAGTCGAGTCGCACCCGGTAGAAGACGTACTCGCCGGACTGCAGCGTGTCGGTGTAGCGGCCGCTGCCCTCCAGCGTGGAGGCGACGGTGAACGAGCCGCCGCCGCTGATCGGCTGGGCCGCACCGCCCGGATCGGTGAACGTGGTCTTGGTCGAGACCGCGGCGGCACCGGGATCGGTGACGCCCGGTTCGATGCCGACGAGAATCTCCAGCGGCAGCCGCGCGGGCGCGCCTTCGGGTGCGATGTCCCAGTTCATCTCGAAGTAGTAGCGGCCGCCGCCCTTGCACTTGTCCGAGCTGCCGCCGCTCGGCTGCTCGGCCGCGCCCTGGAAGGTGTTGGCGACGGTGAGCGCGACGCCGTCGCTGGTTCTGGTTTCGAGCTCGCGCTCGCGGGCGCCGCAGTCCGTGCCGTCGCGACCGTAGACGCGCAGCTCCAGCACACCCATGTCGTCGGTGATGGACACGCCGGTCGTGCGCGGGAACGAGACGATCCCGGTGAAGTACGCGGTCGCCCCCGCGGGCACATCCACCGCGTAGAACCGCTTCTCGTGCTGACCGATGATGTCGAGGTATTGACCGGGCTTGGCGACCGGCGCGGTCCGGTAGCCGTCGGTGCCGGTGATCGGGGTGCCGGTGGCCTGGTAGTTGCGCAGGGCGGCCGAACTCACCCGCGGCAGAATGCGTTCCAGCGCGGCGCCGTCGGCGGCGTCGGTGTAGCTGCCGCCGGTCGTCTGCGCCATACAGGTGAGCTGGGCGCGGGCCTTGTCGTCGACGGCGAAACCGATGGAGTGCACGACCAGGTCGACCCCCTTCTGCTTCAGCTCCTTGGCCACCTCGCACGGATCGGGCGGCGCGCAGGTGTCGTCACCGTCGGAGACCAGCACGATCGAGCGCGGACCCGAGGACGGCAATGCCTCGGCGGCCTGGCGCAGCGCGGTGCCCATCGGGGTCCATCCGCGGGCCTGGATGCCGTCGACGGCGCTGGTGAGCGCGGGCTTGTCGATGGTGTTCGGCTGCTGCAGGATCTGGACGTCGCGGCAGCCCGCGGCCTTGTCGGCCTCGTCGTTGCCGGTGCCGGTGCCGTAGGTGGTGAGTCCGACCTTGGCCTCGGCGGGCGCCGAGTCGACGAAGGTGCGTACGGCCCTCTTCGCGGAATCCATCATGGTGGCACCCTGGTCGGGGCGCTGCATGGACCCGGACGCGTCCAGGATGAGCATGGTCGGTGCGTACTGCGCCGGGTCGGCGTGCGCCGCCGCCACGGGGAGCAGGGTGAGCGCTGTGGCGGTCAGTGCCGCGGTCAGCGTCCTGAATCTCGACATCGTCCTCGACTTCGTCAACCGGAATGAAACCGGACAGACGTTACCGAGCGGGTGGTGCCGGTACTACCCCCAAAATCGGTGGCACAAGCCACCGTTTACCGGATGAAATCGTGTTTCGGCAGGTTGCCGGGCCGTTGTCTCGCGCCTGCCGCAGGATGACGGCGTCGCGGGGCACAATCGAACGCATGGCTTCGCAGGCCCGCGACGCGCAGGAGCGCAAACGGCACGGCAGGCACTACACCCCGCCCGCCCTTGCGCGGTTCCTGGCGCGACGGGCGCTGCTGCACGCCCCACGCGCCGGTGAGCTCCGGGTGCTCGACCCGGCCTGCGGGGACGGCGAGTTACTCCTCGCGGTGCACCGGGAGGCCGCACCTGACGTCACGGTACGGCTGACCGGCTACGACCTGGACCGGCGGGCCGTTGGTGAAACCGCCGAGCGCGCCGCCGCCGAAGGCGTCGAGATCGATTGCCGGGCAGGCGATTTCCTCGCCGCGTCGGCGCACATCCCCGACGGTTCGTTCGACCTCGTCATCAGCAATCCGCCGTATGTGCGGACCCAGCAGCTCGGCGGCTCGACGGCACAGCTGCTGAGCAAGCAGTTCGGCCTGCGCGGGCGCATCGACCTCACCCACCCCTTCGTGGCGATCGCGCCGCGGCTGCTTGCCGCCGACGGTGTCCTCGGATTGCTCTGTGCCAACCGGTTTCTCACCACCAGGGCGGGTGCGAACCTGCGCCGGATCCTGACGAGTGAGCTGCATCCGGCCGAGCTCTACGACCTCGGCGACACCAAGCTCTTCGCGGCGGCGGTGCTGCCCGCGATCACGGTCGCTACCCGCGCGCCCAGCGAATGCGACTGCCGGTACGTCTCGGTGTACGAAGAGATCGGCGCCGAACCCGATTGCGCCTCAGGCCTGTTCGACGCGCTGGCCGGAGACACCGCGTGCCTGGTCGGCGACAGCGGACGGGTGTTCGCCGTCGAGGTGGGCGTGCTGTCCACCGGGGGCGGCTCCGGGGTGGTCGGCGTGCGAACGTCGGCGACGCACACGGGCCCGAAACCTACCGGGCCCGGCGAACAGATTTCGGGGCGAGACAGCGCTCGATCGCGCGCGGACCTGAAGTCCACCCGCACCGCGGTCGCAGGCCTGATCGCCCGGCCCGGCGGGGCCGACCAGGCGAACGCTGTTCGCCCCGACCAGCCTGGTGACACCGCCTGGCGCATGTCACGCCCCGCCGTCGATCACTGGCTCGGCCGCATCGCCGAGCGCACCTGGCGCACTTTCGGCGACACCGCCCGCATCCGCGTCGGCATCAAAACCACCGCCGACCGGGTGTTCATCTCCGACCGCTGGGACCAGATGGACCCGACCCCGGAACCGGAACTGTTGCGGCAGTTGATCACCCACCATGACCTGCAACCATGGCGGATCGGGCAGGAGCGCGGCACCAGGGTCCTCTACCCCTACGACCTCATGCAGCCGCGCCGCACACCCATCGACCTCGACGAATTCCCCGGCGCCGCAGAGTATCTGCGCTCGCACGAGCAGGTCCTGTCCGGCCGACGGTACGTGCTCGACGGCGGTCGGAAGTGGTTCGAGATCTGGGTTCCGCAGCGCCCGCATCTGTGGGGCGCGCCGAAACTGGTGTTCCCCGACATCAGCGAGCGACCCAGGTTCGCGCTCGACCGGTCCGGCGCGGTGGTCAACGGCGACTGCTACTGGATCTCGCTCACCGATCTCGGCACCGGCAAGCAGGCGACCGATCTCGCGTATCTGCTGATGGGCGTGGCGAATTCGGCGCTGGGACTGCGGTTCTACGACGCGGTGTGCGGCAATCGGCTGTATTCGGGACGGCGGCGCTGGATCACCCAGTACGTGGCCCGGCTGCCGCTGCCCGATCCGGCGTGCCCGGCCGCGGCGGCGATCGTGGCGCGAGTGCGTGGCGTGCTGGAAGGCGGTGTCCCCGTCGCGGAGGCCGGCATCGACGAGACCGTCGCCGCGGCCTTCGGGGTCCCCGCTCAGTGAGCGACGCGGATACCGACCATCGGTAGCAGGGTGCGGCGGGCGAAGTCGCGGCCCGCCGCCGGGTCGTCGAGGGGGATGAGACCGTCCGGGGTGAGTGCCAGCGACAGCGCGAGCCGCGCCATGATCTCGGCGACCAGATCGGGATCGAAGTCGGGGACGGTCGCGCCCGCCTGCAATTCGCGCAGCTTGTCGGCGAGATAGCCGCGCCCGACCGCGAGGATCGGGCCCGCTTCGGTGGTGAGCCTGGGCAGGATGATCTCCGGTTCGGTACCGAGCAGCCTGCGCAGCAGCTCGTTGCCCGCGATGGTCGTCACGAACGCGACGAAGATCTCGACGAGCTGTTCGCCCGGCTCGGTGACCGCGCGCACCCGCTCGTCGATCTCGGCGACATAGCGCTGCGCCTCCCGCACGCCCACCGCTTCGACCAGGTCGTTCTTGGATTCGTAGCGCCGGTACAGGGTGGCCGGGCTGATGCCTGCCCGCCGGGCGATCTCGCCCATGCTCGTGCGTTTGATGCCGAAGTCGAGAAACGCCGACAGCGCACTGTCGAGCAGCTTCTCCCCGTCGGTGACGGGCTTTTCCAGTATCCGCGCGAGGATGGACGAGACAGTAGGCATCGTCCCATTATCCCCGTGGCGACAGATCCAGCGCGACCATCTCCTGCTCGATCGCATTGGCCGCGAAGTGGACCCCGCGCGAGCGTAATTCGTGAACCCGGCACTGGAGTGCCTCGATTCCGCCGGGCTGGGCGGCGATATCGGCCACGCTGAGCCGTCCCCCTGCTCGGTGCACACCGGAATGCATGTATGCCACCGTGATACCTCCTACCTCGCGTATCCGGTGCCGGCCGCCGCACTCTATGGCCGGACGCAATACGCAGGGCAAATGTTATCAGGTATCCCTACTGGTCACTTGCTCAGTGTGACGACTCACAACACCTCGGCCGTGCGGTGCGCCGCCAGATTGTGCACATAGACGGCCGCGTTGAGCTTGATCCCGTCCTGCTGCGCCTCGGTCAGCTCGCGGCGCACCTTGCCGGGGACGCCGGCGACCAGCGAGCCAGGCGGGATCTGCGCACCCTCCGGGATCAGGGCATTGGCCGCGATCAGGCTGCCCGCGCCGATCACCGCGCCGTTGAGGACGGTCGCGCCCATGCCGACCAGCACGTCGTCGCCGATGGTGCAGCCGTGCAGAATCGCGTTGTGTCCCACCGAGACTCCACTGCCGACGGTGAGCGGGAAACCGGGGTCGGCGTGCAGGACGCAACCGTCCTGGATATTGGTGCGCGCACCAAGAGTGATCTGCTCGAGGTCGCCGCGCAGCACAGCCGAATACCAGACGCCGACCTCGGCGGCCAGGCTCACCCGCCCGATAACGGTCGCGTTCGGCGCGATCCAGGCAGTGTCGTCGATTTCCGGTGCGAACCCGGACACCTTGATGATCATGCGGTGATTATCGCGCCGCGCCACGGAACTGGGCGCGGTGGGCCGCCGGACTGGTGCCGAGCATGCGATGGAAGTGGTGGCGCAGGCTCACCGCGCTGCCGAAACCGGTGTCGCGCGCGATCCGGTCGACGGTCTCGTCGGTCGACTCCAGCAGCAGCCGGGCATGGTCGGTGCGCTGCTGCAACAGCCATTGCTGCGGGCTGGTGCCGGTGCGTTCGCGGAACCGCCGGGTGAAGGTGCGCCGCGACATGAGCGCCGCGCGCGACCAGATGTCGAGATCGATCCCCGTGTCGAGGTGGGTGCGGGCCCACGCCATCGCCTGCTCGATCGGGTCGGTGGTGTCCTCGTCGGGGACCGCGACCGGGATGAACTGGGCCTGCGAACCGCTGCGGTGCGGCGCAGTGACCAGCGCGCGGGCCAGCTCGGTGGCCGCGCGGGCGCCGAGGTCGCCGCGGACGATGTGCAGGCAGCAGTCCAGCGCGGCGGCGACGCCCGCGGAGGTGATCACGTCGCCGAGGTCGGTCCACAGGGTGTCGGCGCGCACCCGGACCCGCGGATAGGCGCGGGCCATGGCCTCCGCGGCGGCCCAGTGCGTGGTGAGTTCGCGGCCGTCGGCCAGGCCCGTCGCCGCGATCGCCCAGGCGCCGAGGCACAGGCCGACCAGCCGGGCGCCGTTCGCGTGCGCGGTGTGCACCGCGTCGTCGAGGGCGGGGGAGAGGGCCATGTCACGGTGCCAGCCGGGGAAGACCACCATGTCTGCGCCGGCGACAGCGTCGAGACCGTGGTGCACGGTGATGTCGAAACCCGCTGCGGTGGACAGCGTTCCGCGCTTCTCTGCGCACACTCGCACGTCGTAGGGTGAATCGCCGCTGACACCGGTCCCGGAGCGGCCCAGTACCAGCGTCGGCACCGACAGATGGAACGGACTGATCCCGTCGAACGCGATGACCGCCACCGAGCGCATGGCCCGATCTTAACGATGCTCGGCCTGCAGGCCACTGTCCTGGGCCGTCGCGGTCGGCGAAAGTTGTCGGCATGACCGAGACGATCACCCGTCCAACTCTGTTCGACGCCTTGCACATCGGTGGTCCGACCCTGCGCTTCCGGTACGCGGGCCTGACCTGGCTCACCGACCCGACCTTCGACGAGCCGGGCGACTACCCGGGCCCGATCACTCTGCACAAGCTCAGCGGTCCCGCCGTGCCGGTCGAGGCGATCGGCACGATCGATGTCGTGCTGCTCTCGCACGATCAGCACGCCGACAACCTCGACACCGCGGGCCGTGCGTTGCTGGCTCAGGTCGACACCGTGCTCTCGACGCCCGATGCCGCGGGCCGGATCGACGGTGTGCGCGGCCTGGTCCCCTGGGAGACCGTCACCGTCGGCGCTGTCGAGGTCACCGCGGTGCCCGCGCTGCACGGGCCCGAGGGCTGCGAGCCGCTCAGCGGCGTGGTCACCGGTTTCGTGCTGCGGGCCGAGGGCGAGCCGACGGTCTACGTTTCCGGTGACAACGCGTCGGTGGAATTGGTCGAGCGGATCGTGGAGCGGATCGGGCGGATCGACGTCGCGGTACTCAATATCGGCGCCGCCAATGTCGGCCGGTTCGGCGACAGCGACGTCACCCTGAATGCCCGCACCGCCGTCCAGGCCGCCGCCGTGCTCGGTGACGCGGTCGTCGTCGCGGTGCACGCGGAGGGCTGGGGCCACTTCAGCGAATCGCTGGATTACCTCGAGCGCACGTTCGCCTACGCCGATCGCACTGGGCAGCTTCGCATTCCGGTGCGGGGTGAAGTGTTCGCGGTCTGAGCACGGAATTCGATCACCCGCGTCCGAGCCACCGGGCGCGGGTTTCCCTGACTGCAGGAGATGAGTTGCTGAAGAAGCGAATGAGTGGCCGGTCGCGCACGCTGGTTCGGGTGCTGCCGGCCCTGGTCGCGCTGGCGCTGGCGCTGACCGCGTGTTCGTCGAACGGGTCGGGTTCGGGTCAGCCGGGGTCGAGTTCGGTGTCCAAGACCTCGGCCACCACGACGCCCGCGACGAGTGCGGTGACGCCGTCGGCGAATCCGGGTGGAACGCCCGATGGCGGCGGCTCAGTGCCGGGCAACGGCGGTTCGGCGCCGGAGTCGTCGTGGTACCACTCGCCCACGCAGGCGCCGGAGTCGTCGTGGTACCACTCGCCGACGCAGGAGCCGCCGCCGGGATACAACTGCGTGCCTGGTCCGGATTGCGGCACGGACAGCTGCGGACACAACGAATGCGGATTACCGCCGGGCCACACCTGCATGCCCGGCCCGGATTGCGGCACCGACAACTGCGGCCCAGGCCAGTGCGGCGAAACACCGCCGACGACCACCGTCGCGCCGCCGTCCACGACACAGCCGGTGACGACCACACCGGCGGCCACCTCCGCCCCGCCGCCCGCGACGACGACGACCGGCGCCGCTCCCGCGGCGGCATCGGTGACGTCGTCACCGTGAACCTGGCTCCGACACGCGATGTTCCAACCAGCTGACTCCCGTCGGCGGGAGTCCTAAGCTGGCGCAATGACGGGAACAGGCGGAACGGTCGGTGTGCCGGCGGAGGTCAAACCGCAGGAGTTCCGGGTGGCGCTCACCCCGGCGGGCGCCACCGAACTGGCCGCGCACGGGCATGAGGTGCTCGTGCAGGCCGGTGCCGGAACAGGTTCGGGCTTCGGCGACGAGGACTATCTCGCCGCCGGTGCCAGGATCGTGTCCGACGCCGAGGCGGTCTGGGCCGAGGCCGGGCTGATCCTGAAGGTGAAAGAGCCCATCGCGCAGGAGTATTCGCGGATGCGGCAAGACCAGGTGCTGTTCACCTATCTGCACCTGGCCGCGTCGAAGGAATGCACCGACGCGATCCTGGACTCCGGGATCACCGCGATCGCCTATGAAACGGTGCGGGCCGCGGACGGTTCGCTGCCGCTGCTCGCGCCGATGAGCGAGGTCGCGGGCAAGCTCGGCACCCAGGTGGGCGCCTATCACCTGATGGCGCCGATGGGCGGGGAGGGCATGCTGCTCGGCGGGGTGCCCGGCGTGCGCCCTGCCGCTGTGGTGGTGCTCGGCGGCGGCGTCGCGGGGGCCAACGCGGCGACCGTCGCGGTCGGGATGGGTGCCAGGGTGAGCGTCCTCGATACCAATCTGGCGCGGTTGCGCGAGCTCGACGCGCGCTTCGCCGGCCGGGTCGGCACCCTCGCCTCACACGCGCTGGAGATCGAAAAGGCCGTGCTCGCCGCGGATCTGGTGATCGGGTCGGTGCTGGTGCCCGGCGCCAAGGCACCCAAGCTGGTCTCCGACGAGCTCGTCGCGGGGATGCGTCCCGGCTCGGTGCTCGTCGACATCGCCGTCGACCAGGGCGGCTGCTTCGCCTCCACCCGGCCGACGACGCACGCCGATCCCACCTTCCCCGTGGCGAATTCGCTGTTCTACTGCGTCGCGAACATGCCGGGTGCGGTGCCGCACACCTCCACCGTTGCCCTCACCAACGCCACCCTGCCGTTCGCGATCGCGATCGCCGACAAGGGCTGGCGTGGTGCCTGCACCGCCGATCCCGGACTGGCTGCCGGGCTCACGGCCGTCGACGGAAAGCTGCTGTCGTCGGAAGTGGCCGCGGCACACGGATATTCGCTCGGCGTCTGAGCCCTACTCGCCCGCGCCCAGGTACCAGTCCGGTGCGCCCTCGGTCGGCAGGTCGTGCAGCTTGTCGGGGTTGCGGACGATATTGATCGCGACGATGCGGCCCGCGTCGATGACGAACGAGAAGACGCCGGTATTGGCGCCGTCGAACACCACCAGGCCGGGCACGCCGTTGACCAGGACCGCCCGGCCCCACGCCCCGGCCGCCGACGGCGCGTGGTACCAACCGAGCAGCGCCTTGGCGATGAGCTCGGCACCGTGCAGCGGCTGGCGGATGGCGGGCACCTTGCCGCCGCCGTCGGCGGTGAGCACCACGTTCTCGTCGAGGACGCCGAGCAGCGAGCTCAGATCACCCGAGCGCCAGGCCAGGGAGAAGGCCGAGACGACCTTCTCCTGTTCGGCGGGCGAGGCAGGGAAGCGCGGGGTGCCGGACTCCACGTGCTTGCGGGCGCGGGAGGCGAGCTGACGGACGGCGGCCGGGGTGCGGCCGACGACCTCGGCGACCTCGGGGCCGGTCATGCCGAACACGTCCTGCAAGACGAAAGCCGTTCGCTCGGCGGGGGACAGCGATTCCAGCACGACCAGCAGGGCGGTGGTGACCCGTTCGTCCTGGGAGATCCGGTCGGCCGGGTCGTCCCAGGTGGTGACCTCGGGCTCCGGTAGCCATTCGCCGACATACTGCTCGCGGCGGGCGCGCGCCGAACCGAGCTGATCGAGGGCCAGCCGACCGGTGACGGTGGTCAGCCAGGCGCGCAGATTGTCGATCTCGCCCGCCTTGCCCGCCTCGTGGTGGCGCTGCAGGCGCAGCCACGCGTCCTGCACCACGTCCTCGGCGTCGGTGAGGCTGCCGAGCGTGCTGTAGGCGAGCCGGCGCAGGTAGGGGCGGTGCTCCTCGAAACGGCGGGCCAGTTCGCCCTGGTCGAGCTGCTGGGGTGCGTCGGTCATCGTTGTTCGCCGTTCGGTCGTCTGGCCCGGTCTGGGCGAGTGTATGAGTGTGGTCGCAGAGATGACGAACCAGCGGGGACGGGTGTGACATTCCCGCTGTCGGCTACCCTCGGCCGGGTGCAGAAGGGGACATCGACCGCGGTCGGGCTGATGCTGGGATTCGCGCTCGATCGAGTGTTGGCCGATCCGCGTCGTTGGCATCCGGTAGCCGGATTCGGCTCGGCGGCAGCGGCTTTGGAACAGATGACCTATGCCGACGATCGGCGTGCCGGTGTGGTGCACGAGGTGGTCGCGGTGGGTTCGGTCGTCGGGATCGGGGTGCTGGCCGCGCGCGGCGGTGTGCTCGCCACCGCGCTGGCCACGTGGACCGCGCTCGGTGGACGCAGCCTGGCGCGCGCCGGGCAGGCGATGGCCGAGCGGCTCGACGCCGGGGACATCGACGGGGCCCGGGAGCTGCTGCCCTCGCTGTGCGGGCGTGACCCGTCGGTGCTGGACGCGGACGGGCTGGCCAGGGCGGCGCTGGAATCGGTCGCCGAGAACACCGCCGATGCGACCGTCGCGCCGCTGCTGTGGGGTGCTGTCGCCGGGGTGCCGGGGCTGCTCGGGTACCGGGCCGTCAACACGCTCGACGCGATGGTCGGCTACCGCAACGAGCGGTACCTGCGGTTCGGGTGGGCTGCCGCGCGGACCGACGATCTGGCGAATGTCGTTCCCGCCAGGGTCACCGGACTGATCACGGCCGCACTCGCGCCGCTGGTCGGCGGCACGCCTGCTGCCGCGTGGCGAGCCTGGCGGCGGGATGCGGCCAAGCATCCGAGTCCGAATGCCGGGGTCGTGGAAGCGTCCATGGCCGGTGCCCTCGGCGTCCGGCTCGGTGGCCGGACCCAGTACCGGCACGGTGCCGAACTCCGGCCGACGCTGGGCGACGGGCCCGCACCGACCACGGCCGATCTGCGCCGGGCAGTTCGCATGTCCGAGGCGGTGCAGGTGGGCGCGCTAATGGTGTCGGTGGTGGTTGCGGGGGTGCTCCGGCGGCGGTGAGGTGGGCTTCGCGGCTACTGAAGTGGCAGTGAAGATGCGGCTGGGACTTGGTGTTCGGTAGTCCCAGCACGGTGTGCGCTGTGTTTTGGCGCGCTGGCGCGAACCGGCTGCTGCGCGACCGGACCCTCCTCGGGGTCGGGTCGTGCGGGGCTGGGAGTGCGGGAGGTCGCGACTTCGGGCTAGGTAGATAGAGCGGTCACCCTGTGCCCGAATCGAGCCCGATTGCCCGGGTTGTCTCAGCGGTTGCGGCCATAACGGTCGGCCAGGCGGGCTTCGGTGGTTGGTGCGGCCGGGGTATCGGACTCGGCGGTCGGTGTGGCGGTGACGTCGGCGTGCGTCGAGGCTTCCGCGCGGTCGCGGCGGCGGGCGCGGAGTTCGGCGACGACGAAGTAGCCGAGGCCGAGGGGGGCCATGATGCCGAAGGCCAGCCATTGGAGGCCGTAGGAGAGGTAGGGGCCCGCGTCGAGTTGGGGGAGGGGGCTGGGTGTGAAGGCGCCGGGCTGGCCCTCGGCCAGTTGCAGGTAGCCGCCTTTGTCCGTGCCGGTGGGGATGGGGGTGAGTGGGGTGCCGAGGACGAGGGATTCCTGGGCGGTGTCGACCGTGTAGACCTGGCGGTAGCCGTCCTGGGTGCTCGGCGGCTTGTCCGCGACCACGCCCTCGGAGGCGCGCACGCGGGCTTCGAGGCGCTGGGGGCCGGTTGGGGGAGCTGCGATGGCCGGGGGACGGGTGCCGTCGACGGCGGCGACCAGGCCGCGGTCGACGAGCAGGGTGCGGCCGTCGTCCAGGCGGAAGGCGTCGAGGACGGCGTAGCCGGGGGCGCCGTCGAGATGCCGCAGGCGCACCAGAACGGTCGATTCAGGGACGTACGCGCCGCTCGCGGTGACCTTGCGCCATTCGGTGTGCGCGGCCGGGTCGCCGTCGAGGACGCTGACCACGTCCACCGGGTCGGCCTGCACGGAGTCGGCGATCAGCTGGTTGCGGTGCTCGGTGCTGGTGTTCTTGCCCAGCTGCCACGGCGCGAGGACGGTGAAGCACAGGTAGGCGAACGCCGCGACGATCACGGCGAGGATGAGCCAGCTCGGGCGCAGCAGGAACGTGAGTTTGCGCATCAGCGTCGCGCGTCGGCGGGAGTGCGGGCGTCGAGTTCGGCGCGCACCCAGTCGAGCAGGCCGGGGACGGCGGCTTCGATCTGATCGCGGACCAGCTCGAAGTCGGACTGGTCGCCGTAGTACGGGTCGGGCACGTCGCGGCCGTCGGCGGCGGGGTCGAAGCTGCGCAGCAGCCTGCGCTGTTCGGTGGGCACGCCGCGGTGGGCCAGCTCCCGGTCGTGCCCGGTGTCCAGGGCGACGATCAGATCGGCGTCACGATGCTCGGGACCGAAGGTGGCCGCGATGTGGTCGGTGGGGTAGCCGGCGTGGCGCAGCGTCGTCTCGGTACGCGGATCGGCCGGATCGCCGACATGCCACGATCCGGTGCCCGCGCTGGTCACCCGTACCCGGTTCGCGAGACCGGCACGGTACAGATGCGCCTCGAACATCTTCGCCGCCATCGGCGAGCGGCAGATGTTTCCTGTGCAGATGAATGACACGTGCAGCTGTCCCACGGAGCCATTCTCGCCCGAGCCGCCGAATTGCCGCCACGTAGGGTGTTCAACTGTGTTCCAGGACTCCGTCGACCCCGCGATGCTTCGCCACCACGGCGACGTCGAGGCGCGCCCTGGGATGCTCGATTTCGCGGTGAACGTCCGCGGCGTCGCCCCGCCCGCCTGGCTGCGCGATCGCCTCGCCGCCCGCCTGGACGACCTCGGCCGCTACCCGAGCGCTGAGGACGAAGCCGCCGCCCGCGCCGCCGTCGCCGCCCGCCACGGCCGCACCCCCGACGAGGTGCTGCTGCTGGCAGGCGCCGCCGAAGGGTTCGCCATGCTGCCCCGCCTGGCCCCACGCCTGGCCGCGGTCATCCACCCGTCCTTCACCGAGCCCGAACTGGCACTGCGTGAAGCGGGCATCCAGGTGACGCGGGTGATCCTGGAACGCCCGTACACACTCGACCCCGCGCTGGTCCCCGAAGACGCCGATCTCGTCGTCCTCGGCAACCCCACCAACCCCACCTCGGTCCTGCACCCCGCCGCCACCATCCAGGCGTTGCGGCGGCCGGGTCGCCTCGTCGTCGTCGACGAAGCCTTCGCCGACGCGGTCATGCCGGACCCCGCCGAGCTCACAGTGCAGGCCGAGCCGGAGTCGCTGGCCGCGCTGTCCGCACCCGACGTGCTCGTGCTCCGCAGCCTCACCAAGACGTGGGCGCTGGCCGGACTGCGTTGCGGCTATGCCCTCGGCGCTCCCGAGGTGCTGGCCCGGCTCGCCCACGGTCGTCCGCACTGGCCGCTGGGCACCCTCCAGCTCGAGGCGATCGTCGCCACCGCCGCACCGTCGGCTGTCGTCGAGTCCCACCACGACGCCCGCCTGATCGCTGCCGAGCGCGCCGCCATGATCGACCGCCTCACCGCCCTCGGCATCGATGTCCACACCCCGGCGTCGGGCCCCTTCCTCCTCCTCCGCGTCCCCGACGGCGAACTGGTGCGCAAGCGCCTGGCCGACCGCGGCATCGCCGTCCGTCGCGCCGACACCTTCCCCGGTCTGAGCCCCGACCACCTGCGCGTGGCTGTGCGCGGCACGGCCGAAGTCGATCGGCTGATCGACGGTCTGCGAGCCGTGCTGTGGTGAGCACGGCCGGATGTCCGGCATCGCCAGGCTCGGCGATGGGGCACAGGGCCGGTGTCTCCGCTCGTCGAGCGGGCGGTAAAAAGCGTTGTGGTGCAAGGTGATCCCGTCACCACGACGGTGACGGGTATGTCAACGGAACGAAGGAGGCGGCGGTGACCGACCTGGCCGAACTGATCGGGGTGCTCGACGCGGCGTATCCGCCGAGGCTGGCCGAATCGTGGGATTCGGTCGGGCTCGTGTGCGGTGAGCCGGCGCAGGAAGTCACCAAGGTGGTGTTCGCGGTCGACGCCACCGCTGCCGTGGTCGACGAGGCGATCGAGTGGGGCGCACAGGCTTTGGTCGTGCACCACCCGTTGCTGCTGCGCGGGGTCGACACCGTCGCCGCCGATACCCCCAAAGGCGCTCTGCTGCACCGGTTGATCCGCTCCGGTTGCGCTCTGTTCTCCGCGCACACCAACGCCGACTCCGCCGATCCCGGTGTCTCCGACGCGCTGGCCGCCGCCGTCGGCCTCACGGTCACCGGTCCGCTGGATCCCAAACCGGTTGCCTCCGTGGACAAATGGGTGATCCAGGTCCCGCAGACGCACACCGCCTCGCTCATGTCGGCGTTGTTCACCGCGGGCGCCGGCGCGATCGGCAACTACCGCGAAGCCGCCTGGTACACCGCGGGCACCGGCCAGTTCCGGCCGCTGCCCGGCGCGAATCCGGCGCTCGGTGTGGTCGGCACGGTGCAGACGGTCACCGAGGACGCCGTCGAGGTGGTCGCGGCGCCGACCTCGCGCCTCGCGGTCCTGGCGGCCCTGCGCGCGGCCCACCCGTACGAGGAACCCGCGTACCACGTCACCGAACGCGCACCGCTGCCGTCCTCGCTCGGCATCGGCCGCATCGGTGAACTCCCCGAGCCCGAAACCCTGCGCGAATTCACCGCGCGCGTCGGTGTCGGCCTGCCGCGCACCGTCTGGGGTGTCCGCGCCGCGGGCGACCCCGACCGCGTCATCCAGCGGGTGGCCGTCTGCGGCGGTGCGGGCGACTCCTACCTGAACGTGGCCATCCGCGCGGGCGTCGACGCCTACCTCACCTCCGACCTGCGCCACCACCCCGTCGACGAACACCTCCGCCGCGGCGGCCCCGCCCTCGTCGACGCCGCCCACTGGGCCACCGAGTTCCCGTGGTGCGGTCAGGCCGAGCGGATCGTCCGCACCGCCCTGCCCGGCCTGACCACCCGGGTATCCGCCCTGCGCACCGACCCGTGGACGGTCACCGGCTGACCCACGCCTACATCGACCGACCGCGCCACAGCCGGGTGCGCGGACAGCCCGGCAGCAGTCCTCGGGTCATGGCGTGCGCACCCCCCGCGGCGCGGTACGGTTGACCAACCCATCCGTCCACTGTGTTCAGGAGTTCGTGCGCGTTGAATGTCGAACCGTCGGTCCAGTCCAAGCTGCTGCAGCTCGCCACTGTCGATGCCGAGTTGACGCGGATCGCGCACCGCAGGGGCGCGCTGCCCGAGCAGCAGGAGGTGGCACGCCTGGCGGCCGAGCGCAACGGCTACAAGGACGCGGCCGTCGCGGTGGAGATCGGCATCGACGATCTGGATCGCGACATCCGCAAGCTCGAGGGTGAGGTCGACGCCGTCCGCAAGCGCGAGGACCGCGACCGCGGCATGCTCACCGCGGGCACCGTCGCCGCCAAGCAGCTCTCCGAGATCCAGCACGAACTGGGCAGCCTGGAGCGTCGCCGCTCGGTGCTCGAGGACGAGCTGCTGACCGTGATGGAGCAGCGCGAAGCCATGGCCGCCGACCACGATCACGCGGGCGCGCGCCTGAGCAAGGCCGATCAGGACCTGGCCGACGCCGAGCGCCTGCGCGACGAGGCGCTGGCCGATCTCGACGTGGCGCAGCAGCGTTGCGAGAAGGACCGCGACGGGCTGATCGGCCTGTTCCCCGACGAACTGCTCGCTGTCTATGACAAGCAGCGTTCGGCGCACGGCGTCGGCGCCGCGCTGCTGCAGGCCCGCCGCTGCGGCGCGTGCCGGATCGAGATCGATCGCGGCGAGATGCAGCGCATCGCCAAGGCCGCGCCCGATGCCGTGGTCCGCTGCCCCGAATGCGGCGCGATCATGGTGCGTACCAAGGAATCGGGGCTGTGATCGGATCGGTGCGCCGATGAGCGTGCACGAGGTGATCGTCGAAGCCGACGGTGGCTCGCGGGGCAATCCGGGCCCGGCCGGATACGGCGCCGTGGTCTTCGCCGCCGATCACGTGCGGGTGCTCGCCGAGCGCAAGGAGTACATCGGCGTCGCCACCAACAATGTGGCCGAATACCGCGGTCTCATCGCCGGTTTGGCGGCTGCGGCCGAGCTGGGTGCGCGGGTGGTCGCGGTGCGGATGGACTCCAAACTCGTCGTCGAGCAGATGGCGGGACGCTGGAAGGTCAAGCACCCGTCGATGATTCCGCTCGCCGAACAAGCGCGGGCGCTCGTCGCCGGGTTCGACAAGGTGAGCTTCACCTGGATTCCGCGCGCGGAGAACTCGTATGCCGACCGGCTGGCGAACGAGGCGATGGACGACGGCGACATCGTCGGCACCGTCCGCGAGGCCGTCTCCGCCGGGCACACCCCGGGCGACCAGGTGGCCGTGCCCGCTGCCAGGACGAGCGAGCCGGCCCATACCGACCGGGTGACCAGCGCGGCAGAGCCCCCGGCTGACCCGGCACTCGATGGCGAAACCACTCCGGCACAGCGGGTTTCGACCAACGCTCCCGGCTGGACCGGCGCGCTCGGCAGGCCGACGAGGCTGTTGTTGCTGCGCCACGGCCAGACCGCGTTGTCGATCGAGCGCCGCTACTCCGGTCGCGGCAACCCGCCGCTCACCGATCTCGGCCGCCAACAGGCCGAGCGCGCCGCGAAAATGCTTGCCGCCAAAGGTGATATCGCCGCCGTCGTCACCTCGCCGCTGCAGCGCGCCCGTGCCACCGCCGAGGCCGCCGCCGCGGCTCTGGACGTTCCGCTGCGCGTCCTGGACGGCCTCATCGAGACCGATTTCGGCGACTGGGAGGGTCTCACCTTCGCCGAGGCCGCCCAGCGCGATCCGCAACTGCACACCGACTGGCTCGGCGACCCGTCGATTCCCGCCCCCGGCGGCGAGAGCTTCGATCAGGTGCGCGAGCGCATCGAGGGGGTACGCCGGGATCTGGTGGCGCTGTACCCGGGTGAGAACGTCGTCGTTGTCAGCCATGTCACCCCGATCAAGACGCTGCTGCAGCTGGCCCTCGGCGTCGGCCCGTCGCTGCTGTACCGCCTGCACCTGGACCTGGCGTCGCTGTGTATCGCCGAGTTCTATCCCGACGGCGGCGCTTCGGTCCGCCTGGTCAACGACGTTTCCTATTTGAGCTAGCCGCTTGTCGCCGGGGCGCGGTACGGTCGCCCAGGTTCGCGGTCGGCGTAACGACGACGCCCCGGCGCTCGAAAGGTACTCGGGCGTGCGGAATGCCGCGGCCATCGAGAAAGGTACTTGATGAGGTTTCTACGGATGGCGGCGTTCGCGGCGGCCATCGCGGGGGCGCTCACCGCGTCCGCTGGTGCGGGCAGCGTGTCGGCCGAACCGAGCGTGGTGCTCGGCGCGGCCTCGGGCATCGTCTTCGACAACAACTCCGGTTGCTCGCTGACTGCCATCGGCCATGACAACGCGGGCCGCTTGGTCGGCCTCACCGCCGGGCACTGCGCGCCGACGGGAGCGCGGGTCGGCGCCGAGCAGGCGCTGAACGCCGGTGTCATCGGCACCGTCGCCTTCTCCGACGACGGCGACTACCTGGATTTCGCTGTGCTGCAGCTGGATGCGTCGAAGGTAGTGCCGGTCCGCACGGTCGGCCAGACCACCGTCGCCGGCATCGGCGGCCCGCCCGGACCCGGCACCACGGTGTGCTCGGACGGGCGCACCAGCGGCCGCAGCTGCGGCGTGGTGTGGGGTGAGCTCGAAGGCACCTCGATCAACCAGTACTGCTCGCAGCCGGGCGACTCCGGCGGCCCGGTCGTCGTCGGTGACCGCCTGGTCGGCATGAACCAGGGCAGGCTCACCGGCCTCGGCCCGCTGGACTTCGACGTCCCGTGCACCGGCGGCGCCAACCCGATCCACTCGCCCGCCTACTTCCAGCCCATCGGGGTCATCCTCGAGGTGCTGAACCGCGCAGGCGGCGTCGGCGCGGGCTTCCAGCCGATCTGATCCAGCTAGACCTCAGGGGCGTCGCACCGGTATCGGTGCGACGCCCCTGTCGTCGGTTGCCGACCGGCTCCCGCGGCTCAGGGCCCGAATGGAATTCGAGACGCGCCTGCTGCTCGGAACTCGGTCAGGGTGCTGCGGTAGCCATGGTGCGCAGGATGGTGGCGGTGGCGTCGTCGAGGGGATAGAAGAACTCGATGGCCAGTTCCGAGAGGGTGACGTCGGCGGGGGCGCCGAAGGTCGCCATGGTGGAGAACATGGTGAGCGGTCCGAGCGGTGAGCTGATACGGATCGGGACCTGGAAGGGGCCGGTCGGCTCCCGCGGTCCGGGCGAATCGTCGGGGACCGGATAGCCTTTCACTTCGTCGTAGAGGGCCCGCAGGCGTGCGTCGCCGGTCGCGCCGAGCTGACGGAGCAGGCGCTCGAGGAACAGCTCACGGACCTGGTGCAGGTTCCCCAGCCGTCCGGCCAGGCCGTCGGGATGCAGGACCAGCCGGAAGACGTTGGGGCGTGGGCGGAGCAGATGCTCGGGGACGCCCGCCATCAGTACCGGCATCGCGGCATTGCCCGCCACCACGTCCCACCAGCGGTCCACCACCACCGCCGGGTACGGCTCGTGGGCGGCGAGCATCGTGTCGACCGCCGCACGCGCCGGTGACAACGCGGCATCGTCGAGGGTCGACTCGCGGAAGGCGGGCGCGTAGCCGGCGGCCAGCAGCAGCGTATTGCGTTCCCGCAGTGGCACATCGAGCGTTTCGCACAGCCGCAGCACCATCGCCCGGCTCGGCGCGGACCGGCCCGTCTCGAGGTAGGACAGATGCCGCGCCGAGGTATCGGCGGCCAGCGCCAGGTCGAGCTGGCTGAGTTTGCGCCGCTGCCGCCACTCCCGCAGCAACGGCCCGATCCGCGATTCCGTCGCCGTCATCGTCCCAGCGTATCCATCTGGACAATCGTCCGGCCATGACCTCGGAGGTTATTGCTGCGGTGCCACCGCCACCGCACAGTGGGCTGATGACCACTATCACCGCGCCGCACGAGACCGTGCCTGCGCAGGGCCGCCCGATGACCGCAGACGCCGATGCGGCCGCCGTGCGGCAGCTGCTGGCTACCCAGTCCGCCGCCTGGGCTGCCGGTGACGGCACCGCCTTCGCCGCCACCTTCACCGAGGACGCCGATTTCGTCTCCGTGATCGGCGAGTTCATCCAGGGCCGTGCGGAACTGGCGACGGTCATGCAGGAAGGCTTCGACGGCTTCATGCACGGCACCCGGCTCTCGGATCCGGAGCGCACGACCGTGCGATTCCCGGCGGCCGACCTGGCTGTCCTCGTCACCTACGGCGTGAGCGTCCTGCGCCCGGACACGACCGTCCCGCCGACCAGGACAGCGCAGATCCGCACAGCCGTCCGCACCGGCGGCCGCTGGCTGTTCACCTCGTTCCAGAACACCCGCATCGTGCCGCAGTAGCGCCCAGCGCGGCAGTCTCGCGGATCGCCATGTCCGCCTTCCGAACCGGCGACGCCGACAGCCGCGGACTCGTCAGCTGTTCGACGCCCTTCACGGGGAGCTGAGGCCGCGTTCGTGCATGAGCAGCAGGCCATAGGCCGCCACCGCGTGGGGGTCGATGATCTCGCCGCGCAGGATCATCGCCTCGAGCTGTGGGCGGGAGAACCAGGCCATGCGCATGTCCTGCTCCTCGGGTTCGCGCTGGGGCTCGCCGGGAGTGAGGCCGGTGGCGAGGAAGCAGTGACCGCGCTGGCTGCTCGAGGCGGGCGCCGAGGCCATGGTGCCGAGCAACGTCATCCGGTCGGCCCGCAACCCGGTTTCCTCACGCAACTCGTTGTGCGCCAACTCGATCGGCGTCGGGGCCGTGCCCTGCGGCGGAGTGCCGGCGGGGAACTCCCAGCACCGCGTCCCCAGCGGATACCGGTACTGCTCGACCAGATGGAAGCCCTCCCCGTCGAACGGGACGACCATCGCCCAGTCGGCCTTGTCGACCACGGCGTAGATGCCGACGGAACCGTCGGAGCGGCGAATGGTGTCCTCCCGCAGCCGCATCCACGGATTGGTGTAGATCGTGCGCGAGCTGAGCTGTTCCATGGCATCCATGGTGCCCCACCGATCACGGGCGCAGGACGGACACCAGGAAGTCGGTCTGATCGCGCACGACCTGCTCGAACACGTCGTCGAAGTACACGTCGAAGTGGCCGACCGGGTACTGCTTCACCACCGCGTGCTTGGTGCGCTCGGCGGCCTTGCGGGTCGGGGCGGCGGGCGCGATCGAATCGTTCTCGGCGATCGCGTAGAACACCGGCACCTTCAGCGCCTTCGCCCGCCGGCCAGGCCGATCGAACAGGGCCGAGAAGGCCACCCGTGCACCGACTTTCGGCTGATAGGTCGCGCTCTCCTCGGCCAGCCTGCCGAACCCCTCCGGCACGTCGGGCGCGCTCATCAGGGCGGCGGCGCGCTTGCGACCGGCCAACCGGATCCGCACCGGCTTGCGCCGGATCGGGCCGAACAGCAGGTCGACGGTCGCGATCGTGACGACCTTGGTGACGCTGGTCGGTCCTTTCGCCATCGCCGAGGCCCACCCGCTGGTGAACGGCACCTGCGCGACCACCGCGGCCAGATAGTCGTCGTCGGGCGCGACGGACAACACGTGCCCGCCGCCGAACGAGGTGCCCCACAACGCGATCCGGGTCGCGTCGAACCCACGGATACTGCGCCCGTAGGCGATTGCGGCCTTCCAGTCCTGCCGCTGGCGGGCGATGTCGATCACCTGGCGTGGGTCACCCTCACTGTCGCCGAAATGCCGGTAGTCGAACGCCAGCACCCCCATCCCCGCCGCGACGAACCGCCGCGCATACCGATCCAACCCCATTTCGCGGGTTGCCCCCAGCCCGTGTCCCATGATCACCAGCGGGCGCGGCCGGGGCGCACCGTCGGGCAGGTAGAGCCAGGCAGCGCACTGCTGGTCACCCGAGGGGAAACTGACGTCGACACGTTCCATGGCTCGTAACCGTACCGAGTACTCTGTACGAGCGGACGAGTCGGCCGGGCGACCGCGGCGACGAGAACGGGTGCGATGGTGCCGCTGCTCGCTGCCGAGGAAAGTCCGGACTCCACAGAGCAGGGCGGTTGCTAACGGCAACCCGGGGTGACCCGCGGGACAGTGCCACAGAAAACAGACCGCCGCACGCACGTGCGGTAAGGGTGAAACGGTGCGGTAAGAGCGCACCAGCGCCCCGGGTGACCGGGGCGGCTCGGTAAACCCCGCCCGGAGCAAGGTCGAAGGTCGCACCACACGGTGCGGCTGCGCAGGTGTTCGAGGGCTGCTCGCCCGAGCCTGCGGGTGGACCGCTCGAGGCACCCGGCAACGGTGTGTCCAGATGGATGGTCGCCCCCCGGTGCGAACCGGGGACAGGATCCGGCTTACAGGCCGGCTCGTCCGCCTCCGGCGAACACGGCGGCGGTCCCGAAAGGGAACCGCCGCCGCGTCGAGCCGGGAACACCCGTCAGCACATCAGCTTGGCCATCTGGAAGATCGCCTGCGCCTCTTCGGTGGTCGCGGCCGTCGCGCCGTTCTTGGAGTTCTTCACGATCGCGGCGACGACATCGGACTCGGGCTTGCCCGCCTTGATGTCACCGCAGGTCTGGGTCAGCACACCGCTCACCGCGGCGTCGTCGCGGCCCTCGGCCAGCTTCGGGAACGCGTTGCGGTAGCTCACCACGAACATGCCCGCCTTCCCCGAGTCGACCTGCGCGGTCGGGGCGGCGGACGAGGAGGAGCCGGCAGTGGAAGAGGAGTCGTCGCTGCAGCCGGCCAGAAGCAGGGCGAAGACGGTGGCGCTGGCCGCGATGGCGGCGGTAGTTCTACTCACGCAGCGGGATGCTAGCGCCCCAGAAAACACCTCGCCTCCCGTGTGGTTAACGGGAGGAAACGCCGTCACGGCGAAAATGCGCGGGAACTCGCCGGGAACGTGAGCGAGGTCATAGAGTGATCGCCGTCGGCAGGGCTCGACGCCATCGGGCGCGGGCCCTCACATTCGATCGCGGAAGCAGGTCACATTTACATGCGGGTAGTTCGTTCCATTGTCGCCGGTGCACTGATCGCCGGAGCCGCTGCGGTTTTCACCTCGCTGGGTGCCGGATCGGCGAGCGCGGTCGCGGTGACCCCGCTGTCGGGTGGGGTCCAGGTGGACCTCAGCCCGGCCGATACCGCCTGGGTCCACCAGACCCGGTTCGGTCTGACCGTCGCCGGTCTGCCGCACCCGTCGGCGGCCTCGTTCGGCCAGGCGCTCGACGCGGCGGCGGCCGTGTCGTCGTCGGTGCCCAACGGCCGGGTCACCTTCACCGTGTACGGCCCGTTCGACCAGCTCAACGGCACCATGCTGGCACTGCAGTAGTCAGTCGCTAACCTGCCAGGATGGAACTCCATCAGCGGATCGTCTCGGCGCCGGTCGACTTCGGCGCCATCCGTTCCGAATTCGGGCTGGCCTCGGACTATCCTGCCGAGGCCGTCTCGGAGGCCCGCGACGCGGTCGACGCGTTCGCGGGTACCAGGGTCGACCGGACCGACATCGAGTTCGTCACCATCGACCCGCCCAGCGCCATGGATCTGGACCAGGCGCTGCACATCGCACGCACCCCCACCGGCTTCACTCTGCATTACGCGATCACCGACCTCGGCGCCGTGATCGTGCCGGGCGGTGTGCTCGCCCGCGAATCCGAAGCGCGCGGCCAGACCTTCTACCTGCCCGACGGCAACGTCCCCCTGCACCCGACGGTGCTGTCCGAGGGCACCGCCAGCCTGCTACCCGGTGTCGACCGGCCGGCCGCGCTGTGGACCATCGAGCTGGACGACAAGGCTGTCCCGCAGAGCTTCTCGGTGACGCGCGCACTGGTGCGCTCCCGGGAGCGGTTCGATTACGCGCAGGTGCAGGCCGCCGCCGACACCGGAACGCTGCACCCGTCCCTGGTCGCGCTGCCCGAGTTCGGCCGGCTGCGGATCGAGGCGGGACTCGATCAGGGCGCGATCTCGCTGCGTCTGCCCGCCCAGGACGTGGTGCGCCACGGTGACAACTGGCGGCTCGAGCTGGAACCGCGGACCGCCGCGGACGACTGGAACGAGCAGGTCTCGCTGCTCACCGGCATGTGCGCGGCCCGGATCATGCTGGCGCACAACGGCACCCGGATCGGCCTGCTGCGCACCATGCCGCCGCCGGCCGAGAGCGCGATCGCGTCGATGCGACGCACCGCGACGGCCCTCGGCGTCTCCTGGCCGGCCGAGATGCCCGTCGGCCGGCTGCTGGCAGGCCTCGACGCGAACACCCCCGCCGGCCTGGTCCTCATGTCGGAGGCCACGAGCCTGCTGCGCGGCGCCGGCTACACGATGCTCGGCGACCTCGACCAGCCGACCGAGGACCAGTTGACCCACAGCGCGATCGGCGCGCCCTACGCCCACGTGACGGCCCCGCTGCGCCGCCTGGCCGACCGGTTCACCACCGAGGTCTGCCTGGCCCTCTGCGCCGGTACCGAAGTACCGCAGTGGGTGGTCGACGGACTCGGCACCGCGGCGGAAACGCTGCGCCGCACCGACTCTGTCGCCGGCAAAGTGGACCGAGCCTGCGTCGACCTGACCGAGGCGACCGTCCTGGCACCCCGGATCGGCACCGAGTTCTCCGCCCTCGTCCTGCGCGAGGCCAACGGCAGCCGACCCGCCGAAATCTTTGTCGCCGACCCCCCGATCCTCGGCCGATGTGAGGGCAGACCACCGGAAGGCGAACATGTCTCCGTGCGCCTCGCCGTGGCCGACGTCGCCACCCGGACGATCGCCTTCGAATACAACGGCCACGCCGGGCACTGACGAGTCACCCGCGCAGGCGCAGGACCGCGAGCACTCTGCGGTGACGGGTGTCGGAGGGTGGCAGGTCGAGCTTGGTGAAGATATTGCCGATGTGCTTCTCGACCGCGCGCTCGGTGACGGTGATGGCCGCGGCGATCGCGTTGTTCGTCAGGCCCTGGGCCATCAGCTCGAGTACCGCTCGCTCCCGGGGAGTGAGCCTGGCCAACGAGTCCTGCTGTCTGGACGCACCCATCAGCTGCTTCACCACCTCCGGGTCGAGCGCGGTGCCGCCGGTCGCGACGCGGTGCAGCGCGTCGACGAAATCGGCGACATCGGCGACCCGGTCCTTGAGCAGGTAGCCGACCCCACCGGCACCCGCGGCGAGAAGTTCGGTCGCGTACCGGGTTTCGATCCACTGGGAGAAGACGAGAACACCGACATCCGGGTAAGCCCGGCGCAGTTCGATCGCGGCCAGTAGTCCCTCGTCGGTGAACGTGGGTGGCATCCGCACGTCCACCACCGCGACGTCGAGCCGCTGGGCGCCGACCACCTCGCGCAACGACAGCGCGTCACCGACCATCGCCACCACCTCGTGGCCGCGTTCGGTCAGCAGTCCGGCCAGACCGTCCCGCAGGATGGCGCTGTCCTCGGCGATCACGACCCGCAGTGACCGTGGCGCGCTCACTGCGGACCCGCCATCGGCAACACCATGGTCATCACGGTAGGCCCGCCTGCCGGACTGTCGACGGTGAGTGTGCCGTCGACAGCCTGCGCGCGGGCGGCGAGACCGGCCAGCCCGCTGCCGCCCGCCGCGTCGGTGCCGGACGGACGCGCACCACCGATTCCGTTGTCGCGCACGGCGATCGCCAGGGAGCGCGGGCCCTCGGGCGACGCCGTGACGGTAACCTCCGTCGCCCGTGCGTGTTTGACCACGTTGGTGAGCAGTTCGGCGACCGAGAAGTAGGCGATGGCCTCGACCGCGGGGCTCGGCCGGCGCGGCAGGTGCACGCGCAACTCGACCGGCACCGCGCAGCGGGCGGCGAGCGTCTCCAGGGCGGGACCGAGACCGAGTTCGAGTGCGGGCGGGTGGATGCCACGGACCAGTTCGCGCAGCTCGGTCAGCGCCTCCTTGGCGCCGGCGCGGGCCTCGGCGACGAGATCACCGGGATCACCGCCGGTGGCCAGGCGTTCCTCGGCCCGGCCGAGGGCCATCGCGATGGTGACCAGGCGCGCCTGCGTGCCGTCGTGCAGGTCGCGCTCGACCCGGCGCAGCGTCGCGGCGGCATCGTCGACCGCTGCCTTCCGGCTGGCGCGCAGCTCGGCCAGCTGCCGGTCTCGCGGTGTCGCCGCCAGCAAATGGATGATCAGCATCCCGTGCACCCAGCAGACGCCGCGAATCAGCCACGGCAGCGCGAAACACAGCGCGATGCCGATGCCGGACATGGCCAGCGCCCGGGGCCAGGTGTCGACATAGAACGAACCGAACTGCACGAGGCTGTGCCGCTCGATCCCGCTCTCGTCCACCTGGACCGGATCGAACAGCAGCCACGGAATCGGGGAGATCGCGGTGAAGGCGACCATCGCGGTCACGACGAGCACGACGTAGCCGACCACCACGCCCAGCACGGACTGGGCGAGCAGGAACAGCGCGGCACGCCAGCTCACCCGATCGGTGAACGCGCTCTTCAGGAATCCGAGCAGGCCAGGTCCGCGGACGAAGGCCGGTGGCGCCTCGACCCGGACGCCGAGCAATTCCCCGCCCAGCGACCGGTAGATCCGCCCCCACATCCGGCCGCCGAGCAGGATCACCGCCAGCAGCGGGATGCCGACGAGGAAGATCGACGCGTACAGGCCGCCGCCGAAACCGAAGAACAGGTAGCACACGGCCACGCAGCCGAGCACGAACGACAGGATCAGGTAGCCGAGCTCCTTCCAGGTCCTGAGCCGGAAGGGCGCCCGCGCCACGGTGGCGAGCACCCCGCTGCGGTGGCCAGGGTCCGCCCGTCGGCCGTCGATCACCTGGGTCTGCTCGCCGGAACTGCCGATGATCATGGTCGGCTCGGCTGGTGTGTGCGTCATGACTCCCATGGTTGTCGCGACGGCCCGCGTTCTCGATGGAGCTGGCCACCGGGTCGAGGGTGTAGCCGGCTACACCTCACGCACGGCGGCGCCTACTTGACCGAGACGAAGGCGGCCGCGGCAGGGTAGCGGGCCAGGGACCGGCCCGCGGCGGCTTCTTCGGCGTCGGCGAGGAGTTCGTAGAGGGTGGAGTCGGCGCCGGTGGCGGTAGCCGCGGCGCGGATGGCTTCGCGGGATTCGACGGCGTCGCGGTGGTCGCCGAGGACGGTTTGCAGGCGCTTGGCGCGGGTGCCGAGATCGGTGGTGTCGGCGCCGAGGACCTCGCCGGCGGCCTCGCAGGAATAGCGTAAGCGCTTGGCGCCCTTGCGGATATCGTGCAGGATCTCGACTCGATCGGCCGGTGCGGCGGTCGGTTCGGCGAAGACGAGTTTGCGCAGGCGTTTGCGGTCGCGGCGCACGACCTTGTCGAAGACGCGACGGGCCTTCTCGTGCGCCAGATCGGCGGCCAGCGGTGGATCGGTCCGCCAGGCCTGCAGGACCTCGGCCAGGTGGCGGTAGCGCATACCGTCGAGTTCGGTGAGCACCTTCGCGTGCGCGCTGGCGTAGGCGTTCCTGGACGCTCCGACCAGAGCCTCGGTCACCTCGGCGGGAACCGCGCCGTGCCCGGCGAGCAGATCCTCGAACCGCGCGGCGCGAACCTCCGCGTCGCGGGCGGCACCGAGCAGATCGGCCAGCCATTTCAGTTCGGTCACGGTCGCGGTGGCCTGACGGTGGTCGAACAGGTCGCGATAGGAGCGCAGGACGCTGCGCAGCCTGCGCGTGGCCACCCGCATCTGGTGGACCGAGTCGTCGGCGTCGGCGCGCACCTCGGGGTCGGCGGCCAGCAACCGGTCGATGTCCTCGCGGAGCGCCGCGGCAACGGCTTTTCCGGCCTTGCGCGCCATGATGTCAGCCTATCTTCCCGAACGCATCGGTCGCCTCGACCAGGTGATGCGTGATGCCGGGTTCGTGGGCGGTGTGCCCGGCGTCCTCGACGATGTGCAGGGTGGAGCCCGGCCAGGCACTGTGCAGATCCCACGCGCTCACCGCGGGGCAGACGATGTCGTGGCGGCCCTGCACGATCACGCCGGGGATGTGGGCGATCCGATCGAGGTCACGCAGCAACTGTCCCTCGTCGAGGAATCCGCCGTGCCGGAAATAGTGGTTTTCGATCCGGGCGAAGGCCAGCGCGAAACGCGCCTCGCCGGTCTCGGCGACCCGATCCGGTTGCGGCAGCAGCGAACTCGTCGCGCCTTCCCACGTCGACCACGCGACGGCGGCATCGAGGGCCACCTGCGGATCGGGGGAGTGCAGCAGCCGGTGATACACCTCGACCAGGTCGTCGCCGCGCTCCGCGGCGGGGACGGGGGCCAGGAATTTCGCCCACTCGGCCGGGTACACGTTGCCCGCGGCGCCGTTGTAGTACCAGTCGATCTCCTTGCGCCGCAACAGGAAGATCCCGCGCAGCACCAGCTCGGTCACCCGCTCGGGATGGGCCTGGGCGTAGGCGAGGCCGAGGGTGGAACCCCACGAACCGCCGAACACCTGCCAGCGTTCGATGCCGAGGTGCGCGCGCAGCAGTTCCATGTCGGCGATCAGGTGCGGCGTGGTGTTGACCTCCAGGCTCGCGCCGTCGGCGATGTGCGGCACCGACTGCCCGCATCCGCGCTGATCGAACAGCACGATCCGGTACACCGCGGGGTCGAAGAAGCGCCGCTGCAGCGGACTGGTGCCACCGCCGGGCCCGCCGTGCACGAACACCACCGGCTTGCCGTCGGGATTGCCGCTGACCTCCCAGTACACCGACTGGCCGTCGCCGACGTCGAGCAGGCCGTGCTCGAACGGCTCGATCTCCGGATACAGCTCGCGCATCAGAATGCCCGTCCCGCAGCGAGATCCGGCAATTCGAGCGCGGTCGTCGCCTCGATGCGGACAGGGAGCACGGGACGGATCTTCCAGCGGCGATGCGGCATCGATACCTCTACTCGAGTCGACTATGTCGCAATCGAGTCTGCCACTTCCGTCGCACCGGCGCCGCCGCCGAACTCGCCTCGAAACTCCCCCGGTGATCGAGCGACCCGCTCGATCACCGGGGGACGGTCTCAGAAGCTGTGCTCCGGCCCGGGGAAGACACCCCGGCGGACCTCGTCGGCGTAAGCGGCTGCGGCCGAACGCAGCTCGTCGCCGACATTGCCGAAGCGCTTGACGAACTTGGCGGTCTTGCCACTGGTGTAACCGGCCATGTCCTGCCAGACCAGCACCTGCGCGTCGCAGTCGGCGCCTGCGCCGATGCCGACGGTCGGGATGGTCAGCTTGCGGGTGACCTGACCGGCCAGCTCGGCGGGCACCATCTCCATGACGACGGAGAACGCGCCGGCTTCCTGCACGGCGATCGCGTCGGCGATGAGCTGCTCGGCGCCGTCCCCGCGGCCCTGCACCCGGAACCCGCCGAGGGTGTTGACGCTCTGCGGGGTGAAGCCGATGTGGGCCATCACCGGAATGCCCGCCGCGGTGATCAGCGCGATCTGCTCGGCGACCCGCTCGCCGCCCTCGAGCTTGACCGCGTGCGCGCCGCCCTCCTTCATGAACCGGGTGGCGGTCGCCAGCGCCTGCTGCGGCGAGGACTCGTAGGTGCCGAACGGCAGGTCGGCGACGACCAGCGCGTGCGGCGCGCCACGGACGACGCCGCGCACCAGGGGGATCAGTTCGTCGATGGTGATCGGCACGGTGGTGTCGTAGCCGTACACGACGTTGGCGGCGGAATCGCCGACCAGCAGGACCGGAATTCCCGCTTCCTCGAAGAGGCGCGCGGAGGAGTAGTCGTAGGCCGTCAGCATCGACCAGCGCTCGCCGTCGGCCTTCATCTGCTGCAGATGCTGGACGCGGGTCTTGCGGCGGGGCTGCTTGGTCGGGGTAGCTTCGGCGGGAGCGGCACCGTAGGCAGGGGTCTGCTCATCGGATACGGACATCATCGTCCCTTTCGTCTGGTTCCTCGAGGCCCGTACCGGGTCCCCGGGTTTTTCTGACGAATCCAGTGTGCCACCTCGGACCGAGCCGCTTTAAGGGCCGATGCCGGTGTGATCGGTCACAGCGGTGGTTGGGCTACCGTGAAAGCGAGCCCATTCGGGCGCATCGAGTTGTGCGCCGTGCGGCGCGGAAAGGTGGGCCCACTGTGCAGCGTGGCAGGCTCGTCGTGCTCTTCGGCGCTCTGTGCGCGCTGATCGTCTCCGGGTGCACCAGCGCCGAGACCAGCGCGCCCCGCGCCGACCTGCCACCCCCGCCCGACGGTCTGTCGAAGTTCTACTCCCAGCCGCTGGAGTGGGGTTCGTGCGAGGGCTTCGGTAGTCCGGAGGACCGGCTGCCGCCCAAGACCGAATGCGCGCGGATCACCGTGCCCGTCGACTACGCCCGCCCGGACGGCCCGACCGCCCAGATCGCGATGTCGCGGATTCCGGCCACCGGCGACAAGATCGGTTCGCTGCTGATGAACCCCGGCGGTCCGGGCGTCTCCGGGCTGTCGATGGTCACCGTCGGCAACCGCACCGAACTGGCCGACAGGTTCGACCGGGTCGGTTTCGATCCGCGCGGCGTCGGTTCGTCGCTGCCCGCGATCGTCTGCCTGACCCCGCAGGAAGCCGACTCCGAACGCGCGGAGCCGCCGACCGACAACACCCCGGCGGGCATCGCCGAGGCCGAGGCCGAGAACCGGGAGTACGCCGACCGCTGTGCTCAGCGCACCGGTACCGAGTTGCTCACCCATGTCGGCACCCGCGAGGTCGTCCAGGACATGGACGTGATGCGCGCGGTGCTCGGCGACCCGAAGCTGAGCTACCTCGGGTACTCCTACGGCACCCGGCTCGGCGCGGCCTACGCCGAGAAGTTCCCGCAGAACGTGCGCGCCCTCGTGCTCGACGGCGCGGTGGACTCCTCCCAGGACCCGGTGCAGGAATCGCTGCGCCAGGCCGCCGGCTTCCAGGGCGTGTTCAACGCCTACGCTGCCGAGTGCGCGCAGACCGCCGACTGCCCGCTCGGCACCGATCCGGCCCAGTCGGTGGCCCGGTTCCGCGCACTGGTCGCCCCGCTGGAGACCACGCCCGCCGCGACCACCGACCCGCGCGGGCTCAGCTACGGCGACGCGATCACCGGCGTCCAGCAGGCCCTCTACTCCGACGAACTGTGGAGCATCCTCACCCAGGGCCTGACCGAACTGCGCGACGGACGCGGCGACACCCTGCTGCAGCTGGCCGACATGTACGACGGCCGCCGCGAGGACGGCACCTACGCCAACACCCAGGACGCCTTCAACGCCATCCGCTGCGTCGACGATCCCCGGATCACCGATCCCGCGGTCGTCGCCCGCCAGGACGCCGAGTACCGCAAGGCCGCGCCCTTCCTCGACGACGGCAAGGGCACCGGCGCCGCCCCGCTCGAACTGTGCGCCGCCTGGCCGGTGCCCAACACCAGCACGCCCCACCGGGTATCGGCGCCGGGCCTGCCGACCACGGTCGTCGTCTCCACCACCGACGACCCAGCCACGCCGTACCAGGCCGGTGTCGACCTGGCCGCGCAGCTGGGCGCCGAGCTGATCACCTTCCGTGGTAACCGGCACACCGCGGCCCTGGTCGCGGGCGACCGCTGCGTCGACGACGCGGTGATCGACTACCTGGTCGACCTCGCCGCGCCCGGCGTCGGACTCACCTGCTGAGGCCGTACCGCGGCGCACCGCGCCCCGTCAGGGCGGGTGAGATGTGCGATCGATGTGACGAGATCGCAAACGTGAGCGTGTATGTAACACGGATTTAACGCCAGGTGCTTACGCTCGCCCGTATGGATCGCCAGAAGGAATTCGTGCTGCGGACGCTCGAAGAGCGGGACATCCGCTTTGTACGTCTCTGGTTCACCGACGTGCTGGGCTATCTGAAGTCCGTCGCCATCGCGCCCGCCGAGCTCGAGGGCGCCTTCGAAGAGGGCATCGGCTTCGACGGTTCGGCCATCGAAGGCTTCGCGCGCGTGTCCGAGGCGGACATGGTCGCGCGGCCCGATCCGTCGACGTTCCAGGTGCTGCCCTGGGCCACCTCCAAGGGCCACCAGCACTCCGCCCGCATGTTCTGCGACATCACCATGCCCGACGGTTCGCCGTCGTGGGCCGACCCGCGCCACGTGCTGCGCCGTCAGCTCAACAAGGCCGCCGACGTGGGCTTCAGCTGCTACGTGCACCCCGAGATCGAGTTCTTCCTGCTGGAGAACGGCTTGCACAACGGCGAGCCGGTGCCCGCCGACAACGGCGGCTTCTTCGACCAGGCCGTGCACGACTCGGCCCCGAACTTCCGCCGCCACGCCATCGACGCGCTCGAGTCGATGGGCATCTCGGTGGAGTTCAGCCACCACGAGGGCGCCCCCGGCCAGCAGGAGATCGACCTGCGCTACGCCGACGCGCTGTCGATGGCCGACAACGTGATGACCTTCCGCTACCTCATCAAGGAGGTCGCGATCGACGAGGGCGTGCGCGCCACGTTCATGCCCAAGCCGTTCGCCCAGTACCCGGGCTCGGCCATGCACACCCACATGAGCCTGTTCGAGGGCGAGTCCAACGCCTTCGCCGACGCCGACGACCCGGAGAACCTGTCCTCGACGGCGCGCTCGTTCATCGCGGGCATCCTCGAGCACGCCCCCGAGATCAGCGCGATCAGTAACCAGTGGGTGAACTCCTACAAGCGCCTCATCCACGGCGGCGAGGCCCCGACGGCGGCCTCCTGGGGCCGGTCCAACCGCTCCGCGCTGGTGCGCGTGCCGATGTACACGCCGAACAAGTCCTCCTCGCGACGCGTCGAGATCCGCAGCCCAGATTCGGCCTGCAACCCGTACCTGACCTTCGCGGTGCTGCTCGCGGCCGGTCTGCGCGGCATCGAGAAGGGCTACACGCTGCCGCCCGAGGCCGAGGACGACGTGTGGGCGCTGACCGACGCCGAGCGTCGCGCCATGGGCTTCCGCTCGCTGCCAGGCACCCTCGACGAGGCGCTGCAGGCGATGGAGCGTTCGGAGCTGGTCGCCGAGACCCTCGGTGAGCACGTCTTCGACTTCTTCCTGCGCAACAAGCGCCGGGAATGGGCCGATTACCGCAGCCAGGTGACGCCGTGGGAGCTCAAGGAATACCTCAGCCTGTGACACACGTCCGGCGCGCCGGACGTGACGCGGTCGATGCCGGGACCCTGTACTTTTAGGACATGGTCCGGCCACCGACTGCCCGCTCCGCTGTTCCCGGCGTCGGCCGGCTCGGCTTGCTCGAGCCCACCGCGGCGGATTCCCTGCACCAGCTCGGCTGGGACAATGTCGACGGCGTGCCCGTGCTCTGGGCGCTGTCGCGTTCCCCAGACGCCGACCTGGCCCTGTCCACTCTGGTGCGGCTGCGCGAGGCGCTCGGAAACGACTGGGCCGAACTGGATTCGGCGATCCGCTCCGACACCACGCTGCGCGGCAGGCTGTTCGGGCTGCTCGGCTCCTCGACCGCGTTCGGCGACCACCTCGTCGCCGCGCCCGCCGCGTGGAAGATCCTGCGCGAGAACCGGATTCCCGAACGCGACGACCTGATCGCCGACCTGCTCGACGCGGTCGACGCGAAACCCGAGACCGGCCCCAACGCGGGGCCGATGCTGTTCCGCGCCGGTATCGCCGGGCCGGAGGCTATCGCGTTGCTGCGCAGCAGGTATCGCGATCAGCTGATGCTGCTGGCCGCGGTCGATCTGGCCTCCACCGTCGAGAACGAGCCGGTGCCGCCGTATCAGGTGGTCGGCAGGCATCTGTCGGATCTGGCCGACGCCGCGCTCACCGCCGCGCTGTCGGTCGCGGTCGCGCGGGTGTGCAAGAACGGTCCGGTGCCGGTGCGCCTCGCGGTGATCGCGATGGGCAAATGCGGTGCGCGCGAACTGAACTACGTCAGCGATGTCGACGTGGTGTTCGTCGCCGAACCGGCCGACGCGACCGCGACCCGGCTGGCCGCGGAGATGATGAGCGTCGCCAGCTCGGCCTTCTTCGAAGTCGACGCGGCCCTGCGTCCCGAGGGCAAGGCGGGCGCGCTGGTGCGCACGCTCGATTCCCATCTGGCCTACTACAAGCGCTGGGCGCGCACCTGGGAGTTCCAGGCGCTGCTGAAGAACCGGCCGATGACCGGGGATCTGGAGCTCGGGCAGCAGTACCGCGACGCGCTGATGCCGATGGTGTGGACCGCGTCGGAACGTCCCGATTTCGTCGCCGACGTGCAGGCGATGCGCCGCCGGGTGGAAGACCTGGTCCCGGCCGACCTGCGCGAGCGCGAACTCAAACTCGGCGCCGGCAGCCTGCGCGATGTCGAATTCGCCGTGCAGCTGCTGCAATTGGTGCACGGGCGGGTCGACGACTCGCTGCACGCCACCAATACCGTCGAGGCGCTCACCGCGCTGGCGGCGGGCGGCTACGTCGGCCGTGACGACGCCGCCAACCTCACCGCCTCCTACGAATTCCTGCGTCTGCTCGAGCACCGCCTGCAGTTGCAGCGGCTCAAGCGCACCCACACCCTGCCCGCCGCCGACGACGAGGAGGGCATGCGCTGGCTGGCCCGCGCCGCCCACATCCGCCCGGACGGCCGCCAGGACGCGGTCGGCGTGCTCGAGACCGACATCCGCCGCAATTCCATGCGGGTGCGGCGCCTGCACGCCAAGCTGTTCTACCGCCCGCTGCTCGAGGCGGTCGCCCGGCTCGACTCCGACGCGCTGCGGCTGAGCCCCGACGCCGCCGTCCGCCAGCTCGCCGCCCTCGGCTACGGCGCCCCGGCCAATGCGCTCGGGCACCTCAAGGCGCTCACCGGCGGTGTCTCGCGCAAGGGCCGCATCCAGGCACTGCTGCTGCCGACCCTGCTCGAATGGCTTGGTGACACACCGAATCCCGACGCGGGCCTGCTCGCGTACCGCCGGGTCTCGGAGGGCCTCGACGACCAGATCTGGTTCCTGCGCGAACTGCGCGACGAAGGGGCCATCGCCCAGCGCCTGATGATCGTGCTCGGCTCCTCGGAGTACCTGCCCGACCTGCTGATCAACGCCCCCGAAACGATTCGCATGTACGCCGACGGACCGGGCGGCCCCCAGCTGCTCGGCCCGCAACCCGAGGACGTCGCCCGCGGCATCCAGACCGCCGCGGCCCGCTACGACGACCCGAATCGTGCTGTCGCGGCGGCCCGTTCGCTGCGCAGGCACGAACTGGCGCGCGTCGCCTCGGCCGATCTGCTCGGCATGCTCGACGTGCCGCAGGTGTGCGCCGCGCTGTCCTCGGTGTGGGTGGCCGTGCTCGAGGCCTCGCTCAGCGCGGTCATCCGGGCCTCGGAGGCCGAGCGGGGCGCACCGGCGCCCGCCGACCTCGCGGTGATCGGCATGGGCAGGCTCGGCGGCATGGAGCTCGGCTACGGCTCCGACGCCGATGTGCTGTTCGTCTGTGACGCGCGTCCCGGCGAGGACGAGACCACCGCTGTGAAGTGGGCCGTGGGCATCGCCGAGAAAGTACAGCGACTGCTCGGTGCGCCGAGCACCGATCCGCCGCTGCAGGTCGACGCCGGATTGCGGCCGGAGGGCCGCAACGGCGCCCTCGTCCGCACCCTGGCGGCCTATCAGGCCTACTACGACCAGTGGGCCCAGCCATGGGAGGTCCAGGCGCTGCTGCGCGCGCACCAGGTGGCGGGCGATCAGGACCTGGGTGTGCGGTTCCTGCACGTCATCGACCCGATCCGGTACCCGGCGGGCGGTGTGTCGGCCGATGCGGTCCGCGAGATCCGCCGCATCAAGGCCCGCGTCGACGCCGAGCGCCTACCGCGCGGCGCCAACCCCGCCACCCACACCAAACTGGGGCGCGGCGGCCTCGCCGATATCGAATGGACCGTGCAGCTGCTGCAGTTGCGCCACGCCCACGAGGTGCCGGCCCTGCACAACACCTCGACGCTGCAATCGCTCGACGTCATCGAGGCCGAAGGCATTCTGGAGCCCGAAGATGTTGCGCTGCTGCGGGAATCGTGGATCACCGCCACCGCGGCCCGCAATGCCCTTGTGCTGGTGAAGGGCAAGGCCACCGACCAGCTGCCCGGTCCGGGCCGGTTGCTGTCGGCGGTCGCGCGCGTGGCGGGCTGGCCCACCGACGACGGCAGCGAGTTCCTCGACAACTACATGCGCATCACCCGTCGCGCCAAAGCGGTGGTGGAGCGGGTATTCGGGGGATAGGGACATGAGAAAGGCCCCGCACCAATGGTGCGGGGCCTTTCTAGCTCACGCTGAAATCAGATCGCGCGGACGTCCTGGGCCTGCGGGCCCTTCTGGCCCTGGCCGACCTCGAACTCCACCCGCTGACCCTCTTCGAGGGACTTGAAGCCCGAGCCGCCGATGGCGGAGTAATGCACGAAGACGTCGGGGCCGCCTCCGTCTTGGGCGATGAAGCCGAAGCCCTTTTCGCCGTTGAACCACTTAACAGTGCCTTGAGTCATGGTGTTTAAAAGTCTTTTCCGTAGATGAGCCATGGCGATCTCTGTGATCAGCCCAGTCTCAGCAACCTAGTATGCCATACTCGTCGACAAACTGCGCACACGGGTTGATCACACCGTGATCTGGGCGGAGTCTGCGGCGACACACGGCGTGTCGGGGCCGGGGATCGCGGCGGCGAGCGCCGAGGTCACATCTCGGCGCGAGGTATGCCAATCTGGGCGACATGGGTGAGTCGAACGAGGAGCACGGCGGACACGTCGACCTGGCATTGCGGGTGCTCGACGCGCACGTCGCATTCACCAAGGACCAGCTGCTGCAGCCCGCGGGTTTCCGCGAGCTCGTCGTCGACGAGGTGGACGGACTGCTCGCCGAGGCGCAGGAACTGACGCTGGCCGAGGCCGTCACGCGCGAGCAGATCAAGGACGTCGCGCACAAGTACGCGGTGCAGCTCCCGGTCGAGGGTGCGATCCCCGAACTCGTCGGTGAGATCGCCGCCCGGCTGTACCACCACCGCGCCCAGGACGAGATCCCGGTCGACGAGGTCGTGGACAACCGGCGCTTCGACGAACTGGTCTCGGCCGTGGCCGACATGGAGGTCTCGCACCGGCTGGTGCGGCTGGTGCTCAACAGCCCCGCCACCGTCGACGCCTGCGTCGAAGCCGTGCAGCGCGCAGTCGTCGCCGCGGTCGACGAGGGCAGGCACGCCGAGGGCGGCGGGCTGGCGCAGTCGCTGCGCGGCGCGCTCGCCCGGCTGGCCGAGCCCGCGTTGCCCGCGATCGAGAACGGCGTCGGCCGCCTCACCCGCACGGGGGCGCGATTCGTGTTGCGCGGCAACCGCAACGACGCCGACGACGTCCTGCTCGACGCGGCGCGCGAGACCTGGCGCAAGCACACCGGCGACGCGGTCGGCTCCTTCCGCGACCTGGTCTCGGCCAACGACGTGGAAGACGCCGTCGTTCTCACCTTCGAGTTCTGGCGCACCTTCCGCGATACCGACTACTTCCACGCGCTGCTGGACGAGGGCATCGATCACGTCTTCGACAAGTACGGCGACACCCCACTGGCCGAGCTGCTCGCCGAGCTGGGCATCGGGCGCGAGGACATGATCGAGGAGGCACTGCGTTTCGGCCCCGCGGTGCTCGGAACGCTCGACGAGCGTGGCTATCTCGACACCGTGGTCCGGCGCAGGCTGGCGCCGTTCTACGCCTCCGACGCGTTCCGTGCCGCGGTAGCGGACACGCGCTAGCACGAAGCATCCAGCCGCGAGTCCTGTTCGGCCGCTGGCGCGTCGGTGTTTGTCGGTACGATCCGTGCAACGATGGAGCGCCTGCGCTACCGGATCGCGATCGAAAGGCTGCCGTGACACGTCTGTCCTCCCTGCTCGACCAGATCGACTCCGGAGCGGTGCTGCTGCCGGAATTCCAGCGCGGCTACGTGTGGAACAGGGACCAGGTGCGCGGGCTCATGCGGTCGCTGTATCTCGGGTATCCGGTCGGCGGGCTCCTGGTGTGGGAAACCGGCTCCGAGGACATCGCCGTGCGCGGCGGGGCGGGCGGGACGGGACTGCGACAACTGCTGCTCGACGGTCAGCAGCGGATCACCACGCTCTACGGCATCCTGCGTGGCCGTGCGCCCTCGTTCTTCGAGGGCGACGCCGTCGCCTTCACCGGACTCCATTTCGATGTCGACCGTGAGGTTTTCGAGTTCCAGATCCCCGGCCGCGACACCGCGCCGACCTGGATCGATGTCACCGAGCTGTTCGCGCACGGCCCGGTGCACTACCTGCCCCGGTTCACCGACGTCCCGCAGGAAACCCTCGCCGCGTACCTCGACCGGTTGAACAAGCTGCGCGAGATCACCCACCGCGAGTTCAACGTCGAGACCATCACCGGCTCCGATCGCACCGTCGACGAGGTCGTCGACATCTTCAACCGGGTCAACTCCGGTGGCACCAAGCTGTCCAAGGGCGACCTGGCGCTGGCGACGCTGTGCGCGCAGTGGCCGCAGGCCCGCGGCAACCTGCGCGACCACCTGATCCGCTGGGACAAGGACGGCTATACCTTCACCCTGGACTGGTTGCTGCGCAACGTGATCGCCGTCGGCAACGGCCGCGCGCACTTCGACGCGCTCGGCGACCTGTCACCCGCGGAGTTCGAGCAGGCGCTGACCGCCACGGCCACCCAGGTCGACACCTTCCTCGACACCGTGGCTGGCCGCCTCGGCCTCGACCACGACCGAGTCCTCATGGGGCGCTATGCGATTCCCGTGGTGACCAGGCTGCTGTTCCTCAACGGCGGCCGCTTCGACGACGACCTGCACCGCGACCGGGTCCTGTACTGGTACATCCATTCCGCGCTGTGGGGCCGGTTCAGCGGCTCCACCGAGACCTTCCTGCAGCAGGATTACGACACCCTCGAACGCGGCGGCATCAACGGGCTCATCGCCTCGCTGGAGCGGCTGCGCGGCGGCTCGCTGGATCTGTGCGCCGACGATTTCGCCGGCGCCACCAGAGGTTCGCGGTTCTATCCGCTGCTGTATCTGCTGACCCGCGTGGACGGTTCGCGCGATCTGGGCACCGGATCCGAGCTCGGCATCGAGCAGTTCGGCGAGCGCTCGCCGGTGCAGGTGCACTACCTGTTCCCGAAGACCACGCTGCGCGATGCCGGATACGAGCGCAACGAGATCAACGCGATCGCCAACTTCTGCTTCCTCAGCCCCGACTCGGAAGCCGAACTCGGCGAGCGCGAGCCCGCCGACTACCTCGCCGAGGTGGAGCGGCGGCATCCGGGAGTGCTCGCCTCACAATGGATCCCGACCGATCCGGCACTGTGGCGGGTCGAGAACTACCGCGAATTCCTGCGCGCCCGCCGCAAGTTGCTGTCCGCGGCGGCCGACGCCTTCCTCGAGCAGCTGCGCACCGGCACCCTGCACCGGCCGACGCTGCTGAGCGTCGGCGTCGCCGGGGTGACCATCGGCGATCCCGCGGTGGACCAGGTGAACGCGCTCGTCGACGACCTCATCGCCGACGGCTTCGGTTTCCCGCTGCTCGACAGCGAGGTCTCCGACCCGGTGACCGGCCGCGAACTCGCTGTCGCCGAGGCCTTCTGGCCCGACGGCCTGCAGCCCGGCGTCGGCATGCCGGTGGTGCTGGTGCTCGAGCCCGCCAACGCCGACCTCACCCGCCTCGCCCAGCTCGGCTACGCGGTGTTCACCTCCGTCGACGCTCTGCGCGGCTATGTCGACAACCTGCGCGTCGAGGTCTCCGGCGACACCGGTCTCTACGGCCCCGCCGCCGACGTCGCCGTACTGGCCGAGCGCCTGCCCGCCACCTGGGTCGGCAACTCCGAGCAGGTCTGGTTCCGCTTCGCCTGGAACCAGCTCGAGCGCGACCGGGCCGACGGCCCCGACGCGGCGCTGGAACCCGAACAGGTCGCCCTGCGCTACATCGCCCTGTGGGCGCTGACCCGCACCTTCTACATCCACGCCTTCGACCAGGGCAATCCAGGGGAGTGGCGCTACTACCTCGGCGACGCCATCGGCCCCGCCCCGCTGGTGCCCCGCGAATGGCTGGCCCGGCGCGCCGTCGAATCCGGCGCACTGGCACCCGGCGCCGCCCCCGGCGACGAGGACATCGCGATCGCCCTGGTCCACGGCGTCATCGAGGTCGTCGAGGACGTCGCCACCGCGCTGGCCCACCTCCTCGGCGGCCCCGGCCTGTTCGCCTCCCTCTGGGCCTCGGCGGGCGCCGCCGAGCACTACGGCTACCCGCTGTCCACCGACCAGATCAACGACCTCATCAACCAGGTCGTCAACGACCCCGCTTCCCGAAAGATCCAGGCCTACAACTGGATCGAGGCGGGGCTGCCGCTCTAGCGGGTAGCGCGCTGGAAGGTGGCGACGAAGTCGGCCAGGGCGGTACGGTCCTCCGCGTCGACCGGGCGGTAGCCACGGTCGGCTTCGACGGTGATCGGGGTGCCTGCGCGGATGGAGAGTTCGTTCCAGCAGACCGGGAGCACCGGGAGCTGGACGGTGCGGTCGGCGACGGTGAGGGTCAGCGCCGAGGTGTAGCGACCCGCGACGGTCATCAGCGCGTCGACGGCGTCCTCGGTGAGCGGACCGGCCGCCGGGAATTCTTCGATGTACATGGCCACCTCCTTGTGGAGCGCCAGTGTAGGCCCCTCAGAGAACCCTCAGAACCGTCACAGCGGGCCCGAACCGCTGGCCCCATAGGCTGACCCGCATGATGCGTAAATGGGTGGATCGAGCATTGCTCGTCCTGGGGTGGGGCGCACTGATCGCGGCGGTGGTCGGGATCGTGTTGCATATCGTGAACTGGCAGCAGAAGCCGATGGTGTTGCTGGCATCGGGGGCGATGTGGTTGATGCTCGGCGCGGTCGTCGGACTCGCGTTGATCCTCGCCGCCCGCGGATGGCGCAGTGCGGTCGCCGGGGGTGGGGTGCTCGCCGGTGTGCTGTGGCTGGTCGTGCCGTCCTATATCCCGGAGAGCAGGGCAGCCGACGGGCCGGAACTGGTTGTGTTGCAGTCGAATATCCTCTTCGGTCAGGCAGACGCCGCCGCAGTGGTCGCTGCGGTGCGGGACAACACCGTCGATGTGCTGACCATCGAGGAACTGACCGTCGACGCGATCACGCGCTTGCGGACGGCGGGACTGGACAACCTGCTGCCCTACGTCTATCTGGAACCGGCCCAGTCGGGCGGCGGTGGCACCGGCATCTACAGCCGATACCCGTTGCGCGACACCAGGAAATACGACGGCTTCATCATGAGCAACATCTCCGCGACGATGGAACATCCGCAGCGCGGCCCGATCTCGGTGTTCGCCTTCCATCCGATCCCGCCGAATCTGCACTTCGCCGCGTGGTCGGCGGAGATGCGCCGCGTCGACGAGATCCTGGCGGCCACGAGCGCGCCCGCCATCGTCGGTGCGGATTTCAATGCGACACAGAATCATTCGGCCTACCGCGCCCTGCTCGACGGCCCGTTCGCCTCGGCCGCCGACCAGACCGGCGACGGTGTCCTGCTCACCTACCCGGCCGATCGCCGATGGGGACCGGTGATCGGGATCGACCACGTCCTCGTCGCGGGCGGTGTGGCCGAACAGATCCGCACGCTCACCCTGCCCGGCACCGATCATCGCGCGGTACTGGCGACAGTCCGGATGGACCGCTGACCGAAGTCGATTACCATGTGAGCGCTCGACATCGGACCGCTAGGCGTCCGTGTCATTCCCCGGGGAGGAAAAGCAGATGATCGAACATCGGTTCGCTGTCGGCGTTGCCGCGGCACTGGTGAGCGTCGGCATGCTCGTATCCGGTTGCACGGCGACAACTGTCGCCAGCGACCAGGCGGTGCCGACCATGGACAACCCGTGGGAGGTGGCGGGCGCGACGTCGAACAGCGGGCCGAGCGGTTCACGCCCCGGGGTGCCCGACACCGACAAGAAGGCGGAAAACGGCGACAACGGCAAGATCGACAAGCTCGCCCTCAACGCCATCGCCGATATCGAAGAGTATTGGCAGACCGAGTATTCCAAGACCTTCCGCGGCACCTTCAAGCCCGCGTCGAAGTACATCTCGTGGTCGGCCAAGGCGCCGGAGTCGGAATCGGTGCAGTTCTGCAAGAGCAGCACCTACAAGCTGGTCAACGCCGCGTACTGCCCGCTCGACCACACCATCGGCTGGGACCGCTCGGTCCTGCTGCCGCTGCTGGTCGACAAGTACAAGGAGATGTCGGTGGTGATGGTGCTGGCTCACGAGTACGGCCACGCGATCCAGTCCCAGGCCGACCTGCTGCGCGGCTTCCTCACCGACGCCCTGGTGAAGGAGCAGCAGGCCGACTGCCTGGCCGGTGTGTTCCTGCGCCATGTCGCCGAGGGCAACTCCAAGCACTTCACCCTCAACACCACCGACGGCCTCAACGGCGTGCTCGGCGCGACCGTCGCCGTGCGCGACCGCGACCCCAATGATCCCGACGCCGTGCACGGTTCGGCGTTCGAGCGGGTCACCGCGGTGCAGATGGGGTACACCGAGGGCGCCAAGTCCTGCAAGGGCATCAACAAGGACGAGATCGACAAGCGCCGCGGCAGCCTGCCGGTCACCTTCGAGGACGGCGAGCGCGATGAGCAGCTGCCGGTGAGCCAGGAGACCCTGAGCACGCTGGCCACCCAGCTGGGCAAGTCGATGCCGGTGCAGAACGCGCCGAAGTTCGACTACGCCGGCGTCACCCGCAACTGCTCCTCGACCACCACGACCGAACCGGTGTCGTACTGCCCCGGCAGCAACACCATCGGCACCGACCTGCCCGCCATGGCCAAGCGCGCGGGCGAGGGTGCCAGTGGCAAGGAGGAGCCGCTGTCCGCGGTGGTCACCGGCGACTACAACGCCGCGGTGGTGTTCGTGTCCCGCTACGCCCTCGCGGTCCAGCAGGATCGCAAGCTGTCGCTGACCGGCGCCGAGTCGGCGGGCCTGCGCACCGCGTGCCTGTCCGGTGCGCTGACCACGAAACTCAGTGAGCCGAGCAGTGATCCGCGCCTGTCGGCGGGCGACCTCGACGAGGCCGTGTCAGGCCTGCTCGCCGACGGCCTCGCGGCCGCCGACGTCAACGGCAAGGTGGTGCCGAGCGGTTATCAGCGCCTCGAGGCGTTCCGCACCGGCGTCCTCGGCGGCGAACAAGCCTGCCTGACCCAGTTCAAGTAGTCAGCGCGCCGCGGGCAGTGACCGCAGGGAGCTGAGGGTGTTCGCCACCGCGCGGGCAGCCTCGGCTCCCTTTGTCACGAAGTGGTTGGTGTAGTAGTCGACGTGCTCGCTGTGCTCGTGGAAGTGGTGCGGGGTGAGCACCACCGAGAACACCGGCACGTCGTTGTCGAGCTGCACGCGCATCAGGCCGTCGATCACCGCGGTGGCGACGAAGTCGTGGCGGTAGATGCCACCGTCGACGACCAGCGCCGCGGCCACGATCGCCTCGTAGCGGCCGGTGCGGGCCAGGCGCTGGGCGTGTAGCGGGATCTCGAAGGCGCCGGGGACGTCGAACACCTCGACGACCGCGGGGTCGAACCCTAGGCCGGCGTATTCGGCGAGGAAGCCCTCGTGAGCCTTGGTGACGATGGAGCTGTGCCAGCTGGCGCGGATGAAGGCGACGGCGCCGGTAGACGTGGTTCCCATGGGCGGAGTCTACTAGGCCAAAAGCTACTCGTCGGTAACATGTTGGGAAAGCCATGCGGTGACATCACCGATGACCTGGTCGCGCTCGGGTTCGTTGAACACCTCGTGGAACAGCCCTGGGTAGCGCAGCACCGTCACGTCGGCCGAGCCGGTGTCGCGTTCGAGCAGGTCCGAGCTCGACGGCGCGGCGATGGTGTCGGCGGTGCCGTGCAGCACCAGCAGCGGCGCGGTGAGCGCGCCGAGCCGCTGCTTCACCAGCGCGGTGTGCTGCAGGATCTCCACCGCGGTGCGGGCGGGCAGCTTGCCGCGGAACACCAGCGGGTCGTCGTCGTAGGCGCGCACCACCTCGGGATCGCGGCTGATCGTCGACGAATCCAGGGTCAGCACACCGAGATTCGGCGCGAACCGGGTGAGCAGCGGGGCGGCCAGGCGCTGCGCCGGATTGCCCACCGCGATGTCCAGCGGCGGCGCCGACAGCACGATCCCGGCCACATCGACCGGCCCGCGGGTCGCCAGATGCAGCACCACCAGGCTGCCCATCGAATGGCCGAGCAGGAAGCGGGGCACGCCCGGATGGGCGGCGCCCGCGAAGTTCAGCAGCGTCGCCACATTGTCGGCGGCGGCGTGCATCGACCCGATATTGGCCGCGGCGCCCTCCGACAGGCCGTGCCCGATGTGGTCGAGCGCGTACACCGCGAATCCGGCCGCGGCCAGCTTGTCGCCCACGTACTCGTAGCGGCCCGAATGCTCGGCGACGCCGTGCACCAGCACCACCACCGCGCGCGGTGCGGTCTCGGGTTGCCAAGCGCGCCAGACGATCCGGCCGCCCTTGCCGGCGAATTCGCCCGTGTCCGTCGTCATCGCTGCGCTCCTTCTTCGGGGCCGGGCGCCACCGCGAGTCGTTCGAGCAGGCGCCGGTTGAACTCGATCAGTCGAGCGTAGTTGAGCCGGGAGATCCGCTCGTCGGTTCCGTGGATCCGTTCCAGGTCGGCCGCGGTCAGCACGATCGGCGCGAAGTTGCAGCGGGTCTCGGCCAGGCCGTCGTAGTGCCGGGAATCGGTGGCGCCCGGCACGAGCCCGGTGGTCGTCACGATGCCGGGGACCACGCCGGTGGCGAGCTCGGCGATCAGGTCGAACGCTGGACCGGGGCCGGTGACCCGCGAGGGTTCCGACGCGGGCCCGACCAGGTCGATCGCCACGCCGATGTCGCGGATCACCCGGCGGCAGTGCGCGAGCACCGCCGACACCGAATCGCCGGGCAGGATCCGGAAATTCACCAGCGCCTCGGCGCTCTGCGGTAGCACATTGGCCTTCACGCCGCCCCGGATCACCGTCGGGGCCGTCGTCGTGCGGACCAGGGCTTCCGTGGTCGGGCCCGCCGCCAGTATCCGCGCGATGAGCGGACCCGCCACCGTGGACAATCCCCGCGTCTCGGTGAACTCGAGCAGCTTGCGCCGGGGTTCGGGCAGGGCGACCCGCATCCGGGCGAGCATGTCGGTGATCACCGGGGTCAGCCGCAACGGCATCGGATGGTCCTGCACCCGCGCGACGGCACGCGCGATCCGCCCGACCGCGGTCTGCTTGCCCGGCATCGAGGAGTGCCCGCCGGTCTCGGTGACCGAAAGCCGCACCGTCGCATAGCCCTTCTCGCCGAGCATGATGCTGGCCACCGGCCGGTCCACTCCGTCGGCGACCCCGTCGGTGATCACCCCGCCCTCGTCGAGCAGCAGATCGGCGCGCACCCCCTCGGCGCGCAGGTGCCCGGCCATCCGCACCGCGCCGCCGTCGCCGAAGACCTCCTCGTCGTGACCGAAGGCCAGATAGACGGTGCGCCGCGGACGGATTCCCGAGCCGAGCGCCCACTCGACCGCCTCCAGCACGGCGAGCACCCGGCTCTTGTCGTCGATCGCGCCGCGGCCCCAGATGAACTCCTCGTCGACGACACCGGCGAACGGGGGATGGGTCCAGCGCTGCGGATCGTCGACCGGGACCACGTCCTGGTGGGCCAGCAGGATCGCCGAGGCGTGGCCTGGCTCGGCGCCGTCCCAGCGATAGAGCCTGCTGCGGCCGAAGGTGGTCACGGTCAGCTCGGCGTGCGCCCGCGGGAACGCGGCCTCGAGGTGTTCGGCCAGCCGGACGAACTCCGCGTCGGCGGTGTGCGCCGGATCCTCGGTCGAGACCGTCACGCACCGCAGGGCCGCGGCCAGGCGTTCGGCGACCTCGTCGTCGACGCCGTCGGTGACGGGGGAGCTGGCCGGGTTCTCGGTGATCGGGCGCATCCTAGGCATTCTTGCCCGTACTCGCCCGGTTCGCCGCCGAAGGCGTCCGAATCGCCGTATTCGTGTCGGAGCGTCATGCGGTCCGACGGGTCGGCGGCGGGGCATCTAAGCTGAGACACATGGCAGGAGGCAAGGGCGGCAAGCCGTCGAAGGAAGCCAGGGCCGCGGCTAAAGCGGCCCGCAAGCAGGCATCACGCGAACGGCGTCAGCAGTTGTGGCAGGCGTTCAACATGCAGCGCAAGGAAGACAAGGCGCTGCTGCCGCTGATGATCGGCGCACTCGTCGGCACCACGGTGGTCTTCTTCCTCATCGGTCTGATCTTCGACATGCAGTGGTTCCTGCTGCCGCTGGGTCTGCTGCTCGGTGTGCTGTTCGCGTTCATCATCTTCGGACGTCGCGTGCAGAAGAACGTCTACCGCAAGGCCGAGGGCCAGGCCGGTGCTGCCGCGTGGGTGCTGGAGAACCTGCAGGGCAAGTGGCGGGTCGCCAACGGCGTCGCGGCCACCACCCAGCTCGACGCCGTGCACCGCGTCATCGGCCTGCCCGGCGTGATCTTCGTCGCCGAGGGCTCGCCGCAGCGGGTGAAGTCGCTCATCGCGCAGGAGAAGAAGCGCACCGCCCGCCTGGTCGGTGACACCCCCATCTACGAGGTGATCGTCGGCAACGACGAGGGCCAGACCCCGCTCAAGGATCTGCAGAAGTTCCTCACCAAGCTGCCGCGCAATATCGATGTCAAGCGGATCGACCAGATCGAGGGCAGGCTGTCGGCCCTCAGCTCGCGCAGCGGCCCGGCCATGCCGAAGGGCCCGATGCCCCCCGGCGCCAAGATGAAGGGCATGCAGCGCGCCATCCGCCGCCGCTGAGCCCCACCGATCGCCGCGAGCCCGGCACCTGACCCCCAGGTGCCGGGCTCGCGGCGTTTTCAGCTGTTCGGCGTCCGTCCGGTCAGCAACCACAGGACCCGGTCGTAGGCCAGTAGGTGATACGCGACGAGCACCGCCGCCGAGACAATCGCCAGGCGGGACAGGCCGGCGCCCCACAGCGCCGCGGCCCCGCCGAACAGCACGGCGACCTCGACGGCCAGCCGCACCGGACCGGGTACCGGCACCGGCGCGGCGCCGCTGCGACTCGGATCATCGGGTACCGCGAACGTGCCCCACAGCACCGCGGCCGCGATCGGCAGCACGACGACGAGCAGATATCGCCAGGGGGAATCGAAGGCCCGCCATCCGTACACCCCGAACGAGGCGATGGCGATCAGTTCGAGCAGAAAACGCACGGCCAGCAAGGCCGGATTCAGTGACACCGCAGGAGCGTACCGGTGAACGTCGCCCGGTCCGAGCGGCTTTCCCACGCTATCGTCGGGACGTGTCTTGGATGATCTACGGTGCCAACGGATATACCGGTGGCTTGATCGCCGCCGCGGCGGTCGCGTCGGGCCATGCGCCTGTCCTCGCCGGGCGGGCGAGCGAGGCGGTCACGCGGCTGGCCGATCGGCTCGGGGTGCCCTCGCGCGTTGTCTCGCTGACCGACGCCGCCGCGCTGGATGCCGCGCTCGCCGATGTCTCTGTCGTCGCGCACTGCGCCGGACCGTTCTCGGCGACCTCGGCGCCGATGGTCGAGGCGTGCTTGCGCACCGGAACGCACTACGTCGACATCACCGGCGAGGTCGAGGTGTTCGAGGCGATCTACGCCAAGCACGACGAGGCCGTGGCCGCGCAGGTCGCGCTCGTTCCCGGGGTCGGCTTCGACGTGGTCCCCACCGAGCATCTCGCGGTCCGGCTGGCCGCGAAGCTGCCGGAGGCGACCGACCTCGACATCGCGCTGATCAGCCGCGGCGGCTTCAGCTCGGGCACTCTGCTGACAGCGCTCGAGGGCGTCGGCCTCGGGGGCCGGGTGCGCAGTGGTGGCGAACTGGTCGCGGTGCCGATGTCACACCGCTCGGTCCGGGTGCCGACGACGCGGGGGACGGTCCTCGCGCACAGTGTGGCGCTCGGCGACATCAGCGCGGCCTACCGGTCCACCGGCATCCCGAACATCACCGACTTCACCGTGGTGCCGCTCGCCGCGGCGGCGGGGGTGGCCGAGCCGGTGCTGCGCCGGATTCTCGGCGCCCGCCCCGTGCAGCGCGCCGCGGCCGGTGCGGTCCGGGCTCTGATCTCAGGGCCTTCCGATGCCCGCCGCGCCGAAACGCGCAGCGAGCTGTGGGCACGGGCCACCGCGCCGGACGGGCGCACCGCCTCGGCAGGCCTCGTCGTGGCCAACACCTACGACTTCACCGCCGCGAGCACCCTCGCCGCGGTGGAGCGGCTGCTCACCGATGCCACGGTCACGCCGGGCGCGTGGACGCCGAGTCAGGCCTTCGGCGCGGATTTCCTGCAGGCGATACCGGGCGGCCTGGTCGAGAACCGCGAGCTCTGAGGCTCGGCTCGGGCCTCAGCGCGCGTTGACCAGCGCGGTTCCGGTGGCGCGGTCGTGCATGCCGCGACCGTCGGCGTCGGTGAACAGCGCCGGGACGACGAACACCAGCAGCACCTGCCTGGCCAGCGCGCGCACGAAACCGACCGCCACCGGGGCGTCGATCCGGATCACCCGCAGCTTCATGAAGTACTGGCCGGGGGTGAATCCGAACAGCGTCACCGCGGCGATGCCGATCACGAACCACACCAGCAGCGTCATCGACGACGAGGCGAAGCTGCGGGTGATCACCGCGGCGATGCCGACCGCGATGAACCAGTCGATGAACAGGGCGACGACCCGGCGCCAGGTCGCGGTCAGCGACCCCGCCCCTTCGCGTGGCAGCCCGTACAGCTCACCGGGGTAACCGGATGTTTCCGGGTCGCCCGGTTCCGCGGGGTTTCCGGAGAGCCATGTGCCGGTGATGCGCGCCATGGCTTCCAGGATAGTGGCGCGCTATCGCCCGCCCACGACCGCATTAGTGGAGGTCACGTCATCGCGCGATCGGGCGGATGGCAGGATTACGATGCAGGTCGCGCCCGGATGGCCGAGATCACCCTGGCTTCCGGCACGCGTAACACTGGCGAAACACAGCCTTGACTGTAGGGAAACACCGCGTCCATAGCGTCAGGTCGCGACGAACCCATGCATCGTGACTGGCTGGGAACCGATCCGTAAGGAGAACAAGTGACGTTCAGCACGGCCGAAGAGGTCATCCAGCACATCAAGGAAGAGGACATCGAATACGTCGATATCCGCTTCTCGGACCTTCCCGGCGTCCAGCAGCACTTCTCGATCCCGGCCAAGGCGTTCACCGCCGACCTGGCGGAAGAGGGTCTGGCGTTCGACGGCTCCTCGGTGCGTGGCTTCCAGTCGATCGACGAGTCGGACATGCTCCTGCTCCCCGACTTCAGCACCGCTCGGATCGACCCGTTCCGTGCCGCGAAGACGCTCAACCTGAACTTCTTCGTGCACGACCCGTTCACCCGTGAGGCGTACTCCCGCGACCCGCGCAACATCGCGCGCAAGGCGGAGGAGTACCTGCGTTCGACCGGTATCGCCGACACCGCCTACTTCGGTGCCGAGGCCGAGTTCTACATCTTCGACGGCATCCGCTACGGCTCGGGCATGAACGGCTCGTTCTACGAGATCGAGTCGGTCTCGGGCTCGTGGAACACCGGCAACGAGTTCAACCCGGACGGCAGCCGCAACCTGGGCTACAAGGTCCGCAACAAGGGTGGTTACTTCCCCGTCGCCCCGTACGACCACTACGTCGACCTGCGCGACAAGATCTCGACCAACCTGCAGAACGCGGGCTTCGAGCTCGAGCGCGGCCACCACGAGGTCGGCACCGCCGGTCAGGCCGAGATCAACTACAAGTTCGGCACGCTGCTCGGCGCTGCGGACGACCTGCAGCTGTTCAAGTACATCGTGAAGAACACCGCGTGGCAGGAAGGCAAGTCTGTCACCTTCATGCCGAAGCCCCTCTTCGGTGACAACGGCTCGGGCATGCACGTGCACCAGTCGCTGTGGAAGGACGGCAAGCCGCTGTTCCACGACGAGGCCGGCTACGGCGGCCTGTCGGACCTGGCGCGTCACTACATCGGCGGCATCCTGCACCACGCGCCGTCGCTGCTGGCGTTCACCAACCCGACCGTCAACTCGTACCACCGTCTGGTGCCAGGCTACGAGGCCCCCATCAACCTGGTGTACTCGCAGCGCAACCGCTCCGCCGCGGTCCGCATCCCGGTCACCGGCAACAACCCGAAGGCCAAGCGCATCGAGTTCCGCGCGCCTGACTCCTCGGGTAACCCGTACCTGGCCTTCGCCGCCATGATGATGGCCGGCCTGGACGGCATCAAGAACAAGATCGAGCCGCTGGCTCCGGTCGACAAGGACCTCTACGAGCTGCCGCCCGAGGAGGCCAAGAACATCCCGCAGGCCCCCACCAGCCTCGCGACGGTCATCGACCGCCTCGAGCAGGATCACGACTACCTCACCGAAGGCAACGTCTTCACCGAGGACCTGATCGAGACCTGGATCCAGCTGAAGCGCGACAACGAAATCGCGCCGGTCAACCTGCGTCCGCACCCGTACGAGTTCGAGCTCTACTACGACGTGTAAGCCTGACCTGCGGGAACGGGCCTGATCGGCCCGTTCCGTACGCAGTGGGTACGCGGTAAACGGTTTCGAGTCCGCCCGCTCCGTGATCACGGAGCGGGCGGACTCGTCTGTATCCGGCCGGAGATGCCCGTACGTGTCCGCGCGCTATGAACCACCGAGCGACATGGACGGCACCGTGCGCGTCGAGCAACCGTCCGGCGCGGCCTGCCCTGCCAGACGCTCATCGATCCACCGCAGGACCGCGGGAGTCGCGCTGATCGCGAGACTGACGTGCTCGCTCAATTGGTCCCGCGTGTAGGTGATCCGCACGCCCGATGCGCACCACTGTGCCACCGCCTTGTCGGGCCCGGCGATGGTGACGATCTCGTCGTGCACGGCGTTGTAGAGGAACAGCGGCGCGGTCTGCGCCACGGGGCCGAAGTCCAGCTCGGCCAACGACGGCTGTAGCTCCTCGATCAGTTGCGCAAAAGGGACCGTCAGGTAGTCGTCCATGCGCAGGAACGCATGCTGAGCCACGTTCGCCGTCACGCATTTGCTGTCACCCGCAGCCATCAGAGCTTGCCCGGCGGGCGTCAGATATTTGTCGAAAGCCGCCGCCAGACGCGGATCGGCACGCATCATGCCCGGCAGGAGCGACGGCAGGAAACCGGAGAACGGACCGGCATCGAGCGTCCCCAGGTAGCTGCCGAGGGGCGCTGTCCAACCACCCATGGCGACACCGACCAGTCGTATTTCGGGAGCGTAGGTCGGCTGCACGTGCGCGGCCCAGCTGGTACCGATCGACCCGCCGGAGTAGCCCATCGCCGCAACCGGAGTATCGGTGCCGGGCAGGCCGAGTGGCGCGAAACCCTGGGCCGCGCGCACTCCGTCGAGCGCGGCGTAGCCCGGCTGTCTCGGGGTGATCAGCGTCCCCTTCGGCCCCTCCCAGTCGGGTACGGAAATCGCATGACCGGACGCCAACATCTGGTCGATCTGAATGAGGTCCAGCGAGGAGTCGTACTTGTCGGGCGCTCCTTGCCGGAGCACGAACGAGGGCGCGCACTGCGGGGCCGAGGCATCCGTGGCGGGCTGATAGGAGATCAATCCTTTGACCTGCCCGGTTCGTGGGCGCAGCACCGTCGTCACGGTCGCCATGGGTCGGCCGTCGGTATCGGTCGTTCGGTACAGCAACTGCCAGGCATCGGCGTCCTGCGCCTGTGGTTGCATTGAGGCCACCTCGACGGGTCGCGAATTCAGGATGGTGCCCGGCGCCTCCGAGTCCCAGCCCGATGGCGGGGTGTAGAACGGGTCGTTCTGCGGAGTCGGCAGCGGATCCGCGTTACCGACCGCCATGGGAGTGCCGGTTAAGCACAACACCGCTGAAACCGCGATCAGAACCGAACGCAGCTGACCGCGCTTGACCGCTGAACACGTTGCGCCACAGGCTGATACGACACTGCCCATCTTTGGACTTCCCTCCCGGGGACCGCCGCTCGCGAATCCCCCTGAAGGCAGTCAGAGTACATCCCACGATCGGGATGGATACCCGAACCGACGACGAAGATCACGCCGGTCGCGCCACGCCGAGCTATCGCGCGGCGAGCTTCGAGTGGATGGCCGTGATGAAGGCAGCGGGGTCGGGGTGGGGACCGGGGCCGAGGTTGAAGTGGCTGCGGTTCGCCCAGGATCCGAGCATGGTGGCGTCGTTACGGTCCGCCGACTGGAAGGTGGCGCGTTCGAGGGTGAACACCCTGACGTCGTCGGAGTTCTCGGGCAGGACGACCGCGACGAAATGTGCTTCCGCCGCGGCGGCCGGTGCCGGTAGTTCCACGAGCAGCAGCTGGAATCCGTCGGCGTCGATGCGGCGGCCCGCGATGCCATCGCTCGGCAGGCGGTCCTCGGCGGCCAGGCGCTCGCCGATGCTGTCCCACAGGTATTTCAGCTGTTCGGTGTAGCCGTGCGGCGGTTCGTCGGTGACCATGCGCGCGCCGAGCCGCTGGGCCAGGTTCGGCAGGACCTGGTGTGCGAACTGGTAGTGGTGAGTTCTCGGCTCGGCCATGGTGATTCCCTCCCGTAGCGAGTGGGATTCCCCACCCGTGCCGGAGAAGCTACCCGGTGGGTCCGACACCGAGACACCGTGCCCGATCGACGAGGTGATCAGGTCCGGACGAACAGGCGCAACGATTCGTCGACGACGGCGTCGCGGGTGCGACCCTCGGGGTCGGCGTCGGGGCGGAGCCAGATCGAGGCGTGGTTCAGGATGCCGTGCAGGCAGTGCAGCGCGACCGACGGATCGGGGCAGTCGAATTCGCCCGATGCGATGCCCGCGTCGACGACCTCGCGGAAGATCCGATCGTGCCGGCGGCGCATGGCTTTGATGGATTCGGTGTGCTCGGCAGGCCATGGCGCGGGGAACGAGAAGAGCTTGCCCACTTCGGGATACAGCACCGTCAGCACCCGCAACTGCTCGGCGACGAGCGAACGAAGCCGGTCGGTCGCGGACCGATCCGCCGCGGCATCGAGAGCCTCGCTCAGGTGAGTCAGCACATCGGAGGCCAGCTTCTCGAGCGCCGCGGAGACCAGCGCGTCCTTGCTCGGAAAATAGTGGTAGAGAGTGGCTTTCGCGATGTCGGAACGCTCGGCGACGTCTTCGAAACGCATCCCCTGATAGCCGCTGCCGGACAGGATCTGCAGCGCGGCATCGATCATCTCCGCCTTGCGGCGATCGCGTCGTCTCGCTGCGCGCCCGGCGGGCACGACGCTCTCGTCCGCAATCGAAGTCATCGGCCGATCATATCCGGGCCGATTGTCGAACCATCCGGCCAAGTTGCCCGGATCGGCCCTCGGACCCGCGCCTGTGAAGTCGACCACAAGGATGGTCCAACCGACTGGTGAGATGAAAACTCGACCCGTAGGTTGAGTTTTGTGACGGACATGAGCGCACCGGCGACCAGCTACTTTCAGCGACTCGGCACCCACCGCTTCGTGCCGACCGTCCACGCGGGCGGCGCCTGGAGCACTGACGAGCAGCACTTCAGCCCGCTTGCCGGGCTGGTCGTCCACGAGATCCTGCGCACACGGGCGAGCGAACAACGCCCCGAGCTGGTCATGAGCCGGATCAGCTTCGACATCCTCGGCCGGATCGGGTTCGAGGAGTTCGACATCGACGTCAAGACGATCCGGCCCGGCCGCACCATCGAACTGGTCGAGGCCACTGTCACCATCGCCGGCCGCAGCGTCGTGAGCGCCCGCGCCTGGATGCTGAGCACCCAGGACACCGACAGCGTCGCGGGCGGGGAGCCCGACCGGCTGCCCGCACCCGAATCGCTGTCGCCGTGGCCGCTCACCTCGATATGGCCCGGCGGCTACATCGCCTCGCTCGACACCCGCCCCGTCGGCCACCCGCAGCCGGGACGAACCACGGCCTGGATCCAGTCGGCGGTGACTCTGGTAACCGGCGAGTCCACTCATCCGCTGGCGTCGTTCCTCGCGCTGGTGGACACCGCGAACGGCATCGCTGTCCGGCAAGAGCCGACCAAGTGGATGTTCCCCAACGTCGATCTGACCATCCACTTGTACCGGCAACCCGAAGGCTCCTGGACCGGCCTCGACACCAGTGTCACGTTCGGCCACGCCGGACAGGGGCTGACCACCACCGTGCTGCACGACACCCGGGGACCGGTGGGAGTGGCCGAGCAGATCCTGACCGTCCGCCCGCAGCCGTAGCGACACACCTCGGCCCCAGGTTCTCGGGGCTGGACGCCGCTGCCGGGAGCGGCAATAGTCCATCCGTGCAATGGGGTGCGATGGTGGCGCGGGTCGTCGCCGGTGTGGCGTTGGCGCTGGGTATGGCGGCGCCGGTCTCGGCCGAGCCGGTGAACGCGGCGTTCACGTGGACGCAGGAGTATCTGACCGCGCCGGACGGCACGCGACTGCACGCCGATGTCCTGCGGCCCGCGGGTCTGGCCGACGACGTGCGCACCCCGGTACTGCTGACCGCCAGCCCGTACCGTGCGCACCTGGCCTACCTCACCCAGCCGCGCCCCGAAGGCGGGCCGTCCACCGACAACCTGCCGGTGGAGTGGGCATTGAAGTCCGGCTACACCTACGTGATCGTGGATCTGCGAGGCTTCGGCGGCTCCAACGGGTGCCCGGATTTCGGTGGCCCGGGGGAGCAGTCCGACGTGACCGCCGCGGTGGAATGGGCGGCGAGCCGACCCTGGTCCACGGGCCGGGTCGGCGTGGTCGGCACCTCCTACGAAGGCTGGACCGGCATGCTCGCGCTGGCCGCGAAGCCGAAGGGACTGGCCGCGGTCGCGGCCTTCGAGCCGGTCGTCGACCCGTACTCCTACCTGTACATGCAGGGCATCTCGTGGAAGTTCGGCGGAAAACCGCTGACCGAGGACGGCCTCCGCCCCGCCGACTTCGCCGGCCCGGAGCACCTCGCCATCGCCCACACGCCGGGCCGCTGGGACGACTCACCCGAATACCAGGCCAACGCACTCCAGATGACCAAGGAGTGCACCGACAGCTACCTCGCGCTCACCACCGACCACAACGCCGCCAACCCGGGCTGGCGGGACCGCGACATCGTCGAGGACCTGCGTGGCAACACGACTCCGCTGTTCCTCGGCCAGAGCTTCCTCGACTCCAACACCCGAGCCGACCGCGTCATCGACGCCTGGCAGGGGATGGGCCCCGGCGAGCACCGGGCATGGTTCGGTCAGTGGGGTCACTCGGACTGCCGCAGCCGCTGTGGCACACCGCATTTCAACGCGGAGCTGGCCGCGTTCCTGGACCGGCACGTGGCAGGTGCGGCGGTGGAGGTCCCCGGACCTCCGGTCACCGTCGGCCAGTTCGACGGCGGTTGGCGCAGTGAAAGTGTCTGGCCTCCAGTCGATTCCCAGCGCGTCACCGTCGACCTGCGCACCGGCACGTTCCAGGATCGCGGTCTGCTTCCCGGCCCCGACCGCGAAATCTGGTCGGTCTCCGCGCCCGTGGCCAGCGCGCTGCACCTGGCGGGCCGGGCCACCGCGACGCTGAACCTCGCCGGACCGCCGAATGCCACTGTCGCCCTGGAGCTCTACGACATCGCGCCCGACGGTCGCGCCACCGTCATCACCCGCGGCATCGCGCCGGTCGGCCCGGAGGCGCAGATCCGTCTGCTCTGGCAGGACGCCCGCCTGACCATCGGCCATCGCCTCGGCATCCGAATCACCGATGTCGTCGACGACGTCTGGTCCCACGCCCCGGCCAACGCCACCGTCACGGTGACGGCGGCGCATCTCGAGCTCCCGCTACTCACCAACCCCCGCGAGACCGATCTCGCAGGCGGCGTACCGATTTGGCACGCCAGATGGCGGACCGAGGAAACGATCCAGCTCGACCAGGGAATGCTGAACGATCCCGCACGAGTCGTCGACCTGCACAACCCGGTCGGTTAGTCGCGCCGCGACGCGCTGAACCGCGCGACGCTCTGATTCGCGCGGTGCAGGCCGAGCGGGCGTCGCTGCTGGATCATCACGTGAGCCACGAATGGGTCTGAGGTGTGTGTGGGAACCGTGGAGGTCGAGACGGGTGCGCCGCTCGTCAGCGACGCAACAACACCGCCGCGTCATGGCACAACCGGTCGATGATCGCGGCGGCGGGTTCGATGTGGGTGATGAGGCCGACGCCCTGCCCGGCGTCGACCGGCGCGATGGTGACGTCATCGGACTCGATAGCGGCACGGAGCATCTCGGCGCTCGGCCGCGACTCGTCGAACTCGGGCCGCGACCAGGGATCGGTGACGTCGTTGCGCAGCACCCGAGCCGGATAGATCGGCGGCCACGGCAGGTCGAGTGTTTCATCGAACGCGGTGGTCACGACGGTATGGGTGGAATCGGCCGCGAGCATCGCCCGCCGGGCGTTCTCCGGCACCAACGACTCGTCCGCCGCGGCCAGGCAGGTCCCCAGCCATGCCCCCGCCGCACCGGCCGCGAGCACCGCGGCGAGCGTGCGCCCGGAACCGATCCCGCCCGCCGCCAGCACCGGAACCGTCGCGATATCGAGCACCGCGTCGAGCAACGGCAGGAGCGCGAGCCGATCGGCGCCGTGCCCGCCACCCTCGCTGCCCCGCGCGACGAGCACGTCGATACCGGCATCCTGCGCGCGATGCGCACCGGGCACGTCGTAGACCTGCGTCACCGCGAGAATCCCCGCTGCCTGCACCACCGGCACCCACGAGAAATCGGTGCCGAAACTGATCGACAGAATGCGCGGCTGCGCGGCGATCGAGGCCTCGAGCAGCCCGGTTTCGCGCTGCCGCACCCAGTCGACGAGCCCGATCCCGGACACGGTGCCGCCGGCGGCGGCGAGCTCGCGCTCCAGCGCGGCCACCGATCCGGCGCTGCCCATCCCGATCATGCCCAGCCCACCCGCCGCGGTCACCGCCGCCGCGAGCCGTCCCCCCGCCGCACCGCCCATCGGCGCGTTCACCACCGGCACACGCAGACCGATCGAACGCGACCACGGTGTCGCCAGGATGTCCTGTTCCGCTGTGCTGGTCATGGGCTCGGCACCTCTCGTCGTGGCTCGGCCCACCCATCATGCCAAGCGCCGGTGACGTTGATCGCGCACGCCGCGTCCGAAAGGCCGAGGACCGCGCCGCTCGAGCGTATGTTCGTCAGCAGTGTCGCAACGACGAACGGGGGATCGGATGACGATCAGGGATCGGCTCGAGGAGGCGGTCGCCGCGCCGCCGACGGTGTTCGGCGAACCGATGGAGACGGCCGACGGCACGACCATCATCACCGTCGCGCGCGGTAGTGCCTTCGGTCGATCGGCGCGCCCGGTCGGCGTGTTCGTCGTGCACGAGGGCCGCGCGCACTGGACGCCCGCCGTCGACTCCAATCGCATCGCCCAGCTGGGGGAATGGATCGGCCTGCTCACCGGGGTGATCGCGACGCTGGCGATTCTGCGCCGCCCGCCGTGGCCTGATCTGCGCCGCCGTTGAGTCCGTGCAGGGCCAGCGCCTCGAAACGTCGCCACGCCCGTGCGGGCGGGACGGGGGCGTTCGGGTCGATCACCGTGCCGAGAGCACCGACCAGCCCCCACGACAGGAACGCGACAGTGTCGGCGGCCAAGCCGTCGACCAGCTCGCCGATCAGGTCGGCTACGCATCGCCGGTAGGCGTGCAGCACCGTCGTGGTCGCCTTCGGCCCGATGAGCGGCTGGTACACCTCGGGATACTGCGCAGCGAGATGGAACATCACCCGCAGCGGCGCGATCGGCGAGCCAGGGGCGGTGGTTCTGGCGATCTCGCGGCGCAGGAACTCGGTGCAGCTGACCAGCAGCAGATCGTCTTTGTCGCGGTAGTGCGCGTAGAAGGTGGAACGCCCGACATCGGCTCGGTCGATGATGTCGCTGACCGTCACCCGGTCGTAGCCGCGTTCGATCATCAACTCGATCAGCGCGCGGTGCAGGGTGTCCCTGGTCCGGCGGACCCGGCGATCGGTGTGCTCGGCCATGCGTTCCTCCACGGGACGGATGTACCGGATGTGTCCGGAATCGGACAGATCCGGCGGTTCTGGTTCTGGTCGCTGCCGTGGCTGCGTTCGACCATGGACCCATGTCAAAGAACCAGCTTCGCACTCCCATGTTCGTCGACGACAGCGACACCGGCCTGGTCATCGCGGGCCTGCGCCGCTACAACCTGTTCACCGCGGTGTTCTTCCTGGGCAGGCAGCGTCGTCTGCTCGCCGAGTTCGTCGCGAAGGCCGGTATCGCACCGGGCCACCGCACGCTCGATATCGGCTGCGGGCCTGGCAAACTCGTGCGTGCCGCCGGCGCTGTGACCGGCCCGTCCGGTACGGCCGTCGGGGTCGATCCCTCGGCGATCGCGGTGGCCGACAATCGGCAGCGTGCCGGCGGGGCACAGTTGCGCTACGAGCAGGCCCCGGCGCAGGACCTGCCCTTCGACGACGGCGAATTCGCTGTCGTCACCTGCACTTTCGTCATGCATCACATTCCGGCCCCGCATCGCGGCACCGCGCTCGCCGAGATGTGGCGGGTCCTGCGCCCCGGCGGCCGGTTGCTGCTCGCCGACGCCTCACCCACCCCGGGGACGCGCCGGGTGCTCGCCCCCTTCTTCGGCGGCGGCAACCCCTTCGCCGACGCCGACATCCGCCACTACACCGACCAGCTGCGCGACATGGGATTCACCGAACTCGAGTACACCCAGAGCAAGTACCAAACCGGCATCCTCACCGCGGTGAAACCCGCTCCCCACTGATCCGGGCCACCTGTCGGTGGCCTCGGCTAGGGTCGGACTCGACAGGATCCAATCGAGCACGGGGGTGCGGTATGGAGTTCGATCAGCGGGAAACCGAAGCACGCGAGTTCGCCGTCGAGGCGCACGGCGACCAGCGCTACGGCGAACATCCCTACGTCACCCACCTGGCCGCGGTGCGGGCCGTGCTCGACGATTTCGGCTACAACGGCTCGCTCGCCGTCGCCGCCTGGCTCCACGACGTCGTCGAGGACACCCCCGTCACCGCCGAGGAGGTCGAATCCCGTTTCGGCCGTGAGGTTCTCGACCTCGTATGGGCGGTCACCGGCATCGGCCCCGACCGCAAGGCCCGAAACCTCGACGCCTACAGCAAGATCACCGCGCACCCGCCGGCCGTGATCCTGAAGCTGGCCGACCGCACCGCCAATGCCGAAGCCAGCCCGCCCGGCAGCAGCTGGATGGGCATGTACCGCACCGAACACCCCACCTTCAAGGCCCATCTGGGTGAGCTGCTCGCCGACGATCCGACGGTGGCCCGCATGTGGGAACGGCTCGAACGCAAACTGGATCTGTCGGTGGCGCCGCCGACAGATCGCTGGGCCGAGATCGACCGGCTCGCCGCGGCGGGCGACCACGCGGGGGCGATCGCCGCGGTTCAAGCCGCGTTCGACTGCAATCCCGGCGAGGCGGAACTCATCCTCGCCGAACGTTCCTGAGCTGACTCGCACAGGCAGACGGCCCTCGATGTGCTGGGGGGCCGGACGCGGCGCAGCCACATAGCGAACTGACACTCGCGGTTGATCGTCCGGGTGCTTGGTCGTCGGCCGGTCAACCGGTCGCATCCACTGCGTGCTGTTGGGCAGCGGCCGCGAGTTCGTCCTTCGGTCGTCATGACCGAGCGCGCCGTCAGCGCCAGGTCGCCGTCATCCGTGCCGACGCGGGTGGTCGATCAGCCGACCGAATTTACAGCCCGTAGCTGTGCGGCCGCCTCGGCCGCGAGCTCCTGATCCAGTTGCTCGTGACCGGAGGTGCCACCACCACCGGGCCCGCCGTCATCGGCGACGACGCGGCGAGCCGAGAGGTGCACCGCGTCGACGCCGGCGCGATGCAAGGCCGGTATATCGCCGACGGTGATCCCGCCACCGGCCATGATCTGGATCCGTCCGGCGGCGTGCGCGACCATTTCGGCGAGTTCGTCGAGACCGTCGGCGCAGCGTGCGGCGCCGCCGGAGGTAAGTACCCGGGTCATTCCCTGGGCCACCAAGGTGTCCACGGCGGCCGACCGGTCGCATACCTGATCAATGGCGCGATGAAAGGTCAGTTCGATGTCATCGACCGCAGCACCGTCGAGCACACGCTCCAGCACCTCGACGTCGACCCGATGGTCAGCGGTGAGCGCCCCGACGACGAGTCCGGCCACTCCCGCCGACACAGCCGCCCGCGCATCGGCATTCATCACCGCGATCTCGTCGGCCTCGGCATACACGAAACCGCCCGCCCGACAACGGATCAGCGCGTGCACCGGAATCCCGGTCGCCACCACCGCCTCGATCGTCCCGATGCTCGCGGTCAACCCGCCCGTACTGCCCAGCGCCGCACACAGTTCCACCCGATCCGCGCCGACCCGGCGGGCGCCGACCGCACCCGCCACATCCTGCACCGGGAACTCGAGCGCGGTCATCTCAGAACGACTGCCAGGCAGGCTTGTTCGCCAGCGCGTACTTGTAGTAGTCGGCCAGCTTCAGCTTGCTCGCCGCCGCCTCGTCGATCACCACGGTGACGTGCCGATGCCACTGCATGACCGAGGCCGGGCAGAACGCCGACAGCGGACCCTCCGCCGCGGCGGCGATGGCGTCGGCCTTGCCCGCACCGAGCGCGATCATCACCAGATGTCCGGCTTCACCGATGGTGCCGAGGCCCTGGGTGAGCACGTGATGGGGCACATTCTCGGGGCCGTCGAAAAAGCGGGCATTGTCCTTGCGCGTCTGCTCGGTCAGCGTCTTCACCCTGGTCCGGGAGGTCAGCGCCGACCCGGGCTCGTTGAACCCGATGTGCCCGTCGGTGCCGATGCCGAGCAACTGCACATCGACCCCACCCGCAGCGGCGATCGCCGCGTCATAGCGCCTGCCCTCGCCCGCGATGTCGCCCGCCTCGCCGTTCGGGCTCAGCACGCGCGCCGGATCGAGATTCACATGGTCGACGAACTCCGAGCGGATCACCGAGAAATACGACTGCGGATGCTCTTTCGGCAGCCCGACGTACTCGTCGAGCAGGAACGCGCTCGCCGTCGAGAAGTCGATCTCACCCTCGCGATACCGCCGCGCCAGCTCCTGGTAACTGCCCAGCGGCGACGACCCGGTGGCCAGACCGAGGATCGCGTTCCCGCGCTCCACATACCCGCCGACGATATCGGCGACCGTCGTAGCCACCTCGTGTTCGTCCGCCCGGATCACGATCTCCATCAGATTCCTTCCGTTCCGGCGACGAACACCCGCCGCGGCTGCAATGACTGGTCGGTGACGAGAAGGTCGGCGCGCGCACCGACCGAGAGGACGCCGCGGTCGTGGAGACCGAGCACCTGGGCGGGAGTGCGGGTGGCGGTGGTGACCGCGTCGGCGAGCGGGATTCCCGCGTGCTGAACCGTCCACCGCAGCACATCGAGCAATCGGGCGGTCCCGCCCGCGATCGCACCCGGAGCTCCGTCGGCAGTGGCGAGCCGGGCGACACCGTCGCGCACCCGCACATCCAGCGCGCCCAACTGGTAGTCGCCGTCACCCAACCCGGCAGCCGCCATCGCATCGGACACCAGCGCGATCTGCCCCGGCCCGACCGTATCGAACACCATCGCCACGGTCTCCGGCGCCAAATGCACTCCATCGGCGATCAATTCGACCACCATGTCCCCACGCCCGGCGGCAGCCAGGCAGGCGGCGACCGGCCCGGGGGAGCGGTGATGCAGGCCGGGCATCCCGTTGAACAGGTGCGTCGCGGTGATCGGCCCGCCGATCGCATCCGCGATCCGCGCCGAGGTCGTGGCGGCATCCGCATCGGTGTGCCCGAGACTCGGCAGCACATCGTTGCGCCGCATGGCGGCGAGCAGTTCCTCGAAGTGCGCGGTCTCCGGCGCGAGAGTCATCGATCGGACGGTGCCACGCGACGCCGCGAAGATCCGCTCGAACAACATCGGATCACCGGGGATGATCGCCGCGGGATCCTGTGCGCCACAGCGGGTCGCATTGATGAACGGCCCTTCCAGGTGGATTCCGAGCAGCTGCCCCTCATCCACGAGATCGGCGAGCATGCCCGCCTGCCGGATCAACACCTCCGGCCGCGCCGACACCAGACTTCCGAGCAACCCGGTACTGCCGTGACCACGATGATCCGCCGCAGCGACCCGCGCCCCCGCCGCATCGGCATTGGGAAACCCGAACCCACCACCACCGTGACAGTGCACGTCGATCAGCCCCGGCAGCACCAGATCGTCACCAGCCGGCGGACGTTGCTCAGCCGAAGGATAGTCCACCGCCGCACCGACCCAGGTAATCCGGCCATCCGCGAATTCGACCACCCCATCTGCGATCTCGCCGCCGGATACCCCGACGAGCCGCCCCCGCACCACACCCTGTGCAATCACGGCGCCGACCCCTGCCGGGAGTCTGACGACCACGAAGACTCGTGCCGGCCGACCGGCCGCCGCCTCGCATCCTGCTGGTTCGGTCGCGCCGCCGAATCGGCTCGAGTGTCGGACCGCCCCCCGGTCCACGGCCGAGCGACCGATCGCCACCCGGCGATGAGCGCGACATCGACGGTTCCGAACGAGGCGTGGAGGCACTCTCGCCAGGCTCCGCGTGCCGCGCTGATCACCGCACCCTGAACGAACGACGCCCGCAGACAACCGTCGTGCAGCGGCCCGGCCACCGGCCGAACCGCACGCACCGTCCTCCGACTCATGCCCGCCCGACGATCGCCGCGACCGCCTCACGCGCCAACTGCGGATTCCTGGCCGCACACGCGACATCCGCCGCATCCCGGCACTTTTCGATATCCACGGCCGACAACGCCGCCCGCACCGCGGGCAGCGCAGGCACCGACATCGACAGACTCGTCACCCCGAGCCCGACCAGCACCGGCGCCAGCGTCGGATCCGACGCGGCCTCACCACACACCCCGACCGGCTTCCCGGCCGCCGCCCCCGCCGCACCCACCATCGCGATCAGATCGAGCACCGCGGGCTGCCACGGATCGAGCAGGTGCGCGAGCCCACCCGCCATCCGGTCGACCGCGCACGTGTACTGGCTGAGGTCGTTGGTACCGATGCTGACGAAGTCGAGGTGGGTGAGCAGATCGGACGCCCGCAGCGCCGCCGCCGGAATCTCGATCATCGCACCCACCTTGCGCAGCCCCGATTCCCGTGCGAGCGCGGCGAATCCGGCGGCCTCGTCGGCGGTGGCGACCATCGGCGCCATCACCCACAGCTCGGCCCCGGTCGCCTCGCCCGCCCTGGCCAGCGCGGTGAGCTGGGTGGCCAGGGTATCCGGGAACACCGTCCCGATCCGCAGTCCACGCACACCCAGCGCGGGATTCTCCTCGGTCCCCAGGTCGAGGAACGGCAACGGCTTGTCCGAGCCGGCATCGAGCGTGCGAACCACCACCTTGCGCCCGGCGAACTGCTCGAGAACTGTTGTGTAGGAGGCGATCTGCTCATCCAGACTCGGCGCCGTCGCCTTGCCGAGATACATGAACTCGGTGCGGAACAACCCGACACCCTCACTGTCGACCGGCCCCGCCTTCTCGGCATCGTCGACAGTCCCGATATTCACCAGCAACTGCACCGGCGTGCCGTCGGCTGTATGCCCCGGTCCACTGGCCGCGGCCAGCCGCGCCGCATCCGCCGCCGCCTGCTCGACAGCCGCCTTCTGCCGCAACGGACTCGGATCGATCACCACATCACCGGTACTGCCGTCGAGCAGCACCGGCGCGTCCTCGACGAGCCGATCGGTATCGGGACAGTTCACCACCGCGGGCAACCCCAGCGACTTCGCGAGAATCGCGGTGTGACTGGTCGGCCCACCCTCGGTGGTCAGCAGCCCGACCACATCGCTGTCACCGAGCATCGCCGTGTCCGCCGGCGCGAGGTCCCGCGCGACCAGGATGAACGGATACCCCGGCTCCGGAATGCCCGGCATCGGTTCCCCGAGCAACACCGCGACGGTCCGCCCGCCGATATCGCGCAGGTCGGTCGCCCGCTCGGCCATGTACCCGCCGAGCGCCTCGAGCTTGTCGCAGAACCCCTCGAACGCCAGGTGCACCGCGTGCGCCGTCGGCATCCCGTCGGCCAGCTGCTTCTCGGTGGCGGCGACGATGCCCGGATCACGGGCCATCGTCGCCGACATCGACAAGATCTCCGCCGCGACACCACTCACGCGCCCGGCCCTGGCCTGCATCTCGTCGGCCACGCCACCGAGCGCCGCCTTGACCCGGGCCAGCTCCTCGTCGACCGACCCGCCGACCGGATCCAGCGGCGAGGTCGCCAGCTGCGAACCGAACCGCAACCACGGCGCGCACGCGACACCGGGGCTCACCCCGAGCCCACGGATCAGCTGCTCGCCCATCAGGCGGCGTCCAGATCCGAGGCCACGAGCTCGGCCAGGCTGTCCAGGACCGCGTCGTCGTCGGCGTGCAGGGTGACCTCGGCGCCGTGGCCCGCGCCCAGCGTCATCACCGCGAGCACACTCGCCGCGTCGACCGGTTCACCACCTCCCACCGAGATCCGCACCGGCACCCCGGTGGCCTGCACGGCCTGGGTGAATTTCGCGGCGGGGCGGGCATGCAGCCCCACCTCGGATCCGACGACGACTGTGCGGGTGGTCATGGCCTCACTCACCTTCCAATTTCTTGTCCAGCTTCGTTTCGACTTCGGCGACCGACGGCGCGTCGGTCCGAGTATCGCCGGTCGCGGTCAGCGCGGTCTCGGCTTCGACCGCGGCGACATCGGGCACCCCGGCCTCGACATCGGTTTCGGCCTCGCGACCCGGCGTCCGCAGGTTCCACTTCTTGATCACGAAGCTGAACAGCACGTAGTAGATCACCGCGTAACCGAGCCCGATCGGGATCAGCATCCACGCGTCGGTCGCCTTGCCGAAGTTCAGCAGATAGTCGATCGCGCCCGCCGAGAACGTGAACCCGTCGTGGATACCCAGCGCGTTGACCAGTGCCATCGACGTGCCCGTCAGGATCGCGTGCACCACGTACAGCGGCCACGCCACGAACATGAACGAGAACTCCAGCGGCTCGGTGATGCCGGTGACGAACGCGGTCAGACCGGTGGAGAGCATGATGCCGCCGACCAGCTTCTTCTGCGACGGCCGCGCATTGCGCCAGATCGCCAGCGCCGCGGCGGGCAGCGCGAACATCATGATCGGGAAGAAGCCGGTCATGAAGGTGCCCGCGGTCGGGTCGCCGGCGAAGAACCGGTTGAGGTCACCGCGCACGAGCTGGCCGGAGGCGTCGGTGTAGTCGCCGACGAGGAACCACACGGTCGAGTTCAGGATGTGGTGCAGGCCGGTCGGGATGAGCAGGCGGTTGGCCGCGCCGTAGATGCCGCCACCGAGGACGGTGTTGTCGGCGACCGTCTCACCCACCCAGGTGAGCGCGGAATTGAACGCCGGATAGATGAACGACATGCCGACACCGACGACCAGACCGGTGACCGCGGTCAGGATCGGCACCAGCCGCCTGCCGTTGAAGAAGCCCAGGAAATCGGGCAGTTTCGTGCGATAGAACCGCTGCCACAGGATCGCCGACAGCAGACCCATCACGATGCCGCCGAGGACGCCGTAGTTGATCAGCGCCTGCGCGCCCTTCGGATCGGTCTTGCCCTCCAGCACGATCGGTGACATCGCCTCGAACACGCCGTTGATCACCATGTAGCCGACCACCGCGGCCAGCGCTGTCGACCCGTCGGCCTTCTTGGCCCAGCCGATCGCGATGCCGACGGCGAAGATCAGCGGCAGCCAGGTGAACACGGCCTGACCGGCCGCCGAGATGACCGACGCGGTGCTCTCCAGCGCGGAGAACCGGCCGAGGAGATCGTCCTGGCCGAGGCGCAGCAGGATGCCCGCCGCGGGGAGCACCGCGATCGGCAGCATGAGGCTGCGACCCAGGCGCTGCAAACCCGCGAACACCTTCGATTCTTGCTTGGGGCTGTCGGTAACGGCAGTCATGTCGACCTTCTTCGTGCCGGGTTTGCCGGCGGTCTCGGCGAGCCGGACGGACTTACGAGCCTGTCCGGGTTAACTGTTGTGAACCGGTCACCCTGACGGGTACTGTCCGGTCATAACCAGTTGTAAGTTTGACCAGGTGGCTACCGGATGTCAACCGCGAAATATGACGTGGCGCACATTCGAGGCTCCCATACTGGAACCGGCAACCACCGCGGAAAGGGAGAACACATGTCCAAAGCGGAAGCGATCGTCAAGGGTCTGGGCGGCGCCGACAACATCGTCGAGATCGAAGCCTGCATCACCCGGTTGCGCACCGAGGTGAAGGACGGCGGCAAGGTCGACGAGGCCGCGCTCAAGGCCGCGGGCGCGCACGGCGTCCTCAAGTCGGGCACGGTCGTGCAGGTCGTCGTCGGCCCCGAGGCGGACACCCTCGCCGAGGACATCGAGGACATCCTGTGAGTGTGCCGGTCCTCGCCCCGCTCGCAGGCAAGGTCGTCGCCCTCACCGACGTCCCCGACCCGGTCTTCGCCGGTCAGATCGTCGGCGCGGGCGTGGCCATCGACCCCGACCGCACCCGCGGCACCCTCACGGTCACCGCCCCCATCGCGGGCAAGATCCTGAAACTGCACCCCCACGCCTTCGTCATCCTGGGCAGCGGCGTCGGCGTGCTCGTCCACCTGGGCATCGACACCGTGAAGCTCAAGGGCGAAGGCTTCGGACTCCTGGCCGCCGAAGGCGACGAAGTCGTCGCGGGCGCCCCGATCGTCACCTTCGACCCCACCGAAATCGCCGCCACCGGCAACTCCCCGATCTGCCCGATCGTCGTGATGGACTCCCCGAAGGACTCGATCACCAGCGACGCCATCGGCACCGACGTGGATCCCGGCGCCCTGCTGTTCGATTCGCCGTAGGCGATCAGCTGACGCGCTCGCAGCGTCAGCTGGTTTCGCAACCGATCCAGTCGGATGAACCCTTCGACTCGCCGTTGCGTAGTTCGTGGCAACGGGCCATCACGAAAGGACCGGCAGTGAGCGCAGTGGAACAGACCAGTGAGCAGTTCGCCGACCGGTTGTTCGGTGCGGCGCTCGGCACCATCGACCTCCTGGCCGTGCACCTCGGCGATCGGCTCGGCTGGTATCGGGCGCTGGCCGATGGCGGCCCCGCCGACGCGGTCGAGCTGACCGAGCGCGCAGGCGGCGACCTCCGGTACGCCCAGGAGTGGCTGGAGCAGCAGGCCGCGACCGGCATCCTGACCGTCGGCGACGACGGCAGGTTCGAGCTCCCGGCCGGCGCGGCGGACGTACTGACCGACCAGAACAGCCTCAATTACCTTGCGCCACTGGCCCGAATGCTCGCCGGTGCCGCCGTCCAACTGCCCGCACTGGTCCGCGCCTACCGCAAGGGTGGTGGCGTCGGCTGGTCCGAATACGGCGCCGACATGCGCGAATCACAGTCCGACATGAACCGTCCCTGGTTCGAACGCCGCCTGGCCACCGACCTCGCCCGCGTCGAGGACGTCCACGCGATCCTGTCCCGCCCCGGCGCCCGCGTCGCCGATGTCGGTTCCGGCGGCGGCTGGTCATCGATCGCACTGGCCCGCGCCTACCCCGATCTGACGGTCGACGGCTACGACATCGACCAGCCCTCGGTCGAGATGGCCCGCGTCAATGCCCGCGACCTCGGCGACCGCGTCAGCTTCCACCACGCCGACGCGGCGACGGACCTCCCCGAATCCACCTACGACGCTGTCTTCGCCTTCGAATGCCTGCACGACATGCCGCACCCGGTGGATGTCCTGACCGCGGTACGCAAGTCCCTGCGCCCATACGGCGCGGCGATCGTGATGGACGAAGCCGTCGCCCCGGAGTTCACCGCACCGGCCAGCGATATCGATCGCCTCATGTACGGCTTCAGCCTGCTGATCTGCCTGCCCGACGGCATGGCGCACCCTGGTTCGGCGGGCACCGGCACGGTCATGCGCACCGCGAAGCTGGCCGACTACGCCGCCAAGGCAGGCTTCGCCGCCGTCGATGTCCTCCCGATCGAGGAGTTCGGATTCTGGCGCTTCTACCGGCTGACGGCCTGACCCACCGGCTCGTCCTGCACGGTCCACACCGCGGCGAGATCCTCGAAATACCGCTGGCTGCTCCACAATCGGTAGTTGCCGATCACATAGACCCGCCGCCGCGCCCGCGACACCGCCGCATTGAGCACATTCGGATTCGTCGCTGCCCAGCGCCGTGACCCACCCGCCGCCGGGGAGGTACCGAGGATCAGCACCACCACCTCGGCCGAATTGCCGTGCATCGCATGAACAGTCCCCACGTGGTGGGTGGCGAACTCCGCCCCGAGAACCTCGCGCGCGACCTCCCGCGCACCCCGCGCGACATCGCGGAACGGACTGACGACCCGGATGTCGCCCGGGGAAACGCCGTCCGCCGTCAGCTGGGTGAGCAGCGCGGCAAGCGCCTCACCTTCCCCGGGAATCCAATTGCCTTCGGCCCGTGCCGATCTGACATCGATCCACCGATTCTGCCCGGGAAACTTCGGCCGTTCCGGCGTACCGAAGACCAGCAGGTCATCGTCATAGGCGATGCGATGCGTCAACTCGAAGATCGGCAGATCGCTACGCCGATGCACCCGCAGCGGCGCCCCCACCCACACCGGTTCGGCATGATCGGCCGGCGTCAACCACGTCCCGAACCGCACGCCACGATCGGCGGCCCGGCGCGCCGACGCCATGTCCGGCATCCATTCCGGATCGAGCCCGTACTGCCGCACCAGCGCCTCCTGCGCCGACGTCGGCAGCGTCCCCACCGGCCCCAGCTGACGATGATCGCCCACGATCACCGCGCGCCGCGCCCGCCAGAGCCCACCCGCCACCGACTGCGGCGCGGCCTGCCCCGCATCGTCGACGAACAGCCAGCCCAGCGCCTCCCGCCCGAGCCCGGCGAACAACCGCGGCACGGCGGTAAAGGTCGTCGCGACCAGCGGCACGGCGAGGAACAGCGTCTGCCACGCGGCCACCACGGTTTCCGGCTTCGGCTCCTCGGCCAGCTCACCCCTGATCAGCGCGATGGCGACGATCAGGTTGTCACGCACCCGCGACCCGGCATCGAGCAGGAACGCGCGATGCAACCGCAGCGCGGACAGGAACAGCTCGCGCCGGGCGCCCGCGTACTGCTCGTCGGCCCACGGATTGCACAGCTGGAACTGCTCGTCGTCACCGGCGACATCGCCGAACGGAATAGTGTCCGACCAGTTCTCGCGCGCCCGCTCGATGATCTCCAGCGCGGCCTCACGCCGAGTTGTCAGCTCGAGATGATCACGGATGAGCCGTCGCCCGTGCTCGGCCGCCGCCGCCCATTCTCCGCGCGTGTACTCGACCTCGGTCTGCCGCCGCCGCATCTCCGATTCGGCGATATGCCGCTCGCGCAGAAGCTCATTGCTCCTGGCACTCCACCGCCGCCCGGCCCGGAACCCGGTCGATAACGAGGCCAGAAACCCCGGCTTCTGTCCACCGTGCTCACCGAGCAGCTTGCCGACCCGATGCTGGGTCGCCTGCGCGGCCCGCAGATGCTCGGTCGCCAGCTGATGACGTTCCCGCCAATGCGCGTGTGCCGTATCGGCGTTCGCGATCTCCGCCGCCATCGAGTGCAGACGCTCGTTCATGCCGGGCAGGTCGGCGACCGCGTCGGCGACATCCTGACGCTCCTGGGCGAGCCTGCGCACCTCGGCGCGACGACCGGCGAAGTCCCGCACCGCGGTCGGCCAGTCCGGCAGCGAATCCGGATCTGCCTCAGCCTGTTTGAGAATGTCGAGCATGCCGCCCGTGGTCGACCCCGCCTTGCGCTCGCCGGCGAACCGCTCCCCGAACCAGAACCGCTCGCCGAACGTCCGGCGTTCGTCGCCCATCGCCGCGGCGATCAATCCCCACGCCGGCTCGTCGCCGACGAGATCGGCCAGTTCGGTGAAGTGGTTCACCTCGCAATCGACCGCCTCGCGACGCTGGATCTCGGTGACGACGTCGGCCGCGGCTTCCTCGCTACCCGTCGTCAGCACCACTTCGTATCCGGTGACGTTGGGCGCCAGCCGATGCGCGCCGACGGTGTAGTTCTTCGCGACCTGCACCTGCTCGGTGATGCCGGTGAACACATCCAGGGGCTCGTCGAAGGTCGCCAGTTGCGCGGCCCGCTCGACGATGATCCCCGCGAGCAGATCACGCAGCATCGTAGTCGTGCCGGTACCCGGCGCGCCATGCACCGCGAAAATCCCTGAGCTGTCCCGTAATCCGGCCATCGCCCGATCGACCGCGAACTGCTGACCCGACACCAGTGGATCGCCCGGCCACCTCCCATCCGGAACCAGGTGGGGGAGTAGTCCTTCGACGACCACATCCAGGCGCTGTCGGACATCGATCCGCTCGTCGACCGGCAGTGTCTCGGTGGCCGCGAGGTAATCCTGTAGCGCCGCACCGATATCGCCGCGTTCCACGGCCGCTGCCAGCGCGGCGAGATCCTCGCCCAGACCGCTGTTCAGCCGATCCTCGGTGGCGATGCTGTCCGCGTCGCGCGCCGCGACCTGGACACACGCGACGCGAATCCCGCCGGCCCGCAGCTCCGACCGAATCCCGAGCGCCGCACACAGTTCGCCGGTGAAAGTATGCAGATCACGACCGGTGAGGCTGGGCGCTTCGGGCTGCTCCTCTGTGGCCTCAGGCAGAAGCCGCTCGGCGAACGCCAGCGCGGACATCCCGGCGAGCCCGGGGGAGATGACCCCGTCTGCCACCGCCGCAACGAGCGAAGCCCCGACACCACGGCCCGCCACATCGAACGCCCGCCACCGCGGAGACTCCGGCACGATGTCGGCAGCCGCCGCCTCGCGCGTCAAAGTATCGAAAGCGGCGGTGAAAGCCGCCGAATCATGGTCGAACCCGTCGGCCCAGCCACTGTCCGCCGGACCGGGCGACCGCAGTCGATTCACCGCCCAGGCCAGCCCCGACAAGGTCGCCGAACCCCCGACGACCACTCCGTCATCGGTCACCGTCACCGCGAACGCGGCCGTCATACCGGCCCGCCGCGCATCGGCCTCGAGCCGATCCTCCCCGAATGCCCGAACCAGCGCCTCGCGCGCCCGCCCCACCCCGAACAAGCCGCCGTACACCACGAACTGCCACACCCGCCCCGGCTTCAACGCGGGCAGTGTGGCCAGGTCTTCCCACGGCGCGAGATCATCCGCCGCCGGCTCGACGACGATCCCGTCGTCGGGTAGCGCGCCGACGTCGGGAACACGATGCGGACCGAACAACTCCACGGTCTGCCAGAAACGTACGAGCCGCGCGGCGTGCTCGGATCCGCCCACGATGCACCTCAATCCGTCGGCCATCAGTGCTGACAACGCCGATCACGGTACGCGATCGCGATCCCGCCAGTGCGGCAGCCCGATGGTCCCGCCCGCCACGGCGAGACCATCGGCGCTGGTCCTACAGCTGCGGCAGGCAGCCCGCCGCCCGCATCCGCGCCGCCAGCGACGACGACACCAGCGCGCTCGACCCACTGCCACCGCCCAGCGCGACGAGAACGTCACCACCCAGCCCGGCGCCGAACGAACACCCGAGCACGTTCACATCGATGTAGATGTTCTCCTTCTGCTCCGGCTCCGCGGCAACGGAACCCGCCCCCACAACTGTGGCAGCCGCAACAGCCAAACCCACTGCCACTGCCTTGACGATTCGCACAATATCCTCCTGAAAAGCGCTGATCAGCGCGGTGATCGGATCGGCCATCGCAGCTCCCGGACCGACGGATAGTGTTGACCGTTCTTTCGCCGTGGAAACGTCGCCGGTGAAACACCAGGACACGACAGCCTGACCCGATGCGTCCAACCCTGGAAGCCTCAGCGCAGCACCATCTCCGCGACGGCCTTGGGCGCCGCGAGCCACTCCCTGATGTTGTTGCGCACCTCGGTACTCCGCCGGCAATCGCAATACGCGACCACCCCGTCGGCCTCGATCCCCGCAGCCCTGCACAACGCGACAGCCCGCGGCAGATGCTGATACTGACTCACGATGATCGCCCGCTCGACCCCGTACATCGACCGCGCCCGCTCACACGTCTCTCGCGTCGACAGCCCTTCCCCATCGGACTTCACGATCTCCGGGTCGATCCCGTGCTCGAGTAGATACCGCGTCATCGAAGCGATCTCGTCTCCGGAAGTCCCGCCCGCGTCCCCCGACAGCAGTATCTCGCCGGCCTTCCCCGCGGCCACCAATTCGATGGCGACGTCGAGCCGGCCCCGCAGATACGCCATGGGAGTGCCGTCCGTCGCGACCTTCGCTCCGGGAACAATCACGACCGGCACATCCGGCGCCCCCGCCACATCACTCCGATGACCGGACGACATAGCCCACATAGCCGCATTCGCGCCCGCGGTGACGAGTACCAACCCACCCGCCACGACCAACCCGGCCCCGAGTACCCGGCGCAGTCGTCGCCGCTTCCCACTCTGTACCGCCATCGCCGCCCCTCCCTTTGTCGCGTCCACGAGCCACCGTACCGGCCGTGGTTCGTGACAACGTCGGCGAAACATCCCCTGACTAGGGAATTTGACATCGCATTTGTCGACACGTAAATTAATTCCAGTCAGAGCGACACGGACACCGACCCGGTACCGAGTACCAGGGAAACGAGGTTGGACGATGAGCGCCGACAACATCAAGTAAGAAGGTTCACCTGAAGCGGATTTGCATCCGGGCGCGGGCATGAGCTAAGTTTGAACCCTGCCTCGCTGAAGCCCCTACGAAATGTTGTGGGTGGAAGCTTGTGCGTGTGTTCTTTGAGAACTCAATAGTGTGTCGATGAATGTCAG
>NZ_BMNE01000007.1 GCF_014646295.1 Nocardia rhizosphaerihabitans
ACTTCATCAAGGCGTCGGCGGCGTAGATACCGGCCGGTCCTGCGCCCACGATCGCAATGCGCAGTGCACGATTCGGAGCACTCATTTCTCGTACTCCGCGACGAACGGCGTATCGACGCCGAGATCACCGACCTTGGCGGCGCTGCCCGGCGACCCGAGCGCCGCGTCCCGGCCTGGTAGCGGAAGGTCGAAGAACGCCGCGTTGGCGGTGATGAAACCTTCTTGCCCGGCAGGGATGTCGTCGTCGAGGTAGATCGCCTCGACCGGGCAGACCGGTTCGCACGCACCGCAATCCACGCACTCGATGGGATGGATGTAGGCCATCCGGTCACCGGTGTAGATGCAGTCGACCGGGCATTCCTCCACGCAGGCGCGGTCCATCACATCCACGCAGGCGGCTCCGATGACGAAGGTCATGGCTGTAGGTCCTTCTCGTTCGGCTCGCCGAGCGCGGCGAGGATTTCATAACGCAGCCGGGCGAATTCGGGCTCGAATCGGGCGCCCGGCGCGCGCGGGCAGTCGATCTCGATGACCCGCTGGATGCGCGCAGGCCGCGGGGTGAGCAGCACGATCCGGTCGGCCAGCAGCAGCGCCTCGTCGACATCGTGGGTCACGAACAACACCGTTGTCCGCCGCTGCTGCCACACCGAGATGAGCAGGCGCTGCATATCGGCGCGGGTCTGCGCGTCGAGCGCACCGAAGGGCTCGTCCATCAGCAGCACCCGCGGCTGTGCAGCCAGTGTCCGCGCCAGCTGCACGCGCTGACGCATGCCGCCCGACAGTGCGCCGGGAAGATGGTCACCGAAGTCGTCGAGTCCCACCAGGTTCAGCAGCTCCTGCGCCCCGGCACGGCGGTCCCTGCGCGGCACGCCACGCAACTTCAGCGCGAATTCGACATTGCGGCGAGCGGTCCGCCACGGCAGCAGCGCGTCCTCCTGGAACACCATCGAGCAGTGCTGCGCCGCCGCGCCGCCGTCGACCGAGACAGTGCCTCCGAGGGGAGGCAGCAAACCCGCCATGGCCCGCAGCACCGTGGACTTGCCGCAGCCGGAGGGGCCAAGCAGCACCACGATCTGTCCGGCCTCGATATCGAGATCGACCTCGGCGGCGAGGCTTTCGCCGTAGGCGATGCGCAATCCATCCAGCCGCACCGCGGCGCCGGCGCTCATCGCTGCGCCCTGGGCAGCCACCGGTTCACCCGGCGCCCCGCCAGTTCGACCAGCCAGGCGGTGAACCAGCCGAGCAGCCCGATGGTGAGCATGCCGACGATCACCCCCGGATAATCCAGCAGGCCGTAGGACTGCCAGGTGAAGTAGCCGATGCCGAACTGGCCGGAGATCATCTCGGCGCTGATCACGCAGATCCAGGCGACACCCATCGCGACCGACAGCCCGGAGAAGATGCCAGGCAGCGCGCCGGGCAGGGCGATCTGGAACAGGATGTCGCGCCGGCGCGCGCCGAGGGTGTGCGCCGCCTCCTCCCACACGCGGGGCAGCGCGTGCATGGCGTGGATGGTGCTGACCGCGACCGGAAAGAATGCCGCGAAGAAGGTGATGAATACGATGCCCTGTTCGCCTGTCGGGAACAACAGGATCGCCAGCGGCACCAAGGCGATCGCCGGGATCGGCCGGAACACCTCGAGCACCGGCCGGACGAGTGCGCTGACCACCGCGGAGCGACCGACCGCCATCCCGATCAGCACGCCGGACACGGTGGCCAGGCCGAAGCCGACCAGGATGCGCCGGGTGCTGGAGACGATGTCGCGGTAGTAGCTCGCGGTGCCAAGCTGAGTCCGGAAGGATTCGAATACCGCAGTGGGCGTGGGGATCTTGTCGAAACGCAGCCAGAGCACCACCTGGTAGGTGGTGAGCAGGTGCCAGGCGAGCAGTAATGCCACGAGTGGAATGGCGGTCAATGTCGCCTTACGCGCCTTCGGCGGCATCGTGACGCGGGTGGACCGACTCGTCGGCGGTGTGCTGATCTCGGGTGCCACGACGGGCGCGGCAATGGTGTCGGCGGAAACGGTCATGGTGAGCCTCCTGGTCTCACGTGACGGATCTAGCGGGCTTTCAGCGCTGCCTGGTAGTCGATGACCGCACTGCCCGGATGGGCTGCGGCGTACTGCTGCGCGTCGGCCCTGATCGCGAAGGGCAGCAGCCGATCGTCGGGCCCGGCGGCGGGATCGCTGACCCAGGTCGCGGTCGCGGCGAACAGCCGCGTGCCGGTGGCATGGTCGGGGACATAGGCGGCGCGCACCGCGCCGCCCTTCGCCTCGATCTGCCGCAGCAGGCAGGTCGGGGTCCTGGCGACCGCGGTCGCTGTCGTGTCGGCAAACCACACCTCCGAGGCGCCGGCGAGACCGTCCACTGCTCCCCCGCACACGCTGTCGGTGCCCGCGAGCGGCGCAGGTGCGGCTGTCGAGGCACGGGCGGTCTCGTAGCCTGCGCCGTAGACGGCACGCACGTACCGGTCGTCGACGAACTCGCCGAGGTTCAGATCCGAGAGCGCGCCGAGGCTCTTCAGGAACGGCAGCAGTGTTCCGAGGGCGTCGACCTGCTGCGGCTTGATGGTGGGGTCGAAGCTGACCAGACCGTTCGGGCCGTTGTAGAGGTACACGACCTCGGCGGGCAGTCCGGTGATCTCGGCGACCCGCAGCGCGGCAGCGAGGGGATGCTGATTGAGGTAGTCGGTGGTCTCGCGCTGCGCGGTCAGGAACGCGGTGACGACATCGGGGTTTTGCGCACCGAACCGCTCGTTGGCGACGACCGCGTGGAAGGTCGGAATGCCCGCGCTGCCACCGTCGTAGAGCAATCTGGCCTTGCCGTCGTGCACCAGTTTCTGTGGCCACGGCACGAATTGGGCAAGGGCCCCGACTTGGTCGCCCTGCAGCGCCGAAGCGCCGACTGCCGGGTCCTGGCCGAGCAACTTCACGTCGTCGAGGGTCATCCCCGCCGCCGAGAGACCGGTGGCCAGCATGCCGTGGGCGGCCGACCCGACGCTGGTCGACACGATCTGCCCGCGCAGATCGGCCAGGGTAGACGCGGGCGAATCGAGCGGCACCACGATCTGATTCAGCGATCCGCGCAGGTTGTAGCCGGTGACGGCGATCAGTTCGGACTTCACGTCGGCGTGGTCGCGGGTCTTGGAGCCGTTGACCAGAATCGGCGCGTCGCCCATCGAACCGATGTCGACCTGGCCCGCCAGCATCTGCGCGGTCAACGGCGGGCCCGCGGCGAAGTCCTTCCACTCCACCTTGTAGGTCAGGCCCTTGGCCTTGCCGAGCTCGGCGAGTTCGGCTTCGAAAGTGCCGCGGTCTCGCAGCAGTGTGCCCGCGGTGACGGTGTTGATCGTCTTGGACTGGTAGCCGATGTTCACGGTGACGGTCTTGCCGTCGTCACCGGCGCCGCAGCCGGTGGCCAGGGTGGCGACCGCGGCGATGCCGAGCAGCAGCGCGGTCAGGCGTAAGCAGGTGGAGCTCATGGTCGTCGATCCGTCTTCTTCTAGCGCAACAGGAACGGGATGTTGACGGTGACGGCGCCGACCGGGCAGCGCGCGGCGCACGGCCCGCAATACCAGCACTCGTCGACGTGCATATAGGCCTTGCCCGAATCCGGGTGGATGGCAAGGGAATCGAGCGGACACATGTCGACGCACAGCGTGCAGCCGTCGATACAGGTGGCCTCGTCGACCGAGACGGGGACGTCGAGACGGGCATTGACCTGGGCCATCAGAGTTCCTTTCCAGAGTTGGCGATGCCGATGCGGGCGAAGGCACGGACGTCGGCGTCCGGGTCGTCGAGTGCCTGCTGCAGCGCCGTGGTGATGTCACGTCGCTCGGCGATCCGCTCGGCCAGTGCGCGCACTGCCGCCTTGCGAACGTCGAGGTTGGGATCGGCGACGGCCGACAGCAGTGGCGCCGCCGCGAGTTCGGGATCGGCCGCGGCGAGGGCGATCGCGGCAGCTTGCCTGACCTGCCAGGTGGGATCGGTCATGGCCGCGGCGGCGACGGCGGCGGCATGCTCGTCGCACCCGGTGCCGGCCAGGCTTGCCAGCGCGGCGGCGCGGACCAGCGGTTCCGGATCATCGGCCAGCACGAGCAAGGTGACCGCGCCGCGCGGATCACCCACGGCCGCAATGCCTTTCGCGACGCCGATGCGCACGTTCTGGTCCTCGTCGGCCGCCGCGGTGGCAAGTCCGTCGATCGCGTCGACCGAGGTGAGCCCGCCGACGACGGTGCGGCGGACCGCCACGTTCGGGTCGGCCAGCCACCCGATCAACTCGGTGGCGGTCACCCTGCGGTGCCGCCACAGCGCCTCGATCGCCGCGGCGCGCACGGCCGGTTCGGGCGCTGTCACGCAAGCTCGCAGTGCCGCATCGAATTCCGGACCGGCCACCAGCACTTCGAGCAGTTCGGTGAGCAGCCCGATCGCGGTGTGCCGCACGTCGACATCGACATCGACGAGGGCGCCCGCAATGATCGGCGCCGCCTCAGCCCACGCATCGGTGGTCTCACTCAGTACCGACAGCGCCGTGCGGCGCACCTCCGGATCGGTGTCGGTGAGGAACGGGGTGAGCTCGTCGAGTTCCGGGCACTCGTCGGCCAGGTCGAGCAGCGTCAGCAGACGGGCGCTCATCGGGCACCCCACGCGCCGACGAGTTCCGGCGCGGCGACGTCGGCGACGCCGTCGGGGCGGACGAAGCCGCGTACCGGCACGATGTAGGGCGCAACCGGCCTGGTGCGGAACTCCATCGCACCGGCGGCACCACGGTAGAGGTTGAGGTGGCAGAACCAGTCCGCGTCGTCGCGGGCGGGCCAGTCGGCGCGCTGATGGTAGAGACCCCACCGGCTCTCGGTCCGGCGCAGCGAGGCGCGGGCCGCCATCTCGGCGCAGTCACGGATGAAGGTGACCTCGGCGCAGCGCATGAGTTCGTGCGGAGTCTGCCCGCCCATGGCGGCGATGTCGGCCTTCATCCGGTCGAATGCCTCCACGCCGAGCGTGAGGTAGGACTGCGCTTTCGGCGGCTGCAGATAGTCGTTGACGAAGCGGCGCAGCTTGTATTCCACTTGCGGTTGCGGCGGGCCGTCGAGGTTGCGCAGCGGACGGTAGATCAGCTCGTGGGCGGCTTCGATCTGGTCGGCGGGCAACTCCGGATGTGTCGCGCCACGGGCGAAGACACTCGCGTGTTCGCCGGCGATGTCGCCGTAGACGAAGGCGCCGATCATGTAGTTGTGCGGTACCAGCGCCATGTCGCCGGCCGCGTACAGGCCGGGCACCGTGGTCGCGGCATGCTCGTCGACCCACACGCCGGACGCGGAATGTCCACTGCACAAACCGATCTCGGAGATGTGCATCTCGATGTCGCCGGTGCGGTAGTCGGTGCCGCGGCCCTCGTGGAAGGTGCCGCGGGTGGGGCGCTCGGTGGTGTGCAGGATGCCTTCGATCTCGCGGATCGTGGCATCGGGCAGGTGGCTGAGTTTGAGGTAGATCGGGCCGCGGGCACTGTCGAGTTCGCGTTTGACCTCGGCCATCATCTGCCCGGACCAGTAGTCGCAGTCGACGAAGCGGTTGCCCTCGGAATTGACCTGATAGCCGCCGAACGGGTTGGCGACATAGGCGCACGCCGGCCCGTTGTAGTCCTTGATCAGCGGATTGATCTGGAAACACTCGATGCCGGACAGTTCCGCACCGGCGTGATAGGCCATGGCGTAGCCGTCGCCGGCGTTGGTCGGGTTCTCGTAGGTGCCGTAGAGATAGCCCGAGGCGGGCAGGCCGAGCCGACCGCACGCGCCTGCGGCGAGAACAACCGCGCCCGCCGAGATGGTGACGAATTCGCCGGTGCGCGTGTCGAATCCGACCGCACCGACCGCGCGCCCGTCGACGGTGAGTACCCGCACCGGCATCACCCGGTTACTGATGGTCACCTTGGAGCGCACGTCCCTGGCCCGCAAGGTCCGGTACAGCACCTTCTTCACGTCGCGGCCCTCTGGCATGGGCAGCACATAGGACCCGGAGCGGTGGACCTTGCGGACCGCGTAGTCACCGTGCTCGTCCTTCTCGAACTTGACGCCGTAGCCTTCGAGCCGCTGCACCATCTCGAAACCACGGGTCGCCGTCTCGTAGACGGTGCGCTGGTTGACGATGCCGTCGTTGGCGACGGTGATGTCGGCGACGTAATCTTCCGGGCTGGCCTTGCCTGGCACCACGGCGTTGTTGACGCCGTCCATGCCCATGGCGAGCGCGCCGGAGTGGCGCACGTGCGCCTTCTCCAGCAGCAGCACGTTCGCACCGTGGCGGGCCGCGGTGAGCGCGGCCATGGTGCCCGCGGTGCCGCCGCCGACGATCAATACGTCGCACACGAGCTCTCGCCGGTCGGTGAGCGGTGGAATCTGCATCGGGATCAACCCCTTTCGTTGGTGTCGCGGGCAACAGTGCGCCGCGGGGTCACCGGGACGCGGTCCAGCCGCCCGGAGAGGGAGAACCGGTCACCGCGATAGCGGATGTATTCGAGATCGACGGGTCGCCCGGAATCGGTGTAGGTGAGCCGTTCCAGGAACAGCAACGGCGAACCCGCGCGGACCTCGAGCAGGCCCGCGACCGTCGGATCGGTGGCGACCGCTTCGATCGCGACAGCGGCCGAGCCGAGCGGCAACCCCAGTTCGGCTTCGAGCAGACCGAAGACGTCGCACCCGGTGAGGTCCTTGTCGAGCAGCGGAATGCCGACATCGGCGGTGAGATAGCTGGCGTCCAGCGACAGCGGAGCGCCGTCGAGGTAGCGCACCCGTTCCAGGGCGACGACCGGGTCGCCGGGTTCGAGCTCGAGCCGCTCGGCGACCAACGGCGTGGCCGGTACAACCTCGGCGAGCAGGACCCGGTTCACCACCCTGTCGCTGCGGGTCTCGAAGGTTTCGGCAAGGCCGCGCAGCCGGTCGAGGCCCTGCACCGCCTTGTCGGCGACCACGAAGGTGCCCGCACCGGGTACCCGGTCGATCAGGCCCTCGTCGCGAAGCAGCGTCAGCGCGTCACGGACGATATTGCGGCTGGTGGCGAAGTCGGCGGCGAGCTGGGCCTCGGCGGGCAGCGGCCGGTTGCCGTAGACGCCGCTGCGGATGCGGGCACGCAGGATGTCGCGGATGCGGCGGGCCGGCGCGCTGCGTCTGCCCGTACCCGGATCGGGTGGCCGTGGCCGCGCCGAGGAGGAGGGAGTGGCTGTCATGCGGCAAATGCTGCGAACGCCTCGTTACGACGGACGTTTCGGGCAATTACCGGTTGGTTACGCCAGTTCCTGATCCGTCGCCGGACGCTCTACCTGCGACGATGCCCGCTCACCCGGCAGTCCCACCACTGTCGTGCGAGCGATCTCGAGTTGTGCAGCGCGGTCGACGAGCAGTTCACCCGGGCCGGACGGCGGCGTGTTGCGGCGCCAGATCGCCCGGAACTTGCGGGTCAGGCGGGCAGCGTCGGCGCAGGGCACGGCCACCAAGGCCCCGGTGGCCAGGTCCGGCGCGGCGATCAGACGGCTCAGGACGGCCGGAGCCATGCCGGTTCTGGCGGCGGCGACGATCGCCGCGGCCGATCCCAGTTCCGCGGCCGGTCCGGTGGGTGTCGCGGCGGTGCTGAGCAGGTCCCAGACGGTGTCGCGGGTGCCGGAGCCGGGTTCGCGCCACAGCAGTGCGGTGCCTGCCAGTTCGGCCAGGGCGACCGGGGTCGTGCGGCGGGCCCACGGGTGGTCCGGCGCCACGACGACGACCAGGTCGTCGGTGCCGAGCACCCGGCTGCCGAGGCCGGCGGGCGGATGCGGGCCCTCGACGAATCCGAGGTCGGCGACACCGTCGCGCACGAGGGCCGCGACCTGGGTCGAGTTCTCCACTTCGAGGGAGATCAGGACCTCGGGATGATCGGTGCGCAGTGCGGCCAGCCAGTGCGGAATACGGTGGTCGGCAATCGTTTTCGAGGCGGCGATGCGCAGGCGCGGGGCCTGGGCCGCGCGCAGGCGGTCGACGTCGTCGACGAGGTCGCGCACGGCGGCGAGGACGGTCCGCGCGTGGTCGACGACGGCGCGGCCCGCGTCGGTCAGCGCGGAGCCGGTCGGCCCCCGGTCGAGCAGTTTCACCCGCATCCGGCGTTCCAGCGCGCTGATCCGCATGCTCGCCGCGGGCTGGCTGATGCCGTGCCTGCGGGCGGCGGCGCCGAGGCTGCCCAGTTCGGACACCGACACGAGGAGGTCGAGCACCTCCAGATCGGGGGCTCCGGGTGGCAGCGTCATGCGCCGATTATGGGTGAGGCGTCGCTGTCGCACCGCATCAGGCGTCATCCGAGCGGAGTCGGTGGCGCAGATTCTTCACCACGCCGTAGAGGGCGACGACCGGTTTCAGCGGCATCCATTCGCCGAATCGGTACTCCCGCCCCGGGACGAGGCGCACGGCCAGTTCCGGGCTCTGCTCCGCGAGATAGTCGCGGCCCGTCGCGGCGTGGGTGGGCAGGGAAACGATCTTGATCCGGTCGACATCCTTCAGATATGGAATCGCGAAAGCAATGTTCTCCCAGGTGGATCGGCTCGAATCCTCGAGCGCGAGTTCCCCGCGATACCCGCGCGCTTCCGTCGCGTACTCCGCCATCAGCGCGGCTTCCGGTACCGGCCCGGCGCAGGCTCCCCCGCACAACACGAGGCGGGCCTCGGTCGCGCCCGGATCGATGGAACGCAGACCCGCACGGACCCGCCACCGATTCATGGCATTGGCGCGTTCACCGGTGTTGCGATAGCCGAGGACGACGACAGCCTCGGACCCGGCGCGCGTGGGCCCGACGCCTCGCCGGGACGCGCGCCAGTTCGCCCATTCACCCCACAGCATCAGACCGATACCGGCGGCGATTGTCAGCCGGGTTCGTTTCCGCACCTCTCCAGCAAAGCACACCACCGATCCCGGATCCCATAAGCCAGCTTTATGAGCCCCTCCGAAACCGGCCTCTACCTCGCCTTCTTCGGCGCAGCGAAGGTGGTGGAGTGAACCGAGTACGTACCTTCGCCCCCGGACTGGCCCTCGCTGCCCTCGTGGCCACCGCGGCGGTGCCGGCAGGCAAGGCACTGCCGATGATCGGTGCGCCCGTGCTGGCGCTGGGCGCGGGCGCAGCCGCCGGGATCGTGCTGCGGCAGCGGGAGGCCACGGATGAGCTGTTCGGTCCCGGGCTCGAAGTCGCGCGGCAGCGGTTGCTCGGTCTGGCGATCGTGTTGCTCGGGCTCGGGCTGCCCTTGGGGTCGGTGCTGAGCGTGGGACGGGAGACGGCGGTCGTGCTGATCGGGACGCTCGTCGTCGGCGCGGTGGCGGCGTTCTGTGTCGGCCGGATGCTGGCGGTCGACCGGGAATCGGCGACGCTGGTGGCCGTGGGGACGACGATCTGCGGCGCGTCCGCGATCGCGGCGGCCACCGCGGTGCTGCGCCCGGACAAACAGCGGGTCGCCTACGCGCTCGGCACCATCTTCGTCTTCAATGTCGCTGCCGTGCTGGTGTATCCGCCGCTCGGCCGCGCGCTCGGCCTGTCGCAGGAAGCCTTCGGTCTGTGGGCGGGAACCGCGATCAACGACACCTCCTCGGTGCTGGCGGCGGGCGTCGTCTTCGGCGCTGGTGCGGCGCATTTCGCGGTGATCGTGAAGCTGATGCGCAGTCTGGCCATCATCCCGCTGTGTCTGGGCCTGCACGTCGGCCGACGTCACCTCGTCGAGGAGACCGGCGCACCCGCGGGTTCGCTGCGCCAGGCCTTCCCCCTGTTCGTCGTGCTGTTCCTCGCCGCGTCGATCGTCGCCGGTCTCGGCATCCTGCCCACCGCGCTGACCACGCCGTCGGCCGCGACCAGCAGCTGGCTCATCGCCGCGGTCCTGGCCGCCATCGGCACCTCGCTCAGCATCGAGCGCCTCCGCAGCGCGGGCATCCGCCCGCTGGTCCTCGGTGGCGCGCTCGGCCTGATCCTCGGCGGCGCCAGCCTCGGCCTGATGTACCTCACCGGCTGGTGCTGAACCGCTTCTCGATCGCCGCCGTGATCGCGTCCGGTTCGTGTTCCTGGATGAAGTGCCCCGCGCGCGGCAGCTCGACGACGTCGACGTCGGTGAAGCTGGCACGCATGCGCGGGAGGTAGGCCTTCGGGCGGAACGCCATGTCCCGCATCCCCCACACCAGCAAAGTCGGCTTGCCACCGAGCAGGGCAGGCACGTCCCGGGCGAGCTGGTCCAAGAGCGGGCGGGCGGCGCGAATTTCGTCGGGCGTCGCGGCGAGTCCGATCCGAGCTTCCGGGCTCGGCTGTACGGCGCGGTAGTGGTCGGCCTCGGCCGCGGTGAGTGTGCGTCCCAGTTCCGCGAGCAGGACGCGCTCGACGAGGAAGTTCTGCTGGAGGATCCGCCGCTGCATCGGACCGCTGCTCATGATCCTGCTGAACGCCCGATTGGCCAGCGCTTCGGTCGGCCAGAACAAGGTGTTGCCCAGGACAATCCCCCGCACCCGATCCGCCCGTGCGGTGGCCGCGCCCAGGCCGATGGGTCCGCCCCAATCGTGTCCCATCACGACGAAGTCGTCGAGCCACAGGTGATCGATCAACTCACCGAGGACCGCGGTGTGCTCGGCGATGGTGTAGCCGTAGCCCGCGGGACGTTCGGACAATCCGAAACCCGGATTGTCGACGGCGATACACCGGTACCGGTCCCGCAGGTTCCGCACGATGTGGCGGTAGACAAAGCTCCACGTCGGAGCGCCGTGACAGAACAGGATCGGCGGTCCGGTCCCCTCGTCGATGTAGTGCACCCGGCCTGCGGACGAGTCGAACCACCGGGATTCGAACGGGTACAGATTCCTGTCGGGAACAAAGTCGATCAGCATGGGCCCTCCCTCCCGATGTCAGACTACATGGGGTGCACCCAGGCGGACGGTAGGCCCCACCGAGGCTCGTTTCGGCTGAGTTCTGTTTCGCCCGAAGGTGTTTCGAAGAGACGGACGTGTGGGGCGACGCCACAGTGTCGCCCCACACCCGGCCTACATTCGCGCGTTGACCGCGTTCATCACCGCGTCCAGTGACGCCGCGATCACCGACGTGCTCCGGCCGAAGGCCCAGCCGGTCCGGCCGTCCACCCGGTATTCCAGGTAGCTCACGGCCGCGCTGTCGGCACCCTCGTCGACCGAATGTTGTGTCAGGCCCAGGATCTCGACAGGGTGGCCCGCGGCGGCCAGCGCGGTGGTCACCGCGTCGACCGGGCCGACATCGCGATGGACCGAGCGCAGTTCGCGACCGTCGATGTCCAGCACGATCTCGGTGGCGCCGTCGGTGATGTGCCACCGCGCCAGCACAATGCGCGGTTCGGCCACCGTGTAGGCCTGTTCGAACAGCGTGAACAGCTCCTTGGCGGTGACCTCGGCGCCGGTGTCGTCGGTGCGCTGTTGCACCCGGCTGGCGAGGTCGATCTGCAAGCGCCGCGGCAGGTCCAACCCGTACCCGGTCTGCAGCAGGTAGGCGATGCCGCCCTTGCCGGACTGGGAGTTGACCCGGATCACGGCGTCGTAGGAGCGACCGATGTCGGCCGGGTCGATCGGCAGATACGGGACCTGCCAATCCATGTCGCGCTCGGCGACTCTGGCTTCAGCCGCGCGGGCGCGATGGTGGGCCATCCCCTTGCGGATCGCGTCCTGGTGCGTTCCGGAAAACGCGGAATGTACGAGATCGCCCACGTACGGGTGCCTTTCGTGCACGGGCAGCCGGGTGCAGTACTCGACCGTGCGGCGGATCTCGTCGATGTCGGAGAAGTCGATCATCGGGTCGACGCCCTGCGCGTGCAGATTCAATGCCAGGGTCGCGATGTCGACATTGCCGGTGCGTTCACCGTTGCCGAACACGCAGCCCTCCACCCGCTGGGCACCGGCCAGGACGGCCAGCTCGGCGCAGGCGATGCCGGTCCCCCGGTCGTTGTGCGGGTGCACCGACAGGATCACCCCGTCGCGGCGCGCCAGGTTGCGGTGCATGTATTCGATCTGGTCGGCGTAGATGTTTGGTGTCGCGACCTCCACTGTCGCGGGCAGATTCAGGGTCACCGGCCGCTTCGGTGCGGCCTGCCACAGCTCGGTGACCGCGTCACAGATCTCCAGGGCGAAGTCGGGTTCGGTCAGGTTGAACACCTCGGGCGAGAACTGGAAGCGCACGTTCGGCAGGTCACCGGCCTCGGCGAGGACCGCGCGGGCGCCGTCCAGAATCAGCTCACGCAATTGCCCGCGATCCTTGCCCAGCACCACCTCCCGCCAGACCGGCGCGGTGGCGGTGTAGAGGTGGATGACCACCTCGTTGGCGATGCCGCGCACCGATTCGACAGTGCGCTCGATCAGATCACGCCGGGCCGGGGTGAACACGACGACGGCCACATCAGGCGGCGCGATCGGGGTGTGCGCCAGCAGCCGGACGAAATCGAAATCGGTCTGCGAGGCGGACGGGTAGCCCACCTCGATCTCCTTGTACCCCATGGCGACAAGCAGTTCGAAGAACCGGCGCTTGCGGTCGGGATCCATCGGTTCGGCCAGCGCTTGATTGCCGTCGCGCAGGTCGACCGGCACCCACAGCGGAGCGGTGGTGATCCTGGCGTCCGGCCAGTTCCGCTGTCCGGCAGGGACTTCCACGCGCCGGTGGACATCGCCGTAGCGGTGTGACGGCATGGCCGAATGCCGCTGCCGATTCCAGGCGGGCGCGCCGGTGGCGACGGCGCCCGCGGGGGTTACCAGGGTGGGAAATGCACTCATGACTGTTCTGCTTCCTGGCCACGACGGGCCACGAGATAACGGCGACCGGCCACGACAGAGCCCCACGGCGGGGCGGCCGGTCGGTCAGGCCCCGCCGTGGCGGCCGAGGAGAAGCGCGGTGTGCGTCATGATGGGTACACTTCTACCACAACTCCTCAGACAAGTAGAGAGGTCTTTCGGTGGTATCGCAGGTACGGCGTCAGCCGCTGGCCGCACAAGCGGCTGAACTCCTTCTCACGCGGATCCGTGCCGGTGAGTGGCCGCTTGGCCACCGATTGCCCGGCGAGACCGTGCTCGCCGTCCAGCTGGGCGTCGGCCGGTCGACGTTGCGCGAGGCGATCCGGGAGCTGGCGGGCAAGGGAGTACTCGACAGCAGGCAGGGCGCCGGTGTGTTCGTCACGGCGCTCGATGTCACCGAGGATTGGGATGTCGTCCTGCGCGGCGCCACCATCGCCGCGGTGATCGAGGCGCGCATCGCCATCGAGGCCGAGGCCGCCGCGCTGGCGGCGCGACGGCGCACCCCCGCCGATGTTCGTGCCATCCGCCGCGCGCTGGCGGGGCGTCGCGCCGACGGGCAGACCGTGGCCGAGCATGTCGATGCCGACATGGCCTTCCATCGCGCGGTGATCGTCGCCGCCCACAACGACGTGCTGACCCAGCTGTTCGACAGTTTCCTCCCGCGGCTGCGCCTGGCCATGATCGACATGCTCACGCTGCGACCGGTCGCCTCGGAGCAGGCCGACCACGCCGCGCACGAACAGCTCGCCCAAGCCGTCGCCGATCGGAACCCCACGGCGGCAGCCGAATTCAGCCGCACCCACCTGTCCGCATTGAAGGAGGCTTTCGCATGACCGGCGTCCCGGTGATCGAACTCGACGAGGTGACCTTCCGCCGTGAAGGTAAGAAGATCATCGACGGCATCTCGCTGACCGTGCGGGCAGGCGAGCACTGGGCGTTGCTCGGCCCCAACGGCGCGGGCAAGAGCACCCTGCTCGGTTTCTGCGGCGCCGTCACCTTCCCCACCACCGGCACCGTGCGGGTGCTCGGCGAACAGTTCGGCCGGGTGGAGCTGGCGCGGCTGCGCCGCTCGATCGGGCACGTCAACCCACGGCACCCGCTGCGCTCCGCGCTCACCGTGCGTGAGGTCGTCCTGACCGGCATCACCGCCACGATCGACACCCCGATGCGCTGGTCCCCCACCCCCGGCGACCTGGCACGAGCCGACGCGATCATCGAGACCCTCGGCCTGTCCGGCAAAGCCGAGGAACTCTGGCCGACCCTGTCCCAGGGGGAACGCGGCCGCACCCTGATCGCCCGCGCCCTCATCAGCGGCCCCCGCGTCCTGCTCCTGGACGAACCGTCCACCGGCCTCGACCTGGCAGCCCGCGAGCAACTGCTCACCACCATCGACACCCTCGACCAGACCCACCCCGAAGTGGCATCGATCCTGGTCACCCACCACCTCGAGGAACTCCCGACCACCACCACCCACGCCCTGCTGATCGCCGACGGGCACACCGTCGCCGCAGGCCCCGCCCCGGACGTCATCACCACCGACCACGTCTCCACCGCCTTCGACCACCCCATCGACGTGCGCTACGACGGGGGTCGCTGGAGCGCCAGGGCACGCTGACACCCACCATGGCGGGGGTTACGATCGCGGGGCATCACGTTGTCGGCACGGACAGGAGGATGTCATGAGAATCGTTCACCGGATCGTCGCCACCGCGGGTGTTGCCGTGGCCTTGACGCTGGCCACCACGGGCATCGCCGCCGCTCAGGAGGCCGAACCACCGAAATCGCCACTGGTGGAGTTCATCGAGTCGTGGCCGCCGGCGCCGCAGGGCTGCGATCGCGTCTGGGATCCGATCGAAACCGTCGTCGAGGATTACGTTCCCGAGCCGGCCAAGGCCGCGTTCGACGCCTTCGACGATTGGTGCGAGGGCCAGGAAGACGTCTGACACGCTGGGTCCGGTGTCAGCCGGATTCGAACGGGTCGTCGCCGAAATCCAGGTCGGCGCCGAGTAGTTCGTCCGCGCGGGCCAGGGCGCGGTCGAGTTCGTCGGTGACGGAGTCCATGATCGAGATGCCGTCGAGCATCTCGGACAGTTCGGCGCGCAGGGCGTTCAGTTCGGCGACGGCGGGGTCGACGGTGGTCCAGGCGACGGTGTCGCGCCACCAGCTGTCCCGCTGAATCCAGGACCACACGATGTCGCGAACCAGCAGCGCGTCGGTGGTGAAGAGCTGGCGGTGATCGGCGCCGTCGACGTGCTCGAGTTCGTAGGTGCCCTCGTCGAGGTAGCGGGCCTGGATGTACTCGGTCTCGGTGCGGGTCAGCAGGAGGAACGGGTGGTCGGGGGCCGGATCGGGGGCATCGGCGCCGAGGTCGGCCGGATCGACGGCGCGTGGCGCGCCGGAACCGTCGCCGAGGTGGACGACGACCTCCGGCGAATCGTCACGGTAAGCACCCATCGGGCCAGTGTGCCGGATCGAGGGCAGCTCAGGACAGTGGTACCGATGAATCCGCGCCGGTCGCGACGTCTACATCGACAGGTACAGATCTGTCGACAGGAGGTTCCGGCTGTGAACGACACCGAGGTCAGGGCCGCGATCGCGGCGCAACGCGCCGAGACGGCGGAGTTTCTCGCCGGATTGGACGAAGCGACGTGGGATGCGCCGACCCTGTGCGCCGGCTGGCGGGTCCGCGAGGTCGCTGCGCATCTGAGCATGCCGTTCCGGACATCGCTGCCGCGCTTCCTGGTCGGCATGATCGCCGCTCGCGGCAACTTCGACCGGCTGGCCGACCGCGCCGCCCGCGCCGACGCCGCGCGGATGAGTTCGGAGGAACTCGTCGCCGCCATCCGGGACAACACCGCACACCCGTGGAAGCCACCGGGCGGCAGCGGATACGCGAGCGCGCTCAGCCACGACGTCATCCACGGCCTCGACATCACCGTCGCGCTCGGTCACACCGAACCGGTGCCGCTCGATCGGATGCGCCTGGTTCTCGGCGCCAACACTCAGCGCTCGCTCGACTACTTCGGCGTCGACCTCGACGGAATCGCCCTGCAGGCAACCGATCTCGATTTCCGCCACGGCGCGGGCGAGGTGGTCTCCGGCGCAGCCCAGGACCTGCTGCTCGTGCTGTGTGGACGCACCCTGCCCCCTGGCCGCCTGCACGGCGCGCCTGCGGCCAGGTTCACCAGCGGCTGACGAAAACGACCTGCGGGCCGCCGCGGTGCGGAGTACCGTCGCGCCGGTGACGTGGACAGCACCCGAACTCACGCCGACGCGGACCCTCGTCGGCGCGGCGGAACGCCCGATGCTGCAGTCCTGGTTGGACTTTCACCGCCAGACCTTGCTCGGCAAATGCGGCGGCCTCGACGCCGACCAGCTCGCGACGCGATCGGTGCCACCGTCGACACTCTCCCTGCTCGGGCTGGTCCGCCACCTCACCGAGGTCGAGCGCGGGTGGTTCCGGGTGTCGGCGGCAGGTGAATCCGTCGAGCCGGTCTACGGGTCGGTGACCGAGCCCGACGCCGATTTCGACGACCTCGCCGCGTTGCCCGCCGAGGACGTCTTCGCCGCGTTCCACGCCGAGGTCGCCGCCTGCGACGCGGCCGTCGCCGAGCTGCCGCTCGACCATGTCTTCCATGTCCCGTGGCGCTCCGACGGCTACACCCTGCGCTGGGCGTATCTGCACATGATCGAGGAGTACGCCAGGCACAACGGCCACGCCGATCTGTTGCGGGAGCGGATCGACGGCGTCACCGGCAGCTTCTGACCCCGGTCAGCCGGTGACCACCTCGGGGGTCAGCTGGTCGAGATCGTCGATCACCACAGCGGCCAGCGCCAGCGCGTCGGGCGCCGGCGGGAACTCCGGGCGAGGATCGGCGATCACGCGCATTCCTGCGCGGTGCGCGGAGATCAGTCCGTTGGTCGAATCCTCCACGGCGGTACAGTCCTTCGGATCGACGCCGAGCCGCTGGGCGACGGTGAGATACACATCGGGCTCCGGCTTGCCCCTGCCGATCTCCTCGGTCGACAGGATCGCCGAGAAGTACTCCAGCAGACCGGATTTCGACAGCACCAGGTCGATGAGAGTGCGCGGCGAGGAACTGGCCAGGCCGAGCTTCCACTGACCGGCGCATCGCTGCACCGCCTCGACCGCGCCAGGCAGCAACGGCACGTGATGCGCGTACTTGTCGGCCATCAGGTCGATGACCTTCGTGGCGATGTCGTCGAGCGGCATGGCGACGCCGAGATCGTCACTCATGCAGGCGGCCCACTCGGTGGTGGTCATGCCCATCATCCTGCGCTGCGAATCCGGTTGCCACCGGCCGCCTTTGCGGTCGACGTAGTCGCGCCGGACCTGTTCCCAGATCGGTTCGGAATCGATCAGCACGCCGTCCATGTCGAACACAACCGCCGCGATACCCATGCGCTCAGCCTTTCGCCGTTCCTCCGCCGGGCACCACGCGGGCGCGCCGACTCTTCCGGTACAGACCTGCTCGGTGATCGGCACCCAGCCTAATAGAGGCGGGCCCGCGGCGGTGAGTCATGTCACGAGCGCGCGCCGAAGTGGGACACCGGACGCGAACATCCAGCTCGGCAGCGATAACGTGTTGCATATGGACAATACACAGGTCGGCAACTCGCTGCCGGACGCAGAGCACCACGAAGGCGGTTTCCGGCCGGTCGCCGAGCTGATCCAGCAGCGCAAGGAAGCGAAGCTGGACCAGACGATCGGCGGCCCGCACTACGGGGAACTGATCGAACAGGTGCGCGAGCTGATGGACCGCGTGCGTCTGATCAACCCGTCCGACGAGCTGGCCAAGGACACGATCGCGACGCTCGAGCAGCTCAACGCCCGCCTCGACGCTGCGGTCGTGGACGAGTGGTCGGCGCCGAGCTGGACCCGCACCGACCTGCCCTCGCGCGGCAACATCACGCTGCCGCCGTACACGGTGGACAGCGCCGACGTCGACGGTGTCACCGCCAAGCTGACCTTCCGCACCTTCCACCTGGGCGGCAACAGCGCGGCGCACGGCGGCCAGATCGGCGTCGCCTTCGACGATATTCTCGGCATGACCGCCGCGGTACACACCAAGGCCGTCACCCGCACCGCGTCGCTGACCATCGACTACCGCTCGATCACCCCGCTCAACCGGGAGCTGACGATCCGCGCGTGGGTCGAGCGCACCGACGGCCGCAAGGTATATCTGCGGGCGACGATGCACGATGGCGAGCGCCTGTGCGCGGAGGCCAACGGGCTGTTCATCCTCCTCAAGCCCGGTCAGCCCTGAGCTCCTCCGGTCACCGGGCGACATTGCGATCGACGTGATCCGAATGTCGCCCGGACCGGCCGGGGTGGCGTAATAGCGCCGCGCATCGCGATCGCCGCAGGTCCCGGCGGCGGCCGTCCGGCGTAGAAACATCCCCTGAATTCGAGCCCGTTTCGCACTGGGCTCCGGCCCGCATAAGGGCCGCTATCGTCGCTGTTCATGCAGGTCAGCGAGACAACCGCAGCCGCGGAACCCACTCCGATTCGAGGCCAGCGCGCCGATCGGGCGCGCCGGGTGGCCGACATCCTGCGCCACCAGATCCTGGCGGGCGCGGTCGAGGGCGCGCTGCCCGGCGAGCAGGAACTCGCCGCCGAGCACGACACCTCCCGCAACACCGTCCGCGAGGCGCTGGCGCTGCTGCGCGACGAGGGCCTCATCGATCGCGCGCCGAAGGTCGGCACCCGGGTCGCCGCCCGGAAATACGATCACGGTCTGGACGCGCTGCTCGGCTTGCAGGAGACGCTCAAGGAGCACGGCACCGTCCGCAACGAGGTGCGCGCGGCGACCCACATCACCGCTCCCCCGGCCGTCGCGCGCAGACTCGGTCTCGCGCCCGGCGATCGCGTGGTCTATATCGAGCGGCTGCGTTTCCTCGCCGATCTGCCGCTGAGCCTCGATCTCACCTATCTCGCGCCCGATGTGGGCGCTGCCGTGCTGGCCAACGATCTCGAGACCACGGACGTGTTCGTCCTGCTCGAGCAGGTCACCGGCCAGTCCCTCGGCGCGGCCGAACTCGCCCTCGAAGCGGTGGCGGCCGATCCGCACACCGCGACGACTCTCGACACACCGGGGGGCGCTCCGCTGCTGATGCTCGAGCGCCTGACCCACCTCGACGACGGCCGACCCGTCGATCTCGAGTACATCCGCATGCGCGGTGACCGCATCACCATGCGCGGCAGCCTCACCCGCACCGCACCCGAATGGAAGGTCCTGTAGATGGCACTGGTCCCCCAGCGTGCCGACGTTCCCGTGACGATCGACGAATCGCTGTGCATCACCGGCTGCACCCTGTGCGTCGATATGTGTCCGCTCGATTCCCTTGCCATCCACGAGGATTCGGGCAAGGCCTACATGCACGTCGACGAGTGCTGGTACTGCGGGCCGTGCGCGGCCCGCTGCCCCACCGGCGCCGTCACCGTCAATATGCCCTATCTGCTCCGTTGAACCCGGGAAATCCACGCATGAAGATCACTCGTCTCGTCCCCGCCGTGCTCGCCGTCGCGCTCGCCGCGGCGGGCTGCTCCCTCGAAAACTCCGATGCCGCACCGGCGGGCACCGTCAAGGTCGTCGTCGGCTATCAGTCCAAGACCATCAACACCGTCACCGCCGGGACGCTGCTCAAGGCGCAGGGCTACCTGGAGCAGCGGCTGCAGCAGATCACCGATGCCGGCGGCGCGAAGTACCAGGTGGAGTGGCAGGACTACGACACCGGTGCGCCGATCACCGCGCAGATGGTGGCCGAGAAGATCGATATCGGGTCGATGGGCGATTACCCGTTGCTCATCAACGGCTCCCGGACCCAGGCCAACGAACGCGCGCGCACCGAGCTGGTGTCGATCACCGGCTACAACCCCAAGGGTGCGCTGAACATGGTTGTGGTGCCGAATGATTCACCGGCACGGTCACTCACCGATCTCGCCGGGCAGAAGATCTCGGCCAGTGTGGGTTCTGCGGGCCACGGCACGCTCGTGCAGGCGCTGACCCGGGCGGGCATCGACCCGGCCAAGGGTGTGGAAGTGCTCAATCAGCAGCCGCAGGTGGGAGCGACGGCGCTGGAGTCGCATCAGGTGAGCGCGTTGTCGCAGTTCGTGGCGTGGCCGGGTCTGCTGGTGCAGCAGAACAAGGCCAAGCTGCTCTACGACGGCGCCGAGCTGAACGTGCCGACCTTCCACGGTGTGGTCGCGCGCCGGGCCTACGCGTCCGAGCACCCCGAGGTGCTGCAGGCTTTCCTGGCGGCGCAGTTGGATGCGACCGCGTTCCTCAACGAGAAGCCTTTCGAGGCAGCAGATCTCGTGGCCAAGGGATCGGGTCTGTCCCCGGAGGTCGTGTATCTCTACAACGGACCTGGTGGCACGAGTTTCGACACCACGCTCAAGGCGAACCTGATCGCCGCGTTCAAAGACGATGTGGCCTACCTGAAGTCGATCGGCGACTTCGCCGACCTCGATATCGACGCGTTCGTGCAGGACGGTCCGCTGCGCAAGGCCTTCGCCGAGACCGGTCGTGGCGACTACGACACCGCGCTGGCATCGCGGGTCAATCCGAGCAAGGTCACCGGCACCGATCCGATCTGCGCTGTGCCGGTGAACGATCCGGCGCTGGCCGGTGAGATCTGGGTCGACGGCGCCGACAAGCCGCAGCCCGCCGCGAACCCCGGCTGCCTGCTGCGGGCGGTGCAGGCGGCCGAGGCGCAGGGCAAGACGATTCGCGCGGTGTACGTTCCCGATGCCGAGCTGGGCACCCGCTGGTTCGCCGACAAGGCGATCTGGCTGCGGGACGGCACGCAGTATCTGCCGTTCACCACGCTGGCCGCGGCCGACCGCTACCGTGCCACTCATCCCACCGCCGCCCCGGTCTCCTACGAGCAGGCTGTGACGGAAGTGCGCGGATGAGCGCGGTTACCGGTGCTGCCGTCGGGACGAAAGCCATCCCGTCAGGCGCCACAGCATCCGACGAGACCGGTTTCCGCACCACCGATCTCGCGGTCGAGACACCGGACGCCGACAGCGTGTCCGGGAGGTCGGCGTGGGTGTCCCGGGTGATCCGGGTCGCGTCGGTGGCGGTGGCCATCGGCCTGTGGCAGCTGCTCACCGCGAGTGACGTGCGGGCCGGGCTGCGGTTCGACACCCTGCCCACCGTGACCGAGATCGTCGCCGAGTTCGGCGAGCACCTCGGCACCGGTCAGTACTACCTGGATGTGGCGCAGTCGCTGATCCGGATCGTCACCGGGTTCGGGCTGGCCGCGGTGATCGGTGTCCTGGCGGGCATCGGCCTCGGCCGGTCGCGGCTGCTGGCCGATGTGTTCGGTCCACTCGCCGAGCTCGTCCGCCCGATTCCGGCGATCGCGCTGGTGCCGGTGGCGATCCTGCTGTTCCCCAGCGACGAGTCCGGGATCGTGTTCATCACCTTCACCGCCTCGCTGTTCCCGGTGCTGGTGAGCACCCGGCACGCGACGCGGACGCTGCCGACCATCTGGGAGGACGCCATCCGCACTCTGGGCGCCACCCGGCGCGAAGTTCTGACCAGGGTCGTGGTCCCCGGCATCCTGCCCGGGGTGTTCAGCGGTCTGTCGGTGGGTATGGGCGTGGCCTGGATCTGCCTCATCTCCGCCGAGATGATCTCCGGGCGGCTCGGGATCGGCTACCGCACCTGGCAGTCCTACACCATCGTCGACTACCCGGCCGTGTTCGTCGGCATGATCACCATCGGCGTCCTCGGCTTCCTCACCTCCGGAATCGTCGAACTGGCAGGCCGCAGGGTCACCCGCTGGCTGCCGCGAGAGGTTGCCTCATGACCACGACCACCGCCGCGCCCACCGGCTCGGCAGGCATGCGCTTGAGCCTGGAATCGGTGCGAATCAGCTACGGCGCCAAGACCGTCGTGCGTGACCTCGATCTCGAGATCGCGCCCGGTGAGATCCTGGTCCTGGTCGGCAAGTCCGGCTGCGGCAAGTCGACGCTGCTGCGGGCGATCGCCGGGCTGCGGCACCCCAGCGGCGGTGCCATCCGCGCCGACGACGACACCGTGTCCGGACCGTCGGCCGATCGCGCGCTGGTCTTCCAGGACGACGCGCTGCTGCCGTGGCGCACCGCCCGCGCCAATGTCGAACTCGCGCTGCGCCTTCGGGGCGTTCCGCGCGGTGAGCGGGCCACGCGGTCGCAGCGCTGGCTCGACGAGGTCGGGCTCACCGGGTACGCCGACTATCTGCCGCGTGATCTGTCCGGCGGTATGCGCCAGCGGGTGCAGCTCGCCCGCAGCCTGGCCGGTGCGCCGCGGGCGGTCCTGATGGACGAGCCGTTCGGCGCGCTCGACAGCCAGACCCGTGCGGAGATGCAACGCCTGCTCGTCGACACCTGGCGCGCCCACCCGACCACGATCGTTTTCGTCACCCACGACCTCGACGAAGCGCTGCTGCTCGGTGACCGGATCGCCGTGCTCGGCGACGGTGCGCTGCGCGCGGTCGTCGAGGTGCCCGACCCGCGCGAGCCGGTGGACCGGCACGCGCTACGGGACCGAATCCTGGAGTCATTGTGAACATTCCCGACCTGTCCGACCGCATCCGCCTCGACTGCGATGTGCTCGTCATCGGCGGCGGCACCGCGGGCACGATGGCCGCGCTCACCGCCGCGGAGTCCGGCGCGAACGTGCTGCTGCTGGAGAAGGCGCACGTCCGCCACTCCGGTGCGCTGGCCATGGGCATGGACGGTGTGAACAATGCCGTCATCCCGGGCAAGGCCGAGCCGGAGGAATACGTCGCCGAGATCACCCGCGCCAACGACGGCATCGTCGACCAGCGCACCGTGTACCAAACGGCGACACGGGGTTTCGCGATGGTGCAACGGCTCGAACGCTACGGCGTGAAGTTCGAGAAGGACGAGTACGGCGAGTACGCGGTGCGCCGGGTGCATCGGTCGGGGTCGTATGTGCTGCCGATGCCCGAGGGCAAGGATGTGAAGAAGGCGCTGTATCGCGTGCTGCGCCAGCGCACGATGCGCGAGAAGATCCAGATCGAGAACCGGCTGATGCCGGTGCGAGTGCTCACCGAGAACGGACGCGCCGTCGGTGCGGCCGCATTGAACACGCGCACCGGCGAATTCGTCGCGGTCGGCGCGAAAGCGGTGATCCTGGCGACGGGTCCGTGTGGCCGGCTCGGGCTGCCCGCCTCGGGCTATCTCTACGGCACCTACGAGAACCCGACCAATGCCGGCGACGGGTACGCCATGGCTTACCACGCCGGTGCGGAGCTGTCCGGGATCGAGTGCTTCCAGATCAATCCGCTGATCAAGGACTACAACGGTCCGGCGTGCGCCTATGTCGCGAATCCGTTCGGTGGCTACCAGGTCAATGCCGAGGGTGAGCGGTTCGTCGACTCCGACTATTGGTCGGGACAGATGATGGCGGAGGTGAAGCAGGAGATCGAATCCGCGCGCGGGCCCATCTATCTCAAGGTCTCGCACCTGCCGGACGAGACGCTGTCCACCCTCGAATCGATCCTGCACACCACCGAGCGGCCCACTCGCGGCACGTTCCACGCCAATCGCGGCCACGACTACCGCACCCACGACATCGAGATGCACATCTCCGAGATCGGTTTGTGCAGTGGGCATTCCGCGTCCGGCGTGTGGGTGGACGAGAACGCCCGCACCACGGTGCCCGGACTGTATGCCGCGGGCGATCTGGCGTGCGTGCCACACAACTACATGATCGGCGCGTTCGTGTACGGCGACCTGGCGGGTACGCACGCGGCGTCCACGCTGACCGAGGTGGCGGCGCCCGCCGAGCTGCCCGAGGACCAGCTCGCCGCCGCGCACGAACTGATCTACCGTCCCCTGCGTCGGCCGGAGGGTCCACCGCAGCCGCAGGTCGAATACAAGCTGCGGCGTTTCGTCAACGACTATGTGGCGCCGCCGAAGACCGCGGCCAAGCTGTCGATCGCGGTGGAGACCTTCGAGCGCATGCGCGGCGAGGTGGAAGGGATCGGCGCGCGGACACCCCACGAGTTGATGCGGGCAGCAGAGGTGTCGTTCATCCGCGACTGCGCGGAGATGGCGGCGCGCAGTTCGCTCACGCGCACCGAATCCCGGTGGGGGCTCTATCACGACCGGGCCGATCTGCCCGAGCGTGACGACGAGTCGTGGAACTTCCACCTGAATCTGCGCAAGACCGCCGCGGGTGAGATGGAATTCGTGAAGCGATCGGTGGCGCCGTATCTGGTGCCGGTGCCCGGCCTGGACGACGTGCCCTCGGCCGAGCCGATCGTCGAGGTGATCGCGCAGCCCGAGCTGGTCGGGACCCGGGCGCCGCAGCAGGACGCGCCGGTGCGCAGTCAGCCGGTGGCGGCCTCGCCCTCCTCGCCCCGGCTGGTCACCCTGCTCGCCCTGGATTCGCCTGCCGTCGACGAGGTTTCGAGCTACCTCACCGATCCCGATCCGGTCGTGCGGGTGGCCGCGCTGTCGGTGCTCACCGAGAACACACCCGACGGGTTCGCCGACGAACTGGTACGCGCGCTCGGCGACGAGGCCGCCTCGGTGCGCCGGGCCGCGACCGAGAGCCTGCGGGAGCTGGTGGAGGTGCTGCCGGGCGCGGGTGCGCTGGCCGGGCACCTCGGTTCCCCGGATCCGCTCGTGCGGGCGACCGTCGTCGACCTGCTGCGAGCGCTCCGGGCCGGATCGGCGGCGGAATATCGTGCGGCACTGGGTGATGCCGATCATCGGGTCCGGATCGAGGCGGTGCGTGCGCTCGTGTCACTCGACGACGCCGAGGCGGTGGCCTCCATCGCCGGTGACGTGAATCGGGAGGTGCGGATCGCCGTCGCCCAGGGTCTCGCGTCGATCGGCGCGGATGGGGTCGAGGTGGTGCGGGTACTCACCGGCGATCCCGATCCCCTGGTGCGGGCCGCCGCGCTGACGGCCTACGCCGCGCTGGGTACCGGCGCCGAGGATGTCACGGAATTGATTGCGGCGCTGCGTCATTCGGCCTGGCAGGTGCGCGTCGGCGCCGCACGCGGCTTGGCCGGCGCCCCGCCTGAATCGGCAGTGCCGCCGCTGACCGAGGCCCTGGCCGACCGGCACCTCGACGTCCGCAAGGCCGCTGTTCTGGCGCTGGCGACCTGGCCCGCCGACGACCCCGCCGTAGACGCGTTGGAGACCGCGATTGCCGACCCGGACGCGGATGTTCGCGCGTACGCCAGGCGTGCCGTCATCGCAGCAGGCCGCACACCAGGCGACCCGACCCGGGCCGCCATGCTGACCGAAGCGCACGCGTGACCGGCGCCGCACCAGGGCCGTGCCGTAGCACCGCTGCGGCACGGTCCCCGCTCGGGCGCACGGCCCATACCAGGCGCCGGGCGGGCGACAACGGTCGCTCGGCGGCGGGCGGTCTCGGTCTGTCGACAGTCCGCAATGGCGCATCGGCAGCGCCGGGATCGAGGTCGACCGGTCTGTCGTGCGGTCCACACGCCGGTCCCGTGGATGCGATCTCACCGATGTCTGACCAGGTCACAGCCCTGCTGTGCCCGCGCCACAGCGTCGGTGATCCGCGGCGTCGATAGGCTGGGTCGCATGAGCGCACTCTCCGGCACATTGGTGACGGTCGCCGAGGACCTGGACACGGTGACGACGGTCGGCCACGAGGACGATCCCGCCGAGGCGGGGACGTCGGCCGAGGCGGTCGCGCGGCTGTGGGCCTCGGTGCGCGACTGGTACGCGATGGGGACGACTCCGGCGATCCAGGTGTGTCTGCGCCGCAACGGCAAGATCGTGCTGAACCGGACCATCGGCCACGGGTGGGGCAATGCGCCGAGGGACTCTCCTGACGCCGAGAAGATCCTGGCTACACCGGACACCCCGTTCTGCGGGTTCTCGACCGCGAAGGGTGTCGCCGCCACGGTGATGTCCATGCTCGTCGAGCAGGGCGCGTTCGCACTGAACGACCCTGTGTGCGAATACATTCCGGAGTTCGCCTCGCATCGCAAGGACCGGATCACCATCGGGCACGTGCTGTCGCATTCGGCGGGTGTCCCGTTCATCACGCCGCCGTACAAGGGCAGCGACGTGGTGCCCGACGAGGCGCTGGCCGTGTCGGCGCTCGCCGATCTCGTGCCGAGCTGGCCGCCGGGCCGGTTCCGCGTCTACCACGCACTGACCAGCGGACTGATCCAGCGTCTGCTGGTGCAACGCGCCACCGGCAAACGGATGCGGGAGCACCTTGCCGAGCAGGTGCTGGTTCCGTTCGGGTTCCGCTGGAACAACTTCGGCGTCGACCCGGCTGATCTCGGCAAGGTCGTGCCGAGTGTGAAGACCGGTCCGCCGCCGTCGCGGCTGTCGCTGTTCCTGGCGCGCAAGGCGCTCGGCGGGCGGATGGACAAGGCGTCAAAGTCCGACAACGACGCGTTCCTCACCGCCGAACTCCCCTCCGGCAACCTCGTGACCACCGCCTACGAGCTGTCGCGATTCTACGAAATCCTCACGCGGGGTGGCGAACTCGACGGCATCCGGATCATCGAGCCCACCACGCTGTTCGATGCGATCCGACCGGCCGACCGCATACCGGGTGCGGCGGGCCGGGTCAGCCGCGCGGGATTCGAGCTGGGCGGGCGACGGTCGAAGTTCGGCCGCGACACCCGATTCCACTTCGGCCGCAGCGGATTGACGACACAGTACGGCTGGGCCGACCCCGAACGCGGGCTCGCGGGCGCGATCCTCACCAGCGGCAAAGCGGGCACCGACATCAACCGCCCCTCGCAGCTGGTCGCGCAGGTGTCCGACACCCTGCCGCGGCTCGACCGCGCACCGGAGTGGCTGAGCCTCAGGTGATCGCGGCGATGATCGCGCGCGCGACCCAGTCCGCGTACCGGTCCACAGACCAGCCCCTGGCGAGCACCAGCCGCTCGTAGGTGTCGATGGCGAGGTAGTTCCACAGGACGTCGCGAACCTCGTCGAGGTCGATCCCCGCCCGGAGCTGCCCCGTCTCGAGCAGATGCCGCCCCAGCATGGTCATCCCGACCAGGCCCTCCTCGGCCAGCTTGTCCCACACCGGGGTGAGCGAATCGTCGACGTGGCGACCGTCGCGAATCAGGAACTGCACCTTGGCCGATCGCGCCTGCCGCTGCGCCAGGCCGTGGACGAACATCTCGATCTTGCGGCGCACGTCCGGCTCGGCGAGCATCGCCTGCTGTTCGGGCCGTAGATAGACGGGGACGTCCTCGTCGTCGCCCGCGATCACCACATCGAACACGGCCTTGGCCAGCGCCGCCTTCGTGCCGAACGCCTTGTACACGCTCTCCGCCGACACGCCCGCCCGCTCGGCGACCGCCGCGATCGTCGTCGACCGGAACCCGTCGCGCTCGAACAACTCCTGCGCCGCGACCACCATCGCGTGGCGACGCGCCCTTGCCTGCGCACGCCGCCCCGACGCGTCATACCGCCTCTTGACTTCGGTCATCACCGGTCCAATAATTTTAGATACAGTCCGACTTTACCCAAATTGGAGTTCTATCACAGACGGAGCGTCATCATGAACACCATCAGCCCCAGGGTCGTGGCCGACGACCTGACATCCGTGGCGATCCGCGGCATCCACCTCATGGTCGACGGCAGCGTCGCCGACCTCGCCGAGGTCACCCATCCCGACGGCTTCACCCGGGAACGCAAGGCGGCGCCGCCGTGGGCCCGCGGAAGCGGCCCCGAGGCGATCCACGCGCTGGCCGAGTGGCTGCGCGACGCCTTCACCGACATGTCCTACGACATCCATGCCACGGCCGTCGAGAACGACCTGGTGACCGTCTACGCGACGATGCACGGCCGCCAGATCGGCCCGTTGGTCTTCTACACCGAAGACGGCGCGGTGGACAACGCCTTCCCCGCCACCGGCAAGACCTTCGCGATGACCGAATCGCACTGGTTCCGCATGCGCGACGGCAAGATCTTCGAACACTGGGCCAACCGTGACGACCTCGGCATGGCCAGGCAACTCGGCTGGCTGCCGCCCTCCCCGGTGTTCCTGCTGCGATCCATCCAGCTCGAGCGGCGTGCGGTCCGCGAGGTCCGCTCCGGCCGCTGATCAGTCCATGGCGACCCTCAGAACGGCTTGGTGGGCAGGTACTTCCCGTCGAGGGTGATGACGGCGCGTTCGCCGCCCTCGGGGTCGGCGACCTTGCACACGTCGAGCTTGAAGTTGATCGCGCTGATGATGCCGTCGCCGAACTGCTCGTGCACCAGCGCCTTGAGGGTGGTGCCGTAGACCTGCAGCATCTCGTAGAAGCGGTAGATCGTCGGATCGGTCGGGATGCCGCCGGGGATCGAGCCGCGGGTGGGGATCGTCTGCAGCAGGGTCGCCGCCTCGCTGTCGAGGCCGAGCAGCTCGGCAACGGCCACCGCGGACGGCGCTGGCAGGGCGTGCTGGCCGAGGACAGCGGCAGTCACGAAGGCGACCGACAGGCCAGCGGCGTCGGCGATCTCCTGCCAGGTCAGGTCTTTCGCCGTCTTCGCGGCGACCGCGGTGACGGCCAGGGACTGGCGGGCGGAGGGGTCGAATTGTGCGTGCACCATGATGTGCGTTTCCATTCTTCGGGATTCAGGCGGCTGGGGTGGTCGCGGAGTCCGCACCGTCGACCACGGTCACCGTGCCGGTGCCGATGTCGAACACCCAGCCCTCGGCGACAAGGGCACCGTCGGCCAGCGCGCGGGTAACGGACGGGTGGGTGGCCAGATTCGACAGCTGCGCAACGACATTGGCGCGCACGAGCGTCGACACGGGATCGGCGGCCCCAGCGCCGACGCGGGCGGCAGTGGCATCGGTGTGCCGCAGCCATTGGGCGATCGTCGGAAGCGCGCCGAGATCGTGACGCTCGGCGACCGCGGTCATCGCGCCGCAGCCGGAATGACCACAGACGACGACCCGCGAGACACCGAGCACCGCGACCGCGTATTCGATGCTGGCGGCGATCCCGTCGCCACCGGACGCATAGGCGGGCACGAGGTTGCCCGCGGTACGGATCACGAACAGCTCGCCCGGCTCACTGGTGGTGATCAGCTCCGGGACGACGCGGGCGTCGGAGCAGCTGATGAACAGCGTGTGGGGCGTGTGGGGCGTGTGGTTCGTCGCCAGTTCGGCGAAAAGCGCTGCCTTGCCGGGGTAGACGTCGTGCTGGAAGTGCGTGACGCCGCTCGCGAGGTCGGTCATGGATCGCTCCCTTCGGTGGGTGCCGGCTCGGTGTTGCTGTTCGAGATCCAGCCTGCCCGTCAGGGGTTATAGCGTCCAATACCTGGTTCCAACCGTTTCGATCGGTGTCATCTATGGCGCGAACTCGCCCGCCGTATCCTGGGCGATCGCGGCGAAGGCGCGCGCGGCGGCCGAGTGATAGGCGGTGCCGCGGCGCAGCAGTTCCACCGTGCGGCTCGGCAGCGCGGGCTCTAATGCGACCGGACGCAGGTCGGGGTGCGCGCGGGCGATCGCATCGGGCAGCACGGTGCCGAGCGTGCCGCGGCGGGTGAATTCGACGAGCGCGCTGATCGAGTTCGCTTCGATCGCGATGCGCGGCGCAACACCGCAGTCGGCGAGATAGTCGTCGATGTAGGCGCGCGTCGCGAAGTCGCGGCTGAGCAGCGCCAAGGGCTGGACGGCGAGGTCCCCGATCGGCAGCGCCCCCGCGTGCGTGGCCAGGGCGTGGCCGGCGCCGACCACCAGGCTCAGGTCCTCGGTGAACAGGGCAGTGCAGTCGATGCCCGCGGTGTGGGTGCCACTGAACGCGATACCCAGATCGAGGGTGTCGGCGAGCAAGTCCTCTTCGAGCCGGTCCTGCGTGGTCTCGGTGACCGCGACGGTGACATTCGGATGCGCCCGGTGGAACCGGTCCATCAGCGGGCCGATGAGGTAGGCGGTGATCGTCGGCGTCATCGCCACGCGCAGGTGCCCCCTGGTCAGATCCTGCACATCGTGGACGGCACGTTCGCCCGCCTCGAGGTCGCGCAACGCATTGCGCGCGTGCTCGGCGTACACCTGACCGGCGTCGGTGAGGCGCACCGTCCACCCGGAGCGATCGAGCAACTGCACGCCCAGCAGCCGCTCGAGCTGTTTGATCTGCTGCGACAGCGTCGGCTGGGAGATGTGCAGCGCCTCGGCCGCCCTGGTGAAGTTCCCGTGGTCGGCGACGGCGAGCAGGTACCGGATATGACGCAGCTCCATGGTCACCAGGATAGATAGCGACTATCGAATCGACCGGGACCGCAAGACGGCCGCTATCGCGTGCCGGAAACTACGCGGGATCGACGACGACCACTGTTCCCGTCGGTGCGTCCAGCAGATCTATCGTGCGGGCGGCGGCCGAGTCGACATGGATGCGCGGATGTTCCGGCTGAGTCGACTCGTAATAGGTTCCGGGGCCGTAGAACTGGCCGTAGCGCACCACGACGCCGCCCGCGTCGAGCACCGCGGCCTCGTGCGCGGCGATCACCGCGCCGCGCCCAGCGGGCGGCTGCCAGGCGATGCTCTGGGCGAGAAAGCGTTTCGCGCCTGCCGCGGCCGCGGCGGCGAGCAGATTCGCGGTGCCCTCGGTGCGGATGCGTGCGTTCGCCTCACCGGAGGTCGCCAGATCGGCGACGTCGTCGGGGAGGTCGGTGAGCTGGTGCATGACCAGGTCGGGCGCGAAGTCGGTGACGGCGGCGGCGAGGCCGGGCGCGTCGTAGACGTCGTGCACGATCGGGTGTGCTCCGGTGGCGCGGATCGCTGCCGCCTTGGCCGGGGAGCGCGTCAGGCCTGCTATCTCGTGGCCCGCGCCGATCAGCAGCGGCAGCAATCGCGTTCCGATGACGCCCGTGGCGCCTGCGAGAAAGATACGCACGCCCCGACTTTAACCGGAGCCGCACGCCACGGGCCGGGAGGTCAGGCTCCGATCACCGCGTTCATGATCGTGCCCGCACTCGTCGCCACGGCGCCGCCCGCCATGGCACTGGCGATCATCTTCGGCGACTGCAGACCGCCGCCGTTCCACTTCTCCCAGGCGAATCGTCCGCCGCCGTAGGTGATGGCGGTGACGCCGGACAGCAGGATCATCCAGGTGAAGTACCGGCCCAATTGCAAGACCTTCTCCGCCATCGGCGGGGCTTCCGGCGTGGGATTGCCGACCTGCGCGAGAACGGCGCCGTCCAACACAGCCAGGATCATGCTCACGATCGTGCTCCTTCGTCGGTTGTTCGTGGTGAAGCCGATGTCGAGAACTCGTGACGCGGTAGAGCCCAGATCTATTGAACATTCAATCTCAGGCCGCTTCGATGGCGTGCCCGACACTCCGCGACGAACATGACCGCCGTCACACCTGTCGGGCCGTGTCGTCGTCGCGCCCTGCCCCTACTATCGAAAGCGCGGGGCTTGTCCAGAATCGGCGCGACGAGGCGCTGACCACCACCTTCATCGCTGAGCGCGCGCAGCGCGCCGCATCTACCGTACCGCGAGGAGGGGCAAATGGCTTTCCTGATTTCGTTGATCTTCGCGTTTCTTCTGGTGACCGCAGCTGTAGTAGCGGCCTCTTACGCGACTGTTTTTCTGACCTATTGGTTTGAATCTCGCCGGATCCGTCGCGATCGGTCGGGTCCGCACCCCGCACACTGATCTGTGCCCCGCTATGGCGATGCCCCGCGACCCGACATCGGTCGCGGGGCATCGTCGTCGAGCGGTCAGTACGGTTCGAGACCCACCTGCGTGGCGATCACCGCCGCTTGCACGCGCGACTGCACGCCGAGCTTGGTCAGCACCCGCGAGACGTGCGTCTTCACGGTAGCTTCGCCGATGTGCAGGCGGCTGCCGATCTGCTGGTTCGACAGTCCGGCGCCCAGACCCGCGAGCACCTGCCGTTCGCGGTCGGTGAGGGCGGACAGGTCGGGTGGGGCGAGGGCCGTCGCCCTGGGCAGCGCGGCGATCACCGCGCGGGTCACCTTCGGGTCGAGCACCGCGTCGCCGTCGGCCACGGCGAGGACGGCGCGAACCAGTTCGTCGCCACCGACGGATTTGAGCAGAAAGCCGCTCGCGCCCGCCGCGAGCGCACCGAGGACGTAGTCGTCGATGGCGAAGGTGGTGAGTACCAGCACCTTCGCGGTCGTTTCGGCGACCACCGCCGCGGTGGCCTCGAGCCCGTCGACGCGCGGCATGCGCACGTCCATGAGCACCACGTCGGGACGCAGCGCACGGGCCTGCTGGAGCGCGGCGACGCCGTCGCCCGCCTCGCCGACGACCCGGATCTGCCCGGACGATTCGAGCAGCATGGTGATGCCGGCCCGGATGGTGGCGTGATCGTCGGCCACCACGACTGTCACCGTCATCGGTCCCCCAGCGGAATCCGCGCCCGCACCCACCAGCTGCCGTCTTCGGCACCCGCGGTGAGGGTGCCATCCATGGACTCGGCGCGAAAGCTCATGTTGCGCAGTCCATTTCCCTGTCCTTCGGGCTTCCCTGGCTCGATCGGATTCGAGGCCGTCACCACGACCCGGTTGGCGTCGCGGCGGACGTCGATCGCCAGCGGCGCGCCCGGTGCGTGCTTGGTCGCGTTCGCGATCGTCTCGCCCAGGATGCGGGTGATCACCGCTTCGACGGCGGTGGGCAGTGGCAGGTCGTCCTGCCGTCGCAAGGTCACCGCACCGCCCGCGGCGTGGGCGGCGTCGATCAGCCCGTCGAGGGAGGAGAGCCGGGCCGTGACGGCGGTGTCGTCAGGTGCGGTCAGCAGGTCGATCGTCGCGCGCATCTCGTCGAGCGCGGCCAGGCTGCCCGCGCGAATCGACTGCAGGACGGCGGTATCGCCCGGATTCTTCTGCGCTACCTCCGCGAGGATGGCGACCGCGGACAGGTGGCCGGCCACCGTGTCGTGCAGATCCCTGGCCACCCGTCGGCGTTCGTCGCCGAGGGCGGCGGAGCGTTCGGCGTCGCGCGCCGCGAGTTCGGCGCGGGCGGCGTTGCGTTCCACCCCGACCATGCGGCGGGAGGCGCGCACGGCCCGCGCGTAGCCCAGCGGCGACCAGGTGAGCGCGACGCCGATCAAACCGACGTACAGCGCCGCTCTGAGCCCGAAGACTGCCATCGCCAGCAGGGAACCGCCCGCGGTCACCAACACCGCGAACCAGCCGACCACCGCACTCAGCCGGTCGGAGCCGGTGCTGACGGCCAGGAAGATCACGTCGGTCAGGGCGATCCACAGCGGCAGCGACGGTCCGAACACGAAATCGCCTGCCAGCAGGGCGACCATCAGCCCGAAGGCGAGAGCGGGCCTGCGTTGCGCGGTCAGCTGGATGGCGAATGCCGCGCACAGCAGCGCCACTTTCACCGGCGACGGATACAGATCGCGTTCGATGACGATCGACCAGCCGCCCGCGGCCCACAGCAACAACCCGACCAGGAATACGCCGACGGCGGCCGAGGTCGAGCTGTCGAAGGCGTCCGCGAGCCGGTCCATGGGCGTGCGGGACGGGGGCATGCCCCATTTCAGCACACCGCCGCCACGCCCCGGGTCCCCCGAAAGACGGACCACCCGCGCGCCACCAGCGGGACGACAGCGCACGGGTGTGCCCGGCACAGTAGGGAAATGGACGAACTGAACAACCCCGTACTGCTGACGATCGCCGCGTGCGAGGTCGGTTTCTGGGTGCTGGTGGTGGGCGGGTTGCTGCTGCGCTACGTGGCGCGGCTGCGGCGCGCCGGCCTGGTGACGCTGGCGCTGGTTCCGGTGCTGGATGTGGTCCTGGTGGTCGCGGTGGCCATCGATCTGCACCGGGGCGGCGAGGTGGGTTTCGCGCATCGGCTGGCAGGTATCTACCTGGGCTGCACGGTGATGTTCGGGCATCGGATGATCGAGTGGCTCGACGCGCGGTTCGCCTATCGCTTCGCGGGTGGACCCGCGCCGGTGAAGGTGCCGAAGGACGGTCCGGAACGCGCCCGCAAGGAGTGGGCCGATTTCGCCCGGTGGCTCGGTGCGGCCGCCATCGCCGGCGCGCTCACCCTCGTGCTGAGCTATACGGTGGCCGACGCCGAGCAGCGCGAGCAGCTCATGGGCGTGTTCGGCAGCCTGGGTGTGATCACCGTGATCTGGCTGCTCACCGGGCCGGTGTGGGTCGCCGGGTCGAGCCGGAGCTGAGGACGCGCGGTGTCCCGGGACCGCATTCGGTACCGGGGCTTCGTCGGTTCGGACTCAGACGGTGGCGTTGTCGGTGACGGCCGACCCGATCCACGGCAGGACCGCGGAGCGCACGTCGACGGTGCGCGGCAGCAGGCCGTTGGCGGCGAGCAGGTCGGCGGCGCGCTGCTGTTCGTCGAGGAATTCCTCGCTCACCGGGTGCACGCCGAACGGGCGACCGCGCAGCGCGGCTTCCCAGGCGTCCAGGTCGGCGGGTACGCCACGGGACTGCGCGTCGTCGACGAAGTACTGCGCCGCCGCGCGCGGGTTGGCGGTGATCCAGGCGTCGGATTCCTGCAGCGCCGCCAGCACCGCCGCTACCACCGCTCGGTTGCCTTCGGCCAGGTCGCGGCGGGTGAACCACAGCGACGGGTGGCTGAACACCGAGGCGGTGTCGACCAGCGTGCTCAGCTCGGTCGCGGCCTCGACCTCCCGCAGGCCGGGGTAGGTGCCGACCCAGGCGTCGAGGTCACCCGACAGCAGGGCGGTGCCGCCGCCGCGCACGTCGACGTCGACCGGCTCGATATCGGCCCAGGTCAGCCCCACCTGGTCGAGCGCGAACAGCAGCAGCGTGGTCTGCCACGAGCCGTGCGCGATCCCGACGCGCTTGCCCTTCAGGTCGGCGGCGGAGGTGATGCCGCTCGCGGCCGTGGCCACCAGCCTGCCGTTCTCCACCCGCGGGCCGGAGATGCCGAGGTAGACGATGTCGCGCTGGTTGGCCAGCGCGGTCAGCGGCGGGGTGAAGCCGGTGCCGATGATGTCGTAGCCGCCCTCGGTGAACAGCCAGTCCGAATGCTCGCCGGGCAGATCGGTTTTCGGGTCGACGCGCTCGGCTTGGGGCAGGGCGCGCAGGTCGACCCATTCGACGTCGGGCAGCAGCCGCTCGAGGATGCCGCGGTGGCGCAGCACGAACAGCGAGTTGTTGTGCGGGAAGTATCCGACGCGCGGGCTCATCGCGCGTCTCCGATCAGGCCGAGACGACGGGCCTCGTCGGCAAGGCCGCTGCGGCTCCACTGCACCGCGAGGTTGGACGGATCGAATTCGACCGAGCCGCCGAGGGTTTCGGCGATCGCCTGGTACTGCGCGCCTTCTTCGAGCAGGACGACGAACTTCGCCAGCTCCAGCAGACCGGCCCGGCCGAGCACATTGGCGCCGCCGTTGGCCTCGAAGATCGCGACCAGGTGCGGGTCGGTCTCGAGCTTGCTCAGGATGAAGTCGCCCGCGCCGATGGTGCGGTCGATGTGCGGCGGGATCTCCCGGGACAGGGTCAGTCGCTGCGAGGCGGCGTAGCGGATCGGGAGGGTGCGGTGGGTCTGCGCCCAGCCGCCCAGCCACGGGGTGTGGATGTGCACGACGGAGGTGATCTCCGGATGCGCCCGGAACACCTTGGCATAGCCGGTGACGAACCCGGCGGATCCCGTGCCGGACAGCACTTCTCCGTCGAAGGTGGCGATGACGGGTTCGACGGTGCGCTCGGCCGCCCACGGGCCCGGCTCGTTGAGGGCGACGGCGATCTCCTCGCCCGGCACCCGTTCGACGAAGTTGACGGTGCCGTTGCCGGTGACGGTGCCGGTCTCGCGGAACACCCGGAACGCGGTCTCGGCGTCGCGGGTCGCCGCCTCGACGAAGGCCGTGACGGCCTCCGGCAGACGGGTTTCGGTGGTGGTCATCTTCGAACTCCTGCGGTTATCGGGCCGTCGCGAGGACGGTGTCGGTGGACGGGGTGGTGAGCCGGGAGCGGCCGAGCAGGGGCAGCACTTCCTCGCCGACCCGGTATGCCTCTTCCAGGTGCGGATTGCCTGCGAGGATGAAGGCGTCGACGCCGAGGTCGATCAGCTCGTCGAGCCGCTGCGCGACCTGTTCGTAGCTGCCGACGAGGCCGAAGGCGGGGCCGCCGCGGATCAGGCAACCCGCACCAGACATTGGGCTGGACTTCCAGATCGCGGTAGCCGGTGATGGTTTCGGGCACCCAGCCGGTGATCCTGGCCGCGCCGACCGAGTCGCCCTGCGCGGCGCGGTTGGCGGCGTCGCGGTCGACGAAGGCCCAGCCCTTCTCGATCTCGGCCCAGGCCGCTTCCTCGGTATGGCGGGCGACGATGTCGATGCGCACCGCGAACTTCGGTGTGCGGCCGCGGTTTTCGGCATTGCGACGGACGCCGTCGAACTTGGCGCGCAGATCCGCGAAGGGCTCGAGCCAGGACAGGTAGTAGTCGGCGTGGCGGCCCGCCGCGGCCACCGCGGCGCCGGAGGATCCCGAGAAGTACACCTCGGGGAAGGGCTGACCGGCCAGGCCGGGCGGGAGCGCCGCGCCCTCGGCACGGAAGAAGCGGCCGTCGTGGTCGAACGGTTCGCCATCCCACACGCCGCGCAGGACGTCGAGGAATTCGCTGGTACGGGTGTACCGGTCGTCGTGGGAAACCTTGTCGCCCCACCACAATTGGGCCGGTCCCCCACCGCCGCTGATGATGTTGTAGACCAGCCTGCCGCCGGTGGCGCGTTGCAGGCTCGCCGACATCCTGGCCGCCTGCACCGGGTGCAGGAAGCCGGGCTGGAAGGCGACCATGAAGCGGTAGGTGGTGGTCTCGGCGGCCAGCGCGGCGGCGACGGCCCATGGGTCGTCGGTCACCGGGAACGACGGCAGCAGGCCGCCGAGGAAGCCCGCCGATTCGGAGGCCTTGGCGACCGCGGCGACATGGTCGAGGTAGCTGTACTCGTCCAGTACGCCACCGCGGATGGCCGGGGCGATATTGCCGGGACCGTAGCCGCCCGCATTGCCGCGGTTGTAGCGGCGCGGGGTGCGCAGGGAGGCGTGGTCGCCTTCCATGCCGATGCGCCAGTAGACGTCGATGGTCATGCGGTGAGCTCCTGCGCGGTGGTGAGGGTGTGGCCTGCCGGGTCGGCGAGGAACAGCAGGTGTTCGCCCGCGCGGTGGATCTCCTCGATGTGCGGGTGACCGGAGAGCACGAAGGTCTGCACGCCGGCGATCTCGTAGACCGCGAGCCGGCGGGCCACCTGCTCGTAGCTGCCGACGAGGCCGATGCGCTGGTCGTAGCCGAGCGCGTCGAAGCCCGCCCAGCGGCCGTCACCGAGGGCGTGCTCGGTTGCGGCATCGGGGCGGCCCAGCTCGTCCCATTGGCGGTGGACCCTGGCCCAGGCCTCGTCCTCGGTCTCCCTGGCGATGATCGGCAGGTCGAGCGCGACGCGCACCCGGCGCCCGGCCGCGGCGGCCCGCTCCCCCAGTTCCGCTGCGGCACGGGAGATTCCGTCCGGCTCCTCACCGAAGACGTGGACGTCGCCGTGCGCGGCCGAGAGCTCAAGTGCCGCTTCCGAGGTGCCGCTCAGGTGGACCGACGGGAAGGGCAGACCGGACAGGATGCCGCGGAAGCCGCCATCGATGACGTCGTAGTACTGCCCGGCATACTCGAATCCGGTGCCGGCGAATCCCGCTGCACCGACCTCGGTTTCGTTCCAGACTCCGCGGGCGACGGTGAGGAATTCGGCAGCGCGCCGGTAACGCTCGGCACCGTCGACGAGGTCGCCGCGAGCACGGGCCTCCTGGGCATCGGTGTCTACGGCGAGTCGCCAGTTCAGCCGGCCGGCCGAATGCCGCTGCAAGGTGGCCGAGATCTTCGCCGCGTACACCGGTGTGCCGAACGCGGGCTGGAATTCGACGGTGACCTGCGTGTATCGGGTGGCGCGCAGGGCGGCGGCCGCCACGATCCAGGATTCCTCGCCGAACGGGTCATAGGGCGCGAGCACGCCGTCGAAGCCGTTCAGTTCCGCGGCGTCGACGATCTGGGCGAGATCGTCGAACGGGCCGAATCGGCCGGGCCGCACGTCGGTGGCCTCGGTGCGCGGCGCCTGCGGGCCGAACCCGCCGCGCCCGCGGAGTTCGGGCAGGGCACGCCGACCGTCGCCGCGGCTGGGCAGTTTCCAGACGAACTCGGTCATGCGGGTACCCGCTCGGCGGCGACGAGTTCCCGCGCGCGAGCCAACGGCTCGGGGGCGGCCCAGGATTCGAGATCGAAGTCCGCGGCCAGGAAGCCGTGGGTGTAGAGGAACTGCTTCTGCACGCCGAGCAACTCGACGCGTTCCTCGGTCAGCGACGGGTGCAGACCGCGATGGAACTCCTCGCCGTAGGCGGCGACGACACCTTCGGGGCCGGACAGCGTTTCGCGTTGCAGCACCGCGCGGACACCCTCGAGATCACCGGCGGCCCAGTCGGCGGCGCGCAGGGTTTGCGCGAGGAAGCCGACGACGACCTCGGGTCGCGATTCCAGCAGATCCGCGTGCACGGTGATCGGACGCGGGGTGCCGTTGTTCACGCGCAGACGCTTGGTAGCCGAAGCGTCCAAATCGACCGCGACACGCAGTCCGTTCTCCTTCGCCACCTCCTGGGCGCGCGCGCCCTTGACGTAGATGGCGTCGACCTTGCCCGCCAGCAACTCCTCGACACCCCAGGTGGTGGACCGTCGCGCCGTCTGGATCTCGGTGCGTACCTGCGGATCCCGCTCGACCTCGAGTTCGGTGACCCGCACGTCGGCGAGGGTCAGCCCGGCCGGGCGCAGCGCGTTGGCGAAGCCGTGCAACGCCATCGCCCGCGGGAAGCTGCGGGCCTGATCCTGTGCCCAGGCGGGCACGCCGATCCGCAGCCCGGCCAGACCGGCGGCGTCGGCGACCGGCGAGTCGGGGCCGACCAGAATCGCCTGCGATTCGTCGATCCAGGTGAGGCCGATCAGCCGGGTCGGCGAGCCCTGCGCGCGGGCGGCCAGCGCGGGCACATTGCCGCCCTCGCGGATCAGGCCCGACAGGTCGTGCAGGAAGTGGTGACCTGCGAGTTCGGGGCCAGCGTCTTGCAGGACGCCGAACTCGAGGCCGGCGTTCGCCGCGGTCTCGCCGAGCCAGCCGAGTCTGTGCGCGAGACCGCTCGCGGTCGGCACGGGGCAGCGGGTGTACCACAGGGTTTCGGTCATGACAGGCTCCTGGTGTGTGGTCCGACGCCGAGCTGGGCGAGGAATTGCGTTCGGTAACCGAGGGTTTCGGGTGCCGCGTGATCGCGCGGCCGGGGCAGGTCGATGACCTCGTCGACGGCGAAGCGGCCGTGGTCGAGGATGATCACCCGATCGGCGAGCCGGATCGCCTCGTCGACATCGTGGGTGACCATGAGGACGGCGGGCCGGTGCCGGGCGACGAGATCGCCGACCAGGTCCTGCATCTGGAGCCGGGTCAGCGCGTCCAGTGCGGCGAACGGCTCGTCGAGCAGCAGCAGTTCCGGTTCCCTGATCAGTGCCCTGGCCAGGGCGGCGCGCTGGGCCTCACCGCCGGACAGGGTGGCGGGCCACTGCCCGGACTTGCCGTCGAGGTGCACTTCGCTCAGTGCCCGCAGACCGGCTTCCCGCTGCGCCTTGGTGCGGCGCAGGCCGACGATCACATTGGCCAGCACCCGCTTGGACGGGATCAGCCGGGGCTCCTGGTAGACGGTCGTGCGGCGGGCTGGGACCAGCACTTCCCCGGCATCGGGTACCTCCAGGCCGGTGAGCAGGCGCAGCAGGGTGGTCTTGCCGGTGCCGCTCGGACCGAGCAGCACGACGAACTCGCCGCGACGGATGGTCAGGTCGACACCGTCGAGAACGGTCTTGTCGCCGAAGGCCTTTCGCAGTCCGGTGATCGAGACCGCCACCGGCGCCAGCTGCCGTACCGGCGCGGCTGTTGTCGTGGTCATCGGATCGCCACCTGCTTCCGCCATGGCATCGCGTAGCGTTCCGCGAGCCGCACGAGTGCGTCGAACACCAGACCGAGCAGCGCGTAGAGCACCACGCACAGCACCATGTAGTCGGTGCGGTTGTATTCCTGGGCCAACGTCACCAGGTAGCCGACGCCCTGCTGGGTGCCCACCTGTTCGGCGGCGATCAGGCCGGTGATGCTGATCGACAGGCACACCCGCAGCGCCATCAGGATGCCGGGCAGCGCGGCGGGCACGATCACCTCGGCGACGAGCCGGGTGCCGGTGAGCCCGAAACTGCGGGCCGCCTCGACCATCTTGCGGTCGACATTGCGCACCCCGAGATAGGTGTAGGCGTACATGGGTGCGGTGGTCGCCACCGCGATCAGCAGCACCTTGTACAGCTCGTCGATGCCGAACCAGGAGATGAACAGCGGCACCAGCGCGAGGAACGGCACGGCGCGCACGATCTGCATGGTCGAGTCGACCAGCTCCTCGCCCAGGCTGGACAGGCCCGACAGCAAGCCGAGCACCAGCCCGACGGAGACGCCGATCGCGACGCCGGCGGCGGCCCTGCCGAAGGAGGCGAGCGCGAAATCGACCAGCTGACCGCTGTCGAGCAGTTCCAGGAACGCCGACCAGACCGCGCCGGGACCGGCGATCACGCGCGGCGAGATCACGCCGCTCGCCGACCCCGCCCACCAGGCCAGCACGATGGCGGCGGGCAGCGCGGCCCGCAGGCCCAGCGAGAGCCACCGGGGCCGCTGCCCGGTCACCCGGGCCCGCGGCGGCGCCAATTCGAGGGTGGTCATGTCAGTTTTCCTTCAGCGCGGCCAGCTGCTCCGGGCTGAGCTTGGACCGCAGGTCGTAGAAGATGTCGGCGGCGGTGATCCGGCGCGTGATGACACCGTTGTCGGCGAAGGTGTTCACGACATCGGCCAGGTCGGCGGCATCGGAGTCCGCGGGCAGGCGCGGCACGGTGACCTCGCCACCGACCCGGACGGCGTCGGCGAGGCGATCACCGGTGAGCGCGCGCGGCCCGGTCTTCTCGAAGACGTTCTCGAAATCGGCGGGCGCGGCCTTCTGCTCGGCCGTAAGTCCTTGCAGCACTTCCAGATACTTCGCGGCGACGTCGGGGCGCTGTTCGAGGACCTCGGTGCGGAACACGACCACGGTGTTGTCGTTGGAGCCGATCGACTTCTCGGTGGCGATCTCGCGCGCCCCCGCCGCCTTGGCCTCCTGGTACGGGACGAGGAACGAGGCCCAGGCGTCGACCTTGCCGGTGGCGAACGCCGAGGCGGCGTCCTTCTGCTGCAGCGGCACCCTGGTCACCTTGTCGGCCGGAATCCCGGCCTGCGCCAGGGCTTTCAGGGTGATGTACTCGCCCTTGCCCGCGGGATTCACCGCGATGCGCTTGCCCACCAGCCCCGCCACCGAGGTCACCCCGGACTCGGGACCGACCACGATCCCACTCTGGTCCTGGCCTGCCGGATCGGCCACGGCGACGATCTTCACGCCGACGTCCTTGGACAGCGCGCCGACGACGGGGCTGAAGGCGGCGCCCGAGACGTCGAGTTCCTTGGTGTTGAACAGCTTCAGGTTGGAGCTGAAACCGGGTGTGGTGCTGACCCATTGGATCTTCGCGCCGAGCGGAGCCAGCGCCGTGTCGAAGGTGCCGTCGCGCTTGCCGACCGCGAGCGGTCCGGTATTGCCCGGGTCGGTCACCTTGAGCACGAACGAGGCCTGGGCACCCTGTTCGGGCGTGGAGCCGGAGCCACACGCCGCGACGAGGGCGACGACGGGGGCGATCGCGAGGGCGATCCGCGAGAAGGCCGGCAGCCTGCGGGACATCGGGGCTCCTGTTCGGGGAAGGGCGGGTGATGCCTTCGCAGCGTAGGAGCGGCGATGGCACCGAACGAGGTATGTCTTTCCAGGGATCGGAAAGCTTGACAGGGAGTAACCAGGAGATCTATGGCGAATCCTGGGGCGTGGCGCCGGATTCCATTCCATATATCGGAAAACTCGTGACGATTTCCGTCGAATGCCTGTGTTACCGTCGGCTACGTGGAGACCTCCAGCGTGCAGAGCGTGACCCGGGCCCTGTCGGTACTCGATTGCTTTCGCGGCGGCGAGGAACGGGGCGTCTCGGAGGTCGCGCGGGCCCAGGGTCTGGCGGTCAGCACCACCCACCGCCTCCTGAGCGCTCTCGTCCAAGCCGGATTCCTGGAGAAGGACGCCGAGTCGAGTCGCTACCGGATGGGCGGCGCCCTGGCCGAATACGGGCAGATCGCCTACCGCCAGCACAAGATCTACCTCGCCGAGCCCTACCTCGAACAGCTCGCGGCGACGACCGGAGCCACCGGCTCGGTGGCCACCCGCCACGGCATCCACGCCGTGCTGCTCGGCACCAGCCGGTGGCGCGAGAGCGACGGCCACGAACTGCAGGGCGTGCGACTGCCGCTGCACGCGAGCGCGCTCGGCAAGGCGCTGCTGGCCTGGTCCGACGTCACCGACGACGAATTGCGTTCCCTCCCTTACGAAGAGGGCACGGAGCGGTCGGTGTCGAGCGCTGCGGAGTTGCGCGCGGAACTGGTCGCGACGCGGGCGCGTGGCTACGCGTTCAACGATCGCGAACTCGATCCCGGGTACCGCACCGTCGGCATGCCGATCCTCGACGCGCAGGGCCGCTGCCGTTTCGCGCTCGGTCTGCGCGGTCCGGTCACGCTCATGATCGACGAGCGGGTGCCGTTCTTCGTCGAACTCGCCAAGGTGACCGCCGCCGATATCGCGGCCACCTTCGCCGCCGCCGCGGACTGACCTCGTGAAGGAAGCGACGGTGGCGACCGATACCGCACGCCCCGCGGTCGGGCTGCGCTCCGAGCGCGGCGCGATCCTGGCCTCGCTGATGATGTCGACGAGTCTGGTCGCGCTCGATTCGACGATCATCGCGACCGGCGTGCTGACCATCACCACCGATCTCGGCGGGTTCGCGCTGTTCCCGTGGTTGTTCTCGATCTATCTGCTCACCCAGGCCGTCACGGTGCCGATCTACGGCAAGATCGCCGACACCGTCGGCCGTAAACCGGTGATCCTGTTCGGGATCGCGGTGTTCGCGCTCGGCTCGCTGCTGTGCGGGCTGGCGACGAACATGGTGGCGCTGATCGTGTTCCGGGCGATCCAGGGCATCGGCGCGGGCGCGGTGCAGCCGACGACGATGGTCATCGCCAGTGACCTCTACACCCTGCCCGAGCGCGCGAAGGTGCAGGGCTATCTGGCCGGTGTGTGGGCCGGGTCCGCGGTGCTCGGCCCGCTGCTCGGTGGTGCCTTTGCCGATTTCGCGAGCTGGCGCTGGATCTTCCTGGTCAACCTGCCGTTGGCGGCGATCGCCGGAATCATGCTGCTGCGCAACTTCACCGAGACCGCGCCGCGCGGTCCGCGCCAGTCGGTCGACTATCTCGGCGCGGCACTGCTCACCCTCGGTGCGGGCGCCTTGATCCTCGCACTGCTCGAGGGCGGCCGGTCGTGGGCATGGGACTCCCCTCTGAGCCTGGGGTTGTTCGCGGGCAGCGTGGTCGTGTTGATCGTGTTCGGGTTCGCCGAGCGCCGGACCGCGAATCCGATTCTGCCGCTGTGGATCTTCACCCGGCGCGTGGTCGTCGCGGCGAGCGCGGTGTCGATGCTCATCGGCGCGATCGTGCTCGGCCTCACCTCCTACGTGCCGACCTTCGCCCAGGGTGTCCTCGGCACCAGCGCGACGATCGCCGGGCTGACCGTCGGCGCACTGACGATCGGCTGGCCGATCACCGCCTCCCAGGCAGGGACGCTGTACCTGCGGTTCGGCTTCCGCACGACCGCGCTGATCGGCAGCGCGATCGCCGTTGTCGGCTGTGCCGCCCTGCTGCCGATCGGCGCGCAGGCGAGCCCGTGGCAGATCGCGGGGACCTGCTTCCTCATCGGCGCGGGCATGGGCCTGGTCGCCAATCCCACGCTGATCGCGGCGCAGACCAGTGCGGCGTGGTCGGAGCGCGGCGTGGCGACCTCGGCGACCATGTTCGCCCGATCGATCGGCAGCGCGGTCGGTGTCGCGGCGTTCGGCGCGATCGTCAATGCCCAGGTCGGCGGCGTCGATCGGCCGGATCCCGGCGAGCTCGCCCACGCGATCCACCTGGTGTTCGTCACCCTGCTCGTCATGGCGGTCGCGTTGTTCGCCGCAGCGGTGATGATGCCGGGCGCACGGACGCCGACAGGACCCGAGCACACGATGGACTGACACGGATACCCTTGCCACGCAAGCACATTCGGCAGTTCCCGATGGTCGCGAGGTCGAGGTTCCGGTATCGTCGAGGTGTGTCGGGGACCGGGGATTCCGCTGATCAGGCTGCTCGTAGCGCACGACGAGCGAGTTCGTTCGGTGCGCAGGCCGCCGTCTATGCCGAGCATCGGCCGGACTATGCGGCGGCAGCCATCCGGTGGGCGCTGGAGCCACTCGGCGCGAAAGAATCTTCCGCCGTGCTGGATCTGGGTGCCGGTACCGGCAAGCTCACCGACGGGCTCTTGGCGGTCGGCGCCGATGTGGTCGCCGTCGAACCCGACGAGGCGATGCGTGCCGAGCTCGTCCGCCGGTATCCGTCGGTGACCGCGCTGCCCGGTACGGCAGAAGCGATTCCGCTGCCGGACAGGTCGGTCGACGCCGTGGTCGCGGGGCAGGCGTTCCACTGGTTCGACCAGGCACGCGCGTTCCCCGAGATCGCCCGGGTGCTGCGGCCGGGTGGCGTGTTCGCCGCGTTCTGGAACACCGAGGACAATCGCGTGGCGTGGGTGGCCGGGCTCCAGCGCACAATGCGATCGGATGCGTCCTTCCCACCGCCCACGGCGGACGAGGAGCTCCCCGAGCATCCGCTGTTCGCGGCGTTCGAGCGGGCGGAGTTCCCGCATGCGCATCGGCGGACGGCTGATTCCCTGGTACTCACCCTCGGCACGCATTCGCACACCGTGGTCATTTCCCCGGAGCAGCGCGCCGCCCTGCTCGGCAGGATCCGGGACTACCTGCGCGCGACACCGGAGACCGCCGAGGGCGAGTTCGACTATCCGCTGCGCACCGAGGTGATCCGCGCGGTACTGCGCGGATCACCCCAGCACTGAGCGGTCAGCTGGCGCGTTCCTCCAGTCCGCGCACCACGTCGACCACCTCGCCCGGGGCGAACTCGACGACCCGACGCACCCGCGAATTCGCCACCGGCGCCAGGTCGACGACGATCGGGGCGCCCGCGCCTGCATGAACGATCGCGGTGATCCGGTCTTGCAGGAAACCGCCGTCGGGGACGGCGACCCGGATGACGTCGCCCACCGTGAGCGCCTCGGCGCGGACCGGGCCGCCGAAGGCGGCGGTGGGGTCGAAGGTGCCGCAGCGGGTGTGCCCGGTGGTCGCGCCGAGGCCGCGTTCGGCGATGGTCCACCACACCGGCGATTCCGGTTCGCCCGCACCGACCCGCGCGTGCCAGGCCAGCACCCGGTCGCGTTCGGCCTCGGCGGCCGCGCGGGTCTCGTGCAGCGAGACCTGACGGCGGACCGGGGCATTGCGTGACCGCGTGGTGCCCGCCGCGCCGTCGATCACCAGGATCCAGCGGGCGCCGACCGCGTCGTCACGGCGGGCCGAGACCCGTTTGGCCAACGCCAGTCCCGGTGTCGCGCCCAGCTGATCGGCGGCCTCCTCGATGCTCTCGACCAGCCCGAGCGCACGCAGCAACTCGGCGACCGACAGCTCCGAGGTGCCCAGTTCCTGGGCCAGCGCCGTCATCGGTGTGCGCCTGCGCCAGCCGATCCGGGCGCAGTGCTCGTGCCGGGTGAACCACAATCCGCTGCGGTTGCGGCGGTGATGGTCGACCACCACCGCCCACCAATCCCACTCCGGTTCGGCGACCAGCCGCCCGCGAATCCAGCGTTCGCGCTCGCCCGTCGATACCCGTTCCTCCGGTGGCACGAAATTGCGGAGGGCGGCGCGCACCGCGGATTCGGTGCGCCCCACCGTCCGTGCCGTGCGCGCCAGATCGGCCCCGGCCCGCAAGTCGTCGGCCAGTATCCGGTATTCCGATTCGCGCCAGGTGGTTCCATGCCTGCTCGGTGGCAGCAGATCGCCACGGTCGATGTCACTCATCCCGTGCCCCCGTTCTCGCACCGCCCGGCCACACTCGCGCCGGGCTCGTTTGTGTGACCCTTCGACGATACCGGTGGGGTATGACAGAAAACGCTTGTCTGCCAGCGGCTTTCCAGCAAACGGGGGTGTGGCGGCTAGCCGGTGTGCACGAGCTCGCGGCGGCCGAAGGCGTAGTAGCCCCCGCACACCAGCGCCGCCCACACCGCGCCGACGACCAGCGCCGTGCGGCCACCGTCGGTCCACAGCAGCAGCACGACGACCAGGCCCAGGAATCCCAGTGCGGCCCAGTTCGTCACGGGCGCGCCGGGCAGCCGGTAGTCGCTGGCGGGCAACTCGCCGGCTCGTACCTTGGCGCGGTACTTCAGGTGGCACACCAGGATCACGCCCCAGACGACGATGATGCCGACGGTGCTGACCGAGGTGATGTAGGCGAAGGCCTTGTCCGGCGAGATCACGTTCACCACGACGCCGATCACCATCGCGCCTGCCGAGGCGCAGATGCCGGTGAACGGCACCGACTGCTTGCTCAGCGCCGCGAACCGCGCGGGCGCCTCGTCGCGCAGCGCCAGACTGCGCAGCATCCGCCCGGTGGAGTAGATGCCCGAGTTGCACGACGACAGCGCCGCGGTGAGCAGCACGAAGTTGATGATGCCCGCGGCGGCGGGGATGCCGATCTGCTCGAACACCTCGACGAACGGGCTGCGGCCCGCGTGGAAGCTGCGCCAGCTCGCCACCGACATGATGACGACCAGCGCGCCGACATAGAACAGGCCGATGCGGAACGGCAGGGTGTTGATCGCCTTGCGCAGGGTGGCCTTCGGGTCGCGGGCCTCCCCCGCCGTCACGCCGACCAGCTCGACACCGACATAGGCGAACACGACGATCTGCAGCACCAGCAGGGTCTGGCCGAAGCCGTGCGGGAACACGCCGCCGTCGGCCCACAGGTTGGTCACCGTCGGATCGGCGGCGTGGCCGAAGCCGAAGACGAGCACGCCGATGCCGATCATGATCATCGCCAGGATGGCGGTCACCTTGATGGCCGAGAACCAGAACTCGCCCTCGCCGAAGATCCGCACCGAGATCAGGTTCGCGGCGAACAGCACCGCCAGCACCACCAGCGCGGTCACCCACTGCGGGATGTCGAACCAGTACTGCACGTACTTGCCGGCGACCGTGATCTCGGCCATGCAGGTGGAGACCCACACCGCCCAGTACGACCAGCCGGTCGCGAAACCGGCGAAGCGGCCGAGGAATTCGTGCGCGTACTCGGCGAAGCTGCCGGAGACGGGACGGTAGGTCAGCAGCTCACCGAGCGCGCGCATGATGACGAAGATGGCCAGGCCGGCGGCCAGATAGGCCAGGATCAGCGACGGTCCCGCCTGCTCGATCGCGGCGCCTGCGCCGTAGAACAGGCCGGTGCCGATCGCGCCGCCGATGGCGATCATCTGGATGGTGCGCGGGCTCAGGCCGCGCGAGTACCCCTCCGATTCGGCTGTCGGGGCGGGCGCCGGTACGGCTTCGGTGGATAGGCCGGTGCCGTCAGCTGACATGGATTGTGTCCTTCCGTCGCGTCGATCAGTGCTGCACGCTACCGTCCGGTAATCGTGGCCGGGGTCACCACCTCCGGCAGGCGGAAATACCGGCAGCTCGGCGCGGGTTGGCCCTCACGGGGGTTGTTCACTGTCGAGGAGGCTCATGAGCGCGGTCACGCTGTCGGTTCTGGATCTGGCGCCGGTGCAAGCCGACGCGACCGCGGGCGACGCGCTGCACGCGACGACGCGGCTGGCCAAGCACGCCGAGGAGCTGGGCTTTCGCCGGTTCTGGGTGGCCGAGCACCACAACATGCCCGGCATCGCGAGCGCGGCCCCCGCGGTGGTGCTGGCGCATCTGGCGGCCTCGACCTCGCGGATCCGGGTCGGGTCGGGCGGGGTGATGCTGCCGAATCATCCGCCGCTGGTGGTCGCCGAGCAGTTCGGCACCCTCGAGTCGCTGCATCCGGGGCGGATCGATCTGGGCATCGGGCGCGCGCCCGGCACCGATCCGGTAACCGCGCGGGCGCTGCGGCGCAACGCCGAGGGCCTGGCCGGTGATTCGTTCCCCCGTGAGCTGACCTCGCTGATCGGGTTCTTCCGCGGCGCCGATCCCGACGGCATCGTCGCCAGTCCGGGCCGCGACGCCGAACCGCAGGTGTGGCTGCTCGGTTCGAGCGGCTACAGCGCGCAGGTGGCCGCAGTGCTCGGGCTGCCTTTCGCCTTCGCCCACCACATCGCCCCGGACAACACCGCGGCCGCGCTCGCGCTTTACCGCGACCATTTCCGGCCGTCGGAGACACTCAGCGCGCCGTACACGATCGTGGCCGCCTCGGCGATCTGCGCCGACACCGACGCCGAGGCCGACCGGCTCGCCGCACCGCGCGACCTCGCCTTCGCGCAGCTGCGCGCGGGCCGTCCGCAGGCGCTGGCGACGCCGGAACAGGCCGCCGCCTTCCCCGGCAGCGACGCCGAACGACGCTTCGCCGCGCAGCGCAAGGCCGGTCAGCTGCAGGGCTCCCCGGACACAGTGCGCGCGCAGGCCGCCGACCTGCTCGCCGCCGCCGCGCCCGACGAGCTCATGCTCAACACGCTGGTCTACGACATCGACGCCCGGATCCGTTCGCTCGAGCTGACCCGCGACGCGATCGGCGGCTGACCCTGCTCAGCGCAGCCGGAATCCCCTGGCGGCCAAGGACTCCCGCAACCGGTCACGGCCGTTCAGCGAGGCCCTCGACGCCAGTCTGGCCAGAACCCGCTCGGTCCAGGAGAACGGCAGCCCCTGCTCGGAGTAGATCTCGCCGATCCGCTCCTCGTAGGCCGCGACGGACTCACGCTGACCGGGCAGATCGTAGGTTTCCTGGTGCAGCACGGCCGCCTGCGGCAGTCGCGGCTTCACCCGCGTGCCCTCCGCCGGGTCGGGATGCCCGACGACGAGACCGAAGACGGCGAAGACGTGCTCGGGCAGGTGGAGTTCGGCGGCCACCCGTTCCGGGTCGTTGCGCAGCGCGCCGATGTAGACGGTGCCGAGCCCGAGGGACTCGGCGGCGACCACCGCGTTCTGGGCCGCCAGGGCCGCGTCGACGAAACCGACATAGCTGGACTCGAGATAGTCGGCGCCGTCGAGCGGGGCGCCGTGATCGTCGGCGAGTTGGCGCAGCCGGGCGAAATCGGCCGTCCACACCAGCAGCACCGGCGCCTGCACGATGTGCTCCTGCCCGCCCGCCACCTCGGCCAGCCGGGCCTTGCGCGCCGGATCGCGGACCTCGATCACGCTCCACACCTGCAGATTCGACGAGGACGCCGCGGACTGCGCGGCCGATACCAGCAGCCGGATCGTCTCCGGCGAGACCGGGTCGGGCAGGTAGCGGCGCACCGACTTGTGGTCGTGCAGCACCTGCAACACCGGATTCCACTGCGCGGGGACCTCGGTCGACGGGTCGCCGTAGCGCTGCTGCACGGGGTGGACGGGGCTGGGTGCGGTCTGCGTCATACCGCCATCGTCGGACACCGCCCGGTTCGCGTCTGCGGTAACCCTCAGCGTGAACCGAACACCGGCCGATCGATACAGTAAAGCTGGGTAACCCGCCGACTGGCGGGACGAGGGAGTGCGCAATGGGCAAGGTGTTCGACCGGATCGACGACAAGTTGCGGACCTTCATCGCCGAACAGCCGATGTTCTTCGTCGGCACCGCGCCGTCGGAAGGCGGCCACGTCAACGTCTCCCCGAAGGGGTATCGCGACACCTTCGCCGTGATCGACGACCACACGATCGCCTACCTCGACCTGTTCGGCAGCGGCTCGGAGACGATCGCGCACCTGCGCGACAACGGCCGGATCACCGTGATGTTCTGCTCGTTCACCCGGACCGCCCGCATCCTGCGCCTGTTCGGCACCGGCCGCGTCGTGCGTCCCGACTCGGCCGAATTCGCCACGCTGCGAGAGCATTTCGGCACCGGGCACACCGGCATCCGCGCGGTCGTCGCGGTCTCGGTGGACCGCGTCGCCGACTCGTGCGGCTGGTCTGTCCCCTACCTCGACCTCGTCGAGGAACGCTCGATCCTCGACGAGGCGCACACCCGCCGCACCGACGCCGACTTCGCCCGCCGCATCGCGGGCGACAACTCCGTCAGCATCGACGGCCTGCCCGCCCTGGAACCCGATCATCCGCTGCCGTCCCAGGTTTCGCACGAGCACACGCCCGACGCCGTGGACAGCTAAAGTGCGGCGGTGAACACCGGATCCGCCAGCTCGCTGCTCGACCGTCTCCTCGCCACCCAACCCGCACCCGAATGGTGGCTGGTGCTCGTCACCGCCGCGGTGGCACTTGTCCTGGTCGGCTACCGGCCCCTGTGGCGGCTCACCCGGGCGGCGGTGACCGTGGTCCACGAGGGCGGGCACGCGCTGGTCGCCCTGCTCACCGGGCGCAGGCTGCACGCGATCACCCTGCACACCGACACCTCCGGACTCACCGTGTCCAGCGGCAAGCCGACCGGTCTCGGCATGATCCTCACCGCGGCCGCGGGCTATCCGGCCCCGGCGGCGCTGGGACTCGGGTACGCGGCGCTGCTCGGGACCGGCCGGGTGACGCTGATGCTGTGGGCGACGCTGCTGATGCTGGCCGCGGTGCTGGTCAAGGTCCGCAATATCTACGGCCTGCTCACCGTCGCCGTACTCGGCGCCCTGGTGTTCGGCGTGTCCTGGTTCGGCACCGATCTCCTGCAGGCGGGTTTCGCCTACCTGGCGGCGTGGTTCCTGCTGGCCGCCGCGGTCCGGCCGGTGATCGAACTGCAGCGCAGCCGCCGCAGGCAGCCGGGGCGCACCGATTCCGATGCCGATCAGCTGGCCCGGCTGACCCATCTGCCCGCGCTGCTGTGGGTGCTGTTCTTCACCGCACTGTGCCTGGCGGCGCTGGTCGTCGGCGGCGGGCTGCTGCTGGCGCCGGTCGAGCAGCTGCATCCGCTGCTTCAGCGGTGAGTGGCCCGCCAGGCGTCGACTATCTCGGTCACCAGCACCGTCGGCGGTGCGAGCGCGTTGAGGGTCACGCCCACCTCGTCGGGTTCCAGCGGTTCCAGCGTCTCGAGCTGTGAGTCGAGCAGGATCGTCGGCATGAAGTGGCCGAGCCTGCCGGTCATCCGGCGCAGCAGCTCTGCCCTGGTGGCGGCCAGATGCACGAAGTACGCGTTCGGCGCGCCCCGGCGCAGCCGGTCACGGTAGGAGCGCCGCAACGCCGAGCACGCGGCGACGCCGCCGGACTCCTGGTGCCCGCCGAGCCAATCGGCGACCGTGTCGAGCCATGGCCACCGGTCCTCGTCGGTGAGCGGGATGCCTGCCGCCATCTTCTCGATGTTCTCGATCGGATGGAAGTCGTCGCCTTCGGCATAGGGCACGTCGAGCCGCGCGGCCGTCAGCGCGCCGACCGTCGTCTTGCCGCACCCGGAGACGCCCATCACCACGATGACGGGTTGCACCACATCGACCTCCTCGTCCGAACCACGGGTCTACAGGCTCACATACCGCGCGGGCAGTGAGTCCGGGAAACGCCGTATCGGACCTGGATCCGGTGCCGGTCAGGGAATCGGGCGGTCGGTGGGCAGGTTGACGAAGCTCGGGTCGGCGGGGTCGAGGCGCAGATGCTGGGGCTCGAGTCCCGTCGCGTTCAGCATCGGCCGGAACGGCAGCGCCTTGGGCGCGTTGCCCGCGTAGACATCGATACGCAGCCGGTGTCCGGGCGCCAGCACCGCCTGGGTCGGGATGATGGCGACATCGATACCGGTGGGCGCGCCGGGCACCACGGGCAGCAACTGGTCGAGGGTGAGCGGATTGAACGGGGCGGTGAGGTCGCCGTTGACCGAGCGCGCGCTGCGTCGTTCGTCGATGGCCCGCATGGACGTCGTCAGCTGGCCGGTGGTCAGCACGGTCGAGGTACCGTCGGGCGCGACATCGTTGACGGTGACGTTCCAGAAACCGTCGGTGGAATCGTGGACGGTGTTGAGCCGCACATTGATCGGGCCCGAGATCACCGTCTGCTCGGTCAGCGGTGCGCTGGTGAAGGTGAGCGCGTTGCGCTCGGCGATCCGGGAATCCTTCGCGCAGGTGTCCAGCGCCGCCGCCATCCCGGCCGACCCCTGCGCCGCGTCGCGCGAGCACAGGTTGCTCAGACCCGGTGCGACGGTGAGGTTTTCGGCCTCGGTAGGACCCGCGGCGCTGAGCGAGCCGTCGTGCAGGCTGTCCTCGGTGCTGCCGCTGGGCGCGGCGGACAGGTAGACGCGACGATGGGTGACGCCGGGCATCGGGAACTCCGGCAGCGTGATCCAGCTGCCGCCCTGCTGCTTGACGGTGACGGGACCGAACTCGTCCACGCCGCTGTCGATGTCCTTGAGCCACTTGTCGAACCACGCGCGCTGCAGCACGTCCAGCCGCGGCGGCGCACCCGGAACACCGGTTCCCGCACCGGGATTGGCGTGATAGGTATCGCCGACGACGAGCTGTTTGTGACCGGCGGGCAGGGGGATCTGCTCGTAGAGTTTGGTCGCGCTGTTGGCGAAGATGTCGTGCCAGCCGCCGTAGACGAAGGTCGGCACGGTCACCTTCTCCGGATGCCCCATGATCGCCTCGCGGAAGGCCGAGGTGTCGTCGAGCGCGCCGTCGAGCGCGGGCGGCATGTTCGACAGCGACGGGGTGAGCAGCGCCTGGGCGAGCAGGTCGAAGTTGGTCGTCGGATCGGCGAGCCGGTCGCGGAACCAGGTCCAGTCGAAGGAGCCGTCGGCCATCGAGGCGACATCGGGCACGAACTTGAGCTGGTTCACCGAGTTCAGCCACATCGGCAGGAAGGTGGTGCCGACGCCGCCGCCGGGCGCGACCACATCGCGCATCAGGTCGCTACCCGGCTCCACCGGGAAGATCGCCTGCAGTGCGGCGGGCGCGTCCTCCGCGGCGCGCAACTGGTTGATGCCGGAGTAGGAGCCGCCGCTCATGCCGATGCGCCCGTTCGACCACGGCTGCCGCGCCGCCCAGTCGATGACCTCGCGGGTGTCGAGCTGCTCGCGGGCGCCGAGGGTGTTCCATTTGCCTTGGGACAGACCGGTTCCGCGCACATCGGCGACGACGACGGTGTAGCCGCTGCCGATGAGTTTGCGGTCGACGCCGAGCATGGTCTGGATCATGCCGCCGTCGAGCGCCTGCATCAGATCACCGAAACCGCTGATCGGGGTGGCCGACAGGTTCAGCCTGCGCACGATGTCGACGGCGGTGGTCTGCAGGCCGGGGATCGCGGCGGCCGATTCGATCAGGCCGGTCATCAGTTTCGAGTACGGCGTGAGACTGACGATCGTCGGCAGCGGCTTCTGCTCGATCACCCCCGCCGCGTCCGCGGGCCGGTACACGTCGGCCTTCAGGACGACGCCGTCGCTCATGGCGATCTCGACGCCGCGCTCCACCCGGACCTCCGGGTAGGCGCCCGGCCCGTCGTGTAGTGCCGTCCAGCGTGCGGCGGGCGTGTCGGCGGGTTGTCCCGCCGCCGGACCGCCGCCACATCCGAGCACGACTATCAGCGCGAGGATCGTCACCAGCATCCGGACGAGCCCGCGTTCGGAACCTCTTACCGCCATAGTGTCGCTCCCCGACCGGTTCGTTTCCCGTTGACCTAGCCACCGCACGATCGGCGCGGAAACTGTAACAGCGGTAACGACCTGAATCGTCGAGCCTCGGCCCGCTCGGACTGTCGCAGTGAACACGCATTGTTCCAGTTCAGCGGGTTGCCGGGTTGCGCGCGGAGGCTCGCGGGTGTCGGTAGCTGGTGGTTGACTGGGCAGATGCCGGCGCGGTTCCGGCCGGCTTCCATCCCATTCGCCGAGGAGGACGTTCGACAATGCCGACACGTGACGAAGCTTGGCCGCAGGGCACCCCGTGCTGGATCGACTGTCAGGTCGACGACCCCGCCGCCGCCCGTGACTTCTACAGTTCCCTGTTCGGCTGGGACATCCAGGACAGCCCCGCCGAGGCCGGCGGGTATCTGATGGCCACGATCGACGGCAAGGCTGCCGCCGGCATCGGCCCGAAACCCGAGGGCATGCCGATGCCGTCGGCGTGGACCACCTACTTCGCGGCCGACCGCGCCGACGAGATCGCCGAAAAGGTAGGCAAGGCAGGCGGACAGGTGTTCATGCCGCCGTTCGACGTCCTCGATGTGGGCCGCATGTTCATCGGCTCCGATCCGACCGGCGGCGTGTTCGGTGTGTGGGAAGCCAAGGCGCACACCGGCGCCGGGGTCTACAACCAGCACGGCGCCTACTGCTGGAACGAGCTGCACACCTCCGGCTACGACCAGGCGCACGAGTTCTACAACTCCGTATTCGGCTGGCACTACACCGAAATCGGTGACGGCGAGAGCTTCACCTACTCCACGTTCGCGCTCCCCGGCCAGACCGACGGCGTCGGCGGCATGATGGACGCGTCCGCGCTCGGCACCCCGACCTACTGGCTCACCTGGATCCAGGTCGACGACGCCGACGGCACCCTGGCCAAGGCCACCGAGCTGGGCGCCTCGGTGATCATGGGCCCCGACGACAGCCCGTTCGGCCGGATGGGCATTCTGCAGGCGCCGCAGGGCGAGGTCTTCGGTGTCATCGATCCGGCGAAGGCCGTGGGCGAGGTGCCCACCGGCGGAGCCTGACGACGGACTCGGGGCATGCGCCGCGCCATCGCGCGACACGTGCCCCGAGACTCTTGCTTATGGTCTGCCACCGGCGAACCATTGACTGTGCGGTGGCTGCCGTCGCGGGCCGAGGGCGCTGACGCGCCCCTGGTGGACCACGACACGTCGGCCCCTCCGGACGACCAGGAGAACGTCATGTCTGCCATGATCCGCAAGAATTTCGATGACCCAGAGGAAACCCGGCCCTTCGAGCAGGACAAAGGCAGGCTCGATCTGGTCAATCTCGACAGTGGCCCGGTGGGCCGGGCGGTGTTCGAACCCGGCTGGCGATGGTCCGAGCATGTCAAGCCGATCGCCCAGACCGACAGCTGCCAGGCTCCGCACATGGGCTACTGCCTGTCCGGGAAGCTGGCGGTGGTCATGGACGACGGCGAGCAGCAGGAATTCGGCCCCGGCGATCTCATGGTGGTGCCGCCCGGCCACGACGCCTGGGTGGTCGGCGACGAACCCTGCGTGATGCTCGACTGGCAGGGTGTCGCCGACTACGCCAAGCGGTAGTTCCTACGGCGTCACGATCGCGAAGTTCGGGTCCGGCTTGTCGATCAGGCCGGGCAGCTTCGCGAGCACGGTGGCATCGCCGTCGATGACGATGTCACCATCGAGCACGGCCTTCTTCAGATCGCCCCCGCCGGCCAGGCTGCGGATCAGCACCGGCCGGGCGAGGGTGACGGTCGCCTCTGGTGCGGGCAGTTGGTCACCGGGGAACCGGTCGTAGTGGACGAGCACACCGTTGCGCAGCTCGACGCGGTGAATCCGGTTGCCCTCGTCGCTGATCCGCCAATCGGTGGTCATCCGGACCTCCCAGGCCTTCGGGCCATCGATGCGCAGCGACATCGCGTCGAACACCTGATCCACACTCAACGCCGCGGCCAGCGCGGCGGAGTTCGCCGCGGTCGGGGTGCCGAAGGACCCGTGCCGCAGTTCATGGGCGCCGCTGAGGTAGAAGTTGCGCCAGGTGGCGTTCTCCGAGCCGTAGGCCAGCTGTTCGAACGCACTGGCCTGCAAGGCCTTCGCGGTGTCGTTGCCCGGGTCGGCGAAGATCACGTAGTTCACCAGCTGCACCACCCAGCGGAAGTCGGCGGCGTCGTAGGCCCGCTGCGCGTGCTGGAGCACCGCGGCCGCGCCGCCCATCGCCTCGACGTGACGGCGGGCGTTGTCCACCGGCGGATGCTCCCAGAGATGGGCCGGGTTGCCGTCGAACCAGCCCATGTAGCGCTGATAGACGGCCTTCACGTTGTGGCTGACCGAACCGTAGTAGCCCTGCGTCGACCACGATGCGGTGAGCGCGGGCGGCATCGTGATCATCTCGGCGATCTCGGCGCCGACATAGCCCTGGTTCAGCAGCCGCAGCGTCTGATCGTTGAGGTAGGCGTACATGTCGCGCTGGAGGGAGAGGAATTCGACGATGCGGTCGGTGCCCCAGATCGGCCAGTGGTGGGAGGAGAACACCAAGTCCGACCGGCGGCCGTAGCGAGTGATCGAATCGGTGAGGTACTTGGCCCACACGTGCGGATCGCGGACCAGCGCACCGCGCAGGGTGACGATGTTGTGCATGGTGTGCGTCGCGTTCTCGGCCATGCACAGGATGCGGCGGTCGGGGAAGTAGAAGTTCATCTCCGAGGGCGCTTCGGTGCCCGGGGTCAGCTGGAAGACCATCCGCACACCGTCGACGGTCTCTTCTTGATCGGTGCGGACGACGTCGAGGGTGGGCGGGATGAGGCTGATCGTTCCGGTCGATGTGGTCTGCCCGAGACCGGCTCCCACCTGCCCCTTCGGGCCGCGCGGCAAGGCGGCGCCGTACATGTAGGCGGCACGCCGCGCCATCGCGGTGCCGGTGTAGATGTTCTCGGCGACGGCGTGCTCGAGGAAGCCCGACGGCGCGATCACCGGGCAGCGGCCTGCCGCGACGTCCTGCGGCGTGATCACCCCGTAGCTACCGCCGAAGTGATCGACGTGGGAGTGCGAGTAGATCAGACCGGTGACCGGACGATCTCCGCGATGCTTGCGGTAGAGGGCGAGGCCGGCGGCGGCGGTTTCGGCGGAGACGAGCGGGTCGATGACGATCACGCCGGTGTCGCCTTCGATCAGCGTCATGTTCGACAGGTCGAGGCCGCGGATCTGATAGAAGCCCGGCGCGATCTCGTAGAGGCCCTGCTTCACGGTGAGCTGGGCCTGGCGCCACAGGCTCGGATTCACCGACTGCGGACAGGATCCGGCGAGGAAGTCATAGGACTCGGTGTCCCACACCATCTTTCCGGTCGGATCGGTCACCGTGCCGGGTTCGAGGGAGGCGATCCAGCCGCGGTCGGCGTCGGCGAAATCGGCGGTGTCACCGAAGGGCAAGGTGTCGGCCAGGGCGCGGTTGGCGTCCGCGATCGTCTTCGTGGGATCGGTCTGTGTCCTCGACGGCGCGATTCCGGCCGCTTCGTCACCGCAGCCGCTGACGGTCATGCCGACAGCCAGCGCCGCGGCCGCCCCGGCCCCGACGCCGAGCATGCCGCGTCGCGACACTGCGAACCGGTCCGCGTTCGTACCGTCCACCACTGCTACCTCACTCAGGCGATCACTGTCCCGCCATGGTCGGCGGTGCGACGGGCGCCGCTATTGCAGCATAACTGCAATAGCTGAGTTACGGCTGAGCAATCGGCACAGCGGCCAGCTGGATCTCCAGGAGCAGCCGGTCGGCCGGATCGGCCAGGTCGATGCCGAGGACGGCTTCCGCCCGGCGCAACCGGTACCGCAGCGTGTTCGGGTGCACGCGCAGTGCGGCCGCGGCCGCACTCACCTCGCTGTGCGCCCGCAGGTACGCCCGCACCGAAACGCGCAGTTCGGCGGCGTGCTCGCGGTCGTAGTCGTCGAGCGCGGCCAGGCGCGGATCGTGCAGTGGTGGTCGGTCGCGGACGAGTTCGAGGATCTCGGCCAGCAGGACCGCGGTCCGTGCTTCGGCCAGCGTGCTCACCCGGCTCCCCGACGAGGCGGCGGCCGGGCTGTCCAGGACGCGGTCGACCTCTGCGCGGGCGCCCGCGACCGCGGTCAGCCCGGCCACCGGCGCGGCGACCGCGGCCCGCACCACCAGGCCCCGCGCCTGCTCGAGTTGCGCGACCAGGCGGCGCACCCAGGAGCCGACACTGTGTTCGGAGTGGTACGACGGCAACAGCACATAGACCCGGTCGCCGATCGCTTCGGTCACCGAGTCGTCCCGGAAAGCGCTGGCGTGCAATCGGATCAGGCCGCTCGATGCCGCCAGACCGGCGACGGGACCGATCGCCGCGATCCCGATCACCGCGGCGGGACCGGTGGTCGGCAGGTTCAGCGCGGCCGCCACCGACGGCACGTCGACCCCGTCGCCGTGCGCGCCGAACAGCCTGCGCACCAGCAGCGCCTCGGTCGACGGTGCGTCCAGGCCGCGGGCGATGATCCGCGCGGCGACCGCCGAGGCGCCGCGCAGCACCTGTGCCGCGTCGGGTCGCAGCGGCGCATCGCCCTGTTGCAGCCAGATGGTGCCGAGCATGCGCGCAGGTGTGCCGCGCCGGATGCCGACAACGAGTCGGCGGCGGATATCGAGTTCGGGATGTTCGGGCACGTCGACGACCTCGTCGCTGCGCCGCACCCGGTCGAACACGCCCCACTCGCGCAGAATCCGCAGATAGTCGCTGGGGCCCTCCCTGCCGAGGATGGACCGGATGCGCAACTGGTCGGCGGAGGCATCGGAGGCGGAGTAGGCGAGCACGTGCGACTGCGGGTCCTCGATGGACACCATGCCCCCGGTCTCCTTGGCGACCACCTGTGCCAGCCCGAACAGGTCGGTGTCGGGGGCGAGCAGGTCGTGGTCGTCGGCGGCGGCGCGCTGGCCGGGTGAGCGGGCCAGCATCCGGCGCACCAGCGGGAACACCTGATCCCAGCGGGCCTGCCGGTGCAGGTGCACCAGCGCGACGCCCGCCTCGGCGGCCGCGGCGCGCACCGCGGGAGAGTCGTTGGCGCTCTTGGTCATCAGTACGCGGGGCCGCTGGCCGGGATCGCGGGCGGTGATCTCGCGCAGCCACCGCTCGGTGGCGTCGGCGTCGACTCCGACGAGCAGGTACACCTCCGGCAGCGGGCCCTCGGTCTCGAGGTGCTCGGGGAGATCGGCGGGCTCGGCGAGGGCGACCGAGCGGACCGGCACCGACTCCCCCGCCGGCGCGTCGACGAGGGTGGCGACGGTGTGGTCGAGCGCGGCGAGCAGCTCGCCGAGCGTGGTGGCGCCGTCGGGCATCGCGCACCTCCGATTCTTTGGCCGATCAGACAAAGCTTCGAATGGTTCTTCATCCGATCAGACGATTATGACCGCTGCGCAGCGGTGTTGACTACGTCACATCCCGCACCCACCACGACGCAGGAGCCGCCTTCATGGACGCCATCGCGACCACTCCGCCGCCGGTCAACGAGCCGGTCGGCACCTTCGCCCCGGGAACCCCGGAGCGCGCACGCCTGCAGACCGCCCTCACCGACCTGTCCGCGACACCCACCGAGATCCACCACGTGATCGGCGGCCGCCACCTGCGTGGCGACGGTCCGCGTTTCGACGTGGTCCAGCCGCACCGGCACGCCGCCGTGCTCGGCACCCTGCGCGATGCGGGCGCCGCCGAGGCCACCACCGCGGTCGAGGCCGCCACGGCCGCCGCCCCGGCCTGGCGGTCGATGTCGTTCGACGATCGGGCCGCGATCTTCCTGCGGGCCGCCGATCTGCTCGCCGGTCCCTGGCGGGAGAAACTGTCGGCCGCGACCATGCTCGGTCAGTCCAAATCCGCGTATCAGGCCGAGATCGACGCGCCGTGTGAACTCGTCGACTTCTGGCGGTTCAATGTGTCCTTCGCCCGCCAGATTTTCGCCGAGCAGCCGATTTCGGCGCCCGGAGTGTGGAACCGGATGCAGTACCGGTCGCTGGAGGGGTTCGTCTACGCGGTCACGCCGTTCAACTTCACCGCCATCGCGGGCAATCTGCCCACCGCGCCCGCGCTGATGGGCAACACGGTGGTGTGGAAGCCGGCCAGAACGCAGGCCGTCGCCGCCTACCTGACCATGCAGCTGCTCGAGGCCGCCGGTCTGCCGCCCGGGGTGATCAACCTGGTGCACGGACCCGGACCGGAGATCTCGGACGTGGTGCTCGCCGACCCGCGACTGGCCGGAGTCCACTTCACCGGGTCGACGGCCACCTTCCAGCACCTGTGGCGCGAGGTCGCGCAGCGGCTCGACCGGTACCGCACCTATCCACGCCTCGTCGGCGAGACAGGCGGCAAGGATTTCGTCCTGGCGCACCCCTCGGCCGACCCGGCGGTGCTCACCACCGCGCTGCTGCGCGGCGCGTTCGACTATCAGGGGCAGAAGTGCTCGGCGGCCTCGCGCGCGTTCGTCCCGCGCTCGGTGTGGGCGGCGATGTCGGAGGACCTGATCGAGCGGACCGCGGCGCTGCGCTACGGCGACGTCACCGATTTCACGAATTTCGGTGGGGCACTGATCGATCGGCGCGCGTTCGACCGCAATACCGCGGCGCTGGAGCGGGCGAAGGCGACGCAGGGACTGACCGTGGTCGCGGGCGGGCACGCCGACGACAGCGTCGGCTGGTTCGTCGAACCGACCGTCGTCGTCGGTGACGATCCCACCGACGAGATCTTCCACACCGAGTACTTCGGCCCGATCCTGGCCGTGCACGTCTACGACGACAGCACCCCGGCCGGTTTCACCGACGCCATGGACCTGGTCGACCGTGGCAGTGCCTACGGCCTGACCGGCTCGATCATCGCCGAGGACCGCGCCGCGATCACCGCGGCGACCGAGCGGCTCACCTTCGCCGCGGGCAACTTCTACATCAACGACAAACCGTCCGGCGCGGTCGTCGGCCAGCAGCCGTTCGGCGGCGGACGCGCATCCGGCACCAACGACAAGGCGGGCTCGGCGCAGAACCTGCTGCGCTGGACCTCCGCTCGCACCATCAAGGAAACCTTCACCCCGCCCACCGACCACCGCTATCCGCACCAGGCGCCCGAGACGGAGGCCCGCTGATGTCGGCACTGTTGCGCTCGACCATGCTCGCCGCCGCCCGCTCACCGCGGCTGGAACGGACCATCACCCGGCTGCCGGTCAGCCGGGATGTGGTCGCCCGCTTCGTCGCGGGCACCACCGAGGACGACGCGGTGCGCGCGACCGAAACCCTGCTGCGCTCCGGCCGTTTCGTCAGCATCGATTATCTCGGCGAGGACACCACCGACCTGGCAGGAGCGGAAGCCACCGTCGTGCACTACCGCGCGCTGATCGCCGCGCTCGGCCGACTCCCCCAGGCGGACGTCGCGACGGGAGACGTTCGGCCGCTGGAGGTTTCGGTCAAGCTCTCGGCGCTGGGTCAGGCGCTGCCGCGCGACGGGCACGCGATCGCCCGTGAGCACGCCCACCAGATCTGCACCGCCGCCGAGGCCGCGGGCATCTGGGTCACCGTCGACGCCGAGAACCACACCACCACCGACTCGACCCTGGCGATCGTGCGCGACCTGCGCGCCGAGTTCCCCTGGCTGGGTACGGTGCTGCAGGCCTACCTGCGCCGCACCGAGGACGACTGCCGGGCGCTGGCGGGCCCGGGGTCGCGAATCCGGTTGTGCAAGGGCGCCTACGACGAACCCGAGTCGGTGGCCTTCCTGCACCGGGCCGAGGTCGACGCGTCGTATCTGCGCTGCCTGGCGATCCTGACCGCGGGCTCGGGCTATCCGATGATCGCCTCGCACGACCCGGCGGTGATCGCCGCGGCCGGGGTCGCGGTGCAGTCGGCGCAGCGCAAGACCGAGGAATACGAGTACCAGATGCTGTACGGCATCCGCGCCGACGAACAGCAGCGACTCGCCGACGCGGGCAACCACGTTCGCGTCTACGTCCCCTACGGTGACCAGTGGTACGGGTATTTCATGCGCAGACTGGCCGAACGGCCTGCCAATCTCGGGTTCTTCCTGCGCGCGCTCGTCGGCGGGCGCGGGTAACGACCGGCTGTCCATTCGGGCTCTACGGCTGAACAATATTCACTCTCGGCGCCCACGGTCGCGGCGTGGCGGTGTACTCAGATCCGTGCATCGCGATGTGGCGGTGCGCGCCGACGGAAGGAACGCGAATGTCTTTCGCAGAGTTGCGCGCCCAGATGTTGCGCCGCAAACCCCTCGTCGAGGTCGAGGACGAGATTCCGAGCGACGAACGGCTCGCCAAATCGCTCGGCCTGTGGCAGCTCACCGCCATCGGCGTCGGCGGCATCATCGGTGCGGGCATCTTCACCCTGGCCGGGTCGGTCGCCCATTCGGTGACCGGGCCCGCGGTGCTGATCTCGTTCCTGATCGCCGGTGTGGCCAGCGCGGCGGCGGCGCTGTGTTACGCCGAGTTCGCCGGCATGGTGCCCAAGGCGGGCTCGGCCTACACCTACGGCTATGTCTCGCTCGGTGAGCTGGCGGGCTGGTTCATCGGCTGGGATCTGCTGCTGGAATACATCGCGGTCGCGGCGGTGGTCGCCATCGGTGTGTCCGGATACTTCGGGTTCCTGCTCGACCAGGTCGGGCTGACCCTGCCGGAATGGATGCTCGGCGCGCCCGACACCGGTGACGGACGGGTCGTCGATCTGTTCGCGGTGCTGTTCTGCCTCGGCACCGCGTGGGTGCTCTCGCGCGGAATCGCCAGCGTCGGCCGGTTCGAGACGATCGCGGTCGGGATCAAGGTGGCCCTGGTGGTGCTCATCGTGGTGCTCGGGGTGTTCCACATCGACAGCGCCAACTACGACCCGTACTTCCCGTTCGGCGTCGGCGCCGTGTGGACGGGTGCGGCGACGGTGTTCTTCGCGGTGTTCGGCTACGACGCGATGAGTACCGCGGCCGAGGAATCGGTCGACGGGCGCAAGCATCTGCCCAAGGCGATCATCTATTCGCTGGCCATCGCGATGGTGCTCTACGTGCTGGCCACGCTGGTTCTCACCGGCATGCAGAAATACACCGAGATCAGCCCGACCAGCGGCTTCTCCACCGCGTTCGAGTCGGTCGGGATGCCCGGCGTCGCCAATATCATCGCCGTCGGCGCGATCGTCGGCATCATCACCGTGGTGCTCACCTTCATGCTCGGCGTCACCCGGGTGTGGTTCGCGATGAGCCGCGACGGACTGCTGCCGGAGTGGTTCGCCAAGACCCACCCGACCCGCAAGGTGCCGACCAGGGTGACCTGGATCGTCGGTGTCGGCGCGGCGATCCTGGCCGGCGTACTGCCGATCAACACCGTCGCCGAGCTCACCAACATCGGCATCCTGATGGCCTTCATCGTGGTGTGCGTGGCCGTGATCGTGTTGCGGCGCACCAGGCCCGACGCGCCGCGCTCGTTCCGGCTGCCGTTCATGCCCGTCATCCCGCTGATCGGCATCGGGTTCTCGGCCTACCTGATCTACTCGCTGCCGTGGGAGACATGGGTGCGGTTCCTGGCTTGGCTGGTGGTGGGTCTGGTCGTCTACTTCGGCTACTCACGCACGCATTCGGTGATGAACCGGACGGCGCCGCAGCCGAGCGAGTAGGCAGGCCACGGACGGTCTGTGCTGTGATGGGCCGATGAGGTCAGGGCACGAGGTCGAGGCGGCGGACGAGCCGGGGGCGCGTCCGCCGCGGCGGCGCCGCGATCCGGCGAAGACGCGCGAAGCCATCATCGTCGGACTGCTCGCCGCGATCACCGAGGGCGATTTCGCGCCGACGACCCGCGAGATCGCCGCTCGGGCAGGTACTTCCGAGCGCAGCATCTTCGTGCACTTCCCCGACCGCGATGCCCTGCTCCTCGCCGCGACCGAGTACCAGTCCGCCACGGTGGAGGCCTGCCTGGTGACACCCGATCCCGAACTGGCGCTCGCCGAGCGGATCGCGATCGTGGTGCGGCAGAGCGGTGCGATCTTCGATCTCCAGCGCACCCCACGCCTGCCCGGTCTGCAGGAATCGCGGTCGGTCGCGGCGATCGACGCGCGCATGCGCCGCACCGACGAACGCATCCGCGCCGTCCTCGCCGCGCACTTCGCCCCCGAACTCACCCGGCCCGACGGCACCATCGACGACGAACTGCTCGACCTCATCGATGGCACACTCGCCTGGCCGATGCGCCACCACCTGCAGGACCGGCGCGGGCTGTCGGGAGCCCAGGCCTCGGCGGCGCTCGAGCGGGCGTTGCGGCTGCTACTCGCTCAGCGCTGACTCCGGTCGCACCAGCACCCGCTTGAGGATCTTGCCGGTCTCCCCGCGCGGCAGGGCGTTGAGGAACGTCACATCGCGCGGGACCGAGAAACGGCTGAGCCGGTTGCGGATGTAGGTCCGCACCATGTCCGAATCCAGGCCCGCCCCTTCGCGTTTCACCACGAACGCGGCCAGCCGCTGACCGAACTCCCGGTCGGGGACGCCGACGACGGCCACCTCGGTGATCTGCGGCAGGTTCGCCAGGGCTTCCTCGACGGGTCGCGGGAAGACGTTCTCGCCGCCGGAGATGATCATCTCGTCGTCGCGGCCGGCCACGAACAACCGGCCCGCGGCGTCGAGATAGCCGAGGTCGCCGGTGTCGAGCATGCCGTCGGCCTCCTCCGGCGGCGCCGCGTTGACGTAGCCGTCGAAGAGCATGTGATTGGCGACGAAGATGTGCCCGGTGGCGCCGACCGGCACCGGCCGCAGGTCGGGACCGAGCACGGCCACACGGGTGCCCAGCGGCGGTCGGCCCGCGGTGGTCGGCGAGACCCGCAGGTCGGCGGGGGTGGCGACGCTGGCCCAGGAGACCTCGGTCGAGCCGTACACGTTGTAGAGCACGTCGCCGAAGGTGTCGAGGAAGCGCAGCACGGTGGCCCCGGCCAGGGGGGCGCCGCAGCTGACGACGTGCCGCAGGCTCGACAAGTCGAAGCTCGCGCGCACGTCACCCGGCACGTCGAGCAGGCGCTCGACCATGGTCGGGACCACGATCAAGGTGGTGATCCGGTGCTGGGCGATCGCCCGCAGGCAGTCGAGGGCGTCGAAGCCGTCGGTGAGCACCACGGTGGCGCGCAGTGCGGTGCTCAGCTGCAATCCGGCCAGGCCCCAGGTATGGAACAGCGGCGCCGGGATGAGCATGACCTCTTCGACCCGCAGCGGAATCCGCGACAGCAGCGCGGCGATCGTGCCGAAGCCCTTGGCGTGCGGGCGGCGCGCGCCCTTGGGCGAACCACTGGTGCCCGAGGTGAGCACGATCAGTCTGCCGGGATGCGCCGGCACGGGGAAGTCGGTGTTTCCCGACGCGATCAGGCCGTCGACCGTGGTGCGATCCGGGTCCGGCGGCAGATCGTCGGTGGTGTATCGCGGGACGTCGCTGTGCAGGTAGCGGATCAGCGTTTCCAGCGGCCCGTCGACGAAGACCGCGCTGAGCCGGTGCCGCTGCACGATCTCCTCGATCCGCCGCCCGGACAGTCCGGCATTGAGCAGCGCCACGTCGACGCCGAGTTTGCCCGCGGCGACCATGGTTTCGACCATGCCCGCGTGATTACGGGACAGCAGGCCGATCGCGTCACCCGCGCGCAGACCCAGCGCGTGCATCGCTCCGGCGAGCGCGGTGGACCTGGTGTCGACCTCGGCGAAGGTGCGGGTGCCGCGCGAGTCGATCAGCGCGAGCCGATCCGGCGCGTGCGCCGCGCCCGCGGCGTATCCGCCCGCCAGATTGAAGCCCCACTTCGACAGGGAGCGAAGCTGTTTCACCATCGAGATGGGTTCGGGACGCATCAGCCCGGTCGCCGCGATGCTGCGTGCCACCCCGGCGTTGCGCCGGATCATCGAGCGTTCGGCGTTGACCACCACCGAGGATCGGGTGCCCGCGATGACGTCGGCGGTGCGGCGCAGCCCCGCCTTCACCCAGTCGGTGACCGTGGAGTTGCTGCGTTCGCCGAGCAGCGGGTGCACTCTGGCCGCGGCGAACAGGGTGATGTCGAGGCGCGTGCGCTGCTCGTCGCCGCGCAGCCGGACCGAGGCGAAGCTGCCCAGCGCCGGGCTGCGCAGTTCGAAACTCTCGTACCAGCGCCCGATCACGAGGACGAACTCGTGCGTCTCGATCCCCGCGGCGGCCGACCCGACCCGCACCTGCCACACCACCGACCCGTCGGGTCGCTCGACCCGTTCGCAGCTGCCGATGCCGGTGAACATCCGCGGATAGCTCTGCGGATCCAGCAGGACATCCCACAGTGATTGACGCGCGATCGTGAAATCCGCGGTGACATCGATGACGTCGGTGACCAAACTCCGTGCTCTTCCCGTCGGCCTGTTCGACCAGCTCGGTCGGCGGGCAAATATGGGCGCCGCGATCGATACCGTGGCGCGGGTCGTCACGCTACCCGTCCGTGCCGCTCCTCGATCAAGAATCAGACAAAACCGGTGGTTCGGGACCGCTTCAGCCGGAGTTTGGTTGCCGGACACACCTCACGACGTTGCAGATGTGAAACTCTCCAATTGCTTGCACCCCACCCGAGGATGCCGAAGTATTGCTGGCAGTACCGACCCGATCTGCATGAGTCGCCGCGACGAGCGGCGCGACTAGCGAAGAGGTGTGGACATGACAGCGAGCTGGCCAGGTAGTTCGATGAACTCTTTCGATGACATCTTCCAGCGATTCTTCGGCTCAGGAATGTCGGCGAAGCCACCCGTGCAGCGGATCGACCTGGGCAGACTCATGACCGACAACGCCAAATTGCTGATCGGCTCGGCACGCGAGGCCGCCCAGGAATGGGGCAATCCCGAGATCACGCCAGAGCATCTGCTCTACGCCGCCACCGAATCCGAGCCGGGCCGCAGCATCGTGGCCGAGCTCAGCCTGGATCCCGACCAGGTTGCCGAGCAGATGCAGGAGTACCTCGACACCGGTTCGCCCAGCGAAGACGACCTCGCCGACATCACCCTCAGCCCCGGCACCAAGCTGGCGCTGCGCGCCGCCCAACGGCAGGCCGCGCAGTCCGGCAGCAGCTACATCGGTCCCGAGCACGTCCTGCTCGGCATCGCCTCGCTCCCCGACTCCGTGGCGGCCCAGGCGCTGATGGCAGGCATCGCCGCCACCCAGAGCGGCAATACGTCCGGCCCCGCGACCACCGGCGCCCCCGCCAAGCGACAGCAGCAGACCGACACCCCCACGCTGGACGAATACGGCCGCGATCTCACCGCGGAGGCCCGCGAAGGTCTCGTCGACCCGGTCGTCGGGCGGGCGCAGGAGATCGAGCAGACGATCGAGATCCTGTCGCGGCGGCGCAAGAACAACCCCGTGCTGATCGGTGATCCCGGTGTCGGCAAGACCGCGATCGTGGAGGGGCTGGCGCAGCGGATCGTCAACAACGACGTGCCGTCCACTCTCGCCGACCGTCGCGTCATCGCGCTCGATGTCGGCACGCTGGTCGCGGGCAGCAAGTACCGCGGTGAGTTCGAGGAGCGGCTGACCAAGATCCTCGACGAGGTCCGCGCGCACAAGGACGAACTGATCGTCTTCATCGACGAGCTGCACACCATCGTCGGCGCCGGTGGCGGCGGCGAGGGCTCGATGGACGCGGGCAACCTGCTCAAGCCCGCGCTCGCCCGCGGTGAACTGCATGTCGTCGGCGCGACCACGATCGACGAGTACCGCAAGTACATCGAGAAGGATGCCGCGCTGGAGCGCCGGTTCCAGCCGGTGATGGTGTCGGAGCCCTCGGTGGAGGACACCATCGAGATCCTGCGCGGGCTGGCCGATGTCTACGAGGAGCACCATCAGGTGCGCTACTCCGACGAGGCGCTGATCGCGGCGGCCCAGCTCTCCGATCGCTACATCACCGATCGGTTCATGCCCGACAAGGCGATCGATCTGATCGACCAGGCCGGTGCCAGGGTGCGGCTGCGTTCAGGCACACCCGATCCGGAGGCGAGGGCCAAGGACGAGGAGATCGCGCGGCTGTACCGGGAGAAAGACGCCGCGGTCGACAACGAGGACTACGAGAAGGCCACCGCGATCAAGGCCGATATCGCGGCCAAGGAGCAAGAGCTCGAGGAATCCGGCGTGCGGGCAGGCGAGCCCGAGGTCGGGGTCGTCGACATCGCCGAGGTGATCTCCCGGCAGACCGGTATTCCCGTCGCGGATCTCACCGCCGAGGAGAAGCAGCGCCTGCTCCAGCTCGAGGACGTGCTGCACAAGCGGGTGATCGGGCAGGACGAGGCGATCGTCGCGGTCGCCGAGGCGGTGCGCCGCGCCAGGGCCGGACTCAAGGATCCGAATCGGCCGATCGGGTCGTTCCTGTTCCTCGGGCCGACCGGTGTCGGCAAGACCGAACTCGCGAAAGCGTTGGCCGAGGCCGTCTTCGGCGACGAGGACCGGCTCATCCGCTTCGACATGAGCGAGTTCCAGGAGAAGCACACGGTCTCGCGTCTCGTCGGTGCCCCGCCCGGATATGTCGGCTACGACGACGCGGCGCAGCTCACCGACAAGGTGCGCAGGCAGCCGTACTCGGTGATCCTGTTCGACGAGGTCGAGAAGGCGCACCCGGATGTGTTCAACGTGCTGTTGCAGTTGCTCGACGACGGCCGGGTCACCGATTCCAAGGGCCGCACCGTCGATTTCAAGAACACGATCGTCATCATGACCTCCAACATCGGCTCGGACCTGATCTTGAAGGCCCCGGAGGGCGATCTGGAGGCGATCACGCCGCAGCTGATGGAACGGCTGCAGCAGCATTTCCGGCCGGAGTTCCTCAACCGCATCGACGAGACGGTGGTGTTCCACCGGCTCGACAAGTCGCAGCTGGAACGGATCGTGAACCTGATCCTGGACAAGACCCGGCGCATGCTCGCCGCCCAGGACATCGAGCTCGACATCAGCGAGTCGGCGGTGGACTGGCTGGGCGACCGGGGTTTCCAACCGGAGTTCGGCGCCCGTCCGTTGCGGCGCACGGTGCAGAAGGAACTCGACAACAGGATCTCGCGACTGCTGCTCGACGGCGGGCTGGAACCGGGAGCGACGGTGAATGTCGGCACCGCGGACGACGATCTGGTCGTCACCGCCGTCGCGCCGGCTGGTGGCGCCGATACCGATGGCGCCGAACCGAAGTCGCACTCGAAGAAGAAGTCGGGGAAGAAGGGCGAGGACAAGAAGCTCGCCCCGTCGAAGAAGTAGACCCAGACGGCGGTGACCCGGTCCGCGTGGACCGGGCCACCGCCGTGTTCGGGTCAGCCGCCGGTGACCACGCAGGACTCGCCGAACCGGTAGCCCCTGCCGACGCTCACATCGGCGCCGCGGCCGACGCCGCCCTGCAGTGCCGCCAGGCTGTGCGGTCCGCTGCTCGAGGGCACCCAGTCGATGCTGGCGGTGCCGTCGAGCGGGACGACAACGGCCAGCAGCGTGCCGTTGTCGTAGAAGGAGACAGGTTCCATGTCGACGCTGAGCCGGGCCACCAGATGGTGGGTGCAGCCGGTGCCGTAGTTGGTTGCCATCCCGACGCTGAGTCCGGGGTCGACCGTCAATTGCGAGACCGCCGCGGAGGCGGACGGTGAGCCGATCGTCATGGCCAGCAACGCCGTCCCGGTGGCCGCGAAGGCGAAGGCGAATTTCCTGTCACTCATATCTCACGTCCTTGTGCTGCGGGGCCGGCCGAACGCGAGGCCGGCGAGTCGTGCTCAATCCTCGCCCCATCGTGGGGGCGATGGTGGGAGAACACACGAAACGTTTGCTGCTCGCCAGGCCTCGGTCCGGACGGCTATCCCCGCGACCAGAGTGCGGGCGTGTTCGGCGGTGTCCAGTTCGGGTCGTGGACGGTGTGCGCCTGCCTGCAGCTGTAGGTAACGCCCTGGTAGGTGACCTTGTCACCGATCGCGTAGGTGGAGCCCTGCCGCCACGACGTCGTCGCAGGCGCGGTGGTCGTCAGGTGGTGGGTGGTCGTGGTGGGTGGGGTGGTGGCCTTCCGATGTTTGCCGGATGTTGCCGGGACGCGGCACAGTTGGCAACAGGACCTCTTACCGAGAGTAGGGCTTACGGCTCGGCGACGGGGCTGGCGAACGTTGCGCGACTTCCTCGAAATTCGTCCGTTCCTCGGCTCAGGTGAGGATTGCGCACCCCGTCACGGTGCCGCGGGTCAGCGCGGGGTGACCCGGAGCGGCAGGCTCGCGTGCCGCCGGACGAACAGGCTCGGCACCCAGCGCGGCGGTGCGTCGTCGTCCAGGGTGAACCGTTCGGTGCGCTCGAGCAGCAGGGTGATCGCGGCCGTCGCTTCGAGGCGGGCCAGTGCGGATCCGATGCAGAAGTGCGCGCCCGCGCCGAACGCCGCGTGCGCCCGTCCGCGAGGCCGCTCCAGGTCGACGACATCGGGCGCGCCGAACATCGCCGGATCGCGGTTGGCCGCGCCCCACAGCAACAGCAGGTGACTGCCCGCGGGGAGCGCGACGCCGGCCAGCTCGGTATCGGCGACGACGTGCCGGTGATGGCCGCGGAACGGCGACTCCACCCGCAGCGCTTCGTCCAAGAACGCGGGCACCAGCTCGGGACGATCCCGCAGTCGCGACTGGAGGTCGAGGTCGGTCGCCAGCAGGCGGGTCGCCGAGGCGATCAGACCGGCGGTCGACTCACCGCCGGCACCGACCAGCTGCACCACGATCAGCACCGCCTGCTGCTCGTCGATGCGCCCGGCGGCCAAGGCCGCGGCGAGCACATCGATCAGCGCTTCCGGCGAATCCTGCCCGGCCGCACGCTCTTTCGCCGCAACCACCGCCTGGTAGGCGTAGTTGGCCAGTTCGGCGGCCGAGGTGATCAGCGCCGCCATCCTGCCGTCGGCGACGATGCCGCCCAGCATCTCGGTGGAGTCGTACGCCCACGACAGCAGCTGCGGCACATCGGCGCGCGGGAACCCGACGAGTTCGGCGATCAGCGCGAGCGGTAGCCGGTCGGCGATGCCGGTGGCCCAGTCGATCCGGTCACCGTCGAGCTCCTCGGCCCAGAGCTGCTCGGTGAGCGCGGTGACCACGGGCCCCAGGGTGCGAACCCGTTTGGCCAGCGCCGGGCCGACGATGCCGCGATGCGCGGAGTGCACGGCACCGTCGGCGGTGGCCAGCACGTGCACGGCCTGTCCGGTCGAATCGAGGTCGAAGGTCACCGGCGCCGCTCCCGGTTGGGCGACGAGCACCCCGGTCAGATGCGAGGAGAAGTCCGCCGTCCGCGCGGTGGCCTCGGCGACCGCGGCCCACGACGCGACGAGGAAGAAGTCGGTACCCGGCACCCGATGGACCGGCGCGTGTTCACGCAGCGTCCGATACAGGGGGTAGGGGTCGTCGAGCACCGCCGCATCGAAGAGATCGATCGCCCCGAGATCCGTGGTCATCGCCGCCGCCTTTCCTGGTCAGGTTGTCGGCCCTCACCGTGTCCCGGGGCGAACAGGAGGTCAACCGCCGTCTCACCATGAGACCGCCTGCACACCCGGCGCACCGGCGACCCATATCGCGAAAACACGATCTTCCAGCACTGACTCGGGTAGACAATTTCGAGAGAACGTCTCAGCCTGAGACAGCGAAGGAGCTCCCGATGACCGCCGACTGGCTGGCAGGCGGCGACCGCCGCACCGTCGCGATCGACCGGATCGAACGCGCCGCCCTCGCGCTGTTCCTCGAACGCGGCATCGACGACGTCACCGCCGAGGACATCGCCGCCGCCGCAGGCTGCTCCCGCGCGACGATGTACCGCTACGTCGGCGGGAAACCACGCCTGGTCCGCGCCGTCATGGTCAGGGCCGCGGGCACGGTCGTCGCCCGCGTCGAAGCCGCCGTCGACCAGGTGCCCGCGGGCCGTCGCCCGGTCGAGGCGATTCTGGCCGCGGTCGCCGCCCTCCGCGCCGATCCGGTCCTGCGGCAGTGGCTGATCCGGCACCGCTCCCCCGACACCGACGAATTCCTCGCCGAGGCACCCGAACTCGGCCGCATCGCGACCGCACTGACCCGCATCGCCCCCGACGATGCGGCCGCGGCCTGGATCGTGCGGGTCGTGCTCTCGCTGCTCACCTGGCCACTGCCCGATGCCGCGGCCGAACGTCAGCTGGTCGAACGGTTCGTCGGCCCGGCCCTGCGCGCCCGCTGAGCGCGGATCAGGGCATCGGCAGCGGCGGCGTCTTCGGGAACTCGACCGGCAACGCGGCCAGCGACCGGTGGAACGGCCCGGGCCGCCACACCAATTCCTCGGCGGGCACGGCCAGCGTCAGCTCCGGCAGCGCGTCGAGCAATTGGTCGATCGCGTCCTGCACGATCAGATACGCCACCGACTTGGCCGGGCAGCCGTGCGGGCCCGCGCTCCACGCCAGATGCGCCCGGTTGTCGACCACATCGCGCCCGGCGATGGCCGGATCGTTGTTGCAGGCCGACATGCTGATCACGACCGGTTCGTGCGCGGGCAGCCACATCTCGTCTACCAGGATCGGCTGACGCGGATAGGTCATGCAGAAGTTTGCCAGCGGCGGGTCGGTGAAGAGCACCTCGTCGAGCGCGTCGCGGGTCGACAGGCTGCCACCGAGCACATTGCCCGCGAAACGATCGTCGGTGAGCATCAGCCGCAGCGTGTTGACCACCAGGTTCAGCATCGGCTCGATGCCTGCGCCGTAGAGCACCAGCAGCTGGTGCACCATCTCCTCGTCGGTGAGCGCGGCCGGGTGGTGCAGCAGCCGGGTGGCGACGTCGTCGCCCGGCTCGCGCTGCCGCAGCGCGACCAGGTCGGTCAACGCGGAGGCGAGCAGGTTGTTGCCCGCTTCGGCGTCGTCGCCCTCGAAGATCTGCGCCATGCCGGTGGCGACCTGCGTCCCGATCTCCGGCGTGCAGCCCAGCATCGAGTTCAGCGCCTGGAACACCAGCGGAAACGCGTACTGGCTCAACAGGTCCGCCGAGCCGGTCGCGCAGAAGCTGTTGATCAACGGAATCGCGAACTGCTCGATGGTGGCGTGCATCGCGTACAGGTCCACGCCGGCGATACCGGCGACATTGGCCTGCCGGTACCTGGCGTGCTCGGCGCCGGTGGTGCGCAGCGCGGCCGGCCGGAACTGCAGCATCGGCAGCACCGGGCAGTCCTGCGGGATGGTGCGCTGCCACGTCCGCGGATCGGCCGGGAAGTGCTCGGGATCGTTGAGGATCCGCACCGCCGTGTGATATCCGATCACCAGCGTCGCGCGGATTCCCGGCGACAACTCGACCGGCACCACCGAACCGAACCGGCGCCGCATCTCCCGGTAGGCCGCCTGGGGATCGGCGGCGAACTCGGGCGCGTACATCGGCACCCGCTCGTCGGCCGAGAGGTCCACCGTCATGACGCGTTGGCTTCCTGCCTGCGGAACAGGTACTCCGCCAACGTGATCAGCGCACGCATGCCGTGGTCGCGGCGGCGCGCGTCGACGGCGACCACCGGCGTGTCCGGCGCCAGGTCGAGCGCCTCACGCACTTCCTCGAGCGGGTAGCGCCGGAAGCCCTCGAACTCGTTGACCGCCACCGCATACGGCACACCGCGCTGTTCCAGCGCCGAGAGCACGTCGTCGGCCTTCTCGATGCGCCGGGTGTCGACGAGCACGAGCGCGCCCAGCGCGCCACGGGCCAGCTCCTCCCACAGGGGGGCGAAGCGTTCCTGGCCGGGCGTGCCGAAAAGGTACAGCGCCAGTTGCGGATTCAGGGTGATCCGGCCGAAATCCAGTGCGACGGTGGTCTGCACCTTGGTGCCGAGCCCGGCCATGTCGTCGACGCCGATGCTCGCCTCGGTGATCGTCTCCTCGGTGCGCAGCGGCCTGATCTCCGAGACGCCGCACACGAACGTCGTCTTGCCGACGCCGAAATTGCCTGCGACCAGGATCTTCACCGACCGCGTCACGGTCTCCGCGACGTAGTCGACCTCACCCCGCGATGGCACGGAGACCATGCAGCACCTCCTTGATCAACGCGAGCTCCGGCTTCACTTCGGCCGGAGTCGGGCACTGTAGATGTCCGCTGTCGAGCAGATCGGACACGATGATCTTCACGACCGACGCGGGCAGGTCCAGATACGCCGACAGCTCGGCGATGGACAGCGCGCCGCGGCGACTGGTGAGCGCGAGTACCCGGCGCTCGTCGGGCCGGTGATCGGGCCGCGCGTCGGCGGCGGCGCGGACCAGGGTCACCAGATCCAGTTCATGCGCGGCCCGGACCCGGCCGCCGGTACGCACATACGACCTGACCAGGTCGGGATCGCGCCTGCCGCGACTCATTACCTGCCACCGTGGCGCGGCGCGCTGCCGATCTCGTGGCCGACGCGCGAGGCCAGTTCGTTCATCCGGTGCGCCACCAGCGCGACGTCGACGTCGGCGGTGGTGGCGACGCCTAGGAGCGCACCGACACCGGCCGCGGTGATCATGATCATGCCCTCGTCGTACTCGGTCATGTTCTGGCGCACGGCATTCGACGATCCGCCGCAGAACTCGCCGAGCGCCTTGCCGAGCGAGCGCAGGCCGGAGGCGGCCGCGGCGAAGCGTTCGGCGTCGTCCTTGGCCACGCCACGGGAGTGGGCGATCCGCAGTCCGTCATCGGACAGCAGCACCGCGAAGCGGACGCCGGGGATCTCCAGATCCTCGAGCAGCCACGCAAGGCGGTTCGTGCTATCGGCTACCGGTGTGCTCATCGGCTGTTCCTTCCGTGGTTCGCTCGGCCGCAGCGAGGCGACCGCTGCGGGAACCGCTGTGCCAGGCAGCGGCGAGGTCGGGGCGAGCATGCCCCGATTCGGTGGGCACCCCCGCCGAATCCGGCGCGACCGGCCTGCGGCGGCGCTTGGGCAATCCCCCACTGGTGATCTCGTGCACTTCGGCGCGGGGCCCGTCGGCCTCGACCGGCACCGGTACCGGAACATGCGCAGGCGCGGCCAGTTCCGGCTCCGGCAACCGCGGCGCGGCACCGCTGACCAGCAGTGCCGAGGGCACATAGACCATGGCCCGCATACCGCCGAAGATGTTGGGACCGTCGACGTGGACGGAGAACCCGTAGCGCCGCGCCAGCGCCGCGATGCCGGGGAACCCGACCTTCGGCGCCGGTCCGAGATCGTGGATGTCGACCGCGCGTTCACCGCTGAGCACCTGGCGCGCGTCCTCGAGCTGCTCCGGGCTCATCCGCATGCCCGCGTCATCGATGATGACGGTGACGCCGTGATGCCCCTCCTGGAAGCCGATCTCGACGAACGACGACGGCGGCGAATAGCGCAGCGCGTTGTCGAGCAGCGTGGCCAGGGTGTGCACGAGCGGTTCCACCGCGCGGCTGATCACGACCCGATCGGACTGCCCCGACCGCACGCGCAGGAATTCCCTGACCCGCCCGGTGGCGCCGCCCGCCACATCGGTGAGCGACTGCTGCGGCCAGCGGCGGCCCGGCAGACCACCGGAGACGATCACATAGGACTGCGCCTGCCGGATCATCTGCTGCACGGTGTGGTCGATCCTGGTCAGCGTCTCGTAGATGGCGTCGTCGCGATGCTCACGCAGCGCGGCACTCACGACCTGCCCGAGGTCGGTGCCGAGGCTGACCACCGAGGTGCCGAACGAGCGCACCGCGGCGCTGGTGGCGGCCCGCGAGGACGCCGACAGCTCGGCCTGCGCCTCGTCTTTGGCGGCCATGACCTCGTTGAGCCTGCGCTGCTCGCCGTAGCGTTCGACCATCGCCCTGGTCTCCTCGGAGACCACACGCAGATCCTCGGCGTGACCGGTGGCGATCATCTGCAACACCTGGCCGACCTGCGCATGCTGCAGTTCCACGGGCAGATCGACAGCCACCACGGGGATTTCGTGCCTGCGCACCGCGTCGGTGATCGAGGGCAGCGTCGTCTGCGCCAGCTGGATCAGCCCGTTCTCCAACGCGACACGCTCACGGATGGCGGCGTCGGCGCGCAGTCGCTGCTGGCGCTCGTTGCGCATGGCAAAGACCGTCACGGCCAGCGCGAGCAGCAACAGCGGCGCTCCGATGACGAGTAACAGCACCGCAATTCCTGAGTTCATCAGATCTTTCGTCGTCGTCGACCACACCACGCCCTGGCCGGTGGGCCCTCACCGGCCGGCCCGGGAGGCATTCGCCAGGCAAGCCTCGCTGCCGGCGACCCGCACACAGTAGCAGTACCATGATCGATTGCGATGTGGATCATTGTGTCCGCCTACAGAATTCCCCTCCACGCTCCTGGGCAGGTGATCTATTCTGGTTTGCTATGCCCTGGTCCGGTCGAGGCGGAACCTCGGGTACCGGATACCATCCCCGGGTGGCGAAACTGAAGCTCTCCGTCGATGTCCCCGTCCCGCCGGACCAGGCGTGGGCCCACGCTTCCGACCTGCCGGCGCTCGGCGACTGGCTGACCATTCACGAGGCGTGGCGCGGCACCCTGCCCGAGGACCTCACCTCCGGCACCGTCCTCGTCGGCATCGCCCGTGTGAAGGGCTTTCGCAACAAGGTCACCTGGACCGTGCGCACCGCCGAACCGCCGCGGCGCCTTGCGCTGACCGGTACGGGCATCGGCGGCACCAAGTTCGGTCTCGGCCTGCTGGTCGAACCGGCGGGCAGCGGGTCCAAGGTCGGTGTCGACATCGATCTGGGCGGTGCGCCGCTGTTCGGCCCGATCGGTTCGGCGGTCGCGAAGGCGCTGCGCGGCGATATCGAACGGTCGCTCGAAGCCTTCGTCAAGCTCTACGGCTGAGTCGCGACCCGAAAGCCCGGGCGGAACACCAGGTTCCGTCCGGGCTTTCGCTGCGGGAGGGGTCAGACCAGCGCGACGGCTTCGGCGTCGACCGGCGCCTCGGGCTTGCTCCGCGGCAGGAAGAACGCCGGGATCAGTGTCAGCGCCGCGAGAATCACGGTGACCCAATAGGTATTGCTGAACGCCTCGGCGGCCAGTTCCAGACCCTGCTCGATCACCGACGGCGGCACCTGCGCGGCGATGTCCGGTTGGGCGTTCGAGGCGATGCCGATCTTGGCCTCGGGGTGGTCGTTGAGCTGGGCGGCCAGCACGACCGACATCGTCGCCGTGCCGATCGAGGCCGCGGTCTGGTTGATGATGTTCATCAAGGTCGAACCGCGCGCGACCTGGGCGTGCGAGAGCGTCTGGATGGCGGCGGTCATCACCGGCATCATGGTGCAGCCCATGCCCAGACCCATCACGAACAGCGCGGCGCCGATCATCAGGTAGGACGTGTCGGCGTGCAGCTGGGTGAACCCGGCCAGGCCGATGGTGATGAAGGTGATGCCGAACATGACGATCTTGCCCGGCCCGATCTTGTCGACCAGGAAGCCCGCGATCGGCATCGTCAGCATGGCGCCGATACCCTGTGGCGCCATGAGCAGGCCGGAATCGAAGGCCGTCTCACCGCGCACCTGCTGCAGGTAGTTCGGCAGCAGGAAGCCCGCGCCGAAGAACGCCGTCGCGAACAGCGACATGGTCAGCACCGAGAAGCGCAGCGACGGATTGCGGAACAGGCGCAGGTCGATCAGCGGATGCTCGGTGCGCAGCGCGTGGAACACGAACGCCACCAGCAGCACAGCTCCGATGATCGCCGGGATGAGCACGCGCGCGGCGAGCACCGTGCCCTTCTCCGGAATGGAGGAGACACCGAACAGGAACAGCGCCAGGCCGGGTGAAGCCAGCAGCATGCCGAGGAAGTCGAACGACTCCGAGGGCTTGGGCTTGTCGGGCGCGAACACGATGTAGGCCAGGATCAGGGCGACCACACCCAGCGGCAGGTTGATCAGGAAGATCCAGTGCCAGCTGAACGAGTCGATGAGCCAGCCGCCGAGGATGGGGCCGCAGATCGGGCCGAGCAGCATCGGCACACCGAGCACCGCCATCACGCGGCCGATCCGCTGCGGGCCCGCGGCGTGGGTCATGATCGTCATGCCCAGCGGCATGAGCATGCCGCCGCCGATGCCCTGGATGACGCGGAACGCCACCAGCGATTCGATACTCCACGCCATCGAACACAGCACCGACCCGATGATGAAGAAGGTCAGCGCCGCCATATAGAGGCGTTTGGTGCCGAAGCGGTCGGCCGCCCACCCCGTCATCGGGATGACCGAGGCCAGCGCGAGGGTGTAGCCGGTCATGGTCCAGGCGACGACCTCGACGGAGGCCTGGAAGTCCGCCATGAATGTCGGAATCGCGACGGTGACCACGGTGATGTCGAGGATCGACATCACGGCACCGAGGACGACTACGCCTGCCACTTTGAGTACGGCGGCATCCAGCTTGTCGGAGGTGGGATCGGCGGCGGCGCCGATATCCGGAGGTTTCGTCACCGCTTGAGCCTGGCATCTTTCGCGGGCGAAGACCAGCGAAATTTATTGTTCGTAATCGGCGGCCCGCAGTGCCGCCGCCGTCGAATCGGGCGAAGCGGGCAGAAGCGGCAACCGGACCGCCGCACTGGGGATCTGCCCGCGTTCGGCCAGCACCGCTTTGATCACCGTCGGGTTGGGTTCGGCGAACAGCGCGGCGCCGAGCGCGTCGAGGCGATGACCGATCTCGCGGCCCCGCGCCGCGTCACCGGCGAGCCAGGCGGTAACCAGCTCGGCATACTCCGCGGGCGCGACATTGGCCGCCGCGAGAATGCCGCCCCGCGCGCCGAGCGCGAGCAGGGCCGAGGCGAAGCGGTCGTCGCCGCACAGCACCGTCGTGCTGGATCCGGCGCGTGCCAGCAGTTCGACACTGGCCGCGTCGACACCGCCTACCGAGTGTTTGAAACCGGCGATGTTCGGAATGTTCGCGAGCCGCACCAGCGTCTCGCCGCTGAGCGGGCGCGCGGTGCGGTAGGGCACGTCGTAGACGTAGAGCGGGGCCCGGCTGGCCGCCGCCAGCGCGGTAAAGTGCGCGACGACGCCCTCCTCACTCGGGCGCACGTAGTACGGCACCACGGCGAGCACACCCGCGACCTGGTGCCGCAATTCGCCGACAGCCCTGACCGATTCCGCGGTCGCATTGCCGCCCGCGCAGACGATCAGCGGCGCGTTCCGTTCGGCGCACACGGCGGCGCAGAGGTCCAGGACGCGGTCCCGTTCATCGGCGGTCAGCGCCGAGGGCTCGGCGGTGGTGCCCAACGCGACGAGTCCGGTCGCGCCCGCGTCGAGGACGCTGTGCGCGTGCCGCTCCAGGGCAGCGGGCGCGACGGCGCCGTCGTGGGTGAACGGCGTGATCATGGGGACGAACAAACCCTGCAGCGCTGTCATGGTTCCTATGGTCGAGCCGCCGACACATCAGGTCCAGTTCACATTCATGATGTCGAACGTAAGCTGAACTGATGCTGGATGTTCGCAAGCTCCGCCTCCTGCGCGAACTCGCTCACCGCGGCACCATCGCCGCGGTCGCCGACGCGCTCAGCTACACGCCGTCGGCCGTGTCGCAACAGCTCACCGCGCTCGAACGCGAGGCGGGCGTGCCCCTGCTGGAACGCACGGGTCGCCGCGTCGCTCTCACGCCGGCCGCGCACCTGCTCGTCGGCCACACCGAAACGATCCTCGCGGCCCTCGAACGCGCCGATGCCGAATTGGCAGTCGCCCGAGACGAACTCGTCGGAACCCTGCGCATCGGCGCCTTCCCCACCGCCGCCCGCGCGCTCCTGTCCCCCGCCCTGGTCGCCCTGAGCACCGACCACTCCCGCCTCGAACTCACGGTCACCGAGATCGACCCGGCCGAGGTCCCCGACGCCCTGCGCGCGGGCGCCCTCGACATCGCCCTCACCCACGACTACGACCTGGTCCCCGCCACCCCCGATCCCGCCATCCACACCGAGCGCCTGCACACCGAAACCGTCTACCTCGCCACCCGAAACCCGCTGCCGGACACCGAACCTCTCCGCGCCCAGCGCGAATCCCCGTGGATCGCAGGCACACCCGGCACCCTTTGCCACACCGTCGCCCTCCGCGCCTGCCAGGCAGCGGGTTTCACGCCCCGCATCCGCCACCACGCCGACGACTTCGACACGGTCCTTGCCTTGGTCGCCGCAGGCGCGGGCACTGCGATAGTCCCCGCTCTCGCCCTGCACACCCCACCCGACGATGTCGCCCTGACACCTCTGTCGACCCGCCGCCACACCCACCTCGCCTACCGCAGCGGCACGGCCGCCCACCCCGCCATCGCCGCCGCACGCACCGCTCTACGCTCGGCAGCCCGAGCAGCGGAACACAATTCGTGGAGCGACACGAATTCGGACCATTAGATCCGCCCGGCCCGAAGCCACCTGCGGCCGGCCGCGCGAGGACAGCTCAGGCGGTCTTGTCGCGCTGGGAGGTGCGCTGGCGGGTGCGGGTGGCCGAGACCGGGTCGATGTCGGGCATCGACCACTGGGCCGAGAGGGCGAGGCTGGGTTCGCGGCCGGACGCCACGTGCCGGTAGGCGATCTCGGCGGCGGCGTCGGGGTCGCCCGCTGCGATGGCCGCGTAGAGGGCTTCGTGTTCCGCGCACTGGGTGCCGGGGTCGCGTTCCTTGGTGAGGTGGAACAGCCAGCGGACGCGGGATTCCAAGGGGCGCAACAGGGATTGCAGGAGTGGGTTGCCGGAGACCTCCACGATGCGGGCGTGGAAGCCGGCATTCGCGGCGGCGATCGCGGCCTGGTCGCCCGCGGCGGTGGCCTGGCGGGCGGCGTCGAGTTGGTCGCGCAGGGCGGCTAAGTCGGTGGGTTCGGCGCGTTCGGCGGCCAGGCGGGCGGCGAGGACTTCCAGACTCTCGCGCACATCGAACAGGTCGCGCACGTCGGCGGCGGTGAACGGGGCGACGATCGCGCCCTGACGCGGCACGATGACGACCAACCCCTCGCGCTCGAGCATCTGCAGCGCCTCGCGCAGCGGGATCCGGGAGATCGCCAATTCGGTCGCGAGATCGCGTTCGACCAGCCGCTGCCCCGGACTCAGCCGCAGGTCGACGATCCGGTCGCGGAGCTCCTCGTAGGCCCGGTCCCGCAGCGACTTCTTCGCCGGTTCCGCCGACACCGCACCACCCTTCCGCGCTTGCACTCCCACCACGGTAGTACCGCCCGCCGCGAGCGAGCGTTTCTTACGTTTCGGTAATCCGCCCGTCATCCGGGGGCCCCAGGCTGACACTTAACGGTATACCGCTAAGTGGCGGTTCGTTCGATCAAGGAGTACCCCGTGCACAAGTCCACTCGGCGCGCGATCGCCTTCGGCTCGGCCGCCCTGGCCGCCGCTGCCCTGCTGTCGGCCTGCGGAACCTCCGACACCGCCGCGTCGGGCGGCAAGCTGAAGGTCGGCGTCTTCTTCCCCGGCTCGCTCTCGGACACCGGCTTCATGCAGTCGGGGTATCTCGGCTACCAGCGCGTCGCCGACAAGCTCGGCGACAAGGTGGAACTGAGCAAGGTCGAACAGGTCGCCGCCAGCGACTACCAGCAGGCCCTGGTCCGGTTCGCCTCGACCAACGATCTGGTGATCTCGCTCGGCGGCCAGACCGACGCCGACGTGCGCAAGGTAGCCCCGCAGTTCCCGAACGTGAAGTTCGTCGAGATCGGCGGCCCCGCCGATGCCAAGCCCATGGCCAACCTCGCCTACTACGACCCGGAGCAGGCCGAGGCCGAGTTCCTCAGCGGCGCGGTGTCGGCGGCGGGCGCGAAGACCGGCGCGGTGGCCTTCGTCGGCGGCGTCGAGCTGCCCGCGATCGTCAACGCCGCCAATGCCTTCGGCAACGGCGCGCGCTTCGCCAAGCCGGACGTGAAGGTACTGACCCCGCAGTACGTCGGCGACTTCAACGACCCGGCCAAAGCCAAGCAGGCCGCCCTGGCCGACTACGGCGCGGGCGCGGGCGCGCTCGGCCAGATCGTGAACCTGGGCAAGGCGGGCATGGAGCAGGCCGCGACCCAGGCCGGCGCCACCCTGGTCGGCGGACCGATCCCCGGCGACTGCACCAACCCCGTCTACCTGGGATACGTGCACACCGACATCGGCGCCGAGGTCGAGTACGCCGTGAACGCCGCGCTCGACAACTCGTGGAAGGCCGAGAACGTGCGCTTCGGTCTCACCTCGCCCAACCACGGCACCGACTTCGTGCTGTGCAGCAAGGACGCCGCGGTCGCCGACGCGCTCGCCAAGGCGAAGACGGCCCTGTCCACCGGCGCGGTCGAGCCGTACTGACCGCCATGAACACTCCCGCATTGACCCTGCAGGGATTGGGTAAGAGCTTCGGTGACGTGCGGGCCCTGCACGATGTGGACGTCACCGTCGAATCCGGCACCGTCCATTGCGTTCTCGGCGAGAACGGCGCGGGCAAGTCGACGCTGTGCAATCTGGTCTTCGGCGGCTACCGGCCCGACACCGGCCGGATGACGCTGGGCGGCACCGAGTTCCGGCCCGACTCCCCCGCCGCCGCGATGGCGGCGGGCGTGGCCATGGTGCACCAGCACTTCAGCCTGGTCACCACGATGACCGTCGCGGAGAATCTGCTGCTCACCCAGCGGGGTGTGCGGATGCGCCGCGCCGAGCTGACCGACCGGCTCGACCAGATCGCCCAGCGCTACCGGCTGCGGATCGACCTGGATCAGCAGGTGGCGACGATGCCGGTCGGCGCACGGCAGAAGGTCGAGATCGTCAAGGCGCTGCTGCGCGATCCGTCGCTGATCCTGCTCGACGAGCCGACCGGGGTACTCGATCCCGCCGAGATCGACGCGCTGATCGACACCTGCCGCGCCGTCGCCGCCGACGGCAAAGCGGTGGTGCTGGTGACGCACAAGCTCGGCGAGGTCGCCCGGGTCGCCGACGCCGCGACCGTGCTGCGGCGCGGCACGGTCGCCGGTGGCGGGCGGATGTCGAACACCGGCATCGCGCAGCTGCTCACCGCCATGGTCGGCCGCACCGCCGCCGACCTCGATCCGACGGTGGCCGCGACCCTCGGCTTCGATACCGCAAGGTCGGCAACGAAAGTCACACCCGCGCCGGAGACGGCGACGCCGGTGCTGTCCGTCGACGGCCTCACCGCGCATCGGGCCGACGGCAGCACCGCACTGGACGAGGTGCGGCTGCGTGTGCGGCCCGGCGAGATCGTCGGCATCGCCGGTGTCGAAGGCAACGGTCAGAGCGAACTCGTCGCCGTCCTGGCCGGGAGCGCACCGGCCGTGGCGGGCACCGTCACCCTCGACGGCACCGACATCACCGCCGCGCGCCCCGCCACGCGCACCGGCCTGGGCCTCGGTGTCGTGCCCGAGGATCGCCATCGCGACGCGATGGTCGCCGACATGACCATCGCCGAGAACCTCTTCCTCGGGCAGCTCGGCAGGTTCCGCCGCTTCGGGCTGCTCGACAAACGCGCCATGGGTCGCGCCGCGCAGGCCGAGCTGGAGCGGTTCGACGTGCGCGCCGCTGGTCCGTGGGCGCGCATGGGCGCGCTCTCGGGCGGCAATCAGCAGAAGGTGGTGCTCGCCCGCGAGCTGTCCACCGAGAACCTGCGCTGCCTGGTCGCCGCGCAGCCGACGCGCGGATTGGATATCGGCGCGGTCGATTTCGTGCTGACCCAGCTGCGCCGCGCCGCCGCCGACGGCTGCGGTGTGCTGGTGGTGTCCAGCGAGGTGCCCGAACTGCTTGCCCTGTGCGATCGGGTGCTGGTCGCCTATCGCGGCACGCTCACCTGCCCTGTCGAGACAGCGGATCCCGCTGCGGCACAACAGATCAGCGAACTGATGATGGGAGTGTCGGCATGAGCGCTGTCACCTCGAGCAGAACGACAGGCCCGCACCGGGTCTCGCTGCGCCGCTGGGCACATCAGCCCGTCGTCGTCGCGGCCGTGGCGATGATCGCCGCCGGCGCGGTCGGGCTGATCCTGGCCGCCTTCGCGGGCGCGGCGCCCGGCGCGACGATGACCGCGCTGTGGGAAGGCATGTTCGGCAGCGGTTATGCCGTGGGCGCTTCGCTCAATGTCGCCGCCACCTTGATGCTGGTGGCCGTCGGCTTCACCATCGCGCACCGGGCGGGCCTGGTGAATGTGGGCGGTGAGGGCCAGATCTGCGCGGGCGGGATCGCCGCCACCGCCATCGGCACCACGCTGACCGGCGCTCCTGCCGCGATCACCCTCCCCGCGGTACTGATCGGTGCGGCGGCCGCGGGCTGGCTCTGGGCCGCGATCGCCGCCTATCTGCGGGTCCGGCGTGGCACCAGCGAGATCATCACCACGCTGCTGCTCAATTTCGTCGGCCTCGCCATGGTGCTGCTCGTCGTGCACGAGCCCGCGCTGCTGCGGCAGCCGGTGACCTCCTCGGAAACCCTGCCGCAGTCCGAACAGCTCACTCCCGCCGCGCAGCTGCCGCTGCTCGGCATCGAACGCTCCCCCGCGACCATCGCGCTGTGGATCGCGGTCGTGGCCGCGCTCGGCACCGCGATCCTGGTCCGCCACACCGCGCTCGGCACCCGGTTGCGCGCGGTCGGCCTCAATCCCGACGCGGCGGCCAGACTCGGCCTGCCCGTGCAGCGGCTGCGATTCCTCAGCCTGTCGGCTGCGGGCGCGTTCTCCGGCATCGCGGGCGGATTGCTCGTCGCCACCGCGCCTTTCGTCCTCGCGGAGGGCTTCTCCTCCGGATACGGGTTCTCCGGGCTGGTCGTCGGGCTGCTCGCCCGCGGCTCGCTGGCCGCCGTCGTCGCGGTCTCGCTGCTGCTCGGATTCCTCGTCTCCGGCGGGATCAACCTGCAGTTGGCCGCGAATGTGCCCGCGTCGACCATCAGCGTCGTCGAGTCGCTGATGATCGTGTTCATCGCGGGCGCGGCCCTGTGGACCCGATCGGTGCGCAAGTCCGAACCGGCTGCCCCGCAGGCTGTTTCCCCGATCGATACCGCCGACCTGGCAGGAGCGCCGCGATGAGCCTCGACACGGTCACCGACATCGCCACCAGCGGTATCGGTTTCACCCTGCCCATTCTCGTCGCCGCGAGCGGCGAACTGGTCAGCGAACGCGCGGGAGTGCTCAATCTGAGCCTCGAGGCGATGATGCTGACCGGCGCGTTCGCCGGCGTGCTCGGCGCTGTCACCACCGGGTCACCGGTTCTCGGCGCGGTCGCCGCCGTGGCCGCCGCGCTGATCTTCGGTGCGCTGCAAGCGATCTGGAGTGTCAACTTGCGGGCCGACCAGATCGTCGTCGGTATCGCGAGCAATGCGCTGGCGCTCGGTGCCACCACCTACGGCGCGCGGCTGCTGCTGGCCGACGGCAAGGGCCACGGCGTCCCGGGTTTCGACGCGCTGCGCATTCCCCTGCTGCACCGCGTCCCGGTCATCGGGCCCGCCCTGTTCGGGCAGACCGCGCTCGGCTACCTGTGCATCGCGGTCGTGGCCGCGCTGGCGTTCGTGTTCTCCCGGCGCACCAAGCTGGGCCTGGTGATCGACGCGATCGGCGAGGACGCCGTCGCCGCCGACCGCACCGGGCTGTCCGTGCGGGTCGTCCGCTACGGCTGTGTGCTGCTCGCCGCGTTCGCCGCGGGCTTGGGCGGCGCGCAACTGGCCCTGTCGGAGGTGCATTCGTTCAGCGACAACATGACCGGCGGCATCGGCTATCTCGCCGTGGTCGCGGTGATCGCGGGCCGCTGGCGCGCGCTCGGCGTGATCTGGGCGTCGGTGTTCTTCGGCATCGCTCAAGCACTGCAGTTCGCGCTGCCCGCGCTCGGTGTCGACGTGCCGTTCGCGCTGCTGGTGATGCTGCCCTATCTGATCGCGATCTTCGCCGTCAGCGGTCTGGTCGGCAACAGCCGCTCACCGCGCGACCTGACCGTCGCCTTCGCCCGAACGTCCTGACCCGCGCTTTTCGAGGAGCTCCTGCGTTGACTCTGATCCTGTCGCATTCCGAGGTGACCGCCGTGCTCGACCGCGGCGAAGTACTGGCCGCGGTCGAGCGGGCCCACGCCGACCTCGCGCTCGGCACCGCGCTCGTCCCGGCGCCGCCGGCGATCACGCTCGGTGGAGCGGCCTTCGTGCCGATGGTCGCCGCCGCCGAATCCGCCGGGGCGGCCGCGGTGAAACTGCTCGCCGACCTGCCAGCCAACCGCGATCGCGGGCTCCCGGTACAGCGGTCGGTGATCGTGGTGACCTCCGCGGCCGACGGCAGCTGTGAGGCGCTGATCGATGGACGGCTCGTCACCGCGGTGCGCACGGCCGCCGCCAGCGCGGTGGCGACGAAACACCTCGCACGGCAGAACAGTTCGGTCCTCGGACTGGTCGGGGCGGGCGGCCTTGCCGTCGAACACACCCGCGCGATCGCCCTGGTCCGAGAGCTGAGTGCGGTACTGGTCTGGTCGCGCTCGGCGGAGACGATCGCACGGTTCCGCGCCGCCGTCGCCGATCTCGGTCTCGAGGTGCGGGCGATGGCCGGACCGGAGGCGGTGACCCGCGCGGCCGACATCCTGTGCACGCTCACCCCGTCACGGGAACCGATCGTGCGGGGCGCGTGGTTCGGCGACGGCCTGCACGTCAACGCGGTCGGCGCACCACCGCGCGCCGACCACCGCGAGGTCGACGGCGAAGCGATGCGCCGCGCGAGCGTGGTCGTAGACTCGGTCGGTACCACGCTCACCAAGTCCGGTGACACGCTGCTCGCCCTCGCCGAGGGTGCGATCACCGAGGCGGCGGTGCGCACCGAACTGGGTGAGGTCATCGCGGGCCGGGCGCCCGGTCGTGTCGGCGACGGCGACATCACCCTGTTCAACTCGGTCGGCATCGGCCTGCAGGATCTGGCCGCCGCCCGCCTGATCATCGACAGGGCTCGCGCCAACGGCATCGGAACGGAAGTGGACCTCGCGACATGACCGCACTCACCGAGATCGACATCACCCACCTGCGTCGCGCCATCGACCTCGCCGGTGAGGCGTCGGCGCGCGGTGACCGCCCCTTCGGGGCGGTCGCCGTCGACCGTGCCGGCCGCGTGCTCGCCGAGGGCGCGAACGCGGTGAGCACCAGCGGCGATGTGACCACCCACGCCGAGCTGGTCGCGATCACCACCGCCACCGCGGCGGGTCAGGCCGAGGCGTTGCGCGGCTCGACCGTCTACGCGAGCGGCGAGCCGTGCCCGATGTGCGCCGCCGCCATGGTGTGGGCGCAGGTCGGGCGGATCGTCTTCGCCGCGGCGGCCGCCGAGTTCGGGCAGATCCTTCCCGGTAAGCCGACTTTCGCGCTGACCTGCGCCGACCTGGTCGCCACCTCGAACGTCCCGGTCGAGGTCAGCGGCCCGCATCTGGGCGAGGAAGCCCTAGAGGTCTTCCGCGCCGCCGTCGCGGGCTGATCCACCGATCACCGGACCGGAACGGACTCCCCGCCCAGGTCGCGCTGTTCCTCGATCGCTTCCGGGGTGCCTGGCACCTGGGTGCCGCGCAGCGAGACGCCCTTGGTCTCGATGAGGAAGTAGGCGGCGATCAGGCCGACCAGGCAGGCGCCGAACATGTAGTACGCCGGGAACAGGTGATCGCCGGTGGCCTCGATGAGCGCCTGGTTGACCACCGGTGCGGTGCCACCGAACAGCGAGGTCGCCACGTTGTAGCCGATCGCCACGCCGGCGAAGCGCACGATCGTGGGGAACATGGCCGGGAAGGTCGCCGAGATGGTGGCCAGCTGCGGCGCGTAGAGCAGGCCGAGGATCGCGAAGCCGACGATGGCACCGGTCAGCGAGCTGCCGATCAGCTTGTACACCGGGATGACCATGATCATCAGCGCCGCGCACGAGAACATCCACATCGGCCTGCGGCCCACCCGGTCGGAGAGCGCGCCGAGGAACGGCAAGGTCACCAGCATGGCGATCTGGCCGATCAGCGGGACGAGCAGCGCGTCGGATTCCTCCATGCCCAGCGTCGTTCCGAGGTAGGTCGGCGTGTAGCTGAGCAGCGAATAATTCACCACATTCAGCGCGATCACCAGGCCGAACAGGGTCAGGATGCAACGCAGGTATTTCGTCACCAGATCGCGGTAGACGCCGGTCACCTCCTCGGTTTCGTCCTTGCTCTCGACCTCGCGGAATACCGGCGTGTCCTCCACCCGGTTCCGCAGGTACATACCGATCAGGCCGAGCGGCGCCGCGATGAGGAACGGCAACCGCCAGCCCCACGATTCCATCGACGAAGCGTCGAGAATATTCACCAGCAACAGGGCGACAAGATTGCCCAGCGTGAATCCCGCCAGCGTGCCGACTTCGAGAAAACTGCCATAGAAGCCGCGTTTGCGGTCGGGCGCGTATTCGGCCATGAATGTCGCGGCGCCGCCGTATTCGCCGCCCGCGGACAATCCCTGGATCATGCGCAACAGGTAGAGCAGGATCGGCGCGGCGATGCCGATGGCCTCGTAGCTGGGGATCAAGCCGACCGCCAGGGTCGAGGCCGCCATCAGCACGATGGTGGTGGCGAGCACGCGTTTTCGGCCGATCCGGTCACCCAGCGGCCCCCAGATCATGCCGCCGATCGGCCTGATCAGAAACGACACCGCGAATCCGAGCAGCGTGTAGACCACGCTCGATCCCGTCCCGTCGCCGGGAAACAACGACGCGGCGATATAGGTCGCCAAGTAGGCGTAGACACCGTAGTCGAACCATTCGACCGCATTTCCGATCGCCGATGCACCGATGGCACGGTGCAGCACCGATTTCGATTCCTGTGACATCCACAAACCTCTCGTCGTCGCCCCCTCGGGCTACCCGGCTATTTCGCCGGGCAAACGTTGCGACTGTGCGAAGAAGGCCCGCGCAAGCCTCTACACTGCGGAAATGGCGCTGCAATTCGGGGTATATCTCCCGCCGTTCGGCGAGCTCGCCGATCCGCGCGTGCTGGCCGAGATCGCGGCCGAAGCGGAGTCGGCCGGCTTCGACGGCGTCTTCGTCTGGGATCACGTGGCCCGCCCGCACCAGCCGGGGCTCGCCGTATGCGACGCCTGGATCGGGCTTGCCGCGATCGCCGCCGCGACCAGCACGGTGGCGTTCGGCCCGCGGATCACTCCGCTGTCGCGCAGGCGGCCGCAGGACGTGGCCCGCGAGACGGTCGCCCTCGATCTGCTCAGCGGTGGTCGCCTCGCCCTCGGTGTCGGCCTCGGCTCCGAGGCGACGGGCGAGTTCGCCCGCCTCGGCGAGGTCGCCGTGCCGCGCGAGCGCGCGCAGCGTCTCGACGAGGCACTGAGCCTGCTCACCGCGCTGTGGTCGGGCGAGGTGGTGCACCACGACGGCCCCGCCTACCGGGTGGACGGACTGCAGTTCCTGCCCCGCCCGGTGCAGCGCCCCCGGATCCCGATCTGGGTGGCGGCCCAGTCCGTCCGGCAGGCGCCGCTGCGACGGGCCGCTCGCTACGACAGGCTGTGCCCCGAGGCGAGTCCGGAACAGCTCGTCGAGATGCTGGCGATCATCGCCGAGCACCGGGGCGATCTGACCGGATTCGAGGTGGTGCTCGCCGCGGCTTCCGACCGCGAGCGTGATGCCTACGCTCGCGCGGGCGCCACCTGGTGGCTGACCGAGCTGCCCGTGATCTGTTCACGCGCCGAGGCGCTGGCCCTGGTCCGCCGCGGCCCCGGCTGACAGCTCAGGCGAGGGCGGCGAGTTTGCCTGCGAGAACCGACTTTTCCCGTTCGTTGCCGCAGAGCCGCACCGCCTCGGTCAGCGCGTCACGCGCCTCGTCGGTGCGGCCGAGCCGGGTGAGCAGCTCGCCCCGAACACTCGGCAGCAGATGCGAGTTCGCCAGCGACCCGTCGACGGCCAGGCCGTCGACGATGGGCAGCGCGGCGGCTGGCCCGTCGGCCATCGACACCGCCACCGCCCGGTTCAGCTCGACCACCGGTGACGGGGCGAGCCTGCCCAGCGCTTCGTAGAGCAGCACCACCCGCTCCCAGTTCGTCGCCTCGACCGACGGTGCGACAGCATGACATTCGGCGATCGCGGCCTGCAGTCCGTACGCGCCGAGCCCCTTCCCCACCTCGGCGGCCTTGGCCAGCGCGGCCCGGCCACGCCGGATCGCCGAACGATCCCAGCGGCGCCGATCCTGCTGTTCGAGCAGCACCGGCTGCCCGTCGGGACCGGTGCGGGCGGGGAACCGCGCCGCGGTCAGCTCGAGCAGCGCCAGCAGTCCGTATACCTCGGCTTCGTCCGGCATCAGGCGAGCAAGTACCCGCGCGAGCCGCAATGCCTCACCGGCGAGGTCGAACCGGATCAGATCGCCGCCCGTGCTGGCCGACGACCCTTCGGTGAAGATCAGGTAGATCACCCCCAGTACCGAGCCGAGCCGAACGCGGCGTTCGGCCGCGGGCGGCACCTCGAACGCGACCTCGGCCGCGCCGAGCGTCTTCTTCGCCCTGGTGATCCTGGCCTGCACGGTCGCGGTCGGCACCAGACAGGCCTTGGCGATCTCGTCGCTGGTCAGACCGCCGACCACGCGTAATGTCAATGCCAGCCGGGCTTCCCGCGACAGGACCGGGTGACACGAGATGAATATCAGTGCGAGCACGTCGTCGTCGATCTGGTCGGGATCCCACAGCACGTCCCCGTCGCCGCGGACCGGGTCGGCGACCTCACCCCCGGTCAGCACGCCACCCTCGCCGAGCGTCCCGGCGAGGGTGGCGTAGCGGTCGTCGAGGGCGGCGCGGCGGCGGAAGGCATCGATCGCGCGGCGCCGCCCGCAGGTGAGCAGCCACCCGGCCGGTTGCCGTGGCACGCCGTCGCGCGGCCAGGTCACCAGGGCCTCGGCCAGCGCCTCCTGCGCGAGATCCTCCGCGAGCGCGAAATCGCCGGTGTAGCGCGCGAGCGCACCGACGATCCGCGCCGACTCGATCCGCCAGACAGCGGCCACAGCCTCCCTGCCGGAATGCGGCATCGCCGACGTCAGAGCTGGCCGGTGGCCTCGCGCCAGGCCCGCTCCCTCTTGATCCACTCGTTGTCCTGCGGGAACTCCTCGATCGATGGCACCCGGCGGATCTCGATCTTGGAGCCGGACCCGCCCATCGGGGCCCGCTTGGCCCATTCGATCGCCTCCTCCTTGGAGGCCACGTTCAGGATGTAGTAGCCGCCGAACAGCTCTTTCGTCTCGCCGTACGGGCCGTCGGTGACCACCGGTGGATCGGAGCTGTAGTCCACGACCACGGTGTCGGCCGCGTCGTCGAGGCCCTCGGCGGCGACGAGGACACCGGCATTGATCAGTTCGTCGTTGTAGCGGCCCATCATCTCGAGCATCTGGTCGAAGTCGACGTTCTGCCACTCGGCGGCGGCCTCGTCGGTGGAACGCATGATCAGCATGTACTTCATGGTGTGTCTCCTCGGGTTGGTGTGTTCGTTCATCCCTAGGTCGAACGGCGAGGCCACCGATCGACACCGATCGACAATTTGTTTCCCACGAGTACTCCGCAGCCTACGACGCGGACGACGAGACGTGATACATCTCGAACAGACCTGTCACGCGACGCTGCGGACGGGCACGGAAACAAGGAGTCAATCGTGAGCGCAGTCCTCGTCGAACAACGCGAGCATGTGCTGGTCGTCGTCATCAACCGGCCGCAGGCCATGAACGCGGTCGATGCCGAGGTGAGTACCGGGGTGGGCGAAGCGCTCGAGCGGGCCGAGGCCGACGCGGGGATCAGGGCCGTGGTGCTCACCGGCGCGGGTGAGCGCGCGTTCTGCGCCGGAGCCGACCTGAAGGCGATCGGCCGCGGCCAGGGGATTCTCGCTCCCGGACACGAGGATTGGGGCCTGGCCGGATACGTGCGCCACCCCATCAGCAAGCCGACGATCGCGGCGGTGAACGGCTTCGCCCTCGGCGGCGGCACCGAGCTCGTCCTCGCCAGCGACCTCGCCGTCGCCGCCGAGACCGCCACGTTCGGCCTGCCCGAGGTGGCCCGCGGCCTGTTCGCGGCCGCGGGCGGCGCCTTCCGGCTGCCCGAGCAGCTGCCGCGCAAGGTCGCCATGGAGATGATCCTGACCGGCGAGCCGATCACCGCGGCGCGGGCGCTCGAGCTCGGTCTGGTGAACCGGGTCGTCGCGGCCGAGCAGGTGCTCGACGCCGCCCTCGAGCTCGCGGACCGGATCGCGGCCAACGCGCCGCTGGCGGTGCAGGCGAGCAAGCGGGTCGCGCTCGGTCTGGTCGACGGCAAGATCGCCGACGACGCGGCCTGGGACCTCACCAACCGCGAGATCATGGGTGTCGCGCGCACCGAGGACGTCCGCGAGGGCACCCTCGCCTTCGCCGAGAAGCGCAAGCCCAACTGGCAGGCCCGCTGACCGCGATGCGAATTCTGATTCTCGGCGCCTCGGGTTTCGTCGGCGGCGCGCTGCACGCGCAGCTGGGTGCACGCCATGACGTCGTCGGGACGAGCAGGTCCGGGAACGGCCTGGTCCCGCTGGATCTCGCCGATGCCGATGCGGTCCGCGCGCTCGTCGCGGACCGCGTCGACGTGGTGATCCACGCCGCCGGGATCGTGGATCTGGCTACCGCCCAACGGGATCCGGAGGCGGCCTACGCGGCGAACGTCGCGCCGATGGCCGCACTGCTCGACGCGATCGACGACGCGGGCGCGAAACTGGTGTACCTGTCGACCGACAACGTGTTCGACGGCACGCGGGAGTACTACGACGAAATCGCGCTGCGCACACCGATCAACGTCTACGGCTGCACCAAGGCCGCCGCCGAGCAGCTGGTCCTCGCCCGCGCCGGACACCTCGTCGCCCGGCTCCCGCTGGTCTACGGCCGCAGCCCGCGCTCGGACAAATTCCTCGCCCGCTTCACCGCCCCGACCATCGAGGCGCGCACCGATATCGTGTGCAATCCGCTGTATCTGCCCAGCCTGGCGCCCATGCTCGAGCACCTCGCGGACGAGACCGGCGTGGTCCACCTGGCCGGTGCGGAGACGGTGAGCCGCTACGAACTGACGACCCGCGTGCGCGACCGGCTCGGCGCGCCTGCCCGAATTGTGCCCACCGACAACGATTCCGCACCACCGGACTGCCCGCGACCACGGCGCCTGGTCCTGCGCAGCGTCCGGCACACCCTCACCGGACCCGGGATCGACGCCGCCCTCGACGACCTCATCGGCCCTGCGCCGACTCCTCCGCCTGCGCGCTGATCGCCGTCCCCATCCACCGGCGCAGATAGCGCCGCAGTTCCTCGTCGCCGCGCGGCGGATTGCCGGGCGAGAGGAAGAACGACTGCATGGTGCGCAGGGCGTATTCGACGAGTCCGCGCAGCGCCGGTTCGTCGTATCCGTAAGCCTCCCAGTCGACATCGAAGCGCCGGATCATCGTCATGCCGAAGGCCTGCGCCTCGTCGGAGGTGAGGCTGTCGGTGTGCAGGTTCGAGTACGAACTCGACAGCAGGATGCCCAGGTGCGGGGTCTGACGGACCTCGGTGAGGGTGTAGACGACGGCTTCGATCATCGCGTCGGCCGGGTCGGCGAGCCCGCGAACATGCGCGGTCAGCCGGTCGAGGAAGCCGTCGACCGAGGCGATGGCCGCGGCCGTCATCAGGGCGTCGGCGCTGGGGAAATACCGGTAGACGGTCTGACGGATGACCCCGAGCGATTCCGCGACGTCGGCGATGCTGATCTCCGCCCCCGTCCGGCCGATGAGATCTACTGCCGCGGCGATGATCCGGCGCGCGGCTTCCGCATCGTCCGCCGGCGGACTGCCACCCCATCCACGTCTGCGCGCCACCGGGTGGACGCTAGCACAGCCCCAGGTCACGGCGAATTCCGCGAAAGTTATCATACACTCGAAGGCTCGTGCGTATGATTGCCTCATCACCCGAGCGGCAGGCACACGCCCGAACAACGAGGTACTCCACCGTGACCGACCTTCATGTCCGCAAAATGGACTTCGCCTTCTCCGACTACGACGTGCCGTTCCTGTGGAATCCACAGAACCCGGCGTTCTCCTCGATGGCCAATGCCGTCTCGTTCCTGGCGATCGGCTTCGAGAAGATGATCGTGCAGCTGATCACGCAGGCGAAACCGCAGATCACCGACCCCGAAGTGGCCGAGGAAGCCGACGCATTCATGCGTCAGGAGGGCCAGCATTCGACGGCCCATCGCCAGCACGTCAAGGCGCTGATCCGGCGCTATCCGGGTCTGCAGCAGACCCTGGACGCGGTGATCGCCGAGTTCGACAAGCTCACCGCGAGCACCCCGATCAAGTACCGCCTCGCCTACACCGCCGATCTCGAGGCGACGTTCACGCCGGTGTTCAAGCTGATGCTCGACAATGACTCGACCCTGTTCGCCCCCGGTGACGACCGGGTCGCCTCGCTGTTCATCTGGCATTTCGTCGAGGAGGTCGAGCACCGCAGTTCGGCGCTGATCATCTTCAACTCGGTGGTCGACAGCGAGCTGTACCGGATGCGGGTGGCGCCCTCGATCTTCCGGCACGTCCTGCAGGTGATCCGCGTGGCCTGCGAAGGCTTCAACGAGCATGTGCCGCTGGCGGATCGGCAGGTCGACGCGTTGTCGATGTTCGCGAACTACCGTCGCGGGCAGACCCTGCGCCGGCTGTTGCCCGGTCTGAAGCCCGCCGACAACGGCACCATGCCGCGCGCGTTCGACGATCTGGGCCTGGGTGAACAGCTCGTCGCCCTTGGCGGCATCATCCGCAGCCAGATGCCCCGGCACAATCCCGCGCACGAGAACCTGCCCGCGCTGGCCGACGAGTGGTTCCGCCGCTACGACGAGGGCTACGACGTCACCCGTTGGTACACCGCCGATTCCGTCAGCTCGTAGGAGGCAGCCCGATGGCCGAACACTGTTCACCCACCTTCGCCGAGCTCGCCACCCAGCTCGGTTTCTCCTGCGAGGAAGCCGGCGGTCTCGTCGAGTTCCGCAGTCCCTTCGCGCTGGAGAACTGGACGCTGCCGGTTCTCGAGATCACCATCGTGCTCGGTGCGGTGCTCGCGCTCTGGTACGCGATCGTGCGCCTGCGCCGCCACGGCGACCCCACCGATCTGGTGCTGTGGTTCGGCGCGACCGCCTATCTGTTCGTCATCGAGCCGCCACTGTATTTCCCGGCCGCGTTCGGCATCGAGGACCACGTCGACACGATGTTCGCGCACAACGTGTTCACCGTCGACTTCCTGTGGGGCCGATTGCCGATCTACATCGTGGCGATCTATCCGCTGATGGCCACGCTGGCGTTCGGGATCGTCCGGATGCTCGGCATCTTCCGGCAGTACGGTGTGCTCGTCGGCGCGATCTGCGTCGGCTTCGTGCACCACGCGTTCTACGAGATCTTCGACCATCTCGGTCCGCAGCTGCGGTGGTGGGAATGGTCGGTCGACAATCCCATCAACCAGCCGATGTTCGACGCGGTGCCGATGGGCAGCGTGGTCGTGTTCGCCGCGCTGTGGCCGATGTCGCTGGCGTTCTGCGTGCAGTACTTCGTCGGCCGCCAGGTCGATCAGGGCCGGAACTTCTCCGGCGTCGAATTGGTCTGGCGCACAGTGGTGATCGGCCTGCTCGCCTCGGTCGGCACCTTCCTGCTCCCGCTGCCCGCGACCGTGCTCGGCATGAGCAGTACGACGGTGCGAGGCGTGGTCTACGCGCTGGAACTGGTCGTGCTCTCCGTCGTCGCCGCGGTCGTCATGGTTCGCCAGTGGAGGCGGCTGCGCCAGGATGGCGCGACGGGTCCGCGCTATCTGAACCCGTTCGTCCAGCGCTACGCCATCGTCTATCTGGTGGTGATGGCCGTCCTCTGGATCACGGCCCTGCCGGCGTTCTTCGACGCCGTCGACGGTGAGACGAGCAACGGCGATCCCATCGGAAATCTCTGGTACACGCTGGCCTGCTTCGCCATCGCCGTGCTGTCGGTGCTGGCCACCTTCACGCTGCCCCGCGCAGGCGACGACGCCGCCGCGCCGGAGTCGGCGAACGCGGCGGTCACCGGCTGAGCCCACGCCGCCCGCCCCGGGAGTTCCAGGGCGGGCGGCGGATCTCCAATGCCCCTGCGGGCCATGGCCTTCGGTGGGATCATGGCCTCGTGACAGGCATGGCGGAAGGTGCTGCTGTCGTCCGGGTCGGCGCGAAAGCCGCAGGCCCGCTGCGGCGCAGACTGTTCCCGGAGACCTCCGACCCGGCGCTGGCTCGACACGCCGACGAACTGGCGGGCAAGGTTCGGCGCCGGGAACGAGAACTGCGGGCTCAGCTGAGCGCGGCACCGTCCGATGTCATCGCCGTCGAGATCACCGTGGACGCGAAGGCCGTCGACGGCGCCGTGCAGGTCACCGGCCTCACCGAGCATGTGCGGTCGCTCCCGGAGCCGCGGCGGGTGCTGATCCACGGCGAAGCGGGCAGCGGCAAGACTGTCGCGGCCACCTACCTGACCCTGGGGCTGCTCGATCACCGCGACGAGGTGGCCGACTTTCCGCGCGCGAACGTCGCCGTTCCGGTGCGGGTGAACGCCGCGGGCTGGAATGGCAGGCAACACTTCTCGCGGTGGTTGATCGAACGGCTCGGCTCCGACTACGGACTGCATCCCCGGGTGGCGAAAGCCCTGGTCGAATCGGAGCGCATTCTCCCGCTGATCGACGGGCTCGACGAAATGGACTCCGTCGAGGCCGCATACGAAGCGCTGCGCAAGCTCAGCCGTGAGCCATGGAAAGGCAGGCAACTGGTAGTCCTGTGTCGCACAGAGGACTTCGAGGACCTTCGCCGGCACGCCGCCGACGCACGCCTCGCTTCCGCGGCCACGATGGAAATGCGGCCGTTGACCCATCGACAGACCATCGGCTACCTGGCGAGTCAGCAGGCCAAGGACCACGTGCCCGACGATGCCTGGACCGACGTGATCGACCGGATCGAGCACGCGCCGACCGGTCCGTTGGCGACCGCGCTGCGCACGCCATGGATGCTCGCCCTCGCCGTCGTCGCCGAGCAACACGACGCAGGTATCGGCACCAAGCTCACCCGGTTCGACGACGCCGACGCCATTCGCAACCAGTTGCTCGCCACACAGGTTCGCGCGGCGGTGGCAGGCACGAACCCGGAGGGAGAATTCGAGGACTACACCGAAGCGAACGTCACGCAGTGGCTGGCGACGCTGGCCCATCGACTCGACGACCGGGCGACCGCCGGTCAGGACGGCACCACGATGCAGCTCGACGAGGTCTGGGAGCTGGCCGGACCGATCCGCTGCCGCGTTCTCTACAGTCTGGTGTGCGGACTGATCGCGCTGCTCGGCCTCGTACTGTCGTTCCTCGCACCGGCGCCGGAGGGGCCGACGTGGCTCGACGCGGCGGTATGGACATGGCTGCCGCTCCTCGCCTTTCCACTCGCAGTGATGGTTGTGACCAGTGGTCCCGCGGACGTCCAGGCACGTCGTCTCGCCTGGCGCAGACCGGGGCGCGCATGGCGGCACGTGGTCGCGAGACTGACGGAGCCGATCGCCATCGCGCTCTGCGTCGCGGTGATCTGTGCTGTGGCGGTGGTATTCGGCGGCATGACCGGCCGCGACGCTCTGACGATCGCGGCGCTGGCGGCCCCCGGATGCCTGGCCTACGGGTTGGTGAATGTGCTGTCGGTCGACAGCGACGAGATGTACGAACTGGTCATGCACGAAACTCGCCTCCTCCGCGACGACGCGACGGCCGCCGTGGTCATCGGTGGACTCACCGCGGCCTCGATCTGGGGTGGCGTCGTCGGTGCGGACCGACTCGGAGGCGAGCCCGACGGCAGCCTTCTCACACCGCTGTACACGGCCGGGTACCTCGGGCTGATCGTCACCCTGCTCTACGGCGTCGCCACCGGCCGCTACCTCACCGCCATGGCGCTCTTCGCGATGACCGGTTCCTTTCCCGATCGCCCGGCCCGCTTCCTCGACTGGGCTCGCCGGGGTGGCCTGCTGGGTGTCTCGTACGCGGCCTATCAGTTCCGGCACGAGACCTTCCGCGAGTGGGTGAAGGCCAACGCCCCGAGGCCGCCGGACACCCGGCCCGCGCCGAACGCCGTCCGCGCGCGGGCCGAGCGGTGGATGTCGGCGATCCGGGATCGAGTGCGGCGGGCGGCCTGACCTACGCGCCGGAGTAGTCACCGCCCGGCACCACAGGTCCGGGGGACATACACGGCTCCGTACCATCGACCTATGAGCGTCACCGACCACACCGAGCGCACGGCCGACACCAGCTCGTCCGAGACCGGGACGCAGACGGCCACGCCGGAGAAGGTCGTGCGGCGGCGGCCCAAGAACCGGCGGGCCCAGATCGCCGCGGAGGCCGCGTCCGCGTTCGGCGCGCACGGGTATCACGGTGTGAGCATGGAGGACATCGCAGGCAAGCTCGGGATCAGCTCGGCCGCGCTCTACCGGCACTACCGCAGCAAGTACGCGCTGTTCCGGGAGGAGCTGTTCCGGCTCGCCGATGTCACGGTGGCGGCGGTGACGCTGCCCGAGGACGCGACGCAGTGGTCACCGCAGGAACGCCTCGACCATGTCATCGACGCCGTCATCGCCAAAACCATCGGCAATCGGTCGACGACCGCGCTGGTCCGCTGGGAACGCCGGTATCTCGACGAGAGTGACCGGCAGGCCCTCGACGACAAGTTCGCCGAGGCGGTTCGCCTGCTCGGCGGCGTGGTCCGTGAGCTGCGTCCCGAACTCCCCCGCGACGACGTCGCCGTCCGATCCGTGGCGGTGTTCAGCGTGGTCAGCAGCATCGGCGACCACCACGCGACCCTGCCGACCAGACTGCTCACCCCCCTGCTCGCTTCGACCTGCCGGGCGCTGATCGATGTCGACCTGCCCGCGCCGGAGCCCGCGCGCCCGCCGGCCGAGCCCGACACCGGATCGCCGTTCATGCACGAAGTGCTGCTGTCGAAGTCGGTGGAACTCTTCCATGAGCGCGGCTACCAGAATGTCAGCGTCGAGGACATCGCCACCGCGGCCGATCTGGCCACCGCCTCGGCCGTCTACCGCTACTACCGCAGCAAGAGCGACCTGCTCGCCGCGGCATTCCGCCGCGCCGCCGATATCGTCTCCGGCGCGATCGGCCCGGCGGTCGCCGCCTCGACCTCCCCCGCCGAAGCCCTGTCGTCGCTGATCGACATGTACGTCCAGGGCTCCTTCGCCGAGCGCGCCCTCACCTACGTCTATTACGCCGAATTCGGCAATGTCGCCGCCGAGGACCGGGTGACGCTGCAGCACATCCAGCAACTGGTCATCGCCGAATGGACCAAACTCCTGGTACAAGTCCGCCCCGAGCTGACGGAAGCCGAAGCCCGCATCCTCGTCCACGCCGGCTTCGCCCTGGTCGTCGACCTCGGCCGCGCCTTCGGCAACGAGGGCGTCGCCCCCCAGAACCGCGTCGTCACCCTCCACCGCACCACCCTGTTCGGCCACGCCTGACGACAACTCGCTGCCGCTCCGGCGTGGAGCGGCAGCGAGTGCCGGTGCGAGACAGGGGGTTACAGGCCCAGGGTGCGGCCGATGATGTCGCGCTGGATTTCGCTGGTGCCGCCGAAGATGGTGGAGACCAGGGCGCCGCGGACATGCTTTTCCATGTCGAACTCGCGGGCGTAGCCGTAGCCGCCCATCATCTGCATGCCCTCCAGTGCCACCCGCTTGCTGGTCTCGGTGGCCTTGAGCTTGGCCATCGAGGCCTCCCTGGCGAGCACCTTGTTCGGGTTGGCGTCGGCTTCCCTCGCCACGCTGTAGATCAGCAGCTTGGTGCACTCGATCTCGGTGGCCAGGTCGGCCAGGCGGTGGCGCAGCGACTGGAACGAGCCGACCGGCCTGCCGAACTGCTTGCGCTGGGTGACGAAGGCGATGGTGTCCTCGAACGCACGCTCGGCGGCGCCCAGGCTCATGGCGGCCAGGATGAGGCGCTCGAAGTTGAGCCCGGTCATCAGCTGACGCCAGCCGTTGCCCTCCTCGCCGACCACCGCGTCCTCGGGCAGCACACAGTCGGTGATGTACAGGTCGTTGGTCTCGGTCTGGTTGCCCATCAGCTCGATCGGGGTGATCTGCAGGCCGGGGGTGTCGGCGGGCACGTGGAACATGGTGAGCCCCTCGTGCTTTCCGCCCTCCTTCGAGGTGCGGGCCACGAGCAGGATGTTCTCGGAGATGTGGGCGTTGGAACACCAGGTCTTCTGCCCGTTGATCAGCCAGCCGTCGGCGGTCTTGACCGCCTTGGTCGACAGGTTGCCCACGTCCGAGCCCGCCTCGGGCTCCGACATCGAGATCGACTGGGAGGCACCGCGAACGATGCCGCGCAGCACGTTGTCCTTCTGCGCCTCGGTGCCGAACTTGGCGTAGGCGCCACCGGTGATCAGCGTCGGACCGATCGCCCCGATCGGCAGCATGCCGCGCAGGCTCTCCTCGAGCAGGATGCACATGTCGACCATCGAGGCCGCCGACCCGCCGTACTCCTCGGGAATCGTCAGACCGAGCCAGCCGAGCTCGGCCATCTTCGCGTACACGCCGGGGTTGTGCTGTTCCTTGTCGTGCTCGGTCAGCGCGTCACGCTGCTCCCGAGTCCCCGCCTCACGCTTGGCGAACGCGGCCACCGCCGCGGCGAAATCCTTTTGTTCCGGGCTGAATTCGACGCCCATACTGTCCCTCTTCTTCCGTGCTGATCGATGGTTGGGTCTACTTGGCTCGCCCGAAACGGAACGCGGTGAGCTTGCGCACCGTCGACAGTGTCGACTCGGTGCGGGCGAACGACAGCAAGGCCATGCCGGGAATCTCGAAGCGCTGTCGCGCGATCGAGTGCGGCCGGGTGAACCCGAGCAGGCCCGCGGCGCCGTGGATGCGGCCGATGCCGGACTCGCCGACGCCACCGAAGGGCAGCGCCGGGATCGCCGCGTAGGCGGCCGGGCTGTTCACCGAGGTCGCGCCCGCACGCAGCTTGCGGGCGATCTCCATGCCGCGCTTGCGCGAGAACACCGACGATGCGAGCCCGTATTCGGAGGCGTTGGCCAGCTCGATCGCCTCCTCGACATTGCGCACCGCGCGCACGGTGAGCGTGGGACCGAAGGTCTCCTCGCGGACCGCCGCGGAGCCCTCGGGCACGTCGAGCAGCACGATCGGGCGAACGAACGGCGCCTTGATCGACTCGGGACCGCCCACCAGCGCGGTGCCGCCCTTGGCCAGCGCGTCCTCGAGGTGGCCTGCGATCACGTCGACCTGGCTCGGCAGCGTCATCGGGCCGTAGGAGGCATCCGGACCCGAGCCCGGCGTCAGGCCTTCGACCCGCCGGGTGAGCTCGGCCAGGAACTCGTCGAGCACCGACGCCACGACGTAGCAGCGCTCGGTGCCCACGCAGGTCTGGCCGGAGTTCGCCATGGCCGACCAGGCGATCGCGTCGGCGGCCGCGGCCACATCGGCGTCCTCGGCCACGATCGCCGCGTCCTTGCCGCCGCACTCGAGCACCACCGGGGTGAGCCGCTGCGCCGCGGCGGCCATGATCCGCTTGCCGGTGGCGGTCGAGCCGGTGAAGGCCACCATGTCCACACCGGACTCCACCAGGGCCCGGCCGGTGTCGCCCGGGCCGGTCACCACGGTGAGGATGCCGTCGGGCAGGTCGGGGTTCGCCTTGGCGAAGGCGGCGGCGAACCAGTGGCCGACACCGGTGGTCAGCTCACTGGGCTTGAACACGACGGTGTTGCCCGCGGCCAGCGCGTACGCGATCGAGCCGTTGGGCGTGTAGACCGGGTAGTTCCACGGGCCGATCACGCCGACCACGCCGTGCGGACGCTGCTCGATCACGGCCTCGTGATTGGCCATCATCAGGCCCGGCCACACCTTCTTCGGCCCGAGCACCTTCTGCGCGTTCTCGGCCGCCCACGCGAGGTGTTCGACGGCGGTGATCACCTCGAGGTAGGCGTCGTCGGCCGTCTTGCCGTTCTCGGCGCTGATCAGCGCGCAGAACTCCTCGGCGTGGTTGACCAGGTGCGCGCCCCACCGCAGCAGCGCGCGTTTGCGATCCTTGAATCCGAGTTCCCGCCAGGTGTCCGCAGCCCGTCGCGCCAGGGCGACGGCGGCGCCGACGCTGTCGGCGTCGTCGATCGGCCAGCTGCCGACCTGCTCACCGGTCGCCGGGTTGGTCGTCACCAACATCGGCACGGAAACAGTTGCGGTAGTGGGGGTTTCGGTCATCCTCGACCATCCTTCAAGTAGCCCGGTGGCGGTATTGCGACACTCCGGCCGCACAGGTCGTCCGGAGATCCGGCGGCCCGCGCGACCTATTGACACGGTATGTCAGCGGCCGCTAAGTTAATCGTGATTCTCATTAAGTTAATCACGATTCTCGCCGGTTGCAAAGAGCCGTTCAGGTTTTCATCGCTACCGGCGAGAATCGTCGAATCCGGAGGGAGAGCGCGATGCTGCGCACCCGATTCACCGAGGCATTCGGTGTCGAGCACCCCATCGTGCAGGGCGGGATGATGTGGGTCGGCCGAGCCGAACTCGCCGCCGCCGTCTCGGAGGCGGGTGGCCTCGGCATCATCACGGGTCTGACCCAGCCGACGCCGCAGGCGCTGCGGGAGGAGATCGCCAGGACCAGGGATCTCACCGACAAGCCGTTCGGGGTGAATCTGACGATCCTGCCGTCCATCACTCCCCCGCCATACGAGGAGTACCGGCAGGCGATCATCGACGGCGGGGTCCCGATCGTGGAGATCGCGGGCGGCAATCCGGCCACCCACCTGCCCTTCCTCAAGGATGCCGGGATCAAGGTGCTGCACAAGTGCACCAGCGTCAAGCACGCGCTCAAGGCGCAGCAGGTCGGCGTCGACGGCGTGAGCATCGACGGTTTCGAATGCGCCGGTCACCCCGGCGAGAACGACACGCCCGGGCTGGTGCTGATCCCCGCCGCGGCGCGTGAGCTCGAGATCCCGATGATCGCCTCGGGCGGCATCGCCGACGCCCGCGGCCTGGTCGCCGCGATGGCGCTGGGGGCGGACGGGGTGAACATGGGCACGCGGTTCCTGTGCACCGTCGAGTCGCCGATCGCGCACTCGGTCAAGGAGAAGATCGTCGCCAATACCGAGCTCGACACCAAGCTGATCTTCCGGACCATGAACAACACCGCCCGGGTCGCCGACAATGCCGTCAGCCGCCAGGTCGTCGAGATCGAGCGCGGCGGCGGCACCTTCGCCGATGTGCGTGATCTCGTCGCGGGTGCGCGCGGGCGCAAGGTCTACGAGGACGGCGACGTCGACGCGGGAATCTGGAGCGTCGGCCAATGTCAGGGCCTGATCCACGACATCCCCACCTGCGGCGACCTCGTCGCGCGGATCGTGCGCGAGGCCGAGGCCCTCATCGCGGGCCGGCTGGCGGGCACGATCGTCGAGGCGGTGGCGCGATGAGTGAGAGCCTGCACGTCGACTCCGAACACGGCGTCGTGCGCATCACGATCGATCGCCAGGCCAGGATGAACGCGATCGACCTCGCGACCATGGCCGAACTGTCCGCGGCGATCACGGCGGCCGCCGACGAGCCGAGCACGCGGGTGATCGTGCTGACCGGCGCGGGCAAGGCCTTCTGCACCGGCGCCGACCTCGCCGCCGCGGCCGCCTCGGGCGGCAACGAGGCGACGCCGGAGGTGGTGATGGACACCGCCAACGGCGTGATCCGCGCGATCGTCGACTCCCCGTTGCCGGTGATCGCCCAGATCAACGGGCCCGCCGCTGGTGTCGGCACCTCGATCGCCCTGGCCGCCGACCTGATCTATGCCGCCGACAGCACCTACCTGTTGCTGCCGTTCACCTCCATCGGCCTGATGCCCGACGGTGGCGCGACCGCGTTGGTTGCGGCCGCGATGGGACGGGCGCGGGCCGCGGAGATGGCGCTTCTCGGTGGCCGCCTGCCCGCGGGAGAGGCCGCCGCGGCGGGCCTGATCACCGCGAGCGTGCCCGCCGAGGAACTCACCGACCACGTCGACACCATCGCCGCCAAGCTCGCGATCGGGCCGCGGCGCGCGCTGCAGCTGACCAAGGCCGCGATCAACGCGGCGACCCTGTCCGAACTCGACAGCGCGCTCACACGGGAGAAGGACGGGCAGGTCGAACTGCTGACCTCCGCCGACTTCCTGGAGGGGATGACCGCGATGTTGACCCGCCGCGCCCCGCATTTCGCCGGCGCTCCCCGCCCGATCGCCGACCCGGCCTAGTTCCCCTCGAGGAGACGACGATGTCCACCGCCGCAGAACCGATGCGCTCGCGACGCAATCACTGGATGAACCAGATCGCGATCCACGCCACCACCATCCCCGACGCGCCCGCGCTGCGCTACCTCGGCAAGACCACCACCTGGCGGGAACTGCACGAGCGGGTCGGCAAGCTCGCCGACGCGCTCGCCCGGCGCGGTGTCGGCCCCGGTGATCGCGTGCTGATCCTGATGCTGAACAACACCGAGTACATCGAATCGGTGTTCGCCATCAATACTCTCGGCGCGATCGCGGTGCCGGTGAACTTCCGGCTCACCCCGCCCGAGATCGCCTATCTGGTCACCGACAGCGGCGCGACCGCCATCATCACCGAGGCGATGTTCGCACCGCTGGTCACCGCGGTGGCGGACCAGACCGGTGGCCTGGACACCCGCATCGTGGTCGGCGTCGGCACGTGCGAGGGCCTGCTCGGCTACGACGACCTGCTGGCCGAGGAGGGCGAGCCGCACGAGCCGCTCGACGTCGCCGAGGACACCGCCGCCCTGATCATGTACACCTCCGGCACGACCGGAAACCCCAAGGGCGCGGTGCTGACCCACCTCAACATGAATTCCCAGGCGCTGACCTGCATCCGGGCCATGCGCTACAGCGCCGACGACATCGCCTTCTGCGCCTCGCCGCTGTTCCACATCGCCGGATTGGGTTCCATCGCATCCTGTTTCGTGCTCGGCGCGCTGACGGTGATCCATCCGCTCAAGGCCTTCGACGCCACCGAGGTCCTCGACGCGTGGGAACGCGAACGCGCCACCTCGGTGTTCCTGGTTCCGGCCCAGTGGCAGATCGTCTGCGCCGATCCCTCGGTGCCGCAACGTGATCTGCGTCTGCGGGTGATCAGCTGGGGCGCCGCGCCCGCCTCGGACACGGTGCTGCGCGCCATGGCCGAGACCTTTCCCGACGCCCTCAACGTGGCGGTCTTCGGCCAGACCGAGATGTCGCCGATCACCTGCGTGCTCGACGGCGAGGACGCGATCCGCAAGCTGGGTTCGGTCGGCAAGCCGATCCCGACCATCGCCACCCGGATCGTCGACGACGAGATGAACGATGTCGCCCCCGGCGAGATCGGCGAAATCGTCTATCGCGGACCGACCTTGATGCGCGAGTACTGGAACAACCCGCGCGCCACCGCCGACGCGTTCGCCGGCGGCTGGTTCCACTCCGGAGATCTGGTCCGCCGGGACGACGAGGGGTTCGTCTACGTCGTCGACCGGAAGAAGGACATGATCATCTCCGGCGGCGAGAACATCTACTGCGCCGAGGTCGAGAACGTCCTGTTCGCCCACCCCCGCATCCGCGAGGCCGCGGTGATCGGCCGCGCCGACGACAAGTGGGGCGAGGTGCCGGTCGCGATCATCGCCGTGGAGGACGACGCCGAGATCGACCTGGCCGAGCTGGAACCGCACCTCAACGCCCATCTCGCCCGCTACAAGCACCCGAAGGCACTCGTCGTGGTCGACACCCTGCCGCGCAACGCGGGCGGCAAGGTGGTCAAGCACGAACTGCGCAAGCTGCACGGCTCCGCGCCCGCGGTCAGCGGCTGAGGAACTCCTCGATCGCGGGCCAGGTGGTCTCGGCGGCGGCCGCGCTCGCGACCAGGCCGAGGTGGCCGCCCGTCACCTCCACGAACCGTGCTTCGGCGGCATTCGGCAGGACGTCGATGCCGCGTCGCACGGCGGTGGCGGGCACCACCATGTCGGTGCGGCTGCCTACCAGCAGCACCCGGCAGGTCACCTTGGCCAGCTCGATCACCAGGTCCGAACGCAACCGGATCGAGCCGCTCGCGAGTTCGTTGCGCACGACCAGGCTGCGGTAGATCTGCCAGTACGAGCGGCCGGGGTAGCCGGGCATGCTGGACATGAAGCGGTCCGTCGCCTCCATCCGGGCCAGCGCCTCGGTGTCCAAGGCGTTGCGGGCCAGGAACATCGGCCGGGCGAGTTCCCGGTCGAAGGCCTGCAACCGGAAGCCCAGCTGGACGAATTCCTGCGGGATGCCACCCATGAGCCGGGTGGCCAGCGCCATCTCGCGGCCGCCGGTGATCCGGCCCGCCAGGCGCAGCGGCTGCAACAGCGGGGTGCGGGCCTGGTCGATCGGGGTGGCCAGGCCGGTGATCGAGGCGATCGGCAGGTCGGGGTGGGCGGCCGAGGTGAGCAGTGCCATCGCGCCGCCGAGGGACCAGCCGATGATGTCGATCGGGCCGTCGTGCTCGTGGGCGATCCGCAGGATGGCCTCGGGCAGGATGTCGTGCGTCCAGTCCTCGAGCCCGAGATCGCGGTCGGCGTAACCGAATCGGCCGTAGTCGATGACATACGGCTGCCTGCCCTGGTCGAGCAGAAAACGCACCAGGCTCTGTCCAGGCCGCAGGTCGAAGCACGACGGTGTCACCGCCAGCGGCGGCACGAGCAGGACCGGATTGCCGGTCGCCGGAGTCGTGCGGTCATACCGCTTCAGGTGCCGGTGCTCGCCCTCGTAGACGGTCGTCGATGGCGCGGGCCGATACGGCTCGAGCCCACCCCCGAACGACACTGACCACACATTGCGCACCGCGCGCCGCGCGTCGGCAACGATCGCCACCACCACATTCCCCTTCACTTCACCACGGCTGCCAGAAGGCAGTTGTCACCAGTTCGAGTCGTCAGGCCGCACGGCGGGCGGCGTCGGCCTGCCCGCTGCGATGGGGCCGGGTCGCGGAGCCGGTCAGCGGCCGCGCGAAGAGCACCTGTGCGGCGGCGCGAGCGAGACCGGCCAGGCCGCGGCGGCCCGCGGGCAGGCCGAGCACGCTCCACACGGTCTGCGTCTGTGACGGCGTGACGGTCTCCCCGGCGAACCGGTCGGCCAGCCAGTTCAGGCTCAGCGGCGTCGACAACGCGAGCAGCGTGATGTGTTCGCTGAGCCGGTCACGCAGGTAGGTGACGTGCGCTCCGTGCCCGCGATAGCGGTCGACCAGCGCGTCGATATCGGCGGTCGCGATGATCTGGTCGTGCACGGCCTGCACGACCAGCAGTGGCACGGCCGGTGCCCTGGTACCCAGTTCGGCGTCGGCGAAGACGGCGGCCATGTCCGCGAGGGCGAGCAGCTCGGCGATCGGGACGGAGGTGTGCCGGTCGACGTCGTAGCGCGCCAGACGCAGGACCGTGCCACCGGTGGTCGAGCGCGCGGCCTTGTCGAGCACGGCCTTGCCCGCTTCGTCGACAACACTGTCGATGACGGCGTCGAACGCCGGATACACCCGGCGCAGCGCGGCGACGACCAGGGTCGGCAGCCCGGCGTGCAGGCTGCCGTTGAGCCGGTGGAACGTGGACACCAGATCACCGACGGGCGAGCCGAGCACCGCACCGGCGATGTCGAGTTCGGGGGCGTAGGAGGGCGCCATCTCGGCGGCCCACGAGGTCGCGAGGCCACCACCGGAGTAGCCCCACAGCCCGACCTGAGCCCGCGGATCGAGGCCGAGCGGTTCGAACGACAGCGCCGCGCGGACGCCGTCGAGCGTGCGGTAGCCGGGTTCACGCGGGGCGCCCCACGCGCCCAGCATGCCCTCGTGATCCGGGACGGAGATGGCCCAGCCCCTGGTCAGCGCGTCGACGGAGCACAGGAGTTCGACGTGGGCGAAGGTGCCGATGGCGCGCGAGCCCTTCTGCAGCGCATAGGACGGGAACCCGCGCGAGGACACCGCGTCGATGGCGCATTGGAACGACAGCAGCGGCGTCTGCGAGCCTGCGCCCGCGGGCGCGATCACGGTCGTCACCGAGGCGTCGGGTTTGCCGTTGAGGTCGTTCGTGCGGTACAGCAACTGCCACGCGGTCACCTTCAGCGGGATCACCCCGAAGGCGGCCAGCTCGACCGGACGCCACCGCAGGACCGTGCCCTCGGCGAGCTGCTCGAACCCGGCCCGTGGCTGATAGAACGGGTCGTTGTCGGGCAGCGTCGCGAAGGCGGGCGCCGGCCAGCTCTCGGTACGCGAGCGGGCGGGATCGGCAGTCAACGTGTCACTCCAGGGGACAGCGCGCGGGCGCGCGGGACAGGGAAAACGGGCCGGTCGCGGTGACCGGCCCGTCGGGGCGGATCGTGGCCGGTCAGGCGGCTCTGCGCGCGGGCTCGCTGCGGTAGCGCGAGGCCGGGCCGTCGATGCCGAGCAGGCGCCAGGTGAGCTTGGCGAGCGGGTTCATCATCCCGGTGCCCTCCACCAGCGCCCGCACATCGGCGAACACGTCACGCTTCGTCGCCTGCGATTCCGGGCTGCCCCAGTAGGCCTCCCGCATCACCTCGTCCGGAATGCCGAACTTGTCCACGAACTGCTTCGGCGGCGTCGCGATCATGTCGAGCATCACGCGCATGGCGATCGGGAACGCCACCGAGAGCACGGTTTTCGTGATCGGGTTCATCGAGGGCACGTTCTTGCGCAGATACTCGTGCGCGAAGGAGATATGCCGCGCTTCCTCGGCCACATGGATCTGCATGACCCGGTGCACCATCGGATGCATGTCCACCCCGCCGCGCAGCAGCGACTTCTGCAGGTGGTCGATCGGCTCCTCGCCGCCGAGGATCATCGTGAAGAACAGCTCGGGGAAGTACTTCACCGCAGGCCAGATGGCCATCGTCAGCTTGCGGTCGATCGAGCCCATGCCGATCACATCGCGGTAGCCGATCCGGTTGATCATCTCCTGGAACATCATCGTGTGGTTGCACTCTTCGGCAGCCTCATGGGTGACGTACCGGAACTCCGGATCGCCGTTGGGCACCGAGACCAGATACTGCATCAGCCCACGGATCAGCAGCTGCTCGAAATCCAGGCCGACCTTGGCGATCCCGGCCTGACGCCACATGCCCATGGCGATCTGCTTGTCGACCGGCTGCGCCTTGTACCAGGGGTGACGACCCAGCGGGTCCTCCTCGGGCATGATCCAGCGCGGATCGTCGGAATACACGGCGAATTCCGGCGAATCCCAGTCGATGTCGACATACGGATCGAAGTGTTTGGTCACGGACCCTTCGGACAGGTTCCGCAGGATCTCGTGGTATCCGGGTTCCCCCGGACGCTTGGCGGCAGTGGACAGCGTCATCGATGTCTCCTCAGTACGGTGCTCCACCCAGTTTAGTGGTACCTGCGGTACCACACAAGAGTTGGCGCTACTAAGTGTTACACCTATCTCGCCATCGGCCTAAACGAGCGACTTGCCCTTCGCCCTGCGCGCCCGCATATCGGCGAGCAGCCGCGGGAACGGCTGCGCGCGCCACTCGGCGGGCAGCACCGCGAGCACCCCGCCGATACCCCGCATGACCAGCTCGAACACCCGCTGCCGACGCGGGCTCCAGGCCAGCCCGAGGGCGTCGCGGAACTGCTGCGGGAGGTATCCCGTGACGAAGAACCGGTTGATCCGCCGTCCGGTGATGCGGATGGGCCACGGCTGCGGCCCGAGGTCCACGATGTGCTCGAGCAGGTAGCCGCGGACCTCGTCGTCGAGGGACAGCTCACCGAGCATCGAGTCCCAGTAGCGGGCGAAGGCGGCGCGATCGGCGGGCCACATCTCGGCCGGCACCTGCAGCGTCGTACCGAATCGCGCCGAATCCCGGTACAACTCGTCGGCGAACGTCTCGTCCAGTTCGCCGAACAGGAACTGCAGCGAATCGAGCGTGCCGCGGTAGATGCAGGCGGCCACCCACAGCTGCAGCCTCGGGTCGAACGCGTTGTATTTCACCGGGCCACCGGGCCGGTTGCGCACCTGCCGATGCGAGGTGCCGACCGCCTCCTTGAAGGCCGCCCTGTCCTCGTCGGTGCCGAGCATCGCGACCGCGAGATAGGTCAGCGTGGTCCGGCCGCGTTTGCCGGGATTCGTTGCATAGCTACCGGATTCGACCGTGCTCTCCACCACGCCCCGGCCGACCGGAAGCAGGCTCAGCTGCATGACCACATTGGCCGGTCCGCCCAGGATCGCACCGGCCCCGGTGAGGTAGCGACGCCTGCGCGCAGGGTCGTCGTCGACGGGGTTCTGCGGGTGCGATGTCGCGGCAGGCTGAGACATGGCGGACCTCCGAGAGAGTGAGAGACTATCTAATTCAGACTCTCACCCCGTCGGCGTCGAATGCAAGCCCATGCCGCCATCCAACCAGCAGAACCAGACTTCACATAAGCCATCGGGTTCATGAGATTTACCTAATCACATGCGAGAATATACAGTAACTTACTGCTTGCGCGAGGCGGCCCGGCTATGCCAACATCACCACGATGAGCACGGCATCGAGTCTGCGAGCGGGCCCGCTCCTGCGGCGTCACCTCGGCGATCGGCGATTCCTGCTGATGCTGCCGCGGGCGGTCGGCCTGCAGGTGCTGCACCCGGTCATCGCGCCGGCGCTGCTCGAGCACGCGCCCAACCGCCTCTGGCTGCACAAGAAGCGCAGCGTCTCGCAGATGATCTACCTGGCCTACACCGGGCGTCCGGCGGATTCGGTGATCCGCTTCGCCCACGAACACGTGAAGGGCGTCGACGACCGGGCACAGCGCTATCACGCGCTGCACCCCGAGGTGTTCCTGTTCCAGCACGCCACCTATGTCGAGACGCTGATGACCGCGGCCGACGTGTTCGGCCCACCGCTCACAACCGACGGACGCGAGCAGCTCTATCAGGAGTGCTGCGCCTGGTACCGGACCTACGGGGTCAGCGATCGACTGCTCCCGCCGACCTGGCCCGCGTTCACCGAGTACTTCGCCGATGCCTGCGCGACACAGCTGCGGCACGGTCCCGCCGCGACCGAGCTACGGCACCAGGTCCTGCGACCGGACGAATGGATCGTGCGGCGCCTGCCCGCGGGCGCCGCACGCGCGATGCAGCACCCCCGCGCCGTCGAGTTGTTCGGCATCCGGTCACGCCCGGCCGACGCCGCAGCGCTGCGCGCCGTCGCGGTCACCGCCCGCGCCGGATACTCGCTGGCGCCCCGGCGAATTCGCTACGTATCGCAGGCAAGGCTCGGACCGGTGAGATGAGGCGTGGCCGCCGGCTCGGTGAGCCGGCGGCCACGTCCCCTGTTCCCCCGGGGTCAGATGATCGCCTTGTGCTTGCGGATCCGGCGACGCACGTCGGCCATCATCGCGTTCGTTCCGGCGAACCGGATGAACCTCGGGATGAACCGGTTGACGAATCCGACGAACAGGAACAGATTCTCGAAGCGCCGCTGATCGGATTCGCTCCACTCCACGCCCATCTCCTCGCGGAAATGCGGCGGCAGGAAGCCCGAGGTCAGGAACCGGAGCAGGCCACCCAACAGCACCCGCAGGTACCACTGGATCATCCGCAGGTGCAGCAGGTCGTCGATGTAGGCGCGAAAATCGTCGTCGCACACCACCTGTCGGCACGCCTCGACCCAGTACGCGTCGAAGTCGGCGTGCGTCTTGGGCCACATGTCGGGATGCACCTGCAAGGTGGTGCCGAAGGTGTCGGCGCCCTGGTAGAAGTGCTCGAGCTCCTCCGGCGTCATCTTGCCCCACAGCAGCTGATGGGTGTCCTCGTAGCCGATGTAGATCGCCGCCGCCACATACAACTGCAGGTTGCGGTCGAAGGCGTTGTACTTGACCTTCGAATCCGGCCCCGACCTGACCTGCCGATGGGCGACGTTCACCGCTTCGCGCATCGCCCGCTTCTCCTCCTCGGAGCCGAGCACCGCGACCGCCAGATAGGACGCGGTGGTACGCAACCGCTTCCACGGATGCACCATCAGCGCACCCGATTCGACCTTGCTCTCCATCACCCCCGCCGCGACCCCGCGGTGCGCGAACTGCATCGCGACATTCGCCGCGGCACCGGCGAATGCCCAGAAGTCGAGCGCGTCGGCGATGTGCGCGGGCCGTTTGCGCGGCGAGCGGCGACGGTCCGGGATGTGGATACGCACCCGCTCGAGCGTCAGCGGCGGGTGGATCGTCGCCTCCGGACGAGGGGCGTGACCAGATTCCTCGGCCACATACATCTCGCTGGTCGGGTCGCCGTAGTCGGGTTCTCCAGGCTTCGCTGCCGTGGTCATCCGGTCTTCCTCTCCTGACACGTCCGCACGGACGTCACAGCCGTTCGATGATCGTCGCGTTGGCCATGCCACCTGCCTCGCACATGGTCTGCAGGCCGTAGCGGCCACCGGTCTGTTCGAGGTGGTTGACCATCGTGGCGAGCAGTCGCGTGCCCGACCCACCCAGCGGGTGACCCAGGGCGATCGCGCCGCCGCGCGGGTTCACCCGGTCCGGATCGGCGCCGAGTTCGTGCTGCCAGACCAGCGGTACGGGCGCGAACGCCTCGTTCACCTCGAAGGTGTCGATGTCGTCGACCGTCAGCGAGACCCGTTCCAGCGCTTTGCGGGTCGCCGGGACGACCGCGGTCAGCATGAGTGTCGGGTCGTCGCCCGCGACGGCGAACGAGTGGAATCGAGCGCGCGGGGTCAGCCCCAGCTTCGCCGCCATACGCTCGCTCATGATGAGTGCCGCCGAGGCGCCGTCGGTCAGTGGCGAGGAGTTGCCTGCGGTCACCGACCAGTTGATCTCCGGGAACCGTTCCAGGAAGGCGGGATCGGTGAAGGCGGGACGCAGGTTCGCCAGTCCCTCGACGGTGGTTCCCGGCCGGATCGTCTCGTCCTTGTCGAGCTCCCCCGCGGCCGTCAGCTCGGCGTCGAAACCACCGGCCGCCGCGGTGGCCGCTGCCAGCCGGTGCGAGCGGGCCGCGAACTCGTCGAGCGTGGTGCGGTCCAATTTCCATCGGGCAGCGATGATTTCGGCGGCGATGCCCTGGCCGATCAGCCCGGCCGGGTACCGCGCCGCGAGCGGGCCACGCAGCGCGTCCTTGCCCTGGGCGTTGGAGAACATCGGCGCCCGGCTCATCGACTCGACACCGCAGGCGATCGCCACGTCGTAGGCGCCGGCGAGCACACCCTGCGCCGCGAAGTGCACGGCCTGCTGACTCGAGCCGCACTGCCGGTCGACCGTGGTGGCGGGCACCGACTCCGGGAAACCAGCCGCAAGCACGGCCGTGCGGGTGATGTTGCTCGACTGCTCACCGCTCTGCGTGACGCACCCGCCGATCACATCGTCGACCAGCGCCGGGTCGATCCCGGTGCGCTCGACCAGATCGGCCAGCACGCCTGCCAGCAGGGTGGCCGGATGCACCGACGACAACCCTCCGCCTGCTTTACCCCGCCCCGACGGCGTACGGACAACATCGACGATGACCGCGGACATCATGATCCTCCTGCACAACCGCCGACCCTCGGCGGCTCAACGCATTAAGTTAATCACTATTCCGGCAGATTTCATCGATGTTTCCACTACTAGATGCGTGGTAGACCACGTTCAGCACCGCATGTTACCGTCAATTCCGCATCAAGCCGGTGGGTCGGGACGTGATGCGCATGCCGCGTCGGCGCCGGGCAACGCAGCCGGGCGCCGACGCGGACATCATCGAGACCCCCGCCGAACACCGCAGGACGATACTCGCGCGATTTTGCTCACACCAGAGAGAATCCGTAGTAACTTAGCGATGTCGATCACCGCGGTTGCTTGCGAACCATCCAGAATTGCAGCGCATTCACTGGCCGATCGATCGCCGAACACCGAGCCATAGCCAGAATGCTTGGAAACATCATCGGAAGGAACATCGGTACCCCATGTTGCGACGGCTGGACAGACTACTCAGCTACGAGATGAAGGTCTCCGAGTTCCTCGGCACCCTGATCATCATCGGCATCCCGTACGGACTCGTCGGAGTCGTCTGGACCCTCACGCACACCGCTCATCTGCGCAATCTCCACGGCGTCGACCTGGTCATCTCGTTCCTCGGGTCGATCGTGTGCTGGCCGGTGCTCACCTTCGCGAATGTGACGATGACCTGATGATGGCGCTGGTCTGGGTCATCGACATCGTGGTGACCGTCGTCAAGATTCTGGGCGGCCGGACACAGGTCAATCCGGTTCTCCGCGTGGGCATGTGGGTCGCGCTGCTGTGCGTCGTCGCCGTCGGCATCGCCGGCGTCGCCGGATTCGTCATCCTCCTCGAACGCTGGCTGAGCACGCTGTAGAGCAGCCGCGAACCCCACGCGCAGCAAGAAAGGACCGGTGCAGCGTGAGCTCCACCCAGCATCCACCGGCGGGCACAGCGCCGCCGGGACCGGCCACCGCACCGTCCGAGGTCGGCCGGATCGCCGACAGCGTCTCCGGGCTCTGGCAACGCCACCCCCAGCAATCAGTCGAAACCCTGGGCAGGCAGGTCCTGCTCGGCAGGGCCGCGATCGTGCAGCTGTTCCTGTCGATCGTGCAGCGACGCTTCCCGTTCCAGGAGTTCGTCCGCCAGTGCGCCTTCATGGCCAACGTCTCGGCCGTGCCGACCGCGTTCGTAGCGATTCCGGTCGCGGTCGTCGTGTCCATCCAGGTCGGCGCGCTGGTCAACCAGGTCGGCGCCACCACTTTCATCGGTGCCGTGGCCGGGCTCGGCATCATCCGCCAGGGCGCGCCGCTGGTGACCTCGCTGATGATCGCGGGCGCGGTCGGCTCGGCCATCTGCGCCGACCTCGGCTCACGCACGATCCGGGAGGAGATCGACGCCATGAAGGTGATGGGCGTCGATCCGGTACGCAGGCTGGTCGCCCCGCGACTGGCCGCGGCGGTCCTGGTGAGCATGCTGCTGTGCGGGTTCATCGTGTTCGTCGGTTTCGCGACCGCGTACATGTTCAACGTCTACGCCCAGCGCGGCACCCCCGGCTCGTTCATCAGCTCCTTCGCCTCCTTCGCCGTCGCCAACGATCTGCTCGTCGCGCTGGTGAAGGCGGCGATCTTCGGTGTACTCACCGCGATCATCGCCTGCGACACCGGGTTGCACACCAAGGGCGGCCCGGGCGGGGTCGCGAACGCAGTCAACTCGGCGGTCGTCACCTCGGCGCTGATGTTGTTCGCCACCAACATCATCATCACCCAGCTCTACAACACGCTGTTTCCCGCGAAGGTGGTCTGACGTGGCTGCCGAATACATTCCGCCCGCGCTGCGTCCGGTCCATGCCGTCAGCGCGGCCGCCAAGATCCCAGTCCAGGCGAACCAGCGCATCGGCCACCAGGCCATCGTCTTCTTCCAGGCCCTGATCGCCATCCCGTTCACCCTGCGCCACTATCGCAAGGAGGTCGCGCGCCTGGTCGCCGACGTCGGCTGGGGCAACGGCTCGGTGATCGTCGGCGGCGGCACCGTCGGTGTCGTCGTCGTGCTGTGTGCCTTCGGCGGCATCACGGTCGGCATGGAGTCCTACTCCGCGCTCAACCTGCTGACGATGGGCCCGCTCACCGGCGCGATCTCGGGATTCGCCACCACCCGCGAGATCGCGCCGATCCTGGCGACGCTCGCCTTCGCGATCCAGTCCGGCTGCCGGTTCACCGCGCAGCTCGGTTCGATGCGGATCTCCGAGGAGATCGACGCGCTGGAATCGATCGCCATCCGGCCGCTGCCCTACCTGGTGACCACCCGGATGATCGCGGCCACCGTCACCATCGTGCCGCTCTACACGATGGGCCTCGCGGTGTCCTACCTCGCCACCAAGCTGTCGGTGCTGGTCCTGGGCGGAACCACCGCGGGCACCTACGACCACTACTTCTTCCAGTTCCTGGTCGGCGGGGACCTGTTCTTCTCGCTGTTCAAGGTGGTGGTGTTCGTCCTGCTCGCCGCCTTCATCCAGTGCTACTACGGTTTCGTCGCCTCCGGCGGACCCGAAGGTGTCGGGGTCGCGGCCGGCCGGGCCATCAAAATGGTCATCGTCGTGATGGTCTTCACCAATCTGTTTCTCACCCTTGCTATCTGGGGCATCGACCCCGGATTCCGGATTTCGGGATAGGTCGCATGATTCTCGATCCCAGTGGGCGCGGCCCCAGACCCGTCCAGCTCACGCTCGCGGGGCTGGCGGTGATCACCGCGTTCGCGGTCGCGCTGTATCTGCTCGCACTGCGCTACAACGGCGAGTTCGAGGACACCGTGGTGGTCGGTGCCGACCTCACCAGCACCGGCGACGGGCTACCCCAGCGCGCCGACGTCAAATTCCGCGGCATGGTCGTCGGCGCCGTCGCCTCCGTGGAGATGGTCGCCAAAGGCGAACGCCAGCACGCCACCCTCGAATTGAAACCCGGACTGGCCGAGACGATCCCGGACACAGTGACCGCGCGCGTTGTCCCCGACAACATCTTCGGCGTCTCCTCCATCCAGCTCGTCGACAACGGCGGCACCGCCACCGGCCTGCGTGCGGGCGCCATCATCGCGGAGGACACCAGCGAGGCGACGATCCAGCTGCAGTCCACCCTCAACACCTTGCGCGATGTGCTCGACAACATCCAGCCCGAGAAGCTCGGCCGGGTACTGGCCACCCTCTCGGCGGCACTGGACCCGAATTCCCGGGTACCCGGTTCCACCATCGAGCGCCTCGACCAGTGGCTCACCGCGGTGCATCAGATTCCCGAGATCGGCGACCTGCTGGGCAACCTCGGCCGCGCCACCACGGCACTGAGCCAGTCGGCGCCGGAACTGGTCGGCGTGCTGGCGGACTCGGTCACCTCGGCCCGCACCCTCAACGAACACCGGGCCCAGTTGGTGGAGCTGCTGGTGCAGGGCAACACCGCGATCGACTCGGTGAACGCGCTCTTCGCCGCGAACCCCGATTCCGGCAAGGAGCTCGTCGCTGGTCTGGACGGGCTCTTCGGCGGCATCGCCAAGGATCCCGGCGCACTGCAGTCGACGGCGGCCAACCTCAACGCCTCGATCCAGAAACTGCAGCAGACATTCACTTTCGGCCCGCGCAGGCAGATGGCCTGGCGCCTGAATGTCTCGTTCACGCCGTTCCAGCAGTACACCGCGCAGGACTGCCCGCGCTACGGCGAGATGACCGGTCCCCGCTGCGGCGGTCCGACGGTGCCGGAGGTGGCGCCGCCGCAGGAATACCCGGACAGCATGATTCCGCGGCGGCTGGAGTCGGCCGGGCCCGCCCCGGTGGTGCCCACGCTGCCGATCCCGGGTCTGCCCACGCTGCCCGAGGTCACCGGGCCGACGCTGCCCGGGCTTCCCATGATCCCCGGCCTGCCCGCCATTCCGGGCATCACCGCGCCCGCGGCGGCCGTCGATCCGGCCCCCGCCGGCACGCCCGCGGCGCAGTCGCGCTCACTCACCGGGATCGCCGCGGTGTCCGCGATCGTCGGCGGCGCGCCGAACTTCACCCAGCTGCTGCTGCTCGGGTCGATCCTGGGCAACCTGCCACTCGTCCCCGCTACCGAAGGTGGTGTCCAACAATGAAATACACCAAGGCAGCAGTCGGTTTCAGCTTGTTCGTCGTGCTCGCCACGGTGCTCACCTACACGATCTGGTCCACCCTGCAGCGCACCGTCCCCGGCGACACCGACAACTACTCCGCCGTGTTCACCGATGTGCTCGGCCTGCGGGTGGGCGATGACGTCCGGATGGCCGGTGTCCGGGTGGGACGGGTCGAGGCGATCGACTTCGACGACAACTACACAGCCAGGGTCGATTTCCGGATCCAGTCCCGCCAGCACCTCACCGACACCACCAAAGCGCTGGTGCGGTATCAGAATCTGATCGGCCAGCGCTACATCGCGCTGGCGCCCGGCGCCGAAGCGGGCGCGACGGTGCCGGCCGGCCACCAGATTCCGCTGGCGAACACCGAACCGTCCTTCGACGTCTCGGCCCTGCTGTCGGGCTTCGAACCGCTGTTCAGTGTGTTGCAGCCCGATCAGATCAATTCGCTGTCCGAGACGCTGATCCAGGCGTTGCAGGGCAACGAGGTGTCGCTGTCGGCGCTGATCACCCAGGCCGCCGAGCTGGCCGGTACCTTCGGGGCGCGCGATCAGATCCTCGGCGACGTGCTCACCAATCTCAGCAGTGTGCTGGCCGGTCTGGCCAACCGCAGCGGCGAGCTGGAAACCCTGATCACCCAGACCCGCAGCCTCATGGACGGCTTCTACGCCGAAGGCAAGTCGCTCGCGAGCTCGGTCGAACGGGTGTCCGGGGCGACGAACTCGCTGGTCTCGCTCATCGGGCAGGTTCAGCCCGGCGTGGCCGAGGCCCAGCGCAACGCGACCACCGGGGTGATGATGCTGCTCTACAACGGCGCCGCCCTCGATCGCGGCGCGGTCGAACTTCCCGACTTCCTCAACGGTGTCGCCCGATTCACCGGCTATGGCGCCTACGGCAACGCCTACTTCTGTGGTCTCGACGTCTCCCTGTGGGGCGTCCTGCTCCCCGAAGGCCTGTTCTCGCAGGTCGGCGGCAATTCACATTCGGGGGTGTGCCGATGAACCGGCCACGTGTACCAGAATTCCTGCGTGGCAACCGCCAGCTACGGCTCGGACTGATCGCCGCGTTCACCGTGGTGCTGTTGCTGGGCGGGTCGAGCGTGCTGTCCCGGGTCCAGCTGGGCGACACGACCGTTCACGCCGAATTCGCCCAGGCGGCCGGTCTGCGCCCCGGCGCGACCGTGGACATCTCCGGGATCGAGGTGGGCGAGGTTCAGGAGGTGAAGCTGGTCGACGACAAGGTCGACGTGGCCCTGCGTATCCGCGACGACATCCGCCTCGGCCCCAACGCGCAGGCATCGATCGAGATGTCGACCATTCTCGGCAGATTGCACATCGACCTGCATCCCGGCGACGGAAAGGGACTGCCGGACAACCGTATTCGGATCGAGAACACCACGGTCCCCTACAACCTGAGCAAGGTCATCCGGGACCCGCAGTACAGTTCCTCGTTCGAGCGGATCGAACGCATCGACCCCCAGAAACTGCGCACCGCTCTCGACGTCCTCACCCAGCAGCTGGGCGACTCCCCCGCCATGGCGGTCCAGGCGCTCGACAGCATCGGGGCGCTGGCCCAGGTTGTCAACAGCAGGCGCGACGAGGTCGACACCTTGTTGAAGAGCATGGATCAGGTCTCGCAACTGGTTTCCGACAACCGCAACAGCGTGCTCGTGCTGCTGACCAGGGGCGAGGCGATCGGCACCGCGGTGCAGCAACGGCAGACCCTGCTCACCCAATTGCTCGACAACGTCGCGGCGATGTCGCGGTTGCTGCAGGAGATGGGCATCGAGAACAACGGTGAGCTCGCCCCGCTGATCCAGAACCTGAACACCATGGCCGACGGCCTGACCAAGAACAAGGAGAACCTGGACCGGATCTATGAGATCGCCCCGGTGACCTTGCGCCAGTTCAACAACGTGCTGGGCAACGGACCCTATGGCGATATCTGGGCGCCGTGGCTCTTTCCGGACAACTGGCTGTGCTTCGCGCAGGCCGTGCAGGGGTGCAACTGATGACATTCACTCGCAGAAACAAGCTCGCGGCGGTGTGCCTGGCCGCCGCGCTGGTATCGGGCTGCTCACTGCTGCCCGACAGTGTGACCCGATTCGGCGATCAGGTGCTGAGCGAGCGCAAGCGGATCAGCGCCGACTTCGAGAACGTGGCAGGCCTGTACGCGGGAAACGAGGTCGCGGTGCTCGGGGTGCCGGTCGGCGTGGTCGATTCGGTGACCCCGCGCGGCAGCTACGTCGAGGTGGTGATGTCAGTCGACCGCGAGGTGCGAATTCCCGCGGATGCGATGGCGGCGCTGGTGTCACCGCAGTTGATCACCAATCGGCACGTCGAGCTGGCACCGGCCTACACCGGGTCGGGTCCCGAACTCGCCGACGGCGCGCATCTGCCGCTGACCCGCACCAGGACACCGGTCGAACTCGACCGGATCCTGGCGAATTTCGATCAGCTGGGCGAGGCGCTGAAGGGCGACAACCAGTCCGGTCCGATGGCCAGCCGGGTGCTGTACCCGCTGCTCGACGGCAACGGTGACCGGCTGCGTAAGACGCTCGACGAACTCTCGGCGGCCTTCGAGCTCACCTTCGCCAACAAGGATCAGATCTCCAACACCATCGTGAAGCTCGGCGAGATCACCCAGATCATCGCCGAGAACGATCAGACCGTCCGCGATTTCAGCGGCCGCCTCACCGAGCTGATCGCCCTGTTCGGTCAGCAGTCCCCCGGCCTGCAAGCGGTGCTGGCCCAGCTCGACGACTTCATCACCAATACCTCCTCGGTGGTCGGTCAGAACGAGGACCAGCTGGCGGGCGCGGTGACCAAGTTCGTCGCGATCGCGGCCCAGATGCGCGCCAACGCACGCAATCTCACCGAGGTCATCGACGTCGGTCCGCTGATGTTCCAGAACTTCGACAATGCCATCAGCCGCGAACACCAGGCCCTGCGCCTGCACGGTCTGCTCGACAAGGTGATCCTCGACGGCGAGGCGCTGTCGCTGTTCTGTGAGCGGGTCCAGATGCGTCTGGACGGTTGCCGGACCGGCAAGATCTCCGACATGGGCCCCGACTTCGGGTTGACCGCCGCGCTGCTGGGACTGACGAAATGAACCTGCGCTCCACCACCGCCGCGGTCCTGTGCACGGTCGCCGTGGCCTCCACCAGTTCCTGCGGTCTGACCGTGGCCGAGCTGCCGATGCCCGAGCCCGGCATCGGCGGTCCCGGCTACACCGTGCACGCCACCTTCCGTGACGCGCTCAATCTGCCCGACCGAGCGCATGTGAAGATCGGCGGCACCGATATCGGTGTGGTCACCGGCATTTCGACCACCTCGTTCCTGGCCGATGTCGAGATGCTGATCCGCGAGGACATCCAGTTGCCCGCGGGTACCACCGTCGAACTGCGCCAGGCGACCCCGCTGGGCGACATCTTCGTCGCCATGACACTGCCCAGCGCCGACCAGGCCGGACCGCCGTTGCGCGAGGGCGCGACCATCGGCACCGAGCACACTGCCTCGGCAGCCTCGGTCGAGCAGCTGATGATGTCGATCTCGATGCTCATCAACGGCGGCGGGCTCAACCAGGCGGCAAGGGCCACCGCCGAACTCAACTCCATCTTCGCCGGCAAGGCCCCGCAGTTGCAGCATCTGATCGGCGAGATGACCGCGGTCGTCGCCGCGCTCAACGCGCGCACCGGCGATCTGGACGCCACCCTGTCCGGGCTGTCGGTGCTGACCGGCGAACTGGCCAGGCGCAAAACCGAACTCGGCGCTGCCGCCGACAGCTTCCCGCAGTTGATCGGGTTGTTCGCCGAGAACAATCGGGCCATCGTCGACCTGATCAACAAGCTGGCGGTGACCACCGACGCGCTCGGCGATTTCAGCACCTCCAACGGCCCGCAATTCGTGAGCCTATTCCAGAGCGTGCAGAACCTGATGTCGGGGTTCTCGCAGATGGGCGACGATCTCACCGGCGCGCTCGAGGGATTCCATCAGATGTATCCGCACGTGATGGACAGCCTGCGCGGCCCGAACCTGGCCGTCGGCGGAACCCTGTCCTACCTCGACATCGGCGCGCTGAGCGATCCGACGGGCAGCCGCTGGCCGGAGACGGGTGACGTGCCGATGTTCCTCGGCAGCATCGTCGAGGTGATCGCCAAGGTCACCGGTCGCCTCAACAGCACGCCACAACCCCCGGCGCAGAAGGGACCCCGATGAATTCACCGTTGTGGCAATGGCTGGTACGCCGCCGCGTCGCGGTCGCCAATCTCGGTCTGATCGTGGTGCTCGTGCTGGGCAGCCTGTATCTGGGCGGTGCGGTCCTGCGGATCGACCCGACCAGGTCCGACTTCGCGGTCACCGTGCACCTGGCGACCTCCGGCGGGCTCACCGTGGGCAGCGATGTGACCTTCCGCGGCGTCCGGGTCGGCCGGGTCGACGACGTGCGGGTCGCCGGCGACGGGATCGCCGCGGTCGCGCAGATCTCCGACGATGTCCAGATTCCGGTCGGCGGCACGGTGGCGGTCGCCCGGTTGTCCGCGGCAGGCGAGCAGTACCTGGATTTTCGGCCCGTGTCGGAATCCGGCCCCTTCCTGCGCGACGGCGCGGTGATCGACCGTGCCTCGACGGCGGTGCCGGTGCAGATGCAGTCGGTGCTCGGCAATCTGGGCGGTCTGGTCGGCGGCATGAATCCCGAACGGCTCACCGTGATCGTCGACGAACTCGACAAGGCGCTGGCAGGCGGGCCCGACGGCTTGCGCAACATGATCTCCGGGATCAGCAGGGCGATGGCCGGACTCACCGACCTGCTCCCCCAGACCGAGCACCTGCTGCGCAACCTCGAGGTCATCGCCGCAACGACCGCGCACGCGCAACCGGACCTGGGCACCGTCACCCAGGCGGGTAGCGCCCTGTTCCAGCAGTTCACCGCCGCCGACGCCGAACTGCGCCACCTGCTCGAGCAGGGTCCGGGACAGCTCGCCACCCTTGGCGGTTTCATCTCTCGCACCCAGAACCCGATCACCGATCTGGTGACCAACTTCGTGGCCATCACCCGGGCGGCCAAGCTACGCCAGCCCGCCATCGAGGTGCTGTTCCCCTCGCTGAGCCGTTTCGCGGAAGCAGTCGGCGTCCCCGCTCATCACAACGCCTACTACACCCTCGTCGATCCGTGGCCGCGCCCGACGTGTGACTACGAGACCATCCCGACCGTGCCGACCACCCCCACTACCGACACCAGGGTGCGGCTCTACAACTACTGCGTCACCGACAATCCCGCCCTGCAGATCCGCGGTTCGGCCAACGCGCCGCGACCGGCGGGCCCTGACAACGGAGCGGGCCCGCCGCCCGGCGTGACCGGCAACGAACTGTCCCAGCCCGCAGTGCCAGCACCCCGTTGAGGAGTCCCGATGAGCAACGACGAGAACATTTCGACCACAACAGCATCCGATGTCGACGAGCCCGCCGCGGTGGTGCCCACGGTCGAGCAGAAGACCGCCGAACCCGGCAGGTGGTGGGAGATCGACCGGAAAACGCTCGGCCTGCGCGGCGCCGCGGCCGTCGTGCTCGGCGCATCGGTGGCGACCTCGCTGTTGCTGTTCGTGGAGAACAAGGACAGCAAAGATCTCCTTGCCGCTCAACAGCGGGCCCGCGAGGCCGCCTGCCACTATGGCCCGATTCTGGCCGACTACGACAGCAAGAGCCTCGACACCTATTTCAAGGCCGTTCTCGATGGAGCGACCGGTGACTGGAAGAAGCAGTTCGAGTCGACCAGCACCGAATTGCGCGATGCCCTCACGCAGGGAGAAGTCGTCTCGAAGACCACCGACACCCAGTGCGCACTGCGCACCGGCGACGAGACCTCCGCCGAGGCGATCGTGGTGATCGGAACGACCATCTCGAGCCTCGGCACCGAGCACAAGGCCAAGCCCGGCCAGTTGTCGATGGTGCTCAGCCTGCACAACGACGACGGCCGGTGGCTGGTCGAGAAAGTGAACTCCCCGCTGACGACGGCGCCCGCGCAGTGACCGAACCCGGCGCGCTATCCCCCCGGCACACCGGCCGCTCCCCGCGCGCGGCCAAGGCCAGGACGTCGGGCAAGCACGCCGACGAACCGACCGCGGAGTCCGCGGCGCGGGCGGTCCGGCGCCGGCCGAAGAACCGGCGGGCGCAGATCGCCGCCGAATCGGCGGCCGCGTTCGGCGCGCACGGCTATCACGGCGTGAGCATGGACGATATCGCCCGGCGCCTCGACATCAGTTCGACCGCCCTGTACCGGCACTTTCCGAGCAAGTACGCGCTGTTTCGCGCCGAACTGCTGCGCCTGTCCGGCCTGGCGCTGCGAGCCGTCGAACTACCCGAGGACGCGGCGAGCCGGTCACCGCGGCAGCGCCTCGATCACGTGCTCGGCGCCATCGTCGCCGCGACCATCGCCAACCGGCCCACCGCCGCCCTGGCCCGCTGGGAACGCCGCTATCTGGAACCCGACGACCACCAGGAGTTCAGCGATCAGTTCGCCGCGGCGATCGCGAGCCTGCGGGCACGCATCGGCGAGGTCAGGCCCGAACTGGACGGCCACGATCGCGCGGCGCGGGCGGTGTCGATCTTCGCGGTGATCAGCAGCATCGGCGATCACCACGCGACCGTGCCCGCGAAAACTCTTGCCGTGCTGCTCCGTTCGACGAGCTGGGCACTGGTCGACGCCGATCTGACCGATCGGCACGCCACCGCGACGGCTCATCGCAGCCCGGGACGGCCGCGGCCGTTCAAGCACGAACTGGTGCTGCACAGGGCGGTCGAACTGTTCCACGAGCGCGGGTATCCGAACGTCAGCGTGGAGGACATCGCCGCGGCCGCCGAGCTGTCCTCCGCGTCGGCGGTGTACCGATACCACCGCAGCAAGAGCGACCTGCTGGTGGCCGCCTTCCGGCGCGCGGCGGATCGGGTGTCCGCGGCGATCAGGCCCGCGACAGCCGCCGCCGACACGCCCGCCGCGGCACTGGGCACGCTGATCGAGCTGTATGTGTCCGGGTCGTTCGCCGAACGCGCGCTGACCTTCGTCTACTACGCGGAGTTCCGCCATGTGGAGCAGACCGACCAGGTGACCCTGCGACACCTCCAGCAGTTGATCGTCACCGAGTGGGCGCGGCTGGTGGTCGGGGCCAGGCCGGAACTGTCGATGGGCGAGGCACGCACCCTGGTGCACGCCGCGTTCAGCCTGGTCGTCGATCTGGGACGCACCTTCGGCGACGACGGAATCTGCCCGCAGGACACCGTGATCCAACTGCTGGAAACCATCATCCTCGGCCGTCCGCTGTCCCGATAGGCGCCACCGGGGTGCCCGGTGCGCGTACCGCTACAGCATGCGTTGCCTGCCGTACGCGGCGAATTCCGACTCCAGCGACTGTTTGTCCGCTTCGGTCATGCGGCGGTAGTGCGGTACGCCTCGGCTTGCCCACCGGTGGACCGGTTCGTCGGTGCGCCAGGCCTGCTCCTGTAGTTCGCGCTTGAGCACCTTGTTCGACCCGGTCACCGGGAGGTTTGCCGAGACGCGCAGGAACCGGGGTGTGCCTTTGCTACCGAGATCGTCCTGAGTACAGAGGAATTCGGTGAACTCGGCGACATCGAAGCCGACCGGATCAGCGACTTCGACGGCGGCCATGACCTGATCGCCCGAGCGTGGGTCGGGCACCCCGAACACCGCGGCGGCGATGACCGCGGGGTGGCGGCGCAGGACCTGTTCGATCATGAGTGCCGAGGTGTTCTCGCCGTCGACCCGGATCCAGTCGCCCTTGCGGCCTGCGAAATACAGGTATCCGTCGGTGTCGAGGTAGCCCAGATCCCCCGTCCAGTACCAGCCGTTGCGAATACGGTCGGCGTCGGCGACCTCGTTCTTGTAGTAGCCCTCGAAGGCGAGCGCGCCTGCTTTGTCGATCATCTCCCCGATGGCCTCGTCGGGATTGCGGACCCGGCCGTGCTCGTCGAGTTCGGCCCGCGCGCACTCCTGCAGGGTGTCCGGATCCACCACCGCCACACCGGGATGCGCGGGCCTGCCGAGGGCGGCGGGCGGTGCGACCGGATCAAGGGCCGCCAGGCTCGGGCCCTCACTGGAGCCGTACCCCTCGAACAGTTCCGCGCCGAAGCGGCGGCGGAACTCGTCCTGATCGGCCACCGACGCCTCGGTGCCGAACCCCCGCACCAGCGTGTTGTCCGAATCCGTCGCAGCTTCGGGCGTGGCGAGCAGGTAGCCCAGCGCTTTGCCGACGTAGGTGAAGTAGGTCGCGCCGAAGTGCCGCACGTCCGGAAGGAACTGCGACGCAGAGAATTTCGGGGTCAGGCAGATCGTCGCGCCGACCGACAAGGCCGGCGCCCACAGCGCCATGATGGCATTGCCGTGGAACAGCGGCATACAGCAGTAGTCCACGTCCTCGCGTACGTGCCCGAACTTCGCCGCCGCGGCGTTCGCGACCACGGCGAGGCGGCGCTGGGTGCAGCGCACCGCCTTCGACGTGCCGGTGGTGCCCGAGGTGAACAACAGCAGCAGCAATTCCTCCGGCCCGCCCACCGCCGTCGGTGGCACGCGGTGGGCATCGATCCGGGTGGCGTAGCCGGGATCGTCGACCAGCAGGAACCGATCTGCGGTGAGGCCGAGATCCAGCTGCCGCAGACGAGCCATCCCCGCGGCGTCGGTGACGATCAGCTGGCAGTCGACATACCGCACATCGGCGGCCAGCTGGGTGGTGCCCCTGGTCGGGTTGAGACCAGCCACCGTCGCGCCCGCCAGCGCCGCCGCGCCCAGCCAGAAGACGAAATCCGGCACATTGTCCAGCAGCACGCCGATGTGGAACGGGCCGTCGCGGCGCAGGGTGCGGGCGAGTTCCGCGCGCGCGGCCGACTCGTGCACGACCGCGTCCCAGGTCCAGCCGGTGTCGCGGGTGCGCAGGCCGAGCCGCTGGTCGCCGAGCCGGTCGAGCAGCATGCTCGCGATATCCGCCCGGGGCGCGCCCGGAATTCCGCCCGTTCGTTCCGTCATCTCCTGATCACCTTCCCTGCGCCGGATCCGGCCTCGCTCATGCGCCCGAGTGCACCGGTTCGGGGACCAGGGTCCGCATGAGCCCGTCGAGATCGGGTGCGGCCTCGGCCCGCCGCGTCGTACCGAATGGTGGTGCCCGACGGCCGGGACCGCGGTCGCGCGGATCACCTGTCGGCGTTGGCGTCGGATTCGGCGAAGCGTTCGAAGTACTCGACGACCCGCATCAGGTCGGCGGTCGGCTCGCGCCCATCCATTCGGCACCTCCACTGTGGTGGACTGTCGATCAGAGTGCCAGGAGCATGCCGGATCGCCGCGAGATTTCCCGCGAATCATCCCGCTGGATGGCACAGCGATCCGCTGGACCACCCGGCTGAGCGCGCGCGGGTCTAGGAGAACCGTCCCCTCTGCGCGTGTTCCATCAAGCGCAGAAACTGTTCGGTGCGCATGTGGATGAGCGTCTCGTGATCACCGGCCTCGAAATAGATGTCGGGTTGAGCGCTCAGGCTTTCGTCCAACAGTGTTGTCATGCCGTAAGCGGTGCACACAGCGGGGATCGCGCCGACTTCGCAGTCCTTGAAGACTTCGCGGATCTCCGACTCCTGGGCGAAGGACAGTCGTCGTCCGGTGTGGTCCCACAGCTTCGGCATTCGCAGGTGATGAGTGGATGGCAGTACGGCGCCGACGTAGCCCTGGTCGTCTTCGAGGAGGACCGTCTTGGCGAGCCGGTCGCCGGGGATGGCCGCTGTCCGGGCCGTCTCGGGACTGCTATGACTGTGCGGATGCCGCACAGTCTCGTACTCCACACCCGCATCCTGTAGGCACGTGTGCACAGTGGGTGACATGGCCATGGCGGAACCTCCATCGGCTGGTTGGCACCACCGCCGAGCTCGGCGGCCTTGAATTCAGCATAGGCTCCCTGCCTCCATTCGGAGCTTGCGGAATTCGGCGGCCAGCGCGTCGAGCGTGTAGTGGGCGTTGAGCCCACTCGGGTTCGGCAGGACCCAGACCGCGGTATCGCCGATCGCATCGGACTGCGGTCCGGCGATGGTCCGCGGACGGCCGAACGCGGTGCGGTAGGCGCCGAGGCCGAGGACGGCGAGTATCCGCGGCCGATACCGCTGCACCCGTTCGACGAGGGCCGCGCCGCCGTCACGCAACTCCGGCGCCGTCAGTTCGGCCGCCTTCGCCGTGGTACGCGCAACCACATTCGTGATGCCCAAGCCGAGGGTGAGCAGTTCGTCCTGCTCGTCGGGGCGCAGCAGCCGCGAGGTGAATCCCGATCGGAACAGGGCAGGCCAGAAGCGGTTTCCGGGCCGGGCGAAATGGTGGCCGGTCGCCCCCGACCACAGTCCCGGATTGATCCCGCAGAACAGCACGCGCAGATCCGGCGCCAGCACATCGGGGATGATCTCGCCCTCCGCGGCCGCCAGATCGGCCGGCGTGGGACGGTACACAGCGGAACGGGCCATCCGTCCAGTCTGCCCGACCCTGCCGGGAACTGGCTTGATCGCTAGACCACCCGGCTGAGCGCGCGCAGATCCGCGTCCAGCTTCCGGTACAACCAGTACACGGCGACGAAGGCGAGCCCGCCGGCCGCGCACAGGCCAAGCACCGAATCGCGCACGAGCCACAGCTCCTCGGGTTCGAGAAAGCTGAATCCGGCCAGCACCCCGACCACCGGCACCGACGCCGTCACTGCGAGGTAGACCGTGGTTCTCCGGCGCAGCCAGCGCAGGTCGTCGGCATCGCGCTCCGTCGTGCGTCCGTGGCGCAGGTAGCGGGGATAGACGCAGCGGACGAGGTAGAACGTGGAAAGGAAGAAGGTGTAGGCGACCGAGATGGTGCCCGCCACCAGAACTGTCATCGCCGCATGGACCTGCAGCCGCACCGGAAGGTCGGTGAACCAGCGCAGCAGCAGCACGGCCGTCACGGTGGCGATGAGCGCGGACAGCAGGGTGTTGAGCGCACACAGGTCGCCCCACACCAGTGTCCGCGACCGCATCCGGGCGAGCCTTGCCTCGCCGTAGCGTCTGCCTTTGCGCAAGCCGCGAAGAACCTCGAGCTGATCGCGGGAGATGTAGACGTAGATGACGATCGCCAACAGCAAGCCACCGAAGACGCACACCAGGATGCCCCTGTCTATCTGCGCGTTCGTGGCATCGGGCAGGCGCTTTCTGATCAGTTCCTGGGCGTGCACAGCCAAGTAGATCGTCGCGAGGCCGACACCGACCATCGACGACAACCAGAGGATGGGGGTGGGCCACCGCGACAGTCGCGTTCGCCAGCTGTCCGGCGGCGGATAGACGAGGTCGCGGGCCCGCTTCTCGAGGCACAGGTCGAATTGCTGGGCCAGTTCCGAACCGGACGAATAGCGGTCCTCGCGATCGGGCGACAGACATTTCAGGAGCACGCGGCGCAGCGCCATGGGGCAATCCGGCGGAAGCTCCGACAAGAATGCCGCCTCGACCGGTCTGCGCCGCAGTTCGAGCATGCGGGCCAGCGACGTCTCCGACTCGCCCGCCGACGTCTCGTCCGGGAAGGGACGCCGCCCCGTGAGCAATTCCCACAGCATGACGGCCAGCGCGAAGATGTCGCTTCGCGTATCGAGGTCGAGGGCGGTCGCGGGCAGGTCGGGATGGCAGGCTTCGAGCTGTTCGGGCGACATGTACGCCAGGGATCCGCCGAAGTAGGCCAGGGGGCTGGTGCCCTTGATCCGTTTGCTGAAGCTGACGTTGAAGTCGGCCAGTTTCGGCACTCCCTCGGCGCTCAGCAGCACGTTCGCGGGTTTGATATCCCGATGCAACACCCCGCGTTCGGACGCGTGCTGCAGCGCGTCGGCGAGCCGGCGGCCCAGCCAGGCGACGGTCTCCGGCCAGGTCAGTGCCGCGGTCCTGGTCCGGATCGCCGATTCGGTTGGCCGGACCTCACCCTTCTCGGCGAGTACCGCGTCGACGGCGTCGAGCAGCAGCTGCCCACCGTGGCGTTCCGGCGGCGTCGAGCGCCGCAACCGCAGCACGTCGAGCAGCGTCCCGCCCGGTAGGTACTGCATGTAGAGCAGCTTCAGCTGGCCGTCGGCGATGAGCCGCTGGTCGAAGATGCGCACGATGTATTCGTGGTCCAGCTGGGCGAGCGTCTGCGGCTCGGTGCCGTGGTTGTGGGAGATCTTGACCGCGACGAGTCGCTGCATCGATTGTTGCCGGGCGAGATAGACCTGAGCGAAGGCGCCCGCGCCGATCCGCATCAGGAGGTCGAAGTCGTCGACGTGGTCGCCGACATCGATGGTGTCGAGCAGAACCTGCGCGCCGGGACGAGCGATGATCGTGCTGTGGTAGTCGCCGGTGGGCTCGGGGTCGGTCGCCGCGGCGGTCACCGTACCGGCGGTGGGAGCCGCATCGGCTGTCCACGTTCCGCGTCGCACAGCATGGAATTCCTCGTATACGAGCTCGGCGGGTAGCGGACCATCGCGCAGCTCGGCGAATTCCGCGCGGTAATCGATCAGTCGTTTGGGAAAGTGATACCGCAGCCAGCGGTATTCGAGGTCGATCTTGATCAGTTCGATCAGGATCGTGCGCCGCGCCGCCGGTTCCTCGGGCAGGAACGCCGAGAGATCGGGTGGTGAACCGGACGCCCAAGCCTGCGAGAGCAGCGCCACGGCACTGGCGAGCGCGGTGCGGGTTCGTTCGGCTGAATCGACCAGGTCGATCGGCTCGGACATCGGTAGCTCGAGATCAGCCTCGGGCGATCACGCGGCGGCTACACGCGATGCGGACTGGTTGCCCCACGTCAGCTCCTTCCATCAAGACTCTCTTGCTCAAGGGTATCGCTCGCCGGCGCCACAAGATCAGCCATCGGCGTCAGAGGATTGAGCATGACGCCGACCTGGCGCAGGCTGCTGTCCACGATCGCCCAGATCGCCCCCTGCAGGTAGGACGACAGCTCGGCCGCGTCCATCGGCTGCATCGAGCGGCTCAGCCACCGGTTCACGCTGCCGTCGACGAACCCGACCAGGCCGAAGGCCATCGGCTCGGCGATGGTCACCGGGGCCGACTGGGCGCGCAGTGCGTTCTCGAACACCTCGCGCACGGTGCCGGCGATCGCGATCTTGGTGCCGGAGACGATCGGCGAATTGTGCCGCTGCTTGCCCTCGGACCCGGCGCCGAGAAAGTAGTGCAGCCGCGGATTGGCGGCGATCCACCCCACATAGGTGTCGACCGACCGCGCGATGGCCTCGGCCACCGTGCCTTCGGGATTCAGGGTGGGCGCGAGCACCGCCATCAGGTCGTCGACGATGCGGGCACGCAGCTGTTCGTCGAGATCCTGGCGATCCTTGAACAACCGGTACAGCACCGACCTCGGCACCTGCGCCAGATCGGCGATCTCCTGCACGCCGACCGAGGCGCCCTGTGCCTGCACAGCCGCGAGCGCCGCGGCGAGAATCCGGTCCCGGCGCTCGGCGCGATGCCGGTCCCATCGGCTGGCCCGTCCATCGGCGCGCTGTGCGGTCACATTCCTCCCATCCGGCGCCGGATCGGCGCGAGCCGGCGAGGACAGTATCCCAGCCGGGTCCGGCGGTCGGCCGACGCGGACTCGGGACAGATCACGATCCATCGGCGATCCTGTTCTGGTCGGGTCCGGACACCGACGGAGAGGACCTGATCGACATGACCACCGCGTGGGCTGTGATCGCCGCGGCGACGTTCTGCTGGCTCGGCATGGTGCTGGCCATCTCGTTCCTGGAGGCGCCGCTGAAATTCCGGGCACCCGGGGTGACCGTGCCGATCGGGCTCGGTATCGGCCGGCTGGTCTTCCGCGCGCTCAACATCGCCGAACTCGTCCTCGCCGCAACGATTCTCGTCGCGATCCTCGTCGACTCCCCCGGCACCGCCGCCACGCGGGCGCTCACCGTGGCCATGGTGGCCTTCGCCGTCCAGGTCGTCGCCGTGCGCCCGCGATTGACCCGTCGCAGCGATGCCGTGCTCGCCGGGATCGACGCGCCGCGGTCGCACAGTCATCACGCGTACATCGCGCTCGAGGTGGGGAAGGTCGTCGCCCTGCTGGTCGGCGGCGTTCTGGTCTTCGCCCACAGCGTGCCCTGAACCAGGTGCGCAGGTGGTCGCGGGTGAGTGCCGCGACCACCTGTCGATCGCCGCGGCACCGACCCGCCTGGACGCCCTCGGCGGGTGGGCGGCCGTGAACACCCTCAGGCGGTCACCGACGCGTCCCGGGGCAGCCCCAGCATCCGTTCGCCGATGACATTGAGCTGCACCTCGGTGGTGCCACCGTAGATGGTGGTGGCACGCCCGGCGATCAGCTGTTCCATCGCGTGATCGCTGCGCTCCCCCGGCACCGAGACGACGCCGGCGATACCGAGTTCGGCGACGACGAACTCCGAAATCGCCTGTCCCAGTGCCATACCCAGTAGCTTGCCGACGCTGGAGGTGGTCGAGACATCGATGCCGGACAGCTGCTTGAGCACCACCCGGGAACCGATCACGTCCACCGCCCGGCTCTCGGCCATGAGCTCGCCGACGTGGTAGCGCGCCACCGGTGACAGGTCCCGCCCGATCGCGAACTTCAGCAGGTCGGCGTCGGTGGCGTAGGCCTCCATCTTCTGGCTCAGCGCCACCCGCTCACCGGCCAGCGTCGTGCGTGCCACGTGCCAGCCGTCGTCGACCGCGCCGACCACGTTCTCGTCGGGGATGAACACGTCGTCGAGGAACACCTCGTTGAACAGTGCCGATCCGGTCATCTCCCGCAGCGGCCGCACCGTGATGCCGGGGCTGGACATGTCGAGCACGAAGTAGGTGATGCCCCCGTGCTTGGGTTTGTCCGGGCTGGTGCGCGCGATCAGCATCGCCCATTCCGCGAACTGCGCGACGGTGGTCCAGATCTTCTGGCCGGTGACCCGCCAGCCACCCTCGACCTTGGTCGCCTTGGTGGTCAAGCTCGCCAGGTCCGAGCCCGCGCCCGGCTCGCTGAACAGCTGGCACCACACGACTTCGCCGCGCAACGTCGGGACGACCAGTTCGCGCTTCTGCCGTTCGTCGCCGTGCGGGACGATCGCGCCGACCGCCCAGGTACCCATCAGCAGCTGCGGCATCGGGATACCGGAGGCCTTGATCTCCTGCGAGATCACGACCTGCTCGAGCGGCGAGGCCGAGCGACCGTACGGGCGGGGCAGATGCGGCAGGTTCCAGCCGCCGTCGCCGAGCGCGACGAGCTGGTCGTCCTCGTCGTCGAGCTGCGCGATCTCGGCGAGCTCGGCCCGGATACCGGCCCGGATCTGCTCGGCCTCGGCGGGCAATTCGAGTTCGCTGGACAGCGTCAGACCCGACAGCGCGTACCCGGCGACCGCCTCGGCGCGTTCGTCGCGCGCACCCAGCTGACCGCGCAGCGCGAGCGCGCGGCGGTAGTACAGGTGCGCGTCGTGCTCCCAGGTGAAGCCGATCCCACCGTGGACCTGGATGCAATCCTGGGCGACCTGCACCGCGGCGTCGGGAATGATCAGCGCGGCGACGGCGGCCGCGTAGTCGGCGGTCTCGTCGTCGCGATCCAAGGCGTAGGCGGCATCCCACAGCACCGCGCGCGCCTTCTCCAGCGCGATACCCATGTGCGCGCACTTGTGCTTGACGCCCTGGAACTGCCCGATCGGCCGACCGAACTGCACACGGGTCTTGGCGTATTCGGACGCGGTCGAGACGCACCACGACATCACGCCGACCGCCTCGGCCCCCAGCACGACCGCCGCGACCGAGCGCACCCGCACCGAGGTGACCGTGAGCACCCGTGCCGCGGACACCTCGACCGAATCCGCGTGCAGCCGAGCCGCTCCGCGCAGCACATCGACGTTGTCCTGCGCGGCGACGGTCAGATCGGCGTTCTCGAACGCGACCCACCGCTGCTCGCCGCCGACGGTGACCGGCGCGATGATCACATCCGCCGACACCGCCCCGACCACACCGTCGGCGATACCGTCCACGACCAGCGCACCGTCGCGCAGCACACCGGTCAGGTTCGCCGACAGCGCGACCGCACCGGTGCGCGACCCGTCGGCCAGTCCGGGCAGTTGCGCCTGCGCCCATGACCCGCCGTCCTGGGCGAGGACCGCGCTCGCCAGCGCCGTCGGCACGAACGGACCGGTGTGCAGGCCACGGCCGAGCGGCTCGAGCGCGACGGCCAGGGTCAGCAGTCCCGCTCCTTGCCCACCGAGGTCCTCGGCGACGTGCAGGCTCAGCAGATCCTGCGCCACGAGCGCGTCCCAGTAGGGCAGCTGCTTGCCCGCCTCGCTGGATTCGACTGCCGCGCGGACGATCTCGGCGGTGATGGTGCGTTCGACGAACCCGTGTACCGCGTCGGCGAGGGCCAGGTGGTCCTCGCTGACGCCGACGCCGAGCTCATAGCTGTTGCGTGCCATGACTAGCTGGTCTCCTTCAGCTGGGCGGCGACCTCGTCGATGGTCCACGGGCCGTCGGTCTCGACCGTGCGCACGTCGTGCCAGCCGGCCAGTTCCACGATCGCGCCACCCTGCACCGCGAACACCTTGCCGGTGAGCGGGCAGTCGGCCTCGGCCAGGTGCGCGACCAGTGGCGAGATATTGGCCGGGGCGAACGCGTCGAACTCGCCCTCGGGCACCTCGGCGGCGAACAGCGCGCCCATGCCGGGGGTGGCCAGGGTCAGGCGAGTGCGCGCGATCGGGGCGATCGCGTTGACCCGCACGCCGTAGCGCTCGAGCTCGTCGGCGGCGACCAGGGTCAGCGCGGCGATGCCCGCCTTGGCGGCGCCGTAATTGCCCTGTCCCGCATTGGGCATGAAGGTGCCAGAGGCCGACGCGGTGTTGATCACCGCCGCGTTGACGGGCACACCCGCCTTGGTCTGGGCCTTCCAGTACGCCGCGGCGTGGTGCAGGGTGGCGGCGTGGCCCTTGAGGTGCACGGCGATGACGGCGTCCCACTGGGATTCCTCCATGCCCGCGATGAACGCGTCGCGCAGGATGCCCGCGTTGTTCACCAGCACATCGAGCGTGCCGTACTCGCTGATCGCTTGGTCGACAAGGGCTTTCGCGCCTTCCCAGGTGGCGATGTTGTCGGTGTTGGCGACTGCCTGGCCTCCGGCGGCGACGATCTCGTCGACCACCTGCTGAGCCGGTCCGGCATCGCTGCCGGAGCCGTCGTTGGCGCCGCCGAGATCGTTGACCACGACCTTCGCGCCCTCGCGGGCGAACAGCAGCGCGTGTTCGCGGCCGATACCGCGCCCGGCGCCGGTGACGACTGCGACGCGACCGTCAAGCTTTCCCATGAGTTCAGTTCTCCTCGTTGATTTCGACGCGGCCGTCGGTGATCGCGATCTGACCCGCCGCTTCGGTCTCGAAGGCGTAGGCGGCGACACCCGGAGCGGCGGCGGTGCGCCACAGGGTCGTGGTGATGTCCTGGCCCGGCAGCACCGGCTTGGCGAAGCGCACGGCGAGGCGGCGCAGGCGCGCGGTGTCACCGTCGGCGAGTTCGGTCAGCGCGGCCCAGGACGTGAACGCCATGGTGCACAGACCGTGGTTGATGATGCCGGGAAGCCCTGCCATCCTGGCGATTTCGTCGTCGAGATGGATCGGCATCGGATCGCCGGAGGCGGGCGAGTAGCGGAAGGTCTGGTCACTGTCTATGTGCGCGGTGACCTTCGCGACCGGCTCGCTCGCCCGGTCGGCGTCGGTGATCCGGTGCTCGGGCGCCTGCTCGCCTTCGCCTGGACCGGCGTCGACCTTGCGGAAGAACGCCGTCATCCACTGCTCGTTGACGAGTTCGCCTGCGGCGTCCCGGGTTTCGGCGTAGACGACCACCGTCGAACCGTTCGGCTTGCCCACGTAGCCGATCGGCTTGGCGCGCACGGCCAGTTCGTCGCCGGCCCGGATCGGCCGATGGAACAGGAAGTCCTGCTCACCGTGCACGAGCTTCATCAGCAGTTCCACCGGCGCCACCGACAGCGCGGCAGGCGCCATCGAGGTGAACACCGGGACGACCGCGAACACCGGCGGCGCGATCTCGCCACTGCGATGGGCGTCGATCGGGTCATTGGTCGCCGCAGCGTATTCCGCGATCCGTTCGGCGGTGACCGAGAACCGCTCCTCGTCCGTCCACTCCCCCAGGCCGGAGCCGTCGAAGACGACCCCGGCCGATTCCGAAGTGGTCATGCGGCCGATCCGACGAGCTCGGTGAACTTGGCCATCGAAGCCTTCAGGTCGGCTTCGGCGTGCTTGGCCACGGCTTTGCCGATCGGTCCGACGATCATGGTGCCCTTGAAGCTTGCGTCGAACGCGGCACTCGAGCCGGACTCTGTCGGCTGCACCTTCAAAGCGAATTCGACGGTGACACCGGCCATTCCGGTGCCGGTGATGCGCAGGTACGTGTTCGGATCGACCTCGGCGACGGTCCACTCGATCTTGTTGGCCATGTTCATCACCGACACGACCTCGATGAAGCGCGAGCCCGCGGTCAGCTCGGTGGGGAGCTCGCTGCGCCAGCCCTGGTGGATGGTCAGCCAGTCCTCCCAGTTCGCGAGGTCGCTCAGGCGCGCCCACGCCTGCTCGGGGGTGACGGGAAGATCGGTGGAAACGGACACAGATGCCATGGGGTTACTCCTCGGGTTTCGTGGGGAAAGATCAGCGGTTGGCTGGGCGGTAGGCGGTCACCACGACCGCGCCGCCGAGACCGATGTTGTGCTGCAAGGCGATTCGCGCGTTGTCGACCTGGCGGGCGTCGGCATCGCCGCGCAGCTGCCAGGTGAGTTCGCTGCACTGGGCCAGACCGGTGGCACCGAGCGGATGACCCTTGGAGATCAGGCCGCCGGACGGGTTGACGACCCACTTGCCGCCGTAGGTGGTGGCGTTGTCGTCGACGAGGCGGCCACCCTCACCGGGCGCGCACAGGCCGAGCGCCTCGTAGGTCAGCAGCTCGTTGGTGGAAAAGCAATCGTGCAGCTCGATGACGTCGACATCCTCGGGGCCGATACCCGCCTGCTCGTAGACCTTCAGCGCCGCGGTGTGCGACATGTCGGCGCCGACGAGGTTGATCGCGCTCTGGGTCGAGAAGGTGGACTCGAGGTCGGTGACCATCGCCTGGCCGACCATCTCGACCGCGCGATCGGCCAGGTTGTGCCGGTCGACGAAGGCCTCACCGGCGAGGATGACCGCGCCGGACCCGTCGGAGGTCGGCGAGCACTGCAGCTTGGTGAGCGGGCCGTAGATCTGCTTGGCCGCGAGGACTTCCTCGAGGCTGTATTCCTTCTGGAACTGCGCGTACGGGTTGTTCACCGAGTGCTTGTGGTTCTTCACGCCGATCTTGGCGAACTGCTCGGCGGTGGTGCCATAGCGCTCCATATGCTCCTTGCCCGCGGCGCCGAACATGTACGGCGCGGGCGGCATCGCGAACTCCTGCAGTTCGGCCAGCGCGAGCAGGTGGCGCATCATCGGCTGCTCACGGTCGTCGAATGTCGAACCGAGCGAACCCTTCTGCATCTTCTCGAAGCCCAGCGCCAGCGTGCACTCGGCCAGCCCGCCGCGGATCGCCTGCGCCGCGAGGTAGAGCGCGGTCGATCCGGTGGAGCAGTTGTTGTTGACGTTGACCACCGGAATGCCGGTCAGCCCGAGCTCGTAGACCGCGCGCTGACCCGAGGTGGACTCGCCGTACACGTAGCCGACGTAGGCCTGTTCGACGCGGTCGTAGTCGATGCCCGCGTCCGCGAGCGCCTTGGTGCCCGCCTCCCTGGCCATGTCGGGGTAGTCCCATTCCAGTTCGCCCGGTTTCTCGAACTTCGTCATCCCGACGCCGACGACGAACACCTTCTGTGTCATGTACGCACTCCTGTGTGCCGTGCGTCCCAGTTATGTGGGACACGGTGTCCCTGAAACTTAGGTTGGACACCGAGTCCAGGTCAATACCTCGGCAAAGACCGGTTTCGGACAGGCTGGACCGAGCCCGGCCGCTTTCGACTCGCTGACCAGCACAGATTTAGTGAGGCATACGTCCCAGATAATTGGGCAGAAGGGGGTAAGCCCCCGAGAGAAGATCCGATCGGGGCTAGTCGACCAGCGAGTCGCCAGGCATTCGCTCGACGGCACGCAGCCGCTCGGCGAACCCGGTCAGAATCTCGTGCGACTCGACGGAAAGTCCATCGACCAGCGCCATGAAGCGCTCGAATCGTGGATCGGAGAACGGCCTGCGCCGGTCAACGACGGAACGAGCCCCGGCCAGGCCACTCGATACCATCCGACACTCCCTAGACCCAGCAGCCGACCCATACGCGACCGCCCGCTGCCCAGCGATCTCGCCGAAGGAAAAGTAACATAGCTGAACATTTGCACATCCGCTGGAGGCGCGCGGGAATCTAGCCGCGCGGCTCGTGCTTCGGCCGCTCGCGAGACCCGCATTGGGCGCAGGCCCGCGGTCCCCGATGGTCAGTGGCCTCGGGCTACCGCGCGGGCCGCCGCGCGGGCGGCGACCAGCACCGGGTCCCAGACCGGGGAGAACGGGGGTGCGTAGCCGAGGTCGAGCGAGATCACCTGCTCCACCGTCATTCTCGCGGTGAGGGCGACCGCAGCGGTGTCGATGCGTTTGGCGGCGCCGTCGCGGCCGACGATCTGTACGCCGAGTAGCCGGCCGGTGCGGCGTTCGGCGAGCATCTTCACCGTCATGGGCTCCGCGCCGGGGAAATAGCCTGCCCGGCCGGTGGATTCGATGGTGACGGAGTGGAACTGCAGTCCGGCGCGCCGGGCGTCCTTCTCCCCCAGGCCGGTGCGCGCCACCTCGAGGTCACACACTTTGCTGACCGCGGTGCCGACCACGCCGGGGAAGGTGGCGTATCCGCCGCCGACGCCCGATCCGATGACCTGGCCGTGCTTGTTGGCGTGGGTGCCGAGCGCAATGTGGCGCAGCGTGCCGGACACCAGGTCCAGCACCTCCACGCAGTCACCGCCCGCCCAGATGTCGTCGTATCCGCGCACCCGCTGGGCGAGATCGGTGAGCAGACCACCCTCCTCGCCCAGTGGCAGCCCGGCGCGACGCGCGAGGTCGGTGGCCGGGCGCACGCCGATTCCCAGGATCACCACGTCCGCCGGATACTCTTCGTCGGCGGTCGTCACCGCCTGGACACGTCCGCCCGAACCGGTCCGCATGCCGGTGACTTCGGTGTCCGTCACGACGCGAATTCCCATTCCCACCATGGCTTCCCGGACCAGCGCGCCCATATCGGGGTCCAGCGTCGACATGGGTTCGGCGCCCCGGGTGACCATGGTGACCCGGAATCCGCGCCGCACCAGCGCCTCGGCCATCTCGACGCCGATGTACCCCGCGCCGACGACGACCGCGTCCCGCCCGGTCGCCGCCGCGATCCCGTCGATGACCTCCTGCCCGTCGTCGAGGGTCTGCACGCCGTACACACCCTCGGCATCGATGCCGGGCAGCGGCGGACGGACCGGCGTCGCGCCGGTGGCCAGTACGAGCTTGTCGTAGCTCGTCCACGATTGCGCACCGGTGCCGAGGTCGCGCGAGAGCACCTGTCGCCCCGCCGGATCGATCTCGGTCACCTCGGTCCGCAGCCGCAGGTCGATGTCACGCTCGCGGTGCTCGGCGGGCGAGCGCGCGATCAGGTCGTCGGCGGCCGCGACGTCCCCGCTCACCCAGTACGGAATCCCGCACGCCGAGTACGAGGCGTGGTTTCCCTTCTCGAACACCACGATCTCGAGCTCGTCGGAGCCGCGCAGCCTGCGCGCCTGCGACGCCGCGGCCATCCCCGTCGCGTCCCCACCGATGACCACCATGCGTTCGCCCATGTCGTCCACGGTACGAGAGTCGGCCTGGCCGATATCGACGCGGTGGAGCGGTACATGTATGACCCGGTTCATCTCTGCGGCGATCCGCAGATCATCCCCACCTCGACACGCTCGTCATCGGACCGGACGCGTCCGATGACCCGGACCCCGAACTCGCCGGGAAACTGCAGGCGCTGGACACAATCCCGCAGGTGCGGATCGCCTAGCCTGACGCCACGGGCGCGGTCAGGCGGGCGGGATCTTCTGCGAGATCGCGGCCAGTGTTTCGACGACCGGCTGGTCCGGGTCGACGACGACGCCCTTGCCGCGGAGGAAACCGTCGAGCAGTTGGCAGACGGAATCGGTACTGCGCTCGATGAATTCCTCGGTGGCAGCCGGTTCCGGTTTGCCCGGCACATCGAGCCAGAGGTCGGTGACCGCGACGAGGAAGCCGACGATGCCGCGGGCGAGGTGGTCCACGCCGCCGGTGTCGAGGCCGACCGCGGCGAACAGTGTTCTCGTCCGCTCGGCGAGGTCGTCCGACAAGCGCCTGCCCACGTCGAGGGGGCGCGCCGAACTGTCACCGGTCGCAACGCTTTGGGTGATCGCCACGTACCGGAAGACGTTCGGGTACGTCAGCACGACCTCCGTGGCCGCGGTCATGAACTGGTGGACGGTGGCGCGGCGGGTCTGCATCATCAACGACAGATCCGGCGCCACCGCGCGATAGATCTGGTCGACCAGCCAGTCCGCGACGGCCCGATCCAGGTCGGACTTGTCCGCGAACATGCGGTACAGCCGCGGTTTCGCGACGCCGACCTCGGCCGCGATCGCGCCCATCGTCACCTGCGCGCCGTCGCGCCCGATGGCGCGGATCGCACCCCGGACGACATCGTCGCGCGAGAGGATCCGCGCGGCCGAACGCCCCGATGTCATCGACATTTCCTGTTCTTCCGCGTCGCCGTAGCCGTCTCGGCAGCATACCGGCAGTTCCGGCCGCGAATCCCCGGTTGCGGACGCGTCTGCCCTTGACAGGAGCGGCGGCGTACCGGGAAACTCGACAACCGGTACCGGCGGTACTACAGATCGAACCCGGAGTACAACGTGCAGTGGCGCACGCGTCCAGAAGGAATTCCCATGGCGGTTCACCTCGACAATCAGCCCAGCGTCCGGCCAGTGCCGAGGCAACAACACCGGGTCGGAAATGGTGAGATCGAGCTCGCTGTTTTCGAGTACGGGCAGCCCGATGGCGTACCCGTGGTACTGGTGCACGGCTGGCCCGACACCCACCACCTGTGGGACGGCGTGATCGCGCTGCTGTCGGACAAATACCGGGTCCTGGCCTACGACACCCGCGGGTATGGCGAGTCCAGCGCTCCGCGCGCGGTCTCGGCCTACCGCCTCGATCGCCTGGCTACCGACTTCTTCGCCGTCGTCGACCAACTCAGCCCGGAGCAGCCGGTGCACGTCGTCGCGCACGACTGGGGATCGGTCCAGGTCTGGGAGGCGGTCTGCGAGCACGGCGCCGAGGAATTCGTCGCGTCCTTCACCTCGATCTCGGGCCCCAACCTCGACCATCTCGGCACGTTCCTGCGGGCGCCGCTGCGCAGGCCGACCCCGCGCGCGATCTGGAACACCCTCGCCCAGGGCCTGTCCTCGGCCTACACCGGGTTCTTCATGCTGCCGGTGTTGCCCGGCCTTTTCTTCCGGGTGGCCGGTTCGGCGCGGATGTGGCGGCTGTTCCTGCGCCTGGTCGAGGGCATCCGGCCCGACCAGGTCACCGTGGCCGACTCCCTGCGCCGCGACATGATCTCCGGCCTGCGCTTCTACAAGGCCAACATCCTTCCCCGCATGGTCGGCCCGCGAGACCGGCGCACCGCGGTGCCCGTCCAGTTGCTCGTCAACACCCGCGACATCGCCGTGCGCCCGGCCGGCTACGACGACTACAGCCGGTGGGCGGACAACCTGATCCGCCATGACCTGCCGCGCGGCCACTGGCTGCCGTTCTCCGATCCGGGCGCGATCGCCGGCTACGCGGAGAAGTTCATCGCAGCGCACCCGACCGACAGCGGAAAGTAGTTCCCTCATGACCGATTTCGATCTCGTCATCACCGGCGGCACCTGGTTCGACGGCACCGACGCGCCTGCCGCGCGGCGCCATCTCGGCATCATCGACGGTGTCGTGCACCGGGTTTCGGCCGAACCGCTGCCTGTCGGACCGAACACCGAGGTGATCGACGCCGACGGCAAGTGGGTCGTGCCCGGCTTCGTCGACGTGCACACCCACTACGACGCCGAAGTGCTGATCAAGCCGGAACTGTCGGAGTCGTTGCGCCACGGCGTCACCACCGTCGTCATCGGCAACTGCTCGCTGTCGACGGTCCTGGCATCCAACACCGATTGCGCCGACCTGTTCAGCCGGGTCGAAGCCGTGCCGCGTGACGCGGTGTACGAGACGCTCGACCGCACCCGCACCTGGTCGGGTCCGGCCGAATACGCGAAGGCGATCGACGAGCTGCCGCTGGGGCCGAATATCGCCGCATTCCTGGGTCATTCGGATCTGCGCACCCATGTGCTCGGCCTCGGTCGCGCGGTCACCCAGGACACCAAGCCGACCGCCGCCGAGATCGAGCGGATGCAGGAGCTGCTCGGCGAGGCGATCACCGCGGGCTTCCTCGGCCTGTCGTCGATGTCGAACCCGCTCGACAAGATCGACGGCGACGAATACCGGTCTCGCTCGCTGCCCTCGACCTACGCGCGCGGCAAGGAGGTGCGGGCGCTGAACCGGGTGCTGCGCCGCCACCGCCGCATCCTGCAGAGCGCGCCGACGGTGAGCCTGCGCCCGAACATCGCCAAGTTCTTCCTGGCCAGCGCGGGGATCGGCCGCCGTCCGCTGCGCACCTCGCTGCTCTCGGCGGCCGACTCCAAGGCCTACCCGCCGCTGGTGTGGTTCATGCTGACGGTGGCGCCCCTGCTGAACCGTCTCGCGCGCACCGACTTCCGCTGGCAGCACGTGCCGGTGCCGTTCACCGTGTATGCCGACGGCATCGATCTGGTCGTCTTCGAAGAGTTCGGCGCCGGTGCGGCCGCGCTGCATCTGAAGGATCAGGTCGACCGCAACGAACTGCTACAGGACGAGTCCTATCGGCGCTGGTTCCGCAAGCAGTACGACAACAAGTTCACCCCGCGCATCTGGCACCGCGACTTCTTCGACGCCGAGATCGTGGCCTGTCCCGACCCGTCGGTGGTCGGCAAGACGATCGGTCAGGTCGGCAAGGACCGGGGTCTGCATCCGGTGGACGCCTACCTCGACATGGTCGTCGAGCACGGTGCCGCGCTGCGCTGGCGCACCACCATCGCCAACGACCGGCCCGACTACCTGAACAAGCTGGCCGCCAGCAGCGGCGTGCAGATGGGCTTCGGCGACGCCGGTGCGCACCTGCGCAACATGGCCTTCTACAACTACCCATTGCGCCTGCTGGAACGCGTGCTGCGCGCGCAGGAAGCGGGCAAGCCCTTCCTGAGCGTCGAACGCGCCGTCCACCGGCTCACCGGTGAGCTCGCCGACTGGTTCCAGATCGATGCCGGTCATCTGCGCGAAGGCGATCGCGCCGACCTGCTCGTCCTGGATCCGGCCGGGCTCGACGCCAGGGTGCACGAACTGCACGAGGCGCCGCTGCCGGAGTTCGGGCTCGACCGGATGGTCAACCGCAACGACGACGCCGTGGTCGCCACCGTCGTCGGCGGCAAGCGGGTGTTCGAGCGTGGCACGCTCGCCGACGGGCTCGGCACCGACTGGGGCACCGGCAGTTTCCTGCGCGCCGGTGCTGCCGCTGTCACCACACCGGCGGAGGGGTCCCGATGAAGTTGCGTCGGCGTCGTACCCAGCACGCCCACGTCGCGCTGCACGCGCGCAATGTTCAGTTCGACTGGACCGACACCGCCCTGCGGTGGATGCCGGACGAGCCGGTGGCCTCACATGTCGTCAACTCGCTGAATCTGCTGCTCCCCGAAGGGGAACGGATGTTCTGCGCGGCCTACAGCGAAGCGCTGCCGTACGTCGAGGATGCGAAACTGCGCGAGGACATGCTCGGCTTCATCGGCCAGGAGGCGATGCACGCCGAGACCCACCAGAAGGTGCTGGCCGGGGTGCTCGCCGCGCACGGCATCGACACCGCGCCGTATGTGCGGCAGATGGAATTCGTCTTCCGCAACACCCTCGGACCCCGCGAGGGCAGCACCGCGGCCACCGAGGCCCGCATGGTGGAGCGGCTGACCTTCATCGCCAGCCTCGAGCACTTCTTCGCCTGGCTCGGGGACTGGATCCTCAACGCCGACTTGGAGAAACACCACGCCGACCCGCGCATGCTGGACCTTTTCCGCTGGCACGGCGCCGAAGAGGTCGAACACCGCAATGTCGCCCACGACGTGGCGATCTACTTCGGCGCGGGCTATCTGCGGCGCGCGGTCATGATGATGATCGTCATCCCGATCCTGCTCGTCCTGGTCCTGCGCGGCACCCGCTACCTGATCAATCAGGATCCCGGCATGCCGAACATCGGCTACCCGATGCTGCTGTGGCGGATCCTGGGCGCGATGCGGCGCGGGGCGCTGCCGCGACTGCGCGCACTCGCGATCAGCGCCCTGTCGACGTTCAACCCACGCTATTCGCCGAACAGTGTCGGGTCGACCGAGCAGGCGATCGCGTACCTCGCCAAGTCTCCCGCGGCCAGGGCGGCGAACCAGTGACCCGCCCCGTCCCCACCGTGCTGCCGCCGGACCTGTACGGCAAGCACGTCCACGATCCGACCACCCGGGTTCTCGACCGGATCGCCACCGCGAAAGTGACGCTGTCGACGCTGATCAACCGGGGCAGGCTCCCATCCGGCGTGAACGACCATCGTTTTCCGGTCGTCGTCACCGACCGGGTCCTCGTCGCGGCCGACGCCGATGTGGTGAGTCTGCGCCTCGAGTCGCCGTCGGGGCGCAGCCTGCCGCGCTGGCAGCCCGGCGCGCACATCGACCTGGAACTACCGTCGGGCCGGATCCGCCAGTACTCCCTGTGCGGCGACCCCGCCGACCGCGGCGCCTACCGGATCGCGGTGCGCCGCATCCCCGACGGTGGCGGCGGATCGATCGAGGTGCACGACGAGCTGGCGGTCGGCACGGAACTGATGGTGCGCGGCCCGCGCAACGCCTTCCTGTTCGCTCCGCCCGGCCGCGGATCCACCGCGCGCCGACTGCATTTCGTGGCGGGCGGCATCGGCATCACCCCGATCCTGGCGATGGCCAGGGCCGCCGATCGGCTCGGCGTGCCGTGGACGATGGTCTACTGCGGCCGCACCCTCGACACCATCCCGTTCCTCGACGAGATCGCGGAGTTCGGTGACCGCGTCACGGTGCGCACCGACGCCGACCACGGCATCCCCACCGCCGCGGATCTGCTCGCCGGCGTCGACGGCGATACCGCGGTGTACTGTTGCGGACCGACCGTCATGACGGCCGCGCTCCTGAGCGCGATCAGGGACATGGACGGCGTCGAATTCCATTCGGAACGCTTCTCACCCGCCCCGGTCGTCGACGGCGCCCCCTTCGCCGTGCGACTCGCCGCCACCGGCGAAATCGTCGAGGTAGGCGCCGACGAAACCATGCTCGCCGCCATCCTGCGAGCCCGCCCGAACCAGCCCTACTCCTGCCGGCAGGGCTTCTGCGGCACCTGCGTCGTCCGAGTCGTCGCCGGCTCCCCCGACCACCGCGACACCGTTCTCACCGACTCCGACCATGCCGAGGGAAAGACACTCGCCTGTGTATCCCGTGGCCACGGAGACACTCTCGTTCTGGACCTGTGAGGGCAGAGGTTGATGCGGCGCGCGAATGTCGGAGGCTGTTTCTACAATCCGGGACGTGACGCTCACCCTCGCCGATCTCGCCGGCTACACCGATCGCGGCCTCGACGCCGATCTCGCCCGCTGGTTCCCTGACGCCGAACCGGTCGTCCTCCCCGCCGAAACCCGTTCGGTGGCCTCGTTTCTCGAGAAGCTGGCGCCTCTCGACGCCGCCGCACTGGCGGCCTTCGACCACCGGGTCCGCTCCGGCCGGCTACCACAATTCCTCGACATCTTCGACTGGTCCTACGCGTTCGACTTCGCCGGCAACGACTGCACCATTCTCGATGCCGACTACGCCACCGAACTCACCGACGAGGATGTGTTCTCCCTCGGCGCCGACGGCGGCGGCAACCTCTACGTCGTGCTCACCAACGGCCAGGTCGCGGTGTGGTTCCACGAGGAGGGTGTGCTCGAGGGCGGGACCCGTTTCGACAACCTCGACGTCTTCCTCTGGTCATATGTGCGCTACCGCGCGGTGCGAGCGGGCAAGCTCGCCCGCGCCGAGGTCGAGGCCGACTTCATCGCGCTCGGCCAGGACGGCGCGCTGGCCGAGAACCTGGGGCTGCTGAGCATGATGGCCTGAGTACCTTGCCCATCGTGGCCGCGACCTCCTAACCCGTACCGCGCAGCGACCGGGCCGCTGCGTCAGCGAGCTTGACGTCCTTGCGGCCCGGAAGTTCTGCGATATCCTGGCTCCAGGCAGCAGCGCCTTCTGACAGGCCTGTGCCGCGGTGTCGACGTCGTCCACCGCGCCATGCTCCCCGCGCACGCCGCGCGAATCGAAGGCCCTTGTTCTTTCCGGCCGATCCCTGACACCGGACCTCTGGTCCCGCTCCCGAGATCGATCGCCGCATTGCCTTGCCTCGACCACATCACAGAATGGAATGAAAGCCCATGAGTACCAACGGAATCACCGACGGCGCCGAGCGCGCGATCATCGAGAACATGCTCGACCGCAACCGCGCCGCACTCGTCGAGACCGCGCGCGGCCTGTCCGAGGCCGACGCCCGCCGACGACTCGTCGCGTCGCTGACGACACCGATCTCCTTGCTCAAACATGCCGCCGCCGCGGAACGGATCTGGTTTCAGCGGTTCTGGGCCGGCCTGGACGAATCCGAATGCGATGGCTACTCCCGCCGCGACGAGGGCACCTTCACCGTCACCGACGACGAATCCCTGGCCGATGTCATCGCCGAGTTCGAACGCGCCGGCAGGCGCTCACGGGAGATCGCGTCCCGCTTCGACCTCGACGACACCGTGGATATTCCCCGCGAGGGAAAGGTCAGCATGCGCTGGACACTGCTCGCCATGATCCAAGAGTTCGCCAGGCACGCAGGTCACGGCGATATTCTCCGCGAACAGATCGACCACCCCGCACCGCGATAAACCCGCTCCTGCTATCTGGCGTATCCAGCGCTGAATCCTGGCGATTCCGACAGGAAGTCGTCGGAGCCGCTAGACGACCTTTGCATCGATCAGCAGGCTCCAGATCTCGCCCTGGTCGACGACCTCGACCCCGAGCTTCTCCGCCTTGGTCAGCTTGCTGTCACCGACTCCCGCGCCGGTGATGAGCAGGTCGGTATTCGCCGAGACAGAGGACGCCGCCGTCGCGCCCGCCTGCTCACACAGGCGTTGAAATGTCGGTCGGGCGACCTTCTCCCCCGACCGCGGGTCGCTGATGGCGCCGGTGATCACCACCGTCTTGCCTTCCAGGGGCGCGCCGGCCGCGACGACCGGGGCGAGGTCCTCCGCGCGCACGTCCAGGTCGACACCCGCCGCCCGCAACCGCTCCAGCTCCGGACGCAGGCGGGTGAGGTGGGCGACCAGCGAGGCGGCGACCTTCGGTCCGATGTCCTCCACCGCGACGAGCCGTTCCTCACCCGCGTCGGCGACCTCCTCCAGTGAGCCGAATCCCGCGCGAGCCAAACGAGCCGCGGTGCCGTCGGAGGCCATCGGAATCGCCAGGCCGATCAGCGCCCGGCGCAGGCCGACCTGGCGACTGGCATCGATCGACTCGATCATCCGCGCGGCCGAGACCTCGCCGATGCGGTCGAATTCGAGCAGGCGCTCCTGGGTGAGGGTGTAGAAGTCCGACGGGCGCTCCAGGATTCCGGCCTCGGCGAGGCGCTCGATCCACACCTGCCCGATGGCGTCGATGTCGGCGGCGGCCCGCGAGGCCCAGTGGATCAGCCGCCGCACCGTCTGGGCGGAGCAGGAAACGTTGGTGCAGAACAGCTCTCGGCTGTTGCCCTGCTCGGTCACCGGCTGTCCGCACGAGGGGCAGACGGTCGGCGGCACGATCTCGCGCTCCTGGCCCGTCCGCTTCGCCGCGTCGAGCACGCCCGCCACGAACGGGATCACGTCGCCCGCGCGGCGCACCAGCACGGTGTCACCGATCTTGATGTCGCGGGCGCGGATGACCTCCTGGTTGGCCAGCGTCGCTTTCGTGACCGTCGTGCCACCGACGAAAACCGGCTCCAGCCACGCGACCGGGACGATCTTGCCGGTCTTGCCGACGTCCCAGACCACATCGGCCAGCACCGTGGTCTTCTCCTCCGCGGCGAACTTGAACGCCAGCGCGCCACGCGGCGAGTTCGACCGTGTTCCGGCCGCCGCGTAGGCATTTCGGTCGGCCAGCCGCAGCACGGCGCCGTCGAGGTCGTAGTCCAGTTCGTTGCGGCCCTGCTCGACCGCGGTGATCGCCGCCTGTGCCTGTTCGGCGTCGGTGCACAAGCGCATCTGGGCACCCTCGACGCCGAGCGCCCGCAACCCCTCCGCGAGGTCGACCGCGGCGCCGCCCGCGGAGGTGTCGAGATCGAAGCCGAAGAACTGCAGTCGACGCTCGGCGACCGTCGCGGGGTCCTTCGCCCGCAGTGTGCCTGCCGCGGCGTTGCGTGGATTGATCAGCGGCTTGTCCGGATGTGCCGTGTTGTAGGCGGCGAAGGTCGACCGCAGCATCACCGCCTCGCCACGCACCTCCACCCGTCCCGGGACATCGATCCGTTCGGGAACACCGTCGACCAGGGCGCGGACCAACATGGTGACGTCGTCGCCGGTGGTGCCGTCGCCGCGGGTCACGGCACGCACGAAGCGCCCGTCCTCGAAGACCAGGGCCAGCGAGAGGCCGTCGAGCTTGGGCATCACCACCACCGGCTGACCGGGGAAGCGGTTGAACAGCGCCTCGACCTGTTCGGGTTTGGTCGCCTTCTCGAGCGACAGCATGGGACGCGAGTGCCGGACCGGAGCGTGCAGCACCGCGGGCGCGCCGACCTGCTCGAGCGGATTCGGGTCGGGCGTGAGGTCGGGGTGTGCCGCGATCAGGGCACGAAGCTCGTCTTCGATCGTGTCGTACTCGGCGTCGGCGACCAGCGGCGCGCCTTGGTAGTAGGCGTCGCGCAGCGCCACGATACGGTCGGCGAGTTCTCGAATGCGTTCCCCAGTTTCCACAGCACGCGACGCTACCGATCCCCACCGACAACTCTGCCGCCGAGTGGGCGGAATCCGGGTCAGGACAGCGCGGCCCGCCGCGCCGCGACACGCGCCCACACCTGGGGATCGGTGCGCGGGCCGCCCGGAGTATCCGCGCCGTACCGCTGGATCTGGGCGTCGAGGTCCAGGGGCGCGGTCATCGAAGTGCCCGGGGCCAGCGCGTCCTCGACGTGTTCGTCGGGCACCAGCCAGCACACCTCGAACTCGATGCCGTCGGGGTCGCGGGCGTAGAGCGCCTTGGTCGACCCATGATCACTCGCCCCGGTCAGCGCGTGCGCCGCCACCAGCCGGTCCCGGACCGCCGCGAGCTCGGACAAAGTGTCCACCTCCCACGCCACGTGATAGAGCCCGACCGACCCCGCCGGTCCGGCCGCCGTCCTGGCCTGGAAGAGCCCGAGGTCGTGATCGTTGGCCGAGCCGGGGTGGCGCAGGAACGCACCGCCGGGGAACCCTTCGGCGAGCCGCTCGAATCCGAGCACGTCCTCGTAGAACGCGATACTGCGCGGCAGATCCGCGACGAACAGCACGATGTGGTTGATTCCCCGCATCTCCGATGACCTCCTGGATCGAATGTTCCCGACCCCTCACAGTCCCACGGATTCACCCCTCGGCAACACCGCATGACCGGGGAGCGGGACACCGACACCACCTGGGTGTGCAGGCGCCGCCTCGCCTGAGCAAGCGGGCACCTGCACCCCACCCGGTCGCCTAGTTAGGCGACGGACTTGCCGCGCAGGTCCCTTCTTCTCCCCCACTCGGTTCGGTTTCACCGGCCGACCGACCCCACGCCGGAGGGTCGACAACGGTCAGTGGTGTCTCGGCCGGCGGCCAGGTCGTCCATGCGGCAGCGGCGGCGTGTTCTGCGACAGATTTTCCCCAGTTCCACATTGTTTCGCTCCTCCCCAGAGCTCATTCGTGGTGTCACCAGGCTATCCGGCAGGGTTGCCAGTGCGCGAACGATTTTCGGCGTCGCGGGAGGAGCTGCGCCCCCTTGGGAAGGCTCTTCCGGGGCGCCGACACGCTGCTGTCGACGATTGCTACCCGGTTTCCACGATCGGCGGCGCACCATTGTGGTGCGCCGCCGACGTCGGCGCTCGCGGCGGCGAGAGTCCTTATCGCACAGCGGGACTCGCCTAGCTCAGCGTCTTCAATGCCGCCGCGTCGTACGGCTTCAGGTCGTCGGTTCGGCCGCCGAGGACCTTGGATGCCCATTCCGGGTCCTGGAGCAGGGCGCGGCCCACGGCGACCAAGTCGAATTCGTCGCGCTCGAGGCGGTCGAGGAGGTTGTCGAGGTTGCCGAGTTCGGCGCCCTCGCCGGTGAACGCGCGCAGGAAATCGCCGTCGAGGCCGACCGAACCGACGGTGATGGTCGGCTTGCCGGTGAGCTTCTTGGTCCAGCCGGCCAGGTTCAGGTCCGAGCCGTCGAACTCCGGGAGCCAGTAGCGGCGGGTGGAGGCGTGGAAGGCGTCGACACCGGCCGCGGCGAGCGGGGCCAGGATCGCCTCGAGCTCCTGCGGGGTCTCGGCCAGGCGCGCGCGGTAGTCCTGCTGCTTCCACTGCGAGTAGCGGAAGATCACCGGGAAATCGGGCGAGACGACCGCCCGGACCGCCGCCACGATCTCGGCCGCGAACTTCGTGCGGGCCACCGGGTCGCCGCCGTAGGCATCGTCACGGCGGTTCGTCTGTGCCCACAGGAACTGGTCGAGCAGATAGCCGTGGGCACCGTGCAGCTCGACGCCGTCGAAACCGATGCGCTCGGCGGCCTCGGCGGCCTCGGCGAAGGCGCCGACGACATCGTCGAGGTCACCCTGGGTCATCGTCTTACCCGCGCCCTCGGTGCCGTCGGCGCCGATCCCGGAGGGACCCATGGCCGGGGCGTCGGGGTAGGGTTGCTCGCCCTGGTTGCGGACCATGCCGATGTGCCACAGCTGCGGCACGATCGTGCCGCCCGCCGCGTGCACGTCCTCGGCGACCTTCGCCCAGCCCGCCAGCTGCTCCTCGCCGTGGAAGCGCGGCACCCGATCACTCTGCCCGGCGGAATCGTGGCCGACGTAGGTCCCCTCGGTGACGATCAGGCCGACGCCGGCGGCGGCGCGGCGGGCGTAGTAGGACCGCACGTCGTCACCGGGAACGCCGCCCGGGGAGAACATGCGCGTCATCGGCGCCATCACGATGCGGTTCGGGACGGTCAGGCCGTTCAACGTGACGGGCCGTGACAGGACCTCGGCGGTGCGGGAGGCGTCGGACGCGGTGACGATCACTGGATGCTCCTCAAAGCTACTTGACAATGTCGATGGTTGAGAACTTCAAGCAATACCGACACCGTAGAGGTAGATATTTGAGATGGTCAAGTTTCTGCGGATAGAGTGGTCTCATGACAGAAGCTCCTCGCGTCGACACGACCCAGCTCATGGAGCTGCTCGCGGTGTCGCTCGGCGCCTACTACGGGGACTTCACGGCCGCGGCGGCGAGCGAGAACCTCACCGCGAGCCAGGGCAAGACACTGACGGTGCTCCGCCGCGGGCCTGTCGCGATGCGCACCCTGGCCAGGGTCTTGTCCTGCGATGCCTCCAATGTCACCGGGATCATCAACCGGCTGGAGAAACGCAACCTCGTGCGCCGCGAGGCCAGCCCCTCCGATCGGCGCGTCACACGTCTGGTCATCACCCCCGAGGGCGAGCGGGTCACCGACGCGATCCGGGCGAAGATGCGTACCACCCAAGACGGCCTGAACAGCCTCAGCGACCAGGACCGCGACCACCTGCGCGCCCTGCTGGAACGGGTATTCGCCTCCCGGCCTTCCTGATCCACGGCACCTGACCCGCGGGCACCCGAACCGCGAACCCCTATGGCCGACCGGCCCGGGTGCACCTGGTCATGATCTAGCTCGGCCGGTCCAGGAGCGCCGCGACGGCGCGTTCGGCGCTCTGGGCGGCACTTTCCATCGTCGCCGACCAGTCGGTGCGGGTCCAGTCGCCTGCCAGCATCAGGTTCGGGACCGACGTGCGCTGGCCGGGGCGCAGGTCGTCGGTGCCGAGAACCTGGGAGAACGTCGCTTTGGGCATTTTCACCACGTGGCCGGTCACGACCTCGGCCTCGGCGGCTTCCGGATAGTAGCGGCGGATGAGCTCCATCTGCTCGGCGACGATCTCCTCGTTGCTCTTGTGGATCTGCTCGTAGGCGCCGCTGGTGGTCAAGCAGTACAGCCAGGTGCCGTCGGGTGTGCGACCGTGCATGCGCTGCCGGTCGAAGACCTGATCGATTACGCCGGTGCCGCCGATCAGCGCCTCCATGGCCGACTTGGTCTTCAGCGGCCGGTCCAGATACAGGTTCGTGCTCACGATCGGGGTGACGCCCAACTTGTCTGCGGCAGCGTATATTTCGGCATGCTCGGGCAGGTCGTCGAGGAGCCCGCCGATATTGGAGTTCGGGACCGCGCAGATCACCGCGTCGGCCTCGATCACCGAGCCATCCGCCAGCTGCACGCCGGTCGCCCTCCCGTCGGTGATGATGATCTTGCGAGCCACCGCCCGGTAGCGCACGTCGACCCCGTGGCGGTCGAAGACCTTCTCGGCACCGGAGATGTAGAGGGTGTCCAGGTCCACGGTGGGATACCCGATCGTGACACCCGTCCGGTCCTGCACCCCGATCCGGACCCCGGTGGCCAACACATCGGCGAACACCTTCGCCGACTCCCTGTCCACCGGCTCCGCCGCGATACCGAGCGCGAGCCAATCCCACAGGGCTTCCCGCGCTTTCGCGGGCATGCCGACGCGCTGGAACCACTGGTCGGTGGTGATGTCGGCGAGATCCTTCGGCTGCCACAGTGCCTGCCGAACCAGCTGCAGCGAGGACCGCAGCGCGCGCAGCCGCTCCAGCGGGCCCGCGTCGGGATGCGCACCCATCAGCGTGCGCCATGCTCCGAAACCCTTGGTATACAACATGACCGCGCGCCCGCCCGGCCAGCGCAGACTTCCGGCGCCCGGAAACTCGACGTACTGCCGGGTGCCGACGCTGTCCAGATACCGCCACAGACTGCGGTATCCGCTGGCCACCACATGCTGGCCGTTGTCGGGAAGGTCGTTCACCTCGGCGACGCGCATCGCCTGCGTGCGGCCACCCAGCCGAGCTCGCCGCTCCAGCAGCGTCACCTGTTTACCAGCCTCCGCCAGCCACACCGCGGCAGCCAGACCGGCCAGCCCACCTCCGATGACGACGAACCGGCGCGAATCGCTTGTGCCCACCATTGAGACAATGTAGCTCGAACTCTCTCTTTATATCGGCAGATGCCGTAAGGCGGGGCAACATCCATGTCCTGATCTGTGGGGACCATGGCCTGGACGCCATAGCAGCCGTCGCCAACACTGAATTCGTGAAGACAGTCCTCATCCTCGGATATCCGGGCCTCCAGGCGCTCGACCTGGTCGGTCCGTTCGAGGTGTTCACCTCCGCCACTCTCTACCTGACCGGCCAGGGTCGCGCAGATGACGGCTATTCGGTCGGCGTCGTCACTCGCACCGGCGAACCGGCCACCACACAGACGGGCCTCGCCCTGCTCGCCGGCCCTTGCCCGATCCTCGCGATCCGCTCGACACGCTGATCCTGCCCGGCGGTCTCGGGGTCGACGATGCCCGGCTCGATCCGGAGCTCGTCGCGTGGATACAGACCGCGGCCGAGCACACCCGCCGCATCGTCAGCGTCTGTACCGGCGCGTTCCTCGCGGCCCAAGCCGGCCTGATCGACGGCTGCGTGGCCACCACGCACTGGGCCTTCGCCGGGCCGGATGACCGGCGAATTCCCTTCGGTCACTGTCGATCCCGAGCCGATCTTCGTCCGCAGCTCCGAGCGCGGCTGGACCGCGGCGGGTGTCACTGCGGGAATCGACCTGGCATTGGCGCTCGTCGAGGACGACTACGGCACCGAGGCCGCGCAGATGGTGGCTCGCTATCTCGTCATGTATCTGCGCAGGCCCGGCGGACAGACGCAGTTCGCCGCGCCGGTATGGACGCCACGCGCCAACCGCGCACCCATCCGCGAGGTGCAGGAAGCGATCGAGTCCGAACCCTCTGGTGCACACAGCATTCCCGCGCTCGCGCGCCGGGCCGCGATGAGCCCGCGACACTTCACCCGGGTGTTCACCCAGGAGGTCGGCGAGGCCCTGCCCGACGCCGAAGTGCGCTTCGTCTGGCACGAGCCGGGTCCGATCCCGGCCGACTCGGGAGTGCTGCTGATCGGCGCGACACACTCTTTCGACGAGACCCCCTCCCCCGACATCATTCTGGTACCCGGGGGCATGACGTCGATGGAGCACGCCCGCGACGGGAAGCTGCCCGACTGGCTCCGTCGCGCCCACGAGTCGTCGACCTGGACGACGTCGGTGTGCTCGGGCTCGGCGATCCTGGCGGCCGCCGGCCTGCTGCGCGGCCGACGTGCTACGTCACACTGGCTCATGCTGCCCGTCCTCCGGACATTCGGCGTCGAACCCGTCGGCGAGAGCGACGGCCCAGTTCACCAAGGAGTCCATCCAGCTGCATCAGGTGCTTCCGGCGGTGCAGTTGCTGTGGAGCGCGGCGATCCACCGTGCTCGTCGGACGCGGAACTACCTAGCCGCGAGCCGAATTGCGTTCGGGCTGAGCGCAATCCTGTTCGTCGGCCGCGGCGTCGGATTACATCGATACATGGCAACACAGGTAACGCCGGCCGCCGAGGTGGACACTTTCACCGCCGAATGGCAGGAATGGCATCGGCTGCAGGAGGCGCAGCTTTCCGATCGGCACGGGTTCCTCGCCATCACGAGTCTGCACTGGCTCACCGAGAGCCCGGAGCGCTTCGACGATGCGCCCGGCGCCTGGTCGACCGGGGCCGATGGTGTGGTGGAAGGGCTCGAGCACGTCTACGACGCGCCGGGACTGGTGGAATTCGAGGTCGACGGTCAGCTGTTGCGCCTGACCGCGTTCCCCGGCAAGAATCCCGAGGACCTGTTGGCGCTGTTCACCGACGCGACCTCCGGCGTCACCACCTACGCGGCGAATCGCGCGGTGCGGGTGCCGACGCCGGATGCCGACGCGACGGTGGTGCTCGACGTCAACCGTGCGGTGAACCTGCCGTGTGCCTACACCGATCTGGCGACCTGCCCGCTGCCACCTGCCGAGAACCGGCTCCCGATCGCCGTGGAAGCGGGAGAGAAAATCCCCCACGAGCGCCAGGGATGAGCGCACCACAGATCAGCACGCTGGCGTTCCTGACCCCGGGCAACTACCTCGACGACGATCCGTACACCGGTCTCGAAGACACCCTGCAGCTGTTCGAGTTCGGCGAGCGCCTCGGGTTCGACGGTGCGTGGGTCCGGCAGCGGCATCTCGAGCACGGTGTGGGTTCGGCGGCGGTCTTCCTGGCCGCCGCCGCCCAGCGCACGAGCCGGGTGGAGTTGGGCACGGCCGTCATCCCGATCGGCTACGAGAGCCCGTTCCGGCTGGCCGAGGACCTGTCGCTGGCCGATGTGCTGTCGAAGGGCCGCTTGCAGCCGGGTTTCAGCGCGGGGACGCCTCCGCATGCCGACCTGATCGGCGATCTGGTCTTCGACGGCGACTGGCGTAGTTTCGACCTGTCCTACGGCCGGGTGGCCCGGCTGGTCGAGAACCTGCGCGGCCACTACCTCGGCGACGCCGTCATCCATTCGCCGGGCGGCACCCAGCGCCCTCGGCTCCAGCCGCACAGTCCCGGTCTGGCCGACCGTGTCTGGTACGGCGGTGGGAGCACCCGGTCGGTGCGCTGGGCCGCGGGGAGCGGGCTGAATCTGCTCAGCGGCAACATCGTCTTCGGTGACAGCAGTGACGATTTCGCGACGGCTCAGCTGGGCTTGATCAGCGACTATCGCGAGCGGATCGAGCCGTCGCGACCGGCGCGCGTCGCGGTCGGCCGAGTGATCGTTCCGTTCGACAGCGCCGATCGCGCGACCCGCGAGCGGTACCGCGCCTATGCCGCGAGCCGTCACGAACGCACCCTCGGCCCGCAGGGCGAGCGGCGGGTGCTCTACGCCCCGGATGTCGTCGGGACCGCCGAGCAGATCCTCGACCAGCTGCGGGCCGATCCGGTCCTCGCACAGACCAGCGAACTTCGTCTGGAGCTGCCCTACGAGTTCCACCGTGCGGACTACGAGCAGGTCCTGCACGACACGGTGGAGCTGATCGCTCCAGAGCTGGGGTGGAAACCCGCGCTCGGCTAGGTCGCGGCGAGGTGCCTGCCCTCGGCGAACTCCTCGACGATCTTGGCGCAGAACGCGGGGAGATCACCGGGGTTGCGGCTGGAGACCAAGCCGTTGTCGACGACGACCTCCTCGTCGACGACGATGCCCCCCGCGTTGCGGATGTCGGTGCGCACGCTCGGGTAGGAGGTGAGTGTGCGGCCGCGGACCGCGTCGGCTTCGACGAGGGTCCACGGTCCGTGGCAGATCACTCCGATCGGTTTGCCGGTGGCGGCGAAGTCCTTGACGAAGCGCACCGCCGCGGGATCCTGGCGGAGTTTGTCGGGATTGGTGGTGCCGCCGGGCAGGATCAGGGCGTCGAAATCGTCGGGGCTCTTCGCGGCGACGCGCCCCTCGACGGCGAAGGTGTCGCCCTTCTCGACGTCGTGGTTCATGGCTTGGATGCTGCCGGATTTCAGCGAAAGCAGTGTGGTCGTCGCGCCCGCCTCCTCGACCGCCGCGCGGGGCCGGACCAGCTCGATCTGTTCGACCCCGTCGGTCGCGAGAATGGCGACCCGCCTTCCTGTGAGCGTCTGCTCGGTCATCGTGCGTTCCTTCCGGGTCGGGCGTTGGCCTTCGTCTTCTGGTGGCGGTACCGCGGATTCCGGGTCCTAAACAGGATGTGGACCGTTCGTGTGCTCTGATGGAGAGACGCCCGCACGGGAGGTACCAGCGTTGGCCGACAATCGTGGGAGGGACGAGCAGGCTTTCCGGCAGGCCGCGATCTACGGCCTGTCGGTGATCGCGGTAGCCGCTGTGGTCTGCGTGCTCGCGACCGTGTGGGCCGCGAACCGCGACGCGTGCGCGGCGGCGGACACCCGACTGTGTGACGACGCGGCCAAGACCGCGGTGCTGTTCGGTCCCGCCGTGATCCTGCTGGCCGGCGGCATCGGCGCGTTCGTGCACACTTTTCAGCGATTCCGCGCGGGCCGCAGTTGGCGGGCCTGGCAGGGCGCGGGCTGGTTTCTGTTCGTCTTGATGACGGCCTATCTGGCGATCGGTGCCAGTTCGTGACGGCACACGGTGACGCCAACCGCCGTCGGCCCCGCAGGTGCGGGGCCGACGGCGCGAAGCGGCGAGCGTTGTCAGCGGCCGGTGCTGCCTGCGGTCAGGTCAAGGAGCGCTTGGCACAGGGGATTGTGCGTCTGGCTGTCGCCGTCGGCGAAGCAGGCGCCGAAAAGCACGAAGCCGAGTGGCCAGGCCAGCAGCATCTCGGCGGATCCTGACGCAGATCCGGTCTCTGTGTCGGCCGCGGGCGTGACGGTGGCCGGAGCGGCCTGCGCTGAGGCCTGACCCAGGGTTGCACCGACTAGGGCGCTCGAAAGAGCAATGGCGGCAAGGGTTTTGGTGAGTAGAGAAATCATGACTACCTCCTATGAACGTGTTCGCCGACAGTAGTCGAGTGACAACATTGTGAAATACCCAAGTTTTACTGTCTGTCGCGCCGTGGTCGATCCGTGGGAACCTACGGAAACCCGGTCTGTCGCCCATTCGGCCCATACAGTGGACGGATGCGTGGACGATCTCGAATCCTGCTGTCTTCGACCGCAACAGCCGCAGCAGCGCTGGCGCTGACCACCTTCCCGGCTGCGGCCGCCGAGCCATCCACCGCCCCCACCGGCTGCGCGGAGGTCCGGGTCGTCACCGTCCGGGGCACCCTCGAACCGCAGGTCGGCAGCCTGCTCCTCACTCCCCTGGGAAAGCGGATCGGTGACGAATCCGGCCGCCGCACCACGGTGACCGAACTCGAATATCCGGCCTCGATGGCCCCGGACAGCGCCATCCGCGGCGTCGAGAACCTGACCACTCTGCTGAACGAATCCGCCGCCACCTGCCCGGACCAGCAGCTCGTCCTGCTCGGCTACTCGCAGGGCGCCCGCGTCATCGGCAACACCCTCAGCGCAAGAAACGCGTTGACGGACCAGGCGGCCGCGCGGATCGACGCCGTCGCCCTGTTCGGCAGCCCGCTGTTCAACGGCGCCGAACCCTACAACCGCGGGAACTTCGACCCCGCCCTGTCCGGCACCGGCGCACTCCGCGCAGGCGCGCTCGCCGAATTCGCCGACCGCCTGCGCGACTACTGCAATGCCGGCGACCGCGTCTGCCAGGGTGGCGACCCGGCCGCCGGGTTCGCAAATGCCTTGAGCTACGGCCACTTCGCGTACTTCGTCAACGGCAACCGTGACCAGGCCGCGGCGTTCGTCGGCGAACAGCTCGGCTCATAGCCGTCGAAAGGCCGAGACCCGCGACATCCACGACCGGCTGTAAGCGGCCGGGACAGATCGATCGCCGCGTCAACCGTGTCGGCGGTCGTTGCCGTGGCATCGAGCATCCGGGCTCGGCGGCCTCGAGTCTCGCGAGGGCAGGCTTCTCAGGGGCGGTCGACGTCGGGGAGGATGGTCTCGGGCTTGAAGATCACCTTGTAGTGATAGCGGCTCACCTCAGCGGATTCGAGCTGTTCCACGAAGTAGCTCACGTTGTCCGACAGTCCGAGGAAGTGCTTCTTGTACTCGTCGTCACCGGTCTTGCACGTGACCTCGAGCTGGTTGTTCTCGTCCTTGATCGAGCACTTGCCTTCGATGGACAGCAGGTACTTGTCGGTGATTCCGTTGAAGAACACCACCCGACGGTCGATCTTGAACTGGTCCGATTCTTTGGACAGGTTCTTGGACACCACGTCGGCGTCACTCGAGCACCCGGTCGATGCGATGACACCCGCGGACAGCGCCACAGCAACGGCGACGAGCTTCGGCTTCATTTCCTACCCCCTACCTCAGTGATGGCGCAGTCACGATCGAGAAGCCCGGAAAGCCCGAGCCTGAACTCCCCCGTCTCGAACGTGCACGCCCGCACTACTTTAGACGTTCTCGCCTGTGGTAGATCGGGCCTTCGCGAGTTTTCTGTATCCGATCGGGGTTGCTGATCCCTCAGCCCTCGACGTCGGCGAGCCGGCGGGTCACGCACCCGTGGCGAAGTTTGTGCGGTGTCTACCGCGCGCGTGGCCGTACCCTGTTGAGTGCCTGCATGATTGGTGGCCGTAGCCCGTAGGATGGAGCCTGATGGACCACACGGACCCTTTCCCCCGCCCTGTTCCGTTCACGGTACCGAAGCTGCTTGTGGGCTTAGGGTCGCTATTGGTTGTCGCCGCGGCGATTGCGTCGTTCACCTTCACCTCCACCCTGGCGCGAGCGGCCGGAGTTCCTGAGCACCTGACCTGGTTGTGGCCGGTGGTGGTCGGCCTGACCGTCGCGCTGGTCGCCTGCACCTTCATCACGTTGGTCGGTATCCGCGACGAGAAGGCCACGTCCATGGTGCGGGTCTACGAGCTGTTGCTCATCGCCGCAGTGCTGGCCAGCATCTTCGGGAACGTGCTTGCCGTCTCCCGCGATCCGATCGAGATGGGCACCCTCGAGATCGCGACCGTGGTCTCCGTTCCCCCGATCTGCCTGATGATCTGTGTGGGCAACTACCTGCTGCTCACGGCAGTCGTTCCGGTCCGCATCGTGGCCGCGATCCCCGAGGACGACTGGCGGCTGAGGGTCCTCGGCATACCGGCCGCGCCGTCGCCGAAAGACTCGAACCCCGCCCACCCCGACGGTGCCGCGTGGTGGGATCAGCACCGCAGCGAGGCCCGAACTCCGACGACACCGAAGACCCGGACATAAGGGGCGAACCCACCGGGTCGAGGTCGGATACTGCGTCGCTGCCCTGGCAGCGGCGCGACGCGGGCCATAGTGGTGGCATGGGTAACCAGACCACGGTCGCTGCCGCGTTCGAATCTCTGCTAGGAGCCACCTTGGGCCCGCACCCTGCGGTGGGGTTCGAATTCTGGGATGGCAGCACGATCCAACCCGAAGGCGCGAGCCCCGGCACGATGCGCGTGCGATCCGAGGATGCGCTGCGCCACCTGGTCTGGGCGCCCGGCGAACTCGGCGTGGCGCGTGCCTTCGTCTCCGGCACAGTGGATCTCGACGGCGACATCTTCACGATGCTTCGAGCCCTCCAGTCGACCGCGCCGAACGACGCCCGTCTCGGCCTCGGTGCGGCCTGGCGGGCCATCGGCGCGGCACGGCGACTCGGGGCGCTCGGTCGCCGCCCGGACATACCGCCGGAGGAGGCGCGACCGCGGCGCGGACCGTTGCACACCAAGCGTCGCGATGCCGCGGCGGTCAGTCATCACTACGACGTCGGCAACGACTTCTACCGGCTGGTGCTCGGACCGAGCATGACCTACTCCTGTGCGCGCTTCGTGCCGGAGGATGACGGCTCGTTGGAGGACGCGCAGCGCGCCAAACACGACCTGGTCTGCCGCAAACTGGGCTTGTCAGAGCACTCGGGCATGCGCCTGCTCGACGTGGGATGCGGCTGGGGGTCGATGGCGATGCACGCGGCGTCGACCTATGGGGCGCAGGTCGTCGGCGTCACCATCAGCAGTGCTCAGGTCGAGCTCGCGCGCCGGCGAGTCGCCGACGCTGGACTGTCGGACCGTGTCGAGATCAGGCTCGCCGACTATCGGGACCTGCGGGGCGAGGAGTTCGACGCCATCTCCTCGATCGGCATGTTCGAACACGTCGGCACCAAGAACGCCGCCGAGTACTTCGACACCCTGCGCGCACTGCTGCGCCCACGCGGACGGCTGCTCAACCACGCCATCTCCTCGCCGGGCGGCTCCGTCATGCAGAATCGCTCCTTCATCGGGCGCTATGTCTTCCCGGACGGCGAACTCGTCGACGTGGGCGAAGTCGTCCTGGCCATGGAACGCGCCGGATTCGAAGTTCGTGACGTCGAAGCCCTGCGCGAGCACTACGCGCGCACCCTTCGCCAGTGGGTCGCGAATCTGGAAAACGCTTGGGAACAGGCGGTTTCATCTGCCGGCGAAGGGCGCGCACGAGTCTGGCGGCTCTATATGGCCGCCTCCGCGCTGGGCTTCGAGGACGGCGGACTCGGGATCCACCAGGTCCTCGGCGTGGTGCCGGAAGCAACGGGGGACGCCGATATGCCCACGACACGGCGCGCCTGGGGCTAGGCACTGCCGCGCTCACCCGCGAAGGAATCGCAACAGCTCTGCGGTGACGAACTGCGGGTTCTCTTCGACGAGCCAGTGTCCCGCGTTCGGAACGTCCACCGCGTGCACGATATTGGCCAATCGGGCCGCTGTACTCGCCCGGACCGGGTCGAGCTGTCCCTGCGCGGTCATGAGCAGAGTCGGGACATTCGTCGGCGCCGCCGCCACCGAATCGCGGACATCTTGGTCCAGGGCACGGTACAGCTCGAAACCGTCGGCCAGGTTCTCGGGCCGACTGTAAGTCCTTGCGTACTCGTCGATTTCGGCATCGGTGAACGGAGAACGTCGCGAGGTGCCACCGAAAGCCGTTCCACCGAAAGCGACTTGGGGATAGAACAAGGTCAGGTAGTCACGGACATTGTCGCCGACCACCGCCTCGGGGACCTGTTGCTGGGCGTGGAAGGCGATGTGCCAGCTCATCGAGCGGTAGGTCGGAGCGTCTACCGCTGGCCCGGGGAGCGGCAGGTCGAGGTATCCGAGACGTGCGGTGTCAGCGGGGAACTGGGTGGCGTACTGGAAGGCCACCGCGGCGCCGAAGTCGTGCCCGACGATCTGCGCGTCGCGCACCCCGAGCCGGTCCGCGATGAGGGTGTGGACGTAGCGGGCCAGGGTGGCCTTGCTGTAGCCGCTCGGCGAGCCGGTGCTGTCCCCCAGCCCCGGAAGGTCGACGGCGTAGACGGTGTGGTGCTCGGCGAGCGCGGGCATGATCTGCCACCAGCCGTACCAGGTCTGCGGCCATCCGTGGATGAGCACCACCGGCGAGCCGCTCCCTCCGGTCACGTAATGCATACGAACACCGTCGACTTCGGCGAACTCGTGCCGAAAGGTCTTGTCGAATTCCCGGTCGCCGTGCGTGGCGACCGCATAGGAGGGAACCTCTGCCGCGGTCGTCGTGCTGCACGCCGCGGAGCCGACCGTGAGCAGCGCGGAGATCGCGGTGACAGCCACCGCGCGGGCGTATCGATGCAGTCGGCCTGTCGGCCGTTGAGCTGCGATAGTCATCGTGTCTTCCTGGGGGGTCGGGAGTTTCGGTCCGTCCCGCCAGTTTTGGCCGACGCGGTGAGGTCCTGCAAGGAACCTTGCCGATTCGGCAACTTGCGCCCGTCCCGACGCAGGCCGCTACCGGCTTGCCCGGATCTCTTCGGTCGCCGCACGAAAGGCGGGTGCGGCGTGGGCGAAGTAGTCGAAGAGCACCGCGCGCTGCTCCGGTGTGTAGCGGTCGAGGATCTGGGCGATCCTGCGGCGGGCCGGTGCGACCAGCTCGCTGATTCCCGCGAGAGCCTCGGTCACCGGCTCGACGACGACCTTGCGGCGGTCGGTCGGGTCGCTGATTCGGCGGACGTAACCGGCCCGTTCCAGACGGTCGATGAGGCGGGTGGTCGCGCCGGTCGTCAGGCCTGTTCGCTCCGCCAACTGCCCCGAGGTCAAAGCGCCTGCCAAGGCGAGCTGGCTGAGCGCGTACCACTCGGAGGCATGCAGTCCTGCTGCTGCCGCCCCGGCCATGCCGTGTAAACCCACGGCATCGAGGTAGGCGCGGAAGACCTCCTCTTCGGCATTCTGCCGTGCACTGGTTGCCATGATGCTCGAAGCCTCCTACGCTGATAGTTGCACACGTGCAGATACTGACTGCGCGCAGATAATGTGCAGATTACCCACACGGAGGAAATCATGGCTCCCACTACCCAGGATGATCAGCAGGCCGTCACCGAGGTGATCGCCGGATTGGTAGATGCCTGGCGCCGTCACGATGCCGACGCCTACGGGGCGGCATTCACCCAGGACGCCACGTACATCACTTTCGTCGGTACCTACTACCGCGGGCGGAGCGACATCATCGAAAGCCACCGCACGCTGTTCGCCAAGTACCTCGCGGGCACCCAGCTGGCCGACGAAATCCTCGACATCCGATTCCTGGGGCCTGACACGGCCGTGGTCACCGGGCGCGGCGACACGTACAAGGGAGACCGCCCCGAGAAGCTGACCAAGATTCAGACCTACACGCTGGTCCGCGAGCCCTCCGGGCAGTGGCGCGTCGCGGCGTTTCAGAACACGAAGCGCAAGCCGGTGATGGAGGCGATCTCGTTCAGAACCGCTCCCGGCCTGATCCCGGCAGCCCAGCGGTGAGAGCACTGGACTGTGTCGGCGTAGGAGCGGCCGGACCAGGCCCGGCGACGACAATGGCGGTATGGCCACCAGCGTGGAACTACGCGCCTACGCCGAGCTGAACGACTTCCTGCGCCCGGCCGCTCGGTACGCGGCGCAGCAGCGACCGGTCCGGCCGCATCAGACCGTCAAAGACATCGTCGAGGCCGCGGGTATCCCTCACACCGAGGTCGATCTGATACTGGTCAACGGTGCGTCCGTCGACTTCGGCCACCACCCGCAACCGGGTGATCGGATCGCCGCGTACCCGATGTTCGAAACTCTGGATGTCGGGCCGCTGACGAGGGTGCGGGCGCGCCCGCTGCGCGATCCGAGGTTCATCGTCGACGTCAATCTCGGCGGCCTGGCCCGGCTGATGCGCCTGATGGGACTCGACACCCGCTGCGACTGGGCCGCCACCGACGCCGCACTGGCCGAGACAGCCGCCGCCGAACATCGCATCCTGCTCACCCGCGACCGCGGACTCCTCGCCCGGCGCACCGTCACCCACGGCGTCTTCGTGCACGCGGACCGGCCCTTCGAGCAGATCATCGAGCTGATCCGCAGGCTCGACCTCACCGATCGCCTCGCCCCCTTCACCCGCTGCCTACGCTGCGGCGGCATCGTCACCGACGTGGCGAAGGACGACATCATCGAGCACCTCGAACCGCTCACCCGCCGCTACTACGACACCTTTCGCCGGTGCTCGGAGTGCGGGCGCATCTACTGGGCGGGCTCACATCATCGCCGTCTCGACAACACCGTCACCCGAATCCGCGCAGCGACGAGAGTCCGAAAGGTCGTCGACTAGAGGCGTCACCGCCCGCAGCCGACAAGCCATCGATGGAAGGAATGTGCGTATCAGCCGACCAGACCGCCACCGCACGCGAGCACTTCACCGGTGACGTAATCCGACTCCGGCAAGCACAGCGGCCCCATTCTTTGGCGACGGCCTTGGCGAGACCGAGGATTCCGGCCTTGCCCGCGGAATAGTTGCCCTGCCCCGCATTGCCGTAGAGCCCGGCCGGGGACGCATCCATGGCATCACCGACGGAGGTCGGCGTCGTAGCGGCACCGACCGCAAGCAGTCGAACAGCGAACGCATCCCGCAAGCCGCGGTCGACTCCCTGAGCCGCCGTGTCCGTCGGTTTACGGTGCGTTCAATCCTCGGTGAGCGCGCTGATCGCCGCGCGCAGTCGGGTGGTCGCGTCGGCGACGACGGGGTCGAGCGCGGGTTCGCCGGTGACGCTGGCCATCAGCTCAGGGTTCATGGCCTCGACGATGATGGAGTCTGTCGCCGTGCGGTCGCGGCGCACGACCACGTTGCAGGGCAGCAATATGCCGATTTGCCGATCGATCTCGACAGCGCGGTGGGCCAGGGACGGATTACAGGCACCGAGAATGCGGTAATCCTCCATCTCCTCATCCAATTTGGCTTTCAAGGTCGCGCGCATATCGATTTCGGTGAGAATGCCGAATCCCTGGGCGGCCAGGGCCGTTGTGGTGCGTTCGATCGCGTCGTCGAAGGTGGTGTGCAGGGTCGTCGACAGAGCCAGGTCCATGACAGATTCCTTTCGATCAGGCCATCTCCCTCATCATGCATTCGCGCAGGCCGCTGGCGACGATCGTGAATCCCGCCCGATCCAGCGCGGGAGACCGCAGCCAGTTGGGTGACGACGTTCTTGCCATCGCGACCCGCCTCGATCATTATCCCCCTGCGCAGACCACGCACCCCGGCGCAGACCCGACTCAGCGCGCCGAGGCGATCTCCGTCGCGGGGACCGCACTGCGCAGGACCTCGACGACGGTGTCGATCAGCGCGTCGGCGCGTTCGGGCGAGAACAGGCCATCGATGTAGCCGAGATTCAACGACAACTCGCCGGTGCCGAGGCCCACGGTCAGCATCATGAGACCGCTGATCGACATGCCGGAGACGAATTCGGCGCCCGAGATCTCCCAGTCACCGATGCGGGCGGGGAAATCGCGGGTGTCGAGCGAGGTCAGGCACAGGTTGCCCGGACCGCGGGCGTCCAGTAGCCCGACCACCTTGTCCGGGTGTGCCGGTGTCGTGGGCAGCATGAAGCCGATTCCGCCCAGATTGGCCAGGTGCTGGCGCTGTTCGATACGGCGCGCGAAGTCGGCGGCGAACGCGATGGCCGTCGGCCACAGTGGTTGGCCTGCCGGCGTCGGCAGGGCGATCATCGCCTGGTAGGCGCCGGTGTGGGCGGGGGTCAGCGACCGGTCGAGCTGCTCGCGGAACAGTACCGAGACGCCGACCGGGAAATGGGCTTCCGGCGCACCGGCATCGCTACCGGCGGCCCGCGCCAGCGCGGCGGCGACCAGACTCGCCACGGGCACCGCACGCTCGTCGCAGGCGGCCAGGAGCGCCTGGTACTCGGCCCCGTCCACCACTCGCCGCGTCAGCTTGGTGAAACGCTGCGTCGGCGCCACATCGGCACCGGCGCCGAGCCGTACCGGCTTGACCCGGAGATCACGCACCCCGTCGGCCGCGAGGCGGGCGATGGCCTTGCGCTTGCCGCGCCAGCCGTGGAAAGGCTTGGGGAACAAAGCTTCCGGTGCGGGCGGTGCAGGCACCTCGGCGACCCAGTCACCCGCACCGGCGGCGAGCTCGAGCACCTGCCGGGCGAACGACAGCACGGTCACCGCGTCGGCGATGGTGTAGGTGGAGGTCAGCACGAGATCGTGGACGCCCGGGCCGGCGGTGATCAGGGTGGCCCGCAGCAGCGGCGCCTCCGCGTCGAATCGGGTCCGCAACTCGGTGTCGGCCTCGGCGACCCAATCGCCGGAGGTGACCTCACGCAACGGAATCGGCCGCATCGCGACCGGAACAAAGCGTGGATCGCGGCCTTCGTCGCTGCGCACCACGGCGTGCAGCATCGGGTGCCGCCGGACCAGCGCGGCCAGACCGGCGCGCACCGCGTCCGCGTCGAGATCGCCGGTGACGCGCACTCGCGACACGATGTGCAGCGGCGCCACCTGGTCCACGGTCCAGTGCCAGCGTTCCAGCGTGGACAACGGCCGCGGCAGCGCGGCCACCGGGGTGGGATCGCCCAGGCCCGGCCAGGTCATCGGCTCGGCCAGACTCGCCTGCAGCTTGGCCTCGTTGCCCTTGGCGATGAAGCTGTCGCGAATCGCGATCACCGCGCGATTGCGGGTCTGCTCGAGCCGGCCGAGCTTGCGGGAACCGTCGACGAGCATGGTGGTGCGCGGAATCCGGCGCTGCTCGTAGACCCGCAGCGCGGTCTCGGCGGCGTCGTGGGTGGCCAGCGCGTGCGCGAGCACCACCGCGTCCTCGATCGCCGAGTTCGCGCCCTGGCCCAGGCTGGGGAGCATCGGGTGGGCGGCATCGCCGAGCAGGGTCACCCGGCCGCGACCCCAGGCGGTCAGCGGTGGCCGGTCCTGCGCGGGCAGCGCGAGAATGTCCGATTCCGGGGTGGCGGTGATGATGTCGGTGATCTCCGGTGCCCAGCTCGCGAATCTGCGCAGCAGGTCGTCTTTGCCGTGCCGCCAGTCGGCGGCCTGCTCGGCGGTCGTGGTCATGGTGGCCCACCAGTAGACATTGCCGTGCCCGATGTCGTGGATGCCGAAGCGCATGCCCCGGCCCCAGTAGTGGATCGAAGCACCCGGTTCGATCGCCGGATGGGCGAACGGCACCAGTGCCAGCCAGCACACGAACTTGCCCGGTCGAGGAGGCTGCGATCCGTGCAGCTGAGCACGGATCGCGGAGTTGATGCCGTCCGCGCCGACGAGCACATCGGCGGAAAGCGAACGGCCGTCGGCGAATTCGACCTGCACCGCGTCGGCGGTCTCGGTGAAGCCGACCGCGTCGGCACCCAGCTCGACCCGCAGGTCCTCACCGCACGCCGCCAGCAACACATCGTGCAAACTCTTGCGGCTGACCGCGACCGCGGGCGCGCCCAGTTCGGCATCGATGGCCGCCACGTCGACGCGCCGCAGGTCCGAGCCGTCGGGTCGGCGGAAGGTGAACGATCGGGCCTGTCCGCCGACCCGGAGCAGCTCCTCGTCGATGCCCAGATCCAGGGTGCGCAGCGCGTTCATCGCGTTCGACTGCACCGACAACCCGAAGCCGGCCGCGCGCAGTTCGGGACCGCGCTCGCACAGCACGACATCGATTCCGGCCCGGCGCAGGGCCGCGGCGGCGGTGAGCCCGCCGATTCCGGCGCCGACCACTAGTGCCGACTTGGCGGGAGAAATCACTGGATATCCTTGCTGGGTAGTGGGATTCGTCGTCATGCGGTCGCCGCCGCCTGGCCGAGCAGTCGGGCGAGGCGGGCCGCCACTGCGGCGACCTGCGGGGACTGGATCAAGGTCAGGTGGTCACCTGGTACCTCGATCACCTCGAGATGCCCTGCCGCGTAGGCGTCCCAGCCGTTGGTGGGATCTCGATGCAGGGTGCCCGCCCGATCATGGGCGGGGCGGAGCACCTGCGGCAACGGCTCCGCGGCCCGCAGCAGGGTGATGTCACCGTCGTAGGCCTGCGGCCGGTAGGCGTCGATCGCCCGCCACCCGGCCACGAACACTTCGAACAACCGCCGGACCAGTGCACGGGATCCGGTGGGCGGCAGCACGCCCGCGTCGACCGCGGTGGCGAGGATGAAGTCGAAGACCTCCTCCTCGGTGGTGAATTCGACCGGGATCTCGATCACCGCGGTGTCGGCGCCGCGCGCCAGCCACAGCAGCTCCCAGAGGAAGAACTCGTAGAGCGCGTGCTCCGGCACCGGCATGCCGTCGCCGTGGCGCACCGTCATGGTGTCGATCAGGACCAGGGTGCCGATCTCGTGACCGGCCTCGGCCAGCTGGCGGGCCATCTCGAAGGCGACCATGCCGCCCAGCGACCAGCCGCCCAGGTGGTAGGGCCCGGTCGGCTGGACGCGGCGGATCGCGGCGATGTAGTTGCCCGCCATCTCGGCGATGGACTCGGCCGGGGTGCTGCCGGTCTCCAGACCGGCCGCCTGCAAGCCGTAGAGCGGTTGGCCGTCGGGCAGATGCTTGCTCAATTCGACATAGCAGAGCACATTTCCGCCGATCGGGTGCACCAGGAACAGCGGGGTTCCGGAACCAGGACGCAACGGCACCAGTGGATCGAACCCCGTCTCGGCCCGTTCGTCGAGCTGTCCGGCCAGCGCGGCGACCGTGGGACCGGTGGCCAGGGTCGAGACCGGCAGTGACACCCCGTAGCGCTGTTCGATGGACACGATCAGCCGCATCGCGGTCAGCGAGGTACCGCCGAGGGCGAAGAAGTCGTCGTGCACACCGACCTCGGGCAGGCCGAGCGCTTCGGCCATCAGAGCCGCCAGTCCGGATTCGGCGGGCGTGCGCGGGCGGACCCGGTTCGCCGAGGTGGCGGCGGGCAGTGCCATCCCGGCCAGGACCGCGTCGGCCCGTTTGCCGCTCGGTGTCAGCGGCAGCTCGTCGAGCCAGACCAGGCGGCTGGGAATCATGTAGTCCGGCAACCATTCCCGCAGCGCCGCGACGATCCCCGGCTCGTCGACCTCGGCGCGGGAGCCGACCAGGAACGCCACCAGCAGCGTCTGCGCGCTGGAACCCCCTGCGGCGGTGTGCGCCACCACCGCGACCTCGCTGACGCCGGGCAGGTCCGCGGTGACGCGGTGCAGCGCGAGCTCGACCTCCATCGGTTCCACCCGGTGGCCGCGGATCTTGACCTGGCCACCGCGGCGGCCGTCGCTGACCACCTCGCCGCCGGGCAGCCCGCGACCGATGTCGCCGGTCCGGTACAGCCGCCGCCCCGGTGCGAACGGGTGCGGGACGAAAGCCGCCTCGGTGAGGTCGGGCCGGTGCTCGTAGCCGTGCGCGAGTGCGGCGCCACCGAGGTAGATCTCGCCGGGCGCGCCGTCGGGAACCGGGCGCAGCCGGTCGTCGAGGACGAGGATCTCCACGCCATCGATGGCGGTGCCGATCGGTGGCAGCGCCGGGAACAGCGCCGGGTCGCCGGTCATGGTGTAGCGGGTGGCGACGTGGGTTTCGGTGGGGCCGTACTGGTTCTCCAGCACGACATCGGTTCCGGCCGCGCACAGCGCCCTGATCTCCTCGGTGACGCGCAACTGCTCGCCGGAGGAGATGATCACCCGCAGCCCGGCCGGTGCGGTCCCGAGCCGGACCGCGGCCTCGGCCAGCTGCTGCAAGGCCACGTACGGCAGGAAGATCCGTTCCGTGCCCGTGCTCGCGAGCACCCGGGCCAGCGCGGGCAGGTCGCGGCGCTGCTCCTCGTCGAGCAGGACGAGGCGGCCGCCACCGCACAGCGTCGAGTAGATCTCCTGGAACGACACGTCGAACGACAGCGGTGCGAACTGTGTGGTGACCGGCGCGGTGTCCCGGCCGGGAAGCGAGCCGCTCGCCGTCGAGAGTTGCCAGCGGATCAGATTGGCCAGTGCGCGATGGGGCATGGCCACGCCCTTCGGTGTCCCGGTGGAGCCCGAGGTGAACAACACGTAGGCGGTGGCATCGGGATCGCCGGCGGGCAGCGGAACCGGCGCGCCGGGAGCGACGAGTTCGTCGAGGGACAGACGCGCATGCTCCGGTGGCACCAGGGCTTCGTGGTCCGTGCCGGTGATCACCGCGAACGGCCGTGCCTGCGCGAGCATCGCGTGCAGCCGTGGGAGCGGATAGGTCACGTCGAGCGGCACGCAGGCGGCGCCGGCCTTGGCGATTCCGAGCACCGTCGCGATCTGCTCGGGCGACCGGTCCACCGCCAGCGCGATGCGGTCGCCCTGGCGTGCGCCACGCGCAGCCAGGGTCGCCGCGATGCGGTCGGCCAGGGCGCGCAGTTCCGCGTAAGTCAGTGTCCGGGAGCCGAATTCGATCGCCACGGCGTCCGGGGTGCGGGCAGCGCGGGCGTCGAACAGGTCGATCACCGTGCCCGGCGACGTCGCGGCGGGCAGGGTCTCCGGCACCCTACCCAGGGAGCCGAAGTCCGCCGTTGCCGTGGGGTCGCCGGTGAGGAGGTCGAGGACTCGCAGGTAGGTCGCGCCGATGGCTGCCAGCTGGTCGCGGGTGTACGCGGCGGGGTCACCGTCGATGCGCAGCCCCAGCGTCCCGTCGAGCGGGTTGCGGATGGCGTTGATCAGCAGGGCGAAGTTGGTGTCCTCGCGAATATCGATCCCGAGCAGGGTGACATCGAGCGCGTCCATGGCCGCGCCCGCCGCGTGGAAGTGCACGTAGTTGAACGCGGTGTCGAGGACGACGCCGAACTCGCGCTGCACGTCGGTGAGCGGAAACCGCTTGTGCGGTGCGCTGTTGCGTTCCCGCTCGAAGACACCCGTCAGCACCTCGCGCCGGCTGCGACCGGCGAAGTCCAGCCGCAGCGGCATCGTGTTCAGGAACAGTCCGGCCATCCGCTCGGCATCGATGCGCTCGGGCCGTCCGTGGGTGACGACGCCGGTGGTGACATCCGTACGTCCCGACAGCAGGCCGACGGTGCACAGGTGCGCGGCCAGCAGGACGGCCTTCACCGGGATGTGCGCGGCGGCGGCGACCTCGTCGGCGCGGGACAGGAGCTCGGCGCCGACCGGGACCGACACCGATACCCGCGCATCCGACGGCCCGGCGACAGGTGCCGCATCGAGGGGAAGATGGGGTCGCAGTCCGGGGATCCGGATCGTTTCGGCGCCGTCGAGCTCCCTGGCCCAGTGGTCCCGATCGGCGGGATCGGTCAGCGAGTCACGCTCGGCACGAACGTATTCCGCGAACGACGGGAGCTCCGCGGGGAAGGTGGCGACGCCCCGATAGTCCGCCAGCAGTTCGGAGATCAGCGTCGCGACACTCCAGCCGTCGAGGATGGCGTGGTGGAACGACAGCACCAGCTCGATCCGGTCGGCGAGCCGGAACACCGCGAGATCGAACAGACCGGGCTGTTCGAAGACGTATCCGCGCCGTCGTCGTTGCTCGACATGCTCGCGAACCAGCGCCTCGGCCTCGTCGGTGCCGGTCGTGCGCAGGTCGACGATCGTCAACGGCGGTGCGAGGTGGGCGTGCACGAGTTGCAGCGGCTCGGAGTAGCCGGCCAGTTCGAAGGAGGTGCGCAGCATGGGGTGCCGGGCGATCGAGCGCGCCAGCGCGGCCCGCAGGGCGTCCTCGTCCCACGGCATCCGCAGCGAGTACCGGAAAACATCGTGATAGAGCGATGATTCGGCGCGCTCGCGGCTGTGGAACAGCATGCCGAGCTGCAGCCTGGTCAACGGGTACGCGTCCACCACATGCCGCAGACTCGCGCGGTCGATCCCGGCCACCAGTTCGAACGGCGCGAGCGCGACGGCGGCGACGGCGCCGGTGCCTGCCCGTTCGGCCAGTTCGGCGATGGTGGGGCATTCGGCGATGTCGCGAGCGCTGATCACCAGTCCCCTCGCCTCGGCCCTGGCCCGGACGCGCAGCAGCAGGATCGAGTCACCGCCGAGGTCGTAGAAGTTGTCGAACACCGACACCGACTCGCGGTCGAGGACCTCGCGCCAGATCAGTGCCAGCTGTTCTTCGACGGGCGTTCGGGGCGCCGTGTGCCCGACGGCACGGTCTTCCGTGGTGATCGCGGCCAGGGCGGCACGGTCGGTCTTTCCGCTCGGCGTCAGCGGGATCGCGTGGACCCGGACGAACTGCGACGGCATCATGTACTCCGGCAGCATCGTCGCCAACGCCTTGCGCAGCGCGCCGGGATCCGGAGCGGATTCGGTTACGCAGTAGGCGGCCAGATACGCGCCGCGGTCCGGCGCCTGCTTGTCGATGACCGCCGCGGCGGTGATGCCGGGCAGCGCGGCCAGCGCGTTCTCGACCTCGCCCAACTCGACCCGGTTGCCGCGAATCTTCACCTGCCGGTCGATCCGGCCCAGGTACTCCAGTTCACCGTCGGCGAGGCGGCGGGCAAGATCGCCGGTGCGGTACATCCGCTCGCCCGGATGGAAGGGGTCGGCGACGAACTTCTCCGTCGTCAGTTCCGGGCGATCGCGGTAGCCGCGCGCCAGTCCGACCCCGGCGATGCACAATTCGCCCGCGACGCCGACCGGTTGCGGTTGGTCCGACGGTCCGAGCACGTAGAGGCGCGTGTTGTCGATCGGCCGGCCGATGGGCACCCGGGTCACTGTCTCGGCCGGGTCCGTCGGGCAGTCGTGGAAGGACACGTCCACGGTGGCTTCGGTCGGGCCGTACAGGTTGACCAGCCGGGGCGCGTCGGCCCCGAGGCCGGCGAAAGCCCGGTTCCACCGGTTGACCTGATGCGGGAGCAGCGCTTCACCGCTGCAGAACACCGTGCGCAGACCCGCGGCCTCGGTCACCGCGGTCGGGTCGGACTCCAGCAGGTCGAGGAAGGGCGTCAGCATCGACGGGACGAAATGCATAACGGTGACGCCGAAGTCGGCGACAGCGGCGAGCAGCTCGCGCGGATCCTTCTCGCCACCCGGCCGCAGCAGCGCCACCCGAGCACCCTCGACGGCCCACCAGAACAGCTCCCACACCGACACGTCGAACGAGGACGGCGTCTTCTGCAGGATCACATCGGCGGGACGCAGCGGGTACCGCCGCTGCATCCAGCCGATCCGGTTGATCACCGAATGATGCTCTACGACAACCCCTTTGGGTCTTCCGGTGGAGCCAGAAGTGTAGATCACGTAGGCGGGGTCGGAGCCGACGGGTACCGGAGTCCGCGCCGGGGTGCCCGTCGACCAGCTCTCCGGCGACAGCACGATCGCGTCGCCGGACACCTCGGCGGCGGTCAGCACCACCTTGGCGGCGCTGTCGGCCAGGAGGTAGGCGACCCGATCGGCCGGATAGCCGGGATCGATCGGGACATAGGCCGCGCCGGCGTGCAGGGCGGCCAGGATCGCCACGAGCATGTCCGGCCCACGCTCGAGCAGCACCGCGACCAGGTCGCCCGCCCCGACCCCGGATCCGCGGAGCAACCCGGACAGGGCGGCGGTGCGGTCGACGAGGTCGCGGTAGGTGATCGTGTCCCCGGTGGCGGTGTGCACCGCGACCGCGTCCGGCGTGCGCTCGGCCCTGGCCAGGATTTCGGCGATGACGGTGCTCTGGTGCGCATAGGGCCGCGATGTCACGCGATCGCGGTCGACGAGCAGGTCGTGCTCGGTCGCCGACAGCATCGGCAGCTGCGCGGGATCGCTGTCGACGGCGTCGATGCCTGCGCGCAACAAGGCGACCAGGTGGTCGGCGACGGATTCGATCGGGTAGTCGGTGTCGAAGATGTCGGTGGCGTGATCGAGGCGGATCAGCAGTGGACCGTCGTCGTCGATCTCGGAGATCGTCCAGGCCATGGCCAGCGGGCTGTAGCCCTGCGAGGGCTGTTGTACCTCCTCCAGTCCCTCGATCAGGCCGGCGGCCGAGGGCAGGCGGGGATAGGCGACGGTCACGTCGAACAGCTGTTTCGCCGGATTGCCGAGGCGGCGCAGCTCGCCCATGAGGTCGCCGAGCGGGTAGCGCTCGTGCCGCTTCATCCGGCGCACATCGGCTTTCACCGCCGCGACCAGCTCGCGCACCGTGACGCGGCCGCCGGTGTGGATCGGCAGCGGGAGGGTGTTGGCGAAGTGGCCGATGGTGGCCTGTTCGGTGGGATTGTTGCGGTTGCCGAAGGGGATGCCGATCACGACGTCCTCGGCGCGCAGCACGCGCGAGAGGTAGAGGCCGAGCATCGCGCAGAAGTACGGGTACAGCGACAGACCGGAGGCACGAATCCGGTTGACCAGCAGCCGATCCAGGGTGAACTCGTAGGCGGCGACCGGTGCCAGCCCCTCGGTAGCGCGCGGTCGGTCGAACAGCGCGGGGGTCGCCCCGGCGAGCTGGGACACCACCGCGTCACGGTCGATGCCGTACTGATCGCTCGCCCGGTAGTCCCGTTCGAAGTCCAGGCACCGCAGGAACGACGATCCCGGCAACTCGATCGGGTTCCCCGACACCGTCGTCGCGTAGTCGGTGAGGACCTGGGCGCCGATGTGGAACAGTCCCGTCGCGTCGGCGGCGACATGGTGCGTGGTCAGGACGAGGTACGACGAGCCGGCTCCGGCGTGGATGATGTGCGCCCGGAACGGCACCGCGCCGAGTAGGTCGACCGCGGAGCCGGCGAGCTGCCCGATCCGGCGCTGCGCCTCGGCATGCGGATCTGGGGCGTCGCCGACGTCGATCACCTGGACCGGCGGCATCGGCTCGGTCGACAGCTCCTGGGCCGGGACGCCGTCGACGACGCGGTAGCGCAGCCGCAGCCCGTCGTTGCGCGCCCAGGTCCGCTCGATCGCGGCGATCATCGCGGCGTCATCGACGGCGAGGGAGAAGCGCCCGACCACGCTGGAGAGATAGCTGGGCAGACCGGGAAAGTGTTCCACGACGGTCCAGATGTCGCGCTGGTAGGCGGTGAGTGGATAGCGCATGGAAACGGACATGGATATACCCCTGAGGTGAAGCGCTGAAGTGTGCTCGACCGCGCGGCACTGCTGCGATCGGAGTTCCGTCCGGTGGTGTATTCGCCCGACTGATCGGGCGATGTCACAGATGATCCGTGTGCTCGACTGGCACTACGGCCACTGTGTCACGCACGCCACGTGATAGCCAATGTTGTTGTGCGGTAACAGAAGTCACTCAGAGGGGAAAATCAGCCGGATCGGTGGGGATTTGTCCGGATCAGTGGTCGTGCGCGACGAGGCGGCGGCCGGAACATTGCCTCGGAAGCCAAACCGCCACCCAGTAGCTGGATCAGTCCTCGCGGACGGCGATGTGACGATGGACTCGTCGCAGGAATCCCGGCGCCCACCAGTTGGCGGCGCCGAGCAGGCGCATGAAGGCGGGCACCAACACGCCACGTACCACGGTGGCATCCATCAGCACCGCCAACGTCAAGCCGACGCCCATCAGCTTGGTGAAGGCGACCTGAGAGAACGCCAGCCCGATGCAGACGATCGCCATCAGGGCGGCAGCGGCGGTCACGATGCGGCCGGTCCGTTCCAGTCCGTAGGCGACCGCGTCGGCGGTCACCCCGCGCATCCGGTACTCCTCGGCGATCCGAGACAGCAGGAACACCTCGTAGTCCATCGACAACCCGAAAGCCAGGCAGAAGACGAGGACCGGCACCGGCGCGGCGAGATAGCCCGTCTCGGTGAAGTCACCGACCAGCCATTTCAGGTGCCCGTCCTGGAAGATGTAGACCATCGCGCCGAAGGTCGCCGACAAGCTCACTGTGTTGAGCAGCACCGCCTTCAGCGGGATCACCACACTGCCGGTGAACGCGAACAACAGCACGAGCATCGCGACCACGATGAGCGCGACGACCAGGGGCAGGCGCCCCGCCAACCCGGATTCGGTGTCGGCGTTCTCGGCCGTGGCGCCACCGACCAGCAGCGGCGCGGGCGAGGCCGTGCGGCGGATGTCGTCGAGCAGGACCGCGGCTTCCTGCGAATACGGATCGAGGTCGGGGATGACCGTCAGATGCGCGCCGTCGGGCCCAGGCAGACCGCGCACCTGCCGCACGTGCGGCAGGTTCTGGAGCCGCTGGGTCAGATCGGACAGCTCGGCAGTGGAGATCGGCCCGTCGACCACCACATCGAAGCGGGCCGCCGCGGTCGCCGGGAATTCGGCGCGCAGGACGTCACCGACCTGTCTGCTCTCCACCGTCGGGGGCAGGGCCCGATCGTCGGTCAGGCCGAGCCGCAGTCCGGTGAACGGCAGCCCGAGCAGGATCACCACCAGCAACGCGGCGCCCCCGAAGAGCCAGGGACGCATCGTGACTCGCCGTGCGGTGCGGTACCAGAAACCCTGCTCGGGCGGCGTGGGGGCCGGTTCGGGACGCCCGCGCAGCCGTCGCAGCCCGCGACGCAGATCGAGCGCATCGATGCGGTGACCGAACAGCATCAGCAAGGCCGGGAGCAACGTCACCGTGGCGAGTGCGGCCAGCAGTGTCACCGAGAGACAGGCCATGGCCAGCGAGCGCAGGAACGGCATCGGGAACACCAGCATCGCCAGCATCGCGATGACGATCGTGGCGGCCGAGAACAGGACGGTGCGACCGGCGGTCGCCACGGTCGCCCGCACCGCGCTGGGCACGTCGCGGCCCGCGCCCCGTTCCTCGCGGAACCGGCTGACGACGAACAGGCTGTAGTCGATACCGAGGCCGAGACCGAGCACCGTGGTGAGATTCAGCGCGTAGCTGGAGACCTGGGTGAACTCGGTGAGCACGCGCAGGATTCCGAAGGTGCCGATGATCGACACCAGCCCGAGCACCAGCGGCAGTCCGGCAGCGACCAGGCTGCCGAAGACCAGCACCAACAGGACGAGCAGAATCGGGATCGATACCGCCTCACCGACTTTCAAGTCATGCGAGAGCTGTTCGGTGACATCGTGATAGGTCACCGCCGCGCCACCCAGGCGCAGGTGCAGGGCGCCGTAGTCCCGATCCCGATAGCTGTCGACCAGCCGCGAGACCACCGTGGCCACCACGATCTCGTCACCGGGAATGTCGACGGCGACCAGTGCCTTGCCGCGATCGGCGTTGCGGAGGAACTCGGGTGATCCGGTGGACCAGTACGAGCTCACCGAACGCACACCCGGCAACGCGGCCAGCTCGGCGGTCAGTTGCAGACCGGTGGTGGCGACCGTCGGCGTGTCCACCGTGCCCACCTCGGCGGGAACCTCCACCAGCACCAGGACATTCGGTGTCCCGGTGGTGTACTTCTCGGCCAGGATCCGGGCGGCGCGCGCGGATTCGGCATCCGCGTTCCAGAACCCGCCGCCGGAGAGTCGCTGCTGCACCGACGCGCCGCCAGCGCCGGCAAGGAGAAGCAGCAACACCACCACCGCGACCACGGTTTTCGGTCGCCCCACAGTCAGCCGCGCGAGTACTCGCACTGTCCCTCATCTCATCGCGGGCACCGCACGTGCACTCCGGCGCCGGTCTCGGCGCGACGACCATCTCCACCGCCGCGACTCGGGCGTGTCAGGGTCGGCGCCGGTGCCTCCCGCAACCCGGGTCGGAGCCAGTATCGATGCGCGAATGAGCTGTGTCACTGCATCATTCGATGAACTTTTCGCTCTTGAATGGGCTTCGGCGACAGGTGCCGGCCCCGGATGTGCGCCTCAGCCAGCCCTGCTCGCCTGCCCCATGCTCCGGCGACGATGGTCAGCCCACGGCTCTACAGGCCGTTGCCCGTTTGCCGGGTGAGTAGTCGGCGCAGCACGGTAGGGGTGTGGCCGAGGTGCTCCCTGATGGTCCGAGTCAGGTGGGGCTGGTCTGCGAAGCCGAGGTCCGCGGCGAGATCGGCGAGACCGGTTTCGCCGCCGGTGAGCCGGTCGATGGCGTGGCCGACGCGCACCCGGTTGCGATATTGGGTCAGCGACACGCCCATGTGTTGTGAGAACACCCGGCTCAGCCGGTACGGCGAAACCCTCAGCAGTCCAGCCAGCGACCGCAACCCCGCGGCTTCCGGTGCACCGGTGAGGATCGCCTCCCTGGCCGCGGCGACCAGCGCCTGGTCGGCAGGGCGGGGAAGCGGGGTCGGCCAGGCGGCGGTGGCCGCGACGAGTCGGAGCAGTTCCTCGGTCAGCGCATAGTCGATATCGCCGGCGACAGCGGCATGGAGCAGCCTGCGGTGTGCCAGGTCGACGCGCGCATCGATATACACCGATCGTGCGGCCGTCGGACCTTCCCAGAAGTCGGGCGCGACGCTCACCGAGGTGCAGACGTCACCGCCGGCGGGGTGGGCGAACCGTTCTTCCTCCCCGGGTGCGCCCAGATAACCGAGAGTGGGATCCAAGTCGGCGTCGACCCCGTCGGCTCGACGCCGGAACCTGCCGCGCCGCACCAGAACAAGGCGGTGATCACCGCAAGCCTCCGGCGCCGACCAGCGGGTGTGGTCGGCGTGGCACGTCACTGTGGTCACGGTGAAGTCCGGCCGGACGGCAAGGGGTAGGGCGCACAGCATGCGCTGACCGTACGCCGAGGCTCCGACACAACGACCCCGCAAGGATCTTCAAGACTGGCGGCGGGTCCGGGCTGAATGCTGAGTGGGCAGACCCCACACCGAGGAGAAACTGACATGACCGCCCACGCGGAACTCACCGCGATCATTCTGGACTGCGCCGCACCCAAAACGTTGGCGCAGTTCTACCATCACCTCACCGGCTGGAAGATCACCCACAGCGACGACGATTCCGCCTATCTGGGTGAAGGCACGATCCAGTTGGCGTTCCAGCGGATCGACGACTACAAGGGCCCGGGCTGGCCCGATCCTGGTAAGCACGCCCACCTCGACTTCACCGTCGCCGATGTGGAGAGTGCGACCGAACAACTGCTCGCGCTCGGTGCGACCAAGCCGGACTTTCAGCCCGGAGCGGGCCAGTGGACGGTCTTGGCCGATCCCGAGGGCCATCTGTTCTGTATCGCCGCGGCCTGAAGGAGGACATCATGGCATCTGTTCACAAAGAATTTCTCGTCGACGCCACACCCGACCAGGTCTGGGATGTGCTGTGCGACTTCGGTGCTGTGCACGAACGCCTCGTTCCAGGCTTCGTCACCGCGACCCGGCTCGACGCCGACACCCGCACAGTCACCTTCGCCGACGGCACCATCGTCGCCGAACGGCTCGTCGACCTCGACCCGGTGAGCAGGCGCGTCGCCTACACCGTGGTCGGGGGCAGCCTGCACCCCTCCCATCACCACGCCTGGATGCAAGCCCTACCGGAAGCAGAGGGCACCCGGTTCGTCTGGCACATCGACGTTCTCCCTGAAACTCTCGCCGCACCGATCGCCGAGTTCGTCGAACACGGCGCCACTGTCATGCGCGCGACGCTGGCTGCGCAGGCAACGCCTCGGACGTGACGGCCGCATTGACACAGCGAGCGGCCGAGCCGATCCAGGGACCCGGCTCGGCAGTACTCGAGGTGGCCGAGTACAGCCTCGAGGCCGACGGCGCGGCCGGTCACTGTGACACCGCATGCCCGCTGGGCCGGGATCTTCCGGAGTGGGGAGGGCACGGCCGACAATGACCCGGCGCGGCGAGCGGAACTCGCTGCGCCGGGTCACCCCGGGACGGCTATTTGGTGGTGTCGATGATGTCGCCGACGAGACTCCACCGATGACCGGTCAGACGCTGGATCTGCAGCGCCTCGATCGGGAACGCGTCGCCCGCGACCGTTTTCAGCGTCACGCCCGCCAGCAGGAGATCGACCAGGATGTTGTTCAGGTTGCGCATGGAATCGCGCAGCCCCTCCCCGGTCGGGCAGTCCGCCGCCGCCAGGGTCTTGGCGAAACTGTCCGCACTCGCCCAGCCGATGATGACAAAGTCGCTGTACCCAGGGTCGGGAGAAGGGCTACGCGGGCAAATACGGCTGAGCGCGCTTTTCGCCGTCGAACACGCGCAAGGTTTGTGTGGCGGCGAGTGGCTCGTAGTGGTCGGTGAACAGTTTGGCGATGAGCTCGCCTCGGCTGGTGACGCCGACTTTGTCGAAGATCGCTTTGACGTGGTCGCGCACGGTGTGTGCGGACAGGAACAGGGTGGCCGCGATGTCGCCGGTGGACCGGCCACGCGCGATCAGTTCGGTGACGTCGAGCTCGCGGCGGGTGAGCTCGTAGGCGGCCACCACCAGCGAGGCCACCTCTGACGGTGTGGCGGGCTCGATGACCAGCGCTGTCATTCCCGGTGTCCCGGCGAGGTCGCGTAGGCAGGAGGCGTGGCACACCAGCCATCGCCCGGTCGTGGTGCGGATGCGGATCCGGGAGTTCTCGCCGGTGATCCGGGCCCGGCCCGCGGTGCTGAGAATCCATACGGGCAGCGGTAATTCGATGCCTTGCGCGGTCGTGGTGGCAGGGCCTGGCGGCATCTGAGCGAGCAGATGCCGGGCTTCGTCGTTGATCGAGACCAGGCCACCGCGCGGGTCGAACAGCAACATGCCGGGAGCTTCCGCGCGCCCTGCTGCAGCGGGGGCGAGCGGTTGGGCAAAGCTGCGCAGCCGCCGGGCTATCGGCGTGGACAACCCGCTCAATAGCGCAATATCGTTGTCCTGGAATGGCTTTCGCCCGCGCTCGCGGAACAGGCTCAGCTGGCCCCACGGCTGTCCGTCGACACGGAGCACGGCGCGCAATTCGTCGTCGAAACCGCGCGGGCACATGAAATTTCGATACAACGAGCTCAGTCCCGGGTCATCGCCGGTCACCGCGCGCAAACCCGCGACCGGGACCGGCGCGCGCGCCAGATCCCGGAACAGGTTCACATGTTCGGAGAAGAGCTCCGATTCCCAATAGGTGCCGCACCCACCTTCGTGGAGGTTCTCCACCCGGACGGGCGCGGTGGTAAGACCATTGATCGGATCGGTCGCCACCCATACCGCGGCGTCGAACGGCGTGGTGCGGCGCAACCGCGTCGAGGTCTCTGCGAACAGCGCGTGCGCGTCCGCGGCCTGCTCGATCCCGGCCAGCAGTCGACGCATTTCGAGTGGAGTCACACCCATGCCCGCAACCTTGCCGTCCCGGACCGGCGACCACCATCCCACATATGAGGGGTAATCGACTGACCACGTGCGAAATTCCCGCGACGGTGCGAACCCCACGATCGGGGGATGTTCGAGGTGGCGGCGGGCGGGCGACGCTGGTCCGGTCTCAGTGATCGGAAGGAAACACGATGGATCTCGGCATTATCGGTGCGGGCACGGCGGCGGTCGGACTGCTCGACGCACTCGCAGCCACCGAGGGCACGCCCGGCAGCATCACAGTGTTCGACGGCTCGTCCGCGGTATGGCGGGGGCGGCCGTACCAGCCGGACGTCGAGGCGGTCCGGGTCAACGCGCCGCCCGCGCTCATGTCGGTGCGCGCCACCGACCGCGCGCACTACGCACGGTGGCTGCAGGACCGGCACGAGGTGGCCCGATATCTCGACGAGGGCCTAGGTCAGCCGCTGGTCCCCCGCAGCGTGTACGGCGAATACCTGGAGCAGACCGCCCAGACCGCGATCGGCCGACTGCGACGGAACGGCTGGCAGGTCAGCATGGTGAACTCGCGGGTGGTCGATTTCTCCCGCCCTGGCGCGAGCGACGGCAGGGCGGTCCTGCACACCGCGAACGGCGGCAGTCATCCGGTCGATCGCGCGGTGCTGAGCGTCGGGAGTGGGCGTCCACGTGACCATTACGGGCTCACCGGTGCGCCCGGGTACGTCAACGAGCCGTACCCACTGGCCGATACGATTGCCGGGATACCAGCCGACGCGCGCGTCGCAGTTATCGGCAGCGGTCTGACGGCGGTCGATATCGCCGTGGCGCTGACGACCGACAACCACACCGGGCCGATCAGCCTTCTCTCGCGCAGCGGAGTGCTCCCGTTCGTGCAACAGCGCCCCCTTCCGCTCGCACCACAACACCTCACTCCGGCCAACGGGCTGCGGCTGGCCGCCGCCGGCGTGGTGCACTTCCACCAGTTGGTCGAGCTCATGCGCGCCGAACTCGCTGAGCTGGGACAGGATTTCGAGTCGTTTGCCGCAGAGATCCGCGCCACCGAGCAGCCTGTGACCCGGCTGCGCCGCCAGTTGACCGAGCTGGACAACCCGCATCAGGGACGCCGCCTGCTCACCATGGCGATCCGAGTGCTCGGCCCGATCGTGTGGCCGCTGCTGGCCGAGCAGGACCGGAGCATGCTGCGCTCCGAGTACTTCCGTACGATCAGCAGCCTGAGTTCACCGATGGTGCCACGCAACGCGAAAATCGTATTGCGGCTGCTGGATTCGGGCCAGCTCCGGCTCCGTCCCAGCCTCGGCAAGATCGAGGCAAGGCCGGGCGGCGGTTTCACCGTCCACGACGACGCCGAATGGCACGCCGATGTGGTTTTCAACGCCGTCAACCCGCCCGCGTACACCACGCCCCAGGAGACCGAACCCCTCGTCAGCGCGCTACTCGCCAGCGGCGCAGCCGAATCGGCAGCCACCGGCGGCCTGTGCGTCGAACCCCGTACCCGCCGCCTGCTCGTCGCGGACCGGCCCGACCCCACCTGGCACGCCCTGGGCAATCTGGCCGCCGACTCCCTGTTCATCGCCACGAACCCGCCCGGTCTGGCCATGGAAGCCGCCGCCCTCGCCCACCACCTCATGGCCTAGATCGGGTCGCCCTGGCCGCCTGCCAATACCTACAAGCTGCGCCACCTCAACTGACAACGGACAGCCGGACCGAAGCCTGAGCATGCTGCTCGAGCTCAGCATCGCGTCGATTGCCTGCGGAGTCGATTCGGTCCGCAGCCGTGGACCGGCTGGGAGCCGATCCCATGATGACGCGAGCCTGGATGGCTGATTCCACGGGGTTTGGTGGACCTGAACGCCATGTCCGAATCCAGCCAGACATCGGATGGGCATGTCCGTTGAATAGCTTTCATGAGTGAAACCCCGACAACCAAAACAGCTCTGGTAACCGGCGCGAGCCGGGGCATCGGCCGTGCCATCGCTGAACGATTGGCCCGAGACGGTGCACTGGTAGCAGTACATTTCGGTCAGAACGACGCGGCAGCCAAGGACGTAGTCGCCGGGATCGAAGCCGACGGTGGCCGAGCTTTCGCGGTTCGCGGCGACCTCGGCTCCACCGACTTTGCCACCCTCCTGGATGACGTGGACGCAGGCTTCGTCGGCCTCGGCGCCCACGCCGGCCTGGACATCCTGGTCAACAACGCGGGCATGACCATCATGAAAGGCGTCGACACCATGACGCCCGCGGAATTCGACACCATCTTCGCCACCAATGTCCGCGCCCCGTTCTTCCTGGTGCAAGGCGGCCTCGACCGGCTCCGTGACGGCGGCCGCGTCGTGAATCTGTCCTCCGCCGTCACTCGGTTGGCGATCCCCGACATCCTGGCCTACACCATGACCAAAGGCGCGATCGACAGCTTCACCCGCGTACTCGCCCAGGCTCTCGGCCCGCGCGGCATTACAGTCAACGCCGTCGCCCCCGGCTATGTATTGACGGATATGAACGCCTGGCTCATCGATAACCCCGACGGTCAGCGCGAAGCCTCCTCGAACGTCGCCCTCGGTCGCGTCGGCCGCCCCGCCGACATTGCCGACATCGTCTCCTACCTCGTCAGCGACGACGCCCGGTGGATCACCGGCCAAACCCTCGACGCCAGCGGTGGTACCGCCCTCTAGTCGGGTAAGACCTATTGTGTCGCAGTCGATTTCGACGACCTTTTCTCGGAGAGCGTGATGATATTGGTGGGCCTGTACGGCTCGCTAGGGCTCGCGACGATGCATTCGCCACACTGACAGGTCGCCGTCGAGCGCGATGTGTTCGACCACCGTGAACCCGAACCGCTGATACAGCGGAAGGTTTCGTTCGGTCGAGGTATCGAGCCAACAGGCGTGCCCTGCTCGGTCCAGTTCGGTCAGGCCATGTTTCATCAGCGCCGTGCCGAGTCCGGTTCCCCTGGAGCGCGGTGTGGTGCCGATGGTCGCCAGCACCCATGCGCCGTCGGGCACCGGCAACGTCGACATCCGTTCTTCAGCCGCCATCAGACGATCGAGTCGGTCGCCGTGCAATTCCACGATTCTGGCCGACACCTCCGCGGTCGGCGCTGGGGTCTCGGGAGGAAGGAAGGCGATCACGCCGTTGCCGGTGGTGTCGATGTAGGCGCTCCCATGCGGCAGTGCCATGTGCTCGAGGTAGACGCGCTGCAGCGATGAGATGCGGTCCAGGTGAGCGTCTTCCGCGACACACCAATTCGTCCAGGGGTAGTCGGTGAAGGCCTCGCCGAGTATCTGTGAGGCGCGGTCGAGGTCTGCGGTGGACAGGGTGCGGATCGATGTGGGCATGACCAATTTGTACCTATGTACAATTTTGATGTCCAGTCCATTTCCGGCCGCGTACGACCACACTTTGGCGTTCGGTGTCCGAGGCCGAGTGCACGTGCAACGGAGAGATCGATGGCTTACCTGGCCCGCGCCGCGCGCCGTGACTCGATGGTCGAGGCGGCCGCCACGGTGGTGGCACGAGAGGGACTGAGCGCAGTGACGGCGCGCGCCGTCGCGAGCGAGTTCGGCGGCTCGCAAGGACAGATACATCATCATTTCGCCTCGACCGATGATCTTGCCGCCGATGCGTGGCGGCGGTACGCGGACCGCGAGGTCGAGGCCTACCAGCGCGCGGTTGCCGACCTCGACCCGTACACCGCGCTGACACTGTTCTTCGCCGACCTGATCGGCGAGAGCGGCGACGAGGGGCACGCGCTGGCTCGTTGGGCCGAGGCCGGTGCGCACGCCCAAATACGCGGCCCGGTAGCGATCAGCTATGTCGAAACCCTCACACAATTGACCGACGTCCTCACAGCCGTACTGTCCGGCGTGCTCTCCGACGCGACGGAGGCGCGAGCGTCCGCCGCTCGCCTCCTGATGCTCGGCGTCGGACTCGCCGGAATCACCCGGATCACCGACGACCCGCCACTGCCGGTACGGACGGTCATGCTCTCCGCGATTCGAGCCGAAATCAATTGACAGAAGCCTCAAGGCGCCCGCGCGTCAGGGGCTTCGCATTGGCCTTTTCGTCGCTGTCGGCCGCATGGCTCACTGCCATCTACGGCCAGATCGCCGCGCGATACCTCGGCTCGACGATTCTGATCGGCGCCGACAGCTCGCCCGAATCTACCGCGCTTCGATTCATCGACCTCCGAGCTGAATGTGCTTTATGAGTGCCCACTTCGGTCCCGAGGTACAGCTGCCCTGACGGATCCGCGTCAGCCGGGGTGAATCCACGATCCGACCGGAGTCGGCGGGAGCGCGCGCACGACGCCCATCAGCGGTGGGCACCAGAAGGCCGACGACATGCAGACGAACGCACCGGTCTTGTCGTAATTCCAGGCGTCTCCATGCCAGCCCCATGTCAAGCCGTCCTCCGACGGGCTCATAGGACACTCCTGCGCCGCTTTGCCTGCACACGGGCCCTGCACGCCCCACGGTCCGACCGGGTAGGCGGCGGCGCCCGGCGCGAGCAGCACCCCGCCGGCGACAATTCCCGATACGGCGACAATCGAAGCCAGAACTCGGCGATTCATGCTGGGCTCCCTCCAGGCCGACGCGGCATCTCCGAGTCAGGCGGACAATTCCAGATGCGGCCCAATATACGGAGAACGACATGCACCCCTGGACAGGAATCGCTATCCGGTCACCAGAGATTCGACAATGCGTTCTGCGATTTCGGCATCCAACGGTGTCCGAGCAACCGCGGGCCGCCACCAGCGCACGCTCGACAGCGCGGCGGCTTTCCGCGCGAGATGCGTTCCCGCCCAATGTGTCCCGGCCGACGCGGTGGCCGGCCGGGACTCGGGTCGCGGTTCAGCGTAGATCGAAACGATCGTTGTCGACCACCTTGACCCATGCGGCAAGGAAGTCGTTCACGAACCTCTCACCCGCGTCCTTCTGGCCATACACCTCGGCGACCGCGCGCAACACCGAGTGTGAGCCGAAGACGAGGTCATTGGCCGTAGCGGTCCACCGCTTCTCACCGGAGCGCCGGTCGATGCCCTCGAAGACGTTCTCCTGTGTCTCCGACGCCTTCCACTCCGTGCTCTGATCGAGAAGATTGACGAAGAAGTCGTTGGTCAGCACGCCCGGCCGATCGGTGAAGACGCCGTGTGAGCTGCCGCCGTGATTGGCGCCCAGCACGCGCAGCCCACCGATCAGCACCGTCAGCTGCGGCGCCGTCACGTCGAGCATGTAGGCGCGGTCGAGCAGCAGCCGCTCGAGCGGTGCCTTCTCCCCGGGACGCGCATAGTTGCGGAAACCGTCGGCGCGCGGTTCGAGCACCGCGAACGACTCCACATCGGTGCTCTCCTGCGAGGCGTCGGTCCGGCCGGGCGCGAACGGCACAGTCACGTCGTAACCGGCGTCCGCGGCGGCCTTCTCCACCGCCGCGGAGCCGGCCAGGATGATCAGGTCGGCCAGCGATACCTTCTTTCCGTCGGTGGCCGAGGCATTGAAGTCCTGCTGGATCCGCTCGAGCGCGGACAGCACCTGCGCCAGGTCGCCCGGTTCGTTGATCTCCCAGTCACGCTGGGGTTGGAGCCGGATACGGGCGCCGTTGGCGCCACCGCGCTTATCGGTACTGCGGAAGCTCGCCGCCGACGCCCGTGCGGTCTTGACCAGCTGAGCGACAGACAATCCGGAGTCCAGGGCGGTTGACTTCAGCGCGGCGATCTCCTGCTCGTCGATCAAGGGATGGTCGACCGCGGGAACCGGGTCCTGCCACAGCTGCGGCTCGGCAACCCAGGGGCCGAGGTAGCGGCTCACGGGCCCCATATCGCGGTGCAGCAGCTTGTACCAGGCCTTGGCGAACGCTTCGGCCAGTTCTTCGGGGTGGTCGAGCCAGCGCCGGGTGATCTCGCGATAGGTCGGGTCTTCACGCAGCGAGAGGTCGGTGGTCAGCATCGTCGGTGTCCGGCCGGGCCCACCGAACGGGTCCGGGATGAGGCCTTCGCCCGCACCGTCTTTCGGCTTCCACTGCCATGCGCCTGCGGGGCTCTTGGTGAGCTCCCATTCGAAGCCGTACAGGTTCTGCAGGAACCCGTTGCTCCACTGAGTGGGGGTGGCGTCCAGACGACCTCCAGGCCGCTGGTGATGGCGTCCTTGCCCTTGCCCGTGCCGAAAGTGCTCTTCCAGCCCAGGCCTTGCTGCTGGATCGGGGCGGCTTCGGGCTCGGCGCCGACCGAATCCGCGTCGCCCGCGCCGTGGGTCTTGCCGAAGCTGTGACCACCGACGATCAGGGCGGCTGTCTCCTCGTCGTTCATCGCCATGCGGCGGAACGTCTCGCGGATGTCCCGCGCCGCGGCCACGGGATCGGGCGTGCTGTTGGGCCCTTCCGGATTGACATAGAAGTAGTCGGCTGAACCCTGCCCACGGAGTTACTGCATCTCGTAGATCCGTTCTCTCGCGGGTATGCGACATATCGAGTCTCTTTTCGCGAAAGGAGATGAGCAGCGATGATGGTGGACCAGAACATCGCCATGCCGTGAGCTGGTGAACAGCATGTTCCCGGGCGCGCCGATGATGAGGCATCACGCACCGCTGAAAGCCCGATGCCGTCGACTGCACTGCTTTCGGCGGCATCGGCTTGCGGCGGGATCCCACCGCCTGGGCCGGTGAAGCTGACTTGACTCGACGGGCATCAATCGGGCCGGTTTCACAATGATCGCTGTCTTGCTCGTTGAAATCACCTCGGCTGATGGCGGTCGCGGCGAGAATTCAGGCCCGATCCTCATCGGAATACGGCAGGGTGCCCAAGCCTTCGTCCTGGTCGATGACTCGGTGCTGCGCGGCCGAATCGGACGATTGCTTGCCTTTCTGGTCGGTGTGAGTGTGATTGTGTTCGCGCTCACCGCTGCCATCGACCCCTATCGTCAGACAAGGCAGTTCCACCATGCTCTGCGATGTGAGCAGACCGGAGGCACCTGTTTCACCGAGGAGTCTGTCTCGATCAGTGAGCGGCGTACTTACGAAACGACTTCCAACGACGACCGGCAGCGACGGCACAACAAGCACCACCAGAACAACCCATTACGAGCTCACATGGCAGCGCGGCGATGGTTCCCGCCAATCCCACGAGGTGAGCTGGGATCTCTACGACAGGTCTCGAGAGGGCGTGCAAGCGAGTCTGCAGCTGTGGCGCGGGCAAGTCGTCGGCATCACGGTCGACGGGCGGACGGATACATTCTCACCGAGTGAAGCTGACCTGCTCGGCCTCTGGTTGTGGCCGGCCTTCATCGGTCTCGGAATTGCATTGTGGGGTCTGCTCCGCTGGTGGGACGGCTGGCTGTCGTCTTTACCGGCTTCTTCACCGTTGTCGGGGCATTACTGCTGGCCACTTCACCGTCGAAATCGGTCAATACCGCGCGGTGGCAACGAGCTCGTACTCGGCCCCGATCGCTATTTGGGACAGCCTCGTCAGATGCCGAGCCCGGTACGGAGAGTGGGCCACGAGTCGTGTAGCGCCTGTTGCCAGTACGGCCAGGAATGGGTGCCGAACACTGCGTACCGCACAGTGGGTCGCAGGCCCGCAACCCGCATCAATCCTTCTACGGTCCGGGTACAGGCCAGTGCGCCTTCCTCCAGGCTGATTGCCCCGGCGAGGTCGAGCGGGTAGGAGAAGCTGGGATCGAAGTCGACATCGGCCGGGCCCTGCGAGCCATTGCCGACAGACATGTACAACGCAGTGTTGCGAAGGGCGCCCAAGTGTTTCGTGGGATCGTGGGCTGCCCAGCCGGGCGCCAGCGAGCCGCCCCACATCTTGTCCGGGTTCCCGCCACGGTGATGCACCGCAGCACGGACCATGGGCTGGCCGACGCCGCCCGTGAGCAGACAACCACTGAAGACGCCGACGGCCCGGTAGAGGCCAGGGCTACGGAAGGCAAGCGTTGCCGCGGCATGCCCGCCCATCGACAACCCCGCGACCGCGTTCACACCGTTTCCCGAGAGCTCCCGATTCACCAACGGCGGCAGTTCCCGAGTCAGGAACTGTTCCCACCGGTTGTGACCGAGCGCGTCGTCGTCTTCGAGCCAATCGGTGTAGAACGTGCCGCCACCGCCGATCGGCATCACCACGTTGACGTTCTTGTCCGCGAAGAAGGCCGGCGCATCGGTGCGCATCGTCCAGGTGCTCTGCGCCTGATCATCGCGCGCGCCCGTGCCATCGAGCAGATACAGGGTGGGACGTCGTGCGGATCCCCGCGGATGCAGAACGTCCAGGCCGACCACGCGGCCCATCGACGGTGAGTAGACGTAGATCTGCTCCCAGGTGTCGTTGCGCGCGACGCGATGGTCGATCGTCGCAGTGACAGCATGCGCAGGGCCCGGCGCCAGCAGCGAGGCGAAGATGCCAAGGGCCGCTACCGCGCCTAGGATCTGGCGGTGCATCGCGGTGAACCGAGAAGGTGCTGCTGTCATCAGATCCTCCCGGACCCGGACGGTCGCCGGATCCGAAGAGGATACCGTTCCTGTCTCGAATCTTGTTACCCCACAATGGATTCGCGCCTGGCCAGCGCGTTCTCTGGCACCATCGCCCTCGGGCGCCGATGGCGTCGATCTCGGCGATCAAGGCTGCGTAGTCGGGATCGAGCGCCACCAACTCGGTGTCACACCACCACGCCCGCCCCAGGCCGGTGTCGTAGCCGTTGTTGATGACCGAGACCGACATCGTCGACCTCCATCACAGGCTCAGGCGTTGATGGCCGCCGGTTCGCGGTCGTGGTCGCGGGCGATTTCGATCTTGCGTGGTTTGGCCTTCTCCGCGACCGGGATCGACAGGCGAAGTACCCCGTTGCGGTAGTCGGCGCGGATCTGGTCGGTATCGAGGCTCTCGCCCAGGAACAGCTGGCGGCTGAACACCCCGCGCGGGCGCTCCGCGGCGATCATCGACCGGTTCGCGTCCAGGCCCGGCCGCGACGCGCGCACGGTCACCACATTGCGTTCGACGTCCAGATCCAGCGAGTCCGGGTCGATACCGGGCAGGTCGAACTCGACGACGAACTCGTCACCGTCGCGCCAGGCATCCATCGGCATGGCCGCCGGCTGTACCGCTGTGCCGAACACCTGCTGGGTCCACCGGTCCAGATCACGGAAAGGATCGGTGCGCATCAACATGGTCGCCACCTCCAACTCACTCCATTCGCGGTAGTATTTTGATCAGATAACCTATGTCATCCGACATAGCTATCATTTAGCATTCGACCCAGATGAGTGCAAGTACCAGAACCAAGTAATCTGGTGGAGAACCACAAAATCGAGGTGAGGACGCAGGTGGTCTCCCCACACGACCCGATACCGGCAGCGCAGGCGGTGTACGCGATCTCCGTGGCCGCGGAGCTGGCCGGCATCGGGGTACAGACCCTGTGCCTGTACGAACCACACGGCCTGGTCACCCCCGCTCGCAGCGCGGGCGGCACCCGCTTAGGGATCCACTCTCACGAACCGTGTCGGCAGGCGGAGCTCCGGTGTGGGCCTTCTGGCCGCGCCTGTGGCTGGAGCCCGCCGTCTGGATGACGTGGTCGCCCAATCTGTTGGCACTGGTCAGGGTAGCGGCGCGCTCCACCGCAGTACGATGCCGCCTCGCGGGCCGGGCTGGATGGTGAAAGCGCCGCCCATCTCGGTCGCGCGGGCCGCGAGATTGCCCAATCCGCTTCGGCGCGTGTTCGCCGGGTCGAGGCCGATACCGTCGTCGGAGATCTCGATCGTCACCTCATCACCCACCACGACTTCCACTGCCACAGCGCTGGCTCGCGCGTGGCGAACGACATTGCTGATCGCCTCCCGCAGCACGGCTTCGACATGCGTCGACAGCGGCGGCTCGAGCACGGTGACCGGCCCGGCGAGTCGCACGGTGGTACGCAACCCGGCATCAGCGGTCATCTCCGTGATGATGCTGTGGAGCCGCTTGCGATAGGTCGCGGAGTGGCTCGCGGTGTCGGACTGCAGGTCGAATATCGAATGCCGGATGTCCTGCACGATAGCCTGGATATCGTCGATGGTCTCGTCCAGGCGCGCCCGTACTTCCACCGCCCTGGTCCGCTGCATCGTGCTCTGCAACGACAAGCCGACGGCGAACAATCGCTGGATGACGTGATCATGCAAACCACGGGCGATTCGGTCACGATCGGCGTAGACGTCGAGTTCGCGCATGCGGCGCTGACTGTCGGCCAGCCGCAACGCCACTGCCGCTTGTTCGGCATAAGTGGCCATCAGCGATTGGTCCACCTCACCGAGTTGGCTGGTACCCACCGGGAATACCGACGTCAAGACGCCGGTGACCGTTCCGTTCGCGCGCAGCGGGAGGGTGAGAACCGGCCCGAAATCCTCGATCGAGTCGAAGATCGGATTGCTGGCCGGGAAGTCCGCGGCGACCGCCTGCCCGGAACGGAACGCTTCGGCCGAATGCGAATCGTTCAGCGGCATACGCTTGCCCACCAAGGATTCGGCATCGATGCCTGCGGCCGCGACCACCAGGAGCTCGGTCACCTCCTCGCGGGGCAGATCCGGGTCTTCCGGAAGTGCCAGAAACGTACAGGCCGAGCCGGTGAGGGAACGGCCGCGTTCGGCGACCAACCCGAGTACATCCTCCGGCACACCACCGGCGAGAAGTTCGGTGGATATGTCCCGGATCGCCTCGAGCCACTGCTGGCGCACCCGGGACTGCTCGTAGAGCCGGGCGTTCTCGATCGCGATTCCTGCCGCAGCGGCCAATGCCTGCACGACCACTTCGTCATCCTCGGTGAATTCGAGCCCGCCGGCCTTCTCGGTGAGATAGAGATTCCCGAAGACCTCGCCACGCACCTGTACCGGAACACCGAGGAAGGTCCGCATCGGCGGGTGATTCTCGGGGAAACCGACCGAGGACGGGTGGTCGGACAAATTCGAGAGCCGAATCGGCTTCGGCTCGGCGATCAGCACTCCCAGCACGCCTCGTCCACGAGGCAGATCCCCGATCAGCAGGCGGGTTCGATCGTCGATCCCCTCGTTGACGAACGCGGCGAGCTGGCTGCTGGTCTTGTCGGTTTCCCGCACACCCAACGCGCCGTAGCCGGCGTCGACGAGTTCTATCGCGGTGTGCACGATCGTGCGCAGCGTGTTGTCCAGTTCCAGACCCGCTGTCACCGCGAGCATGGCCTCCATCAACCGGTCCATCCGGTCTCGGACATCGACGATCTGAGCGATCCGATCCTGGACCTCGCCGAGCAGCTCACGCAAACGCAGCTGCGACAGGGTTTCGGTCACCGGAGGCCTACCGACCGCCGACGCGTCGTCCATGTTCCGGATTCTTCCACGGAACAGCCACCCCCTATCGACCTCGTCGGGAGATCACAGGCGAACTGTGACCTACACGTTCAAGCCCGGGTCGCGAGAAATTCGACGCACGTGTGGATGGTCGCCAGATTCGGATAGTCGCTTTCGTCGATGCGGATTCCCGTGGCTGTGGTGAGCCGCTCGACGAAGGTCAGAAAATCCAGGGAATCGAGGTCGAGAGTGGCGCGCAGAGGCGCGTCCGCGGCCAGGTCTGCCAGATCGGCGGCTGGCGCGAAGCCGCGGAGCGCGCTTCGAACGGTTGCCTCCGCGTCGTCACGAGACAGCGAATCGGACATGTCGTTCACACCTCTCTGATTCACAACTGCTCCGGGTGTTGCAGCAGGTCGCCGATCGTATTGAGAAAGCGCGCGCCCACCGCGCCATCGCTCGCACGATGGTCGGCGGACAGGGTGATCGTCACCTGTGGGCGGACTCCGAGCAGCCCGTTCACCGCGCACGGTCGCTGACTGACGGCTCCGAGGCCGACGATCGCGACCTGTGGCGGGGGGATCACCCCGAACACCGTGTCGACACCGAGGTCGCCGAGATTCGTAACGGTGATGCTCGCCGGCGCGGCATCCGAGGACAGCAGCCGTGCCGAACGCGCCCGGTCGACCGCACCGCGGAGCCGAACCATCAGCTCACGAAGCGGGATCGTGTCGGCGCCGACGATGGTGGGAGCGATCAGGCCACCTCCGCGCAGGGAGACGATGACACCGAGATCGACAGACCCGGACGGATGGAACACATCATCGAACCAGTGGCCGTTGAGCTCGGGCACGGCGAGCGCGGCCAGCGCCACCGCCCGCATTTGCACCGCGGCCATGATCATCCGATCCTGCACCGGCGCGGCCTCGTTCACCGCGTGCAACCACGCGGTCGCGGCATCGAGATCAATGGTGGCAGACAGATAGTAGTGCGGGATGGTCTGCTTGGACCGTGTCATCGCTGTGACCACGGCTCGGCGTATCGCGGCCCGGTCCCGCGGCCCACCGCTCGACGGCGGGGGCGTAGCGACCTCGATGGGCGGCCCCTGTTCACTTGCCTGCTCGACATCGCCGGATCTGATCGCGCCGTCGGGTCCGGTGCCGTGGAGAGCGGAGAGGTCGACACCGCGGCGGGTCGCCAAGTCACGGGCACGTCCGGACGCTCGGATATGGGGTGACGGATGCGTCGCACCGTCGGTCCTGGGGGAATCGGGCGCGATGTCGCGAGCGGCGACGGCGTTGTCGATGTCACCGCGCAGAACGCGTCCATCGGGCCCGGAACCGTGAACAGTCGACAGATCGATACCCGCTTCCTGCGCCAAACGCCGGATCAGCGGGGTGGCCCGCACCTGGTCGATCGGAGTCGGGCCGGTGACCTCTCGCGGCGCGGAGTCACTTGCAGGCTGCTCGAGTGACGAAGGGTGCTCGGTGGCGGGGTGATCGACCGGTCGAATGGTCGCCAGTACGGTGCCCACCGGCACGGTGGTTCCTTCCGGCACGAGCAGTTCCCCGATGGTTCCGTCTTCGAAGCATTCCACTTCGATCGCGGCCTTGGTGGTGTCGACCTCTGCGACGATATCGCCCTTGTGCACGACATCGCCGGGACCGACTCGCCATTGCAGCAAGGTGCCCTGCTCCATGTCCGCCCCCAACGACGGCATGCGGAACTCGGCCATCACCCCACCACCTCGCGCACCGCAGCGACGACGTCGGCGGCCTGGGGCAGCGCGGCCTGCTCCAGGTGTGAGGCGTACGGGATCGGAACCTCGGCCGTGCACACACGGCGCACGGGGGCGTCGAGCTCGTAGTAGGCGTCCTCGGCGGCGCGCGCGGCGATCTCGGCGGCGATCCCCACACTCCGCCAGCCCTCATCGACGACGACGAGTCGATGAGTTCGGCCCAGCGATTCCAGCACTGTTGCCTCGTCCAATGGTCGCAGGACTCGCAGATCGATGACCTCGGCAACGATCCCGTCGGCAGCCACTTCTTCCGCGGCTGCCTCCGCCACCCGCAGCGCGCCACCGTAAGCCACGACGGTTACGTCCGAGCCGCGCCGCCTGATCCGCGCCTGGGTGATATCGGTTGCGCCTGCGCTCTCGTCGAGATCCTCCTCGGAGTTGTACAGGGCGATCGGCTCGAAGATCAGCACCGGGTCAGGGTCTTGCAGAGCGGTCCACAGCATGCCGCGGGCGTCGGCGACCGTCGCGGCCGAGACCACACGGAGCCCGGGAATATGGGCGTAGAAGGACTCCAGACTGTGCGAATGCTGGGCTGCCAGCTGCCGTCCCGCGCCGGTGGCCATCCGGATCACCAGCGGGACCGACAGCTGTCCACCGGACATGTGGCGCAGCGTAGCCGCGTTGTTGAGGATCTGGTCCAGAGCCAGGAGGCTGAAGTTCACGGTCATGATCTCGACGATGGGCCGCAATCCCCCGAGCGCCGCGCCGATGCCGGCACCGACGAAGCCCGACTCGCTCAACGGGGTGTCTCTGATCCGGCCCGGGCCGAATTCGTCGAGCAGACCCCGGCTGACGCCGAAGCAACCGCCGTAGGCGCCGACGTCCTCCCCCATCAGGAAGACTCGTTCGTCTCGGATGATCGCCTCGCGCAGCGCTTCACGTACCGCGTCACGGTATGTCGTCGTCATGGCAACTCCGTGTACACGTAGCGTGTGAGATCTTCGGCCGGTTCGACGGGGGCGGCGTCGGCCACGGCGACAGCGGCGTCGATTTCGTCGTCGGCGGCTCGCTCGAGCGCTTCGAGATCGTCGTCGCCGAGATCACCCGCGTCGCGCAGGTGGGCGAACAGTGCGGGAATCGGATCTCGCCGGACCCATTGTGCGATCTCGGCCTTGTCGCGATAGCGGTCTGCGTCGTACAGCGAATGCGCCCGGAAGCGATAGGTTCGCAGCTCGAGGAAGCACGGTCCGCCGCCTCCCCGGATAGTTGCCACGGCCCGGTCGGTCGCTGCGGCCACCGCACAGGCATCCATGCCGTCGACCGGCCAGGAGGGCAAGCCGTAGGAGGCGGCGCGCAGGGCCAGGTCGGTCACAGCGTGTTCGCGGGCGAGGGCAGTGCCCATCGCGTATCGGTTGTTCTCACACGCGAACAGCACGGGAAGCCGCCACAGCGCCGCCAGATTCAGCGATTCGTGGAACTCTCCCTCGGCCATCGCGCCGTCGCCGAACAGGCAGACCGTCACCGCGTGTCGTTCCCGGGCGGCGTCCGCCAGGGCCAGCCCCACCGCGATCGGCAGGCCGCCGGCGACGATGGCATTGCCGCCGTAGAAGCGACGTTCGGCATCGAACAGGTGCATCGATCCGCCGTGCCCACGGCTACAGCCGCTCACGCGGCCGTACATCTCGGCCATGATCGCGCTCATGGGAACACCGCGCGCGAGCGCGTGCCCGTGTTCGCGATAGGTCGACACCACCGCGTCCTCGGGTGCGAGAGCGCTGAGCACGCCCGCTGCGACCGCCTCCTCACCGATGTACAGATGGAGAAATCCGCGAATGGTTCCCTCGCTGTAGAGCTGGACGCAGCGTTCCTCGAATCGGCGGATGCGGACCATCTGACGCAGCAGATCGATGCGCTGCGCGCTGTCCGGCGGGTGGTCGGGGCGGGTCACGGTGCCCCCTCCAATGTCGAGACATCACCCTCGGGAAGGCCGAGTTCGCGCGCCTTCAGCAGCCGGCGCATGACCTTTCCGCTGCGGGTGTGTGGAAGGCTCGATACGAATTCGACCTGCTTGGGCGCCACCGCACCGAGTGCGCGCCTGCCGAAGGCAGTCAGTTCGGATCGCAACTCCTCCGACGGACGAACACCGGACCGCAACAACACGAATGCCTTGACGACTTCTCCGGCGACAGGATCAGGCGTGCCGATGACACCGGCCTCGGCGACCGCTGGATGCCGCATCAGGGCGCTCTCGACCTCGAACGGCCCGACCAGGTGTCCGGCCGACTTGATCACATCGTCGGCGCGTCCGACGAACCAGTAGTAGCCGTCACCGTCGCGGCGAGCCAGATCGCCGCTGAGATACCACCCATCGACAAAACACCGCTGATACCGCTCGGGTTGGTCCCAGTAGGCGCGGAACATCGACGGCCAGCCGGCACGCAACGCGAGCTCGCCGATCTCTCCCACTCCGGCGAAATCGATCGTGCCGTCACGGACCAGCGCACGTCCATTCGCACCACGGCGCACCACGGCCGCCTCGATACCGGGCAGAGGTCGGCCCATCGATCCAGGTCTCACCTGTGTGGCGGCGAAGTTGGCGATCATGATCGCGCCGGTCTCGGTCTGCCACCAGTTGTCGTGCACGGGATGACCCAGGACGCGCTCGCCCCACACCACCACCTCTGGGTTGAGCGGCTCCCCCACACTGGCGATGAACCGCAGACACCCCAAGTCGGTGCCTTCGGGCAACGTGTCGCCGCTACGCATGAGCATGCGCAGAGCGGTAGGCGCGGTATACCACACCGATACTCGATGGGCCGTCAGAATTCGATACCACCGCCGGGCGTCGAACTCGCTCTCGTCGCTGATCAAGGTGACTCCCAGGCACAGCGGCGCGATGACACCATAGGACATCCCGGTGACCCAGCCGGGATCCGCCGTGCACCAGAAGATGTCCCCGTCCTGCAGATCCAGGGCGAAACGTGCGGTCACGATATGCGCGAGTACCGCACCGTGGACGTGAAGTGCCCCTTTGGGTCGTCCGGTCGTACCGCTGGTGAAATGCAGCAGGGCAGGGTCGTCGGCAGTCGTAGGCGTGAGCTCGTAGTCCGGGTCGGCCGCGGCCATGGCAGCGGGCAGGTCGACTCCCCCTGACCCGCCGTCGGTGAGCAGCACCGTCCGCAGAGCGGGCAGCGCGTCCCGGATCGGCGCCACCTTGCGCCGATAGAGCGGCTCGGAGGTGATCAACGCGGCAGCGCCGGCGATGTCGAGCCGCTGTCGGACAGGCTCCGGACCGAACGCGGAGAACATCGGCGCCACCACGCATCCAGCCTTCAAGATGCCCAGGACCGCGATATACAGTTCGGGACAACGGCCCAGCAATACCCCGATCCGTTCGCCTCGCTTGATCCCTTGTGCCCGAAGCACATTCGCAAACCTGCTGCTCGCCTCGGCCAGATCGGCGTAGCTCGATTCCACCACGCCGCCGTCGGCCCGTAGCCACCGCAACGCGATGGAGTGCGCTCCGGGACCCGCGGCATGTCTGTCGACAGCCTCGTAGGCGATGTTGAGACCGCCACCCGGCAACCCGGCAAGCTGCGAGCGCGCCGCGTCCCACGAGAACTCGCGACACGTCGAGACGTAGTCACGCAGATTCGCCCGACCACGTCGCGAGCTCTGTGTGCCCGTCGACCCGACGGTGATCGTGTCGTTGCGCGGGGTGCCGGGTTCGGTCATTTCCGTCCTTTCATCCTCGTCTCGAAACGGGGGTCGAGGTCGCGCCCGCGCTCAGACCGGACGACTCGGCTGATGCTGCATCGAGGAGAACCGCGCGGCCGCCGACGACATGTCCCTCGATGACGAGCCAGTCACCTGGTTTCGCATGCATGACGTGCCTCCTTGCTGGTTTCCTTGTCACCGCCCATGCTCCGATCCGCTCGCTCGCCGTGATAGTGCCGTTGGTCCCGCTACGAACGGGCGATCGGACATTTCTCACCTGGAGCTCGAGGCGACGCGTAGTGCTCCACCGGCACTCGGTGATCTGCTGTTACCCGCCCGATTCGACGGCGATATGACGTTCCTGCGCCTTCTCGGGCTCGGTCACCGGGATCGAGACGGTGAGGATGGGGCAGGCAGATTACTCATGATCAACTCCTCGGCTGTTGTTTCGGACTCCTCGATCCGATCAAGATCCGGACGTTCGGGCCTAGGGCCGGCCGTCCCATGGGTTGGCGACCTGTGGCACTTTTCGCCACCACGTGCGCGGATCGAGACTGACTGGTATCGAACTCAGGAGGAAACGGTGACGCTCGCTCACAACGTCGATCCTGTTCTCGCCTACGACCTCGAAGTGACGATCGACGCGGCGGGGATCGACCTGCTCGGACGGCTACGTGTGCCACCGGAGGCACTCGGAGTGGTCGTCATTGCGCACGGCAGCGGAAGTACGCGAAGCGACCGACGCAATGTGGTTCTTGCCCAGGCCCTGGCGAGCCACTTCCTCGCCTCGGTGAGCGTCGACCTGCTGTTGCCCACCGAACAACACGACGCCGACAGAATCTTCGACGTCCGCCTTCTGGGCAGCAGATTGACCGCAGCACGGCGCTGGCTGTGGACGACGGTATGTCGCGATCTCCCCGTCGGCTACTTCGGTCTCGGCTCCGACGCCCCTGTGGCCCTGTGGGCTGCCGCCGAACCGCACAGCAGGATCGACGCCGTTGTCATCCGGGGCGGCCGCCCGGACCTGGCGGGTGCTCGGCTGGCCCGAATCACCGCTCCGACGCTGTTCCTGATCGGCGGCGGAGATCGACAAGTACTGGCACACAACCGTTCCGCGGCCGCGAGCATGCGGTGCGAACACCGCGTCACCGACATGTCCGCTCCCGGGCGCCGCCCGACCGGCAGCCAACTCGCCCAATGGGAGTCCTATTTGTCGGCGATGTGGTTCACCGAGCACCTGCGCCGACCAGATCCTGCCGAGCCGAAGACACCGCGAACCGGCGGCAAGGGTGCCTGACGCATCCGGTCCGCCGCAATACCAGCTGACCCCGCGAAAGGAAGGAAGCCATGAACACCGAAGACACCGCGAGCCCCTCCGAACGCCACCGGGTCGCCCGCCGCGCGGTCGACGAACTCGGCACCGAACGCGACAGCCACGTACTTCTGCGGGTACGCTGCGGTCGCAGCCACCACGTCGCCGCCGTGTACGACACCGCCGCAGGCGCCGTGTACGAATCAGTCGTCGGTCCGCATGCGCACGGACGGCGAGATTTCGTCGACGAACCACATCACCGTGCCACGCACGGGACCCGCTACATCGATCTGCTGAACGGCGGACCGCTCACCGACGACCAACTCCCGGCCTCCTGTGAGTGTGGCAGCTTCCACGTGTCCCGAACCGAGGTGCGCCGCGCGATGGACGAAGGCAAACACACCCTGCAGCTGCACTGACGGCTGAGGAGGGCGTCGTAGTCACCGTCTTCCCGGAACTGGGCCTGTCCAGTTACACGGCCGACGATCTTTTCCACCAGGACGCGTTGGACACCGCGGTGCAAGCGGTACCGGCGACGGTTGACGCACATATGCCGGAGAGAAACTGGGTGCGCCCACAGAGAACATCCTCGACACGCCGACGGTGTGGGAAGGAGGCTCGACATGTCTGTGGTCCCGGATGCGGCAACGTGTCGGGATGCGTCGGAGATCACGATACGCGCACCGTCGGTCCACAACACCCAGCCGTTTCACAGCGATAGAGATCTATGGCGACGTCGTGCGGGTCGAGGCGCCCGATAGCGAAGAGATCATTGTGCGGCGAGCACCGCGCCCACCGCCGTGCATCGGATCAGAAGACAAGCTCGCATCATTCACTGAAGAACCCACTGGAACCCTCCGAGTCGGTACGCCTGCTTGGCTTGTGCGAAGTCCGATCCCAGCACCGCAACAGCACAGCTAACAGAGGAAAAGGTCCCTCCAGGAGGTAACTCAGTACTCTCGGCAGACATCGGCGTGGAACGGCACCGACTTCGCGAGTGAGTCTCCCGCATATCGGCGATCGCTCTGCGGCTCGATCACCGCGACGACGTCGGCCGGTTCGCTCGACGCAACCGAGACAGGTCGGAAGTGGAGACCGACGATGACGAAAGCCTTCCATGTCAGAGACTTTTCGATCCTGTGCAGGTCGTCACACTCCGACAGAATCAACCGTATGAATACCATCTGCCCCGCCGAGGAAATCGAGCATCGACTACTCCGTATCAGCTGGGATGTGTGCTGGTCGCCGCAACACCGCGCCTTTGTCGCGTCCTGCGTCGACTATCCGAATCTGTCGTGCGCGCACGCGACCTCGTCCGGTGCGGCGCTGGACGGATTGGAGAACATGATCCGGATCGCGTTGCGGAAGTGCTCCTGATCGCGACCGCCACTATCGATCAACGGCTGGTCATCCCACACCACCGGCTGATGTCGTACAACTCGAGTACCCCGGTGAAGATCGCACCGGTCCGGCGGGGTCAGGAGACGATCCGGTCTCGCGGTGGGGCGTCGCCGATCGATCGTCTCCCTTCTCAGAACCGAGTCCGGTGTTCGCCGTTCGAGTCGTCCGGCCTTGCGGGCATGGTCATGCTCAGCCGCTCGACGAACCAGTCGCGGGCGAGCTCGGCGACTCGCTCCAGCGCGCCGGGTTCGGCGAACAGGTGGGTGGCGCCCGGCACCACGGTGAGCTCAACATCGCACGACATCGCCTGCAGAGCCTCGCGATTCAGCGCCAGGACAGCGGAATCGGCTCCCCCGACGATGAGCAGGGTCGGCGCAACAACCTCGGCGAGGCGGGAGCCGGTGAGGTCGGGCCGTCCACCGCGCGAGACGACCGCGGCGACCTGTGTGCGGAGATCCGCGGCTGCCCGCAACGCTGCCGCAGCACCGGTGCTCGCGCCGAAGTAGCCGATGGGCAGCTCCGAGATCGGGCCGAGGCCCGCCAGCCAGGAGGTCGCGGCGACCAGCCGCCGCGACAGCAACGCGATGTCGAAGACCCGGGCGCGGTCGCCCTCCTCGTCCGGCGTGAGCAAGTCGAGAAGCAGTGTGCCTACTCCTGCCCGGTTCAGCACCTCGGCGACGAAGCGGTTGCGGGCACTGTGCCGGCTGCTGCCGCTGCCGTGCGCGAACAGCACGATCCCGATCGGATGCTCCGGAACGGCGAGGTGCCCGTTCAGCATCGCGTCGCCCGCCGGAATCCGGACCATTTCGTCCCACGGCGGCGGGGTCTGCGCGAAGTGCGCCGGATTCGACGACCGCCCGGCGGCTCGGCGAAGCAGCTCCGCGACGTCGGCGTCGGACACCTGGTCGAACCTTCGGTAGCTTCGCGCGGCCGCCGCGTACGACGAGGTCGGCGCAAGACAGATCGTGTCGTCCGCGTCTCCGGACACCTCGGCCACGACCGATCGCGGCGCCACCGGAAGGGCCACGACGACCCATCGCGCACCACGAGCTCGCGCATCCCGGCAGGCAGCGCGCATCGCCGCTGCTGTCGCGCTCCCGTCGGCGACCACGACGACCGTGCGTCCGCCGAGCGGCACCCGCGGCTGGATCTGCCGCAGGAACACCGAGCTCCGATCGATCTCGTGGCGTGCGTCGCGCTGCACCTGCGCCATCTCGTGGCGGGTGAGACGCGCGCGCGTCACCTCCCTGTTGTCGATCACTGTGGTGCCGTCCTCGCTCAGCGCACCGAACGCGTGCACGGGCTGATGCGGCACACGCAGCGTGCGCACCACGACGACCTCCAGCGGCGCGCCGATATCGCACGCGATCTCGTAGGCGACGGCAACGCCGCCCCCGTGGAGTCCGACCACCACGACATCGCCGTCGTATCGAGTCCGCAACCGCGCCGCGAGTCGGCGGCCGGCGTCACGCCTGTCTTCGAACTGCATCACGATCCTCCTTGCCGTCGACTTCAGCGTCGGCTTCCGCGCCGATCGTCGCCAGGCCCGATCGTCGCCAGGGACGGTGACGTTGGTCCCCGATCGACGCCCCAGAGGCGCTGCGACCAAAGTCCTGCCCCGACAGGTCCGTAGTCCCTGGTTCTCGCCTGGAGCACCTATTCGAATGAAGGGACAGCCCGGTTGCGATTCCGCTGTCGCGGTCGGTCTTCGGACCGTTCGACCTGTTCATTCCTCCGGGCACCGCAGCAATGCGGCAGCGGGGCACCGCCTTCCTCGACTCGGCGCGCCGTATCGCCTGCGAAGTGGACCCACGGTTGCGTATCGAGACCGAGCTGACTCACGAGGTTGCCGCCCCAGCCCTGATTGATCGCCGTGCACTGCCGGACGGATCTGCGATTCGTTCGGCTCACCGGGATGCCCGACCTCCTCACCGACCCCGACGCCCACGACGCCGCGTCGGCGGTGCTGTCCGCGCAGCCCGCCGGCTGGGCGAAGACCATCCCCGATGTGCAGGTGGCCCAGCAGTTCACCGGTACGGCCCCGCGCACCATCTGCTCGAGTGGTCGCGGACCGCACGTCTACTGGTGGTGGGCAACCGCGGTCGGGGCGAATTCCGGGGACTGCTGCGCGGATCGACAAGCAATACCCCTGTCCACCATGCCCGCTGCCCGGTGATGGTCGTCCCCCGCGCTGAGTGGCCCCTCACACCGCCCATTGTCGGGCGGGTCCGATGAGCCCTCCCGCAAGCAGCAGATCATGTGCGTGCCGGGCCGCCGGGCAGGCGCACCTCGCCCGCGATGTCCGACGCGGCGCCGTAGTAGAGCCGGTACAGATTCGATGGCATGGCGGCGAAGGTCCGGCTGAGCAGGCCCGGCGAGAACAACTCCTCCATCGCGAAGGTCACCGGGACGTGGGAACGATCATGGACGGCAGATCGTGGTCGGTCACGACGACCACGACGCTGTCGTCGATATGGTGATCGCTGCCCGACGGGCCCGCAACGCGCTCAGCGCACGGCTGCACACGAGCTGCGGACCCGATCCGCGCGGCTACACGCCGCGGTGGACGTGCTGCGACCCCTCGGCGCACGCGTTGTGTGTGGAGATCGCCACGGCCCACTCACCGGTCGTCTTGGGTCGGTCGGCGCATCGCCGACCACTCCCGATCCCATCCGACGCCGCGCCGGTAGTCCACGAAAAGATCGCCGAGAACAACCAGAAACCACATCGACAACCCGGAGCCGACCAGGACCACCACAGCCACCCCGATGCCGTTCATGACGGCCACGAAAGGCGGCCTGGGCGCCTCGGTGGCGTGGCCGGCGCCGTCGAGCCACACCGTGATCCGGTCGCCCTGCGAAGCGGTCCGGGGCACCGCGACGATGTCTTGGACCTGTCCGGCGCTTCCTTCCCACCGAGCCTTCGCCCGCCACCCCTGGCTCTGCGTGAACTCGGGTCGGTCCGATATCACCGCCTCGGCGGAGACGGCTTCCGCGTTGTCGGCCCGGATTCGCGCGGCATCGTCGGTGTAGGTGCCGGTGCCTAGAGCCAAGGCGATCGGGATCGAGGACACCACCACCACGGCAGCCACGAGCCGCACCGCCGACAGGAGTCGATCCGGCCATCGCATCAGCGGGCTGACACTCCAGGGCCGGCATCGCCACCAGCGCAGAATCCGGGCGGACACGGCGTCGGCTCGAAACGTCGACGACGTCATCGTGATCACCTCTTTCGGCCGGGCCACTGTTCCACATCGAGCGTCGCCGGATTCGCGACGGCGAATCAGGGGCGAAAGTCATCGCCCGGCTGAGCAGATCGTCCTGTCTTGCGACGAGACCACGATCCGAAGACCCTGCCGACGACCACGGGATCTCGACGAGACGCCTCCGCTGCGCACGGTCCAACGCCTCCTCAGGAGGGGACCAAGTGCTGTATCGACGACGCAGGCCGACATCGAGAATCGGAGGCAGACCACCGGTTATCCGTCGACAAGGAGCCGTCATGAGCTGGACAGTTGCCGCGGTGATCATCGCCGCGATCTTCGCAGTGATGGTTATCGTCACCACCTATCTCTCCGTGAGGAAGCCCTGACCCGAACCAGCCCGCGATCGACGAACAACCCCTACCTGTCCCGCGGCGTGGGAAGTGAGGGTCGGCCCGAATAGAGGCAACCAATGAATCCGATCATCTTGCGCGAGGATTCCTCCCGACGGATCTTCCGCGATCGCGCGGAAGCCGGGCGGGTCATCGCGGAATTGCTAGAGCACTATCGGGGCAACCCGGACGTAGTCGTGCTGGGGCTCCCCCGTGGCGGCATCCCGGTGGCTTGGGAGGTCGCCACCAGCCTCGGCGCGCCCCTGGACGCGCTGATGGTGCGCAAGCTGGGCGCTCCGGGGAACCCGGAGTTCGCCTTCGGCGCGCTGTCGGCAGGCGGACGTATCGTCCTCGTCGACGACGTTGTGCGTGCATTGCACCTGACTTCTGAGCAAGTGCGCGCGGTCGCCGCCTCCGAAGCGACCGAGCTGGCGCGGCGAGAGGCCGCATACCGCGGTGGCCGCGGTCCGATCGAGGTCACCGGACGCACGGTGATACTCGTAGACGACGGCCTCGCCACCGGCGCGAGCATGTTCGCGGCGGTCGATGCGATCCGAGCCGAGGAACCTCGGCGGATCGTCGTCGCGGTCCCGGCGGCGCCGGAATCGACCTGCCGGGAACTCGGCGCGATGGTCGACGAAGTCGTGTGCGCGACAATACCCTCGCCGTTCCGGGCCGTCGGCGCGTCTTTCTGGGACTTCACCCAAGTCACCGACGAGCAGGTGCGGACTCTGCTCGCCACCCCGACCACCGCACCGGAGCAGGCACCCGCCGACCCGGTGCAGGCGATCCGGTCGTGCGCGATCGCCGCTCCCGCCGGCCTGCCACCGATCAACGAGCTCGACGCCCTCATCGGCGACGCGAGCATCGTGCTGATCGGCGAAAGCACACACGGGACACACGAGTTCTATTCCGCACGGGCCGAGATGACGAAGTGGCTGATCGAGAGCAAAGGGTTCGGCGCGGTCGCGGTGGAGGCGGACTGGCCTGATACGGCGCGCGTCAATCGCTATGTCCACGCTCGCGGAAGCGACACCACCGCCGAAGAGGCGCTGCGCGGATTCCAGCGATTCCCGGCCTGGATGTGGCGGAACACCGTGGTGCGCGATTTCGTCGGCTGGCTGCGCGAGCACAACGACGGCCAGGTGCGCAACGACGAACCCACCGCCGGCTTCTACGGACTCGACCTCTACAGCCTGCACCGCTCGATGAACGAGGTCATCCGATACCTCGACCGGACGGATCGGCCGGCCGCACAACGCGCCAGGGCTCGCTACGACTGCTTCGATCATGCCAACGGCGACGATGCCCGCACCTACGGATACGGTGCGGCTTTCGGCGCGGGCAGATCGTGCGAGGATCAGGTCGTCGCGCAGCTGGTGGACCTCCAGCGTCGGGCGCTCGCCGACGCGGGTTCCGACCCGGTCGCCGCCGACGATCTCTTCGACGCCGTTCGCAACGCGTGGTCGGTCCGCAACGCCGAGAGCTACTACCGCACCATGTTCGGCGACCACACCACGTCGTGGAACCTGCGTGACCAGCACATGGCCGACACCATCGACGCCCTGCGCGAACACCTGCGTTCCATCTACCCGGCCCACTCGCTCGGCTCCGACCGGCCATCGAAAGTCGTTGTCTGGGCACATAATTCACATGTCGGGGACGCACGGTCCACCGAAATGGGAGCTGAGGGACAGGTGACGGTCGGTCAGCTCATGCGACAGCGCCACGGCCCGCAGTGCCGGACGATCGGCTGGAGCACCTACTGCGGATCGGTCACCGCGGCGCAGGAGTGGGGCGGTGCCGCCGTCCACGAAACCATCCGCCCCGCATTGCCTTCCAGCGTGGAGACCGTGCTGCACGATGTCGGTGTCGGCGAGTTCATGATCCGCCTGGACACCGGCAACGCCGCAGCGCGCGCACTCGAACAGCCGCGGCTGCAACGTGCCATCGGCGTGGTGTACCGCCCGGGCACCGAACGACAGAGTCACTATTTCCATACCCGCGCCGTCGACCAGTTCGACGCGCTGATCCATCTCGACCACACCACCGCACTTCGGCCACTCGAGCCCACCAGCCGATGGCACGCGGGCCGAACACCGGAGACCTATCCGACGGGTCTCTAGTCCGGGCCGCCGATAGTTCGCGGTGGGCAGCCAGTCCAGCGAGATGGAGAGCCGAGGCCATGGACAGCGAAGCAGCGACATCGACTGGAGGGGCTACTGCTGCCCGGCACGATGAACCGCGCCCCGCGGACCCGATCGGTGTCGGACCTGCGGTCGGCACCCTCATCTCTTCGAAATCCCGGCGTTGGCCGGGCTGCTGGCCGCGATGAAAATCATGTTCTCGGAGAACGTGTTTGGTCGACGAACCGCGCCGCCATCTGCGCTCGCGATGTAAATCCGAGTTTGGTCGGTATGTGCTCCATGTGGCCTTCAGCTGTACGCGGAGCAACTACCAGTTCCGCCAGCGACGACCTCTCCACGAGACGGCTCCCACCGGCCGGCACCGAGCAACGACTGCAGCGCGTCCTCGATCGCGGGCACCGTGGACTGCGCGATCGCGACCACCTGGGAACCCCGGGTAGTCGGCACCAAGCGTTTGCGCGAGGACCTGCGCACTGTCGTCGACGCCGCCGGCGACGTCGACGAGCGCATCACCGCCGGGACTTCACCCACCCGCCATGCCTGATTCCCGGCATGGTTCCACCCGGACGAACGGCGCCGCCGGTCATATCGGCCGCTCAATCCGCTGACGGTGCACCCATGGGTTCGTGACCGGTATGACGGCGCAGCGCCCAGCGGCGGATTTCGTCGGCTCCCCAGACGATCACCGGATAGGGGGCGGCGAAGGCAAGCATGTCGGGAGTCAGTGCCGCGGTGCTGAGGACGGCTTGTAGCGGTGGCAGATAGATGATGGCCGCGGCGAGAGCGAGTTCGAAGGCGATGCCCCACAGCAGCAGGGGGTTGGACAACACACCGATCGATCGCAGGGACACTCGCTCGGTGCGGGCAGCGAAGGCCGTGCCGATCTGCCCGGCGACGAGTCCGAGGAAGGTCATGGTGGTCGCCTGCTGGTAGGCGTGATGCAGCGGCTCGCCGGGACCGGTGGGCTCACCGGGCTGCCACCCGGCACGTACAAGCACATAGAAGAACCCGGCCATGGCCAGTACCGCGCAAATGACACCGACGAACAGCCAAGCACGCAGCAGCATGGGGCCGCTGATCACCGACTCGGCGCGTGAGCGCGGGGGTTTGCGCATGAGGCCTGGTTCGGACGGCTCGCGACCGAGTGCCAGCGCGGGCAGAGTTTCGGTCCCGACGTCGAAGGCCAGCAACTGCAGCACAGTCAGTGGTAGTGGGATCGCGCCGCCGGACAGCGCGAACACCATGAAGGGTGTGATCTCCGGGGTAGCGTGGGCGAAAATGTAGAAGATGAACTTGCGGATGTTGTCATAGACCCGCCGACCGGCCCGTACCGCGGCGATGATGGTGGCGAAGTTGTCGTCGGTGAGCACCATGGTGGAGGCTTCCCGCGCGACGTCGGTACCGCTGCGGCCCATGGCGATCCCGACATCGGCGCGACGCAGGGCGGGTGCGTCGTTGACGCCGTCTCCGGTCATTGCCACGACGTGCCCGGTCTCGCGGAGCGCATCGGCGATGCGGAGTTTCGCTTCCGGAGACGAGCGGGCGAAGATCAGATCGTCGTCGCCGTCGAGAAGTGCATCGAGGTCGTCCTCGCTCATCCGATCCAGTTGACTGCCGGTGACGACAGTGGGTTCGGTGCGGGTGATCCCGACCTGCGCGGCCACGGCTGCGGCCGTGAGGCCGTGGTCGCCAGTGATGATGATGACGCGGATGCCGGCGGTGTGACAGGCGGTGACCGCCGCGACCACCTCGGGTCGCGGTGGATCGAGCATCGCGACCAGACCCAGCAAAGTCAGTTCCCGTTCGGCCTGGTCGCTGCTCTGGGGCGGCGTTGCGGAGTCGTCGATGCCGCGTTCGGCGACCGCCAGCACACGCAACCCGCGCCGGGCCAGACTATCGACTTGGTCGGCTAGTGCATGCCTGCGCGCCGCTGTGAGTGGCTGTCGTGCGCCGTCGGCGTCGAGTTCGCTGCTACAGCGAGGCAACAGCGATTCCGGCGCGCCTTTGGCGTGCACGCGCACGCAACCACCGCTGCCTTGGTCCAGGGTCGACATCCGTTTGCGGGCAGAGTCGAAATGGAACTGGCGTAACCGCCGCCATCCGAGCGCCTCCGAATCCCCTGGGACGCCTAGCGCGGCGGCGGTGGCGAGCATCGCGATCTCGGTCGGGTCGCCGACCGCGTCGCCCTCGCCGGAGCCGAGGTGTGCGTTGTTGCATGCGGTCATCGCTATAGCCAGTCGAGTGAGTGTCGTGTCCGATCTCGGCTGTTCGATGGTGAGATCAACGATTCCGGTGCTGGTAGCGGCCACCGTGCACCGCATACGATTCTCGGTCAGTGTGCCGGTCTTATCGGTGCAGATCACATCTGTGGCCCCGAGGGTCTCCACCGCGCTCAGCCGTTTGACCACCGCACCGCGACGTGCCAATTCCCGAACCCCGATTGCGAGCGCCAAGGTGATGACCGGCAACAAGCCTTCGGGGACGTTGCCGACCAACAGTCCGACGGCGAAAACGACCGCGTTCAGAAACGAAAGACCCGCGGCCAAGGTCGCGAGCGGAATGAACGCCACACCGAGCAGAACCGACACCAACGCGATCAACCACGCCACTCGCCGGACCTGGTGCTCGAGCGGGCTCTCTTCTCGCTCCACCCGCTCCGACAAGGCCGCGATTCGGCCGAGTTCGGTCTGCATGCCGGTGGCAAACACGACAGCACGGGCTTCACCCTCGGTACAGACCGTGCCGCTGAACACCAGGTCCCTCGCGTGCAGCAGCGGGACCTGATGGTCGACCAGATCCGCCGCGCGGAACACCGGCATCGATTCCCCGGTCAGCGCCGATGCATCAACCTCGATTCCACCATCGAGTAGGCGAGCGTCCGCCGAGATCCGATCGCCTTCGCTGATGAACAGCACATCGCCGGGCACCAGTTGCGCTACATCGACATCACAGACCGAACCGTCGCGCAGCACTGATGCACGCATCGGCAGATAGGCCGCCAGCGCCTCCACGGCCTTCTCCGCTTGCTGCTCCTGTACAAACGCGAACGCCGCGTTGATCACGATCACCACAACGATCGCGATCGCGATCGGCACGATGCCGACCGCCCAGGCCAGCCCCGTCGCCGCCCACAACAGCAACGCCAGCGGATGAGTGAACTGCCGAATCAGCTCTCGCGGCCACTGGCGACGACCTCGTCGATGCAGCTGGTTCGGCCCGACGTGCTCCAATCGCCGACGCGCTTCCCGCGCGGTCAAGCCTGATCGCGCGCTCCGCAGGTCACGCAACAGCAGGTCGACTTGCTCGGTCGGATCCAGCCGAACACCGGACTCAGCCTCGACACTTTCGACGCCCACAGCGCCGTTGCCGATATCGTCAGACATCCGAGCACCTCGCTGTCATCGCTTCAGCGACCCCGCCGCCCGATGTGACACCGCCTCGCGTGCGGAATCTCCTGTTCAGCACGACCGGGATCACCGCCGCCGATCGGCGGGTACAGGCGTCGTTCAGGCCCGAGGATCGTGTCCGAACACAATGCCGACGCGGCGCCTACACCGACACCGACAGCAACGAGCGGAACCACCACTTCAACCGCATGCATCGACCGCTCCTTTCTGCTCCCAGTGCAGCTGATGCGCTCGACCCGCGACCAGGACCAAAGGTCACACAACGCGACGCCCTCGGACTCCTGTGCCAACCCGAGCGTGCCCCATGCCGCCTTCGCGCGGTCCCGCGCTCTTTCGATCCCGATCTGCCCCAGGTGGTCGTAGCCGACCGCTGTTGTGAACGCATCGAGCAACGCCCGCTGCGCGTTCGGCCAGTCCCCACCCCCACGCAGTCTCGACTCGGTCCGAGCAGCCGGTCGCAGGCCACCGGACGAAGGAAACCTGCCGTGATGGCCCGCGACCAACGGCCACACTCAATTGCGTTGCGCTGCCGACCATCCCACCTGATCAATAAGCTAATTGTCCTCGGGCTGCCCCACCAGCAATCTAGCCGCGCCACCTCGGACAAGATTCGCGACCGTACCGCGGGTAGTCGTTGAATTCGCGAAGGCTCGCACAGCCGTATTGCATCTTCCGCGACTGAATACATGTCCTTAACTGACCGCCCGCGCCAAGGTGACACAATTCTGTTTGAGTGGCTGGCCTCGTTGTCGACGCCAGCCACTCACCACATGGTGAGCGCGGCCCAGCGCCCTGCGGCCGGGCGCCCAAAGCTTGCGTCGGCCACGATCAGCGTCACTCCGGTGCGGCTCTTCAGCGGCGCGGTTGGAGGGTGGGGTCAGTAGTCGGTGCAGGGCGGTGGGGGTGTGACCCAGGTGTTCGCGGACGGTGCGGGTCAGGTGTGCCTGGTCGGCGAAGCCGAGGTGTGCGGCGAGGTCGGCGAGGCTGGTTTCTCCGTCGGTGATCCGGTCGAGGGCCTGCCCGACTCGTATCCGCGGCTCCCTGGACGACCGGCGCCGGGCTGGTGCGCATCAGCCACAGCACAGCGGCGAGCGTCAGCACCCAGCCGATCACTTCGATAAGCAGATGATCTGTCGCATTGGGGACCGATTGCAGCAGGTACACCCGGACGCTGTTGATCGCTCCGTGCGTCATGACTGCCGGCCAGACACTCCCCGACCGCCAACGAAGTGCGAGCAGCAACGGCGCCCACGGCAGCATGCCAACGAAATAGATGACGATATCCCACGGTGGGCGGTCTCCGATGACGGCAATCACCGGCAGGTGCCAGACGATCCAGACCACACCGCTGACAAGGGCCAGCGGCCAGAAACCCCATGCCGCGGCGCGGGTCGCCAGCCAGCCGCGCCAGCCGAACTCCTCTCCGATAGCGAAGACCGACTGCATGAGGAAGACCGGGATGACCCATACTGTCGCCGCCAAGATCTGGTCGAGCGGGTTGAGCGGCCAGATCCCCAATGCCAGTGCGATGCAGGCCTGGACGGCGGCGATCGCGGTGATGAGGCCGATGCCGATGCCGGCCCACGTGGGTGTGCCGCGCCACCCGGTGGCGAATGTCTCTCGGAACGTTCCGGGTCGTCGGGCGAGCCACATGATGATCGCAGCGAGCAGCGGGGTCAGTTGCAGGATCGGAACGATCAGGTTGTTGAAGTCCGTGGAGACGAGCCGAAAGACCATCGGAACAGACAGCGCGTAGCACAGCACGATGGCGATCGCGAAGAACCACGCGACATCGGTGACAGCCGATCCGGGAGAACTGCAGCGCGCACGGACTGTGGTCATGGCTGCCCACCACCTCTGACAACAGAATCCCTGCCTACCCGCCTTCGCTTCGATCGCGACGTCGACAACCGGCCACGCACACCAGAATTCGTTGTTGGAGAGCAGGAATCTCGGTTCATGCACGGACCGTAGCAAGAGGTTTCGGTCTCCGAATCCCGGAAAGACCCGGAAATTCACCCTGAAAAGGCCCCTACCCGACATCCTGCGCCGATGAATCAGCCGCCGAAAGCAGAAAACTGGCACGCGGTTGACAACCGGACGACTGACTCGCCCGGGTATTGGGCGAGGTTCCATGCATCGGCGACTGGAAGGAGCAGTACGCCCACGACCGGCCACACTCATCGCTTCGCGACCGGACCCCACGGGCCCACGCTGCAATCTGCACCCGCTAATCGGCTCGCACGCGTCTGGTGTCGTATGCCCACATCGCGATCTCGACGCGGTTGCGGGCGCCGAGCTTGCTCATCAACGATGCGACGTGGGTCTTGACCGTGCTCAGGCCGACGAAGAGCTCGATGGCGATCTCGGCGTTGGTCCGGCCGCGTGCCACCAGCGCGAGCACCTCCTCCTCGCGCCCGGTGAGCGGGTCGACGGGCTGGACCGGTACCACCGGCGCCTGGTCGGCGAAGGTCGCCAGCAGCCGGCGGGTGACGTTGGGGGCGATCAGCGCGTCCCCGTTGGCCGCCGCGTGGATGGCCTGCACGAGGAGCTCCGGCCCGGCACCTTTGAGCAGGAAGCCGCGGGCGCCGGCGCGTAGGGCGCCGAGGACGTACTCATCGAGGTCGAAGGTGGTGATCACGACGACCGCCATCGGGCCCGTGACGCCTGGCCCGGCAAGGCGTCGCGTCACCTCGACGCCGTCGAGCCCGGGCATCCGGATGTCGACCAGGAGGACATCGGGACGCAGCCGGGTCGCCAGGTCGAGCGCTGCGAGCCCGTCTGCCGCCTCCCCCACGACCTCGAGGTCTGGTTGCGCGCCGAGGATCATCACCAGCCCGGTCCGGACCAAGTCCTGGTCGTCGGCTACTACCACACGAATGCTCATGCCAGCCCATCCACGGGCAGCACCGCCTCGACCACCCAACCACCGCCGGGCCCCGGCCCCGCGGAGAGCGACCCGCCGAGGAGCTGGGCGCGTTCGGCCATGCCCAGCAGTCCGAATCCAGGCTCCGGGACCGGCCCCGGCTCGGTCTGTCCATCGTCGCTGACCCGCAGCCTGACGGCGTCGCCGTCCCGGCGTACGTCGATCCCGACGCGGGTCGCGCTCCGGGCGTGCCGTACGGCGTTGGTCAGTGACTCCTGCGCGAGCCGGTAGAGCGCGGCGTCTACGGGTCGTGCCAACCGGGTCGACGAACCGTCCAGCGAGACCTCGACGGTGGGCGTCGCGTCGGCGCGCGCCAGAGCAGGCAGGTCCGCGACACCCAGTTGCGGTGAGTAGGCGACGGCTTCCTCCGCACGCAGCACCCGCACCATGGATCTCATCTCTGCCAGGGTTCGCGACGCTTCGGACTCTATCGCGGCCAGGACCTCGGCAGCCTTCTCAGGCTGGATGGCGGCGACCACGCCACCGGCCTGCGCCTGCACCGCGATGGCCGAGACGTGGTGGGCCACGGTGTCGTGGAGCTCGCGCGCCAGCGCCATCCGTTCCTGATTGCGGATCTCGCGCTGTTGGCGATGCCAGAGGTCCGCGCGGTAGCGGAACACCGCCGCCAGGGCGACGAACAACAGCAAGAGGACGCTTCCGCCGAAAACGTCGGCCCAGCCCGCGGAGGAGGCGTACATCCCCAGTGCGACGACGACTGCCACGAACGCCGTCCCCGAGACGATCTCCCGTCCCGAACCCCACCGCACCAGGGAGTAGAGCAGGATCAAGTCGGCCATCATGGAGTAGAGGCCGAGGTCCCCGGCATGCGCAGTCAGCTGCAGGACCGAGAGCATCCCGGCGACGCCCCACCCGACCAGGGCGGCCGTCAGGGGGCGGCTTCGCCGCCAGAGCAGGGCAGGCATCAGCGCCAGGGCGAGCACCACCACAAGGGGTCGCCAGGCCAAGTCCGTCGCAACGACGCCTTCGACCAAGGTGGCGGCCGCGAACACCCCCACCAGCAGCCAGTCGAGACGACCGATGGGCGGAGCGTCCCCAGGCCGCGGCTCATGCCAGAGGGAGCGCCGGACAGTGACCACGGCTTCAGCATAAGGATCGGCGCGCCTCGGCGTATCCGCTGAAAGTACGAGACAGAGACCATGCCATCGGCCAGGTGAACTCCAGCCTCCGGGCCGGTGTGCCCGGCGCCGGGCTCAGCGATCGTGGACCTACCGATCCGCCCGACAACGGAGCCCATGATGAAAACACCTCAACCCACCACCACCCTGGAAGACCAGCCGATGCCGGTGCGAGCCAAGCTCGCCGCAGCGTGGACGAGCTTCATGTTCCTGTACGCCTACGTGGACATTCTCAACTTCTTCACGCCCGGCGTCGTCGAGGACATCCTCGACGGCAGGGTCTTCGAATTCGCTCTCTCCCAGACCTTTTCGACCACGGCGCTGATCCTCATGGCGGTCCCGATCTTCATGGTCCTGCTGTCGATGACGCTGCCCGCCGGAGTGAACCGCATCGCGAACCTCATCGTGGCTTCGCTCTACGTCCCCGTCACGGTATTCAACGTGGTGGGCGCATCCTGGTTGTACTTCTACGGCCTCGGCATCGTCTTGGAAGTGATCCTTCTCGCCCTCATCCTGCGGTACGCCTGGACCTGGCCCCGCACCGCACCTTCGGCGACCATGGCGACCAGCCCGGATCCCGAAACCGTTCGCGCGCAGCAGCAAGCGTGAACCAAGAGCAGTGGTTACCCCGGACTCCCCTTGGTGTCGGGCTTCTCGCCGCGAAGCGTCCGGTCGATCCATGCGATGACCTCGCCCAGGATGACCGGCCCCTCGGCTTCATCCTCCAACCCGTGGTAAACGCCCGGACAGGTCCGTAGTGTCGCCGACGGCACGAGGTCGACCACCCGGCGGCTGGCGGAGAGCGGATTGATCAGATCGGCGTCACCGTGAACCACGAGCAGTGGTACGGCGACTCGGGTGGCAGCCGATGCCACGCGATCCATCTGTGCCAAGACGTCGATCGCGAAGCGTGCGGTCGCTCGCCCATGGACCAAGGGATCGGCGTACCGTTCGGCGACGACGTCGGGGTCGCGATTGACACGCTCGAAGCGCAGCCCGTTCGGCAATGTCAGGGTGGCGAAGGCGCGGCCGAGGCTCCTGACCACGGCCACCTTGAGCCGCTGGTTCCGCAGCTCCGAGTCGAAAGCGGGTCCGGTCACCACCACCGCGGCCACGTCCGTCCCCGGCCGGTCCGCTGCGTAGAGGAACGCGTAGAGCCCGCCCAGGCTGTGGCCGTACAGCGCGACCGGTGCGCCGCCCGTTCGCGCACGCTCGTGTGCGATGAGATGGTCCACGGCCCGCGCCGTCGACTGGTATCGGACGTCGCCGCGGCGTCCTTCGGATCGCCCGAATCCTTCGTAGTCCATGGCAACCACGGAAAAACCAGCCGCGGTGAACAACCGAGCCGTGCTGTCGTAGCGGGCGGCGTGCTCGCCGAGACCGTGCATGATGACGACACTGGCCCGCGGTGGCCCGCTCGGGACCCAGCGAAGTGAGGTGAGTCGGGGGCCGCCGCCGTCCGGTGTGAAGGAGTCGACGATGGGTGAGTTGTTCACGAGCAGTTCCTTTCTGGTCTGCTCGAGCCTCGCCGCTTCCCCTCGGTCCAGGATTGGACCAACCTGCTAGGTCGGCAGGATCTCCCAACGGATCGTGCTGAACGCGGTGGGAGGGCCGCCGAAGGTTCGGCGACACGTCCTCGTGAGATGGGAGCTGTCGGTGAACCCCGCCAGGTGAGCCGCATCGGTGAGCGTCCGTCCCTGCGCGACCGCTGCGGTCGCCCGGAGCAGCCGGAGCCATCTCACGTAAGCCCGGAAGGTGATTCCGAGGTCCTGGGCGAAGAGATGGGACAGCCGGCTCTCCGACAGATGAACGCTCGCGGCGAGGTCGCGAAGCCGGATGGGTCGTGAGTCCAGCTCGGTCTGAAGGCGGGTGCGCGCGGCGGCGACTCCCGGATGAAGCGGGTGCGAGGTGTTTCCGGGAGAGCGCAGGCGTCCTTCCACGTACGCGCTGTGACCCTTGGTCAAAGTCTGTCCCGCGTGATCCCAGGCGCGAGCGTGGGACGGATCATCGACCAGCTCGATCAGCTCGGCACCCAGGGAAGACTCGGGCTCGACGTGCGCCACGACGCCCCAGGCCCCGGCGGCGCTGAACGCGTGCGACTGATCGGCGGGAACGATCGCCGCGTTCGTACGTCGCTGACGACCCTGGAGATCCTCGATGACGAACGTCCCCTGGTGGGCGACGGCCACCTGCACGGAGTGGTGAGAATGTCCCGGCAGACTTCCCAGCGGACCCTCGATCTCGAGCACACCGGGACGCAAGCGCCCTATGCCAGACCACCGCGAGATCAATGGCTGTCGCTCGTCCGACGCGTGCATCGGCTGAAATATACGCGGCACGGGAGCGCTGCGACACCGCCGCGAAACGGCGGCCCCCGAATCGTCACCGTGGATGGACATTACACGGCCGGTGACACACCCGATACCAGCGAGAGTCCACCATGCCGACACCGTTCGATGACAGCGGCTACGCCTCAGCGCCGGCTCGACGTGACGTCATCGAGAGGTTCCGTCTGAGAAGCGGTCACGGCCGATCGGTCTTCCCAGGACCGCGCCGTCGAGGTTACGAAACAGAAGAGGACACCGCCCGGATGACCTCACAACAACACCATTTCAGGAATCCGATCCGCCTGCGCGCTGGCGGTATCTCCCTGCGGCGCTACGAGGTTTCTCGACTCGATCGGGGTCCCGATATCAGTGCGATCGACGGGTGATGGGGAACAAACGACGAGCGTAGGCGATGGCCGCACCGGTGTCGGGGAACACCGCGTCCTCACCGCCCGCTGGTAGCGCGCCCATCGTGGCGAGGCGGGCGCGGTGGTCGTCGCGCAGACCGGACATCAGGACGGTGATGTGGCGGTGCTGGAGTTTGGTGACGGCGTCGGCGAGGACAAGGGCGCCGGTGGTGTCGAGGGCAGTGACGCGCGACATGCGCAGGATTACCACATGCACGTCGGCGACCTCGGACAGCTCCAGCAGGAAGCGGTGGGCGGCGGCGAAGAACAGCGGGCCGTCGATGCGATAGGCGACGATGTGGTCACGCAGCAGGTCGTGTTCCTCGCCGAGATGATCGCTCTCGTCGAGCGGGACCTGGTGCAGGCTCGCCTCGCGGGCGACCGCGCGCACCGCGAGCACGAGCGCGAAACCGATGCCGATTGCCACCGCCGTGACCAGGTCGAACGCGACGGTGACAAAGAAGGTCACCGCCATGACGATCGCGTCTCCCCGCGAGGCGCGCGCGATCGCGGCCAAGGAGGCGGCCTCGACCATCCGCACCGTCGTCGCCAGGAGCACACCGGCCAGCGCCGCGATCGGGATATCGGCGACGAGACCGGCCGCCAGGTAGACGATGCCCGCCAGGATCGCCGCGTGCGTCAGCGCCGCCAGCCGGGTGCGCGCACCCGAGCGCACATTGACCGCGGTGCGGGCGATCGCGCCGGTCGCGGGCACGCCGCCGAACAGCGGCGCAGCGATGTTGGCCAGCCCCTGGCCGAACAGTTCCCGGTCCGGATCGTGGCGGGTGCCGACGGCCATGGCGTCGGCCGCGGTGGCCGACAGCAGCGATTCCAGCGCGGCGAGCGCAGCGACCGCGAGCGCGGGCAACAGCAGCGTGGTCAGGTCGTCGAGGTGCAGGAAGCCGAACGAGGGTGCGGGCAGCCCGGCCGGGATCGTCCCGATGCGGGCGAGATCCAGGTCGAAGACGCTGCCGACGACCGTCGTCACCGCGACGGCGACCAGCGCGAACGGCAGTTTGGGCAGATAGCGCCCGCCGATCAGGATCACGACCGCCACCACCAGCGCCGTCACCGGCGCGGTCGCGTGCGGGTCGTCGATGAACCGCCGCACGGCATCGAAGGCCGACTGCCAGACCTTCTCGCCCTCGGCTCCGGACACCCCCAGCGCGCCCGGAACCTGTTGCAGCGCGATCACGACCGCGATGCCCGCGGTGAACCCCTCGATCACCGGGGCTGGCATGAAGCGCACCGCCCGGCCGACACCGGCGAAGGCCAGCGCCACCAGCAGCACGCCCGCCATCAGGCCGACGGTCAGCACGCCGGACGCGCCGTGCTCGTGCACGATCGGCACCAGCACCACGGTCATCGCGCCGGTCGGCCCGGACACCTGGAAGCGCGAGCCGCCGAACGCCGCGCCCAGCGCGCCGGCCACGATCGCCGTCGCCAGGCCCGCGGCGGCGCCGAGCCCGGAACTGATGCCGAATCCCAGCGCCAGCGGCAATGCCACCAGCGCCACGATCAGCCCCGCCATCAGATCCGTGCCCGGCGCCAGGAAGGCGGGCTTCCACTCCGACCAGGTCGGCAGCAGTGCCCGCATGGTCAGCGGTTGCCGAGCAGGCGCAACTTCAGTGCGGCCAGCTGCTCGCGCAGTTCGTCCGGTAGCCGGTTGCCGCCGATGCCGGCGAACCATTCGTCGATGGACCGGGTCTCGGTGACCCATTCGGCGGCATCGACGGCCAGCGCCTGCTCGACCAGCGCGCGGTCGGCCTCGTCGAGCCCGGCCAGGTCGAGGGCGTCGGCGGTGGGGACGTAGCCGATCGGCGTCCACTCGGCGTCGGCGGTGCCGTCGAGTCGTTCCAGCGCCCACTTCAGCACGCGCACGTTGTCGCCGAAGCCGGGCCACAGGAAGGTGCCGTCGGCGTCGCGACGGAACCAGTTGACCTGGAAGATCTTCGGCAGCTTCGCCGGATCGGCCTGGGCCCCGAGCTGCAGCCAGTGCGCGAAGTAGTCGCCCACGTGGTAGCCGAGGAACGGCAGCATCGCCATCGGATCGCGCCGGACCACGCCGACCGCGCCGGTCGCCGCGGCAGTGGTCTCCGAGGACAGCACCGAGGCGGTGAACACGCCGTGCGCCCAGTCGAAGGTCTCGGCGATCAGCGGCACGGTGCTCGCGCGGCGTCCGCCGAAGAAGATCGCCGAGATCGGCACGCCGGTCGGGTCGTTCCATTCCGGCGCCACCGAGGGGCACTGCTCGATCGGCGTGCAGTATCGCGAATTCGGGTGCGCGGCAGGGGTTCCGGTTCTCGGGGTCCAGTTGTTGCCGCGCCAGTCGGTGAGATGGGTGGGCGGCTCTTTCGTCAGCCCCTCCCACCACACATCGCCCTGATCGGTGAGCGCGGTGTTGGTGAAGATGGAGTTGCCGCGGTCGATGGTGGCGATCGCGTTGGGATTGGTGCGCGCGCCGGTGCCGGGCGCGACGCCGAAGAACCCGGCCTCTGGATTCACCGCATACAGCCTGCCGTCGGCGCCGAAGCGCATCCAGGCGATATCGTCACCGATGGTCTCGGCCCGCCAGCCTGGCAGCGCGGGCTCCAGCATCGCCAGATTGGTCTTGCCGCACGAGGACGGGAACGCCGCGGCCACATAGTGCGTCCGGCCCTGCGGCGAGGTGAGCTTGAGGATGAGCATGTGCTCGGCCAGCCAGCCCTCGTCGCGCCCGATGACCGAGGCGATCCGCAGCGCGAAGCACTTCTTGCCCAGCAGCGCGTTGCCGCCGTAGCCGGAGCCGTAGCTCCAGATGGTGCGCGACTCGGGGAAGTGCGCGATGTACTTGGTGTGATCGCACGGCCACGGCACGTCCGCCTGGCCTTCGCTCAGCGGCGCGCCCACCGAGTGCAGGCACTGCACGAATTCGGTGTCGCCGGTGAGCTTTTCCCAGACCGGCGCCCCCGAGCGGGTCATGATCTGCATCGACACCGCCACATACGGTGAATCGGTGATCTGCACACCGAACTTCGGTTCGGCGGCGTCGAGCGGGCCCATGCAGAAGGCGATGACGTACATCGTGCGGCCCGTCATCGCGCCGCGGTAGTGCTCGGTCATCACGGTGCGCATGTCCACCGGGTCGACCCAGTTGTTGGTCGGGCCCGCGTCGGTGGCGTCCTCGGAGCAGATGAAGGTGCGGTCCTCGACGCGGGCGACGTCGTCGGGGTCGGAGACGCACCAGAAGGAGTTGGGTTTGCCGGTGAGCCGGACGAAGGTGCCTTTCTCGACGAGTTCGCAGGTCAGGCGATCCCATTCGTCGGCGGAGCCGTCGCACCAGACGATGCGTTCGGGCGCGGTCAGTTCGGCGGTCTCGTCGACCCAGCGCAGGATGGCCGGGTGGTCGGTCGGAACCGTCGTCGGCGCGGAGCTCGCGGTCACGGGTGTTCTCCTTGTCAACTTGCTAGGTGGCTAGTTTAGAAAGTATGCAATCAGTGGGCGTGGGTCGAGCGGTGGCGGGTAAGGGTCAGGCGACCGTGGACTCGGTGGGGTTCTCGAGCAGTTCGGCCTGTCCGGCGACGACGCCGGTGAGGATCGCGCGAGCCACGATCAGCAGCTCCTTCACTCGCGGCGAGGTGAGTTCGTAGGTCACCGACAGTCCCTCGCGTCGCGCGGTCACCAGACCGGCCCGGCGCAGGATGGCCAGCTGCTGAGACAGGTTCGCCGCCTCCACGCCGACCTCGGGCAGCATCTCCGAGACCGCGTGTTCGCGCTCGCTGAGCAGCTCCAGTACCCGGATGCGGACCGGGTGGCCGAGGGTTTTGAAGAAGTCGGCCTTCATCTGGTACAGCGGCCTGCTCAGTCCTGGCACCGTGGCGAACCCCGTCCTGCTGTGGCGGTATGGTGTTTTCTAACTTTAGCAAACAGGCTAACAGGAGAGATATGTCCCTCGTCTCACTCAACGGCATCCAGCTCAACTACGACGTCACCGGGTCGGGACCGCTGGTCCTGCTCGTGATGGGCAGTGGCAGTCCTGGCCGCGTCTGGCGCACCTATCAGGTGCCCGCGCTGGTCAAGGCCGGGTTCCGGGTTGTCACGGTCGACAATCGGGGGATCGCGCCGTCGTCGGAATCGGCGGCGGGGATCACCATGGCCGACCTGGTCGGTGACACCGCGGCGCTGATCGAGCACCTGGGGGCGCCCGCCCATGTGGTCGGTACGTCGATGGGGTCGCGGGTGGTGGCCGAGCTCGCGCTGGCGCGGCCCGAGCTGCTGGGCAAGGCGGTCATGTTCGCCGCCACCGCTCGTCCGCACCCGGTGTCGAGCATGCTCAACCGGGGTGAGCAGGCGTTGTTCGACAAGGGGATTCAGCTGCCGCCCGAGTATGCGGCCGCGGTCAAGGCGATGCTCAATCTGTCCCCGCACACCCTGGCCGATCCGGCCAAGGCGCAGGAATGGCTCGACATCTTCGAATTCACCTCGGGCAAGGGCACTCCAGGCACTCGCGCGCAGCTGGGGATGGATCGGTCGCAGGACCGGCGCGAGGCGTATCGGCGGATCACCGTGCCCAGCCTGGTCGTCGGGTTCGCCGACGACCAGATGGTGCCGCCGCGGTTCTGCCGTGAAGTCGCCGAGGCGATCCCGGGCGCTCGCTACGCCGAGATCGAACGCTGCGGGCACTACGGCTATCTCGAACGGCCCGACGAGATCAACCGCGTACTCGTCGAATTCCTCTCCGCCGCTTGATCACCCACCAACTCGAAGGATCCTCATGAGCGACTCGATCCCGCCCTGTCCCACGTGCTCCTGCGAATACACCTACGAGCTCGGCGCCCTGCTGGTGTGCCCCGAGTGCGCCAACGAATGGGCACCCGCCGCCGCGGCCGATACGGCGGACGACGTGATCCGCGACGCCGTCGGCAATGTGCTCGCCGACGGCGACACCGTGACCGTGGTAAAGACGCTCAAAGTCAAAGGCAGCCCGACTGGCATCAAGGCGGGCACCAAGGTGCGCAATATCCGCCTGGTGCAGGGCGTCGGCGATCACGACATCGACTGCAAGGTGGACGGCATCGGTCCGATGCAGTTGAAGTCCAGCGTGGTGAAGAAAGTCTGAACCGACCCGTGGCTGTCGTCGATCGGGCATGACCGGAGCGCCCTGGGTCGATCTCGTTATGCTCACACCAGCCATCGCCGACAGCCGAGACACCGATCCAGCCTTCATCAACGCATTGCTCTGCGGTCTCACCGGCTACTGGGCAAGCGCAGCCGTCAACCGCCGCCTCCCACCTCGAGGGTGTGGTTGTGGCATACCCATCAGCGGAGGCGGTGCTGTTGGACATCAGACTCCGATCGCGGACTGAGGAGCGGTCAAGGTGGTCATACCGCCCGCGCTGACGATCGTGACACGGCCACGGGTCGGTCGGTTCCCGCTCCCACAGCCAGGTGTGATCCAGCAGAGTCGAGGGCAACAGTCCGGCTCCATCCGCCGGCGGCGGGTACGACCGCCAATAGTTCGCCGTGGCCGTTCCACAGGCGAGCTGTGCCATCCCCACACTCCGCGGCAAGAATCGACCCGTCTTCGTCGAATGACAGTGAACGGATTCGCCCTGCGTAGGTGCAGGTCTCCCAAGTCGGGCTGACCGGATTTGAACCTGCGACCACCTGGCGAGCGTTCCAGTTAATGTGTGGGATTCCTGTGGGGCGCTGACCATGCTTTCCAGCTTTCAGCCGGTCGCCTTCGACACTTCGGCGCGCCGACGCTGCAGCGCTCGGACGAACTGACCGGTCCCCGTGACCGTTTCCCCGATCCCCACCGGTCCAGTGACGATGCATGGGGTGTTCCCTGGATTCCATCACCAAGAACACCGAATCCAGCGGTGACATCAACGTAGCCATCGACCCTCCGGAACCGCCCGTACCATCGATCTGCGACAAAACGAAAGAGTAGTTGGCTGCGGGATCTACACTACCGCGCCATCATCGCCGCTGAGCCGCGCAGCGCGGTCGGCGCGGGCTCATTCGGAGAACGCCACCACACCGTCGTCGATCCGGCTGTTCCGCAGCGCCTTCTTGTCGAAGTACCAGTTGTGTTTCAGCCGCCACGGGTCGCGGTCACCGGCGACGGGTAGTTTGCCGGCCGCGCGCTGCAGGTAGCCGGAGGTGAGGTCGAGCAACGGCTTCGGCTCGAGACCCTCCGCCAGTCGCGGGACGACAACCTTCAGGTTGTGCTGGTCCATGTAGTCGAGTAATCGCGTGACGTACTCGCAGACCAGATCCGCCTTCAGAGTCCAGGAAGCATTGGAATAGCCGATGACAAAGGCGAAGTTCGGGACGTCGCTGAGCATCATCGCCTTGTAGGTGAACGTATTGCCCAGTTCGATCTGCTCACCGTCGACGTAGAACTCGGCCTTACCCATCGGGACCACCTCGAGACCGGTGGCGGTCACTACGATGTCGGCCTCGAGCTCGCGGCCCGAAGTGAGCGCGACGCCATTGGTGGTGAACCGCTCGATGATGTCGGTGACGATGTCGACCTTGTGGCTGTGGATCGCTTTGAACAGGTCGGCTCCGGGCACCACACACAGCCGCTGATCCCACGGATCATACGGTGGGCGCAAGTGTTTGGCGTAGTCGAAACCGTCAGGTAGGTGGACCTTCGCCCACCGTTCCAACAAGGCTCTGGCCGTCTTGGGGTTGCGGCGACAGAACTCGTAGAAACCGATTGTCACGGCGGCATAGCGTGCGTGGATCACCTTGGCAGCCAGCTTGCCGGGCAGGATCTTGTTCAGTACCTTGGCAAATGGGTCCTTTCGAGGCTGGCTCACAATATAGGTGGGCGTCCGCTGCAACATGGTGATATGTGCAGTCTCGCGGGCCATCGATGGGATGAGCGTGACCGCGGTGGCGCCCGAACCGATCACGACCACCCGCTTACCGGTGTAGTCCAGATCCTTCGGCCAGTGTTGCGGATGGACCAGTGTGCCGCGGTAGGCGTCCAGGCCTGGCCAGTCGGGTGTGTAGCCATGGTCGTAGTCGTAATAGCCACTCGTGGAGAACAGAAAGTCGCAGGTGAGCGTCGACGTTTCACCGGTATCGACGTGTTCGATCGCCACCGTCCAGCACTTCTCGTCTGTGGACCAGGAGAATCTGGTAGCTCGGTGGTGGTATCGGATCCGCTGATCCACACCGTACTTCGCTGCCGTCTCACGCAGATAGCACAGGATGTCGGCGCCGTCCGCGATGGCGTTTTCCCCATCCCACGGCCTGAATCCGAAACCGAGGGTGTACATGTCGGAGTCCGACCTGATACCCGGATATTGGAACAGACTCCAGGTCCCACCCAATTCTCCTCGCTGTTCCAGCACCGCATAGCTCTTCGCCGGAAAGGCACGGCTGACGTGGACAGCAGCATCTATTCCCGACAGTCCAGCGCCCACGATCAAAACATTCAGGTGGGTGGCCTCGCTCATACGTGCTCCTTGATGCCGTCGCGAAATGCACAGTATTCACCAGACGCGCAGCGACGGAAGGTTCTCGAAAGGCGATTTCGAGCAGCCGCCGGAGCTCACACACACAATTAGAGTTGCCTCTATCCTAGCCGTATGAGGCCATGACGTTGGTGTTGCCGGTGCGGAGGCGGCTGGATGCGTCCTCGACAGTAGCCGCGTGTCAACAGCACGCCCATCCGACCATTTGACGGCCGTGGGGACGCCGAACCCGGCGACCGCTTCCTGCTGTGCTCCGATGGGCTCTCCGACGTCGTCACCGAGGAACGGATTGGCCGGTACCCATGGTGCGTTCTGGGACGGAAAGTGTGCCCAGCCTCCGACCTGTCGACCATCGCGACGCGTATTCTCACCTCGTGCCGACTGGCGGTAGCAAACAGGTTCGCGCCGCGCGCAAACGCAAGAAGCGGATGGCGCGCGTCACCCATGACCTCACCGACACGCAATGGGACGCACTCAAGAGGTCCTGGGGCGGCTGCGCCTACTGCGGCTCCCCCGCCACCTCGCTGCAGAAGGACTGCGTGCAGGCCATCTCGCGCGGCGGCCGCTACACACTCGGCAACGTCGTACCCGCGTGTGGGTCGTGCAACGCCAGCAAGTGCAACGCCGAAGTGACAGGCTGGCTGCGGCGCAAGAAGCTCGACGAACGCTCATTCCTCCTGCGCCACTACGAGATCGCGGCCGAGCTCACTACCCGGTTCGCCTAGCGGCCTAAAGCGATGGTGGAAGTTCTCCAGCGGCCTCGGGGCGACAGACCCTATGACTGGTCAACACGGCCGGTCTTGCTCGTGTGCAGCCGGGGCGGCGAGGAAGGTAGGCAGCTGGTTACCGGGGACCCTGTCGACAGTTGACGGGGTTGCGTCACAGTGAGGTTGGGTGCTGAACAGCGGCAGCCGCGCGGGGCCGAGGGTCTTCGGGTGCAGGTCGGTCATGGTGGTTCCCCTTGTATCGACGGACTGAGCTGTAGATTTCATCGAGCGTAGCGGTGACCGCCGACAGTCGGCCTACGTCGCGACGTCGCCGCCGATGACGCAGTGCCTCGAAAACTTGGAGATTCCAAGCGGCGTACTTTGCTGCGTGCATCTGAAGACCGTTTGCCGGACCAGCGGCGCACTCGTGATCTGCCCGGCCGAATGCCTGATCACCGCAGACCCGATGTCCTAGCCACTCATCGAGCACACCCGTTCCGGCGGGTTCGCGGCTTGGGACAGTGCGGTAGCCGCTGCGTGGCTCCACGGGTCGGCTGACGTCGTCCGGTTGCCGTGGGCGGACCGGTCTTCGATCGTGCAGGGCCATTCCGGCGTGTACTCGAGCTTCTTGTTGCATGCCTAGGCCGCGGTGCAGCGGTAAGGCGTACCCGCGCACGAAATCCTGCGAGCCACCACGGCAGGATCGACGACGTCGGGCTACGACACGACACTGGGGCTGGAACTCCTGTGACCTGGTGGCCGGTGCCAGCGGTCGATGTCGTCGAGGATCCCCGCCGCTGCGGGGCCGACGCGACGTCGGTGGTTGGTCCGACGATTCCGGCCCGAGCCGTCGAGCCCTGCCCGTCGGCCCCGCACTCGCGGGGATGGTCCACACCATGGCCCAGAGTGTTGTCTGGGATCGGAGTCGGCCCCGCCTCGGTGTGATGTTGCGTATGGCAGGGCTCGCCGGCAAGGTCGTGATCCTCGATGAGGTGCACGCTGCTGATGTGTACATGTCGACGTTCCTCGTCGAGGGGCCGCGGCGGCTCGGGCAGGCCGGTGTGCCGATGATCCAATTGCCGGGGTGGTCGATATTGTGATTTCTGACACAATTATGACCCAGTATGCCAAAAATGACCCGCTTCCGGTGGACTACGGGGCGTTCCAGCGAGCGGGTCAGCTCAGTCGGACCGTACCAGCGAATGCCCAAAGATGCTGGTACAGAATCTGTTTCGCCAGTCAGAAACCCCCGAAACTTCCCATCGATTCCGATCAATTCCGGTCAAAAGTGTGTGGCATTTGTGTGTCGAGCTCGGGATGTCGGAGGCTCGCGGCACCAGCCCTTCCAGCGGTGACCGACGAAGTCCGCGGGAAGCCGGTCGGCCGTGACGAGGGCGCGGCGCCGCAGGGCGCAGTAGCCATCCGTCCCCTGAACTGGGATTGCTACTGCCCCGCCTCACTGGTGACCGGCGGCACCGACCCCAGCTTCAGGCAGCGCTGTGTTGTATGCGGCAAAGTAACCGAGGTCGATCAGGCGCGCGCGCAGGTTGTGCGCTGATGTCGTTGCTGCCGTCGGCCAGGAACGCAACATCTCGATTGCTTTTCCGCGATGTACTGGCGGTCCCATGGGTTCCCGGGGTGGTCGAGCATTGCGAGGCTGATGGTGCAGCTGTCGTCGGTCCCGGGGATTCGCGCGATCCTCTCCGCGATCCACATCTGGTTACCGATCCGCCTGACGAAGGAGCGGCGATGATGGCGAAGTACCTGGGCAGCGCACCGAAACGCCGCTGGGCACGCGCGCCGACAAACGCACGTAAATGCCGAATCGAGGGCGTTCGCGTCGGAGCATCGTTCGTGGTCAGTGGTGAGTCCGTCGCGAGCACATGACAGCTGCAAAGGTGGACATGCCTGCGGTGGTGCACCGCTGCTGGACTGAGTCCGGGGTGCGTTGGGGCAAGCTACTGCTGTGCCTGGTGTGTGCGCCTAGCTCTTGGTTGTGCCCGCCTGAGCTCCGCCCAGTTTGACCGTATAGTGGACGATCGAGACGTAACCGAACGTACGAGATGCGATAGTTGCAGCTCGTCCGGATCAGAGCAGAGGCGAATGTGGGCGAGGGCCAGTTCCAGGACACCGACATCTCCACCCGCACTCTGGTGGAGAGTCTGGTCCGCGAGGACGCGACGATCGATGCTGGCGAGCTCTACGATGTCGCCAATGCGCTCAGTATGAGCGATCAACAGGTCCGGCTCTGCATCAAGCGGCTGGTGGCGGAGGGCCGGTTCGTTCAGGAGGGTCGCGGCCGTAAGGCTGTGCTGCGCGCGACGGAGCTGACACGCAACAGTCTCGAACCCGATCTCGACTTCGTGCGCTACATGTATGCCCAGGATCGTGGCGAGGTTTCCTGGGACGGGCGTTGGCACCTGGTGGCGTTCGGTGTTCCTGAATCCGCGCGGCATGCACGTGATTCCATGCGCGATACCATCCTGCGGCTCGGTGGCGCGCCGATTCAGGGTGGCCTCTACGTTTCGGCGAATCCGTGGGCGGAACGAATCCGTTCCGCCGCAACAACGCTGGGCGTTTCCGACCACATCACCACACTCACAAGCGCCGATCTGACCATCGGCCGGCATATCGCCCCACGCGATATTGCCGAGCAGTTATGGCCGCTCGACCGGATCGCCGAGGGCCACCGGCGGCTGCTGAGGGTCGCCGAGCAGTATTTGCAGGAGCTGCGGGAATCCTCCGGTGTTCGGCATCTGACGATCGCCGTCGCGTTGGCCGCGGAGTTCACCCACGCTATGGAGCCGGATCCGCTGCTGCCACCTCAGCTGCTTCCTCAGCCGTGGGTCGGCACGGCCGCGCGCGCGGCGGCGGCGGCCTGCTGGGCGGAACTTCTCAAATCCGAACCGGCGCAACCTGTTCGACTGTTCCGCTGGTACTCGAAGGTCACCGGCGGGGCCACCAACGCTGCTCGCACGTGGTAGGCCGGGATTCACCGAGGCCGCACACCTCGACGCACCACATCCGGCGCAGCAACACGGCGGTCAACGCTGTGGCCAGCAGGGTGAAGAGAAACCAAAACCATCGCCATGAGGGCGGCAGCGGCACCAGGGCACAGATCGCGGCCGCGTATCCGATGGTCGCGATCCGGAGCCGGCGCTCGTCCAGGATGAATTCGCGCAGTTGCTGTTCAGCGGAGACCGCCGCCGGGTGAGAACGCAATCCCACACCCGCGGCGACAATCCGCTGCCACAGGTACAGGTTCGCGCACAGGGCCGTCAGCAGGAATGACAAGCCGAGCAGTTGTGCCCACATCGGCGATTCTCCGGCTGGTGGGTAGGACTGCGGCAACGTCACTGCCCCCAGAACCAGCCCGAGAGCGGACTCGACAAAGACGAGACGCCTAGTGGGGCGCAAGTGATGGAGTCCGCGCGAGCACGTAAGCGCAGTGTTGTGGTTTGCCATCGGCACCCCTGGTTCAGATCGAAGCGAGCTCGGCGCTACCGGTGATGTGGTGCAGTGCCCGGCAAGCAGCGGCAGGTGCCAGGGTGATTCCTGGATGCATACACGCGACCAGGACCTGGGGCGCTGCGAAGGGGGGCTAGGCAAGGTCGACCAGCAGCGGGTATCGGCCGGAAGCCGACGCGAAAGTCCAGCATTTGCAGGGGATTTCGCACGCCGAAATCAACTCGGACGGCGTCGAGTGCCTGGTGTACGCGCATCACGGGGCGGTGCGGGTCTTCCGATGCCACATAGTCCTCGGCACCCAGATAGGTTCCTCGGCGCCAGGGCCGGATCTCGAAATCCGGGCCGGACAGGATTCGCCGCGACAGTGGCGTGCTGGTTCGGAAGGTGTATCGGATCGCCGGTGCGGACTCGACCGCGAGAGCGGTTCCCACCTGCGCGGCCAGACGGGGGCGCCGAGCACGTTCGCCAACACCGCGTACCGCGCGTGGAAGACGCCGGCATCGGAGAAAACCTGTGCTCGGCCGTCGCTCCCGACCGCGATTTCGGAGACGGCAGCCTCCACTATCCGAGCACCGAGGTCGCGGGCGGCGGCCAGCAGGGTTCGTCGCATTCGTCCTGGGGCAACAGCGCCTTCGTGGGGGTGCGTACGCCGCGATTTCCGGTCGGGTACCCAAGGCGGGTTCCAGACGAGTGAAGCTTTCGGCATCGACGGCCTCGGTCGGGAAACCCAGCCCTTGTTGTGTTCTCACGAACGATTCGGTGTCTTCCGGGGTTCGGAGCCAGGTCAGTGGCCCTGCCCAGGAGACCGCTAACACACCTTGGAGGTCCGCGTCCAGCGCGCGGAAGTCAGCGATGGCGTCGCGGTGCAGCTCCGGGCCGCTGTCGGTGTGAGTTGTGCCGATCCACCCGAACGCGCTGCTGGTCACTCCCGCGCCGCGCACGTCGAGGTCGATACAGGTTACGCGGATTTTGTTGCGCGCCAAGGCGTAAGCGATGGCGGCTCCCACCGCACCCGATCCGATGACGATGACGATGACGTCGGTCGCTGTCTGCTCGAGAGCTCGCGGGCGGGGGAGCTCACGCCTGCGCGGCCGAACGTCGCCGATCTTGCAGGGGCAGTCGATGCCCACATGCCGCATCGGCGTAGATGGGATGGCGATCCCAGAAGAAGGCACGACCACCTCGCTCACGCTCCATTCGCCTGTCTATTCAACTATCGTACCTGATACGATCGTATCTACTATGAACGAAGGTATGGCGATGAACTCTCTGATGGGCAGGGCAGCGTTGCTGCTCGTTGCGGCAGCGATCACAACTGGAACGGTCCTGGCGCCCCCAGCTGCGGCCGCGGAGCACCGCCCGCGCGGCGTGCTGTCGGGCAGTACCGCGCACGATCACCGCAGCGAGGCCCTGCGGCCGGACCTGTCGCGTCGTTACCCGGGCACCGGGGATCAGCGGTGTGGCGGCAGGTTCCAACGCCCTCTCTCGCGGGTCCCGCGCCCAGACGGCGATGGAAGGGCGCTTTGCCGGCCACAAGCGAAGTGGTGCACGGCGCCGTGCGCTTGAAGGAACAACCCCCCAGACTTGGAAGTTAGGAGCATCCGATGAAGGTTCTTGCATTGGGCGGGCCGGGTGCGATGGGCACCGTGGCCGTGCAAACCGCGGTGAATATCCCAGGCGTGACGGAAATCGTTGTCGCAGACAGAGATCTGGTTGCCGCCCAAGGTTTGGCACGCCGCTTGGTCGACGCGCCTGTGCCCGTCGGGGCGATCGAGGTGGACGTCACCGACGATGTTCAGTTGCGTGCGGCGCTCGCACCGGTCGACGTGGTGCTCAATACCGTGGGGCCCTACTACCGTTTCGGGCTGGCGGTGCTGCAAGCGGCGATCGACACGCGGACGCACTACCTCGATATCTGCGACGACTGGGAACCCACGCTGCAGATGCTCGAACTCGACGCGGCGGCGCGGGCTCGGGAAGTGTGCGCGATCATCGGCATGGGCGCCAGCCCGGGCATCAGCAATTTGCTGGCGGCACTCGCTGCCGCGGAACTCGATTCGGTTCGCGACGCCTACACCGCGTGGCCAGTCGACGGCGACGGTGCCGGTGATACGACCCGAGACGACGCGCAACTACTCGGGCCCGACGGTCGTCCCTCTGCCGCGGCGGTGCATTGGATGCAGCAGAGCAGCGGCACGATCAAAGGTGTGACCGCCGGTCGGCTCAGCGTGCAACGCCCCCTTCGCCCGGTCACACTGGAGCTTCCCGGCGGACGACGTGGCACCGCGTACTCCATCGGCCACCCGGAGCCGATCACTTTGCAGCGCACCCTGAAACCCAGCGGCGATGCGATCAATCTGATGGTGATGAGTACCTGGGCAATGGCCTACCTCGATACCCTTCGCCGCGATATCGACAAGGGAAGACTCACCAACGAAGCCGCGGCAGGCGCCTTCGCCGACCCGAATCTGCTGCGGATCCTCCGCTCGGCACCGACCGCGCTGAGCGCGAAGGGGCCTGGCACTCTGCCGCCATTCTTCGCAGCGGTGTCTGGCACCAAGCAGGGCCGCCCGCACATGGTCCTGGCCCACCTCAACCTGACCGGCCCCCCGGATGACCCGGTCCATACGTTGCTCGGCGATATGGCGCGTGTCACCGGAATCCCGTTGGCGATCGGTATGGCGCAGGTCATCGACGGCTCAGCCTGTCGGCCGGGCGTGCACCCGCCCGAAGCCGTTATCGACCCCGCGCGGTTCTTCGAGGTTCTGGATGTCGCGTTAGGTCGTCGGTCAGGCAGCGCCCCTGTGTATCGGGTCGAGCAGGAACCAATCGCATAAACGACACCAGGGGCCGGTCCAGATCTCGGACCGGCCCCTCTCGATTCGCTGGAGCGAACTCAGTTCAACGAACCGGTTGGTTTTCGGCGTACTCACGCAAGGAATTCAGGTAGCCGGGTGCGTACAGCGTGCGTGGCGCCAACAGCGCCACCACAGCCGCCCGCCAGTCCTGATCGTTGTCGAAGCGGGCCTTGACGATATTGTGCGAGGCGTTCGGATAGCGCTGCACCGTGAGCTGCTCCGGCGGAAGGATCTCGCGATAGACGCGTTCGGTCTCATTGACGTCGACATTGAGATCGTCGTCGCCCAGCACCAGCAGCACCGGCACCTTGACCTGCGGTAAAACCGTGGTCACGTCGGAGCGATAGTTCCGCTGAACGAAATTCCAGCGGTCTTCCGACATCGGGTCCGAGTCTTGTTGGGCCGCAAGATATTGCTCATAGGTAGCGTTCTCGCGGAGCGCCTGCAAACCGGCGTTGCGGCGATCGAGAGCAGCGGCGATCTCTGACTGAGAAGCGCCTCGGTGCCGCATCTCGGCGAGCAGGTTGTACTCACCTTGTCGCAACCAATTCACCGCCGTGCCAACAAGAACCACGAACTGCAGATCGGGAAGATTCGCCGCCACTTCAGGCACGACCCAACCGCCCTGGCTGATCCCCCACATGCCGATCCGACGCGGATCGATGTCATCGCGCTGGCGCGCCCACGCAATCGCCGCCTCGGCCTCGGCCGCTCGATCGTGCATGCTCTGATCGAGCCAGTTCCCCGGCGCCCCATCGATTCCCGGCTTGTTCCAGGACAACGACGCGTACCCGGCTTTGGCGAACGACTCCCAGATCGGTTCGTAGAACGAGTCTCGGGTGGCATCGGCAGGCCCGTCCCCATGCACGAATACAACCAGACCGTAAGGCCCTTTCCCGTGCTCGGGCAGTGCCAAGGTCGCCTTCAGAGGCTGGGCCAACCCGGAAATCGTCAATTCCTCCTGCCGGATGGCGAAGTCGTTCGCGTAGATCACCCACCCGCCCACACCCACCACCAACGCCAGCACACAGCCGACCGCGATCAACGAACGACGTAACCCCCGACGGGGTCTGCCTGCAGCGCCCCTGGCCGAAGACCCGGCGGGGGAAGACAATGTATCACTTGACCTATTCATATAGCTAACGTATCAGAAGCGATAGTTTTACAGTCGTACGTATCTGGTCGGCGATCGAGGGTGGTTCAGCTGACCGATGGGGCATCCGGGTGCGACTTGGGAAGCTGGCACTCGCTTCGCCGCAGTTCCGAGACATGTGCGCGAAGCATGCTCGACACAGGGCGGGCTCGACAGTGCGCAGCCGACGCCGAGAGGATAGTCACATATAACTATCGTGCCTCGACCGTTCGTTATAGATATGGTCGAATGATGTCAGCATTCCAGAGCACTCAGTTGTCACAGAACAACTCCCGATCAGCAGCAGCTGCATGCACACCGCAGCGCCCGCTGGCCGAAGGAGGACAAAAGATCACCCTGCGCCGTATCACCGCACGCACCGTCGCCGACATATGCGACCTGAGCGAAACCCTCACAACCGAACAGCGGGCGATGGTCGCCGACAACGCGATCTCGATCGCCGACGCGCACTTTTCCGAAAGCGCCTGGTTCCGCGCTATCTACGTCGGCGAGGACCCGGCCGGATTCATCATGCTGCACAACGGCTACGACTACGAGGACGGGCTCGAATGCCATGGCGTGTTCCTCTGGCGCCTGATGGTGGCAGGACCGTACCAGGGCTCAGGAGTCGGCCGCGGAGCGATTGAAATGATCGTCGAGAGTCTCAAAGCCCGTGGAATCAGCGAACTCTATGCCGGCTGTGGCCAAGGCCCCTCCAGTCCGGCGCCGTTCTACGAGAAGCTCGGCTTCGTGCCCACCGGTGTCTTCTACGGCGACGACGACGATGAAATCGAAATCGTACTCCGCTGGTAGTCCGCCCTGAGCTCCATCGATGACCCGATCTCACTGGCGCGCGGCATGGACGTTGCCGACCTTCGGTCAGTCGAGCATCCAAGGAGTTGACCACCTTCAGCCGACCCACAGTCACTCATCGGCAAGGGCATACGCCGGCCGCGTTCGGATCGCCCGACACGCCAGCTGATGACCGTCAGATTTCGCTGATGGAAGCAGGCCTCGCCCGTGGCTTCTTCGGCAAAGTTCACCGAGCGGGTTTCCGGAAGGATCAGCCAATGCCGTCACCGACTACCGTCGAGCTGCTGTCGGGGACCCCCAGCAGCGCCCGAAACGCGGCCCCAAGCCCGCGCTCACGCTGGAGGGGATCGTCGCCGAGGCCATCGCGGTCGCCGACGCCGAAGGCCTGGCCAAGCTCTCCATGCAGCGCCTGGCCGAACGCCTCGGTTTCACCAACATGTCGCTGTACCGGTACGTGCCGGGCAAGGAGCAGCTGACCGCGCTCATGTTCGACACCGCCGTCGGTGCGCCCTCGAAACCCGCTACGCCGGTGCGGGAGTCGGCCGAGCCGTGGCGAGAAAGCCGCACCGACACCGAATCGCCGCTGCGCGTGACGAATGCGGTCGACGCGCTGGATCTGCCCAAGCCCATCCGAGTCGGAAAGGAATTCCGTTGGGACATCGACGCACTCGAAACATCCCTGGCAAACCTGGACGACCAACTACAGGAGCACGACGATGAGACGGGGTAGAGCGCCGCGGCCTCTCGAGGTGCTGGACCAGACGCAGCGACTTCGAAGGGTCGTACCTTGTCGTCGATGACCGTCGTGCCGGAGGTGACGACGGTGCTCCATTCGATCCGTACTCGCCACTTCACGTGCTCATTGGTGCGTACCCCACACGATGAAGACTTCGTAGTCCTGGTGCTGATCTGATAGGGGAACTTGATCGGCTCGGCGCGCTCGCTCGGGAGTCGTTCAGCACCGTCGGAGGTTTCGAGGGGCGGGGTAGGTGAATGCGATCGCCGAGACCTCCTGATCCCCAGGCGAAGTTGTCGCCGCGGGCTGCGCGCCAGCGCGGGGAGCACTGAGACCTCGAGCACTTGCTCGACGCTGAGCTGGGCTCATCCCGCTCGCGCGGGGAGCACTCTTCCACCAGTACCCGCCGAACCTGGGCTTCGGGCTCATCCCCGCTCGCGCGGGGAGCACACTGACTCACCTGCAGGTTTGCACGCCAAACACCCGATTTACATTCACTTTCCACCGACCACCACCAGCCTCCAACATAGTTCAGCCCTTCCTCCACCCCTCTGTAGATCCCGCAGCCGCCAGCCACCTACATCTCGTCAGGTTTCACTGGTCTGTCGGATGCTGCGAGGGCTCAGAACGTCCATCGCCCGCAGACGAAGGCCAAGCCTTTGAGCCAGGACCCAGCGGATCCTGGCGTGAGAGTGCTTTGGAATTGCACACCAGTGAAGCTTCCATGATCCTCTTCGCGACATCGAGCGGCAAAGTTGCCTAGCCGACTCGGTGTTGATCGTGATCCGGTCGACGTGGTCCACCTGCGCCAGCTGCCCGCGTTCGGTCAGAACTGCATGGCTGTAGCGCAGCTTCGACGACACGGCCCAGCAGCGCATCGCCACGACGGCGGTGTAGGTGCCGGGCTTCTCGCCGATCGAGCTGACGATGGCCTTGCCCCGGTCGAACAGCTTGCGGGGCCGCCCCAGGATCAGCTGAAGAGCGGCCAGTGGAGCGAACTTCTCGGCGGCCTCTCGGATGAGGTCCTCGGCTTGTCGTGCGCCGGCGGCTCTCTCGGCGGCCGCGGCGTTCTCGGCCTGATCCTGCCGGGTCATGCGTTGGCGGTTCTTGTCGATCGCGTCGTCGAGACTCCCCGTGTCCGACAGCATATCCGGGCTCGGCAGCGGGCTGTATCGCGGGAATGGGTGTGCGGGGACAGTAGCCGATGAAGTCGAAACATGTTGCGTCTGTTCATCGAACTCGACTCGGCCTCGTAACGATCAGCAGCGCGGGCGGTTTCGGCACGCGACGCCTAGGCATGGCATGAATTCGAATGTATGTTCGAATGAGCGGCCTCGACGAGGGAGGCCGCCCTCCTTGGTTCATCACCGGGGAGACGCAGCGTGATGAAGGAGTAAGCAAGCTATGGCATGTCAGACCTTCCCACCGTCACCGTTCCAGGTCTGTGGCGCGATTCTCGACAAGTACCTACAGACCCGGGGGACCGAACGGATTCCTGCTGTTCCCGAAGTCCGATGAGCTCACCAACCCCGACGGGTTCGGCCGGCGCTCGGAGTTCCTCGGCGGCAACATCTACTGGTCGCCGAATACCGGCGCGCATCCGGTCGCGCACGAATTCCTCACCAAGTGGGGCGAATACGGCTACGAGGGAGGCTTCATCGGCTACCCGCTGACCGATGAGATCGTCCTATCGGACGGCATCGGCCGTCGCCAGGAGTTCCAGGGCGCCTGGATCTACTGGCACGCCATGACAGGAGCCCACAACATCCAGGGCGCGATCCGTGACAAATGGCTCGAATCCGGCGGCGAACGCGGCCCACTCGGCTACCCCAGCACCGACGAAGTCGTCGCCCCCGACGGCAACGGGCGGTTCAACCGGTTCGAACGCGGCATGGTCTACTGGTCGCCCTCGACCGGCGCGCACGCTGTGAGTGGCCGCATTCTGGCGCTGTGGTCGGCCGCGGGCTACGAGAGCAGCCACTACGGATACCCGACCAGCGACGCCACCCCCGGTGCCGAGCCGGGTTCGCTGATCCAACAGTTCGAGCACGGCTCGATCTATGTGCTCAACGACTACCTGCGCGCACTGCTCGTCCCGGCGCAGGGATTCGCCGGCTACGACACCGGCCTGCACCCGGCCTACTGCCCCGACCCGCTGAACTCGCCCCCGACGTGCCCGGTGGACCTGTCCGACTACAACACCGTCGGCGACCCGGACGGCACGCTGATCCCGGCGAATCTACAGAAGGCGGGAGTGGTCTCGGCCTATTTCGCCGCCAACGGCCGCCCGACGGCGCACGCGTTGTGGGAGCACTACTACGACCACGACGAAGCGGGCCAGGACTACGCGCTCGGAACGACGCTGCTCGATTCCTGGACCGCTGAGGACCGCACCGACTACGCGGGGCTGCGACCACCGGCGGAATGGGTCAACGCGAACAAGGAGGAGGCGATCACCGCGGCGATCAACGAGACCGCCCGCACCGGTCAGCCGGCCAAGGTCATCATCTCGACTCCGTGGCATGTGACCGCGGGGATCAGCAACGATCAGGTGCAGTCGATCGGCCGCTACAGCCTGTGCTCGACCACTGCGGTGATCGCCCAGCCCGCCAATCCGGGTCAGAACCCGATCGAGTTGCGTCAGCAGACCCATATCTACGACGTCTACGACTATGCCGCCGGTGACGACTACGGCAATCCCGCCCAGCAGGCGGTCCTGGTCGGCGTCGAAGGCGAGAAGCTCGGCGTCGCCAAACCGTTCCTGGTGTTGGGTTCGTCGTCGGTGCATTCCTGGTCCGGTATCCGCTGAGGATCCGTGCATTGCCCGCCGCGCGCCGACGGCGGGCAATGCCGCACAATGAGCTCATGTCCACCATCGCCCCATCGACCCAGACACGACGCCACAGTGCTGGCTGGGGTGTCGGCGCCGGACTGTTTTTCTCGGTGGTGGTGTTCGTCCCGGCGGTCTTCGTGGTCCGGCAGTGGCTCGACCTTGCCGAGGTTTCGGCCACCCCGTCGCATCTGCGTGCTCGGCCGGTCGAGGTGCCCGCCTCGTACTGGGTCACCTGGTTCGTGGCAGTGGTGGTGTTGCTCGCGCCGGCCGTGGCCTTGGCGGGGTGGTTTGTCATGCGACGGGTCGCGGTGGGGTACGTGGTCACCGCTGGGTTGGTAGCTGTAGCTCTGGCGGCGTTGACGATCGGGTTCGAGCTGGGCGGATTCGCGCCTTCCTGACCCAGAGCGGCTTGGTGCCGCGCACGGGCCCGGACAGAGAACGTGTTGTGCGTGCTGGTCAGGCACCAGCCGCGGGTCGAGTTGGTGTTTCTGCCGACTATTCGTCCTGGTTGAACCGGATTGAGTGCGAGTTTGCGGCGTTGCGTTACTTCGCGCTCAACGGCACCGACCACCGCACCCACGCAACACAGGATGCCGCGATCGGCGACTACATCCGCTGGCGCAATCACCACGCCCGACCGATCCGAGACTTCGCTGTCGGCTCGAAGATCCAGGGGCCGGACTATCTAACCAACGTTGCCTGACGCGGCACTAGCTCGGACTGCTGAACCACTGTGGTACCGGACCTCCAGTCAGCCGCTCAAGTTCCTCCGCCACCGTCTGCCGGTCAAGCACCAATGCTTGTCGCATCGCGTGTGCGGCAGAATCATACAGATCGTGACGCCCGTACTCATGGGCGATACGCATGGTCTGAAGTAGCGGTTCAACGCCGCCAATTAGATTGCCGACCAACGTTGCGAATATTCCATAGTTTAACAAGCTCTCTGCCAAATCTTGATCGAATTTCTTGTGATCTAATTCGGCGAGCCGAACGTATGACTCGATAGCCCGGCCGGTCAGCGCGACCGCTTCATTCCAATGACCCTCGGTCGCCAGTTGGACTCCCCTATTGTGCAGTGTGGCGGCCTGTCGCGGCACCTTGTCGACGTACAGTTGGCAGCTGGTGTCGTGAGGGTAGCGCTCGGTGATGGCCCTCCACCCATCCAAGACCTCGGTCGGCATTTCGGCGGCAGAGCAGTATTTCATGTAGTCGTGCAGGTAGACACGGTAATTCGGCTCGATGGCGATAACCCGCGCCATCAGGTCTGCCGCTAATTCCGGGCGACCCATGGAGTTGAGGACTGATGCGCAGTTGAACAGTGCGACGGTGTGGTCCGGCTGCGTCTCGAGAACCCGCGAGAACATGTCGACGGCCTCAGACCATTCACCTGCCACCATGAGTCGCTCCGCAGATATGAGGTCCTGACTCGGCGCGGGTTCATACGGGCCTATGTAGTCCTGCACGTACGCGACCCCTCCCGGCAGATCGACCTCCATGAGACTGGGCACCACCCCTTGCCCCTCCATTAAGTCGTCGAGAGCCTTGACAGCCAGTTCACGACCCAACTCCCGCCGGCCCGAGTCGGCGTCACGATAGATCGCGAGCACATGCAGGTGCAGACCCGATCTGACGTTGCGCAGCACATGGACGAACTTTGAATAACCCGCGCCGAGCTGGGGACCAATCCGATAGAGACAGCCGCGGATAGTTGTCCCCTTCCCCTCGTACTCCTCGGGATCGTGCTCGCGCACATCAAGCATCTCCACGACACACCGCGCCTACAGCGCCGCTCCGGGCGACAAATCAGCGCCCGACAGCTGGAGGTAGAGCGGAGTTCCGACGACGTCCGTTCCTTGTACACCAAGTAGCGCGAAGACGGTGGACATCCTCATTTGCAGCTGGCCGCCGAAGAAGCGGTAGTTGCCCGAATGCAGCAGGAAGGTTCCGTCCGGCTCAGGCCCTTCGCTAAAGAAGCGCAGCGAGCAATCCAAGAGCAGGTTGCGGCTGCCAAACGACGACCGAAGTGTCACAATGTCCGCCGACGTGGGGTTCTCAACCGGTCTTTCAATCCGGAAGAGGCCATCGTAAAAGTAGTAAGTCCCGCTCTGTCCCGAAGAGATCGCTTCTCTGATATCGGGCACGTCGCCGTGGTCCACAGCAATGGTCAACAATACGTCCCTGAGCTTCTCGACATAGGCAATCTTCACCTTGCGTTCCCGTTGGATCACGTTCTTCCGCCCGTAAGTTAGGCCACCGTTGAACAGGCTCACAATATGGCCGAGGGACAAACCCATGCGGAGATCTCGAACACCCGACTGTTCGGAGATCACCTGCTCGGTAACATCGCTACTGCGCACCGGATCGAACTGCCCGTGCAGGCTGTCTACCTTGGTTCGCGAGATGTAGCAGATGTAGTCCACGCATCCTCCGGTCACCGATGACGGCCTGCTGATCCTTACGTGCTCGTATGACTCAACCAGATTCTGCGCGGTTGGCCCAGCTACTTCAAGTACGTCGCGGTCATAGGAACGGTTCACATTTGATGTCATTCCTCGAACGCGGTGAACGATGCCGCGGGGCCACCGACCCTCGCCCAAGAGGTGCCGGTCCCCGAGTGCGCACCGCACCTGCCACCCTGTGTCCTGACTGTTTGAGCGCGCCAACGTTCACGAGACAGACCCCGCCGTTCTACCAGATTGCGGTCAGGTCGTATGTTTCCAGGATCGTTTGCAGGGCCCGGGTTGATGACGGGGCAGGAGTTCACCGTAGGCGCGCCCTCTTCGGAGCTGGCGGCCTAGACGGTTTCTGCCCGGCGACGTGCCGGTTCCAGGTCTCGCGTGGCTCGTTGCTGGCCGGTTCCCGATAGAGAGGTATAGCCGGGACCCAGGACGAGCTGGGGGCGCCCCGATCGCGACTGCGTAGCCGTGGGCGACCGGCGCTACCGGTCGCTCACACCGAGCCAGGCGGGTAGTGGTTCCCGGGCGGCGAGCCAGGCCCGCGGTATCCCAGTGGGGGTGCCGACGCCGGTGTAGGCTGCGACGATTCCTCCGGCGATGGCGCAGGTGGTGTCGATGTCACCGTCGGCTTCAATGCACGTGGCGATAGCTGCTTGATAGTCGTTCAGTTGTGTTGCGGCCACCCACAATGCGAACGGCACCGTGTCTTGGGCTCGTACCCGGGATCCGTTACCCAGTTCGTGTACGACCTCGGCTAGGGGGGCGCTGAGCATGGCACGAGCGTGACCGATGCCGCGCGTTGTGTCGCTGGTTTCGAGATGGTCCAGCACGATGGTGAGGAATTGTGTGGGCGTGGGTTGGACTCGTGCTCGGCGCCCGTAAGCGGCCTGTCCGGCGGCAACTGCCACCGCGACCGCGCCGATCACTCCCTCGGGGTGCGCATGGGTGATCTGTGCTGACCGGACGGCTTCGGTGATAGCTCTGTGGGGATTGTCGGCGTAGTAGGCCCCCAGTGGTGCGACCCGCATTGCGGCACCGTTTCCGCAGGAGCCCTGGCCTCCGAACGCCGCTGCCGCGGTATCTCGCCAGTGGCTCCCCCCGCGGATGCGTCGAAGCGAGGTGACAGTGGCATGCCCGTAATCGCGTTCGGGCGAGAACCGGCGCGCGAAGCCCGCGGCCAGCCGGTCCTGATCGATTTGCCGGTGACGGTGAAGTTCGGCGACCACACTGCAGGCCATCTCGGTGTCGTCGGTCCAGTCCCACGGTCCCGGCGGCGGCGTACCCGACCGAAGATTGGCAAGCGAGCGGCCCATGATGAAGAACTGTGCGCCTAGCGCATCGCCCACCGACAGTCCGTCGAGCGAATCGCGCATCAGGGTTCCGCGACCGATGCCACGGGCTGATCGGCGCCTCCATCTGTTCACAGTCGCGACGACCTTCCCGATCCGGGTGCACAGGCCGACCTGAACTGCACCGCTGTGGACCCTGACCGCAGAGGTCGGGAGACGCTGTTGTCAGTGGTTGATAGGATTGCCGATGGGGTCGAATACTCGCCGCCCGTCGGGGTCGAGCCAGTATCCGTCGCTGTCGCGACGGTAGACCAGCGCACCGTTCTCGTCGCGCCACTCCCGTCCATCGTGGGAAACCTTCCAACCTTCCTGGTCGGTGCCGGACAGGCCGTCGTCTTTGACATGGGTGACGTTCCGTGGGGCCGTGGGGTCCAAAGCGCGGCGGCGCACCTGGGCACGCGCTTCCTCGAACGCGGCCAGCTGCCGCGCTGCACGTTCGTACTCTTCGTCGTGGGCGGTCGTCATGACCGGTTACCTCTCAACCATCTGGATCACGACCCGCCCCGTCGCAGGGTCGTAGAACTTGTTGTGCACCATGAATTGACTGTTCGACGGGAACAGTACTTCATCGTCGGTGCCGAACGGCATGCCCGTGTCGGGGTCGGAGTAGGTACGTCCGTTCTTGGACACAATCTGCATCTCCACGTTTCGGTTTCCGGCGAAAACGTCGGAGACACCGTCAGGTTTGTTCGACGTGGACATGAACCCGGAGTCCGCCCACGGCTGACCCGGTTCGAGTTCGGCGAGACGTTCCGGGGTCATGTTGACGTGCCGCACAACGGGGCCTTCGTGTTTGGGTAGCTTTTCCAGCGCCTCGTTGAGGTTGTCGATCTGGCGTTGTTGTTCCGGGGTCGGAGTCTCACCGCGGCGCAATATCCCGCTGAGGTCGGTGCCGTACTGATCGGACGGCCCACGCGCCAGGATCTCGCGATCGTTCGGGTCCAGCACATCGGGGGCGAGTCCGTGCCGACGTGGCGGACCATTGTTGGCGCGCATGTCGAGGATGCGCTGCATCTCCTGCTTGTGCGTGGACCAGTCGGGCACCTTGTTGAATCTGCGTGCCAACCCAGTGTTTTTGAACACCGAGATCAGGGGGCGGATCTTCGGGCCATACCTTGCCACGATGTGGGCCACACGACCCGCAAGGATTGCCGCACCGCCGACGGCGGCGACACCGAATGTCACGAACGACGCGGCGATGGAGATGGTCGCGGTGACTGTTATCTCCAACGCGATGTCTTTGGCCATGTCCTGAAGGAACTGTTCGATGGCCTCGCGCATGGTCACCAACGCGCTGCGATGTTCCTCGGTGCTCGCGCCGACCTCGGCGAACCCGGACACGACATCATCTGCGGCCGCTTTGATCGCCCGGATGTCTTCGTCGATGGAGTCGTACTCCTCGGCGGTGATCTCAGCGAACAGGCCAGCAATCCGATGGAGCTCGGCAACGAACCCGGACACCGCCTCATTGGTTGAGAGGTTCTTCCACAGGTTGGCGGCGTTGGCGAGTTTTCCGCTATCGCCATCGGGCACGGTGATACCGACCTCAGAGGCCAGACCGATCGCCTCTGACAACCCGCTGCCGGGCCCACCGGCCGAGGGCAGCGGCACCCGGCACACAGCCATCAGTTCGGTCGGCATCTGCGGGCGCGGTGGAAGAGAGGCACCGAACTCCGTGGTGGCGAAGTAGTCACCGAGTTCATGGTTGTAGCCCAGCTCCATGAGCACTCGACCGTAGGCGTCGGCGGCCGTGGCGACTTGGCGGACCGAGTCGATCAGCTCATTGGCTTTGGTGTCGTACTCCGCGGCCCATGTGGTGGCCTCCTCGTAGGAGCCGCACATGCTGCCGCAGTCGGCCAGCGCAGCCCACTGGGCGTCGATGGCAGTCCACCACGATTCGGCCGCAGCGCACAGTGCCTTTCCTGCGGTGTAGTAGGTGTCGGTATCGACATCGACGAGAGTCACGCCTGGGTCCCGCCAGGGCTCTGGCCGCCGGCGCGGCCGAGCAGGGTCCTGTTCGCAACGATGGTCGCGGTGTAGGAGTCGTGGGCGGCGCGGGCCGCAGCCCGCATCTTTTCGATTCCATCTGCTGCAGTGCGCGCTGAGGTGAGCCACTGGACGTGCGCGGTGTCGTAGGCATCCGAAGCCGCCCCGCTCCAGTCCGCCCGCATCGTGTTCACACGCTCATCGATCTCGTCCAACGACTCTTCGAGGAAGGTCTTCAACGCATTGATCTGGGCCACAGCGTCATCCAGATCGGTCAGGTTTACCCGGTAACGCAAGCTCTCTCCTATCGGTGTGGCAGGTGTGTGAGCAGAGGTCACAGATTGAGCGTGAACTCTGCCGGCAGATCCCCGGCCCACTCACGGTCCTGTTCGGACAGAGTCACACCGGTCACCCCCAACGCCTCGGCCATATCGGTCAATGCCTCCAGAACACCGGCCACGCCCGCGCATACCTCGCTCCACCCGGTCCGAAACGACTCGGAGGCCGGGCCCTGCCACTGCTCCAAGAGCGCTTCCACGTCGGCATCAGCGGCGCGAACGCCGGTCAGCAGCGATTGTGCGGTCTGCTGGATGTAGAGGCCCGCATTCTGAACGTGCTCAGGTGTGATCGAGAATGTCCCGCTCGGATCCTGGGACGTCACCTACTTCTCCCTCCTGTTCAGCGGCCCGGTGCAGTGACCGTAGCTGAACCCGCACACGCGAGTCGCACCGGAATCCACCCACTGCGCCACCTGGCAGCGCGAGAACACCACCAGCTATCGCTGCGAGTCACATGTGTCGGGCGGACTCGCACGCGCGGGCGTTCGGAAACCCGTTCGGAAACAGATAACCTCAGACGCGGTGGTCGAACACGGTTCCCGAACGGGCGGAAGGGTTTCATAGCACCGGTCGGATCCGGCCGCCGTTCTCCGCGATCAACCGTTCCGCGGCCGCCGAAATCGCCTGGACCGCAACACACGGCACCGGCGTGATCGTCTACTCGCCGCTGCAGATCCCGCAGCCACCAACCAACTACATCTCGTCAGGTTCACTGGTCTGTCGGGACTGCTGCACGAGTAGGTGACATCTGATCTGTGGTGCCGACAGGCACTGCTGGAAGGATGTACCCGTGCCCTACAGCAGACGCGCCGCGAAGCGTCAGGACCCTCCAACCGGTGACATCAGTTTCACCGATACCAACGGATCTCGACTGCGCTGCACGATGTCACCGTTGACCGATGATCGACGTCGAATTTCGGTTCTGCCCAACTTTCCGTGATCAGGTCTGGAGCCGCGGCCCCAGTGCGAATTGCCCACCGCCGCAGCCCAATGGCTGCGAGCGAAGGTCCTTGCCACGTAATCGATCCGAGCCAGATTTCGGACAGTCGACCAACGAGCGCCCAGCGGCATGTCCGTACGTTTAGGCTTACGGTCATGGAAGCCGGTCGCGGCGATCACGTCCAGGAAGCAGTGATAGCCCTTCGGTGACACGCCTGCTCGGTCCGATATCGGGATGACAGGCGCCAACAGGCCAGGCAGACTGTGCGCCCGTGGACGAACCGGGTGAACGTGACTGGCAGGTGCTACTACTGGGTGGCGCGTCCGGTTCCGGTAAGAGCCAGCTCAGTTACCCGCTGGCCCGGCATTACCGCGTGCCGCTGGTCGAGGTGGACGACCTGGTTCTCGCGGTGCAGGCGATGACCACGCCGGCCCAGCAGCCGATGCTGCACTACTGGGACACCCATCCCGATCCCGCCAGCATTCCGGTTCCACGGGTCGTGGAGTTGCAGATCGCGGTTGCCGAGGCTTTACGGCCAGCGTTGGAGGCCGTGATCGGCAACCATCTGGAATCCGACACCCCGGTGATCATCGAGGGTGATTACCTACTCCCCGCACTGGCCGCACAGGCCTCGTTCGCCGGACAGGAGGTCGCCGGGCGAGTCCGCGCGGTGTTCCTGCACGAGCCCGACCCTGATCAGCTGGCCGTGAACTATCTGAGTCGGGAACCGGACGAGGGGCAGCAGCGCATCCGGGCGGAAGTCAGTGCCCGCTATGGTGATTGGCTGGCCGCGACCGCCGAAGCGCACGGGATTCCAGTGATCGCCCCGCGACCGTGGACCACTGCGCTGAGTCGGCTGAGCGCAATGGTCGACCATCCGACGGCTGCCCTCAGGCCGGGGGGCCGTCCACATCGAAGGACATCCTGAAATCGGCATTATCGTGCGCCGCCGGAAGGGCACGAGCGGATCCAAATGCGGACCGCTGCTTGAGGTTTGATCATGGTTCGGGTGCTCTGATCTTGGTTTGGTGGCCGTTCTGTTCCCGCACCTGGCAGGTGTGGCCGTTGAGGAAGTCGCAGAGACCAGCGGGGTGGCGTATCCGGGCATCCGCGCAGGCAGCGACTGCGGCCTGGGTGTGCTACGGGCACGCCGCGACCAGGGTGCACAGCCGGTACGGACGCTACCTGGCGCACGTGCCGTTGGGCGGACGTCGACCGGTGCTCCGGTTACGGGTGAGGCGCTGGTTCTGCGATAAACCATCCTGCGGGGTAGAGACTTTTGCGGAGCAGATCGAGGGACTGACGGTGCGGCACGGGCGCCGAACGCCACTGCTGCGAGCGATGCTGGAGGATATCGCGGTCGCGTTGGCAGGTCGGGCAGGTACGCGACTGGCCACCGCGCTGCATGCCTCGGCAAGCCGGTCTACTGTGCTGCGGCTGCTTGCTGCGTTGCCCGATCCCGCAGCGCAAACCCCTCGGGTGTTGGGAGTGGACGACTTCGCGTTGCTACGCGGCCCGAACTACGGCACCGTGCTGCGCACAGTGCAGCGCTACACCCACGCCGCAACCTGGCAGGAGCTGGTCGATGGCAAATGGAAAGGTCCGCGTCCCAGCAAACTCGACCCGTTCAAACCCTACCTAGTCAGCGCTGGGAATCCGGCTGTTCCAACGCCTTACAGCTCCACCGTGAGATCGCAGAACTCGGCTACCCCGGCAGCTACGCACTGGTGCGCGCCTACCTGGAACAGCGCCGCACCAGGCCGGGCCCCATCGCAGCACCGCCACCGACCGTCCGACGTGGGCATATTCAGCTCATCCCAACCCTGCCCAACGGTCTGGCCAGCGGTCAGGACCATGCCCTTTTTGATCTCGTCGCGTACTACCGCAGGAACTCCGAGGCGCTGGGCAATCGTGTGCGCGAGGTTGGTCTTGCCGCTCCCCGCCGGTCCACTCACCACTACCAGCGCTGGTAGCTGCGAATCATCGGCCCCTGAGACGCCCTCCCCCATGGGATGGTTCCCTTCCTCATCGTCCCTCGTCGTCATCGGCGGCGGCCAGCCCCATCCGAACGGGTCAGCGCCGCTCATGATCTCCCACGCCCAACTGGCTGATTCACGCAGGCCATGGTCGCACTCTCGCTACTGGGATGTACCGGCAACAATCAGCCGCCGAACCACAACAGGAGAACGGGTATAGAACCAGAGCTTGTCCTGGAACGCGGCTTCGGCGACCGCGCTGACTCCGCTGCGGGCGAGCACGATCAGCAAGTCGAAGAACGCGTCGAGGACGGGGATGTTGAGGTCGTCGACTCGACATCGGCCACGGTGCGTCCGTAGACGCGGCGATGCTTCACACACCCGCACCGGGCGTCGCAGGCCGGTGACCGCGTCGCCCGGATCGTGGCCACATGCAGGCGTCCGGGTGGCCCCGGTTCGTTTCGCTACGCGGCTGACTCACCGAATCTACTCGCCGCGGTGGTCGGGCCATGCGCACCCGAGCCGCTCGTGGTGGCCACCTCGGCGTGAACTTGGGCAGATCTTCAGTGCGCACAAGCCTTTTCGATCAGCGCGACCACTTCGGCGGGGTTGTCGACCTCGACGACCAGCCGTGCGTAGCGCTCGTCGGCCAGCTCTATGACCACGGCCTTGTCCGGGTCGCGGAGATCCCAGAACACTCGTTCCCCGTCGATGTGGAAGGTCCCCGCGGTGATGACACGGGGCAGGTACGTGCCGGGCGCGCGGATACCCTTGCGTTCCTTGATGATTCCCGGATCGATGGTCGCGCCGCGGACGTTCGCCAACGGGATGACCAGGCGGCTCTTCAATGCCCACAGCTTGTCCAGGCCTTCGATGCGGACCATCAGATCCATGCCGTCGATGCTGACCTCGGCCATGTCGTACTCCTTCGTTCGTGCTTACTGATCGGCCTGTGTGCGTTTGGTGAACTCGCCCGCGATGCGGGCTACATCCTCACCGGCGCGGGCGCGAATGCGAAGTCCTAGTAGCGTCGCTGTCGACAACGTTCCGTCACCCAGGGCCGCGGTGACCGCATCGACTTCAGCGAATGCGCCCGCGACCTCGGCGGCGACTTCCGGGTCGGCCGCGCCCTGCTCGATTGCCGCCATCAACAGCAGGTCGAGACTGCCGATCCCCTCGGAAATCACTGCGGTGTAGAGGATTTCCAGGGGATCACCGGAGGCGGCGATCGCGTACAGGTTCCGTTTCCGCGTGGCTCGCAGCGCCCGCAGATACAGCCCGCGCTTGCTACCGAACGTGCGATACAGGCTGTGGCGGTGCACGCCGAGATGCCCTACGAGGTCGTCGATCGACACCGCGTCGAACCCGCGCCGGGCGAACAGTTCCGCCGCGGACTCCACGACAGCAGCCTCATCGAATGTCCTCGGTCGCGCCATGCCGCCACACTACCAAGTTTGGGAACATTCAGTCAAGAACGATCGTTTCCAAACTTGAGTGCGCTTGATACCACCGCTCACCCCAAATAAGGAGTGGAGCCGGGCCACGACAGTGCGGTTGGATGACAGCCTGCGGCGGGCCGCCGCGTGGTCCGCGAAACTGGATGACTGAGGAGTGGACGATGCCGATCGCCGTGCTGCGAGGCGTGACTCTGGACTGCGCCGATCCCCGGGCTCTGGCCCGGTTTTACCGAGAGCTGACAGGCATGCGGCTCGGCTGTGAAGCTGACGAGTTCGTCGCCCTGACCGATGGTTCCGGTTGCGACCTGGGCTTCCAACGGGTCACCGGATACCGGGCCCCGCGGTGGCCCGGTCAGGACGCGCCGCAGCAGTTGCACCTGGACCTCAGGGTCGAGGACCTCGACACGGCCGAGAAGTTGGCGCTGGGGTTCGGCGCGGTCAGGCCGGACCACCAGCCGGACGGCAACCGGTGGCGAGTGCTGCTGGATCCGGCCGGTCACCCGTTCTGCCTGGCCGTCGGCTGACAGCAGGAGGATCTCGCCACCGCAACCCGTCGAGTGGTGTCGAAATTCGCGGATACCAACACCTTCCGCGCTGGGACCGGTGTCGAAATTCACCGATCAACGGTGTCGTGGTTCACGGATGGAACCAGCCGCAGCACCCGCGCCCAAATCCAGCATGTTGTCCTCTGCCAATGAAGTTGGCCCTTGCCATGCAACATGGCCCATGTGAAGCTTCTCGCCACTACAGTTGGCCCATCGTAGGTGAGATCTGTTGACTGGAGCGGTGATTGGAGTCGGTGCGGCTGCTGGCCTCGGTGGCTCCCGAGGTCGCGGGGTTCGACCTGGAGTACTGTCCGCCGAGCGGGTCCCGGACGCGTGATTCGTTGATGAGTAGCTGGTCGGTGCCGTTCGAGCGGTGCCTCGACGACTGACGCGGGATCCGCTCGCGGAATGATCACCACGGTGCCGCCGCGCGCCGTGGTCGGGAGGGTGATGATGCCCGCCGAGTGCGTGAGGGGCGCCGCCGCCAGATTGACGATCGACTCGGCGTGGCCGTATTCGAACGCCATCAGCAGATGCGCGCACGTGTTGGCAAGCGTGCGATGCGTGTTCATGACGCCCTTCGGCAGCCCCGTGGTGCCGCCGGTGGGAGAGATCATCACGACGTCGTCCATTGAGTACGGGACGTCCGGTCGGGTGACCGGCCGGCCATGGATCCACGTGGCGAGCGACGGGTACGAGCCGCCCTGATCGGAGTCGATGCAGACCATCAGGGCCAGGTCGGGCACCGTCGCGCACAGTTCCTCGGCCTCGGCACGCATCGAACTGTGGAAGAAGAGGGCTTCGCAGTCGAACTGCCGGATCAGCCCCGCCAACGTGCTGGTCGGCTCGCCCGGGTGCAGCGGCACCCAGGCCCGGCCGGCACGCCATATGCCGAGGACGCACATCCACGCCACGGGATCGTTCGGGGAGAGCACGGCCGCGTGTCCTGTCGACGTCACTTCGGTGTCGAGGAGCGCCGATGCGATCTGGCAGGTGAGTTCGCCCGCCTCCTGATAGGTCCACGAGCGCTCGCCCATGACGAACGCCGTGCCAGAGGCATTCTGGTCCCACCCGCGGTCGAAGAAGTCGATGATCGCCATCAGACCGCCTCGAGTACGGTCACCACTGCGACGGCTTCCTCACCTGTCGAGAACGGGCTGAACCCGCCGCCGTTCTCGGCGAGCGCGATCCGTGCGCCCTCCACCTGACGGCCGCCTGCCTCGCCACGCAACTGCGTGACCAGCTCGAAGATCTGACCAAGACCGGTCGCGGCGAGGGGATGCCCCTTCGATTCGAGGCCGCCGGAGGTGTTGATCGGGATGCGTCCCCCGATCGAGGTGACTCCCGACTCGGCGGCCGCGCCGCCGCCTCCCAACTCGACGAACCCGAGGAGCTCGCTGATGAACAGTTCGCCGAAGGCGGTCGCGTCGTGGACCTCGGCAACGGAAAAGTCGCTCGGCGAGATGCCCGCGTGCTCGTAGGCACGCTCGCCTGCAAGCTTCGTGACGTGCTTCGAGTAGTCGGTCATCTCGCGCTCCACACTGGTGCCGACGACGGACGCGAGCACGCGGACCTGCCGCTTCGACCCCACCCGCGCGGCCACCTCTGCGTTGCAGACGATCACGGCTGAGGCGCCGTCGGTGAGGGGCGAGCACATCGGAACGGTCAGCGGGAAACTCAGCGCGCGTGCCGCGAGGATCTCGTCGACGCTCATGTCCTTGCGGAAGTGCGAGAGCGGATTGTCGACCGAATGCCGGTGGTTATTCGCCGACACCGCCGCGAGCTGGCGCTGCGTGGTGCCGAACCGGTCCATGTGGGCTCGGGCCATCGCCGCGTAGATGTCCATGAAGATGCTGCGCTGCCCCGCCTCACTGGCGTCGATGGCGCCGCCGAGTTCGTCGAGCGTCCGCTGCAGTGCGGCGGGGTCGGAGAGATCGTAGGCTCCGTCGAAGACGCTCATCGTCTTCGCGCGGTCACCGGTGTTCATCTTCTCCGCGCCGACCGCCAGCGCGACGGCCGACTCCCCGGCCCGCACGCTCGTGACCGCCAGACTCAGCGCCGACGACCCGCTCGCGCACGCGTTCTCGACGTTGAAGACGGGGATCCGCTCGAGTCCCACTCCACGCAGCGCGATCTCGCCGGCGATCATGGCCTGGCCCTCCAGCGGACCCTGTGTGGTGTTGCCGAAGTAGGCGCTGTCGACGTCGGCGGGATCGATCCCGGCGTCGGCGAGCGCCTCACGTACCGCCCGAGTGGTCAGGCTCGGGACGGTCTCGGACGGATGCACTCCGAACGGGGTCATGCCGACCCCGATGATGAAGACGTCGTTCATGTTTCGAGTCATTCCTGCGTGCTCACGGGTCCGAGGGACGCCGAGGGGGAATCGGTGGGATGGCGGTGCACGGACTCCACCATCCGTTCGGCGCCGACCACCTGGAGGATGTCTCCCGCGGCCTCGAGCAGTCCGGCCGGCATGTCGCCGCGACCGACGAACGAATGGCTCGCGAGGATCGCCGGGATGTCGAAGATCGGGCTCTCGGCGATGATGTCCTTCGCGCTCAGGCCTGCGCCGGCGCGTTCCCGGACCTTGTCGAGGGTCGCCAGCAGCATGGTGCGCCACGTGTGCAGGTCGTCGCGTCGCATCGGATCCATGTGCCCCTGGACGTACCAGTCGACGTCGAGCGTCTCGAGCAGCGCGAGAGTGGTGAGCCAGGCGACGGGATCACCGGACTGGATGGCCGGCGTCATGCCGAGGTCGGCGATGAAGGCCACCCGGTCGTCGACTGCGTGCACCACCGTCGAGCCCATGGTGTGGCCGGGCGCCTCGAAGATGACGAACCGCTTGCCGCCGAGCTCGAGGTTGAGGCGGCCGCGGTAGGTGAGCGTCGGGTAGGCCATCGTGTAGTTCTCGACGATCGCCGGATCGACGTCACGGTACTCGCCCCAGGTGCGTAGCGCCTCGCGGGCCATCTCGTCGGTGTCCATCACACCGCGCGTCGTCTCCGAGGAGATCAGGACCTCGGGCTCGAGGTAAGGCGCGGAGATGGTGTGGTCGGAGTGGTGTTCGCAGTACACCTGGTAGCGCAGCGGGCCCTTGCTGTCGATGAACTCCTTCCACGGTGCGCAGATGTTGACGGACATCGGGCCGTCGATGGCGATGCAGCCTTCGTCCGTGACGATCAGGCCGCTGTACGGGTACGTGCCGAAAACGTAGACGTCGTCGGAGAGCTGAAGGAGACGAGGGTCGCCGTCGAGGGCGAGGCGGGACGTGGTCATGGTGTGTGCTCGCTTCTTCGGTGGGATCAGAGTTCGGGGACGACGTAGTGCGAGAGGACGCCGATGCGCTCGATCTCCAGTTCGACGAACGCCGGCCGCGGCAGGCGCTTGCCGAGTTCGAAACTGGAGCCGTCCGGGACCGTTCCGGTGCCCCACACCTCGCCTGCGACGATCTCGTGGCCCCTGCTGAGCGAGACGACAGCGTCGTCGAAGCCATGGAGCATCTCCGACGTCGAGCCCTGGCCCCACACCCGTCCGTTGACGCGGACGGTCATCTCGAGATCTCGAAAGTCCGGGATCTCGTCCTTGGTGACGACGCACGGTCCGAAGCTGTTGCCGTTCAGGAAGTCCTTCGAGTCGCCGTGGACCGAGCCGCTGCCCGCGATGTTGCGGGCCTGGACGTCGCGCAGGGTCCAGTCGTTGTAGACGGCGTAGCCGAAGATGTGGTCGCCGGCGACGCTCGGGTCGATGTCGCTGCCGGACCTGCCGATCACCGCGCACAGCTCGAGTTCGTAGTCCAGCCAGTCACTTCGGCCCGGCCAGGTCAGGACGCTGCCGGGCGCGGAGACGGTCTCGGCGTCGCGTTCGGCCGCCGACGGCGGAGCGGTGGGCTCGTAGAGCGGCGACACGAGAGGGTCGACCGCCGCCATGATCTCGGCGACAGTTCGCGGGTCGTCGGTGTTCGCGGCGATCCACTGCGCCGTCTTCGCCACGCTCGGACGGAGGTGGTTGACGATCAGCGAGACGTCGCGCAGGCGGCGGGGACGGAAGGGGGCCAGGAGGCTGACGGTGCGCTTCTCGACGAGGTGTGCCTCGTCGAGCGTGGTGTAGGCGGCCCACGCCTTGTCGAGTGCGGCCTGCCCGCCGTCGATCAGCGACAGCATGGAGGCGAAGTCGGGATCATCAGGGAAGCGACCCGTCAGGTCTGTGTAGCTGTGGTTGTCGCGGTTGTCGATGCCGAGCCGCGGGGTGGGGTCGCCGGGGGTACGGAAGGTGACGAATTTCATCGGTTCATCTCTCGAAAGTGGTTCGGTGTAAGTACGATTCGATCGAAACGGCGGCGGGTACCGTGGGCGCCGTCGACCGAGGAATGCGACCTACTCGTCGAAGATCGCGACGGCCCGGGTGAAACCGGCAGATGCTCCGCGGATCTTGTACGGGAAGCAACTGATGGTGAATCCCGTCGGCGGAAGCGACTCGAGGCTGTGCAACCTCTCGAGATGGCAGTACCCGATGTCGCGGCCCACCTTGCGGCCCTCCCAGATTCGGCTCGAATCGTGGTCTTCGGCGAAACTGGCGGCGGCGTAGGCGACCGCGACGCGGACGTGGCCGGCGGAGGGCTCGGGGGCGTCGGCGAGTCGGTAGTTCTCGACGGACCCGAACTCGTCGAGCTGGATTGCGCGCATGAAGCGACTCCCTGATCTTCGTTGGCCGAATGCTTCCGTCCGCGCTGGTCAGATGCGCGAACGCCGATCAACCTCGAAGCTAGTGCGCCGCATCACGCAGGTGTTATCGATTCATATCGATAGTCAGTATCACTGCTGTTGATGGTTGAGTGCCTCGGCGGCATCGCGCATGCGCTGTCGCAGCCACCGATGCGAAGGGTTGTCGTCATGGCGGGCCGACCAGAACATCGTCTCCGTCAACGGGGCGAACGTCATCGGTGGCTCGACGAGCCGAATGCGAGCCTGCGGGGCGAGGCAGTGCGCGAGGCGCTCCGAGATCACGGTGAAGAAGGGAGTGTCGCGGAGTAACAGCGCCGCCGCGGAGAAGCTCTGCGTCGAGACGTCGACGGGGCGGTCCATGCCCATCGCCCGCATCTGGAGTCGCGCGACCGTCTGCACCGCGTGGCCCTCGTACCCCAGGTAGGGCAGGGTGAGGAACTCCTCGGCGCTGAGTGCGTCCCCGACCTCGGTGTTCTCCGAATCGACCGCGCAGACCAACCGATCGGCGAACAGGTCTTCACTGTTCAGCGGAACACCGGACTGCTGGAGTTCCCGTGGCGCGATCAGCAGGTCGAATCGGCCCCGCCGCAGGAACTCCGCGTAGTCCTCGGTCACGGGGCGGACATGGATGCTGACGGCGGGCGCTTCGCGTCTCAGATACGCAAGGAGCGGTCGCAGGAACACCAGCAGGACGTAGTCGCTGGCGACGATCGTGAAGGTCCGATGTTCGCGGGTCGGATCGAACGCGCGACGCTGCCCCAGGGCGTTCTCCATCAGCGCGAGCGACTGCTGGATCGGGCCGATCAGTGATTCGGCCACCGGAGTCGGCACCAGGGTGCGTCCCTCCCGGACCAGCAGGGGATCGTCGAACAGCTTGCGCAGACGCGCAAGGGATGCGCTCATCGCGGGCTGGCCCACCTGCATCCGCTCGGCGGCACGCGTCACACTGCGCTCCGACATCAGGGCGTCGAACGCGACCATCAGGTTCAGGTCGACGCTCTGTAGATCCCGGGAGGTCACGACGGGACTCCTGCGTTCGGGGGACAGGTTCTCCACATGGTAGAACCTGCCTGCTGCCCTCTCCCGTGGGCGACGCTACGAGTCCTCCTTCTCTACCGTCTGGTTCTCGGTCGTGGTACGTCGAGATACTCCCCGCCCCAACGCTTCACATCCCACTACCCAGCAGCTTCTTCTGGACCTTCCCCATCGCGGGCGGGCAGCCTCAATTTCCGCCGGTGGGATGTCACCGCAGTACCTGTAGAGGCGGCGGTGGTTGAACCACTCGACCCATTCGGCGGTGGCGAATTCCACGTGATCGACAGTGCGCCACGGGCCGCGCTGTTTGATCAACTCGGTCTTGTAGAGACCGTTGATCGTCTCGGCGAGCGCGTTGTCGTAGCTCGATCCGACCGCGCCGACACTCGGCTGGCGAACCCCTGCCGAGGCCCTCGAAGCTCATCTACACTCGCTCGAACTGGATTGTGTTGCGACGACTGCTTGAATCTGAGTTGCGATCCCCTATCTGTGTGGTGGACAACATCTTTCACGTTCCATCCGTCGCGTTCGCGGGTCAAGATGGCATGCTCGATCGCATCCAGAACCAACGTCGTCGTCATCGACGTGGACGTGCGCCAGCCCAGGATTCTTTGCGCGTAGGCATCGATCACGAACGCCACATACACCCAGCCAGACCACGTCGACACATAGGTGATGTCGGCAACCCACAAACGGTTCGGCGCGGACGGCGAGAACCGGCGTTGCACCAGATCAGCCGGCCGATCCGCGGCCGGGTCTGCGATCGTGGTGGTTTGATACTGCCGCGCCGAACGCCTTGCAACCCGAGTTCGCGCATCAATCGTTCTACGGTGCATCGGGCCACCTGGTGGCCTTCTCGGTTCAATGCCAGCCACACCTTCCGCGCGCCGTAGACACCGAAATTCTCCCGATGGACCCGCGCGACCTGTGACTTCAACAGCTGGTCACGCTGCTCCCTCTTGTCCGGACGTGCATGCGGTGTTCGTAATAGGTTGAAGGAGAGAGGTTTACGCCGAGCTCGGCGAGCGCGGCGCAGATCGACTCGACTCCCCAGCGCAAGCCCCCGTCTTCGCGGTGGCCCTGGTGTTCGGTGACGAACCTGCAGATCAGCGTTGCGGCCGGTCGATCTCGGCCGCGAAGAAAGCCGACGCTGCCTTCAGGATCGCGTTAGCACGCTTGAGTTCCGCATTCTCGCGCCGCAACCGCTTCAGCTCCGCGGACTCTTCACTGGTCGACCCCGGACGAACACCGAGATCGACCTGGTCCTGCCGGACCCATTGCGCAGCGTCTCGGCGGTGCCGATACCCAGCAGTTCGGCCACCGCGCCGATCGCGGCCCATTCCGACTCGTACTGGTCCCGGACCTCGGCAACCATCCGCACGGCCCGCTCACGCAACTCCGGCGGGTACTTCCTCGAACTCACAGACTTCATCCTTCCTCAAGAGATGAAGTCTCCCGACCCGCCGGGGCGATTCAGTCCGATGGGCTGCCGAGGAAGCGGTATTGCAGCACGTGCCATTACACCTGGTGCACGCCATCGGGACAGGATGGGACCTCGGCCCCCGGCTGGTCGAGTTGGGCCTGCACCACCAGTCCTACTCGACCAAACCTGTCAGGAGCTCCTGTTCGCCAATGCCTCGAGTTCAGCCGCCTTGTCGATCTGCGCCTGAAGCCTCGCTGCCAGGTTTCGCGTTGCGATGGCCAGCGGGATACGACGTGCCTTCGACGGCTTCGTCGTGGTTGGTCCACCACTTGTTCCATTCCCGGCTTGCCGCAGCACCCCGATCCACCGCTGGTCAGTAGTGGTCGACGAGGGGTGGCTGTGGGACGACGAAACCGGTGCCCGCGAAGGACTTCTCCTGGGCGGCCTGCCAGGAGCCGTCGAGGATCATCGCTTCGATGGCGTCGTTGATGGTGCGGCGTAGTTCGGTGTCGCCCTTTTTCAGGCCGATGCCATATTTCTCGGTGGTGAAGGTCTTGTTCACCAGTTTGAACCGGCCTGGCGACTGGGCCGCGTAACCGGCGAGGATCACGTTGTCGGTGGTGACCGCGTCGACCGCGCCTGTGCGCAGTGCCTCCACGCACAGCGAGTACGAGTCGTAGGTCTGGACCCGCGTCTGCGGGAAGTTCCGCTCGATGTACAGCGCCGGGGTGGAGCCCGTCACCGAGCACACCCGCTTGCCTGCGAACAGGGAATGCGGGCCGGTGATGTCGGTATCGGCAGCCTGAACGAGCAGGTCCTGACCTGCCACGTAGTAGGGGCCTGCGAAATCGACCCGGTCCTTGCGCTTGTCGTTGATCGAGTAGGTGGCGACGACGAAGTCGACCTGCCCGCTCTCGATCATGCTCTCGCGCTGGGCCGATGGCGTTTCCTTGAAGGTGATGCGCTCCGGGCGCACACCGAGCTTGTCCGCGACATACTTGGCGACATCGACGTCGAAACCGCGGTAGATGCCGTCGGCGACACGCAGGCCGAGACCTGGCTGGTCGAACTTGATGCCGATGGTCAGCGTGCCGCCCCTGGCGTTCTCCAGTGCCGATTTCTGCTCGGCACCGCCACAGGCCGCGGTCGCAGCCACCATCAGTACCGTCGCGCAGATTCCCAGGCGCATCGCACGATTGATCTTCACGGGCTCTCTCCTCGAGCTGTCCGGCGACTCAGCTCAGCGTGGCGAGCACCATTTCCAGTGCCTTGCGCATGTCGTCGGCTTCGATGCGCATCAAGGTCACTTCGTCGAGCGACCGCGGGTCGAGCGACTCGTCCATGGCCAGGCGGTATTCCCGTTCCTCCTCGGCCGTTTCGATCACATTGCGGATGAAGCGGCCGTTGCCGGCGAGATCGACACCGCGGCGCGGCAGGCCACTCTGGTCGGTGCGCTCGGCCGCGTACAGCTCGGCGCACGCGGCGCGCAGAATGTCGACGGCGTCCTCCGAGACCGAGGAGTCGCGTTTGCGGGCGATGAATCTGCCGATGTCGCAGAGCTCTTCGGGCGAGTACGAGTCGAATTTCACGCGTTTGGCGAACCGGGAGGCGAGGCCGTCGTTGCTGGCGAGGAACCGGTCGATCTCGCCGTCGTAGCCGGCGATGATCACCACCAGCCGGTCGCGGTCGTTCTCCATCCGCGCGAGCAGGGTGTCCACCGCTTCCCGGCCGAACGCGTCACCACCGGACAGGCCCGCCTGGATCAGCGTGTACGCCTCGTCGACGAACAGCACGCCGTCCATCGCCGAGTCGATCAGCGCGTTCGTCTTGATCGCCGTCGAACCGAGGTGCTGGCCGACGAAATCGGACCGTTTGGCCTCCACCACCTTGTCGGTCTTGAGCAACCCGAGACCGCAGTAGATCTTGGCGACCACACGGGCGATGGTGGTCTTGCCGGTACCGGGCGGGCCGGTGAACGCGAGATGCTGCCCGCGCGGCACGCTGTTGAGACCCTTTTCGGCCCGGATCTTGGCCATGGTCGCCGACGATTGCAGCTTGTCGACCTGCACTTTGACCGCGGCCAAACCGATCTGGGCATCCAGTTCGGCGCGCGCCGACGCCAGCACCTGTTCGGCCCGGTCCTGATGTTCCTGCTCGGCCGCCTCGGCCAGCGACGGCGCGGTCTCGGGATCCCAACGGCTGGTGCGGGATTCGATCTGTTCACGGGTGGTGACCACGATCCGGAACGTCGGGTCGCTCATCGCCCGCGAGTTCGCGGCGAAACCGGGCACCTGGCTGTACACGGTCTCGAACAGGGCGCGGGCCTCGTCCTCGTTGCCCTGTTCGCGCAGGGCCAGGCCGCGGCAGTACATCGCCGCGGTGCGTGCCGCCGGAATCGGGCCGCGCTCTGCCTGTTCGAGCCTGCGCGTCGCCTCACCGAACAGGCCGAGGTGCGCGCAGGCGGTGCCGACCATGACGTGGGCGCCCACAGCCATGAACTGGTCCTGCCATTCGGCCGAGCCCGCCAGCACCGCCATCACATCGGGCCACAGCTGCGCGGTGAAATACAGGACGCCACGGGCGTAGGCGCAGACCCGGTCGTCGAGGGCGCGGTCGGGGTCGTCGGTGAGCTTGGCGCGGCGCTCGTCCAGCTCGTCAAGGATCTGCTCGGCCTCGTCGAACTGCTTGTCCTCCAGCAGGCGCATGGCCCGCGCGAGCCAGATCTCGGTGAGACCGGCGACCGGATAGTCGATGTACTGGCCGATCTGGAAACGGCCAGCCAGCTGGCGCGGCGGCAACCCGAGCCGACGCTGCTCGCGCATCAGCGAGGTGGTCGAGGTGCGGTGCAGCTGCCGGAGCACCTCCTCGGTCGCCTCGCCCGCGGCGAGGCGACCCAGCCACGCGTCACACATGTCCGGGTCCAGCTCGGTGGCCCGGCGGAAGGCCACCTTGGCGTACTCGAGGTTCTTGGTGGCCTGCTGGCCGTCGACCATCAAACCCAACGACAGTACGCCCGCGTCGAACACCTGTTGTGCTTGCCGAATCGCTGACATGCCGCGCAACGTAACCGAGCCGCGCCACGATGACTCGGCGACCGCGGTGGCGCGTACCCGGCATTCACTGTCGCTTAACCGTGCGACGCGGCCCGCGTCACGGAATCCCAGGTCGCGGCCCCTCCAGGGTTACAGCAAGGGAAACTCGCCCGCGCGCACCGAGCCGAGGTCACGGTGCCGTTGTTAGTTTCCCGAAGGTGATGGAGTCCACGGCGATCGAGCCGCAGCTGTGCCGGATTTCGGTGATCGGTGACAACACCCAGATGGATGTGGTGTTGCCCGCCACCGTCCCGATCGCGAATATCACGCCAGACCTGGTGGAGCTCATCGCTTCGCGCAATCCCGACCTGTCCGAACACGAGGACAACGGGCCACTCGCGGCCCGGCACTGGACCCTGTCCCGGCTCGGCCAGACCTCGATCGACCCGGATCGCACACTGGCCGAGGCCGAGGTGTTCGACGGCGATCTGCTGGTGCTGCGCGCGGTGGACTCGGTCGAATCACCGCCCCTGTTCGACGATGTGATCGACGCGGTCGCCCGGCTCACCGACGATTCCTTTCGCGGGTGGACCGGCGAGTCGGCGGGGCGCGCAGGCATGGCGGGCGCGATCGCGGCCGTGGCCGGTTCCTGTGCGCTGCTGCTGTATGCGGCGGCGCTCGGCTGGGGCATCGTGGCCGGGGCGGCCGGTGCCGGCATCGGTGCGGTGATCCTCGGCGGCAGCGCGCTGGTGGTGCGCAAATACGAGGCGGGGGCCGCGGCCACCGTCCTCGCGCTGTGCGGTTTGCTGCTGATGGGAACGAGCGCAGCGGCTTTCGTGCCGGGGGTGCCCGGCGCGCCGCATGTGCTGCTCGGCTGTGCCACCACGCTGTTGCTCGCCGTGATCGCCGCGCGGACGGTACCCGTTCGCCCGACGATGTTCACCGCCGTGATGACGGTCGCGACGTTCGGCGTCGCCACGACGGGCGTGGTGACGATCTGGGACGCGGCACCCGCCAAGGTCGCGGCCGGGGTGATCGTGTTCGCGCTGCTCGCCATCACGCTGGCCCCGCGGATCGCGGTGGCGTCCGCGCGGCTCCCGGTGCCCCCGGTGCCGACGGCGGGTGGGGCGATCGATCCGCGCGACCACGAGCCACGCCCGACCATCGAAGGCGTCGGTGCGATCGGCGCCACGGCCATTCCGTCGGCGGCCGGGCTCGGCGAACGGTCGAGAACGGCCAACGACTACCAGTCCGGGATGATCTTCGGCATCGTCGGCGTCGCCGTGCTCGCGACGATCATGGTCGTCGCGGCGGCGACCGAGCACCGCTGGCAGTGCGCGCTGCTGGCCGGTGCGGTCGGTGTCGTGCTCGCCCGGCGCGGACGGGCGTTCGCCGATCTGACCCAGGCGGCGGTGCTGGTGGCCGGTGGCTGCACGGCGCTGATCGTGGGGTGCGTGCTGTGGGGTCTGCGGATACCGGAGCTGGCGCTGCCCGCCGCGGGCGTGCTGCTGGTGGTCGCGGGGCTGGCGATGGTCATCGGGGTGGCAGGCCCGAACATGGAGGTGTCGCCGGTCGTGCAGCGGGCGGGCGAGATCGTCGAATACGTCCTCATCTGTGTGATCGGCCCGCTCGTGTTCTGGATCATCGACATCTACGCCATGGCCCGCAATGCGTGAGTTCCCGGCCCTGCGGTCGGTTGTCGTCGCCACCGTGACCATGGCACTGGTGGCCGGGCCTGCCGGTGCCGCGCTCGGGGTGCCGCCGCCGGTGGTCGATCCGGGCGCACTGAACACGACAGCGCCGGTGGCGCCGCCGGAACCGGCCGAGCAGCGACTGCTGTGCTCGCAACCGATCTGGAGCGGGCCGGCGCCGACCGGCATCCCCGCCGTCCAGAAGATGCTCGGTCTCGCCGATGCCTGGCGGTTCAGCCGGGGCGAGGGCCAGACGGTCGCGGTGATCGACACCGGCGTCACCGCGCATCCGCGGCTGTCGGTCCGGCCCGGCGGCGACTACGTCGCCGATTCCGACGGCACCGCCGACTGCGACGGGCACGGCACGCTGGTCGCCGGCATCATCGCAGGGCGGCCTGCGCCCGACGGCAGCGACGGGTTCTCCGGCGTCGCGCCCGCAGCGGAGATCCTCACCGTGCGCCAGACCAGCCTGGCCTACGAAGCGAAGAACCGCAGCCGCGCCGGGGACGATCCGGGCGGCATGTCGGCGGGCGGCTACGGCACCGTCGACAGCCTCGCCGACGCGGTGGTGCACGCGGTCGACAGCGGCGCGACGGTCATCAACATCTCCGCGGTGTCGTGCAGGCCGGCGGGCACCGACGCCGTCGACCGCGCGCTCGGCGCGTCGCTGCAGTACGCCTTCGAACGCAATGTCGTCGTGGTGGTGGCGGCGGGCAATGTGCAACAGCAGGGTGCGTGCAAGGAACAGAACGGCACCGCAGGCTGGAACGCGGTGGGCACGGTCGCGACACCCGCCTGGTTCGCGCCCTATGTGCTGTCGGTGGCCTCGATCGAACCCGACGGTTCGCCCTCACCGTTCACGCTGTACGGACCGTGGGTCTCGGTAGCCGCGCCGGGCAGCAATCTGATGTCGCTGGACAGCAAGCCGGGCGGCACCGGATTGGTCAACGGCACCCCGCAGGCCGACGGGCAGGTGGCTCCGGTGAACGGCACCAGCTTCGCCAGCGCCTACGTCGCCGGTCTGGCCGCGCTGGTGCGCGCCCGGTTTCCCGACCTGTCGGCCCGGCAGGTGATGGAACGCATCACCCGCACCGCCCACGGCCCCGGCAGTGGGCGCGACTCCCGGATCGGCGCGGGCCTGATCGACCCGCTCGCCGCCCTCACCGCCGTCGTGCCGCCCGCCGCGGCACAGGATCCGGCCCACGGCGTCGCGATCGCGGGGCCGACGCCGCCGCCGTACGTCAGTCCGTGGCCGCGACGGGTCGGGCTCGCCGGCGCCGTCGGCACGCTGACGCTGCTGGCGATCGTGCTCGTCCTGTCCATTCCGTTCCGGCGCGAACAGCGCATTCCTCTCGTCCTGCCGGGCGACGACTAATCGAAGGAATTGCCCATGGGCACACAGGGATTCATCCGGCTCGCCCGGATCGCGCCGCCTCGCTCACCGGGCGGCGAGGTGATTCTCAACGCGCCGCCGGAGATCACCGCACCGGTGCCTGCGCCGCTGTGGCAGCGGTTGCTGCCGGTGGTGATGGTGGTCGCGATGGTCGGCATGATCGCGCTCATGGTCACCATGGGCGGGCGGTCCATGCTCACCAACCCGATGACGATGATGTTCCCGATGATGATGCTGATGTCGATGGTCGGCATGTTCGCGGGCCGCTCCGGCGGCGGCGGGAAGAAGGCCGCCGAGCTCAATGAGGAACGCAAGGACTACTTCCGCTACCTCGACCAGCTGCGCCGCGATGTCCGCACCACCGGCCTCGCCCAGCGCGAGGCCCTGTTCTGGAGCCATCCGCATCCGATCGACCTGCACGCGCTGATCGGCACCCGCCGGATGTGGGAGCGCAGGGCGGGCGACTCCGACTTCGGGCACGTCCGGATCGGCGTCGGCAGCCATCGCCTCGCCACCAAACTCGCCCGGCCGGAAACGGTTCCGCTCGAAGACCTCGAACCGGTGGCGACGGTGGCGCTGCGCCGCTTCGTGCGCACCCATTCGGTCGTGCACGGCCTGCCCACCGCCATCTCCCTGCGCGCGTTCCCCGCCGTGAACATCGAAGGCCCGCGCGAACACGGCCGCGCCCTTGCCCGGTCGATGGTGATGGAACTGGCGACCTTCCACGGCCCGGACAGCCTGATCATCGCCATCGTCACCGCCGACCCCGACGGCGTGGCCTGGGGCTGGACCAAATGGCTACCGCACCTGCAACATCCGCGCGACACCGACCGGATCGGTTCGATGCGGATGCTCTACGAATCGCTGTCGGAACTCGAGACCGCCCTGGCGGAGGACCTGCTCGAACGCGGACGCTTCCTGCGCAACGCCCCGGCCACCGCGGGCCGCGTGCACCTGGTCGTTGTCATCGATGACGGCTATGTGAGCGGTTCCGAGCGCACCATCAGCGACGCGGGCCTTGACTCGGTGACCGTCCTCGATCTCACCGCGCCGCTGACCGGTCTCGCGGTGCGCCGCGGTCTGCAACTGGTGGTCGAGGAGGAGATCATCGGTGCGCGCACCGGCGGCGCGGTGGAGAACTTCGCCGGACCCGACCGGGTCGGCCTCGAGGTGGCCGCCACCTTCGGGCGCGCCATGGCGCGCTACCGGATCGCCACCAGCGCCCAGATCGTCGACCTGGGCGAGGACGTCACCACCGATCCCGGCCTGATGGCGATGCTCGGTGTCGCGGACGCGGCGACCATCGACGCCGATGTGGTGTGGCGGCCCCGCTCGGCGCGCGAGCGCCTGCGGGTGCCGATCGGTGTCACCCCCGACGGCACCCGCGTCGAGATCGATATCAAGGAATCCGCCGAGAACGGTATGGGACCGCACGGGTTGTGCATCGGCGCAACGGGTTCGGGCAAGTCCGAGTTCCTGCGCACCCTGGTGTTGTCGATGGTGACGACCCACTCGCCCGACCTGCTCAACCTGGTGCTGGTCGACTTCAAGGGCGGCGCGACGTTCCTCGGCCTCGATCCGCTCCCTCACGTGTCCGCGGTGATCACCAACCTCGAGGAAGAACTCTCGATGGTGGACCGCATGCGCGACGCGCTGGCGGGTGAGCTGACCCGGCGGCAGGAATTGCTGCGGTCGGCGGGCAACTTCGCCAATGTCACCGAATACGAGAAGGCCCGCGCCAACGGCGCGCCACTGGATCCGCTGCCCGCGCTGTTCATCATCGTGGACGAATTCTCCGAATTGCTCTCGCAGAAACCGGACTTCGCGGAGCTGTTCGTGATGATCGGGCGCCTCGGCCGGTCGCTGCGGGTGCATCTGCTGCTGGCGTCGCAGCGGCTGGAGGAGAACCGGCTGCGCGGCCTCGATTCGCACCTGTCGTATCGGATCGGGCTGCGCACGTTCTCGGCGGGCGAGTCCCGGCAGGTGCTCGGCATCACCGACGCCTACCATCTGCCCGCGCAGCCCGGCGCGGGCTATTTGAAGAGCGACTCGTCGGATCCGTTGCGGTTCAATGCCACGTACGTCTCCGGCCCCTATGTCCCGCCGGTCGCGGGCCGGGCGGTCGGCCCGGCGGCGGCCGCCGCGGGGCGCGTCGACCTGTTCACCGCCGCCGTCGTCGAACGCACCGAGCCGGTGGCCGCCGCGGCCACCGCCGAACCGATTCCGGTGGAGCTGCCCGATCTGAGCGAACTCCTCGGCGAGACCGCGGCGGCGCCCGCCGATCCCGAACGGTCGCTGCTTGCCGTGGTGGTCGACCGGCTGACCGGGCACGGTAGGCCCGCCCACCAGGTATGGCTGCCGCCGCTGGATGTGTCCCCCACCGTGGATATGCTGCTGCCCGACGATGATTGGCGTTCCGAGGCCAACCGCACCACCACGCTGTGGCTGCCGATCGGCATCATCGACAAGCCTTACGAGCAGAAGCGCGACGTGCTCTCGATCGACCTGTCCGGCGGCCAGGGCAATGTCGCGGTCGTCGGCGGACCTCAATCGGGCAAGTCGACCGCGCTGCGCACGATCATCCTCTCGGCGGCGGCCATCCACACTCCCGAGCAAGTGCAGTTCTACTGCCTCGATTTCGGTGGCGGCACGCTGGCAGCGCTCACCGGTCTGCCGCATGTCGGGTCCGCTGCGGGCCGGCTGGAAACCGATCGGGTGCGCCGCACCATCGCCGAACTCACCGTGCTGCTGCGCCAACGCGAGGCGCGCTTCCTCGAACTCGGCGTGGAGAACATCCGCGATTTCCGGCGGCAGAAGGCCGAGATCGCGCAGCTGCCCGCCGAGGAGCGGGCCGCGCATCCGCTCTCGGCCGACCTGTTCGGCGATGTGTTCCTGGTGATCGACGGGTGGGCGGCCTTCCGCGAGGATTTCGACCTCATCGAGGGTCATGTGCTCGCGCTCGCCGCGCGCGGCCTGTCCTACGGCATCCACCTCATGCTCGGCGCGAACCGTTGGGCCGAGATCCGGCCCAACGTCAAGGATCAGATCGGCACCAGGATCGAGCTGCGCCTGGGTGATCCGTCGGATTCGGAGATGGATCGCCGTGCGGCGGTGCATGTTCCGGTCAACCGGCCCGGCCGGGGCATGACCCCCGACAAACTCCACATGCTGCTGGCCCTGCCCCGCCTCGACGCCGACGTGGACCCGGAGACACTGGCCGACGGCATCGCCGCCGCGAAAGCCGGTCTCGCCGAGCTCTATCCCGGCCGCCGCGCGCCCACGGTGCGGATGCTGCCCGACCTGATCGACCGCGAGCAGGTGCTGGCCACCGCGCGGGAGATGGACATGCGCATCGACAGCAAGCGGGTGGTGATCGGCCTGAGCGAGTCGGAGCTGGCGCCGGTGGTGCTCGACTTCGAGGAGTCGCCGCACCTGCTGGTGTTCGCCGACGTGGGTTGCGGCAAGACCACGCTGCTGCGCAATATCGCGCAGGGCATCGTGGAGAACTCGCACCCGAACGAGGCGCGGGTGATCATCGTCGACTACCGCCGCACCATGCTCGGCGCGGTCGAGGGCCCGCACCTGGCCGGCTATTCCACCTCGGCGCAGACCTCGGTGCCCACCTTGAAGGAGGTCGCGGGTTTCGTGTCGCAGCGGCTGCCCGGCGCCGACATCACGCCCGCGCAGCTGCGGGAACGCAGCTGGTGGACCGGTCCCGAGGTGTATGTCATCGTCGACGACTACGACATGGTGGCCGCCAACAACCCGCTGCTGCCACTGATGGAGCTGCTGCCGCAGGCCCGCGACATCGGCCTGCACGTGATCATCGCCCGGCGCTCCGGCGGCGCGGCCCGCGCACTGTACGACCAGGTGCTCGGCCCGATGAAGGACATGTCGGTGGACGGCATCCTGATGAGCACGCCGAAGGACGAGGGCATCCTGCTCAGCGATGTGCGCCCGGCCCAGTACCCGCCCGGCCGCGGTCTGCTGGTCTCGCGCACACGGGGGCGCGACCTCGTCCAGATCTGTCATCTACCGCCGGTCGGTTGAGAGGAACAGTGTCCGTGAACAAGCAGACCATGCCGCGCGATCCCGTCCGGCATCAGCGCCAGGTCAGGGCCGAGCCCGCGTGGATCGTCGCCGAGCACACCGGGGGCACCCTCGTGGTCGCGGTCGGCAACGTGTGTATCGTGAGCTCAGGTCGCTGCCTGGTGGCGCCGGACGACCTCGCGGTGATCCGCGTGGATTCGGTCCTGATACAACCGGGGTTCGAACCCCGCGACACTCCGGCTCCGGGCGACCTTCTCGGCGCCGGGCACCTGGCCGAACTCCGCAGGAACGCCGACCGGTGGCGGGCCGAGGCGTCCTGGGGATTCGAGCAGTGAGCGAGCAGGCGCCCGACCCGGCGGATCAGCTGGTCGACGCCCTCGCCGCGGCGGGTCCGGACGGGTGGCGGCGATTCGAAGCGGTCTTCGCGCTCACGGTGATCGGCGGTGTCGCGTTCGTCGTGTATGCCGACGAGACCGATCGCCCGTTCCGCGTCGACCCGGCGCCCGCGGTGCTCGAGCTGGCCAAGAAGTTGCGCGAAGACTCCGCCGGGCACGGTGACGGTCCGTGGTGGCGCATGATCGTGCGCGGCGATCTCGGGGGCGACCGCGAGATCGAATACGACTACGGGCACGAGCCGTTTCCCGAGGATCAGCTGCTGGTCCCCGAGGCGTATCTGATCGATCTCGAGGCCCATCCTCGCGACCGGGTGCCGGTCTGGCTGGCCGCGTATGTCTTCCACAACGATCGGCAGTCGCGCAGCCCCAAGGTCGCCGCCGCAGGCACCGTCACCGATCGGGCGGCCGGTCGCACCGCGATCCCCGCACCCGGCGAGTTCCCCGCGCTGCCACTGATGCTGGCCCGCTGGGCGGTGATCGCCGCCGCGTTCGTGGCGGTCGGTTCCGAGCGCGGACCGCGCATCATGCCCGCCCTCGGCATTTTCGAAGGTGCGGCCAGGAGCGGGTCCACCCTGCACGTGCTGCCGGGTGGGCGCGCGGTGCTGTCCGGCGGGGTATGGGACGCACCGGAATTGGACGCCGCTTACAACCGCCGCGCGCCCTTCCCCGAGGTCTACGCCGGGGCGCCCGAGTGGGTGACCGATCAGGTGCTGAACTCGCGGGCACGCCGGGGACTGCTGTCGTTCTGCTACTGGTGGGACAACGATCGGTGGTATCGCGGCGACTCCCCCACCGCGGCTCAGGTCAGCAGTGCCGTTCCCGGCGTGTGGTCGGCCTCGGATGTCGTCGACGTCCTCTGTGCGGCCGCGATATCCGATCCGCTGCCGCGTCATCGCGTGGCGGCGGCGGATCTGGTGGCCGCGGCGGAGGCGGGCACCGTCACCCGTGGCATCGTGGCGGCCTTCTTCGACGAACCGGCCCACGATCTCGCCGGGGCGCTGTGCGAGCTGTCGATGACAGGCCTGGTCGTCTCCTAGCGGCGGTGATCCAGGCCGCCGATCAGGCGAAGCCGGCGCTCGCCTCGTCCTCGGATCGGCGCACATCGCCTGCCGCGCGGCCCATTCCGGTCGCGAATTCGGACAGGGTGTGGGCCAGATCGAAGCCGCCCTGGAGCAGGCCGACGCCGAGCTTCACGTAGCCTGCGTCGCCCTCGGCGAACTGCTTGCCGTAGGAATCGGTCCCCCACGGCGGCGTGCCGTCGCTGCGTGCGGTGACCTTGCTCGCCTCATTGCCGTTGTCCTGCACCGAGATCGGATCACCCAGTGTCGTCAGTGTATCGGCGAGCACACGCACCGCTCCCCCGATGGCGTCGGCCACGCTGTCCATCACCACGGCGGCGGAGTGCAGGTCGGTCGTCGAATCGACGGCGATCACGTTCGCCACGGTGGCTCCCCTCGTCACACGGCGTATCGGAGCAAGACTGCCCGTGACAGGCGACCGGTATCGGGATGGTGGTGAGCCGGAGCCGAAACACTAGGCAAACTGAGGGTTTTCAGCGTCCTGAATGATGTCCGGCTCCTCGGGCTCCTCCGGTTCCTCCGGTTCCTCCGGTTCCTCGGGCTCTTCCGGCTCCTCGGGCTCTTCCTCCGGTTCGTCGGGCGCTGCCGAGTCCGGCGGCGATCCCCACACAGCGGGGTCGGGCGGCAGCGGCGCGACATAGTCTTCGATCGTCGGCTGCTCGTACTTCTCGAGCTTGGATCGAGTCTTGGCCCGCAGATCGGTGGCCTTCGGCTGGTAATGGTCCGTCCCCGGCCCGCCGGTCCCGTACTCCTTGCCGAGCTGCTCACTGCGCAGCAGGGCCCGCTGCCACCAGCTGTGCTCGTCCCCGAGCGGACGGATGACCGGTGTGGCCTCGGTGTCGGACTTGTGGTCGACAGCCTCGGGATCGACGCGGACCATGCGCAGGTCGTCGGCGCGGGCCTGCGCATGATCGGCCTTGCGCTGGGCGTCGTCGGCGCGCGCCTGGAATTCGTCGGCCCGGCGCTGGTGCGCGTCGGCTCGCGTGCGTGTGGAGGTGTGTGTCTCCTCCGCGCCGGTGTGCGCGGCACGCGCCAGAGTCAGCTCCTGTTCGGCCCGCTCGACCTGCTGCGGATCGGGATCGTCGGTCGCCCGCAGTTCCGCCATCCTGTCCTCGGCGGTGCGCAACTGTCCCCTGGTCTGTTCGGCACGCGTCCGCGCCTCCTCGGCCGCGTTGTCCTCGGTCATCGCCCGCCGCTGCTGCATATCCGCGCGCCGCTGCACGGCGTCGGCAGCGTTCTGCGCGCGATCGGCGTTCGCCTGGGAGGTCTGCGCCCTGTCCTGCATGTCGGCGGCCCGATCCGCCATGCGGCTGCCCCACTGCGGTTGCCGGTCGACCGACTCCTGCCCGTCGGGTGTGCCGAGCGCCCGTGCCCGTGCGTGGTTCTCGACGTGCTCCGAAGGCGCGGCACGCAATTCGGGTTGGGCTTGGCGAACCTGCCGGTAGTAGTCGCGCAGGTTCGCCGCGTCCGCCCGGTCCAGCGCGCGCAGGCTGCGCTGGTGTCGCGGGGTCGCTTCCTCCGACGCGTCCACCGTCGGCCGGGCCACCCGCGCGGGCCGCGGAATCGGGGAATCGGTCGCCGATCCGCCCGCGGCCGCGACCTGGCTCGCCGGAACGTACACATTCCCTTCGGCATCGAGCTGGAAATGCCGGAGGAACCCGGTCCGCGCCGACCCCCGTGGCACCCGGTTCAGGTGGAACAGCCCACGGGCGCCACCGGCCATCCCGCCGCGGAATCCGCCACCGGCCGCACCGAGGCCGAACCCGCTCGCGGTGAACGAACCCTGCCAGTCACCACTGTTCATCGCGGTGGCCATCGATCCGCCGACGGTGCCGACCGCACCGGCGAACGCGCCGATCGCCGCGCCGCGGCCCACGTCGCCCGCGCGACCGAGCCGGTTGGTGACCCTGCCGATGGAGGCGTCGAACCCGATGCCGCCCCAGTGCGCCGAGGCCCGGCCGAACAGCCCGCTGGCGAAGGACGCGCCGAAGGAGACCAGGGTCTGGTTGCCGTCGAAGTGGCGGCGTGTCCCCGCCGCCAGCTGCCCGCCCTGGATGGTCACGTCCACCAGCACCGATTGCACACCCGACACCGCGCCTTTCACGGCGTAGGTGGCCAGGTTCTTGACCACCAGCTTGGTCCACGCCTGCTGCCCGACGCTGCCGAACGCCCGCAGAATCACCTGCTCGATCCGGGTGATCACCAGGTCCTCGATCCGCCGCAGGGTGGACCTGGTCCCGGCCACCGCCGCCGCCTCGACCGCGGGCGCGGTCGGCGGAAACATCCACGCCCACAGGATCTCCAGCGCGAGCAGCACGAACGAGACGATCATCATCAGCTTCGCCGCCTGCACCGTAGTGCCGAAATCGAAAGCGGCATCACCGAGTTCGTCGAACGCGGCGGCCAGGGACGCCACCGAGCTGTCCCCGTCGAGCAGGTCGTCGAACAGTGCCGCGATGGTCTCGGCGCCCGCTCCCTCGCGGTACGCGCCGGACGCCTTGTCCCTGACCTGTTCCAACGGGCCGACCTGCGCGGCAATCGCTTTCGCCGCGTCGTTCCACGCTTCGCCGATGGCGAAGAGCAGGTCCTCGTTCCCTTCGGGCAGGTCGACACCGACCAGCCAGCCCAGCCATTTCAGATCGTGCGGAATATCGATCATCGGTTCACAGGTTCAGAAAGTCCGGCGATTCCGCAGGCGGGTGCTGATGTTCGGTCACCTGGCCGGTCACGGGATCCCACGAAAGCTCCATCTTGCAGTCCTGGCACTGTGCGGGGTCGAGCGGGGCGGCCGACCGGATCTGCGACGAGTGGATGTGGCCCAGCACGATCCCCTCGATGTCGCCGGTGTAGGCGAACCATTCGCCGCCACCGAATTTGACGGACTTCGGCGCTTCCGCGCTGCCGATGTAGTCCTCGGGATCGATGACGTCGAGCGGGGACAGCTCGAGTTCGAACAGGTAGATCGACTCCCCGTCGCGCAGCTGCCCGGCCATCTCCGGCGTCGCGGCCACCGACTTCGCCACCCGCTGATCCAGCGTGACCGACTGGAAGGCATCGGCGTCCTTGAGCCGCTCGAGGTCGCGGCTGCGCGCCTCGCTGTACGCGGGACGGGCGACCTTGTAGATCTCCGACCGCTGTGCCGGCGGGAGCTTGTCGAACGCTGTCACCGACAGCGCGTCCGCTTCGCCCAGCAGGCCGAGCTGCCTCGCCGCAGCCGTCAGATACGGCTCCAGAAGGTCGAACTCCGCGGTGCGCAGCTCTCCCGCGCGCTGGGTGACCAGGGTCTGATTGATGCGCGAGGCCCCCTGCTGTTCCTTCGTCGCGGCGGTTTTGTAGCTGGCGACCGGTTTCAGGGTGCCCCATGGCCGCATCGTCGATGTTCGTGAGAAGGGCCGGACATGGTTCGTGATCGCTTGGCTCAGTGGCGCATCGAAGATTTCACGGGGATCGAGCACACCCGGCCGACCGGCGCGGATCGCATCTTCGAGACCGGGGGCGGCGGTGGCCGCCCGCCAGGCGCGGCTGCTGAGACCGGTCTCGGCCTCGATCTGCTCGGCCGCTTCCTGCGTCAGCTTCAGCGCACGGTAGTACGTCGTTGTCCCCAGCGATTCCGAGAAGGCGTGCCGCATGTCGAACACGGATTCCTCGGTCCACTTCCGCGCTCGCACGAACTCCAGGAACGCGGGCCGGTACGTCTCCGAGACGACACCCGGATCGATCAGCAGTTGCCGGAAGTCACGGGTGGGGCCGAACTTCTGGTTGAGGCTGTCGAGGTCACCCAGAATCGCCGCGGCCTTGTCGCCGTAGCGCCGCCCGGCGTACTCGTCGTGATCGGTGATCCCGGTCGCGGCGTTCGCCAGCCAGGCACGACGATTCGGCTCCGAACTGTTGCGAAGAACCTCGAGCGCCCAGAGCGCTAAATCGTGCTGCGGCCTGCTGGGCGAGGTGAGCTCCCCCGTGGCGGAATCGAGGGACACCGTCGACTCGAATGCCTGTGCCAGTTCGTCTCCCGACTGCGACGTTCCGTACCCTTCCGCGGTCGGAACGGCCGTGTCCCAGCCGTACGCCGACCGCGCGCCCATCCCGACCGACGACAAACTCTCGAACTGGTTGAGGTACTGCAGGGGCACCTCGATGCCGTCGGCGAACCGGTGTTCGGGCAGCCACCAGAACGGGTCGATCAGGCGCACCGCGGTGACCTTCCCCGCCGCGTCGGTGACGACACCGGCGACCACGTGCGCGTGCTGATGCGTCAGGTCGGTGAAGGGGTGCCGTCGGCCCACCTCGAGCCGCCGGGTGGACAGGACCACGGTGTCGCCGCGGTCGAGCAGGTGCTTGATCCGATCCCCCGCCCATTGCGCGACCGGTGAACCGACCATCGGCGTCCCGGATTCCCACCGCCGCATCACCTCGAACAGCGGCGCCAACTGCTCGCCGAGCGGATCGGTCTCGACGAACCCCCACGATGCCTTCAGGAATTCGGCGAATCCGGCCGATGTTCGAGCGTCCTGGCGCGACAGCCAGTTCCAGAACGCGGCCGAGGCGTCCTCCTCGGACAGTCCGAGGGTGTCGATCCGTTCCATTTCCGCGGCCACGCGGTCCCACGTTGACAGGTCCGCCCAGCTGTTCATCCACGCCTGCCACTCGGACTCCAGGCTCAGCACCTCTTTCGCGAGCGTCGCATCGCCGAGGATGTCGGTCACCAGATCCACGCCGAGCGACATCGGATGCGCGAAACCCATGTCGTCCACGGCACGCTTGGACAGGGTGCGGCCCGAGCTGCCGGTGAGGACCGTCGGCCACAGCGCCGCGCCGGTGACGCCGGGCAGGCCGCCCTCGATCCCGGCGTATCCCTCGTGCTTACCGGTGTAGATCGCCCAGGCCTTCTCGATCACCGCGGGCCACAGCGGGTGACCGGCCTCGTGCGCCGCGTACGCCATGTCCGTGCCGACGGCGTAGAACCGGTCGTCCACCTCGATCCAGACCTCACGGCGGACCGGGTCGTCGAACGCCGAGGCGCGGGGCGCCGGACGCCCGCTCTCGTCGACGACCTCCTCGGTGAACCGCACTTTCCAGCCGCCGCCGTCGCGCGGCTGGATCATCGCCTGCACCCATATCGGATGTTTGGCGGCCAGGCCGATCAGGTCGGCCATCAGATAGCAGGTGCCGATGTCGCCCTGCTTCACATCGGTCGCGGCCGGAAGTCCACCGGCGCCGAACAGCGGGCCGGTCACCCGAATCAGTGCCGGTACGGTCACACCGGCGTCCACGAGCACCGACCGATCGACCGCGTGCCAGGTCGACACCTCGGTCCCGACGGCCTCCGCATACACCAGGACTCGGTCCGGTGTGCCCGTGTCCAGCCGCACCGCGACCCGCGACCCGGCCTCCAGTGGCACCAGCACCCCGTTCGACTCGAACTCCAGATCGGTGCGGATCTTGACGAGCGCGGCGGGCAGGAGGTCCTGGCTGTCCGCCTCGTACCGATGCGCCAGGATCGAGTCGGCGGCCGTCAACGGGACGTCCCGATCGGACAGGTCGTTCTGCGGCGACAGGACGGTGCGGTCCGCGCCGGTTCCCGCGAGGTCGAGCGCGCGATCGCCGACCACGACGCGGGCGTGCACCGGCCAGTATGCCGGGGTCGCGACCGCGTCCCAGCCGTGTGCGAACCGGGTGCCCGGCCCGGCGGAACTCAGCAGCAGGAACTGGTTGAGATGGCGCACCGACACGATGCGCGACGACACGACGCCGTTCGGGACGTCGATCCAATCGGTCGAGTCACGCAACTCCAAGGCGATCGCGCGACCGTTCTCGGTCACCACTCTCGTCACCGCGAGGCCGTGCCCGGCCAGCAATCCGGAGTGGGGGTGGACGTTTCCGCTCCGCACGAGGCGAGTGCCGACGGTGACGTTGTCGCCGCGCGCGAGCAGCGCGCTGATCCGATCGGCGACCCACTGGGTGAGCACCGAGGACTCGTCGAGTGGTTGGCCGGACTCCCACCGCGCCATTTCGGTGTGCAGCACCTCGAGCGCGGGAGCCAGCGCCGCGTACCGGTCGGCACGGAGCGTTTCGCGCAGGAAGGTCCGGAACCCCGCCGAGGTGTGCGCGTTGGTGCCATCGAGCCACTGGCGATACCGCGGTTCGTTCGGATCGATCGCGGAGTTCGTTCCGTGCAGCGAGTGCCACACGCTCCTGGCCCGGTCCCAGTTGGTGTGGTCGGCCCATTTGTTCATCCACTCGCGCCACGCGGGTTCCAGGTCGAGGATCTCCGCGGCCAGCTCGAGCGCGTCGCGGTGCGCGTTCTCGTCCGGCACACCGGGTACCACGATCAGCTCGGCGAGCGCGTCCTGTCCCAGGGTGAGCGGGTGGGCGAAATAGTGGTCGTCCATGGCGCGCGAGGGGACCAGCCTGCCGTGCCTGCCGGTCACGGTCGGCGGCTCGAACGCGGCGGCGGTGGCGGCGGCGCTGCCGCCTTCGATACCGACATAGCCGCGGTGGTCGCCGCCGCGGTACTTGGCCCACGCCTTCTCGATCACCATCGCCCACAGCGGCATCCCCGATTTACGTTGCGCGTAGGGACGTTCGGCGTCGTAGACATAGAAGTTCCGGTCGACCGAGATCCACACTTCCCGCCGGTGCAGGTCGTCGACCTGCTCGGTGAACCGCACATCGAACGTGCCGTCGTGCATATCCATGATCATGTCGTGGATCCAGTTCGGATGCTGCTGGGCGAGACCGATCAAATCCGCCATCAGGTAGCAGGTTCCGAACATCCCCTGCTCGACGTCGAGCACCGAGGGCAGCCGGTCGGGGTCGAACAGGAGATTGTCCATCCGGACGACCTGCGGCACTTCGACTCCGCGTCCGGTCACCGCGTCCTTGTCGAACTGGTGCCACTGCGGCGTGGAGTTCTGTTCCGAAGCGGCCCAGAGCCATACGTGGTTGTCGTGCACCCTCAAGGGGACTCGCGCCTTGCCCGGCAAGCGCACCCGGTGACCGCTGTAGGCGTCGAGCGAGAAGCCTTGGCGCGGAATGTCGGTCGCGGCCGATGGCAGCGCGAACTCCGATGCGGGCGGCGCGGTGGCGACGACCGGGGCGATCGGCGCCACGACAGTCGGTCGGGTGGACCGCCGAATGGGCGGAGCCACCGGCTGATTCGTCGACAGTTCGACGACCGACATCGTCGACGGCGCCTGGCTGGGGCGGGTCGCGCGGTTCGGGACCGGCGGCGCCCCCTGGTCCGCACCGAAGCCGATGCGCTGGGTGGGCAGGTAGTCGTGGCCGTGCGCTCCCCAGCTGCCCGGTCCGGCGGACGAGAGCATGAGGAAGGCGTTGAGATGGGTCTGGGTCACGGTGATGAACGCGGCCGGGTCGTACATGCTCCGACCCGGATCGACAACGACGACGCCGGTGACATGTCCGGTCGCCGCATCGGTTTCCACACCGAGCACGGTGTAGGCGTGGCCGCTCAGCAAGCCGAGGTTGCCTGGCGCGTCCTGGTCGAGATCACCCCTGGTGCCGAGGACGACCGCGTCGCCGTGATCGACGAGGTAGCCGATGCGGTCGAGTGCCCACTGGGTGAGCGCCGTTCCCGTCGGCTGGGGACGGCCGGATTCCCAGTCCCGCATGGCGTCCCACAGCGCGGTCGCCCGCAGCAGCCGATCGAAGCTCGTGGGGTCCATCGTGGACCGGAGGAAGGCCCGGAAGCCCTCGGCCACATAGGGATTGTGTTCCGGACCCGCCTGGGTCTGGTTCTTGATGCGATCGCGCCATGCCTGCTCCAGCTGGAGGACGTCGCGGGCGAGCGCCGAGCTGCCGACCAGGGCGGCCAGCGCGTCCTGCCCCATCGTCATCGGGTGGGCGTACCCGAGATCATCGGTCGCCCGGAGTCGTGATGGCCGTCCGATCGAGTTCCACGCGTGCATCGGAGCCAGGATCGCCGCAGTGGCCGCCGCGGTGCCGCCGCTGATACCGGCGTAACCCCGATCGCCGCCGACATAGATCGCCAGCGCCTTCTCGATCACGACCGCCCACAGCGGCCGCCCCGGCTCGTGGACGCCGTAGGCCAGGCGCTGGTCCGCGCCGGATCCGACCGCGTAGAACCGCCGGTCGACCGGGATCCAGATGTACCCGGTGGGTCCACTGAACCGCACCGCGAAGCCGCCGTCGCGTTCCTCGACCATCTGCTGGATCCAGTCCGGGTGGGTGGTGGTGAGGCTGCGGAGCAGACTCTGCAGATAGCAGGTGCCGAGCCCGATCTGCCCGGTCTCGTGCGCGTACGGCAGCCCGTCCTGCCCGAACAGGTCACCGAGGACCCGGACGACGTGCGGCACTGCCAAGCCCGCGGTGGCGAGGTCCGCTTCCGCAACCAGCTGCCACTGCGCCTGCCGCTCGTGCTTGATCCACACGTGGTCGGGGTAGCTCGTGGTGCGGCGGGCGGCGATGCGGGTACCCGCGGCGAGGTGCAGCGGTCCGGTCGCGGTCGGCAGGGTGACTCCGGTGGGCGGTACCAGGATGTCGGCGGCGGGCAGCTGACCGTCGGCGCCGGGCTCGTCGAGGGTCGTCGGTGTCACCGCCGCCGGATAGGTCTGTGGTGCGGCGGGATTCAGCTCGGGTCCGATCGGCACGCCGTGGGCGTTCTCGATGATCGGCAGCGTGAAGCGTTTGCCGAGTTCGGTGTTCGAGTACACGTACCCCTGGTCCGCCAGCTCCTGCCGGGTCAGCTGGATCGTGATGCCGCGACCCGCGTCGTAGAGCGTCAGTTGTGCGTCGGGGTCGTTCTCCGCGGCATCGGTCCACACGATCAGCAGCTGCGCCCGCTCCCATTCCGTCTGGTCATCGGTCGTGGTCGTGGTCGGCTCGGGCGCCGCGGGCGCGCCGTCGGTGACCGTGCTCAGCCACATCGCCACCCGACTGTCGCGTTCGGCGTCGACGTCTGCCGCGGGGATCCAGCTTCCGGCGTCGGTGTCGTACTCCCGGTCGTACAGGCTGAGCTGCACATCGTGCTGGTCCTCGGCTTTGCGCACCGCGGCAACGGCTTCCAGCAGCAGCAGCGGCCAGATCGGGTCGGTGGCCGTGCCGGTGAAGTCCATGGTGGTGAAGCGGTCGACCCGGACCCAGCGGGGACGCCCACGCACCATCAGCAGCACCCCGAAATCCCGATCCAAGGAGGTGAACATCGAGACGAGGCGCTTCCGGTGGGTGGTGACGAGGTCCCGAAGTTGCTCCAGCACCGCGGAATCGGGGGCGAGATCGATGTGTGCCAAGTCGTCGATCGATGGACCGGTGGTGGCGAACACCCGGTGGGCGAGTCGACGCAGCGGGCGCAGACCGAGCCGGTCGGCTTGGTCAGCGGCCACCGACACCGGGGCGGCGGCGCCGCGGTACAGCAGCACCCGGTCCGGTGCCGCGGGGTCCTGCTCGACGCGAACGAGTTCGTCGACCGCCAGCGTGATCGGACCGGTCGACGTCGGCAAGGTCAGTTCCCGCGCGAACCGCCCGTTGGCCGCGTCCAGGCGGTAGCCGTCGCTGTGCAGGGCGCGGCCGGTTACCCAGCCGGTCCCGTCCGCCCCGGTGACAAAGTAGGACCGCTCACCGTTGTCGTCGACGCGTACACGCGTCGACAGAGCGCGGTGCCGCAGGATTCCCCCCGGCAACGGTCGCAGCGTGGTCCCCGCCTCCGTGGTGATGGTGGGCAGATCGCGCGGCCACACGCGGGAACCCTTGGTCTGCAACGCCGTCTCGACCAGCTGACTCGTCGCGCCGTCGGGGGCGATCGGGAGCGGTCGACGCGCCGCGGTGCCGAGCGGCGCGGCCGCCTGCTCCGACGTCGGCCTGCTGCCCCGCCAGTCCTGCTCGATCCAGCCCGGTTCGCTCGGGGTGCGCCCGGAGCCGATGTAACGCAGGTGTCGGAAGTCCTCGGCCACCAGCATTCTCGGCATGACCGGCCCGGCACTGCCGGGCTGCCCGCGCATCAGGTACAGCAGCGCGCTGCCGTTGTGCTGCGACATGTCGAACCCGTACTCGCCGTTCGCGTCGGCCAGCACGGTGAGCACGCCCGCCCGCACCTCGATCCACGCCGAGGCGGCGGCCCGGCCCGCGCCGAGCAGCGACGCGGGGGTGATCGTCTTGCCGTCGAATTCGCCCGACGGGACGGCCCACATGTTGCCGCGCTCGTCCATCACCAGGATGGCGCGCCGGTTCATCGGCGACGACGTCAGGTGAGTCGGCTGCTGGTGGCCACCATTCAGGTTCGCCGACCACCGGGTGTCGAAGAGGCTGCCGTCGGATCGGTACAGCAGGCCGTCGGGTCCGACGACGAGGCGACGCTTCTCGTGCAGGCCGATGTCGACCGGCGGGGCGGTCACCTCGGGCAGCGGCGCGACACCGGCGAGCACGATCTCGTCGGCGGCGGTCCGGCGCTCGGGCACCGGGACGGAAGTACCGGCGAAGACGGGCCGACCGGAGGCGGGAGTGACGCCCGATTCCGGTCCGTGCTGCTGCGCGGCGAGTTCCGTGCCGTAGTCGGGCACTGCCCGCAGTGATTCCATCGCGCGCGCGAGTTCCGTCGCCTGCGCCGCCGTGGTGTCCTCGGTCGGCGCGGCGAAGACGTCGTCCTGCTCCGCGAGCAGGGTGTCGAGTCCGGTCAACGACACCACCCGACCGTGCTGCGGTGCCATTTCGATGTGGCCGAGCAGGAATTCGGTCACCTGATGGTCGCTGATCAATCCGTCGATCCCGCGCGCGTCGAGCACGACCGGTCGGCCGTCGAAATCGAGCACCCCGACCTGTCCCGCAGGACCACTGTGTAGAACGAACAGATGCCGCGTGCCCGTGCCGAGCAGCATGATCTCCGCCCGACGGGCAGGCCGCCACTGCGCCACCGCCCCGGAGAAATCGGACCAGTCCCCGTCGAACCACTGATCGATAGCGTTCTCCCACAGCGGCGCATCGTGGTCCGCGGATACGCGCGCGGAACTCGCCGGAATCGGTGGCAGCTCCTTGTCGAACCAGGGTGCCACGGTATGCGGGGCCTTCGGGGTGCGCGGAACTCCGGCCAGGACCGCGAGCAGCCGTCGCACGGCGGCGCCGACCACGCGGCGCGTCCCCTGACGCTGTGGTGTCCCGCTCGGGTGCACCTGCCCCCTGCCCGACGGCTGCGCGGACACCGTCGCGAGGTTGTAGTGGCCCCCGGCCACCTCCCGCCGGAGCAGGTAGTGCCGTGCACTGGATCCGGTGGCCGCGTGCGTCTCGACGATGTTCCCTGCGTCGTCCATCACCGCCAGGTCGATGCCGTACCGCCGGGCGGCGGCCACGACCAGGAAGTCGGCGGCATCATTGGCGTACGTCCCGTCCCGCCGCAACGCGGTGACATCGTCGAGGAACTTCTGTGCGCGAGATACCCCCTCCTCGACGGCGACGAAGTGCTCGAATTCGGCGCGCCGGTCGAGCAGATAGTCGACGAGATCCGCGCGGATGGTCGCGTGATCCTGGCCGATGATGGCGGAAACGGCACGGAAGAAGCAGTTTCCGTCGGCCGCGATGGTGGTGACGCGCGCGTCGGCGGGCAGCTGCCGAAGCTGGTCACCGGTGGGGGCGAAGTCGATCGCCGCGGTGTCGATGCCGAGGATCTCCGCGAATCGTGTTCGCTCGTACGCCTTCCGCACGAGATGCGGCCACACCGGGCGACCGTCCTCGACCACCGGCCGACCATCGGCATCCGGATGCAGCAGGCGGTCCACTTCCACCAGCACCGGACCGGTGCTGTCGGCGATCATGATCCGGTAGCGGCTCGCCGTGGCCCGGTCCTCGGTGTCGGCCATCGCGAACATGTCCACGATCGCGCCCGGATCCCGTCGCGCCAGCTCCCGCAGCTGCTCGGTGAACTCCTTGTCGCCCAACAACTCCGGGACGTCCTCGGCTGCGGGCCCCTCCGGCCCCCACAGTGGGTCATCGATCGGCTGTGCCGGGTACAGCCCGAACGCGGCGGCGTGTTCGGCCGACATCAGCCACGCGTCACCGCCGGTGACCGGCTTGACCTCCACCAGCGCCGGATCATCGGCCCGCCGCACCGCGTAGCGCTGACCGTCCACCAGTCCGCGATCGCGAAGAATTCCGCCCTCCGGCACCCGCACGCGCGGCGGTGTCGGCACGGCCACCAGGGTTTCCCGGTCGATCACCGCGTCCACCGGCGCGACGAACGCGGGCCGCACCCACTCGTCGAGCAAGCCGGTGAACGACACCACCCGCCTGGTCACGTCGTACTGCGGGGCCAGCTCGATGCGGCCGACCCGGAATTCGGTCAGCCGGTGGTCGCTGATCAGCCCGCCGATGCCACGCTCGTCCAGCGCGACCGGCCTGCCCTGGAAATCCAGCGCCTCGATCCGGCCCGCCCGGCCGCGGTGCAGCACGAACAGCTGCTGCGCCGAGGTACCGAGCAGCATGATGTCGGCCGGATCCGCGGGCCGCCACTCGGTGACCGCAGCGGTCTGCACGGTCCACGCGCCGTCGAACCACTGCTCCACCGCGACCGCCCATTCCGGCGCGATCGGGGCAGGCTCGAGCACTTCACTCGTCGGCCGGGCCGCGGCGTTCACGCTCTGATCGGGCCGTGCGCCGGACGCGAACATGGTGCCCGCACCGGTCGAGCTGAGCGTGCGGAACAGGTTCAGTTCGCCGAGCGGAACCTGGAGGACCGTACCGGGGCGGCGGGGATCAACCACTTCGACGAAGGTGTCCGTTCCGGACCGCAGGACGCGGCGCACCGAGTAGCCGTGGCTCGAAACGACCGGTGCCGTCGGGTGATACGTGCGTGCGATGTTCGACCTGGTGCCGAGAGAGACGGTATCGCCCCGCGACAGTAGGAACTCGATGCGCGCGGCCAGCCACTGCGCCACCGTGGTGTCGGCCAGCCTGGTGTTCGCGAACCAGGCGGACAGGTGCTGTTCGACGGCGCCGCTCGCGGCCCGCCACTGCTTGCCGAGGCGGGTGACGAAGCCGACCCGATTGTCGTCGTTGGTCCAGGCCGACAGTGCCTCCAGCACCGCGTCGACCGTGCCGTTGTCGCCCAGCCGCGCGATCAGGTCCGCGCGGGTGATCGCCGACAGCGGCACCGACGCCAGCTCGGGGCTGTCCAGCGCCGCGCGGACGCGCTTCAGCTCGGCTTTCACGTGGTTCAGCGCCAGTGTCTTGAAGGCGGCGCCGAGATCGTCCTGCGCGAGCTGCGCGGTGCGGAATTCGTGCTCCCAGTCCTGCATCATCCGCACGAATCCCGCACTGCCCGCGATGTCGATCATGGTGTCGTAGTCGACCAGGAACGGCATGCGCGTCAAGCTGAGACGTTCGCTCGCGGAAGGCTGGCTGCGGCCCGCGGTCCCCGGCAGCACCGGCGGACGCAGCGTCGCCCCGGCAGCGGCCGAATTGCCACCGTGGATGCCCTGGTAGCCGGCCGCGCCGCCGCGCAGGATCGCGAAGGCCTTTTCGACCAGTGCGGGCCAGAACGGCTGATCCGGGTTCTGTACCGCGTAGATCATCGTGCCGTCGGTGCCGCGATGGTAGAAGGTGTCGTCGACCCGGACCCACACCCAGGCGTGCGTCTGTTCGTCGTAGAAGCGCACGTCGTACATGCCGTCGAGGTCCTCGACCGGCTTGATCATGTCGGTGATCAAGCCGGGGTGGTCGGTGGCCATCCCGATCAGCGGGGCGATCAGATAGCAGTCACCGAGGCGGCCCTGCTTGGCGTCGCCCGGCTGTGGCAGTCCCGTCGGGCCGTACAGCGGCCCGCGCGCGCGTTCGGCCTTGACGTCGAGTCGCGTGGGTTCCACCGCGTACCAACCGAATTCCGGTCCCGCGTGCACCGCCATCGAGTAGCGGGGCTCGCCGGAATGCGGCCGCGCCCGGAATGCCTTGCCGGGCAGTTCGACAACGGCGCCCGCGGCATCGACGACCCAGCCCAGACTGTGCGGGCTCGGCGGGATAATGGGCCGCAACAGCTCCTGACCATCCGCGCGATTGAGCCGACGGCCGGGCACGAAGGCGCCGGCGACCATCTCGGGCGTCAGGACGGCGGTGCGGCCGTCCGGAAGCTGTATTCGGACATGGCCGTCCGCTTCCCGAGCGAGCACGGGCAGCGACCTCGCCGTGCGGATGGCGACCAGACGCTGTTCGCTGTCGCTGACCAGCAGCGTTCCCGGCACGGCCGCGATGTGTGCCGTGGTGACCGGCATCGGCCATTCCATGCCGGCGGGCGCGCTCTCGGCCGAGCCATCCGGTACCGGAATCGCCGCCCGCTCGAAGGCCGCGCTCTCCACCTCCGGAGTGTCGAACAGCGCGGCCAGTTCGCCCTCGTCGAGCAGATCGGCGATCGGATGCGGCGGACCCACCGTGACCGGACCACTCACGGGCAGTGGCGCGCCGAGCAGGGGCGTGCTGGTGCCGGGCAGCTCCTCGACCAGTGCCGGGTGAACCACCGTCTCCGTATCTTGCTGTGCTGGTTCGTCTTCGAGTCCGGCGGCGACGTCGTCCTCGTCGACACCCTCCGGTGCGAAAAGCCCGTCGTTGACCAGAGCCGCGGCCCAGTTACCGATCGACCGGGAATTCTTCAGTTCGTCGATCGCCGCCGCGTCCCCGATGGTCCTGGCCGCCAGGTGCGCCGCGAGCACGGCGTACGGCCAGATCGGGGTGGTGGCGAGATCGGTCACCGCGGGATCGGCTGGGACGACCGTCGAGCGGTCCACCCGAACCCATTGCCGCTCACCGGATACCAGTACGGCCACGTCCACGTGGCTCAGGTTCCCGTCGCGGTCGAGGACCGGGCGCAGCATCGTCGTGATGGCCGCCGGGTCGGCGACGAGCTCGCGCAACTGCCGGACGGCTGCCCAATCCGGCAGGCCCGCAAGGTCTTCGACGACCGGACCGCGAGCACCGTAGAGTTCACCGCCGAGCTGCTGGGGCAGGCGGATACCGACCCGGTGCGCCTCGGCCGTCGCGATCGTGTACGTCTCCTTGCCTGCGCGTACCGAGATGTAGTCCGGCAGTTGCGGATGCGGTTCGGCCACCACGGTCTGATGCTCGAACAGCACGATGTCGCCCGCGTCCAGCGTCTGGACGGTCACCGCGCGCGCATACCACCCGTTCGCCGCGTCCCAGCGATATCCCTTCTCGGCCAGTGCGGCGACAGGGACGCGCAGGGGGCCGTTCGGTCCGGACAGCGCGACGTGCCCGGCCTGCTCGTCCACGGTTCCGGCGACCAGCAGGATTCCGCCCTCGAACGGTGGCCACACCCGCGTCCCCGCACCGAACCGCTGGACCAGCGGCGGGAATTCGAAGGCAAGCCGGGAACCGGGCGAGGTCAGCACCGGTATCCCCGCGTCCACCGGGCCGCTCGACGGCCGCGGCAGCGCCATCTCGACGTCCGCCGCGAACTGCGCCGGCGGAAACTGCGGTGCGACCGCGGTCACCGGCTGGGTGGAGCCCGGATTCCTCGGCGCCGGTTCATCATCGGACGGTGCGTGGAACGCCTGCGTCAACAGGGAGGGCGCAGCGCGCGGGGCGGTGTGCACCGGCACCCCGATCCCCGTTTCGTAGGCGCGCACCGCGCCGACCGCCTCCAGGACCAGCAGCGGCCACGACGGCGTCGCGTCGGACATCGCGGCCTGGATCACCGTGGATCGGTCCACCCGCACCCAGCGCGGTTGCCCGGCCACGGTCAGCAGCACATCGATGCCGATAACATTGCTGTTGCCGACGAGCACCCGGCCGCCCTGGCCCAGCACGTTGCCGTGCTTGTCGACGTGGTTCGGGAAGATCGCGGTGGCGATCCCGTCGACCGTCCTGAGTGCGCCGCCGTCGACGACGACGTAGCGGACCATGTTCAGGATGTTCACCGGATTCGTCGCGCGCGCACGCAACTCCGCGACCTCGGGCCAGTCCTGCAGCCCGGCGAGGTCGTCGACCGTTGGCCCGCGTCGGCCGAAGATCGGCCGGTCCAGTCGGCGCGCCCGCCGCAACCCGGCGGCCGCCGCCTGGTCCTCGGCGACCCACAGCGGCTCGCCCTCGTTGCGGAGCAGGATCTGGCCCGGCCGGGTCTGCGGCGACGGGTCGACCACGACGGGCAGCTGCGAGACCAGCACCTGCGCACCGGAAGGCAGCGTCAGCGCACCGGAGACCCGTGTGCCGCCGGGCCGGACGAGCCCGAACTGCGCGGCCACCCGCTCATCGATCCAGTGGCGCCGATCGCCGACGTGCAGCAGCACGTGGCCGGGGAACGGCCGCGGGTCGACGACGACCCGCTGATGCTCGAACACCAACTCCCCGTTGGGCAGTGGGATCGCTCTGGCCAGCCACTCGTGCACCGGGTCCCAGTGGTAGCCGTGCGCGGCGAGCGTCGCCATCGGCACATCGACGGTCCCGCTCAGACCGGTGACCCGTGCCGTGTCGGTGCCGTCGGGGCGCAGGAACCTCGCCTGGAGCGACAGGACGCCGCCGTCGAACGGTTCGACGACCGATCCATCCGCCGCCACCAGTGGCGCGTACCCGTACACGACCCTGGTCCCCAGCCCGATCGGTGCGAGCACCGGCCCGATCGGCGTCCCGTTGTGCGGGCCGAGCGGATTCGACGCGGCCACCGCCGCGGGCAGCGCGGCGTGGTCGACAACGGCATCGAGGACAAAATTGGGCGGCGTGATCTGCTCGATCGGGAGGGGCGCGAACAGTTCCTGGTCGTCGTAGGCGGCGAGGTCGGTGTCGTCGTCGATGTCGTCCCGCGTGGCCTCGTAGGCCTCGAGCACGAAGGCGGGCCAGGTCGGATGACCGGCCCAGGTCCCGTCCCGCGCCGGCCCCGGCAGCGCGGTCACACCGTTGACCCGCACCCACTGCGGCCTGCCCTGCACCAGCAGGTGGACCGTGGCTGTCGTGCCGTCGTCGTCGACGCGGATCAGCTCGCGCAGCCGGTTCGGTTCCTCGGCCGCCACCTGCCGCAACTGGTTCACCGCAGGCGAATCCGGCAGGTGCGTCAGGTGATCGGCCAGCGGACCGACCGCATCGGGCCACGGCGCACCACGGAGTCGGCTGAAGGCGGGCAATCCGAGGCGGGCCAGTTCGACGCGATCGACCGTCACCAGGTCGCCGTCGACATCGAGGCGTTCCAGCTGGACGGCGCCACTGCCGATCGGTGTCGGCAGGACCCGTTCGTACCCGAACACGACCTCGGTGCGGGTCGCACCCGGCCGCCGGATCGGATAGCTGCGGACGTACTCCACCGGGGCGTCCGAGGTCGTCGTCCCCGCCGGGACCAGCGGAATCGGTCCGGCGTCATCGGTTTCGATGCTTTCGGTGAAGTCGAAGTGCACGACCGACTGCCAGGAGGCGTCCTGGTTTTCGAGCACGCGGGCGGCGGCCAGCGCCTCGAGGAACAGCGCACCCCAGACCGGCGTGTTCGCCTGCTCGGTCGGTGGGAGCGCCGTCGAGCGCTGCACCCGGATCCAGGTCGGTGTCCCCGACACGGGGAGCAGAACGTCCAATCCGACGGCGCGGGTGGCGGATTCGGACTTCTCGACGACCGGGCGCAGCAGGCGCTCGAGCGCCGCCGGGTCGGCGGCCAGGTTCCGCAGGTGCCGCACCACCGGCCACTGCGGCAGGTGCCGCAAGTCCTCGACGAGCGGGCGCCCGGTCGGACCGAACAGCGGACCATCGAGGTCACGCGCGGCGAGCAGGCCGAGCGGTGTCGCCGCCACCTCGGCGATCGGCGCCCTGGCGAAGTCGGTGAAATCCGCGGACGGCACGACGATCTGCGACCCGTACCGGTCGACGATAGCTGTCACCAGCTGGTGCGGAACCGGGAAGCCGAATTCGTCGAGGTACTGGTCCAACGGCGCGAGTTCCTCGGCCCGGTACTCCGGCGGTGTGAGGTCGTCGGCCGGGTACTGCGGCGGCGCAGGGGCGGCCGTGCGCAGAGGCCGGTCGGCCTGGTCATAGACGGAGAGCACGAGGAACTGGTTGAAATAGTGTGCGGGGACAGTGGTTTCGCGCCCGGTGTCATCGGTCAGCAGTACCGCGGTGACCCGGTTGGTGTCGTCGAGGAAGACTTTCGACACCTCGTAACGGTAGTCGCCGAGCAGCCCGCTTTCGGTGGGACTGTTGGGCCAGGCCGGCCGGGTGCTCACGATCAGCGCGCGGCTGTGTTCGAACAGCTGGTGCAGCCGCGAGCCGACCGAGTCCCGCAGGGCGGAAAGGCTGACCGGCGCATCGGTGTCCCACTCCGACATCGCGTCGAGCAGTCGCGGCCACGACGAGTCGTACATCGCCTGGTGCTCGGTGCCGACGAATTGCTCCTCCAGGAATGCGCGGAAGCCGGCGGTGGTGGAGACGTCGTTGACGCGCATCCAGTGCGCGAACTCCTCCCGGGTCAGATTCGCGGTCAGCGCGTCGAACAGTGCGGGCCAGCGCGCCGATACGGCCTCGCCGTAGGACAGCAGGCGGGTACGCAGTTGCCGCAGTGGCTGTCGTAGCACCGGCTGCTCAGCCGTCGAGATGGCCAGCTCCACTTCGAAGCGATGCTGGTCGGCGATGTCGCCGCCTTGTTGCAGCCAGGCGAGGACGACGTCGACGGAGTTTTCCGGGGCGCGAGCCGCGGCCCGTGCGGCCCGCACGGCTTCCCACACAGCGAAGTCGGGCACCACCGTCTGCCGGCGCTCCCAGTCGTGCCGAAGGCCCGAGATCACCTCGGCCGCGTCGGCATTGCCGAGCGCTGCCGCGAGCGCGGACTCGCTCAGGTTCATCGGGTGCTCGTCGACACGGTGCACGGCGCCCCGAGTAGGTCGCCACGAGCCCGCGGGCGTCCATTCGCCCGCCGGACGTAGCGCGTTGACCACGCTGTACCGGTTACCGCGCAGGGCGCCCTGGATATGCGGCCCGGACTCCTCCGTACTCAGCAGCGTCTGCCAAGCCTTCTCGACCACGAGCGGCCACAGCGGTCGATCCGGTCGGTGCGCGCCGTAGGCCATCGCGCCGTCGTAGGCGGGGAACTGGCGGTCCACGGCGACGCGGATCGCACGGCCGTCGGGGCCGGTGAACCGCACCTCGTACGCGCCGTCGAGGCGCTCGCGGACCATGCGGCGCACCCAGCCGGGACGTTCGCGGGCCAGCTCACGCAGCTGGGCGGACAGATGCTGGTCGCCGGCATGCCGACGATCGTTGTCCCGCAGCACATCCTGCTCACCGGGGACACCGGTGAACAGGCGGCGCGTGACCGGCATCGAGACCAGCACGGGCACGGGAAGGCCGGGGTCGGCGGCGGGGAGCCCGTGGAGTGCGCGGTTGACCGGTTGGTCGATGCGGCGGGTGGGCCGGTCGTGGATCTCGCCCGGATTCGTGTGCCACCGATGGTCGTGGACTTCGAGCGTGTGCGGCGGCGGGGCCGCGCCGCCGCGCTCGAGCACGGTCCTGACGCCGTGGAATCGCGACACCGCCGAAGCCAGCCGCTGCTTGCCGTCCGCCGACGTGTCCTTCGCCCAATTCAGCGCGGATGCGGTCGATTCGGGCCCGAACGCCCCGTCGTGCGCCATCCAGACGACGACGGCCGTACTCGCGGCGAGACTGTCGTGTTCGGCGGCGGTGTACAGGTCTATCCCGGTCCGCAGGCCCCGCCACTGCTGCGGCAGCCCTGCCGGTCGCTGGCTGGGCACATGCCACGCCACCGTCTCGGCCCGGTCGGCGTCGCCGTAGCTGAGGATCATCGAGCCCGCACCGTCGAACGCCTGTGGCCGGCAACTCAGCAGGTACACCGGCGGCGCGGCGATGCCGGAGAGCTCGGCGCCGCGGCGCGCGTATTCCTCGGCCTGGGCGAGTCCCCGGATCGCCTGCGACACAAACAGGTGCAGCTTGCGCTCACCGGCGGTGAGTTGGCGATCACTCCGGACACGGGCGAGCCGGTCCAGTTCCGCGGTCAGGTAGCCACGGTTCATCTCGTCGCGGACGGCGGCCGGGATGCCCGCCAGGTCGCGCAGCATGTGATGCTTGGTGGTCAGGCGGTATCGCGCGTCCTGCGGCAGTTCGGCGAAACGCAGCTCGTTCCACCACCGCTCGCCGTGCGCGGTCCACCATTCCAGGGTCTTCTCGGCGCGCTGGACCGAACTCGGCAGGAGGCCGAATCCGGGCAGCGCGGGCGGGGCGGTGAACTGCGTGGTCGCCCCCGCCGCGGGTCGGCGCCGGAACGGGTTGGACACACCGAGCAGATCCCCCGCGGGTGTCCGCGCGGCCACCGTGGACGACGACGCTGCGGTGACGTTCGCGGCGCCGAAGGCGAACAGCGTGCCCGCGCCCGCGGCGCTGATCGTGGTGAACTGGTTGAGTTCGTCGATCGGGACCCCGATTTCGCGGTCGTGTTGCGGGTCGCGGATCACCACGCGCGTGGTCGCGCCGGATCGGTCCACCCGGACCACCGAGTAGGCGTGTTTGGCGGTCAGCACGCTGCTCGGATGGTAGGTGGCAGTGTCGAAGGCGGCCTTGGTACCCAGGCTGACGGTGTCGCCGCGCCGGACCAGATGGTCGATGCGGTCGGCCATCCACTGCGCGACGGTCGTGTCGGACAGCTTGGTGTCCGATTTCCAGGCGTCGAGATGCTGTTCGAGTGCCCGCCGCGGGCCCTGCCACTGCTCGGTCAGGAACGCGCTGAAGCTGTTGTGGCCCAGCGCATCGTCGGCGGCGTCCCAGCCGGCCAGCACCTCGAGCACCGCATCGGCCAGCCCGTCGCCGCCGAGGATCTCCGCGACCGCGGCGCGGTCCAGGTCGGCCAGCTCCGATGGACGCACCTGTGCCCGGCGCAGCCGGTCGCCCGCGCGGGTCGCGGCTGTCTTGACTTCCTTGTCGAGGAACACCAGGAATTTGTCCCTGGTCTGGGCCCCCGTGCCGCGGCCGAGCGCGGCGAACCGGGACTCGGCGTCGAGGACCATCCGCGCGAAGCCCGACCGGCCGAGCAGTTCGGCGAGGGTGTCGCGGTCGAGCTGGAACGGATCGGCGAACATCGGCTCGTCGACCGCGCGGGTCGGTTGGGCGCGTCCGGTCTTGGGTCCGGGCAGCGTCGGCGGCCGCAGCATCGCGGCGGTCTTTCCCGGCATCCCGAGGTCGAGCCCGTGGTACCCGTGCTCGCCGCCGTGGAACACCGCCCACGCCTTTTCGATCACCGCCGCCCACAGCGGCTGGTCGGCACCGTGCACCGCGTAGGTCATGGTCCCGTCGGCGTTCACATAGAAGGTGTCGTCGACGGTCACCCACACCCAGTCCGCGGTCTCGGGGTCGTAGAACCGGACCCGGTACACCGGCTGACCGTCGACGACGGCCGGGGCGATCATGTCGGTGATCAGGCTCGGCGTGTTCGAGGCCATGCCGAGCAGGTTCGCGAACAGGTAGCAGTCCGCGGCCGAGCCCTGCAACACATCGGCGGGCCGGGGCACGTCGACATCGCTCGGGTACAGCGGACCCTGCGCCCGGCGCGACCGGGCGCTGCTGCGGTCGGCGTCGACCCGCAACCAGCCCACCGCCGGTCCACCGAAAACCTCCATGCGGGAACGGCTTTCGTCGGCATTGCGATATGGCCGGACGAACATCGGCCCATCGGGCATGACCTGCGCGTTGCTGTCGGCGTCGAAGGCGACGATGCCCGACACCTTCGGCACGAGCTGGAGCGACCCGGCGGCCGAACGGACCTGGTCGAACGCCGCCGCGATCAGTGTGTTCGGCAGCAGCACCCGACCGGCGCCCGGCACGTCGACCTCGCGGAACGAGGCATCGACGTTGTCGTCGACATCCAGGTGCTGCCCCGGCGCCACCGGCACCAGGTGCCCGGTGACATCGCTGACCAGCAACCCCGGATTGTCGATCTCGGTGACGGTGACCGGCATGACCGGTTTCGTCGCCGCGGGCGGTTCGGGCAGGGCGAGGCCGGAACCGTGCACGGCCGCATCGAATTCCGATTGCGCGGACCGATGGTCGTTGTGCTCCGCGTTCCCGCTGACGGGAGCGAGGACCGCCGGGCTGGTGACGGCCGGATCGATCGGGGCCAGGGTCGCCGAGGTGGTCGACATCGGGAGCCGGACGCTGTCCGCCAGCTGCTTGGCGGCATTGCGCGCCTGCAGATCCGGCACCGCGTCGTGCAGGACGTTCTCCGCCGCCTCCCGCTCGAGCAGGGCCGCATGGCGAGCGCGGGCCGCCGCCTCCTCGGCTGCTTGCGCCGCCTCCAACGCGGCGTGCGTCTCGCGCACCGCCCCGGCGGCGTCGCGGGCAACCTGCGCCGCATCGCGGGCGGCCTGGGCGGCCCGGTCGGCGGCCGCC
>NZ_BMNE01000008.1 GCF_014646295.1 Nocardia rhizosphaerihabitans
CCGCCGGAACATCATTGCGAAAGGCCCTCCAACCTATGGTTGGAGGGCCTTTTTGCGTTCGAAGGGCAACCACGGCATCATCGCCGATGAGATTCGGCGTAGCGTCCCGTCTGTATCGATACACCTGATCTGATCGGCGTATTCGAGGAGGACATCATGCCCGCGACCTACACCTTCGACGTCTTTTCGAGTCTCGACGGCTTCGGCGCCGCCGGTGGCGACTGGACCGGCTACTGGGGCAAGCAAGGCCCCGAGCTGCTCGGCCATCGCCTCGAGCAGTACAGCCAGGAGCAGCGAATGGTCTTCGGGGCCAACACATATCGTGCCTTCGCACAGATGCTGGCATCGAGTACCAGCGAGTCCGAGGTGCGCGACCCGTGGGTGACCCGAATGATCAGCTTGCCGACAACGGTGGTGTCGACAACGCTGACAGAACCCCTCGACGGGCTGGCCGGGACCGTCGTGAGCGGTGATGCTGTCGACGTCGTCGCCCGGCTCAAGCAGGAGTCCGACGTGCCGCTGCGCTCCCACGGCAGCCTGTCGATGAACCGGGCACTGATGGCCGCCGGTTTGGTAGACCGAGTCCAGGTCACGCTGTTCCCGGTGATCACCGGCCAGACCGGCCTGGCCCCGATCCTCCAGAGCGCGAAGGATTTCGACCTGGAACTGATCGAATCCCGGACACTCGACGGCAACATCCAAGAGCTCATCTACCGGCCGACGCTCCACGCCGGAGAGCTATTTGCGCCCCATGGCATCAACTATCCAGACCAAGATCCATACCGGCGCCCACAACCCGCACGACAGGATTGTGAGGATCAGATGCAATCCATGGTTGGGTCCGCGCCGGACCTGGACGTAGCCGCCGCCCATGTTGTTCTGCGTGACATTGACGACCGGCATTACTGGTTGCGGCGGTTGATAGACGGGCTGTGGATAGACCTGGTGCGGATGAGGGATTGATGGGCGCGCCTGCGCGAAACGTGGGTCGGCGTAGGGCTGATTCGGGTACGTGGGTGGCTGCTGCTGAGCAGCGGGCGGTTCGAAATTTGCCGGGTCAGGGAGCGGCGGGGGAGGTGCTTCTGACGGCTGGCGCGCATCGAACGCAGCGGGCAGCTTGTCATGGTCGTAGGGCTGAGTCATGTTGGTTCTCCTTTGACTTCGAGCGCGGCGATGCCGGGATACGGGTATTGCGGGGTTGCTTATCGAGCGCCTCAGGTGGCCGGGTTCCACCGGCATCCGGTGACTTTGACGATGTCGCCGCCGTGCAGTGTCACGTAGGACTCGCCGGTGTAGATCTCGATGTCGGTCGCCGGTGGGGTCGGTGGTATGTGGTGATGTGCCGCCAGACGCGAAGGAGTAGCGCACGCGTCCCGCTCGGCGCGGAATTCTGCTGCGCTGCAACAGGAACAGCGCGTTGGAGCCGGAGCCGGTCCGCCACCTCGGCCGGCGTTGGCACCGGTCCGATCCGACGCGGCACATCGAGCGTGATCGGCGGCCTGGTCGAAGTGACGGCAGGCTGGCGTGCACTGTGCTCGGCGGCGTATTGCTCGAGCGTCTGACTGGTCAGATGCCAGCCGTGACATGTGGGGCATTCGTAGCAACGCTTTTCGCGGCGGGCAGGGTTGCAGCGGTCGAGGCAAGCCAGCACCAGCTCGGCGTCGAGCCGGGTGAAGTAGCGACGTTTGCCGTGCAGGCATCTGGTTGTCGGAATGCGAGTGCGCCGGGTGAACAGGTCGTGCCCGTGTCGGAGGGGCAATATGTGTGAGCTGCGGTGCAGGCGCCGACGACTGCGAAGCTGTCGGTGGGTGGACATACGCTCTCCTCGAGGCGTTAGAAGGCACGACAAATCGCGACCTCTGCTGGCCTGTTGTCTGGGGAAATCGGTGATGGAGCAACGGGTTTCGTTTGCTCATGGTCGGCACTCGGCCGTCGGTAAGAAAACCGTAGCATCGAAGTCATGCGGTTGACAAGCAATTGACAATGTTTTCAAGCAAGACTAATGCAACCATGTGAAAACATCGTCAACGTGAGCGTGTTACGTTGGGGCTTGACGACCTCCGCCGTAGGGTGGCGAGTCGAAAGGAGGCCAATGTCCGAAACATCGCCCACGGTTGCCGCGGCGGAAATCGCCAGACTGGCGGGCGTCACCCGCGCGACGGTCAGCAACTGGCGGCGCAGGCATACCGACTTTCCGGCCCCCGCATCGGGCGGAACGGAGACGCGTCCTGTCTTCGACCTCGGCGAGGTGCAGGAGTGGCTGCGCGGCCATGGTGTGCAATCAGCGGACTCGCCGGTGCAGCGCCTGCGCTCCTTACTGCGATCCGAAGTCGATCCGGAGACTGTGCCTGCTCTCATGGGCCAGATCGGTGACGACAGCTCGCCCGTGCACAGCGCCGTCAGTGCCGCAATCGGTGCGGTCGGTATCAAACAGACGCTCGACGTTCTGGCTGAGCGCGGGCTCGACGCGGTACCGAGTACCGGTGTCTATCCGACCGACAGTCCGGTCGCCGCCCTCATGGCCGACCTGCTAGCGGCCTCGGCCGCGCCACCGCCGAGCAGCGTTCTCGACCCGGCATGCGGCAGCGGAACCCTGCTGATCGAGGCGGCGCGGATCGGCGCGACCACGCTCGCGGGCCAAGACTCCCTGCCGGTCCAGGCCGCCCGTACAGCGACGTTGCTGCGCAGCGAGCTGCCCGCGGTTTCCGTCGACATCCGCACTGGCGACAGCCTTCTCGCTGATGCTTTTCCTGGTGACAAGTTCGATGCGGTCATGGCCAATCCGCCATACGCGCAACGTGATTGGGGCGCCGACCGGCTCGCCCTCGACCTGCGCTGGGAATACTCGGTTCCCCCGCGCGGCGAGTCCGAACTGGCGTGGGTACAGCACGCCATTTCCCACCTGCATCCCGGCGGGACGGCGGCCGTCCTGTTGCCGCCTGCGGTTGCATCGCGAACGTCCGGCCGACGTATCAGGATGGAACTGGTGCGGGCAGGAGCCCTCCGGGCTGTTGTCGCGCTGCCGCCGGGTGCGTCGACACCGCGTCAGATCGGTCTGCAGATCTGGATCCTGCGCCGACCGGACCGCGCCACCGCCGACGACTCCATCTTGTTCGCCGATGCCGCCCGGCTGCCCAATCGTGGTGACACCCAACCAGATTGGCAGGTCCTTGCCGATCGCCTCACCGGCTCCTGGCGTTCCTTCGACCACGGCGACACCGAAGCGGCCACCGTAGCCGACCTCACCGCGGTCGTGCGCGTGACGGATATTCTCGACGACGACGTCGACCTCACCCCCGCGCGACGAGTGCGCGCCGCTGTGGACACCGGCAGCGTCGCCTCCTCTGCCCATGCCGCTGTCGCACTGCTCGGTGAGCACCTCGCCGAGCTCCGTGATACCGCCGTCACCTTGGAAGTATGGCCGGCCGGCAGCGGCACGTCCCTGCGTACCGCGACCGTCAGCGACCTCGAACGCGGCGGCGCCGTCCGAATAGTCAGCACCCCGACAGAACCTGCTGGTTCCGACGCCCCTGCCCGCCCCGTTCTCTCCGCTCGCGACATCCTTTCCGGTCGCGGCCCTACCGGCCTCTCAGGACCTGGTGTTCAGGTCTCCGCCGAACTTATTCGCGAGGGCGATGTCCTGGTCTCCCGATTCCGCGATGACCACGGCGCTGCTCAAGGCGCCCGCGTCGCCGAAGGAGACGACGTCGGGGCCGTGCCCGGGGCAGGGGTCATCGTTTTCCGCACCGATCCGGACCGGATGGACCCCTGGTTTTTCGCCGGTTTCGTCGGCAGCCCCGACAACTCGGCAGCCATGGTCGGCGCGACCACCATCCGCCTCGACCCCTCCCGCTTGCGCATCCCCAATGTGCATCCAGCTGACCAGAAACCGTACGCAGAGGCTTTCCGCCGGTTACACCGGCTACGTGTGGCGGCGGTGCAAACGGCGGACGCTGCTCAACGGGCGGCGGATCTGATCGGAACCGGTCTGACCTCTGGTGCGTTGGAACCGCCTGTCAAGGAAGAGTGAGCGTCCGCCACCCACCTATTTCTTCAGTAGTTCGGAGAGCTGACCGCTCCACGTAACCACCAGCTGATCGCGCGCCCGGCTGGCCGCGACATAGAGCAGTGAGCGCTCTCGCTGTTCGGCCTCGCTGAGTTCCTCCTCGGGCACGCCACGCAATTGATGGTGTGACGGCACGTGGTCACGATCGATACCGGCGAGCACCACACACCGGAATTCCATGCCCTTGGACCGGTGCATGGTCAGCACTTGGACCTGTCCGCCAGTCGGCAGGTCGTCGTCGAGTACCTGGGCGGCAACACCGCGGTCGGCGAGCGCGCGCACGATGAGGTCGCGTTCGCGAGCGCCACGGGTGAGAACCGCGATGTCGGCCGGACCGATGCCGTCGGCGATCCATGCCTTGAGCTGATCGGCGATGGCCGTAAGTTCCTCGACAACCGAAGCGCAGGCGACCAGGCGTGGCGCCGGGCCGAGGCGGGCAGAGGTATAGCCCGCCGTGGATTCTTCGCCCTCCTCCAGATCGCGATAGGTCGCGCCCTCGAGGATGCTCACGGCGAAATTCAGGTTCTGGGCGGTGGTGCGGTAGTTGAGGGTGAGCTTGCTGGATCGCCCGCCTCGGATGTTGATGCCGAGACGGCCGAGGACTACCGGCTGGCCGTAGATCCGCTGATGCGAGTCCTCGGCGATGAACAGATCATTGGGCCCCTCCTCTACCAGCGCACGGAGCAACGCCCAGTGTGTGGCGTGCAGGTCCTGCGCCTCGTCCACGATCACGTGATCAGCAAGGGTGTGACCGGTGGACTTCGCGCGCCATTGCAAGTCCGCGGCGGCCAGGGCGAGGACCTCGGGAAAACTGAGGCGCCCGGCACTGCGCCCGAGCTTGCGGTACTCCTCGATCAGCTGCCACACGGCAGCCCGCTGCGGGCGGTTGAGCCGCACGCCTCGCCCGGCCCGCGGCACCTTCAAGTACTCGGCTTGGGTGGTGATTCGGTTGCCCAGCACCACGCTGACATACTCGGCGGCGAGGAACGACGGATGCTTCAACCGTGGATCGAGGGTGTTCTTCACTGCCGCAACCACTTCCGGCCAGCCGAAATCGGAATTGACTGTCCGGCCACGCCGGGTCGAGGTACCGGGACCGAAGATGGCGGCGAATGCCTCGTCGCATTCCTTGTTGCGCCGCAGATGCGCTGCCGCGAGCTTGTCGATGCCGGCGATGTAGATACCGCGGTCGCCTGGCTCCTCGGCGATGGCAAGGGCAGGATCGAGCGCCTGCAGGTCGTCGAGCAGTGATTTGGCGAGGGTTTTGTTGTAGGTCGTCAGCACGATCCGCGCGTCCGGATTCTGTTTTGCCAGGTAGCGGGCACGGTGCAGGGCGACAACAGTCTTGCCGGTACCGGCTCCGCCCGAAAGCCGGAAAGCGCCGCGCTGCTGCTTCTCCACGAACCTGCGCTGGTTCGGATGCAGGAAGGTCCGCCAGGCTTTGAAGTCACCTTCTTCGATGACGCGGCGGAGCTCGTCGTTGTCATCGACGAGGGTGAACTGCATTCTGGTGGCTGGATGTTCAAGGGCAGCGAGAATCTGCTCGTTCTCGTCGAGAGTTTCGTCGACCGGCCGCTCGGTGAAGCCGAGCGTGTCACGAATGTCGTCGATGGATCGGCCGACGGCGAGTTCGAGGATGGCGTTCTGCTGCCAGGCCACCTCGGTGGTCTGCGCTACCGCGAACACACCATCCTGATCGGGTGCGGCGAGAACTTTGGTCGCCAGCGCCGCATCGAGACCGAGGCGGTCGGTGAGCTGTTCGAGAACATAACCGGCGCGACTGAGGTATCCGACAGCCGGTTGTGCAGCCATGGCCGCGAGCGCTCCGAACGGATCGGGCACGACCGAGCGCTTCTTGCGATCACCTCGCCCGTCGAGCTCGCCGACAATGCCTTCGAGCACGCCGTTCACCGGATTGACCCGCAGTGTGGACTTCTCGGCCAGCTTGTTGGCCTCGTCGTGTTTCCACGTGCCGAGATAGATGTAGGTGGCGTCGCCGAATTTGTCATCGATGCGGAACATGAGCGCGCGGAAGTTCAGATCGACACGTCCGGTGCGCACTCGCGGATCGGCCGAGCCCTTGATGGGCTCGATGTGTAGGCCCGGCGCGGTGTCGTCGGCACGGACCTTCTCGAAGAAGTCGTAGACCTTGTCCTTGACCGATCCGTCGAGCTTCGGCATCGATTTGTTGTTCGTCGCCAACACGACGGTCGCCACGGCACACCTCAGTTCATTCGATCGGCGACCGTGCGCCGATTTTCTTGCAGATCAATACGATGAGTCAGCCGAGCGTGGCTACTGCGGAACGGCCTGGAGCAGCGCAGAGCGTCGTCCGCTCCACGTCACGACGAGCTGGTCACGCGCACGACTCGCCGCGACGTACAACAGCGACCGCTCCCGCAGCTCGGCTTCGGCCCGTTCTTCCTCTGGTGCCTCGTTCAGTACCGATTTGGCAGGTACGTGCGCGTCGTCGACGCCGGCGAGAATCACCTTTGCGAACTCCATGCCTTTGGACCGGTGCATGGTCAGTACTTGCACGTGCCCCGGCCCGGCCGGGTTGTCGTCGAGTACGCGCGCTTGGATCCCGCGTTCACCCAGTGCCCGCACGAACTGGCTGCGGTCGTTCTTGCCGCGTGTCAGGATCGCGATGCTCGACGGCTCGACACCCTCGTCGAGCCAGGAACGAACGCGGGCGGCCACCTGGTCGAGCTCATCGGACAGTGAGGTGCACGCGAGGAGGATCGGTTCGGGACCGGTGCGGGCCGAACGGTATCCGTGCGTGGATTCCTCGGCTTCTTCGAGGTCGTGGTAGTCGGCGCCGGAGAGGATGTCGACGGCGAACTTGAGGTTTTCGGCGGTGGTGCGGTAGTTCAGCGTCAGACGCCGCGAGCGGCCGACGATTTTCACCCCGAGCCTGCCGAGCACCACCGGCTGACCGAAGATCCGCTGGTGGGAGTCCTCGGCGATGAACATGTCGTCGGGTCCTTCGGCGACAAGGGCTCGCAGCATCGCCCAGTGGGTGGCGTGCAGATCTTGGGCTTCGTCGACGATCACGTGGTCGGCAATGAAGGGCTCGCCCGCATTGCTGCGCCTGCGCAGGTACTCCGCGGCTAGCGCCAGTACCTCGGGGAAGCTGACGGTGCCGTCCATCCGGCTGCGGCGCCGGAACGCCTCGATCAGTTTCCAGACGGCAATCCGCTGCGAGCGGTTCAGCCGCACTCCGCGCCCAGCCCGGGCGACCTTTGCGTAGTCAGCGACGGTGGTGACCTGGTTCGCCAGCACCACCGCGGTGTACTCGTTGTCGAGGAAAGCCGGGGTGGCCAGGCGCGGATCCAGATCGGTGTCCACCGATTTGGTGATCTCTCGCCATACTTTGAGCGTGTCGGTGCGCCGGGACGACAGCTCGGTGGCACTGCCCAGTACCGCCTCTGTGACGGGTGCCAATTCGCGGGCACGGACCAGTACGTCGCTGGCGAGCTTGTCGACGCCGTCGATGTAGACGCCGATATCGCCGGGCTTCGCCGCGATCGTGATGCCGGGTTCGAGAGTCTGCAGGTCTGCGTGCAGCTGGCGGGCCAGCGTCCGGTTGAACGTGGTGAGCACGATGCGGGCGTCCGGGTTGTGCCGCCACAGATTGCGGGCTCGATGCAGCGCGACCACCGTCTTGCCGGTTCCCGCGCCGCCGGACAGCCGGAATGCGCCGTTGTAGTGCTTGTCGGCGTAGGCACGCTGTTCGGGATGCAGGAAGGTCCGCCACGCGGCGAAGCTGCCGCCTTCGATGACTCGTCGTAGTTCGTCGGCGTCGTCGCCGATGTAGTTGAACTGGATCTGGCTGGCGGGGTGTTCGAGCGCCTGCAGGATCTGGTCGTCCTCGGCGAGTGATGGATCGACCGGATTCTCGGTGAGACGCAGCTTTTCCCGGATGTCGTCGATACTGACGCCGCAGGCCAGTTCGAGCAGCGCGTGGCCCTGCCATCCGTCGACGTCGGCAGCGATGGTGTTGATCATGTGGTCGTCGGACGCGGCCAGGGCGCGCTCGGCGAGAGTCGCGTCGAGGCCGAGCTCCTGTGTGAGCTGTTCGGTGGTGAACCCCAAGCCGGTCAGATAGCTCGAACGCGTCTGAGCGCGAGCAAGATCGGGGGCCGTCCCCTGGGGCTGATCGTCATGGACGATGAGGTCGAGCACGCCATTGACAGGGTTCACCTGCAGGCCGGCGCGGGGTGCCAACTCGCCGGCTGCTTCATCGGGCCACGCACCCATGTAGACGTAGGAGGCCTCACCGCCGCCCGTTGGCGTGACCGAGAACAGAATCGCGGTGTGGCCCAGACCGATTCGACTGACCCGGACCCTGTCGTCCCGCGCGCCGGAGACCGACTCGATCAGGGGAATCGCTGCGGATTCGTTGTTCTGCAGCGTGTCGAGAAAATCGATAGCCCGCCGCTTGACCGGACCGTCGAGGTCGTTACCCGACTTCCGCTGGCTGGTCATCACGATGTGCGCCATCACATCACCCCGTTCGTCTTCAGCGCGTCGACGAGTTCGGCCGGATCAGCCGGGCAGATCGTCCACCCCTGTTCAGTCATCGTAGGAGCCGCATCGGGGTCGGCGAGGAGGACCCCGATCCGCGCATCCGGCCAGCCGATGTCGATGACATCGCCACGATCGGTTTCGACACCGAGCACCGGCACCGGCACTCCGATCGATGCGAGACCGAGGACGAGTTCGCGTTCGGCATCGGAGATGGTGTCGTCGTAGAGCTCTTGCCACTGCGGTGTCAGTTCGACCGCGGCGGTGCGAGGACTACCGGTACGCGGGGCACCGCCCAGCCCGGCCGCCTCAGGTCCTTGCTCGATGGCGCCGGTGCTGGCGTCGAGCAGTGTGCGTGTGGTGATGGTGTGGCCGTCGAGGCCGAACCAGTTGGACAGGCGCAGCCATTCCTTCCACGCGTGGCCTTCGCGGATTTCGAGAGCCCCGTCTCGGTCGTCGAGTGCTAGGACCGCGTCGATGGTTTTCATGGTCGCGGGCACAGCGGCCGTAATAGTCAGCGGACCGTCCGTATAGGACCAGCAGTTGTAATCGCCCTCGACGATCGGTGTGCCGCTGCCGTTGATCAGGTCGAGTGCCCAGCTGCCGATCGCTTCGCTGTCACCCTTGGTCCTGCCATTCTGCAAGAACATCAGGGGGAGCCACCGGCCGACCGCTGCCCACGCATCCCGGTCGGGGTCGACCATGAATTCGATCAACTGGGTGATCGGGTCGGCCTGCAGGAGGTTGAACAGTGCCGGACGCAGATTGCCTTGCTTCCGGGTGAGCCCGGCGAGCTGATCGGTGAACCAGCCGGGGCGCTCCGGCCGGGCACTGGTGAACCGGCGAAGATCGTCGTGACCGAACGCCCACACCAGAACACCGCCGGAACGGAGGATCTCGCGCTTGCGGGCATCATCGCTGACCCGGTTCCTACCCGGCACGGCGTGGTACTTCCGCCCGTCGGCGAACACGGCGATGATCGGAATATCCGGGTCGCCGGTGCGGAGCTGGAAGTCTGGTTGACTGTTGCCCATCAACACCTGGGGTTCGAGCTGCCAGGTGCGAATCTTGGTGCCGGGCAGCTTGATCGTGGCGGTCGGACCGTAGGTGCCCGGCCTTTCGGTGATCGTCGCGCCCATCGTCGTCAACCGCTCGGTGAACGCCTTGTAGAACTCCCGCTCGAGCGGTGATTCGGGGCTGCCGATCGGGTCCGCCGGCGTTTCTTCGGTGATCGTCGCCAGCCACCGTTCCGCGTCCGGTTCGCCGCCCTGGCAGGCGAGCAGATCGTCGAGCACCTTGGCTGCGGTGACCCGCGAGACCTTGTCCAGTTCCCGCGGCGGTGCGAACGGCAGCAGACACTTATGGCATGCCAACCGATCCATGCAGTCGCAGTTCTTGACGACGTCGCGGGCGGCCGCGAGTACTTCCCATACCTGGCGAGGGTTGGCGAAGTCAGCGAGGTAGCCGGTACCGCCGGGCACGGTGTCGTGGATGAGCAGGGCCCGCTGATTGGGTGCGTGCAGGGCGTCGGTGATGGCCGTGACATCGAGGTGCTCCGGCGAACCACCGATCACCTGTCGCAGACCGAGCAGGATGGCCGCACTGAGGCTCGGATGGGCGAACGAGTCGTACTCGAGCCAACCCGGCAGGTGCAGCAGCACGGCCTGCGTACGCAGCGTTCTGGCCAGCGCGATCTCGCGAACATGCTTCTCGTCATCGGCTTTTCGGTACTTGCACCAGCTGCGGTGCTCGTGCGGCTCGTTGCGGCCCGCCACCTTGTCGAGTTGTCCGCAGCCTGAGCACACCCGGAAAAGCCCACCGGTGGTGGTGTTACCGGCGACCAGACGCTTGCTGCCCTGAGAGTTGCGCCTGCCCATGTTGAGCCAGCGAATATCCATGCGCCGCAGGTACTCCGCGCCGAAGTCCTGCTCGGCGACGAACCACCGTTTGGTGATGTTGTCCGGGTCGATATCGGCCGCGGTCAGCACAGTGAACGACTCCTGGCGCCGTTCGTCGCGGATGTCGTTGATCGCGGCCTCGTCTCGCCGCACCTCGGCCGATACCTTGGCCATCTCGACCACCTGCAGCTGCTGGCTCACATCGGCAATGGCGCCGGAGTGGCAGCGGGGGCACTGAATCGGCGGCGGAGTCGGGTCGGCCCCGTGACTGATCCCGGCCCAGCCGCAGGACGGGCACACCCGCCAGGTATGGATCGCGGATTCACCGGCCCCCAGATCGACCGCATCGATTTCCACGGCCAGACCCTGCGCATAGAAGGTGGCGCCGGGCGCGAGCTCGGTCAGTGCAACCCGCGATCCGCGCTGATAGCTGGCGGTGTCCTCGGCGTATTCGTTGGTGTCGGGGTCGATCCAAGTGATTCCCACATCGAGGGAGACCGCGTCGTCGAGCAGCGTGTAGTTGGGCAGCACGCCGTAGCGTTCGAGCACGCCCACCCAGTGTTCGGTGGTCAGGTCGTTGATGCTCTTGGACAACAGCCGCAGGGTGCCGCGCGCGGTGCGCAGGTCGCGGCGGTCGTCGTCGGTGGCGGCGGGGGAGGCGGCGCGCTGTTCGAAGTCCGGGAGGGCGGCGTCGACGGCCGTGCGGCGATGCCGCAGCTCGTCGACATCGCGGTTCCAGCGATGCACGGCTTCGCGCAGCAGCACGCCGAGCCCGCTGTACTCACCCAACCCCGGTGGTGTCGCCCAGGCGCGCAGGCTCGCGGTGGTCGTTTCGCCGAGGAGATCGCCGAACTGGCCGAGGAATTCGTCGAGCAAGAGATCAGCGTCGTCGTCGGCGACCTCGATGAGAGTGCCCATCCAGGTTCCCTCGTCGAAACTCGAGAGCACATTGGTAGCGCTACCGGGATCTTCTGCCCCGGCCTTTCGCGAGAGCCGGTCGACGATGTGCGCGAGGTACTGGCGCTGCAGGATCTCCTCGGCGGTGAGGAAGGTGGCGGGCGGACGAACTTCGCCCTGGATCACCGATGTCGGGTCACCCAGCTTGGGCAGGTGCTCGCCCCGGCCACGCACGAAGGCGAGTGCGAGCGAGTTGCCGGTGAGACGACCGGCGCGACCGACCCGCTGCAGATACGACGAGACGGTCCGAGGCATCGATCCGAGCATGACCGTGGACAGGTCGCCGATATCGATACCCATCTCCAGCGTCGGCGTCGCGACGAGCACATTCGGTGCCGTCGGATCCGACGCTGTCGTTTTGAACTTGGTCTCGTACTCGAGGCGCGTCTTGGTCGGCAGCAGCGAGGTGTGTTCCCGCGCGACGACGCGCTTCATCTCCGAGCTGTCGTAGAGACCGCGATAGAAGTTGTCGTGCTTGGCCGCCCGTGCCAGTCGGCCGGGGCACCGGGTGAGCAGGCAGGGGGCGCCGTCGAGCTGGTCGATGACGGCAGCACTGCCCGGCGTCGGTGTCTGGCAGACATCGCACACGAGCAGGTATTTCATCCCCGCCAGCCCGTCGGCGTCGGGGATCCCGACCATCACCGTGTCGTGCGTCAACTGGTATGCGGTGAACGACTTCTCGGTGGTGGCGGTGCTCACCACCCGCTCCTCGGCGAGCACATCGAACAGTGCTCGCGCGAGGAATCCACCCTCGTGGGGTGAGACATTCAGGCACTGCGCGGCCCACCGTGCGTACCACGAGGAGGAGGCGGTGATCGGGTCGAACCCCTCGGGAACGGTGCGACCCCCGACCGCTGGGAAGGCCGGCGCGGGCCGTCCTTTCGGAAACGCGGGCATACCTTGACCCCTGGGGCGCCCACCCCACACCCACCGCCGATTGGCATCACGGTGGACAAAGGTGGTGAGCCACTCGTGAGCGATCGCGCCGCGGGTGCGCATCCGCTCCGCGACACCGCGCACCCACTGAGTAACGGCCGCTGGGTCGGGCTCGGAGAAGGTCAGCTGGTGCTCGGTCCGTTCCAGCGCGGTGGTACCGAGCTGGGTAACGCGTTGCGGGGAACCGAGATCCACCTCGGCCACCACGCTGCCGGTCAGCTCGAGCGTGCGGCCGAGCCTGGATTGCAGACCGAATTCCAGGTCGATATCGAACAGGACGCGACGCGCCACATTCTTGGTTGCCTTGCGCCGCAGGGCGGCCGGGGTATCGGCCTGCCAGAACGCGGCGAAGGCTTCGTGCTCGACGATGTCCGGTGCGAGTAGGTGATAGCGTCGGCCCGAATCCTCGCCCGCCCGTTCGAGCACGGCGTCACGCAACTCTGAAAGGGTCAGCATCTGTTCGCCGCTGACCCTGTCGCCCAGGGCATTTCGGAGTGTCGAACGCAGACTGAGCGTGTGTGATCGGGCCTGGACGAACCCGGCACGATGTGCCGCGTCCTGCACGCTGTCGGTGAAGACCAGGGCCTTCTTCTCGCCGTTGTCGAGTTGCGCGTCGCCGAACAGATTCGACAGTGCCACCGATAGCTGGGTGGCGATCGCGCTACCCAGGAACCGGATGCCGTCGTCGGAGCCGCACGCCGGGCACAGATCCTTGCGCGAGTTCTCGTCGGCGTCGGGTCCGCTGAGGTAGAGCACCGGAAGGACACGCTCATCGCGCAATTCTTCGCTGTCGGCCTCGGGCCGCTGGTCGACGATCTCCCGCTGGTCCACCTGAAACCAGCGCAAACCCTCGACCGCATTGTCCAATTGGGCCTCGCTGGGTGCCGAGATCAGTGCCCGGAATCGCAGCCCGCCCGAGGCGTGGTGGCTACGGATGTCCTCATCGCTGGTGTCGAGCGTGCTACCGGTCGGTGCCAGTCGGACACCCCACCCGGAGCGGCCGCAGTGGCGGCAGTAGAGCGCGGGGTAATAGTCGGTCCCTATGTCGTCGAGCGCGCCGTCGTCGGGCCAGCTGAACAGCGGCGTCGCGGTCGCCGCTCGGTCGACCCGGGAGAGCTCCCGAAACCACAGGTGCACATCGACATTCAGAGCCGAGCGCCCGACTTCGGCACGCAGGTGGGACAGCGCCGCGAAGAGATAGTCGACATAGCGTTCCCGCTGGGCGATTCCTCGTCCGAGATCCCGCTCGCCAGTGGGGGAGGGCAGCGCTGTCGCGGCCAGTTCTTTCACCGAGATCACATCGAGTGCGCTCCGCAGAATGCGAGCGAAGGTTCCGTGCCGTTTGACCAGATCGAGCATCTCGGACTCGTCGAGCTTGTGCAGCCCGGCCGCGATCCGTTCGGGCGAATCGTCGATATCGGAGGTATGCCGGAACAGGGTGGCCAGCACCGCAGCGGTGAGCCGCTTGTTCGTGAGTGCTTTCGCCGCAGCACGATCCAGCTCAGCGACAGCCTCGGCCAGCACCGGCTCGACCGGCGAGAAGGTCCGGTCGAGCGAGGTGCTCCGTTTGCCCAGCCATTCCTCGACATCGACCCGTGTCTCACCGATCAAGGTCTCCTTGTTGAACGGCTCACCGAACACGGTTTCGGCGAAGTCCAGCATCTCTGTCGGTTCGCCCTTGGACCCGAGCGTCGCCGACGTCGCCACCGGCGTGATCTTGCCCAGCGGCCGCTTTCGGTCCTCCGCGGTGACCGGTGACTGCGCTGTCCAATGCGACTTGATCGTGAGCCCGAGCCGACGCAACAGCATCGCCACATCGGTGCCCTGCGCGCCGTCGTAGGTGTGGAACTCGTCGAGCACGACGTACTGCAACGAGGTCGCCGACTGCCGCCACATCGGCGCCCGGTCCGAACGCAGCAGCATGTGGTCGAGCATCTTGTAATTGGTCAGCAGAATGTCGGGCGGCGAATCGTGCATGAGCCGCCGATCGGTGATCAGTCCCGCCTCCGAGACGAGCGTGCGCCCACCCGAGGACTGCTCGCCGGTATAGAGCCCGGCCGTCACCCCCGCCAGCTCGGGGTGACTGGTGATCATCTTCGCGAGCCGCTGCTCCTGATCGTTGGCCAGCGCATTCATCGGATAGATGATCAGTGCCTTCATCCCCGACACCCCGGCCTTCTTGGCCCGCAGCACATGGTCGAGGATCGGGATCAGAAACGATTCCGTCTTACCGGAACCGGTCCCCGTGGTAACCAGCGTCGGCTGCGGTCGCCGATGGAACTTGCTCGACAGCCGTTCGAACGCCGCCGCCTGATGCCCATAGGGCTCGAAGTACTTCGGCCACCAGTTCAGGTGCATCCCCCAGTTGCCGCGCGCCGGGGCGAACGGGAGGCGCAACCGCACGTAGGGACCTTTGAACATGCCGTCGCGAGGATGTCCGATGAAGTCGGTGAGGGCGCCCTGCGTATCCGGGTCGGTCAGCGCGAAGGTTGTCGTCAGATAGTCGGTCAACCCTTCCCGCAGGCGCTCGGCTTGCAGGGTCGGAAGCAAGGCCCCCACGTGTGCTCCTCGGTTATCGGTCAGCCGTCGTGGCTGATCATCGGCTGTTCGCCACGTCTGTCGGATGCTAGTCGACCGGATGATTCCGGCCGGAAGATTGTGCGACGCGGAGGTCGCCAGCACTCCGGTCGAAGTTAACATGTTTATGTTTGCTGGGCAAGATTGACGATGTTTTCACTGCCAGATGCGCTGGAGGCACCCTAGTCAAGGCGGGCGACGAAAGGTGGGGCGATGAACATGCAAATCTGGCGGGTGTTGGCGGTCCTCGGCTTCGGTGCCGTTCTGGGGGTGGCTGGTTGCTCCGCCCCCGCCGAGCAGCCCACTTCTGTCGCGCCGTCACCGATATCGGCCTCGGCGCCTCCGTCGGTGGCAACCGCCCTCGAAACACCTTCGCCCGAAAAGCCCGCGCCGTTACCCAGTTCAACCCTTTCGGTTGCACCAACCGAACCGGCTGCTCAGCCTGAGCCGACCGGTGTACCCGAGCCGTACCCGGTCGAATGCTTGGAAGGAACACCCGGGCCGGCCGTCTGGAGCGACGGCGCCACCCGCTATTCCCAATGGTGCTTCGATACCCGAGGTGGTCAGCAGAACCTCGACGCGGAATCCGAGTCGGGCGCACCCTCGAACGGGCGTGGATACGAGTGCGGCGCGAACGGCTGCTTCTGGCCCGACGGCTCCCCGGTTGTCGGCGCCGACCGCTGCGGCCGTCGCTGCGGCGAACCGCCGACTTCCGGTGACATCCAGGGTGATTGGGTGCAGTGCATTGCGGTGAAGACGGCCGAGCAGTGCAGAGCAGAACTGGATGGCAACTGACGCTGGTCGGGCCGGGGGAGTTCAAGTACGGTATCGATCGCAGCGGGGGATCACAGCGGGTTTCGCTCCCAGTCACATCTTTGCGTCAAAGTTCACGCGCTACTGGATCGGGGCAGTACACTGCCAAGAAAGTGAAGTTATGTCTTCATTTGAGCTGGAGGTCATCTATGAAGGTCGCGCGCTGACGGTGTTTGGCGTAGTAGTGCCGGGCCGCGGATGTCTCGCTTCGGCCTGGCTGGATGGCCTACCGCTCCAGCCTCAGGCTCAGTTCCGGGCAAGGTTGGACAGGCTGACGGAGGTGGGCTTCCTGCGGAGCCCTGAGGAGATGCGCCCGTTGCAATGCAATGGCGAGCCGCCAGTTCATGAGATCAAGACAAGGTCGGGGCATCGGCTCTACGTGATCAGGTCGAGGCAGGACTGGGTGGCGACGCACGGCGCTGTCAAACCGTCCGACCGCAAGGTATGCGCGCAGGCCGAACGGGCACGGGGGATCTGGAAGGAGGCGCAAGAACAATGACGACATGGTTCCGGCGGACGCCGGAGGCAGAGGCGCTGTTCGCGGAGGAGCGTCTGCTGTTGTCTGCTACCGAGATGGTGCACGGCGCACTGGACGCGAAGGGCATGAGTAAGAAGCAGCTGGCCGAACTGCTCGAGGTGACGCCAACCGAAGTGAGCCAGCGGCTCGGCGGCAAACGCAATCTGACCTTGCGAAGCCTGGCGCGCATGATGCATGCCCTCGGATATCGCGTCCGGCTCGAGTCCGACACGCTCAGCGGGGCTCGCGGACCTGACACCGTCGGCGCACGGATCACACGGCACCTCATGGATCGCGGAGATTCTCCGGAGAAGGTGTGGTCGGTGTGTTTTCGAGCTGCGATCAGTGCAGACGGCATCAAGGATCCAGCCGACTTCGCTGCCCACATCAGTGAGTTGTGGTCCAATCTGCAGACACTGGACCACATCTCATCCGCCCGGCTGGACCACCGCGAGGGCCAGATAATGGTCGAACTGCAGGTCCGTGCGGACGACCTGCTCCAAGCTTGCACTCGCGGCACAGCCGCGGTTCGGACAGCGATCCACAGCGCCGGCGGCGGGACCCCCGGATGGGAGAAAGAGATGGAACGGTTGGTCCGACAGCTCCGATTGGATGTCTCCTCGGAATCGGATTGCCTGGATGAAACGCGTGGTCAGGTCTAGTTCGTTCGACAGGCGGATCGACAACTGTTCGAATGGTGTCGAGGAATCCGACCTGAACGATCTGAGATGTGGTCTGTGAGTGAGGGAGAGAAGGATGGTTGCGGCCCAGGAGACCAGCCTGCAGAAGATCCTCGAGGGGACGTCCCAGTACTTGGTTCCTCTGTATCAGCGGCCGTATGGCTGGGGAACGGAGAACTTCCGTGAGCTGTGGCGCGATATCACCTAGCTCGCCGAGGACCGGATCGACGACCCGGAGTCCACACATTTTATCGGCTCGGTCGTACTGGCTCCGGTGCCGGGAAGCGTCGCCGGCGCGATTTCCCGGTACCTGGTCGTCGACGGCCAGCAACGGCTGACGACGTTGACTTTGCTCCTTGCCGCGGTGCGCGATCACTTGCGGGACAGTGAGGGCGCGAGCCGGCGCGATACCGACCGCATCCATCACCAGTGGCTGACCAACCAGTACGAAGACGACCCCTACCGATTGAAACTGGTCCCGACGCAGGCGGATCGACAGTCCTACAGCGCAGTGATCGATGGGGCGCCGACCGCCGGTGGTGACGATCCGGTCGGCGAGGCCTATCGATTCTTCCGTGCGCGCTTGGCAGAGCCGACGGATATCGATGCGCCATACGGGGTTTCGGAGATCTTGCAAGCCATCGTTTCCGGCCTGTCGGTTGTTTCGATCAGCGCCCATCCTGGCGACAACGTCCATCGTATCTTCCAGTCCCTTAACAACACTGGGTTGCGACTGACTCAAGGCGACCTACTTCGCAACTACCTGTTCATGCGGCTGCCCACCCGCGGTGAAGAAGTGCACCGCAAGTATTGGGCGCCGCTGCAGGAATCGCTGGCGAACAACGAGCGGATCGAAACGTTGTTCTGGCTCGATCTATTGCACCGACGCCCGCAGGTCAAGCAAAGTCAAACCTTTGCCTTCCAGCAGGCCCGTCTCGACAGACTCGGCACCGAGGACGAGATTGCCGATGAAGTCGAACGCATCGCACGGCTGGGGAGCCTGTATCGGTTGATGCTCAACCCCGAATTGGAGCCTGACCAGGCGGTCCGGATGCGACTCCAGCGTCTGACGGAGTGGGAGTCGACGACTCCCGCCCCGCTCGTGCTGCATCTGCTGCTCCTCCGAGATTGGGGCGTCGCTACTTCGGAACAGATCGCCAGGGCCTTGCTCTCCGTTGAGTCGATGCTGGTCCGCAGATTCCTGGTAGGCCATGCAACTCAGGGGCTCAACCGTGTATTCGCGGCTGCAGTGCAGGAGCTGGATACATCGCTGCCGGCGGATCAGGCGCTGAATTTGTATCTGTCGGCCGGGCGAAAGCACTTCGCGACCGACGCGCAATTGCTCGATGCTGTACTGACCACTCAGTTCTACTGGGTCGGCCGCAGCGCGCAACGCAAGGTCATGATGACGTGGATCGAGAGACTGTACCCGACGAGAGAGAGCGTCTCCCCAGTTTCACTGACGATCGAACATGTTATGCCACAGAGTCTTTCGCCCCGATGGCGGACGGAGCTCGCTGAGCAGTACGGCACTGACCAGGTCGACGAGCTGCACGAACGCTGGCTGCACACGCTGGGCAACCTCACACTGACCGGCTACAACGAGAATCTCAGCAATCACGAGTTCGCCCGTAAGCGAGTGACATTGCGCGCGAGCAGTATCCGGATGAACCAGGAAATTGCCACCAACGAAGCCTGGGGGCCAGAGCAGATCGAACATCGAGCCCGCGCGTTGGCGAAGCGCATTGTCGAGGCGTGGCCTGGCCCTGAAGAAGGCGCCCATGTTGCGGCGGAAGACAATCCGCTGTGGTCCTCGATGAATCGGCTCCTGATGGTCCTGCCCGCCGGACATTGGGCAACATATGGTGACATCGCCCGGGTCCTGGGAACCGCCGCGCAGCCCCTGGGCAATCGATTGGCGACCTACCCGGCACCCAACGCCCACCGCGTCCTCGGAGCCTACGGCACGATCTCGGATCGCTTTCGCTGGACCGATCCCCACCGCACCGACGACCCACGCCAGATACTCGAGGCCGAGGGAATCCGCTTCTCCGCGTCCGGCAAGGCCGATCCAGCCCAGCGACTCGGCATCGCCGACCTCGAGAACCTCCGAGCCGACGCCGAGGACGACACTGAACCGCAGGAAACCAGGGGCGAATCAGTGCCAGATGAACGCTAGTTGGTCCCGGGCACGGGTGGACGCGACGTAGGCGAGTGCCTTGGCGCGCTGCTCGGCGTCAGCGGTCTCGTGTGGGGACCCCTGCAGATCGATAACGGCCGTGGGCGGTTTGCTGGGGTCAACGCCGGCAACGATCACGTGGGTGTACTCGAGACCTTTCGCGCCGGACATTGTCCGGACCGCGACAGGCGGTTGAGAACCGTCGCACAGGTCATCGTCGACGAGGAAACTCTCTGACCTCAGTCGTGATCGAATCTTGTTCGCTGTGCCGTTGTCGAAGGTCAGCACTGCGACGGTGGTTGCCGAAGTGCCGGACTCCTGCCATCCACGAACCGTGTCGACTACGCGTTTCAGCATCGATCCCTCGCTAGGACAAGGCAGAAGGCTGGGTTCGGGGCCGAGCCGGGCAGAGCGGTAGCCGGACCCCGGCTCGACCCGATCCTCGAGGTCTCGGAATTCAGCACCCGACAGAAAGCCGAGGGCGAAATCAAGGTTCTCGGCTGTGGTGCGATAGTTCAGAGTCAGTCGGCGTGACCGCCCGCTCAATGCAATGTTGTGGTCGGACAGGGTGATTCGCTCACTGAAGATGCGCTGGTGTGGGTCGTCGGCGATGAACACGTCATCGGGACCCTCGTCGACAAGGGCGCGCACGAACCGCCAATGCACCGCATGCAGATCTTGTCCCTCGTCCACCAAAACGTGGTCCGCGAGTGCCGCGCTACCTGCCGACGCATCGTGCATGAGGTGCCGTGCCGCCACAGCGGCAACTTCCTGATAGCTGTACCAGTTGAACCGCGCGCAGAACTCCCGGTATGCGCCGAAGATGCTCCATAGTGCGAGCTTGTCGGCTCTGCTCAACCGGATGCGGCGCCCGCGCCGGTCCACTGTTGCGTAGTCGCGGAAGGTGCGGATTCGTTGCGCGAGCACCACCGCGACGTACTCGTTCTCCAGAAACCATGGGGTGGTCAGATGGGGAGGCAGCCCGTGGTTCACCTTCCCCGCGATTCGTGGCCAGACGTTGCGATCCGGCCGCTGCCCCTTCCACTGAAACGTGCTGTGTCCAAAGACATCCTGCGATGCAGGTTCCAATTCCGTGCTTTGTCGCAGGACCTGGACTGCCAGACTATCGATACCGCCGACGTAGATTCCGGACTGTCCCAACTTCGTCGCAAATGCTATGTCGGGATCAAGGATTCGGAGATTCGACTCGAGGATCGTGGCGAGCTCTTTGGTAAAGGTGGTGAGCACAACGCGAGCAGTGGGGTCGCGGCGAAGGAGGTTGCGTGCGCGGTGAACGAGAACCACCGACTTGCCGGTGCCCGAGCCACCGGAAACCCGGAACGAGCCAGGATAACCCTGCTCGGCATAGCGCCGCTGCTCCGGATGTAGGAACGTGCGCCAGGCGTCGACGTCGCCGCTATCGATGACTCGCCGCAGCTCTGCCGAATCCTCGGCATAGGTGAATCGCAGCCGTGACGCGGGGTGGGCGAGGGCAGCGATGATCCTGTCGTCTTCGGCGGTTGCTGTGTCGCCCGGTGCGTGTAGTTCCAGCTGCTCGCGGATCTGCGCCGGCGTGGCGCCATCGAGGAGCTGGAGTAATGCCTGGCCCTGCCACCCGAGTGTTGCTGCAACTTCCCCGGCGAACTGAACGAATTCCGCTCGGTCGGTGATGCGGCACGCGCGTTCGGTGACGGTGCGGTCGAGTCCCAGGTCCCCGGCGAGTTCGGCCACCGAGCGTCCGCCCCGCTCGAGCACGGGTTGTGCGGTCGAGCCGGCAGTTTGTGGTCCGTCGGCGCCGAGAGACAACCGGCCCACGGTACCTTCGAGCACACCGGAGACCGGATTGACCTGCAACGTTGCCCTGGAGGCTTGGCGCACCGCCTCGGCGGTCGGCCACGTGCCCATGTAGATGTAGGTGGTCTCACCGACGTCGGGATCGATGCGGAACAGGACTGCCCGGTGTCTGCCGTCGATGTAGGCGGTCCGCACTCGGGTGTCCTTCGCGCCCGGCACCTGGTCTGTCCACGGCTCGTCCTGCGGACTGCCTTGGAACAGTGACAACAGATCGAAGAGGCGGCTTCGAACCGTCGAGTCGAGATCGCTCCTTGTCGTTGTGGAGGTGAGAACGATCCTCGCCACTACTGCACCCGCCCGGTCATGCTGGTGCCTGCTGCGGTTGCTCCCGCTGCTGCGCTTGACGGATCAGATCGACGATCGCCGTGGTCCGTTCGGGAAACTCGTTCGCCCACAATGCGAGGAAGGCATGCGCGACATCGTGCGCCGACAGAAATCCGAGGTCTTCCCCGATCTGCTGAAAGATCAGGTGAACGTCGCGGTTGGTCGTCTTGCGTGAGCGGACCACCGAAACGACACGCTGCTGCCGTTCCAGCGGCAGGCGTAGCGACAGTGTCAGCTTCGCCGCTAGTTCGTCCAGACGGGAACAGATATTGTCCAGAACGGTGCGTTCCGGATCGGAACTTCCTGGCAGGAGATAGATGTGTTTGTCCCGGTCGGCGAGGTCTTCCTGATCTCCGTCCAGGAAACAGACTGCGGGCTGCCAGGTGGTGGGAATCGAATTGTGATGCAGTGTAGCGTTCTTCGCTGCAGCAGCGCCGCTCATTGGATGGACCTCGATCATGTCCATCTCCATCTCGCCGTCCCTGCGCAACGCGGTCGCCACCAGGTCCCGGGCGAATTGATCCTCGACGAAGACCACCACATCGGCCTCGACCTGCCCGGTGATGGCGCGCAGTGACCGCACATCGAGCTTGCCCTGCATCACCCTGTCGCCCAGTGCAGCCCAGATGGCCTCCGCGGGCAGGGGAGCCAAGGCATCGTTCGAGTGGGTGGTGAACACCACCTGGCACTTCCGGCGGTATGCCACGTCGATCAGGTATTCGACCATCCGCTGGGTTGCGACCGGGTGAAGACCATTCTCGATCTCCTCGATCAGGATCAGACTGTTTTCCTCGGCCGCTTCCACTTCGGCGATGATCCTGATGACGCTCGCCTCGCCGGCGCCGAAATGGAACTCCGAATAGCCGTCACCGTTCGCGGTAACCCCGGAGAAGATGCTCAACCGATCGGTGGCATCGAGGAACAACTGACGGAACCCGGCCAACGGTTTGGCCAGCACCTTCTCCGCTTGGTCGATGACCTGATCAGGGAGATGGGTCTCGCGAACCGCCTCGAAGGCGCTGCCGACTGCCCGGCGCAGGTTTTGGCGCTCGCTGGCCGGGACGGTGCGTTCGACCCCGAAGATCAGCACCCTCCGGTCGACTGCAGTCCGATTCCATTTCAGCCGTTTGAAGCTGGCAGTCCGCAGCACCGGCAGCTTTCGGTTCAGACCCTTGTCGATGAGTTGATACTCGATCGACCAGTTCTGCATGCTGTCGTCGTACTTGCCGCTCTTGGCGAAGAACCGGCTCGGCGGCACAGAGCTGTAGGGGAGACCCGCAGCACCGAGGATCGTCGACTTCCCGCCGCCGTTCGGTCCGACCACCGCGGTGACCGGGAAGTCGAAGCTCACTTCGATTCCGGTGAAGCCGCGAACCTTGGTGAGTGTGAGTTTGCGGAGGTACTGGCCGTAGTTCTCCTTGGCTACCTTGCCCGCGAGGTCCTGGATGACCCCGTTCCGGATCTCGCTGCGAAACCCGTTCCCTGCGTTCATGACCACGAACCACCCCCAGCTCGCCACCTGGACGCTATGCGCCCCGACCGTTGAGGATGATAGCGCGTTCAGGCACATCCCTGGGTGCGCGCACCACAGTCGATCCCTGTGGACTGATCCGGAGGCCAACGAAATCGACTGCTGCCGAGAACATCACGCGCGGCCGTCATCCTGGGGTTCGCGTGGTTCGCGTCTTGGATCCGATGACGTGGCGGTTGGACTGAAGGCCGCCTGCACGGCAATCGGGCCGTCTGCGGTCGAACGCTGGAAACTCTGGTGCGACAGGGGCTGCGGTGAGATCGCCACACGGGCGGCACAGCGGACGGCAACTGGTTGTAGACACACCTCGTCAACTGAGTAGCAGCTCTTCTGCCGGCTCAACTCCTCTGGTCTCGCCACCAGAGTCCATCGTGCGGGTCCCACCTGGGTACGTCCGACCTGTGAACGATCCCGAATTCGTCAACCGCCAGCCGGAACCGCTGCGGCTGCACAGACGCGGAGACCAAGATCCAAACGATCGCCCAGAGGAAGCAGGTGAACACTGTAAGCAACAGATGCAGTACGTGGTTTACCTGCTTCATCTTTAGGAGCACAGCAGAGGATTGGGTCATCTCTTCGATCTGAGCGCCGTTGGAAACCTCTGCGTTGACCGCCATGCTGAGCAACCGCTGTCGTTCCTCGGGATCAACCAACCGCATCTGAATCTCCAATCAATCCCACTGGGCAGAGCCGTGGGAACGCGTGTCAAAGGATTCAATCAGAATGCCTCGCTGTCGACCAAACTTTGAGGATTCGCTGAGTTTGAACAGGCGATGCTCGTTGCGTTGGCGGCGGTCTCGATGTCATCGGTTCTCGCAGTGCCGCCTTCGGTGATGCCCCTTGTCTGTAAGACACCAAGCGGCAGGGCGCCGATCTGCTTGGTCGCTCGCCCGGCGAGCAACTACTCCCGATCGTGTGCGCGACGGCGCCGGACCAACGCGCCTTGCCTTGCGCTCTCCACTCCGACCTGAGGAGAGGAAATGGATGACATCGAAAGTGCGCTCAATTGGCTGATGCTGGCAACTACATCGCTCTCGTCCGCGATGCTGTTCGATTCGCGGATATGATAAGGTTTACTCCTCCGAGGCGGACCTTTGCATCGAAGCGAACAAGCATGCAGCGTATTGCTAATTGTACGAGATCGAGGACGTGCTCGATGATAACGCATCCTCCTTGATTGATGAAGTTCCCAGAAGTGGAGGATCCCTTTATTGAGTGTACTCGCGAACGATCTGATCAGCGCTAGCGCTGTGCAATGCAAGGAATTCTGCGGCCACGATGGGGTGGCCATCAGCTGTAATTTCGTTGACTGCCTGCCTGAATTGGTGTGGATCCGTGCGTGACGAATAGACCCGTTGACTGTCGCCGTCGAACAGCCAGATCCGGTGCTCATGCACGGATTTCGTTGACGGGTTGATGCCGACCGATTCGAGTACGACATAACGAAGCCCGGTCATTCCCAATAGAACTTCGTCGTCGATCCAGGTTACTCCTCCGTATCGACTTGTCATCCACTTGAGCTGGCCACCATAGATGGTATTTACGGCTTTGTCGAGGCGGACTCCGCTACCGTTCCAGAATATGTCTCCACGAATATGGGTTGGGTCCCCGGTCTTGGGAAGTATCCAACCCTCTAGCATCGGCAAGTACTCGTGCAATTTGTTCGGCCAGCCCGCGATCATGGAATTCAAGAAGTCACATGGATTGTATATGTGAAGTGCCACGTCGCCCTCCCCGGCGCGCTCAGATGCTTCGGCCAGCCATGCGGTAATAATGGCATGCCACGCAGCATTCCCGGAGAGGCTATTTTCAGCCTCTTGTACGAAACTGGCCCAACGTGTGCGGATCGCGGGGCTTGCGCTGCTAGTGAACCGGACTTGGCTCTGTCCCCGGTCATCACCAGTGAGAAAGCGGTACAGGTCTCGCTCCTCATAGGCATCGAGCTTGCTGAACGCTCCTTCCCCATGATACCGGGTAATCCTCCAAGCTGGGTTGCTCCCGATTTGGTGGAGAGTCCCGGGGACGGCGCTCCCGAGCTCGCCAAATCCATTTCTGTGTTCAGACACATAATTGCAAATCTTGCACAACGCGTCGTATTCGGCGGGGTTCTCGGCCGCGAACGGTTCGGGGCCATCGTAGTGGTCACTTAAGCCATTGTCTTCGGTAGGTCGATCCGGCCTAGCGCGAGGTAGATGCCGTATGGAAATGCAATGGTTTCAAAATCTGATATCCGGTCGAAATCTGCGGCGAGCAGGTCGCGCACGCCGACGGTCTTTGCTGCGACATTTATTAGCTGCCATATTTCACTTCTGCTCTCCTCGGTTGAGCAAACGTATATGACATGAATCGGTGTTACGCGGTGCTCAAATGACGGTTCAAGCAGTGATACGCGTTCTGTGCTGACCACGGCTCCTTGCTTGTCCAGCTGAAGTTTGTAGCCACGCAGGTCGTGGGTCCAATCTCTGGCCATATTGCTGACAGGTACGAGCAGTTCGTGCCAGTCGGTAGATACAATGATCGCGCGGATACGGTCGGCAGCCAGTTGCTTCTCCCTTCGCAGAAGCTCCGTATATTTCGCAACCTCGTGCAACGCCTGGCGCGAGGACGTCGTTGAGCGTTTCAGCTCGATCACGACCCACATGCCGTGTCGATCTCTCGCCAGGATGTCAACCTGGCCATGGGCGCCAAGCGAATTCGGCAGGCGATACTCGTTGCTCTGGACAGGGCGAAGGCCAGGCTCGATCAGATCGAGGTGATGAACGAGATGGTCTCGGAGTTCGAGTTCTGGCGGCGGCGTCTGCACGAACTCAGGATACGTTGTGCCACTGACGGTTCCGGAAACGCGGGACCTCCTCCCCGTGCTTCGTCGGGTGACATGTCACGTGGCGACCAAGCCAGCCGACGCACATTGCGAACCCTGCCGTGGCGAGTGTGGCCGCCAAACGATCGTTCATTCGGTCGCCTGGCCGTCCGATGGGAACGCCACATAGATATCCACGAGCTGCACGGAAGGGAGCTTTACCTGACCCGATCTATCTCTCCTTGCAGCAGTCTCGTTCGGCGCCATCAGACAAGAGATGGACTTGGTTCGAACGATGACACGTGCGGCACACGTGGTGACGCATCCCGGTACTAAGACAAGCAGCGAATTTGTACCTGCCCACATCGCCTTGAGCTGGGCAGCTGGCGAGTCAGTCGAGTGGTGTCCACGCGGACACAACTTGGATGTGCTGCCCGTACTGCGCGATGTCCGCCCAACCCGCATAGTCCGCAAAGGGCAGTCGGTCCGCTACGGATTCGGTCACCGTCGTGTACCAGTCGCCTTCCTCGCTCCCTCTGGAGCAGACGTTGATCGCCGCCAGATAGTGGCCACTCATGGTGAAGCGGACGACTGCAAGCGATTGACGGGTCCGGGTATCTCCGGGTCGGTCGATCGGAGCGAATCCTGTTGCGATATCGAACTTCCGGACTTGTGAACCGAGGTTTGTCCAGGACATCACCTGGTCGATCGCACCTCCGCTCCCTGTCGATGTAGTCTCCCAGCTCCCGCCGCGGCGCACCGCCACATAGTTGTATCCGCCCCTGCTGAAGCGCAGGATCGAGCCGTCCGGTGGTTCGACAGGCAACGGCTTCGACACGGGCTGCACAAGCGGAAGTGGTTCGAGTAGAGGCCTTGCCACGGCGAGGTCATACGCGAGTGGATCGGACAGTTGAGGACAGAGCTGGGGGCATGTGACTGGTGACCCGTCCAGCACCTGCGGAGATGCTTCGTTGGCTTTGATGCTGTCGATGCGGACCTTCGCTGCGACTGCCGAGCCGGTGATGTCACCCCAGCAGGCGGTGACGAGTCCGCGTGCCTCGAGATGCTGGATCAGTGGTGCGAAGCGCTGGCTCATCTGAGGGGTCAGCTGGCCGATCCGCTGACCGTCGACCCGTACCTCCACGTGGGGTTTCGCTCTCCCGCCCTCCGGCGCGTTCTCGTGGAGAGTGACGATCAGTACGCCGTGCCCACTTTCGGGCACGAATTTCCGGAGTACGTCGAAGTGTTCGTGTTCCTTGGTCACCTGCACGATGGCCGAGCGCGGAAGGATCGTGTAGGGGACCGTCGGCGGCTCGTTCAGCGGGATCGCGTCGCAGGCTTCGCCGAGACCGAGCTGCACCGACGCTCTGGCCTCGGTTCCGTCCCACCCGTCGTACTCGTAGTACGAGATGCGGCCGGAAGTCGTCGGGATGAATCCGGATGCGACGATGCGCCTGATGGGACCTGCCCAGCCCGGAGCGATCTCGGCGTCCAGGTATCCGATCGTGCGCCGCTCGACGCGGACCGAAATTGCCCAGGGACCCAGTGGCCCAGTCGGCTCGGGAATCAGCTGGACCTCGGGAGTCAGCTCAATCCGATCCTCGGGCAGGGGGTCTGGAAGAAGACTTCGAATCGCCGGCAGATGTTCGTCGGCCACATCGAGCTCGTGGTCACGCCAGCTCCGCGGCTGACTCCACAGTTGATACGGCGAGCCCACTTCGTGCTCAGGTGTCCGCACGGCGGGGACGCTCGCCGACTCGGGCTGATCGAGAGGCGTCGGCTCGGCTGCTTCGTCCACATCGACACCGAAATCCGTTGCCAGACCGGCGAGCCCGGAATTCCATCCCTGACCCACCGCCCGAACCTTCCACGCACCGGCACGACGGTAGACCTCACCGAAGACGAACGCCGTTTCCGTGGCCGCGTCCGAGGTGACGTATTCGGCCAGGGAACGCCCGGCCTCGTCGAGGATCTCGAAGGTGAGATCGCCGAGCGCACCGAAGTTCCCTGTTGTGATGCTGCCGGCGAGCGCCACGGTATGGACATGGTCCGGAACCGTGGACAAGTCGATCACGATCCTGGCGCGCGTGTCCCCGCCAGCACTGTAGGTGCCCTCGAAGCGCACCGAACCATCTGCGGACTGTGGCTGGTTGTAGAAGACGAAATCGGCGTCGGACCCAACTTTGCCGTCGGCACCCAGCAACAGGGCAGAAGCGTCCACATCGGCTGCGGAGTCGGCCCAGCCGATGATTGCGTCGATGCGGGTTGCATCGGCAGGGAGCGGGAGGTTCTGTCCGCGCAGCAGCTTCGGTGGCGTCACGGCTTCGATGCCCTTCTCAATTTCGGCGGTGTGCCTGGACTGGTCTGCCATGATCTCGCATGGTGTCGGGAGCTCGTTACGGATCTACTGGTCGACTTTGCTGAACGCGCAGCCACCTGATACGTCGACGAGCAACCTCGTGCGTTGCCGGATCCGGCGCAGATCGAGGTTTTCTGAAGCGATGCTCGGGCGTGTCGCTGCCGCTGTGTCGGAGCGTGCAACGCTGCTGCTGGGCGGAGATCGCACCGCAGATCCAATTCTAAGGCACTGCAACAGTTCTCAAACAAGCCACACACATGCATCTATGATTCGTGGATAGTCATGCGCGTGGAGCACGGACCATAAGCGAGGGGAACGCTTTGCCGGGGACAGCCGCACCAGCACCGCTGGTGGACAGAATCGACGAGCTGGCGATGTTGCTGAAGGCCGTCGATCAGTCGGTCGAGCAGCAGAAGGCGAGCGTTATCGTCCTGCGCGGCGAGGCAGGGGTGGGGAAGACTAGCCTGCTGACCACCTTCGCTCACGAGGCTGCTCTGAGGCATCGCGACGCGCACCTGTTGACCGGCTACGGCCAGGCGATGCTGAATTCGCTGGCCTCGGACTCGTTTCAGGCCGTACGTGAGTGCCTGCGATCGATGGCCTCCGCTGCGCAGCGATCCGGTTCGCCCTCCAGATGGCATCGAATCACGCAGTCTTTCAAAGAGAACGCGCCTGACTGGATCGAGTCCGTGCCGGTCGTCGGCCAGGTGCTTGCTGCCGGTGTCCGCACCGGTCAGTCCTATGCGGCCAGTGGTGACGGTGACCGAACAGAGATGGACAGCCGCCTCGACCAGCTGCTTCGCCTCATCGAGGACATCGTTGCCGACGCCCCGCTGCTGATGGTGCTCGATGATCTGCATTGGGCGGACACAGCAACCATCGACCTTCTGACAACGATTGCGCTCCGGGTAAAAGGTCCGCTGGTCCTTGTCCTTGCGTATCGCTCTGACCAGTTGAAGTCGGCTGAGCAGACCCACCCGTTGCAGCGGACGGTCTTCAGGTTGTGCCGATACCTTCCGGATACGCCGGTTATCGACCTGCCACGCCTGTCGCCGCAAGACACTGAGGAGCTGATCCGTCGAACCGTCCCCGGCCCGAGGATCGCGCCACATGCGGTCTCGAGGATCGTCCGGTTGAGCGCTGGGAACCCTCTGTTTGCGGAGTCGTTGGCGCGTGTGGATCAACGCAACGGACATCAGCCACCGCGGCAGATCACCGCGGTTATCGAGGATCGACTGTCCTACCTGACCTCGGAAGATCAGCGGCTACTCGAAACGGCGGCGCTGATCGGTTACAACTTCGAAGTCGAGTACCTTGCTCAACTCACCAGGCTCGATGTCGATGATGTGTTCGAGCGGCTGCATGTACTGTTCGATGAGCACGACCTCGTCCGCCCGGCGGACCGTCGGAATGAGTACGACCGCTACCGCATTCATCACCCGCTCTTCGCGCAGGTATTGCGGGAACGTGGTGTGGCCAACGGGCCGCGATGGCGCCGCCACCACGCCAAACTCCTGCAGATCATCGAAGCCGAGCAGGAGTGGGACGATGAGTTGTGGGTGCGTGCGGCAGCGGTCGCTGTCGAAGCACGCAACACTGCGAAGGCCGGTTCTCTTGCGTTGCAGGCCGCTCGACGTCAGTTTGCGCTGGGAGCTGTTTCGAAGGCGCGCGATCTGGCGCGAATCGCGGTCGAACACACCCCGAGCTTCGATGCCTTGGCATTGCTGGCCGAGTGCTTGTCCGCCGGCGGCGATCACGTCGGGGGAGTTGACGCGTGTGTGGCGGCCCTGCAGCTGACCGAGCCTGCTGTGGGTCCTGCCTTGGTGGCGCAGGTACAGCTGCTTTGGGCGCGGAACTTGCGCATGACCTGCCGCTGGTCGGAGACAGTAGATGTGCTCGACCAGTTGGCCGTGGCCTACCCAGAACCCAGCGGGTTGCTCGCAGAGACGTTGAACCTCTACGCAGAGGTCGCGCTGTGCGGGCCCGTTCAGGACAGTGCCCGATGCGTCGAGTTGTGCGATCAGGTCGCGGCGATGTCCGCGGAACCTGCTGTGCAATCGCGGGCATTCGGCCACCGAGGGCTTGCGCACCTGGCCGCCTATGAGCCGATGGAAGCTGAGCAGTGGCTGCAGAAGGCGATTGATGTCGCGGTTGCGGCCGGCCACCCGTATGCCGAGTACGAAGCCGTGCACTGGCTCAGCAAGAAGACGATGGCGTGCATGGAGCTCGAGCGTTCTGCTCAGCTGCTCGCGCAACTGCGTGAAATGTCGCAAACCTCCGGGGTGGCTAGCGAGAACCCACCGCATGTGCGCGACCTCGGCCGTGTACTCGGGCTCTTGGGTGAGTTCCCGAATGCCGCGAACGCTTTCGCGGTATTCACCGATATCAGCCAGATCGCGGCAGCCGGACGCGTGTCGACAACCCTCGCGTGTCAGCTGTCCGAGATCGAGTGGCGCCACGGTCCGCAGGCAGCAGGCGAGTTCCTCGACGAACTGTCGCGTGCGGCCGGTGAGGATTTTCTCCTCGCGGAGTCTCGTGCGCTCTTGCAGGGGTCGGTCGAACAACTTCGTGGACGTCCGTCCGGGTGGGACCCAGTGCTGTTCGCGGTCAACGTGTTGGGAGTGTCTGATGCAGATGCTCGAGCGGCCGATGCGATCTTCCGGTTCGATGTGCCCAGTCTGGCGCAATTACGAGCAGGGCTGCAATGAAATCTAGTGCAGTAGCCGAATTCCCCCTGCGTACGGACTGCATCCAGTTCAATCACGCTTCCTACGGACTGAGTTCGCTGCGTGTGATCGACGAGGGGGAACGCCTTCGCCGTGAGATCGAATCGGACCCGACCGTCCATCTTGGGCCCGAGCTGACCGCTCGACTCGAGATGCAGTCGGCGAATGTGGCAGGGGCGCTGGGCGTTGAACCCGACCGAATGACGTTGTGCACCAATGCGACATCGGGAGCCGCAGCGATCATCGCGTCAGTGCCGTTGACCTCCACCAGCACGGTAGTCATCCTTGATGTCGAGTACTCATCGATTCGCCGAGCTTGGGAGATTGCCTGTGCGAAGGTTGGCGCCGACCTCGTGCCAGTGGCGGTGCCGATGCCGCTTGAATCTGCCGCCGATCTGCTGACTGAGCTCGATGCACGCACTCCTGGGCCGATCGACTACCTGCAAATCAGTGCCATAACCTCCTCGACTGCAATCCAGATGCCGATACCGGCCCTCGCCGCCTGGGCGAAGCAACGGGGCGGTCGACTGATCGTGGATGCGGCGCACGTGCCCGGCCACATTCCTCTGATGCCTCAGCAGTGGGGTGCTTCCGCGGTGTTCGGAACGCTGCACAAGTGGTTTCCGACGCTACGCCCGGTCGGTTTCCTGTGGCTCGATCCAGAACTCGACGATCTCATTCGCCCCGCAGAAGTCTCGCTTACCTGGGATTCGCCCAGTCTTGTCGAGCGGTTTTCGTGGCCTGGAACTTTCGACCCGGCCCCACGCCTCTGCGTGGACACAGCGGTCGATCAATGGCGTGAATGGGCATCGGAAGGGTTGCTCGATGGATGTAAAGCGCTGGCAGACAACGCAGACCGTGCGATAGTTGACTCCGGCGCCAGGTGTACGTCGGCACCGGAGTACCGGCCGCCCCGGCTTCGGGCCTACATTCTCGACGGCGCGAGCCCACTGCATGTCAAGGACTTGTTGCAGTCGGCTGGGATCCGAGCATGGGTCGGCCAGGGTTCCCATGGGGAATGCCTGCTGCGGCTGGCTACGCATATCTACAACGACGAAAACGACGTGGACCGTGTCACCCACCGAATCAAGGAGGTGCTGTCTCGATGAACGTCCCGACGATCCCTGAACGGCTGGAAGCGGCCATCATCTTCCTGCGTGGTGAAGAAGATGGCCGCGCTTGGCTCGGTGCGCTGCCTGATCAACTCAGCGACTATGCCGAGCGTTGGGGTCTGGAACTGGACAGCATCGCGGAGAACGGGGCGATGTCTTGCTGTGCGTACTGCACAGAGGTCGAAACCGGTCGCGCGGCTGTGCTGAAGATCCCCGTAGACCTCGAGGCCGGCAACACTGAAATGCGAATGATCGACCGATGGGCGGCCGGCAATGCCGCGCCCTCGGTGCTACGGCACGACGTCGACACCGGTGTCTTCCTCATGACCCGGATCATCCCGGGCACCGTGGCTTGGCCCGGCGGCGATCCCGCGGAATCGGCCAGCTTCGCAACGCTACTCAGCCGACTCAATGCTCCTGACCTGCCCGAGCCCCCGGTTCTGAAAGACATCGCCGACATCGCCCAGATGCGAATGGGTTGGGCCAGAGAACGATTCGATGACCCGAGATTCGCGGAGGCCGTCGAACGTGTCGACGCCCACCGACATCTCGCCGATGCCCAGCATGTGCTCGAGCGGCTACTGAGTACCACTGAGCGACGACATGTACTCCACGCCGACTTGCAAGCCAAGAACATCCTGCAGGGTCCTGACCTCTGGTACACGATCGATCCGCTGGGCGCCGTCGGCGACGTCAATGCCGAAGCTGCACTGTGGGTTGCAATTCAAGACGGGCCCCGCACGGTCGCCGAGCGGCTCGACGACCTCGCGACACATCCGTTGCTGACACCGAATCGGCTGCACGCTTGGACCTACGTCTTCGCAGTCGCCGAGTACCGGCCGTACTTGCCAGCCTCGGGAGAACGGATCGAACTGTTCATCTCGGATATCGACCAAGCAATCGCAGACGCGATCTAGCTTGTGGCTTGAACAAGTTGGCTCCGGAGAGCCAACCGGATCAACGCCACCTCTCTGCAGCCACAACCAGCGCAGATCCCGATGCGGCTTGCGCGAGTGGCTGCGTGATTGGGCGAGGACCCCATACTCAGGGGTGTGCCTCTTGCGTGTCGCCATGGTCGTCGACTCTTCCTGCCCACTACGTGGGCCGCAGGGCTCTCACAGTCGCCGGACCGAGAACATGGGGTCAGGTCAGCTGCATGAAACAGGTGCGAACACTGGTCAAGAGCCGACCGGTTGCTGGTCACCCCACCGTCCTGGCCAGACCGTTGGGACTGCGTCGGCTACCTCCGTACGCCACACCCCACCGTGCCAACATCAAGCACACGGGGCTCGGCGGTGGACGAATTCGATTGTTGCCGCATCACTTTGAGGCGCATTGATCTTCCGGTACTGTCTCGGACAAGGGCAGGTATGGGGGGGTTGTGGGTTCCGCAGTAAACGTGCGTCCCGAGGATCTGGTGACGCTCGCTGATCGGTGTATCGACCTGGCTCTCGGCCTGACATCGGCGGTCAGTGAATCGGCAGGTGGTCTGACCGTTGCCGCGGGGGACGCGGGGAACACCGGCGGTGGCTTCAGCATCACGGCCGCGCACGGGCCGTGTGTCGAGGCCGCTCACGAAGCGATCGAGTCGTTGGCGGCCGTGCTGGAGGCTGACGCCGAAGCGTTGATGCTGTCCGCCTTCGCATTCTCCGATACGGACGAGGCGGCGGCGCGAGCCATTATCGGCGGCGCCTCAGCACCGCCCGGCACAGTACCGACGCCTGGAACACCCGCCACACCGCGATGACGTGAGGGATTCGAATGGCAGAGGGGCAATGGAAGTTGTGGCACGACGCCGCATCGCTCGACGACGCGGCCCGGCAGTGGGCAACGTTTGCCAACCGACTCGAGTCGACCGCTGATCAGCTGCTCGCCGAATCCAAGAACCTCGTCGCCGAGTGGGACGGTGAGACCGCCGAGTCTTACTACACACACCGCAACCAAGTGGTGACCGAGTTGGATACCGCTCAGGGCATTGCCGCGAGAGTAGCCTCGGCAGTTATCCTTATCGCCGCGAACGTACGCTCAGCACAGGATCAACTCGACCAATCTTGGGACACTGTCTCGCATATTTCACATTCGGGCAGCCCCTCGGGTGCGGTCAGGTTCGAGCCCCGAGACGACGCCGAGACCGAGCTGGTCAACGCCGCCGGCATCCGTGCCGCGGAGATCCGTACTGCTCTCGACAGCAGTTTGGGCAGCCACAAACAGACCCTGGCCGACGCCACCAGGGATTGGCAGGCGATCAGTGCAGCGTTCGCGTCGATCACCCAGGATGGCGGTAACCCGTTCACGCTACCCCCGGATGTCGACAGCGACGGAGTCATCACGGTTGGCCACAAGACATATTTCAACACCGGCTCGGGCGACGACGTGGTCACTATCAGCGATGATCCGTTGACTGGCGGAAGGCGGGTCACTGTCAACGGGACGTCGTATGCCGTACCCGAGGGCCAGGAGATCGTTGTCCGCACAGGTGAGGGAGCAGACCACGTCAACGTTCCCGAGGGAACCAAGGTGAACCTCACGGTTCTGGGCGGCAAGGACGACGACGTGATCAAGACCGGAGTTGGAACCGACCGTGTTCTCGGTGGTCAAGGAGACGACGAGATCGAAACCGGCGGCGGCCGGGACTCGGTCCTCGCGGGTGGTGGGCGCGATTACGTCGACGGACAGGGCGATGACGACCTGCTCAGCGGCGGCGGGGGCAACGACACGGTGTACGGGCTCGGTGGCAACGACCGTCTTCTCGGCGGGGCGGGTCAGGACTACCTCGAGGGCGCAACCGGCGACGATACGATCGCCGCGGGTGCGGGCAATGACATCATGTCGGGTGGACGCGACAATGACGTCATGTATGGCGGAGCCGGAAACGATACGTCCTATGCCGGAGCGGGCTCGGACGCAACCTACGGCGGCACTGGTGCGGACACAGCGCACAATGAGACCGGCGACCGTTCGGATAGAGATACCGAGCACACCGTGACGGTGCAGATCTCCAACGATGCCCGGTTCATCAAGATCGAAGGATCACCGGAGTTCGTGGCCAGGACCGAGGCTGATCTGGACATGCTGCGGTCCTCGCCGGCCGGACAGCAGATGCTGGCCGAGATGCAGCGCGCACATGACGACTCGGGTTTTCTCGGCATCGGTAAGGAAAACCTCACCATCACCGAGTATCCGACCAGCGACAACAGCAAGGCGCGCGACGGTGCCTTCGGTGGCAATGAGATCGAATACTCGCCACGAATGGATTCCATCAACGACGGCCCTCCCGCGGTGGTCCTCTATCACGAGATGGCCCACGTCTACGACTATATGACCGGCAACTTCGATGCCACCAAGTACACCGGTGACGACCCGACCAATCACGGGATCAGGCAAGGAGAACGCGTTGCCGCCGGTCTACCGGTCGACCATGATCGCAATCCGGAAACCCCGGAGATAATCGACCCCGACCATCGTATCGAGCTGACCGAGAACGGGTTGCGCGCGGAGATGGGTGCACCACATCGTGAACACTACTGATTCGCGACCGGCGGCAAGAAGATTCGGTACCAGCGAGCGGGCCTGTTCGCTACTTGCCATCTGCGCATTGCTGCTCGTCGCCTGTGGCGCAGGGGCGAATACCGTCGATCAGCTAGCCGGTGGTGCCACGATTCCAGCCGGGGTTACGTTCGACGCCGATGTGACAATCACCCCTGCGGACGTTACGGTTGACTGGAGTGTGGAAAACCGAAGTACCACTGAATTGCTTGTCCCGATACTGGTCTCGCACAAAGATGTAAAGCCTGAGGGTAACGCCTATGTTGTCCCGGCAGGTGACCACATCGAAATCGCAGAGCGTCTCTTCGTCTGGCCTGACGAAGTCGAGGAATTGGCCGTTACGCCGTCCGTTGGTGCGCTGCGCATCCGCCCGGGTACCACAGAATCGCGAACCATCCGGGTGCCTCGTCCGTTCAAGCCCTACCACCCTTTCGGGGGCGGCTTCGATGACGGTCCACCCGCATTACCGTCCCACCCGGAGGGCGTCGTCTTCTGTCTCGGGGTCGTGCCGGACCCGTACCCGCCCCCCCTGAAACTCGACACGGCGAAGGGTGTCGAGTTTGTGGCCCATGGGTGGGATGCACAGCAGTACCGCTTCTGTACGGACCCGGTGGCTGTCGAGTGATCCTGCCTTCCTGGTCTCAATTTCGCAAGATGGCTATGTTGTTGTGCGCGGCGCGGTTTTGATCCGCAGCGGCATTCCGGTTGAGGCAAGGCGGTTCAGGAGCCGATGATCGAAGTACATCGAAGGAAAGCTTCTGCCTGCTAACGTGGCCTCCACCAGAATTTCGCCGCCAGTTTCGCGGGGCGTCGTCACCGACCTGGCGGCACTCAATTCGTCGAGGAACGCGGCGACCGCGTACTCCAGGCTCCAGTTCATGTCGATCCGATGTAAATGGGTCTCATCGGCATCATTTTCGCCAGTTCCGACTACTTCAGTACGGATCACCGGAGTTTTGTTGTCATGCTCATCGATCATTGACTACTCCTAGATGACATCAATATCGAGCGAAAGTCCAGTAGGTGCTAGAAATGCGAGCGTCGCAGCCGACAAGGTGATTTCAGGCCAACGACCCGGCGGGGCATCCACCGCAACGGTCAGACAGCCGGATATTTCCGGGTCTGAGAGAACGCCCCGCAACTGCCCGCTAGCCTGTGCAAGTTGTCCGACAGCCCGGTCTATCTGCCCACCAACCTGTCCGGCGCCGGTCACTAGCCGAAGAACCCAACCATCAGAACTCCTACGCAGTTTAGGCGCGGCTCCCTGCTGCCCGGACCGCCATTGATCGGACGGCGTAAGACCTAGCGACGCAGTCACCTCATCCGGGTCGAAAGCGCCGGTCAATCGTAGAGAAACGGATACTTCGACAAGCTCCTCAACTGTCATTGCAATCTGATCCCCGTCGGGTCGCCGGGGCCCTTTCCGCCTTTTGGCTTAATGTACACGTTTCCCTTTCCATCCTTGTATAGATCGTACCGCGACGGCGGATCCGGCTTTACGTCATGTGGGTCGTGACCGCGGGATTTTAGTTCCCTAATATCCTTGTCGGTCAGGATTTTATCCTGCGCGGGGTTCCGTGTCCGTTCCTCCGTGCTGTCCCAGACCGGCTCGTCGTCGGCTGCCTCGGCCGCGATGTATACCGCCATGCCCGCGATCGCACCCACCGCCGCACTCAGTCCAGCTTGGGTGAGATCGGGGATGGCGGTGAACCCGCCGCCGGCCACTCCGATGGCGATGACCGCGCCGACGGCGGTGACCATGCGGCTCACGGTGACGGTGTTCTTGATGATCACCGCCGTGGATTCCACAATCTCGATGGTGACCGCGGTCCCGCCCGCACCGGCGGCCGCGGCGCCGACGCCTGCGGTCAGGAAGGCTGCGACGCCGACGACCACCGCGGTCAACACGATGGCTGCGCCGATCTCGACAGCGGCGGCAGCGACTTGTTTGCCGATGTCCTCGCGCATGGTCGAGAGCGCCTCATTGTGTTCGGTCAGCGGCGTAACAATGCCCTTGGCGGCATCGGCGAGTAGTTTCGCCGCCTGTTCAAGGGTGGCGAGCTTTTCTTCGATGGCGATGATGTTGGGGTCGGTGCTGCCATCGAATTTTGCTTTGATCCCGCTGATTCGGGTCGCGGCTCCGGTGACTGTGGCGTGTTCGGCGAAGGTTTTCCACGCGTCGCGGGCGATGCCGAGTTTGTCTTTGTCACCGTTAGGGATTCGTCCGACTCGCTCCAGGAGTCCGACTACTACGCCTTCGTCCAACCCGGGACCATTGTCGCCTCGCGAGCTGACCGGCAAGGCCATACCGGAGTCGTAGAGCGGTTCGGACTCAGTGGGTTTGGTGGGTGCTGAACCGCTGGCTGTGGTGCGGTTGGAGTGCCACCAGTTGTAGCCATTCGCTTGCAAGACATCGCCATAGCGAAGTAGCGCGTTCGCCAATGTTGCGGCAAGAGTGACGATTTCCTTGGCGTGGTTGTCGTAGGTGGTGATCCAGTTATTGCACGATTCGTGGTTTCCCGCCATGCCGCCGCACTGGTTTTGTAGGGCCGCGTTGAGTGGACCGAGGGCAAGGCTGAGGTCGTTGGCCAGGGCGTGGCATTTGTTGCCGGCGTCGTAGTACATGCCGGTGTCGATGGTCCACGTCACTAGGCGCTTCCCAGCATCTTCTTGTTGATGTCGGCGGCATTGCCATAGCGGGTATGGGCTGATTTGGCGGCAGTGCTCATATCGCGCAGGCCGTCGGCGAATTCTCTTGCACCGGTTGCCCATTGGGTGTGGGCTATCTGGTAGGCGTCGGCGGCGATGCCTTCCCAGCTGCTGCCTTTGAGGGTCGCGACCTGATCGTCGATGTCGTCGAGGTGGTCGGCGACGTAGCCGGCGAGACCGGCGATTCGGGCCACGATCTGGTCGAGTTCGTCCATGTTGACCGAGAATTCCGACATCACAGGCCCGAGAGGTCGAGGCCGGACATGTTCAGTGAGTATGCGAGGTTGGTGTCTTGCTGTTGATAGTTCTCGGCGGTGATGCCGAGTTTGCTGGCCATGTCGGTGAGCGCGGTGATGATGGTGGTGCCGCCGTCGTGGGTTTCGGTCCAGCCGGTGCCGAACAAGGTGGCCAGGTCACCGCTCCAGCCGCCAGCCAACAGGGTGTCGACCTCAGTGTTGGCTGAAGCGAGGGCGGTACGTAGTGCTTCGGCGATGCCGTAGACATAGCGGCCGACGGCTTGGACCTCAGTGGGTACAACAGATAGCGACGCTCCGCCGCTCCCCCCAGGAGTGCTCATAGCCAGGGAGGCTACGGGAGGGAATGGTTTGTCACTATGTGGGTTGCGTCACCGTGCACTGCAGGCGGCGGCGCCTACGAGCTCTTAACGCTTCGGCCGGTTGGCAGTGAGACTGTGTTGTCATGCTGGATGTTTCGTCGTGGCAGCACGGTGGGTCGTTGGACGATGAGTTGTGAGCGGTTATCAAGCCGCTACTGGCGGTGAAACCGGCGGGAACACCGGGCCCTGCCCAGTACGACCCGAGGCTGGTGTTCCAGGGGATCTTGTTCGTGCTGTTCACCGGGATCGGGTGGGGGCCTGCCTCAGGAACTTGGATTCGGTTCCGGGATGACATGTTGGCGCAGGTTGCGAGACTGACAGGCTGCTGCGGTGTTCGAACAGATGCACCAGCGGTCCCTGGACCGCAGCAGACGCTGCCGGGTTGATCGAGTTCGACCGGGTCATGATCGACGGCTCGCATGTGCGGGCCAAAAGGGGCGCCGCCACCGGACCGAGCCTGGTAGACCGTGGCAGGACCGGCTCCAAACATCACTTACTGACCTGCGGCAACGGATTCCCGTTCGTCGTCGAGCTCTCCGCAGCCAACGTCAACGACCACCGGATGCTCGCGCCCGTGCTCGATGACCTGCGCCCCTTGCGCGGACGACCGGGGCCACCCCGACGCCGGATCAAGAATCTGATCACCGACAGGGGCTACGACTACCCCAGCGCGTACACCGAGCTGCAGCAACGAGGGGTCACCGGCTACACCCCTCGCCGGGGAACCCGGGACAAGGTCACCGCCGGCCGGTGGATCGTGGAGCAAGCCTTCGCCCTACTCCACCAGTACCGCGCCTGGCCGTCCGATGGGAACACCGCATCGACATCCACTACCCATTCCTGAATCTCGGTGCAGCACTTCCTGGTAGCGACCACTCAGCAACCGAACCGATAGGGGCTCTAAGGACATGGTCACGTAGAAACCCTCGGAGCTGGTGGATATAGCCAAATCTCGACCGCTTGGGCCAACTGGTCCAGTGCCTCGCGGATCGGCGGGCCGACGTCTTCCCACTCAAGGCCGCCGTAGCCGCAGCCGAGTGCGGGGATCGCTATGGACCGAATCTTGTACTGCTCGATCGTCTCGATGAGGGCCGGAAGTCCGGCGGTCACATCCTCCAGCCGACTGGCCGAGCGCCAGTGGCGCTTCGTCGGGTAGTTGATCACGAGCCGCGGCCCGGTCGTCGAGCCGGTCTGCCACACGAACATTCGGCCGATGTGGAGGTCTCCGGCCCGCGAGGCTTTTGCATACTCCCGGAACATGTCTGGATAGGTCTGCTTGAACTGCAGCGCGATCCCCTTGCCCATCACGCCGACAGTGTTGACTGCGTTGACCAGTGCTTCGGCATCGGAGGCGAGGAGGTCGCCGGATTTCTCGCGGATCATGGAGCGAACATACGGTCATGAACGGCGAAATACGACCTTGCATAGGTGCTTTCGTCGTCGACTGTGATCACGTCGCAGGTGCCGACCAGTGCGAGTGGAATCTCGACGCCGAGATGCCGCCGATGGGGTGCGAGGACCGCTTCGGCGTTGATTCGCCGGACGATGGTGATGAGTCCGGTGACGGGGTCGGCCGTTCGAGCGGTGAACACGATGGTCTTGGCAAGGTCGTAGCCATACCGCTTCGCCAGCGATCGTATGCGGATCTCATCCCAGTTCTGTGCCGCGCCGGACAGGTCGGAGCGGAGGTAGCCGATGGCGATGGGTTTCATCCCGCGATCACCGATCGAGGCACATCGAGCATGGCCTGGCCGGAGGGAGTCTTCGTGTAGGCGTGGCCGGACATCGATAGTTCCCACGCCTGCCGGTGCGGTGGTTGCCGGAGGAATCCGGTGTGGTGGAGCGTTCGCAGTGCGCGTCTTGTTCGCCTGATGGAGATCCCGGTATCTGCGGCGATCTGGCGGTCGGTGAGTTGTCCGCCGGATTGCAGGATGCGGAGGACGCATGCTTGGTCGAGTATTGCGGTCATCGACGGCCCCCGCCGGCCAGGCGTGTTCTTGAATAGGCGAGATCGGTTCGTCCGTAGATCACGTTGCCCCCTTGGCTGCTGGTCATGCACGGTGATCTGAAGGTATTGATCCGAGACGGGCAACTGAACTACGTTCGGGACACTTCAGCGGACATTTCAAAGGTGCTGGTATGTCCCGTAAATGGGCCGTATGGTTTGAGTATGTCCCACCGCTTGGAAACGGCGATGCTTCGTGCGCGACTGGATTCGGTTGCGTTGGCTGAGGCTGTCGGCGTCGACGTGAAGACCGTCAATCGGTGGCTGGCGGGTCGCGTCCCGCATCGGCGAACACGGGCGGTGGTCGCGCGGGTGCTGGGTGAGGCCGAAGATCTGCTGTGGCCGCAGACGCGCCCTGATCTTGCAGCGGGAGGGACGGCGACAGCCGAGGTGCTGGGTGCTTACGCGCATCGGGCAGACATTCCCAATGACCTGTGGACCTCGCTCCTCCTCGGGGCAAGCGAGCAGATCGACATCGCCGGATATGCGTATCCATTCGTATTGGAGCTGCTGCCCGACGCGGCGGACATCCTCGCGGAGAGGTGCCGCAATGGAACTCGCGTCCGGTTGGCGTTCGCGGACCCGAACTGTCCTCATGTGGCTGAGCGTGATGCGTTGGAGCAGATGAACGGAACGCTGGCCGGCCGAATTCGCAACGCTCTCAGCATGTTGGGACCGCTGACCGGCACGCCAGGCTGCGACGTCGGACTGCATACGAGCCACCTCTACAACTCGGTGTTCCGGTTCGACGGCAATATGATCGTTACGCCGTACCTCCTCCGGGCGCGCGGATATCAGCACCCGGCGCTCCACCTGCGGAAGCTATCCCCGCACGGGATCTTCTCCTCGTTCGCCGAGCAATTCGAACAGATCTGGGGCTCGGTGACCCCTTACGAGCAAGGACTCTCACATGAGCTCACGGCGTGACTACTACAGGGATCCGAATGCTCCGAAGGCCAACAGTCTGGTTCCAGGTGCTTCGGTTCTGGTCACGGACAGTGCGAGCCGAATCCTGATGCAGCGCAGGGGCGATTCGGGCAACTGGTCACTGCCGGGTGGCGTCATGGAGATCGGGGAAACTCTCGAACAGTGCGCGGTGCGCGAGACGAAGGAAGAGACCGGGCTCGACATCGAGATCACGGGGCTGTTGGGTATCTACACCGATCCGGACCACGTCATCGAGTATGGGGACGGTGAGGTACGGCAGGAGTTCGCCGTTACTTACCTCGGCCGGGTTGTGGGTGGCGAGGTCTCGGTGAGTAGCGAGTCGACTGAGGTGCGGTTTGTAGGTGTCGACGAGCTGGCAGATCTCCCGGTACACCCAACTGTTCGGTTGCGGGTCGCCCATTTCGAGGACGGCAGAGCAGCTCCCTACCTCGGATGAAATCATCGGGTCCTGTCGACGGTCAGATATGGCGGTGCGCAGCAACCCGTCGGTTCATTCCTCGGGTGGCCGCGTGTACAGCGCTCACCTGGGTCGGGGCCGGGCGCACATTGTCGAGGACGACTCCGAGCCCGAGGGCAGAACCCCGAATTGTCCGTCCGAGGACGGGACCGTGAAGGTCAGGCGGGCCGAAGGGTGCCCTGCCCGGTACCGATCAGTGGTGTGTCCGCGAGGATTTGGTCGGTCCCGGTGAAGTCGAACGCTCGATCATGCTTGCCGGACCACGACGTTGATTGAACTGGCTGAGTTCCGTCGAGGAACAAGTAGTAGCCCTTCTGTGGTGCGTCGGAACTCGACCCTTCCGGTACGTTGTTCCAGCAAACAGAATCTGCGCCGGTCCGTCGGTTGAGCTCGTCGATCGTGATCCCCTGGGGCACTTCGACCACGCGGTCCCAGCCGTCCTTCCATCCGGCACTCGCGGCGATGCTTCGCATCGTAGTGGTGCTACCGGTGCTGGCGGCAGAGTTGGCCTGGTCGGCGAACCGGCTGATCAAACCGAGTGGCTCGGCGGTTCCGAAGCGGAACTTGGTCGCGCACGTTGAGCTCTGAGCGCTGCTATCGGACGATTCGATCGCCGCGCAACCGGTACCCAATACGGCCGTGGCAGTGACGATTACCGAAGTTGCGATGGCGCTTCTGATCACGATGCGACTACTTTCCGGGTAGTGGGAGTCCGACGCCGGGAAGTTGTCCGGTTCGGCCCTGGTCAATATTGCTGTTCGCAAGCTTCGGTGCGTGTTCGGCGCCAGTGGAGTCTTTGGTTTCGACGACAACCAGTGAGCCGTTGTTGATCTCGGCTTGGATAATTTGCTGAAGCTCTGCCGGACTGGCGTCGGGATTCGCAAGTCCGATCTCACGGCCTCTCGAGTTATTGTAGAGATCCATTGCTTCGCGCTGCGCGATGTTTCCGCCGGACTTCTCGTGGGCGGTTGTCATCTCCGTGGTCCACTCCTCGCCGAATCTCTGTGTCATAAGAGCATTCCAGTAGGCGTGTCTAAACGCATCGCCTTGGCCCTCGTATTGGGAATCGGGGTAGAGTTGTTCGGCCGTCTTCTCGGCATCCTCGGTGATGTTCTTGTAGTCCCAAACCGCGCGAGGCCCATCGACACTAATTAGCAAATCGTTCATTGCGGCGATCTCCTCTTCTGTCATCATCGATGGGTTGAAGTCCGGAAACTTTGTGCGGATCAAGGCAAGTTCCGCGCCTGTCGGCCACAACCTGGACCCGGAATCGGTATTATCTACCTGGTAGTCACGTAGGATGGCGTCCAGTTTTGGGTCACCTGTCTCAAGTGACCTTGCCATCGCTTCCTTGACCGAGTTGGGGAGCTGCTCGAGAAACGATGCTACCTGTTGGGCTCCCTCGCGGTCTGCGCGTTCTATTGCCTGGAGGGCATTGGTTATCGTGCTACTGAGGCTATTGGTCTCAATTTCCTTTGCGGCGATCGCTGGGACGCCGGCAGGCCAGTAGTCCTTGGCCGTCTCGGCATTCGATTTCCGTGATCGGACTGTGCCGTTGTCTTGTACGAAAAGGTCCCAGCGAGACTCTTCCGCGCTGGTGATTCCAGACTTTATTGCTGAAATGTTCGTCTTGATATCCTCGACGAGCGATGAGGTTTTCGTGGTGATCTGGGTCAGCACACCGGCCGTCGCCACAATTTGTCCTTGGTCGGTTTTTGCGCGCGTTCGAGCGGCCTCGCCGGCCTCGCCTTTGTAGTAGTCGACGGAGCGGGCCACCTTGTTCTCGAATGAATTTGCTTCTGACTCCAGAATCGTGGAGCACTGCGTCATCTGAACGACAGCCTGCTCCAGATGGGTCATTTGCCACTCGATCACCTGGGGAACGGTAAGCGGTGTCACGCCGGGCATTACCGTTGCCCCCCTGCCTCGCTGATAGCAGCCCCGATCGCTTTGTCGAGCTCCTCCTGTACGGTGGCAATATAGTCGGTATCCGTGCAGAAGTTGCGCACCATCGTCGCGTGGTATTTGGTCACCAGATCGAGAGCCTCTAGCGACTCTTCCAGCTTTACGGCCAGGTCGGAGCTATCCATGTACCGGCGGGCATTTGCGCGCTGTTCACTAACAATAGGAGTGATTGCTTCAATGGCATCCGCATTGCGGCGAACATCATTTGCCATCTCCCGCAACCTGGCGGGGTTGATATCCAGGGACATTGACTATCGCCTCAGATGCGAGGGTACGTAGGAGAACCCGCCATTTTCATCGAGTGGTGCGATCGATGGCGCTGCAGGGGAGGTGTGCGCGGTGTTGGACGGCTTAGGTAGCGACTCGAAGAGAGCAACGACCTTGGTCTCAACATCATTCATTGCGGCTCGGTGACGGTCCGCGATATTGCGCGACAATTGATCGGGACCTCTATCCATCGCGTAATCCGCAATGTATAGATAGGTGATCCGGCCAGTCGGATCGGTCTCGATGATGACGCTGCCATCTGCAGCTCGCGATGACCCGCGTAAGTCGGCGAGCTGCCTGTTGATCTCGTCTATCTCATCTGAACTGGGCTTCACATCCCCCGCCTTTCGGACCCGACTCGCGCGTTCGGCGGACAGCGTACCGCAGAGTCGATGGCATGCAGCATGGTCGATAGACCGCCGGCGGCCCCGTTTCGAGCCGAGGCAGCGGGGCGGGAGCCGGTCATGCAGGTCATCTGGCCGGTGAGCTGGCGTCAGTGTCGGTCGACACCGCGGCGCCAGCTGCGCCGGTCGACTGGCAAGCGTGTGAACGCTCGCTTCAGCTGAGGAGCTTCGACTTCTGCGCTTCGAACTCCGCAGGTGTGAGTACGCCGGCATCTCTGAGCTGTGCGAGCTTCAGCAGTTCGTCGGCGATCGAGCTTGTTGCAGTGGGCTGCATAGTCTGAGGTGTCGCCGCGGGCGCCTGTGAACTCATGCCGCTGCCGAAGTCTTGGTGTGCGTGGAACCAGTCCTCGATCTTCTGGGCGGTGCCGTGGTTGATCGCGACTTCGGCAAGCGTGGTCCCGGATCCCTGCACAGAAAGTACCTGTTGGAGGGCAGTCGCCTTGAGTCGCTTCTTGTCATCGCGAGTTGCCTTGCGTACTGAGAAGCCCACGACGTCTCGCACGCGAACTCTGAACGCGGGCAGGAGCTTTCCAGTCGCTCGGTACTCGACACTCCCATCTGGGTACTCGATCAAGCTTCCGTGACCGAAGCCGAGGCCATGTGAGATCGGACCGCCTGGCATTGTAAATCGACCTTCCTTCGCTAGTTGAAGAAGAACTCATACGGGCATGGCGGCTTTCCCTATTTTGGCTCGAGTTTGACGCGGGTCCCCGAACCAAAGAATCCGCCCTTGAACTCGATCGCTTTGGGCACCGTTCCCTTAGGGACGTCGAATGCTATCGACTCATCTTCGGAGAAGCCGGGATTCAAGCTTGTATGTCCTGATGAAATAGGTTCGAACTCTCGGCCTTTACTGTCTATAAGGAGCTGGTTTCCGAGCGTGTACTCCTGAGGCTCATTCGAGACGTTGGTGGCGGTGAACTTTAATACTATGAACTCACCTTGGGCAGTATCTGGGAAAACTCCATCGTGAGTCTTGGTAGCCCCCTGCTCCCAGTTCTGGATTTCGAATTTGATCCCGTCATCCCGGACCGCTGAGCCTGCCGATGCCGCTTTGGGATCGCCTATGGAGTCGAGTATGGATCCGATACCGACTATCGCGACCGCAACGATAATGAGAACGACTACCCATTTCGGCACGCCCTTTTTGCCGGGCGCTCCAGTACGAGGCTGGTAGTTCGGGTAGCCGTATGGAGGCGGGTTTCCCGGCGGTGGGTAGTTCATCGTCTAGTGTTCTTTCATTCCGTTTGCGCACTTAGGGGGCCGTAGCCGATGAGGCTTCGCTGTTACGGTTGCCAAAGGGGTGATCGCATGATTGATGGAGGTGGCGTCATGCGGTCTGGCTGGGCGTTAAGGTATCGTGTCCCTCGGCGAGGTGGGAGAAGTGTTCGTGGGCGAGGAGCATGTCTCGTTCGCGGTCGACACCGGTGAAGGGTTCGACGTATGTGATTCCTTCGACTGTGAGGTCGGATGCGGCGATGGAGCCCTTCTTGCGGTATTCGGAGGCGAGCTTGGCGGAGAGTTGGCGGCCGTTGGCGTCGTAAAGGGCTTCGCGTTCGTATTTTTGGAGGACGGGGAATTGGGTGCGGTAGATAGTTAGGAGTTCTTCGGCGGTGATGTTGAGCATTACGGCGACGACGGCGTCGATTTCGATGAGGGCTTGGCGGCGGTCGGCATCGGTGCGGAGGGGGGAGTGCCGGGTCCAGTCGGGTTCTACCGCGCCGATGTCTGATGTCGTGCCGTGACCGATGCGAAGGCCGGGGACCCAGTGATCCTTTTTCCAATCGGCGTCGTACAGCTCAGACCAGAGCGAACTGAACGCGGAGACCAAGGAGTTGAGCCTCAACGTACGCAGGATCAGAGCGGGTTCGAGAACATGGCCGCGGATGTGGGGGAGCCTGCGCATCAAACCGTGTTTTAGTTCGCTTGCGCCGCTTGCCTTGATGAGGAAGTCGGCTGGGATCGATGACCAGATTCCGGAGGCAACCGCCAGGTCGGCCGGTGACGGCAGCTTGGCTGTCAACACAGTCCCAACGAATGCTGGCCCAGGTGGGACGATGGCTGAATGAAGAGTACGGACAGTTGCGGAGTCGGCCATCCGGCGCCAAGCCAGGCGGAAGTAGGCCGAGCTTGGGTGGCTGCCCCAGCTCGGGTATGCGGACTGGTATTCAGGGAGCGGGCGGGCAACCTGGTAGTTGGTTCTCGGGATGAAAGTCTCCGGGATCGTCTCAAGGTCGATCGCCGAGTAGTCGAGGTTGTTGCGCATCGTCGGGTTACCCTGCTGGTAGATCGGGGTGGCGACGGTTAGGTGTGGTCCTTGGAGGATCGTCTCTTCCCAAGTCTCCGGGACATCTGAGCGGGACTCGAAGAAACCGAGCTTGCGGTCGCGGTCTTCTTCCCAGCCACGGGTCCAAAGGAACTCCACCTCGCCAAGGCGGGGAGCGGCGGCGATCTTGTCGAGCACCGCGGCGCTGGCCCTGTTCACTGGGTAGAGGAGACGAGCCTCGGAGATTGGAGTGCCAGGCTCATCGATCAACTTAGCCCAGGTTGCCAGCGTGGCGGCTGTGACTGAAACAAGACGCTGGGCGTGTGGTCTCAAATCCCAACGTCCACGCTCATCCTTGATTCCCGGCGTCGGTCCAGTTCCATCGTGGCGGATCGATCGATTCACGGTTTCTGGATGGTACATCGACGATGCGCTCAAGAAGTCGACGTCGGAATCCGGCCCGTAGATGTGCACACCGAAGAAGATGTGATGGTCAATCTCGAAAAGCTTGAGCTCATTTCTAAAGTGCCAGTGACGCCGTAGGCGCCGATACGTGTCATGCCGAAGGCGCTTTGCGCGCAGTTCTGTGAAGTGACTCTCCGGGTGTATCAGGGCAACTACTCCCGAACGCGCTGCGGATCGCCATGTTCGTTCCATGAAGCAGCGATAGAGGTCCGGCTGTAATCCGGCAAGCGCGGGTCGATCGACACTGGAAGCGAGGTTTGCGCTCTGCGCAGCTTGGACGGCGCGTTCATCGAGCAGCACCGTGCGGATCGCGGGAGATTCCATGGCAGTCTGCGCTTTGGAACGCTTGTCCGGCTCAGATGGCCTGTGCGCCAATCGCCACCACGGATCGAACTCGGCCAACACTCCAGACTCGTCCCAGTCGGGACGAACCCACGGCGGATTACCGATCTGCAGATCGAACCCGTGCTGGGCGAAGACTGGTGCGAAATCCAGCTCCCAATGGTGGAAGCCCTGTGCTTGGGATACCCGAGAAGCGACCGCTAGCCACGGGAATTCAGCCATGGCGGCGGAGATTAGTTTGGTTTGGGTGAAGACTCGGTCATTGTCTTCGGCGGCGTCGAGCTCAGACCAGTCCAGGTCGGAGGCGAAGCTGGTTTGGCCGTACTTCTCGTACTTGCCTGCCTTTGGGGTGGTGCCGAGGATCGCTTCGAGGCCGCCGATCCACTGGTCCCAATCGGGTGGGGTGATGTCGCCGGTCACCGGCCAGGACCAGAGGGCGCACCAGGCGTCCATGATGCGGCGCAAGCGCTGGTAGGAGCCGTTCTGATCGTTCAGGACTGCTTCGATTTGTTCGCGGGTGACGGCGGGAACGTGGTTGATGGGGGCGCAGCGCCACAAGTGGAGGTCGCGGCGGATTTCGGATTCGGCGATGGTGAGGCGGCGGAGGGCGAAGCCCCAGAGGGTTTCTACGCGTTGGGCGAGTGATTCCAGGCGTTTGACCATCGGCTTGGTGGGGGATTTGCGGATGTCGTTGCGCCAGAGGCGGAGTTGTTCGCGCTGGTCAGGGGCGTAGGTTTTGGCTTCGGCGGTGTCGACAACGGCGCCCCAGCCTTCGGCGGGGAGGAGGAAGTGGTGGATGCCAGTGCCGATGTCGGTGCCGAGGGGGACGTCCTTGGGGACGGACTTGAGCCAGGCCTTTTTGGCAAGTTCATTGGGTGTGTACACCGCGCGGCGGGCACCGATCAACGAGTTGCCACGGCGCAGGTGCAGGCCGAACCACGGTGCTTGCAGTCCCGCGACCATGGTGTCGAGCCACAGTGAGATCTCCGCCAGTTCGACAGCAGTGGCATTGAGGTCGACGCCATAGACCTGGTGCAGGGCGATGTGGGCCTTCACCTTTTGGAGTTCGAAGGTGTATTGGTCGGCGTCGATCAGTTCGCCCAGGTCCTCCTGCTTGCGCTTGAGGTATTCGGCGGCTAGTTGGCGGACGGCCTCGATGGCGAAGGCGCCGGAGCCCAGGGCTGGCTCGCAGATGGTGAGCTCGAGGATCTCGGCGGGGGTGGTGCGGTGGCCGTCTTGGTCGAGGAGTTCTTCGAGAGCCTGTGAGACGACGAATTTCGTGAGGACTTCGGGGGTGTAGTACGAGGCGGACTGTTGGCGTTCGCGGCCGGCAAGGCGGAAGACGAATGTGCCCTTGGCATGGAGGACGGGCTTCTTTTCGCCGGTGATGGGGTCTTCTACGCGGACGAAGTCGGTTTCGGACAGGTGGTCGGCGCGGTTGACTGGGACCACCCAGGAGCCCTTTTCGGGGTTGCCGTCCTTGGCCACCTCGTAGAGATCTTCTTCGGCGAAGAAACCGGTGTAGGACATCAGGCCCTCGTAGACCGCGCCGAGCTGGTTGATGCCGAGTTCGGCGTAGCTGATGAAGCCTCGGTCGGCGCCCTTGCGGGACTTGGATTCCTTGGTGAGCAGGAGGTGGGCGAGGACCTGTTGGGTGGCCTCGTTGCCGAGGCCTACCTCGTCGATCAAGGCAGTTGCCTTGGGAGAGAACAGGTCTGCGCGCAGTGGGTTGAACTCGAGGCCCGGTGCTGGATCGTCGGTTACGTTTTCGCGGACGGCTGGCTTGTGTCCCTGGTCGACCAGGTCGAAGAGGCGCTTCAGTGACTCGTACAGGTGGGTGCCGGTGCGGGCGTGGTTGGAAACGAGTTCGGTGAGGGTGAGTTCGCGGAGGCGGTCGAGGCCGTAGCCCTCTTCGTATTCAGCTGCACCGGTCGGAAGGACCTGCATCTCAGGGGAGGCTTCGGCGTACAGCAGGAACAGGATTCGGTACAGGAAGCGCAGCGAATGCTTGGCCAGTTCGTTGCCATCGATGCCGTCCATCGTCATGTCGCGGGCGCGGCGGCGGCGCACCACTTCGTTGGCGATGATTTCGATGGAGAGGCGGATGCCCTCGCGGAGGTCCTTGGAGACGCCCACGGTGTGTTTCACGGAGTCTTCGAGGACGCCGGTCCACCAGATGTTGCCGTCGGCGTCAGGGCGCAACGACTGGTGGCCGAAGATGGCGGCGGCGCGATCGATTTCGCCGCCGCGGGCATCGTGGCGGCGTTCGGCTACGACGAGGAGGTCCAGGGCGAGGTAGCGGCCTTCGGCCCAGCGTTCGGCTTCGGTGAGCAGGAGCCAGCGGCCGGCTTGGACTACGACGAAGGTTGGTGGGGTGTCGGAGCGGTAGGCGGCCGAGACTACTTTGGATGCTGATTCGAGGGGTTTGTTGTCCTCGATCGCGGGGGTGATCAGGGTGCCTTCGCCGAGGAAGTCTTCGATGGACTCGACCGGGTTTGCCTGGAGGAAAAGCACATTCGGGGTGTCGACGAGCTGGGCGTCGGAGATGACCAGCTCGGAGCCTGCGCGTTCGGCGGTGAAGGGGGTCAGTTCGCCCTGGAAGCCGAAAGCCTCGCGGACCATAGCGTGTGCTTTGGGTGCGGCTTCTGGGTTTTCGGCGAGGGAACCCAAGATGGTGTGCAGGTCGCCGGCGGCCGACAGGAGACTGCTGCGAACCGTCTTGCGACCTTCCTTGGCTTCGGCGTCCCAGGCCTTGCGCAGTTCCATGACCTTGCCGTGGAACGACTCCTTCACCGAATCGGTGGTGAAGTAGTGTTCGCTGATCCAGTCCTCGCCGACGACGATGGAATCGAAAGAGGCCATGATTACTGGTCCTTTCCGGGGACGATCACCAGCAGTGGGCGGACCAGTTGCTGGGTGGGGGCGAGGGATTCGGCGAGGCGTTGTTCCTCGGCGATGCGGCGGGCGTACTTGTCGACCTTCTTTTTCTGGGTGCCGAACAGTTCGAGTTGTTCGGCGCCGGAATGCCAGCGGTCGGCGCGGCGGCGCCACTGGGCGAGGCGCTCGTTGGCGGAGCGTTCCTGGTGGTCGAGGACGAGTTTCATCGACTTGGTGGCCTGGTCGACGGCGACGGGGATCAGCTGTTGGAAGCGTTCCGGGTCGGGGATCGGGCCGGGGTTGGCGGTGTCGGGCTTCAAGCCGGTCTCCGTGAGTAGGAAGTCCAGGCTTTCCAGCGGGCGGGGCATCGCGAAGGTCGGGCGGTCCGGGTCGGGGAATTCGACGGTGGAGAAGACGCGGGAGACGAGCTGGCCGCGGCGGTTCATCAGGGTGCCCATGAGGACGACGGTGACGGCGTCGACATCGCCGCGGATGGCGAAGATCTGGTTGCGGCCGAGTGCCGACAGGGCGCGGTCGCTGGCCCAGTCGAGGACTGGGTGCAGGGGGCCGAGGTAGTGGGCTTCGGGCCAGGTGGTGTCGTTGATGCCTCTGCCCTGACGGGCTGCGCGCAGCTGGGCGTCGCCGACCTGGCGGGAGGTGGCGAGCTTGAGGCGCTGGTCGATCTGGCCCTTGTCTCGGTAGTTCTGGGGTAGGTGGGCCAGGCGCTGGCGGAGGTCGCGGGGCGGGATCAGTTCGGCGATACCGTGATTGGCGTGGACGGTCCAGCCGACGCCGCCGTTGTCGGGGGCGGCGTGAGGGACGTCGTTGAAGGCGGCGCGGAGGGCCTCGTCCAGGTAGTCGACGTCGGTGGGGTAGAGGCTCTGGCGGGGGAGTTCGGGAAGGGCGAGGGGCAAGTCCTGGTCCAGCTGGGCGAAGAAGGCGTCGAAATCGTCGCCGTCGAGGACGTCTTCGACCGTCTTGATCTGGTCGTCCAGTGTGGTCTTGCGGGCCAGCACATCGCGGATCGCCGACTCCTCTTCGCCGACACTGTGTTTGCCCATGAGTGAGGCGACGTCGCCGAGGGTGGTGTGGGCCTGGTTCTCGCGTTCGAGCAGGCGGGACAGCACGCGCAGGTCACCGGAGAACTCGGAGTCCGACGGTTCCAGGATCAGCGAGGAGATGACCGGAGGGTACTTCTGGCCGTAGCGGTCGACGCGGCCGTTGCGCTGTTCGATGCGGATCAGCGACCACGGGATGTCGTAGTGGATCAGGTGGTGGCACTGGGCATGCAGGTTCACGCCTTCGGAAGCGACATCGCCGGTGACCAGCACGCGGATGGGGGAGGTTTCGAGCTTGAAGCTCTCGACGATTTCCTGCTGCTCCACATCGGACAGGCCGCCGTGCAACATGGCGATGTTGTTCGGCTTCAAGCCCAGGGCGCTGGGCAGGAGTTCTTCGAGCCACTTCAACGTGGCGACGCGCTCGGCGAAGACGACGGCACGGGTGTCGGACTTCGGGCCGACGCCGATTTCGCGGAGTCGCGACACCAGTGCGGCCTGCTTGCCTGCTGATTCGGTGAAGGCCTTGTCGTTGAGATCGGCGAGATTGTTCAGGGCAGCGAGTTCGACGTGCTGCTCCGGGGTGGTGTCTTTGCGGAGCTTCTCGCGACGCTGATTGATCGACTCACGCAGTGCGGCAGGGGAGGACAGGAACGCCTTGGCCAGGGTCCACGGGAACAGGCCCTTGGTGTCGCCGGAGTAGGGGGAGCTGCCGGATTCGGGGTGCAGCCACACCTGCGAAAGCTCGCGGGCGACAGCATCTTCGGCAGGAGAGGGCTGCACCAGTTTGTGGACAGGCTCGGCACGCTCGGCCCAGTCGCTGCCGACCTCCGCGGCGACCTCGTCGTGGTGACGGTGCCGGCGGATCAGCAGAGACTGCACGTCCTGTTTGGTGAAGGAACCATCCGCGGCGACGGCGGTGGGGTCGAGCAGGCGCAGTAGTTCGGCGAAGGATTCTTCGCGGCCGTTGTGCGGGGTGGCCGACGCCAGGATCAGGGCCTCGGTGTTGGGGGCCAGGACCCGGGCGAGTTCGTTGTTCTGGGTGCCGACGTTGGTGAGATTGTGGGACTCGTCGATTACCACCGCGTCCCAGTGCTGGCGCTCCAGGTGGGCTTTGTAGCGGGGGCTTTTGAGCGTGTCGATCGAGATGATCGCGCGCTTGTAGTACGTGAACGGATTGCGGGTGGCGGGCAGCTTCTGGCGGACCTTCTGGATGCCTGCCGAGTCGAGGCGTACGAACGGCAGCGCGAAGCGGCACCACAGCTCGTGCTGCATCTGCTCGAGGACGTGCTTGGGGGTGACGATCAGGATGCGCTCGCCCCGGCCGCGGCGGACCAGTTCGGACAGGATCATGCCGATCTCGAGGGTCTTGCCGAGACCGACGGCGTCGGCCAGCAGAATGCGCGGCCTGATGTGCTGAGGGTCAAGGGCTTTGGCGACCGCAGCGCGCTGGTAGCCGAGGGAGTCGGCGAGCATGCGGGTGGAGACGGTGAGCGTCTGGTCGCCGTAGGGGAACGGGGTCTTGCGCAGGAGCGCTTCGAGCCAGAGCCGGGAATCGCGGTAGCCGGACGAGCCGTCCGGGACCACCTGGGCGCGGGCGGGATCGAGCACCTCGATGCGGTCGAGACTGTCGTAGAACGTCGCCGTGGTGTCGGCAACCAATTCCGACAGGCCGCGGACGCGGAGGAGCCAGCCGTCGGAACCCTGCTCGGCCGAGGTCACCAGCCATTCCTCGTCACGGACCACAACGATCGAGCCGGGGGCGACGTTGAGCTCGCGGGGCTCGACGGCTTGGGTCATCGGCTGCACTCCTGATAGGTCGACGCAGAGTGATCCAATGTAGTGCCGAAACGGCATTCATTCGGAATTCTGCATGTTTAGATCGGCGGGCATGGCAGGGTGGAGATCGGCGAATGAGCCTCGGGTGTTGCATGCTCTTGCGTGCTCGAGCATAAGTTGGCGTGAAAACAATGTCAATCGATGGATGGCTGCGCCGGGCGCAACCTGGGCACCGTGAGCTACCGTGATCGTCACCAGGGCTTGGACAGGTGGGGGAGGTGCGGTGTGGCAGACGCGGCGGGGGCGCCGACCGAGCTGACGGCTCGCGATACGCCGCCCCGAGAGGGCCCTACCTATGGCGAACTGCGGGATGTCGTCGCAGCCTTTCACCCACCGGATCTGCCGGCACTCGAGCAGGGTGAGAGCCCGTGGCCGACCGTGACGCTCGGTGAATTGGTCGATGCGGGTGCGCTTACTGTGTTGGAATCGCCGCCTACCCTCATGGCAACCGACGCGGGATCGGACATGTTGACTGCCAAGGATATTCGGCTCGGCCGCGCGGCGTCGAAGATCTGCGACCCGCAAACGCCCGGAGCCGTTACCGCGCAGCAGGGTGACGTGGTGGTCGCGGTGGGTGGACCCACGGTGGCGCGAGTCTGCACTGCCGAGCTACTGGTTGCGCCGGGAGTCATGGTGCTGCGAGGCAATCCGAACGTGATCGATGCGGTCTTCCTCTCCGGTGTCGTCCGGGCCGCGGGCGAGATGGCGGCAGGCAAGCCGATCGACCTGTTCGCGGTGAATTTTCCTCGGTTGCCGCTCGCTGGTCAGCGGGATGCCGGCGCGGCGATCGCGCGGCTGATGGACATCGAAAATGCCTGGCGGACTCAGCGGCTCGCTGTGGAGCGGCTGGTCGCAGACGGTCTGGCCGGTCTGGCCACGGGTATGTTGCGCGCCCCGTCCGGGGCGGGAGACCTGGGGGAATGAGATGACTCCGCGGATCGTGGCGCAGCGCTACGAGCTGATCGAGGTGATCGGGCGCGGTGGCATGGGGCAGGTGTATCGGGGCTTCGATCGCACGCTCAAACGGAGGGTCGCGGTCAAGTTCATCCACCCCCGCCTCGCCGAGAACGAGGAGTGGGAACGGCGTTTCGTGCGCGAAGCCGAACTGATGGCGCGGATGAGTCATCCCGGCATGGCCACCGTTTTCGACGCCGGAATCGACCCCGGACCGCCCGAGCAGCCGTTCCTGGTCATGGAGTATATCGACGGTGTCACCCTCGACAGCATTCTGGCCAGGCGCGGCAGCCTGCCCGTCGGTGCGGTGGCGGGAATAGCTGCGCAAACGGCGGCGGTGCTCGCTGAAGCGCACGGGCATAGCATCTTTCATCGGGATCTGAAGCCGTCGAATCTGATGCTGTGCGCCGACGGAACGGTGCGGGTGCTCGACTTCGGGATCGCCGTGGCGCTCGATTCGGGCCAGCCGAGGCTCACCCGGACAGGGTCGGGGATCGGTACACCGGAATACATGGCACCCGAACAGGTTCGGGGCAAGACCGTGGTGCCGCAAACGGATCTGTATTCGCTGGGTCTGGTGATGTATGAATTGCTCACCGGGGTCAGGGCCATGCTCGGTGGCTCGGAGATCGACACCATGATCAATCAGGTCAATGCCGCAGCACCGGACCTCACCCGGGAACGCCACGATGTGCCCGAAGAGCTGGCGGTGCTCGTCTCGGGCATGCTCGCCAAGGATCCGCTCGACCGGCCGACGGATGCGGCAACCGTGCACGCGGTGCTGATGCGCTACGTCGGCGCGCTCGACGGGCTGATGGACCGGGCCGATCCGGTGAGCCCTGCCCGCCTGTATGCCACCGCGGTCGGGGCATCCGCGGCAACGCGGACAGCGCCGACCCAATTGCATCAGGGCGCCGACTCGGCTCCCGGACACGAGTTCACCCGCGGCGACATCGATCGGGCGGTCCGCCATGCCCGCGATCTCGCCGACGAATCCAAGTATGTCCCCGCGGTCGGGGAACTGAGGGACTTGCTCGAGGTCGCCGTCGGGCACCTGGGTGCCCGCGATGCCGACGTGGTCGACACCAGAATCCGGCTGGCCGATCTGTGTCTCGAATCCGGGGACTACATCCAGGCCGCCGCGCTGTACAGCGCGCTGATCGACGACCTCACCGCCGAGCGCGGTCCCTACGACGATCAGGTCATGTTTTGCCAGCGTCAGCTGGCTGCCTGCCAGGTGCACAGCGGACAGGTGCGGGCCGCACTGACCCGGTTGCGGAAACTGCATGCGCAGCTGGCCGCCTGGCACGGCGAGAGCGATCCAAGGGTGGTGCAACTGGGGGAGATGATCACCCAGATCCGGGCCGGATCCAGATAGCGGGGATCTGTAGCGCGGCCCCGTGAGCTGGCGATACCGTTGGCAGGTTGGTCTGCACGGGGTGAGGAGTAGTCGGGATGGCGGAACCGGGGTCCGTGCTGGAAGCCGAACTGGCGGATCGGGCGTCCCGGTTGTTCCGGTTCCTGGCTCGCGTGCAGGGGGTCGGTGGTCACGCGATCCTCGATGCCGACGATCTCGGGGCGGTGGAATGGCTCGGAGAACTGCCACCGAGTGAGGCGGCCCGGTTCACGCCAGGATCGGAGGACAAGCCGTTTCTGCGGTTGGACAAGGTGCCTGTTTCCCCGCCGATCGATCCGCCCGGGCCCGAGGTTCGGGCTTGGCTCGTCCCCGGACGACTCGACGATCACACCGCCGAGCCTGCCTTGCGCGCCGAAAGGGTCAACGTCAACGCCGTCACGGAACGGCTCATCGAACACCCCGAGGTCTCGGAGCAGTTCGACCGGTGGCTGCGGCGGTGGCGGGCCTGGGCCGAACGCGCCCGGATCGAGGAACCGGCGCATCGCTGGTATCGGGCGATCTATCGGATGTACTCCGATGTCAACGCTTCGGCGGAATCGAAGGAAGCGGTGCTGGCGCTGGGGTGCGTCGTGTGGCGGCGGCCCGGGACCGGGACGATTCGCCGGCACGCACTGACCATGCCGGTGAAGTTCGAATTCGACACCGACTCGGGCACTTTGACCGTGCGGCTCGACCTCGACGCAGGGCGAGCGACGATGGAACTGTCAGATTTCCTCGATCCTGGTGAGATCGTCGATCCGGCGCTGCTGCGCACGGTGGAGCGCGAATTCCTCAGTGGCGTCGACCCATTCGACCATGACGTGATCGCAGGTCTCATGCGGAGGCTGCTGCACAGCCTCGGTCCTGACACCGATTTCCGCGACGAGATGATGCCGGCTGCCGCAACAGCGGGCCCGGTCGGCTACTACGCGCCCGCGCTGATCGTCCGGTCCCGCGGCAAGCGGGGGCTGACTCGCGTGCTCGACACCATCGCCGACCGGATTCATGACCAACGCCGGGTGCCGGCCGGATTGCGTAATCTGGTCGATCCGGCCTACACGGCTACCGCGGAACTGCCGTCGGACAACGGTGCGATGGTGCATGACGGGTCCGACAGCTTCCTGCCGCTGCCGCTCAACGCGGTCCAGCTGGCGATCCTGCAGCACGTGGACTGCCATGCCCACACCATCGTGCAGGGACCGCCGGGCACCGGTAAGACGCACACGGCTGCCGCCTTGATCACGCACCTGCTCGCCCAGGGCAAGCGGGTGCTCGTCACCGCGCACACCGACCGGGCGCTGGCCGAGGTACGGGGGAAACTGCCTGTCCAGATGCGCGACCTGTGTGTCTCGGTCGCCGGGGCCAGCCGGGACAACTTCGACGATTTGAAGCTGTCGATGGAGCGGATCGCGGCGGCAGCCGACGATCACGATGCCCCGGGTGCCCGTCGGAGAGTCGAGGCATCCAACGCACGCGTCGCGGAGTTGCGAGCGGCTCGTGCGCGTGTCGGCGAAAAACTGCTCCGCCGTCGCGAGCAGGAGGTAACCCGTCACCTCGTCGGTTCCTACCAGGGCACGCTGACCGAACTGATCCAGCGGTATCGGTCGGAGGCGACGCGGTTCGGCTGGATGCGTGGGCTCGACAAGGTCGATGCCGGTGCGGCTCTCCCGATTTCGTCTATCGAAGCACTCGAGTGGCGAACGCTCTTGCTCGACGATGCCCTGGCGGACTCTGAGGTCGCCGCACCACAGCTGCTCTCTGTGCACGATGTGCCGCCGGTCGCTCAGGTCGCGCAGTGGTGCGCTCGGCTGGCCGGCGCGACGGAGCGGGTCGATGCTCTGGTCGCGACCGGGACGCGGTCATGGATCGAACAGATCCGCGGTATCACCCTTGCCAGCCAGGGAGAGCTGGTGGCAACGGTGCGAAAGGTGGACCGCGAGCTCAACGAGCTGGCAGGCAGCCGGGACGGATGGGTTCGCGATGCAGTCGCCGACGTGGCCAGAGGACGGGGCGGTGTCTGGCACGGGCGGCGCATGCGGCTGGTCGAATTGCTCGACCCCGCGGCAACTCTGATTGGCGAGCTCGGTATCGCGCAGGTACGGGTGTCCGGGGGCGACCGTGCCGCGCTCGTCGCCCTGGCCGAATCGGTGCTCGGCCATATCGAGAAGAACGGTGCACTGAAACTGCGCCCGGACGGTGCGCCGAAGGTGGGTCTCACGACGAGCCGTGTCGTGAAAGATGCTGCGCCACTGTTCGAGCAGGTTCGGGTGGACGGCCGGATTCCGGTCACCCCCGAACAACTGCGTTCCTTCCTCAACTACGAAAAGGTCGAGCGGCTCGTCGAGCAGCTCGACGAAGTGTGGACAGGCTCCGGAGTAGCCGCCGCGGCGCCCGGCAGTGTGTCAGTCCGGTTGGCCCACCATCGCGAACATGCCGAGCAATTGCGCTCGCTGCTCACCGTCGGCGCCGAACTGGTGACCGCAGGTCAGCACTTCCGTGGATACGGGATGGCCGAGCCGGACTGGTCGGATCGGGTCGCGCGCCAGGCCCTTCTCGCCTCATTCGACGCGGCCGCCGCCATCGATGAGCAAGCCGCGGTGGCAGAACTGTTCGACACCGTCGCCGCCCGGGTTGCCGGTCTGCGCTATCAGCCAGGTGCCACCGCCAATCTGCACGCGCTGCACGAGGCGCTGCAGCGCCGCGACATCGAGGCTTACCAGCATGCGCATACGCGCTTGGCCGAGCTGAATACGCTGCGAGCGCGGTATACCCGGCGCGGCGAGCTGGATGCCCGAATGGCGGCGCTGCTGCCTCAGCTGCGCGAAGCCGTGAACTCCACCGCGGTGTCGCAGGTTTGGGACATCCACCTCGGTGATCTCGAAAAGGCTTGGGACTGGGCAGTACTCGGCGCGTGGTTGGACGGCGTCGATACCGAGCCTGCCAACGAACTTTTCGATCAGCTCGACGACATCGAGGTCGGGTTGCGTGAGGAAGCCACTCAACTCGCGGTGACCAAGGCCTGGGACAAGGCTGTCGCGCCCGAACGGCTCGGGCCGGGAACACGCACGGATCTGCGGCAATATGCCCAGCTGGTCCGGCGCTATGGCAAGGGCACCGGCGCGCACGCAGACCGCAGGCGTCGCGAGATCCGCGACACCATGGGGCGGTGCCGGTCGGCGGTGCCGGTCTGGATCATGCCCATCTACCGGGTGGTGGAACAGCTCGACATCGAGCCGGACATGTTCGATGTGGTCGTGATCGACGAGGCGTCCCAGGCGGGTGCCGAGGCGGTGTTTCTGCAGTACCTCGCCAAGCGCATCGTCGTTATCGGTGACGACCGGCAGGTTTCGCCCTCCGGCGTCGGCGTGAAAATCGAGACCGTGCGCGGGCTCGCCGGGCAGTACCTCGCCGACAACCCGCACATCGCGAGCTGGATCGACACCAAGCGGAGCCTGTTCGACGACGCCGGAATGCGGTTCTCCTCGCGGCTCACGCTTGTCGAACACCGGCGCTGCGTGCCGGAGATCATCGGGTTCTCCAACAAGATCGCCTATGCGAAGGACGCCAAACCGCTCATCCCGGTGCGGGTCTACGGCAGTGACCGGCTCCCGCCGATCCGGACCGAATACGTAGCAGACGGCGCCAGCACCAAGAGCAATGTGAACGAGGTCGAAGCCGACAGGATCGTCACGCGGGTGGTGGAGTGCCTGGCCGACCCACGCTACGCATCGAAGACCTTCGGCGTCGTTTCGCTGCTGGGAGCTCCCCAAGCAGAACTGATCTGGAACAAGCTGCTGCTCGTCGTCACGCCCGAGGAGCTCGACCGTCGGCAGCTGCGGTGCGGTGACGCGGCCGACTTCCAGGGTGCCGAGCGCGATGTCATCTTCCTGTCGATGGTGAAAGCCCCTGGACCGGACTCGCGGCTGGTGGCGCAATCGGCCGAGTCGGCGATCCAGCGATACAACGTGGCGGTGTCGCGCGCGGCCGATCAGCTGTGGCTGTTCCATTCGGTGTCCCTCGAACAGCTCGGCAACCCCAACGACCTGCGCTACCAGCTGCTGGACTACTGCCTGTCGGCCGAAAAGTCCTCGGCGCCCGAGGAATCCGAACTGCCGGCGCCGGTGCGAGAGGACCGGCTGGTTCCGCCGTTCGAGTCCGTGTTCGAGCAGCAGGTGTTCAACCGGATCGTGGCGCGGCGTTATCGCGTGATCGCTCGCTATGACGTCGGGATTCATACGCTCGACATGGTGGTGGTCGGCGGGCATGGGCGCGTAGCGGTGCTGTGTGAAGGGGACGTGTGGGGCGGGCCGCAGTCCTATCAGCAGGCGTTGACCTGGCAGCGGGATCTGCAGCGGTGTGGTTGGCCGTTTTTCCGGGTTCGGCGGTCGGCCTTTGTGGCCGATCCGGAGCAGGCACTCGCACCGCTGTGGGAGATGCTGGATTCGATCGGACTGGCGCCGGTTGCCGACGAACCGGTGGTCTCAGCTGCGCCGGTGACAGTGCAACCGCCTGCTTTCGAGCCGATTCCGCTGACGGAACTGCTCGACAGCTATGACTGGGCCAAGCCGGATGCCGGCGAGCACGACGAGGAGATGGCTGCACACGTCACCTCTGAAACTGTCCCGCCTGAGACGGTGTCAGTAGCGGCTGAGGCGCGCGAGATTGCTGAATACTGCGCATTCGCCGAACCTTTGGCGGTATCGCGAGCAGGCCACAATGTCGCCTCGGTCAAGGCGGATCTGCTGCGGGTGGTCGAGGTGGAAGGTCCGGTGACCGCCGGTCGACTGGTGGCGGTGCTCGACCGGGCACCCATGGAGGACGAGGACCGTGAGCGGTTCCCGGTGCTCATCGATCGGGCGCTGGAGGCCGCCGTCGCGCAGGGTCTGCTCGTCTCCGACGACTTTCTCGAACTCGGACGTCCGGAATGGATCAGCTACCGGACACCGGCACAGCCGGTGACACGGTTGCGGCTGCTCGGCGCCCGCGCGATCGAGCATGTTCCAGGGCGCGAGCTGGCCGAAATCCTCAGCCACAGTGCCCAATCCACCGGGTGGAGCCATCGCGCTGCACTGATGCAGCGTGCGGCTTCGGCACTGGGACAGGGCCAGCTGAACGATCGGGTGATCGCCATGCTGGCCATCGTGTTGCCGAACGCCGAACGGGCGCATCAGGCTCGGGCCACGCTCTAGAGCAACGCCTTCGGCGTGGTGCCTCGGAGGAAGGCCGCGATCTGGACGAGCCGATGCGGGGGGACACTTATCCCGTCCAGATCCGACATCAACTCGTACATGGCGCCGATCGGGTCTTCGGAGGAGTTGGCCCACACTGTGATTCGCGTGGCGGCGGCACGCATTCGTTGCAGATCGGTGTGTGGTGCGGTGCCCAACAGGAGCAGATCATCGCTGTCGCCACCGATCTCAGCGAACACCAGCTGTTCGTCGCGGGCCGCGGATTCCGCCAGAATGCGCAGGTCGCCAGGGTCGGTGTAGCCGATCAGGTCGCCTACTTCTTCGCCGGTCGCGATCTGGCCGAGGCGCGTCAGCTCGGTCAGGAGTTCGGCAATCTCCTCGCCCTGTGAATCGCTGCCGCCAACCAGGACGGAGTTATGAGGAGCCGCTGCCTCGGCGGCCGGCTCCGGTCTCGGTACGGGCTCCGACACGGTGGTAGGCGCAGGCGCGGCCGTCGGCACCGAGCCCGGGGCCGTTGCAGGTCCGGGAGCAGACCCTGACACCGATGGGCGCGGGGCTTGCTGAAAGCGCGCTGGTTCGGCTACCGATTCGGGCATCGGCGTCTGCGCTGATTTCGGCGCTGCCGGCTGCTGCGGTTTCGGTCCAGACTGTGGTGCGGAAAGGTGGTGCCCACCGCGCGCCCGCAAAGCCTCGGACCTGGCACCGGCTCGCGGTGTCAGACCGTGCCAGGTGCGTAAGAAGGTGATCAGCCCCGCGGGATCCGTTCGTACGGTCTCCGCGGCCAGGGGACCTACCGACGTCTCGAGGCTCGCGCCGTCCCGACTGGGATCCTCGACCGAACCCGCGACGAACACATTGAGGACGAGCTGCTTGCGGTTGGATTTGCCAGGTCGAAGCACACGCCCGAGCCGCTGGATCAACTGAGTGTGGTTGCGGTGGCGGGCGAGCAGGACCGCGATCTCCGCGCCGGGGACCGGGATGGTCGGATCGAGGACACGTTGTTCGACGAGAACCGCGAGTGACCGGTCGCGCAAGCCCTCGATGATGGCGGTTCGCTGCGCAGCGGTGAGCGTCGTGGCGGTGGTGGCTGCCGGAATTCCGCGGGCGGTCAAAGCATGGTGCACCTGTGACGCCGATACCGGTCGCTCGGTGAAGATGATCGATTGCGTCTCGGTCAAGATCTCGGCGGGAAGTGCACCGATGAGATCAGTCTTCGCACGACATTCGGCCAGGAGGGTTGCGCGATCGGCGACGGCCGTCAGATACCGGTTCGCGTGGTGGGCGCCCGAACCACGTCCGGTGGCGAGCACGTCGACGAAGGTCTGGAATTCTGCGGGCTTTCCCGGCGCACCGTAACTGTCGACCAGAGTGTCGTATTCGCGGTCGACGAGGGAATCGAGGTGAGTCAGACGCGCGCGTTCCTTGGCGTCGAGCTCGACTCCGACCTGGATCACGGTGATCGGCCCGAGCAAGGCCTGTGCGTGCGCGGTCGGGTAGTCGCATCCCGCGATCGCAGGACCGAAGTAGGGGAGTAGCCGCGACCGTACGGCCTGATCGTCACGATCCAGCGCGCGAGTGAGCGCGAGTCGGCTGGTGAACTGGTCGGTGAGTAGCTGGGCGAATACGCCGCCGCCGTATCGGTCCAGGTCGTCGACCACCAGAAGTGCGTTCGAACATTGTGTGGGAGAAGCAATCTGACGTAGCCGGGCAACGGTCGACGCCGTGACTATCGCGACCTGCCAGGTACGTTCGACGCCTTGGCGTGGGTTGCTGCCCAGCCCAGCGACTCGGCAGTCCGGTGCCAGCTCGGCCAGCTCATCCAGCCACTGAGCGCGGACGACCTCGTCGGCGACGCAGACGACCGCCGGAGTGTTCGCTGAGACAGCCTCGATGACCGCCTGGACGCCGAGAACAGTTTTCCCCGTGCTGCCGACCCCTTCTACGATCCCTTTCCGTCCATTGCGTGTCCACTCCGACAGTGCGCGCCGTTGCCAGGCACGGAGTGACAGCTGTTCACGATGTGATGCCTCGGTCGGCGGCGCCGGCACCTGTGTCGGCGCATCCGGCCGGCCAGGGGGCGGATAGTTCTTCAGCGCCCACCGAGGCGGAGCCATCGAACCGACTTGCTCGAAGATGGCCCATTCCGCATACAACAGGCGGTTGACGACCGAGCGGTTGACACCTGGCTCCGCCAACGCCTCCGCGATCTCCGGGGCAGACAGGTTGGGCTGAGCGCGCAGCAGATCGACGATTTGATCTGTCAGCTCGTTGCCCACCCCGGAACCACCTTCCCGCTTCGGCCGTACGGCCACAAAACGAGGGTAGCGGCCCTGCCGTCGACGCGAGGGGCGTGTGCAGGCAATCCCCGCCATCGAGTCGGCTCCGTGAAGGACGTGATGGTGCAATGATGGGCAGGCGAAAACTGGTGGGTTTTGCCGCAATCCGAACTGGGTAGCGGGTGGGTGATGGGGAGGGGCGATGCCGGACACGTTCGCCTGGGACGAGGCCGGAAACGAGGAGTTCCGCCAAGCGCGGCGGTTGGAGCAGGTATCGCTGTTCGCGGAACTCAATCTCGACTACGACGAGATCGTGCGCACCCGCGACCTGCTGGGCCAAGTGATCCGCGAGCACCGGCGCCGCCTTGGCCTGCCCCGTTTGCTCGACAAGTTTCCCGCGTTGACGTTGACGACGCTGATCGGTCACGCCGGTCTCGACTACGAGCAAGGCAAGTACTGGGAAAGTTTCTGGTCCGAACTCGACCTGGATCGTGAACAGGAATTCGAGAACCTGCTGCGGGCACGGCTTCCGGTGTATCTGCGCAAGTTCAAGATGCGGGTATTCCCCGATCTCGGAACCCAGTACGTCCAGATGATGGCGGTCCATGCCGGTGTTCCGGTGCACTGCCTCGGTGACTTGGTCGATGTCGTCGAACAGCACCTCGCGCAGGGGCGTGATCCCAGCGGGGCCGCGGTCTTCGAATGGTTGACACAGCCGGGCCTGGAATATCGCATGAACGAGCTGGACGTTCCCGTGCGCAACTTCCTGAAGCACGGCGGTGAGGTGGCTGTCGACATCGTCGACCGGATCATCGAGTTCGCGGGCTACACCCGAGAACATCCTGACTTCGCGAACGACCTCAACCTCGACACTGCGACTACCGGTATCCCGAGCCTGTTGCTCGACGCCCTGATCGAGCGATGGGAAGAGCGACCGTTCGGCGAAGTCGCGGCGATTGCGAGCCGGGCGCCGCGAGCGCGTCGGCCAGCCCTCGCCTATTCCCGTACCGACGATCAGATCGTTGTCGAGGTGCCCCACCCGGCATCGGGCGCCGAGTTCCCGTGGCTGGTTTCGTTCGACGGTGAGACCACCACGGTGCAGGCTCGCCGCGGCTGGGGGCTGTCAGCGGGGGATGTGCAACCGCCGACGCCGGTGCTGGTGTCGCGGCAGGTCAGGGAGGTGGTGCTGCGCCACGAGGAATCCGGCCAGCACTACCGGATCTCGTTGGTGGACAAGGCTGACCCGCTGCTGCTGTTCGATGAACAGGGCGGCCACCTGTCACGTCACGTGGCGCTGCCTCGTGGTGAGGTGGTCGCCGTCCACCCCGCCCGGGCGAGCTTGCGTGATGCCCACTCGGGCAGCGAGATCGTGCACTTCGCGGAAACGACACCGGTGGGCTGGCGGGATTGGGTCGCCCGGGTGTACGACCTGACCGACACCGACGCTGTGGTGCTTCGCGACGACGCTCGATCCGGCGCACCGCGGCACGTCCGCCGGACCGGCTCGGCGCGGCTGGTCCTACCGGAACCGGTCGAAGGCGCGTATACCCGCTCGGGGCTGGCCGTGTATGCCGAGCGGCCGACCGTGGATCTGCCTGCACACGCGGTGGAGCCGGTGGAGTGGCGAGTACGGGTGCGGCACTCGGGCGCCGTCGACTGGCTGGCCGACGATATCTGGGAATCCGACACCGAACCGGTGTCCCTCGACCCGTTCGAAGGGATCGCATCGGGGCTGCTCGGCTTGTTCGACGTCGTCATCAGCGGCCCGCTCGGTCAGGACATCCGGCACAGTGTGTTCCTGGCCGAAGGCCTCACGGTCGAGCATGCTGCCGAGTTCCGTACTCCGGTTCAGGACGGGCTGGCGCCGACGCGCGCGACCGTGATCGCGACGGCGCCGTTGCGTACCGATCACACCGAGATCGCGTTCGGTACCGCGGAGCGCGAGGCAAACCTCCTCGTGACATCGAACGGGGTCGCCGAACGGCTGGTTGTGCGCCCGCCTGCGGTCGAGCTGCGCGTGGACCCGATCGGGTCGGTTGCCGGCTGGCGCACCGTGGCGCCGGTGCTCACCGTGGACGACCTGGCCGAGTACATGATCGTGGCGGCGCGGGTGCCCGGATCTGTCGAAGTCGACATGGTGCTGACCGATGACCACGGAATTGTCCGTCAGACTGCGTGCCCGAAGGTGGCGCGCGACAATGTCTTCCAGGTTCAGACCCGCGAATTCGCCGACACAGCACGGCTGATGCGCAGATCGCGGATCGTGTTACGCATCGACACCGTCGACGGGTCGACCACGGAGGTGACCCTCGCCCGGATTCAGCCGCGCAGATTGTGCACTGCCGTGCGCCTCGATGGCGCCTATCTCGTTTTCGACGGAGCGACCGACACCGATCTGGCTGCTTTCGTCTGGCCGTGCACGGCACCGTGGAAGGCGCCGATCCAGGTTGAGCTGATCGATGGAAGAGCCACTTTGCCAGACGAGTTCGTCGGCGCTGGTCCGCTCACGGTGCAGGTGTTCGTCGACGACCCATGGTCGGTGATCACGGCGCCGGAACATCCGGACGAGACCGCGGACACCGTGGAGCAGCCCGGCTGGATGCCCGACGACGACCTCGGCCGCGACGAACTTGCCCGGTTTTTGGCCGGGGCCGGTGATCTTCCCGGAACGAGCTCGGCAGTGCCGGAAGCATGGACGGTATTCGCCGGTGCGCGCAGCGGACAGAGATACCGGTCGACGGTGCGTTCGGCGCTGGTCGAGGTTCTGCGCGCCGACCCGCGATCCTCGGTGGAGGCGTTGGACCGCAGCACGATCCCGCGTACCGAAGTTCCCGCGCTGCTGATCAATAGCGGATTGATCGAGCGGGATCTGTCGTCGCCGATCCATTCGGATATCCTCACCGATCCTTGGCTCGGCTGCCTGGTCGGCATCGCCGACCTGCCCTACTTCGCAGTACATCTCAAAGACCACGTGCCCGGCGCAGAATTGCGGGCCGACCTGGCTAACTACGGCGGTGAGCAGCTTCTTGACCTGCTCGCCGGTGATGCCCGGTGCGCCTACTCCGACATCTTCGACGCGGACACGGTGCCCCTGCACTTCATGCCCGATGAACAGTTCGCGGCGCTGAAGCAGGCCTGCGAGATCGTGCCCGCCGCACTGCTCGATGCCGACACTCGACGCAGCGCAGTGTTCGAGGCCTTCGCGCAACGGCATTGCTGGCAGGACGATCCCGCACGGGTGGCGATGACCGTGCAGTCAGCGGAGCTGATGCCATTGCTCCGCAGGGCGTCGCCGTCGATCTACGACGTGGTCAAGGCCCGCAACGAAGTGTTGACCGGTGCTGACACGACCCGGTTCCCGTGGTTGCTGGTGTCGATGCAATCGCTGCTCTTCGCCGCGGTGGCACGGCTGAGCGCCCGATCGATGATCCGCGGCTGGTCGACGCCTGCACCGATGCGTGAATCCTGGGCGCGGCTGGCCGAACTCTGTCCCGCGCTGGTATGCACGGACGTGCTCATCGCCGATGCGCTTGCCTCGTACGCCTTGCATCATGACCTCGTCAACAAGATCGGAGAACCACGGTGACCGAGCGGCTTGACCCCCTCGCGGCAGGCGCAGACATCGAGGCCGGTTACAAGCGATACCTGAAAACGCTGCTCGCGCCGCGTGATCCCGCCTTGGCGACAGCGTTCGACCGTGCCGTGGATGAGACTTCCTTGCTCGTCAAAGGCCCGTTGCTCGAGCTCACCCCGCCCTACGCGGCCGGGGCAACCCTGCGGTCGCTGATCACCGAGGGTGTTCTGCACTCGGGATTTTCCGAGTTCGCCGAGACGATAGCGCTGGACCGGCCGCTGTATCGGCACCAGGAGACTGCCGTGCGCAAAGCGGTCGCCGGTCGGAACCTGGTGGTGAGCACGGGAACCGGGTCCGGTAAGACCGAGAGCTTCCTGCTACCGATACTCAACGAGCTGGTTGCACAGAAGGCCGCTGGGACACTCGGCCCGGGTGTGCGGGCGCTGCTCCTGTATCCGATGAATGCGCTGGCCAACGACCAGCTGAAGCGCTTGCGCCAACTCCTGGCGGCATCACCGGACATCACCTTCGGCCGCTACACCGGTGAGACCAAACAACGCCGCGCCGACGCCGAAGCGGCGTATCGGTCGATGTTCCCGGGAACCGAACCACTGCCGAACGAACAGCTCAGCCGCGAGGAGATGTGGGAGTCCCCGCCGAACATCCTGCTCACCAACTATGCGATGCTCGAATACCTGTTGCTGCGTCCGCGCGACATCGAGCTGTTCGACGGAAAGCACGCGGGGACTTGGCGATTCGTCGCTCTCGATGAGGCCCACGTCTACGACGGCGCGCAGGGCAGCGAGGTAGGGCTGCTGTTGCGCCGGCTGCGCGACCGGGTGGCCGGGGACCTCCCGCTGCAGTGCATCGCGACTTCGGCGTCGCTGTCGGGCAGCACCGATGACAAACAAGGGGTCGAGGCTACCGCCTTCGCGCAGAAACTGTTCGACGCACCGTTCGAGTTCGTCGACGGCGACCCCGCGCGCCAGGATCTGGTGACCGCGACCCGGATGCCGCGCAGGCCCGAGCCCACCTGGCAACTCGACGACGACAAGCTGATGCTGCTGGCCGAGCCCGACGCGGACCTGGACTGGGTCGGGGCGAACGCACCGTCGGGCGATATCGCCGATGCTCTACACGCCGAGCGTCGTACTGCCGACCTCAAGAAGCACGCGGGACTCGGTCCCAAGAGCGTCGCCGATCTGGCAGCAAAGATATGGCCGGACGACGACCTGGCGGTGACCAAACTCGAGGCGCTGGTAGCGCTGGGCTCGAAGGTGACCGGCCGCGACGGCAATCCAGTGCTTTCCGCGCGCTACCACCTGTTCGTCCGGGCCACCGAGGGCGCCTACGTGAGCTTCACCGACACCGGGCCCTCGGTATTGCTGGGACGGCACGAGATCGATCCGGTGACCGGACGGGCGGTGTTCGAATTCGGCACCTGCCAGCGTTGCGGCGCCGTTCACCTTGCCGGACAACCCGAATCCGACGGTGCGCGCGAGTACTTCCGTCCCGCCAAGCGGGACTCCAAGGTGAAGTGGCTGGTGCTCACCGACAGCGAGACGGCCGATCTCGTCGACGAGGACGACGCCACGCTCGACGAGGACAACGGTCCCGGACGCGGAACAGGCATCCGGGTACTGTGCGCGGGCTGCGGGAGACTCGACGGCGGTACGGGGTCCTGTGGTGCCGGCTGTCCGGGCGGACCGGTACTGCGCGTGCGTGAACATCCTGTGGCGCAACGGATCATGAGCAAATGCACCGAGTGCGGTGCACTCTCGCGGCAGGTGATCCGGCGGTTGCGTACCGACACGAATGCCGCCCCGGCGGTGATCACCACAGCCTTGTATCAGAACCTGCCACCGGCCGACGACGAGACAGCCGACAACGTCGGCGGCGGCCGCAAGCTGCTGATGTTCTCCGACTCGCGGCAGCAGGCCGCGTTCGCTGCGCCCTATCTTGAGCAGACCTATGGCCGGATGCTCGAACGCCGGTACCTCGCCGAGGTGCTGGGGCTGTCCAAGAACTCCGGCGAATTGCTCTCCCCGGAAGACCTCGCCGACGGTGCGCGGGCAATCGCAGTTCGCGCCGAGCACTTCGACGAGCGGGCCACGAGCACAACGCTCAAGCGGGCCGTCAATCCGTGGGTGATGGCCGAGCTTATGGCCATGGACCAGCGGCTGTCCCTCGAAGGTCTCGGGCTGATGTCGGTTGGGCTCTTCCGGCCACGGAAGGCGAAGATACCCAGCGGATTCGCCAAGATCGGCCTGACCGACGAGGAGTTCTGGGGTCTGATCAACGAGCTCGTGAAGACCATCCGGCTACAGGGTGCGATGAGCCTGCTGCCGGAAGTCAACATCAAGGATCCGATCTTCGAGCCGCGAGCGAGCCAGATCAGAGTTCGGTCGCGCAGTTCCGACCGGGACCGTCGGATCATCAGCTGGCTGCCGGGCGGCAAGCCGGGCACCACGAACAACCGGATCCTTTTCCTGCGCAAGGTGCTTGCTGCGGTCGGGGCATCGGCCGATGCCGAGTTGGTCCTCGACGGCTGCTGGAAGTTCTTGTTGGAGAACCGTTTCCTCACCGAGGACAATGACCGGATCGCAGGTGTGCTCTTCCAGCTCGACCAGGAGCAGTTGCGAATTCGTCCCGGCGCCGACTGCGAGTGGTTCCAATGCAGCGCCTGCCGCCGGCTGACCACGCACAACATTCGCGGTCTGTGCCCGCAGGGCAACTGCGACGGCAGCCTGACTCCGTTCACGTTGCCGCCGCTCGGCGCCGACACCAACCACTACCGCACGGCCTATCGGACGCTGGCCATGCTGCCGCTGTCGGCCCGCGAGCACACTGCGCAATGGGAGGCGACCGCGGCAGCGGAAGTGCAGCGCGAGTTCGTTTCCGGTGAGGTGAATGTCTTGTCGTGCTCGACGACCTTCGAGCTAGGTGTCGATGTGGGCGATCTCCAGTCGGTGATGCTGCGCAACATGCCGCCCAAGACCGCGAACTATGTGCAGCGAGCAGGCCGAGCAGGTCGCCGCGCCGCCTCCGCCGCGCTGGTGGTGACCTATGCCAAGCGCAGCTCACACGACCTGTCGAAGTTCCAGAACCCGGAGTCCATGATCGCTGGACGGATGCGGATTCCGTGGATTCCCATCGAGAACGCCAGAATCGGGCGCCGTCATGCACATTCGATCGCTTTGGCCGCCTATTTCCGTCACTGCTATGACCGTGGCGGCGAAGAATGGCGTACGGCCGGACACTTCTTCACCCCCGACGAGGGATCACCGCATTCGGCGGCCACGCGAGTCCGGGAATTCCTCACCCCGGTCCCGGATTCTGTGCGGGCCTCACTGCGTGCCGCGCTCCCGGCAAAGATCCAGCGCGAGATCGGCGTCGAGGACAACGCGTGGGTCGCGCACCTCTGTGACCAGCTGGCTGATGCCCAGAACGACATCCGCTCCGACATCGCCACGTTCGAAGAGTTGATCGACCAGGCGGTGCGGGAAGGTCGGCTCGACCTCGGGGCACGACTGCAGAAGACGCTGCGCACTATCAGTGACCGCCAGCTCCTCGGCTACCTGGCCAACAAGAATGTGCTTCCGAAGTACGGATTCCCGGTGGACACCGTGGAATTGCGTACATCCCACTGCGAGGGCAATGTCGGTGCACGGCTGGAGCTGTCCCGCGATCTCGGGCAGGCCATCTACGACTACGCGCCCGGCAACCAAGTTGTGGCCGGCGGGAAACTGTGGACATCCCGCGGCCTGCACAAACTGCCGAAGCGGGAGCTCGAGTCGCTGCAGTACCGGGTGTGCAAGGAGTGCAACCACTTCGAATCCGGCCACGTGCTCGACGGCGAATCGGTCTGCCCGAACTGCGGCACCGAGTTCGGGCCGACCAAGCGATGCGTGCTGCCCGAGTTCGGATTCGTGGCGGACCGCAAGCCCGAAGACGTGAAGTCCGAACCGCCGCGGCGTGCATGGTTCGGTGCCAGCTACGTGGAGACCATCGGTGAAGCGGTCGAACTCCCGCCGTGGCGATCGGGTGCCGGTGTCGAGGTGCGAGCGCGCTCGGGCACCCGGGCCAGGCTCGCGGTGATCGGCGAGGGGGCGGGCGCAGGCTTTGTGCTCTGCGCGTGGTGTGGCTGGGCGGACCCGGTCGGCCCGAACCGCGGCAAGGTCAAGTCCCATCACCGCCCCGCGACGGGAAGCGAGTGTTCCGGCCCGTTGGAAGTGGTTTCGCTGGCACACCGCTACGAGACCGACGTCGCCGAGATCACCTTCTCCTCCGAATTCGTCTACACGCCGGAGGCCGAAGCGCGGTGGTTGTCGGTGCTGTATGCGCTGCTCGAAGGGGCGTCCGAAGCACTCGAGATCAGCCGTGACGACATCGATGGCACGCTGTCGTGGAGTGTCGACGGGCGGCGCAGCATCGTGCTGTTCGATACCGTTCCTGCCGGGGCAGGCGCATCGAAACAGATTGCGGCCGAGCTCGATCGGGTACTGCGTTTCGCCTCGGGACGGGTGGCCGACTGTGATTGTGGCCCCGAGACCTCGTGCTACGGATGCCTGCGGTCGTTTCGCAACGAGCGCCACCACGACAGGTTGTCCCGGGCAGGTGCGCTGGCGATATTCGACGGTCTCGGCCTCGGCGGTGCCGACTCGCGATCGGCTGCTGCGCGCTGGGATCTGGAGTGGGTCGGGGTATCGGACGCTGTCCGGGCATTGCTGGACGAGCTCGCCGAGGCAGGTGTACCGCAACCCGAGGTCGGGATCGAGGAGGGTCGTCACTACTGGCCGGTTGAAGTCGCTTGGCCCACGGCGAAGATCGTCGTTGTCGAAGGCCGAGACGACGACCGCGATTCGGGATTGAACGACGACGGCTATCAGGTGATCCCGGTGGAGGCCCCCGATGCCGCCCGGCGGGTTGGTGCGTTGCTCGCGGCGCGGTGATGTGGGCTGCGATAGCGGCGGTCATTCCGGCAGGCTCGCTCCGAGTTCATTGCGGCCATGGCGAATCGCCTGCGCAGCCAAGAGGGCTCGGAGATGGTCGGGAATCTCGGCTCGGATGTTCGACAGGTCTTCCCAGATGGACAGGTCGGTCGGGGCGAGAGATTCGACCAGGGCTTCGAGGTAGGGGGCTTGGTCGAGAAGTGCGAGGGAGTGTGCGCGGGCGGCCGGGTCCTGGTGGAGGAGGACCTGGACCACGGTGGTGGTTGCTTCGGCGGCGGACGCAGCCTGAGCGGCGGCATGGAAGTCATTGTCGGAGAGAGCAGTCAGGTGGGTCGCGAGGACGGGGTGGGTGGAGGGCGGAAAGAGGGAGACCAAGGGGAGGGCTTCGGGCCAGAGATTGTGGGTGGCGGCGGTGGTGATGACCGCGCCGAGGGTCTCGGGGCGGTGCATGACCGGGAGGGCGGTGAGGCGTTCGCGGGTGGCGGTGTCCATGGCCAGGGCGATCGGGATGAGGGCGGGCCAGTGGGATTCGACGTGGGCGGTTTCGATGAGGGTGGTGAGGGAGTCGTCGGGTTCGGCGGCGACGCGGGCGGCGATGCTGTGGAGTTGGGTGGGGGTGAGGTGGTCGGCGAGGGGGAGGAGGTCCAGCCAGAGGTTGTGGGTGAGGGCCAAGTCGGCGATCTTGGTGAGGAGGGTGGGGTCCTGCATGAGCGGGCGATCGGCAAGGCGTTGCAGGGCTGTGGGTTCCATGCCTGCGGCTACGGGGAGGAGAGTGTCCCAGGCGTCGAGGTCGGTGACGGCGGTGAGGAGGGCGTCGAGGATTTCGGGGTCCTGGTCGGCGACGACGTTGCCTAGGTGGGAGCGTTCGGTGGGGCCGAGGAGGTCGAGGAGGGTGATTGCTTCGGACCATTTGTTTTCAGCGGCGGTCGCGCGGAGCATGCCGGGGACGCGGTCGGTGACGATGGCCAGGAGGCGGTCGGCGGCGTCGGTGTCCTCGAGGTAGTAGCCGACGTGGAGTAGGTCGATGTCGGCGGCGTGGGGGAGGGCGGCGCGCAGGACTCGGTCGGGGACCGAGCCGGCTAGGCGGCCCAAGGTCAGATAGTCGCCGCGAGCGATCAATTCGCGGGCGGTGGCGGCGGCCATGTGGTCGGGGACCTCGGCGATGAGGGCGGTGGCGCGGCGGGGGTCGAGGGTGACGGTGGCGTCGGCCAGGAAGCTGGGGGAGAGGGCGCTCGCGATGGCGACGGCGCGGGAAGGGTCTACCGAGCCGGCGATCGCGGCGGCCAGGACGGGGCCGAAGGCGGCCTCGGTGATCTTGGCGGCGATCGGGGCAGGGATGAGTTTGGCGGCGGCGCCGATGCGTTGCATGCGGCGGGATTCGCGCTCGGCGATCTGGTCGGTGATCTGGTCGCGGAACCGGCGGAGGGCGGCCGGGGGGAGGGTGGCGAGGAAGTCGAGGTCGGCGGGGTCTTGCCGGTCGAGGACGCGGGCGAGTTTGGCGAGCTCGGCGGTGTTGTGGTGGGGCGTGGTCACAGTCCGAGCACCTTCTTCACGGCGGGGCGGGCGAGGCGGGGGATCAGGCGCATGCCGGAGTTGACGGCGCCGTCGAGGGCGGCGCGGCGGGTGTCGAGGGCGGCGCGGACGTAGGCGTCGAGGCGGGCGAGCTCGTCGGGGGTGAGGGTGGCGAATTCCGGGGGCGGTGGGGCGCCGAGGGTCGTGGTGAGTTGATCCAGGGCATTCGGCACGGACCGGCTCCTTCTGTGCTGGATCCGGCAGAACGTACTGCCGGTACGATTTGTGATACTGCCGGTCAGTTCAGGGAAAGTAAAGACCGCTGAATGTCTGGGTCGGGCTTGAAGTAGCAATCTGTACCGGTAGTACGTGTATCGTGTCGGGCGTGACCAGATCGAGCCGCCGACCGCCGCCGGTGACTCGGGATGCGATCGTCGAGGCCGCGATCCGGGTGCTCGATCGGGACGGGCCGCGCGTCAGCATGGATGCCTTCGCCGCCGAGGCGGGCATCACAAAGCCGCGCCTCTATCGCCAGTTCATCGATAAGAGCGATCTCTACTCGGCCATCGGCAACCGCTTCGCCGATTCGGCGTTCGCCGCGACCGGAACCGACCTGACCTTGCTGCTCCAGCCGCCGCGCGAGGCCATCGCCCAGGCGCTCACCGACTACGCCACCGCGATCCTCGCCCACCCCGATGTGTTCCGGTTCCTGGCGCAGGCACAGGCCGGAGCGAACCGGGACGGCGCGACGGGGCAGTACGATCTCAGCAGCGCGGTCGCCGAACGGTTCACGAAAAGGGCGCGCGCGGTGGCGGATTCGATTCCGCTCGATGCCGACGGGATCGACTATCTCGCGCGGGCGATTGTCGGTGTGATGATCGCGCTCACCGATCTGTGGCTGACCGACGCCGAACCGGAGTCGGGTGAATTCGTGCGCAGGGCTGGGGAATTGGTGTGGGGGATGATCGATGCGTTTCTGCGGGGGCGTGGGGTCGAGGCGGCGCCGGATGTGCCGATCTTCGTCACCTTGGCGGCGTTGAACGCCGATCAGGACGAGCCGGGCGTCAGCTGAACAAGCGGGGCGAGGGGGACCTCCTCGATCGTCCCGAAGCGGTGTCGATCGGTTGGACACGCGAACCGGTAAGGCGTCTTTCTGCTTCCATAGAGATGAACATGCCTGTCTGCGAACAGGTTTAGAGCTCGTCGGGTGGGAGTGGCCATGTCCAATCTGGATGAACGGATGGGGTTGGCGGTCGAGTGGCTCGAGCGTAACCAGTTTTCCGACGGGGCGGGTGGGGCCGGATGGGGATGGGTGCACGACGTGCCGCCGAATCCCCAGAACACGGCGGAGGTGGTGTGTGCGCTGACCGCGGCGGGGTTGTCGGTGCCCCGAGCCGATGAGGTGCTGCGGCTGGTGCGCCGGACGATGATGGTGCCCGCGTGGGCGGGTGAGGGGGAGTTCACCGGATCGATCGATATCGCGTGGCGATTACGCGCATTGCAATGTCTGGGTGTGGGATTCGTCGATCCCGATGTGCGGGGCTGCATCGATGCGCTGATCCGCGAGCAGGACACCGAGACGGGTGGGTATCGGATGTCGGGGGACACCGGGCCGATCTCGATCACCGCGACCGCGACCGCGATGCACGCGTTGGCTCCGTTCATCGGCTCCGGCGAGCAGATCGCGCAGGCGACGGTGCGTGGGGTGGGATTTCTGGTCCAGACGATGCTGTCGGACGATGTCCGGGTCGAACCCGTGTATGCCGCAGCACAAGTCGTGACGGTCCTGGCCAGGCCCGAATACTCGTCACTGGGTGGCAGGCGGGCTCGGCGGGCCTCGGAACTGGCGATCGAACGGATTCTGGAAGGCATCGCCGACGACAACGACTGCAACGAGGAAGAGCCATACCAGCGTGGCGAGGTCGCGCACACCTGGCGCCATCTCAGTTTGCATCTCGCGGTCGGTGCGCTGTTGTCGGCCGACCCGGATCTGATCTTCCATCCGACCGTGCGGACCGCACTCACCGAGATGTTCGATCTGCAGGAGATGGCGCCCCAGCATGCCGCGCACGGTGGGTTCCGCACGTCGCCGAAGGGGTTTGTGACGTCGTATGCGACCAAGCTGGCGGTCGAATCGATGACCTATGTGCGCGCCGCCATTGTCGAAACTGTCAATCCCGGGCGGATTTTCGACATCATCTGCCGATTCCAAGGTGCTCACCACACCGACGGGAACGCGGTGGCAGGCTGGGGGAAGCGGCGGCTCGTGATCAACAGCTATGCCGGTCTCGCCGCGTTCGCGGTGTGCGCGGTCGCGGCCATCACGGTGGCCGTGGTTGTCGCGCTGTTCAGAACGAAGATCGGCGACGTTGCCGCTCGTGCTCTGCTCGTGTGGAGTACCGGGTACTTCGCTCTTGGCGCGTTGGCGTGGTTGGTCAGCCGATTTCCCACGGTTTCGGCGGCGCGTATTGCCGCGGGCGTCTTCGCGGGGTTCACTGCAGTAGTGCTGCCCATAGTGACCTTCATGTTTCCTTGACCCTCGCCAGATCACCGATCGCTCGGTTGCCGATATGGATCATGCTCGGCGCGACACTGCTGTGGGGCACCTCGAGTGCCGCACTGGCAGCGGTGGACGGTGCGCTCACTTCGTCGGCGCTGGTGGCGGCGGCAGGCGGGGCGACGTTGTTGACGGTCGCCGCCGTCCGCGGGCAACGGCCGCTGCGGGTGTTCGCTGAAACTCCGTGGCTCTATGTGCAATTGGGTGCGCTGGAAGCGGCGAATCTGCTGCTGTTCGTCGCGGCGCTGAAGTGCGGGCCACTGCCCGTGGTGGTGCCGCTGCACCTCACGGCGCCGTTGTTGCTGCTCGGCGCCGCGATCGTGCGGGGGCAGCGGTCGATGTCGGCACTGGTGGGTGTCGAGTTCTTGCTGGTCGCCGTCGCGATCGTGGTGGCGGCAGGGGGCTCGACCGACATCGGCACCGGCCGGGCCGTGCTCGGCTGTGTCCTCGCGGTCGGCAGCGCGATCTGTGTGGCGCTGCTGGTCAGCCTCATCGCCAGGGAATCGGCGCAGCGACCGACCGTCGCCTCCGCGGGGTGGCAGCTCGCGATCGCCAGCGTGCTGGGGGCGGTGCTCATCGCCTCCGACCCGCCGAACGCGTCGGTGGTCTGGTCGATGGTGTTGATCGGTGCGCTGCTGCTCGGGCCGGGATTCGTGTTGTATTGGCTCGGCCTGCGTCACCTCGACGCGACCACGGCGAGCATTCTCGGCTTGAACGAAGCGGTGTTCGCCGCGGTGGTCGGCGCGTTGTTCACCAACACTCCGATCACCCTCGGGGCGGTCGTGGCGGGAGTGCTCGTGCTCAGTGCGCTCCTGCTCCGAGAAGGGCTTTCGGCTCGGTGAAGTTCGCGTGCAGCGGGTGATCGGAGTAGGTCCAGGAGTGCGCGATCGTGGTGAACGCCGCGCATTTGATGGCCGATTTATCGAGCTCACCGAGTTCTTCGACGCCGGTATTCACGTCGACGGAATGCGGTCGAACCTGGTCGATCGCCTGGTGCACGTTGTCCGGGGTGAGGCCGCCTGCCAGGGAAACCTGGGTCGATGTGTCGGCGAGGGCTTGGACGATCTGCCTGCTGACCTTCCAGTCGTGGACGAGGCCGGTCCCGCCGAGCCGGTCAAGTGTGCGGGTATCCAGCACGACTCCGTGGCAACCGAATTCGGCGGCCCGGAGAGCGGACTGGACAGCCTCCTGGGCGTCACCGGCGTTGTCACCGGTGACTCCGATGACGTGCACCGCGCGGAAGACCTCGAGTTCTCCCGCGGCGTCGACAACAGCGCGGACAGTCTCATCGGTGACCTCGCCGTGGATTTGAATCCGCTCCACACCGATGTTCCTAGCGAGCTCCAGAATTTGGCCTGCATCGCGGAGGTGAGTGACCAGCGTGCGCGTGAGTTCATCGTCTCCCCACATCGCCCCTGCCCGCTCCGACAGAATCCGAGCCTGAACGGGGGTCAACCCGTCTGGACTTTCATGGGTGAGACCGCAGATCAAACCCACGGCCTCGGCGCGGGCATCGTGCGCCTTCACGAGATCTTCCTCGGACCGGATGCCACAGATTTTCGCCTTGACATGGACAGTTTCCGGGCCGGAGGCAGTCATGGCGACAAGGGTAGTCCCCGGGAAGAACGGGCGCCGGGCGGATCCGCCCGGGTGCCGTCGGCGCTATCCGCCTGCCACTGCGGGGATGATCATCAGTTCGGTGGTGGCGGTCAGTGGGGTGTCCACGCCGTCCAGCGTGCGGCATTCGTTGCCGTCGATATAGAAGTTGACGTAGCGGCGGAGGGTGCCGCGTTCGTCGCGGAGGCGGCGTTCCAGGGCGGGGGATTGGTCGCGGAGGGTGTCGAGGGCGTGGCGGAGGGTGGGGGCGTCGATGTCGAATTCCTTGGCGCCGTTGACGTACGGGCGTAGGGCGGAGGGGAGGAGGACGCGGGCCATGGTTATCCGATGACGGCGGCGCGGACGCACAGGACGTCGGGGAGTTTGTCGGCGACGAGGTGCCAGTGGTCGCCTTCGTCGGGGCTGCAGTAGACCTCGCCGTTGCGGGTGCCGAAGTAGATGCCGGTGGGGTCGGCGTTGTCGGCGGTCATGGCGTCGCGCATGACCGCTGCCCAGAACGGGACCGTTGGGAGGCCTTCGGTTTTGGGTGACCAGGTCTGGCCGGCGTCGTCGCTGCGGTAGACCGCGCAGGTGGCGTCGGGTGGGAAGCGGAAGCGGTCCATGTCGGCGACGAGGGGGAAGGTGTAGATGACGCCGGGGCGGTGGGGGTGGGCGACGATCGGGAAGCCGAAGTTGGACGGGGGCAGGTCGGCGTCGATCGATTGCCAGGTGGTGCCGTCGTCGGTGCTGCGGAAGACGCCGCCGTGGTTCTGGAGGTAGAGGGTGCTGGGGGTTTCGGCGTCGCGGGCGACCTTGTGTACGCACTGGCCCCAGTCGGGCAGCTCGCCCGGCAGGAAGTCGGCGGTGACGCCGCGGTTGGTCGGGTGCCACGAGGCGCCGCCGTCGGAGGTCTGGTAGACGCCGCCGGTCGACATGGCGACGGCGAGCCGCTGGGTGTCGGTGGGGTGCGGGAGGACGGTGTGCAGTGCCAGACCGCCGCCGCCGGGCTCCCACTGCGGTCGGTGTGGATGGTCCCACAGGCCTCTGACCAGCGTGAAAGTTCTTCCGCCGTCGGTGGAACGGAACAGGGCGGACGGTTCGACGCCCGCGTACACCACGTCCGGTTCGGCGTCGGTCGCCGGGGCGATCTGCCAGACGCCCTGCAAGGCGGCATCGGTGTTCTCGGGGAAGGCCAGTGGGGCGTCGTCGGGCTCGGTCCAGGTGTCGCCCAGGTCGTCGCTGGCTACCAGCGTCGGGCCGAAGTGGCTGTTCAGGACGCCGACGAGCAGGCGTGGGGGCTGGCGTCTTGTGTCGATCGCCAAGGCTTTGACATCGGCGATCGGGAACTGCGGCGGACGCACGGTCCAGCTCGCCCGGCCGTCTGTGCTGCGGGCCAGGAACAAGCCTTTGCGGGTTCCGATTCCGAGAAGTACGTCCATTGCCGACCTCCAGGCCGTCGCACCGACGCGGATGAAAATGAGCGTACTCCGCGGCGACGTTAGGGCCGCGAAATCGCGGTCGGTGAGGGATACTGGTCCGATCGTGCGCAACCCGCTGCACGAGCGTGACATTTCCGCGACCATTTCGTAATGTAATGGTGACTTTGTTCTCGACAGTAGCTGGTGATCGATAAAGTGCCTGGTCAACATCGCACCCCTGCGCCTCCCACGGGGCGTACGTCTCTGGCTGTATGCAGCCTCGCGGCGACGGTTCCCGGAATGCTGTGGATGGCGTTACGGCCCGCCACGGCCGATGTGGAGCAGGTCGCGGCGATCCAGCCGCACACGCCGTCCGCGATCGAGATCGACACGCTGCCCCAGTTGCCGCACGACGAGCCGACGATCGCGCCGGAGCCGGTGGCTGCCGACGACGAGCTCGCGGCGCTGTCGGCGGGGAAGCTGAAGTACCTGTGCTCGACGGAGTTCAAGGGCACGCAGCCGCACGTCGCGCAGGTCAGTCACATGATCCAGAAGATGTTCGGCCTGTCCGACATCGGTGGCGCGCACGGGCGTTACGACGGTGACCACGGCGCTGGACTCGCGCTCGATCTCATGACGGCCAATCCGGCGCAGGGTGATGCGATGGCCGCGTTCATCCTGGCCAACAAGGCGCGCTTCGGCGTCACCTATGTGATCTGGCAGCAGCGCTACAACGACGGCAGCGGCTGGTCGTACATGGAGGACCGGGGCGACCCGACCCAGAACCACTACGACCACGTGCACGTGTCGTTCGCCTCGTACGGCGCGGCGAACCTCACCTGCTGATCCGCCGCAGGCCCGAAGACCTGCGGCGGCGGGAGAAGTCGCCTCAGTTGCCGATCGGCGCTCCGAACAGTCCGGCGAGAGTCTCGCCGACGATCGATACCCATTCGGCCCAGGTTCGCTGATCGAGGGTCATCGAGCCGACATCGTTGAGCGTGCACCCGGCGGGGACGGGCACGCCGGCGAAGCGGTCGCGCATCCACATCATCACGCTGGGCACCGCGATCGGTTCCAGCGAGAGGTGCTCGCTGAGATGGTCGCGGGTGTAGGTGATCCGGGCCGCGGGGTCCTGGCAGTAGGTTCCGTACAGCGTGTTGACCGGGCCTACCGGAACCAGCCAGTCCATGTTGGCTTGGTAGAGGTAGACGGGCATGGTCGGGGTGGTCTTGCCCATACGGGTGCGGTCGAGAACCTTCTTCGCCTCGGGGGCGTCGAGTGGGTCGCCCGGGGTGTTGAGCAGGCCCTTGATGTTCATGAACGGCAACGTCAGTGCCTGGTAGGTGACGCACATGCGGTCTTTGGCGTCGAGCAGCGTCTGGGCGAGTGGGGTGCCGGTTCGGCGGAGGAAGGCGTTGAATTCGGGTTCCTCGTGGGCGAGTCCGATGATGCCGCCGAAGACGACGCCCGAGGCCGCGTTGTTGTCGGCGAGGTCCACCAGGGCGCCGAGGTCGGCATCGGTGCCGCCGGAGGCCGCTCCCACGATGTTCAGTTCGGGTGCGTAGGTGGGGGCCAGTTCCGCGGCGTGCATGGTCGGGACGGACCCGCCCGAGTAGCCCATCATGCCGACCTGGGTCGCCGCGCCGTCGAGTCCGAGCGGGGTGAAGTTCTCCGCGGCCCTGATGCCGTCGAGGGCGATGCGCCCGGCGAGCGGTCCGTGCGCGAACGCGGCGTTCGGTCCCTGATGGTCGGGGATGACGACCGCCCAGCCCTGCTGGAGCGCGACCTGTACCTCCAGGAAGGAGATCGGCGCCACCGCCTGGCCGGTGATCTGGCCGGGAATCGACCACTGCTGCACCGCGTACGACGAGGCACAGTACTGGCCGGTCGAGTCCTCGGCCATGTGGTACGAGAGCAGATTCCGGGTGCCTGGGGCGACCTCGCCGCGTGGCTTCAGCACGGTCGCGACGGCCGGAATCGGCTGGTCGTAGCTGTTGTTGGAGCGGAACGACACCTGCCAGGCGTCGACATTGACCGGCAGCAGGGAGAAGTTCGCGACCCGCACTTCGCGCGCGGCGATGATCTCGCCGGGCTGCTTGGCGGCGACGACCTCGGCGGGCGGGCGGTAGAACCCGTCGAACTCCGGGATCGCCGGTGAGCTGAAGAACGGCGGGGCCGGCTGCACCGGGCCGTCGTAAGGATCGGCGAATGCCGGTGTGGCGCTGAGGATCAGCAGCATGCCGAGCGTGGTGCTGCCCCCTGTGGTGAGGCTGCGGAGCAAGCCTGCCCGCCCGCTGTAGTCGGATCTGTTTCGCGTACCGAGCACGCGGCACCCCTTCGATCAAGTTTTAGACGCCGTCGTCTAAATTGTGCCGCACGTTACAGCGCGCCGGAGCCGTTCGGCAAGTGCGTCAGGGCAGGGTGAGGGCGACCAGGAAGCGGGTGAGGACCTCGACGAGATCGTCGAAACCGGTGCGGGGCTCGGTGCTGCTCCACTGGTGCACCAGCGCCATCAGTGCGCCGATGAATCCTGTTGCCGCCGTGTGATACCCGCCGACGGGGGTGAAGTCCTGGCCGAGCGCGAGCCGCAGTTCCGTGGCGAAGAAATCGGCCCAGACCTCGCGCTGCTCGATCCGGTGACGCTCGAAATCTTCACTCACGCCGACACATTCGACGAAAGAGACGCGCGCGCGATGGACATCGGAGCCGACCGACTCCGCGTAGGCGCGCATCGCGGCCCGCGCTCGGGTGACGAAATCGTCGGCGGCGGTATCGGCGACCGCGGCGGCGACGGCCTGGCGCGCGTCGACCTGCACCGCGTCATAGACCGCGAGCAGCAGTTCTTCGCGGTTCGCGAAGTGCTCGTAGAACTGGGCGCGTGCCAGGCCGGCGGCCTTGCAGATGCTGGTGATGGAGCTGTTGCGGTACCCGGCTTCGCCGAAGACGGCGAGTCCGGCGAGCAGGAATCGGTCGCGCCGCTGGGCGCGTCGGTCGTCGACTCGGCTGCTCGCGCGGGAAGAACTGGGGACCGTCACCGCCGTCAGGATAGTGAACGGGCGCGTCGGGGCGAATCCGGCCCGCTGCGTGCCCGAGCTGCTGCGTCGTGAAGTCGGCGCCGATCCGGAGGATTCTCGACCGTTCATTTAGGCATATCCCCACGCGGACGGTGCCGCGCTCCTACGGTGGAGAGTGGCTCAGTTCTCGCGAGGAGGAATGTGGACATGGGACGGTTGGCCGGCAAGGTCGCGGTGATCAGCGGCGGGGCGCGGGGGATGGGGGCGGCGCACGCGCGCCGGTTCGTCGCCGAGGGCGCGTCGGTGGTGCTGGGTGACGTGCTCGACGACGAAGGGGCTGTCGTCGCGAAGGAACTCGGGGACGCCGCGATCTACCGGCATCTGGATGTGCGCGAACCCGAGCAGTGGGCCGCGGTCGTCGCGGCGGCGGTCGAGACCTTCGGTGGGCTGCACGTGCTGGTGAACAACGCGGGGATCGTCAACGGGAATCTGCTGGTCGACTTCGCGCTGGAGGAGTGGCAGCGGATCATCGATATCAATCTGACCGGGACGTTCCTCGGGATGCAGGCCGCGGTGCCCGCGATGACCGACGGCGGGTCGATCGTGAACATCTCCTCGGTCGAGGGCATGCGCGGCAGTCCGGGGTTGCACGGTTACACCGCAACGAAATTCGCGGTGCGTGGGCTCACCAAGTCGGCGGCGCTGGAGCTCGCGGCGCAGGGGATCCGGGTGAACTCCGTACATCCCGGTCTGATCAGCACGCCGATGACGGAAGGGATTCCGGCGGACTTCCTGCAGATTCCGGTGAAGCGGGCAGCCGAGCCCGATGAGGTGTCGGCGCTGGTCGCCTATCTGGCCTCGGACGAGTCGTCGTACTCCACGGGCGCGGAGTTCGTCGTCGACGGCGGGCTCACGGTCGGGGTGCCGCACAAGAGTTTCTGAGCAGGTCGGTGCTGGTCGGCGGAACTCTTCGGTTCCGCCGACCAGCGGCCGTGTCGGTCAGCCCAGGCGGCGGATGTCGCCGCGGACGCGGTAGAAGCCGCCGCGGGCCGATTCGGTGACGGCGTCGACGACGTAGCGGGTGCCTGCCTGGCGGATGTCGCGGGGGAACTGGACGTTCCAATCGCGCTGGTAACCGGGGCTGACGACGTGTACGCGCAGGGAGCCGCCGTGTTCGACGCATTCTACGACGATGCCGGTGCCCGCGTCGGTGGTGACCTCGAGGGTGCTGGAGGCGGTGACGGCGGAGATCTCGGGCGCCTTGACCGAGACGGTGCTGGGGAGCACGCCCTGGTCGGCGTCGCGGATGGCGGATTCGCTCACGTCGAGGCAGGCCAGGGCGCCGGAGGTGGTGACCAGGTACAGCTTCTCGTCGTGGTACTGCATGGAGTAGGCCGAGCCGCAGCCGGTGGCCAGTTTCCACAGGCGGGTGCCGGTGGCGTCGAAGCAGTAGACCGAGGAGTGCGAGTCGCCGGCGAAGACGTAGCGGCCGTCGGGGGAGGCGGCGCAGGAGAAGACGGCGGCGTCGCACTGGTAGGCGCGGGTGGTGACGCCCTGCTTGGTGATCTCCTCGACGCGGTTGGCTCCGGTGCCCGCGTAGACGTCGGAGGTCTCCTGCCAGCCGAACAGGACCGAGCCGTGGGTGGGTGAATGCCATTGGGTGGCACCGGTTTCCAGGTGGTACTTGGTGACGCCGTTGCTGTGGCCGTGGTAGACGCCGGTGGGGTCCAGGCGCACCATCCAGCCGGACGAGCCGGTGCTGCGGGCCGACCACAGGGATTCCTCCTCGTGGTCGATGACGGTCAGGCCGCCCGCGGCGTCGGAGGCGGCGAGGATGCCGTCGTGGATGTCGAGCCAGTAGACATCGGTGGCCGAGACGTCGTAGGCGGCGCGCGGGACCTTGCCCGACAGGTCGTAGACGCGGCCGTCGTCGCAGCCGGCGTAGATCCAGAAGTCGTCGGCCACCAGGCATTTCACGCCGTCGGGCAGCTGGTAGCGGTTGGTCACCACGCCGTCGGGGGTGAGGGTGAAGACCTCGCCGTTCTCGTTGCCGACCCAGCAGCGCTGCTCGTCGACGAAGATGCCGAACGCGGCGGCGCCGGAATCGAAACGCCACAGGACCGGGGCGCTCTTGGCGGTGGAGCGCTGGCTGGTGATCACGCGGCGAGTCACCGCGCGACGCTGGCGCCCACCCATCACGGCGGGCGCGTAGCCCTTGCGGACCTTCTCCCCGATCTTCTTCTGCGCGGCCGACTTCGCCTTCTCCGCGGTGGCGAACGAGCTCGCCTTGGACTGACCCTGCTCACCGATCCGGCCGAAGCGGATGTTGACCTGGGTGCCGGTGACGATCACCTCGTAGAACTTGTGCGAGGAACCGGTGTCGTCGGACAGTTCCAGGTAGGTGGTTTCGGCGGTCGTCATGGATCCTCGCTGAGCTCGTGCGGTGTGTCGAACGAGCGAAAAGTAGCAAGGCACACCGACATCGGCGGGGCGAGTGGTGTCCGCGCAGGTCACATGCCCGCGACGTCGAGTAGCGGTGGGGGATAGACGGAGTGGGGGATCTCGGCGCGCCAGGGGCGGTGGATGGTGGGGCCGTGGAGGTGGGCCAGTTCGGGAAGCCAGGTGCGGGCGTAGGTGCCGTCGGGGTCGTAGCGGTCGGCTTGGCGCAGGGGGTTGAGGACGCGGTTGGGGCGGGTGTCGGTGCCGGTGCCCGCGGCCCACTGCCAGTTGAGCTGGTTGTTGGCGAGGTCGGCGTCGACGAGCCAGTGCAGGAAGTGGGCCGCGCCGATGCGCCAGTCCAGGCGCAGGGATTTGGCGAAGAAGGAGGCGGTGATCAGGCGGGCGCGGCCGGGGAGCCAGCCGTCGGTGACGAGCTGGCGCATGGCGGCGTCGATGATCGGGTAGCCGGTCCGGCCTTCTTTCCAGGCGGCGACGGCGTCGGGGTCGGTTCGCACGGCGAACGGGCCGGGGCGGTAGCTGGTCCAGGCGGTGTCGGGGCGGGCCGACAGGAGCTGGTGGTGGAAGTCGCGCCAGGCGAGCTGGCGGGCGAAGGCGTGGCCGCCGGGGTCGGACAGGTCGGTGCGGTGGACGATCTCGACGGGGGACAGGCAGCCGAAATGCAGGTGGGGGGAGAGGTGGGAGGTGGCGTCGGCGGCGAGGTCGTCGTTGCGGTCGGCGTAGTCCTCGATCGGGCCCGCGAGCCACTTGTGCAGCAGCACGCGGCCGCTGATCTCGCCGCCGCGCGGGCAGTTCGGGGACGGGTCGCCGGCGGACAGGTCGCCGGGTGCCGGCAGGGGGTCGCTCGTCACCTCGGGAACGGTGAGGTCGCGCGGAGTTCCGAGCGGGTGGCGCTGGTTGGCGTCGACCCAGCGCCGGAAGTAGGGGGTGAACACGGCGTAGTGGTCGCGGCCGGTGGCGGGGGTGAGGACGGCTGGGTCGGCGGCGGTGACTACCGCGCTGTGGGTGCGCACCACGCAGTCCGTTCCGGCGAGGCGGTCCCGCAGGGCTTGTTCGCGGCGGGTGGCGTAGGCGCTGACGTCCTCGGCGAGGTGCACCGCGCGGGCGCCGGTCTCGGCGACGATCCGGGCGAGTTCGTCGGTGAGCTCGCCTCGCCGGACCACGAGGCGGCCGCCGATGCCGCGCAGGCGCTCGTCGAGTTCGGCCAGCGCGGTGGCGAGGAAGACGGCGCGATTGGGCGGACAGCGGTCCGGGACGATGCGGTCGTCGACGACGAACAGCGGGACGACGGCGTCGCTCTCGCGGTGCGCGGCGGTCAGGACCGGGTTGTCGGCGATGCGCAGGTCGCGGGTGAACAGTGCGATCGAGACGGTCATCGGGCGCACAGCGGGGTGATGTCGGAGCGGCCGCCCGCGGTCGGGGTGGTCAGGTAGACACAGGTGTTCTGACCCGTGGCCACGATCGCGGCGTCGATGTCGTTCCAGGTGGCGGCGTCGACGGCGGGGGTGCGGGACAGGACGAAGCCGGACAGCCGGCTGGGATCGGTGACGACCGCCCAGGAGTAGTCCGGGCCAAGGGCCGTGACGATGTAGTTGGGGGCGCCGGTGCGCTGATCCTGGCCGGGCACGCCGGGGAAGGAGACGTGCAGCTGGGCGCGGGTGACGGGATCGGTCACCGTCGCGGTGCCCCGGATCTCGTTGGTGCCGCCCGACCAGGTGCGGCAGCGGTTGTAGACGCCGACGTCACCGGCGTCGTCGAGGGTGTAGGTGGCGGTGGTGTCGCCGGCGCAGTCGAGGCTGAACGGGGCCGGGATCGCGGCCAGTTGGTGCCAGACACCCAGATATCGCTCGATGTCGAGCGACGGCACCGGCGCCGGGGGCGCGGCGGAAGCGGTGGCCGGTGCCAGCGTCACGGCGGCCATCGCCGCGCAGGCGAGCAGCGGCAGACGGAACGGAGCGGTGGAACGGGCGATGCGCACGGGAACTCCTCTGATCGGCGATACTGACAGGCTACCAGTGAATGATGCATAATCGATTCATCTGACGAGAGGAGTCCCCGATGAAACGTCAGTGGCCGTTCCGTTTGCTCGGTCTGGCGACCGCCGCCTATGGCGCGAGTGTGGCCGTTCGTCCCGAGGTGCTGCTGCGGCCGTGCGGATTCGAGACCGACCGGCCGGGCAACCGGGCGCTGGCGCGCATGGTCGGCTGCCGGGACGCGATCTCGGGCGCGGCCATGGTGCTCGCGCCGGATGCCCGCGTAGCGTGGGCCGCCGCGGGTGTGCGGATCGCGGCCGACCTCGCCGACGCGCTGGTCCTCGGCGCGGCGGTCGACCCTCGTCTGCGCCGCACCGCGATCGCGGTGCCGCTGGTCTGGGGCCTGCTCGGTGCCGGGAGCACGGCACTGGCGTGGCCGCGGCGACCCGTCGCCGCACGGCCGTGACACGGGGGCGGAGCGGCGTCGGTCAGAATAGAGCGATGCCCGCCGGTTCCACCCCTGTCTCCGACGCGGCCGGGTACACGGTGCGCGCGGTCGCCGATCGTCTCGGCATCCCGACGGCCACCCTGCGCAGCTGGAATCGCCGCTACGCCATCGGGCCCGCGCAAGACCGTCCCGGTCGGCATCGGCTCTACACCGAAGCCGACATCGCCCTGCTCGAACGCATGCTGATGCTGATCCGCGACGGAGCCAGCCCGGCGGGCGCGGCGGCGGCCGCGCGGGGGCCCGCGGTGCTGGCCGGTAACCGCGCCGAGCTGCTCGACGCCGCGTTCGCGCTGGACTCCTCGACCTCGGTCGGCCTGGTCGAGGCGCATGTGCGGGCCTACGGCGTGGTCCGCACCTGGGACGAGTTGTGCCGGCCCGCCTTCGCCGACATCGTGGCGCGCCAGGGTGTGGGGGAGAACTGCATCGATGTCGAGCATCTGCTGTCGTGGTCGATCGCGGCGGTGATGCAGCGGGTGCAGACCGTCCCCGCGGCCGCCGAGCGGACCGTCGTCCTCGCCTGTACCGGCGGTGAGACCCATTCGCTCCCACTGGAAGTGCTGCGCGCGGCGCTGGCCGAGCAGGGGGTGGGCGCCCGGATGCTCGGCGCGGACGTGCCGACCGTCGCGCTGGTCGGCGCGCTGGCCCGGCCCGCGGGGCCGACCTCGCTGCTGCTGTGGTCGCAGCGGGAATCGAGCGCGCTGACCTCGGCCGTGCTGGCCGGTCTCGACGCGGGCGCGCGGGTCTTCGTCGGCGGCCCCGGCTGGGACGCGGCGTTGCTGCCGCCCGCGGTCGTGCGGATCGCCTCTCTCGCGGGGGCGGTCGAGGCGTTGCGCTGACGACTGGCCGTCGCCCATCAAACGATGCATAATTGATTCACTTCGGGTGGATCGTCCATCCGCTGGCCGGGGACGACCGGAGGAATCACATGAACGCATCGAACGGGCATCGCCGGGTCGCGGTGATCGGCAGCGGCGTCGCCGGGCTGACAGCGGCCTGGGTGCTCGCGCGCTCGGCCGAGGTCACGCTCTACGAAGCGCAGGGCCGCCTGGGCGGGCACGCCGATACGCACCGCGTGGTCGCGGGCAACGGGGAAACCCTCGGCGTTGACACCGGGTTCATCGTGCACAACGACCGCACGTACCCGACGTTGCAGCGGCTGTTCGGGGAACTCGATATCGCCACCGGCGAGACCGATATGAGCATGTCGGTGCGCTGTGACGGCTGCGGGCTCGAATACGCGGGCGCGCGCGGGTTGCCGGGGCTGTTCCCGCGTCCCGGGCAGCTGGTCCGGGGACGGTATCTGCGGCTGCTCGCCGAGGTGCCGCGGTTCCACCGCCTGGCCCGCGCCGAACTCGCCACGGTCGGGACGGCGGAACGCACGGTGGCCGAATTCCTGGCCGACGCCGGATTCTCCGCCTACTTCCGCACCCACTTCCTGGCGCCGCTCATCTCGGCGGTCTGGTCCTGCGATCCGCGCACCGCGCTGCGCTATCCGGCCCGCTACCTGTTCACCTTCCTCGAACACCACGGCATGCTGACGGTGTTCGGCTCACCCACCTGGCGCACGGTCACCGGAGGATCGGCGACCTACGTAGCGGCGGTCGCCGAACGCCTGCACCGTGTCCAGGTCGCGACCCCGGTCCGGGCGCTGCACCGGCATCTTGACGGGGTCACCGTCCGCACCGCCGACGACGGCGTCGACGACTTCGCCGCCGCGGTGGTCGCGACCCATCCGAACGAGGCGCTGGCGCTGCTGGCCGAGCCGACCGCCGCCGAACGCGACATCCTCTCGGCGATGCCCTATTCGGTGAATCACACTGTCCTGCACACCGATTCTCGCCTGCTGCCGCGCGCCGCCGGTGCTCGCGCGTCCTGGAACTACCGCCTGCCCGCCTGCGCCGCCGAACCCGACCGCGTCCTGGTCACCTACGACCTGACCAGGCTCCAGCGTCTCGACGACACCGGGGACCGCCGTTTCCTGGTGACCCTGGGCGACGGCGACCGGATCGATCCCGGCGCGGTGCTGGACACGATGACCTACCAACACCCGCTCTACACCCCGGAATCGGTGGTCGCTCGCGCCCGCGCCGGGGAACTCGGTTGCGCGCGTACGGCTTTCGCGGGCGCCTACCACGGGTGGGGATTCCACGAGGACGGCGCGCTGTCGGGACTGCGCGCCGCCGAGCGACTGGGCGGACGCTGGACGGGACCGATGCCCGACCTGGTGGCGGCCTCATGACCGCTCGTCTGATCCGCACCGACATCCGGCACACCCGGCTGGCGCCGATCCGGCACGCCTTCGGCTATCGCGGGCACAGCTGGCTGGTCGATCTGGACCGGCTGCCCCGGTTCCCCTGGTGGCTGCGGCCGTTCGCGGGCTTCGACGCGGGTGACCACCTGGGCGAACGCGGCGGCTCGCTGCGGGCCGCCGTCGACGGGTACCTGGCGACCCAGGGCATCGACCTGCGGGGTGGGCGGGTGCTCATGCTGGCCGGCGCGCGGGCCTTCGGGTACGTCTTCGATCCGCTGACGCTGTACTGGTGCCGCGACCGCGCCGGCGCGCCGGTCTGCGTGATCGCCGAGGTCCGCAACACCTACGGAGGCGCGCATCGCTACCTGCTGCGGCCCGATGGCGACGGTCGCGCGCGGGTCGGCAAGGAGTTCTACGTCTCGCCGTTCAACCCGGTGGCGGGCGAGTACCGGCTGCGCGTGCCCGAGCCGGAGGCCACGCTGCGGGTGTCGATCACGCTGGTGACCGACCGGCCGATCTTCGTCGCCACCATGGCTGGCCGATGCGTGCCCGCCACCACCGGCGCGATCGTGCGCGCCGTGCTGACCGATCCTATTCCGCCACTGCTCGTGGCCGCGCGTATCCGGTGGCAGGGCGTGCTGCTCTGGGCCAGGGGACTGCCGGTCGTGCCGCGTCCGGTGGCCGTGCCCGAGGAGGCGCTGCGATGACAACCGTGGACACCACCGCGAATCCCGTTGTGCCGGAGCGGGACCGGTGGCCGGACCTGGCCGTGCCGCGCGGCCTGCGGGCGGGTGTGTCGGCGATGGCCGTCGACGTGCTGGTCCGCCGCCTGACCCGGCGCTTGCCGCTGGCGGTGCGCTATCCCGACGGCACCGTCGCCGGCTCGCCCGCCGGAGTGCCGTGCCTGGTCCTGCACCGGCCCGGCGACTTCGCCGCCCGGGTCGGCGCCGCCGGGCTCATCGGCTTCGGTGAGTCGTACATGGCCGGTGACTGGGACGCGCCCGATCTCGTCGGCGTGCTGACCGTGCTCGCGGCCCACGTCGACGAGCTGGTGCCGCGTCCGCTGGCCCGGTTGCGCCGTCTCTACGTCGCGGGACATCCCGCCGCCGAACGCAATTCCGAGGACAACACGCGCGGCAACATCGCCCGGCACTACGACCTGTCCAACGACTTCTTCGGGCTGTTCCTCGACGAGACCATGACCTATTCGGCCGCGTTGTTCACCGATCCGGCCGATGATCTCGCCACCGCCCAGCGCGCCAAGATCGACCGGCTGCTCGACCGCGCGGGCGTGCGATCCGGCACCCGGCTGCTCGAAATCGGCACCGGCTGGGGCGAACTCGCCGTCCGGGCAGCCGCGCGTGGCGCGCGGGTGCACACCGTGACGCTGTCGTCCGAACAGCAGGCGGCGGCCCTGGCGCGGGTGGCGGCGGCGGGACTGGCGGAGCGCGTGCGGGTGGACCTGCTCGACTACCGCCGGGTGCGCGGCACCTACGACGCCGTCGTCTCGGTGGAGATGATCGAGGCGGTCGGCTACGAGTACCTCGACACGTATTTCGCGACCATCGGCCGGGTGCTCGCGCCGGGCGGGCGGGCCGCGATCCAGGCCATCACCATGCCGCACGAGCGCATGCTGGCCACCCGGCACACCTATACCTGGATCCAGAAATACATCTTCCCCGGCGGGTTCCTGCCCTCGGTGCGGGCGATCGAGGAATCCGTCGCGCGCGGTACGGATCTGCGCGTGCGCGAGGAGTTCTCGATGGGTCCGCAGTACGCGCGCACCCTGCGTGCCTGGCGGGAACGGTTCGAGGACGCGCGGGCGGAGATCGGCGCGCTCGGGTTCGACGAGACGTTCGTGCGGATGTGGCGGCTGTATCTGGCGTACTCGGAGGCGGGTTTCCGGTCCGGCTACCTCGATGTCGGGCAGTTCGTTCTCGCGCGGGCGTGAGTCCGGCTCAGCGGCCGAGCAGGTGGCGCAGGGTCTGTTCGAGGTCGGGGCCGCGGAAGGTGTGACCAGCCTCGGACAACCGCGCCGGGGACACGCGCTGGCTCGCCTCGGCCAGCTCCCGCGCGCCCTGCTTGCCCAGCAGCAGTGCCGGGCCGAACGAGGGGACCGGCAGCAGGGCGGGCCGGTGCAGGACGCGGGCCAGGACCTCGGTGTAGTCGCTGTTGCGGACCGGATCGGGGGCGACCGCGTTGACCGGGCCGGCGAGCGAATCGTCCCAGAGCGCACGGTGATAGACGTCGAGCAGGTCGTCCAGGCCGATCCAGGACAGCCACTGGGTGCCGTCCCCGATCCGGCCGCCGAGGCCCGCCGCGAACAGTGGACGCAGCAAGCGCAAGGTGCCGCCGGCGGGTGACTGGACGATGCCGGTGCGGACCTGGACCACCCGGCCGCCGGCGGCCGCGGCCGGTGCGGTCGCCGCCTCCCAGCCCGTCACCACCTCGGCGAGGAAACCGCCGCCGGGATCGGCTGTCTCGGTGAGGATCTCCTCGCCCCGGTCGTAGCCGTAGTAGCCGATGGCGGAGGCGCAGACGAACGTGCCGACGCCGCTGCGAGCCGCGGTCTCGGCCAGCGCCTTGGTCGGGGCGATCCGGCTGTCGGCGATCGCGCGGCGGTGTTGCTCGGTGAACCGGCCCGCGATCGGCGCGCCCGCCAGATGGATCACCGCGTCGACGCCGTCGAGCAGATCGGGCGCGGGATCGGCGGGGTCCCACCGGCGTTCGGTGGGATCGGACGGGGCGTGGCGCACCAGCCGGACGACATCGTGACCGCCGGTGGACAGGAACGCGCACAGCGCGGTGCCGACCATGCCGGAGGCGCCGCTGACCGCGATGGTGCGTGCGGTGAAGCCGCGCTCGGCGGCGCGCCGGTGGGCGGCGAGGTCGCCGGCGAGCTGGCGGTAGCGGTAGTCGAACATCGGGCGCAGCAGGCGGGTGGGGAGTGGGGTGTCGACGTGGTCGGCCACGCGGGTGTGCTCGTCGTCGACGGCGGTGAAGTCGTGGGTGTGCCGCCACGGCAGCAAGCGGCCGACCGGTGCGGAGGCGAGACCCTCGGTCGCGACGGCGTCGGCGAAACGGCGGGGCGGGTCGTAGGCGGCCGGATCGTGCCGCGCGACCCAGCGCAGGCCGCCCGGCAGGCCGAGGACGGCGGCGCCGCGGGCCAGATCGTCGGACTCGCTGAGGAGCCGGACCGGCTGCCAGGGCGGTGCCAGGCGGGCGAACGCACCGGGCCGGGCGAACCAGGCGAAGACCTCGTCGCGAGGTGCGGAGACAACCGTCGAACAGTCGATGCCCATAGTTCGACTGTAACCCTCCTCCCGGACAAAATGCATCGTTTATGAATCGTTTTTAGCGGTACTATAGGAGAGTGACCGCTAATGACGTGAGTAACGATGCGAAGTTCGAGCCATCGCGCGTCGATGCGCTCCTGGACCGCACAGTGCTGCCCGGATACAGCCGCCTCGGTATCGCCCTGCGCCGGCGTGCCTGGCCGGACGACGATCCACCGGCGGGCGCGATGCGGGGGCGGCGGGCGGTGATCACCGGCGCCAACAGTGGGATCGGGCTGGCCATCGCCGATGGACTGGCCGAGCTCGGCGCCTCGGTCGTGCTCGCGGTCCGGAACCCGCGGCGGGGGGCGGACGCGGCGGACGGACTGCGCGAACGGCATCCCGGCGCCGCGGTGACGGTGGTCGAATGCGATGTCGCCGAACCCGATTCGGTGCGGCGCTGTGCCGCCGCGCTCGGTGAGACACCGATCGATGTCCTCGTGCACAACGCGGGGGTGCTGTCACCGGAACGCCGGGAGACCGGCACCGGACACGAACTCACCTTCGCTACCCATGTACTGGGTCCGTTGCTGCTGACCGAGCTGGTGCGCCCGTTGCTGGCCGCGGCACGCGGTGCCAGGGTCGTGCTCATGTCGTCGGGCGGGATGTATGCCCAGCCCTTGGCGATCGAGGATCCGGAATACCGGCACGGTGAATACCGGGGCGCCGCCGCGTACGCGCGCACGAAACGGATGCAGGTCGCGCTGACCCCGCTGCTGGCCGTCGAGCTGGCCGAGGACCGGATCGGCGCGCACGCGGTGCACCCCGGGTGGGTCGACACCCCCGGCATCGCGGACGCGCTGCCCCGGTTCCGCCGAATGACCCGGCCCTTGCTGCGGACCCCGGCCGAAGGCGCCGACACGGCGGTCTGGCTCGCCGCCACCCGGAACACGCTGCCTTCCGGCCAGTTCTGGCACGATCGCCGGATCCGCCCGCTACACCTGCGGTCCGGCACCCGCTACACCGATGCCGACGCCGTCGCGCTCTGGCGTGCGTGCCGTGCGCTGATCGGGGCTCCCGGCGCGAGCTGATCGCACCGACGGAGAAGGGCGGCGGCTCCGGGAAGCCACCGCCCTTCTCCGTAACGACGATCAGCCGAAATGGCAGACGTAGTGCAGGGTTTCGACGACCTCGATGTCGAAGGCGCTGTTGCCGGGGACCGAGAACGACTCGCCGCCGCGGAAGACCTTCGGCTCGGTCTCGCCGGGGAGGGTCACCCGGGCCTCGCCCTCGATGAGCTCCATGATCTCCGGGGCGCCGGTGGTGAAAGTCAGGGTGGCGGGCAGGATCACGCCGACGGACTTCGAGGTGCCGTCAGGCAGCTCGATGTTGTGGCTGACGCACTTGCCGTCGAAATAGACGTTGGCCTTCTTGACGACGGAGACGTTCTCGAACTTCGACATGGGTCCTTCCGGGGGTGAGGGGACCCTTAGTCTACTGACGGGGCAGGGCTCACCGAGCCCTGCCCCGGCGTGGTCAGCTGCCGTAACGGGCGAGGACCGAGCTGGCTTCCTGGGAGGCGGTGCCTTCCTGGGCCAGGTGGGCCATGGCCTCGGGGATCTCGCGGCCGTGGTGGGCCATGGCCTGGGCGTAGAGGCGGCCTGCGCGGTAGGAGGAGCGGACCAGCGGGCCTGCCATCACACCGGCGAAGCCGAGCTCCTCGGCGACCTTGGAGTGCTCGACGAACTCCTCGGGCTTCACCCAGCGGTCGACCGGATGGTGGCGGGGGGAGGGGCGCAGGTACTGGGTGATGGTGAGGATGTCGCAGCCTGCTTCGTGCAGGTCGCGCATGGCCTCGGTGACCTCTTCGGGGGTCTCGCCCATGCCGAGGATGAGGTTGGACTTGGTGACCAGACCGGCCTCGCGGGCGGCGGTGATCACGGCCAGGGAGCGCTCGTAGCGGAAGGCGGGACGGATGCGCTTGAAGATGCGCGGCACCGTTTCCAGGTTGTGGGCCAGGACCTCCGGGCGCGTGGAGAAGACCTCGGCGAGCTGGTCGGGGTCGGCGTTGAAGTCGGGGATGAGCAGTTCGACGCCGGTGCCGGGGTTGAGTGCCTTGATGGCGCGCACGGTTTCGGCGTAGAGCCAGGCGCCGCCGTCGTCGAGGTCGTCGCGGGCGACGCCGGTGATGGTGGAGTAGCGCAGGCCCATGGCCTGGACGCTCTCGGCGACGCGGCGGGGCTCGTCGCGGTCGAGGGCGGCGGGTTTGCCGGTGTCGATCTGGCAGAAGTCGCAGCGGCGGGTGCACTGCTCACCGCCGATGAGGAAGGTGGCCTCGCGGTCTTCCCAGCATTCGAAGATGTTGGGGCAGCCGGCTTCCTCGCAGACCGTGTGCAGGCCTTCGCGTTTCACCAGGCCCTTGAGCTCGGTGTATTCGGGGCCCATGGTGGCGCGGGTGCGAATCCACTTGGGTTTGCGCTCGATCGGGGTCTCCGCGTTGCGCGCTTCGATGCGCAGCAGCTTGCGTCCGGCGGGGGCAGAGGCGTCTACGGAGGTCACTGGATCGACTCTACGCTCGGGGCGACGACGTTCGCGGCGGTGGTGGTGCGATCAATGTCATGCGGCCGAACGGGAATTTCGCCGTCCAAAGCGGCAACGATCGCGGTCGCGACGAGGGGCTTGATCTCGGCGACCGTGACTTCGCGGCCGAGCTCGCGGGTCAGCGTGGTGACACCGGCGTCCTTGATGCCGCAGGGCACGATCGCCTGGAAGCCGTCGAGGGCGGAGTTGCAGTTCAGGGAGATGCCGTGCATGGCGACGCCGCGCTGCACGCGCACGCCGATCGCGGCGATCTTGCGTTCGGCGAACCACTCGGTGGCGGGCAGCCACACGCCCGAACGGCCCTCGACGCGGCCGCACTCGATCCCGAGGCCGGAGACCACCTGGATCAGGGCCTCCTCCAGCCGGCGCACGTACTGCACGACGTCGACGGGCTCGGCCAGGCGGATGATCGGGTAGCCAACGAGCTGGCCCGGACCGTGCCAGGTGATCTTGCCGCCGCGGTCGACCTGCACCACCGGGCTGCCGTCGATCGGCAGGTCCTCGGTCTCGGTCCGGCGGCCCGCGGTGTAGACCGACGGATGCTCGAGCAGCAGCAGCTTGTCGGCACCTTCGCCTGCGGCGCGATCGTCGGCGATCTGCCGTTGCAGCTCCCAGGCGGCGTTGTATTCGATGAGTCCGAGATCCTCGACCACGATCGGGGTCGTATCGAATCGAGCGGACGCGGTGGGGCGCGTGTCGTTCACCGACCTGACGTTACGCCCACCGGCCACCGAAGGTGAAGACCGGTCGGGACGTGCGGGTCGACCGGTCAGACGTCGAGCGCGAAGGTGCGCTGCATCAGCGTCAGGTCCATCCAGCGGCCGAACTTGTGGCCGACTTCGGGCAGCTCGCCGACGGTGCGGAAGCCGAAGCGCTCGTGCAGGGCGATGGAACCGGTGTTGCTCGATTCGATGGCGGCGATCATGGCGTGCACCCGGCCGGAATCGATGGCGCGGGCGATGAGTTCGGTGAGCAGCGCGCTGGCGACGCCGCGTCGCTGGAAGCGCTCGTCGACGTAGACGGAGTTCTCGACCGAGAAGCGGTAGCCGGTCTTCGGCCGCCACTGGCCGTAGGAGGCGTAACCGGCGACCTCGCCGTCGATCTCGGCGATCAGGATCGGCATGCCCGCGGCGGTGCGGTCGGCGAACCAGGAGAGGCGGTCGTCGAGGTCGACCTCGTCGGTGTCCCAGATCGCCGTCGACTCGGCGATATTGGTGTTGTGGATCGCGAGAACGGCGGGCAGGTCGGCCTTGTCGGCGTCGCGGATGAACATCAGTGGGCTCCGGGGCGGCCGACGGTGGCGGCGAGGGCGGCGCCGATCGTCGGGTGCTGGAAGGTGTAACCGGCCTGTTCCAGCGCGGCCGGGATGGCGCGCGGGCCGCGCAGGATCGCCTCGTCGGCGAGCTCGCCGACCAGGGCGCGCAGGGCGAAACCGGGGACGATGAACGGGGTGGGGCGGTGCACGGCGCGGCCAAGTGCCCGGTTGAATTCCGCGTTGGTGACCGGGGCGGGGCCGGCGGAGTTGATCGGGCCCGAGATCTCGGGGTGGGTGAGCGCGAAGATGATGGCGCCGACCTCGTCGTCGAGGGAGATCCACGGCGTGTACTGGCGGCCGCTGCCGAAGCGTCCGCCCAGACCCAGCCAGTACAGCGGGTGCAGCATGCTCAGCATGCCGCCGTTGCGAGCCAGCACCACGGCGCTGCGCACCAGGACCGTGCGCACGCCCGCGGCTGTGGCCGGTTCCGTGGCGGCTTCCCAGTCACGGCAGAGGGTCGCGAGGAAACCGGTTCCGGCGGGGGCGGTCTCGTCGACGACCGTGTCACCGGTGTCGCCGCCGTAGTAGTGCACGCCGCTGGCGTTGACCAGCGTCGGCACTCCCGCGGCGGCGACCGCCGTGGCCAGTACGTCGGTGGGGGTGATGCGGCTGTCGCGCAGCAACTGCTTGTAGCCGCCGTTCCAGCGGCGCTCGCCGATGCTCGCGCCGCACAGATTCACCGCCGCGTCGGCCCCGCGCAACGCCCGCTCGTCGAGCTGGGCGCGCACGGGATCCCACGCGAATTCGTCCGGCCCGCCCGGGGCGCGGCGCACCAATCGCGACACCTCGTGCCCGTCGCGGCGCAGAGCCGCGACGAGCGCTGTCCCGATCAGCCCGGACGAACCGGCGATCACCACCTTCATAACTGTCGAATTCCTCGACTACAGACCCAGATCGGCCTCGAACGCCGCCTCTTCCAACCGGTGCTTGATGGTGGTGAGGAAGCGACCGGCGTCGGCGCCGTCGATGAGACGGTGATCGTAGGTCAGCGGCAGGTACACCATCGAGCGGACACCGATGGACTCGCCACCGGTCTCGTCGGTCACCACCACCGGGCGCTTGACGATCGCGCCGGTGCCGAGCATGCCCGCCTGCGGCGGAAGCAGGATCGGGGTGTCGAACAGCGCGCCCTCGCTGCCGATGTTGGTGATGGTGAAGGTGCCACCGGCCAGCTCGTCCGGCTTCAGGCCACCGGTGCGGGCGCGGTTGGCGATGTCGGCGATCGCGCGGGCCAGCCCGGCCAGCGACAGGTCGCTGGCGTTGTGGATGACCGGCGAGAGCAGACCCTGCTCGGTGTCGACCGCGATCCCCAGGTGCACCGACGCGTGGTAGGTGATCTCCTTGGTGTCCTCGTTGTAGGAGGCGTTCACGTTCGGGTGCACACCGAGCGCCTCGACGACGGCCTTCGCGAAGAACGGCAGGTACGTCAGGTTGACGCCCTCACGGTTCTTGAACGAGGCCTTCGCGAGCTGACGCAGATGCGCGATCTTGGTGACGTCGGCCTCGTGGACCTGGGTCAGCTGCGCGGTGGTCTGCAGCGATTCGCGCGTTTTGGTCGCGGTGATCTGCCGGATCCGGTTGGCCTTCTGCGTGGTGCCGACCAGACCGGCCAGCTTCGGCGCGGCGGCCTGCTTGGCGGCGGGGGCGGGCGCGGCAGCGGCGGCCGGAGCCGGGGCGGCGGGCGCCTTTTTGGCCTCGGCGGCGGCGAGCACGTCCTGCTTGCGAATGCGCCCGCCCACACCGGAACCGGTGAGGGTCGACAGGTCGACGTTGTTCTCGTCGGCCAGCTTGCGGACCAGCGGGGTCACATACGGGGAGCTGCCGTTGCCGGAGGACGCCGGAGCAGCGGCCTTCGCCGGAGCAGGCGCGGGGGCCGGTGCCGGAGCGGGGGCCGGAGCCGCGGCGGCGGGCGCGGGAGCCGGGGCAGGCGCGGGGGCCGGTTCCGGTTTCGGAGCCGGCGCCGGAGCCGGAGCCGGAGCGGCGGCGGGCGCACCGCTGCCGATCACACCCAGCTGACCACCGACGGCGATGACGTCGTCTTCCTGCGCGGAGATTTCGAGCAGCGTGCCCGCGACGGGCGAGGGGATCTCGGTGTCGACCTTGTCGGTGGACACCTCGAGCAGCGGCTCGTCGACCGCGACGGTGTCACCGACGGCCTTCAGCCACCGGGTCACGGTGCCTTCGGTCACCGACTCGCCCAGCTCGGGCATCTTGACGGGCGTGCCGGACGAAGCGGCGGGCGCGGCGGCCGCAGCGGGCTCGGGGGCGGCGGCCGGAGCCTGCGCCGCGGGGGCGGGCTCGGGGGCCGGAGCGGGCTCGGGCGCGGGTTCGGCAGGTGCGGCAGCAGGCGCGGGAGCGGCGGCGGGGGCTTCGCCGGCTTCGCTGATCACGCCGAGCTCACCGCCGACCTCGACGATGTCGTCTTCCTGAGCGACGATCTTCGACAGCACACCGGCAGTGGGCGACGGGATCTCGGTGTCGACTTTGTCGGTGGAGACTTCGAGCAGCGGTTCGTCGACCTCGACCGTGTCTCCTTCCTGCTTCAGCCACCTGGTCACCGTTCCCTCGGTGACGCTCTCACCAAGAGCCGGCATCTGGACGGAGAAGGCCATGTCCTCTGTCTCCTCTGATCTGACTGTTAGACGGGTAATACAACAGTGCTTCGACCCCGGCAGACGCGCGTCGCGGGTCGCGGCGTACGTCCACCCCACCGCAACACAGCGAGGCGTCCGGGAATCGTCGGTTTCTTGTTCCGGCAACCATCCTTGCACTCGCTCGCCGCCGACGTAGCGCAGGGCGGCAATCCGGGCAGAGCTGGCACCATGGAATGTACGGCGGTGAGCTGATTTCCGTCGCGACGCAGGAGGTTGTTACCGGTGGGTTTGCTGGATCGTTTCCGTGGTGCGCGCGGCAGGAGCAGGACAGTCGCCCGTGACAGCGCGTCGGAGATCGCCGCGCTGGCCGAATGGGCGGCGTCGCGTCGCGGCGTCGAAGCGTTCGTCGAACCGAAAACCACTGTGACCGATGTCACAGCGGTTTTGGTGGCCGCGGACGGTGAATGGACCCGCCGCATCGTCGGTGAACGCGGCGCGCGGCGGCTGGCCGGTGCGCTGAAGATCCCGGTCTACGACGTCAACCGCACGGGCTATCCGCAGCGCATGCGCGACTACGATGCCCGCCGCCGCATCGAGCAGCGGCGGGCCCGCGAACAGGAGCAGTGACTACTCCGCCCCGATCTCCTCGATCACCGTGATCAGGGTGCGCACCGGAACGCCGGTGCCGCCCTTGCCGATGTAGCCGAACGGTCCGCCGGTGTTGTAGGCCGGACCTGCGACGTCGAGGTGCGCCCACTGCACGCCCTCGGGCACGAACTCCTTGAGGAACAGTGCGGCCGAGAGCATTCCGCCCCACCGGTGCGGTGCGACATTGGCCAGGTCGGCGACCTTGGAGTTGAGGTCGGTGCGCAGCTCGGCGGGCAGCGGCATCGCCCAGCCGTTCTCGCCGACCGCGCGCGAGACCGCCGCGACGCGATCGCGGAATTCGTCGGTGCCCATCACGCCGGGGGTGCGGGTGCCGAGTGCGACCATCTGCGCGCCGGTGAGGGTGGCGACATCGATCAGGTAGTCGGGCTCGTCCTCGGCTGCGCGCACGATCGCGTCGGCCAGGATGAGGCGGCCCTCGGCGTCGGTGTTGAGCACCTCGACGGTGGTGCCGCCGTACTGGGTGAGCACGTCGCCGGGACGCTGCGCGGTTGCCGACGGCATGTTCTCGGCCATCGGGACGGTCGCGGTGACGGTGACCGGCAGGCCGAGGCGGGCGGCCAGCAGGGTGGTCGCGATCACCGCCGCGGCGCCCGCCATGTCGGAGGTCATGTTCTCCATGTTGGCCGCGGGCTTGATCGAGATGCCGCCGGTGTCGAAGGTGATGCCCTTGCCGACGAGCGCGATCTTCTTCGGGCCGCCCGCGTAGGTGATGCGCACCAGCCGCGGCGGGCGCGAGGATCCCTGGCCGACGCCGACGATGCCGCCGTAACCGCCTGCGGCGAGGGCGTCTTCGTCGAGTACCTCGACCTCGAGGCCCGCGGCCTCGGCGAGCACGCGGGCCCGCTCGGCGAATTCGGCCGGGTACAGCGCGCTCGGCGGAGTGTTGACGAAATCGCGTGCGGTGGCGACGGCCTCGGCGACCAGCTGCGCCCGCAGCAGTTCCAGCACGCCGAATTCCGGCGCGGGCACCAGCAACTCGACGCGCAGCACCGGCTGCTCGTCCGGCTTCGGCGCGCTCTTGGGGGACTTGAAGGTGGTGAAGGTGTAGGCGCCGAGGTAGAAGCCCTCGGCCGCGGCGGCCAGATCGACGCCGGAGAGCGTGGTCGCCACCAGTTCGGTGCCGCTGAGCGCGCGCCCGGCGACTCCGGCGCTGCGGCGCACCTGCTCGGCATCGATCTTCTCGGCCGCGCCGAGGCCGACCGCGAGCACGCTGGTCACGTCGGCCAGCGCCGCCGGTGCGGGCACCCTGGTCAGTTCCTCGGGCTTGCCCTTGGCGCCGACCGCGCCGAGGGCATCCAGCAGTTCGGCTCGAACCTCGGCGGTGAGCACGTCGCCGAACAGGTCGGCGGGAACGATGGCCGGTCCGTTCTCCGAGGACGTCAATCCGATCACCAGCACATCGGTGTCCGGGCTGATGGTTTCGATGCGCGCCAATTCCGGTCCGAGTGAACGATCTGCAACAGCTGTCATCGCCCCAGATTATTCGGTCGCTCTTCGGTGCCGCATCGCGACGCCGTCGAGCAGCAGCCCGACGCCGGCGGTGAGCAGCTCGTCGAAGTTCAGGTCGGGGCCGTGCGGCTCGGCCGCGAACATCCGGTGCAGGACCGGGCGGGCGTGCGGGTCGAGGAGTTCGGCGAGCTCGGCGCGCACCGGATCGGTGGTCGCGATCGCCGCCGCGCCGAAGCTCTCGCCGCGATCGGTGCTCCACATCAGCGCCAGTCCCTGGACCATGCCGGAGTAGGCCAGGTAGATCGTGAGCATCTCGGCGCTGGTCAGGTCGAGTTCGTCGAGCGCGGCGAAGGCGCGTTCCAGCGAGTCGAGCAGGGTGGGGCCCAGCGGGGGCCGGGTGCGGGCGAGCACGGTGAGTATCCAAGGATGCCGTCGGTAGAGCCGCCATTCCTCGTCGGCCTCGGTCGCCAGGGTCGCGCGCCAGTGCGGGGCGGGTGGTGGGGCCGGTGTCTCGGCGAGTGCCAGTTCCGTCATCGCCGCCAGCAGCGCATCGCGGTCGGGAAAGTGCCGGTACAGCGCGGCGGTCGCGACACCGAGTTCGCGGGCCAGGCGGCGCATGGTGAGGCCGTCGAGTCCGTCCCGGTCGGCGACCTCGATCGCGGTCGCGGCGATGTGCACCGGGGTCAGCCGCGTGGGTCGCGCACGGCGCACCGGTGGGCGGCGGTCCCGCCGCGCCCGATAGGCCCGGCCCTGGCACGAGCGCGAGCAATAGCGGCGCGCACGTCCGCGTTCGGCCTGTTCCACCTCGCGTCCACAGTGCACGCACAGCGTCGATTTCCGCACACCAACCAGTGTGACGAAATCCTCGCCCCGGTGCTGTCCCGCTTCTAGATTGGCGGCTACGAACGCTGTTCACGCAGGAGGAGACACCGATGAAACCGCACGTCAGACAGGCCGGACCCGACGAGCTCGCCGCGGTGACCGACGCCTTCGTCGCCGCGAGCCTGGACGAGGTCGTCTCGGCGTGGATCCGGGCAGGTGACCCGGTGGTCGACGAGGCCTACCGCACCATCTTCGGGCCCCAGTTCGTCGCCAAGGCCATGGCCGCGGACGAGGTGTGGGTGGCCGGCGACGGCGAGGACATCTGGGCGGTGTCGCTGTGGCAGACGGTCACTTCCGCCGACCGCCTCGCCGCCGAGGCCGCCGAAGCGAATGAGCTGCTCGCCGCGGCGCCCGAGGTGGTGTCGTTCCAGCGGATGGCTGCGGTCTCGAGCCTGGTCGCCGCCGCCCATCCGCGCGAATTCCCGCACCGCTACCTGCACGTCATCGTCACGGTGCCCGAACATCGCGGCAAGGGCGCCGGCGGTGCCATCCTCGCCGACCGGCTCGCGGCCTTCGCCGACGCGGGCGAGACGGCGTTCCTGGAAGCCAGCACCCAACGGTCGTCGCGGCTCTACGCCCGCAACGGTTTCGCGCACGAGGGCGAGGCGATCGAACTACCGGACGACGGGCCGACCCTGCTGCCCATGTGGTTCCGCGGCTGACCCGCACCGCGTGACGCGCGGTCGTCGGCAAATCCCGGTGGCCGCGCGCCACGGGCGCTGATCCGATAGCGCGCCCCGAGTGGCAATCTCGTGGTGAATACTGGCAAACACTGGACAACACTGGAACGGCTGAATACGCTCACGCTCGTGACGGACTCGGCCGAGGAGCTGGAGGCGCGCATCGCCGACCTCAGGGCCGAGGTGCGCCGCGCCGCCGCGTCCGGTGACCGTGCCACCGCCCGGCAGTTGCGCGCGCAACTGCGCAAGACCGAATCCGCCTGGGACGCGGTCGTACTCGGATCCATCCCGGAGGCGCCCGCCGCCCTGGACCGCGCCGACGCGCCCGCTGTTCCGGTGCGCGAGCATGTGCACCGCGCGCTGACGCTGCTGTCGGTGCCGTCCGCACCCAAACTCGTACTGGCCGTGCACGATGCCTGCTTCTCCGGCGAACTCCTGCCCGCCCGGCTGACCAGCCTGCGCCGCGACGAGGAACGCTCGTTCCGCTCGGCGCCCTACGCGCGCCCGTACTACATCTGCGCGGCGCTCACCACGGACCTGCTGTCTCCGGCGCGCGGGGTGATGGCCGTGAGTTCGTGGCCGCTGGAGCGCCGGATGGTCGGTCCGCTGAGTCCGCGCGTCGACCTGCTGACCTCGGCGATCCGCCTGGCCGAACATCTTTCGGCGCAGCCTGCCGTGGCGCGGCCGGGTCTGCGCGTACTGTGGCGGCTCGCCGTGTCGATTCCGGGCGTGGCAGGCGCGCCGGACGCACTCGATCCGGCGACGGTGATCGAGGCCGCCCGGCGGGAACTGGCGGTCCACGAAGACGAGGACGCGCGGCAGCGCAGAGCGGCCGCGCGTCGGGCGGGGGAGCAGCTGGCCGATCCGGCCGCACAACTATTCGGTGTTCGGCTCGGGGTGGCCGACCGGCGACGAATCGAGGTGAAATGAGCACTCTCGCAGCACAGTTGGACCAGTTGCGCGGCGCAGCGCCCGCGACGAGGCACAATGCCCGCACCATCGCCGCGCTGACGGCCAATCCCGGATGCGCCCGGCGCGCCCTGCTCGACGCGGCCGCGGTGGACAAGACCGTGATCGCCCAATCGCTCGGTTTCCCACCACAGTTCGGTCAGTCCCAGTTCGCCATCACCCGCGGCAATGCCTTCGAATCGATGGTGAAGGCCAACGGCTGCGCCGAACTGCTGGCCCTGCTGCGCGACGCCCTCGGCCTCACGATCCCCGAAGTCGCCTATCACGACCTGAATTCGGTCGGCGAGAACACCGGCAACGCGGTGCGCTACCAGCGCACCAGGCAGCTGCTGAAGTCGGCGATCGCCGCGGGTGACGGCACCCTGTTCGACCATCCGATGCTGCGGCTCGACATCGCGGGCGCGACCGCCTATCTGGAACCGGACGTGGTCGCCGTGCAGCTCGACGGCAAGTTCCATGTGGTCGAGATCAAGGCGTTCCCGGTGATCGACGGGCAGGCCGATCCGGCGCAGGTCGCGGCCGCCGCGCGCCAGTCCGCGGTGTACGTGATCGCGTTGCGCGAGTTGATGACCGAGATCGGCGAGTCACCGGAGCTGGTGTCGCACAACACGATCCTGGTGTGCGCGAAGGACTTCACCAACCGGCCGACCGCCACGCTGGTCGACCTGCGCAAGCAGCTCGCCGTCGTCTCCCGGCAGCTGACCAGGCTCACCGCCATCCCCGAGCTGCTCGAGCAGCTCCCGCCCGAGGCCACCTTCGCACCGGGCGAGGATCTGGAGAAGACGATCGCCGCCATCCCGTCCCGGTACGCGCCGGAGTGCATGTCGAGCTGCGAGCTCGCCTTTGCCTGCCGCGACGAGGCCAGGACCTGCGGTTCGGTGGACGCGCTAGGCCGCGGCGTGTGCGACGAGGTCGGCGGCATCGACAACATCCACACGGTGCTCGGCCTGGCCGACGGGACCCTGGAGCCCGGGCCCGAGCACGCCGACATCACCGCCATGCTGCGCACCGCGCACCGGTTGCGGCTGGAGATCGCGGGATGAGTGTGTTGTCGGCCCTCGCCAAGGCCGAGGCGGTTCGGTCGGGCCGCGCGCAGCCCACCGCGGCGGTGCGGCATCTGCATCTCGCCGATCGGCCGCTGGTCGCGGTCCCGCTGCGGCTGGCCGGTGAGGCGGCCGCGCCGCTGGCGATCATGATCGGCACCTCGCCCGGTGACCAGAATGTGTTGATCGTGCCGCAGCCGCGCGACCGCGTGCTGCGGTTGCGGTTCATCGAGCAGCTGGCCGATGTCGTGCTGCCCTATCTGTCGTCGTTCCTGGCCGACACCGAAGAACTCACGAGCAAGGCGGGCGAGACCTACACCCGCTGCCTGGACGCGCCCCAGCTGTGGACGCCGAACCAGGGCGGGGTGACCTTTCTGAAACTGCTCGGCCGCTCGGTGCGTTTCCACCGCACCGACGGCGACAACCCGGTGCCGGAATCGATTCCGCTGCTCGGCCGCTGGCTGACCTGGTTCGGCGATCGCGCCGAACATCCCGGTTCCGCGGTGCTGCCCGCGATGACCTCGGCGCTGTCGATGCACTGGGCCTCGGGCCAATCCTCCCTGGAGGACGGCAATCTCGCCGCCCTGCTCGGCTGGATCGACCCGCCCCGCGGCCTCACCGGCGCCGAAGCCGCCGCCATCGCCGAAGACCCGTTGCAGTCACCGCCCGCGGGCCCGGCCACCGATCCCGGCTTCGACAACGAAGAGCTCGCGCCGCTGATCACCGCCTACAACGCCGCAGGGGATGACACCGCGAGATCCGTTGCCGCCGAACGACTCGAGCGTTCCCTGCGCGGCCAGCTCGAACCCACCTGGCAGCTGATGTGGCGGGCGATCGAGCTGCTGCGCGCCTTGCCGCCGGGCGCCAGCGTCGAGAACCGGTGGACCGACGACCGTGGCGCGTTCTCCTATTTCGCGGCCGAGGTGGCGGAGGGAACGCCGCAGGCTCGCCGCGATCCCGCGGTGCGCGCGGTGCGCAGGCTGCTGGAACGTGAACGGGCGCTGGAGGCGTTGCAGGCCCAGTGCGCGTTCGACGATCCGCTGCTCATGCTCGAACACCGGGTCACCGGAGCGGCCTTCCGCGGAACCGTGGTGCACAGTGAACCGGATCGCGTCGACCGATCGGGTGCGCGTCCGAAACTGCGCCCGCACATCCACATTCGCACCACCGACCCGTTCACGGCGGTCGTCGGCGAGGAACTGACCTGCGTCGAACGCCCGAAGCAGAGCGGGGTGGTGGTCGAGATCGACGGCGACAGCATCGTTCTCGAACTCTCGGGCGGCATGGGCCGCAAACTCGTCGCCGAACCGGGGAGCGTGCCCGCGGACGGCGAGAACCTCGGCTTCGCCCGGTTCAAGCCGTCGCCGTTCAACGGCCAGCTGAATCTGCCTGCCCGCGAAGACACCCCGTGGACCCACGGCGGCCCGCCGCCGGAATGGACACCGCACACCGACGACGACGGGGAGGACCTCCAGTGACCACGCCGGACGAGGCCGTCGCGGGCATCCTCACCGATCTGCGCGACGACAGCCATCGCGCGATCGTCGTCGACTCACCGCCCGGCGCGGGCAAATCCACCCTCGTGGTGCGCGCCGCCCGTCAGCTCGCCGAGGACGACGACCAGCGGATGATCGTCGCCCAGACCAACGAGCAGGTCGACGACCTCATCGACCGCCTGGCCGGCGCCGATCCCGCGCTGCGCATCGGCAGGCTCTCCAGCACCGCCTATGTGACCAGCGACCGCGTCGACCAGCACGAGAACGTCCGCGTCGCGACGAAACCCGGTGACCTCGCCGACGCGACGATCGTCATCGGGACCGCCGCCAAGTGGGCCACCATCACCGACGGCAGCTGGTCGCACGCGATCATCGACGAGGCCTACCAGATGCGCTCGGACATGCTGCTGCGCATCGCGAACCGCTTCGACCGCGGCCTGTTCGTCGGCGATCCCGGACAGCTCGACCCGTTCGCCACGGTCGAGACCGCGCGCTGGGCGGGCCTCACCTGGGATCCGACGATGAGTGCCGTCACCGTGATGCTGGCCAACAACGACAACATCCCCATCCACCGGCTCCCGGTGTCCTGGCGGCTGCCCGCGACCGCGGCCCCGGTCGTGTCGCAGGCCTTCTACCCCTTCACCGGTTTCGAGTCCGGCACCGGATTCGGTGACCGTCGAATGGATTTCACCACCCGCGGCCTGGGCGGCCCGATCGACGCGGTGCTCGAGGAGGCGGCCGCGTCGGGGTGGGGCTGGTACGAACTGCCCGCCCGGCACACCCTGCGCACCGACCGGGAGGCCGTGCACGCGATCGCCGCGATCGCCGCCCGGCTGATCGAGCGCGGCGCCACCGCGCACTCCGAGTCGGGCAGTCGTCCGGTCACCACCGACCGCGTCGCGATCGGCACCGCGCACCGCGACCAGGCCGATGCCGTGCGCACCGCGCTGCGCGGCACCGCGGCCGAGCCGGTCACCGTCGACACCGCCAACCGGCTGCAGGGCCGCGAATACGACGTCACCCTGGTGCTGCACCCGCTGTCGGGCCGCCGCGACGCCAGCGCCTTCCATCTCGAGGCCGGCCGGTTGTGCGTGCTGGCCTCGCGGCATCGGCACGCGTGCATCCTCGTCGGCCGGGCGGGGATCCCCGAATTGCTCGACGCCCACCCGTCGGCCGAGCCGGTGCACCTCGGGGTTCCGGTGAAGTTTCCCGACGGCTGGGAGGCGAACCAGGCCGTGCTGAGTCATCTGTCGAATCACCGGGTGCGCGCGGCCAACTGATTCGGGCGTACCCGCCGCTCGTGTCCGCTCGGGCTGTGGGGTGCAGCCGAGCCGCGGACGCTCCCCGAGGTCGGGCACTCCGGTACGGGTACGCTGCGAGTTTGCTTGGGGTATCGGATTTTTGGGTTCGTTCACAAAGCGCGCACCGGCGCGGTGGGTCGGCTAATCTCTGCGCGAAGACAAGCGTGCCGAATCGTCGGTTTCGCCGATAGGGCACGCAGCGGAGCGCCGGGGGCGGCTCCGGGAGCGGAAAGATTCGGTGTGAAGATCTGGCGTGGCTCAGTACTCGGGACCTCGCGGGGCGGGCGCGGTGTTCGCGGCCGGGTGAGCGTGCGGACCCGGCTCCTGTCGATCGTGCTCAGCTCCAGTGTCGTTCTTCTGGCCACCGGGGGTGGCGCGGCGGTGTACCTGGTGGATTCGGCGCGGGAATCCACCGAATGGGCCGATCTGGCCACCAGCACGACCGCGCCCGCGATCCTGATGGTGTCGGCGTTCCAGGAGGAACGCAGGCTGTCGCTGCTGCGACTAGCCGGTGATCCACCGTCCACGCCTGCCCTGGTCACCGCCCGCCAGCGTTCCGACGAGGCGCTCGCCGCGGTGATCGCCAAGGGTGACGCCGCCCGCGCGCTCAACCCGGACGGCTCCCGCGAGGACATCGAGGGCTACAACAAGCTGTTCGCGATGGTGCCGACCGTGCGCGGTGGCGTCGACACCCTGCAGATCCCGCCCGGGGAGGTATTCACCTTCTTCACCCAGGTGATCGGCACGATCGTCGCCGCGTCCATGCTGGCGGCCCGGGTGGCGCCGACGGCGAAGATCGGCATCGAACTGGGGTATGCCGTCGAGCAGTTGCGTGCCGCCGAGGCGCTCTCGCAGGCCGACACCCTGGGTTCGGTGGCGTTGACCAACGGCCGGATGTCGGCCGACGAACTGCTCGACTTCGGGCGCAGAGTCGGTGAGTTCCGGGGCGAGGTGGCCTATTCCGCGACGATCCTGAAGGGCACCCGGCGCGCGCAACTCGATGCCGTCACCGCGAGCCAGGACTGGCAACAGGTGGTTTCGATGCAGGACGCGCTGTTGGAGCGTGGTCCGGTCACCAACGACCGCGCTGATGGGTCGCTGCCGCTGAGCCTGTCGGGATGGCAGGACGCCTCCCGGCACGTGAATCTCGCCTTGCAGAAACTGTGGCAGGACCAGAGCGCCGACGCGCACGTCATCGCCCGGCAGCAGGGCGAAACCGACCGGCGCAACGCGCTGCTCGGCGGCGCGGTCGTCGCACTGTTCGCGGTGGGCGCGTTCCTGATAGCGCTGTTCCTGGCCAACCGGTTCATCGCCCGCATGCGGCGACTGCGCCACGACACCCTGGAACTGGCCGACGAGCGGATGCCCGATCTCATGCGCAGGCTCGCGGCGGGGGAGCAGGTCGAGGCGAAGCAGGAGTCCTCCCGGCTCGACTTCGGCTCCGACGAACTCGGCCAGGTCGCGGCCGCGTTCAACCGCGCCCACCTCGCCGCGGTCTCGGCGGCCGTCGCCGAGGCGCAGACCAGGGCGGGCATCAATACGGTGTTCCTCAATATCGCCCACCGCAGCCAGGTGGTCGTGCACCGTCAGCTCGCCCTGCTCGACCGCGCCGAACGCGACGAGGGCAATGCCGACCAGCTCGAACTGCTGTTCCAGCTCGACCATCTCGCGACCCGCACCCGACGCAATGCCGAGAACCTCATCATCCTCGGCGGCGAGCAGCCGGGCAGGCGCTGGCGCAATCCGGTGGCGCTGCTGGAACTGGTGCGCGGCGCCATCGCGGAAAGCATGGACTACACCAGGATCCAGACCAAGCAGATGCCCGAGGTGCGCATCGCCAGCCACGCCGTGGCCGATGTGATCCACCTGCTGGCCGAGCTGATGGACAACGCGACGGCGTTCTCGCCGCCGGAGGCTCAGGTCATCGTGTCGGGGGTCGTGGTCGGGCGCGGGGTGGCCGTCGAGGTCATCGATCAGGGGCTCGGTATGTCGGAAGCCGAACTCGCCGAACGCAATGCGGTGCTGGCCGATCCACCCGAGTTCAGTGTGGCGGCACTGTCCGGCAGTTCGCGGCTCGGCCTGTTCGTGGTCGCGAAACTGGCGAGCAGGCACAACATCTCGGTGCGGCTGGCCGAATCGGTCTACGGCGGCGTGCGTGCGGTCGTGCTGATTCCGTCGGCGCTGGCCGAGGCCGCCGATCAGTCCTCGCCGATCTCCGGTCAGTTCCCGGCCGTCTCGCCGCGCGCATGAGCGACGAACGCGAACACTGGTACGAGGAGGACGCGGGGCCGATCGTGCGTCTCTACGCGGTGACCCGCGGGCGCGGCCGGACCCAGCGCGACGAACTCGACCTCACGACACTGCTGGTCGACGCCGGCGCGGGCACCCGCCTGCGGCGCACCGAACCCGAATACGCCGCGATCGTCGAACTGTGCCGGACGCCGATGGCGGTCGCCGAGGTCTCGGCGCACCTCGGGCTGCCGCTGAACCTGGCCAAGGTGCTCATCGCCGACCTCATCGACGAGGGCAGGCTGGTCGCGCGGGCCCCGCAGCACCGGACGGTCGGCAGTGCCGACCTCGATGTGCTGCGGGCCGTCCTCGCGGGGATCCGCCGGGTCGACAGCTAGGCGAGCGTGGCCGCCAGCCGCTTGGCGTTCATGTAGCCGATTGCCTCGATGGTCACCATCGGGTTCACGCCGGGCGCGGTGGGGAAGCTGGACCCGTCGGCGACGACGATATTGTCGACCTCCCAGGTGGCGCCGTCCGGGTTGGTCGCCGACAGTTCCGCCGTGCCGCCCATGCGCGCCGAGCCCATGATGTGCAGGGCGCCCATCGAGCACCGGCCCGGCCCGTAACCGGCCTTCTTGCAGGCCGCGTCGAACTCCGCGAGCGAACCGCGCACGCCGGGTTCGAACGAGACACCGGCCTGATGGCCGGAGTAGATGCGTTGCGCGCCTGCGGCTTCCAGCACCGAGGCGGCGCCGACGATGCCGGTGTGCAGGTGGTTGGCGTCGTAGTCGGACAGGCGGTACTTCACCACCGGCTCGCCGCTGCCGTCGATCGACACGGTGCCCGGATCACGGTCGCGGGTGATCACGCCGATCGAGTTGGTGCGCGCGAAGTCGAGCATGGTGGCGCGATGCTGCGCGGCGCCGCGCCAGCTCATGAATCCGGTCGCCAGGCCGGGGTGGATCGGGCCGGTCTCGTAGATGACGCCGTAGCCGTTTCCGTCGAGGTCGGCGTGGTGCCTGCTGATCCGCGCCTGCAGCGCGCCCTCCCACGGACGGATCTCCTCCTCGAAGACTCCGAACACCGCGGCGGCGGGATGCAGGCGCAGATAGCGGCCGATGTTCTTGTTGCGCAAGCCCGATCGCTGCAGCAGGGCCGGTGTCTGGATGGCGCCCGCGGCGACGACCACCGCGCGCGCCCGCACGGTGATCTCGACGCCGTCGGAGGTCCGTGCCGTCACCGATTCCGCCTTACCGGCCTTCACCGTGATCGAGCGGACGTCGGCGTCGACCACCAGCCGCGCACCGTGCTCGGCGGCATCGGAGAGCCAGGTCTTGGTCACCGACTGCTTGGCGCCGAGCCTGCACCCGTACCCGCAGCGACCGCATTCGACCGCGGCGTCGCAGGCGTCGCCGACATTGCGCGGCAGGGTGTCGACATCCCAGCCGAGGGCCTTGGCGCCGCGTTCGAGAATGCCGTCGCGGGCCGAGAGCGGGGACTTCTTCCCGGTGACGCCGATGCGGCGCTGCACCGTGTCCAGGGCGTCGCCGAATTCGTCGTCGGCGAACTGGGGAACACCCGATTCCGCCCACTCCTTGCGCACCCCATCCGGGGTGGGCAGCGAGGTGCTCCAGTTGACGACGGTGCCGCCGCCGAGGCAGGTGCCCGCCACCAGCGTGATCTGGCCCTCCGCCGAGGCCGCCGGACCGGGGGCGTAGAGGCTGGTCAGCGCATCGAGCTCACCGTTGCCGAAATCCTTGTCGTCGTAGTAGTTTCCGCGTTCGAGCACCACCACGTCGAGACCGGCTTCGGCCAGCACCGCCGCCGCGGCGCCGCCGCCCGCCCCGGAGCCGACCACGACGACATCGCAGTCGAGAGTGGTCGATTCGGTGAACCGTTCCGGGGTGAGGGCCGGTGCGGGCGCGTTCGCGGACGGGCCGGTCGGGGCCGGATAGCCGATCTGCTCCCACAGCGGGTTCGTCCCGGTCGGGCCGGGGGTCACGTTGTAGGCCAGCAGCGAGGCCTGCTTGAGTGCCTGGAACACCGCCCTGGCCGGCGCCAGCCCGGAATCGGCCAGGCGCAGCAACGCGGCCTCGCGCCGCTCCTGCGACAACGACGAGAACCGGCGGAAGCCGCTGCCGGTCACCAGGCCGAAGGCGCGGGAGTCCCACAGCCCCAACAACATCGCGAGCTGCTTCTTGTCCGCCTCGCGTGGATTGCGGCCCAGGATCCGGAAGATCGTGTCGACCGCGCCCAGCTCGGTCGCCGCAGGCAGATCGAGCCCGTCACCGGGCAGGAACGTGTCGCAGATCAAACCCAGCGCTGCCCGCTGTTCGGCTGTCGGCTCCATGCGGAAACCACCCCTTCTCACTCTGGGGTGAGTTGTATCACGGGGCGTGCGGGCGCGCTGGGTGTCAACGGGTTTCGGGCCGGGCGGCGATCGCCCGGCCCGATCGGCCGCTAGTCGCGGCTGGTGGTGACCGTGAACTGGAGCGTTTTCCGGGTGGCGGTGGACAGCGCAACCTCGGCCGTGTACTGCGTCTTCGGCTCACCGGGGTAGGCGGTCACCTGATAGCGGCCGGGCTGGAGCCCGCGAAAGCTGACCTGGCCGTCGGCGCCGGTCGACAGGTGCCGGTGGATGGTGTCGCCACACGCGTCGAGGCCGGTGAGGGAGACCTCGCCCCCCACGATCCGGGCGCGGGTGGTCGAGGCGATGAGGATCGCGTCGATCTGGCCGGTGGCGGCCGGGCTGGGCGCACGTAGCTTGTGGTCGTTTTGTCGCGATTGTCTGACTTCGCAGGTCGAGATCTGTTCGACCGTGTCGGCGTGACCGGGATGGGCTCCCGCGCCGCTCACCGCGCCTGCTGTCACAGCTGCTGCGGCCAATCCGATCGTCAAACTCCGGGCAACGACGCTACGTGGCATTTCGCCGAATTCCTCCTGTTTCCTCGGTGACTCTGGGACACGCTGGGACGTTCATGAGGTATCGCTCGCGCGGCGAGCTTACTGGTGGGAATTCCAGGCTCGTCAGCGGAGTTCCATAGAGGCGGTTGTGGCAGTTCTGTGCGACCGTGGAGGCTCTACGAAGGAGGACGCGTGACCGAAACCCGTAAGGCGATTCTGGCCGGTGGATGCTTCTGGGGCATGCAGGATCTGATCCGCAGGCAGCCGGGAGTGCTGTCCACCAGGGTCGGCTACACCGGCGGCAGCAACGATCACCCCACCTACCGCAATCACCCCGGCCACGCCGAGGCCGTCGAGATCGAATACGACCCGGCGCAGACCGACTACCGGGCCCTGCTCGAGTTCCTGTTCCAGATCCACGACCCCACCACCAAGGACCGCCAGGGCAACGACATCGGCTCGAGCTACCGCTCGGCCATCTTCTATCTCGACGACGACCAGCGCCGCACCGCCCTGGACACCATCGCCGACGTCGACGCCTCAGGCCTGTGGCCGGGCAAGGTCGTCACCGAGGTGACTCCCGCGAGCACCTTCTGGGACGCCGAACCCGAACACCAGGACTACCTGATCCGCTACCCCGACGGCTACACCTGCCACTTCCCCCGGCCGGGCTGGAAGCTCCCCAAGCGCGAAAACGCGGACAAGTAACCCCACCACCCGATCGCCCCGGCTCTCCCGCCGGGGCGATTTTGGTTTCTCGGCCCTGATGCTGCTGAATCTTGTTGGTTCCGAGCATTATTCAGCGGTTGCTGCGCTGCTCCGCTCAATTGCCGGACTCGCGGAATATCTGGCACCGCAGGTGGGGCAGGTGATGTGAAATGATCTGATGCGTCGGCGTGACCGTGGCGCCGGATCGGAAGACTCATATCGGCGGCTTCGGTCGTCGCACAAGGTGAGGGGATGCGATTCGGATGACGTATGGACAGCAGCAACCCGGGTATCCACCGGCGGGGCCGAAAGTCGGTGTCGGCGACGCCATCGGTTACGGGTGGGACAAATTCAAGAACAATGCGGTGGTGTGGGTCGCCATCGTGCTGATCGCCTTCATCATCCAGGTGGCGATCAACTTCCTCTTCGGTTTGGGCAACACCACCGATACCGATGCAGACGGTGACTTCAGCATCGCATTCGGTATCTGGCAGTTCATCGGCACGGTGGTCAGCGCCGTGGTCGGCTATTTGATCTCCGCCGCGTTGGTGCGTGGCGCGTTGCACGAAACCGATGGGCGCAAGCCGGGATTCGGTGACTTCTTCAAGTTCACGAATGTCGGCGCGGTGATCCTGGCCGGCATTCTGGTCGGTTTGGCGACCGGTATCGGTTTCGTGCTGTGCATCCTGCCGGGTCTGGTGATCGCCTTCTTCACCTGGTGGACGATGCAGTTCGTGATCGACCGCGATCAGGACGCGATCACCGCGATCAAATCGAGTTTCTCGGCGATATCCAGCAATGCCGGACCGTTGCTGCTGCTGGCGCTGGCGCTGTTCGGTATCAATCTCGTCGGTGCGCTGCTGTGCGGTCTCGGCCTGCTGGTGACGGTGCCGCTGACGATCATCGCCTCGACCTACGCGTACCGGGTGGTGACGGGCGGTCCGGTCGTCGGGGCGGCGGCTGCGCCGGAACCGGGGTACCCGCAGTACGGCGGGCCCGCAGGCGGATTCGGTCAGCCGGGGTATCCGGGTGAGCAGGGATACCCGGGTCAGGGTCAGCCCGGTCAGTACCCGGGTCAGCCCGGTCAGTACCCGGGTCAGCCCGGACAGTACCCAGGTCAGCCCGGTCAGTCGGGCTATCCGGGACAGCCCGGTCAGCCAGGATCCGGTGGTCAGCCGGGCTACGGTGGCCCCGGTTACGGCGGTCCGGCCGAAGGCGGCCCGGGCTACGGCGGACCGGCCCAGGGTGGTCAGGGCTACGGCACCCCCGGTCAGGGACCCGGCTACGGAACGCCCGGCGGTCCCGGCCAGGGACCCGACTACGGAACACCCGGCGGACCCGGCTCCGGCCCCGATCTCGGCAAGCCCGGCGAGGGCTACGGCGGTCCCGAAGAGAACCGCTGACCGAAATCGACAAGGGGCGTGCGATGACCACATCGCACGCCCCTTTCGCGTACTACTCGCAGCCGACGCCGTTGCCGTCGCGGTCGAGGCCGTACTCGTCGGGGCCGATCACGTCGACGCGTCCGGTGTAGTAGGGACCGTTCCCGCTGCCGCCTTCGCAGTCCACATCGCTGACGATGGGCAGGCAGGGGGAGTAGGACTTGTGGCAGTTGCCGGACGGTTGTGCGGTGGCCACGGCCGGCGTCGCGATCGCGAAGGCGAAGGCCGCGATGGCAGCGGATCCGAGGGTGACGGCGTATTTCATGGTGCTCCGATCAGTTGTGCAGCGGCGCACAGCTTTTCACGGGTGGGCGGTTTGCCGGAAATCTGCCGGTCGGTACCTGCGGGTAGTCTCGGAGTCTCGAACGCCGGGGAGGTCTGATGCGGGGGAAGTGGCGAGGGTGGTCGTGGTGGGTGCGCGGCGCGGTGGTCGCGCTCGTGTTGCTCGTTGTGGTGTCGTTGCCGGTTGCCGGCGCGGTGACCTACCTGCTGGCCCAGAACATCGGTGAGCAGTCCGAGCAGGCGCGGACCAGGGGCAAGGACGCGTTCTGGCTCGGGCACGCGTGGGTGGACGGGCGCCGGACCGACGCCGATGTCGACCAGTTGGCGACCATGGTGGCGGGCACCGGAATTCGTGACCTGTACGTGCACACCGGTCCGCTCGAGCACGACGGGAGTCTGCGCGACGATCTGGCGCCGCGGGCGCGATGGTTCGTCGACGCGGTGCACGCGAAACTGCCCGGCATCCGGGTGCAGTCGTGGCTTGGCGATGTCGTGCAGCCCGAATTCGACGGCCTGGATGTGGAGTCGGCGCAGTCGCGCGAGCGGGTGGTGGCATCGGCGCGGCGGGTGCTCGCGTACGGATTCGACGGGGTGCACTACGACTTGGAGCCGGTGCGGTCCGGATCGCCGGGATTCCTCGCGCTGCTCGACGCGACCAAGGCGGTGACCTCGGCTGCGAGAGTGCCGCTGTCGGTGTCGGCGCCGGTCATCGATCCGCTGCCCGGGCTGCACTCGGTGGGTCTCGCGGTCGCCGACCACGGGAAGTGGTGGAGCCAAGCCTATTTCGCCGACGTGGCGCGTCGCGTCGACCAGGTGGCGGTGATGTCCTACGACACCGCCATGCCGACAAAGGCGCTCTACAGCGGGTACGTGGCGCAGCAGACCGAACTGGCGGCGGAGGTGACCCCGCACGAGGTGGATCTGCTGATGGGGGCGCCCGCGTTCTGGGCCGACGATCCGGGGCATCACGGTGCGGCCGAGACGGTGGCCGCCGCGGTACGCGGGATTCGGCTCGGGCTCACGAGCGCCGATGTCGAGCGCGCGAACTTCGGGGTGGCGCTGTACGTGGATTTCGCTGCCAGGCCCCAGGATTGGGCCGACTATCGGCGGGGATGGTGCCGACTGCCCTGATGCGGTCAGGCCGCCGCGGTTCTGCTCAGCCACGGGTGCTCGGGGTGGACCTGCGCCAGCCAGGTCGACAGCCGGGCGCGCCGGTCCTCGGACAGCAGCGGCAGGACCCGGTGGAAATCCGCATCGTCCTTGGCGCGTGTGGCCTTTGCCTTGAACAGCAGGACCACCTCCGGGATCACATAGGGGATGCCGGACGGCGTGGTTCGGATCAGCTCGGCGTAGGGCAGCGTGATCGTGGGGTCGCGCCGGCAGATCCAGGTGTCGCCGCGGTGCGGTTCGCGGAAGACGTCGAGGTGGAACGCGCCGGTGAACGGGTCGCGTAGCCAGGCCTGATGCAGGTCGGTGCGGTCGGCGGCGTTGGCGAAGGGCCAGAGATGGCCGTCGCCGACGATGTCCCATTCGTATTCCGGGAACGCGGCCGCGATCTCGGGGAAATCCGCTCGGGGAACGGCGATTTCGATGTCGGCGTGGGCACGGGAGATGCCGCCGGCGAACAGGTCGACGGCCCAGCCGCCCGCGACCGCCCACGGCGCGGTGCAGGCACTCAGACGGGCGGCGACCACGCTCGGGGTCCACGGGTCCCAGCGGCGATCGGCTTCGGTTGCGGTGATCGGACGTGCACCGTCCGGCGAACTCATGCCTCCATCATGTCCACCGGCGCGGGCCGCGCAAGGTTGTTGTGGCCGATGGTGATCGAGGTGAGACGGGTTCGTGAGGAATCAGCGTCGGCGGTCCATGAGCCAGGCAAGGGGACGACGGTGGTGCGGGCGGGCGCGATCCTCCCAGCGCGGGTTGTCCTCGTCGCGGCGATAGACCGGGACCTTGCCCGCGACGGTGAAGCGCAGATCCCGTGCGGTGCCGACGACTTCGCCGTCGGCGGCCACCGCGACCGGAGTGTGCACGGCCACCGACAGCTCGTGCATCTGGCGTTCGCCGTAGACCCGGCTGTGCCCGATCGCGGCCAGCATCAGCGCGATGACCGCGCGGGTGCGGGAGAACCGCACATCGGCGCGCAGCCAGCGCACGTCGAGCAGGCCCTCGTCCAGCCGGGAGCGGAACGCGGGGACGGCGCCGTGCGGGTGGTACGGGCCGTTGCCGACGAACAGGAACCACAGATCGTGCCAGCGGTCGTCGAGGCGGATGCGGATCGGTTCGGCCTGGTGCAGGGTGACGATCAGCGCGGCGGCGAACGCCGGCCACTTGCCCCAGCGGTCCTCCCATTTCTCGCGCAGGCGGACCAGATCGGGATAGGCGCCGATGCTGGCGGTGTTGATCAGGTAGTGGGTGCGCGGACCGTCGGTGTTCTCGAATTCGACTGCGGCGATGTCGACTTCGACGGCCTCGCCCGCGCCGGTCGCGTCGGCGACCTCGCGCAGGTCGTAGACGCCGAGATCGCGGGCGAAGTGGTTGAGGGTGCCCGCCGGGACGACGACCAGCGGCAGCTCGTTGCGGAGTGCGACGGCGGCGGCCGCGGCGATGGTGCCGTCACCGCCCGCCGCGCCGACCGCGACGATCGACGGGTCGAGTGCCTCCTGCAACAACTCGGCGGCGTCGCGATCGGGCTGGGTGTGCAGCAGGGCCGCCGCGGGCAGCGCCTCGGCGATGTCGGGAGTCGGGTCGTAGGTGGAGTCGCCCGAACGCGGATTGATCAGCAGCAGTAGGCCTTTGCCGTCGACCAGCGCGGGGACGTCGCGCACCACGTGCGCCTCGGCCTCGTCGGATTCGCGAATCGGCCACCACCGGCGGGTGGCCAGCGCGACGCTGGTGCCGACGGCGGCGCCGACCAGGACATCGGAGGGCCAGTGCGCGCCGGTGTGGATGCGCGAATAGGCCACCGCGGCGGCCACCGGCGCGACGGCCAGCGCGGTGCGCGGGCTCTCCAGCGCGACGGCGGTGGCGAAGGCCGCCGCATTGGCGCTGTGGCCCGACGGGAACGACGACGAGAACGGCTGGTCGATCAGTCGTCGGCCGTGCGGCATGAGCTCGGCCGGTGGACGGCGGCGCGGGATGAGCGACTTGAGCACCAGATTGACCGTGAAACTCGACCCGGCCAGGGCGATCGCCCCGCGCAAGGCGGCGCGCCGCGGCGGGCCCGGTTTCACCGCCAGCAGCGCGGCCGCCGCCAGCCACAGGCCGCCGGTGTTGGCCGACCTGGTCAGCCGCAGCATGCCGCGATCGGCTGCCGACTCCGGAATCCGGGACACTGCCCGGCTCATGACGACGTCCATGCGGGCGACCCTGCGGAACCTGCGGCCGTACAACTCACTCACGGTCACGACCTTACAGCCGTTGCCGATCATCGGCTTTCGGTAAATCGGCCCCGGTCACCCCGACCGGAACCGGATCAGGGCGCCGGGATCGTCGGCGGATCGCAATCCGCCGTGGACGATTCGCCGGACAGCGACTGCAGCACGCAGCCGAGGTTGATCCCGCGCCCCCGATTCCTGGGGCCACCCGGCGAATCGGGAGGTTCGCGCGGCGCGGGGACGGACCGATAAGCTCGGGCCCATGACCGACAACGCGCTGCTCGAGGGCCCCATCCACGCTGTTCATGTCGAGCTCGGAGCCACCTTCGCGCCGTTCGGCGGGTGGGAGATGCCGGTGCAGTACGGCGGAACCGTCGGCGAGCACACCGCCGTGCGCACCACGGTCGGCCTGTTCGATGTGAGTCACCTGGGCAAGGCGACCGTCGCGGGACCCGGCGCGGCGGCGTTCGTGAACTCTGCGCTGACCAACGACCTGGCCAGGATCCGGCCGGGCAAGGCCCAGTACACGCTGTGCTGCGCGGCCGACGGCGGCGTGATCGACGACCTGATCGCCTACTACGTCGGCGAGGACGAGGTGTTCCTCGTGCCGAACGCCGCGAACACCGCGGCCGTGGTGGCCGAGCTGCAGAAGGTGGCGCCCGCCGGGATCACCGTGACCGACGAGCACCGCGAGTACGCGGTGTTCGCGGTGCAGGGCCCCAGGTCGACCGAGGTGCTCACCGCGCTCGGCCTGCCGACCGACATGGAGTACATGGCCTACGCCGACGCCGAGTGGGACGGCCGCCCGGTGCGGGTGTGCCGGACCGGCTACACCGGTGAGCACGGCTACGAGCTGCTGCCGCGCTGGGACGACGCGGAAGCGGTGTTCCGCGCGCTCACCGAGCAGGTGCTGGCGGCAGGCGGGCAGCCCGCCGGGCTCGGCGCGCGTGACACGCTGCGCACCGAGATGGGCTACCCGCTGCACGGCCACGAGCTGTCGCTCGACATCACCCCGAACCAGGCGCGCACCGGCTGGGCGGTCGGCTGGAAGAAGCCGGAGTTCTGGGGCAAGGCGGCGCTCGAGCAGGAGAAGGCCGACGGTCCCCGGCGCACGCTGATGGGTCTGAAGGCGCTCGATCGCGGCGTGCTGCGGCAGGGGCAGACCGTGCTGCGCGACGGCGAACCGGTCGGGGAGACCACCTCGGGCACGTTCTCGCCGTCGCTGAAGGTCGGCATCGCGCTGGCGCTGCTCGACACCACGGCGAAGCTGGAGCCCGGCGACGAGGTGGAGGTCGACGTGCGCGGGCGCAAGCTGCGCTGCGAAGTGGTCAAGCCGCCGTTCGTCGACACCAAAACGAAGTAATTACGCGCAAAAGATAGGATCGCATCATGACAGTCGCTGCACAGTTCACTCGTATTCCGCATCCGGCGCCCCGTTCGGCGCAGCAGCGGGAAGAGGTACTGGCGGCTCCCGGTTTCGGGCGGTTCTTCACCGACCACATGGTGTCGATCGATTACGCCGACGGCGAGTGGGGCAACGCGCGGGTCGAGCCGTACGGCCCGCTGTCGATGGACCCGGCGACCATGGTGTTCCACTACGGCCAGGCGATCTTCGAAGGGCTCAAGGCCTACCGCCAGCCCGACGGCAGCATCGCCACCTTCCGGATCGACGCCAATGCCGCGCGCTTCCGCCGCTCGGCGGCCAGGATGGCGATGGCCGAACTGCCGGAGGAGCTGTTCGTCGAATCCGTGCGTCAGCTGCTCGCGGTCGACGCCGACTGGGTGCCCGCCGCCGGTGGCGAAGAGTCGCTGTACCTGCGGCCGTTCATGTTCTCCACCGAGGCGGGCCTCGGCGTGAAGCCCGCCTCGGCCTACAAGTACCTGCTGCTGGCCTCGCCGGCGGGCGCGTACTTCCCGCGTGGCGTGAAGCCGGTGCGGGTGTGGCTGTCGACCGAGTACGTGCGGGCCGCGCCCGGCGGCACCGGTGAGGCGAAGGTGGCGGGCAACTACGCCGCCTCGCTGCTGGCCCAGGCCCAAGCCACCGAGAAGGGCTGCGACCAGGTCGTCTGGCTCGACGCCTGCGAGCGCAGCTACGTCGAGGAGATGGGCACCAACAACCTGTTCTTCGTGTTCGGCACCGGCTCCGAGGCCCGGCTGGTCACCCCGGAACTGTCCGGTTCGCTGCTGCCGGGCATCACCCGTGACTCGCTGCTGACCCTGGCCGCCGATTCCGGGTACCCGGTCGAGGAGCGCAAGGTCTCGGTCGAGGAATGGCGCAAGGGCGCCGAATCCGGTGAGATCAGTGAGGTTTTCGCGTGCGGAACCGCCGCGGTCATCACGCCGGTCGGCTGGGTGAAGTCGGCCGAGGGCGAGTTCAGCATCGGCGGCGGCGAGCCCGGCGCGGTGACGATGGCGCTGCGCGACACGCTGACCGGCATCCAGCGCGGTACCTTCGCCGACTCCCACGGGTGGATGCGCACGGTGTAGGCATGGCATTCGGAAGGAGCGGGTCCGGAACGGGGCCCGCTCCTTTCGTCTGTCAGCCCGGCATCAAGGCCTGCCACTGCTGCAGGGTCTGCGGCCGCAGCACGTAGTTGTTGTCGCGGATCGAGGACAGTTCGGCGCTGGGCTCCTCGGAGTACCAGTGGCCGGGGTAGACGACCGGGTTGCCGTCCAGCGCGGCCAGATGACGCAGGCTGCGGAACATCTCGTCGGAGTCACCGCCGGGGAAGTCGGTGCGGCCGCAGCCGTCGACGAACAGGGTGTCGCCGGAGATGAGGCGGCCGTCGAACAGGAAGCACTGGCTGCCCGGCGTGTGGCCGGGGGTGTGCAGGAGTTCGATCTCCAGCGCGCCGACCTTGACCTTGTCACCGTTGTCGTGTCCGGTCAGCTCGCTCGGCGCGATCCCGGTGGTCTGGGCGACCCAGTCCAGTTCCTGCTTGTTCACGTGCACCGCGACGCTGGTCTTCTCCAGCAGCTCGCGCACGCCACCGAGGGTGAAACCGAGCATGGTGCCGCCGACGTGGTCGGGGTGGTGGTGGGTGGCGAGGACGCCGGTGACGGTCATTCCGTCGGCGGTCGCGACGTCGACCAGGTCCGATGCCTTGTACGCGGGGTCGACCACGACGGTCTCGCCGGTCTCCCGGTCGCCGATCAGATACGCGAAATTACGCATCTGCGTGGCGATCGGATCGCCGACGGCGTAATCCCGGCCGGACAGCAGCTGGCGGAAGTAGAGGCGTTCGGAAGACATGTCATCACTGTATTGCCACCGGTGTGCTGGGGGAGCACCCGAGTACCGATGAGCGGACGGTCTGTGGGACCACACAACCGGCGGTGCCCCGGAATTATGAACAGTGCAGGTTTCACATTGCGGGGCGTGATTCACCCTGCGAGCGAGAACCCAACAGCCGCAAATGAAACCGTGATCTCGACCGCGGCGCCGAGCACGTCACCGGACAATCCGCCGAATCGCCGGACGCTGTGACGCGTGATCAGCACCGACACGGCGAGGACCGTGACGGTGACCAGGGGGCCGAGCCAAAGGTTGCCAGGGACCGCGAAAACCGACCAGCCGGTGGCCAGCGCCGACCAGATCAGCACCGGGGCGAGGGGCTGGGTGCCCGCGACCAGCGTCCCGAACCCAGAGTCCGGGGCAGCGTTGATGCCGCGGCGGCAGGCGAGGACGACGGCGACCCGCCCGAGCGTCACGGCGAGCGCGATGGCGAGCCAGCGGCCCTCGTCGGCGAGGGCGGCGAAGGCGACGGCCTGGATCGCGATGGCGAAGATCAGCGCGGCGACGCCGAACGGGCCAGCCCCGCCGGACTTCATGATCTGCCTGGCCCGCTCGGGCGGACCGTAACTGCCGAGTCCGTCGGCGGTGTCGGCGAGACCGTCCAGATGCATGCCGCGGGTGAGCAGGGCCAGCAGCCCGACGGTGAGCAGCCCGGCCAGCATCGTGGTGAGTCCGGCCGCGACCGACAGGCGCATCGCCGCCGTGGCGAGACCGCCGAGCAGCAGGCCGACCAGCGGCGCGAGCGCGATGGCGTGACCCGCGGCCCGGCGGTCGACAGTGGCCGGTCCGGTAATCGGGAGAACCGTGAGCCACGAAACGGCCAGCCGGATGCTGTTCACGACGACACCCGGCCGGTGGTCGACACCATTCGAGTGGACCGCGCCGGAGGGCGGCGGTTACCGAGCTGCGCGGCGTACGGTCGATGCCCGGCGGACCGGCGCACAACTCGCTGAACGGAGCAGGCGGGATCGTGTGACGACCGGGTCGTGCGGGCCGCCGTCGGCGCCGAGCTCACTTGACCAGGTCGATGGCGTCCGGCTGGTCGGCCGTGCTGACACCCGCGTCGGCGAAGGTCGACATCTCGGCGAGGGTGGCGACGGCGGCGCGCAGGATCGGCAGGGCGGTGAGCGCGCCCGATCCTTCGCCGAGGCGCATGCCGAGGTCGACCAGCGGTTCCAGGCGCAGGTGCTTCAAGGCCAGGTCGTGGGCGGGTTCGGTAGAGCGGTGGCCGGGCAGCCACCATTCCTTGGCGCCCGCGGCGATGTCCTCGGCGACCAGAGCGGCGGCGGTGACGACGACACCGTCGAGGATGACCGGGGTCCGGCGGGTCGCGGCCTGGGCCAGGAATCCGGTCATCGCGGCGAAGTCGGCGCCGCCCGCGACGCGCAGCAGGTCGACGGGATCTTTGGCGACGGGACGGGCGCGGCGCATGCCGTCGCGGATGGCGGCGACCTTGCGGATCCAGCCCGCGTCGTCGACGCCGGTGCCGCGGCCGACGGCGGCGACCGGCTCGGTGCCGGTGAGGGTGGCGATCAGGACGGTGGCGGGGGTGGTGTTGCCGATACCCATGTCACCGGCGATGAGCAGGTCCGCGCCGGCGTCGATCTCCTCGTCGGCGATGGCGCGGCCCGCGGCCAGCGCGGCGGTGACCTCGTCGTCGGTGAGGGCGTCCTCGCGGTCGATCGAGCCGCTGCCGCGGCGCACCTTGTGCTGGGAGACGGACGGATCGGTGTCACCCGCGACGGCGATATCGGCGACCCGCACCGTCGCGCCCGCGACCGCGGCCAGCGCGTTCACCGCCGCGCCGCCCGCCAGGAAATTGGCAACCATCTGCCCGGTGACCGCGCTCGGATACGCCGAGACACCGTATTCGGCGACCCCGTGATCCCCGGCGAACACCACCACGCGGGCCCGCTCGAACTGCTTGGGCGGGCACACACCCTGGCAGGCGGCGATCCAGTTGCCGAGTGTCTCGAGCCGTCCCAGCGATCCGGCAGGCTTCGTGAGCTGCGTCTGGCGCTGCTCGGCCGCCGCGCGCACCTGCGCGTCCGGGGCCGCTACCGGCGCGAATCCATGAGTCACTGGGAAGCCTTTCGACAGTGGTGCCTGGTGTCGACGCTCATCTTGCCCGGATCAGGGTGCGTCGCGCCGACCGACCCGGCTCATTTCAGCCGGACCGGCAGCCCGGCGACGATGAGGAACGCCTCGTCGCACACCTGCGCGAGCCGCTGGTTGAGCGTGCCGATCTCGTCGCGGAACAACCGGCCCGAGCGGGTCGCCGGGATGACACCCATTCCGACCTCGGGCGAGACGATCACCAGCCGCTGCCGATAGGCCTCGACGGCCGCGACGAGCGCGTCGCAGTCGGGGGCCACGGTGCCGCGCGGGGCATCCCAGGCGGCGCGGGCGTCGAGGCGGGCGGTGAGCCAGGTGCCGATGTCGTCGAGCAGGGTCGCGGGCGCCTCGGTGGCGAGAACCGTTGCGGGCTCGGTGTTCTCGACCGTCGACCAGTGCGCGGGCCGACGCTCGCGATGGCCCGCGATCCGGTCGGCGAAATCATGGTCGGCCGGATCGAGAACCGCCGTCGCCAGGTACCGGACCGCAGGGGCATCGGCCACCAGACTCTCGGCGAAGGCCGACTTGCCGGAGCGCGCGCCGCCGAGGACGAGGGTGCGGGTTGGCCCGACGCTGGCTGGCATCCCAGCACCGTAGCAAGCGCTGCGCCGACCGTTCACCGGTCGGCTCATGGTTGGACTGGGCACCGGACTGCCGAACGCCGAGCGGTCGACTCACTGCGCGCCGAGCGCGTCCAAGATCATCGGACGTGCGGTGGCGAGGGATAGCTGCCAGTACGGCCAGGTGTGGGTGCCGTTGCCGAAGTCGACGCGGGCGGGGATGCCCAGGGCGGCGGTCCGGTCGCGGAAGATGCTCGCCGCGATCACCGCGAACGCTTCGATCCCGGCCGCGTTGATCGTGTCGCCGACAGCGCTCGGCAGGTCGAGCGGCCCGGGGACACCGTTTCCGCTGGTGACGTACACGGGCAGGCCACGCAGCCGTTCGGCCTGGACGGTGGCGTCGTTGCGGCTCCAGGCGGGATCGCCGGCGGCGCCCCACATGTCGTCGATATTGAAGCCGCCTTCGTGCAGCATGGCGGCGCGCATGGCGTGGTTCCATATCGGATAGGTCGGGTTGAGGAACCCGGAAAACGATCCGGCGAAGCGGAACTGGTCGCGATGGTGGGCGGCCAGGGTCAATGCCGCATTGCCGCCCATGGAGACGCCGACGATCGCGTTGTTCGTGCGGGAGACGCCGTATCCGGCCAGGAAGTCAGGCAGTTCGCGGGTGAGGAAGGTTTCCCACCTGTAGGTCGTGGCTTGCTGATTGGTGCTGCTCGGGCGGTACCAGTCGGTGTAGAAGCTGGAGTGGCCGCCGACCGGGAATACCAAAGTCACATCGTCACCGGCGAATTGGCGCAGCGCGTCGGTATCGGTGGTCCACTGGCTGTGGTCCGCGGGCGCGCGCAGCCCGTCGAGCAGGTACAGCGCCGAACTGCCGCCACGCGCCGCCCACTGCACCTGGACCTTGATCGGGCCCATGCTCGACGGAACGAACAGCTCCTCGAAACCCCCTGCGGGAGCGCGTGATACCGGCGCGGCAGCGGCCACGGACATCCCGATCGACGACACGACCACGGCGGCCGTGACGACCGCTCTGATCAGCCTGCGAAGACTTCCCCACCCGGTATGTGACACCCGGCCAGCCTGGCCAGCGGCGTACCGCCGAGTCAAGGCGATGCTGAGGGTATACAGACCGGGCAGGTAGGGAACTGTGCTGTTCACCAATCGAATCGCCGCCGCGAGAGAAATTTAGATGGCTTGCCATGTATCCACCTCGCCGACCGGGCGCGGCGATTACGCCCGGAACTCACCGCGACCGCGCGCGAGGTGAATGCCCTTGCCACCGCCGGGCTTTCGGACTCCGACCGCGAGGTGTTCCTGCGTCTGATCCGCCACGCGATCGTCACTCTGGAGGGGTAGCCGTGCTCGCTCGAATCCATCCCGTCGCCGGTGTGATCGGACTGCTCACGATCCTCACCTTCTGGACGTCCACCGTGCTGACCGAGCTCTTCGGGTCCGAAGCCGCCGTGCGCGCGGTGAAACTGGCGATTCCGTGGGGGCTGCCGGTGCTGGTGCTCGCGCTGGCCGTCACCGGGGGCAGTGGGTTCCGGCTGGCGGGCGGCTCCACCGATCCGATCATCGCCGCGAAGAGGCGCCGGATGCCGTTCATCGCGGGCAACGGTCTGCTGGTGCTGATCCCGTCGGCGATCACGCTCGCGGTGCTGGCGGGAACGGATCGGTTCGGGGCTGCTTTCTACGGCGTGCAGGCGCTGGAGCTCACCGCGGGCGCGGTCAATATCGTGCTGATGTCGCTCAATGCGCGGGACGGTCGTCGGCTGCGGGCTCGGGGGTAGGTGTGCCGAAGCGGCGGCGGTACTCGGTAGGGGCGATGCCGACCTGGCGCTGGAAGTGGTGGCGCAGCAGGGCGCCGGAGCCGAAGCCGGACTGGTCGGCGATGCGCTCGAGCGGCATGTCGGTCGCCTCGAGAAGGTGCTTGGCGAACAGGACGCGCTGGGTGGTGAGCCACTTGACCGGGGTGGTGCCGGTTTCGGCGGCGAAGCGGCGGGCGAAGGTGCGGGTGGACATGCTCGAGCGCGCGGCCAGCTCGTCGACGGTGTGCGGGTGGGCGAGATTCTCGGTCAGCCAGGTCAGCGTGGTCGACAGGCCCTCGGACCGGCATTCGGGCACCGGCTGCTCGATGAACTGGCGCTGACCGCCGTCGCGCTGCGGGGGGACGACCATCCGGCGGGCGATGCCGTTGGCGGCGGCCGTGCCGATCTCGCGGCGGACCAGATGCAGGCAGGCGTCGATGCCCGCCGCGGTGCCTGCGCTGGTGATCAGGTTGCCCTCGTCGACGAACAGGACATCCGGGTCGACGGTGGCGGCGGGGAACTGGGCGGCGAGGATGTCGACGTAGCGCCAGTGGGTCGTGCACTTGCGGCCGTCGAGCAGCCCCGCCTCGCCGGCCAGGAACGCGCCGGAGCAGACGGTCAGGACGATCGCGCCCGCCTCCGATGCCGCGCGGACCGCCTCGACGACCCTGTCGTCATAGCTGTGGCCCAGGCTGAACGGGAAGGCGGGGATGGCGACGAGATCGGCGTGCACGAGCTCGTCGAGGCCGTACTCGGGCGTCACCGTGACGCCCGGGGTGGTGGAGCGCAGCGGCTTGCCTGGCGTGGCGCCACAGACCTTGAAGTCGAAGCCGGGCAGGCCGTCGGCGGTGCGGTCGAGTCCGAAAACCTCGCAGACGACGCCGAATTCGAACATGGCGAGTTTGTCGTTGAGGACGACGCCAACCTTTGACAGCATCACCCCATGCTATCTGGCTGAATCTTTACGCACAATGACAGAACAGCCACTTTCGGCCGAAAAGCAACGAGCGCAAAATTTCTGCCATGGTTACTTTCTTGATCGTCCTCGCCGCCATCATCGGACTCGCCGTCCTCATCGGCCGCGGCACCGCCGGATCGACCGGGGTCGTCGACCGGGACGCCCAGCGGATCGACGCCGAACTGTCCGCCATCGCCGGCTATGCGAACTACATCCGGCCCGGCCACCACTGACAGCACGAATGCCGCCCCACCCGACGGGTGGAACGGCATTCGTGACAGGGATAACTCAGACGGCGTCGCCGGGGCCGACCCGCGGCTTGGGCGCGCGCATCTTGCGGATCTGGGAGGCGCGGACGAACGCGTACCAGCCCAGCTTGAAGCCGGTGTCGGTGGTGTCGGGGAAACGCTCGATCACCCGGTTGTTCACGATCTTGCCGAGCACGAAGCCCTCGATGATCATGAACACCATCATGACCAGCATCGCGAGGGTGACGATGGTCTGCAGACCCGGCGCGACGAACATCGACATGATCAGCACCAGCGCCATCGGCATGAACAGGCCGACCAGGTTGCGGCGCGCGTCGACCAGATCGCGCACGTAGGCGCGGACCGGGCCCTGATCGCGCGGCAGCAGGTACTTGTCCTCGCCCGCCAGCATCCTGGCGCGGCGATCCTGCACGGCGGCGCGGCGGTCGGCCGCGGCGGCCTTGCGGTCTTCCTTGGTGCCCTTGACCGCCTTGCGGCGGGCGCGGGCCTCCTTGGCGGTCATCGGGGCGGGCGCGACCGGGCCGCGCCGTTTGCCTTCGGCCTCACGCCTTTTCGGGGTCGGGCGACCCTTGCCCGGCGTGGTGGAGGCGGGTGCGGGAGCGGTCTGTTCGACGTCCGGCACCGAGGGGTCGACGGACTCGTCGATGGTGCTGGACTCGTCGCGACGGAACAATTTCACGTTCACCAGGCTATTCGATGATGCCGACCATCGGGAAATGCGGTCCGGTCAGTGGTGCGCCCGGTCTCACCGGCGCCTGGTGTGCGAGCTGGATCACTCCGATCCGGCAGGTACTGTGGGGTGAACCACCCAGGTCGAATCCACGCTGCGTGGCGCGGGTGGCAAAATAGGAATAGCAGCCGCCGCGATGGTGTTGAAATCAGTCGTGCGCTGTGCACCTGAGGTCCGTTTCACGGGCCGGCCGACTTAGGAGTGTCCATGACTGTGCAGAACGAGACCGCCACCGAGACCCACGGTGCGACGCTGACCGACGCTGCCGCCGCCAAGGCGAAGGCGCTGCTCGACCAGGAAGGTCGCGACGACCTGGCCCTGCGGATCGCCGTGCAGCCGGGTGGTTGTGCCGGTCTGCGCTACCAGCTCTTCTTCGACGATCGCGTCCTCGACGGTGACATCGTCGTCGAGTTCTCCGGCGTGAAGCTGGCCGTCGACCGCATGAGCGCCCCCTACATCCAGGGCGCCTCGATCGACTTCGTCGACACCATCGAGAAGCAGGGCTTCACGATCGACAACCCGAACGCCACCGGCTCCTGCGCCTGCGGCGACTCGTTCAACTGAGGTTGGGCGCCCACGCCGTGGAAAACGCTGGGGTTGCGCAGAGGTGAACCAGCGGGGGTAGCGGCTTGCTACCGTTGAAGTCCGGGATCTGATGATCCCGGACTTCTTGCTTTCCGCGCCTAGTGTCGAAGGGGCCTTGCCTCGTGTCTGTTGCTGTGTCCGCGTCCATCGCCACCGACCACCTCATGCGATTTCCCGGCAAGTTCGCCGATGTGCTGCTCGCCGATCAGCTCGACCATGTGTCCCTGAGTTTCCTCGTCGACGATCTGCAGATCCGTCGCGGCGGCGTCGCGGGCAATATCGCCTACGCCATGGGCCTGTTGAAGCAGCGTCCGGTGCTGGTGGGCGCCGTCGGCGCCGACTTCGCCGAGTACCGGCAGTGGCTGGAGAGCAACGGGGTCGACTGCTCCGCCGTGCACATCTCCGACAAGGCCCACACCGCGCGGTTCGTGTGCACCACCGACGAGGCGATGGCGCAGATCGCGTCGTTCTACCCGGGTGCGATGAGCGAGGCGCGCGATATCGATATCGCCGCGATCGCCGCCGAACACGATGTCGACCTGGTGCTGGTCGGGGCCAACGATCCCGAGGCGATGGTCGCCCACACCCGGCAGGCCAAGGCCGAGGGCATCGCCTACGCCGCCGATCCGTCCCAGCAGCTGGCCCGCCTCGACGGCGAGCAGGCCGCCGAGCTGGTCGACGGAGCCGCCTACCTGTTCACCAACAAGTACGAGTGGGCCCTGCTGCAGCAGAAGACCGGGCTCGGCGAAGCGGAGATCACCGCGAAGGTCGGCATCCGGGTCACCACGCTGGGTTCGGAAGGCGTGCTGGTCGTCGACGCCGACGGCACCGAGGTCCGCGTCGGCGTGGTGCCCGAGGTGGCCAAGGTCGACCCGACCGGCGTCGGCGACGGCTTCCGCGCCGGGTTCCTCACCGCCCACCGCGCCGGCCTGAGCCTCGAGCGTTCCGCCCAGCTCGGTTCGCTGATCGCCGTACTGATCCTGGAGACCACCGGTACCCAGGAATGGACCCTCAACAAGGACGAGGCCGTCGAACGCCTCACCAAGGCCTACGGCGCCGACGCCGCCGACGAGCTGTCCGTGCTGCTGTAACCGAAAACCGAACGCCCCCTCGATCTTCCGATCGAGGGGGCGTTCGTGCGTCGCGGGGACTACAGCGAGACCGGGTAGACCGGCTCCTGGATCTCCGGCTTGATGCGGTCCTCGACGAAGATGCCGTGCCAGACCATGAAGACGAGCAAGGTCCAGAGGCGGCGGCTGTGGTCGGAGACGCCGGCGCGGTGGTCGCGCAGCATCTGCAAGACGGCCGGCTTGTTCAGCAGGTGATCGGTCTGGGACTCCGCGATCTGGGTTTCGGCCCAGTCGTAGAGTTCGGTGCCGCGCAGCCAGTGCCGCAGCGGAACCGGGAAGCCGAGCTTGGCGCGGTTGAGGACGTGGTCGGGAACGATCCCGTCCAGTGCCTGGCGCAGCGCGTACTTCGAGGTCTCCTTGGTGATCTTCTGGTCGTAGGGCAGGCCCTGGGCGACGCGCATGACCTCGTTGTCCAGGAACGGCACGCGCAGTTCCAGGGAGTTGGCCATGGTCATCTTGTCGGCCTTGACCAGGATGTCGCCGCGCAGCCAGGTGAACAGATCCAGGTGCTGCATGCGGGCGACCGGGTCCCAGCCCGCGGACTGGGCGTAGATCGGGGCGGTGACGTCCTGGTGGGTCCACTCGGGGCGGAACTCGCGCAGCACCGAGCGCAGCTGCGCGTCGTTGAAGCTGCGGGCGTTGCCGTAGTAGCGGTCCTCGAGGGTGAGCGACCCTCGCTGCAGCAGGGACTTGCCGCGCTTGCCGTCGGGGATCTTGTCGCCGAGCTTGCCGACGAGCTTGCGCAGCCCGGCGGGCAGGTACTCGAAGGGCTTGAGCGACAACGGCTCCCGGTAGATGGTATAGCCGCCGAACAGCTCGTCGGCGCCCTCGCCGGAGAGCACCACCTTGACGTGCTTGCGCGCTTCCTTGGCCACGAAGTACAGCGGCACCAGCGCCGGGTCGGCCACCGGGTCGTCGAGGTACCAGACGATCTCGGGGATGGCGGCGGCGAACTCGGCGGGGGAGACCACCTTGACGATGTGGCGGGCGCCGATCAGCTCGGCGCTCTCGGCGGCCACGTCGACCTCGGAGTAGCCCTCGCGCTCGAAACCGGTGGTGAAGGTGATCAGCTTCGGGTTGTGCCGCATCGCCAGCGCCGCGATGGCGGTGGAGTCGATGCCGCCGGACAGGAACGAGCCGACGGTCACATCGGCGCGCATGTGCTTGGCGACCGAGTCCTCGAGCGCGGCGGCGATCTCGGCGTAGCGGGCCTGCGCGGCGTCAGTGTCGATTCGGCGACCGCTCGAGAGCCTCCGTGGCCACGCTCCGCTACCGCCTCCGGCTCGCCGTGCGGTCGCCGGGGCGAACGGGCGGACCCGGAAGTCGGGCCGGAAGTAGCGGGTGGCCTTCGGCGCCTGCCCGACCTGCACGGTGGCGTAGGTGCCGGATTCGAGGCGGCGGATGTTCTTGTGCAGCGACTCGGGCTCGGGCACGTACTGCAGCACCGTGTAGTGCTCGAGCGCGCGCGGATCCAGCTCGTCGGAGACCCCGAGCGGGTTGAGCAGTTCGAGGACGCTCTTCTTCTCGCTGGCGAAGGCGGTGCCGCCGGGGCCGGTCGCGTAGAACAGCGGCTTGATGCCGAACGGGTCGCGCGCCAGGAACAGCTCCTGGGTCTCGGTGTCCCAGATCGCGAAGGCGAACATGCCGCGCAGCTTGCGCACGGCCTCGGGGCCCCAGAAGTGGAAGGCGGCCACGATGGACTCGCCGTCGCCGTCGGTGGCGAAGATCTTGCCGTCGGGGAACTCGGCGCCGTGCTCGGCGGCCAGCTGCTCGCGCAGTTCCAGGTAGTTGTAGATCTCGCCGTTGAACGTCATCGCATAGCGCTGCGGGTTCTCGGCGGGGCCCCAGCGCAGCGGCTGGTGCGAGTGCTCGATATCGATGATCGAGAGGCGGTTGAAGCCGAAGATCATGTGATCGTCGTGCCAGGTGCCCTTCTCGTCGGGCCCACGGTGCCGCTGGCAGTGCAGCGCGTCGTACACCTGATCGACCACCTCGGTCGTCGCCGTATCAGCTGACAGGAATCCGAGCAGTCCGCACACGGTGTCGGCAACCTTCTCTCGTTCGATGATGGGGTGGCCACTTCCGGGCCCAAACGCTGTGTCCGAGTATGCCGCACACCGGTGCGACGCGCCGCGCGCAACCCGTCGCCACCGCCACCGCGACGCGCTGGGAGCGGCAAACCGCAGGTCGCCGCATCCGGGACGGTCGCGACGGAGTGTCGAATACGACCCCGCGACAAGTCGGCGCCCGCTTTGGTCTACGCTGCGTAGTACTCAGGTCCTTCTCAGGTGTGCGGGCTTCACAGCGGCAATACTCGAGGGCGGCCTGAAACGTGCTTGAAAGCGGTGTCGGAACGGGCGGATCGCGGCCCGGACGACGCAATGTGTCGGAATGTGTAGCGACCAGGAAGGCGTGAGCGTGGCGCACAAGGCGAGCGAAGAGATCGGGGCACGACCCGTTCGGGGTCGGCAGGGCCGCATCCTTCGACGGGCCGGGCTGGCGGTGTCCTTGGGGATCACTGCCGTCCTCGTCTCGGGCTGCTCGATCGACAATGTATGGCTGCGGTTCGGCTGGCCCTCGGGCATCACGCCGCAGGCCACCCGGATGCGGGAGCTGTGGACCTGGTCCGTGCTGGCCGCGCTCGCCATGGGCGTGCTGGTCTGGGGTCTGACCTTCTGGACCGTCATCATGCACCGCAAGCGCAAGGACTCCCCGGAGTTCCCGCGCCAGACGGGCTACAACGTGTCGCTGGAGCTGACCTACACGGCGATCCCGTTCGTGATCATCGCGGTGCTGTTCTACTTCACCGTGGTCGTGCAGAACTACGTGCACGAGAAGACCGACAACCCGGATGTCACCGTCGACGTGACCGCCTTCCAGTGGAACTGGAAGTTCGGTTACCGCAACATCAACAATGTCGGCGGGCTGACCTGGAACGGCATCGACACCGAGCGTGAGCTGATCAACGAAGAGCAGCTGGCCGAGTACGCCGAGCGCAAGAACGAAGAGGGCCACCCGCAGCCGGGTCCCCTGCACGGCAAGCCGGCCAACGACCTGCTCTCGTACCTGCACTACGACAAGGTCGAGACCATCGGCTCCAGCGACGAGATCCCCGTCCTGGTGCTGCCGACCGGTAAGCGCATCGAGTTCCAGCTCGCCGCCGCCGACGTGATCCACGCCTTCTGGGTGCCGGAGTTCATGTTCAAGCGCGACGTGATGCCGAACCCGAAGGAAAACCAGTCCGACAACGTCTTCCAGATCTCCGAGATCGAGAAGGAAGGCGCGTTCGTCGGCCGCTGCGCCGAGATGTGCGGCACCTACCACTCGATGATGAACTTCGAGGTCCGCGCGGTATCGCCGGAGAAGTACGCCAAGTACATGCAGGCGCGCATCGACGGCAAGACCAACGGTGAGGCCCTCGAGTCGATCGGCGAGTCGCCGGTGGCCACCTCCACGTACCCCTTCAACACCAAGCGTGACATCAAGAGCGCTTCGGTGAACGAGAGCAAGTGAGGATTCTGATATGAGGATCGAAGCGCGGATCTTCGAACTGCTCACGGCGTTCTTCATCCTGGTGGGCATCGTCTACGGTTTCTTCACCGCGCAGTCGCGCACCGGCATCGAATGGGCCGGTACGACCGCGATCGTGCTGACCGCGGGCCTGTCGCTGATCATCGGCACCTACTTCCGGTTCGTCGCGCGCCGCATCGACCTGCGGCCCGAGGACTACGAGGAGGCCGAGATCGTCGACGGCGCCGGTGACCTGGGCTTCTTCTCGCCCGGTAGCTTCTGGCCCATCACCCTGGCCGCCGCCGGTTCGGTGACCGCGCTGGGTCTGGCGTTCTTCCAGATGTGGCTGATCGCCCTCGGCGTCGTGCTCGTGCTCGCCGCCGCCGCCGGTCTGGTGTTCGAGTACTACCTCGGCGCCGAGAAGCACTGAGCGACTGCTACAGAGAGACAAAGGAAGGGCCCCACCGGAATCCGGTGGGGCCCTTCCTTTGTCAGTGGGTCAGACGCTGTAGCGCAGTGCCTGTTCCGAGCGGCAGATGTCGTCGATGCCGGAGACGATCTCGCGCAACTGCTCCGAGGGCAGGGCCGAGGGGCGCAGGCGGCAGGTGAAGGTGATCAGGCCGTAGTCGGCGGCGGCGAGGCCGCGGGCGGCGGCTTCGGCACGCAGGTACGCCGAGCGCACGCCGTAGGTCATCGCGGAGATGACGGTGAAGCAGCCCGTGCGTTCGCGGTGGTCGGCGAACAGGTCGTGCAGGCCGTAGAACACCGAGCCGTAGTTGGCCAGCGGCGCGAACACGCCGACGCGGTAGGCGGGACCGCGCTCGGAGGAGCTGATGACGGTGTCGGCCAGGTACTCCGCGTCGCGCATGGTGAGCACCTTGGGCGCGAACATCAGCGCGCCCGCCGCGGCATTGCGCACCGGCATGCCCGCGCGCCCGCCCGCGGCAGAGGCGATGGCGCCCAGCGATTTCCGGGTGCGGGTGCCGACCTCGCGCCGGGCCCGCAGGCCGCGGGTGGGCGCGGTGGGGTAGAGGCTGGACCATTGGCCGAAGCGGACGGCGCCGAGGGTCACCTGGCCGGCGCCGACCGGGCGCGCCACCTTCAGCGGCGCGGTGTCGACCCAGCGGCCGACCTGCAGCGCCGCGCTGCCGGGGTTGGTGATCTCGGTGGTGGCGTGCTCGACGAAGGAATCGAAGTCCAGGAACCGGTCGGCGTCGGTGGTGAGCCAGGTGTGGTCCTTGTCGACCTCGACGACGTCGAGGGTCAGGGCGGTGATGATGCCCGCCCGGCCGCCCGCGCCGAGAATGCGGTGGAACCGCTCGGTGTGGTGGCCGCGCCCGCAGGTGCCGATCCGGCCGTCGGGGTCGACGTACTCGAGGTCGACGATCTGATCGATGAACATGCCGTAGCGGTGCGAGGCGGTGCTGACGCCACCGACGGAGGCGAAACCGCCCGCGGTGATGTCGCGGTGGTCGCCGACCACGGGCAGGCCCAGGCCGTGCGCGCCGAGGCGGCGGTCGATCTCGGAGAGCTTGGCGCCCGCCTGCACGCGGACGGTGCGCCTGCCCAGGTTGATGTCGAGCACCGAGTTCATCTTGCGCAGCGAGAGCACCGCGCGCTGATCGGTCAGGCCATAGGACTCTTCGGTCTGCTCGCCGCCGCGAACCGTCAACCGTTCCGAACGATCACGCGAATCACGCACAGTGCGAACGACATCCGCAGTGTCCCGGGGGAGATATTCTTCGGAGATAACGGTGTGCGGCGTGCCCATGACCGCATAGCTAACCACAGCTCGGCGATTCTTGCGCACGGTACCTCGCAGCTATTTCCGGGCAGGGGCGAGCTGCTTGCTGAACAGGACTTTTCCGGTCGCATCGCACAGGTCGACCGTGAGTTCGCCGGAGCGCCCGTCGATGCGGACCTCACCGAAATGCTGGTACTGCGCGTCCAGCGGCGAGGTGTTGGGCGCGGGCGGCGCGTGCACGAACACCGCCTCGGGCCCGAAGGTCGGGTCGAGGTTGTTGGGGCCGAACGCGCCCGCGTTGAGCGGGCCGGAGACGAACTCCCAGAACTCGTCGAAGTCGGTGAAGGCCGCGCGGGCGGGTGAGTAGTGGTGCGCGGCGGTGTAGTGGACGTCGGCGGTGAGCCAGACGACGTCGGCGACCTTGTTCGCCTTGATCGCCGAGAGCACCTGGGCGATCTCGGTTTCGCGGCCCGAGGGTGCGCCGGGGGCGGCATTGGCGGGGCCTTCGAAGGAGGTCTTGCCGTCGGGGACGATCACGCCCAGCGGCAGGTCGGCGGCGACGATCTTCCAGGTCGCCTTCGACTCCCGTAGCCCGTCGATGAGCCACGTGGTCTGCGCTGCGCCCAGGACCGAGCCCTGCGGTGCGGTGTTGGCGCCGTTGGCGTCCTTGTAGGCGCGCATGTCGAGGACGAACACGTCCAGCAGCGGGCCGTAGGCGATCTTGCGGTACAGCCTGCCGTCGACGGCTTCGGAGGGCTCCAGCGGCATCCACTCGTGGAAGGCCTGCCACGAGCGCGCGGCCAGGGTGTCCATGCTGCGCTCGGTGTAGCCCTTGTCGGCGGCGACGGTGCCGCCGGGGTACCAGTTGTTGGTGGTCTCGTGGTCGTCCCACTGCACGATCTGGGCTACGGCGGCGTTGAAGCGGCGGTAGTTGTCGTCGGTGAGGTTGTAGGCGTAGTTGCCACGGAACTGGTCGAGGGTCTCGGCGGGCGCGTTCTTGGCCTCGGCGGTGATGTTCTTCCAGATCCGGCCGTCGGGCAGCGTCACCGACTCCTTCAGCGCGTTGTCGGCGTAGATGCAGTCGCCGGAATGCAGGAACAGATGCGGGTCGCGGGCGGCCATGGTGGCGAAGACCTTCATGCCGCCCAGGTCGGGATTGATGCCGAAGCCCTGGCCCGCGACGTCACCGGACCACTGCAGCCTGATGTCGGCGGGCGCGGTCGGCGCGGTGCGGAAGACGCCGGTGACGGTCTCCGAGCTCGCGCCGTCCTCGCCGTCGAGGCGGACCCGGTAGTGCACCAGCTCGCCCGCGGGCAGGCCGTTGACGCGGACGCGGCCGGTGCCGTCGGTGGCCGGGGTGAGCAGGGGGCCGGTGAATCGCTTGACGTCGCTGAACTTCTCGGTCGCCGCGGTCTCCACGATCAGCGTCGCGGGCTTGTCCGAGCGCGCCCAGATCAGGGCGCCGTCGTTGCGCGGGTCACCGACGGCGACGCCGTGGGTGAGGCTGGGCCTGGCCCGGACCAGGCCGGGGCCGTCATCGGCGCACGCGGCCAGCGCGGGGGTGGTCACCAGACCTAGGGCGGTGGCGCGCAACAGGGTGCGCCGGGACATCGCGAAATCCGAACCAGCCATACGTTTCACGGTGCATCGCCGGGCGGAACAGGGGGACGCGGGTGCGGCAACGTCACGTGAACGGTGCCGTACGGTTCGCATCCGGATTGCCGGATCCAGTAACTTTGCCGCCGTTCGCGCACTGTGCCGCGAGTCGTCGCGCGCCTACCGTCGTCGACATGACTGGACACACCACGCGACCCTCGGTGGGGATCATCGGGACCGGATTCGGCGGGCTCGGCATGGCCGTGCGACTGAAGGCGGCGGGCTACGACGACATCGTCGTGTTCGAACGCGCCGACGAGGTGGGCGGCACCTGGCGGGACAACACCTATCCCGGCGCCGCGTGTGATGTTCCGTCGCATCTGTATTCGTTCTCCTTCGCGCCCAAGGCCGATTGGTCGCGGCGGTTCGCCGAGCAGCCGGAGATCCTCGCCTATCTGCGCGAGGTCGCCGACCGGTTCGACCTGCGCAAGCACATCCGGTTCGCCGCCGAGGTGACCTCGGCCGCCTACGACGAGGACGCCGGTGAGTGGGTGGTGCGGGTCGCGGGCGGCGAGGAGTACCGGGTGCGTGCGCTGGTGGCCGCGACCGGTCAGCTGAGCAGGCCCGCGATTCCCGCGATCGAGGGCATCGACGAGTTCGCCGGGGAGATGTTCCATTCCGCCACCTGGAATCACGACTACGACCTGGACGGCAAGCGCGTCGCGGTGATCGGCACCGGTGCGTCCGCGATCCAGCTCGTGCCGCGGGTGGCGCGACGGGCGGCGCGCCTGGAGCTGTTCCAGCGCGAGGCCGCGCATGTGATTCCCAAGCCGGACTACGCCTACAGCGAGCGTGCTCTCCTCGCGTTGCGCCGGGTGCCCGGCCTGCTGGCGCTCTCGCGCGCCGCGACCTACCTCGCGCTGGAACCGCGCGCCTTCGCGTTCACCAAGTTCCCGCAGGCGATGGCGTTGGTGCAGCGGCGTTTCGAGCGCTACCTGGCCGCCCAGGTACCCGATGCCGAGCTCCGGGCGCGGCTGACTCCGTCGACGAAGATCGGCTGCAAGCGGATCCTGATCTCCAACGACTACTACGAGGCGCTCAACCGGCCGAACGTGGCGGTGGTGACCGAGCGGATCACCCGGATCGAACCGACCGGGCTGCGCACCGCCGACGGCGTGCTGCACGAGGCCGACGCGCTGTTGCTCGGCACCGGATTCCAGGCCAACGAGTTCCTCGCGCCGATCACGGTGACCGGGCGCGGCGGCCGTCGCCTCGACGAGGTGTGGCGCGACGGCGCCCGAGCTCACCTCGGGATCACCGTGGCCGGCTTCCCGAATCTGTTCGTCCTCTTCGGACCCAACACCAACCTCGGGCACAATTCGATCGTCTACATGCTGGAATCCCAGTTCGGCTATGTGCTGCAGGCCGTCGACCGGCTCGCCGCGGGCGCTCGCTCGATCGATGTGCGCCCCGAGGTGGAGGAATGCTCGAATGCCGCGGTGCAGGAGGCGATCCGGACGACGGTGTGGAACAGCGGCTGCACCAGCTGGTACACAACCGCCGCCGGCCGCAACACCAACAACTGGCCGGGCTTCACCTTCGACTATCGCAGGCGCCTGCGCCGGTTCGACGACGCGGAGTTCGTCGTCACGACCGCGGACGAGTCGGTATCGACGGCTCGCTGAGCACCGCGCGACCGGCATCGGTCGCGATAGGCGCGGGGCCCCATGCCTTTCCAGCGGCGGAAGGCCTGGGAAAAGCTCGACACCTCCACATAGCCGAGGCGGTGGGCGATCTCGGCGACCGGCAGGCCGCGGGTCACCAGCATCTCCTCGGCGAGACGTTCGCGGACCTCGTCGAGCAGGGCGCGGTAGGAGGTGCCCTCCTTGGCCAGGCGGTGCCGCAGGGTGCGTTCGCTGACGAACAGCATGGCCGCCAGCTGGGGCGCGTCGGGCGGGTGCGCGAGGTGCTCGACCAGGATGTCGCGCACGCGCCCCGCGGTGCCGCCGCGGGCCTTGCGCCGGTCGAGCAGGTCGCGGCAGTGCTCGGTGGCGACGGCGGCGGTGTGTTCGTTGGCCTGCGGCAGTGGCGCGTCGACGTGGGCCTGGTCGAAACCCGCCAGGCATTCCTCGGCATCGAATTCCGGGATCAGCCCGAAGGTCTCGGTGTAGAGCGCGAGGTCCGCGGGTGGCGGCGCGGGAAAGGCGAAGCACACGTGGTTGATCGGGATCGGGGTGGCGAGCAGGTCGCGGTTGAGGGTTTGGATGGCGGCCATGTCGCGCTCGATCACGAAGCGTCGCAACGGTTCGGCGACATCGGGGGCGGTGAGGGTGAGCTGGAGTTCGGTGTCGGCGCGGCGCATCTGGATGTCGCTGAAGGCGAAGGTCAGGTCGATGAACTGCAGACCGGCCTGGATCGCTGAGCGCGGGGTCGGGCTGCTGATGAGCGCGAAACCCCACATGCCGTACGAGGTGAGCCGGAACAGGGTGCCCGCGCGCAGGCCGAGCCCGGGCGGATCGTCGAGTTCGCGGAGCAGATTGGCGATGACGGCCAGCTCGGCGGTCGCGGAGATCTCGGCGTTCGGGTCGGCGAGCAGGTCGGCGGTGAGGCCGGTACCGCGCAGGCAGGTCGCCACGGGGACACCGCGCTCCTCGCCGAGGCGGGTCGTCAGCAGCGCCCCCATCGGCGTGCGCGGAATGTCCCAGTGCACCACGGTCACAGCCCCGCGGCGGCCGCGGTTTCGGGATACCAGCGGGTGCATTCCGCGCGGAGTGGCACCTCGGTCTGGAGTTGGCACAGGACCGCGACGCCGCCGAGGAAGGAGCGCAGGATCGGCGTGTGGTCGGGCGGCATCGTCAACTGGCGCAAGACATTCGACAGGCGCAGGTCGGTAGCCAGGCGCACCTGCTCGCGCAGCCAGTCGGCCGAGAGCGGGTAGGTGGGGGCCAGCAGGGCGTCGCGGACGGGTTGCAGGCGGGCGGCGACGGTGGCGATGTCGAGTTCGCGGCCGGGAGCGACGAAACCGTGGCGGCGGATGGCGGCCTCGAGGTCGGCGGGGGAGTCGGCGATCACGGCCGCGCCCACGTCACCGGCGACGTCGAGGAAGGCGGCGGGCCACGGGGTGCACGCGCCGAAGTCGACGACGCCGAGGCGGCCGTCGGGCATGCGCAGGAAATTGCCGGGATGCGGGTCGCCGTAGACGAGGGCGGCGCGGGCGGGCGCGGAGAACAGGAAGCGCAGGATCAGCACGCCGAGCCGGTCGAGTTCGGCGGCCTCTCCGCGGGCGATCAGCCGGGTCAGCGGGGCGCCGTCGAGCCATTCGGTGACCAGGACGTCGCCGCGCTGCGCGATCACCCGGCTGACGACCACGTCCGGATCGGCGGCGAAGGCGAGGGCGAACGCGCGCTGGTTGGCCGCCTCCCTGGCGTAGTCGAGTTCGGCGTGGATCTCGTCGCACAGCGCCTCGATCACCGGGCGGGTGTCGGCGCCGGGCAGCAGCGCGGTGAACAGCGGGGTGGCCCGGCGCAGGACCTGGAGATCGGCCAGGACGGCGCGGCGGCCGCCGGGGTACATCACCTTCACGGCCACCGGTGTACCGTCGTGCCAGCGTGCGCGATGGACCTGGCCCACCGAGGCCGCCGCCGCCGCGCGGTCGTCGAAATCGAGAAACAGCGAGCGCCATTCGTCGCCGAGATGCGCGGCCAGCTCCGCGTGGACGGCGCCGGGCAGCATGGCGGGGGCCGAGTCGTGCAGGCGCGCAAGGGCTTGGCGATACGGCTCGGCCAGGTCGGGCGCGAGGCCCAGTTCGAGCAGGCCGAGCAGCTGGCCCAGCTTCGCGACGCAGCCCTTCAATTCGCCGAGCACCTGGAACAGGTGCTCGGCGGTCCTGGTGCGGATGTCGCGTTCCACGTCCTCGGCATTGCGGCCGACGGCGCGCTTGCCGAGTCCGGCGATGCGCCGCCCCGCGTAGGCGACGGGCACCGCGGCGAGCCGGGCGCTGCGGGCGACCTTGCCGGTGGGCGGCTTACCGATCCGCGGATCATCGGGCGATGTCGCGCGGCGAGCGAACGGCATCACCCGGCCCTCTGCGTCCCGTCCGACCATGTCCACCTCGCTGTCCACCGACGCCCGCCACCCCTGTGGCTGCCCACCCGTCGGCTGAGTGCCTCGCAAGAGGCTACCAAGCGGGTGGGCGAGCCCGGTGGGCTTACGGCCTCTCAGCCGAGGGCGCCGAGCCCGGCCAGGGTGCGGTGGATCTCGGCGGTCCAGTCCTGCGCGGCCAGGCGCGAGTAGTCGACCCAGAACATCCCGATCCCGTCGCGGTCCTCCCGGAACCAGCCACCCTCGATATCGGCCTCGAGGACGACGCTCATGCCCTGCTCCGCGGCGACGAAGGTGAGCTCGAGCTGGTTGACCCGCGGGAAGTGGTGCGAGCGGCCGAACTCGATCTCCTGATAGAACGGCAGCCGCTGCGGTGTGCGGGCGATCGTGCCCGCCTCCACATCGGTGCGGAGCAGCCCGAAACCCATGCGCCGCACGGCATCGAGCACGACGTGCTGGGCGGGCAGCGCCCCGATGCCGATCGGATCGGTGTCGGTGGCGTCGACGGCGCCGTGGATGTCGACGACGGTGCGCAGCGCGACCGCGGCACCTGGCAGGTGGTGGCCGTCGAAGAAGGTGATCGGTGTCTCGAACGGAACCGGTGCGGCGAACCGCAATTCGGCCACCGTGCCCGCGATCAGGGTGAACGGCCCGGCGACGCCGACCCGGCCGAAGCCGAGGTCGGCGATCCGCTCCTCGCCGTCGGAGTACTCCCGCTCCACGCGGGTGACGAACTCGACCGCCACGTGCCCGATCGCCTGGTCGACGCGACCGCCGCGCAACCGGATCACGCCCTCGACGATTCCGCCGGGTTGCACACCGGGGGTGAACAATTCGGTTTCGACCTCGGCGCCGCCGACACCGGCCGCGGCCAGCAATTGCTTGAACATGTGAGCAGTCTGGCCGACGGTCCTTATGGTTCGCTTGCCGTCTGCCGGTGCTGTGCGCTAGCTCATTGCCCTGCGGCGCACCGGATTACGCCTCAGCTGGCGGCGGTGTCCGGGATGCGGGTGGCGTCGAGCTGGCGATCGGTGGGGACGACGCCCTTCTTGAGGCTGTGCGCGTAGACGTCGACGTATTCCTGGCCGGTGAGGCGCATCAGCTCGTACATCACCTCGTCGGTGACGGCGCGCTCGACGAAGCGGTTGCCGCTCATGCCCTCGTAGCGCGAGAAATCCAGCGGCGCACCGAACTTGAGGACGACCTTGTGCCGGCGCCACTTGAACGGTCCGGGCGGGCTCACCTTGTCGGTGCCGATGACCGCGACGGGGATGACCGGGACGCCGGTCTCCAGGGCAAGGCGCGCCATGCCGGTCTTGCCCTTGTACAGGCGACCGTCGGGGGAACGGGTGCCCTCCGGGTACAGCCCCACCAGGCGGCCCTCGTCGAGTAGCTTGCGGGCCGCGTTGAGCGCGTCCTCGGCGGCGTTGGCGCCGCTACGGTCGATCGGGTACTGGCCCGTGCCGCTGAAGAAGAACTTCTGCAGGCGCCCCTTGAAGCCGGGGGTGGTGAAGTACTCCGCCTTGGCGAGGTAGTTGATCCGCCGTGGGGACAGCAGCGGCGCGAACAGCCAGTCGGAGAAGGAGAGGTGATTGCCCGCCATGATCGCCGGGCCGTCGGTCGGGATGTTCTCGACACCCTCGACCTCGGGCCGGTTGTACAGATGCATGAACGGTCCCACGAGAACGAACTTGAGCAGCCAGTAGAACATGGCGTCCTTTCCCCGGGACCGGGATAGTCGTGTACAGCCTCGTCGGAAACCGACTTTACCGCTGGTCGCAGGTCACAACCAACCCAGGACGGTAGCCAGGGTCACAGGTTGTGACGCTCATCTCCCGCTCCTGCCTGCGACCGGCGCGCCTGCCGCCGCCCTGGCCAATTCCGCCGCGCCGATCATGCCGGCGGCCTCGCCGAGCTGGGTGGTGCGCAGCCGCGCCAGCGGCCGGTGCCCGGCACCGGTGACCGCGCTCGTGTAGTGCTCGCGCGCTTCGTCCAGGAACAGTGGCGCCGAACTGCTCACGCCACCGGCGATCACGACCAGATCGGGATCGAAGATGTCGCTGACGAAGGCCAGGCCGAGCCCGAGCCAGCGCGCGAAATCGGCCATCACCCGGACCGCGAGCGGGTCGCCGTCCTGGGCGGCGCCCGCCACTCGGCGTCCGGTCAGCGAGCCGGGATCGTGGATCACGTCGCGGGCCAGCACCGAGTGCACCGGGTCGGTCGCCAGCAGTTCGATCGCGGTGTCGGCCAGCGCCGTTCCACTGCAGTAGCGCTCCCAGCAGCCGCGCTTGCCGCAGGCGCAGGCCCGGCCGGCGGGCACCACCTGGAGGTGGCCGAGCTCGGGGGCGACGCCGTGACTGCCGCGATAGAGCTGACCGTCGATGAGCAGGGCGGCGCCGATGCCGGTGCCGATGGCGATGAGTACCACGGTGTGCCCGCCCGCGGCGGCGCCGAAGTGGTATTCGGCCCAGCCGGCGGCATTGGCGTCGTGTTCCAGGATCACCGGCAGTCCGAGACGCGCGGAGAGCCGTTGCGCGACCGGGGCATCCTGCCAGGGCAGGTGCGGGGCGAACAGGACGGTCGAGCGGTCGTCGGAGATGAAGCCGGCGACCGCGAGGCCGACCGCGGCGATCGGATGCCTGCGCGCCAGCTCGCGCACCGAGCGGTCGATGGCGTCCTCGAGCGCGCGCGCCGAATGCGGGGTCGGGGCCTGCACGCTGTCGAGCACCTCACCCTCGGCGTCGACGACCGAGGCGCGGATGTTCGTGCCGCCGACGTCGATGCCGACGGTGAGCAGGTGTTGTCGGTCGATCCGCTGGGTCATCCCCGGATCGTCACCGGAATGTCGACATAGCGCGAGCGTGGTACGCGAGTGGTGCGCGAGTGGTCGTCGGTGTCCTCGGTCGGTGGCGTCGCGAAGAGTCCGGTGCCGGAGGGTGTTGCGGGATCGGCCGGGACATGCGGGCCCATCCCGGTTCCGGCCGGGGCGCCCTGCTGTCGCGGCGCGGCGTATTCGTCGACCCGGCGCGGTCGCGGGGCCGCGGTCTGGTCGGGGCGTGCGGAGCCCCAGCGCAGGCGGGACCGGCCCGGGTTGTCGGAGTGATCGGGTTGCGCCGCGGTTCCGGTGGCACGGTCGGCCGATGGAGCCACCGCGGGATCTGCCTGGGCGGCGCCGGTGCGGTGCGGTGCGCCGGGGCCGGTCGAGGATTCGGCGTGAGCGCCGGTGGACGTGCCCGCCGAAGCCCCGGCAGGTCGGGCGGCGGAGCCTGCGGTGGGGGATGCACCCGTGGACGTGGCGGCGTGACCCCAAGCCTCGTGCGAATCATGGTGTCCCGCAGCGTGTTCGGCCCACTCCGGGGGCAGCACCGGCTCGACGGGCACGCCGGCGAGCGCTTCGCGCAGCACGGTCACCATCGACGTGCCGTGCTCTGCGAGGGCGGCGACCACGTCGTGGTGGTCGCCGCGTACCAGGGCGGCGGCCGCGCAGACCGGGCACCAGGCGCAGCCGCCGAGATCGGCCTGGCCGTCGGCGGCGGTGCGGCGTAGCACGGGTTCGACTCTGGCCAGCAGCACTTCGGCCAGCAGCCGCAGCTCCTCGGTGAACTCGGCGAAACCGTCGGGGTGGCCGTGGCGGTCGGACTGCCTGTCACTGCTCATCTGCGGTGGCCTTCGTGTAGTTCGGATCGGCGGGCCACACCTGCGGATCGGGCCGGAAGCGGACCACGAGGTGACCGTCGTCGAGTTCGGCGCCCGCCACGGTGCAGCGTTGCAGCACCGGCGCGAGCCGTACGCGTGTGCGCACCCCGTCGGCTCCCACGATCAGATCGTCCTCCACTCGGCCCAGCCGCAAGGTGCCGGGATCGACAACCGGTAGCCGAATCCGCATCGCGTACACGGAGTCGACACCGGAACCCGACTCCCATCGAACCATCGGTTCGCCCGAATCCGCGCCCTGAGCGTGCGGGCCGGGCAGCGTGTCGACCGAATAGGAGAACGCGACCAGCGCGTTCACCCCCACCGGTTCGGCGCCGGCGTGCTGGGCGAGCAGGATCGGGACGTCGGTGAGCTGCTCGTGCAGCCGCGCGACCACCTCGAGTTGCTCGGCACGGCGGTTGAGGTACCAGTGCACGGCCGGATGGGCGTTGTCGCCGGGCGGCGGCACCGGTGCCAGCACCTTGTTCACCACCACCGCGTCCAGGCGCAGGCCGAGCAGCGCGGCCGCCGAGCGCACCCGCCGCGCCTCGGCGACGGCGACCTGCTCGGGGCCGGTGATCAGCCGCGCGCTGGTGCGGGTGCGGTCGGCGAGCAGATCACGGACCTGCGTGACCGCGCCGACGATCCGCTCGACCGTGGCCGCCAGCACCGCCTTGCGCAGATCGGCACCGATCGCGCTCATCGTGCGGGCGTGCCGGGGCCACAGGCGCTCGAGATAGTTGAGCAGGGTGTCCGGGGCGGTCAGGATGCGCAGCATGTCGGCCGAGGGCGGGCAGTCGACGACGATGACGTCCCAGTCGTCCTCCTCGGTGTACTGGGCGATCTCCACCAGCATCAGCAGTTCTTGCACGCCGGGCAGGCCGGTGAGTTCGGCCGGGTCGATGGCGGTCAGGTCGACGCCGTGGTCGTGCCCGCCGCCCTTGGCCAGCATCCGCACCACGTCACGGAAGCGGTCCTCGAGCAGGGCGAGGGAATCGATCTCGATCACCTCGAGCCCGGGCGCCACCCTGGCCACCCCGGCGACGGTGCCCGGATCGTGCGGGAAACGGAAGCCGAGCGCGTCGCCGAGCGAATGCGCCTGATCGAGCGAGGCGATCAGCACCCGCCGCCCGGCGCGGGCGTAGCTCATGCCCGTCGCGCAGGCCAGCGTCGTCTTCCCGACCCCGCCCTTGCCGACGAACAGTTCGACGCGGGTACCGCCCGGGGCGCTCAGCCCTCGACCCGCTTCTTCAGTTCCTTCAAGGCCGTATCGGTGATCACCTTCTCGGCCTTGCGCTTGAACATGCCGATCATCGGGATGTTCAAGTCGACGGTCAGCTCGTAGATCACCTCGGTGCTGCCGTCGGGCCGCTCGCGCAGTTCGTAGCTGCCGTCCTGGGCCTTCTGCAGGTCACCGCTGAGCAGTCGCCAGCTGACCGCGTGGCCGTCGGCGCGCCAGTTGTAGGACAGCACGTAGGTGTCCTTGACGACGCCGGCGTCGAGTACGAATCGCGCGGTCGCCGCCCGGCCTGCGGCGTCGGTGTCGAGCACCTCGACCGACTGCGCGGCCGCCACCCACTCCGGATAGGACTCCAGATCCGCGATGACGGCCATCACCTGCTCGGACGGCGCCTCGATGACAATCGATCTCTGGGTCCGGTCGGCCATGGCGGACAACGGTTCCTTTCGTGCGGGACGAGCAGTCGGTGCCGGTGGCGTCGTCAGGGCGCCGCGACGGCTGTGGGCGCCACGCCCGCGGGTCGACCGGCTTCGAGCCGGGCCTTCAGTTCGAACGACATGGTCTTGCCCGCGACCCGGCGGGCCCGGTTCGCCGCGGCCAGCGCGCGCGGCGACATCGGTTTGGCCACGGTGGGTTCGGCGTGCAGGAAGTAGTGCAGGATCGCGCCGTCGGCGCAGGCCTCCAGCCACACCTCCATGGTGCCGGTCAGCGGGCCTGCCACCGTCCAGCGGATGCCCTTGTCGCCGCGGTCCTCGCGCACGTCGAGGCGCAGGTCGGGCCACCAGCGGCGCCAGTTGTCGGTGGCGCTCAGCACGTCGGCGATCGCGGCGGGCGGCGCCGCGAGGAAGGTCTGATCTGCGACCTGGATACTGCTCACCTCGCTGAGCGTAGTGGACGCCACACCGATAGCGGCCGGGGTGTCACCGCAGCAGCTCCCGCAACCGGGCGCCCTGGCGGTCCCAATGCCAGTTCTCCTCGACCCACGCGCGGCCCGCGGCGCCCATCGCGGCCGCCTTGTCGCGGTCGGTGAGCAGCTCGACGAGCGCGTCGCTGATCTGCTCGACCGAGCGTCCGTGCACGACCAGCCCGGTCTCGCCCTCCCGGACGGTCTCGGGCGCGCCGCCGGAGCTGCCTGCGACGACCGGCACCCCGGTCGCCGACGCCTCCAGGAAGACGATGCCGAGCCCCTCGACATCCAGCCCGGCGCCGCGGGTGCGGCACGGCATGGCGAAGACGTCGGCGATGGTGTGGTGGGCGGCCAGTTCACCCGAGGGCACCCGGCCGGTGAACACGACGCTGTCGGTGACGCCGAGCGCCTCGGCCAGCCCGCGCAGCCGCGCCTCGTACGGTCCGCCACCCGCGATCACCAGGACCGCGCCGTCGACCCGTTCGCGCACCTCGTTCATCGCGACGATCAGCATGTCCTGGCCCTTGCGCGCGACCAGGCGCGACAGGCACAGCACCGTCGGCCGGTCGCCGAGGCCGTAGCGGGCGCGCAGCTCGGCGCGCGCGGCCGGGTCGGGCCGGAACTCGGCGGGGTCGACACCCGGTGGCAGGTACTCGAGCGCGGCCCGCGGGCCGAACGCCGAGGCGAACCGGCCGCGGGTGTACTTGCTGACATAGGTGACGACATCGGTGTTCTCGCCGATCGAGCGCAGCACCTGCCGCGCGCCGGGCAGCATCGACCAGCCGACCTCGTGGCCGTGGGTGCTGGCCAGGATGCGCTCGGCGCCCGCGCGCCGCAGCATCGGCGCCATCGCGGCCAGCGGTGCGGCGGCGCCGAACCAGACGGTGTCGCAGTCGTGCTCGCGCAGCAGCGCGCCCGCCCGCTTGATCACACCGGGAGTCGGCAGCATGAGCGTCGTCGGATGCCGAACGACGCGGAACTTCTGTGCGGCGTCGAACTTCTCGTGACTGTCACCACGCCAGCGCGGTGCGTAGACGACCAGGTCGTCGGGCGGCAGCTGATTCGCCAGCGCGTGCAGATACGACTGGATTCCACCCGGCCGAGGCGGGAAATCGTTGGTAACCAGCAGAGTTCGGGCCATAAGTGAACAACCTAATAGGTAAGCGTCACGGAGTGACTCGAGGAGGGGTGGTGGTCAGACGGCGCGGCCGCGCAGCCAGGCGCGCCAGCCGTCGAGCAGTTCGGCGCGCGAGACGCCGAGGACGGAAGTGAAGGCGGCGTCCTGGGCGGCGGGGGACTGTGGGCCGGTCGCGAGTCGCTTGTACAGCTCGGTGAGGGTGGCCGGGCCGTAGCGATCGGCGAGGAAAGCGCAAGTGCTCCAGGCGGATTCGTAGGCGTAGGCGGCGTCGGTCCCGGTGAAGTCGGCGTCGCCGATCAGCTCGGTGGGCAGGGCGCCGGCGCGCAGCCGGGTGGTCAGGGTGGGCGCGATCTGGGAGAAGGTGTTGCCCCGGCCGCGCTGGGCGACGTACTCGGCGTAGCCCTCGAGCATCCACAGCGGCGCGCCGTCGGTGGTGACGCCCCTGGTCGCGACATGGGTGAGCTCGTGGCGCAGCAGGGTGGCCAGGCCCTCGTCGCCGACCCGGCGGCGCGCGTCGGGATTGAACACGATCCGCTGGTCGGTGGGCCTGGTTCCGGGCGCGTACGAGCCGGTGAGCGACACGGCGGCCACATCCGCGGTGGTCGTCGCGCCCGCGGCCCTGGTCAGCGCGGTGAACTCGGTGGGCGTCCCCGCGACGACGATCACGGGCGCGCGATTCCAGTCGACACCCCACGCGGCGCTCACATCGGCGATCGCCAGCTCGAGTTCGTGTTCGAGAACATCCAGATCGGCGCGGTGACCCGGATGGGCCACCAGCAGCGCGTCCGCCTCGCCGCCGGCGGCGACCCGGCGCACCAGGATCGGGCCGAACGGCTGCAGTTCGCGCCGCACCGGTGTGAGCCGGGGGTCGTCGATGCCCTCGGTGGTGTCGAGCACCTCGGCCTCGTCGGTGGCCAGCTGCAGCGGACCCGCGTTGCGCGGCACCAGGATCAGGGCCAGACACGCCCCGGTCAGCAGGGTGACCGAGGCGAGCGTGAGGACGAATTCGAGGCGGCCGTTGGCCGAGAACCAGGAACGGAGGCCGGACGAGCGGCGCGACGGATCGGTCACCGTCGGCTCAGTATCGCCGGGCCGAGTGGTACGGGGTGGTGTTGATCGGCGCGACGGCCACCGGCACTCCGAAGGTGGAGGCGTGCACCATCATGCCGTTGCCCGCGTAGATACCGACGTGCGAGATCTCGGGATAGAACAGCACGACATCGCCGGGCTGCAGATCGTCCTTGGCCACGGGGGTGCCGAAGTTCGCCTGCTGGGAGCTGGTGCGCGGCACGTTCTTGCCGACCTGCTTGAAGGCCCACTGCACGAGCCCGGAGCAGTCGAACTGGTCGGGGCCGGTGGCGCCCCAGACATACGGATCGCCGACGCGGGTCAGCGCCGCGGCCAGTGCGCTGGTGCCGCTGCCGGGGACCAGGCCCTGCAGCAGCGAATCGCGATCGAATCCGGGCGGGAACGGCGAGCCTGCCAGTGTGGACTTGTCCCTGGCCGAGAGCGCACCCCAGGCCTCGACGACCTGGGTGGTGGCCACGGTGAGGTCGTTGCGCTTGCGGTCGACATCGGCGCGCACGGACTCCGCGGCCGCGGTCGCGGCGCGGGCGGTGTCGGCGGCGGCACGGGCGACGGATTCGGCGGCGGTCGCGCTGTCGGCGGCCTTCTTGAACTCGCGCACGCTCGCCGCGGTCTGCTGGGAGAGCACGTCGAGGGTGGACATCTTGTCCAGCAGCTGCTGCGGCGAATTGCTCGACAGCACCGCGAACATGCGATCGGTGCGCGCGCCGGTGTAGGTGGCGATCGCCGTGCGATCGATCATCGGCTGGAACTTGCGCACCTCGGCGCGGGCGGCATCGGCGACGGCGGTGCTCGCGGCGAGCTTGTCGTCGGCCTCGCGCTGGACCGACAGCTTGGCGTCGAGGTCCTGCTGGGCGGTGAGGGAGGCTTGGTTGAGTGCCTCGGCCTGCCGGGACAGGTCGACCATCCTGGCGATCGCGTCACCCGCGGTGGTCGGCAGGGCCACCGGATCGGCGAGGGAGGGGCCCGCGGCATACGCGGCGCACACCAGGATCGCGGCGGACATGGCTCCGGCGATGCCACGTGGCACGCGCGGGTTCCGGTGGTGTGCAGTCACAGTGCGCCGTGCCCCGTTCTCTCGTTGTCCGCCGATACAGCGCTTTACCTGAACCGGACCTTCTCGTCTCGCGAGAAGATCTCGATCAGGTTACGGAACTGCGTGTGTCCGTGTCCAGTAGGCCACGGACAGGTCACGGTGCGCCCTTCCCCGTGAACGACGCACCGTTCGGTGTCGATCAGAAGCGGCGAGCGCCCGCGAACGGCATCGAGGAGACCGGCGCGAGCTGGACCGGGGTGCCCGAGGTGGAGGCGTGCACGACATTGCCGTCGCCGGCGTACAGGCCCGAGTGGCCGCCGCCGTAGAACGACACCAGGTCGCCGGGGCGCAGATCGTCGATCGAGACCGGGGTGCCCGCACCGAGCTGGGCGCCGCTGGTGCGCGGCAGCTCCATGCCCGCCTGGCGATAGGCCCACTGGACCAGACCCGAGCAGTCGAAGGCGTCCGGGCCCGCGGCACCGTAGACGTAGGGGGAGCCGACCTTGCTCAGCGCGGCGTCGAGCGCGATGTCCGCGGCGGTGGCACGCGGCGCGGTGAACACCGGCGGCGCGCCGGGGGTCTCGATGCCGGGGATGCCCTGCGGCAGCGGGATCTCGTTGGGCACCTCGAAGGTGCCGATACCGGGAACGGTGACCGGCGTCGCCGACGCGGGAGCGGCCGGCAGGAGGAACGCGCCGATGGTGGCAGCGCCGACGGCTCCGGCGGCAACGGCTCGCTGCGCCTGACGCTTGACGGTGTTGGTCGCCATGATGCGGGTACTTCCAATCTGCCCCACGACGCCGTGTCCGTATGACGCGGCGGGCTTCATCCCGTTGCACCGTTTCCGGTCCGAGGGGACTCCGTGAGGTCTCGAAAAGGTTACGAAGACATCACGGTGGTTTGTAAAGTCGGACATCGGTCCGGGAAGCAAATTCCGCGATATCACCCGCCTTCGCCTGCGAGCTGCGTCACACCAATCACGAAACGATAACGCCAGGTCGCCTCCGCGGGCTTCCGGGCTCCTGTCCGGCGCGTCGCCATTGGGCTTCTTCGCGGCCTATTGGTCTACCCCTAGGGGTGAACCCCCAGGTCGCACCCGCGCGTCGCGTTCGTAACCGGTCGGTCGCCCAGTCGTACGCGCAGGCGGCGCGCCGCCTGCTTCTGTGTGCTCGGATCGGTAATCGCTCTTACCCGATGAAATTCGGGACAGTCATGTGATATCCGGCAAACTGTGATCCCGGTCTCATTCGACCCTGATCAAGGTCATTTTGTTCGCATCGGAACGAAAGTCTCGCAGCGAATTGCCGGCGACGAGCGTGTCGGATTCTCCGTCGACCGGTCCGGCTCCGGCCGACACCCCCGTCCGCGCCTGACGCTCCCACCGAACCGGCCACTACCGACCCAACGCTGACCCCGCTTGTCGGACCCCCGTCCTACGCTGCTCGCCGTGCCCGATCCCGTTCCGCTCCCGGCTGCCGCCCGTCAGCTGGCCTTCGACGAACTCGACACTCCGCTGTATGACACCACCTTCGTCGTCGTCGACCTGGAAACGACCGGGACCAGCCCGCACGGGGATTCGATCACCGAGATCGGGGCGGTGAAGGTGCGCGGGGGAGAAGTGCTGGGGGAGTTCGCGACCCTGGTGAATCCGGGGTTCGCGATCCCGCCCGCGATCGTGCAGATCACCGGGATCACCACGGCGATGGTGTACGAGGCGCCGCGGATCGAGGCGGTGCTGCCGGGCTTTCTGGAGTTCGCGGCGGGCGCGGTGCTGGTGGCGCACAATGCCCGCTTCGACACCGCGTTCCTCAAAGCCGCTGCGGCGCGCCAGGACATCACCTGGCCCAACCCGCAGGTGCTGTGCACGGTGAAACTGGCGCGACGGGTGCTCACCCGCGACGAGGCGCCCTCGGCGCGACTCGGAGTGCTCGCCCAGATCCTCGGTGCGTCGACCACCCCGACGCACCGCGCCCTCGACGACGCCCGCGCCACCGTCGACGTGCTGCACGCGCTGATCGGCCGGGTCGGCAACCAGGGCGTGCACAGCCTCACCGAGCTGCTCGACTACCTGCCCGGCGTCACCGGAACCCAGCGGGCCAAGCGCACTTTCGCCGGCGATCTGCCGACCTCGCCCGGGGTGTATCTGTTCCGCGGTCCGTCCGACGAAGTCCTCTATATAGGGACCGCGGTCAATCTGCGCCGCCGCGTCCGCAACTACTTCACCGGTTCGGAGACCCGCGGCCGGATGAAAGAGATGGTGGCACTGGCGATTCGGGTCGACCATGTGGTGTGCGCGCACGGTCTGGAAGCGGGCGTTCGCGAGCTGCGTTTGCTCGCCGCGCACGCGCCGCCGTACAACCGCCGCTCGAAGTTCCCCCGCCGCGGCTGGTGGCTGACGATCAGCGACGAGGCCTTTCCCCGGCTCGTCGCCGTGCGCACTCCGACGCGAACAGCGGTGGGGCCGTTCGGTTCTCGCGCCGACGCCGTCGACGTGGCCGCGACGATCGCCGAGTTCGCCGGACTGCGAACCTGCGCCACCCGGCTCACCCGCGCGGCGAGACACACCTGCCTGCCCGCGGTGGTCGGCGGCTGCCCGGCGGCTCGCCCCGCGGCCGACCTGGACGCCACCGGTTACGCCCCGGCGGTCGAGGCGGTGCGTGACCTGTTCACCGGCCGCTCCGACGCGTTGCTGCGGGCCATGCTCGACCGTATCGAAACCCATTCCGCCGCCGAGCATTTCGAGGCAGCGGCGCGCCTGCGTGACCGCACCGCCACCGTCGTCACCATGCTGCACCGCACCCAGCGCCTCGCCGCGCTTGCCCGCATCCCGGAGCTGATCATCGCCCTGCCCGACGGGGCGGGCGGCTGGGAATTCTCGGTCATCCGCTACGGCCGCCTCGCCGCGGCAGGCACAGCCACGCGCGGCACCCCGCCCATGGCTGTCGTCGACCAGATCGTCGCCGCCGCCGAAACGGTGATCCCCGACCTGGGCGACGCCGCGTCCTGCGAGCCGCCGCCTGACGACACCATTCCGCCCCTGCGCGGCGCACCGCCCGAAGAAGTCGGTGTCATCGCCCGCTGGCTCGCCAAACCCGGCGCCCGCATCGTCCGCACCAGCGAGGGCTACCGCGAACCACTGCACGGCGCGGCCCGCTGGAAAGGCTGGGCGCAGCTGGCGCGCACCGCGGCGACCACCAGGAGCGCCGAGGAGCAATACCTGGCCGAACGGTGACCACCCGGCGAGAGGATCATGGAACCGCCTGTCACGCCCGGTGACAGCGGGAGAAAGGGCGAACCGCGGATGTTCGTGAAGGTGTGCGGCCTGACCACCGAGGAACAGATCGACTGGGCCGTCGAGCTCGGCTACTCGGCGATCGGCGTCATGGTCACGCCCAAGAGCAAGCGGTACCGCACGCCCGAGCAGGCCCGCGCCCTCGCCGACTACGCGCGCGGCCGGATCACCACCTTCGTCGTCGCCCTGGAAGCGGCCGAGGTCGCCGAGGTGGCCGACGCGTTCGACGTCGTGCAGCTCTACCAGTGGGCCGACCTGCCGAACCTCGCCTTCTGCTCCTCGACGCCGCCCGCACCCGAGCAGACCAGCGAATACTTCTTCTACGACGCCAGCGCGGGCTCCGGGATCTTCGAGGAGTTCCCCGACTGGGTGCGCGCGCTGCCGGGCAAGGTCGTGCTGGCCGGTGGACTCGACGCCGACAATGTCGCCGCCACCATCACCCGCCACCGTCCCTACGGCGTCGACGTGTCCAGTTCGGTGGAATCGGCGCCCGGCGTGAAGAGCCGTGACCTCATGCGACGGTTCAAAGCGGCCACCGAGCGGCCGCAAGTTCTAGGCTGATCCCATGATTACCGCGATCGTGCTGATCCAGGCCGAGAACTCTCGTATCCCCGAGACCGCGCAGGCGCTCGCCGACACCGCAGGAGTCGCCGAGGTGTACTCCTGCGCCGGTGACGTCGACCTGATCGCGATCGTGCGGGTCCGCGATCACGCGCGGATCGCCGAGGTGGTCACCAGCGGCATCGACAAGGTGGAAGGCGTGGTCCGCACCACCACCCACATCGCCTTCAAGTCATATTCGAGCGCCGACGTGGAAGCCGGATTCTCGCTGGGGGAGTGAGGCTTTCGCTCGCTCAGCCCTCGTCGAGGGTCTGGGTGAGCTCGGCCCAGCTCTGCAGCAGCTTCGCCGCCGCGCCGCTGTCGACGGCGGCCGCGGCGCGCTCGAGCCCGCCCGCCAGCGCGGCGTCCAGGTCCAGGTCGGCATCGCCGACCCCGCGCGAGAGGTCGTAGGCGACGATCGCGGCGGCGGAGTTGAGCAGGGTCGCGTCGCGCACCGGGCCCGGCGTCCCGGCGAACACCTCGCGCGCGATCCCGGCGTTGACCTCGGCGTCGCCGCCGCGCAGCGCGTCCAGCTCGACGCGGGGGATACCGAGGCGCGTCGGATCGATCACCGTCTGCCTGATCCGCCCGCCGCTGACCACCCACACATCGGTGAGGTCGGAGGTGGTGATCTCGTCGAGCCCGTCGCGCCCGCGCACCACCAGCGCACTGGCGTCACGCTCGGCGAACACACCGGCGATCACCGGCGCGAGGTCGGCGAACGCGCAGCCGATCAGCCCCGCCCGCGGCTGTGCCGGGTTGGTGAGCGGCCCGAGCACGTTGAACACGGTCGGGATGCCGATCTCCTTGCGCGCGGGCCCGGCGAAGCGCAGCCCGGCATGGAACAGCGGCGCGAAGCAGAAACCGATGCCCGCCTCGCGCACCGACCGCGCCACCGACTCCGGGCCGAGCGCGAGCCGCACGCCCAGCGCCTCCAGCACGTCGGCGCCACCGGACTTGGACGATGCGGCCCGGTTGCCGTGCTTGACCACCGGCACACCGGCCGAGGCCACGACCACCGAGGACATGGTGGAGATGTTCACCGAGCCGGACCGGTCACCGCCGGTGCCGACGATGTCGACCGCGTCGCCGTCGACATGGACAAGGCGGGCGTGCCCGAGCATGCCCGCGACCATGCCCGCCAGCTCGGTGGGGGTGGGGCCCTTGATCTTCATGGCGACGCCGAACGCCGCGATCTGGGCCGCGGTGGCGTTGTCGGTGAAGATCTCGTCGATCACCCAGGTGGTGTCGTCCGCGGCCAGGTCACCACCGTCGGCGAGGGTTCCGAGCACCTGGGGCCAGCTGCGCACGCTCATCTGCTCCGCATCCTTCTCCTCGACCGACACCGTCGCGCAAACTCTTCTCGCGCGCGCCTGTGTTGCGCAACCTTATTGCGCCGCTGAGCAAGTTTAAGGGGCGGGACGAGGCGGCTGCAGCGCGTCCCAGCCGTCGGCGACACCGTCGTGGCGCTGGGCGAGCCCGGCCATCCGCGAACGCTCCTGCGAACAGCTCAGCGGGTCGAGTACCTGCACCCGCTGCAGGATGATCGGCACCAGCTCGTCAGTGGCCGCACGCACCGGCTCGGCGCGCGTGTACCCGTCGTATCCGGCGATCTCACAGGCCGCCTCCAACTGCCCGGCGGGCAGGCGCAGGTGGTGGCGCAGCACCGCCTCGGCCTCCCGATCCAGGCCGGTCGCCCGGTCCAGCACCGCCGAGCAGGCCTCGACGTCGTCGAAACTCGACGCGACCACGACCAGATCGGCCCGCGCCGGGTCGAGCGCCTGCGCGCTTCCACCGAACAATCGCCGCCACATCCGCACCACGACCATCGCCGCCTCCTCGTCTCAGGTTATCCACATCCAACGCTGTCACAATGAGTCGTCACGTGATCGTCGCCAACACGCCGACCGAGGTCGCGGACCCCCTCTGTGCGTGGGTTTTCCGCCTTGCGCGACAAAGTTTCGTACCCGGGTACAGCTGTCGTACTACGAAGAGTCATACTTACCCCGTGACGACCGCAGTAGGCACCCCAGGATCGGCCATTACTCAGCGTGTGCATTCGCTGAACCGGCCCAACATGGTCAGCGTCGGAACCATCATCTGGCTGTCGAGCGAGCTGATGTTCTTCGCCGGCCTCTTCGCCATGTACTTCGTTGCGCGCGCGCAGGCGCACGGCAACTGGCCCCCGGAGCCGACCGAGCTGAACATGACGCTCGCCATCCCGGTGACGGCCGTGCTGATCGCATCGTCGTTCACCTGCCAGATGGGCGTGTTCGCCGCGGAGCGGGGCGACGTGTTCGGCCTGCGCCGCTGGTACATGATCACCCTGGCGATGGGCACCTTCTTCGTGTTCGGCCAGGGCTACGAGTACTACCACCTGGTCCACGAGGGAACCTCGATCGCAGGCAGCTCCTACGGCTCGGTCTTCTACATCACCACCGGCTTCCACGGCCTGCACGTGATCGGCGGTCTGATCGCGTTCGTGTTCCTGCTGATCCGCACCACGCTGAGCAAGTTCACGCCCGCGCAGGCGACCGCCGCGATCGTGGTGTCGTACTACTGGCACTTCGTCGACATCGTCTGGATCGGGCTGTTCGCCACGATCTACTTCGTCCGCTAGGCGCGGGCGCACAACATTTGCACAAGTCGGTTCCGTCTACTCCAAAGGGACACAGATGAGTTCATCTCCCCCGTCGGCCCCAGAGCCCGCTGGCCCCGGCAACGGGCAGGCCGCCAAGACGCGTAAGCAGCGTCGCGTTCGCCGTCGTATCGCGGGCGGTCTCGCGTTGCTCGTTGGTCTGGTCGGAGCCGGCTTCCTGGCCACGGCGCTCACTCCCGAGCCGCAGATCGCCACCGCGCACGAGGATCAGTCCGCGCTCATCCGCGAGGGCAAGCAGCTCTACGACACCTCGTGCATCACCTGCCACGGCGCCAACCTGCAGGGTGTGGAAGAACGTGGCCCCAGCCTGATCGGCGTCGGCGAGGCCGCCGTCTACTTCCAGGTGTCCACCGGCCGCATGCCGATGACCCGCAACGAAGCCCAGGCGATGCGCAAGCCGGAGAAGTTCGACGCGCATCAGACCGACGCGATCGGCGCGTACGTCGCCGCCAACGGCGGTGGCCCCTCGGTGATCCGTGACGCCAACGGCGAGATCGCGCAGGAATCGCTGCGTGGCGACGACATCGCCCGCGGCTCGGAGCTGTTCCGGATGAACTGCGCCTCCTGCCACAACTTCACCGCCCGCGGTGGTGCGCTCTCCAGCGGCAAGTTCGCGCCCTCGCTGGCGCCCGCCAACGAGGCGCAGATCTACAACGCGATGGTCACCGGCCCGCAGAACATGCCGAAGTTCTCCGACCGGCAGCTGTCGCCGGAGGAGAAGCGCGACATCGTCGCCTACGTCAAGAACGCGGCCGAGGAGAAGGCGCCCGGCGGCTGGGATCTCGGCGGGTTCGGTCCGGCGACCGAGGGCCTCGCGATCTGGGTCATCGGCATCACCGCCGTGGTCGGCGCCGCGATGTGGATCGGATCACGGACATGATCGGCCAGCGCGCGAAGGCGAGCATGTCGGATAGGACACAGTCATGAGTGGACAGGAGCGAAGCGACATGGGTCGCGAACCCACCGAAGACGAACTGGACGCGATGACGCGCGACGAGCTGGTCGAGCTCGGTACCGCGCGTGACGGCGTCGACGTCGCGTACCGCGGCGAGCGGTGGCCGGTGCCGGGCACCCGCGCCGAGAAGCGCGCCGAGCGTGCGGTCACGTTCTGGTTCGCCATCTCCGGCCTTGCCGCCGCCGCGCTGATCGGTGTCTTCCTGTTCTGGCCGTGGGAGTGGAAGGGCAACCGCCAGGAAGGCCACCAGGCCTACGCGCTGTTCACCCCGCTCATCGGCCTGACCTTCGGCATCTCGGTGCTGGTCATCGGTATCGCCGTCGTGCTGATCCGCAAGCGGTTCATCCCCGCCGAGATCTCGATCCAGCAGCGCCACGACGGCCCGTCGGACGAGGTCGAGCGCCGGACCCTGGCGGCCGAGCTGCAGGACGCGCTCGACACCTCCACCCTGGGTCGTCGCAAGATGATGCTCGGCACCGCTGGTGCCGGCGTCGGTGTACTCGGCATCGGCTCGCTGCTGGTGTTCATCGGCGGCATGGTGAAGAACCCGTGGGCCAAGCGCGACAAGTCGCCGCTGTGGGTGTCGGGCTGGACCCCGGACTACCCGGGCGAGACCATCTACATCCGTCGCGACACCGGTCGTCCCGAGGACATCGTGCTGGTGCGTCCGGAGGACCTGGACGCGGGCGCCATGGAAACCGTGTTCCCGTGGAAAGAGAAGTGGCGTGGCGATTCGCACGCGACCCTGCAGTCGCTGCGCGGTGTCCGCAACTCCGTCATGTTGATCCGGTTGCGTACCGAGGATGCCGAGAAGGCGATCAAGCGCAAGGGCCAGGAGAGCTTCAACTACGGCGACTACTTCGCCTACTCGAAGATCTGCACCCACCTCGGTTGCCCGACCTCACTGTTCGAGCAGCAGACCAACCGCATCCTGTGCCCCTGCCACCAGTCGCAGTTCTCGGCGACCGAGTGGGGTAAGCCGGTCTTCGGTCCGGCCGCCCGCGCGCTGCCTCAGCTGCCGATCACCGTCAACTCCGAGGGCTTCCTGGTCGCCAACGGCGACTTCATCGAGCCGCTCGGCCCGGCCTTCTGGGAGCGTCGTTCATGAGCACTCTGGTGGCGAACCAAGCCAACGAGATGGACGAGCGGTATCGCGCCGCCGCGTTCATGAAGCGGTCGATCAACAAGGTCTTCCCGACCCACTGGTCGTTCCTGCTGGGTGAGATCGCGCTCTACGCGTTCATCATCCTGCTGCTGTCGGGTGTGTACCTGACGCTGTTCTTCGATCCGTCGATGGCGCACGTCACCTACGACGGCGCCTACCAGCCGCTGCGCGGCGTCGGCATGTCGCGGGCGTACGAGACCGCGCTGAACATCTCCTTCGAGGTGCGCGGCGGGCTGTTCGTCCGGCAGATCCACCACTGGGCGGCCCTGCTGTTCGCGGCGTCGATCATCATCCACCTGTTCCGCATCTTCTTCACCGGCGCGTTCCGCAAGCCGCGTGAGGCGAACTGGGTGATCGGCTCGCTGCTGCTGATCCTGGCGATGTTCGAGGGCTTCTTCGGCTACTCGCTGCCCGACGACCTGCTCTCGGGCACCGGTCTTCGTGCCGCGTTCGGTGGTATCACCATGAGCCTGCCGGTCATCGGTACCTGGATGCACTGGCTGATGTTCGGTGGCGACTTCCCCGGCGACATCATCATCCCGCGTCTCTACATCGCCCACGTGCTGCTGCTGCCCGGCATCATCCTGGCGCTGATCGGCGCGCACGTCGCGCTGGTCTGGTACCAGAAGCACACCCAGTTCCCCGGCCCGGGCCGGACCGAGAACAACGTGGTCGGCGCGCGCATCGTGCCGGTGTTCGCCGCGGACCAGGGCGCGTTCTTCGCGTTCACCCTCGGCATCGTCGGCATCATGGGTGGTGTCCTGCAGATCAATCCGATCTGGAACCTGGGTCCGTACAACCCGTCCCAGGTCTCGGCGGGTTCGCAGCCGGACTTCTACATGATGTGGACCGACGGTCTGGCGCGTCTGATGCCGCCGTGGGAGCTCTACCTGGGTCGCTACACGGTCCCGGCCGTCGTCTGGGTCGCCCTCACCATGGGTCTGGTGTTCACCCTGCTGATCGCCTACCCGTGGATCGAGAAGCGCCTCACCAACGATCACACGGCGCATCACAACCTGCTCCAGCGTCCGCGCGACGTGCCCGTGCGTACCGCCATCGGTGCCATGGCCATCGCGTTCTACGTGGTGCTGACGCTGTCGTGTGTCAACGACATCATCGCGTTCAAGTTCGACATCTCGTTGAACGCGACGACCTGGATCGGCCGCATCGGCGTGCTGCTGCTGCCGCCGCTGGCGTACTTCGTGACCTACCGGTTCTGCATCGGTCTGCAGCGCAGTGACCGGGCGGTGCTCGAGCACGGCATCGAGACCGGTGTCATCAAGCGCCTGCCGCACGGTGAGTACATCGAGGTGCACCAGCCGCTGGGCCCGGTCGACGGCCACGGCCACGCGATCCCGCTGGAGTACCAGGGCGCCCCGGTGCCCAAGAAGATGAACAAGCTGGGTTCGGCGGGCAAGCCGGGCACCGGTAGCTTCCTGCGGGCCGACCCGAAGGCCGAGTCCGACGCCTACTTCGAGAACGAGCACATCGAGGAGCACAAGATGCTCACCGCGCTCGCGAACGAGCAGGCACGCGCCAACGGTGACGAGCCGCACGGTCACTGATCGCGCAAGCACAACGAGAAAGGCCCCGAGTCGCTGCGACTCGGGGCCTTTCCCGTGTTTCCGGCTCAGAGGCGCGGGGTGCGCCGGTAGGCCTCGATCGCCTCGAACTTGGCCAGGTTGTGCCTGGCGTCGGCCAGCGCGTCGTGGGCGTCGTCGGGGATCGGCGGCAGCACGGGGCTGCCGTGCGCGACCCAGTGCTGACGCAGCTCGTTGGTGTAGCGCGGCATGCCCTTGGGCAGCGCGGTCATGTCACCCCACAGCTGGCACAGCGCGACGTGATCGTAGGCGCCCACCCAGGCCCACAGCTCCGGCTGCACGCTCGGCCGGGGCAGGAAGAACTTGAACAGGTCGTCGCGGATCTGTTCCCTGGTGCGATACAGCGGCGATCCCGCGGGCGGCAATTTCGGGAGCACATGTTTGCGGACCCACGGCCCGGCTCGCCGCGCATCGAATTCGGTGGACACCGCGTAGTATTCGCGGCCGTCCTCGCAGACGACGCCGATCGAGATCAGATCGATCGTCACGCCGTCCTCGACGAATTCCGAATCATAGAAATATCGCAGGGAGATCGCCTCTTCGTGCCGGTGGGCGGCCGTGGTCCTCCGGCGGGACGGCACGGTCCGTAGCCCACGATGGGTTGACCGAAACCCTATGTCGACGGTTCGCACGCGACGCGCACGGGTATGCCGTGACCTCACAGCGAACAAACAGGGTCGGCGGGCAAGATGTCGCCCGTGCGGGTGCTGGTGGTCGAAGACGAGACGATATTGGCCGACGCGATCGGCACGGGGCTGCGCCGGCATGCCATGGCGGTGGACGTGGTCTACGACGGTGACGCCGCACTGGAACGCGTGCCGGTCAACGACTACGACGTCGTCGTCCTGGATCGGGACATCCCCGGCGCGTCCGGCGACCAGGTGTGCGGCTGGATGATCGAGCACGGCGTGGACAGCCGGGTGCTGATGCTGACCGCGGCGGCCGGGATCGGTGAGCGGGTCGCCGGGCTCGGGCTGGGTGCCGACGACTACCTGACCAAGCCGTTCGCCTTCGCCGAACTGGTCGCCCGGGTGCAGGCGCTCGGGCGCCGGGCGCATCCGGCCACCCCTCCGGTCCTGCGCCGCGGTGGGCTGTGCCTCGACGTGCACCGCCACGTACTGACCCGCGACGGTCTGCCGATCACGGTGTCACGGAAGGAGTTCGCCGTGCTGCGTGAGCTGATGCGCGCGGACGGCGGTGTGGTGTCGGCCGAACAACTACTGGAGAAGGCGTGGGACGAGAACATCGACCCGTTCACCGGCGTGGTCAGGTACACGATCATGATGTTGCGCCGCAAGCTCGGGGAACCGGCGCTGATCGAGACCGAGCCCGGCGCGGGCTACCGCATCCGATGAGCCGCCCACGGTCGACCATCAGGCTGCGGCTGACCCTGCTGTACGCGGCCTCGTTCTTCGTCGCCGGAGCGGTGCTGATCGCGGTGATGTACTTCTCGCTCGAGCAGTGGCTGGACCGGCGGCCCGCGGCGACGACGCACATGATCATCAGCAAGCACCTGGCGCTGGGCGATCGGATGCCCGGTACCGAACGGCTCGCCGAGGCGATCGCCGCCCAGGCCGCACAAGAACGTCGTGATGTGCTGCGGGCGATGTTGATCTCGTCGCTGACGGCGCTCGCGGTGGTCGGGATCGCGGCCGCCGGCTTCGGCTGGCTACTCGCGGGACGGGCACTGGCACCGCTGCAGCGGGTGACCGCTACCGCGCGCCGGGTGGCCGACCGCAGCCTGCACGAACGCATCGCGCTGGAAGGGCCGCCCGACGAGATCAAGGACCTCGCCGACACCTTCGACGCCATGCTCGAACGACTCGACCGTGCCTTCGACAGCCAGCGCCGCTTCGTCGCCAACGCCTCCCACGAACTGCGCACCCCGCTGGCGATCAACCGCACCCTGATCGAGGTGGCGCTGGACCGGCCGGACGCGCCCGAATCGTTGCGGCAGCTCGGCGAGACCCTGCTCGAGGTCAACGGCCGTCACGAACGCCTGATCGACGGGTTGTTGCTGCTGGTCTCCAGCGAGCAGCAGCTCATCGAGCGCAGGCGCTGTGACCTGGCGGGAATCGCCCGGCATGTGGCCGACCTCAGCACGGCCGAGGCCACCGGCGCGGAGGTGTCGCTCGACTGTGACGTCTCGCCCGCGCCGGTCGACGGCGACCCGATCCTGCTGGAGCGGCTGGTGCACAACCTCGTCGACAATGCGGTCCGGTACAACCGCCCGGGCGGACGGGTGCGCATCGAGTGCGCGACCGAAACCGGAGCCGTCCGGTTGACCGTCGCCAACACCGGCCGGATGGTGCCGGAATTCGAACTCGACGGACTGTTCGAGCCGTTCCGCCGCGCCGCGGACACCACCCGCCGTGCTACCGACCCCGGCGCCCGCCGCGGCGCGGGCCTCGGGCTGTCCATCGTCCGATCGGTGGCCCACGCGCACGGCGGCACCGTGCACGCGGCGGCCGATCCCGACGGCGGGCTGATCATCACGATGTCACTGCCCGCCCCCGGGATAGCGGTAGCACGACGACCCACTCAGTAGGTGGCGCACACCTCGAGGACTTCGAGCATCCGAGCGTGCTGCCCGTCGTGCCCGTCGTGCCCGCCGTCGTGCGGTCCGGGGTGCTCGCCCTGACGCTGCTGGATGACGATGCGCCGCTCCTCGGGCGACTTCGCCAGCAGTTCCGCGAGTTTCGCGCGATGCTCGGGGCGCTGTGCGAGCTTCTGGGCGAGGTCGGGCGCGTGCTCGGCGAGCGCGGCCTCGATCTGTTCCACCGAACATGTCGTCTCGAGCATCGGGTGGGTCCGATCGCCGGGTGCGGCGGTCGCCGTGCCGACGGTCGCCGCGGTCGCCAGCGCGGCGAGGCCGATCACCAGCGCCGTGCGGGTCGACAGGTGGTTCCACTTCATCGTCGGTAAACCTTTCTCGGTGTGGCCGCGGGGTCGCGACCCGCATGCAGTCCATCAACACGCCTGTTTGCCCGGCGTGAGGTCGGCGCGGCGGACTTGCGCACCGACCGGCCCGGCGGTGGGGTTCCGCGCGCGGATTACGTATTCTGATCTGGTGACCTGGACCGTCGACGTACCCATTGACCGCCTGCCGGAACTGCCGCCGCTGCCCGCGGAACTGCGCAGCCGACTCGACGCCGCTTTGGCGCGGCCCGCCCTGCAGCAGCCGTCGTGGGACGCCGAAGAGGCCGCGACGATGCGCACCGTGCTCGAGAGCGTGCCGCCGATCTGCCTGCCCGCCGAGGTGGAGGAGCTCAAATCCCAGCTCGCCGCCGTCGCGCGCGGTGAGGCGTTCCTCATGCAGGGCGGTGACTGCGCGGAGACCTTCGCCGACAACACCGAACCGCACATCCGCGGCAACATCCGCACCCTGCTGCAGATGGCCGTCGTGCTCACCTACGGCGCGAGCCTGCCGGTGGTGAAGGTGGCGCGGATCGCGGGCCAGTACGCCAAGCCGCGCTCCTCCGACATCGACGCGCTCGGCCTCAAGTCCTACCGCGGCGACATGGTCAACTCGCTGGTCGCCGACGAGGCGGTGCGCCGCCACGACCCATCGCGCCTGGTCCGCGCCTACGCCAACGCCAGTGCCGCGATGAACCTGGTCCGCGCGCTGACCAGCGCGGGCATGGCCGACCTGCACCAGGTGCACGACTGGAACCGCGACTTCGTCGCCCAGTCGCCCGCGGGCGCCCGCTACGAGGCGCTGGCCGAGGAGATCGACCGCGGCCTGCGGTTCATGACCGCCTGCCAGGTCAACGACCCGAGCCTGAAGTCGGCCCGCATCTACGCCTCGCACGAAGCCCTCGTCCTGGACTACGAGCGCGCGATGCTGCGGCTGAGCGAGAGCGAGACCGGCGAGCCGCTGCTCTACGACCTGTCCGCGCACTTCCTGTGGATCGGTGAGCGCACCCGTCAGCTCGACGGCGCCCACATCGCGCTGGCCGAGCTGCTGGCCAACCCGATCGGCCTGAAGATCGGCCCGACCACCACGCCCGACCAGGCCGTGGAGTATGTCGAGCGCCTCGACCCGAACAACGAGCCCGGCCGGCTCACCCTGGTCGCCCGGATGGGCAACGGCAAGGTGCGCGACGTGCTGCCGCCCATCATCGAGAAGGTCCAGGCCACCGGCCACCAGGTGATCTGGCAGTGCGACCCGATGCACGGCAACACCCACGAGTCCTCGACCGGCTTCAAGACCCGCCACTTCGACCGCATCGTCGACGAGGTGCAGGGCTTCTTCGAGGTGCACCACGCCCTGGGCACCCACCCCGGCGGCCTGCACATCGAGCTGACCGGCGAGAACGTCACCGAGTGCCTCGGCGGCGCGCAGGACATCTCCGACCTCGACCTCGAGGACCGCTACGAGACCGCCTGCGACCCGCGCTTGAACACCCAGCAGTCGCTGGAGCTGTCGTTCCTGGTCGCCGAGATGCTGCGTTAACTGGAGCGCTGGCGCGCTCGAGTTCGCGGCCCGTTGGTCCCGTCGATCAGGCACCGTTGCTTGCTCCTTCGTCGCCTACGCAACGGCGCCTGATCGACGGGACGGCCGCGAACCGGCCACTGCGTGGCCGATCCCTCCTCCGGGTCGGGATGTGCGTAGCTGGGAGTTCGGTGAGGGCCCGGGCCGGTCAGCGATGACCGCGCCCGGGCTTTTCCTTGTCGTCCTTGTCCCGATCTCTTCAAGGCAGGGCGGTGAGCGTCACGACGCTGCCCGCCTCCACATTCGAGTTGAAGCCGGGCACCTGGCCGATCACCAGGGAGCTGTCGGAGTCGGTGAGCGACTTGACCTCCACCTGGAGACCCAGCTGCTGCAGTTTGGAGCGGGCACTGCCGACGCTCTGACCCATCACATTGGGCACCTTCACCGCGCTCGACACGATCAGCGTCACACTGTCGCCCGACTGCAGGGTGGTGCCGACGGCGGGGTCGGTGCCGATCGCCTTGTCGCCCTCGACGCTCTTGTCGTACTGCACGCGGGTCTCGCGCACGGTCAGCCCGGCACTGGTCAGGGCGCGAGCGGCCTCCTCGGCGGTCTTGCCGCGCACATCGGGCACATTGACCGGCTGCGACCCCTTGCTGCGGTAGACCTTCACCTGCGCGCCCATCGGCAGGACCGTGCCCGGCGCGGGCTCCACCTTGGCCAGCGAGCCCTTCGGCGCGGTACTGGCCGCCTCGCCGCTGTCGATCGGCTGCAGGCCCGCGTCGCGGATCGCCTGGTTGGTCGCGCTGATCTGGTCGCCCGGCTTGATATCGGGGACCCTGGGCTTGCCGTTGGAGATCAGCACCGCGATCGTGGAGCTCTTGGTGACCCGCGAGCCCGCCGACGGATCGGTGCCGACCACGCCGCCCACCGGAATGGTGTCCGAGGCCTTGTTGCGCAGCACGGTCTCGAAGCCCGCCTCCTGCAGCACCGCGACGGCGCGTTCGGAGTCCATCCCGGCGATCGGCGGCACCGCGGTGTAGCGGCCGACGCCGAGCCACCAGCCGCCGATCCCGACCAGCAGGGTCAGCGCGGTGACGATCGCCGCCCACACCACGCCGGTGCGGCGGGACGTGCCCTCGTTCGCCACGAACGGGTTGTGCGCCGCGGCGGGGGAGAGGGCGCGCGAGTATTCGTCGGGCCGCGGCCGTGGCGCGGTGACCACCCTGGTGTGCTGGGGCTGGTGGTCGGGGCTCGGAACCGGATGCGCGGCAACCGGATTCGGGGTCGCGGGCCGTTCACCGGGGTGGTGCGCGTCGCCGGTCCGGTAGCTCTCGCTGAGGTGTTCGGCCGAATCCCTCGGCGCGGGCACCCGGTACGGGGGCAGGCTCAGTTCCATCGCGATCGACTGCAGGTGCGCGGCCATCTCGTGGGCGTCGGTGTAGCGCTGCTGCGGATCGCGGGAGGTGGCCTTGGCCACCAGCGCGTCGAACTCCGGCGGCACGCCGCCGATGAACTGGCTCGGCGGCGGCACGTCGTTCTCGACCCGCTGATAGGCCACCGACAGCGAGTTGTCGCCGGTGAACGGCACCCGGCCGGTGAGCAGTTCGAAGATCAGGATGCCGAAGGAGTACACGTCGGAGCGGGCGTCGGCGGTGCCGGTGGTCACCTGCTCGGGGGAGAGGTAGGCGGCGGTGCCGAGGATGACGCTGGCGGAGGTCGTGTTGGCGGCGGCAACGGCCCGGACCAGGCCGAAGTCGGCGATCTTCACCTCGCCCGCATCGGAGATCAGCACGTTCTCGGGCTTGATGTCGCGGTGCACCAGGCCCGCGTCATGGGCGGTGCCGATCGCGCGCAGCACCGGCTCGGCGACGGCGCGCACGGCGTGCGGCGGCATCGGGCCGCGTTCGCGCAGCAGTTCGCGCAGCGTGCCGCCCTCGACCAGTTCCATGATCAGAAACGGGTACTCGCCGTCGATGCCCTGGTCGTACACGGCGACCAGCGACGGATGCTTCAGCTTCGCGACCGCGCGCGCCTCGAACTCGAAGCGGGTCAGGAACTGCGGATCCCCGGCGAACTTCGGATCCATCACCTTGATCGCCACCGGGCGATCCAGCCGGGTATCGGTTCCCCGGAACACCATCGACATTCCGCCGCGGGCGATCGGCGCATCGATGCGATAGCGCCCTTCCAGCATCTGGCCGATCAAGTGATGTCCTCCGGCTTTCACAAACTTCTCACCCCTCGCGACACTGCGACAAGCGACAAGGCCACCGTGTGCGGCCCCCACGATCGTAACCGGGTGATGATGGCATGCCAGCCGATGCGGGCCAGCCCCTATCACGCGAAGCGTGCACACGTACTACGGTTGTGCGAGTGAGTGCCTTCCCCTGCAGCCACGATGTGCTGCCCGACACCGAAACCGTCGTCTCGCTCCCCGAGGCCGCCGACATACTCGGTATCCCGGTCACCGCGGTGCACCAGCTCCTGCGTGACCACCAGCTCCTCGCGATCCGCCGCAACGGTGTCGCAGGCATTCCGTCCCGGTTCTTCGACGACAACGACGAGATCGTCCGGATGCTCCCCGGCCTGATCACGGTGATGCGCGACGGCAAGTACAGCGACGAGGACATCCTGCGCTGGATCTACACCGAGGACGACTCCCTCCCCGGCCGCCCAGTCGACGCCCTGCACGGCCCCCTGGCCCGCGAAGTCGTCCGCCGCGCCGCCGCCGAACCCTTCTGATTCCGGCGCACCGCTCGCTCCAGGCCACCGCGCTGAACGTTCACTATCGCGCTGATCGGTCGCAATCAGGGCCGTCGAAGCGTTCGGTGAACGCTCAGCGCGGTGGTGGTCGGCTACAACGGGCCGTCGGCCTGAGCCTGGCCCATCGCGCGGCGCCAAGCGGACGAGCGCAGTAGTCGCAGGCCGTTGAGGCCGACGATGACGGTCGAGCCCTCGTGCCCGAGGACGCCGAGGGGCAGCGGGAGATGGCCGACCAGGTCCCAGACGACCAGGACCCCGATGAAACCGCCCGCGATGGCGAGATTGGCCAGTACCACCCGGCGGGCACGGCGGGACAGCGCGAGCACGGCGGGAATCGTGGTCAGATCGTCCCGGACGACGACGGCGTCGGCGGTCTGCAGCGTGAGATCCGAGCCCGCGCCACCCATCGCGATCCCGACGTGCGCGGCGGCCAGCGCGGGTGCGTCGTTGATGCCGTCGCCGACCATCGTCACCCGCGCACCGTCGCCTTCCAGCGCACGCACGGCCGCAACCTTGTCGTGTGGCAGCAATTCGGCGCGCACCTCGGTGATGCCGACCTGCCGGGCGAGCTGGGTGGCGGTGGCGTGGTTGTCGCCGGTCAGGAGAACCGGTGCGCTGCCGGTGGATTCGGTGAGAGCCGCGACGGCACCTGCGGCCTCGGTCCGGATCTGATCGGTGAGGCCGAGCACCGCGATCGGTTCGTCATCGTGGAGTACGACCACCGCGGTGCGGCCGCGCGACTGCACGATCGATACGAGGTCCCCGGCCGAGGAGGCCTGCGGTGAGCGGCCGGCGGGCGCTGTCTGGTCGTCCGTGAGGACAAGCGGCGAGCCGACGCGCACGACGCTGCCGTCGACCCGGCCGGACACACCGCGACCCGGCCGGGCGGCGAAATCGATGACAGCCGGGATCGCGAGCCCACGTCGGCGGGCGGCGCGCACGGTGGCGGCGGCCAGCGGATGCTCGCTGGGATGCTCGACCGCGGCGGCCAGGCGCAGGACCTGGTCTTCGCTGTAGTCCAGGAGGGTATGGATCTCGGCGAGTTCCGGTGCACCGCGAGTGAGTGTGCCCGTCTTGTCGAACGCGACGCGAGTGGTCGCGCCCAGCTGTTCCATCACCACGGCCGACTTCACCAGCACACCGTGGCGCCCCGCGTTGGCGATGGCGGCGAGCAGCGGCGGCATGGTGGCCAGCACCACCGCGCAGGGGGAGGCCACGATCATGAATGTCATCGCGCGCAGCAGTGAATCCCGCAACGCCGCACCGAGAATCAGCGGAATCACGAATACCGCGAGGGTGGCGACGACCATGGCGATCGAATAGCGCTGCTCGATCTTCTCGATGAACAGCTGGGTCCGTGCCTTGGTGCGGCCCGCCTCCTCGACCAGCGCCGCGATCCGCGCGACGACGGAATCCTCGGCCCTGCGCTCGACGCGGACCCGCAGTGCGCCGGTGCCGTTGAGTGTCCCGGCGAACACGTCGTCGCCGGTGGTCTTGTCCACCGGAAGCGGTTCGCCGGTGATGGTGGCCTGATCGATCTCGCTCGCCCCGTCGACCACGCGTCCGTCGGCGGCGATCCGGTCGCCGGGCCGCACCAGGATCACGTCACCGACGGCGAGATCGGCCGCGGCGACGGTCTGTTCACCGTCGGCGGTGAGCAGGGTCGCCGTGTCGGGCGCCAGGGTGAGCAGCCCACGCACCGAATCCTCGGTGCGCGTGGTGGCCAGCGCTTCGAGCGCGCCCGAGGTGGCGAAGATGACGATGAGCAGCGCGCCGTCGACGACCTGACCGATCGCCGCGGCTCCGATCGCGGCCACCACCATCAGCAGGTCGACATCGAGCGTCTTGTCCCGCAAGGCTTTCAGACCGTCGAGCCCCGGTTCCCAGCCGCCGGTGAGATAGCAGGCCAGCAGCAGCGACCACCACAACCACGACGGCCCACCGGTCAGCTTCGCCGCCAGCCCGAGCGCGAACAGCGCGGTCGCCGCGGCGGCCCAGCGCATCTCGGGGATCGCGAACAGCCGGGTCCGCACGGTCGGACCGCGCGAGGCGGTGGCGGCCGGACGGGTGGGCGTGGCGGTGGACGAGACCACAGGGCACCTCCGAAGCGGGAAACGAGGACCCGAGAATAACAGATCATATGAAGAGGTTTTCATGTGTTACAGTCCGCTAAGCTCCACGCCATGGGACACGGTGTGGAAGGCGACCGCCCGGCGACGCGGCTGGACGCTGCCGCCGCCGCGCACGTGGCGACCACCCTGCAGGCGCTGGCGACACCGAGCAGGCTGCTGATCCTCTCCGAGCTGCGTCAGGGCCCGCGCCCGGTCACCGAACTCGCCGAATTGGTCGGGATGGAACAGTCGGCCGTCTCGCATCAGCTGCGGCTACTCCGCAATCTGGGTCTGGTCACCGGCACCCGCGCCGGGCGCAGCATCGTCTACAGCCTCTACGACCAGCACGTCGCGCAACTGCTCGACGAGGCCATTTACCACAGCGAACACCTGCGCCTGGGTCTAGCCGAGCGACCCGAGATCGCGGGCTGACATCGGGCCGCGTCGAATGGCCCGGCATCGCGGGGCTGATCGTCCGCCCTCGCGTCTCCTCTAACGGACCGGCGCCGCGAGCGGCGATCGTCAGCGGAGAGAAGTGGCGAACCCCTTGGCGGCGACCAGGATTCGGCGATGGTTGGGTACCGTCGCCCGCCGCTCGAAGACCTGGAAATCCGCCGCCTCGATGCGTTCCAGGATCTCCGCGTAGAGCACGGCCGCGGTCCGGATCGCCGGACGCACACGCGGCTCGAGCAGCTCGATGCCGGGCTCGGCGCGGCGGTAGATATCGCGATTGACGGCGATCAGATGGGCCAGAGCGCGGCGCAGCGACTGATCGGTGCGGCCGGCGGCCCGGCAGGCGCGCAGGTGGTCTTCGTCGACACCGAAGGCGGCCAGCTCGTCGGCGGGCAGGTAGATCCGGTCGCGGTCGAGGTCCTCGGCGACATCGCGCAGGAAGTTCGTGAGCTGGAACGCCTCACCCAGCGCCGCGGCGGCGGGTTCGGCCTCGGCGACGGGGACGACCGTGCCGAGCACCGGCAGCAATTGCAGGCCGATGGCGGCCGCGGAACCGCGCATGTACTCGCGCAGCTCGGTCATCGTCGCGTAGCGGGTGCGGTGCGTGGCCGTACCGGGGACGTCCATGCGCATGGCGCCGAGGAACGTCCAGAAATGGGTGTGGGCGATGTCGTAGCGGCGGATCGTGTCGGCGGCCGCGGTGAGGATTTGGTGTCGCCGCAGGTCGGCGGTGTCGATATCGCCGCGTTCGAGAGCGAGCCGCAGCTGCTTCTCGACCAGATCGAGGTGCTGGGCGGGGCTGACCGCGGCCGGGTCGTCGGCCGTGGCGGCGTGCGCACCGTCGCGCGGATCGAGCACCCGCGCCGGGTTGTCGGCGTGATCGACGATGTCGTCGACCATCCGCGCGAAGGCGTACAGCGCGTGCACCGCTCGTCGCCGCGGTGGCGTGAGCAAGGTGGTCGCCAGGTAATACGTGCGCCCGTGTTCGGCGGCGATCCGCCGACAGCTCGCGTACGCACTATCGAGCGTGGTCACCCTGCCGTGTCCGGCGGCAGGCGCAATCTCGCTGTCCGGCATCGCGGGACGCGCGGCAAGGTCGGCAGGCGCGACCGCACCCGGACGCTGACCACTCATGCCCGGACGGTGGGCGCCGGTTCCCTGGTGACGGGGTGGGAACTGGCCGAACGCAGGTGCAGCGGGTCGACGGTGCGCAGCGACAGCGCGGCGACGACGGCGGCGAAGGTAGCCAGCGCGACGTGCCAGAAGTTGTACAGCCCGATCGACCCGTCGGGCTGGAACACCAGCATCAACCAGGTGCAGATGCCCACCAGCCACTGCAAGGTCAGCGTCGAGAGTGCGAACCCGGCGGCCAGCGCCAGCGGCCACGAGTAATACCAGGGCAGTGCGGCGGGCGAGAGCAGCACGATCGCGACGAACGCGATGATGATGCCCATCACGGCCTCACGCTCGCTGTGCCGGAACCGCCACCAGGTCGCGACGAGCACCACGATCAAGGCGACCTGGCACAGCTTGCGGGTCACCCACAGCACGGGATCGAAATCGAGCGGGGTCACCCAGGTGACCATGTGCGCGAGAATCGTCGGCAGCGACAGCCAGTTGATGATCTTGTTCGAGCCCTGCAGCGCGGTGACCCAGCCGAAGCCGACTCCGGCGATCACCGATGCCGCGCCGAACACCAGCGCGAACACACCGACGCCGATGCCGGCGATCTTGGTGAACACGAGCAGCGGATGCGGCATATCGGCGGACGGCCGCGCCGCATCGGGGTGATTCTGGTCCTCGAGCGGTCCCATGTCGGAGTCCGCGGCGGCGCGGCGCTCGGCGGCGCGGCGTTCCTTCTCGTGCAGAATCCAGATCCACACCAGGAACGGCAGCGCGACGCCCGCGGTCGCCTTGATCGCGACACCGATGGCGACGACGATGATGCCCGCCACATGGTGCCGTTCGAGCACCAGCGCGATGCCTGCGCACATCAGCCCGACCATCAGCATCTCGTTGTGCACGCCGCCGATGAGATGGATCAGCACCAGCGGGTTGAGCACGGCCAGCCACAGCGCCACCGTCGGCTTGCCGCCGAGGTGCTTGGTCAGATAGGGCACCGCCCACATCATCAGCGCCAGCCCGGGCAGCATCACCAGGCGCAGGGCGATCGTGCCCGCGATGACGTTGTCGCCGGTGATCATGGTGAGCGCGCGGCCGATGAGCAGGAAGACCGGCCCGTAGGGCGCGGTGGTCGTGGTCCAGACGGGGCTCACGTTGTCCAGCAGCACACCGGGATTGGCGACGGGACCCACCTGATAGGGGTCGAAACCGTCACGCAGCAGGGCGCCCTGGGCGAGGTAGGAGTAGGCATCGCGGCTGAACATCGGCGCCGCGAACAGCAGTGGCGTGATCCAGATCCCGACGATCGCGCGCAGTTCGTTGAGCGTGACCCGCGACGAGCCGGTCCCGATGGTGGTGCGGCCCAGGCGAACCCACGCGGTGATCATCATCAGCACGCCGATCCAGATGAGGATCGTCGAGAGCGCGTAGCCGTGCCCGAACCGCAGCCAGGACAGGTGCAGTGCCTCGAGCAGCGGGTCGCGCTTGCGGACCGCGCCGGCGCCGAAACCGCCGAAGGTGATCATGATCGCGCCGAAGAAGCCCATCATGGCCGCGTGGCCTTCGGGGCTACGGGCGAAGTCGCCTGCGGTGCGCAGCCAGGACCGGACGCCGGGATCGGTCCCGGTGGGCATGTGGCGCTGCGGCTCGAGGGTGCGCGTGGTGTCCATGGGGCCTACGGTCGTCTCGGGGGGCGGCATGTTCGGTCGGTCCCCCCGGATGGTCGGCGGTCGCAACCGCGAGCTGATAATTCGGCCGTCAGTTTACGGCTTCAACTTGGAACACTAACCCGGTGGTCGGTCGCGTTGCGCGCCCGGCTGCCGGTGATTCGTGCCGCGGCCAGCTTGCCCGACAGCAACGTGGTGGGCACACCCACCCCCGGAGTGGTGCCGCAACCTGCGAGAACGACGTTGTCCACGCCCCTTGGCAGGTTGCGTGGCCGGAACGGGCCGGTCTGCCGGAACAGATGCGCGATCGAGAACGGTGTGCCCGCGATCATGCCCTGCGCGGCCCACGTCGCCGGTGTGTCGACGTGGTCGACCCGGAAATGCTCGGTGATGCCGGTGTAGCCGCGCCGTTCCAGCTCCGCGAGCAGCTCGTTGAGATAGGCGGGGCCGAGGCGGTCCCAGTCCAGCGGCGCGGCGTCCAGGTTCGGGCACGGCGCGAGGACCGACAGTGGTTCGTGCCTGCCGTCGGCGCGGTCGACGAACTGGCCGGGATCGGTGAGCGCGGGCCTGGTCAGCAGCAGCGACGGGTCGCTCATCAGCTTGCCCCGCCCGCGGCGCGCGGAGATCTCGGTGAACGTCGTCGCCCAGGCGGCGCCGAAATCGATCGTGTGATGCGCCTGCACCGGCCATTGCGCGGCGACCTCGGCGGGCACGGTGCCGTGCGCGACCACCGCCGACGGCGAGGCTCGCAGACCACGGCGATACCGCAGGCCGAATCGGGGCAGCGAACCGAGATCGGCGGTGAGGACGACGGCATCGCACGCGAAGCTGCGACCATCGACGGTGCGGACCGCCTCGGCGCGCCGCGACGTTCCGCCGCTCGCCGTGTAGTCGATGCCCGCGACCTCGGCCTCGAGCACCAGCTGCCCACCGGCGGCGACGAAGGCCTCGGCCAGCGCGGCCGTGATCGCGCGCATGCCGCCCTCGGGGAAGAAGACACCGAGGCAGGTGTCCATGTTGGGGATCGCGCCGTAGAGCGCCAGCGCCTTGTCCGGCACCGTCCCCGCGTAGAGCGCCTGGAAGGTGAACAGCCTGGCCAGGCGCTCGTCACGCAGGTATGAGCGCACTCGCGGCCCCAGCCTGCCGAAGCCGCCGAGCCGGACCAGCGTCGCCAGCGAGGCGCGGGAGCGCTTGCCGCGCACCAGGTCCAGCGGCGAATCGAAGTTCGCGTCCATGAAGTCGTCGTACTCGGCGCCGTAGATTCGGCCCAGCCAGTCCCGCAGCCGCCGGTAGTTGCCCGCCTCGGCCGGTCCACAGGTGTCGGCGACCTCGGCGGCCATCGCGGCGGCGTCGTCGAAGACGCGGATGTCGCTGCCGTCGGCGTAGCGCGCGTGATAGGCGGGCGCGAGGCGGTGGATCCGCAGGCCGACGCTCTCGCGCGAGTGCCCGACAGCCGCCAGCGCCTCGTCGATCAGCTCCGGCAGGGTGAGTACCGTTGCGCCGCTGTCGATCTCGTAGTCGTCGAACCGGTAGCGCCCGACCCGGCCGCCGGGATGATCGGCCCGTTCGAGCACCGTGACCTCGACGCCGGCGCCGCGCAGGTGCAGCGCCGCGGCGAGCCCGGCCAGTCCCGCGCCGACCACGACGACATGATTCGCTTGTCCCACAACGTTTTTCATATCAGCCTCAGGCGGCGCGACGGGTGGCGGCCAGCGCCATTTCGTGCAGCAACTGCTTGGCCTGGGTGGTCGCGCTGCTGGCCGCCACGGCGCGCAGACCGGTGTCGGTGAGCTCGGTGATGCGGCGTTCGACGTCGTCGACCGCGCCGAGCTCGGTGAGCAGCGCGCGCAGCCGGTCCACGGCCGCGTCGTCGAGGTCGGTGCCGAGCCCGGTGCGGATCAGTGCCGCCGACTCCGGATCGGCCCGGCGCAGCGCCTCCGCGATCAGCACCGTGCGCTTGCCCTCGCGCAGGTCGTCACCGGACGGCTTGCCGGTGACGGCCGGGTCGCCGAACACGCCGAGCAGGTCGTCGCGCAGCTGGAAGGCGATGCCGACGTCGGTGCCGTAGATCCGCAGCGCCGCCACCAGGTCGTCGTCGGCGCCTGCCAGCGCGGCACCCAGATGCAGTGGTCGTTCGATCGTGTACGCGGCGGTCTTGTACCGGTTGATCCGCAGCGCGGCCTCGACCGATTCGTCGCCACCGGCCTCGCCGTTGATGTCGAGCAGCTGCCCGCCGAGCACCTCGGTCCGCATCCGCGCCCACACCGGCGCGAACCTGGCCAGCGCGGCCGGGGTGAGCCCGGCCGCGTGCACCAGATCATCGGCCCAGGCCAGCGCCAGATCGCCGATCAGGATCGCGACCGCCCTGCCGTATTCGGCGCCGTCGCCGGGCCAGCCCGCCGCCCGATGCCGGTCCTCGAAGTCGATGTGCACGGTCGGGAAACCGCGCCGGGTCTGCGAGGAGTCGATGATGTCGTCGTGCACCAGCGCGCACGCCTGCACCAGTTCCAGTGCCGAGCAGGCGGTGAGCACCGCGGCCGCCTCGGGCCCGGCCGGGTCGCCGCCGGCGCCGAGCCAGCCGGTCCAGGCGAAGCCCGGCCTGGTTCGCTTGCCGCCACGGATGACGAACTGTTCCAGCGCCTCGGCGGCGTCGACGAACACCGGCCCGAGCGGGTCGACGATCTCGCGCCGGGTGGCGAAGAAACCGGCCAGCACCTGCTCGACCGCGGTGACGAAGGCGGGCGTGCCCGGCGTGAGGGTGACGAAGTCGACCGAGGCCGCCGTGTCGGCGACGGACCGGGAAAGCGGGGTACCGATTCCGGCGGACAGGGTGGCCTCCAGGTGCGGAAGTGGGCGAGCGGATGGACCGGGTTCGCACGCGGCGGTGCGATCACCGGCGTCTGGTCGCAGAATACGCGGGTGGCGCGGGGGTGTCGTCGGCGCACATGGCCGCTGCGACCGACCCCACACCTGGCGATTCGGCGGCGTCCGGCCTCCGATCGACGAGCGTCCAGCGGACTTGACGGTCGAGCGGCTGGTCCGTGCCCGATTCCGGATTGCGCGGGCCGCCGGTTCGCGGTGGGCGCAGCCGCGCGGTGCCGTCCCACTACACTGGACCGGTGACTTTCGACAATGGACGGGGACGTTCGACCCCAGATCGACCCGCCCAGAAGCAGCCGATCGTCTCGAACACCCCTTCGGTGGTGCAGAGCCTGCGCACTCATTCGGGCAGCGGCGTGCCGTTCTCGGTGGAGTTCAACCCGCCACGTGACGCGGCGGGTGAGGCCAGGCTGTGGCGTGCGGTCCGCGAGTTCGAGCGGATGCACCCGGCCTTCGTGTCGATGACCTACGGCGCGGGCGGCTCCACCAAGGACCGCACCGTGCGCATCACCGGTGAGCTCGCCACCGAGACCACCCTGCTGCCGGTCGCCCACCTCACCGCCGTCGGCCACAGCATGGGCGAACTGCGCGCGCTGGTCGGCTCCTACGCCGACTCGGGCATCCGCAACCTGCTCGTCCTGCGCGGCGACCCGCCCGGTGATCCGCTCGGTGAGTGGCGCAAGCATCCCGAGGGCGTCGAGTTTGCCGAGGAATTGGTGCGCATCGTGCGCGACCTCGGTGACTTCCACGTCGGTGTCGCCTCGTTCCCGCAGGGCCACCACCGCTCGCCCGACCTCGATCACGACACCCGTCACCTCGTCGCGAAACTGCGTGCGGGCGCGGAGTATTCGATCACGCAGATGTTCTTCGACGTGGAGCACTACCTGCGCCTGCGCGACCGGGTGCTGGCCGCCGACCCGATCGAGGGCGCCAAGCCGATCATCCCCGAGCTGATGCCCATCACCTCGCTGCGCACGGTCCAGCGCGCCGAGGAACTCTGCGGACGCCCCCTCGCCCCCGCGGTGATGGAACGCCTGACCCGCGCCGCGGGCACCGGCCCCGAAGAGGACAAGGCCGCCGTGCGCGCCGAAGGCATCCAGATCGCCACCGAAATGGCCCAGCGCCTCATCGACGAGGGCGCCCCCTGCCTGCACTTCATCACCCTCAACTTCGCCAAAGCGACCAGCGAGGTCCTCACCAACCTCGGCTACGGCGTCACAGCGGCCCCGCTCAGCGCGTAGCCACCAGCTCGTTCCAGGTCCGTTCCCAGCTCCGGGTCATCGCCGGGTAGACGATCAGGTACCGGAACGGTTTGATGAACGCCATGTAGGCGCGGCCGAACAGGCCGTTCGGCTTCACCAGGACGGCCATCTGCAGGTGGTAGCCCGGACCGGTGTCGTCAGGCACCCAGCCCAGGTGCATGACGCCATGCATGGTGCCGTTGGCGATCTCCGCGGCGTACTCGTCGTCGAGGACGTACACGCTGGTCAGCGGACTGTCCGTGTCATCGGGGCAGGGTGTGTCACGCAGATCGGCGGGCAGCCGGTCCCGCAGCGATCCCACCCGTCCTCCGGTCCCGGCCGACTCCCGATCCCAGCCGAACACCTCACCCAGCTTCCATCGGATCTTGAACAGCAGCCCGCTGATGCCCGAGGAATCGGAGGCCCTGGCCGCCTGCAACGCCGCGAGCAAGGCGGGAAAGTCGTCCGCCCTGCCCCCGGGCGTCCGAAACCGCCACACGTCTTCGACATCGAAATCCCCGGCGATCTCGTGAATGCGCCACGGTCGATCGGTATGTGCCGCTGCGGAAAGCCGCATGAGAGAAACCCCTATCCGTACGGATGCGTATGGATAGGAGATTACCCCCTGTTATACGCCTACGTATAGAGGCGACTCGTGTGACAAAGGAGGGCTTGACGTGTCGGTCGCGCCGCGTATGCCGACAATCGAATCGAAGACGCGAGGAGTCGGGTAAGTCATTGAGTCGGTGGATATTTCGGACAGCAACGGCGTGGCTTGGCAAACCCGCCGATCGGTACTGGCTCCCCACCCGCCGCGCAACTTAGGGCCTGACGAAGACCGACGACGAACGCGCACGGATGTACCATGACCTGGTCGATAAGGTGTTGTCCGAGGCGGCCAGCCGACGGTTGGAGGAACTGAGGACGATGACCTACGAGTACCAGGGCCGAATCGCCCGCAAGTATGTCGAAGAGGGGCGCGAAGAAGGTCGCGAGGAGGGCGTCGCGGCCAGCATCATCACCGTCCTCAGCGCGCGTCGAATCGTCGTCTCGGAGGATCAGCGGGCCAGGATCGAGCAGTGCCGGGATCTGGCCCAGCTCGACACTTGGTTGCGGCGCGCGATCGACGCTGCCACGACAGCAGACCTTTTCGACTGAATCCACGCGACACTCGCGCTCCGCCCGGCTGATGCAGGGCAACGCTATTCGCAGCACCGGGGGCGGGATCTCGGGAGCGGCCGGTGCTGCGGGGCCGTAGTTGCGGCACGACCCCGCAGCGCAGGGTTCAAGCCGCGCGTGCGGCGCGCAGGCCCCAGGCGTCGGCCAGGAGGCGGTGGGATTCCAGGCGGTCGGTGTGGTCGTGGGTGATGGTGGTGATCAGGAGTTCAGTGGCGTCGGTGACTTTGACCAGGGCTTCCAGGCGTTCGGTGACCGTGTCGGGGGAGCCGACTATCTGGGCGGCGAGGCGGTCCTCGACCAGGCGGAGCTGGTCGGGGGTGAGGGGTGAGGCGGTGGTGGGGTCGCGGTATTCGCTCGCGCCGGAACCGCTGCGGATGCTGTGGACCCAGTGGCCGTAGGTGCTCGCGTGGTGGCGGGCGGTGGCGTCGTCGGCGGCGACCACGACATCGGCCGACACGATCACGTGCGGCTCGGCGAGGGTGGGCGAGGGCCGGAACGCCGCCCGGTAGGCCTCGACCGCGTCCAGCGCGGTGCCGGGGGAGACGTGATAGGCCGCCGCGAACGGCAACCCGAGCCTGCCCGCCACTTCGGCGCTCTCACCGGCCGTGCTGCCGAACAACCACAGTTCGACATCGGCGCCCTCGCCCGGAACCGCGTGCAGCGCAACATCATCGGACGAGGTATAGGTGCCCTCGAGCAGGGCGCGGACCTCGGCGATCTGATCGGGGAAGTCCAGCGCCTCGGCGTGCGGCTGCTGCAACGCCTCGAGCGAGGCGGCGAACTTGGACCGGTCGGTGATCCCGCGCGGGTCGAACGGCGGCGGCACCACCACGCCGTCGCGGATCCGCGTGCGCCCGGTGACCGTGTCCAGCACCGGATGCCCGCCCTTGGCGGTGGACGCCTCCGCCCCGAACAGGCTGCGCCGATGCCCTGACCGGCCCAGACCCAGATCGAGCCGCCCCGGATGCAGCGCGTCGACGGTGCCGAACGCCTCGACGATCGAGGCCGAGGTGTGATGACCCACCTGCACCGCGCCGGTGCCGACCCGAATGCGGGAGGTAGCGGCCGCGACCAGGGCGAGCAGGGTCAGCGAGGACGAACTGGCCACCGACACGAAATGATGTTCGGCCAGCCAATACCGGTGGTAGCCCCACTGTTCGGCGTGCTGGGCGAGATCGATCGTGTTGCGCACTGCCTGCGCGGCACTCGACCCTTCGCTGATCGGCGCGAGGTCGAGGATCGACAGCGGAACCGTCACAGCTTCGGATCCTGTTCTCCCGCTTCGATCGCCACCCGCAGCCGGTTCTCGGCCGGCGCCACCGGGCAGGTCGCGTAGTCGGTGAAGGCGCACGGCAGGTTCACCGCCCGGTTGAAGTCCAGGGTCACGGTGCTGTCGGCCTCGACCGCCCCGATCGCGAGCGACCGCGCCGCCGGGTAGGTGGTGACCCCACTGGTGGCATCGGTGAACAGCACCTTCAGATCCGCGGGCGTGCCGAAGGCGACGAGCGTCTCCACGGCGTCGCCGATCCGGAATTCGATGGTCCCCGCCGCGCTGTGATGGTGTTCGAGCCCGTCCACGACCGCACCGGTCGTGATCGTGCGGGCAGTCTCGAACGGGGTGAACCGGCCGGTGACGACCCAGCGCGGGTCGGCCGGATAGGCGGGGACCCCGGTGAACGCGACCAGGGTGGGCGCGGCCGGGTCGTGCACGCGCACGGCGTACTGCCCGGAGCGCCGGATCACCTCGAAAACCCGCTCCTCGTTGAACACGCTCAGTCCCGGCGCGCCCTCGGCGGGAGTCAGAATCCGCACGCCCGCGATCCGTTCGCCCTCGACGTCGAGCCGGTCGGCGGGCTGGGCGGTGATGAACACCTTCTCGTCGGTCACCCACCAGGTGCCGGGGACGCCGTCGAGGCGTTCGGGGCTGTCGGTGAGCCAGTGCAGCCCGGCGAGGCTGAGCCAGCCGAGGGGGTCGCGCAGGCCGTCCTCGCGGGCGTCGTGCCAGCGGTGCCAGTCGTCGGTGAACGTTGTTGCGGTGCTGGTGGTGTCGACGGTGATCGTCATGACGCGCGTGCTCCTTCGGCGATGGCGGGGTGGTTGGGTTGACGCAGACCGAGGTGGTCGCGCAGCGTGGTGCCGGTGTAGGCGGTGCGGAAACTGCCGCGTTCCTGCAGTTCCGGCACGACCGTGTCGACGAATTCGTCGAGCCCGGCGGGAGTGAGGTGCGGGACGAGAATGAACCCGTCGGCGGCATCGGTTTGCACGTAGTGGTCGATCTGCTCGGCGACCTGGGCGGCGGTGCCGATGAACTGCTGGCGGCTGGTGACCTCGATGATCAGCTCGCGGATGCTGAGCTTCCCCGCCTCGGCCTGCGCCCGCCATGCCTTCGCCATGGCCAATGGATCTTTCGCGTGCCGCACCCGGCCCCGGGTGATCTCGGTGGTGGTGTCGGGTTCGATGTCGGGCAGCGGGCCGTCGGGGTCGTAGCCGGAGAGGTCGCGGCCCCAAACCTGTTCGAGGAAGGCGATCGCGGTCTGCGGGCTCACCTGCTGGTACCGGATCTCCCTGGCTCGCTCGTGCGCGTCGGCTTCGGTGTCGCCGAGGACGAAGGTGGCCGCCGGGAAGACCAGCAGTTCATCGTGTGCGCGACCGTATTTCGCGAGCCGCCCCTTGATGTCGGCGTAGAACTTCTGGCCCGCCTCGAGGGTGCCGTGCACGGTGAAGATGGCGTCGGCGGTCTTCGCCCCGAATTCGCGTCCCTCGTCGGAATCACCCGCCTGCAACAACACCGGGTGTCCCTGCGGACTCGACGGCAGGACGAACGTGGCATCGATGTCGAATTGGCTGCTGCGGAAGGCGGTTCCGGGCACCTCCTCGGCGAAGACACCGCGTTCCCGGTCGACGACGAACGCGTCGGCAGGCCAGCTGTCCCACAGCGCCCTGGTCGCTTCGACAACCTCGGCCGCGCGCCGGTACCGCTCGCTGTGCTCCAGATATCCACCGCGCCGGAAGTTCTCCCCGGTGAACGCGTCGGAGGAGGTGACCACGTTCCAGGCCGCCCGGCCGCCCGAGAGATGATCCAGCGAGGCGAACTGCTTGGCCAGCTCGAACGGCTCGTTGTAGGTGCTGTTGATGGTGCCCGCCAGCCCGAGCCGCTCGGTGACGGCGGCGACCGCGTTGAGCACGGTGAACGTGTCCGGCCTGCCCACCACGTCGAGATCGTGGATGCGGCCCCGGTGCTCGCGCAGCCGCAGGCCCTCGGCCAGGAAGAAGAAGTCGAACAGGCCGCGTTCGGCGGTCCGGGCCAGGTGTTCGAACGAGGCGAAGTCGATCTGCGACTTCGACGCCGGATCGGCCCAGACGGTCGTGTTGTTGACGCCGGGGAAGTGCGCGGCGAGATGGACTTGCTTGCGTGGCTTCGAGGTCACAGCGCTGCTCCTTGCGTGGTCGCGTAGCGGCTGGCGGGGCGGGGGAGGCCGAGGCGGTCGCGGAGGGTGCCCGGTGTGGATTCGGCCGGGGGACGTGCGGTGAGTGCCGCGAGCGTGGCGTGCAGCGCGAGCGGTCGCAGGACCACACCGTCGGCGGCGTCGGTGCGGGCGATCTCGTCGAGGAGTTCGTCGAGCGCGGTGGCGGTGCCCACGTACCGCAGGGCAGTGTCGTCGGCCTGCGCGAACCACCGGTCCAGCTCGGCGACCTCGGCGTGCGCTTGCTCGGCCGAATCAGCCAGGTGGACAGGAAGATCCAGCAGCACGCGCACGGTGTCGGGATCGCGGCCCGCCGTGGCGAGGGCGGCACGCAGCGCGAGGCGGCGTTCGGCGGCGGTGGCGAGGTCGGGGGCGGAGATGCGGAGGAGGTCGGCGCGGCGCACCGCGACGTCGATGGACGCGGGATCGTCGGCGCGCACGGTTACGATCGGCTGACCCTGTGGCGAGCGCGGGGTGATCGACGGGCCCTTCACCGAGAAGTTCTCGCCGGCGAAGTCGATGTAGTGCAGCCGATCCCGGTCGATGAACCGGCCGGTGGCCACATCGCGGATCTCGGCGCCGTCCTCCCAGCTGTCCCACAGGCGGGTCACCACCTCGACCGCTTCGTCGGCCTCGTGCCACAGTTGCGCGTCGGACTGAACACCCTTGCGGCCGAACGCCTTCGCCTGCCCGGCACCGATGGACACCCCGACTTCCCAGCCCGCGCGGCCCAGGCTCGCGAAGTCGAGCGCGGCGATCGCCTTGGACACATGGAACGGTTCGGTGTGGGTGACCGGGACCTGCGGGATCAGCCCGATCCGCCGGGTGTCCGGCGCGGTCCGGGCGGCGATCGCGACCGCGTCGAGCCTGCCGCGGGTCACCGCCGCGCCGCCCTCCTGCAGGCCGAACGAGTCGGGCAGGAACACCGCGTCGAACCCGAGTTCTTCGGCCCGCGAGACGACCTCGGTCCAGTAGCGAGCGCTGAACAGATCTTCGGCCCGCGAATCGGCACGCCGCCAGGACGCGGGATGCGTTCCGGTGCCCGCTGTTTCGATGCCGAGGAACAGTGTGACCTTGCTCATCGGGTGAGGTCCTTTCCGTCGATGCGGTCGATCCGGATGCCGGGCGCCGGGATCGCCGCGAGCAGCTCCCTGGTGTAGGCGTGCTGCGGATCGGTGAACAGGGTTGCCGTCGGCCCGGTTTCGACGATGCGGCCGTGTCGCATCACCGCCACCCGGTCGCTGATCTGGCGGACGACGGCCAGGTCGTGGGAGATGAACAGGTAGCCGAGGGCCAGGTCGCGTTGCAGGCCGTCGAGCAGATCGAGGATCTGCGCCTGCACCGAGGCATCGAGCGCCGAGACCGGTTCGTCGAGGACCAGCAGATCGGGGCGCAGGGCCAGCGCGCGGGCGATCGCCACCCGCTGCCGCTGGCCTCCGGACAGTTCGGCGGGTTTGCGCGTGCTGAAGTCGGCGGGCAGCGCGACCTGGTCGAGCAGTTCGGTCACCCGGCGGTCCTGCTCGGCGCGGCGGCCGACACGGTAGGCGCGCAGCGGCTCGGCGATGATGTCGCCGATCTGCCAGCGCGGATCCAGCGACGAGTACGGGTTCTGATACACCACCTGGAAGCGTCTGCGCAGTTCGCGCAGTCGGCGGCGGCGCGCGGTGGTGAGGTCGTGGCCGTCGAACGTCACCGTGCCGCTGTCGGGTTCGGTGAGACGCAGGGCGATGCGCGCGGTGGTGGACTTGCCCGACCCGGACTCGCCGACCAGGGCGAGGGTCTCCCCGCGGTCGAGGGTGAACTCGACATCGTCGACGGCGGTGACGTCGGCCGCGTGAAAACGCTTGTGCAGGGCGTGCACCGAGAGCAAGGGCGATTCGGCCCGGGTTCGTGGCGGTCGGAACCCGGTGGGCGCGAGCGCCGGTGATGCGGCCAGCAGCCGTCGCGTGTAGGGATGCGCCGGACGGGCGAGAACCTGGGCAGTCGGCCCGGATTCGACGACCTCACCCTGGGCGAGCACCACGAGTCGATCGGCCCGCTCGGCGGCCACGGCAAGATCGTGGGTGATCAGCAGCACCGCCGTGCCGCGGGCCGCGATCCGCTCGGCCAGCCGATCCAGCACCTGCCGGGCGACCGTCGCGTCGAGCGCGCTGGTCGGCTCGTCGGCGATGATCAACTCCGGCCCGCAGGCCAGTGCGATGGCGATCAGCACCCGCTGGCGCTGCCCGCCGGACAGCTCGTGCGGATACTGCCGTGCCCGGATCTCCGGCCGGTCCAGCCCGACCTCTTCGAGCAGGTCCAGCGCCTGCAACCGGGCGCCGCGCCGATCGGCCAGGCGATGCACCAGCAGTGCTTCGGCGACCTGATCGCCCACCCGCACGACAGGATTCAGCGAAAGGCCCGGATCCTGTGGGACGAAACCGACTCGGGCGCCGCGAAGTCGACGCAGCGCCTTCTCGTCTGTCGGATCGACCTGCTCGTCGGCGAATTCGATACTGCCCGAGACGATCCGCGCGGAATCGCCGAGCAGACCGATCATCGCGTGCGCCAGCGTGGACTTGCCCGAGCCGGATTCGCCGACCAGCGCCACCACCTCGCCGCGCTCGACCTCGATCGAGGCGCCGCGCAGGGCGTCGACCGGGCCGGAGCTCGATCGGTAGGCGATGTATAGATCTGCCACGCGCAGCAGCGGTCCTGCCTGTTCTCGACGTGTCACCGCCGCACCGGACCGCGAAGTCGACCGGCCTGGCGAGACATCCGCGTGTTCGATGGTCTCCGCGCCGCCGATTCCGGTCGGCGACCCGCTCGCGCTCATCGGTTCTCCGCCTTCCCCGCGAAACGACCCAGACGCTGCGCCGACAGCACGACCGCGACGATGACCAGGCCCGGCAGGGTGGTCAGCCACCACGCGGAGGCCAGGAAGTTGCGGCCTTCCGAGATCAGCGAACCCCATTCGGGGGTGGGCGGTTTGGTGCCGTAACCGAGGAAGCTCAGCGAGGACACCGCCAGCACCGCCATCCCGAATTCCACGGCGGCCAGCGCCAGGACCGGCTGGAACGAATTCGGCAGGACATGCCGGGCCAGCACCGTGTACCAGCGCACGCCCGACGCGTGTGCCGCTTCGACATACGGCGCGTGCCGTACCCGCAGCACCTCCGAACGCATGACCCGGGCGAAGTTCGCGATCAACGAGATGCCCACGGCGAGGGCGACATTGCGGGTGCCGAAGCCGAGCGCGGTCACCAGTGCCAGGGACAGCAGCAGCGCCGGGATCGACAGCAGCACATCGACGACCCGCATGATCGCCGTGTCGACGATGCCGCCCGCCGCGCCGGACAGCAGCCCGAGCAGCGAGCCGACGACCAGCGCGATACCGACCGCGGTGAGGGTGGCGGTGAGTGAGAGCCCGGCGCCGTGCACCATCCGCGTGTAGAGATCGCGGCCGAGATTGTCGGTGCCGAACCAGTGCGCCGCGCTGGGCGCCTGGAACTTCTCCGCGGGCACGCCGGTCAGCGGGTCGCCGGAGGCGAAGACCGACGGCGCCACCGCCCACCCGATCGCGACGGCGAGCACCACACCCGCGACCAGCAGGCCCAGATGGCTACGGACCCATCGCGCGATCTCGGTGGCCCGGACCGCACTGTCGTCGGCCGCCGCGGGCCGCTCGGCGACCGATCCACGGCGCACGAGGAGGTCAACCATGGTCGTTCCCTTCGGTGTCGATGCCGGTCTCCGAGGCGGCCGGAGCGGGCGTGGAGTCAGGCACCGTGCACCGCCTTCGCGGCGACATCGGCCTTCGTATCCGGGAGTTCGGTGCTGTCGCCGGAGGGCGTCGTCAGTTTCGTACGCCCCCGGCTACCGGTGATCCGCGGATCGAGCAGGGGATACAGCAGATCGACGGTCAGGTTCACGACGACGAAGATCAGCGCCGACAGCAGCACCACGCCCTGCACGACGGGAATGTCCTGGTTGAGCACGGACGTCTGGGTCAGCCTGCCGACACCGGCGCGGGCGAACACCGACTCCACCACCACCGACCCGGCCAGCATGGTGCCCACCAGCACACCGGCGATGGTGAACGCGGGCACGCTCGCCAGCCGGGCGACGTGGCGCCGCTGCACCCACCACCGCGACGCGCCCTTGGCGAGCGCGACCTCGGTGAACGGCTGCCGCCACGTCTGCTCGAGTCCGGCGGCGAGCACCTGGGCGATCACCGCCCCGATCGGCAGCGCCAGGGTCAGCGCGGGAAGCAGGGTGCCGCGCAGTCCCGTCCCGCCGAACGCCGGGAACCAGTGCAGGCGAAAGGAGAACAGCTGCAACAGGATCAGGCCGGTCCAGAAGGTCGGTACCGAAACACCCAGCGGCGGCAGGGCACCGAGCGCGTTGCGCAGCCACGGCCGTCGTGTGTAGGTGGCGGCAAAGGCCACAGCGGTGCCACCTATCGCGGCGAAAAGCAGGGCTAGCAGGGTCAATCCGAGAGTCGACGGCAGCGCGTCGCCGAGCGCCTCGGTGACCGGCTGACCGGTGCTGATGGACCGCCCGAGGTCACCGGTGACCGCATTGCCGAGCGCGCTCACGTACTGCTCCCACAGCGGCTTGTCCAGGCCGTAGCGGGCCTGCAGCTCCGCGATCGCCACCTTGTCGACAGCGGTGCCGGGCCCACCGCCGTCGGCGGCCATCGACACCGGATCCGTGGGCAGCAGGTAGAGCACGACGAAGGAGATCGTGAACGCCGCCCACAACACCCAGATCGCCTGCAGCACCCGGGAGCCCACGTAGCGCCCCATGATCAGCGCCCGCTCAGCCAGGTGTCGAAGAACTGCAGCCGGGCCGAGGCCTCGAACTTCAGATCCTGGGTGTTCGAGGCCGCGCCGATCGCCTGGGACAACTCGACGGTGGGGATGTAGAGGCCGTTGTCGAGGATCTGCTGCTGCGCGGTCTTGATCAGCGTCGCCCGTGCGGCCGGATCATTGGCGGCCAGCTGCTTGTCCAGTGTTTCGTCCAGCGCCGGGATCGGTCCACGGGCGTTGAGGTTGCGACCGGTGAGCGAGAAGGACGTGCGCAGGATGTCGCCGTCGGCGCGGGTGGAGTTGCCGTAGGTGGCGTCGTAGTCCTTGGAGTTCATCGTGGCGGTCCACTCCGGCAGGGACACCAGGTCGAGTGTCAGGTCGACGCCCACCTGGCGCAGCTGCTGCTGCACCAGCTCCAGGATCGCCTGGTTGCCCGCGAACACCTGGCTGAACGTCACCGAGAAGCTCAGGCGCTCACCGTTCTTCGTGCGGATGCCGTCGGCGCCGGGGACCCAGCCTGCCTGGTCGAGGATCGACTTCGCCTTGGCCGGGTCGTGGGGCAGTTGGGCTGACAGATCCGCGTACGCGGGTGTCGCCGAGGCCAGGGTCGAGGTCGCGGCCTTGAATTGCGGGCCGAGCACGGTGTCCACGAGCTGCTTGCGGTCCAGCGCGGGCAGCAGAGCCTGGCGCACCGCCGGATCGCGCAGCGGACCACGAGTTACGTTGGGGTGCAGGCCGAACGGCGTGCCGGGGTTGGACGTGGACAGCACCTGACCGCCGACGGCCTCGATCTGCGGCGCGTCCTGGGGCAGCGCGTCGCTGATCGCGTCGAGCTGACCGGAGACGAGACTGCCGGTGCGTACCCCGGATTCGGGGACGACGGTGAACTCGATCCGATCCAGGTACGCCTCGCCCTGATGCCCGAATACCGCCGAGCCCCAGTGGTATCCGGCCCGCTTCGCCAGCGTCACCGAGACGTCCTGCTTGTAGCCGGCGTAGGTGAACGGCCCGCTGCCGATGTTGTCGCCCGCGCACCTGGCCTCGGCCGGTTCGGCATTGGTCGCCTGCGCCAGGATGCCGAGCTGCGGCGTCGAGGAGGCCTGCAGGAACTGGGCGTTGGGCTGGCTGAATTCCACTCGGGCGGTGAGCTTGTCGACCGCGGTCGTGCCCACGTAGTTGGTGAGGTAGCTCGTGCCGAGCGGCGCCTTCGCGCCACCGAGCTTCACGATCGCGTCGAAGGTGTCGCGCACCGAGTCCGCCGTGAGCGGGGTGCCGTCGCTGAAGGTGACGCCGTCGGCGAGTTTGAACGTGAACACCTTCGCGTCGGAGCTGACCTCCCAGCTCGTGGCCAGCCACGGCGTGATCGCGCCGGTCTTCGGGTCCTGATCGGTCAGCGAGTCGACGATCTGGCGGGCGACGTAGATGGACTGATTCGAGCCCGCCTGCGCCGGATCCGAGCACGACGGCGCCTGCGACAGGCCGTACCGCAGCGTGCCGCCGGGCTGCGGCGGACCGGCCTGCCCACCCGAACCTGCGCTGTCGCTACCGCACGCGACCACGGAGGTGGCGACGGCGAGAACGCCGGCGACGGCGGCGAGACGATGACGGGGACCGATCACAGGGTGCACTTTCTTCCTCCATCGAACCCGGCGGAAGCACCCACACCCGGGGAACGGGCGGGTTGCTGCGACGTCATCGAGCCAGGTCTCTCGGTCGCTCTGGATGGGTGCGCCCGGCCGCAGGGGCCGGTGCCGAATCAGCATGTGGCACTGCCGGGATGCTTCACAACGGTAAGGATCAGCGTGAGCGCAGAGCTTGGAACCGGCGGCGTACTCGGGCACACTCTGCGACGCGCCGACGGCTCGGTGCCACCTCACCTGCGCGAATTACGCCCGGTACGGGAGTAGCGTCAGATGTCTTCGCGTCCATGAGGAGTGCGCCGTGACCGAGCCGCGTCGTTGCACCACACTGACCACGCTGGCGGCCTGTGCCGCCGCGCTGCTACTGGCCGCGCCCACCGCGGTCGCAGCGCCCGAGGTAACCAGGGACGCGCCGGCGGCGCAGACGGCCGGTCCCGGCGACCTGCTCGGCGCGTATCAGACCGTCGTCGACACCCTCGAAGCGCTCGGCGTCCAACCGTTCCTGTATCCCACGGTCGCCGCGAACTGCGGCGGTGACGACCTCGGCCTCGTTCCCGCCGTCGCGGGTGCGGTCCCCGGCCCGTGGCCGGCGAATACCGTCCAGATCCCCGGCCTCGACCTCACCGCCGTGAAATCCGGCCAGACGATGTTCACCTTCCTGCCCTACGGCCTGTCACCGGACACGGCCACCACCAAGACCTCCGGCATGCAGGTGGCCTGGCTCAACATCAGCACCGGCCGCGGTGGCCTGGCCTCGATGGGCTCGATCGCCGACATCGTCCGCGCGATGGTCCCGCCCGAGGTACCCGTCGAACTACGCCCCCTCGCCGAAACCGCCATCCGCGACTTCCTGTTCACCGCCATCCCCGTCGGCGGCGTGCGCGCGGTCCCCGTCGACACCGGCCACGGCACCGTCCTGGCCGCCGTCTTCGGCACCACCGACAACGCGGGCCGCTCCTGCTTCTTCTTCCCGACCATCGGAATCACCGAAGTCCCCTGAGCGTTCGGGTGTCCTACTCCACGACGAGCCGGACCGTTCCCATGATCAGCGCCACCACCCCGGCGAATCCGGCAAGTACCGGCTTCGGCCAATGCTGCCGTCGCGGCGGACGACATCTTCCTGGCGTGCACCGAGGTCGAGGGCGCCGAGTCTGCGGATCGCGCGGGAGATCCTGGCGAGGGCTGACTGCTACAGGGTCAGGCGCGCTGTGCGGTGACGGTTGCCGGGGCGACGAGGGGGCGTTGTTTCCAGTGCAGTCTGCCGGTGCGGTGGCGGTGGTGCGAGCGCGTCCACAGGGTCAGGTAGTGGGCTACGCCCAGGGGGTGGGCCACGGCTGATGCGATGTCGGTGGGGGTAGGCGCGCGGCGGGTTTCGGTGCTGCGGGCGGCGAGCCGGCCTGCTACCGCGGCCAGGTAGCCGAGCAGTCCGGCGCGGCGGGTCCGGCCCCGTCCACAGAGGGCGGCGAGTGGGGGAATCCAATAGGCAAGGGCGGCAAGCGCTCCGATCGCGGCGCCGGCGTCGATCCGGCCGCCGTAGGCCGACCACAGCCAGCGGGTGTAGCCGTCGGTGAGTTCGCCTGCGCCGGTGTACATCCGGGTGCTCGCTGCCCGACCGGCCGTCACCAGGGCGGTGCCATGGCCTGCCCGGCGCAGCGCTCTGGCCAGATCGAGGTCCTCGGTGGCGCTGGCGGCGACGGCCGCGTGACCGCCGCCCGCGCGATACGCCTCGGCGTCGACGGCGAGGAACTGCCCGCACGCGACCGCGGTCGAGGGGCGCAGGCTGTGATTGGCCGGGCCGAGGGGCAGGGTCGAGGCCCAGGACCACGCGAGCAGTGGCTGGACAAGACGCTCGGTGCTCGTTCCCGCCTCCTGCACCGGCCAGGCCGACACCAGACCGGCTGCGCGCCTGCGCAATTCGGTGACGGCGGCGGCCACGGCGTGTGGGGCGAGGCGGACGTCGGCGTCGACGAAGACCAGGGCCGCCGCGTCGGTGCGGGCGGCGAGGCGGGCGCAGGCGGCGGCTTTGCCGGTCCAGCCGGGGGCGGGGTGGGCAGCGGAGCGGAGCACGCTGAAGCGGTCGTCGTCGCCGATCGCGGCGAGTGCGGCCTCGTAGGTGTTGTCGGTGGAGGCGTCGTCGAGGATGAGCACCCGCAGGCGCGGCACGCCGGTCTGGGCGCGCAGGTCGGCGATCAGGTCGGGCAGGCGGTCGGCTTCGTCGCGGGCGGGCACGCACACCGTCACGGGTTCGATCACGCCGGCGACCCGGCGCGGCAGGGTGCGCAACGTGACCAGGTTGTAGGCGGCGGTGGTCGCGCCCAGCGCGGCCAGACCGGTGCCTGCCCAGGTCAGGTAGCGGACCGCCGCGCCCATGTCAGCGGCCCAGCCTGCGGCTGGTGATGTCGCGCCACATCTCCTGTGGCGAGAAACCGCCGCGCGGTGCATTCGGCGGGCCGGGATTGCGGTCGCGGAAGGCGAGGCCCGCGACGAGCGCGGCGACGGCGAGGGTGATGCCGCCGACGATGCCCGCCCAGCCGGCGAACGAGCGGGTGTTCGGGTCGGCGTACTTCACCTCGGCCCGCAGGGTGGAGGTCTCACCGGCGGGCAGCTTCCAGGACACGGTGTTGTCGCCCTCGCGGGTGCCGTTGGTCTTGGCGACGCGGGCCGGGAAGGCGATGGAGAACTGCACGTCCGAGCCCTGCGGCGGCACCGACTCCAGGTCGACGCGGCCGGTGAGGCTCACCAGGTCGCCGTTGCGCTGGAACTCCAGGGTGAACATGCCCTGGGTCTGATCCGACAGGCCGCCGAGCTGGCCGACCTCGCCGAAGGACAGGTCGTCGAAGAACACCTGCGTGCCGACGTACCCGTCCTGGTTGTAGTTCTCGACGCGAACCTTGGCCGCCAGCGAATCGGGCGCCTTCAGCTGCGGACCCTTGTCGTCGGCGCCGGTCGGGACGACGGCGGCGACGATCCGTCCCGACACCCGGTCGTTGGACGACACGCCCATCGAGACCTGCACCCGCAGGCACCCGGCCAGCGCGGGCACCAGCATCGCCAGCAGGACGGCGACGGCCGCGACGCGACGCGCTGGCCCATGACGACGCGGCGAAGGAGTGGGCATGTCGGCGACGAGACTCGGCTGCACGGTTGACATCGTGCCAGGCCCGGGCCCGAGAACACACACGACGGGCCCACCAGGTCGCGCCGACCCGTGCCGAACAGGCATTTCGCCCATGATTCCGGGCCTCAGTTCGTGCGGTCCGCTGCTGTTTCGTGCGATCGGGCGCGCAGCAGGAGCGGGATGCCGAGCGGCGCCAGGCCGAGGAAACCCCAGACCGCGGACGCGGGCAGACCGAGGAAGACCGCGTGCGCGAGCGTCGAGCCGAGCCAGGTCCATCCGAACACGGCCACCGGGACCGCCACCGACGGGTCACGGGCAGGCGGAACCAGCCGGTCCAGCACGGTGAGCAGCAGCGCCATCACCGCGGCAACCAGCGCCCAGCCGAGATAGTTGGTGTACGGGATCTGCGGGAGACCGGGCAGCCCCGCGTCGGTGACCTGCCAGGTCCACTGGCCGTCGGCCACCATCTGCGGATCGAGGAACAGATCCCAGCCGACCGCACCCACGACGAACAGCCCGGCGCGTCGCACTGCCGACCCGATGCTCGCGTCTCGGTGCACGAGCAGACCCGCGACGATCCAGATCGGGTAGAGCCCGCCGGTCCAAGCCAGGGGGACCACCAGCGGAACCTCGGCGAGCGCGGGTCCGATCCGGTCGACGGCATAGGCGTAGTCACCGAACGGGAACCCGGTGGCCGTGCCGATGACCTCGGCGGCGAGGCCGAGACCCGAGACGATGACGAAGAACCCGACGGCCCAGCGCCATCCGCGGGTGGTGGCCGCGTGCAGCACGGCGGTCGCCGCGGAGAGCACCACGACGGTGACGGTGATGCGATCACGTGCCGTGCCCGCACTCAGCGGATAGGCGATCTGGACCAGGACCAGCAGCATGGCCGTGACAGCGGGCGTGACAGCGGGAAGGAGGCGGCGCGGATCGGCGCCCGCCCACCCGCGGACCGCGCGACCCGCGTCGCTCACACAACGTCGGAAGCCGCGTGTGTCGATCACCGCCGCCGCCTACCTGCCTGCCCGGCAGCGGCCAGAAGCCCGGCATCCGCATCAGGGTGGGCGTCCGTATCGGGCTTCGACTCCCGAACGCCCGGCATGGCGCTTCTCATCGTCTGCGCGGCAACGAGAATCGGCGAGTTCGTCGATCGCCGAGGACCAGCCGCGCGGCACTGCGCCCACTGGCACCGGACACCCCACCGCCGGGATGGGTGGACGCACCGGTCAGATACAGGCCGGGAGCGCCCGGGACGCGCTGACCCGACAGCTCGGGCAGCGGCCGCCACAGCATCATCTGGTCGAGCGACATCTCGACGTGCATGACATTGCCGCCACGTAGCCCCATTTCCCGTTCGAGATCGACCGGGGTCTGCACGAACCGCTGCCGCACCGAGGACGCGAATCCCGGTGCGTAACGGTCGACCTCGCCGATGATCCGATCCGCCTCGCGCTCGGCGTGTGCTGCCCAGTCGCTGCCGTCGGCGAGCTCGTAGGGATGCCACTGCGCCCACAGCGACAGCTGATGTTCGCCAGGCGGCGCGATGGTCGGGTCGAGGGCGCTGAAACTCATCGCCAGCACCACCGGTCGCGGCGGCAGCGAACCGGCCAGGGCCGCGCCGTGGGCCAGGCGCAGCTGGCTCCGGTCCGAGACGAGGAACTGCAGGCCGCGGGCGGATTCGGCGGGGGAGGCGCCGGGGTATTCCGGTAGCCGGTCGGTGGCCAGGCGCACCACCATGCCGATGCCGGGGCCGACCCGGATCCGGCGCTGCCAGTCGTCGAGGGTGTCGGTGTCGAAATCGCCCGCGCGCAGCAGATCCAGGGTCGCCAGGATGTGGGAGCCCGCGACCACGGTGTCGGCGTGCAGGTTTCGCCCCGATGCGGTGGACACCTGCCAGCCGCTGCCGGTGCGGCGCAGCGCGGTGACGGCGTCACCGGTGTGCAGTTCACCGTCGTCGGAACGCAGCCGGGCGATCAGGGCCGCGCTGAGCGCCCCACTTCCCCCCACGGCCCGGCCCGGCGGCAGGGTGTGCATAAGCGCGGCGAAACCGGCCATCGGCGCCGAGCCGGGTTCCGACATCGGCGGACCCGACTGCGCGCCGAACCAGGCCAGCGACGCCTTGAGCCGTTCGTCGTCGAACCAGTAGTCCAGCAGCGCGTCACCGGACTGCAGGAACTCCCGCGACAGCGCGCTGCCGCCGTCGCGCGCGTCCAGCCCCCAGAACGAGCGCAGCAGCCTGCCCGGTGTCGGCGGACCACCGAAGGACCGCATCACCCGCGCGCTGCGCTCACCCCACACCGAGACGAAACGGCGATAGGCGTCGGCGTCGCGTTCACCGCAGGCCGCGGCGATCGACGCGCAGGTCAGATCCAGATCGCGATGGAAGACGATCGGCGGGCGTACGCCGTCGGACGGCGTGAAACCCCATGGATCGCAGTCGATGTAGCGCAGCCCGAATCGCTCGAGCTCGAGCTCCTCGATGATCCCGGTGTGCCGGATCATGATGTGCGCCGAGGACCCGCGATCCACCAGATGGCCGGGGAACCGCTCGACGGTCGACACCGCGCCGCCGGGCACCTCGTCGCGCTCGAGCACCTGCACCCGCTGCCCGGCTCGCGCCAGATAGCAGGCGGCGACCAGCGCGTTGTGACCAGAACCGACGACGATCGTCGTTCCCGCCGACCTCACGCTCGGCTGCCGGAGGCGGGCAGCGGCAGCCGCCGGCCCAGGATGGCGAACGGCCTGGTGTCGCCGGCGAACACGAAATTGCGGATCACATCGGTGAATCCGGCCCGCCGGTACAACCGCCACGCCCGGTTGGCCTCCTCGGGCACCTCCGGCGTCGACAGCAGCACGGCCGCCTCCGGCCGGTCCGCCAGCAGGCGCTCGAGCAGCGTCGACCCGATCCCGCGACCCTGCGCGGTGGGGTGCACGTGCAGTTCGGTGAGTTCGAAATAGTCGGCGAGCAGGTCGCGAGCGGCCGCTTCCGGCCAGCCGCACCGGCGCATTCCGGTGTGCACCTGCTGATGCCACCACTGCCGCGGCGCGCCGCTGTAGCCGTAGGCGATCGCGACGATCGGGGCGGTGCGCAGGTCGACCGAGCCCGAGTCGTCGGGGAGCAGGGCGGCCACGGCGCGCCAGCCGGCGCGGGTGGTGTGCTCGGTCCACATCGGCGCGCGGTGGTGTTCGGTGCCGCGGGGATAGTCCATCGCGGCGACATACACCGAGAGGGCGTCGTGCAGGCGCGACCGCAGGGCGGCGACGGTGAGGTCGACGACGACGGGTGCGGGGGTGTGATTCGGCTTGACGGCTGTCATGGCTCTCGTCGATGGCGCGCAGGCGCGGAAGTTGTCGGTGGGTGTCCCTATATTCAATCTCAATTCAAACGTTCGAATGCTTGTTCGATCTGTGCGAGGGGCGAAAGGGGCAGCAGATGGCTGGTCGCAACGATGGTCGGGAGCACGCGGGGCACGACGGTCGCGCGGGCGGGCTGCTACGTCAGGCCGACGCCTTGCTCACCGATTCGGCCTGGGAACACGAGCCGGGCGAGCGATTCCGCACCGCCTACCTGGCCGCCCTGCGCGGCGCGGGCGCGATGATCGCGCTCACCGGCGCCGACCGGGCGCCGCGGGCCAGGTCGCGCAGTGCGTGGGTATTGCTGAGACGCGCCACACCCGAGTTCGCGATGTGGGCCGATTACTTCGAGGCCCATTCGCAGCTGCGGGCCGATCTGGAGGCCGGATTGGACCGCGCGATCACCGACACCCGAGCCGATGAGTTCTGTTCACGGGTCGGCGCATTCCTCTACGACGTCGACGATGCGCTGGTCGCCGCGGCCAAGACACGCCCGCAGCCGAGTCGCGACCGGGACATGACTGCTTAGTTATCACCGAGTAGGTGGTACGGCTTCGATCGAACTCGTATCATGGGGAGCAGATAGCCGCCAAGGTCGGCTACCCGTCGCCTACCCGGAGGCGACCAGCCACGCCTAGTGCCGGGGGAGGTACCGTGCCACTCTCCGAGCACGAGCAGCGCATGCTCGAACAGATCGAGAGCGCTCTCTATGCTGAGGATCCGAAGTTCGCCTCGTCCGTCCGCGGCGGACGACTTCGCTCCACGTCGAGTCGACGCAGACTGCAGGCCGCGGCGTTGTTCGCCATCGGTCTGTTCCTGCTCGTCGCCGGCATCGCCGCCCCGTTCAAGCCGGGCGGTTTCCCGATCATCAGTCTCGTCGGATTCATCGCCATGTTCGGGGCGGGTGTCCTGCTCATGATCGGCAATTCGCGCAGGTCCGCTCGTCCGGACTCGACCGAGACTCCCGCCGCGGGCAGTGGCCCGTCGGGTGGCTCGACCGGGCGCGGTGGCCGTCCCCGCAAGTCGGGCGGCTTCTCCGAGCGGATGGAGGACCGGTTCCGCCGAAGGTTCGAGCAGGAGTAGCTCGGCTGTAGCCGGAGCGTAACGGCATCGAAGGCGGCGCCGCACCCGATCGGGTGCGGCGCCGCCTTCGTCTGTCTCCGGTGCCTGCCGTCCGCCGGGCCTGTGGTCAGGGCGGTTCCCCCACCTTCCCCACCGTTCCCCACCCTGCCCCCGCGCGGCCCTCCGGCGGGCGCCGACGCCGGTCGCACCTGGGATGTTTGCTGAACGTTGTCGGAACCGCGGGTTGCCGACCCGCGCGGGTTGCCCGAACACGCGATAACCCCGAATCTCGGTGATAGCTGGCATGACCTGCGGAATTGTGTTGGCGGGGAGCAGGATCACCCGGGGTTTCGATTGAAAGTGGGGGAAAGTGGGGTAATGTGGGTCGCGCACTACAGGAGAGGCCGTACGGCGAGGTGATCCAGTAGGGAGGTGGCCGAGATGTTTCTCGGTACCTACACCCCCCGATTGGACGACAAAGGGCGACTGACGTTGCCTGCGAAGTTCCGAGACGATCTGGCGGGAGGGTTGATGGTCACGAAAGGCCAAGACCACAGCCTGGCCGTGTATCCGAAAGATGAGTTCACCGCGCTCGCGCGGCGGGCCGCGGCGGCGTCTCGAAGCAACCCGCAGGCAAGGGCTTTCGTCCGAGCGCTGGCGGCGGGCACCGACGAGCAACGTCCGGATGCACAGGGCCGGATCACGTTGTCGCCGGACCATCGACGCTATGCGAATCTCACGCGTGATTGCGTGGTGATCGGTTCCGTCGACTTCCTCGAGATATGGGACAAGCAGGCGTGGGAGTCCTACCTCGCCGAGCACGAGGAGGACTACGCGCAAGCCAGAGACGAGTCGCTGGGCGGGATCTTCTAGCCCGGAGCACGCGAGTGCTGCGAGGCCTCTGCCCGGGCGTGGACCCTGACGTACTTCCCCGACGCCAGGTGCCGCGCCTCGGTCAGAGACCTCGACGCATTCGCCGGTTCCATCGCAAGGGCGGTGGAGCAGCTTCATTCAGACCGCAATCTCATTCGAAAAGCACTGTGTGGCAAGGCGACCCGTCTGCGACGCGAGGCAGTATCCCGGGAGGTCGAGGTGAACCATGACACCGAGAACCCCCGTCATGTGCCGGTCCTGCTCCAACGCGCCGACGAACTGCTCGGGCCCGCGCTGAGCGAACCGGGCGCGGTCTACATCGACGCGACCCTCGGCCTGGGCGGGCACGCCGAACATTTCCTGCGCACGTATCCGAACGCGCACCTGGTCGGGCTCGACCGCGACACCACCGCGCTGAAACTGGCAGGCGAGCGGCTCGCGCCCTACGCCGACCGGATCACCCTGGTGCACACCCGCTACGACGGGATCGCCGACGCGCTGAATCAGGCCGGACTGCCCGAGATCGGGTCCGTGTCAGCGATTCTGATGGACCTCGGGGTGTCGTCGATGCAGCTCGACGAGGCCGATCGCGGCTTCGCCTACTCCGTCGACGCCCCGCTGGACATGCGGATGGACCCGACCACCGGCCCGACCGCCGCCGACGTGCTCAACACCTACAGCCACGGCGACCTGGCCAGGGTGCTGAAAACCTATGGCGACGAACGGTTCGCGGGCAAGATCGCCTCCGAGGTGCTGCGCAGGCGCGCGGTCAAGCCGTTCACCACCAGCGCCGAGCTGGTCGAACTGCTCTACGACACCATCCCGGCCGCGGCGCGGCGCACCGGCGGTCATCCGGCCAAGCGCACGTTCCAGGCCCTGCGGGTGGAGGTCAACGGTGAGCTCGATTCGCTGCGCGCCGCGCTGCCGGCGGCCCTGGATTCGCTGCGCGTCGGCGGGCGGATCTGCGTCATGTCGTACCAGTCGCTGGAGGACCGGCTGGTCAAGCAGGAATTCGCGCCACGCATCGTGTCCAGATCACCGATGGACCTGCCGGTCGAACTGCCCGGCATGGGACCGGAATTCCGGATGCTGACCCGAGGTGCGGAGAAGGCGACCGAGTCCGAGATCGAGGTCAACCCGCGATCCGCGCCGGTGCGGATGCGCGCGGCCGAACGGATCGCGGAGAGGTCAGGGAGGACACAGGAGGGGACACGATGAGCGTGCGGACGAGCACCGTCGCAGTACCGGGGCGTACGGCCCGTCGCGTCGAGGCGGCCGAACGGGTGAAGTCCGGTGCCGCACAGCGGGCCTACGCGCGCAAGCGCACCAGGGAGCAACTGCTCGACGGCATCGAGCTGCCCGAACGGGCATCCACGATGGCCGGGCGGATCCCGTTCGTCACCGCCATCATCGGACTGCTCGGCTGCGGCCTCGCCCTCACTCTGTTGCTGACCACCCGCGCCGCCGAGGACAGCTACCAGCTCGGCGACGCCAGGGCGGTCAACCGCAAGCTCGCCGACGAGCGGGCCGCGCTGCAGCGCGAGGTCGCCGCCGCCGACTCGGCCCCCGAATTGGCCGCGCGCGCCAGGGAACTGGGCATGATTCCCGCCAAGGACCCGGCCCGGCTGGTGCTCGGTCCCGGCGGTGAGGTCACCGTCATCGGCACGCCGACGCCCGCCCAGGGCGCGCCCGCGCCGCCGCTGAACAGCCCGCCCACCACGACGCCCAGCGGTCCGCCGCCTGGACATTTGCAGGCACAGGGGGAGCGGGTGGTTCCGGTGCAGCCGGGCGCTACGCTCGCGAGTCCGGCCACGCCCAGCGGTGCGCCGGGGAATACCCCCGCCGCGCCCGAGGGCCAAGGTGGCGCCCCCGCCCAGCCGCAGGCGCCCGTGGTCTCGCCCCAGCCCGCGGCGGCACCGGCGCCCGCGCCGCTCGCCCCGGCTCCGGTCGAAGCGACGGCGCCCGGTCAGACCGTGGATGGTCAAGCTCCGGCGCCGGTGGACGGCCAAGCTCCGGTGGACGGCCAAGCGCCGGCGCCGATGGCTCCCGCGGCCGGTCGAGCGCCGGTGGACGGTCAGGCGCAGACCGACACGCCGCCGCCCGCACCGGGTGTCGCGGTCGGACAACCGAGCCCCGCGGCCCGGCCACCGAGTGAGACGCCGCAGATCGTCGCCCCGGAGGGCGGTCGATGAGGCAGAGCGGGCCCGCGTCGCCACGGCGACGCGGGCCGGTCTCGTCGAGGGCCCGCCGTTCGGGCTCGCTCTCGCCGGACCGGCCGATCCGGTTGCGCCTCGGCGTCGGCCGGGTCACTCTGCTGGCCACGCTGGCGGTGGTGGCGTTGCAGCTGCTCTACATCCAGAGCATCGCCGCGCCCGCGCTTTCGGCGCAGGCCGCGTCGCAGCGCACCACCAAGGAGACCGAGGCCGCCGTGCGCGGCCCGATCACCGACCGCAACGGCAACCGGCTCGCCTTCACCATCACCGCGAAAGCGCTGACCTTCCAGCCGGTCCGGGTGCGCCAGCAGCTGGCCGACGCCAAGAAGGCCAAGTCGAGCGCGCCCGATCCGGAGCAGCGGCTGAAGGACATCGCGAAGTTCGTCCACGACAAGCTCGGCGCGGCAGCGCCCAAGGAAGAAGAGCTGCTGGACAAACTGCGCAGCGACAAGACCTTCACCTACCTCGCGCGCAATGTCGATCCGCGGGTGGCCTCGGAGATCATCGCCAAGTACCCGGAGGTCGGCCAGGAACGCCAGGACCTGCGCGAATACCCCGGTGGAGCGCTGGCGGCCAATGTGGTCGGCGCGACCGGGTGGGACGGGCACGGCCAGATCGGCCTGGAATCCGCGCTGGACTCGGTCCTCGCAGGCACCGACGGTTCGCGCACCTACGACCGCGGCTCCGACGGCGCGGTGATCCCGGGCAGCTACCGGGATCAGCAGCCCGCGGTCAACGGTCACGGCGTGGAACTGACCCTCGACGAGGACATGCAGTACTTCGTCCAGCAGCAGGTGCAGCAGGCCAAACAGCTGTCCGGCGCGTCCTCGGCCTCGGCGGTGGTGCTCGACGCCAAGACCGGTCAGGTGCTGGCCATGGCCAACGACAACACCTTCAATCCCGCACTGGGACCCCAGCATTGGGCCTCGGCGAACATGAGCAACCCCTCGGTCTCCGAACCGTTCGAGCCCGGCTCGGTGAACAAGATCGTCACCGCCGCCGCCGCCATCGAATACGGCCTGACCACCCCCGACGAAGTGCTGCAGGTGCCCGGCTCGATCCGGATGTCGGGCGTCACCGTCAACGACGCGTGGCAGCACGGCACCGCGCCGTACACGACCACCGGGATCTTCGGAAAGTCCTCCAACGTGGGCACTCTCATGCTCGCGCAGCGCGTGGGCGAGGACCGCTTCGCCGAAATGGTCGACCGCTTCGGCCTCGGCAAGCGCACCGGGATCGGCCTGCCCGGCGAGAGCCCGGGCCAGGTGCCCGCGCGCGACCAGTGGTCCGGCGGTACCTTCGCGAACCTGCCCATCGGCCAGGGTCTTTCGATGACGACGCTGCAGATGACCGGCATGTACCAGGCCATCGCCAACGACGGCCTGCGCATTCCGCCGCGCATCGTCAAGGCCAGGATCGCCCCCGACGGCACCCGCACCGAGGAACTGCAGCCGGACGGCGTGCGCGTGGTGAGCCCGCAGACCGCGAGCACGCTGCGTACCATCTTCCAGGCGACGGTCCAGAAGGACCCGATGGGCTACCAGATGGGCACCGGCGCACAGGCCGCGATCGAGGGCTACCAGGTGGCGGGCAAGACCGGCACCGCGCAGAAGGTGGACCCTGGCTGCCGGTGCTATTCGACCTCGTCGTTCTACATCACCTTCGCCGGGCTGGCGCCCGCCGACAACCCCCGCTACGTGATCGGCATGATGCTCGACGCGCCGGTCCGCAGCTCCGACGGCACCGGTGGCGGGTCGGCCGCGCCGCTGTTCCACACCATCGCCTCCTGGGCGTTGCAGCGCGACCGGGTGCCGCCCTCGCCGGAGCCCAAGCGGCTGGTGCTGGAGGCCGGGCTCTAACTCTTCGCCTTGGCACAACCCGCGTTGTCCGTCCGACACCGCGCGTCGGTAACCTGACTGCTCGTCTCGCCCACGCGCTCGATCACTCTCAGAGAGGAGCCTTGTGCCCGCGCAGTCCAGCCCGCACGCGCTCCGGCCGAACACGCCGCCGTCGACGTCGCTGCAGGCCCTGCTGGACCTCACCGGCGCCACGGTGGCGACTCCGGTGACCACCGAAACGATCGTCACCGGCATCGAGCAACGGTCCAATGCCGTGCGCTCCGGTGACCTGTTCGCCGCCCTGCCCGGCGCCAACTCCCACGGCGCGCGGTTCGCCGCCGACGCGATCGCCCGTGGCGCGGTGGCGGTGTTCACCGACGCCGCGGGCGCCGCCCTGATCGGCGAGGTCGCCGTACCCGTCCTCGTGCGCGAGCAGCCGCGTGCCGTGCTCGGTGAACTCTCCGCCGAGATCTACGGCCACCCGAGCGACCGGCTGCGCATCGTCGGCATCACCGGCACCTCCGGCAAGACCACCACCTCGTACCTGGTGGAAGCCGGGCTCGCCGCGGCGGGCCTGTCCACCGGGCTGATCGGCACCATCGAGACCCGCATCGGCGGCAGGCGGGTGCCCAGCGCGCTCACCACGCCCGAGGCGCCGCAGCTGCACGCGATGTTCGCGGCGATGGTCGAGCAGGGCGTGCAGGCGGTGGTGATGGAGGTGTCCAGCCACGCGCTGGCGCTGGGCCGGGTCGACGGCGTGCGATTCGCGGTCGGCGCGTTCACCAATCTGTCGCAGGACCACCTCGACTTCCACGCCGACTTCGAGGACTACTTCGCCGCGAAACGCAAACTCTTCGAAGCGGATTCGCCGATCGCCGCGCGCACCGCGGTGATCTGCGTCGACGACGAATGGGGCACCCGCCTCGCCGGTGAGCTGACCGCGCCGGTCACGGTATCGACCGTGGGCGCTGTACCTTCTGGCGCCGCAACCGAGGGCCCTGCGTGGTCACGCTCCGCTACCTCCTCCGGGCCCGCCGATCGCCGCGCCGCGACCTGGCAAGCCGGTGACGTGCAGGCCACCGGCGGCGCGCAGGAGTTCACCGCGGCCGGGCCCGACGGCGAGCTCACCGTGCGGCTGCGGCTGCCCGGCCGCTACAACGTCGCCAACGCGCTGCTCGCCGTCGCGACCTGCGCGGCCGCCGGCGTCGATCCGGCAGTGGCCGCGCCCGCGCTGGCCACCGTCGACGTGCCGGGCCGGATGCAGCGGGTCGAGCGCGGCCAGGACTTCCTCGCCGTCGTCGACTACGCGCACAAGCCCGCCGCGGTCGAATCGGTCGTCGCCACCCTGCGCGGTCACCTCACCGAGGTCGGGCACGGCAGGCTGGCCGTCGTCGTCGGCGCCGGTGGCGACCGGGACGCGGCCAAGCGCCCGCTGATGGGGGCGGCCGCCGCACGCGGCGCCGACCTGCTGATCGTCACCGACGACAATCCCCGCACCGAGGACCCGGCGGCCATCAGGGCCGCCGTGGTGGCCGGTGCGCACGAACTCCCGGCCACCGACCGCGGCGAGATCCGCGAGATCGGTGACCGCGCGGCGGCCATCGCCGCTGCCATCGCCTGGGCGCGTTCCGGCGACGTGGTGCTCATCGCGGGCAAGGGCCACGAGGCGGGTCAGGAGATCCAGGGCGTCAAGCATCCCTTCGACGACCGCGAGGTGGTCGCGGCGGCGCTGGAAGCCCTGCAGACACGACACAGTCCGCAGACGGACTCGGAGGACTTGACGGTTTCATGATCGAGATGACACTGCGGGAGATCGCGGACGTCGTCGGCGGCGAGCTGCACGACGTACCCGACCCTCAGGCACTGGTGACCGGTTCGGTCGAATTCGATTCGCGCCGAATCGGTTCCGGCGATCTGTTCCTCGCGCTGCCGGGCGCCAACTCCGACGGACACGACTACGCCGCCGCCGCGGTCGCCGCGGGCGCGGTCGCCGTGCTGGCCGCCAGGCCGGTCGGCGTGCCCGCGATCGTCGTCGCGCCCGACCGCGGCTCGGTGCCCGCGACCTCGGTCGCGCTGAGCCACGACGACGACGGCTCCGGCGCCGCCGTGCTGGCGGCGCTGGCCGAGCTGGCCAGGGCGAGCACCCAGCGGCTGGCCCAGCGCACCGGACTCACCGTCGTCGGCGTCACCGGGTCCTCCGGCAAGACCTCGACCAAGGATCTGCTGGCCGCCGTGCTGGCGCCGCTGGGCCCGGTCGTCGCGCCGCCCGGATCGTTCAACAACGAACTCGGTCACCCCTGGACCGCCCTGCGCGCGGGCCTGGACACCAAGTTCCTCGCACTCGAGCTCTCGGCTCGCGGCCCCGGCCACATCGCCGCGCTGGCCCGCATCGCGCCGCCGCGCATCGGCGTCGTGCTCAATGTCGGCACCGCGCACCTGGGTGAGTTCGGCAGCCGCGAGGCGATCGCCCAGACCAAGGGCGAGCTGGTCGAGGCGCTGCCCGCCGACGGGCTGGCCGTGCTCAACGCCGACGACCCGAATGTCGCCGCCATGGCGCCGCGGACCAAGGCCCGCGTGGTGAAGGTCGGCCTGTCCGGTGACGCCGACGTGCGCGCCACCGACGTGGTCACCGACGAGCAGGCCCGCGCCAGGTTCACCCTGCACGCGGGCGGGCAGTCCGTGCCGGTGCAGCTGGCCGTGCACGGCGAGCACCACGTCGGCAACGCGCTGGCCGCGGCCGCCGTCGCGCTGGAATGCGGCGCCGACCTGGCGACGATCGCGCAGGCGCTGGCAGGCGCAGGCGCTGCCTCGGCGCGCCGGATGGACGTGCGGACCACCGCCGAGGGCGTCACCGTCATCAACGACTCCTACAACGCCAATCCCGATTCGGTGCGGGCCGCGCTCAAAGCGCTGGTCACCCTGGCCAAGGCGGGCGAGGAGCCGCGCCGCAGCTGGGCCGTGCTCGGCGAGATGGGCGAACTCGGGGACGACTCGGTGATCGAACACGACGCGATCGGACGCCTGGCGGTACGCCTGGATGTCGACCGGTTGATCGTGGTCGGCACCGGACGGCCATCCCGGGGGATGCACCAGGGTGCGGTGATGGAAGGCTCATGGGGCGAGGAGTCGGTCCTCGTACCCGATATCGACGCGGCGATCGCGCTGCTCGACGACGAGATCGCCGCGGGCGATGTGGTACTGGTCAAGGCGTCGAAGGCGGTCGGCCTCTGGGCCGTCGCCGAGCACCTGACCGGGGCAGGGGAAGGTAGTACGGCTCGATGAGGCAAATTCTGTTCGCGGCGGGGATCGCACTGGCGGTGTCGATCCTGTTGACGCCGTTGCTGATCCGGGTCTTCGCCAGACAGGGCTTCGGCCAGGAGATCCGGGTCGACGGCCCGGCCAGTCACCAGGCCAAGCGCGGCACCCCGACCATGGGTGGCGTCGCCATCCTGATCGGCATGTGGGCCGGTTACCTCGGCTCGCACCTGATCGGCATCGGCTACGACGCCGAGGGCCCGACCGCCTCGGGCATGCTCGTGCTCGGGCTTACCACCGCGCTGGGCGTCGTCGGGTTCCTCGACGACTTCATCAAGCTGCGCAAGCAGCGCAACCTCGGGTTGTCGGCGGCGGGCAAGTACATCGGCCAGATCGGCGCCGCCGTCATCTTCGCCGTGCTGGTGCTGCAGTTCCGCGGCGAGAACGGGCTCACGCCCGGCAGCAAGCACATCTCCTATGTGCGCGACATCTCGACGGTGTCGCTGGGCGCGATCGTGTTCGTCATCCTGGTCTGCCTGCTCGTGGTCGCCTGGTCCAACGCGGTCAACCTGACCGACGGCCTGGACGGTCTGGCCGCCGGTTCGATGAGCCTGGTGCTCGGTGCCTACGTGATCATCACCTTCTGGCAGTACCGCAACGCGTGCTCCACCGCACCCGAAGCCGGCTGCTACAACGTGCGCGATCCCCTGGACCTGGCGCTGGTGTGCGCCGCCGCGGCCGCCGCGTGCATCGGCTTCCTGTGGTGGAACGCCGCGCCCGCCAAGATCTTCATGGGCGACACCGGATCGCTGGCACTGGGCGGCATGCTCGCCGGGCTGTCCATCACCACCCGCACCGAGCTGCTGATGGTCGTCATCGGCGCGCTGTTCGTCGCCGAGGCGGCGTCGGTGGTGCTGCAGGTGGCGGTGTACCGCACCACCCGCAACCGGTTGTTCAAGATGGCGCCGTTCCATCACCACTTCGAATTGAGCAAGTGGGCCGAAACCACGGTGATCATCAGATTCTGGATCCTGGCAGGCATCGCCGCCGCCGTGGGTCTCGGGCTGTTCTACAGCGAATATCTCTCGCAGGTCGGGTGAGGACGAACATGGTCGAACACTCTCCCCGTGCCCTCCGCTCGCCGGGCCCCATGCTCGAATTCCTGCGTGGCCGTGACGTTCTCGTCGCAGGCTGGGGCGTCTCCGGGCGCTCGCTGATCGAACCGCTGCGCGATATCGGCGCGCACCCGGTGGTCACCGACTCCGGCGCCAAGGCGCTGGCCGAGGCCGCCGAACTGGGTCTGGAAGTCGCCACCAGCGTCGAGCTGGAACGCGCCGACCTGAGCCGGTTCGCGCTGGTGATCACCAGCCCGGGCTGGCGGCCGGATTCGCCGGTGCTGGTCTCCGCCGTCACCGAGGGCATCCCGGTCTGGGGTGACGTCGAATTCGCCTGGTGGGTCGATCAGGCCAGGATCTACGGTCCGGTCCGCAAGTGGCTGGTGATCACCGGCACCAACGGCAAGACCACCACCACCCAGATGACGCACTCGATCCTGCGCGCCGCCGGCATCGCCAGTGTGGCCTGCGGCAATATCGGCCTGCCCATCCTGGACGCGCTGCGCCGCAACCCAGGTCCGCAGGTGCTCGCCGTCGAGCTGTCCTCGTTCCAGCTGCACTGGGCGCCCTCGGTGCGCCCGGAGGCGGGCGTGGTGCTCAATGTCGCCGAGGACCACCTCGACTGGCACGGCGGCCTCGACGCCTACGCCGCCGCCAAGGCCCGCGCGCTGACCGGACGGGTCGGCGTCGTCGGCCTCGACGATCCGGTCGCCGGCTCGCTGGCCCGCAAGGCCAAGGCCCGGCGCACGGTCGGCTTCCGGATCGGTGTGCCCGCCGACGGCGAGCTGGGCGTGGTCGACGGCAAGCTGCTCGACCGCGCGTTCACCAAGGCCGCCATCCTCGCCGAGACGTCCGACATCAGCCCGCAGGGCCCGGCAGGCATCGCCGATGCCCTCGCCGCTTCCGCGCTGACCAGGGCGATCGACGTGGCGCCGCAGTTCGTCAAGGAAGGCCTGGCCGAGCACAAGGTGGGCCCGCACCGCACCGCGTTCGTGCGCGAACTGGGCGGTGTCGAGTTCATCGACGACTCCAAGGCCACCAACCCACACGCCGCGCGCGCCGCGATCATGGCGCACCCGCACGTGGTGTGGGTGGCGGGCGGTCTGCTCAAGGGCGCCAGTGTCGACGACCTCATCGAGGAAGTGGGCGAACGGCTGGTCGGCGCGGTCCTGTTCGGGGCCGACGCGCCGGTGATCGCCGCCGCATTGGCGCGACACGCACCCGAAGTCCCGGTCATCGAGCTGGATGCGGGAGACGATGCAGACATGGAGTCGTCGAGATCCCAGCGTGCCGAGGCGGTCATGGGCCGCGCGGTCCGCGCCGCGGCGGGCCTGGCCCGCGCCGGAGACACCGTGTTGCTCGCGCCAGCGGCTGCCTCCCTGGACATGTATGACGACTACACCCACCGCGGACGCTGCTTCGTGGATGCGGTGACGGCACTGGAAGACGGTGACATCGGGCGGGCGCTATGACAGAGACGCGCCCGGCTGAACCGTCAGCGCCCGGAGGAGGCGGCTTGCGTAACCACGTAGGGCGCCGGGGCAGACGGAATGCGGCACAGCCGGGATGGGCGGGGGAGCGCTTCGGCGCTTGGCTGGCCCGTCCGCTCGCGTCCTTCCACCTGATCGTCACCATCGCGACCCTGCTCACCGTACTCGGCCTGGTCATGGTGCTGTCGGCGTCGAGTGTCGAGGCCTATGCCGGTGGCGGGTCGGCGTACTCGCTGTTCATCCAGCAGGCCATGTTCGCCGCGCTGGGCGCCGTCGCGTTCTATATCGCGCTGCGGCTGCCGCTGCGGTTGCTGCGGCAGTGGTCGTTCCCGATCTTCAGCATCTCGGTGCTGGCGCTGGTGTTGGTGCTGATCCCCGGCATCGGCGCCGTCCATGGTGGCGCCCGGCGCTGGTTCGACATCGGGCCGCTGTCCATCCAGCCGTCCGAGGTCGTCAAGGTGACGCTGGTGGTGTGGGGCGCGCATCTGCTGGCCTCGCGGCGCGGTGCCCATCTCAAGGACATCCTGGTGCCGCTGGTGCCCGCCGGTCTGCTGGTGTGTCTGCTGGTGGTGCTCGAGCCGAACCTGTCGACGACGATCGCGCTGGGCATCGTGCTGATGGCGCTGCTGTGGTTCGGCGGGCTGCCGGTGCGGTTGTTCGTCGGGATCCTGGTCAGCGGGCTGGTCGTCGCGTCGGTGCTGGCGCTGTCGGCCGGCTACCGCTCCGACCGGGTGCGCGCGTTCTTCAACCCCGGTGACGATCCGCAGGGCGTCAACTATCAGGCGCGCCAAGCCAAGTACTCCCTCGCCGACGGCGGCATCCTCGGCCGCGGGCTCGGGCAGAGCCGCGCCAAGTGGAGCTACCTGCCCAACTCGCACAACGACTTCATCTTCGCCATCATCGGCGAGGAACTCGGCTTCCTCGGCTGCATGGCGGTGCTGGCGCTGCTGGCGATGTTCGTCTACGCCGGGATCCGGATCGCGCTGCGCTCGGTCGACCCGTTCCTGCGCCTGCTCACCGCCACCGCCACCACGTGGATCACCGCGCAGGCGCTGATCAATATCGGCTACGTCGTCGGGCTGCTCCCGGTGACCGGATTGCAGCTGCCGCTGGTGTCGGCGGGTGGTTCGTCGCTGGCGATCACGCTGTTCATGTTCGGCATCATCGCCAGCGCCGCCCGGCACGAACCGGAAGCGGTGTCGGCGTTGCAGGCCGGGCAGGACGGCAGGCTCAGCCGGTTGCTGCGCCTGCCGATCCCCGAGGTGTACACCCCGGCCAGGGCCGATGCGCCGCGCAAGTCCGCCGCGCGCGGGAAAGCCGAACGCCCACGCCAGGCGCCCCGCCGTCAGCCGCCCGCCGAGCGCAGGCGACGCACGCCGCAGAGCCGCGGCACCAATTCGCTACGGTCGACCAGAGCATGGGAACCGACCTATCCGATGCCACACGCGAAAGAACGAGGTAGATCCAGGTGAGTCACCCGCGCACGGGGTTGTCGGTGATCGTCGCCGGCGGCGGCACCGCCGGCCATATCGAACCCGCGTTGGCCGTCGCCGACGCGCTGCGCAAGCTCGACGATTCGATCCGGGTGACCGCGCTGGGCACCGAGCGCGGTCTCGAGACCAAGCTCGTCCCCGAACGCGGGTACCCGCTCGAGCTGATCCCGCCGGTGCCGTTGCCGCGCAAGCCGTCGGCCGACCTGCTGCGCCTGCCCGGCCGGGTGCGCGCCTCGGTGAAGCGGACCAGGGCCGTCATCGACGAGGTGCAGGCCGACGTGATCATCGGCTTCGGCGGCTACGTCGCCCTGCCCGCCTACCTCGCGGCGCGCGGCGGACTGTTCGGTCGCAAGCGCGCCGTTCCGGTCGTGGTGCACGAGGCCAATGCCAAGGCGGGCATCGCGAACAAGGTCGGCGCCAAGCTGGCCGCGAAGGTGCTTGCCGCGGTTCCCGATTCGGGACTGGCGAACGCGCAGGTCGTCGGGATTCCCGTGCGTGACTCCATCACCGGGCTCGACCGTCCGGCGTTGCGCGCGCAAGCCCGCGCCCACTTCGGCCTGCCCGCCGAGGGCCCGGTGCTGCTGGTGTTCGGTGGTTCGCAGGGCGCGCGCAGCCTCAACGAAGCCGTCTCCGGCGCCGCGCCGCAGCTGGCCGCCGCCGGGATCTCGGTGCTGCACGCGCACGGACCAAAGAACAGCGTCGAGGTGAGCACCGCCGACGCGGACGCGCCCTACGTCGCGGTGCCGTACCTGTCCCGGATGGACCTGGCCTACGCCGCCGCCGACGCGGTGGTGTGCCGCTCCGGCGCGATGACCGTGGCCGAGGTGTCGGCGGTCGGGCTGCCCGCGTTCTACGTGCCGCTGCCGCACGGCAACGGCGAGCAGGAGTTCAATGCCAGGCCCGTGGTCGCGCAGGGAGGTGGCAGAATTGTCGCCGACGCCGACCTGACCCCGAAATACGTGATCGATGAGGTGATTCCGCTGCTGCTCGACCCCGCTCGACTCGCCGAGATGAGCCGCGCCGCCGCAGGCGCAGGCCATCGCGACGCTGCCGACACGGTGGCCAGGATCGTCACCGAGGTTGCCCGATGAGCGGTCAGCGGCCGGAGGCGGAAGCGGAGCGTGACCACGGAGGCCGCCCGATCATCGGCAATAAGCACAGCTCGAGCGGGATCAGCGAGGACGCGGGCACCGGGCTGCCACCCGAGCTCGAACGGGTGCACATGGTCGGCATCGGCGGCGCCGGCATGTCCGGCATCGCCCGGATCCTGCTGTCGCGCGGTGGCGCGGTGTCCGGGTCCGATGCCCGGGAGAGCCGCGGCGTGCTGTCGCTGCGGGCGCGCGGCGCGCAGGTCCGCATCGGCCACGACGCCGACGCGCTCGACCTGCTGCCCGGCGGCCCGACGGTCGTCGTCACCACCTACGCCGCGATCCCGAAGACCAATCCCGAACTGGTCGAGGCGAATCGGCGCCACATCCCGGTGCTGCTGCGCCCGACCGTGCTCGCCGCGCTGATGCGCGGACACAAGACGCTGCTGGTCTCGGGCACCCACGGCAAGACCTCCACCACCTCGATGCTGATCGTGTCGCTGCAGCACTGCGGCGCCGATCCGTCGTTCGCGGTCGGCGGTGAGCTCAACGAGGCGGGCACCAACGCCCACCACGGCAGCGGCGACATCTTCGTCGCCGAGGCCGACGAGTCCGACGGCTCACTGCTGCAATACGACCCGGACGTCGCCGTTGTCACCAATATCGAGTCCGATCACCTCGACTTCTTCGGCACCGACGAGGCCTACGTCCAGGTGTTCGACGACTTCGCCGACCGGCTCGCCCCCGGCGGCCTGCTGGTGGTGTGCCTGGACGATCCCGGCTCGCTGGCCCTGGCCCATCGTGTCGCGCCGAGGATGGCCGAGCGCGGCGTCGAGGTCCTCGGCTACGGCTCCGGCGATCTGACCGACGCCCCGGTGACGGTCGGCGCGCGGCTGATCGACTGGCAGCCGCGCGATGTCGGCGGCATCGTCGAATTCCAGCTGGCAGGCGAGACCACCCCGCGCACGGTGCGGCTGTCGGTGCCGGGCAGGCACATGGCGCTCAACGCGCTGGCCGCGCTGCTGGCCGCCAGGGCCACCGGTGCCGACGTCGACGAGATCGTGCAGGGGCTGGAAGGTTTCGGCGGTGTGCACCGCCGGTTCCAGTTCACCGGTCGCGAGAACGGCGTGCGCGTCTTCGACGACTACGCCCACCATCCCACCGAGGTGCGCGCCGTGCTCGAGGCCGCGGCCCAGCTCGTCGCCCAGGAGGCGCGCGACGGCGCCCGCACCCGGCGCGGCCAGGTGATCGTGGTCTTCCAGCCGCATCTCTACAGCCGCACCGCCACCTTCGCCGCCGAGTTCGGCACCGCGCTCAGCCTGGCCGACGAGGTGGTCGTGCTCGATGTCTACGGCGCCCGCGAGGAGCCGCTGCCCGGCGTCAACGGCGCGCTGGTGGCCCAGGCGGTGACCGGTCCCGTGCACTACCAACCGGATATGTCGAAGGTGGGCAGGCAGGTCGCCGGCCTGGCCAAGCCCGGCGACGTGGTGATCACCATGGGCGCGGGCGATGTGACCATGCTCGGCAGCCAGATCCTCGACGGCCTGCGGGCCCGGCCCCAACAGGGCCGGTGAGATTGCCGATGCCCGCCGCGCGCGGGTGGCGTGGCTACCGGCTCTGGACGGTGGTCGGTCTCCTCGTGGTGACGGTGCTCGTCGTGCTGGCCTGGTTCACCCCCGTGCTGTCGGTGCGCACCGTGCGGGTCGACGGTTTGTCGGCGGTGTCGCAGGCGGAGGTCCGCGGGCGGCTCGAAATCCCGGACGGCCGTTCGATGTTGCGCATCGATACCACCGCGATCGCCCAGCGGGTCGCCGCGATCCCGAAGGTGCGCTCGGTCCGGGTGCAGCGCAAATTCCCGTCCACCGTGCTCGTCACCGTGGTGGAACGAACACCGGTGCTGTACATCGAATCACCGGACGGCGCGCACCTGATCGACGCCGAGAGTGTCGAATTCGCGATCGAGCCCGCGGCACCGATCGGGGTGCCCAAGTTGATCACCGAGGGCTCCTTCATGGGGCCCGCGGCGGCCAAGGCTGCTGTGGATGTGCTGGTCACGCTGCCGCCCGCACTGTCGGTGCAGGTGGGTGAGGTTGTCGCACGGTCGATTTCGGACGTCTCGCTGAACCTTCGCGACGGTAGGAAGGTAGTGTGGGGCAGCACGGGCGACGGCGAGCGCAAAGCTGCCGTCGTGTTGCCGCTGCTGACCCGTGAGGGGACCGTGTTCGACGTGTCGAGTCCGAATCTGGTCACGGTAAAGTGAGCGACACTCTTTGTGGCACAAGATTCTGGCTCTCGTCTCGGCGCGCCTGCGCCGGGATCGCAGTGGCTGCGAATAGCGTTCCGCAGCAGTCGGATACTTGACATAACGCCAACCCTATGGTTGAGGTTGAGGGTTTAAGATCGAAGGAAGGCGAGAGCCCATGACGCCCCCGCACAACTACCTTGCAGTGATCAAGGTCGTCGGTATCGGCGGCGGCGGCGTGAACGCCGTCAACCGAATGATCGAACAGGGACTCAAGGGAGTCGAGTTCATCGCGGTCAATACCGACGCCCAAGCCCTGCTGATGAGCGATGCCGACGTCAAACTCGATGTCGGCCGCGAGCTGACCCGCGGCCTCGGCGCAGGCGCCGATCCGGAAGTCGGCCGCAAGGCCGCAGAAGACCACAAGGACGAGATCGAAGAGGTGCTCAAGGGCGCCGACATGGTCTTCGTCACCGCGGGCGAGGGCGGTGGCACCGGTACCGGTGGCGCGCCCGTCGTCGCCAGCATCGCCCGCAAGCTGGGCGCGCTGACCATAGGTGTCGTGACCCGGCCGTTCTCCTTCGAGGGCAAACGGCGTGGGAACCAGGCCGAGGTGGGGATCAACCTGCTTCGCGAGTCGTGCGACACCCTGATCGTCATTCCGAACGACCGGCTGCTGCAGCTGGGCGACGCGGCGGTGAGCCTGATGGACGCGTTCCGCTCCGCCGACGAGGTGCTCCTCAACGGTGTGCAGGGCATCACCGACCTGATCACCACCCCGGGTCTGATCAACGTCGACTTCGCCGATGTCAAGAGCGTCATGTCGGGCGCGGGCTCGGCGCTGATGGGCATCGGCTCGGCGCGCGGCGAGGGCCGCTCGGTGAAAGCGGCCGAGACGGCGATCAATTCGCCGCTGCTCGAGGCGTCGATGGACGGCGCGCACGGCGTGCTCCTCTCCATCGCGGGCGGCTCCGATCTCGGTCTGTTCGAGATCAACGAGGCGGCCTCGCTGGTGCAGGAGGCGGCCCACATCGAGGCCAACATCATCTTCGGTACCGTCATCGACGATTCGCTCGGCGACGAGGTGCGCGTGACCGTGATCGCGGCGGGCTTCGACGGCGGTGGACCGTCGCGGCGGGCGTTCGAGACCAACGTCAGCACCCCGCGCAACGGGACCAACCCGATCGGTTCCGGCCGGGCGGGCGAGGTCGGCCAGGCGCGCAGCGAGGCGCCCGCGCGCGCCACCGAACCCGCCACCAGCGGGGTGTCGACCGGCCGCACCAGCGCGCCGAGCTACCGGGATACCGAGCGGTACCGGGAGTCCGAGCGTCAGCGGGTCACCGAGCGGGCGATGAACCAGGTGAACAATCCCGATCAGCGCGACGACGGCGACGATGACGACGACATCGAAGTGCCGATCTTCATGCGTCGATAGGCAGCACGACGAAAAGCGCCCGGACTCGGTCGAGTCCGGGCGCTTTCGTGTGTGCGGGGTCAGCTCGTGGCGCTGCCGAGGCAGTAGGTGATCTTCGGGTCGTTGACCACGAGCACCGAGTCGGCGTCCTCGCCGCACAGCTGCTCGTCGACCTGACCGTCGATCCGGGACACGACCTTGAAGCTGGCGTCGGCGGCGGTGCACGGCACGTACTTGTAGCCGGTCATCATGCCCTCGTTGTAGCAGCTGCCCTGCTTGAAGTTCGGTGCCAGACACAGGAACGCGATGGTGCCGCCGCTGCCGAAGGTCTCCTCGTAGGAGGTGTAGTCCTCGTGGCAGTCGACCTTCTTGTCGTGCACCTGCACGACCTGGTACACGGCGTTCTCGGCCGAGCAGGCGACCGGCTCGGTGTCGGAGTCGACGACCGACGCGGAGATCACGTTGATGCAGTCACCGACCTTCGAGCGGGCGGTGTCGGACTTGCCCGCGTCCTGGGCCACCTCGGTGACCTTGTCCACGGCCGAGCAGCCCGCGGCACCGAGTGCCGTGACCGCGAGCAGTGCGAGCGCGAACCGCGAAACCATTCCCTTGCCGGTGAACGTCATGCGAACCTTCTTTCTGAAGAACCTCACCGCGGACCCTTCGGCGGTGATCGGCCTCGCCCACCCAACCCCACGCCCGTGCACGGAGCATCCGGGAAACCACGGCATTTGCCCGTCGGTGGCCCGGGTTAGGCTCAGTCCCGGTCGATCCGGGCGTGAGAGGTGGTGACGATGATCGAACGTGCCTTCGTCGGCCGCGCGCCCGAACTCGCCGCGCTGACCGCGACCTTCACCGGCCCCGACGCGCCCTGGTTGTTGCTGGTGGAGGGGCCCGCCGGGATCGGCAAGTCCCGCTTGGCCGCCCGCTTCGCACACGCCGCCCCCTGCCGGGTGTTCTCGGTCACCGGTGCCGAGGACGCCGGCTCGCAACCGGGCTACCTCGCCGACGACCTCGTCGAACAGCTCACCGACGCACGTGGCGGTATCGACTTACGCGTAGCCACAACCGGGCTCGGCGCGGGTCCGGGTGGACACGTGTCGCCGGTCGACGATGCGGAGATCGGCGGGTCCGGCGCGGACGTGCTCGCCGATGCCGGCTTTGCTCGCCGGATGCGGCGGGCACTCGGTGCCGTCGAGACGTTGCTCGTTGTCGACGACGCGCAGTGGGCTGACGCCGAATCGGTTCGGCTGCTGGCGTTTCTGATCCGGAATCGTCCCGCGGGTGGATTCCGCCTGCTCCTCGCGTTCCGCGATGGCGGCTGCCCGGCGTCGATCACCCGGCTGCTGCGGGTGCCGCACGTGCGATCGGCGCATATCCGGGTGCCGCCGTTCGGCGAGGCCGAGGTCGACGGTCTGCTGCCGGGGGAGGACCCGCGGCGTCGTGCCCGGCTGCTCAGCGCCTCCCATGGCAATCCGCTGTACCTGTCGCTGCTGGCCGAGCTGCCCGACCAGGAACTGGACCGGGCGCTGCGCGGCGAGAATCCCGACCCCGCGTCGAACGACTATGCGGCCCTGGACCGGACGATCCGCGCCGAACTGGCCCAGCTACCCGACACCGAACGGTCGGTCGCGCAAGCAATCGCGGTGTGCGGGGTGCCGCCCGACCTCGAACTGTTGTGCACAACAGTGGATCTCCCCGCGGCGACGGTGGCCGACGCGCTCGACAGGCTGGTCGCACGCGGCGTGGTCTGCGCGAGCGACGGTGCGGTGACCTTCGTTCATCCGCTGATCCGCACGGCCGCCCATCGACTGGCCGGGCAGGGCTGGCTGGCGATGGCGCACCGCCGTGCCGCACTGGCACTGCGTGCCCGCGACGCGCCGATGCCCGCGCGGGCGGGGCAACTCGAGCACGCCCTGCTCGGTCGCGACGAGGTCGCGGGCACCGAACTGCGGGCCGCCGCCGAGCAAGTGCTCGCCGACGCACCGGCGTCGGCCGCGCGCTGGCTCGCGCTCGCGCACCGGATCGCCCCGTCGGCCACCGATCCGCTCGCCGACGCGGTGGGACTCGGCCGGGCACTGTTGCTGGCCGGCGCGGCCGAGCGCGCCGCCGAAGCGCTCGACCCCGCCGCCGCGAAACCGGGCCCGCACCAGCTGGAAGCACTGCTGCTCTCGGCGCGGTGTGCCCGCATGCTCGGCCGGGTCGACCACGCCAGGACCCTGCTCGCCGTCGCCGCCACCCTGCCTCGTCGCGTCGGTGACGGTCCGGTCCAGCTGGAACTGGCCATCCTGGCATTGCAGGATCACCAGGATGCCGAGGGCCACGCCCGCCTCAATGCCCTGTTCGGTTCCGCCGAGATCGAGGACCCGGCGGTCCGCGCCGCCGCGACCGCACTGCGCTGCCTCGGCTTCGTCGCCGACGGCCAGATCGGGACAGCGGCCGATCTCTACCCCGAGTGTCATCAGGCCTTCGAGAACCTGACCGATGCAGACTTCCGCGAGGTCGTCCACGCGATCCCCGCTCTGGGCTGGTGCGCGTACTTCCTCGACCACGACCGCGACGGCCTCGTCCACCTCGACCGTGCCATCCGGGTCAGCCACCGCTTCGGCCGCAGCTACGCCCTCGCCGAACTCCAGACCGTCCGCGCCTACTCCCTGGCCAAACTCGGCCGCCTCGACGCCGCGATCACCGCCGCCGACGACGCCACCGACGCCGCGACCACCTTCTACTACCCCGACCTGCTCGCCTTCGCCGGCGCGGTCAAACTCCGCACCCTCCAACTCACCGCCCCCACCGACACGGCCACCGCCCAATGGCACACCGTCGCCGCCCTCCCACGCCCCGCCATGCGCTGGTGGCGCAAGGTCGTCGACACCACCCTCGCCGAAACCGCCCGCACCCTCGGCCTCCCACCGCCGGCCGTCCAGGCGCCCGGTCTGATCCCCGATGCTCCGGACCTCCCACCACTCGACGCACGCCCCGGACCCCTGCACCCGACCCACCTGGCGCGGGCCGCCCACGCCGCCATCGCCGACGGCGACCTCACGATGGCCGCCGACCTGGCGACCCGAGCGACCACGGCGGCGAGATCCCAGACCCTGGCCACCCGGGGCAGCGCAGCCACCAGCCAGACCGGAGATCGGAGCCTGGGCAGTCAGATCGGTGCCGCCGCACTGGCCCGAGCCGACTACGCCACAGCCGTCGGTGACCTGGATACGGCAGCCGCTTCCGCCGAGGAGGCGATCGCCGCGTTCACCCGGGCCGGGATGGTGGTGAACAGGGCACAAGCCGAACTGGTGGCGGGCATCGTCGCGGGCCGCAGCGGCGACTTCGGCCAGGCGACCAGCCGATTCGCCTCGGCGCGCGCGGTTTTCGCCGCCGCCGGCGCACAGCGACTGCTGGCCGAGACGACGACAGCACAGCGCACCCTGGCCGGCAGCCAGCCGGTCGCCGCGACCAGCCTGACCAGACGCGAACGCGAAGTCGCCGAACTGGCGGCCCAGGGCCACACGAACAAAGACATCGCCGCCCACCTCTACCTGAGCCCCCGCACCGTCGAGGACCACCTCGGCCGCGTCCTGCGCAAGCTCGGCCTGACCGGCCGCGCGGGTATCGCCCGCAAGCTCGACGAACTCGACGGTCCGTTGTCCGCGCACCGAGGTTGACCGACGTCACCACGCGCGGGCGACCCACACCGCCCCGACCGCACTACGCTCGAAGTCATGACTTCCGCACCGACCACCGTGACCGTCCGCCGGGTGACCACCACCCGCGCCGGTGGCTTCTCCGCCGCCCCGTACGACTCGTTCAACCTGGGCGATCACGTCGGCGACGATCCGGAAGCCGTGCGGCGCAATCGCATTCGCCTGGCCGAGGGCATCGGGCTCACCCCCGACCGGCTGGTGTGGATGGAGCAGGTGCACGGACGCCATGTCGAGATCGTCGACGGACCGCGCGCCGAGCCGGTGCCGGTGACCGACGCTCTGGTCACGACCGTGCCGAATCTCGCCCTGGTAGTGCTGACCGCCGACTGCGTGCCGATCCTGCTCTCCGACGACGAGGCGGGCGTCATCGCCGCGGTGCACGCGGGCCGCATCGGCGCCAGGATCGGCATCGTGCCCCGGGTACTCGAGGCGATGGTCTCGGTCGGCGCGCGCGTCGACCGGATCGGCGCCTTCCTCGGCCCCGCCGCGTCGGGCCGCCAGTACGAAGTCCCCGCCGCGATGCGTGCCGACGTCGAGGCCCATCTGCCCGGCAGCGCCACCACGACGGTGCGCAAGACCCCCGGCCTCGACCTGCGCGCAGGCATCAGCAGGCAGCTCACCGAGGCGGGCGTCGGTGGAATCGCGCTCGACCCGCGCTGCACCATCGAGGACAAGACCCTGTTCAGCCACCGCCGCGGGGCCCCGACCGGCCGCATCGCCGGCGTGATCTGGATGGACACCCCGGCATGAGCGGTCAGCGCCCGGAGCCGGTGGTCGCCGACCAGGACGCCGTCCGCACCGCGGAACTCTCGGCCAGGCTCGACGGCCTGCTCGCGCGCATCGACACCGCCGTGGCCGCCGCGGGCCGCCCGGCGGGTTCGGTCCGCCTGCTCCCGGTGACGAAGTTCTTCCCGGCCGCCGACGTCGACATCCTCTACCGCCTCGGCAGGCGCGAGTTCGGCGAGTCGCGCGAGCAGGAGGCCTCGGCCAAGGTCGACCAGCTGGCCTACGACGACATCGAGTGGCACATGATCGGCCGTTTACAACGGAACAAGGCGCGCGCGGTGGCGCGCTGGGCGCACACCGTGCACTCGGTCGACAGCGAACGACTGGCAAACGCGCTGGACCGGGCCGCACAGGACGCACTGGCAGCCGGCGAGCGTACCGCGCCCTTGCGTGTCCTGCTCCAGGTGAGTCTCGACGACGACCCCGGACGCGGGGGTGTCGCACCGGCCGATCTGCCCGCCCTCGCCGACCTCGTGGCAAAGGCTCCCGGCCTGGATCTGGCCGGTCTGATGGCGATTCCGCCCCTTGACGCCGCGACTGATGCGTCCTTTGCGAATCTTGCGACTTTGCACACTTCGCTGCTCGCGCAACACGCCGATGCCACCGAACTTTCTGCAGGTATGTCGGGTGATTTGGAAGTTGCTGTCGAACACGGTTCGACCTGTGTGCGTGTCGGTACCGCCCTGATGGGCGCGCGACCGATAACCTCGGCGTAGCAAAGAAACCTCATCAGTCACATTCGACACATACGATTGGGCCGACGAGGCGCTGAGCAAGAACTTCAACACCCGGCCGCCACCGGGGCCGAAGGAAGGTCGACCATATGAGCGAGCGGAGCGAGCGAGTCATCGGCTCAGCCACCTGCGTGGTCATGCCGGAACCGAGCGAGCGCGAGGTGGAGGTATGAGCACGCTGCACAAGTTCAAGGCGTACTTCGGCATGGTTCCGCTCGACGAGTACGAAGACGATTACGTCGACGATCACGCCCCTCGTGGCGCCGAGGAGCGCGCAGGTCGCACCCGCCCGCGCAGCTACGACCGCTACGCCGAAGATCGTTACGGCTCCGACCGTTTCGAGGACGAGGCCGACGACTACCCGCAGCCGGCCTACAAATCGGCCTACCAGGCGCGTCGTGACGATTACGTCGCCGACACCTACGCCGACGATCGCTACGAGGCGCCGCGGCGTCCGACCAGGATCGAGACCGCCCCGTCGTCGGGTCGCTCGTTCCGGGCGGGCGGTGTCGCACCCGGCATGCGCGGCTCCACCCGTGGAGCGCTCGCGGTCGATCCCGACGCCGAGGAGCGCAGGCTCGAGGAGCGTTTGCGCCCCGAGCCCGCGGCAGCGCGGCGGCCCGGGATCTTCGAGGACGGAGGTCCCTTGTCCAAGATCACCACGCTGCGTCCACGGGATTACAGCGAGGCCAGGATCATCGGTGAGCGTTTCCGCGAGGGCAACCCGGTCATCATGGACCTGGTCGACCTGAGCAATGCCGATGCCAAACGGCTGGTCGATTTCGCGGCCGGGCTCGCGTTCGCGCTGCGCGGTTCGTTCGACAAGGTGGCGACAAAGGTGTTCCTGCTCTCACCGGCCGATGTCGACGTATCGGCGGAAGAGCGCCGCCGGATCGCCGAAAACGGCTTCTACAACCAGAAATAGACGTCACATCCGCACCATCCTGATGGCCGCCCGCGCACCGCGCGGCGCGGCCATTTTGCAAGCCGCCGATTTTGCGGCAGAGTGAAGCCGTGGCCCTGTTCGCGGTTCTGTACCTCGTGCTTTTCATCTTCTGGCTGTTGTTGATCAGTCGGGTGATTGTCGAGTTCATTCGCAGTTTCGCACGCGATTGGCGCCCTACCGGTGTGGTGGTGATCCTGCTGGAGGTCATCTTCACGGTGACCGACCCGCCGGTGAAACTCCTGAGGCGGTTGATACCTCCTGTGAACCTCGGGGGTATTCGGCTCGATCTGTCGATAATGGTCCTGCTCTTCGTGGTCTTCATCCTGATGTCCATCGTGGGTAGGCTCGGGCAGCCCGTGACCTCCGTGTGACATACTGAATCGAGAAGACCGCTTGCTAGTTCTCCAAAAGACGCGTGAAGGGATCCTTCGATGCCGCTGACTCCTGCCGATGTGCATAACGTCGCGTTCAGCAAACCGCCGATCGGTAAGCGCGGCTACAACGAGGACGAGGTCGATGCCTTCCTGGACCTCGTCGAGCAGGAGCTTTCGCGCCTGATCGAGGAGAACGCCGACCTGCGCCAGCGGGTCGCCGAGCTCGACACCGAGCTGGCCGATGCCAAGAAGAACCGTGCATCCGCCCCGGTCAACGCCGTGAAGGCGCCGGTCCAGCAGGCTCCGCCGCCAGCACCTGAACCTATCGCGCCACCGGTCCCAGCCGCGCCGCCCGCGCCGATGCCGGTCGCCGCGCCGGTCCGGGACAACTCCGGTCCCGACGCGAACATGCAGGCCGCGAAGGTGCTCACCCTGGCGCAGGAGATGGCCGACCGGCTCACCACCGACGCCAAGACCGAGGCCGAGGGACTGCTCTCGAACGCGCGGGCAAACTCCGAGCGACTGGTCGGCGACGCCCGCACCCGCTCGGAGGCGATGATCGCCGACGCGCGCCAGAAGTCCGACGCGATGCTGGCCGACGCGCAGAACCGTTCCGACACCCAGATCCGGCAGGCCAAGGACAAGGCCGAGGCGCTCACCGCCGACGCCGAGCGTCAGCACGCCGAGATCATGGCCACCATCACCCAGCAGCGCACGGTGCTCGAAAGCCGCATCGAGCAGCTGAAGACCTTCGAGCGCGAGTACCGCGTGCGGCTGAAGTCGTACCTGGAGTCGCAGCTGGAAGAGCTGGAGAACCGCGGGTCGGCCGTTCCGGTCGACGGTGGCGAGTTCGCCGGCGAGACCAACGGTTCGGCCAACAGTCTGGCTCCCGCCTCCTTCGCCAAGGGCGGCAAGTAAACTGGACCCGGGTCGCGCGGCACGCCGCGTGATCCGGGAACGCCCAGCTTTCATCGGGCTGCTCGGGTTTCTTGGGAGTCAGCATGCTCGTCTTGACGCTCGTCCTCGCGGCAATCGGTTTCGGTCTGCTTGTCGCGGCGCTCGCCACCGGTTCGGTGTTGTGGGCGTGGGGTTGCATTCTGATCTGCATGATCGGCGCCGCCACGCTGTTGGTGAGTGCGCTGGCCTCGCGAAAACCCGAGAACGACCCGGTCCGGCCCGGACGGCACCACGCGCAGCGTGCCGAGGGGCGCAGCCGGTGGGACTGACCGCGGAATATCCGCTGGACGGTCCCCGCTAGAATCGAAGAACACACGGCACTGATCCGGCCATCACCGGGGAGCCTTCGGAAGAACGGCGCTCGCGCTCAGTAGAACCGAACGGGTGAGCCCGTCACAGCTCACACAACGAGAGGCCCGCACCGCTTCCCACCAGGGGCGGAACGGGCAAACGGGGTGGTACCGCGGTACGGCGCACCGGCGCCGGCATCGTCCCCGTGCCCAGGATTCGCGCCGACGGCGCGGCGGCACGAGGAGCAGATCCGCGATGGCGGACGAGACAACCACCGGTGCATACCCCCGGGTCGACTTCGGCGCCGGTTCCGGCGCGTCGTTCCCGGAACTCGAACAGCAGGTCCTCGACTACTGGGCCGGCGACGACACCTTCCGCGCAAGCCTGCGCAACCGGGACGGCAACGACGAGTTCGTCTTCTACGACGGCCCGCCCTTCGCCAACGGCCTGCCGCACTACGGTCACCTGCTCACCGGCTACGTCAAGGACCTGATCCCGCGCTTCCAGACCATGCGCGGCAAGCTGGTCGACCGCCGCTTCGGCTGGGACACCCACGGCCTGCCCGCGGAGATCGAGGCCGAGAAGCAGCTCGGCATCACCGACAAGGCGCAGATCGACGAGATGGGGCTGGCCGAGTTCAACGCCGCCTGTAAGTCCTCGGTGCTGCGCTACACCGGCGAGTGGCGTGACTACGTCACCCGCCAGGCGCGCTGGGTCGACTTCGACAACGACTACAAGACTCTCGATCTCGACTTCATGGAGTCGGTGATGTGGGCGTTCAAGTCGCTCTACGACAAGGGCCTGATCTACCAGGGCTTCCGGGTGCTGCCCTACAGCTGGTACGAGCAGACACCGCTGTCGAACCAGGAGACCCGCCTGGACGACGCCTACAAGATGCGGCAGGACCCCGCGGTCACCGTCGACATGCAGCTGGTCGTCCCGGCCGAGCATCCCCTGGCCGCGCTCGACGGCGCGAACGCGCTGATCTGGACCACCACGCCGTGGACCCTGCCGTCCAACCTGGCGATCGCGGTGCACCCCGACGTGCGCTACGTGCACGTACGCGGCGCCGACGACAAGCGCTATCTGCTTGCCGCCGAACGCGTCTCGCACTACTCCCGTGAGTTCGGCGACGAGCCGGAGGTGCTCGGCGAGTACGACGGCGCGGCCCTGGCCGACCTGTCCTACCGCCCGCCCTTCGACTTCTTCGTCGGCCACCCGCACGCGCACCGCGTGCTCACCGCCGACTACGTCACCACCGACTCCGGCACCGGAATCGTCCACCTCGCACCGGCTTTCGGTGAGGAGGACATGGACGTGGCCGCGGCCAACGGCATCGAGATCGTGCAGCCGCTGGACCCGGCGGGCAAGTTCACCTCGATGGTGCCGCCGTACGAGGGCCTGATGGTCTTCGACGCCAACCCGGTGATCATCAAGGACCTCAAGGCCGCCGGAAAGCTGCTGCGGCACGAGACGATCGAGCACTCCTACCCGCACAGCTGGCGTTCCGGCCAGCCGCTGATCTACATGGCCGTGCCGTCCTGGTTCGTCGCGGTCACCCAGTTCCGTGACCGGATGGTCGAGCTGAACAAGCAGATCAGCTGGGTGCCCGAGCACATCCGCGACGGCCAGTTCGGCAAGTGGCTCGAAGGCGCGCGCGACTGGAACATCAGCCGGAACCGCTACTGGGGCAGCCCGATCCCGGTGTGGGTCTCCGACGACCCGGCCTACCCGCGCGTGGACGTCTACGGTTCGCTCGACGAGCTGGAAGCCGACTTCGGCGTGCGCCCGCAGGACCTGCACCGGCCCTACATCGACGAGCTCACCCGGCCCAACCCCGACGACCCGACGGGGAACTCGACCATGCGCCGGGTGCCCGAGGTGCTCGACTGCTGGTTCGAGTCGGGCTCGATGCCCTACGCGCAGGTGCACTACCCGTTCGAGAACAAGGAGTGGTTCGACAGCCACTTCCCCGGCGATTTCATCGTCGAGTACAACGGGCAGACCCGCGGCTGGTTCTACACGCTGCATGTCCTGTCGACCGCGCTGTTCGACTCGCCGTCGTTCAAAACCGTTGCCGCGCACGGCATCGTGCTCGGTGACGACGGCCTGAAGATGTCGAAGTCGAAGGGCAACTACCCCGACGTCAACGAGGTCTTCGACCGCGACGGCTCCGACGCGATGCGCTGGTTCCTGATGAGTTCGCCGATCCTGCGTGGCGGCAATCTCATCGTCACCGAGCGCGGCATCCGCGAAGGCGTCAGCCACGCGCTGCGCCCGCTGTGGAACGCGTGGACCTTCCTGCAGCTCTACGCCTCCAAGCCCGGACAGTGGCGCACGGATTCGCCGAACGTGCTCGATCGGTACATCCTGGCCAAGCTCGCGGCCACCCGGGACGTGATCACCGAGGCGCTCGAGACCTACGACATCGCAGGCGCCGCCGACGAGCTGCGCTCCTTCGCCGACGCGCTCACCAACTGGTATGTGCGCCGGTCGCGTTCGCGGTTCTGGTCCGAGGACCGCGACGCGGTGGACACGCTGCACACGGTGCTCGAGGTGGTCACCCGCCTGGCCGCGCCGCTGCTGCCGCTGATCAGCGAGGTCATCTGGCGTGGGCTCACCGGCGAGCGCTCGGTGCACCTGACCGACTGGCCCGCCGAGACCGAGCTGCCGCACGATCCCGAACTCGTCGCCGCCATGGACGAGGTGCGGGTGGTCTGTTCCACCGTGCTGAGCCTGCGCAAGGCGCAGAATTTGCGGGTGCGGCTGCCGCTGGCCGAGGTCACCATCGCCGCGGCCGACGCCGAGCGGCTCGCGCCGTTCACCGCGCTGATCGCCGACGAGGTCAACGTCAAGAAGGTCGACCTGACCACCGACGTCGCCGTGCACGGCCGGTTCGAGCTGGCCGTGAACGCGCGCGCCGCCGGTCCGCGCCTGGGCAAGCAGGTCCAGACGGTGATCAAGGCCGTCAAGGCGGGGGAGTGGACGGAGTCGGCCGACGGTGTCGTCACCGCCGCCGGGATCACCCTGCTGCCCGAGGAGTACACCCAGCGCCTGGTGGCCGCCGAACCCGAGTCCACCGCCGCCCTGCCCGGCAATGCCGGTCTGGTGGTGCTGAACTCGGTGGTCACCGAGGAGCTGGAGGCCGAGGGCTGGGCCCGCGACCTCATTCGCGACCTGCAGGAGACCCGCAAGTCGCAGGGCCTGGACGTGTCGGACCGGATCAGCGTGGTCCTGGACGTGCCCGCCGAACGGGCCGAGTGGGCCCAGATCCACCGCGACCTGATCGCCGGGGAGATCCTGGCCACCACACTGACGTTCGCTGTGGCGGGCCCGGATGCCGCCGAGCTCACCGGCGGGGTGCGGGCTTCGGTCAGCAAGGCGTAGATCGCCGTAGAGAGGGGCGGGGCCGGAAACGGCCCCGCCCCTTTCCGGTGGCGATGGTGTCGGCCGCCGATCGGTCTAATCGGCTGCGGCGCACGCGGATTCGCATACCTCGGTCATTCGGCGACACGCTCGATGCTGAAAATTTGCCAAATGAGGGATATTCGCCGGATCGTCGGGCACAATCTGACGCGTTGCTGCTGATGCGCATGGAACACGCTCAGGTGACAGTGACTGCTCGTGATGATTGTCCTGTGGAAACGGTGTCGCGCCGGGAGTGAGTCATCCCCGGCGCGCCACCGGATCAGCCGGTCGGTCAGGCGATGCCGCCCGATAGCCGACCGGCTGTCATGACCGAGCACGAACGCCTAGTCGACCAGCTGGCGCAGCAGCGGCCCGTACTCGGGATGAGCCAGCGCCGAGGCGAACTGCGCGACCAGGTAGTCGGCCGGGTTGCCGGTGTCGTACCAGCGTCCCTGGATGACCTGCCCGTACACCGCGTGGTTGGCGGCGTAGTTGTTGATCGCGTCGGTCAGGTACACCTCGCCGGTCTGGTGGGTGTACCAGTTGTCGGTCTGCACCTGCAGCTCGTCGATGATGCCCGGCGTCACCACGTACCCGCCGATGGCCGCGTAGGCCGACGGCGCGTCCTCGGGCTTGGGCTTCTCCATCAGGCCGGAGATGCGCAGCAGACCTTCGTCGAGGTCCTCGCGCACCACGGGCACGCCGTAGCGCTGCGACTCGCCCGGCGCCATCGGTAGCAGCGCGAGCACCGGGCAGCCGGTGGACTCGTAGGCGGTGATGAGCTGCTGGGCGCGCGGTACCTCGGCGACGAACACGTCGTCGGGCCACAGCACCAGCATCGGCTCGTCGCCCAGGTGCCGGGCGGCATTGAGCACGGGTGTGCCGTTGCCGTACGGACCGTGCTGGTCGAGATAGGTGATGTGACCGGCGCGCGAGAGCTCACCGACCTCTTCCACCGCGTCGGCATAGGCGGACTTGCCGTCGGCGCGCAGCTGCGCGACCAGTGCCGGGTTCGGGCGGAAGTGATCCTGGATCAGCGACTTGCCGCTGCTCACGACGATGGTGATGTCGGTGATCCCGGAGGAGACCAGCTCGCGCACGGTGTGCTCGATGACCGGTTTGTCGCCGACCGGCAGCATCTCCTTCGGCGTCGCCTTGGTCAGCGGGAGCAGCCGGGAGCCGATTCCCGCAGCCGGAATGACAGCCTTGCGGATCTTCATCCACCGATCATCACATATCCGGCTGAGTGATCGCTGTGTCACGGCTGTCAACAGGCTGCCGAATCTGTCGGCGGGCCCGCGTAGATTGCGGGCGTGAGGACCGACGCCACCACCGCCGGCGTCCCGGCCAGGGCCGATGCGGCGGTCACCGCCCGCCGCTGGGTGCTGCACATCGATATGGACGCTTTCTTCGCCTCGGCCGAGCAATTGACGCGGCCGACCCTGCGTGGCAGGCCCGTTCTGGTCGGCGGCGCGGGTCAGCGCGGTGTCGTCGCGGGCGCCAGCTACGAGGCCAGGGTCTACGGCGCGCGCTCGGCCATGCCGATGCATCAGGCCCGGCGGCTGATCGGCGTGTCGGCCGTGGTGGTGCCGCCGCGTGGCGCGGTGTACTCGGTGCTCAGCGCCCAGGTGTTCGACACGCTCCGCAGCCGCATCCCGGTGCTGGAGACCCTGTCGTTCGACGAGGCGTTCGCCGAACCCGCCGAGCTGGTCGGTGCGAGCGTGGCGCAGGTCGAGGAGTATTGCGCGATGCTGCGCGCATTGGTCGACGCGCGCACCGGACTCACCGCCTCGATCGGCGCGGGCACCGGCAAACAACTCGCCAAGATCGGCTCCGGCCTGGCCAAACCCGACGGCATGCGGGTGATCTCCCCCGCCGAACAGGGCGAACTGCTTGCCGGGCTGCCGGTCCGCAAACTGTGGGGGATCGGCCCGGTCGCCGAGAGCAGGCTGCGCAGCCTCGGCATCGAGACCGTCGGCGCGTTCGCGGCGCTGCCGGAATCCGAGGCCGCCTCGATCCTGGGCGGCAGCATGGGCGCCGCGCTGCACCGGCTCGCCCGCGGCATCGACGACCGCCCGGTCACCGAGCGCGCCGAGGCCAAGCAGATCAGCGCCGAGAACACCTACGAACGCGACATCGTCACCCTGCCCGACCTGCGCACCGCCATCACCGCCATGGCGGCATCAGCGCACCGCAGGCTCGAACGCGACGGCCGCGCGGCCCGCACGGTGGTGCTCAAACTCAAGAAGTCCGACATGAGCATCGTGACCAGGTCGTTCACCTTGCCCTACGCCACCGCCGACCTCGCCACCCTGTCCGCGGCCGCGCAACGATCCGCCATCGATCCGACCGAACTCGGCCCGATCCGGCTGGTCGGCGTCGGCTACGGCGGACTGTCGCTGGTGCGCCAGGAATCGCTGTTCCCCGAACTCGACCAGGCGGTGCCGGAAGACCTGGCCGCAGAGGCGGTCGAAGACACCACGCCACCCCCCGACGACCCCCATCCTCCTGCCGGACAATGGTTTCCGGGCATGGACGTCAGCCACCCCGAATTCGGGCACGGCTGGGTCCAGGGCGCGGGCTACGGCGTGGTGACCGTCCGTTTCGAGACCAGCTCGACAGGCCCGGGCCCAGCGCGTACGTTTCCGGCCGACGACGAGCACCTGACCCGGGCCGACCCGCTCGCCAGCCTCTCGTGAGTATTGACGTCCTCCCGCCCCGAAGGGTAGGCATTCCGGCCTGCACGGGTTAGGCCGCGCTTCCGGTGGGTTCCTGCTTCACGGCCGGTCGCGCACCTGAAGGCACGTCTGACACCAGCTCCACAGGCGTTGAGCTGTCCGCGCGTCCCGCGGCCAGAATGTTGTTCGCGGCGTTCAGGTCCCGGTCGTGGGTGATACCGCAATCGCACGTCCATGAGCGGACATGCAACGGCTTCGCTCCGGTCAGTGCGCCACACTGTGAACACAGCTGGGAGGAGGGGAACCAGCGGTCGACCTTGCCGAAGACCCGCCTGTACCGGACAGCTTTCCCTTCGATCATGCGGGTGAACATGCCCCATCCTGCAACGTGCGCCGACTTCGCCAATCGGGTTCGCGCCAAGCCTGAGACGCACAAGTCCTCGATGTACACCGCTTGGTTGTCGCGGATAATCGTCGTGGACTGTTTGCGCGCCCAATCCCTGCGCGTGTCGGCCACCTTGGTGTGCGCCCTCGCGACCTTGATTCGTGCCTTGGCCCGGTTCGCTGAGCCCTTCTACTTGCGTGACAGCGACTGCTGTGCGGCGCGCAGCTTGCGTTCGGCGCGGCGTAAGAACCGAGGATTGTCGATCGTTTTCCCGTTCGACAGCACCGCAAACGCCGTCAGACCCAGGTCGATACCCACTTCGGAATCCGAGGGTGGGAGCGGGACGGACTCGACCTCGACCACGAAGGAAGCGAAATATCTGCCCGCCGCGTCCTTGATCACAGTCACACTCGAGGGATCCGACGGCAGCACCCGTGACCAGCGCACAGCTACATCGCCAACCTTCGGCAGCCTCAGCTTCCGACTCGAGGTCACCGTGAACCTGGCATTACGAGTGAACCGGATCGATTGCCGATTGTCCTTGCGGGACCGGTACTTCGGTGGGCGACCCGCGCACCCTTACGCCTGCCGGTCAACGAGGCGAAGAAGTTGCGGTACGCGGTGTTCAGCTCGGCGAGTGTCTGCTGAAGAACCACCGACGACACTTCCCCGAGCTATTCCCGTTCCGCGGTCGCCTTCGAAGCAGTCAGCCGTTTGGGCACTCCGCATCGCTGACCCGCTGACCGGCTTCGAACGCTTCGTGGCGAGTCCGCAAGGCATCGTTGTAGACCACGCGGGCGCACCCGAATGCCTTCGCCAACGACCGCTGTTGCCACATGGTGGGGTACAGACGGAAGTTGTATCGCAGCTGCACACGCCGACAATACCTTTGGGCTATGACAGAAGGTGGCGATGTCCACACCGGCCTGTAGGGCGGCGCTTCGGCAGGTCTCCGGTAGCCTCGGCTACCGCGATGGAACTCCCACCTCGAACGCAAAGGACGAGCAGTTGAAGCTTCGTACGACCGGACGTGTCGCGATCGCCGGACTGGCCGTGGTCGCCGCCCTCGGGCTGAGCGCGTGCAGCGACGACAAGGGTGACAAGCCCGCCGCCAAGACCACCACCAGCGCCAAGGCCGCGGCCACGACCGCCGCGAACCTGCCCCCGGTGCCGACGGTGGAGGAGCTCAATGCGCAGCTGAACACCGCGCTGGATCCCTCGGTCCCGAACGAGGAGAAGGTGGACTTCGTGCAGGGTGGTTCGGCCGATCCCGAGCTGCCGAACCGGTTGGCGCAGGCTGCCAAGGACGCCAATGTGCAGGTGCAGGTCACCGAGGTGACCTCGTTCGGCGAAAGTGTCAATGCCAAGGCCAACTTCACGGTCAACGGTCAGACCAATGTCGTGGATGTGCCGTTCGTGGCCGAGGACGGCAAGTGGAAGGTCCAGAAGTCGTGGGCCTGCGGCATGCTGACCAACCTGGGTCAGCAGTCGGTCGCCTGCGCCTGAGTTTTCGGAGCGCTGGCGCGCTCGAGTTCGCTGTGTTGTTGGAGCGCTGGCGCGCTCGAGTTCGCGGCCCCTTGTGTCCCGCCGGTCAGGCACCGTTGCTTGCTCCTTCGTCGCCTACGCAACGGCACCTGACCGGCGGGACGGCCGCGAACCGCCGCTGACGCGGCGGACCCTCCTCGAGGTCGGGTCGTGCGGGGCCGGGAGTACGGGAAGTGACTGAGCGATGTTCGCGTTTCGACCGCCGTCGTCCGCGCCGCTACTATCGGGCCCCGTGGTAGAGACGATCGTGCGGCAGGGGAATCCGCCCAAGGATGCTTCGGAGCCCGCACGACGGGCCCGGCTCGGCGGGTGGGCGCGCATCGTCGCGATGGTCGCCGCCCTCGTCGGTGTGCTGAGCGCGGTCGCCATCCCGTTCCTGCCGGTCCGAGTCGACACCGCCACGGTGGCCTGGCCGCAGCGCGGCACGACCACCTCGATCGAATCCCCGCTGGTCGCCTACGCTCCCGCCGCCCTGTCGGCCACCGTGCCGTGCGCCGCGCTGAGCACGCTCGCCGAGAGCGGCGGCGTCGCCGTGTCGACGATTCCGCACCAGTCGGCCGACATGGAGAAGTACGGCTTCGTCGTCAAGGTCGTCGCCGACACTCCCGACCGGCCCGGCCGCGTCGACGTGGTGTCGCGCTCGACACTGCTGTGGACGGCGCCGCTCGCCGACGTGCTCGGCAACACCTGCGCGATCGCCGTCGCGATCTCGCCGCAGGAAGCCGCCGTCACCGCGACGGGCCTCGGTGCCTCCGGCGCGACCGTGCCCGCCGATCTGCGGCCCCAGGTGGTCGGCGTCTTCAGCGAGCTGACCGGCGCACCGCCCGCCGACCTCGCGGTGCAGGTGGTCGCCGATTCCCGCTACACGACCTCACCGACCTGGATCAAGCTCGCCGCGATCGTGCTGTGCCTGCTCGCGACCGCGCTGTCGCTGTTCGCCCTGCACCGGCTGGACGCGCTCGACGGCCGCTCGGCGCGCCGGTTCCTGCCGCAGCGCTGGTGGCGGCTGCGGCCGGTCGACTGGCTGGTGTTCGCGGTCCTGGCCGTGTGGCATTTCATCGGCGCCAACACCTCCGACGACGGCTACATCCTCGGCATGGCCAGGGGCGCCCGCAGTTCCGGCACCATGTCGAACTACTACCGCTGGTTCAGCGTCGACGAGGGCCCGTTCTACACGCCCTACACCGACATCATCGGCTGGATCACCCACATTTCCGCCGTCAGCCCGCTGGTCCGCCTGCCCGCCCTCGGCGCGGGCCTGCTCACCTGGTGGCTGATCAGCCGCGAGGTGCTGCCCCGGCTCGGCGTGGCGGTGCGCCGCCAGCGGGTCGCGACCTGGACCGCCGCGCTGGTGTTCCTGGCCTTCTGGCTGCCCTACAACAACGGCCTGCGCGCGGAATTCGTGGTCGCGCTGGGTGTGCTGGTCACCTGGGTCTCGGTCGAACGCGCCATCGCGACCCGGCGGCTGCTGCCCTTCGCCGTCGCGGTGATCGTCGCCGCGTTCACCCTCACCGGCGCGCCGTCGGGCCTGATCTGCCTCGGCGCGCTCGTCGCCGGCGCGCGCGTCGTCACCGCGGTGATTGTGCAGCGGGCGAAATCGGTCGGCTATCTCGCGCTGCTGCTGCCGATCCTGGCGGCGGGCACGGTCGTGCTGACCGTGGTGTTCGCCGACCGGACCCTGGCCGGTGTGCTGGAGATGTTCGAAGTGCACGGCAAGATCGGGCCGGGGGAGTCCTGGTTCTTCGAGTTCCTGCGCTACCAGTACCTGCTGCAGCTCAATGCCGACGGCTGGCTGACGCGGCGCTTCGGCGTGTTCGCCATGCTGCTCGGCCTGATCGTGTGCACCGCGGTCATGCTGCGCCGCGGCGGCCACATCCCCGGCACCGCGGTCGGCCCGACCCGGCGCATGCTCGGCATCACCCTGGCCGCCATGGTGCTGATGATGTTCTCGCCCACCAAGTGGACCCACCAGTTCGGCGTGTTCGCCGGCCTGGCCACCTGTGTCGCCGCGGTGACCGCGGTCGCGGTGAGCTCGGATGTGCTGCGGCCGTTGCGTAATCGCGCGCTGTTCGCCGCCGCGGTCTTCTTCGCCATGGCCATGACCTTCGTCGGCGCCAACGGCTACTGGTATGTGTCCTCGTGGGGAATCCCCTGGTGGGACAAGCCGCCGACGGTCGCCGGTTTCGGCCTGTCGACCGTGTTCGCCGGTCTGACTTTCCTGGCCCTCGCTGTCGCCGCGTGGTTCCACATCCACCCGAACCCGAACCCGAAGCCACGGGCCGGACGGCTGACGGCGGTGCCGGTCCTGGCCGTCGCGGCCGCGCTGATGGTGCTGTTCGAACTGGCCTCCTTCGCGAAGGCCACGATCGCCCAGTATCCCGCCTATTCGGTGGCCAGCTCGAACTTCGAAGCCGCGTTCGCGGGCGGGTGCGGTATGGCCGACGAGGTGCTCGTCGAGACCGACCCGAACGCGTCCATGCTCGCCCCGCTGACCGGCGATGTCGCCACCACGATGGCGGGCGCCGACTCGACCGGCTTCCGCCCCGACGGCGTCGCCCCCATCCTGACCTCCGACGAGGTGGAATCGACCACGGGCCAGGCGAATTCGGTGTCCGACGACCCGGACAAGCTGCGTGACGCCTCGACCTCCGCCGGTTCGGAATCCCGGCAGGGCTCGCTGCAGCTCCCGTTCGGTCTCGACCCGGCGACCACCCCCGTGCTCGGCAGCTACCGCTCCGGCGCCCAGGAACCCGCCTCGCTGACCACCGGCTGGTTCCGCCTGCCCGACGGCCCGCGCGGCCCGCTGCTCGCGGTCTCGGTGGCAGGCCGGATCCGGTCGGTCGACGCCGACGGCATCGTGCACCCCGGTCAGGAACTCCTGGTCGAATACGGCACCGCGGCCCCCGACGGCACGGTCACCGTGACCGGTCAGGTCATGCCGATCGACATCGGCCCCGCCCCGACCTGGCGCAACCTGCGCGTCCCGCTCGACCAGCTGCCCGCCGACACCGGCGTCGTCCGGCTGGTCGCGCAGGACAAGGATCTGGGCCCCGACCAGTGGCTGGCGGTGACCCCGCCGCGCATGCCGCAGACCACCACGCTGAACGCGCTCGTCGGCCGTGACACCCCGGTGCTGCTGGATTGGGCGGTGGGCCTGCACTTCCCGTGCCAGAACCACCTGCCGACCTACAACGGCATCTCGGCCCTGCCCGAGTACCGCATCCTGCCCGACCGCAACGGCGCCACCATCACCAACCTGTGGCAGGGCCACGACGGTGGCGGCCCGCTCGGCTGGACCCAGCTCCTGTTCACGGCCCGCACCCTGCCGACCTACCTGAACAACGACTGGGACCGGGACTGGGGCTCGATCGAGCAGTACCTGCCCTTGGACAACGGAGCCGTGCCTGCGAAGCCGACAGTCGACTCCGAAAATCGTTGGGGAACATGGACCCCGGGCCCCGTCGTCACTGCTTGGTAAGCCCGATCTGTGCGATCGAACGCACGCGGTGTCGACATGCGCTGAGTATTCACTTAACGCTCCGATGGTCCAGATTTCGACCGATCGGCGGGGTAGTGAATGTTCGGCGCTGCGATCAGCACGAGTGTGCGGCGATGCGCTGCGCCAGATCGGGCAGGTCCGCCCCGGTCAGGCCGGGGTAACCGTGCAGCATGGCCCGCCACCGGGCCGGGACAGCGGAGGCACCCCAACGCGCACCGAGCAGTCCACCCGCGATGGCGGCCGTGGTGTCGGTGTCGTTGCCCGCGCGAACGCAGGCTTCCAGCGCGCGGGGCAAATGCTCGGGGGTCGACTGGTCGGTCGTGGTGATCGCCCACCAGGCGGTCTGCAGGGCGTGCACCACCCAGCCGTTGTTCGGGAAGTCGTCGGGCGTACCGTTCTCCGCCTCGTCCAGGCGCGCGGTCCAATAGGCCGATTGCGCTGAGCCGCCCACGTATTCGCGCACCCCACCGAAATCGGCGTTCAGCACCGCATGCCGGACCGCGTAGGTCCATATCTTGCACGCCTCGACGGCATGCTCGTCATAGTGCGTGAGCATCCCGACCCGCCCCGCCGCCGCCACACATTCGGCCGCGTCGTCGAGATAGGCGAGCGCCACCGGCGCGGTCCGCATCAACGACCCGTTCCCACCGGTCCGCCCGGTCAGCGACATCGCCACCACCTGCATATCCAGCGCGGAAGAAGGCCTGGCCGACAACACCTTCCAGGTCTGATTCCCGATATCCGGCGGCTTCGAATCGAACCACGCGACAAACCCCGCCGCCACCGCATCCAGATCGATCCCCGGCTCGTTCACCGCGGCCAGCACGATCGCCAACGCCATCGACGTATCGTCGGTCCACTCACCCGGCGCCCAATCGAAGGGCCCACCCCCGATCATGTCGATCACCGCCGCCGGCCCAGGCTTGGTGAACTCGTACCCCGCCCCCAGCGCGTCCCCCGCGGCCCCACCGACCAGCACCCCCGCCACCCGATCGGAAAACCCCGCATCCTGCACAGACCCACCCCTTTCGGGCGCCCGCTCCGATTGTTCAGCGGTCGAGCCTACCGGTCGGATTGTACGACACACCAAGAGTTCGCCCCGGCGCGCCAGCCGCAGCTTCCGGACGATTCGGCGCGACGCCCGCGCCACTGCCTACCGCCTGATCCGGCTCGGGTTCAGCGCGTGGCGACCTCGCCGACCGGTTCGGCGATCGAGCCGGCGTGGCGTGCTCGGCGGGCGCGGCGCAGGGCATCGGTGGTGAAGACGGCGAGGGCGGCCCAGATCAGGGCGAAGCCGGCCCAGCGGGAGGCAGGCATGGGTTCGTGCATGACGGCGACGCCCCAGGCCATCTGCATACCCGGGGTGAGGTACTGCAGGATGCCCATCATCGAGAGGGGGACGCGCTGGGCCGCGACGGCGAACAGCAGCAGCGGGACGAGGGTGACCGGCCCGGTGGCCAGCATCAGGCCGAAATGGGCGGGGCTGGAGGTGAGTTCGCTGCGGCCGGTGGCCAGCAACACGATCAGGAAGGCCAGGGCGAACGGGACGGCGACGATGCCCTCGGCCGCGATGCCACGCAGCGCGTCGAGCCGGATCACCTTCTTCACCAGGCCGTAGGTGGCGAACGAGCCGGCCAGTATCAGGGCGATCACCGGTGGTCGGCCGTAGTCGACGGTCAGCACGACCACCGCGAGCGCGCCGAGCCCCAGCGCCACCCACTGCGCCCTGGTGAGCTTCTCCCGGAACAGCGCCACCCCGATGGCGACCGTCACCAGCGGATTGATGAAGTAGCCCAGCGCACACTCCACGATGTGACCGGTGGTGACGCCGAAGACATACACGCCCCAGTTCAGCGACAGCGCCGCGGAGGCGAGGGCCGCCATCCGCCAGGTCCTGGCATCGATCCCGCGCAGTCCACCCAGCCGCCCGGTCACCGTGAGCAGCAGCAACACCACCGCCAGGGTCCAGATGATCCGCTGCGCCACGACTTCGGCGGGCGAGGCGAAGGCCAGCAATCCGAAGAAAGCGGCGAACAACCCCCAGATGAGATAGGCGCCGGTACCGAAGACGACACCGGGCGGGGACGAGCTGCGCTGCATTCATCCCATGTTACGACTGACGTAGCCTGACGAGCATGTCCATTTCCGTGCAGGAGCCCGCGGCGACCGGGCTCACCGCAGCACAGGTCGAACAACGACGCCGCGACGGGCGAACCAACGATGTGCCCGCCAGGGCCAGCCGGTCGGTGCGCGACATCGTCCGCGCGAACGTGTTCACCCGCATCAATGCCATTCTCGGTGTGCTGTTCCTGCTGGTGATGTCCACCGGCTCGATCATCGACGGCATGTTCGGCCTGCTCATCGTGGCCAACAGCGCGGTCGGCATCATCCAGGAGATCAGAGCCAAACGGACCCTGGATCAGCTGGCGATCGTCAGCCAGGCCAAGCCGACGGTCCGCCGCGACGGCGTCGCCGAGCAGATCGCGCCGGGCGAGGTGGTGCTCGACGATCTGATCGAGCTCGGCCCCGGCGACCAGATCGTCGTCGACGGCGAGGTGGAGGAGGCCGCCGCGCTCGAGATCGACGAGTCGCTGCTCACCGGCGAGGCCGATCCGATCGACAAGGGTGTCGGCGCCCCGGTGATGTCGGGCAGCTTCGTGGTGTCGGGTTCGGGCGCCTACCGCGCGACCAAGGTCGGCAAGGACGCCTACGCGGCGAAGCTGGCCGAGGAGGCGAGCAAGTTCACCCTGGTGCATTCGGAGCTGCGTTCCGGCATCGACAAGATCCTCAAGTTCATCACCTACCTGCTGATCCCGGCGGGTGCGCTGAGCATCTACAACCAGCTGGTCTCCAGCAAGGAATCCTGGCGGCCCGCCGTGTCGGGCATGGTCGCCGCGCTGGTGCCGATGGTGCCCGAGGGCCTGGTGCTGATGACCTCGATCGCGTTCGCGGTCGGCGTGGTGCGCCTGGGCAAGCGCAACTGCCTGGTGCAGGAACTGCCCGCGATCGAGGGCCTGGCCCGCGTCGACGTGGTGTGCGCCGACAAGACCGGCACCCTCACCGAGAACGGCATGCGCCTGTCGCACATCGAACCGCTCGGCGCCTTCGACGAAGCCCAGGTGCGTCAGGCGCTGGCCGCCCTCGCGAGCGACGATCCGCGCCCGAACGCCAGTGTGCAGGCCATCGCCGAAGCCCTGCCGGACGCGCCGGGCTGGTCGCAGACCGCCATCGCCCCGTTCTCCTCGGCCAAGAAGTGGAGCGGCATCTCCTATGGCGCCCAGGGCGATTGGCTGCTCGGCGCGCCCGACGTCCTGCTCGATCCCACCTCCGCCGACGCGGAGCACGCCGAACAGCTCGGCTCGTCGGGCCTGCGCGTGCTGCTGCTGGCCCGCGGCGACCGCCCTGTCGACGCCGCCGACGCTCCCGGCCAGGTCGAGCCCGCCGCGCTGGTCGTGCTCGAGCAGAAGGTGCGTCCCGACGCCAAGGGGACTCTCGAATATTTTGCCAGCCAGCATGTCTCGATCAAGGTGATCTCCGGCGACAACGCCGTCTCGGTCGGCGCGGTCGCCTCCTCGCTCGACCTGCCCGGCGGCGACCACCCGGTCGACGCGCGCACCCTGCCCGAGGACCGCGAGGAACTGGCCGACGTCCTCGACCACGACACCACCTTCGGCCGCGTCCGCCCGGACCAGAAACGCGCCATGGTCGGCGCCCTGCAATCGCGCGGGCACACCGTCGCCATGACCGGTGACGGCGTCAACGACGTCCTCGCGCTCAAGGACGCCGACATCGGCGTCGCCATGGGCGCGGGCAGCCCGGCGACCCGCGCGGTGGCCCAGATCGTGTTGCTGGACAACAAATTCGCGACCCTGCCGTATGTGGTGGGGGAGGGCCGCCGGGTGATCGGCAATATCGAGCGCGTCTCGAACCTGTTCCTCACCAAGACCGTGTACTCGGTGCTGCTGGCGTTCCTGGTCGGCCTGGCCGGTGTCGGTTCGCAGATCTTCGGCTACGACCCGATCGGGTATCCGTTCCTGCCGCGCCACGTCACCATCGCGGCCTGGTTCACCATCGGCATCCCGGCGTTCATCCTGTCGCTGGCGCCGAACAACGAGCGCGCTCGCCCGGGGTTCGTCGGCCGGGTGATGCGCCTGGCGGTGCCCTCGGGTGTGGTGATCGGCGTCGCGACGTTCGTGGCCTACCTGATCGCCTACGCCGGTCCGGAAGCCTCGGAGACGCAGAAGGTCCAGGCGGGCACCACCGCGCTGATCACGCTGATCATGATCGCGGTGTGGGTGCTCGCGCTGGTGGCTCGGCCGTACGTGTGGTGGAAGGTGGTGCTGATCGCGGTGTCGGTGCTGGCCTACATCGCGCTGTTCACGATTCCGTTCACCCGCGAGTTCTTCAAGCTCGATCCGTCGAACCCGCGGTTGACGCTGGCCGCGTTCGTGTGTGGCGCGGTGGGCATCGTGCTCGTCGAGCTGGCGTGGTGGGTGCAGTCGCGGATGTCGGGCAACCGCGGCAAGTTCGTTCCCGCGGTCGGGGCCCAGGGCGCGTGACAGACCGCTGACCAGGCCGGGTCCGTCTCGAGAACCCTTGTGCCCGGCGAACATTCGGTGTTGGAGTACCTTTGCGCACTATGGAGGTATTGCTGCACCAGATCGACGCGTTCGCCGACGCACCGTTCTCGGGCAACCCGGCCGCGGTCATGCCGCTGCCCAGCTGGCTGCCGGATGCGCTGCTGCAACAACTGGCCGAGGAGAACAACCTCGCCGAGACCGCGTTCTATACCTCCGAGTTACCCCCGGACGCCGGTGTCCCGCCCGGCGAATGGCCCGCCTTCCACCTGCGCTGGTTCACCCCGGCGGTGGAGGTCGATATGTGCGGGCACGCCACGCTGGCCTCGGCCACCCAGATCATCGAGGACCTGCATCCCGAACACGACCGGGTCAGCTTCTACACCCGCTCCGGCTGGCTGCACGTGGATCGCACCGACGACGACGAGTACGTCCTGGACCTGCCCGCCCTCGCCTCGGTGCGGGTCGACCCCGATCCGGCGCTGGTCGCCGCGCTCGGGGTCACTCCGGTCCGCGCCTACACCGGCCAGGACGAGGTGATCGTGGTCGCCACCGAAGCCGAAGTCCGTTCCGCCACACCAGATCTCGGTGCGTTCCCCGTCCTGTCCCGCGGCGCGATCCTCACCGCCCCCGGTGACACCGCCGATGTCGTCTCCCGCTTCTTCGCCCCCGGCGTCGGCGTCCCCGAAGACCCCGTCACCGGCTCGGCCCACGCCCAGCTGATCCCGCTGTGGAGCCGCGAGCTGGGCCGCACCACCCTGAGCGCCCGCCAGCTCTCCCGCCGCGGCGGGACCTTGCGCGCCGAACTGGCGGACGACCGCGTCCTGCTCCTCGGCCGCTGCCGCCGCTACCTGGACGGTGTGGTCACCCTGCCCGACTGAGATCTACGCGGCGGGCGACTACTCGGTGGGAACCGGGGCGTCGTCGGGAGTCGGGGCGACCACGTCGGTGGCCTCCGGCAGCAACGGCGCCACCGCGAAACGTCCGGCGACCGCGTCGGCGGGCAGTGCCTGCACCGCCCGGACGCCGGGTTGCGCTGCCAGGTCACGTAATTGGGGGAGCGTGCCGCGCACCACGAGCCCGGCCGTGCACGCGCAGCCGGCGCGCAGCCTGGCCTCGGTGACCCGGGCGATATCGGCGCCGCGCTGATCGCGGTACCGCTGGGCGGCGAGCAGGCCCGCCGCGGCATCGGCGGATTTCACGGCGGGTTCGTCGCCCGCCGGGGTGGCGACGGTGATCACCGGCGTCTGCACCCGGTCGATCGCCACGTGCTGGATCACACCGGAGATCCGCAATCCGCCGGACGCGGCCGGAATCTGTTGCGGGGTCAGGTAATCGGTGAACGACAGCAAGGCCCAGTGCGGGTCGGTGTCGTTGCCGGACAGCGAGTTTCGCGACTCGTCGAGGTAGTCGTCGACCCGCTCGCCCTGTGCCGGACCGAGCCGATCGGTCGTGATACCCGTCGACGGTCGCGGATTCACGATGCCGAGCACCACGACGACCACGGCCAGCACCACCGCCGCACCGAGGATCAGCGGGATGCGCCAGGGCGACCGCCGCTGCTCCGGATCCGGCTCGGCGGCAGCGGGCGCTGCGCCCCCGCGGTCGTCCGGCACCGTGTCCGGCGCCGGTTCGGACGACCGCGGGTCGTCAGGCATTGCGTAGTACGTCCAGGGCGTTCGCCAGGTCGTCGGGGTACTCGCTGGAGATCTCGAGCCAGCGACCGTCGGCGGGATGGTGGAAACCGAGCTGACGGGCGTGCAGCCACTGCCGTTCCAGGCCGAGGCGCTTGGCCAGGGTCGGGTCGGCGCCGTAGGTCAAATCGCCTGCGCAGGGATGGCGGACAGCGGAGAAGTGCACCCTGATCTGGTGGGTGCGGCCGGTCTCGAGGTGGACGTCGAGCAGGCTGGCCGCCTGGAACGCCTCGATCGTGTCGTAATGGGTGACGCTGGGACGGCCGTCACCGGTGACCGTGAACTTCCAGTCGTTGCCGCGCGCACGGCCGATCGGCGCGTCGATGGTGCCGCTGCTCGGATCGGGATGTCCCTGCACGAGTGCATGGTATTGCTTGTCGACCGTGCGTTCCTTGAAGGCGCGCTTGAGCATCGTGTAGGCGTGTTCGGACTGAGCGACCACCATCACCCCGGACGTGCCGACGTCGAGGCGGTGCACGATGCCCTGCCGTTCGTGCGCGCCGGAGGTGGAGATGCGGTAGCCCATGGCGGCCAGCCCGCCGACCACGGTCGGTCCGGTCCAGCCGACACCGGCGTGCGCGGCGACGCCGATCGGTTTGTCCACCGCGACGATGTCGTCGTCGGCGTAGAGGATCTTCATCCCTTCGACGGGGGTGGCCTCCACGACCAGCTCCCGCTTGGGTTCGGGGAACACCACTTCCAGCCAGGCGCCCGCGGTCAGCCGGTCGGACTTGCCCGCGGCGACACCGTCGAGCTGCACCGAGCCCTCCTCGGCCAGCGCGGCCACCGCGGTGCGCGACAACCCGAGCAGCCGGGACAGGCCGGCGTCGACCCGCATCCCGTCCAACCCGTCGGGCACGGGCATCGTTCTGGTTTCTCTCATGCGGTCTCCTCGCTGGTGTGTTTGCGACCGCTGCGGGTGCCGTCCGGTTCGAAACCGAACACGGTGAGCGCGACCAGCAGAATCGCCCCGCACACGATGGCCGAGTCGGCGACGTTGAACACCGGCCACCAGCCGACGGCGACGAAATCGACGACATGACCCTGCAGCGGGCCGGGGTAACGGAAGATCCGGTCGACCAGGTTGCCCAGCGCGCCGCCGAGCACCATGCCCAGGCCGATCGCCCACCACAGCGAGCGCAGCGTGCGCCCGATCCGGATGACGCCGATCACCACCGCGGCGGCGATCAGGGTCAGCAGCCAGGTCATGCCGGTCGCCATCGAGAACGCCGCGCCCGGGTTGCGCACCAGGGTGAATCGCGCGAAATCGCCGATGATCGGCACCGATTCGCCGGGATCGATGAGGGCCACGGCGAGGCATTTGGTCAGCAGGTCGAGGCCGAAGAGCACGGCGGCGATGATCAGCAGCATCGGCAACCGGCGGGGACCAGCGGGTTCGGCCTGGCCTGCGGTCTTCGGCGCGGCGTCGGTCGCCGGTGCCGCTGCGTCGTCGCCGGTCTCGGGGACGGCAGCGTTGTCGGTTGGCCGGTCTTCACTCACGCGACCATCATTCCCTAGTGGTGATCGGTGCTGCGCCGCGGTGCCCGGGAGTCCCAGCTGTTACTCAGGAAGCGGTCGTACGCTGATGGCTGTGACGGTGTTGTCTAGTTCTCGCCTACCCCGCATCGCGCGCCCCGGGGTGTTACTCGTGGCGCTCGTGCTCGGGTTCGCGACCTTCGGCGCCGGGTGCGCCGACCGGTCGGCGTCGCCGGCCGACGTGGAGGGCACCGAGCCGCTCGGCATCGGTAAGGAAGTGACGGTGCCGATCTCGGCGGCCGTCACCACGCTGGTGTCGGCGGGCGACGAGCCGCGCGACCTGCTGCGCCCGCGCTATGCGGTCGGCACCACCCAGGAGGTGACGCTGCGCACCGACTACCGCATCCAGCAGCAGGTCAACGATCAGCCCACCCGTGATTTCTCGCCCGCCGCGCTGACCATCCCGATGACGGCCTGCGCGGGCGAGGACGGCGTCGACCTCACCGTCGGCACCGTCACCACTCCCGACCCTGCCCTGAACAAGGCGTTCACCACCGCCGACGGCTCCCACGCCGGCCTGGAGATGAGCGACCTCGGCGCGATCACCGAGCTGCGTCTCGCGCCGTCCCCCGATACCCCGAACACGGCACGCGCGGCGCTGGAACAGGCCTTCTATCAGGCCGTGTACCGCTCGATCGCGTTCCCCGACGAGCCGGTCGGCGTCGGCGCGGTGTGGACGGTGCATCAGGAGATCACCGGCGGCGTCACCCTCGACCAGATCACCACGGCCACCCTGACCAGCCGCGACGGCGACCGGCTTACCATCGATCTGCAGGTGAGCCAGACCCCGACCGACAAGGTCTGGATGCTGCCCAACGACGCGGGCGCCCTCGACATCGACGGCTACGTCATGGAGGGCACCGGCACGATCACCGTCGATCTCGGTCTACCGCTTCCGGTGTCGGGGGCGATCGAGGTCGGCGGTCAGCAGACCTACCGGGACTCGCGCAGCGTGAGCACCCTCGTGCAGACCCAGTCGACCCGCGTCTCCTGGACCGAATGATGCGTTCGGCCCTGCTGCGCGCGTGCGCGGTCGCCGCGGCGTGCGCCGTGCTCGCCGGGTGCGGTTCCGACGACGAGTCCACCGGATCCTTCCCCTCGGCGGTCACCGCGGCGCCGGGCTCGGGCACGGTCGTCCGCGATCCCGCACAACTGTCGGCGAGCCTGCTGGCGGCGGGCGATCTGCCCGGAGAATTCAGCGTCGTGCCACCGCGCACGCCCGCCGACGACACCCCTGTCCCGCCCGCGGCGCCGACCGACCCGCCCGACTGCGGACGCCTGCTCTCGCCGATCGCCGAACAGTGGCCGGGGTCATCGGCCGCCGCGTCGGTGCAGTTCGCCGGGCCGAGCTACGCCACCATCGATATCGACGCCGCGAGCTATCCCGATGCCGCTCTGTCCGCCGCCTTCGACGCGCTGCAGGCACAGCCTCGCCGCTGCGCCGCCTACTCCGGCGACGACGCGGGCGTGCACATCGACTACCGCACCACCGCGCTGAGCCAGCCGCCCGCGGGCGACGCGAGTTCGGCCTTCACCCTCACCGCCGACAGCGAGGGCCTGACGCTGACCTCGTCGACGGCTCTGGTCCAGGTCGGCAACACTCTGGTCCAGGTCGTGGTGACCGCGCCGGAAACCGTCGACCCCGGCGTGCTGGCCGACCTGACCGCCGCGCAGGTGCGCAAACTGCGCGGCTGAGCCGTCACCCGCTGACCGGCACCGCCAGCTTGCCGCCGAGATGGGCGATATAGCCGCGCACTTCGTCGGCCGAGCGATCGGGCAGCCCGAACACCGTCTCGGTGACGCCGACCTCGGCCCACTGCGCGAGCTGCGCGGCATCGTGGCGGCCGGCGAGCGCGATCACCCGCGGCGTGCCCTCGCGGCCCGCTTCCCGCCACACCCGGTGCAGCAGGGCGATCTTGTCGCCGAGGTCGCCTTCGGTCGGGGTGGTGATCCAGCCGTCGGCGTGGCGGGCCAGCCAGCCGAAGGACTTCTCGGTACCGCCCGCGCCGAGCAGAACCGGGATGGTCGGGCTGATCGGCTTCGGCCAGGACCAGCTCGGCCCGAAACGCACGAACTCGCCCTCGAATTCGGCTTCCTCCTGCGACCAGATCGTGCGCATCGCGTCCAGGTTCTCGCGCAGGACGGTGCGGCGCTTCTTCGGGTCGACGCCGTGGTGGGCGAGTTCGTCGGTGTTCCAGCCGAATCCGACGCCCAGTTCCACCCGGCCGCCGGAGAGGTGGTCGAGCGAGGCGATGGTCTTGGCGAGGGTGATCGGATGATGCTCGGCGGGCAGCGCGACCGCTGTCGACAGCGTGATCCGCTCGGTGACCGCGGCCGCCGTGGCCAGCGCGACCCACGGGTCGAGGGTGCGCAGGTACCGGTCGTCGGGTAGCGACGAGTCACCGGTCTGCGGATGGGCCGCGGCGCGCACCACCGGGATGTGGGTGTGCTCGGGCACGTAGAACGCGTCGAATCCGGCGTTCTCGGCCGCCAGCGCGGCGTCGGCGGGCGTGATGCCCCGGTCACTGGTGAACAACACGAGCCCGTACCGCATGTTCCGGCCCTCCGGATCAGACAACAAAACTGAAACAAGTTCTATCAGTCTTTCGGGCCTGCCGGAAGACCACGGACCCGCCGGCCTTTCCCCGGCAGGGCGAGGGGAATAGGCTCGAACGGTCCGTGCATCAACCTCGACCCGGAGGTATCCGATGTCTGATGTTTCCCCCATTCCCGAAGGCTATCCGCGCATCTGTCCCGGCCTTTCGTGCGCCGGCGCGGCAGCCGCGATCGACTTCTACACCGCGGTCTTCGGCGCCACCGAACGCATGCGCATGCCCGGTCCCGGCGGGACCGTCGCCCACTGTGAACTGCTCGTCGGCGATTCCGTTCTGATGATCGGCGACCCGGCACCCGAGATCGGCTTCCCCGATCCGAAGGAAGTCGGCGGTTCGCCGGTCAACCTGATGGTCTACGTGCCCGATGCCGACGCCGCCTTCGCGGCCGCGCTCGCGGCGGGCGCCACCGAGATCAACCCGATGACCGACCAGTTCTACGGCGACCGCAGCGGCTCCTTCGAGGACCCGTGGGGCCACCGCTGGACCGTGGCCACCCACATCGAGGACGTGTCGGAGGAGGAGATGCAGCGGCGCATGGCGGAGATGATGAACGCGGCGGGCTGATCAGGCCGCCACGATCGAATCACCCTCCACCCGTACCGGTTTCGACGGCAGCGGCTGGGTGGCCGGACCACCGCTGACGCTGCCGTCGAGCCCGAACCGGCTCCCGTGGCACGGGCAGTTGATGGTGCCGTCGGAGACGTTGCCGACCTTGCACCCCGCGTGCGTGCACGTGGACGACAGGCCGACGAAATTGCCCGCGGTCGGCTGGGTGATCACGGTGTCGCCGACGATCACCCCGCCACCGACCGGCACGTCGGCCGTCTTCGCGAGCTCCCCCGCAGGCCCCCCGACCGGCGCCTGAGCCCCGGCAGGCGCACTGTCGTCCTTGCCCGCGCACGCGGCCAGCGTCGCTCCGGCAGCGAGCATCCCCGCCCCGACGACAACGGTCCTGCGGTCGAATCGGATCTCATTGCTGGTCATGGTGGAACTCCGATCACAACTGTCGTTCTGAGCCACCGGTCGGCCGGACCCGACCCGCTCCTTACCGGTTCAACGTGACCCACCCGTCGCGGGTTCGAAACCGCGCCGAATCAGTGGAGACCTCAGGGGATTCCCTGATGTGGGCAGGTGGTCGGCGGGCTTACCGTCACGCAGGTGAAGGCGATCGTGCAGCGGGTATACGGCTCATCGGCGATGTTGAGCGTGGCGGAGGTCGAGCGGCCGGAGCCGGCGGAGGGGCAGGTGCTGGTCCGGGTGCGGGCGGCCTCGGTGAACGCGCGGGACTGGCATGTCATGCGGGGTGATCCGCTGATCGCACGGTGGATGGATCGGTCGATGTTCGCGCGGCGCGGACCCGCGCAGCCCATCAACGGCGGCGATTTCGCGGGGATCGTCGAGTCGGTCGGGGCGGGGGTGACCGACCTGCGGCCGGGGGACGAGGTCTACGGGGAATCGATCAGCGGCGCGTTCGCCGAATACCTCGCGGTGGACGGGTCGGTGGTCGGCCCGAAACCGGCGGGGCTGACCTTCGAGGAGGCGGCGACGCTGCCGTTGGCCGCCAATACCGCGCTGACCCTGCTGCGCGACGTCGAGGCGGGGCAGCGGGTGCTGATCATCGGTGCCTCCGGCGGTGTCGGCACCTTCGCCGTGCAGATCGCGCTGGCCGCGGGCGCAGAGGTGACCGGGGTGTGCAGCACCCGCAATGTCGACCTGGTCCGTGAACTCGGTGCGCACCAGGTGGTCGACTACACCCGCGACGCGGTGACCGGACGCTACGACACCGTGCTCGACCTGGCGGGCAGCCGCGGCCTGCGCGAGCTGCTGCGCCTGGTCGAGCCGACCGGCACGCTGGTGCTGTCCGGCGGCGGGAACTACAGCGGGGGAAGCGCATTCGGTCCGATCGGACTGATGGCCCGCGCCCAGCTGAGCCGCCCGTTCGTGCGCCCGGCGATCCGGGTCCCGCTCGCACGGCAGAGCCGCGAAGCACTCGCCGAACTCCGCGAACTCGTCGACACGGGCAAGGTACGTCCGATCATCGAGCGGACGTACCCTCTCGACGAGGTCCCCGCCGCGATCCACTACATGGAAACCGAACACGCCAGGGCGAAGATCGCCATCACCGTCGGCTGAGCGCGATCACTGCAACCGGAACTCCATCATCGCGATCGCGTCGTCGACCGCGGTGGTGAGGTTCTCCAGCCGGGTGTACGGGTCCGGCGCCGACAGCGCCGCCTGCCGATCGGTGGGGCCGATCGGCAGGCGCGCGGCCAGCTCGTAGGAACGGGTCGTCGGGTCGTCGGAGAGATCTTCCAGCGACGCCGACGGCGGTGGGCGCCGGATGCCGGAGCGCCGGGCCAGCTGCGCGGTCAGCGTGTGCAGGCGATCGGCGCGTTTGCGCAGGTCCGCCAGCAGATCGGCGTCGTCGGCGCCTGGTTCGTCCGGCCATACCCGCACCTCGGCCTGGGGATACGGTGCGTCGGTGAGCCATTGCTCGACGCGGATGCGGTCGGTGCCGAGGCAGCGCAGCCGGAACCGGGAGCCCGACAGTTCGACGACGTCGGTGATCCGGGCGACGACGCCGACATCGGTGCGCACGTCACCGCCGCCGACCTCGTGTCCACGCGCGATGAGGACGACGCCGAACTCCGGCTCCCGGCGACCGTCGAGGCAGTCCTCGACCAGCGCGACATAGCGCGGTTCGAAGATCTGCAGCGACAGCGGCTCGCCGGGCAGCAGTACCGCCCCCAGCGGAAACATAGGAATCTCCACCGTCCCAGCATGCCCGGTATCGCCCGTGCCGTGCCGATCCGACATGCTCGCCTCGCCGTTCATCCCTTGGCGATCGCCTCGAACACGGTCGGGTCGACCAGGGTGGAGGTGTCGCCGAGTTCGCGGCCCTCGGCCACATCGCGCAGCAGTCTGCGCATGATCTTGCCGCTGCGGGTCTTGGGCAGTTCCGGCACGATATGGATCTCGCGTGGCCGGGCGATCGGGCTGATCTCCACCGAGACGGCGGCCTTGAGTTCGGTGACCAGCGCGTCGTCCGGTGCGGCCGATCCGGTGAGGATGACGAAGGCGACGATGCCCTGACCGGTCGTCGCGTCACTCGCGCCGACCACGGCGGCCTCGGCCACGGCCGGATGCCCGACGAGCGCGGATTCGACCTCGGCGGTGGAGATCCGGTGACCGGAGACGTTCATGACATCGTCGACGCGTCCGAGGATCCACAGGTCGCCGTCGGCGTCGAGCTTGGCGCCGTCACCGGCGAAGTACCAGCCCTCGGAAGCGAAACGCTGCCAATAGGTTTCGCGGAAGCGATCCATGTCGTTCCAGATGCCACGCAGCATCGACGGCCACGGCTGATCCAGCACGAGCAGCCCCGAGGCGTCGTTGCCCAGCGGGGCGCCGTCGTCGTCGACGACCCTCGCCGAGATCCCCGGCAGCGGTGCGGTGGCCGCGCCCGGCTTGGCCGCGGTGATGCCGGGCAGTGGGGAGATCATGATGGCGCCGGTTTCGGTCTGCC
>NZ_BMNE01000009.1 GCF_014646295.1 Nocardia rhizosphaerihabitans
ACCTGCGCCGATGGTACTGCACTCGACAGGGTGTGGGAGAGTAGGACACCGCCGGAACATCCTTCGCGATAGGGGACCCAGAATTGGGTCCCCTATCGGCGTTTGTGGGGCCGATGACGGTCCTGGCACACCAGGCGGACGATGCCCCGTCCTCCGCCCGTGGTTGAATTCTTGTAGGCGGGGCCATGACAACACTCCCCGAGGCCGGGGAATCTAGAAAGGGATCGCCGTGTCGGAACACAACGACGGACGGAAGCCTTTCCGCCGGGACGGAGACGCCCGCGGTTTCGGCCGGCGCGGCGAACCGACCGATCGCCCCCGAGGCGGACACGGCGACAACCGTGGCGCAGGACGTGGCGAAGGCGGCGGTTTCCGCCGCAACGACGACAATCGTGGCAGCCGTGGTGGTTCCGAGGGCCAGCGTGGCGGCTTCAACCGCGATGACCGCGGCGGCTCCGGCGATCGTGGCGGCTTCCGCCGCAACGACAATGACGACCGCTCGCGCGGCAGCTCGGACCGTGGCGGCGATCGCGGCGGCTACCAGCGCCGCGACGATGCAGGCCGCGGTGGCTACCAGCGCCGCGACGACAATGACCGTGGTGGTTTCCGCCGCAGCGACAGTGGCGACCGTGGCGGTTACCAGAAGCGCGACGACGCGAGCCGTGGCTCCTCCGGTGACCGCGGCGGCTTCCGTCGTCGTGACGAATCCGACCGTCCCGCAGGTGGTTTCGACCGCGGCGGCGACCGTGGTGGCTACCGCCGCCACGATGACGACCGTCCCCGTGGCGGTTCGGATCGTGGTGGCGATCGCGGCGGCTACCAGCGTCGCGAAGGTGACGACCGTTCGCGCGGCGGCTATGACCGTGGTGACCGCGGCGGCTTCCGGCGCGACAACGACGACCGTCCCCGCGGTGGCTCGGGCTTCCGCAGGAACGAAGGCGACGACCGCTCGCGCGGTGGTTCGGACCGCGGCGATTTCCGGCGCGGCGACAGTGGCGACCGTGGTGGCTACCAGCAGCGCGACGACGCGGGTCGCGGTGGCTCCGGCGACCGTGGTGGTTTCCGGCGCAGCGACAGTGGCGACCGTGGCGGTTACCAGCAGCGCGACGATGCGAGTCGTGGCTCCTCCGGTGACCGCGGCGGCTTCCGGCGCGGCGACAGTGGCGACCGTGGTGGCTACCAGCAGCGCGATGACGCGGGCCGTGGAGGCTCCGGCGATCGTGGTGGCTTCCGCCGCAACGAGGGCGATGACCGTTCGCGTGGAAGTTCGGACCGTGGTGGCTTCCGCCGCAACGAAGGTGACGATCGTTCGCGTGGAAGTTCGGACCGTGGTGGCTTCCGCCGCAACGAAGGTGACGATCGTTCGCGTGGTGGTGCCGATCGTGGCGGCGACCGCGGTGGTTTCCGTCGCGACAGCGGTGACCGTGGTGGTTACCAGCGTCGCGATGATACGGGCCGTGGCGGTTCCGGCGATCGTGGTGGCTTCCGCCGCAACGAGGGCGATGACCGTTCGCGTGGAAGTTCGGATCGTGGCGGCTTCAAGCGCGGCGAGGGCTCGGATCGTGGCGGCTACCAGCGGCGCGAAGACAACGATCGCGGGCGCGGTGGCTTCAAGCGGGGCGGCGACTCCGGTGGGAACCGCTACGTCGGCGAGGACGGTGCGCCGCTGGACGGCACGTACCGCGAGAAGCGGCGCGAGCGCGAAGGCGATGTCCTCGGCGTTGTCTCGTCGGCGGCCGCATCGGACGCCGATGCCACGGGTATCGAGCAGGCCGACATCGAGTCGGCCGACGTCGAGGCAGCAGCAAGCGATGAGATCGCACCCGCGTCCACTGAGCAGTCCGACGACACCTCGTCGGCCACCGAGCGCGCCGAGTCCGCGGACGAGGTAGTCGCCGAGCCTGCGAACAAGGACATCGACGAGGTAGCCGACGATCGCGACGCGGCAGAGACCTCGGCTCGCGCGGCGGAGTCCGGCTACGGCAGCCGTGGCGCCGATGACCGTGACGACCGCCGTCGCGGCGGCGAAGGCGCCCGGACCGCGGGCGGACGGTCCACCGACCGCCGCGCGGCGCGTCCGGACGAGCCGGATCTGCCGGAAGACGTCCAGGCCTCCGATCTCGATCCGGCCGTGCGCCGCGATCTGTTGAGCCTGGACAAGAACAATGCCGAGACCGTCGCCCGGCACATGGTGATGGCCGTCGAGCTGCTCGAAGACGACCCCCGCCTCGCCCTGGCACATGCCAGGGCCGCCCGGCAGCGGGCGGGCCGCATCGCGGTCGTGCGCGAGACCGCGGGTGTGGTGGCGTACCACGCCGAGGAATGGGCCGAGGCGCTCTCGGAGCTGCGGACCGCGCGACGCATGTCGGGTGGCTCCGGGCTGCTCGCCGTGATGGCCGACTGCGAGCGCGGTCTCGGGCGGCCGGAACGGGCCATCGAGCTCGGCCGCAGCGAAGAGGCGCAGGCGCTCAGTGGTGACGAGGCCACCGAGCTGCGGATCGTGGTCGCCGGCGCGCGGATGGACCTGGGTCAGTTCGACCAGGCCGTCGTGACGCTGCAGACCCCCGATCTGGATCCGGCGCGCACCGGTTCGGCCGCCGCGCGCCTGTTCTACGCCTACGCCGACGCGCTGGTCGCGGCGGGCCGCACCGACGACGGTCTGCAGTGGTTCCTCAATGCCGCTGCCGCCGACCTCGACGACGAAACCGACGCCGAGGACCGCGCCGCGGAACTCACCGGGGACGCGTAGTAGCTCCAGCACTCGACGGCCGCAGGCCGGGTACCCGATAGCGGTTCCCGTCCTGCGGCCGTTCTGCGTCAGGGTCAGAAGGCGCCGAACAGAGCGGGCCGGTACGGCCGAGCGGCACCTGCAGGGTGGTGTTCGACCAGGTGGAACAGGATTGGCTCGCCGCTGACGATGGCGGAACACCGGCCTCGGCGGCGGGTACCGCTCGGCGGCCGCGTACTGAGCCATGCCGTTGAGTGGTGAAGTGGCCGGTGGTGACTTGAATCACCGGGGCGGTGGCGACGCGCGCGAGGCCGTGCGCCGAAACCGGGCACACCGTGCACGGACGGTCACGGCATGCTCGATCATGAAGGGTGCGAGCACGATTCGACGGCCCAGAGCTGTCGGTGGGTTCGCCTAGGGTCGGCAGGTGTGTTCGGCCCGCCAGTAACGACGGAGTGAGGGTGTGTGAACCGGCTACGCGATCAATACGACGCTTTGCTGCTCGATCTGGACGGAACGCTGTACCGCGGTCCCGAGGTGATCGACGGTGCCCCGAAAGCGCTCGCTCCGGACGGTGATTCGGCGCAGCGGCTGGTGTACGTCACCAACAACGCGGCCCGTGGGCCGGGCCCGGTCGCCGACCATCTGGCCGAGCTGGGCTATCCGGCCACGGCCGAGGACGTGGTGACCAGCGCTCAGGCCGCGGCCGGGATGCTGGCGCACCGGCTGGCCCCCGGAGCCCGGGTGCTCGTCGTCGGCACCGACGATCTCGCCGCCGAGGTCGAAGCGGTCGGCCTCGTGCCGATCCGCCGGTTCGGCGACGTACCGCCCGAAGCCGTCGTCCAGGGGCATTCGCCGACCACCGCGTGGCCGGACCTCGCCGAAGCCGCGTACGCGCTGCGGGCGGGTGCGTTGTGGGTCGCCGCCAACACCGACCGCACCCTGCCGAACGAGCGCGGACTCGCGCCGGGCAACGGGTCCATGGTCGCGGCGCTGCGCACCGCCTCCGATCGTGAGCCGCTGGTCGCGGGCAAGCCGTACGCGCCGCTGATGGAAGACGCGCTCGAGCGTTGCGGCGCCCGCAACGCGCTGGTCGTCGGCGATCGCCTCGACACCGATATCGAGGGCGCCAACGGGCTCGGGCTCGACTCGCTGCTGGTGCTGACCGGGGTCAGCACGCTCGAGGAAGTGGTCATCGCGCCCCCGGCGCAGGTGCCCACCTATATCGCCACCTCACTCGACGCCCTCAACGCCGACATCGTGCCGGAAGCGGTCGCGCCTGCGGCTGTCGCGGAACTGTTGCGACAGCACCCCGGCCGGGCGGTACGGGTGCGCGCAGTCGATTCGGAAATCCGATAGCGTTGACGACACGATGAGTACTCCGAGTTCACCGCCGACCGGCGCGCCACAGCCACCCCGCCCCGGGATCCCACTGCCGGGCAGTCACCTGCCCGGTGGTCAGGCGCGGCCGGAACCGGCCGACCCGAACCGGATCAAGGCCGAGGTCGACGCGCTGCTCGCCGAACTCGGCGCGACCCCCTCGGTCACCGGCCCGGCCGAGAACACCGAGGCCGGTGCCGACATCACCCGTCGTGCGCGCATCCTCGAGCAGGCGCACGACGTGCTGGTGGATGCCCTGGCGACAGTGGACAAGATCTGAGGTGGCCAGGCGAGCGCGTGTGGACGCCGAACTGGTTCGCCGCGGATTGGCGCGATCGCGAGAACACGCGGTCGAGCTGATCAGCGCGGGGCGCGTCCTGATTGCCGGAACCGTCGCGGTGAAACCGGCGACGGCGGTGGAGACCGGTACCCCGCTGATCGTGCGGGAGGAACCCGACGAGGTGTCGTGGGCCTCGCGTGGTGCGCACAAGCTGCTCGGCGCGCTCGAGGCGTTCGAGCCGCAGGGGCTCAGTGTCGCGGGTAAGCGATGCCTGGACGCGGGAGCGTCGACCGGTGGGTTCACCGACGTGCTGCTGTCGCGCGGCGCGAAGGAGGTGGCCGCGGTCGACGTCGGGTACGGCCAGCTGATCTGGCGGTTGCAGAACGACGACCGGGTCCAGGTGTACGACCGGACCAACGTGCGCAACATCACCCCCGAAACCATCGGCGGCACAGTCGAATCCGTCGTCGGTGACCTGTCGTTCATCTCGCTGGGACTGGTGCTGCCCGCGCTCGCGGCCTGTGCCGCCGACGGCGCGGATCTGCTGCCGATGGTGAAGCCGCAGTTCGAGGTCGGCAAGGAACGGGTCGGTTCCGGTGGCGTGGTGCGCGATCCGGCGTTGCGCGCCGAAGTGGTGTGCGAAGTCGCCGCCGCGGCGGGCGCGCTCGGGTTGCGGACACAGGGTGTGGTGGCCAGCCCGCTGCCCGGACCGTCGGGCAATGTCGAGTACTTCCTGTGGCTGCGCAAGGTCGGGCCGTTCGAGTACGACACCGCGCAGGTGGAGGCCCTGGTGGCCCGTGCGGTCGAGGAGGGTCCGCAGTGAACACGCACGACGGCGGCAGGGAGATCCTGCTCGTCGCCCATCCCGGTCGCGCGGAGATCATCGAGACCGCGCACCGGGTGGCGAAGATCTTCGCCGAAGCGGGCATCTGCCTGCGGGTACTGGCCGACGAGGCCGACAGCACCCGATTCGAGGACGAGCCCGGCGGCTACCCGGTGCGGGTGGTGCCGCACAGCCCGTCCGCGGCGCTGGGCTGCGAGATGGTGCTCGCCCTCGGCGGTGACGGCACCTTCCTGCGCGCGGCCGAACTCGGTCGCCCGAGCGGGGTGCCCGTGCTCGGAATCAATCTGGGCCGCATCGGTTTCCTCACCGAAGCCGAGGCCGAGCACCTCGACGAGGCGCTGGCCCAGGTGGTCGACCGGGACTATCCCGTGGAAGACCGGATGACCATCGACGTCACCGTCCGGGTCGACGACACGATCGTCGAACGCGGCTGGGCGCTCAACGAAGCCAGTATCGAGAACGCGCAGCGCATGGGCGTACTGGAAGTGGTGCTCGAGGTCGACGGGCGGCCGGTCTCGTCGTTCGGCTGCGACGGCATCCTCATCTCCACGCCGACCGGGTCGACTGCCTACGCGTTCTCCGCGGGCGGACCGGTGGTGTGGCCGGAACTCGAAGCGATGCTGGTCATTCCGAGCAACGCCCATGCGCTGTTCGCGCGTCCGCTGGTGACCAGCCCGGATTCGTTGATCGCCGTGGAGACGGTGGCGACCGGACACGACGCGATCGTGTTCCTCGACGGCAGGCGCACCCTGGCCCTGCCGCGCGGTGGCCGCGCCGAAGTGGTCCGCGGCGAACGACCGGTGCGGTGGGTGCGGCTGGATTCCGCGCCGTTCGCCGACCGGATGGTGCGCAAGTTCCAGCTGCCGGTCACCGGCTGGCGGGGTAGACATCGAACGGAGAACAGCCGCGATGCTGACAGAGATCAGGATTGACGGACTAGGCGTCATCTCGACGGCGACCGCGCAGTTCCATGCGGGTCTGACCGTGCTCACCGGTGAGACCGGTGCGGGCAAGACCATGGTCGTCACCAGCCTGCACCTGCTCAGCGGCGCGCGCGCCGACGCGGGCCGGGTGCGGCTCGGCGCGGCGAAGGCCGTGGTCGAAGGCCGGTTCGTCATCGACGATGTCAACGAAGCGGCCCGCGCGGCCGTCAGCGAGGTGCTGGAATCCGCCGCCGCCGAGGCCGACGAGGACGGCAGCGTGATCGCCGTGCGCACGGTCAACAGCGACGGGCGTTCGCGTGCGCACCTCGGTGGTCGCGGTGTGCCGGCGGCGGTCCTCGGTGAGTTCACCTCCCGGCTGCTGACCGTGCACGGCCAGAACGACCAGCTGCGCCTGCAGCGCCCGGAACAGCAACTCGCGGCGCTCGATCAGTTCGCCGGCGACGGCGTCGCCGGGCTGCTGCGCAAGTATCAGGTGCACCGTCGATCGTGGCTCGATGCCCGCACCGAGCTGCTCGAGCGGACGGCGCGCAGCAGGGAACTGGCGCTCGAAGCCGACCGGCTCAAGCATTCGCTCGCCGAAATCGACGGCATCGCACCGGAACCCGGCGAGGACGCCCGTCTGGTCGCCGAGATCCGCAGGCTCAGCGACCTGGATTCGCTGCGTGAGGCGGCCGTCGCCGCGCACGAGGCACTGTCCGGTCCCACCGACGCGCCCGCCGACGGCGGGGGCGTGCTCGACCTGCTCGGTGGCGCGCGGGCCCGGCTGGATGCCGCCGACGATCCGGGGCTGAGCGGGCTCTCGCCGCGGCTCGGCGAGGCGATCGCGGTGGTCGTCGACGTGACCACCGAACTCAGCGGCTATCTGTCGGAGCTGCCGTCGGATCCCGGCGCGCTCGACTCGATGCTCACCCGCCAGGCCGAGCTGAAATCGCTGACCCGCAAATACGCGCCTGACATCGACGGCGTGATCGCCTGGGCCGACGAATCACGCGCCCGCCTGGACTCGCTCGACGTGTCCGAGGACGCGCTGGCCAAACTCGCGGGTGAAGTCGAGACCGCGGCGGGCAAGGTGCGTGAGGCCGCCCGCAAACTCAGCGCCGCCAGAGCGAAGGTGGCGGGCAAGCTGGCCACGGCGGTGAGCACCGAGCTCGGTGGGCTGGCGATGGGCAAGGCCCGGCTCGAGGTGCAGGTGCGCCCCGTACCCGCGGGCGCCCAGGATTCGGCGCCGATCGATATCGACGGAAAGCAGCTGCACGCCGGGCCGAACGGGGTCGACGAAGTCGAGTTCCGGCTCTCGGCGCATTCCGGCGCGCAGTCGCTGCCGTTGAGCAAGAGCGCCTCCGGCGGTGAGCTCTCGCGGGTGATGCTGGCGCTCGAGGTCGTCCTGGCCGGGTCCGATCACGGCGCGACCATGGTGTTCGACGAGGTCGACGCCGGTGTCGGCGGCCGGGCGGCGGTGGAGATCGGCAAGCGGCTGGCACGGCTCGCCCGCACCCACCAGGTCATCGTGGTGACGCATCTGCCGCAGGTGGCGGCCTTTGCCGACACCCACCTCGTGGTGAACAAGTCCGACGACGGAAAAGGCAAGGTGGACAGCGGGGTTCGCACCCTGACCGACGACGAGCGGGTGGTGGAACTGGCGCGCATGCTCGCGGGTCTGGACGACACCGAGACCGGCCGCGCGCACGCGGAGGAACTGCTGGAAACCGCGCGGGCGGAGCGAGCACCGGCCTGATCCGCGGATGACGTCGCCCGCGCGGGACGCGGGCGACGTCGAGGCGACTACTTCAGTGCTTTGCGCACGCCGCCGATGAGCTGGTTGGTCAGCTGACGCAGGCCGAACTCGAGCACCGGTGCCGGCACGGGCAGTGACGGCTCGGAGTCCATCGTGTAGACCACGCGGGTGCCGCCGGCGGAGGTATCGGCGAAGGTGACGATGCCGACGTGGCGCTTGACCGGCGCGCCCTTGACGATCTTGTATTCCATCCGCTCGCCGGGGACCAGCGCGGTGATCTCCTCGGTGACGCCCGCCTTGCCGAAGCCGAGCAGATGCTGCGCGCCGACGCCGGTGGCCGGATCGCCCTGCTTGATCAGCTTGACCTGGATCGGCAGGTACGGGCTGACGGCTTCACGCTCGGTGAAGAGGCGGTAGACGATGTCGCGAGGGGCGTCGAAAACCGTCTCGACGGTGCTGCGGGGCATGATGTGTCTCCTGTCCGAGATGTCTGTGACCCGCAGCATACGGGTAATTGCCACCCCTGCTCCGATCTGGCCATCTCCGCTCGGCGGTCACCGGCTCGCCGGTGCGTCCGACATACTGGCCGGAGATCGTTGGTCAGCCGAACTTTGTGGAGTGTCCCCGTGCAGACGGGGACCGGCCGAAAGGTAGCGCGAGACGATGCGATGGATCAGCAGGATCGGCGGTGCGACCGCCGTCGCCGCGACGGCAGTGCTCGGTGCGACCGGTGTCGCGGCCGCCGAGCCGGTGACCACCCCGTTGACCGGGGCAGCGGCGTTCTGGGGCTGGAGCATGAACGGGCCGGGCACCGACCATGTCACCGTCACCGCGACGACCGGAAATCAGCCGGGACAGACCTCCTTCGGGGTGAGTGCCGTGCTGCCCTACAAGGGCGACGGTTCGCCGTGGCTGCGGGCCCGTGTGCAGTGGCTGAACGTGAACACCGGCCAGTCCGGCATCGTCGACGTGCCCTACATCTATCCGTGCACCGATCCGGCCCAGTGCCCCGTCGGCCCCGTCACCGTCCACACCGGCGCGGGACAGATCGTCGCCGGGGTCTATTCGGTCGCAGTCGGCGGCAATATCGGTCCGAGCGTGACCGTCCTGCCCGGCTACGGCACCTTTCGAGCGTCCTGAACTCAGGACAGTGCCGCGGCGAACATGGTGATCGGCGCGTTGATCAGTCCGCGCACGCGGGTCCGCAGCGCGGTATGCCCGATGAGTGCCAGCGCGGTCACTGCCGTCACGTAGATCGCGACGCACACCACGCCGATGGCGGTGCCGCGATCGCGGGAAAAGTCCATTCTCCCAACATAATCCGGTTCTGTGGGTGCGTGGTGCGCTACGTGCGGGCCGTCAGCTGACGAGGAACCGGGTGTGCCGACAGATTGCTGTGCTCGGACGAATGCGACCGGCAAATCGGCGCGCCTCCACCAAAGGTTGAGGGTTTGGCCGCATCATCGGCGACATGAAGATGCCGGCGTTGTTGTCGAGGAACACGGAAACGCTGCCTGGTGTCACCGGGATCGCCCGGGTGGATCGCGACACCCGGCGCCTGTTGCGACGCGTCAGTCCCGGGGACATTGTGGTCCTCGACGAAACCGATCTGGACCGCCACATCGCGGACCGGCTGGTCGAGGCCGGTGTCGTCGCGGTGATCAACACGTCTCCGTCCATCTCGGGCCGATATCCCAATCTGGGCCCGGAAGTGCTGGTGGCCAACGGGATCGTGCTGGTGGACACGGTGTCCTCCGATGCCTTCGGCAAGATCAAGGACGGCGCCAAGGTGCGCATCGACGACGGCATCGTCTACGAGGACAAGCTGATCATCAAGAAGGAACCCGAGGTCCTGGTCCAGGGCATCGAGTTCGACGAGTCGGACGTCGCCGACCTGATGATCGAGGCGCGTAACGGCCTCGCCGATCACCTCGACGCGTTCGCGGGCAACACCACCGAGTTCGTCCGCACCGAGAGCGCGCTGCTGATCGACGGCATCGGTGTCCCCGACATCGAGCTGGAACTGCGCAACCGGCACGTGGTCGTGATCGCCGACGGGCCGGGGCATCTCGAGGAGTTGCAGCGGCTCAAGCCGTTCATCAAGGAGTACGCGCCGATCCTGATCGGCGTCGGCTGTGGCGCCGACACCTTGCGCAAGCTCAAGTACACGCCCGATCTGATCGTCGGCGATCCGGACGAGATCAGCACGGAGACATTGCGATCCGGCGCCGAGATGATCCTGCCCGCCGACACCGACGGGCACGCCAGGGGTCTGGAACGCATCCAGGATCTGGGTATCGGCGCGACCACGTTCCCGTCGTCGGGCTCGCCGACGGATCTGGCGCTGATGCTGGCCGACCATCACGGCGCGTCGCTGATCGTGCTGGCCGGTTCGCCCGCGACGCTGGAGGACTTCTTCGACCGTGGCCGTCGTGACAGCAATCCGGCGACGTTCCTGACCCGGTTGAAGGTCGGCGCGAAACTGGTCGACGCGAAGGCGATGTCGACGCTGTACCGGCAGCGGTCCTCGGGCGCGGCGCTGGCGATGGTGGTGCTGGCGGCGCTGGTCGCGATCGTCGTGGTGATCCTGGCCTCGCGCAACGGGTCCGAGATGCTGGACTGGGCGGTCGAGTACTGGAACCAGTTCGTCCTATGGGTGCGTGGTCGGCTGTGATCTCGTTGCGTCACCATGCCATCTCGATCGCGGCGATCTTCCTCGCCCTGGCCGTCGGGGTGGTGCTCGGCTCGCAGACCCTGGCCGCGGACATGCTGTCCGGGCTGCGTTCGGACAAGAGTGATCTGCGCGGCCAGGTCGACGCGCTGGCCGCGCAGAACGAGCAGTTGACCGGCAGGCTCGATGCCGCCGATCAGTTCATCGCCGGGTCGGCGGGGCGCATTCTCGGCGGCACGCTGGCCGACCGCAGCGTCGTCGTGTTCACCACCCCCGACGCCGACCCCGGCGACATCGACGGCGTGAGCAAGGCCCTCGAGACGGCAGGTGCCGCGGTGACCGGCCGGATCGCGCTGACCGACTCGTTCGTCGACGCGGGCGAGGGCGACCGGATGCGCTCGGCGCTGACCAATATCGTCCCCGCGGGCGCGCAATTGCGGACCGGCGCGGTCGATCAGGGCAGCATGGCGGGCGACCTGCTCGGCCTGACCCTGCTGCTCGACCCCGCGACCAATCAGCCGCGCAGCACCGGGCCCGAACTCGCGCTGGTCCTGGAGACCTTGCGCGGGGGCGGCTTCCTCGCCTACGGCGACACTCCAGTGCGACCCGCGCAACTCGCCGTGGTGGTCACCGGCAACGGTGTCGCATCCGACACCGGACAGGGCGCGACTATTGCCCGCTTCACTGGCGCGGTCCGTGCCAGGGCGGCAGGGACCGTGCTCGCGGGCCGGGCAGGCGCCGCCGAGGACACCGCCGCCATCGCCCACGTCCGCGCCCAGGCACCCCTGGCCGCAACGGTCACCACGGTCGACAATGTCGACCGCGAAATAGGCAGGGTGACAACAGCTCTCGCCTTCACCGAACAACTCTCCGGCGGCGCGGGCCGCTACGGAACCGGCCCGACCGCCACCTCGCTGACGATGGTCGCGATGCCGCGCTGACAGCCATCTCCATGGCCCGTCGAGACGACTGATTTCGTGAGCACATGGGTAACTCGCCGGGTACGCCCAGCAGTCGCCGACCATCTCACCGCCTGTCCGACTGCCAACACACCCCGTCGCAAACGACCCGCTAAATACGCGGAGAGGCGGGCGCCTGTTACTCTGGAGTTCCGTGGGTCAAACACGGAATCAGGCTCGAACTGCCACCAAGCACATCTTCGTGAGCGGTGGCGTCGCCTCCTCATTGGGTAAGGGTCTCACCGCCTCCAGCCTCGGTCAGTTGCTGACCGCGCGCGGCATGCGGGTGACGATGCAGAAGCTCGACCCGTATCTGAATGTCGATCCGGGCACCATGAACCCGTTCCAGCACGGCGAGGTGTTCGTCACCGAGGACGGCGCCGAGACCGACCTCGACGTCGGCCACTACGAGCGGTTCCTCGATCGTGACCTATCCAAGGACGCGAACGTGACCACCGGGCAGATCTATTCGACGGTCATCGCCAAGGAACGGCGCGGCGAGTACCTCGGCGACACCGTCCAGGTGATCCCGCACATCACCGACGAGATCAAGAACCGCATCATGGCGATGCAGGGCCCCGATCTCGAGGGCCAGGTGCCGGACGTGGTGATCACCGAGATCGGCGGCACCGTCGGCGATATCGAGTCGCAGCCGTTCCTCGAGGCGGCGCGTCAGATCCGCCATGATGTGGGTCGCGACAATGTGTTCTTCCTGCATGTGTCGCTGGTGCCGTATCTGGCGCCCTCGGGTGAGCTCAAGACCAAGCCGACGCAGCACTCGGTCGCCGCGCTGCGCAATATCGGTATCCAGCCCGACGCGCTGATCCTGCGCTGTGACCGCGAGGTGCCGCAGGGGCTCAAGAACAAGATCGCGCTGATGTGCGACGTCGACGTGGAGGCGTGCATCTCCACCCCCGACGCGCCGTCGATCTACGACATCCCGAAGGTGCTGCACAGCGAAGGCCTCGACGCCTACGTCGTGCGCAAGCTCGGACTGCCGTTCCGCGATGTGGACTGGGCCGTGTGGGGCGACCTGCTCGACCGCGTGCATTCGCCGCGCGAGACCGTCGAGGTGGCGCTGGTCGGCAAGTACGTCGACCTGCCCGACGCCTACCTGTCGGTGACCGAGGCGCTGCGCGCCGGTGGCTTCGCGCACCGGGCGAAGGTGAACATCCGCTGGGTGCCCTCGGACGAGTGCGAGACCGAGGCGGGCGCCCAGGCGGCGCTGCGTGAGGTCGACGCGGTGTTGATCCCCGGTGGTTTCGGCATCCGCGGCATCGAGGGCAAGCTCGGCGCGATCCGCTACGCCCGCCACCGCGGCATCCCGCTACTCGGCCTGTGCCTCGGCCTGCAGTGCGTGGTCATCGAGGCGGCGCGTTCGGTCGGCATCGACGACGCCAACTCGGCGGAGTTCGAGCCCGACACCAAGAACCCGGTCATCTCGACCATGGCCGACCAGGAAGACGTCGTCGCCGGTGAAGCCGATCTGGGCGGCACCATGCGCCTGGGCGCCTACCCGGCCACGCTGCAGAAGGGCTCGGTCGTCGCGCAGGCGTACGGCTCCGAGCACGTCTCCGAGCGGCACCGGCACCGGTTCGAGGTCAACAACGCCTACCGCGACGCCATCGCCAAGAGCGGTCTGGTGTTCTCGGGCACCTCGCCCGACGGGCACCTGGTGGAGTTCGTGGAGTACCCGGCCGCGGTGCATCCGTTCTTCGTCGCCACGCAGGCGCACCCGGAGCTCAAGAGCCGTCCGACCAGGCCGCATCCGCTGTTCGCCGCGCTAATCAACGCGGCATTGAAATACAAACTGGCCGAACGCCTTCCCGTAGACTTCCCGGAGGAAGAGCTCGCGGAGCAGGCCGCGGATCTCTGAGCGGGAGAGCAGCAACGTGAGCAAGCCCGGTAGTCACGACTTCGAGACGGTCTCCAGCCGGGTGCTCTACAGCGGCGCGATCGTGGCTCTGCGCCAGGATCAGGTCGCGATGCCGGACGGGCGGATCGTCGAGCGCGAGGTCATCGAGCACCACGGCGCTGTCGCGGTGCTCGCGCTCGACGACGACGGCAATGTCGTTCTGATCCGCCAGTACCGGCATCCGATCGGTACCCGGCTGCTCGAACTGCCCGCCGGGCTGCTCGACATCGACGGCGAGGACCCGCTCACCGCGGCCAAGCGCGAGCTGGCCGAGGAGACGGGCCTGGCCGCCGCCGAGTGGTCGGTGCTGGTGGATGTCGCGCTGTCGCCCGGGTTCACCGACGAGGCGCTGCGGGTGTTCTTCGCGACCGGGCTCACCGAGACCGACCGGCCCGACCCGGAGCACGAGGAAGCCGATCTCGAGCTGGTCAGGATGCCGGTCGCCGAGGCGGTCCGCGTGGCGCTGGCCGGAGAGATCGTGAACGCGACGGCGGTCGCCGGCGTGCTCGCGTACGCCGCGGCCACGGCGAGCGGGATTCCCCTGCGTCCGGCCGACGCGCCGTGGGCGGGTCAGCCGACAGCGTTCCTGCGTCGCAAGGCCGCCGAGTCCGCGGCCCCCGGTAGCGACGCGTGAGCACGGCGGCCGACCCAGCCGCAGCGGTCGGCGGGGACTAGCCGGGGCCGGGCGTGCTGTCGCGGGAGATCGACGCCTATCTCGACCACCTGGCGGTCGAGCGCGGAGCCGCGCGCAACACCCTCGGCGCCTATCGTCGTGACCTGGCCCGCTACCGGGCTTTCCTCACCGCACGCGGCATCGCGAACCTGAGCGCGGTCGCGCAGGGTGATGTCGCGGAGTTCACCATGGTGCTGCGTTCCGGTGGGGAAGATCATCCGCCGCTGGCCGCGGGATCGGTGGCCAGGGCGCTGATCGCGGTGCGTGGCCTGCACCGGTTCGCCGCCGCCGAGGGGATCACCGACACCGACGTGGCGCATGCCGTGAAACCGCCTGCCCCGGGTCGGCGGTTACCCAAGGCGCTGCCTTACGACCAAGTGCTGCGATTGCTCGAAGCCGCAGGCGGCGACGGTGATTCGGGCGGCGCCGACGGTGGGCCGCGTGGTCTGCGCGATCGGGCGCTGCTGGAACTGCTGTACTCTACGGGAGCACGTATCTCGGAGATGGTCGGGCTCGATGTCGACGACATCGATGCCGAGCAGCGCTGTGTCGTCCTGCACGGCAAGGGCGGCAAGCAGCGGCTCGTCCCGATCGGCAGACCCGCCCTCGCCGCGGTCGACGCCTACCTGGTCCGTGGCCGCCCCACCCTCGCCGCGAGCGGAAAAGGCTCCGCCGGAGCCCTTTTCCTCAACGCGCGCGGCGGCAGGTTGTCGCGGCAGAGTGCCTGGCAGGTACTGCAGACCGCGGCCGAGCGGGCGGGCATCGGCGCGACGGTGTCGCCGCACACCCTGCGCCATTCCTTCGCGACGCATCTGCTCGACGGCGGCGCCGATGTGCGCGTCGTGCAGGAACTGCTTGGCCACGCCTCGGTGACGACCACCCAGATCTACACGCTCGTGACGGTGAGCACCCTGCGCGAGGTCTGGGCGACCGCGCATCCGCGGGCCACGTGAACCTCCACCGCACGATCGCGCCCGGCGGGTATGGTGCGAACACGCCCGGCGTTGCCATGCCGTACCTCACCGGTCCGAGCGGTAGCGTCTACCCAGAGCTGGACCGTACGAAAGCGAGTCCGAGCCGAATCGGCCTCGCTACCCTCGACAGGGGTTACCGGCAGGAAAACGTATAAGGAGCAGCGGATCGTGACGACAGCGGAAACACCGTGGGACGGTGGACCGGAGCAGGTCGCCGAGGCCGTCGAGATGGGCCCGACCGGGCGCCCGCTGCGACTGGTACCCGAGCCCCCGCAGGTGCAGCGTCACGGCGACGCGCTCGTGGTGGCCATGTGCAACCAGAAGGGCGGGGTCGGCAAGACCACCTCGACCATCAATCTCGGTGCGGCCCTGGCCGAATACGGCCGCCGCGTGCTGCTCGTCGACCTCGACCCGCAGGGTGCGCTCTCGGCCGGTCTCGGCGTCGCCCATCATGACCTCGACCTCACCGTGCACAACCTGCTGATCGGCGGGAAGGCCACGGTCGACGACGTGCTGCAGACCACCAAGGTCGACGGCATGGACCTGTTACCCAGTAACATCGACCTCTCCGCGGCCGAGATCCAGCTGGTCAACGAGGTGGGTCGAGAGCAGTCGCTCGGCCGTGCCCTCTCGGGTGTGCGCGATCGCTACGACTACATCCTCATCGACTGCCAGCCCTCGCTCGGCCTGCTCACCGTCAACGCGCTGGCCTGCTCCGACGGCGTCATCATCCCGATGGAATGCGAGTACTTCTCGCTGCGCGGCCTCGCTCTGCTCAACGACACCGTCGAGAAGGTGCGCGACCGGCTCAACCCGCGCCTGAGCCTCTACGGCATCGTGGTCACCATGTTCGACGCCCGGCTGCTGCACTCCCGTCAGGTGATGTCGCGCGTGGTCGAGGTGTTCGGCGATCTGGTCTACGACACCGCCATCTCCCGCACCGTGCGGTTCCCGGACGCCAGCGTCGCCGGTGAGCCGATCACCACCTGGGCGCCGAAATCGGCGGGCGCCGAGTCGTATCGGGCCATGGCACGCGAAGTCATCCACCGGTCGGGCCGGTGATCGACGCAATACCCGAGGTGCAAGAGGCTCACGAAGAAGCGGCACCCGCCGCCGAGAACACCGGGTTCCACCTGCGGCTGACGAACTTCGAGGGGCCGTTCGATCTGCTGCTGACGCTGATCAGCTCGCGCAAACTCGATGTCACCGAGGTCGCGCTGCATCAGGTCACCGACGAGTTCATCGCCTACACCAAGGCGCTGACCGCCGAGCTCGCCGAGAACACCAAGCTGCGCGCGGACAAGATCCTCGATCAGACCACCGAATTCCTCGTCGTCGCCGCCACCCTGCTCGACCTCAAGGCGGCCCGGCTGCTGCCGTCGGGCGAGATGACCGACGCCGACGACCTGGAACTCCTCGACGCCCGCGACCTGCTGTTCGCCCGCCTGCTGCAGTACCGGGCGTTCAAACAGGTGGCCGCGCTGCTGGCCGAGCTGGAAGCGGCCGCGCTGCGCCGGTATCCGCGCTCGGTGGCGCTCGAGGAACAGTTCGAAGGGCTGCTGCCCGAGGTGACCCTCGGCGTCGACATCGCCGCGTTCGCCGAGATCGCCGCCGCCGCGTTCCGGCCACGCCCGATCGCCCAGGTCGGCCTCGGACATCTGCACATGCACACCATCTCGGTCGCCGAGCAGGCCGAGCTGGTGCTGGCCCGGCTCAAGGAACGCGGTCCCGGCGGGTGGACCACTTTCGCCGAACTGGTCGACGACTGCACGGTGCCGGTGGAAATCGTGGCCAGGTTCCTGGCGTTGCTCGAGTTGTACCGCGGCAAGACCATCGCGTTCGACCAGCCCGATCCGCTCGGCCCGCTGGCCGTGAGCTGGCTCGGCGAGCTCGATCCTGATGCCGAAGCCGCCGCACTGACGTTCGAGGAGGACTACGGATGATCGGGTCAGGCCCGGAGGCGGCAGCGCAGCGTAACCACGGAGGGCTCCCGATCATCCAGGAGGGCACAGTATGACCGAGGCAGTGGTGGAGTTCACTTCCGAGCCGCTCGACGATCCCGAACTGCGGTCGGCGCTGGAGGCGATGCTGCTCGTCGTGGACGCTCCCGCGCCGGTAGAACAGCTGGCAGCGGCCCTGGACGACACCGCGGAGCGGGTCGAGACCGCGCTGCGGGCCATGTCGGCGGAGCTCACCGCGCGGGGCAGCGGCATCGACCTGCGTTTCGTCGGTGACGGCTGGCGCTTCTATACTCGACAGGAGTACGCGCCCTACGTCGAGCGCGTACTGCTCGACGGGGCCCGGACGAAGCTGACCCGGGCCGCCTTGGAGACCTTGGCGGTGATCGCCTACCGCCAGCCGGTGACCCGGACCAGGGTCAGCGCGGTCCGCGGGGTGAACGTCGACGGAGTGATGCGCACACTGCTGGCCAGGGGCTTGATCGCGGAAGCGGGTCAGGACCCGGAGACCAACGGCACGATGTATCGCACCACCGAGTTGTTCCTCGAACGGATCGGGCTCGCCTCACTGGGCGACCTGCCACCGCTGGCGCCGCTGCTTCCCGGCGTCGACCTGATCGACGAGATCAGCGAGAGCATGGAGACCGATCCCCGGTTCACCAGGCTGAAGAAACCGACCGAGTCCGACATGGATCTCGGCACCGACGATTGACAGGACAGATGAATAATTCCGCTCGCCGAGATGGCACACCGGACCGAAGAAAACGCAGCGACCAGCCCCGTAGCGGCGCGAACCGAACCGCGGGAACCCGCGGCGGCACCGGGCAGTCGGGCAGCCGCAGTGATGCGAGCGGCCGCCGCGGCACCGGCGGATACGAGCGCGGTGAGTCGACCGGCCGCCGCTCCTCCTCGGGTGGCTCCACCCGTGGCGGCTCCGACGACCGGCGCGGATCGGCGGGCCGCGGCTACCAGCGCGGCGCGACCGACGATCGACGCGGCGGTTCCGCAGGCGGCTACGAGCGTGGCGGCGATGATCGCCGTGGCGGCTACCAGCGTGACGACCGCCGCGAGGGTGGCTACCAGCGCAGCTCCGGCTCGGCGGGCAGCCCGGCACGCGGCGGCCAGCGGGCAGGAAGCACCGCCCGCCCGGCGACCTCGCAGGCGCCCGCCCGCAAGACCAAGTCCGCCAAGCCGCAGCGCAAGGTCGTCGCACCGACGATCCTGAACAACGCCAAGCCCGCCCGGCACCAGCACGCCGAGAACACCGAGGGCCCGAAGAAGCTGCCGTGGGGCGAAGGCGAACGCCTGCAGAAGGTGCTCGCCAAGGCTGGTGTGGCCTCGCGCCGTGCGGCCGAGGACATGATCGCCGCCGGTCGCGTCGAGGTCGATGGCAAGATCGTGCGGGAGCAGGGTCTGCGCGTCGATCCGGAGAACGCGGTCGTGCGCGTCGACGGCACCCGCGTCGTCGTCCGCGACGAACTCGTGCACCTGGTGCTGAACAAGCCCAAGGGCTGGCAGTCCACGATGTCCGACGATCTGGGTCGTCCCTGCGTCGGCGACATCGTCGCCGAGCGGATCGCCGCCGGTCAGCGCCTGTTCCATGTCGGCCGTCTCGACGCCGACACCGAGGGCCTGCTGCTGCTCACCAACGACGGCGAGATGGCGCATCGCCTGATGCACCCGTCGTTCGAGGTGCCCAAGACCTACCTGGCCACCGTCAACGGCGAGGTCAACTACCGCCTGGTCGGCAAGCGCCTGCGCGAGGGCGTCGAGCTCGAAGACGGCCCGGCCAAGGTCGACAAGTTCATGCTGCTCGAGGCCTACGAGGGCCGCTCGCTGGTCAAGCTCGTGTTGCACGAGGGCCGCAAGCACATCGTGCGTAGGCTGCTCGACGAGGTCGGCCACCCGGTGATCCGGCTGGTGCGTACCCACATCGGCCCGGTGGCACTGGGCGACCAGCGTCCCGGCACGCTGCGCGTGCTCGGCCGAGACGAGATCGGCAAACTCTACGAGGCGGTGCAGCTGTGAACGGAGTGGATTTCCCGGTGGAGTTCGCCGGCGACCGGATGACCGGTGAGGGCACGCTCGTCGTCGCCATGGACGGCCCGTCCGGCACCGGCAAGTCCAGTGTGTCGCGCAGGCTGGCGACCCGCCTGGCTGCCCGCTACCTCGACACCGGCGCCATGTACCGGGTCGCGACGCTGTGCGTGCTGCGCGCCGAGGTCGACCTGACCGATCCGGTCGCGATCGCGGAAACCGTTGCGGCGCTGCCGTTGTCTATCGGCACCGACCCGAGCCACGAGGTGATCGAGCTCGACGGTGAGGACGTCTCGGCCGAGATCCGCGGCGATGCCGTCACCAAGGCCGTCTCCGCGGTGTCCGCGGTGGCCGAGGTGCGCGAGCAGCTCGTCGCCTTGCAGCGCGAGATCGCCGCGATGGCCGGACGGATCGTGGTCGAGGGCCGCGACATCGGCACCGTCGTGCTCACCGGCGCCGACGCCAAGATCTACCTGACCGCCTCCGCGGAGGCGCGCGCCCAGCGGCGCAATGCCCAGAACATCCGCGAGGGCCGCGGCGACGACTACCAGGCCGTGCTGGCCGACGTGCAGCGTCGCGACACCCTCGATTCCACCCGCACGGTGTCGCCGTTGCGCCCCGCCGCCGACGCGGTGCTCGTCGACACCAGTGACCTGACGATGGACGAGACCATCGACGAGCTCTACCGCGTGGTGGCCCAGCAGCTTTCGGCCACGACAGGAGGTTCGCGATGATCGACGAAGAGGTTCTGGTCGGAGACGGCACCTGGTCCGACGAAACCGATTGGGAGATCGCCGATTTCGAAGGTGAGCACGAGGGTGACGAACACCTCGCGATGCCCACCGTCGCGGTGGTCGGCCGCCCGAACGTGGGCAAGTCGACCCTGGTGAACCGCATCCTCGGCCGTCGTGAAGCCGTCGTCGAGGACGTCCCCGGCGTCACCCGCGACCGCATCTCCTACGAGGCCAGCTGGGCCGGGCGCCGATTCCTGGTGCAGGACACCGGCGGCTGGGAGCCCGACGCCAAGGGCCTGCAGCAGCATGTCGCCCGCCAGGCAGAGGTGGCGATGGCGACCGCCGACGCGATCTTGCTCGTCGTCGACGCGACCGTCGGCGCCACCGCGACCGACGAGGCCGCGGTGCGCAAGCTGCGCCGCTCCAAGATCCCGGTGATCCTGGTGGCCAACAAGGTCGACGACCAGAAGGTCGAACTCGAGGCCGCCAGCCTGTGGTCGCTGGGTCTCGGTGAGCCACGGATGGTCTCGGCCGCGCACGGTCGTGGCACCGGCGACCTGCTCGACGACGTGCTCACCGCACTGCCCGAAACCCCGCGCGAAGGCACCGGCGCCGCAGGTCCGCGTCGCGTTGCGCTGGTCGGCAAGCCGAACGTCGGCAAGTCGAGCCTGCTCAACAAGCTCGCCGGCGACGAGCGTTCGGTCGTCCACGATGTCGCGGGCACCACCGTCGACCCGGTCGACTCGCTGGTCGAACTGGGCGGCAAGGTGTGGAAGTTCGTCGACACCGCCGGTCTGCGCCGCAAGGTGTCCAATGCCTCCGGCACCGAGTTCTACGCTTCGCTGCGCACCAAGTCGGCGCTGGAGGCCTCCGAGGTCGCGATCATGCTGATCGACGCCTCGGTGCCGATCACCGAGCAGGACCTGCGCGTGATCAGCCTGGTCGCCGACTCCGGCCGAGCGCTGGTGCTGGCGTTCAACAAGTGGGACCTGGTCGACGAGGACCGCCGCTACATGCTCGAGCGCGAGATCGATCGCGACCTGGTGCGGGTGCCGTGGGCCCAGCGGGTCAACATCTCCGCCCACACCGGCCGCGCCGTGGCCAAGCTGGTGCCGCAGATGGAGACCGCGCTCGAGTCCTGGGACAAGCGCATTTCCACCGGTCGCCTGAACACCTGGCTCAAGGAAGTCATCGCGGCCACCCCGCCGCCGATGCGCGGCGGCCGCCAGCCCCGCGTCCTGTTCGCCACCCAGGCAGGCACCCGCCCGCCGACGTTCGTGCTGTTCACCACCGGCTTCCTCGAGGCGGGCTACCGCCGCTTCCTGGAGCGCCGCCTGCGTGAGGAGTTCGGCTTCGACGGCTCGCCCGTCCGCATCTCGGTGCGTGTGCGCGAGAAGAAGGAACGCAAGAAGTAGATCGTCACCACGCGAGCCCCGGGCAGTTGCCCGGGGCTCGCTGTGTTTCGGAGGTCAGGCGTTCATCACCCGGTCGAGCAGGTGGTCGACGAGGTGGGTTGCGCGGGCGGCCATGTCGGTATTGGTGAGCATTCCCTGGGCCAGCCCGGCGACGGTGAGCAGGACCAGCTCGGCGTCGGCCCGGATGGTCGGCTCCTCGGCATCGGGGCCGCGTAATTGCCTGAGCTGGGCGGCGACCGCGTCGACGATGTAGTTCGGTGTCTCGGCGGTGTCGGTGGAGTCGAGGTCGGGGCCGGTGAGCGTCGCGGCATGGAAGATGCCGAGGATGACGGCGTCCTCGCGACTGGGCTCGTCGAGGGGGAGCAGGCCGAGCAGGATCGCGCGGACGATATCGCGGGGGCCCGCCTCCGGTCCGAGCGCGGCCAGCGCCTGGTGCAGGCGCGCACCCGAATTCGCGACGACGGCGCGATGGGTGGCGAGCAGAAACTCGCGTTTGGTGCCGAAGTAGTACTGCACCGACCGCACCGAGACCCCGGCCTCGGCGGCGACGGACTGGAAGGTGGCGGCGTCGAGCCCACCCCTGGCGATGACCCGGCGCGCGGCACCGGTGATAGACCTGCGCCGTTCTTCGTGATCGGCCAACCGCGGCACTTGCTACTCCTCTGTCCCGTTCGGTCCGGTGAGTTCTTCATGGTACGCCCATACCACCTTTGTGGTACGGTGATATCACCAACGAGAAACAGGGGTGGTCATGGCGAAGATCGGGAAGTTCAAGAACGACAAGGCGCGCGAGGAATATGTCCGGACCTATCGGGAGCTGGAGAAGCAGTGGCCGATGACGTCCACCACGGTCGACATCGCCACGTCCTTCGGCTCCACCCGGGTCAGGAAAGCCGGTCGGGGAGAAGGCGTTCCGATCGTCTTGATGCATTCGCTCGGCGGTAACAGCCTCTCGTGGAGTCATGTCATCGAGGACTTCGCTCGCGATCGGGTCGTCTATATGCCCGAAATGATCGGCGCGCCAGGCTTCAGTGAGCAGACCGCGCCGATCGACGAAACGCGCTTCGGCGCCTGGCTCGGCGAGGTCCTCGACGGTCTCGGCGTCGACCGGGTACACCTGGTCGGGTACTCACAGGGTGGCTGGCAGGCGATGGCGATCGCCACCACCCAGCAGCGACGATTGGCGAGCCTGACGATCATCGAGCCGGGCGGCACCCTGACGAAGATCACATGGAAGGTGCTGTGGACGATGATCCGGATCGGCGCCCGGCCGACCGACAAGAACCTCCGCAAGATGAACGACTGGCTCAACCCTGGCGTCACCCTGACCGACGCGGAATTCGCCGGCGTGCGGGCAGCTCTCGGGTACGCCCCCGCGATCGGCTACCCGCGGATGTTCACCGACGAGCGGCTGGCGACGATCACGATCCCGACCCTGGCGATCTTCGGCGCGGATTCGCAGGTGGTCGACACCGCACTCGCCGAGAAGCGCCTGCGCGACAATCTGCCGATCTGCGAAGTCGAGATCTTCTCCGGCGTCGGGCACGGCGTCCTCGACCAGATCCCGGCGGCGGCTACGGCACGGATCCTCGATTTCGCCCGCCGCTTCGAACGGACGGATGCCCGGCGGGGCGAGTAACCAGCGCCCCGAAAGCAACTCGCCCAGGCAGCGGCGCTAGTCGTCGGTGCCCTCGATCCGCCACCGAGTCGTCACCTCGCGGACACAGGGTGCGTCCGTGAGCGCGTCGACCGTGTCGGTGAGCGCCGACTCCAGGGCGCGGTGGGTGAGGACGATGAGGTGGGCGTCGTCGCCGTGGTGTTCCTGGCGCACACGGGCGATGCTCACCCCGTGGTTCGCGAACACCGCCGCGACCTGGGCCAGTGCACCGGCATGGTCGGTGACTCGCAGGTTCAGGTAGTAGCGGGTCGGGGTGTCGCCGAGTGGGGCGACAGGGAGTTCGGCGTAGTAGGAGGCGCGGGGTGCGCGCCCACCGTGGACGCGATTGCGGGCCGCGGTGATCAGGTCGCCGAGCAGGGCCGACGCGGTGGCGGTGGCGGCGCCGTCACCGTAGAACATCAGCCTGCCCGCGCCCGTGGCGTCGACGGCCACCGCACTGTACGGCGCGTCGACCCGGGCGAGGGGATCGGTCGCCGGGAGCAACGCGGGGTGGACGCGGACCGAGATCTGTTCCTTGCCACCGTCTTCGGCGACTCGGGTGCACACGGTGAGCGTGCGCAGGCGCAAACCCAGCGCCTCGGCGGCGTCGAGATCGTGTGCCGTCGCCGCGCCGGACTCCTCGAAGTGCACGTCACCGACCTCCACCCTGGTGTGGAACGCCAGCGTCGCCAGGATCGCCGCCTGCGCGGCCGCGTGCCTGCTGTGCTCGGCGGGGAAGACCCCGAGCACCTGATTCACCTGGTCGCCGGACAGCGACTGGGTCAGCGGCCGCACCACCGGAACCCCGCCCGCCACCGCCGCTTCGAAGAAGAGGTCGGCGCCGTGCTGCTCGGCGGCCGCGGCCAGCCGGTGCCCGTGCTCGGCGATCAGCGCGGTGTTCGCGGTGATCACCGACCGGCCCTCGCGCAGTGCGTCGAGCACCGCCGTCACCGAGCCGACGTCCTCGGTCGCATCCACCACCAGCTCCGGCCGCCCGTCGAGCACCAGCTCCGCCCCGGCGCGTTCCCGCAAATCGGCACGCGTGTCGCGCAGGATCCGCGTGACCTCCGCGGCGAGTGATCCGGTGCCGAGAACGGCGACCCCGAACGGGGGCCGCGCGGAACGAAAGAGCTGATTGGTCATGGGAATTCGCCTAACCGCCGAGAGCTGCCGAGCCGGGAACGGCCACGACTGGCGCCACCCCCGTCCAGCCAGTATCGCGGCCGAATCGATTCGGCGGCAGTTGTTTTCACCACCAATCAGGACAGTCGTGCCAGAAATCCCGGGATACTCGACAGTGTCACCCGCGGATCGCGCGTGGGCGAGCAGGGGAGAGGACGAGGGATGGCCCTGGTTGTGCAGAAATTCGGCGGATCGTCGGTGGCGAGCGCCGAGCGGATCCGGCGGGTCGCCGAGCGGATCGTGGAGACGAAGAAGCAGGGTCATGATGTGGTGGTGGTCTGCTCCGCCATGGGCGACACCACCGACGAATTGCTGGATCTGGCGGGCCAGGTGGCGCCCGCACCACCGCCACGCGAGATGGACATGCTGCTCACCTCGGGTGAACGGATCTCGAATGCCCTGGTGGCCATGGCGATTCACGCGCTGGGTGCCGATGCCAGGTCGTTGACCGGCTCTCAGGCCGGCGTGATCACCACCGGTGCGCACGGCAACGCCAAGATCATCCAGGTCGACCCGGACCGGGTCCGCCGCGCCCTCGACGACGGCGAGGTGGTGCTCGTCGCCGGCTTCCAGGGCGTGAGCCAGGACAGCCGCGACGTCACGACCCTGGGTCGCGGCGGTTCCGACACGACCGCTGTCGCGCTGGCCGCGGCGCTGAATGCCGATGTCTGCGAGATCTATACCGATGTCGACGGCGTCTTCACCGCCGATCCGCGCATCGTGCCCGACGCGCAGAAACTGGACCAGATCTCCTACGAGGAGATGCTGGAGATGGCGGCCTGCGGTTCGAAGGTGCTGATGCTGCGCTGCGTCGAGTACGCGCGCCGCTACCACGTGCCGGTCCATGTGCGCTCGTCCTACACCGACGCCGTCGGCACCACCGTGTTCGGCTCGATGGCCGACATCCCCGCCGACCAGGCCGTGCTGACCGGTGTCGCGCACGATCGCACCGAGGCCAAGGTCACCGTCGTCGGCCTGCCCGACGAGCCGGGCTACGCGGCGGCGGTGTTCCGCGCGGTCGCCGACGCCGAGATCCCCATCGATATGGTCGTGCAGAACACCGGCACCGGCCGCACCGACATCACCTTCACCTTGCCCGCCGCCGACGGCGCCCGCGCGGTGGCACTGCTGCGCGAGCGCCGCGCCGACATCGGTTTCGCCGACGTCCGCTACGACGATCGGGTCGGCAAGGTCTCGCTGATCGGCGCCGGGATGAAGAATCATCCTGGCGTCACCGCGACGTTCTGCGAGGCGCTGGCCGCGGCGAACATCAACCTCGACCTGATCGCCACCTCGCAGATCCGGATCTCGGTGCTGGTCCGCGACACGGACCTGGACGAGGCGGTGCGCGTGCTGCATCGGGCCTTCGATCTCGGCGGCGCCGAAGTCGCGGTCGTCCACGGCGGCACCGGTCGTTGACGGTCCGCTGAACGCGAGGTAATTTACCAATCAGTCAATTTGGCCGTCGATCGACCGGAGGATCCCGTGAACAACCGACTGACCTCCTTCACCCGCGCCGGACTGCGGTTCGACGTGGTGGACTCCGGTCCGATCGACGGCCCTGTCGTCGTTGCGCTGCACGGCTTTCCGCAGACAGCGAGCTCGCTGTCCGAGCTCACCGCGCTGCTCAACGCCCGCGGCTACCGCACCCTCGCCCCGAATCAGCGCGGCTACTCGCCGGGCGCGCGCCCGCGCGGCCGATTCGCCTACCGGGTCTCCGAACTGGCCGACGACGTGGTCGCACTGATCCGCGAGATCGACCGCGGCCCGGTGCATCTGGTCGGTCACGACTGGGGCGCCATGGTCGCCTGGTCGCTGGCCGGCGCCCGGCCCGACCTGATCCGCACGCTGGTGACGGTGTCCGTGCCGCACCCGGGCGCGTTCGTGCGCTCGCTGGTGAGCAGCGATCAGCTCGCCCGCTCGTACTACATGGGCCTGTTCCAGCTCCCGGTGCTGCCCGAGCGGCTCATGCTCGCCCGGCCCGACCTGATGGACCGGGCGCTGGCAGGCACCGGCATGACACCGGACGCGATCGCCCGGGTGCACAGCGAGATCCTCGACACCGGTGCGCTCACCGGCGCGTTGAACTGGTACCGCGCGCTCCCGTTCGCCGCTCGGCGCGCGATGTCGGCACCGGTCCGGGTCCCGGTGACCCACATCTGGAGCACCGGTGACACGGCGCTGGGGCGCCGCGGCGCCGAACTGACCGAGCGGCACGTCACCGGCGACTATCGCCTGGCGGTGATCGACGGCGCCTCACACTGGCTGCCCGAGGAGCGCCCGCACGAACTCGCCGACATCATCGTCGAGCGGATCGAGTCCGTGCCGAGGTGACCCCGGTCAGCCGATCGGAGAAGCCAAGGGCCGCAACGACTCGGCGGTTGCCGGGATCAGCGGCGCGCGCGGCATCGCGGCGCGGGCGGCCAGCTGCTCGGTGATGCGCAGCCGCACCCCCGGCCATTCGTCCTGCAGGATCGAATAGAACGCGGTGTCGCGCACCGCGCCGTCGAGGCCACGCGAATGTGCCCGGCGCACACCGTCGCTCACCGCCCCGAGCCGTTCGATCGCGGCACGCGACCGCAGGTTGCGGGCGTCGGCGCGCAAGGTCACCCGGCGCACACCCCAGCCGTCGAAGGCGTGGGTGAGCATGAGCAGCTTGGCTTCGAGATTCACCAGGCCGCCGCGGACCGCGGGCGTCAACCAGGTGTTGCCGATCTCCACCGCGTCGGGGATCGCCCCGCCGGGCAGGACGGTGACGGGTTCGGCCGACAGCGGCCAGCTCAGTGGACCCTGCCAGTAGTCGAGCCGGGTGAATCTGGTAGCCCCGACCACGCACTCCTCGTCGACGGTGACGATCGCGAAGGCCAGGACGGTGCCTGCCAGCTGCGCGGCCTCGGCCTGGAAGACGTAGGTGCGCGCCTCCTGCTCACCGTGCGGGACGATGGTGAACCCGGCAGGTCCGAGCGCCGCGGCAGCCGCGACCAGGCCGGGAACATGGTGGGGTGCAAGGGGTTCCAGCCGTACGATGCGGCCGTGGAGGATAACGGGTGCGGGCATGGTGACCGGCGTCCTTCGTCTGATGGGGTCGCCGGAAACACGAGGCGTGGATCTCACGCGGCACGTGATTGCGGCGAAGCGACACGAACGATCCAGCAGCATCGAAAAAAACTAGATCGAGACGATAGCCGACCGTGTCGCGTTCACCCGTACGAACAGACGAGATGTCGTCGCCGGAAATTTGCCGATATTTGCGAGTCGGACGAACCGCCCTACCGCTTGTCGGCGATGGCCGCCACGATGAGTTCCTCCCACACCGACAGCGTGCGGGCGGGCGAGACGAGCTGCGGTTTCCCGTCGCCGCCCGGCTCGTCCTGGCGCCACAGCGCGGCCGCGATCACGCCCGGTTCCTGCAGTTGCAGGTCGCCGAACAGGTCGGCGATCTCGTCGTCGGTGCGCCAGCGGCCGCGGCCGAAGGTGGACTGCAGCTTCGCCTCGGCCGCGACGGTCTCGGTGTTGTGCCCGGACCGGAAGTGGGTGATGAACACGCTGCTACCGACCGGGATCTGATCGGTCCAGTATTCGACGACCGCCCGCGGGTCCTCGTCGTCGTTGAGGTGATGCAGGATGGCGCTGAAGATCAAGGCGACCGGCTTGTCGAAGTCGATGAGCCGGTTCACCACTTCGTCGGCGCGGATGCCCGCGGAATCGCGCACATCGGCCTGCACGACGGTGGTGTTGTCGTTGGTCGCCAGCAGCGCGCGGCCGTGCGCGAGCACGATCGGGTCGTTGTCGATGTAGACGACGCGGGCGTCGGGATTGATCCGCTGTGCGACCTGGTGCACGTTGTCGGCGGTGGGCAGGCCGCTGCCGAAGTCGAGGAACTGGGTCAGCCCGGCCTCGGCCATCTCGCGCACCGCGCGGGTGAGGGCTTGCCGGTTGGTGGTCGCGATCGCCACGGATCCGGGCAGATTCTGCTTGAAGTGGTCGCCGACCGCGCGGTCGACCTCGTAGTTGTCCTTGCCGCCGAGTAGATAGTCGTAGACCCTGGCGATGCTCGGACTGGACTGGTCGATCACCTTCGCGCTGTCGCTCATCGTTCGACGCCCCCTCACACAGTGCTGGTGTTGTGCCGCCGCCCATCGTAGGAGAACTCCGGGGTGTCAGCTTGGTTTCACAGTCGGTGATACCCGAAAACCGTTTCGGGCGTGTGGGTTCCGCTGTGTGTGGGGCGCTGCTGGCGGTTCGCCGAGGTTACGCTGTCGTGTCGAGGTTCCGGGTAGGTTGCGGTCCGCCGCTGTGCGTTGTCGCACGTCAGGGGGCGTAACGGTTCGATAAATAACATCGCTGTGCGTCTGTTGACCAAATGTCCAGTTGCGCAGCGATTCCGCCAGTTCCGCGGGGTGTTTGCCGGAAATGTAACGTGCGTTATCGCTTCGTGTCGCACGGGTGTTCGATGTGACGCAGATCACACTGCCTGTCATTCGGCGACCCGAACTGGCACGCTCGTAATTGCTGAACGTTAACCGTTTGTGATCAACGGACAGGGTCGTCGGGGACCTTCCGTCACAAACGCCCCGCCTGTCCGTTTCGGCGCGACCGGCCTCGAAAGATCCCCTGCGGATCACCAACCGGCCGTGTCGGGACGGCCGCCCGGAAGGGACCTCATGGTTATGAGCGGCATCTACTTCGAATCGAACAGCAATCTGTCAGTTACCGGCCGAGATCGTCGCGTCACCGCGACTCCCGCCGTCGAATCGTCCATCGCCCCGCTGGCGATGCCCGGGCTGATCATCGGCCTCGTCCTGGTCGGTCTCGGCGTCGTCGCGCTGCTGCGGCTGGGAGACTGGGCGGGCAGTTACGGTCCCGTCCTGGTCCTGCTGGCGTATGTCTTCTACATGGCGGCCGCCGTGCGGCTGGTGCTGTGGGGCGCGGTCACCGTTCGATCGTTGCACCGTCGATAGATTCCGTCCGCTCAGCCGTCGTGCAGGATCTGCGCGGCGGCTTTCAGGCTGTCGGCCGACCCCACGACGATGAGCACATCGCCTGCCGTGAACACGAATTCCGGCCCGGGTGAGGCGAGGGCCGCGCCGGATCGTATGACCGCGACGATCGAGGCCTTGGTGCGGGTGCGCAGCCGGGTGTCGCCGAGCGTGCGGCAGTCGTAGGGCGAGTGCGCCGCGATCGGGAACTGGCCGGTGCTGACCCCGTCGAACTCGCGATGCTCGGCCTCGAGCTGGGCGACCACCTGCGGTGCGCCGAGCAGGCTGGCCAGTGCCGACGCCTCGGTGCTCGACAGGGCGATCTGATCGCTGGCATCGGGATTGCCCGGCCTGCCGACGATCAGATCGATCGAGCCGTCGCGGTGCTCGACGACACCGATGCGCCTGCCGCCCTTGCGCACCGGGAAATCCTTGCGAACGCCGATCCCGGGCAGGGGCGTTACCTCGATCTGCACCTTCCCAGGGTATCCGGACAAAACGGACGCGGTCTGGTCACAGTTGGGCAGCCGTCAGGTCAGGCCTGCGGCGGGTCGACGAAGATGTCGTACTCGAGCTCGCCCGACCCGCCGTAGCCGGACAGATCGGTGACGCCCTCGGCCGCGAGGACATCGACATCGAGGAAGGTGTTGCCGGTCGTCGTGCGGGCGTCGCGGCCCAGGATGGCGACCGCGGCGTCGGCCACGATCTGCGGGGTGCGGGCCTTGGCGATGGCATCGTCGCCGCCGAGCAGGTTCTGCACCGCGGCGGTCGCGATCAGCGTCTGCGGCCACAGGCAGTTCGCGGCGACGCCGTGCTCGGCGTATTCGGCGGCCCAGCCCAGCGTGAGCAGCGACATCCCGTACTTGGCCACCATGTAGGCGGGGTGCTCGCCGAGCCAGCGCGGAGCCAGGTTCAGTGGCGGCGACAGGCTCAGGATGTGCGCGTTCACGCTGCGGCGCAGGTGCGGCAGGCAGGCGCTGGAGAGCAGGTAGGTGCCGCGGATCTGGATCTGCTGCATCAGATCGAAGCGCTTGATCGGCAGTTCCTCGGTCGGGGCCAGTGCGATCGCCGAGGCGTTGTTGACGCAGTAGTCGATGCCGCCGAACCGCTCCACCGTCTGGGCGACGGCGTTCGCCACCGAAGCCTCGTCGCGGACATCGCCGACGACGGCCAGCGCCTGACCGCCCGCCTCTTCGATCTCGGCGGCCGCGGTGTGGATGGTGCCGGGCAGGCGGGGATCGGGCACGTCGGTCTTGGCCAGCAGCGCGATATTGGCGCCCTGGCGCGCTGCGGCGACCGCGATGGCCAGGCCGATGCCGCGGCTGCCGCCGGACATGATCATCGTGCGCCCGGCCAGCGGGAAGGTGGCGGTCATGGGGGAGCTCCTTGTCGTCGACGACGCCGGCGAGGCGGCTGGTGCCCGGTAACGTTACAGATAACAAACGGTCGTGGCAATAGTGAAATATGTAGACTCGACCCGTGCAACACCCTGTGACCGGCTCCGATACCGATGTCCGTCCGGTGTCGGCCCGCTCCGCGCTTGTTCGCATCCTCATCGCGGCCGATTCCCCGACGATGACTTCGCGGGAGATCTGCGCCGCCACCACCGCCGTCGGCTACCCGGAGGCGACCGTTCGCGTCGCCGTCTCCCGGATGGTCGCCGCCGGCGATCTGCTGCGCGAGAACCGCGCCTACACCCTCACCCCGGCACTGCGCGCCCGGCGCACCGAACTCGCCGCGCCGCCGACCCGCCCGTGGACCGGCGACTGGGAACAGGTCGTCGTCACCGCCACCGGCCGCCCGCCCGCCGACCGCGCCGCCCTGCGCGCGACCCTGCTGTCGCTGCGCCTGGCCGAACTCCGTGAGGGCGTCTGGATGCGCCCGGCCAACCTCGACCGCGCCTGGCCCGCCGCCCTCGACGACACCACCTTCCGGCTGCACACCCGGCCCGTCGACGATCCCGCGCTCCTCGCTGCCCGCCTCTGGTCGCTGCCCGCCTGGTCCGCCCGCGGCCACGCGCTGCTGGCGGCCATCGAAACTCCGGACCCCACAGCCAGATTCGCCGCCGTCTGCGCGGGTTTGGATCACCTGACGACCGATCCTGTCCTGCCCGGCGAACTTCAGCCCGACGATTGGCCGGTCGCCCGGCTGCGCACCGTCACCTCGGACTATCTCGAATGGTTCGCCGCGCTCGGCGCGGAATCCGCTGCGCCCTAGCGGTCCCGAGTATCTCCACATCGCCACTACCGAGTGTCGCGCCGATGGCGCGCGGGGTGACATCGACGGCGAATTCCGCGGAAAGCCCAGGCTCCAGCATGTTTTTCACGGTAGTCCTGGTGTGGTTGCGAGGCAGATGAGGTTGTCGCGTCTACCATGGACCCTGCCGTGCGACGTGGCGGCGCCGCATGGTGCATGGGGAAGGGCCCGCCCCGAGAGTTTCGGGGCGGGCCGCACCAGCGCCGGATCGACCGCGTCCAGGCCGTTTTCGGTTGCCGCGCACCAAGGCTCGACTGATGCGCGCGTTACCGGCGGATGCCCAACAACCCGAGCGCGAAGTCGGCGTACTCGGTGGCGATCTGTTCGGGCGTGGCCGGACCATCCAGGCGGAACCACTGCGGCAGAGCGGTGCACATTGTCGAGATCGCGCGCCCCGCGGCCCTCGCGTGTGCTGTGCTGAGGTTCTCCTCGGTGAGCGCGGTGTCGATGTCTTCGTCGAGGAGATATTGGATCTCGTTGCGGGACGCGGTGATCCGGCGGCGATTGTCGGGGTTCAGGCTGCGCATCTCGCTGGCGCCGATGAACGCGAGTTCGCGGCGGTGGGTATGGAACAGGGCGAGTGCTTCGACGACCCGGGTCACCCGGTCGCGCCCGGTGCTCGCCTCTTCTCGGGCCGCGCCGACCCGCCGGTGCAGCTCGTCCATGGTCAGATCGAGCGCCCGCACGAGCAGGTCCTGTTTGTCGCGGTAGTGGTGGTAGACGCCCGGCACGCTCATGCCTGCTCGCTGCGCGATCGACCGCATCGTGGCGCCGTGGTACCCGGTTTCGACGAAGGAGTCGATGGCGGCGGCGAGGACGGGATCGATATCCAGCGGCGGGAACTCGCGCCAGGCCGGGGCCGTCTCGTGCCCCGGATCGGTCGCGGCGCGCTGTCGGGGTACCGGCGTTCGGGTCGGCTGCTCGTCGATGAGCCACTGCGCCGTGGTGCCGAGTTCGGCTGCCAGCAGGTGGAGCCGGGGGACCGAGACACCCGTCTTGCCGGTCTCGATGGCGCTGAGGGTGGCCGGGCTGACATCGATGCGGCGCGCGGTCTCCCGCAACGACAAACCCGCCGCGGTCCTGGCCTGTCGCAGCCGTGCGCCGAGGGCGGTGGGTGCGCCCTCGGGTGTTTTCATAGTGTTCAGAATAGCTGAACGATCCTCGATGGGAAACTCTGGCAATTGACAGCTTTTACCTGACGTGTCAGTGTCGTGGGTGTTCAGTGCCGAGCGAACGTTCGGCAAGTCGAGTCGAGGAGTTGGCCCGTGGCGATCGACCTGTCCCAGCCGCCCGAGGTGCAGCGCCTGGCCGAGTGCACCCGCGCCTTCATTCGCGACCGGGTCATCCCGCTCGACGACGCCGACGACGGCGACATCACCGCCGCGGGCGGCGACGCACTCCGCGCCGATCTGCAGCGGGAAGCGCGCGAGGCCGGTGTGTTCGCACCCCACGCGCCGGTCGAATACGGCGGGCACGGCCTGGGGATGTCGGACCGAGCCCCGATCTTCGAGGAGGCGGGCTACTCCCTGTTCGGCCCGACGGCGCTGAACATCGCCGCGCCGGACGAGGGCAATGTGCACATGCTCGCCCACATCGCCGACCCCGAGCAGAAGGAACAGTTCCTCGCGCCACTCGCGCGCGGTGACGTGCGCTCGGCCTTCGCGATGACCGAACCGGCGCCCGGCGCAGGCTCGGACCCCTCGGCGCTGACCACCCGCGCGGTGCGCGCCGAGGGCGGCTGGCGGATCAACGGCCACAAGTGGTTCATCACCGGCGCCGACGGTGCCGGCTTCTTCATCATCATGGCCCGCACCTCCGGCGAGCCCGGTGACCGCGGCGGCGCGACCATGTTCCTCGCCCCCGCCGACACTCCCGGAGTCCGGGTGGGCAGGCATATCGACACCCTGGACCGGTCGATGCTCGGCGGTCACTGCGAGGTGTTCTTCGAGGACCTGCTGGTCCCGGATTCGGCGGTGCTCGGAGCGGTCGACCGCGGGTTCGAATACGCCCAGGTGCGACTGGGCCCCGCCCGCATGACGCATGTGATGCGCTGGCTCGGCGCGGCCCGCCGCGGCCACGACGTGGCGGTGTCGCGGGTCGCCGAGCGACGTGGATTCGGTTCGCGGCTGGGCGATCTCGGCATGATCCAGCAGATGATCGCCGACAACGAGATCGATATCGCCGCCACCCGCGCGCTGCTGACCCGCGCCTGCTGGGAACTCGACCGTGGCGAGCCGGCGGCGAACGCCACCTCGATCGCGAAAACCTATGCCGCCGAGGCGATCTTCCGGATCATCGACCGCAGCATGCAGATGTGCGGCGGCCTCGGCGTCTCCGCCGACCTGCCGCTGGCCCGGCTGTCCCGCGAGGTCCGTCCGTTCCGGATCTACGACGGTCCGTCCGAAGTGCATCGCTGGGCCATCGCCAAACGCGCGGTGAGTGCGGCCAAGCGTGCACAGCAGGGTGCCGAATGAGTCTGCCCGGCATGGATGTCGCTGCATTGGAACAGTTCCTGCGCGACAGCGGCGTGCCGGTGCGCGGTGCGCTGCGGGTGGAACTGATCAGCGGCGGCCGCTCGAATCTGACCTACACGGCGGCCGACGACCACTCGACCTGGGTGGTGCGGCGTCCACCCGTCGCCGGGCTCACCCCGTCCGCGCATGACATGGCCCGCGAATTCACGGTCACCGAAGCACTTCAAGGCTCGGCGGTTCCGGTCGCGAAAACCGTCGCTTTCGATGCTCAGGGCACCGCACTCGGGGCCCCGATGACCGTCGTCGAATATGTCGACGGCCTGGTGATCCGCGATCAGGACGACCTCGCCACCCTGAGCGACGACCAGGTCGAGGCGAGCGCGGCCGAGCTGGTGCGGGTGCTGGCCCGCCTGCACGAGGTCGATCCGCAGGCGGTGGGGCTCGAGAAGTTCGGGCGACCCACCGGCTTCGTCGAACGCCAGGTGAATCTGTGGGCGTCCCAATGGGATCGGGTGAAGACCCGCGAACTCGCCGACGTCGCCGCGCTGCACGCCGCGCTGACGGAGGCGCTGCCGACCGAATCGGCCGCCTCGATCGTGCACGGCGACTTCCGCATCGACAACACGATCCTGGACGCGACCGATCCGGGCCGCGTGCGCGCCGTCGTCGACTGGGAGATGTCGACCCTTGGCGATCCCCTCACCGATGTCGCCCTGATGTGCGTCTACCGCTCGCCGGTGTTCGACCTGGTCCTCGGCTCGTCGGCCGCGTGGACCAGCGACCGGATGCCCTCCGCCGACACCCTCGCGCAGTCCTACGCCACGGCCTCCGGCCGCGACCTCGGTGACTGGGGCTTCTACCTCGCGCTCGCCAACTTCAAACTCGGCATCATCGGCGAGGGCATCACCCACCGGGCACGGCAGGGCTCCGACTCCGGAGCCGCGGCCGAACGCGCCGCCGAGGCCACCCCGGAGTTCATGGCCGCGGGCCTGCGCGCACTGAAAGGAACCCGGAAATGACCAAGTCCGCCCTGATCAGCGGCGCCTCGCGGGGCATTGGTCTCGGCATCGCGAATCGGCTTGCCCAGCAGGGCTATTCGCTGACCATCACCGCGCGCGACGCCGACCGTCTCGACGTGGTCGCCGCCGAGCTGCGCGCCAACGGCGCCGCCGAGGTGGTCCCGGTCGCCACCGATATGTCCGACGAGGAGGGTGTAGCGCGGGTACTCACCGCGCACACCGACCGATTCGCGACGATGTCCGCCTTGATCCTGAACGCCGGCGTCGGCACCGCGGGCCCACTGGCCGAGTCCTCGATGCGGCGTTTCGACAAGACCATCGCCGTCAACGTGCGCGCACCCATCCAGCTCATCCAGGGCGCCCTGCCGATGCTGCGCGCCGGGGCAGCCGCCGATCCCGGCCACGGCGCGAAAGTCATCGCGCTGTCCTCGATCACCGGCGTCTACGCCGAGGCCGGGCTCGCCGTCTACGGCGCGGCCAAAGCAGCCCTCATCTCCCTGCTCACCACCCTCAACGCCGAAGAATCCGGCAACGGCGTCACCGCCACCTCGATCGCCCCCGCCTACGTCGACACCGACATGAGCGCCTGGATCCACGACCGGATTCCCCCCGAGCGGATGCTCGCGGTCAACGACATCGTCGAGATGGTCGACTCCCTGCTGCGCCTGTCCGCCCAGGCCGTGGTCCCCACGATCGTCATGTCGCGCGCGGGAACCGACGGCTACCGGGCGTAGCCGGGATCAGGCGAGGCGGCGAAGTGGTTCGCTGCGGTAGCGGGCGTGGCCGCCGTCGATCTTCAGCAGCTTCCACAGCTGCTTGGTCACCGGGTTCATCAGCCCGAGCTCGTCGGCCAGTGCGCGCATGTCGCCGAAGAATCCGCTGAGGATCTTGCGGGAGGCGGGGCTGCGCCAGAACGCGTCGGCGAACACCTCGTCGGGGATGTCGAACTTCTTCGCGAACGACTTCGACGGCTTGACGAGCTCGTCGGCGAGCCAGCGCATCGCGATCGGGAAGGCGACGGCGCAGACCGCGGTGCTCACCGGGTTCATCCGCGCGAGGTGGGCGCGCAGGAACTCGTTGGCGAAGGAGATGTGGCGCGCCTCCTCGGCGATGTGGATCTCCATGATCCGCAGCAGCGTCGGCTGGGTCGCGTTGCCCGACCTGATCAGGGCCTTCTGGTAATGATCGATCGGTTCCTCGCCGCCGAGGATGCCGATGAACAGGATGGCCCAGAAATAGCCGCCCGCGACGCCGATGAACGGTGAGGCGAGCTTGAACATCGGCCGCATGCCCGGCACGTCGTCGCCGATGCGGTTGACCAGCTCCTGGAACATCTGGATGTGGTTGCACTCCTCGGTCATCTCGTGGAGGCAGTAGCGGAATTCGGGGGAGCCGTTGGGCAGCGCCATGGCGTACTGCATCATCCCGCGGATGAGGATGGACTCGAAGGCCAGCCCGACCTTGGCGGCATTGGCCTGCCGCCAGCGGCCGATCTCGATCCGTCGCTCGAGCGGCAGCTCCTGATACCACCGGGTGGCGCCCAGCGGGTCGAGCTCGGCCGAGAGCACCCAGCGCGGATCATCACGGTCGATCGCGAATTCTGGTGCGTCCCAGTCGATATCGAGGTAGGGATCGAACCTGCGGTGGACCGACCCCTCCGACAGTGTCAGCAGGGTGTCGGCGTAGTCCGGGTTCGTGGCTGCGGTCTTAGAGAACGTCATTGTTTCTCTCCATCGTCACAAGGATCGCCGTCGAGCCGGCGGGCCCTGATTTGAATGTAACGCACTGTCTCACCTATTTCCAGGGGTGTGCGCAGACCGATCGGGCCCGGCTCAGTCGGCGCGTGGAATCCGGCCGTCGACGTCGGTGAATCCGTAGGCCTCGGCCAGGTCGGCGACCTTGCACGCGGTGCCCGCGCGTGCCGCGCGATCCGGATCGGCGGCCAGGGCAACCACGGCCCGGCCGGGGAAGCGGGGCGTCTCGGCGGCGTTCAGATCGAAGGTGCCCTCGCCCGGCAGGGTGACCTGGCGACGACCCTGATCGTCGGCCGGAACCATTTGCAGCAGTTCGGTATCCACGATGCCGGGCCAGATCGAGATCGCCGTCGCGCCGGTGCCGTCGAGGTCGTGGGCGAGATCGGCGGTGAGCCGGTCCAGGGCGGTCTTGCCGACGCCGTAGACGGCGTTGTGCATGTAGCGCCGCGCACCGGGAGAGGACACGTTGACGATCAGACCGGCCGACTCGATCAGCAGCGGAGCGGCGAAGACGCTGGCCACATAGTGCGACCGCACACCGATGTCGAAGGTCTCGTCCCACGCCTTCGGCGGCACGTCCCAGAATTTGCGCCCGAGCCAGCGGGCGGCGGCGGGGGAGTTGTAGACGTTGTTCACCAGCACGTCGAGCCGCCCCTGCTCGTCGCGGACCTGGGCGAAGAGCTTCTCGACCGCGGCGTCGTCGGCGTGATCGCAGACGACGGCGACCCCGTGTCCGCCCAGCGCGGTGATCTCCTCCGCCGTGGCGTGCACGGTGCCGGGCAACCTACCCGGCGTGGTGGTGCGGCCGGTGACGTACACGGTGGCTCCGGCCGCGCCCAGCTCCTGGGCGATGCCTTTGCCGATACCGCGGCTGGCCCCGGTCACCACCGCGACCTTGCCGGCGAGAATCTTGGGTGTTCCGCTCATGACCTCCAGACACTACCGTCAAAATAAGAACACGTTCTAGAAATGGAGACGGTAGTGGAGCTGACCCATCGATTCCTGGACACCGGCGGCATCCGGATGCACGTCACCGAGCAGGGGCAGGGGTATCCGGTCGTCTTCTGTCACGGCTTCCCGCACACCTCGTTCGTGTGGCACCGCCAGCTCGCAGCGGTCGCCGCGGCCGGATTCCGCGGTATCGCCCCCGACCTGCGCGGGTACGGCCGCACCGATGCCCCCGCCGACGTCGCGGCCTATACGAACGAGGCGGTGATCGGTGACCTGCTGGCGCTGCTCGACGACATCGGCGCCGAGAAGGCCGTGTTCGTCGGTCTCGATTTCGGCGCCCAGCTCGTGTGGGAGCTGTCGCTGCGCGCACCCGAACGCGTGGATGCCGTTGTGGTGCTCAACAATCCGTTCTCCCCGCGACCGCCGCGAGCCCCCTCCGAATTCTGGACCAAGGCGGCGCAGCGGCACTTCCTGCACCTGGCCTACTTCCAGGAGCCGGGCGTGGCCGATGCCGAACTGGCGGCCCGCCCCCGCGAATTCCTCGCCCGCGTGTACTACTCGCTCTCCGGCGACTACCACTACCTCGACACCTGGAAGAATCCGCCGGGACTCGGCTACCTCGACGTCCTGCCACAGGCGCCCGAGCTGCCGTGGCCGTGGCTCTCCGAAGCCGAATTCGACACACTGGCAACGAAGTTCGAACGCACCGGCTTCACCGGCGGCCTGAACTGGTACCGCAATCTCGATCGCAACTGGGCGCTCACCGAAGCCTTCGCGGGCGCGCAGGTCCCGGTGCCCACCTACTTCCTCTACGGCGAGAACGACCCCGACATGGAGGGTTTCAGCGGCCGCGACCCGCTCGCCGTGCTGCGCGCGAACGTCCCGGATCTGCGTGCGGTGGTGAAGGTTGCGGACGCGGGCCACCTCGTGCAACTGGAACGGACCGATGCCGTCGACGAGTTCCTGACCGCCGCGCTGCGTGACCTCGGGGTGGGAGCCCGGGTCGCGCCGTAGGTTTCAGCGCACGCGGTCGAAAGTGAGGGCGATCTCGCCGAGTTCGCCCACCTCGTGGTGAGTGATCGCCCACCGGGAATCCGGCAGGCCGTCGTCGTAGACGCGCCCCTACTAGGGGTCGCCGATGATCTCCGGAGGGAGGAACATCGTTCCCAGCTGGGCCGCGATCGCGCTGGTGTGCTCGACGATGCGTTCGGCATCGACGTCGAGCCCGCCGGTGCGCCAGGCGGACAGCAGTTCGATGAAGCCGCCGATCCCGGCCAGCGTGCTCATGCGGATGGCGGTCTCGTCGACGCCGGGACGCAGATAGGGCCACGCGGCCGCGATCAGCAGATCGGTGGCATCGGTGAGCATGGTCTTGCGCCGCTGCTCGAGGACCGCGCTGCCCGCGTGGTCGGCGAGCAGGATTCTGGCGCGGCCACGGGGGTCGGATTGCAGCTCGACGGCGCGGGCGATGGCCGCGCGCAGGATCTCCAGGGGTGTGCGCTCGGTGTTCTGGGCGACGATGCTCGCCAGGTCGACGAACACCTCGGTGCACACCTCGTCCCAGGCCGCGGCGAGCAGTTCGTCGCGATCGGCGAAATGCTCGTAGAAGTACCGGTCGTTGAGCGAGGTCCGCTGGCAGACGCCGCGCATGGTCACCGCGGCCCAGCCGTTCTCGATCCAGATGCCGAGGGCGGCGTCGACCAGGCTGGTCCGCCGCTGCGCCCTGCGTTGGTCGGCGGTCAGCCCACCCCAGGTTCGTGCCGGTGCGCGCACATCCATGGTTGACAAAGTACTCCTCTGCGAGCCTAATTGGTGTCAGGTGCGGCCAATGGTGGCAGTTGCCACCAGTTCGAGTCTCACCGGGTCGACCCGGGAGTTTCCATGCGACTGTTTCCCTTCGGCGGACGCCGCCGGACCACGAACGCCGATGCCGTGGTGACCGGCGCGGGCAGCGGCATCGGACGTGCCTTCGCCGTCGAACTGGGCAAGCGCGGCGGCCGCGTCGTGTGCTCGGACATCGATCCCGACCGCGCCGCCGAGACCGCCGGACTCGTCGAGGCCGCGGGCGGGAAGGCGATCGGCACCGTCTGCGATGTCACCGCGATCGCCGAGGTCACCCGGCTGGCCGCCACCGCACAGGACTGGTTCGGCGCAGCGCCCACCGTCGTCGTCAACAATGCGGGCATCGGGGCTGGCGGACCGGTGGTCGGCGAGTTCGCCCTCGACGACTGGCAGCGCACGCTCGGCGTGAATCTGTGGGGCGTCATCCACGGCTGCCACGTCTTCGCGCCGATTCTGCGGGAGGCGGGTCGCGGCGCGATCGTGAATGTCGCCTCGGCGGCCGCGTTCGGCGCCGCGCCGCGCATGGCCGCCTACAACGTCAGCAAGGCGGGGGTGCTGGCGCTGTCGGAGACGTTGTCGGCCGAACTGGCAGGCACCGGCGTCGGTGTCACCGTGCTGTGCCCGACCGGCGTGAAAACCAACATCATGCAGGCGGATGCCCCGATGGACGAGACCGCCGAACGGCTCGGTGGACTGCTCCTGCGGTGGACCGGACGCGCGCCCGCCGCGATCGCCCGCACCACCCTCGACGCCGTGGACCACGGCGAGCTGTATGTGGTGCCGCAGCTCGAGGCCAAGATGCTGTGGCAGGCCAAACGGTGGATGCCCGCGACCTATACCCGTTCGGCCGGCCTGCTGGAGCGGGTCGTGCGCTGATCAAGCACAGAAGAAGGAGATCGAACAATGACGTTCGCCTATCCCGATATGCTCGCCACCGTCCGCGCCAAGCAGTGGGCCCTGGCCGACATCGACTGGGACGCGCCGGGTGCCGACACCATCACCGACGAGCAGCGCCCCCGCCTGGCCACCTTCATGGCCGATCTGGTGTGGATCGAACATGTCGGCGCCCGCGGCTTCGCCGCCCTCGTGCACCAGGCGCCGCCCGGCCCACTCCGCGAGATCTACCGGTACTTCCACGCCGAGGAGCAGAAGCACGCCAATGCCGAGCTGGCGCTGATGCGCCGATGGGGCATGCTCGACGGTGACGCGATGCCGGTGCCCAACAAGAACATTCGCCTCGTCATCAGCTGGCTCGACCGCTACGCCGACCAACTGACCCTGCCGGTGCTCGGCACGGTCATTCCCTCGCTCGAGACCGCGCTGGACGGCGCGCTGGTGAAGTTCCTGCTCGACGAGGTCGAGGACCCGGTGTGTCACGAGGTGTTCCGGCACATCAACAGCGACGAATCCCGGCACCTGGCCGTCGGTTTCCAGGTTCTCGAACAGCTCGGGGCCGGACCGCTGCGCCGGATCGCCATCGAGACAGCGGGTTTCGCGGCGCGCCCGTCGTTCGTGCTCGGCGCGCTGCTGTACGCGCCACTGCTGTCGCGGATGTCGACCAATATCATCGCCCTCGGGCTCGACGAGGAGAAACTGTGGCAGGCGGTGCGCCGCTACGAGAATGTCGGGGAACGCAGCCCGGCGATCCGGCGGATCCCGCTGTACCACGTGGTGAAGATGCACGGTAAGGCCACGATCCACCGCCGCCAGCCGTTCCAGTTGCTGGCCGATGTGTCCAATGCGTGTATCGACCGGTTCCCGGTCCGCGTGCTGGGGCGCAGGCCGTCCTGGTCGGACGAACTCACCTACGAACCGGTGGCGAAATGACTCTTCGTTTCGCCGAGACGTTCACCGGCCGCCAGACGCACAGCACCGAATTCGTGCCACGCCACGAATTCACCGGCCGCCGCGTCGCGATCATCGGCAGCGGGGCGGCGGCAGCACGACTGCTGCCCGGCATCGCCGCAGAGGCCGCGCGGGTGACGGTGTTCCAGACCGATGCGGTCTGGATTCTGCCACGCGCGCCGCTTCCCGGTGCGGCGGTCCTGCGCCATACGCCGGAGCGCTTGGTGCGGCTCATCGCTCGCATCAATCTCCGTGTCCAAGTCCATGATTCGTGGCTGCGGCACCGTCTCACACCCGACGACACCGCGGGCGTCGCCGTGCACAACAGCTACTACCGCACGCTGCGGCAACCACACTGCACTCTGGTGACGTGGCCGATCGCACGACTGGTTCCGCTGGGCGTGCGCACGGTCGATGGAATCGAGCATCGGGTCGACACCATCGTCTACGCGGAGGACGCCGAGCACGTCGTCCGCACCGTCGCCCGTCCCGGCCGCCACCGGATGAAGGAGATCGCATGACCACCACCGGAATCGACCACGAGATCATCATCGTCGGCGCCGGATTCTCCGGGATCGGCGCGGCGATCGCGTTGCGCAATGCCGGATTCGACGACTTCCTGATCGTCGACGAAGCCGACGGTGTCGGCGGAACCTGGCATTGGAACACCTATCCCGGTGTCGCCGTGGATATTCCGTCGTTCAGCTACCAGTTCTCCTTCGAGCAGCGCACCGACTGGTCCCGGGTGTACGCACCGGGCAGTGAACTCAAGGCCTACGCCGAATCGTGCGTCGACAAATACGAGCTGCGACCGCGAATTCGGTTCGGCACCACCGTTCTCGGTGCCGACTTCGACGAGGACGCCCGGCGCTGGGTCCTGCACACGTCCGACGGTGGCGAGCTGACCGCGCGTTTCGTGATCAGCGCGACCGGTGTGCTCACCCGGCCCAAGCTGCCGGATATCCCCGGCATCGAGAGTTTCGCCGGCGTCACCATGCACACCTCACGCTGGGATCACCGGCAGGATCTGCGCGGCAAGCGGGTCGCGATCATCGGCACCGGTGCTTCCGCGGTGCAGGTGATTCCCGAGATCGCGCCGGAGGTCGCGCACCTGACGGTGTTCCAGCGCACGCCGATCTGGTGTCTTCCCCGCCCCGATATGCCGTTGCCGCTGCCTGCTCGTTTGGCGTTGAAAGTTCCCGGTGGGCGCACCCTGACCCGGCTGGTGAGCCAGACCTACGTCGAATTCACCTTCCCGCTCGCCGCCCATTACCACCGCTCGCTGCCGACCGCCGCGATCGGGGAACGCGCGGGCCTGGCGCACCTGCGCCGCCAGGTGAAAGACCCGGCCATCCGCGCGAAGCTCACCCCGAAGTACGCGCTCGGCTGCAAACGCCCCAGCTTCTCCAACGACTACCTGTCGACCTTCAATCGCCCCGACGTCACCCTCGAAACCACCACGATCAGCGAGATCACACCGACCGGTGTGCGCACCGCGGCAGGCATCGAGCACACCGTCGACGTCCTGATCCTCGCCACCGGCTTCAAGGTCATGGAATCGGGCAATATGCCGACCTACGACCTGCACGGCGTCGGTGGCCGCGACCTGGAAACCTGGTGGGACGAGAACCGTTTGCAGGCCTACGAGGGCGTCAGCGTCCCCGGTTTCCCCAACTTCTTCTCCATCATCGGCCCCTACGGCTACAACGGCGCGTCCTACTTCACCCTGATCGAGAACCAGACCCGCCATATCCTGCGCTGTCTGCACCACGCCCGCAGCACCGCCGCCGATCGCATCGAGATCAGCGAGGCCGCCAACGATCGCTACTTCCGCGAAATGCTCGCCCGCCGCGGCGGCCAGGTGTTCTGGCAGGACAGCTGCGCCACCGCCAACAGCTACTATTTCGACAAACACGGCGACGTCCCCCTCCGCCCGGCCTCCACCCTCGAAGCCGCCTGGCGCAGCGGCCATTTCGCCCTCACCGACTACGTTTTCACCTGACCGCCGCCGACAGAGAAGGGATCTCATGCCGATCCGCGGTGTGCTGTTCGATGTCGACGACACCCTGTTCGACTACTCGGCCTCGGAAGCGGCGGGTCTGCTCGCGCACCTGCGTCAGGACGGCCTGCTCGACCGGTTTCCCGATCCCGCCGCCGCCGTTGCCCTCTGGCGCGAGATCACCGAGACCGAGTACTCCCGCTTCGCCGACGGGGAGCTCTCGTTCCCCGCACAGCAGCGCGCCCGGGCCCGCAGATTCCTGTCCCATCTGCGACGAACGGCACCGTCGGCTGTCCCCGAGCCGGAGGCCGTGGCGTGGTTCACCGGGTACGACGCGCATCGCCGCGCCGCCTGGTCGGCGTTCCCCGACGCCGAACCGGTGCTGCGGCACCTGACTCCCGGATACCGGCTCGGCATCGTCTCGAACGCCTCGGTCCCGCAGCAGCGCCGCAAGCTCGACGCGGTCGGCCTGCTCGACTTCTTCGGTGACCTGGTGGTGTGCAGCGAAGAGCACGGCGCGGCGAAACCGGCGGCCAGCATCTTCCTCGCCGGCTGCGCACTGCTGGAACTCGAACCGCACGAGGTCGCGTTCGTCGGCGACAAATATCTCGTCGACGCGCTCGGCGCGCACGATGCGGGCCTGCGCGCGTGCTGGCTCGACCGCGCGAACATCCGGAACCGGACGGCTGTCCGCCACGGCATCCACGTCATCGATTCGCTCGAGCTCCTCCCGTCCGTCCTGACGGGATAGCCGTCTCAGCTGCGGAAGTCCGCGAAGTCGAAACCTGGTGCGACGACACAACTCACCAGGACCTCGTCGTCGCCCCCGGGTCGCGCGGCCTGCCAGTGGCCCGCGGGAACCACGTACTGCACCCGGTGACCGGTTTCGATCAGCGGACCGAGCACCACCTGCTCGACGGCGTCGGGCGCGTCGCCGTCCCCACCCAGACTGAGCTCGAGCGGCCCGCCGCGATGCCACATCCACACCTCGTCGGAGCGCACCGCGTGCCAGATCGACTGCTCGCCGGGCGGGAGGGAGGAGGAAGAGGATTCCCGTGGCGGCCGCCCGCACACCGGGATAGCCGTCGGGGGTGAAATCGTGGGTGGTGCGCCAGGTTTCGCGATACCAGCCGCCTTCGGGATGTGGCAGCAGGTCGAGCGTGGCGGCGGTCGACGGCCGGTGCAGCAGCTGCGTATGCCGGCCCGCGGGCCCACGCCGGGCCCAGCGAACATCCGTGACGGCATCGACGGGGACGTCCTCGGTGTTCGGCGAGATCCCGCTGGTGGTGAGTACCAGGACCTGCGCGGCGCCGGGCAGGGCGTCGGCGGTGAGCAGTGCCGTCTCGTCGTTGTCGACGACAACCGCAGTGTCGTCGATCTTCAGCCGGTCACGGGTCGACTGCCACCGCTCGAGTGTTGTCGCGATCATCGGCGCGCTCCTTCTGCTGTTCGGTCGAGTGCCGCCTCCATCGTGCTCTCCTCGGGTGCTCGAGGCGCGGCGGCGTCCGATCTGTCGAGCGTGCGGAAGGGCAACCACCAGTTGGCGGGGCCCATCAGCTGGACCAGGGCGGGGACGAGCAGCATGCGGACCAGGGTCGCGTCCAGGATCAGGGCGATGATCATGCCGAGGCCGAGGAAGCGCATCGGCGTCAGCGGGGACAGGGCGAAGGCGCCGGTGACGAGGATGAGCAGCACTGCCGCGGCGGTGATGACGCGTGCTGTCTTGACCGTGCCGATGCGGACGGCGGTGGCGGTGTCGGCGCCGTCCCGGTGCGCCTCGGACATGCGGGAGAGCAGGAACACCTCGTAGTCGGTGGACAGGCCGAACACGACCGCGATGATCAGGACCAGCATGCCCGCGGGGATCGGGCCCGCGGTGATGCCGAGCGGATCGGCGAGGTGGCCGTGGTAGAAGATCATGGTCAGCACGCCGAAGGTGGCGGCCAGGCTGAGGAATGCCATCGCAACGGCCTTGAGCGGCAACATGATCGAGCGGAAGGCCACCGTCAGCAGCACCATGGTGGCCAGCACCATCATCGCGATCATCAACGGCATCCGCGCGACCATCGAGTCGACGGTGTCGGCGGTCGCCGCGGTGTCGCCGCCCACGGCGAGGGCGGTGCCCGCCGGTGGTTCGAGTGCCCGGATGGACTGGACGGCGGCGGTGGCGTCCTCGCTGCGGTCGGCGGCGGTGAGGAAGGCGTGCAGGACGACGAAGTCGTCGGCGCGGCCCACCTGCAGCACATCGCGGACCCCGGTGATCGCGTCGACGTCGTCGAGTACCGAGGTGACCGCGCCCGACTGCGGTGGGGTGCCGTCGACCCCGCGGATCACCACGGTCGCGCCGCCGGCCGCGGCGGGGAACTTCGCGGTGAGTTCCTCGACGGTGCGGCGCATCTCGCTGTCGGGCGGCAACGCGCGATGGTCGATGTCGCCGAGCTTGATCCCGGTGAGCGGCGCGGCCAGGACGAGCAGAATCGCGCCGACCACGAGCGTTACGACGCCGGGTCGCCGCAGGACGCCGTCGACCACCCTGGTCCAGAAACGTTCGGTGCGGGTTGTCGGCTTGGCGCGCCCGATCCGGGCGCCGAACAGTGCCAGCAGAGCGGGCAGGACCGTCAGTGAGAGACCGGCGGCCAGCGCTACCGCGGCGACGGAACCGATTCCCAGCGAACGCAACACCGCCTGCGGGAACACGAACGTGCCGGCGAACGCACACATCAGCAGCAGGGCGGACAAGGCGACGGTGCGCCCGGCGGTGGCGTAGGTGCGGGTGATGGCAGCGGGAACGTCGCGGCTCTCGGCGTACTCCTCGCGAAACCGGTTGACCAGGAACAAGCCGTAGTCGATGGCCATGCCGAGGCCGAGCAGCGACGCGATATTGACAGCGAAGGTGGTGACCTCGGTGGTCTCGGTGAGCAACCGGATGACGCCGAGCGACCCGGCCACCGCGAGCACACCCACCAGCACGGGCAGTGCGCCCGCCAGCACGCCACCGAACACCAGTACCAGGATCAGCAGCGTCAACGGCAGCGAAATCGACTCCGCCACCACGAGATCACGCTGCGACCGCTCGACGATCTCGGAGTTGAGGGCGCTGTATCCCGAGAGCCGGGTGTCGATGCCCGGCACCCGCAACGCGTCGGCGATCGATGGATACGTGGCGATGCGCGCGGTGTCGTCGCCCGCGGTGAACACCAGCGCCACGGCCTGCCGCCGATCATCCGAGACCAGGAAGTTCTTCACGGGCGGAACTGCGTTCCAATAGCTCTGGACCGGCCGGGCCAGCAGCGCCGGATCGATCCGCTCCAGCGCCGCACCGACCTGCGGGCCGATCTCGTCGACGGTCCGGCCCTCCGGCACGGTGTACAACGCGACCACATCGGGACTCTGCGGCCCGAGATGCTCGGTGACCAGCCGGTCCACCAGGGCCGACTCGCTGCCCTGATCGGTGAACCCGCCCGCGCTGAGCCGCTGGGTGACATCGGCCCCGAACGCCGCGCACAACCCGATGAATACGACGACAGCAGCCAGGACCGTGCGCGGACGAGCGATGACGAGACGAGCCGGCGCGGTCACAGCGACCGGTCCACCGAATCCTGCACGGCGAACTCGGATTCGAGCGTCGCCACGATCCGGTCGAGCAGTGCGTCCAGGCGGGCTTCCACCCCGTCGCCGTTGCGCGCCGACACCGTCAGGTCAGTCCGGCCGTCGAACTCGGTGAGCCCGAACAGCAGCGGCATCGCGACGCTGTGCTGGGGCAGCACATACAGCCCGGTGGGCTGGAAGCCGGGCACTGCCAGCTCCTCGGCGGTGAACCGGCCCATGTGAGACACGGTGGCCGAGGCCAGGTTCCGGCCGAAGCGCGCCCCGAGCCAGTTCGTCGTATGCAGGACACCACGATTGACGACATCGGGCACGAGCGTGATCCGGGTGTTGGCCAGCTGGTTCAGCTCGCGCCGCTCGTGCAGGCCGGTCTTGATCTGCTCCTTGATCTGCGTCCAGTCCCGGCCGGGTTCGATATCCAGGAACAGCGGCAGGGCGAGATTGGCGGTCGAGCGCAGCTCCGGGTCGTGCCTGCGCAGGTCGACCGGCATCATGATGCGCGACGTCCCCGGTGTCTCGGCGGCGAGCAGCGCGCAGACCCGAGCGAGCGCACCCGGTCCTGCCGCATCGATGCTCCGGTGCCGCAACAGATGCCGGGCCACGCCCCGCCGCTGCCTGCCCCGGCCGACTGCGCTGCGGTAGCGCGGCACCATCGCCGTCGGCTTACCCGGCGCCCCGACCCGCGGCACCAGTTCCTGATCCGCGATCGGGTGCGGCTGGGGGATCGGCTCCTCGCCGCGCAGTGCGCGCAGCACATTCCGCACCCACAGCACCATGCCCATGCCGTCCATCACGCCGTGGAAGACCCGGAACACCAGCGTCGCCGGCGCGCCGGTCAACAGCAGCACCTCGACAGTGGTGTCCGGCGTCGGCCCGATCGGGCTGGTGAGCACGGGATCCGTCTCGAGCGCGGGCGCGTGGAGCACGTGGCCGCGCACCACCCGCACCGCGGGGGTGATGCCGCTGTCGACCCATTCCGCACCGCGGCGCACCAGCCGCGCGCCGGGGGTCACCGCCGCGGCGGCGGCCACCGCCCGGCCCAGCCGCGCTGGGTCGATATCGCCCTCGCCGGGGATGACGAGTTGCATCAGGAACGGCGGCGCGAGATCGCGCATGGGGAAGTACATGCGTTCCGTCGTCGTGATCGGTCGGCGGAAGGCGGTGCTGCCGTTCATGATTACCTCCGGAATCGTGCGGTGACTAGCGCAGGTGCCTGGCGAGCGTCTCCACGCCGCCGACGGTGTCGAGCCAGGTGAGGAACTCGGTCAGCCCGGTGTCGCGGTCCGCGACCGGCGCATAGCCGAGATCGCGGCGGGCGGCGCCGGTGTCGTAGGTGGCGCTGCGCGTCATCAGGGCGACGGCGTAGCGCGACAGCGGCGGCGACCAGCGCTGCGCGACGGCCGGTATCCGCCACACGGTCTCGATGGCCGCGACCACGGCGGCGAGGACCCGGGGGTTCGGGCGACGCGACGGCGGCGCATAGCCCAGCCTGGACGCGACTTCGCCGAGAAAGCCCCACACATCGGTCTTCTCGGCGTCGGCGATGAAGTAGGCCTTGCCGCCCACGGCGTCCGCGGTGACGGCCAGCCGGCACGCGTGCACGATGTTGTCCACGTGGCACAGCGAGGCCTCGACCGTGCGGCCGTATGACAGATCCGGCAGCGAACCCGCCGCGGTCCGGCCGAGCAGCCGCACGATCGGACCCGAACGGTCGCCCGCGCCCCAGATCGCCCGAGGTCGCAGCGCCACCGTGGTGAACCCGTCGGTGTTCGCCGCGAGCACAGCACGTTCGGCGGCGGCCTTGGTCTCGGAGTAGAAGTTCAGATACCGGCGCGGATACGGCAGCGATTCGTCGACGTCGAGCTGATCGCCGCCGTCGCGGTCCATCAGCGCACTGGGACTGGACACGAAGACGAATCGGGTGGCGCCGCTCCCGCGGGCCGCGGCCAGCAGCAGCTCGGTGGCCTGCACGTTCTCCGCCCAGAACCGAGCCCTGGTACCGCGCTCGTCGACCCGCGCCGCGCTGTGGATCACGACGTCCATGCCCTCGACGGACCGCACCAGCGACGCCGGGTCGGCCAGATCGCCGTGCACGACCGTGACGTGCTCCAGCGCCGAGCCGAGATCGTCGAGAACGCTGGTGGGCCGCACCAGGATCGACACATCGTGCGCACCGTCGGCGACCAGCGCGCGCACGAGCGCACCCCCGAGGAATCCGGACGCACCGGTGACCAGAATCTTCATCGTCGCCCCTCCAGACGCTTGGCCGCCCACTGGGCGAGTTGTTCGCGGCCGATCTTGGCGTTGTGCCGGATATCGACGGGGAACCGGGGATGCATCAGGAACTCGCTGATCGGCTCCACCGTCTCGAATTCCACCGCGCGCGTGCGCAATCGGGTCAGCACCGCACTCGGATCGGCGCCCGGTTCGAGCTCGACGCACAGCACCGGCCGTTGCGCACCGCGCGCGCCGACACCGACGAGCGCGGTCCGCGCGACCCCGGGCACCACGTTGAACACCTGCTCGACCTGCACGGTGAACATCGGCCCGTGCGCGGTCTCGAGCCGCTGACTCTTGCGCCCGCAGAACCAGATCCGGCCCTGTTCGTCGATCCAGCCCAGGTCGCCGGTGCGATGCCAGGTCCGCTCGCCGTCGGCGATCTTGCCCGCCGCGTTCGCCGCCGCGGGCCAGTAGTAGCGGGTACTGACATTCGGGCCGGTCACGACGATCTCGCCCACCGCGCGCGGACCGGCGGGACGATCCGCGTCGTCCCAGGTCGCGACCGGGTCGTCGGTGATCGCGAGCAACCGCACCTCGACGCGATCGGCCGCACGGCCGATACACGTCCCGTCGCCCTGATGCGCCCGCTCGACCAGACCGTCGAGGAGTTCCCTGGATTCGATCGTCGACATCGGCAAGGCCTCGGTCGAGCCGTATCCCGCGTAGATCTCGGCGTCGGGACTCAGCACCTCACGCAGGCCCGCCACGCACCAGTCCGGGACGGGCGCGCCACCGGAGAAGACACTGGCCAGCGTGCTCAGCTCGGCGGGCTTTGCGCGCAGATGCTCGAGCAACGGAATGAGCAGGGCGGGGGAGGCGAACAGGGTACGCACGCCGAACCGTTCGATCGCGTCCACCACATGCGCGGGATCTGTCGAGCCGACCTTGCTGGGAATCAACGGCGGAAGCACACACCGCGACCCGAGCAGCAGATCGAGCACGCCGACCAGCGGCAGGGTGATCAGCGACGTCTCCGGCGGAGTGTTGCCGCGAGCTGCGTGCACCTGCTCGACCATGGCGGCGAGATTGCCGTGGGTCAGCTCCACCGCCTTGGCCGGACCGGTGCTGCCGGTGGTGAATCCGATGATCAGCACGTCCTCGGGCGCGGCGGGCGAGCGCTCCGGCAGCGTGCCCGACGGTGTCCGGCCCCACGCGCGCAGGGTCGGGCCACGCCAGAACCAGCGCCGCCCGACCGTGAGCGTGGTGCGCACGCCGCGGAAACTGCGCGCGAACAGCACCCGCAGGGCATGCGCCTGCGGGATACCGATGAACGCCTCGGCCTCGACCGCGCGCAGGCAGTGCACCATCCGGCGCACACCCATCCCCGGATCGATCACCACCGGCACCGCGCCGATCTTCAACAGCGCGAACAGGATCGCGTACAGCTCCGCACTGGGCAGCACGAGCACGATGGTGCGTGTCCCGCTGCTCACCCCCGATCGGAGGAGCTGCTGGGCGATCGCGTCCGACCACTGGTCGAGCTCGCGGTAGGTGATCCGGCGGTAGTCGGGCAGACCGGCGGAGGTCTGCCCGTCGGGGTAGATCACCGCCGCCCGGTCCGGTTCCGCGGCGGCGAAGCGCCGGAAATCGTCGATGGTCTGCCAATAGGTCGCCGTCGTCACGCGGTGGTCTCCGCGGGGAGCCGGTAGAGCGCGGCGGCCGCGGACGGACCGGCACCCGCCGCGACGAACAGCACGTGGGTGTAGCCGGTCAGCGAGCCCTCGGTGATCGCGCGGTCGTAGGCCAGGGGCAGCGAGGCGGTGTGCGGGTCGCCGTCGCTCAGATCGGGAGTGCGCACCGCGTCCTGGTCGATGCCGAGGGCGTCGGCCAGCCGCTTCGGGAAATGCGGTGTGGGAGTGGACGCGATCAATGCCAGGCTCGCGCTGTCGGTCCCGGCCTCCGCGATCGCGGCGCGCGCCGCCTTGCTCGCCACCTCCAGGATCCGGTCTTCGAAATCGGCGTCGCGCTCGACGGTCATCAGGCTGCGGCCGACGGTGCCCATGGTCGCGGTGTCGACATAGGCCTTCTCGGCGGGACTGCCCGTCGACCTCGCCGAGTGCACCGGCCCGAAGCCTTCCGGCCCGTCGACCTGCTCGAGCAGCAGCGCGGCACCCGCGGTGGCGTAGGGGAATTCGGCATCGGCCGTGCCGCGGGTGAGCGACGGGTGGGTGTCGCCCGCGACGATCAGCACGTGTCCGGTGCTCCCGGTCGCCAGCACCGAGCCGGCGACCCGGACGGCATCGAGCACGCCGACCGCGCCGTTCATCAGATCGAAGGAGAACGTCCGCGCATCGTCGCGGGTGTAGTCGAGCCCGATGCCGGCCGCCTTCTGGATCAGCGCGGAGACAGCGGGTTCCACCGTGTTCGAGTCACGGAAGATCCCGGTGTTGATGAGCACGCCCACCTGGTCGGGCCGGATACCGGCCCGCTCCAGGCACTGCCGCGCCGCGCGGCCACTGTGTTCGACGATGCTGTGGGTGTCGGCAGCCCTGTCGGCGCCGGTGGCTTGGATACGCACGCCCATGACGAACCTCAGACCTTCAGCGAAGAGATGGTGGTGGACAGGAAGCCGGCGACCACGCCCGAAGCGGCGGGCACCAGGAGCAATTTCGATCCTGCCTCGATGCTCTGTTCGGACAGCTGATCGTGCAGCACGATGAAATGCGAAGTGGTCGAGGTATTTCCGTACTTCTCGATCACATTCAGATCCGGTGGCATCGGTGCGCCGAACTCGCGCGCGGCGACGCCGTTCATGAACGGCACGGCCGCGGCGCCGAACTGGTGATGAATGATGTAGTCGAAGTCCTCGTCGGCGAAGCTACGGCCCTGCTGCTCGAGGAACGTGCCCTGCGCGTCCGGCCACAACAGGAACCTGGCCTCGTTGTGCATCTTGCGGTTGTCGGTGTAGAGCGCGACGCCCGCCGACTTGTCGCTGGGCATGCCCAGGCACAGGTGCGAATGCTCTGCCGCGGTGAACAATTCGACATAGTGGATCATGTCGGCCTCGTCGACGGCCTGGTCGAGCACCACCGCGCAACCCGAGTCGCCCACCGACAGCGACGCGAACTGCAGGTCGTACTTCTCGGAGATCTCGTTCACCGCGGTGTCGGCGATCGGGGTGATCGACTCACCGCTGACGACCATGCCGTTGCGGACAACGCCCGCCCGGATCATCCGGTCGAGAATGTAGGTGCCGGTGAGCATTCCGGCGCACGCGTTCGACACGTCGAAGGTGATCGCCGCGTCGGCGCCGAGCGCCTGCGCGATCGTCGAGGCGAAGGAGGGCTCCATGTACATCCGGGTGCCCTGATTGCTGCGGGTGATCGAACAGGAGATGATCACATCCAATTCGCCTGCGCCATACCGGGACCGGGACAGGCAATCCTGCGCGGCCCGCATCGCCAGCGCGAACGAATCCTCCATGCTGTCCGGCCGCGTGTCGCGCACCCGCCGTTCCTTGATCCCGGTGATCTTCTCGAGGTCGAACGAGGGTGGCACTTTCAGACGGGAAATCAATTCCGCTGTCGACACGATATTCGACGGAAGATATGCGCCGATCGATTCAAAACGTGAATGCAACACGTGAACTCCTGAACGTCTGTGAGTGCGCCTGGGATCATTTCCGACGGTCGGTGCGACGGAACATTACCGGAGAGTAAGCGTTGTGCCGGAAACGATCTGAGCGGTCTGAGGTCGGGCGGCTGTTCCGTAAACACGTATATGTGACCGAAAGTCACATTTGATCGGCAATCTTGGTCTTGTGGGCTGCGTACATGAGTGATTCGATGCTTTACGGCGTACGGCTACGCGCTGGCTATCGGCGCCCGGCGACTTGTTCCGGAGATCGTGTGCCGGGGGATCGAGGGTTCGGCGTGAGGGACCTCACGGAACACCACTCGGCGGAATATGTGGCGCGGACCGCTCAGTTTGTCTCGTGCGCAAAAGTGTCGGCGCGAAGTTTGTCGCACGAGGAAAGGCGGCGTCCGCGTCGGCGCCGCCGAGTTTCGGCCGGTCGGCGCTCCGGCGGTGGGTGTAGCCTCGGCCGCACTGCACCGCGGACCCGCTCTAGGCTGTCCGGCTACGGGTTCGCGCCACCGATCGGGAAGGAGGCGCCGGATGACTCCGCCGCTGCAACAGGTCATCATTCTCATCACCGGGATCCAGGCCGCGGGCAAGTCGACGGTGGCCCAGCTGCTGGCCGAGCGGTTGCCCAGGTCGGTGCATGTGCGCGGGGATCTGTTCCGGCGCATGGTGATCAACGGCCGCGAGGAGATGGCGCCGGAACCCTCCGAGGAAGCCGTGCGGCAACTGCGGTTGCGGCACCGGCTGACGGCGGCGACCTGCGACGAGTACTTCCGCGAGGGTTTCACGGTGATCGCGCAGGATGTCGTCCTCGGCGAGCACCTCACGGAGATGATCGAACTGATCCGGCACCGTCCGCTGCTCGTCGTCGTGCTCGCGCCCCAGCCGGATGTCATCGCGGCACGGGAGGCGGCCAGGGGTAAGGACGCTTACAACCGGTGGACCATCGACGTGCTCGACGACGGTCTGCGCAACCACACCCCGCATCTCGGCCTCTGGCTCGACACCTCCGACCAGACGCCGGAGGAGACCGTCGACGAGATCCTGTCCCGCGCCTGGGCCGAGGCCGTGGCCGGATAGCTACCGGGCCGACGAGCGCGCGCCGGCCAGCTGGGCGAGGCGCCGATGCGAGTCCAGCCGTGCTTCGCGGTCGAAAGTGCTCGTGTGCACCAGGATTTCATCGGCGTCGGTGTGGGCAATCAACCGGCCCAATGCCGCCGAGACGTCATCCTCGGTGCCGTGGATCTGGTCGCCGAGCGCCTGCTCGAACAGGCGGCGCTGGCGGTCGGTCATCGTCGCGGCGTCGACCTCCTCGGGAGAGATCAACGCGGGAAACTCGCCGTGGGTGCGTGCGTAGGCACTCGACCACGCCTCGGGCAGGAGCAGCCGGTGCGCCCGCTCGGCCGAGTCGGCGATCATGACGGTCGCCGAGACGATGACATACGGCTGTTCGGCCTGCGCCGACGGGCGGAACTCGGCCCGGTAGCGCTCGATCGCCTGCACCATGGCCGCGCGGCTCCCGACCTGAGCGATGACCAGTGGCAATCCGAACCTCGCTGCCCGCTCCGCGCCGGAGCCGGTCGCCAGCAGGAAAGCGGGGATATCGGTGTCCTCCGCGGACCTGGCGTGCACGCCGAACCGGCCCGAGCCGAAGTAGTCGAGGAGCTCGGCCAGGTCCGCATCGAAATCCTCGGCGTCCGCACGGTCGTGCGCCAGCGCCCGGCGGACACCGTCGGTGAATCCGACCGAGCGCCCGAGGCCCATATCGATCCGCCCGGGGAACAGCGAACCGAGCACACCGAACTGTTCGGCGACCACCAGCGGCTGATGGTTGGGCAGCATCACCCCTCCGGTGCCGACCCGGATCCGGTCGGTCGCCGCCGCGACCGCCGCTGCCAGCACCGTCGGCGCCGTCCCGGCGACGCCGGGCACGCTGTGATGCTCCGCGACCCAGAACCGGTGATAACCCCACCGCTCGGCGCGTACCGCGAATTCGACGGTGTCGCGCAGCGCGTCGGCATGGGACTGTCCCCGTCGTACGCGCGAGCGATCCAGGATCGAGAGGCGGACCGAGTCCGGTATCGGCGTCATACCGTTGTCAACGCAGCGGGCGGCGCGAGATTCCGCGGCACCAACCCTGGACCAACCTTGCGCACCCATAGTGTCTGGCGAACCCGACAACCGTCGATAACTTTGCAAGGAGCACCATGCCCTACCAAGCCGGGTCCGGACACCGTGACAGCCCTCCGCGCGTGCACACACCGAACAACCGCCACCGCGCGGTCGACACCTCCGAAGACGCCCGCCACGTCCTGCAACTGCTGACCGTGATGCACGGGCCGGTCGTCCTCTACCTGCCGTCCGACTCCGATGGGCACACCCCGATCTGTCTGCGCCGCAGCGACTTCCACCCCGATCTCGACGACGTTCTCGCCGGTCGGACGGCAGGCCCCGCCGAATTCTGGATGGCGGGCCACTTCCATGTCGGCCTCGAGGACATCGACGTCAGCATCGATGTCCACAGCGTTCCCGGGTCCGAGCGCCGCACTTCGTCGCTGGAGACCGCCTGTGGGTTCCGCTTCGCGCTGCGCATCCACGCCGCCGACGACGCGGTCGACCTCGTGGAGGAGGCCTCCTAGCCGTACGCCGATCGTCGGGGGGGTGTCGGTGGGTGTGGTTAATCTGCCGGAATGGTCGGAGTGGATACGGCGTTGCGGCGATTGACGCGAGAGGCAGGAAAGCTGCTGGCGCCCTATGGCTTTCAGGGTTCGGAAGCCAGGTGGGTGCGTGTGGCACCGGGTGGGGTGGCGTCGGTCGGCCGTAGCCGGACCGTGCGGACGTGGACGGACGGGCAGCAGGTGGTCCGTTTCGGGCTGGAAGTGAATGCCACGCCGACGAGTTGGTGGGAGTTCTGTGCCTGGCGCGATGCGCAGCTGGGCCGCCCACCCGCGAGGCTCGAGGAGGCGACCGGCCCCGGGCTGATCGATGCGCGCGGCTTGCCTGCCGAGCTCACCGAATGGTGGTCGCTGCGTGTCGATCCGGCGCAGGAAGGGCAGCAGGCCTTGCCTGCGGATGTCGAGCTGATTCGCGCCGACCTGCCGCGCCGCGTGCACGCGTATGCGCGCCGGGCCCTGCGACTGCTCGAACCCGATCACTACCTGGACGAGCTGCTGGCCGATCCGGACCCGGGAATCGCCACCTCGGAGGCGATCGTCGTCCTCCTCGCGGATCGCGGACCGGGCCCACATCTGGAAGAGGCGCTCGCGCACCTGCATCGGTGCCTGGAGCAGCACGGCGGGGCGAGCGGCGGCGCGAACGCCCTTGCCTACGTGCGTGATCGGGCATCGGTGGCCTGACCGCCGGGGTATCCGGACTGCCGGACTCGCTGCGATGGACAACGTCGACCGGTAGCATCGCTAACCGGATCGGAAAATCTAGTCCAGCAGTATGTTTCGATGCGATCGCCTGCATTGGGGTCCGGGAAACCGGTGATCGAGAGGTTCATGGTGGAATCGGTAACGAGTCGGTTGGTAATCGATACGACGGGGGAGGACATCCAGGGCGAGATCACGCGCATCCGGGAGCAGGGTCCCGCAGCTCTGGTCGAGCTGCCCGGTGGGGTGGAGGCGTGGTCGATCACCGACGCCGCGCTGCTGGAGAAGCTGCTGACCGATCCGCGGGTGTCCAAGGACGCCAGCCAGCACTGGCCTGCGTTCGTCGCGGGCGAGATCCCCGCCGACTGGCCGCTGTTCCTGTGGGTGGCGGTGGCGAACATGTTCACCGCGTACGGCCCCGACCACCGGCGACTACGGCGCCTGGTGGCGCCCGCGTTCACCGCGCGCCGCACCGAGGCCATGCGCGAACAGGTCGAGCGGATCACCACCGAACTGCTCGACGAGCTGGCGCGGACACCGCAGGGCGAGGCTGTCGATCTGCGCGAGCATTTCGCGTATCCGCTGCCGATCCAGGTGATCTCGGAGCTGATGGGCGTCCCCGAGTCGCTCAATCCCGGCCTGCGCACGTGTGTCGACGGCATCTTCGACACCACGCTCACCCCGGAGCAGTCCCAGGCCAACTACATGGAGATGTACCGGATCCTCGGTGAACTGGTGGCCCTGCGCCGCGAGCAGCCCGGTGACGACATGACCAGCCTGCTCGTCGCCCAGCGCGACGACGACGAGGACGGGCAGCTCACCGAGGAGGAACTGATCGGCACCCTGCTGCTGGTCATCTCCGCGGGACACGAGACCACCGTCAACCTCCTCGATCAGGCGATCACCGCGCTGCTCACCCACCCCGATGTGCTGGCCGAGGTCCGTGCGGGCGCCATCACCTGGGCGGATGTGGTCGAGGAGGCGCTGCGGTACGAGTCGCCCGTCGCGCACCTGCCGTTGCGGTTCGCGGTGTCCGACATCGAGATCGACGGTGTCCGCATCGCGCAGGGCGAGGCGATCCTGGCGAGCTACGCGGGCGCCGGCCGTGACCCGAAGCGCCACGGCGAGACCGCCGACCGGTTCGATCCCACCCGGGCCGACAAGTCCCACATGGCTTTCGGCTACGGCGCGCACCACTGCCTCGGTGCCCCGCTGGCGCGGCTGGAAGCGCTGGTCTCGCTGCCCGCGCTGTTCGAGCGGTTCCCGCAGATGAGTCTGGCCGCTCCGGTCGACGAACTGGGCACGGTGCCCAGCTTCATCTCCAACGGTCACCGTCACCTGCCGGTGCGCATCCACGGCGAGTAGCGCAGAGCGGTCCCTGCTCGGTGTGAGCAGGGACCGTGCTCAGCGCGTCGGCATCGACAGCGGGGGAGTCTTGGGGAACTGGACCGGCAACGCGGCCAGCGCCCGGTGGAACGGCCCCGGCCGCCAGACCAATTCGTGCTCAGGCACCGCCAGCTCGAGTTCGGGCAGCGCGTCGAGCAGCTGATCGATCGCCTCCTGCGCGATCAGGTAGGCGGGGGACTTGGCCGGGCAGCCGTGCGGGCCGGTGCTCCACGCCAGGTGCGCCCGGTTGTCCAGGAAGTCACCGCTGCCGATCGCCGGATCGTTGTTGCACGCGGCCATGCTGATGACGACCGGCTGATGGGCGGGCAACCACACATCGTCGACGAGGATCGGCTGGCGCGGGTAGGTGGTGCAGAAGTTGGCCATCGGCGGGTCGGTGTAGAGCACCTCGTCGAGCGCGTCGCGGGTGGACAGGCTGCCACCGAGCAGGCTGCCCGCGAATCGATGATCGGTGAGCATCAGCCGGATCGTATTGAGGACCAGATTGAGCATCGGCTCGATCCCCGCGCCGTACATGGTCAGCAGCTGGTTCATCAGCTCTTCGTCGTTGAGCTGCTGCGGATGCTGGACCAGCCGGGTGGTGATGTCGTCGCCCGGCGCGGTCTGCTTGAGCCGGACCAGGTCGTAGAGAGCGTCCTCGAGCATCTGCGCACCCTGGACCGCGGTGTCGCCGCCCTCGAACATCTGCGCCATCCCGGTGGCGACCCGCCCGCCGATCTCTTCGGGCACACCCAGCATGGCGTTGATCGTCGCGAAGATGACGGGAAAGGCGTACTGGCTCAGCAGGTCCGCGGTGCCGTCGGTGCAGAACGCGTTGATCACCGGCATCGCGATCTGCTCCACCGTGCGATGCAGCCGGTACAGATCGACGCCGGCCAGACCGGCGACGGTGACCTGGCGGTACCGGACATGCTCGGTACCGCTGGTGCGAATGGCGTTGGGGCGGTAGCACATCATCGGCAGCACGGGGCAGTCCGCGGGAATGTCGCGCTGCCACATGCGCGGATCGGCGGGGAAGTGGTCGGGGTCGTTGAGGATCTGCACCGCCGTGCGGTAGCCGATCACCAGGGTGGCGGGGACACCGGGCACCAGGTCGACGGGAACGAGTGAGCCGTAGCGATCCCGCATGGCGCGGTAGGCGCTCTGCGGGTCGGCGGCGAATTCCTCCGAGTACAGCGGTACCCGGTCCTGGCCGCCGCGCGAATCCGGCGACACCTGGTCTCGGGTGGGATCGGGGTAGAGCGATGCTTCGAGTTGCACAGCGTGTTGTCCTCTCGGTGGAACAAGATCGTCGACTGACCCCCCAGCGGAACTCAGGACGGTGATCGATCACCGCGTCTCGGCGCCGTCCCCAGTTCACGCCCGACCCGCGCCGCCAGTTCGTTCATCCGGTGGGCGACGAGGGCGAGGTCGACCTCGCTGCTCGTCGCGACGCCGAGCTGGGTACCCGCGCCGGCGGCGGTGATCAGGATCATGCCGTCTTCGTATTCGGTCATGTTCTGGCGCACCGGGTTTCCCGGGCCGCCGCAGAACTCGCCGAGCGCCTTACCCAGCGACCGCAGGCCTGACGCGGCGGCAGCGAATCGCTCGGCCTCGTCGCGGGTGATCCCGGGGGAGTGCGCGACGCGTAACCCGTCGTCGGACAACAGGACCGAGAAGCGGACGCCGTCGAGCTCGAGATCGTCGAGTAACCACGCCAGGCGGTTGGTGCTGTCTGCGATCGGCATGCTCATCGGATGTTCTGCCCTTCCGTCGATTGCTCGGCCGCGGCGCGACCGTGTCGGGAACCGCTGTGCCAGGCGGCGACCAGTTCGGGCCTGCCCGGCGTCTCGGCCGTGTTCGCGCGGTCGTCGAGCGGGGCGACCGCGCGGCGCCTGCGCTTGGGAAGTCCGCCGGTGGTTCTGGCGTAGTCGTCGGCCTCCGGTTCGGGCGCCTTCGCGGCGGGCACCACGGCAGGCGGCCGGTGCTTCCCGGTGGTCACGGCCTGTTCCGCCGCGACGGAAACCGGTCTGCGCGCAGGGGGTTCGGGGCTGTCGAAGTCGATCCGGCGCGCCTCGGCGGCGTTGACCAACAGGGCCGCGGGGATGAAGACCATGGCCCGGGTGCCGCCGTAGATGTTGGGTCCGTCGACATAGGCGGCGAAGCCGTAGCGGCGGGCGAGCGCGGCGACGCCGGGAAACCCGACCCTGGGGGACGGCCCGAGCGAGTTGATGTCGACGGCGCGCTCACCCGACAGCACCTGGCGCGCTTCCTCCATCTGTTCCTGGCTCATCCGCACGCCCGCGTCGTCGATGATCAGGGTGACGCCGTGGTGGCCCTCCTGGAAGGTGATGTCGACGAACGACGACGGCGGCGAATAGCGCAGCGCGTTGTCGAGCAGCGTCGCCACGGTGTGCACCAGGGGCTCGACCGCCCGGCTGACGATGACCTGATCGCAGTTGCCCGCCCGGATCCGCAGATAGTCGCGCACCCGGCTGGTGGCGCCACCGACCACCTCGGTGACGGTCTGCTGCGGCCAGCGCCTGCCGGGCAGGCCGCCGGAGACGATGACGTAGGACTGTGCCTGCCGGATCATCTGCTGCACGGTGTGGTCGATGCGGCTCAGGATCGCGTAGACCTCGTCGTTGCGGTTCTCCCGCAACGCATTGCTGACCACCTGCCCGACGTCGGCGCCGAGGCTGACCACCGTGGTGCCGAACGCGCGGACGGCGCTGTTGGTCGCCGCGCGCGCGTCGGCGGCGACCTGGGCCCGCGCCGCGGCCTCCGCCGTCTCGACCTGCGCCACGGTCTGCTCCTCGGCGGCGCGCTCGACGGCGACGGCGGTTTCGTGTTGCACCTGGCGCAGGTCGTCGGCGTGGGCGACCGCGATCCGGGCCAGCTTGTGCGCGAAGGGCGAATCCTGCAACAGGGCAGGTACTTCGGCGGTGACCACCGGGTCGCTGTGCTGGCGGACGGCGTCGGTGATCCGCGGCAGGGTCAGCTCGACGAGCCGCGTCATCGACTCCTCGTGGGCATAGAGCTCACGCTCAGCCACGTCCAGGCGAGTGCGGACCCGGCGCTCGTTACGCAGCGCGAGAACCGCTACCGTCACCGCTCCAAGCAACACCAGGGTTGCGAGACCGAACAAGAACACCGCGAGTGTCGGAGTCATCGGTTCCTTTGTCGTCACCGACCGAAGAGCCCATGTGGCCGGAACCTCGCCGGGCCGTCCGGCGAGCCGCGTCGCCGACGGGTGAGTCGGGTCCTGCCCGAGCTCGCTTACCCTGCGCTTCCGGCGATCCCGAACACCCTAGCAGTGCTTTGTTAGACTGCCGAAATGCGTTGGTGGGATGAGGTATTCATCCCACCGGCCAGAGGGGAAGTCGCAGCGCAGCGGGGGCGGCGGCGGGCACGACGGGATGTGCGGGCGCGACCGGTGCGATGCGCCGGTAGGTTTCGCCGATCGGCGGCCGCGGGTCGGCCTCGCCGTAGTTGGGCCACAGCGAGGCAGCGCGTTCGGCCTGCGCGGCGATCGTGAGCGAGGGATTGACACCGAGATTCGCCGAGATGGCCGACCCGTCGACGATGCTGAGGGTGGGATAGCCGTGCACCCGGTGGAACGGATCGATGACGCCGGACTGCGCGTCGGTCCCGATCACGCACCCGCCGATGAAGTGCGCGGTGACGGGGACGTTGAACACGTCGGGCCAGGTGCTGCCCGGGGTGGCGCCGAGCTTCTCCGCGACGCGGCGGGTGGCCTCGTGGCCTGCCGGAATCCAGGACGGATTCGGTTCGCCGTAGCCCTGCTTGCTGGTGAAGCGGCGGCCGAACAGACCGCGACGGGTGTAGGTGGTGATCGAGTTGTCCAGACTCTGCATCACCAGCAGGATCAGGGTCCGCTCGCTCCAGCGCCCGGTGCGCAGCAGCCGCGGCGTCAGAATCGGGTGCCGCAGCGCGGTGAACAGCACGCGCGCCCACCGCGGCAGCCGGTGGCCGCCGTCCACCAGGTAGGTCTGCAGCAGTCCCATGGCGTTGGAGCCCTTGCCGTAGCGCACCGGCTCGATGTGGGTGTCCGCGGTGGGATGGAACGACGAGGTGATCGCCACGCCCGCGGTGAGGTCGCGTTCCGGATCGACGGTGGTGCGCCCGGCGCCGAGGATGGCCTCGGAATTCGTGCGGGTCAGCACGCCCAGTCGGTCCGACAGGCCGGGCAGCACCGCGGTGTCGCGCATGCGGAACAGCAGATTCTGGGTGCCCCAGGTGCCCGCGGCCAGGACCACCTGCCGTGCCGTCAGGGTGGCGCGGCGCTTGCGCAACCAGGCGCCGGTCCGTTGCGTCTCGACCACCCAGCTGCCGTCCGGTTGCGGCCGGAGCGCGGTGACCGTCGTCATCGGAAGGACCTGCGCGCCCGCGCTTTCCGCCAAGCCGAGGTAGTTCTTGACCAGGGTGTTCTTCGCACCGTGGCGGCATCCCGTCATGCATTCCCCGCACTCGATGCAGCCGGCGCGATCAGGCCCGACACCGCCGAAATAGGGATCCGCGACGGTCCGCCCCGGTTCGCCGAAGTAGACGCCGACCGGTGTCGGCACGAAGGTCTCGCCGACGCCCATCTCCTCGGCCACCGAGCGGATGACGGTATCGGCCGGTGTCAGATGGGGGTTGGTGACGACGCCGAGCATCCGCCGGGCCTGGTCGTAGTGCGGGGTGAGCTCGGCCTCCCAGTCGGTGATATCGGCCCATTGCTTGTCGCCGAAGAACGCCGAACCCGGTTTGTAGAGGGTGTTGGCGTAATTGAGTGAGCCACCGCCGACTCCCGCTCCGGCCAGAATGAAACAGTCGCGCAGGCGGTGGATGCGCTGGATTCCGAAACAGCCGAGCCGGGGCGCCCACAGATACCGGCGCATATCCCAGTTCGTCGTGGCGAAATCGGCGTCGGCGAACCGGCGGCCCGCTTCGACGACACCGACCCGGTAGCCCTTTTCCACCAGGCGCAGCGCGGTGACGCTGCCGCCGAACCCGGAGCCGACGATCAGCACATCGAAATCGAACCGGTGATCAGCATCGTCGGCGATCTGTTCCAACACCGTCCAGACACTAGGGTCGAACTCCGCGCCGGACCGGATGGTCACCGGGAGTTGGAGGAATTCACGATGAGCGCCGCGTCCGGGCTGTCACGGACAACAGTTCCGCCGTCGTGCGCTGCGCAGTCCGGGTCCGCGGGAGGGCAGGCCCCCTTATTGTGGGGAGCGCTTCAACTCCCGGGCGCAAGTTTGGAGGTTACGGTGCCGCCCAAAGCCACCTATCGACGGAAGCAGCCGAGTCAGGCACGCCGACAGCCTTCGCAGGATCGGGCGAAGGAAACGCGCGATCACATTCTCGACACCGCCGCGGAATTGTTCGGCTCGCTCGGTGTCGCGCAGACCTCGACCAATCGCATCGCCGCCGAAGCGGGCGTCAGCATCGGCACGCTGTACCGGTATTTCGCGGATCGGTCGGTCATCGTCGACGAACTGCTCGATCGCCTGCTCGCCGATCTGGAAGGCGGTTTCACCGCACGGGCATTCGAGTTCTCCGGTTCCCGCGTGGTGGCGTCGGTCGACTATTGCACCAGTGTCGTCAGTGAGATCCTGGCCATTTTCAGCGACATCCTGGTGGCGAATTCGGCGCTGCTGCGCGCGTTGATCGGTGGGGTGCAGTTCTACAGCACCGGCTTGCCCCAGTTCGAGCAGCGGCTCCGGTTGATCGTCAAGGTCGTGCTGATCCAGGGGCTCGGACCGGCCGACGACCGCTATCTCGACACGGTGGCCTTCGTCTTCATCAATACCGGCTTCGCGGCCGTCGTTCGCGCGGCAGCGGAGGAAGTCTCGGAGTCCGAGCGCGTCGATGCCATCGCGATGACCGCGCGAATGATGGGCACCTGGCTGGCCGCCGAGGTCGCCGCACGCGACAGCGCGGTGATCGAAGCGGGCTGAGCTCGCCGTCGACGAAGGAGACAACATGCCGGAAAGGCGGGTACCGACGGCGGGTGTCGCGGGGCACCCGGCTGGGCCGACTGGCCGCTGGGCAGGCCGCGCGTGGGGTGGGGACCCGGTTGGCGATGACCGGGCGCACCGAGCAGGCGCGATCGGCGCTGGCGCGGCGCTCCTCGCTGCGCGCCGCCCAGCAGATCGTCACCGTCCTGGGCGGGATGAAGGGGGGCGGCGATGAAGCTCGGCCAGATGGCCTCGGTCCTGGATCTGGACCTGATTCCCGCGGAGTATCGCGAGATGTTCCGGACCAAGTTGACCGAACTGCTCGACAGTGCACCGCAGGTGCCCTTAGCCGAGATGCGGGCGGTGGTCGAGTATCGGCCGGTTCTGTACCGACAATGTACTGGTCACCGAGTTCGTCGAAGGCCGGTCGTTCCAGCGGATCCGGGCGCTGCCGGCGCCGGAGCGCGATCGCATCGGGGAACTGGTCTACCGCTTCTACATCACCGGCATGTTCGTCGACGGCGAGTATTGCGCCGATCCCCATTCGGGCAACATCATCCTGGCCGACGACGGCCGCGTCGGCTTCGTCGACTTCGGTCTTACAACCAGATCGATCGCGAGCACCTCGAACTGGAGCGGCAGGTGCTGTGCGCGGCGGCGGACTATCGCGCCGACGAGGTGCACCGGCTGTGGGCCGAACACGGCATCGTCGACCCGCACCCCGGCGCGGGTCAGCGGGAATGCCTGGAGTACGTGTGGTCGGTGACCGGCTGGCATCTGCTCGACGAGGACGTCACCGTCACTCCCGAAATCGCCACCAGCGCCGTCGTTCTCGCCACCGATCCGCGTGCCGCGGAGCATCGCGACGTGCGCCACCTGCTGCTGCCACCCCAGCACGTGTTCTCCCGCCGGGCCGATCTGTTCACCCTCACCGCGCTCGGGCAGATCGAGGCGACGAACAACTGGCATCGCCTGGCGCGGGAGTGGCTCCACGGTGAGCTGCCGGTCACCGAGATCGGCCGGCGGATCGCGGGCCGGCGGGACGAGACAGTGCGAGATATCAGGCCGCGCGCATAGCCCGGAAGACGGCCGCACCCACAAAGGCGCCGAGAGTGTCGGGGTCCCATTCGGATTCGTCGGCGAACAGCGTCCGCACCGCGCCTTCACCCGCCGAGACCCACAACTCGACGAGGGCGGGCAGTTTGCGCTCGGCATCCTCGACACCCCAGGCATGCAGCGTCGGGCGCAGCAGTTCGGTGCAGCGCGCGACGGCCAGGCTGCGGCCACGGCCGAAGGAACCGGCGACCGCGGGGTCTGGATTGCCGTAGAGCAGCCGCCACGCGGACGGCCTGCTCGCCGCCTTGTTCAGCAGCGCGCGGAAGCCCTCGACGAACACCGTCTCGTCGGCGTCGGTCGTCCGCGGCGGCAGCACATCCAGCACCCCGGAGATGAGGAAGGCCTCCTCGCGCTCGATCAGCGCGTCGATCAGCTGGACCCGATCGGGGAAGCAAGAATAGACGACGGGCCTGGTCACCCCCATGTGCTCGGCGATCGCACCCATGGTCACCGCGGCGATGCCTTCCTCGGCCGCGATGGCCAGCGCGGCATCGAGGACCTGTGGGCGTCTGCGCTCCGGACCCAGATGCGCCGCCCGTTCTCGCCGGCGCACGGCCGAATCACTACCCATCCGTCCACGATAGCAACTACGAACCACTTCCTACATAAATGTAGAAAAATGCTACATTGATGAATGAATCTGTCCGGCGTCGCTGGACGCACGCACGAGGAGCCGACGATGTCCCAGGTCCTGTTCAACCCGAAGAGCTGCGATTTCGCCCAGTTCGACCCCGAGACCCGCAGACTGCTGCGCGCGGTCGTCGACTGGTTCGAGGCCAGGGGAAAGAGACGGCTGCTGCAGGACGACAAGGAGCAGGTCTGGCCCGCGGACTTCCTGGACTTCGTGAAGCGGGAGCGCCTGTTCGCGACATTCCTCACCCCGGCGGCCGAGGCCGACGGCGATCCGAACAAGCGCTGGGACACCGGCCGCAACGCGATGCTCAGTCAGATCTTCGGCTTCTACGGCATGACCTACTGGTACGTCTGGCAGGTCACCATCCTCGGGCTCGGCCCGATCTGGCAGAGCGGCAACGCCGAGGCCAAGAAGAAGGCGGCCGCGCAGCTCGACTCCGGCGAGATCTTCGCCTTCGGGCTCTCGGAGAAGGAGCACGGCGCCGACGTGTACTCCACCGACATGATCGTCGACCCGCAGCCCGACGGCGGGTACTCGGCCACCGGCGCCAAGCACTACATCGGCAACGGCAACCTGGCATCGATGGTGTCGGTGTTCGGCCGCCGTTCCGACAAGCCGATCATCGACAGCGCGAAGGCGCTCACCGGCAAGCCGACCGAAGCGGATTACGAGGGGTATCTGTTCTTCGTCGCCGACAGCCAGCACCCGGTGTACAAGCTGCACCGCAATGTGGTCAACAGCCAGATCTATGTCGCGGCCTTCGAGCTGGACAACTATCCGGTCGCCGAGGCCGACATCCTGCATCGCGGTGAGGACGCGTTCCACGCGGCGATGAACACCGTCAACGTCGGCAAGTTCAATCTCGGCTTCGGCGCCATCGGCGCCTGTGAGCACTCCTTCTACGAGGCGATCGACCACGCCGAGAACCGGATTCTCTTCGGGCACAAGGTGACCGAGTTCCCGCAGGTCCGCTCGCTGATCGCCGACTCCTACGCGCGCATCGTGGCGATGAAGCTCTATAGCGAGCGTGCGATCGACTACATGCGCTCGGCCTCGCCGCAAGACCGGCGCTACCTGCTGTTCAACGCCATCGAGAAGATGTCGGTCACCCGGCAGGGGCAGCGCGTCATCGAGGATCTCGCCGACGTCATCGCCGCGCGCGGCTTCGAGAACGACATGTACTTCCCGGTCGCGATGACGGCCATGTTCGGGCTGCCGCGGCTCGAGGGCACGGTGCACGTGAACATGGCGCTGTCACTGAAGTTCATGGCCAACTACATGTTCCACCCCGCCGATGCGGGACTGGCGGCGCTGCAGTCGATTCCCGGTGCCGCCGTGGCGCCGACGGGTGCCGCGCGGGCGGTCACCGGCGCGCTGAGCTGGTCGAGCCGCAAGCTGGCTCCGCGACTCGGGACGGTCGTGAAGCCGCTGGGCGCCGAATTCGCCAGCGCCACTTATGCTCCGGTGCCGACGCGTCGCGACACCGCCGACGACGAGTTCCTGTTCCGGCAGGGTCCGAGCAGCGGTCTCGGGCGGATCCGGTTCGAGGACTGGCGTCCGGTGTTCGAGGGTTTCCGTGACGTGCCGAACGTGGCGGTGTTCCTCGAGCAGGTGCTCGCGCTGCAGGGCCTGCTGGCCGCCGCGGCGCCGACGGCCGCGCAGCAGAAGGATGTCGACTTCCTCTTCGCGCTCGGCGAGCTGTTCACCGCGGTGCCCTACGCCCAGCTGATCTTGGAGCAGGCGCGCATCGACGGTACCGACAAGGACGTGCTCGATCAGATCTTCGACGTCTTCGTGCGCACCTTCTCCGCCAACGCGGTGACCCTGCACAACAAGCCGACCGCCACGTCCGCGCAGGAGCGCCGGGCACTCGATCTCGTCCGCCGCCCCGTGGTCGACGAGCGGCGTTTCGCCCGGGTGCTCGACGAAGCGCGGTCGCTGGCCGGGGTCTACGAGATGAACGCCTAGGCGTCAGGAGCTCGACCGCGAACTCGAATTATGTTGCAGTGCAACATTATTGGTAGTGTTCCCGGTGGTGGTGTGGCCGATGGATCCCGCAGACCTGTTGCGCCGCACCACCTCCCGAGCGTACGTCGCCGTTCAGGATCCGCGGCGCACCGGATCCCAGCGTCGCAGGATCCAGCGGTTCTTGCCGAGCGCCTTGGCGGCGTAGAGGCAGTTGTCGGCCGCGGTGAGCAGATCGCTCGGCGCGCCACCGGCGATCCGCGACATGACGGCGCCGAGGCTGATGGTGATCTCGATCTGGTGGTCGGCGACCAGGAAGGGCTCCTCGACGGCCGCCTGGAGCAGGTGCACGGTCTTCTCGACACGATCCTCGTCGGCGGGTGGCGGGAGGACAGCGATGAACTCGTCGCCGCCGATGCGCGCCAGCACGTCGGTCTCCGGATCGAGGCAGGCCTGCAGGCGTGCGGCGACCTCGATGAGCAGGCTGTCGCCGACGGTGTGGCCGAAGGCGTCGTTGATGTCTTTGAATCCGTCCATGTCCAGTGCGCACACCGCGGCGAGGTCGTCCGGTCCGGCCTCGGTGATGAGGGTGTCGAGCTGGGTGAGCAGATGCCTGCGGTTGGGTAGCGCGGTGAGCGGGTCGTGGTGGGCCTGCCAGTGCAGTCGATCGGTCGTGGTGCGATGTTCGGTGGTGTCCTCGCCGAAGCCGAGCAGGTAGCGGCCACCGGAGGCGGAGACACAGCGCGTCACCGTCCACGTGGCCCAGCCCTGGGTGCCGTCCGGACGCACGTATTCGCCTTCGAGTCGGATGGTCCCGTTCTCGGAGCGTTCGAGCTCGCCGTGGACCTGTTCGCGGATGCTGTGGACGTCGACGTCGGCCAGCTCGAAGCCGGATGTGCCCTGCAGCTCGGCCAGGCTCTTGCCCGTGAGCCTCGCGAAGGCCGGATTGGCGTTGATGATGTTGCCGTGGGCGTCGCCGATCGAGATGGCGATGGACGCGTGCCGGAACGCCGCTTCGAGCCCCTCGGTGGCCGGTGTCGCCGCCGCCAGCGCGCGGGCGAACCCGTGCCCGAAACCGCCCGCGACAAGGCCGAACGCCGCCGTATCCGCACCGGCGTGCTCGCTGAGTTCCTGCAGAATCGGCATCGAGCGGGCGATCACCACCGGATCGGTGCACCCGAGTCCGTAGACGGCGGCCCCGGCCTGCTCGGCGACGACGGGATCGGGCGCCCCGGTGGCCAGCGTCGCGAGCAGCCGATCCGTCCAGGTCTCGAGCGCCGCCACGCGGTGATCCGACGGCACCGCACCCTCGGTCAGCTGCGCCGCCCACCGCGCAGCGAAGTTGCAGGACATGTCGGCAGACCACCTCCTGGCCGAGCGGCATCGACTACCAGCTACACACCGGCAATCGAAACTACCACCACAGTGACAGAGGACGGGAGGGACCGGTGCAGGACGATGTCGGCGGTGACGAACAGCGGGCCATACCCGCTGCCGCCGTCGGTGCTGATCGCCGTGCTGACAGCGTCGATGCGGGTCAGCGCAACCGGCGCAGGGCCCGCTCGGCGGCGTTGGCGCCGCACATGCCGTGTGCGCCGGGGCCGGGTGGGGTGGCCGCCGAGCACAGGTAGTGGCCGGGTAGGCCGATGTCATAGGGCTGCAGGGTCTTTCGGGGGCCGAAGATCAGTTGAGGAATGTCCTTGGCGCCGGTCATGATGTTGCCGCCGACGTAGTTGGGGTTGTAGTCGGCGAAGCCGGTCGTGGTGCGGGTGGTCAGGCCGACCACGCGGTCGCGGAAGCCGGGGGCGAAGCGTTCGAGCTGGGCGATGATCGCCTCGGTGGCGTCGCCGGTGTAGCCGTTCGGGACGTGGGCGTAGGTCCACACCGGGTGCACCGAGCCTGCCGAACGCTGGGGGTCGGCGAGGTATTGCTGGCCGACCAGGACGAACGGACGATCGGGCATCCGGCCCGCGTGGATGTCGCGTTCGGTCGCGGCGATCTCGGCGAACGAGCCGCCCAGATGCACGGTGCCCGAGCGGCGGGCCGCCTCGGCGGTCCACGGGACGCCGCCCTCGACCGCGAAGTCGACCTTGAAGGCGCCGGGGCCGTAGCGGAATCGCCGGTAGGCGTGGGCGATTCGGGCCGGGAGCCGGTCGCCGACGATCTCGGCGACCGCGGTCGGCGCGACGTCCCAGAGGGTGAGGTCAGAGGGTGGCAGGTCGGCGAGAGTGCGCACCCGGACGCCGGTTTCGATCTTTCCGCCGTGATCGGCCAGGACCGCCGCCATGCTGTCGGCGATCTGCTGGGAACCACCGACCGCGACCGCCCAGCCGTAGCGGTGTCCCGCGGTCAGGATGCCGAGCCCGACGCTGGCGCTCAACGGCCGCTCGAGCGGGTGGAACGCGTGCGCGGCCACACCACCGAACAGCGCACGGCCCGGTTCGGTGCGGAAGGCGCGCGCCAGCAGACTGGCGGGCGCGGTCGCGGGAATGCCGAAGCGCGCCAACCGGATCGGATGCCGCGGAATCCGCAGCAGCGGCCGCATGATGTCGGTGCCGGTCTGGTCGTAGCCCGCGACCGGCCCCTCGAACAGCGTGCGCCACAACCGTTCGTCGGCACCGAGGCCCGCGGCGGTCTCGGTGACCGAGCGGTGCAGTACACCGGCGGTGCCGTCGTCGAGCGGGTGGACGCAGTCGAGTTCGGCCCACGCCCACCGCAATCCGTACCGCTCCAGATCGACGCGCCGCAGGAACGGCGACCCCACGGCCATCGGATGGATGGCCGAGCAGTGGTCGTGCAGCAGACCGGGCACGATCGCCTCGCTCGAGCGGGTGCCGCCACCGATCGTGTCGGCGGCCTCGAGCACCGTCACCTCCACGCCCGCCCTGGCCAGGGTGATGGCCGCGGCCAGTCCGTTGGGGCCGCTGCCGATCACAGTCGCCGTTGTCATCGACTCGTCCTCTCGTTCTCGATCCGCGCTCGCTATTCGGCGGGCTGGGCCACGGTGTCCTGGTGCGGGGTGACCGTGCCGCCGACGTCCTCGCGCCGCCAGGTCACCCGGTGCGGGATGGGCCCGTTCGGCAGCCACGGCATGGCCTCGACCGCGTCGGCGACCCGCCAGGTACCGCGTTCGAGCACGCCCAGCGCCGCGTCGACCACCATGTACTGCTGGGTGTCCTGGTGAATCGGCTGCGACTCCACCCACACCACGATCCATTCTCCCGGTGCGAACCCGACCCGCGCCTGCACCGCGTCGATGAGATCGAGGTTGTGCAGGTGGCCGTCACCGAAGTTGAAGCCGATCAGCGAGTTGCAGGCGAACTCGGCCTCGCGCACGGTCCAGCGATCGATCTCGGGAATGTGCTTGTACAGCAGGGAGAACAGCCCGCGGCCCTGGCTGTGCATGGAACGCCAGGCGATGGTCTGCTGCATGGTGATCTCGGCGATCGCCGGCGGGTATCCCATGGCCAGCAGCTGGTCGACCTGATTGTCGGCGGGACGCCGCGCGATGGTGTTGAGCTTCGCTTCCGCGCCGGGCGCGAAGGCCCACAGCGCCGAGGCCCAGTTGCCCGCGTACTGGCGCATGGACGGCAGGAACGACACGAGGTCGGGGCGCAGATTGCCCAGGACGGGGAAGAAGGCGAGCCCGGCCGCGATCGCCACCGTCAGCCACGGCGAGGACATGTCGAACACCCCGTAGCCCGCCGAGTTCGGGAAGCCGAGGAACAGGAAGACGGTCAGATAGGCGAACAGGATGTTCCACTCCAGCGGCACCGCCAGCGGGAAGGTGGAGGTGATGAACAGGTGGAAGACCACCATCATCACGACACCTGCCAGCGTCAGCCAGTAGTTCGTCGCGAACAGCAGCACGATCGGGGTGATCACCTCGACGGTGGTGCCGCCGACGTGTGCCATGAACGAGGCGACGCGCGAGGGGCGGATATCGCGCGGGAAGTCACGGTAGTGCGCGCGCTTGATCGACCGGAACGGCATGGACGGGCTGTTGGAGACCATCGGCGGCACCACATTGGTGAAGTGCTTGCCGAACTTGGAAGCACCGGCACCGACCCACACGATGACGATCAACAGCTTGGCCGCGATGATCATGTCGGTGAACGGCAGCACCGCGAAGAACAGCAGTGCGGGCAGGTACTGCTCGCCGCGCGCGGCCAGGAAGATCGTCTTGTCGCGCAGTCCGCACAGGATGTACAGCACGATCGGCGCGATCAGCAGTGCGGGGCGCACCAGCCCGGAGGTGTTGTCCGGCAACGCTTCCAGCAGCGCGGCGGTGGTCCGTCCCGGTGCCAGCAGCGCGACCAGCAGGGACGCGAGGAAGCTCAGGTACAGCACCACGTCCAGCAGGGTGCGCGAGTCGCCGTCGGTGAACGGCACCCGATGCCACGGCCGCAGGCGGATGCTGCCCAGCCGGGCGAAATACAGCACGCCGCCGGTCATCGGCTTGAACTTGCCTGCCAGCGGTCCCCACGAACCGGCGACACCGATCGCTTCGAGCAGCACCGTCCACAGGACCAGCTTCTGGTAGACGATCGGCTGGTTCCACCACTGCGCCACATCCCAGAACGGGCCGGTACCGGAGGTGGCCGTGGCGATCAGGACGCCGCCGAACATATACAGCACAAGCAATTTCGCGATGTAGATGGTGTGGATCATCTTCGGCGTGCCGAAACCGTATTCCGCCCAGTGCAGTGCCAGCGTCCGCATGCGTTCCCGCAGTGGTAGATCCAGAAATGTGTCGGTGTCCACCGGCGGGAAATCTCCCGTCTTGAATCCCATGGCTCGATCCCTTTCTTCCCTGATTCCGGGCGCGGACGACCGCGACCGAAAGTCTGTCTTTCGTTCGAATTGAGCTGGTGCAGAACCGCTCAGACGCGTGCGGCGATGACCCGCAGCTGTTTCTTGTCGATCTTGCCGACGGGGTTGCGCGGCATCTCCGCGGTCAACACGATCGCGGCGGGCACCTTGAACGTGGCCAGCTCCGCCCGGCAGTGCGCGGTCAGCTCCTCGACGGTGACCGTGGCGTGTGGCGCGGCCACCACGTGGGCGACGGGTACCTCGCCCAGCACGGCGTCGGGCACGCCGACGACGGCGGCTTCGTGGACCGCCGGATGGCGGTAGAGCGCGTTCTCGATCTCCTTGGGGTACAGGTTCTCCCCGCCCCGGATGATCATGTCCTTGATACGGTCGACCAGGACCAGGTAGCCGTCGGCATCGAAGTAGCCGACGTCGCCGGTGCGCAGCCGCCCCGCCACCACGGTCTTGGCGGTTTCCGCAGGCTTGCCGAGATAGCCGCGCATCACGTTCGGGCCGCTGATGACGACTTCCCCGGGTTCGCCGGGCGCCGCCGGCTCGCCGTCGGGATTCATGATCGCCACCGTCTGGCCGGGCAGCGGTACGCCGACGGTGCCCGGCTTGCGCGGGCCCGCCACCGGATTGAGAGTGGAGGCGCAGGTGCCCTCGGACAGTCCGTAGCCCTCGACGATCGGGACACCGTAGCGCTGCTCGAAGCGGGCGATGAGTTCGGCGGGCATGGGCGCCGCGCCGCAGATCGCCAGCCGCAGCGAGGACGTGTCGGGGCGCTCGCCGTCGGGCTGGGCCACCAGCATCGCGTAGATGGCGGGTACGGCCGAGAAGTACGTGGGACGGACCCGTTCGACGATGTCGAAGAACCCGGACGCGGAGAACTTGCCCGCGATGGTGGTGCGCCCGCCCGCCAGCAGCGGGGACAGCACGCTGACGACAATGCCGTTGACGTGGAACAGCGGCAGGATCAGCAGGCTGTGATCGCCGTCGTCCAGGCTGAGCGCATCGATGATCATCGTGCACATGGCGGCGAGATTCTCGTGCCCGAGCAGCACGCCCTTGGGTCTGCCCGTGGTGCCGCTGGTGTAGATGATCAGCGCCAGGCTGTTGTGCGGCGTGGCCACGGCGACCGGGCCCACCGGCTCGGCCAGTGCGGCGACGTCGAGGGTGACCGCGGCCCGATCGGGGTCGCCGATCACGACCTCGGCGCCGGAATCCTGGATCTGGTAGCGGATGTCGTCGTCGGTGAGACCCGGGTTCACCGGCGTGACCGCGGCGCCGAGCCGCCAGGCGGCGAACAGCGCGACGACGAGTTCCACCCGGTTGGGCAGCACGACCGCGACGACATCGTCGGCCCGCACACCCGCCCGGTGCAGGACCGCGGCGGCCGCCTCGACCCGCGCCAGGAACTGCGCGTTCGACAGCGCGCTGGTGTCGTCGGCCACGCTGTGCCCGTGCGGGTCGGCCGTGGCTCTGACGTCGGGCAATTCGGCGATGTGTCGCATGATTCCTCACCGGAGATGAATGTGATCTGGATTACATATCTCAAGGTAGGGCGCGGATACGGCGCCGACTACGGGCCCGCGGACCAGCGTTGCGGCGAGGTGTTGTGCCACGAGCACAAACAGCGCCGTTCGCCCGCTCACCGGGGGTACTGTCTGCGGCCATGGCTCTCGACAACGATCCGCTCGTGCGGGAGGTGGCGCTGCGGATCAAGACGGATCTGGAGCGGTTGGCGCCGACGATGATCTCGATGTTCGTCGAGGTCATTCCTGAATTCCGGCACGACGACGAGGTGCGCAGGCTGATGGTGGCCAGCACCGACTCCAACCTCGCCGCGATCCTGGACATGCTGACCCTCGACATCGGCCTCGACGACATCACGGTGCCGCCCGCCGCCGCCGAATACGCCCGCCGCTTCGCCCAGCACGGCCTGTCGCTCGAGGCGCTGCTGCGCGCCTACCGGCTCGGCGAGAACATGTTCGTACAGTGGACGATGACGCAGCTGGCCGAGCTGAACCCGCCCACCGATGTCGCCCTTGCTGCCGCGGCGCGCATCGCGTTTTTGGTCAACAGCTACATCGACCAGGTGATCGAGGGCCTGATCGACATCTACGCGAGCGAACGCCGTCGCTGGGACGCGCGCACCGACGCCGCCCGCGCCGCCCAGGTCCGCGCGGTGCTCGACGCCGACGATCTCGACGTGTCCTCGGCCGAGCAGATGCTGTCGACCTCGCTGCGCGGCTGGCATCAGTTCGCGATGCTGTGGACCCCGCCCGGCACCCGCGAACCCGGCGCGGTGCTGCGCGCGGGCACCGCCCTGCTGGCCGCCGCGACCGGCAAGACGCCGATGACCGTCGAAGCCGACGACCACAGCCGGTGGGTGTGGATCTCTTCGGTGTCACGCCCGGCGCTCGACACCGAGGAACTGGTCCGGGCGCTGCGCGCCCAGCCGAATCTGTGTCTGGCCCTGGGTGATCCGGCCAGCGGCCTCGAGGGTTTCCGCCGCACCTTCCGCGACGCCCAGCGCGCACGCACCGTCGCGCTGGCGACCGGCAGGCGCGGGCTCACCGGTTACCGTGAGGTGGCGCTGTCCGCCCTGTTCACCGACCGCGTGCCCGAGGTGCAGGCGTGGGCGAGCCGGGTGCTCGGCGGGCTGATGGCCGAGGACGACACCGCCGCGCGCCTCCGCGAAACGGTCCGCGCGTTCCTCGACGCCCGCGGCAGCTACACCGACGCCGCCGCCCGGCTGCACGTGCACAAGAACACCGTGCATTACCGAGTGCGCAAAGCCGAAGAGCTGCTGGGCCATCCGCTCACCGAACGCAGGCTCGACATCGAGGTGGCGCTGCTGGCCTGCGCGCAGCTAGGGCTACCTAGGTCATGACCGGTCCCTCAGATGCGCGCGGCGGTGCCGTGGCGGGCGGGTGTGGAAGCTGCGCGCGATCATCGCCGAGCGCAGCTGCCACAGTCCCGAGCCCTGTGCGGGGTCGAGTCCGGTGAGGTGGGCGACGCGGCGGATGCGGTAGTCGACCGTGTTGGTGTGGATGTGCAGGAGCCGGGCGGTGCGCTGGCGGTTCATGTTGTTGGCGATGTGTACGCGCAGCGTCTCATAGAGCTCGGGGTGATTGTCCAACGGGCGCAGCAGCTCTCCGAGTTCGGCGCGGCCGGGGCCGGGGCGGGTCAGCTGGTATTCCAGGGCCAGGTCGGCGAACCGGTAGAGGCCGGGCGGGCAGTCGAGACGTTCGACCATGTCCAGCAGTTCGTGTGCGCGCTCGGCCGCCGCCGGGATCTCGTCGGTCGCCGCGGGCACCAGCGCCGCCATGATGTCGACGCGCGCGGCGCGCGAGAGTGACTCGACGAGGGTGTCGAGTTCTTTGCCGGCCAGCAGATTCGCGGGGATCAGCAGGGTGCCGCCGTCGACCGAGAGCAGCGCCAGCGCCCGCTCGCCGCAGCGTTGCGCGAGCGCGGCCTGCACCCGGCGCAGCGTGCGGCGGGCGACGACAGCGCCGTCCATCCGGGAGTCGTGCTCGTCGGGATGTGCCTGGATCCACAGCGCCAGCACCGAATACGCGTCCGCGACAGCGATTCCGCACTCGCGGGCCATCGTCGCGGTCGGCTTTCCCGCGAGTAGCGCGGAGGCGAGCGTGTGGACCGCCGTGTGGTGTTCGCTCGCGACTTCGCGGTGCTCCCTGATGTAGGCACGGGACACGGTGGTGCACATCAGATCCGAGGTGGCGACGGCCTGGCGGAATCCGTCGAGCAGACTCGCGTGATCGTCGGTCGAGGCGAACTCCATTCTCCGGCGCAGGCTTTCGTGGACGGCGTGCAGGACGATGTCGATCGGGATCCCGTCGTGCGCCCAGCCCGCGGCGGCCACCGCGAGCTGGTCTGCCTTCTCCGCGACGTCGTGGCCGTCGAGGATCTCGCCGGCGATGTCCACGCAGATCCGGGTCACCGCGGCGTTCTCGCCCGCGGTCGCGTCGACCGGCCGGGGCCGGTGGGCCGCGGCGTCGTCGGCGACATGGCCGACGAGCCTGCCCGGGCGGGTACGCAGATCACGCATCGGCCGCGAGATCGGTGGATGGTCCAGGTGGATGGTCATCGTCGACTCCTCCTCGTTCGCTGTGTGCACGACTGTAGGCTGAGCGACTGCTCACCTTCTACTCCTCTTCGGCAGCGTCCCGTTGATCTCATCGCAGGGCTCTGATCTGCGAATATTCCGTGAACGACAGCTGGCGGCAGAATCTGGATCGGCATTTCGGAGACCGATGCTCAGTTTTCGGTGATCCCTTTGAGCGGACGTTGTTTCCTGTGCTGCATCGACATGTTGTGGTCGGCACCAGACCGCGGACGGCCGCACCTGGAAGGTGCCCAGACTCGGAATATCTGATCCCGGTCCCGCGAAATCCGGCCGTACCTTGACGGGAAATCGCCGTTCTCGCATCCGATGATGAGGTGCCGTGTGGGTATCGACCACGCCGAGCGTTTCCGTCTGGCGGCAGGCACCCGTGTCGCCGTGATGACCGTCGCCGCAGTGCTGGGAGTCAGCAGTAGTGACGCGATGGCCGCGCCGGACGTTCCCGTCGACACCCCGGTTCCCGTGCGGGCCATGGCGGCGGCGCAACCCGCCGCCAACGGGTCTCGCCTGGTCACCGCGCGCCAGGGGCCGGGGCGTCTGGTCGACCTGATGGTGCACTCGGAGTCGATGGGCCGGTCCATCGCGGTGGAAGTGCTTCCGGCGGCGGATAATTCACGTCCCGCGCCGACCCTGTTGCTGCTCAACGGAGTCGACGGCGGAACCGACACCGGCATCTGGACCGACGGCAGCAATTGGCTCACCAAGACCGACGTCGAAGAGTTCTTCGCCGACAAACAAGTCACCGTGGTGATGCCGGTCGGCGGCGGGGCGAGCTTCTACACCGACTGGCTGGCCGACGATCCTCGGCTCGGCCGACACCGCTGGACCACTTTTCTCACGAAAGAACTTCCGCCGGTGGTCGACTCCGCCTTCCGCGGCACCGGTGCGAGCGCGGTCGCCGGGCTGTCCATGTCGAGCGCCGCCGTCTTCCAGCTGGCCATCGAAGCACCGGGAACCTACCGCGCGGTCGCCGCCTACAGCGGCTGCGTACGCACCAGCGACCCCGGCGGTCAGGCGCTGGTCGACGCGGTGGTGATAGGGCACCAAGGCAATCCGTTCAATATGTGGGGTCCGCCGACCGACCCGCGCTGGGCCGCCAACGACCCCTACCTGCGGGCTGCCGAACTTCGGGGGACCGCGGTCTATGTGGCCACCGGCAACGGCTGGCCGGGATCGCTGGACACCCTCGACGGCCCGGGAATTCACCGCAATCCGGTGAAGCTGGCCGACCAGCTGCTGATCGGCGGTGTCCTGGACGCGGTCGCCGATCTGTGCACGCGGCAACTGCGGGATCGACTGCGGGAGCTCGATATTCCGGCCACCTTCGACATCCGGCCCAGCGGCACCCACTCCTGGGGCTACTGGGAACAGGACCTGCACAAATCGTGGCCACTGCTCGAGGCCGCACTCACCCGCTGAATCACGCGCCCGGCCGCAACGTCCCATCGATGAGGGGCAACTTCAGCGTGGTTCGGCCGAGACCGGTGCGGAGTCTTCGGAGGGCGCGACGGCAGGGGGAGCGGGTCGGCTCGACCGGGTCATCCAGGCGGGCGCCCACCAGCAGGCGTCACCGAGCAGCCGCATGGTCGCGGGCACCAGCAGCACCCGCAGAATCGTGGCGTCGATGAGCAGCGCCGCCACCATGCCGAACGCGATGTACTGCATCATCAGCAGATCCGACAGCGCGAAGGCGCCGGTGACGACCAGCAGGATCAGTGCCGCCGCGGTGATGATCCGGCCCGTCTGCGCGATGCCTGCCCGCACCGCCTCGGTGGTCGTCGCGCCTTCCGCCCGTGCTTCGACGATGCGCGAGAGCAGGAAGACCTCGTAGTCGGTGGACAGGCCGTAGATCACCGAGACGATCACCACCAGAATCAGCGCCATGATCGGCTGCGGCGTGAAGCCGAGCAGGTCCGCACCGTGCCCGTCGATGAAGATCCAGGTGAGAATGCCGAGCGTGGCGCCGAGCCCGAGCAGGTTGAGCGCGGCGGCCTTCAGCGGCAGGACGAGGGAGCCGAAGGTCAGGGCGAGCAGGGCGGTGGTGGCTAGGAAGACGAGCGCGATCATGAGGGGCAGGCGGTCGACCAGCGCGTCCAGGCTGTCCATGTCGACCGCGGGCTGGCCGCCGACCAGCAGCGTGGTCCCACTCGGCAAGGGCATCGACCGCAGATAGCCGATGGTCGCCTCGGCGTCGCCGGACGAAGCGAGGACCGTCTGTGAGGTGAGCACCTGCGGCTGGAACGGTGACTGCATCAGGGCCGGAAACGGCGTGGCGAGGCCGGGCGCGTGGTTGGCGGCGGCCAGCACGGCGTCGCCGGACTTGGTGTCGAAGGTGACGACGACCAGGTCGATCGGGTCGATCTGGCGCAGCGGGAACAGCTCGTCGAAGTGCTGCTGGGCGAGCCGTTGCGGGTGCTCCGGTGGCAGGAACCGCTCGCTGATCGACCCGAAGGCCAGATTCTGCATCGGCAGGATGAGCAACAGCAAGCCGATACACACCGGAAGCGCCACCGCGAGTGGACGTTTCATCACACCGTCGGCGACGCGGCCCCACAGGTTCCCGGCCACCTGGTCCGGCGGAGCGGTCTTGCGGAACCAGTCGACGCCGAACCGGTCCACCCGCCGCCCGATGACCGACAGCAGGGCGGGCAGCAGCGTGATCGAGGTGAGCGCGGCCAGTGAGACGGTGATGATCGCGCCATAGGCGAACGACCTCAGGAAGCCCTGCGGGAACACGAGGATGGCCGCGGCGGCCACCGCCACGATCGTGGCGGAGAACAGCACGGTGCGGCCCGCGGTCGACATCGCCCGCCGCACCGCGTCGTCGACCTCGCGACCCGCAGCGAGCTCTTCCCGGAACCGGCTCAACACGAACAGCCCGTAATCGATCGCCAAGCCGAGGCCGATCATCGAAACCACGGGGGAGACGAACGAATTCACCTCGACCACCGTCGTCAGCAGCCGCAGCAGACCCCACGCGCCGAGCATGGTGAGCCCGCCGATGATCAGCGGCAGCGCCGCCGCGACGACGCCACCGAACAGGAAGAACAGCAGGACCGCCACCGCCGGGATCGCGAACAGTTCCACCCGCCGCTGATCGTGGGCCATGGTGTCGTTCAGCGCACCCGCCACCGGCTGCCCACCGGCGACCTCGACATCGATGCCGGGGAACTCGAACGCCGAGGCGACCGCGCGGAAGTTGCGCATCTGCGTGGTGGCGTCGGTGCCGCTGACGGCGACCGAGGCGAAGGCGTGCGCGCGGTCCGCCGACCCGAAGATGTCGGGCAGTGCCAGGCCGGTGTCGGTCGGCCAATAGGCGCCGTTGATCCGATCGATCTCGTTCGGGAACCGTTGCGGCAGACTGTTCAACTGCGCGACGACGGTGCCGGCGAATGCCGGATCGTCGATCGTTGTTCCCTCGGGTGCGTGGAACAACAAAATGACGTCGCCGCTGTGATCGCGCCCGAATGTCCGGTCACGCAATTGCGTCGCGCGCACGGATTCCGACGACGGATCGTCCCAGCCGCTCGAACTCACGTGCTCGCCGAGACCGATTCCGTACCCGCCGAGGGCAAGTAATCCGGCCACCAGCACCACGATCACCGTCCATCGCCTGCGCACCATGATGTCGGCCCACTGTGTCAACTCGGCGAACACGGTCGCCTCCCGCCTGCCGTCGCTGCTCGGTTTGGTCGAACATGTCACCGTCCACGGCCGCCGAGGCGGCGAAAAGCGAACGTTCCGGCTGGTCACAACAGGTGTCCGAATTCTGTTGTGATCCTTACCTTTCAGCCCGCCTGAACCCCCGCGGTGGCGGGATTGGGCACCGTCACAACGCCTCGCCGCAGAACCCGTCGGAGTTTCCAGACGTCCGGATTCGCGCCGATGTCGCGGCGGTGGGCTCCTACGTTTGGCATCAGGGGTCGAATGCGGAAGATCGCGGGAAATCGACCGTGGCGCCGAGAGGAAATTGCGTGTCGGACATTGCCATTGTGGGTATCGGATGTCGTTTCGCGGGTGGCATCGATTCGCCGGAAACGTTCTGGGACTTCGTCGTCGACAAGCGCGACGGTGTCGTCGATATTCCGGCGGACCGGTGGGATTACCGCCGATATTACGATCCCGAGCCACGCACCCCGGGGCGCAGCTACACCAAACGCGCCGCGTTCATGACCACCGATCCGTGGGAGTTCGATCCCGACTTCTTCGGTATCTCCCCGCGCGAGGCCACCGTCCTCGATCCGCAGCAGCGGTTGCTGCTCGAGGTGACCTGGGAGGCTCTCGACGACGCTGGAGTCGCGGGACGCTCGGCCGGCGAACAGGTCGGCGTCTACGTCGGCGGGTTCGTGGTCGACCAGTCCGTCATCGGTGTCGTCGGTCCGGCACTGTTCCACACCGACATGCACACCCCGGCGAGCGCGTCCTACACGATGCTGTCGAACCGGATCGCCTACGCGCTCAACCTCGTCGGTCCCGCGATCACCGTGGACACGGCCTGCTCGTCATCGCTGGTGGCGTTCCACCTGGCCTGTCAGGCGCTGGCGAACGACGACTGCCGCGTCGCCGTGGCGGGCGGGGTGAACGTGATGCTGCAGCCGGAGACCTTCGTCCTCATGTGCAAGGGCGGTTTCCTCGCCACCGACGGCCGCTGCAAGTCCTTCGACGCCGCCGCCGACGGTTACGGCCGCGGCGAGGGCGCAGGCATGGTGGTGCTGAAGAAGCTGGACGACGCGGTGCGCGACGGCGATCGGATCTACGCGGTCGTCAAGGCCACCGGCGCCAATCAGGACGGGCGCACCACCGCCATCACGGTGCCGAACGTCGACTCGCAGGAGGCGCTGGCCCGCGCCGTCTGTGCCCGGTCGGGGCTCGCCCCCGACGAGATCACCTATCTGGAGGCGCACGGCACCGGAACGCTCGTCGGCGATCCCGTCGAATTGCGGGCGCTGGGCCGGGTTTTCGGCACCGCCTCCGGGCGCACCGGGACCGTCGGGGTCGGTTCGGTGAAGGCGACGATCGGGCACACCGAGGCCGCGGCGGGCGTGGCCAGTGTGATCAAGGCGGCGCTGGCGATCAGCCACCGCACCCTGCCGCCGCAGGGCTGGCTGGACACCCCGAACCCGGATATCCCGTTCGGCGAACTGGGCCTGCACGTGCAGGTCGACGCCCGGCCGCTGCCGCTGGGCGCGGGCCCGATGTCGGTGGCGGTCAACGGTTTCGGCTACGGCGGCACCAACGCGCACGCGATCCTCACCGAGTTCGCCGGACCACGACAGCCCCCGGCCGCGGCCGGCGATCACCTCGGCATCTTGCCCATCTCGGCCCGCAGCACCGCCGCCGCGCGTGCGCTCGCGGGCGGGTTCGCCGACCTGCTCGCCGCGGGCGCCGACCCGGACCACCTCGCGGAAGCGGCGTGGACTCGGATGGCCCACCACCCGTTCCGTACCGGCGTGCTGGTCGGTGACTCCACCGAGGACCTGGTGCGGGAGCTGCGCAAGTACGCGGCGGGGGAGGGGCGTGACGCGTCGCGCACCATCGTCTCCGGTACCGCGGAGCCGGTCTTCGTGTTCTCCGGGATGGGCCCGCAGCACTGGAAGATGGGCCGGGACCTGCTGACCGCGGGCGGGGTGTTCGCCGCTGCCGCCGCGGAGATCGATGCCGAGTTCCGCGCGGTCGCCGGCTGGTCGATCGTCGAGGAACTGCTGCGGCCCGAGGACGAGTCGCGCGTGACCCGCACCGAAGTGGCGCAGCCGGCGAACTTCCTGATCCAGGTGGGGCTGGTGCGCGAGCTCGCCGCGCGCGGCATCACCCCCGCCGCCATCGTCGGTCACAGCGTCGGCGAGGTGTCGGCGGCCTATGTGAGCGGGATGCTGTCGCTGCGCGATGCGGTGCGCGTCGCGTACCACCGCGCGCGACTGCAAGCGACCACCGCGGGCACCGGCGGGATGTTCGCCGTCGGCACGACCCGTGATCAGGCGCAGGCGCTCGTCGCCGGCGAACCGGGTATCGATATCGCGGCGATCAACAGCCCCACCGCCGTCACGCTGTCCGGCGACGCCGAACGACTCGACGAGATCGCCGAAAAGCTCACCGAAGACGGAGTTTTCGCGCGGCGGTTGCGGGTCGAGGTGCCCTATCACAGCCGGTTGATGGGACCGATCGAAGACGAACTGCGCACCGTGCTCGCCGATCTGACACCGCGACAGCCCACCGTGCCGCTGTATTCGACGGTGACCGGCGAGCTGGTGACCGAGGCGAACTGGGACGCCGAATACTGGTGGTCGAATGTGCGACAGCCCGTCCGCTTCTTCGATGCCATCGGCCGCCTCATCGGCGCGGGCAGCCGGATCTTCCTCGAAGTCGGTCCGCATCCGGTGCTGTCTGGCAATATTCGCGAAGCATTGCTCGACGCGGATGTGAACGGCACGACCGTGGCGACGTTGGACCGCGAACAGTCCGACTCGGAAAGCCTGCGCCGCACGCTCATCGGCTTGCACGCCGCCGGCGTCCTCGACCGGGACCTGCTGTTCCCCGCCGACCGGCCCGCGACCCCGCACCTGCCGCTGCCCCGGTACCCGTGGCAGCGCACGCGCCTGCACGCCGCCCTGCCACTGTTCGAACAGGCCAGGCTCGGCACGCCCGACGGGTACGCGATGCTCGGCGACCCGGACGTGGAGGGCAGGCCGGAATGGCTGCTGCAGGTCGGCACCGAACTGCTGCCCTGGCTGGCCGACCACGTCGTCAACGGCATCAAGATCATGCCGGGCGCGGCCTATCTCGACGCGGCGCTCAGTGCCACGGCGTCGCGGATCGGGATGAAACAGGTCGCACTGGAACAGGTCAGGTTCGTCGCACCGTTGATCATGGGCGCACCGGATGTGCCGCTCGTGGCGATGAGCGTGGAGGAGGCCAGCGGCCGCTTCCTGATCAGGTCGCGCAGTGCCACCGGGACCGCGTGGACCGTGCACGCCTCGGGCCGGACCCTGACCGGCAGTCACGAGCAGACGACGGTCACGGTGCCCACCATCGACGTCGGTGTCGATGTCGACCCGGCGATGTTCTACGCGGGCCTGGCCGCGGCGGGCCTGCAGTACGGTCCCTCGTTCCAGCGGGTGACCTCGGTCCGGGTCGGCAAGGACGTCGTGGTCGCCACCGTCGACGGCAGCATCGCCGCGGCTTCGGGGCATCTGGCCCACCCGGCCGTCGTCGACGCGGCCATGCAGTGCGCCGCCATGCTGTTCGCCGACGAGCGGATCAACGAGGGGGTGATGGTGCCCGTCGGCGTCGCGGCGGTGCGCCTGCTCGCCGAGCTTCCCGAGACCGTCACCGTGGTCGCCCGGCGCGACCCGCACGCGCGCCTGCGCGCCGATGTGGAGCTGCTCGACCAGGACCGGAACCTGGTGGCGCGCTTGACCGGATTGCAGATCGGCGCGCTGAAACCCGGCGACGACCCGCTGCATCGGATGGCCGACTTCTACTACGGCGACACGATGGAGGAACGCGATCCCGTCGACCCGGCGGCGTTCGCGGATGCGGGCCCGGCATCGATGCTGATCGTCGCGCTCGGCGAGAGCAGGCTGGCGGTCGAGCTCGCGGCGGAGGTGCCGTCGTCGCAGGTGTATGTCGCGCATCCGGCCGATCCCGCGCTCGAACAGGGCTTGGTCGCGAGGCTGCGCGACGCGACGACCGACCCGGCGCAGCGACTGCACGTCTGTGTCGTGGTCGGCGAGGTGACCGACGATCTGGCCTACTTGTGGACACTGAAACGGATCGCGGTCACCGTGGACGAATTCGCCAATCCACCCGTCGAAGGTGGTGCGCCGCAGTCTGTTTTCGGTGACGGGGTCGTGCACGCGACGCTGGTCACCGAACGTGCCTTCACCCTGCCCGACAGCGACGTCGCGCCCGATCCGCGTCATGCGGCGCTGGCCGGGGCCAGGCGGGTGCTGCTCAACGAGCAGACACCGCTGCGCTGGCGGCTGGTCGACACCGAACCCGCCACCCCGGTCGCCGATGTCGTCGCCGAACTCGCGGTACCCGGCGCGTTCTCCCACGACAACTGCGACGAGGTGCTGTTGCGCGCCGGAAAACGGTGGGCGCCGGTGGTGACCAAGCCGCTGCCGGAGCGGCTCGAAAGACTCGACACCGCAGAGCCGTTGACCGACCCGGAGGCGAATTTCGAGCTGGACACACCGCGGACGCGGCTGCTGTCGCAGGTGGCGTGGCGGGAATGCCCGCGCCCCGCACCCGGTCCCGGCGAAGTGGAAGTCCGGATGCAGGTCATCGGACTCAACTACAAGGACCCGCTGAAGATCATCGGGCTGCTCGGCGAACGGGAACTCGCACCGACCTACTTCGGCACCGTCCCCGGCATGGAAGGCGTCGGGACCGTCGTCCGCGTGGGCACCGGCGTCGACGATGTCGCGGCCGGTGACCTCGTCGCCGTGGCGTCCAAGGGCATGATGCGCCGGTTCGCCGTCGTCGACCGGCAGCTCGTCGTCGCCCTGCCCGCAGGCACCGATCCCGGCCACTGCACGAGCACCATCGCCTTCGGCACGGCCGAGTACGCGCTGCTCGATCTGGCCCGGCTGCAACCGGGCGAGACCGTGCTCATCCACGGCGCCGCGGGCGGTGTCGGCACGGCCGCCATCCAGGTGGCCAAGGCACAAGGTGCCCGCATCATCGGCACCGCGAGCACGCCGGAGCGGCGCGCCCACGTGCTGGCCATGGGTGCCGATCACGCGGTGAACTCGCGCTCGCTCAACTTCGTCGACGATGTGCTGGCCCTGACCGACGGTGCGGGCGCGGACGTGATCGTCAGCAGCGCGCCCGGGGAGATACTGCGGCAGAACTTCAATGCCGCAGCCGAATTCGGCCGGATCGTCGAGGTCGGCAAGGCCGACATCTACACCGGCGGTCTGCTGGAACTGGCCAACTTCGACAAGAACCTCGCCTACTACTCGATGGACCTCGACCGCCTGGTCGCCGTGCGCCCGCAGCGGCTGGCGCGCCTGCTGGAGCGGGTGTTCGAGAAGGTCACCGAGGGTACCTACACGCCGCTGCCATACCAGATGTTCGAGACCGAGGAGGTCAGCAAGGCCTTCGAGGAGACCTTGCGGTCCTCGCGGCTCGCGCGGATCGCGGTACGGATCGATACACCCGAGCCCGCCGTGCGACCTTATCTTCCGCACGTCGAGATCGACAGCGCCGCAAGCTATCTCGTCACCGGAGGGTTCGGCGGCTTCGGGCTGGCGATCGGGCGCTGGCTGGCGCTGCGCGGCGCCCGCAGGCTGGTGCTGGCCGGGCGCGGCGGTGCGCGCACCGAGGAGGCGCGGCGGCAGCTCGAGGCCTGGCGCACGCTGGGGCTCGAGGTGATCGAGGAACTCGTCGACGTCACCGACACCGCGGCCGTCGCCGGGGTCGTCGCCAGGGCGCACAGCCCCGAGCATCCGCTGCGCGGGGTGTTCCATGCGGCGGGCGCCGTCGCCGACAATCGCCTCGGCAAGATGGAATTCGACGAGCTCGACCGGGTGTACCGGCCGAAGGTCCACGGTGCGCAGGTCGTGCACCAGGCGGTCGCCGACGCGGGCATCACGCTGGACATGTTCGTGCTGTGCTCCTCGGGCGGTTCGATGTACGGCATCTACGGCCAGTACAACTACTGCGCCGCCAATGTCGCGGTGGAGGCGCTGGCCGAGCAGTGGACCAGGGCAGGCGAGCGCGCGCTGTGCGTCGGCTGGGGTCACCTCTCCGGCGCGACCGGCGGCATGGCGGCCGACGAAACCGCCGAGAAATACCTCGATCTGGTGGGTTTCGGGCCGATCGACATGGCCGATGCCACGGCGTACCTGGAACAGACCCTCCGACTCGGGGTCACGCGCGCGGCGATCATCCCCACCGACTGGGGCAAGCTGACCGGCACCTTCCCGCAGTTGACCCGCACCGGCCGCACCATCGCCCTGGCTCAGGCCTCCGCCAAGGACACCTCCGAACTGGCCCGGCTCCGCGAGGAACTGGCCGCCATGGAGGAGACCAAGCGCGGCCCGCACATCGCCCGGCTGATGGCCGAGGAACTGGCCGTGGTCATGGGTGTGGCGGTGGAGTCGATCGATATGACGATTCCGGTGCCCGAGCTGGGCCTCGACTCGTTGATGGCGGTGGAGCTGGGCGCCCGGGTGACCAAGACGCTGGGCATCGACCTGATGTCACTGCAGATGGGCCGGTCGTTCAGCTTGGAACAGGCGGGTCCGAAGGTGGCGGAACTGGTCCTCGCCTCCGAACCTGTTGTGGCCGAGCCGCTTCCGGACCGCGAAGAGCGCCACCAGGAGAACTGGGTGGTCGAGCCACGTGAGGTGGTCGGCGACCACGCGCTGGCCGTCTCGCGCTGAGGACGAACGGGGCAATCACGGTGGTCAACTTCGGACTGATCGACGAATGGGAGCCGTCCCCCGGCCGGCTCGTGACCTGGTTCGCCACACCGGAATCGATCCGGCGCGCGGCGGCGGCGCCGGTACATCCCGCACCGCCCTCGCTCCAGCAGGAACAGTATCTGCGCCTGGCGGACCGGCATTCGGGCGCGAACTTCCGCTTCTCGGGACTGTGCCTGGTCACCGCCGAGCTTCCCACCGGCGACCTGGATCGCGACGCCATGACCCGGGTGATCAACGCATTCCTGCTGCGCCACGACACCTTTCGCACCTGGTTCGACGTGGAGGGTGGCACGGTGCGGCGGCACCTCGTTCCCCCGGACGACGTCGACTTCCAGCCGATCGACTACGGCCACATCGACGACCCGGCGGCGATTCGCAACCACGTCGAGAAGACCACCCCCGACCCGTTCCAGTGGGACTGCTTCACCTTCGGCGCGATCGAGCACGGCGAGTCGACCACCGTCTACCTCGCGGTCGACCACCTGCACACCGACGGACTGGGGCAGTATCTTTCCGCCGCGGACTTCGCCCAGCTCTACGCCGCGCAGATCTGGGGCGAGGCCGAACCACCGTTGCCCGCCGCGAGCTATCTGGACTACTGCGTCACCGAGCGTGCCTACAGCGACCGGTTGACGCTGGCGTCGCCCGGGGTGAAGAAGTGGCTCGAATTGGTGCGGGGCAACGACAACGCACTGCCGACGTTCCCGCTGGACCTGGGCAAACGCTCCGACGGCTACCAGCGCAGTGCGCACCGCAGTATCGAGCTGCTCGACACCGAGGAAGGGGACCGGTTCGAGCAAGTCTGCCGGGCCAACGGCGCCGAATTCGTCGGCGGCGCCTTCGCCGCCGCGGCACTGGCCGAACGCGACCTCACCGGCTCCGACTACTACTTCGGCATGACACCCATCAGCACGCGCACCTCGGCCGCCGAGAACGCCTCGGTCGGCTGGTACGTGACGCTGGTGCCCGTGGCCTTCCCGCTCGGACGGCGCACACCGCTCTCGCGTGCGCTGACCATCGCCCAGCGGGCCTACGAGAACGGACTCCGGCTGGCGCCCACGTCCTTTCACCGGGTGCTGGAATTGCTGCCCGCCGACTCCGAGATCAAGGCGGAGCCGGGCTGGGTGACGCCGATGATCTCGTTCATCGACGCCCGCGATTTCGTCGGCCACGAGTTCTTCGACGAGATCGAGGCCGGGGTGTTCGCCAATCGGGCCGCGTCCGAAGAGGTGCTCATCTGGATCAACCGGTTGCCGAGCGGGACCTCGCTGAGCGTCATCTTCCCCGATACCGCCGTCGCGCGGGAATCGGTGGGCCGCTATCTCACCGCCATGAAATCGGTGTTCCCGGCCATCGCGGCCGAACCCAGCTGACCCGAGGAGCCCGTGTGCACACCGCCTTTCGTGACCCGTTCATTCCCGATGGCGAGAAGTCGGTCTACACCGTCGGTCTCGTCGGCGAGCCGCCAGGCTTCGAGATGACCCATGTCGTGACCCGCGAAAAAGGCGGGTACCGAACGGTTCTCGACGCGCGTCCGGGTGGGCGGGTCTTCGGTGGCGCGGATCTCGCCATGACCATCGAACAGCGATTCGGCCGGATCGGCGGACGGTTACGTGCCGAGCACTATCGCGCCGAGACCCGTTCGGGGCAGACGGTGGTCTCGCGGGAGGAAGCCAACTTCGTCGACACCGAGCATCTGCAATTCGGCAGCGGGCCGGCGCCTTTCCCGCTCACTGTGATGCCGATCGCCGGTGGGCTGACCCTGCTGCGCGGACTGGACTTCACCGAGGGCCTGGTGGAGACCATCGATGTGTGGCTGGCGTTCTCGGTGCACTGGCCGCTGGTCGCCCGCGTGGAGAAGCAGACGACGGTCGACGCGCCTGCCGGGTCGGTGCCGTGCTGGCAGGTGCGGCTCCGGCCGGGGTTCGCGCAGGTGAACACGGTGCTGGACAAGGTGATCGGCAGTGTGCTGCCGCCTTTCGTCGCGCATTTCGAGGAGGCGGCGCCCCATCGGCTGGTGCGGATGAGCTTTCCGACGCAGCTGTCACTGACGGCTCCCCGGGCGGTCATGGAACTCGTCGCATGAGCGGGGCGGGACTCGCGACCATCAAGACCCAGCTGCGTGAGGAGTACACCGCCTGGCTGGCCTTCGCGGCGTGCCTGATCGCGGTCTTCATGCAGATGATCGACGTGACGATCATCAATACCGCGCTGCCGAGTCTGACCGCCGATCTCGGTGCGTCCAGATCGGCCCAACTGCTGGTCATCTCGGGATACTCGCTGGCCTTCGCCTGCACCCTGCTCACGGCCGCGCGCGTAGGTGCGATGGTGGGTCGGCGGGCGATGTTCCTGGCCTCGGTCGCCGCCTTCACCGCTGCGTCGGTGTGGTGCGGACTGGCGAGCGGGGCAACGGAACTGGTGATCGCGCGGGTCGTCCAGGGTGCGGCGGGGGCGGGGATGGCCGCCCAGACCATCGCGATTCTCACCGCCGGTTTCCCGCGGGAACGGCACCCGCTGGTCTTCGCGCTCTACGGTGGCGTCGCCGGATTCGCGGGCATGCTCGGTCCGATCGTCGGCGGGGTGCTCCTCACCGTCGATCTCGGCGGCTGGGGCTGGCGGTCGGTCTTCCTGATCAACCTGCCCATCGGGGTGTTCGCGTTCGCGCTGGCCTGGCGATACCTGCGCGGGGGAGTGCCCGAGGGGCGTCAACGGCTGGATCTCGGCGGCGCCGCACTGTCGGCCGTCGGGTTGTTCGCGCTGATCTCCGCGCTCGCCGAGATCCAGCAATACGGCTGGCGACTCGATCTGGTCGTGCTGATCGGCGCGGGTCTCGTGCTGACCATCGTCTTCCTGGTCCACCAGCGGCGGCGGACGGCACGGGGTGGGCACCCTCTCGTGCGGCTGGACCTGTTCGACGACCGCCGATTCCGGATCGGCTCGCTCTTGGTCGGCGCTTTCTTCGGGCTGTTCACCGCGTTCGTCTTCGCCGCTTCCATCACCATGCAGGACGTTCTCGGCTACTCGCCGCTGCTGACCGGTTTGGTGATGACGTTGTTCGCCCTCGGCGCGGGTAGCGGCGCTATCGGTTCGCTGATTCTGGTGAACCGGTGGGGAATTCGGGCTCTGGCTGCCGGAATCGCACAGTATGGCGGGTGCCTGGCCGCGGGTGCGGTCTACCTGCATCTCACGTCCGGCGAGATGAACCCACTCCTGGCCGCGGGCCCGGTCTTCCTGGCCGGCTTCGGCGTCGGGCTGTTCGGTGTGCAGCTGCAACCGATCATGCTGTCCGGGCTGGATCCGGACCGGATGGCCGAAGCCTCCGGTGTCCTCCCGACCGTCGAGCAGGTCGGCAACGCCGTCGGCCTGGCGGTACTGACTACGGTGTTCTTCCGCTCACACAGCCTCGGCGGGAGCATCATGATGATGGCGGCCGTCGCGGTCGTCGCGATGATCCTGGCCGTCGCGACCCTGGCTATGACCGAACACCGCCGGGCACCTGTCACCACTGTCGGTTAGCGTGAGTGACACCACAACGAGGTGGAGGGAAGGGGGCATCAGACGATGCCATTTTTCGAAATCGGCGGAACCTCGATCGCCTATGACGAGGCGGGATCGGGGCCACCGGTTGTCTTCCTGCACAACCTCGGCGGTGATCGCTCCATCTGGCGTGCCCAGTTCGACGAACTGCGGCAGTCGCACCGGGTGCTCGCGATCGACCTCATCGGGTACGGCGATTCGGACGCGCCCGACGACGGCTACACCCTCGAGAACTACCTCGCCATGCTCGAGGCGTTCTTCGCCGACCGTGACCTGCGGGACGTGACGCTGGTCGGGCACTGTTTCGGCAGCGCGCTGTCGCTGCTCTTCACGCAGAAACACCCCGAACTGGTGCGCTCGCTGGTACTGAGCAGCCCGCTCACCGCCGCCACCCTGCGCCCGACCCGCACCGGCCTGGCCGCGCTCCTCGGCCGATACCTGCACCTGGACTCGCTGCTGTCGGTGGTGCGGATTCCCGGCCCGCTCGCCGGGCTGATCGTCGCGGAGCAGATCGCCACCGCCGGACCGCACACCGCCGAGACCGCCGCACACCTGCGGACCCGGTGGACCGAGCGTCGCAGGCTGATGGTGACCGCCGCGATCTCCCGCCAGATCCCGCGACTCGCGCAACTGGACACCTTCTCCCCGCCCACTGATTTCCCGCCGATCACGACCGTCTGGGGCACTCGCAACAAGGTGCTCTCGGCACGGGCGGGCGCCACGCTGAACAAGACACTGAAACCGGTGCGGGCGATCGAAGTCGAGGGCGCCGGCCACCTGGTCATGGTGGAAGCACCCGAAACGGTCACCGACGCCATCCTTTCCGCGATCGACTACGCGAATGGAGGAACACGATGAGCCGCCACATCCAGATCACCTTCGACGCGCACGACCCGAGAGCACTGTCGACCTTCTGGCGCGAGGTGCTGGGATATGTGCACCCCGGCCCGCCCGGCGTGGAACTGCCCGCGGGCGCCGATCCGCTGGCCGCGTGGGAGGAATTCCTCGCCCGCATCGGGGTGCCGGAGGATCAGCGCAATACGAGGTCGGCCATCGAGGACCCGGACGGGCACGGACCGCGCGTGTTCTTCCAGCAGGTCCCCGAGGACAAGGTCGCCAAGAATCGCGTCCACCTCGACGTGCGTGCCGCGCCAGGCCTGTCGGGGGAGGAGCGGATGGTGGCGCTGGAGGCGGAGTGCGAACGGCTCGTCGCCCTCGGGGCGACCCGGAGACAGCGGTTCGAACCCGACCCGCCGATGAGCACCGGCTTCATCGTCATGGCCGACCCCGAGGGCAACGAGTTCTGCCTGGACTGATCCCGGGGTTCAGGCGGTCTCGGCGGGAACGGACAACGCGGCCTGCATCGCGACACCGTCGACATAGGTGTGCTTCTCCCGCACCGCACCGTCCTCGACCAGCACCACATCCGCGATGTCCACATCGACAGCGCCGCCGGTGACCGAGGTACCGGACAGCTTCCACTGAACCACCCAGAAGTCGTCGCCGACCCGGAGATCGACCATGGTGAACGTCAGATCCGGGACCAGCGCGAACGTTTCCGCGGCGGCGGTGCGGATCTCGGCGCGCCCGTGCGCCGGCTTGCCGCCGGAGTGCAGGTGGAAAATCGAATCGGGCGTGTGCAATTCGACGATGCGGTCGGGATCGCGGTCGGCCCAGCAGGCGTGATAGCGCTCGAACAGATCTTTGGTGGCATCGGACATGGGCTGAAGCCCCTTCCAAGATACAAACAGGGTGACTGTATGTTCCCGGAACGCGGTGTAGTCGGTCAAGGGTCGAAGGGCCTCGGATCCGCCGTGACCGCAGTCCTGCCCTAGACTTCGACGTCGCCATGAACCCTGACCGCAGAACCCAGGCCGAACGCTCGGCGGCGACGCGTTCCGCTGTCGTTCGTGCCGGGCGAGAACTGTTCGGGCAGTACGGGTATGGGGCCGTGAGCACGATCGCGGTCGCGGAGGCGGCGGGGGTCAGCCGTGGTGCGCTCTATCACCAGTTCGGCGAGAAACGCGATCTGTTCGAGGCGGTGTTCGAGGATCTCGAGCGCGACCTGGTCGAGGTGATCGCCACCGCGGTCGCCGAAGCGCGGTCGGATGATCCGGTGGCGAGTCTGATCGTGGGCTGCCTGGCGTGGCTGCAGGCGTCGACCGCTCCGGAAGTGCGGCGGATCGCGCTGCTGGACGCCCCCGCGGTCCTCGGTTGGAGCCGGTGGCGCGAGATCGAGCTCCGGCACACGATCGGACTGGTGGAAAACGCTCTGGCCGGGGCCATCGCCGCGGGTCGCGTCCGTGCGCAGCCGGTGCGGCCCCTGGCGCTGGTCGTCGTCGGCGCCCTCGACGAGGCGGCGCAGTATCTGGCGAACAGCGACGATGTCGAGGACATCGCGGCCATTCGCTCGGTGATCGAGCAGCTGATCTCCGGTCTGGCGGTCGACCGCAGACATAGCTAGGTTAGCCTTGCCTAATGGCTACTGTCACCGCCGCGAATCGTTCGACCATGGCCTACGCGACTCTGCGGGTTCGTCGCGTCGTGCGGCTGACCCCGCGCATGGTCCGGATCACGCTCACCTGTGCGGATCCCGCCGCCCTGGCCGATGTGGGGCCCGATCAGTACACCAAGCTGTTCTTCCCGCTGCCGGGTCAGGCGCGTCCGGCCGTACCGCCGCCGGTCGACGACGCCGTGGGTGGCGTAATGAGTTGGTACCAAAGGTATCTCGCCATGCCCGACGAGATCCGGCCGCCGATGCGCACTTACACGATCCGGGCGCAGCGACCAGCGCTCGGCGAACTCGACATCGACTTCGCGCTGCATCCCGACCATGCCGGGCCCGCCTCGGACTGGGCATCCGCGGCGGCGCCCGGTGACGAGATCGGTCTGCTCTGCCCGGCGCGTGCGCTGTACAGCCCGCAGCCGGATCCGGCCTGGCAGTTGCTGGTCGGCGACGAAACGGCGATTCCGGCGATCGGCGCGATCGTGGAGCGTCTCGACGCGGGGGTGACGGTGCGGGCCTTCATCGAGGTCGCGGGACCTCAGGACGAGCAGCGGTTCGACACCGGCGCCGATGTGCGGATCGAGTGGGTGCACCGCGGTGACCGCGCCCATGGGGAGGCGGTCGTCGAAACGGTGTGCGCCGCAGAGCTTCCCGAGGGTGTGCCCTACGCGTGGATCTCCGGCGAGGCGACCCTGGTGAAGCTCGCGCGGCGCAATCTCGTCCGGGATCGGGGGATCGACCAGCGCGCGATCACGTTCACCGGCTACTGGCGCCAAGGTCGCAACGAGGAGGACAACGGCCGCGAGAAGGTGCGCCGCGCCGTCGCCGGGGAGCCGCTGGTCGACGAGGACTGACCACCGGGCCGCATAGTGACGCCACTAATAGTTATTGCACTAACTATTAGTGGCATAATACTGTGTGGACGAAGGAAGGTGGAACGATGCTGGAGCTCGACGATCCGCTGCGGCTTGACCGGCAGGTGTGCTTCGCGCTGGCGGTGGCCAATCGCTCGGTGCTCGCGGTCTATCGGCCGCTGCTCGAGCCGATGGGGCTGACGCACCCGCAGTACCTGGTGATGCTCGCGCTCTGGGGCGAGGCGCCGATGTCGGTGAAGTCCGTCGCCGAGGCGATTCAGCTCGACTCGGCGACGCTGTCGCCGCTGCTGAAGCGGCTCGAATCGGCCGGGCTCATCACCCGCCGCCGCGATCCGCACGACGAACGCACGCTGCTCATCGACCTCACCGAGGCCGGACAGGACCTGCGCAGGCAGGCCGAGCAGATCCCGCCCGCCGTCGTCGCCCGGCTCGGCGTCAGCCTGGCCGATCTGGAAGAACTGCGTGACGTGCTCGGCCGGGTCAACGCGGCCGCGCTGCGCGCAGCCGATGCGAGGGAGCAGTGATGACCGACTCGACCCCGAACCTCTGGCAGCGACTGCGCTACGTCGGCGGCGGCACACTGCCGCCGTCGATGGCGGACTGGGTGCTCAACGACCTGACCGGTCCCGGAGCGACCCGCCGCTACCTGATGCGGTTCCTGCTGCCCGTCCTGCCGGTGCTGTGCCTGTTCCTGCTGGTGCCGGGGCCGCTGTGGATGGGGCTGTCGATGATGGCGCTGCTGTATCTGCCGCTGATCTACTTCACCGTCGCCCTGGTCTACGTGTACCGGCGGCACCGCCTGGTCAGCCACGGATTCGACCCCGAACTCGCCGACACCGCCGAGGTTCGCCGTGCCGAAGCCGAGCGCATCGCCTACGAGACACGCCACAACCGCGCCTGACCTGGGGATCCGGTGCCGGGACTGTCGGCTCGCCGCGATCACGGGTAGCGTCCGATCAGACTCGTTCACGCACCTCCACACCCTCGCTCGGGCAGTGCGCCATCGCTACGAGCTCGTGCTGGTTGTGTGACCGGGTTCGTCCGGTGACACCAGGCGAGCTCAGTGAGTGGAGGAGGGTGGCTGTGGGTGACTTCGAAGATGTGCCGACGTTGGGGGTCGAAGAGGAATTCCTGCTGACCGACCCGGGAACCGGCGCGCCGGCACCGAGGAACGCCCAGGTCGCCGAGACGGCGCGGCGGGCTGGGATCGATCTGCAACTGGAACTGACCCGCTGTCAGGTGGAGACCCGCACCGCGGTGCACTCCGATATCGGCGAACTGCTGGCCGAGCTGCGCACCTCGCGGCGCGGGGTCGCCGACTGCGCGGCCGAGCACGATGCCCGGCTGCTGGCGGTGGCGGTCCCGCCAACCGTGCCGGAGGGATACCCGGTGACCGACACGCCGCGCTACCAGCGGATCGCGCACACCTACGGCATGCTCGCCCACGAGCAGGGCCTGTGCGGCTGTCACGTCCACGTCGCGGTGCCCGATCGGGAGACGGCCGTGCAGGTCAGCAATCACGTGCGGCCCTGGCTGCCGCTGCTGCTCGCGCTGACCGCGAATTCGGCGATCTATCGCGGCACCGAAACGGGGTACGTGAGTTGGCGCAACATTATGTGGCGGCGCTGGCCCAGCGCTGGCCCGCCGCCGTATTTCGCGTCGCTGGCCCAGTACGAGTCGCTCGTGGCGATGATGCACGCCAGCGGCAGCATTCTGGACAAGAAGATGGTCTATTGGGACGTCCGCCTGTCGGAGTCGTTCCCGACCGTCGAGATCAGGGTGAGCGATATCCCGGCCACGGCCGAGGAGTCCGCCCTGCTGGCCGCGCTGATCAGGGGCATGGTCACCACAGGGCTCCGGTCGATCGCCCAAAACGAGCCGGCGCCACCCGTGCCGGGTGAGATGCTGCACGCCGCCTACTGGAATGCCGCGCACTCAGGCTTGGACGGAAACGGCCTGCACCCGGTCCGCGGCAGTGTCGTCCCGTATCGCGACCTGCTCGCCGAACTCGTCGACCGGATCGAACCCGCACTGCGCCACAGTGGCGACCTCGCCTTCGTCACCGACGCGATCGCCGCCGTGGGCAAGCGCGGCAACGGGGCCCAACGGCAAGTGGTGGCCATGCGGGCACGGCGCGACGTCACCGACGTGGTGGCGGAACTGGCGCGGGCGACTCTCGAAGGCTGCCCGTAGCTCCCACCTCGGTCACTTGTTCGGGGGACGCAGGATCTCGCCGAGTTGCTGTTCGAGCCGTTCCAGCGCGGCACGGGCCGCTTCGAGCTCGGCCTCGAGCCGGGCGATCGCCGCCTCGTCCACCTGTGGCCCGACGGGCGAGGTCTGCGGCTGACCGGGTGGCGGCGCCGCCGGTCGACCGGGTGGGGGTGGCGCGCCGGGACCGCCGCCGGGCGCGGTCGCCATATTGCCGGTCTCCGGGCCGAAGACCTGGTCGAGCGCCTCCCCGAGAGTCGGGGCGTAACCGACCCTGACCCCGCCGGTGCCGGGCTCCCGGTAGCTGACCAGCACGCGTGCCAGCTGCGGGAAGGTGGAACCGTTCTGCGCCGTCGAAATCCGTTCGGTGAACAGCGGTTCGACATAGAGCACTCCGCCGTCGGCGATCGGCAGCGTGATCAGGTTGCCGTACTGGATCTGGTTCGAGCGCTCGAGCAGGGTGCGCTCGGAGGCCACCCTCGTATCGGAGATCATCGAGTTCTGAATCTGTTGCGGCCCTTGGGTGAGCGTGTCGGTGGGCAGTTGCAGAATGTGGAACTTGCCGTAGTTCTCCGGGTCGGAGCGCACCGAGATATAGGCCGACAGGAACTCTCGCCGGAACCCGACCATCGCACTGGCCAGCCGGAACGACGGTTCGGCGGTCTCGGGGTCACCGAGCAGGACATAGAACGGTGGCTGTTGCGGATTGGCCTCCACCGTCGGATCACTGGGCACCGACCAGAAAGCGTTGTTGGTGAAGAACTCTCGCGGTTCGTCCACGTGATAGCGGGCGAGCATGTCGCGCTGGATGACGAACAGGTCCTCGGGGTACCGGAAATGCGCGCGCAGGACGGGGCTGATCGAGGACTCGGGCTCGACCGTGCCGGGGAAGACCCGCATCCACGTCGCCAGCACCGGGTCCTGGGCGTCGATCTGGTAGAGAGTCACGGTGCCGTCGTAGGCGTCGACGGTGGCCTTCACCGAATTCCGCACGTAGGAGATCTCTTCGGGATTGCGCGGCGGTCCGTCGTCCTCGTGGTGCAGGGCCTCCAGGGAACTGCGTGCGGCGTAGGGATAGCCGTCGATCGTGGTGTACGCGTCGACGATCCAGACGATGCGGCCGTCCACGACCGCCGGGTACGGATTGTTGTCGACGGTGAGCCACGGTGCGACCAGCTCGACGCGTTCCCGCGGGTCGCGATGGTAGATGATCTTCGACTCGGGCCCGATCGCCTTGGCGAAGAGGATGTTTCGCTCGGTGTAGTTGGTGGCGAAGGCGAGCCGGTTGAGCCAGTTGCCGATCGGCACGCCACCCGCGCCGGCGTAGGTGTATTTGGTGGCGTCGGTGTCGTATTCGCGCGGCTCGGTGCCGCCGCCGACGATGGCGTAGTCCGGGTCCGTCCTGGCGATCACCTCACCGAAGTAGATCCGCGGCTGTTCGACCGGGATGATCTGCTGCCCGGCCTGCTGGGAGGCGATGTCGCTGACGGCGTAGATCGGATAGCCGCTGTTGCTCGCCGAGCTGTCGGCGGCGGCATCCCGGACCGCCGCGTTGACCCGGTTCGCCGGCGCCGCGACGAACCCGTCGCCGTGGGTGTAGACGGTGTGCCGGTTGACCCAGTGCGACTGGTTGCCGCTGAGCGCCCCCGGCGTCAGTTCCCTGGCCGCGACCACGTAGTCGCGCAGGCGGCCGTCGATGCGGTACCGGTCCAGATCCAGGTGATCGGGGAAGCTGTAGAAGTTCTTCAGCTGCTGTTGCTGGGTGAAGGTCCGCGAGAGCACGCGCGGATCGAGCAGCCGGATATCGGCGATGGTGGTCGCGTCGGCGGCCACGCGCGGTGGCTGCGTGGAGCCGACACCCGGATACGGCTGATAGTCGACCCGGTCGCCGCCGATCCCGTAGGCCTGGCGGGTCGCCGCGATATTGCGTTCGATGTACGGGCTCTCCATGTCGGCGGCATTGGGGCGCACCGAGAACTGTTCGACCACCAGCGGCCAGACACCACCGGCCACGATCGAGGACAGCAGCAGCAGGGCGGCCGCCATCGCCGGGATCCGCAGGTCGCGCAGCACGACCGCGGAGAACACCGCGACGGCGCAGACCAGCGCGATCGCGAACAGGACGAGGCGGGCGGGGAGCACGGCGTTGATGTCGGTATAGCCGGCGCCGGCGAAGGTCGGTTCCCTGCGCTCGCTCGACAGCAGGATGTACCGGTCGAGCCAGTACGCGGCCACCTTCATGAGCAGGAACAGTCCGAGGATCACCGCCAGCTGGACGCGGGCCGCCACGGTGAGACCGAACGACTTGCCGCCGAGCCGCAGCCCGCCGAACAGATAGTGGGTGGCCAGATTCGCCAGGAACGCGAAGATCACCAGGGCGAAGAACCAGCTCAGGACGAGCCGGTAGAACGGCAGGTCGAAGACATAGAACCCGATGTCGTGGCCGAACTGGGGATCGTGCACGCCGAACGACCCGCCGCGCAGGAACAGTTGCACCGTCTCCCAGCGCGACTTGCCGATGAGACCGCAGATCAGACCGAAGCCGACGGCGATCCCCACCCCGAATCGCAGCGGCCACCGCGCCACCATCCGCCGGATTTCGCCCAGTGGGTCGTCCTCGCGTGCGGGCAAGAACGCCGGACGTGACCGGTACGCCAGCCACATCGCGGTGAAGACGACGCCGCTGACGAGCACCGTGATCACGGCGAACAGCGTGAGCTTGGTGAGCAGCACGGTCGACCAGACAGTGCGATAGTCGACCTCGCCGAACCACAGCCAGTCGATGTAGGTGTGGACCAGCCGCGGCACCACCAGGATGATCACGAAGAACACCGTGACCGACGTCAGCAGCAGGCGAAGACCTCGGGGCAGCTGTCCCGATTCAGTGTCGTCACGAGCGCTCATCTGCCACTCCCGTGACCATGCCGGGCCGTACGACCGACGCTGGCCACCGCCACCGATTCTACTCGGCGGGGCCACCTCGACCGTGCTCGTTCACCGAGGGGCGCCGGGCGGTGGCGGCCCGGTCCTCAACGGGTCCGCAGGACCTGCCAAGCCTGTAGTGCCGCACCGAGATCCCGCACCGCGGCCGGATCACCGAGCGAACGTCCGGTGAGTTTCTCGATCCGGCGCAAGCGGTAGCGCACGGTGTTGGCGTGCAGGTAGAGGCGTTCACCGGTGGTGGCGGCCGAACCGCCTGCGGCGAACCAGGTTTCGAGCGTCTCCAGGAGCCGGAGACGTTCGTCGTGGGGGAGCGTGAGCACCTCGCGCAGCCGCACGTCGACCATGTGCGCGGCCTCCAGCGGCGCGGCGGCGACCACCATACCCAGGGGGTTGTCGTCGAATCGGGCGACGCCGGCGGCGCGACCGGCCAGGCCGACCAGCGCCAGCCGGGCGAAATGCAAGGCCTGCGGCGTATCGGTGAGCGATTCGTACGGTGGGCTCATCCCGATCCGCGCGCGATGCTTGCGCAGGGCCGCCAGCGCGGCGGACTCCCGGTTCCCTGGCAGCGCGAGGACGCCCACCTGCTGATCGGGCTGCAGCCGCCAGGCGGAGGTGATCCGGGCATGGCGCAGCGCGGTCTCGATGCCGGGCAGCGCCTCCCGGCCCGCGACGGTGACCTCGGCGGCGACCACGACATACCGTCCCCGCGGCGGCAGACCGAGGATGCGGGTGGCCTCACCGAGCGTGGCCGGATCGGCGATGACACCGGTGAACAACGCCTCGACCAGCACCGACCGTTCGTGCTCGCGTTGCAGCATCAGCTCCGAGCTCATCTCCCGGTACGCGGCTGCCACGGCGACGGAGTAGTCGCCGGCCAGCGCCCACACCTCGGCGGCCAGGTCGACCAGCACGGCGTCGGTGACCGCCGGGTGACGCCTGGCCTCGGCGACGAGTTCCGACCACAGGAACTCGAACCCGATCCGGAAGGCGTGCAGGGTCTCCGCCAGCGGCACGCCCTGCTTGGCGCGCAGCCTGCCGGTCTCCTTCGGCGGCTCGGGATCCACCGGCTCGTCGGTCGTGAAGTGCTGCACCATCAGCGTCAGATTGCGGGTGCAGGAGGTGCGGATCGTGTCGAACGGCACCTGGTTCTCGTTGCGGTAGGTGTCGAGGTCGGCGACGAAGCGCTGTGCCAGCTGCAACCCGAGATCGTCGATGCGGGCCAGCAGCGCCGCCGCGACGTCGACGATCGGGCCTTGCGACGGATTTCGAGCCATTTCCGCAGCTTACCGGGGGTGTGGTTGTTCCCGCAGACAAGGCTTCCGCGGCGATGTTGTCCGGCGATCCATGGGATCGGCGTCACAGCGGTGCGACGATTTTTCGATGCCTGCTCTGAGCGAGAACCTGCTCCATTCCGCGCTGCGCCACCCGCACCGGCCCGCGCTGCGCTCGGGTTCGACCGTGCTGACCTACGACGAACTCGAGGAGCGAACGGCCAGGGTCGCCGCGCTCCTGCGCGACCGCGGTGTCGAGCCGGGGGATCGGGTGGCGCTGATGCTGCCGAATGTGCCGGAATTCGTCGTGCTGTACTACGGGATCCTGCGCGCAGGCGCTGTCGTCGTGCCGATGAACCCGCTGCTGAAATCGCGGGAAGTCGCCTATTACCTGCGGGATTCGGACGCGGCACTGCTGTTCGACTGGGTCGGCGGACCAGGCGAGGGCCCCCAGGGTGCGCACGAGGCGGGGACCGCGGTGCTCACGATCGATGCCGGTGTCCTGGCCGCGCTGCTCGCCGGGCACAGCCCCCGCCGCGACGAGCACACGGTCACCGCCGACGAGCCCGCGGTGATCCTCTACACCTCCGGCACCACCGGCACACCCAAAGGCGCGGCGCTGTCGCATGCCGGGCTGGTCCACAATGCCGAGGTCTACTCGGCGACCGTGCTCGACATCGGCCCCGAGGACGTGATCCTGGGCTGCCTGCCGCTGTTTCACACGTTCGGGCAGACCTGCGCGATGAATACCGCGATCCGCAGCGGCGCCTGTCTGACGCTGGTGTCGCGCTTCGAGCCCGCCGCCGTGTTCGAGGCGATCGCGCGCGACGGCGCCACCGTGTTCGCCGGTGTGCCGACGATGTATTCGGCACTGCTGCACGATCCCGGCGCCGCCGCCGCGGACGTGTCGACCTTGCGGCGCTGCGTCTCCGGCGGCGCCTCGCTGCCGGTGGAGCTGCTGCACGGATTCGAAAATCGTTTCGGCTGTGTAATTCTCGAAGGATACGGGTTGTCGGAGACGAGCCCGGTGGTCGCGTTCAACCACGCGGGACGGCCACGCAAACCCGGCTCGATCGGCACCCCGATCCGCGACGTCGAGGTCGAACTCGTCGACTGTTTCGACGGCATCGGTGAGATCGCGGTGCGCGGACCGAATGTCATGCTCGGGTACTGGCGACGCCCCGCCGACACCACAGCGGCGATCCCCGACGGCTGGTTCCGCACCGGTGACCTCGCCCGCCGCGACGAGGACGGCTATCTCTTCATCGTCGACCGCAAGAAGGACATGATCATCCGCGGTGGCTACAACGTGTATCCGCGCGAAATCGAAGAGGTGCTCTACGAACACCCCGAGATCACGCAGGCCGCGGTCATCGGGATCGCCGACCCGCATCTGGGCGAGGAGATCGTAGCCGCCGTCGCCCTGCGCGCCGGTGCGACGACAAGCGGCGACCAGATCCAGGACTTCGTCAAGGACCGGGTGGCCGCCTACAAGTACCCGCGGCAGGTCTGGCTGCTCGATGCCCTGCCGACCGGGCCGACGGGGAAGATCCTCAAACGCGCCATTGCCCGACCATGAAACATGCTGTCGCACAACATTATCCGCACACCACACAGGAGTGATCCATGTTCACCTACACCAGCAGCGATGGCACGACCATCCACGTCCGCTCCTGGCTGCCCGCAGGCACCGACATCACCGGCGTGGTCCAGATCGCGCACGGCATGGGCGAGTACGCCGCGCGCTACAGCCATCTGGCCGAACGCCTCGCCGCACTCGGCTACGCCGTCTACGCCGCCGACCACCGCGGGCACGGCCACAGCATGGCCGGTGCGCCGGGCGATCTCGGCGCCAACGGCTGGAACCTGCTCGTCGAGGACATGGCAGCGCTCACCACGATCCTGCGCGCTACCCATCCCGGGCAGCGGCTGGTGCTGTTCGGGCACAGCCTCGGCTCGTTCGCGGTGCAGCAGTATCTGCTCGATCACGACGCGCTGATCGACGCCGCCGTGCTGTGCGGCACCACCGCGGTGGACGAGTTGTTCATCGAGATCGCCGCCGCCGAAGGCGATCTGCTCGGTTTGTTCAACCGGGGATTCCAGCCGACTCGTACGTCCGCCGACTGGCTCAGCCGCGACGAGGCCCAGGTCGACGCCTACCTGGCGCACCCGTGGTGTGGTTTCGAGATCGATGCGACCAATATGGCGCTGCTGGCCCGCTCTGGCACCGAACGGCTCGCCGAACCCCGCGGCATCCGGACCGATCTTCCGCTGTATGTGATGGTCGGTGACCGCGATCCGCTCAATGCCGGTGCGCGGCTGAGTGATCTGCAGGTGCAGCGCTACCGCGACGCGGGTCTCACCGACGTCACCTATCGGGTCTATCCGAACGCCCGCCACGAGATTCTCAACGAGATCAACCGCGACGAGGTGGAGAACGAGCTCATCGCCTGGATCTCACGGGACCAGCGCTAGGGGATGCGGGCAATGGCGCCGAGCATCGACACCGCTTCCTTGCGCGGATGCGGGCGCCACTCGGTGGGACGCCAGTCGATCACCGAGGTGATGCCGGGGGAGACCAGGTCGAGGCCGTCGAAGAACCGGGTGAACTCCGCGGTCGAGCGGAGCCGGAACGGGACGCCGCTGCGCTCGTTGGCCTCGATGGTCGCCTGCAGGTCCTCGGCGGACAGGTGGTCGTCGGTGGCATGGGTCATGGTCAGGTAGCTGCCCGAAGGCAGTGCCGCGCGGAGCTGCCTGACCACGTCGTAGGGCTGCATCTCGTCGGTCAGGAAGTGCAGCACCGCGCAGAGCATGAGGGCCACCGGCCGGTCCAGATCGAGAGTGCCGCGCAGCGCGGGGTGTTCGAGGATCGAGGCGGGGTCGCGTAGGTCGGCGTCGATGTAGGCGGTCGCGCCGCTCGGGGAGCTGTCGAGCAGGTCGCGAGCGTGATAGAGGACGATCGGGTCGTTGTCGACGTAGACGACCCGCGACTCCGGGGCGATCGCCTGGGCCAGCTCGTGGACGTTGCCCGCGGTCGGCAGCCCGGTGCCGATGTCGAGGAATTGCCGGATGCCCGCCGTGTCGACGAGATACGGGATCGCGCGACGGAGGAAGCTGCGGTTCTCCAGCACGGAGAAATGGATCGAGGGAAATGCCGCGGCCACCGCGTCGGCCGACTTGCGATCGGCTTCGAAGTTGGCGCTGCCGCCCAGCCAGTAGTCGTACCGGCGGGCCGGGTGTGGCTTGGTGACATCCACCCGATCAGCGGCGGCTTCGAAGTCCACGGCGCGTGTCCTCTCTCTCGACTACGGTCGTCCCTATTCAGCCCGACACGAGACCGGTGGTGGCGTTGTCACGTCGCCGCGAAAGGCACGGCCATGCCCCTGCAGTTCAGCCCCTACGACTTCGCTGTCCATGCCGATCCGTATCCGTACTATGCCAGGTTGCGTACCGAGGCCCCCGTCTACCGCAACACGACCGACGACTTCTGGGCATTGTCGCGACACGCGGACGTCCGGGCGGCATTGCGCGATTCGGACCGATTCTCCAGCGCCAACGGCCTGCGCATGGAGCCCGCGTTCTGGGGACCGCAGGCGGAGAAGTTCTTCTCCTTCGTGGCGATGGACCCGCCCAAGCACACCAGGATGCGCGAGCTCGTTGTCCGGGCGTTCACCCAGCGCCGGGTACAGAGCCTCGAGCCGCGCCTGCGCGAAATCGCCCGCCGCACACTGGAGCCGCTACTCGAGCGCGGCAGCTTCGACCTGATCGCCGACTTCGCCGGCCCGTTTCCGACCGACGTGATCTCCGAGCTGGTCGGCGTGCCGGAGGAGGATCGCGAGCTGCTGCGCAAGCTCGGCATGGAGATCATGTACACCGACGCCGAGTCGACCGATCTGCGGCCCGAGGCGATGCAGGCGATCGGCGCGCTCGTCGGCTACTACACGGAGTTGACCATCGCCCGCAGTCGGAACCGGACCGATGATCTGCTGTCGGGTCTGCTCGACGCGGCCGACGGCGACGACCGGCTCACCCCGGAGGAGATCGTCGGGGTGCTGATCCTGCTCGTCGGCGCCGGCATCGAGACGGTCATGCTGACCCTGGGCAACGCGTGGCACACCGCCGCGCTGCACCCCGATCAGCGCCGCGCGGCCTTCGACGGCCGCATCGACGACTGGATCGCCGAGTCGATGCGCTACGACCCCGCGACCCAGGGGCAGCTGCGCACCACGACGGTGCCGGTCGAGCTGCACGGCGTGCAGATCCCGGCCGATGCCCGCGTTCTGCTGCTCACCGGGTCGGCCCACCGCGACGAGGCGGTCTTCGAGAACCCCGACGTCTTCGACCTGGACCGTGACACCAGCGCCTCGCTGGCCTTCGGCGCGGGCCGTCACCACTGCCTCGGGATGAACCTGGCCCAGCTGGAGCTGCGGGTGGCGTTGCAGGAGATCGTCGCGGCGGTAGCCGACTACGAGATCGATACCGACAATCTGGTGCGCATCCACTCGTCCAACAACCGGGGCTTCGCCTCGCTACCGACGACGGTGATGCTGCGCTGAGAGCGCACCGAGAACGGCCCGTCCGCCGTGGTGGGCGGGCCGTTCGGTGTTCCCGCCAGGTGTGGACTCGCGGTTGTGTGACTGCTCCCAAAAACACGGGGGCGAGTTGCGTTCGGCCGCGCCGTCGTCGAAGGTAGGTACCTGGGAGTATCAGTCCCACACACCATGCGGTCTGATCGTGGCCGAGACCGCCAGTAGTGGAATCGACATCGGAGTCGGTATGAGCGCTGTGTTCGAGAGTCACCACGGATGGGTCGTCGATATCGTCGCGGACGGCATCGACCTGATCGGCTGGCGGGCGATGTGCTCGTGCGGCCGCTGGTACGGGCAGCCGTGGCAGCGGTCGGCGCTGCCCGACGGCCATGTCCCGGCCGAGCGGCGACTGCACTGCCCCGGCGGGCACCTCGACCCGGCTCTCACCCGGCTGGTGCTCGAGGAGTGGGAGTGCCACCACTTCGAGATGCAGGCGCTGATGCCGGTACGGCTGGCCTTCCAGGATTCCGAGTCGGCCCGGCAGCGGCTCGTCGAGGCCGTCCGTTTCGTCCGGTCGACGGGGGCATCCTGGGAATCGATCGGGCAGGTGATCGGCACCGAATCCGCGGAGGTCGCCGAGCAGCGCTTCGGTGTCGGTCCGTGGCGCGACACCGTGAGCCAACTCGAGTGGTGACCCTCCGCCTACCCTCGGGGTATGGCCGCCGACGTTCGCCGGATCCGGGGTTTCGTCGTCCTGCCGCCGGACGCCCCGGTGACGACGGCGCGCATCGTCGTCGAACTGCGTGATGTGACCTATGCCGACGGCGCGGCGCCGCTGGTCGCCGAGACCGTGACCATCGGCGTCGCGATCGAACCCGGCGCGCGGATTCCGTTCGACCTCGCGGCACCGGAGAGTCCGGCGGGTACCGCACTGGGCCTGGCCTGCCAGATAGACCGAGCGGGCGACGGCGTGCTGAGAACCGGGGACCTGGTGTCCACGCAGGCGATTCCGGTGCCCCCACACGGGTCGGTGTCGGGCGTGATCATCCCCGTGCGCCCGGTCTGAGCGCCGCGATCGGGTAGCGCGCTACGCGTGAGTCCGGGAGGCCATCGGCCGGACACTTCCCTGACCAGGCGACGACGCAGAGGAAGTGCGGCCCATGATCATCGAAGACACCGTCCCGACGACCGCCGACATGGACGACACCGGCGAATTCCATTCCGGCCCCGAAGCGGGTACGACGTTGATTCCCAGCGTCAACCACGGCCTCCGCGAAGTGCCCTATGCGGCGGTCGACGACCTCGCGATCTTCGAAGGCGACATCGTTCTCGGCACGCTCGCCGAGATCGCCGCCCGCCAGGGGCAGGAGGGCATAGCGATCTCGGGTGCGCACTTCCGGTGGCCCAGTGCCGTTGTCCCCTATGAGGTCGATCCGGCATTGCCGGGGCAGCAGCGGATCACCGACGCGGTCGCGCACTGGAATGCCCGCACCAGACTGCGATTCGTCCCGCGCACCAGCGTCCACGCCGACTACGTGCGGTTCGTGCCGAGCACCGCGAGCCGCTCGCCGGTCGGCAGGCAGGGCGGCATGCAGACCATCGAACTGACCGCGGGCGCGCCGACCGGGACCGTCATCCACGAGATGGGACACGCGATCGGGCTGTGGCACGAACAGAGCAGGGAGGACCGGGAACGGTTCGTCGAGGTGCGGCTGGCCAATGTGACCGCGGCGAATCGGCACAACTTCGCCCAGCACATCACCGACGGCGACGATATCGGAGGCTACGACTTCGGCTCGATCATGCATTACCCGGCAACAGCTTTCAGTACCAACGGGCAGGCCACGATCGTGCCGCGGGTGACGCTGCCACCCGGGGTGACGATGGGACAGCGCACGGCGCTGTCGACGGGCGATGTCCAGGCCGCGCACACGATCTACCCGAACTGGTCGGGCGTGGGCGATCGGTGGCGCAGTATCGGCGGCGTATTCCCGCGCACCGCACGGGTTTCCGCGACCGCCCGGCGCACCGACCATCTCGACCTGTTCATCACCGGCAACGACGGCCGCGTGTACACCTCCTGGTGGCATGCGGGGTCGGAGTGGTCGGGCGCGGGGGACCGGTGGCGCAACATCGGCGGGATCTTCCCGGCAGGCGCCGCGGTGGCTTCGGTGGCGCGGACGTCGAACAACCTCGATGTGTTCACCGTCGGCAACGACGGCCGCGTCTACACCTCGTGGTGGCAGGCGGGCTCGGACTGGTCGGGCATCGGCGATCGCTGGCGCAATATCGGCGGGGTATTCCCGCGTACGGCAAAGGTTTCCGCGGTCGCGCGGACAGCGAACAATCTCGATCTGTTCATCACCGGCAACGACGGGCGGGTCTACACGTCGTGGTGGCAGCAGGGCAGCGACTGGTCGGGCATCGGTGACCGGTGGCGCAATATCGGCGGAGTGTTCCCGCCGAACGCGCCGGTGGCCTCGGTGGCGCGCAAGTCGGACATTCTCGATCTGTTCATCACCGGCAACGACGGCCGCGTCTACACGTCGTGGTGGCAGGCGGGCTCGGACTGGTCGGGCATCGGCGATCGCTGGCGCAATATCGGCGGTGTCTTCCCGGCCGGCGCGCCGGTGACGGTGGTGGCGCGGACAGAGACCATCCTCGATCTGTTCATCACGGGCAACGACGGCTGCGTCTACACGTCGTGGTGGCAGGCCGGGTCGGACTGGTCCGGCATCGGCAACCGCTGGCGCAATATCGGTGGCGTCTTCCCGCCCGGGGCGCCGGTCGCCGCGGTGGCGCGCACAGCGAACAATCTCGATCTGTTCATCACGGGCAACGACGGCCGCGTCTACACCTCGTGGTGGCAGGCGGGCTCGGACTGGTCGGGCATCGGCAACCGGTGGCGCAATATCGGCGGGGTCTTCCCCGTCGGCGGGCCGGTGGCGGCCGTTGCCCGCAGCGCGGGCGAACTGGACGCGTTCACCACCGGCAACGACGGCCGGGTCTACACCTCCTGGTGGGAACAGTAGCCACCACCTCCGGTGCCGGTCACGGGAAAATCGAGTGGTCGACTACTCGTGCTCGGCACCGGGCACCGCGCTCACCCTGAGAACGCCAGCTGCATACTTCTCCAGGCGAGGTGACCCATGGATACCGAGAGCGCAACACGCACCGCCGCATGGCGCGAACAGATGGACGCCGCGGCGCGGCGCTTCGCCAAGAGCGCCGACGAGCGCGCCGAGGTGACCCGCAAACGCAAGGCGACCGAATCCGACGTCGTCGACACCGACGAACAGATCATCGCCCGCGCCGACCGGCTGTTCACCAGCGGCGAAGTGCCCGCCCAGGCGGCGGTCGAACTGGGCAGACAGGAACCGCTCGACACCATCGGCTCGCTGGAACGCATCATCGGCTTCGCCAACGACCTCCAGGCCGTCAATTTCCTGACCCGCGGTGCCCGCGCGGCGGCCGCGGTCGCCCGGATCACCCTGTCCCACAACAGCCGTGAGGTGCCGATGGGCACCGGATCGCTGGTGTCACCGCAACTGTTGCTCACCAACAACCATGTGCTGCCGACAGCGGACAAGGCCGAGTCGGTCGTGATCGAGTTCGGGGCCGAGACCGGTATCGATAATCAGCACAACCCGGTGACGAAGTATCGGCTCGCGCCGGGCGACTTCTTCGTCACGAACAAACATCTCGACTACACGCTGGTGCGCGTGGCGCCGGGACCCGACGGTGCCGTCCCCGGCACGACATTCGGCTGGAACCGGTTGATCGCCGACACCGGCAAGATCGTGGTCGGCGAGGCGATGAACGTCATCGGCCACCCGCAGGGCAGGCTCAAGGAGATCTCGATCCGCGACAACCGGCTCGACCTGCAACTCGACGACTTCCTGCACTACACCTCCGATACCGAACCGGGCAATTCCGGCTCGCCCGTCTTCAACGATCAGTGGGAGATGGTCGCGCTGCACCACGCGGGCGTCCCGAAGAAGGACGACAACGGCCGGATGCTGCGCAAGGACGGCAAGGTGTGGCAGAGCGGCGACGGTGACGACGCGATCCACTGGATCGCCAACGAGGGCGTCCGGGTGAGCGTGCTGCTGCGAGATCTCGGCAAGCAGTCGTTCGATCCGGCACAGCGAAAGCTCCTCGACGAACTCGGGCCCACGGCAGGCTTGTCGGCCGATACCGTGGTCGCCGACGTGACAATGCCTGCGCCACGGCATATTTCGGCGGTCGAGGCGGTGGTGCGCGGCGTGCAGGGCAGGTCGAGCGCGTTCGGTGGTCGGCGCAGTGTGGTGTTCCTGCACGGGCGTAGTCAGCAGGGCCGCGACCCGACCGACCTGCGTCGCGCCTGGACCGCGGGCCTGAACAAAGGCCTCACCCTCGCCGACCTGAGCCCGATCGACCCCGCCGACGCCTACTTCCCCTTCTACGGCGACCAGCTCGTCGCGAGCCTCGGCACCCAGGAATCGGTCGTCGACACCGGCTCGGAACTCTACGAGAGCCTGGTCGCCGAGGCGGCACAGCGCGCGGGCATGCCCAGCGCCGGTGAGGTCGCCACCGATCCGATCGCGGAGGAACGGTTCGGCGGGTTCGGCTCGGTCGTCCTCGGCCGGGTGCGCGACCAGCTCGGCTGGATCGCCGCGCGCAGCGGCCTCGACTCGCTGCTCATCGGGGCGATCTTCAAGGATGTCGCCGCCTATCTCGACGACGAGCGGGTGCGCAAGGGCGTGCTCGACACCGTACTCGCCGACATGCCCGCCGGCGGCGAGGTGATCCTGGTCAGCCACAGTCTGGGCACCGTCGTCGCGATGGACCTGCTCACCCAGCTGCCACGGGAACTGGACGTGAGCCTGCTGGTGACCGCGGGCAGCCCGCTCGGCCTGGACGGGGTCTACGGCAAGCTGCTCAGCGGTGGAGCGAGCAGGCCGGAACGGGTCGGCGAGTGGCTCAACACCTGGTACGCCGGTGATCCGATCGCCATCGGCTGCCCGCTGCGCCCGGCGTGGGGCAACGACCTGCGGGATCTCCCGGTCGACAACCCCAAGGAACGGGCACACGACATCGCCGAATACCTCGCCCATGCCGCGGTGGCGGCGACGATCGGACGGACACTGTCCGCCTGAGACGAATCGGTGCGGAGCCGCGGATGTGGGGTAGTGCGTTACGCGTTCGGAATGGCCTGCCCGCGCGAGATGATCAGTGCGCAGGGTTTCTCCACATGGTTCGAAAGGACAGGGAGATGTTGGTTTCGGAGATGGAAGACGCGGTCCTGGCAGCCAGCCCGGACACCGAAGAGGAGCTGTTCGTGGAGACGAAATCGCAGGCCGGATATCGCGACAACGGCGTCGGGATCAGGGGAGTCGGCCACACGAACGTCTCGTCCATCTTCTGGGCTCAGCGGGTGTTGCACACGCACGGCACCGGCGCCTGGGTGTTCGGATTCCCGACCACCCAGGTCTGTGCCGACAGCCAGGTGTCGGTCACCATGACCGAGCTGGATGGCAACGGCATCCCGTTTTTCGGACGCGCAACGATGCAGGTCCGCAATGTCGTCCCGCATGCCGACGGCACCATGACGGTGCGGTACCACGTCGGCTGGGACGCCAACCTCAGGGTGCTGTTCAACTTCATCGTCGTGAACTGACGACAACGCACTACTCGCTGCGCACCGATCCGGCTGCCGTCAGCGCGCCGAGTACCTGTTCGGTCTTGGCGGGCCCGGTCGCGATCGACAGGCCGTGCCCGCGCACGGTGGCGTGGAACCGGCGCTGCACCTCGAGGGCGCGCGCCCGCAGTTGCGCCGGTGCTTCCCCGGGTACTGGCGTCACCGTGAGCGCCAGCTCGAACAGGTCGAGGCCGCCGACGGTCCAGCGTTCGGCGTCGACTTCCAGCCCGCCGAGGTGCACCTTCGTCCACCTCGTCGACGCGACCGGGCCCATCGCCCGCAGGTGCTCGACCGCGACGCCGGGGGGCGTGCAGCTCACCACGAATTGGCGCTGAGCGGAGTCGAGGGCCTCGGTGACGTCCTCACCGCGCAGCGCGGCCACCCGCAGCGAGCCGGGCGGGCGTTTGCTCACCAGCGAGGCCGACAGCACCCGCTCCTCGCCGCACCAGTCGCCTTCGATGCGGTATCGCACCGCCTCGTCGGTGAACGAGGTCGACCAGCGCCCCATCAGCTGGGACGGCTCGCACGGCCGCAGCGTGACGGTCAGGTCGTCGTGCTCGCCGCTACGCAGCCGGATGGCGATCCGGCCCGCACGGCCAGACGCATCACCCACATCAGGGCGAGGGGGTTCGGCGAACCACACGTCGCGGCTGATCGCGGCGGCGTTCGTACACCCGAGCCGGGTTTGTACGTCGACGAGATCGCCGTCGAGATTGACCTTGATTTCGATCGGAGTAATCACCCAAGCAGCGTGACCCATCGCCCCGCCACCCGGCGCGCGTAATTCGCTACTCGATTGCTGAAAGGCGAGCCGCGGTGGTGGTCGCCGAAATCGTTATCCGGAACATCACCCGCGTGCGGACGTACGCGATGGGCGAGTAGTCCACTACCCGTGACAGGGAGTCCGCCCGTGCCGGACACTGATTTCCGACCAGTTCTCGTACGCCGCGATTCGAGCCAGCCACGTGGAGGTTCTCGATGGTCAAGACGACTCCGTTTGTCACCCGCTTGGCGGTCGGGGCCGCCGAAGCACTCGATCGGCGCATCGGCTGGTTCCGTTTGCCGCCGCCGCTGGGGCTGGCCGTCCTGGTCGGCCTGCGCAGCCGGCTCCGCGCGCAGAATCTCTTCGACAGCGGCGGGCATCCGGGCGACCCGCTGCCACCGGACGAGGCAGGCGAGCACCGGGGCGCGCGCACCGTCGACGGCACCTACAACAACCCCGCCGATCCGAGGACAGGGTCGGTCGGCTGCCGTTTCGGCCGCAACTTCCCGCTCGCGCACACCCACCCGGAGGACGCCGCGCGCATTCTGGAACCCAACCCGCGCCTGATCAGCACGCAACTGCTGACCCGCGACCGGTTCCAGCCCGCCACGACTTTGAACCTGCTGGCGGCGGCCTGGATCCAATTCGAGGTGCACGACTGGTTCGACCACGACGACGCCGACACCGAGCCGTTCACGGTGACACTGGACGCGCAGGATCCGTGGCCGGACCCGCCGATGACCATCCCGCGCACCGCCTCGGTGCCGAGCCCCGAACCAGGCGGTCCGCCGACGTACACCACCGTGGAGAGCCACTGGTGGGACGCCTCTCAGATCTATGGCAGCACAGCGGAATTCGCGGCCGCCATGCGATCGGGCAAGGGCGGCGAACTCGTCATCGACGAACTGGGCCTGCCACCGTTGGACGCGGAAAGCCTGATCGCGCTGTCGGACGCGGCGGCCAACGCCTGGGTCGGCCTTGCCCTGCTGCATTCGCTGTTCCTGCGTGAACACAATGCGATCTGCCGTCGCCTGAGCAGGCGCTACCCCGACCTCGACGACCAACAGCTCTACGACACCGCACGTCTGGTCAACTCGGCCCTGATCGCGAAGATCCACACCGTCGACTGGACACCGGCCGTCATCGCGCATCCCACCACCGTCGCCGCCATGCGCGCCAACTGGTTCGGGGTGCTCGGCGAGCGGGTGGCCCGCCGGTTCGGCAGGCTCGCCGACAACGAAGTGCTGTGCGGCATACCGGGATCCGCGGTCGACGACCACGGCGTGCCGTACTCGCTGACCGAGGAATTCGTCTCCGTGTACCGAATGCATCCGCTCATCCCCGACGAACTCGTTGTCCGCAGCCGCGCCGACGACAGCGTCCTGGCCGAATATCCGCTCCCGGAGCTGGGCGTCGCCCACATTCGCGAACGCCTCGCCGAGACACCGATGGACACGCTGCTCTACTCGTTCGGTCGCGCCAACCCCGGCGCGCTGACTCTGCACAACTATCCGCGGCACCTGCAGAACCTCACCCGCCCCGGGCGTCCGCTGCTCGACCTGGCGACCGTCGACATCCTGCGGGTCCGCGAGCGGGGCGTGCCGCGCTACAACGAATTCCGCAAGCACCTGCGACTGCCCCCGGCCACCTCGTTCGACCAGCTGACCGACAATCCGCAGTGGGCCAGCGAACTCGAGCAGATCTACGGCGACGTGGACGACGTCGACCTCATGATCGGGCTCTATGCCGAGCCCAAGCCGCCCGGTTTCGGCTTCAGCGACACCGCGTTCCGGGTGTTCGTGCTGATGGCGTCGCGGCGGCTGTCCGCCGACCGGTTCTTCACCACCGACTTCCGCCCCGAGGTCTACACCGAGGCGGGCATGGCGTGGGTGCGCGACAACTCGATGCGCAGCGTCCTGCTGCGCCACTTTCCCACGCTGGCGCCCGCACTCGACGGCGTCGCGAATCCGTTCGCGCCGTGGAGGAGCCGACGATGACCTACCTGCGCTACCACGAGGACCTCGAAAACCCGCGGCCCGACGAAGAGCAGGACATCGACAAGATCATCGCGGTCCTGCGCGACAACAACGAACGCGCCTACCGCAAGTACAAGCGCGGATTGCGCGACGCGCACGCCAAGAGCCACGGCATCCTGCGCGGCGAGCTGACCGTGCCGGCGGGCCTGCCGCCCGAACTGGCACAGGGTCTGTTCGCCACCCCGGCCACCTATCCGGTGATCGCCCGGCTGTCGAGCACCTCCGGGGTGATCCGCAGCGACCAGTTGCGCGGTGTCCGCGGGCTGGGGATCAAAGTGCTCGGCGTGGACGGGCCACGGGCATTGCCCGGCGACGAGGCCACCACGCAGGACTTCATCATGGTCACCCACCGGGAATTCCTGTTCGCCGACGCGCACGCCTACCTGATGAAGGGCATGCCGACCGCCTGGGTGCTCGCGCGGTTGCCCGATCCCGTATTGCAATCCGGCAGTAGCCTTCTCGCCGCCCTGGACCAGCACGTGCTGCGGCGGTTCGGACAGGGCGTGCCACCGAATCTGGGCGTCTTCATCGCGCCCAACACCCACATTCTGGGCGAGACGTTCTACACCTCGGCGCCCGTGCGCTACGGCGACTACGTGGCCAAGCTGCTCTATGTTCCGGTGTCGCCGGAAGTCGTTGCGCTGCAAGGGCAGCCGGTGAGCGAAGCGGCGGGAGTGAACGTCCATCAGGATTCGGTCATCGATTTCTTCGCCTCGCACAGCGCCACGTACGAGCTGCGTGCGCAACTGTGCACCGACGCCGCAACCATGCCGATCGAGGACGCGACCGTGCCGTGGCCGGAAGACGAATCACCGCACCGCACCGTCGCGACGATCCGCTTCGACGTGCAGGATCCCTACACGCCCGAACGGCGTGCCTACGGCGATGATGTGCTGTCGTTCAACTCCTGGCGCGGTCTCGACGCGCACCGTCCGCTCGGTTCGATCAACCGGCTCAAGCAGCGCGTCTACGAGGCGTCGAGCAACTTCCGCCACGACGTCAACAACGCGCCCCGGCTCGAGCCACGCGACGCCACCGAGCTGCCGCCATGACCATCGCCCTACCCGACCGACCAGCCCGGAAATTAGTTGCACCTGCACATATCCGTTGTGACACGGCCGGGCGGGAACTAGAATTTTGCCGTATGGGCGAACTGTGGCAACTGCTTCATCGCCCCGCCGAATACGACGCCGTCCGTACAGCTTTGACCGACGGCAACACCGGTGGCGTCGTGCTCGTCGGCGCCGCCGGTATCGGCAAGACCACCCTGGCGCGGCTCGTCACCTCGGTGCTGCCGAATCCTGTGCGCTGGGCGGCCTGCACCGCCTCCTCCCAGGCCATTCCGCTGGGCGCGTTCGCGCCCTGGATCGCCGCGTCGGCCTCGCGCGACCCGCTCGCGCTGCTGCACTCGGCGCGCGAGAACCTGCTCGCCCACCCCGGCACCGTGATCGGTGTCGACGACGCCCACCTCCTCGACACGCTGTCCGCGACGCTGGTGCATCAGATCGCCGTGGATCGCAGCGCGCGCATCGTCGCCACGGTCCGCACCGGGGAAACCGTGCCGGACGCGGTCACCTCACTGTGGAAGGACGGCTATCTCGAACGGATCGAGCTGACACCGCTGACCAAACAGCAGTGCACCGCACTGGTCGAGACCGTCCTCGGCGGGACATTGGAAGGGCTCAGCGCCGATGTCATGTGGGAATCCTCCGGTGGCAACCCGCTGTTCCTGCGCAATATGGTCGAGGGCGCGGTCGAGGCGCGCACCCTGACCGACAGCAACGGCGTCTGGCAGCTGCGTGGGCCGACCGCGGTGCCGTCGGGGCTGGTCGAGCTGCTCGAGGAGCGGCTGGCGCGGGTTGGCGGGCCGGTGCTGGAGGCGCTGAAGATGCTGGCCGTCTACGAACCGCTCGACATCGACATCCTGACCGAACTGGTCGGCGTGGAGGCCGTCGACACGGCCGAGCTCACCGGCATGATCCGGGTCGGCCGCCACGGTCCGACGGTGGACGTCCGGTTCAGCCATCCCCTGCTCGGCGAGGTGATCCGCCGCCGGGTCGGCACCGCCGCCGCCCGCACGCGGCGCGGGCGCATCGTCGAGACACTGCGCGACCGGGATCTGAGCACGCCGGCGCATCGGATCCGGCTGGCGCAGCTGTGTGTCGACAGCGATCAGCCGATCGACATCGTCGTGCTGATCAACGCGGCCAAGGACGCGGTGGCCATGTCCAACCTGCCGCTGGCCGAACGCCTCGCGCGCGCCGCCTGCGAGCGGTGCGGCGGCCTGCGTGCGGCCGAACTGCTGTCGCGGGCGCTGCTGTGGCAGGGCAGGCCGCACGAAGCCGACGAGATCCTGGCCCGCTTCGACCCCGACCGCCTCGATCCGCTGCAACTCGTCCAGTGGGGCGTGCTCAGGGCTGGCCTGCAGTTCTGGTCGCTCGGCAATGTCGCGCGTGCCCGTGACCTGCTCGACCTGCTCGCCGCCCGGGTCGAGTATCCCGCGCTGCGGCTGACGGTCGATGCCTTCGGCGCGGCGATGGCGGTGCACGAGAGCCGGATCGCCGTCGGTATCGAGACCGCCGAGCGCGTCATCGCCGACCCGGATTCACCGCGGCAGGCCGTCGATTTCGCCGCCTTCGCGCTCGGTCTGGCGATGCCGGTGGCCGGACGCGGCGCCGATTTCGCGCCGATCGCGGCCCGGATCACCGCCGAGCAGAAGTCCACCGACGGCCTCGTCCGGGTCATGGTCAGGTACGGGGACGTGCTGGCCCTGACGACCATCGGCGAGCTCGACCGCGCCGAGCAGCGGGCCTCCGAGTACCGTGAGTTCTCCTCGGCGGGCCAGTTCATCGGCTGGGCGATCGCCAGAATCGCGGTCGGCGTCGTCGCCACCTATCGTGGCCGGTTCCGCGAAGCGATCACCGCCTTCGAACAGGCATTGGCGGCGCTCAACGCCGAAAGCTCCCTGGCGTGGAAGCTGCCTGCGCGGCTGCTGCTGGCGCGGGCCTATGCGGCGCTGGGCGAGGTCGAGCAGGCGGAGCGGGTCCTCGCTGATGCCGAGGAACACCGCGGCGCCCACATGGCCCTGCACGAGCCACAGCGGTTGATCGCGCGCGCCTGGGTGGTCGCCGCCGAGCACAGCCAGCACGCGGCGATCGAGCTGGCACGCAAGGCGGCCGACCTCGCGCACCGCACCGGCCAGTACGCCTTGGAAGCCGAGGCGCTGCATCATGCCGCCCGCTTCGGTGACCGCACCGTCGCCACCCGGCTGGCGACCGTCGCCGCCCGCCTCCAGGGGCCCGCCGCGGGCATCTACGCCCGCCACGCCGCCGCCTTCGCCCATGCCGATACGCGCGCGCTGGCCGCCGTCAGCCTCGAATTCGAGACCGCGGGCCTGCTGCTGGCCGCCGCCGACGCGGCAGCGCAGGCCGTCCCGATCCACGACCACGCCGGCCAGCGCCGTCCGAGTGCCCAAGCCGCCGCTCGCGCGCAAGCCTTGGCCGCCCGCTGCGACGGCGCCTGCACCCCGGCCATCACCGCCGCCGCGCGCCCGCTCCCGATCACCGAACGGGAACGCGAGATCGCCGCGCTCATCGGTCGTGGACTGTCCAACCGTGCCATCGCCGAACGCCTGTGCGTCTCCGTGCGCACCGTCGAAGGCCATATCTACCGGGCCTGCATCAAGCTCGACGCCTCCGATCGCGAACAACTCGCGAAGCTGATCTGAAGCGCCGTGGCCGTCGCGAGAGACTCTCCGCGGGAAGCGATGTCGCGCCGAGGCGCGCGAAACATGGTGGGCGCCATACTGATCGTCTGCGCGGCGACTTCGTGCACCGGCGACGAGCCCGCTGGTCGCGCACCGCTCACGGCGATCGTCACCGCTCCCGCGCCGAGCGTGCCCTCCGGCGTCCCCGACCTCGGCGCGCCCGAGGAGGTGGCACGCGGAATCGACGTCCCGTGGGGCCTGGCCTTCCTGCCCGACGGCACGGCGCTGGTGGCCGAGCGAGATTCCGGGCGAATACTGCGCGTGGCGCCGGGCCGCGAACCGGAGCTCATCGCCGAGCTGCCTGGTGTGGCCGCGCGCGGCGAGGGTGGATTGCTCGGCCTCGCTGTCGCCCCTGACTATGACCGAACCCGGTATGTCTACGCGTATTTCACCGCCGAGGACGACAATCGCATCGTGCGGTTCCGGCCCGGCGAGCCGGCCGAGGTCGTGTTCGACGGAATCGCGAAGGCGGGCAACCACAATGGCGGCCGCATTGCCTTCGGACCCGACGGGATGCTCTACGTCGGCACCGGGGACGCGGGCCGGAGCGAGCTATCCCAGGACGCCGCCAGCCCCAACGGCAAGATCCTGCGGATCACCCCCGACGGCGAACCCGCACCGGGCAATCCGACCCCCGGGTCGCCGGTCTACAGTCTCGGCCACCGCAACGTCCAGGGTCTGGCCTGGGACAGCACGGGCGCGCTCTACGCCGCCGAGTTCGGCCAGAACCGGGTGGACGAGCTCAACCTGATCGAACCGGGCCGCAACTACGGTTGGCCCGAGGTCGAGGGATCCGGTGGTGCGAACAATGGTTTCACCGATCCCTTGCTCACCTGGTCGACCTCGGAAGCCTCCCCCTCCGGCATCGCCATCGCGGGGGACACGCTCTACGTAGCCGCTCTGCGTGGTGAAAGACTCTGGACCGCAACAGTATCCAACGGCACCGCGACGAATCCGCGCGACGTTCTCCGTGATTCCTACGGCAGACTGCGCACCGTCACCGTGGCACCGGACGGCGCCCTCTGGCTCACCACCTCGAACACCGACGGCCGCGGCGACATCCGCGACGGCGACGACCGCATCCTGCGCTTCCCGGCCCGCTGACCTTCGCGGGCCACCGCTACCCGGCGTTGCGCCGAATGGACTCTTCCTCCGGGTTCACGCCGAGCTCGACACCCGACACCCTGGTATCGACCGCGGTCTCCTCGATCAACCGCTGCGGCTCCGGCGGCAACTGCCGCCACCGTGCGCGCGGATCGTCCGCTTCGTTCTGCTCACTCCGCATGGGGCCCCCTTCGTTCGATTCCAGGCTACCGAATGTCGGCGCCTGCGAGGTCGGGAAAGACTTGGCCGGCAAACCGATTGCTTGCCAGGCCCTAGGTGTGGCACCCTGCCCAGGCCGATGGCCGATCCCGGGCAGCCGCTCATCGAAGGAGTTTCCCGATGTCAGACAGTCCCGCGTTGGTTCCCGCCGACCCGGCCGTGCTGCATCCGATGCCTGGCCAGCCGCGCGTGGTGCTACTGAAACCACTGGTCACCTCGCCGTTGATCGAGGTCGGGGAGTTCTCCTACTACGACGACCCCGACGATCCGACGGCCTTCGAGACGCGCAACGTCCTGTACCACTACGGGCCGGAGAAGCTGATCATCGGGAAGTTCTGTGCCCTGGGCACGGGCGTGCGGTTCATCATGAACGGCGCCAACCACCGCATGGACGGCCCGTCGACGTTCCCCTTCCCGACCATGGGCGGCTCGTGGTCGGACCATTTCGATCTGCTGACCGGCCTGCCGAGCCGCGGCGACACCGTCGTGGGCAACGACGTCTGGTTCGGCAACGGCGCGACGGTGATGCCCGGCGTCCGGATCGGGCACGGCGCGATCATCAGCACCGGTTCGGTGGTCACCGCCGACGTACCCGACTACGGCATCGTCGGCGGAAACCCGGCTCGCCTCATCCGCTCCCGCTACACCGACGAGGACATCGCCCGCCTGCTCGCCGTCGCCTGGTGGGACTGGCCCCTCGACCACCTCACCGCCCACGTGCCGACCATCATGTCGGGCACCGTCGCCGACCTCGAAGCCGCCGCCCCACAGCACTGACCGGCTGGAGCGGGTCCGCCGCCTGCGACAGGCCGACACAGTCGACCGCTCGAATCAGCCTGCACATCCACAGGTTTCGCCGAGTTCGATGACCACCTCGATCGGCTCGGACTCCGCATCCTGTCGATCGCCCGGCAACAGCAGGCCGAGGGCGCGGCGGGTGATGCGGTCGATCGGCTGCGTCACCGAGGTGAGGGTGATCTGGCTGTAGTCGGCGGTGGGATGGGCATCGAAACCGGTGATGCGGACATCGCCGGGCACCCGCAGTCCGGCGTCGGTGACCGCGCGCACCACTGCCGCGGCCTGCCCGTGGGTGCCGACCACGATCCCGTCGGGCGGTTCCGGACAGCTCCGCAGGTGCTCGGTGACCGCGGAATAGGCGCCGGACGCGGTCAAATCCGTGCTGATCACGCCGGTCTCGCGGGCGATCGACGAGAAGCCGCGGAACCGCTGGGCGACCGTCTCGCGGTCGCCGTGTTCGACCTCGGCCGCGGTGTACCCACCCACGAAGACGATCCGCCGGCAACCATGCGCGTCGGCCAGATGCCGCGTGGCGAGCCGGCCCGCCTCGACATGGTCGGCGCCGATGACCGGCGCGTCGGTGACGCCGCGGCTGTTGTGCACCCAGGCCACCGGAACCCGGGCCCGATGACAAAGCTCCGCGGTGGCGGGCGCGTCGACCGCGCCGACCACGATCAGCCCGTCGATGCCGACATCGGTGAAAGCCCGGGCGAATTCGAGCTCACGCGCCGGATCGAAACCGGTGTTGCCGATCATGGTGAGGTGGTCGTTGGCGCGCGCCTCGATCTCGATCCGCCCGACGAACGCGCCGTAGAGCGGCATCGTCAGATCGGGGACAAGCAGGCCGATCTGACGCCAGCGACGCGGGCGGCGCAGGGCCTGCGCGACGCGGTCGGGGCGATAGTCGAGTTCGTCGAGCGCGGCGACGACCTTGGTGCGCAGGGCATCCGAGACCGGGCGCGGTCCGTTGTTCAGCACATAGCTGACCACCGCGGTCGACGTTCCTGCGCGACGGGCCACGTCGGCCAGCGTCGGGCGTTTTGCTCTCACCATCCCAGTCAACCTGCTCTCGGCAATATCGGGCGAATCAGCGGCGAGTTCCGTTCACCACGATTTTTACCCTGTGCCGCCGCCCAGGTCGCGGCAACACTAATCGATTAGAAGAGTAACCGTCACGACCCGAGGTCGTAACACATCACTGGTGGAGTCAGGTGGCATGGGAATCGTTCGACTGACAGGCGTCACGTACTACGACGCCGAGACCGCACACGACAGCTTCGTGCTCTTCACGGGCGCCGACTCCGTGACCCGCTTGATCGACCTGAACGGCGCGGTGGTGAACGAGTGGCCGTATCCGGGCGTGCCGCCGCGGATCATCGACCCCGCGCTCAACGGCGGACGGCGCGGTGACGTCGGCGTGCAGCTGGCGCCGAGCGGCGACGCACGCGGCGGGATCTACGCCAACGGGACGGTCGGCCAGCTCAGCTGGTCCGGAGAGCCGCTGTGGGAGTGGGGTTCTCAGGCCCCCGGCGGCGCGGCGCGGCAGAATCACGACTGGGAGCTGCTGCCCGGCGGGCACCGGCTGCTGCTGGTGACCGTGCCGCGCGCCGTGCCGGGGCTGAGCGAGGTCGCGGTGGGCGACCAGGGGCTGGTCGAGGTCGGCCCCGACGGTGACATCGTCTGGCAGTGGCTGGCCGGTGATCATCTCGACGAGCTGGGCTTCTCCGAGGACGGCTGGGACGCCCTGCGCCGGACGGCGGCCAGGGACCCGGAGGATCCGTGGGGCTACCTCGAGATGAACAGCGCGAAATCCTTGGGCCCCAACCATTGGCACGACAGCGATCCGGACTCGGTGTTCCAGCCGGACAATATTCTCGTCAGTTTCCGCAAGGCCAATGTGGTCGCCTTGATCGACAAGGCCTCCGGTGCGGTCGTGTGGAAGCTCGGGCCGTATTTCGACGCGGCGCCGGGCGCGCAGCATCAGCGGATCAACGTCCACAAGGTGCCGCGCGCACTGGACCAGATCTCGGGCCAGCACAACCCGCACATGATCGCCGCCGGGCTGCCGGGAACGGGCAATATCCTGATCTTCGACAATCAAGGCGGCGCGGGCTATCCGCCTGCCGCACTGGGCATCTACGCGGGTTCGCGGGTGCTCGAGGTCGATCCGGCCACCCGCCAGATCGTGTGGCAGTACACCGCCGAGGACTCCGGGCTGCCGTCGTGGACGTTCTTCAGCTCGTTCGTCAGCAACGCGCAGCGCCTGCCGAACGGCAACACGCTCGTCACCGAAGGCATGCGGGGCAGGCTGTTCCAGGTCACCCCGGGCGGCGACATCGTGTGGGAGTACTGCAGCCCGTATCTCGGCTACGGCGTGGCCGGTGAGCCCGAGGTACGCGAGCCGCGGGTGCCCGGGGTCGACCGGCTCACCCTGACGCCGCTGGTGTATCGCGCCCAGGCCGTCCCGTTCGACTGGGTTCCCGACGGCACAGCCCGGACGACGCCGCGGTCGGTCGATCGGCGGGAATCCGCAGGCGCGCGGACAGGTTCGGCGACATGAGGGCCGCGGCGCAGGTGGCGCACACGCCGGTGCCGAGCACGGCTCCACGAGCACGCAGGCAGCACCGGCCCTGGACGCGGCGCCTGCGGACAGCCGGATGGACGATCGCCGGGCTCGCCCTCGCATCGATCGTCTGGACCCTGGTCGTGCAGACCGGGCGATTCCCGCGCGAACTCTTTCCCGAGGTACCGCAGATCATTCGCGCGGGTCACACGCTGTGGGTGGACGGACTGCTCGCCGACGACATCACCGCCAGCCTGCAACGGGCCGTCGTCGGCTTCGCCCTCGGCGCGTTCGCCGGGCTCGGCGCCGCGATCGTGACCGCGACCACCGCGGCGGGGCGCAACCTGCTCCAGCCGGTCCTGCGGTTGCTCGCGCCGATCCCCACGATCGGCCTGGTGCCGCTGGCCATCCTCTGGTTCGGGCTCGGCGAGAGCAGCAAGACCCTCGTCATCGCCCTCGGCGTGTTCGTGCCGGTCTGGATCAACAGCCACGCCGGCTTGGCGAGCACCCCCGAGGACTACCTGCAGGCCGCGCGCTGCCTCGGCGCGAGCCGGGCGCAGACCCTGGCGCGGATCATCCTGCCCGAAGCCGCGCCCGACATCGTCGCCGGCTTGCGGGTCGGCGCCGCGATGGCGTTCGTCCTGATCGTCGTCGCCGAAATGACCGGCACCACAGCGGGTATCGGCTACCGGATCTATCAGGCACAGCTGTTCTCCCAGGCTGATCGGCTGATCTTCTGCCTGCTCGTTCTCGGTGCCATCGGAGCGCTCTGCGACCTAGCGATCGCCTCGATCACCGATCCACTGACCCGCTGGGCCCGCGAGGAGCACTGAGATGGCCATCGAGACCCACGATCTGGTCGTGCATTTCCCCGGTCGCCCCGCAGCCACCCTCGACCGGATCGACCTCACCATTCCCGACGGCGCGTTCACCGTGCTCGTCGGCGCCTCCGGTAGCGGCAAATCGACCCTGCTGCACTGCCTGGCCGGGTTCATCACCCCGACCTCGGGGACGGTCACCGACAGCGGCCGCCTCGTCACCGCACCGGATCCACAGCGCGGCATGGCATTTCAGCGCGATGTCCTCTTCCCGTGGATGAGCGTGGCCGACAACATCACCTTCGCGCTGCGCGCCCGCGCGGTTCCCGCGCATCGCCGCCGTGCCCGCATCGCCGAACTGCTCTCGCTGGTCGGGCTGTCCGCGGACGTCGCGCGGCTGCGGCCCAGCGAACTGTCCGGTGGCATGCGGCAGCGGGTCGGCATCGCCAGGGTGCTGGCGGGGGAGCCCGACGTGATGCTGATGGACGAGCCGTTCGCCGCCCTCGACGCCCTCACCCGGCTCAACATGCAGGACCTGCTCATCGACCTGTGGACCCGGCTCGACCGGACCATCGTGTTCGTCACCCACGACATCGACGAGGCGATCCGGCTCGCGGATTCGATCAGCGTGCTGCGCGACGGGCAGATCGTCGACCAGATCACCAACCCCGTCCACCGGCCCCGGCCGGCCGACACCCTCGCCGACCAGCCGGGCTACAGCGAGATCCGCAAGACCCTGCATCACCGACTCGGCATCGATCACACCGTCGCCTAAGGAAATCCCGTGAAGTCATTGATCCCGCGGCTGCTGGTCGCAGCCCTTACCGTTGCCGCACTGTCGACCACGGTCGTCGCGTGCGCCGACGCCGACAAGACCGATCCGACGACACTCACCGTGGGGTTCGTCGTCGACCCGTCCTGGGCGCAGATTCCGGTCGCCGCCGAGAGCGGCTTTTTCACCGCGCGCGACATCACCGTCAAGGTGATCAACTTCCCGTCGGGTGTCGAGGCGCTCCAGGCGGTCGCCGCGGGCCAGGTCGACATCGCGACCGCGGCCGACGTCCCCACCTCCGCCGTGCTCACCCGATCGCCGTCGCTGCGGGTGGTCGGCGACGGTTCCCGCTGGGAGGGCTCGCGCATCGTCGCCCGCCGGAGCGCGGGCATCTCGACCGTCGCCGACCTGGCGGGCAAATCGGTCGGCACGCCGCTGGGCACCAGCGCGGCCTACTTCGCGGCCAGTGCGCTCGCGCAGCACCGCGTCGACGCGACGCTCGTCCAGGTGTCACCGTCGGCGACGGTCACCGCGGCCACCCAGGGCAATGTCGACGCGGTGTCGATCTTCCAGCCGTACCAGGCACAGGTCGTGCGGGCGCTCGGCGCCGACGCGGTCGAACTGCGTGGCGGCAGCTACCGCCAGCACAGCCTCTACCTGGCCACCCAGACCGCGATCGCGACCAAGTCCGCGGCCCTGTCGGCCTTCTTCGCCGCGCTCGCCGAGGCGGGAACACAGCTCGCCGCGACGTCCGATGCCGCGGTGACCGCCGTCGCGAAAGCGACGCAACTCGACCCGGAACTGTTGCGCGATGTCCTGCCCCAGTTCGACTTCACGCTGCAACTGGCACCGGATCTCGCGGCGAAACTCGCCGAACTGGGCAACTGGGCCAAGACGCAGGGCCGGATCGACCCGGCGACCCAGGTGCCCGACTACGCCACGTTCCTCGACGACGAATTCCTGCCGAAGGCAGGGTAGGTACACATCGGATTCAGAGCGCGCCTGCCAGGTCGTCGAGCAGGCGTCGCTTGGACCTGGCGCCGACGACGGTCCGGACCGGGATGCCGTCGCGGAACAGCATCAGGGTCGGCATCGACAGGACGGCGTAGTCCGCGGTGGTCTGCGGGTTGGCGTCCACATCGATTTTGACGATCGCCATCCGGCCCGCTTCCTCGTGGGCCAGCTCGTCGAGCACCGGCTCGATCATCTTGCACGGCGGGCACCACGCGGCGGTGAACTCGACGAGCACCGGCAGTTCGGCATCGAGTACCTCGCGCGCGAAGGTCACATCGTTCACGGTGGCGACGGTCTTGGTCATGGTCTCTCCTCGGTGGCCGGGGCCCGGAAAATCGCCCCGATGAGGTGACGGTAGGGATTGACCTCGACGTCAAGGCAAGTCGTCCGGAGCTGTTGGATCGGCTGTCCAGGAGCCCGGGCGACGAGCAGCGGCGATAGCGCTGACCGGCCGGACGATGCAATCTTCCATCTATACGTGCCGGTAACCCTCGTGCGCTGTTCACATATACGGAGTAGAGGTGCACACTGCCCTTGAACCGGAGTTCGAATTCGCACCCGTCCCGGGCCACGTCCTTGGTAATGGAAAGGAGTCGGCGAGTGTTCAGCCGCATCGCCATCGTCAACAGGGGAGAGGCCGCAATGCGGCTCATCCATGCCGTCCGTGATCTGGCAGCGGCCACCGGGCTACCGATCGAAACGGTCGCCCTGTACACCGACGTCGACCGCAACGCCACGTTCGTGCGGTCGGCCGATATCGCCTACGACCTCGGTCCGGCCTCGGCGCGCCCGTACCTGGATCTCAAGGTGCTCGAGCAGGCGCTGGTCGCCACCAAAGCCGACGCGGCCTGGGTCGGCTGGGGCTTCGTCGCCGAGGACCCGGCCTTCGCCGAACTGTGCGAGCACATCGGCGTCACCTTCATCGGCCCCAGCGCGGACGCCATGCGCAAGCTCGGCGACAAGATCGGCGCCAAGCTGCTCGCCGAAGAGGTCGGCGTCCCCGTCGCGCCGTGGAGCCGGGGTGGGGTCGACACGGTCGAGGACGCCATCGCGGCAGCCACCGAGATCGGCTACCCGCTGATGCTGAAGGCGACCGCGGGCGGCGGCGGCCGCGGTATCCGCATGATCACCAACGAAGCCGAACTCGTCGACGCCTACGAGCGCACCCGCCAGGAAGCCGCGCGGGCCTTCGGCAGCGGCGTCGTGTTCCTGGAGCGCCTGGTCACCGGCGCCCGCCACGTCGAGGTACAGGTGATCGCCGACGGTCAGGGCACCGCGTGGGCGCTCGGCGTCCGCGACTGCTCGGTGCAGCGGCGTAACCAGAAGGTCATCGAGGAGTCGGCCTCACCGGTCTTGAGCCCCGAGCAGACCGCCGAACTGAAGGCCTCGGCCGAGCGCCTGGCCGTCGCGGTCGGCTACCGCGGCGCGGCGACCGTCGAGTTCCTGTACCACCCGGGTGAGCAGCTCTTCGCGTTCCTCGAGGTCAACACCCGCCTGCAGGTCGAACACCCGATCACCGAGTGCACCACCGGTTTCGACCTCGTCCAGGCCCAGCTCTCGGTCGCCTCCGGTGGCAAGCTCGAAGGCGAACCGCCCGCCGAGCGCGGCCACGCCATCGAGGCGCGGCTCAACGCCGAGGACCCCGACCGCGACTTCGCGCCGGCGCCGGGCCGCATCGTGCGCCTAGACCTGCCCGCGGGCCCCGGCATCCGCGTCGACACCGGTGTCAGCGAGGGCGACACCATTCCCGCCGACTTCGACTCGATGATCGCCAAGATCATCGCCTACGGCCGCGACCGCGACGAGGCGCTGGGCAGGCTGCGCCGGGCGATGGCCCAGACCAGGGTCGTCATCGAAGGCGGCGCGACGAACAAGAGCTTCGTCCTGGACCTGCTCGACCAGCCCGAGGTGATCGACGCCAGCGCCGACACCGGCTGGATCGACCGGGTGCGCAGCGAGGGCCGCCTGGTCACGCATCGCCACTCCGCCATCGCGCTGGCGGCCGCCGCGATCGATGCCTACGAGGAAGACGAGCGGGTCGAGCGGCACCGGCTGATCTCGACCGCGTCCGGTGGGCGTCCGCAGGTGCAGCACGAGAGCGGGCGCCCGCTCGATCTCAAGCTGCGCGGCGCGAGCTACCGGGTCCGCGTCGCCCGCATCGGCGCGCACCGCTTCCGCGTCGGCATCGAGGCGGGGACCGAGCTGGTCACCGCCGATGTCGATCTGGAGCGGTTCGATCTGCACACCGGCCAGATCGTCGTCAACGGCAGCCGCTACCGCCTGGTCACCGGCACCCACGGCCCGACCCATGTGATCGACGTCGACGGCGTGACCCACCGGATCAGCCGTGACGAGGGCGGCGTCGTGCGCTCGCCCGCGCCCGCGCTGGTCGTCGGCACCCCGGTCGAGGTCGGCGCCGAGGTCGAGGCGGGCGCCGCGGTGCTCGTGCTGGAGAGCATGAAGATGGAGACGGTGCTGCGCGCGCCGTTCCGCGCCCGGCTCAAGGAATGCGCGGTCTCGGTCGGCACCCAGGTCGAGACCGGCGCGCCGCTGCTGCGCCTGGAACCGCTCGCAGACGACGACGAGGCCGCCGAGACCGAAACGGCGGGCACCGTCGAGCTCGACCTGCCCAGCGAGCCGGCGCCGCGGCAGACGCACGAGCGGCTCGCCCGCGGCCTGCAGGACCTGCGGAGTCTGCTGCTCGGCTTCGACGTCGATCCGCACGACAACCGCCGCGTTCTCGACGACTACCTCGCGGCCCGCCGCGAATCCGTCGCCGCCAACCACCGGCCGCTGGCCGAGGAACTCGAACTCGTCGAGGTGTTCGCCGATCTCGCCGCGCTGAGCCACAACCGCTCGGCCGACGACGAACCCGGCCAGAGCCACGTGCACAGCGACCGCGAGTACTTCCACACCTACCTGCAGAGCCTCGATGCCGACCGGGCCGGTCTGCCGGAGTCCTACCGCGCCAAGCTCGCGCAGGCGCTCGGCCAGTACGGCGTCACCGAGCTGGACCGCACGCCCGACCTGGAATCCGCGGTCTTCCGGATCTTCCTGGCCCAGCAGCGCCCCGCCGACACCGTCGAAGTCATCACGACGCTGTTGCGGGAGTGGCTGCGCGAGCCGATGCCCGACCAGGTGCTGCGCGAACCCGTCGGCCTGACGCTGGAACGCCTCGTCGTGGCCACCCAGGTGCGTTTCCCGGTGATCGCCGACCTGTGCCGCGGCCTGGTGTACGGCTGGTACGGCCAGCCGCTGCTGCGCCGCAACCGGGCCCGCGTCTACACCAATGTCCGCAGGCACCTGACGCATCTGGACGCGCACCCGGACACCGCCGATCGCGCCGAGCGCATCGCCGACATGGTGCGCAGCACCGAACCGCTGGTGCGGCTGCTCGGCCAGCGGCTCGAGCGCAACAAGCCCGACCACACCCCGATGCTCGAGGTGCTGACCCGCCGCTACTACGGCAACAAGGGCGTCACCGGCGTCCACACCGAGCACGTCGGCGGCTGCGCCTTCGTCGTCGCCGAGCGCGACGGCGCGAGCCTGGCCTCGACCGCGGTGAACTTCGACGCGCTCGGCACCGCGCTGAGCGGGCTCGGCGAGCTGGCGAGCGGCGCGGCCTCGGTCGACGCCGACATCTACCTGAGCTGGGAAGCCCAGCCCGAGGACTCCGACGCGATGGCGGCGGCGCTGCAGGACGTCCTCGCCGCGCACCAGCTGCCCCCGCAGGTGCACCGGATCACGGCCACGGTCGCGGGCAGCAACGGCGCGGTCATGCACCACCACTTCACCTTCCGCCCCTCGGCCACCGGAATGGCGGAGGAGCGGCTGATCCGTGGCCTGCATCCCTACATCGCGCAGCGGATGCAGATGGAGCGGTTGCGCAAGTTCGACCTCACCCGGCTGCCGTCCTCGGACGACGAGGAGGTCTACCTGTTCCGGTGTGTGGCGAAGGGCAATCCGTCCGACGACCGCCTCATCGCCTTCGCCCAGGTCCGCGACCTGGCCGCGCTGCGTGATCAGGACGGCAGGCTGCTGGCGCTGCCCACGGCCGAGGCCACCATCGCCACCTGTGTCGACTCGATCCGCCGCGCCCAGTCCCGGCGGCCGTCGGCCAAGCGCCTCAACACCAACCGCATCGTGATGTACATCTGGCCGCCGATGGATGTCACCAGCGAGGAGCTGGCGACGATCGGCGGGCACGTGCTGCCGACCGCGGCCGGCGCCGGGCTGGAGGAGATCCTGCTCATCGCGCGCAGGCGCGACGCCGAGACCGCTGAGCTGACGAAGGTCGGGGTGCGCATCTCCTTCGACGCCACCGGCGGCTCCCAGGTGACGGTCGGCGACCTGTCCGACGAGCCGGTCGAGCCCGTCGACGAGTACCGGCAGAAGGTGCTGCGTGCCGCGGCGCGCAACACCGTGTACCCCTACGAATTGACCGGTCTGCTGGGCAGTTTCGCCGAGTACGACCTCGACGCCGACAACGCGCTGGTGCCCGTCGACCGGCCGAAGGGCCGCAATACCGCGGCGATCGTCGCCGGTGTCGTCACCACGCCGACCACTCAGCATCCCGAGGGCGTCACCCGCGTGCTGCTGCTCGGTGACCCGACCAAGTCGCTGGGCGCGCTCTCGGAACCCGAGTGCCGCCGGGTGATCGCCGCCCTCGATCTCGCCGAACGCCTGCAGGTTCCGCTCGAGTGGTACGCGCTGTCCTCCGGCGCCCGGATCTCGATGGAATCGGGCACCGAGAACATGGACTGGGTCGCCGCCGCGCTCAAGCGGATCGTCGAGTTCACCCAGGACGGCGGCGAGATCAACATCGTGGTCGCGGGCATCAACGTCGGCGCGCAGCCGTACTGGAATGCCGAGGCCACCATGCTGATGCACACCAAGGGCGTGCTGGTGATGACCCCGGAGTCGGCGATGGTGCTCACCGGCAAGCAGTCGCTGGACTTCTCCGGTGGCGTATCGGCCGAGGACAACTTCGGTATCGGCGGCTACGACCGGGTGATGGGCCCCAACGGCCAGGCGCAGTACTGGGCGCCGAACCTGCCCGCCGCCCGGGACGTGCTGATGGCGCACTACGACCACACCTACGTCGCCCCTGGCGAGCAGGCGCCGCGCCGGTCGCAGACGGTCGACCCGATCGACCGTGACATCTCCGGCTTCCCGCACGTGCTCGCCGACAGCACCTTCGCCACCGTCGGCGAGATCTTCTCCGCCGCCGCCAACCCGGATCGCAAGAAGCCCTTCGACATCCGGACCGTGATGCGGGCGCTGGCCGACCAGGACCACCCGGTGCTGGAGCGCTGGGCCGGGATGGCCGACGCCGAGACCGCGGTGGTGCAGGACGCGCATCTGGGCGGAATCCCGGTGTGCCTGTTGGGCATCGAGTCGCGCAATGTGCCGCGGCGCGGCTACCCGTCGACCGACGGCCCCGACACCTACACCGCGGGCACGCTGTTCCCGCAGTCGTCGAAGAAGGCGGCCAGGGCCATCAACGCGGCCAGCGGCAACCGGCCGCTGGTGGTGCTGGCGAACCTGTCCGGCTTCGATGGTTCCCCGGAGTCGATGCGCAAGCTGCAGCTCGAGTACGGCGCCGAGATCGGCCGCGCCATCGTGAACTTCGAGGGCCCCATCGTGTTCTGCGTGATCTCGCGCTACCACGGCGGTGCGTTCGTGGTGTTCTCCAAGGCGCTGAACCCGAACATGACCGTGCTCGCGCTGGAAGGCTCGTTCGCGTCGGTCCTCGGTGGCGCTCCGGCCGCCGCGGTGGTGTTCGCCGGCGAGGTCAACTCCCGGACCGCGGCCGACCCGCGCGTGCGCGACCTGGAAACCCAGGCCGCCAACGCGTTCGGCACCGACCGCGCGACGCTGACCGCGGAACTCGACGAGGTCCGCTCCTCGGTCCGCGCGGAGAAGCTGGGCGATGTGGCCGCGGAGTTCGACCGCGTCCACAACATCCAGCGCGCCGTCGAGGTCGGTTCGGTCGACGCCATCGTCAGCGTCTCCGACCTGCGCCCCCGGATCATCGACGCCATCGAGACCCGTCTGCCTCGGTAATCGCTGGTGAAGTAGGCCGCCCACCCCGGGTAATCCGGGGTGGGCGGCCGCGTTTCGGAGCGAGCTAGCCGGCCACGGCGCGGACCCGCAGGTCGCGGGCGAGGTGGTCGCGCTGTTCGATGACCAGGCGGCGCAGTGCTCCCGGTGCGTCGGCGTGGTCGGCGAGCCAGGCGTCGACGGGCTCGAGCGAATCGCCCGCGGGGAACAACCCGTCGACGATGCGGCGGGCGATCTCGATGCTGCGCTGTTCCCACACCGTGCGCAGTACCGCGAAGTACTCGTCGTCGTAGCGGGCGATCAGATCGCGGCGTCCACCCGCACGGAAACCGGTGATGACCGCGTCGAGGTGGTCGTTGGTCAGGGTGGTGTCGCCCAGTGCCGAGGCCCAGGCCGCGGCCTTCACCTCCGCGTCGGGTCGTGCCGCCAGTGCCCGCCGGTGTGCGGTGCGGCCCGACGCCGTGTCGTCCTGGGCGAGTTCGGCATTCAGGTCGGCCGCGGTCGCCGCATCGGTCGCGGCCAGCGCGGTCCACAGCGCCCAGCGCAGATCGGGATCGAGGGGAAGTCCCTGCGGTGCGGGGGTATCGCCGAGGAGGATCGAGCGAATATCCGCGGCGTGGCGGCCGTCGAAGGTGGCGGCGGTGGCCGTCGCCCGTGCCCAGGCCAGCTGCGCACCCGAACCCGGTTCCGACGAATGCAGTGTCGCCCAGCAGGATTCGAGCCACTCGCCGCGCCACCGGTCGCGCTCTGCCGCCGGCAGATAGTGGTTGACGGCGAAGGACGCGTTCGACAGCACGGCGGTCAGCAGCGCCATGTTCGTTTCGGCGGGCGCGAAGTCGCGGGCCATCGTCAGATAGCGGCCGACCTCGAGTTCACCGTCGCGCGCGGCATTCCACAGCGCCGACCAGATCAGTCCGCGCGCCAGCGGATCGGTGACCCGGTCCAGCGAACGTTCCACGGTGGCAAGGGAATCCGCGTCGAGGCGGACCTTCGCATAGGTGAGGTCCCCATCGTTGAGCAGGCGCAGCGGAGCGGGCGCGAGCGCGACCGGCGTGCGTTCCTCGACGATGTCGAGCTCCACGCGCTCGCGCAAGGCGAGGTCGCCCGCGGCATCGAAGTCGTAGAGCCCGACAGCCAGCCGGTGCGGTCGCGGATCGGTCTGCACGATCTCACCGCCGTCGAGTGTCAGCGTGGACATCCCGGACGTCTGCAGCCAGGCCTGCGCCCATCCCGCCAGGTCACGTCCCGAATCCGCGGACAACTCGGTCAGCAGATCCGCCAGCGTGGTGTTGCCGAACGCGTGCGTCCGGAAATATCGGCGCACCCCGGTGAAGAACTCGTCCCGGCCGACATAGGCGACCAGCTGCTTGAGCACGCTGGCGCCCTTGGCGTAGGTGATGCCGTCGAAATTGAGCTTGGCGGCCTCGAGATCGGGGATGTCGGCGACGATCGGGTGCGTCGTCGGCAGCTGGTCCTGTAGATACGCCCAGGCCTTGCGGCGGTTCGCGAACGCCACCCAGGCGTCGGTCCACTCGGTGGCCTCGACACTGGCCAGCGCGCCCATGAAGTCGGCGAAGGACTCCTTGAGCCACAGATCGTCCCACCACACCATGGTGACCAGATCGCCGAACCACATGTGGGCCATCTCGTGCAGGATCGTGTTCGCCCTGCCCTCGTACTGCGCGGCGGTGGCCGCGCCGCGGAACACATACGCCTCGGTGAAGGTGACCAGGCCGGGGTTCTCCATCGCGCCCAGGTTGTACTCGGGGACGAACACCTGGTCGTACTTGCCCCACGGATACGGGTAGTCGAAATGCTCGGCGAAGAAATCCAGTCCCTGCTTCGTCACGTCGAAGAGGGTGTCCGCGTCCAGATATCCGGCCAGGGAGACACGGCACAGGACACCGAGCGGAATGGTGAGTTCGCCTCGCGTCCAGGAGGATTCGACCCGATGGTAGGGGCCCGCCGCCACCGCGGTGATGTAGGTGGAGATCGGCAGCGTGGGGAAGAACTCGACCCGCTGGTGCGCGCCGTCGTCCTCGATCACCGCGGCGGGCCTGTTCGACACGACCTCCCACCCGGACGGCGCCGTCACCACAAAGGTGAACGGCGCCTTCATGTCGGGCTGCTCGAAGCACGCGAAGACCCGGCGCGCGTCGGCGGGCTCGTACTGGGTGTAGAGGTAGGTCGCGCCGTCGACCGGATCGAGGAACCGGTGCAGGCCCTCACCCGAGCGGCTGTACTCGCCGGTGGCCCGCACGACGACCACATTCGTCGCCGACAGGCCGCCGACCGTGAGGCGCGCGCCGTCGTACTCGACGTCCACCTGCTGCCCGTTCACCGTCACCGACTCGACCGAGAGTCCGAGGAAGTCGAGCCACGTCCGGGCGATGGTGGCGTCGAAGGCGACGGTCGTCGTGGTCGCGAACCCGGCCCGATCCTGATCTCGGGCGCCCGAGAGGTCGAGTTCGACGCGGTAGTCGTGGACGGTGACCGCCGCCGAGCGCGCGGCGGTCTCGGAACGGGTCAGGTTCGCGGTAGGCACGGCTCGATCCTGCCAGCCGCGGCAGTCCGCCGTGGCCGGTCGCGTCGGCGGAGATCAGGTGCGCACTATCGTGCGACGCGTACCCCGCGAGACAGGAGCACGCCGAGGGCGACCATGCCGAGACCGAGGCCGAAGTGCAACCAGTTGTCGGCGGTATTGACCGGCACGAAGTTGGCGTCGCTGTCCAGGTCGATGACCAGCCCGTATACCCACAGGACCAGATAGATCAGCCCGCCGCCGATCAGATACAGCCGTGACTGTGCGGCGCCGGCCGCGGCGAGCAGACCAGCGACCCCGAAGATCAGGTGCACGATATTGTGCAGCACCGAGACCGTGAAGATACCGAACAACTGGGCCTGGGAGTGGTGGCCGGCCCATTCGAGACTGCTGTAGTCGGTGGTCACGCCGGGAATGAATCCGAGGACGCCCACCAGCAGGAAGACCGCACCCACGGCCAGGGCGGCGAGCTGAATCGGCGTCCGCGCGGCCATCGTGTTACCGACGGGAGTGGACATGGCGTTGTCCTTTCGTTGCGGTGGGCGGGCCGCACGGCGACTCGCACCATTCGGACACCCTGCGCGTGCCCGGTCAGCTCCGGAGCAAACCGGACTCAGTACTGCGGATCCATCCGGCACCGGCTCGCGGACTGCGAGGTCGGGACGTGGCCCTCGCCCTGATCGAAACGCCAGTGTGCGATCGGCCCCACCGCCCGCCAGCGCAGGCCGGCGCCCTCCGCCACGACCTCGTACATGGCGTCGCTACCGCTGACCAGCTGCTCGCCCACGCAGTAGTCGGTGTACTCGGTGCCCGGCTGGATCGCCCCGGCGCTGAAGCGGCCGGTGGGATCGGCCGCCGCGCCGGGATTGGCGACGGTGCTCGGCCGATTCGCCGATGATCCGCGATTCCAGCGCGCGTCCCCCGTCCCCGCGCTGCCGCACGTGAATGTCCATCCGCCCGCCACGACCGTGGTTCCCTGCGCATAGGGAGCCCCGGCCCACAGACAGGCGCCGCCGGTGTCCGCGGACGCGGTCCCCACCGCCGGCCCGAACACTCCCGCGACCGTCACCGCCGATGCCAGGATGGCCGCACTCCAATGCCCTGACCGTCCGCCGCGCGCCGAAATTGTCTGATCGTCAACACTTTTCATACCGCAATGGTTGTGCCGCGACGGCCCCGGCACATCCGGTCCCGGCCCGGAACCGCGGGTCAGGGATTCCCCTTGGTTATCCCTGACCACCGACCACCTCTACGTCGCCGTCGCATCGGTGGGCAGGCGCACCAGCCCGAGGCGATCGCACCGCCGCACCAAGGGCGTGAGGATGCCCTCGGCCTCGGCCGTGCGGCCCACCTGCCGCAGCGCGCTCCCGAGCAGGAACCCCGCGCGCATCGCGGCCATCGGCCTGCGTTCGGCGTCGATGCCGGCGACCAGGACTTCGGCACGTTCGATCGCGAGCAGGTGCCGGTCGGCGCCGGGCTCGGCCAGCAACAGCCGGATCGCGGAGTCCTCGTCGAGCTCGTCGACGGCGGTGAGGATGCCGGTGTCGTCACGGATCCGGCGCGGTCGCAGGATCGCCGCGGCCAGGCCGGGATCCAGTCCGAAACCGAGCCGCACTCGTTCGTTGTGCATCCGAGCGGCCAGGCGGGGCAGGTCGAGGCGCTCGGCGTGCGCCGTCCCCTCGTCGAGGAGTTCGCGCGCACCGTCGCGATCGCCACGCAGCGTGCGCACCCGCGCGCCGACGGCGTAGGTCGCCAGCATGAAGTCGACACCGCCACCGCCCTCGTCGGACAGCTCCCTGCTCTGGGTGAGCAGATCTTCCGCGGCGTCGAGATCACCTGTCTCGTATCGCAATTCGCCGAGCAGGGCGCAGGCGAGCCGGGTCGCGTGGGCGGCGGGACCCATCGTGGCGCAGGCGGTGTCGAGCGCGCCGGTGAGCAGGTCCTGCGCGCCCCTGATGTCGAGCTGTTCCCTGGCCGCCAGCGCGGCGAAGCAGCGCCCGTACACGGACAGGAACGGGCCGGTCGCCTCGTGATAGGGCGCCGCCCACAGCTGCCACCGCCGGGCCTCGGCGTAGTCGAAGCGCTGGATCGCCGCGAAGGTGGCGATATTGGCCGCCACGCCCGGGATTCGCGGCGAGAAGGCATCGGGCCGCGCCAGCGCCTCACCGGTCAGGCCGTCCAGGTCGGCCACCCGGTCGGCGAACATCTCGCGGACGCTGATCGCGACGTCGGCCTCGGCGCGCAGCTCGGTGCGTTCGGGTTCGGCGGGCGCGGCCGCGGCCAGCGCGATCTCGAAGCGGGCGAGGGCGGCTTCGGTGGCCGCGGGTCTACGCAGAACCAGATCGACCCAGACGCCGAACAGCTGGATCCGAGGCCTCGCCCGGCACACCCCGGCGGGCAGCTTGGCCAGGATGCCTTGCAGCATCACCATTCTCGACCGTTCCAGCAGGTAGCCCGCGGTCTGTTCGACGAGATCGGCCGCCCGATCCGGATCGTCCGCGGCCAGCGCGTGCTCGACCGCCTCGTTGAGCAGATGGTGATGGGCGAACCAGTCCGCCGCCCGCAGCCGCAGCGGCGCGATGTCGGCGGGCCGGTCCTGAGACAGCCTGCGGCACAGGTATCCGGCGAACAACTGGTGATAGTGATACCAGTTCCGGTCCGGGCCGTCGGGCAGCAGGAACAGGCCGCGGTCGGCGATGTCGGCGAGCAGGTCGGCGGCGTCGGCACGCCCGGTCAGCGCGGTGGCGAGGCCGCCGCAGATGCGCTCGCAGATCGAGGTCGTCATGAGGAAGTCGAGGGTGTCCGGGTCCAGCCCGTCGAGCACGTTCTCGGCGAGGAAATCGCCGATGTCGGGGTGGCCGGCGAGGCTGTCGAGCAGGCGCGCCGGATCCTCGCCCGCCCGCAGCGACAGCACGGTCAGCTGCAGCGCCGCGACCCAGCCGTCGGTGGCGTGGGCGAGGGCGGCGATCTCGTCGGCGGTCATGTGCACCCCGCCCGCTTCGGCGAGAAACGCCCGCACCTCGTCGGGGTCGAAACGCAAAGTGGCGGCGTCGATCTCGATGAGCTCGCCGTGGATGCGCAACCTGCTCAGCGGGAGCGCGAGCCGGGTGGTGCTGGTGACGACCAGCGGCAGATGGTGGCAGCCGTGCTCGAGCAGGAACCGGACCGCCGCCACCGACGCGGGGCTGGAGACCCGCTGCCAGTCGTCGAGCACCAAGGTCACGCGCTGATCGCCGGTGTGCAATCCGTCGACGAGCGCGGTGAGCACGGCGCGGGTCGGATCGTCGGGGTCGGCCTCGAGGAGCCGGTCGAGGTCCTCGGCGAGTACCGGGACGGTGGGCCGGATCGCCTCGACGAGGTGGGTGAGGAACCAGGCGACATTGTCGTCGTCCTCGTCGAGGGTCAGCCACGCCACCGCGGCGCCGTGCCCGACCAGCTCGTCGTGCCATTGCGCGGCCAGCGTGGTCTTGCCGAACCCGCTGGGTGCGTGGATGACGGTGAGCCGGGTGCGCTCGCTCGTGCGCAGGTGTTCGAGCAGCCGTTTCCTGGCCAGGGTCGCCCTGGCGGGCGTCGGCGGACGGTACTTCGTTGCGGGTGTCGGTGGGGCGGTGGTCCGTTCGTGCGGCCGCGGTGCGGGCGGGAGGGGCGCCGCGGCCGGACGCTGGGTGCTCGGGACGCGCAGCACATCGACCGGTGTGCCGGTACTGCGCTGGGCCGCAACAAGTTCCGCGCCGAGCTCCGCGGCGCTCGCGGGCCGATCACCGGGTTCGGTGGCCATCGTGTGCTCGATGACGGCACGCACCTCCTCGGGCACATCCTGTTCGGTGAGATCGGGACTCGGCTGCGCAGAGACCCGCAGGAACTGCGACAGCACCTGCTCACCGACCCGCCGCTCGTAGGCGACATGCCCGGTGAGCGCGCAGAACAGCGTGGCGCCCAGGCCGTACACATCGGCGGCGACGGTCGCGGGCGCCCCACGCAGCACCTCCGGCGCGGCGAAGGCGGGGAGCCGGTGACGATGCCGGTCGTCGTGCGGAACCCGCCCTGGATCCTGGCGATCCCGAAATCGGTGAGCTCCGGTTCGTTGTAGTCGCTGAGCAGGATGTTGGACGGCTTCACATCACGATGCAGGATGCCCGACCGATGCGCCGTCTCGAGCGCGCCCGCCATTTTCACGCCGAGCCGCAGGATCGCCGACCAGTCGAGCGGGCCGACGGTGTGGATGCGCTGCTCGAGCGAGCCGCGCGCGTGATACGGCATCACCAGATAGGGGTGTCCGCCGTGCGTGGTGCCTGCCTGGAAGACCGCGACGATGTTCGGATGACCGGACAGCCTGCCCATCGCCTGCTGCTCGCGCACGAACCGCTGCAGTCCGTCGGGATCGAGCTCGGCGGTCAGCACCTTCACCGCGACCACCCGGTCCAGATCGGGCTGCGTGCAGCGATACACGACGCCGAAACCGCCGCGGCCGATCTCCTCGGCCTCTTCGAAGCCCTCGGCGGCCAGCTCCGCCACGATGCCCGACGCGGAGCTGCGCTGTGTCGGCTGGATGTCGGCCATGTCGGCTCGATTCGGTCACGACCTCCCGGCGGTGCGCTGCTGCGATCACCACTACCGAGGATATAACTCCGCGGGCAGGTACACCTCCTGCCACCAGTCGACGACGCGGTCGACCACGGGGCCGGGATTCCGGACCCACCAGATGTGGTCGTTGCTCGCACCGGCGGGGACATCGGCGGTGCGGTAGTCCCACCGGGTCACCTGCCCCGGAGCGAAGAGATCACGCGCGAAGGCGTCGATGGCACGTCGGGGCGCGAGGGCATCGTCCTCGAGCGAAATCACCAGTGCCGGAGTGGCGATCGCTTCCGGCGCGGGGTACGGCGTGCGGCCGGTCAGCACCATCTTGGCCCATTCGCGCATCATCGTGCGTGCCCCGGGCGCACCGAACGCCGGCTTGGGCAGATGGCCGAAAACCGACGTCAGCAGGGGCACGAGCAGGGCCATGACGGCGACCGGCAGGCCGAAGTTCGGGAAGTGGCGGTGGTAGGGCAGCGAACCGCCGACGGTGACCAGCCCGTCGGCGCCGGGGTGGCCGAGCTCATGACCCGCGGCGAGCTGGGCGCCGAGGCTGTGGCCGAGAACGATGACCGGCCGCTCGGGTGCCTGTTTCCGGGCTTCGGCGACAGCCTGTGCGATGCCATCGATTTCGTCCTGATAGGACCAGTCGTTGCCACGAGAGGCCGGAGCCTCTCCCTTCTCGAAACCGCGACGCGGCAGCGCGCGAGCGCTCCAGCCGCGATCGGTGAATGCCGCGACGAGCGGCGCGTAGAAGCGGGAGCCGATCGCCATGGCGGGTGCGATCAAGACGAGGGGCGAATCCGCCGGCTGGTCGCTCGACCTGGTCACTTGGTGCTCCTTCGATGCCGACTCGGTGCCCGGCCTTCATTGACCGTGGGCAACACCAAGGCTAATGTAAGCGGCGAAAACATCTGGCAGCGGGTCCGTCATCTCGGCCTCCTGTGTCGAGCTGGTCGGCGGGCGCATCCGTCTCGAGTACGACTGCATCAGGAGGGATGAATGGCGACGAAGGTTCTGATGGTGCTCACGGCCGCGGACCGCTGGACTCTGAAAGACGGCACGGTGCACCCATCCGGTTTCTGGGCCGAGGAAGTGGCGTTTCCGCACCGGGCGTTCACCAAGGCCGGTTGGGAAATCACCATCGCCACCCCGGGCGGAAAGGCGCCCACGCTCGATCGGCTCAGTCTCGGCATTTCCGGCGGAATGCCGGGAAAGCGCCGAGAGGTGGAACGCTACCTGGACGGTATTCAGGATGAGCTCGCCACGCCGGTGCCGCTCGATACGGTCGACGCCGACGCGTTCGACGTCGTCTTCTACCCCGGCGGCCACGGTCCGATGGAAGATCTGGCCTACGACGAGACCTCCGGCGCGCTGCTCGCCGATCGGCTGGCCTCCGGCAGACCCCTTGCGCTGTTGTGTCACGCTCCCGCGGCGATCACGGCGGCGACCGGGCCCGATGGAAAGAACCCGTTCGCCGGCCGCCGGATGACCGGGCTGTCCAATCGTGAGGAGCTGCTCAACCGCTTCGCCTGGAAAGCGCCGTGGTTGCTCGAGGACAGGCTGAAAGAGCTGGGCGTCGACTATTCCAAGACTCTGATCCCGTTGCGGCCGCACGTCGTGGTCGACGGAAATCTCTACACCGGGCAGAATCCGCAATCTTCCGAAGAGCTGGCTGATCGGCTCATCGCCGATGTCGGCGCCGCGCGGCCGTCGACGTGACGAGGCTCGCGAGCATCACACCCAGTGGGTCACCGAACTCGACGTCGATATCGACGCCACGCGCACCACCGCCCGGGTCGTCGACGACGGTGGCGAGACGGACCTGTCGTTGTCGGTCGCGACGCCGGCCCAGCCCCCGTTCAAGAACGTTCGCCTCGATGTGACAACGGAAGGTCAACTCGCACTGCACATGCCGGTTCCGACCTCGGTGCCGAGCCGAAAATAGCGAAGGAGAGCGCGATGACGGAGATCAAGCCGGTTCTCGAGCCCGAAGCGGCGGAGTTCGCGAAAGCCACCGATGTCCCGCCGTTCCTTTTCCAGATGCCGCCCGCCGAAGGTCGCAAGGTGGTCGACGAGGTCCAGGCGAGCGACGAGGGCAAACCCGCGATCGACGAGGAGTGGATCACCGTCGAGGGTGGGCCGACCGGCTCGGTGAAAGTCCGCATCGTCAAACCCGCCGGGTCCACCGGGACCCTTCCGGTCATCTTCTATATCCACGGCGCCGGGTGGGTTTTCGGTAACGCGCACACCCACGACCGGTTGGTCCGTGAACTGGCGGTGGGCGCCGACGCGGCTGTCGTGTTCCCCGAATACGACCTGTCTCCCGAGGCGAAGTATCCGACCGCGATCGAACAGAACTACGCGGCCGTGCAATGGGTCGTCGCGCACGGCGCCGAAAAGGGCCTTGATGCTTCCCGTTTGGCGGCGGTGGGTGACTCGGTGGGCGGCAATATGACCGCCGTCCTCACCTTGATGGCCAAAGATCGCGGTGATATCCACATCTCGCAGCAGGTGCTGTTCTATCCGGTGACCGACGCCGATTTCGATACCCCGTCGTATCGCCAGTTCGCCGAGCACTATTTCCTCGCCCGCGAGGGCATGAAGTGGTTCTGGGACCAGTACACCGACAACGACGCGCAGCGCGAGGAGGTCTACGCCGCCCCGCTGCGTGCTTCGGTCGACCAATTGCGTGGTCTGCCACCGGCATTGGTGATCACCGGGGAAGCCGACGTGCTGCGCGACGAGGGCGAGGCCTACGCGGCCAAGCTCCGTGCGGCCGGTGTGCCGGTGACCCAGGTGCGCTTCGGCGGGATCATCCACGACTTCGTGATGATCAACGCGATGCGCTCGACCCACGCGGCCAACGCCGCCATCAAGCTGGCGCAGGACACCCTGCGCTCGGCGCTGCACTGAATCCGGCGGGCCGCTGATCGCCTGCCTCTCTCGTCGAACATCTTGGAGCCCCTCATGTCTCTGGACCACGCCACCCGGCCCGACGCTGTCCGCAGTGCAGGTCGTCCGCCGTCGCTGAGCCCCGCGCTGCTGCGGCGACTGGCCGCCCGCGTCGCGGCCGGACCGGACGCCGCGCAGGTCACGACCACGATCCCGTTCACCGGGATCCGCTGGCCACGCTGCCGGTGTCGACACCCGCCGAGGTCGAGGCGGCGTTCGCCCGCGCCCGAGCCGCCCAGGCCGCGCGGGCGGCCACACCGGTCTCCACGCGTAAGACGATCCTGCTGCGTTTCCACGACCTGGTGCTCGAGCGGCAGAACGAGACGTCGGCTGCCTGACCAACCAGTCCCAGCTCGACACCGTCACCGCGCACGTCGCGGACGCGGTCGCCAAGGGCGCGACGGTGCTGGCCGGTGGCCGCGCCAGGCCCGATCTCGGACCGCTGTTCTACGAACCGACCATCCTCACCGGCGTCACCCCGGACATGACGCTCTACGACCACGAAACCTTCGGCCCCGTCGTCTCGATCTACTCCTTCGGTGATGTCGACGAGGCGATCGAGCGCGCGAACGCCACCGCCTACGGCCTCAACGCCAGCGTCTGGACCCGCGACGGCGCCAAGGGTCGTGCGGTCGCGGCCCGCGTGCACGCGGGCACGGTCAATGTCAACGATGCCTATGCCGCCGCCTGGGGCAGTGTCGATTCGCCGATGGGTGGGATGGGTGATTCCGGGCTCGGCCGCCGCCACGGTGCCGACGGCATGCTGAAGTACACCGAAGCGCAAACCGTTGCGCACCAGCGAGTTCTGGGCTTCAGCGCGCCGAGCGGTTTCTCCGGGAGCGCGTGGGCGAGCACCCTGACCGTCGTGCTGAAGGGAATGAAGCGGCTCGGCGCGCACAGAAGGTCCGAAAGGGTGACGGTGGTCTCGAATGGTTGCCGGGGCGTCGTCATGACCGGCGGGCTCCGCGACGGGCAGACCCTGCTGGTGCACGGCGGCGGCAGCGGCATCGGCACGCACGCGATCCAGGTCGGCCGCGCACTGAGTGCCCCGGTGGCGGTCACCGCCGGATCGCAGTACAAGCTGGACCGCTGCGCGGAACTCGGCGCGAACACCCTGATCAACTACCGCTACGACGATTTCGTGAAGATCGTGACCGCGGAATACGGCGGTGCCGATGTCATCCTCGACATCATGGGCGCCGGCTACCTCCAGCGGAATGTGCAAGCGCTCGCCGAGAACGGCGACCTCACCATCATCGGCCTGCAGGACGGCGCCGCCGCCGAACTCGACCTCGGGCTCATACTGTTCAAACGGGCTTCGGTCCATGTGACGAACCTGCGCCGCCGCGCGCGCAGCGGACCGGGCTCCAAGGCCGAGATCATCGCCGAACTGCGGCAGAAGCTGTGGCCGCTGATCGCCGAAGGCGCTGTCGCGCCGGTGGTTTCCGCGGAAATCCCCGTCACCGACGTCGCCGCGGCGCATCCGCTGCTGGACTCCGGCGAGACCGTGGGCAAAGTGCTGCTCACCATCCGCGAGCCCTGAGCCGACGCGCTAGGCGGGCGGGCCCGACAGCTCGAGTATCGCGAAAACAGTACTGCGGACCCGCTCGTCGATGTCCTCGGCGTCGAACTTACCGTGCAGGTACAGAAAAGCGAGGCCGTGGACCAGTGCCCACATCGCCGTCGCCAGCGATTCCTCGTCCGAGTCGGGAAACACCTGCCGCACAATCGATCTGACGTATTCGTGGATCGCGGTGGTCGCGGCGACTCGTTCCGGGCTGGTCGGATCGCACGGATCGGAGAACATCACCCGGAACAGTGCGGGCCGGGCCAGTGCGAACCGGACGTAGGCGACGGCGATCGCGGCGAGGTCGTCGGCGGTGCTCGGCGCCGGGCTCGCGGCCACCAGGTGTTCGGCCAGATCGCGGTAGCCCACGGCGGCGACCGCCGACAGCAGGGCATCGCGATCGGCGAAATGGCGGTACGGCGCGGCCGTCGACACCCCGGCGCGGCGCGCGGCCGCTCGGAGCGAGAGGTCTGCCGCACCGTCTTCTTCGAGGAGCTCCACGGCCGCGCGCACCAGCGCGCTCGGGAGATCGCCGTGGTGATACGACGTGTTCGACAGTGCCATGGAACAAATTTAGCAAGTGTTGGCAGTGCTTACATTTATCCCTACTGTTAGCCCTCGCACACGAATGTAAGCAGTGTAAATATGTGTGCCGGAAAGGAGTCACCGATGTCGAGCGTTTCGGAGTCGGTCGGATTGTTCTCGCCCCTGCGGCTGCGCTCCGGTCAGGTGCTGCAGAACAGGATCGCCAAGGCGGCGATGGAGGAGGGCATGGCGGGTACCGCCCAGCTGCCCGACGAGCGCCTGGTCGCTCTGTATCGGCGCTGGGGAGCGGGCGGCGCCGGGCTTCTGATCACCGGAAACGTGATGGTGCACGCCGAAGCGCTGACCGGGCCCGGCGGCATCGTCCTCGACGCGGACGCGCCGCTGGAACCGTTCGCGGTGTGGGCCAAGGCGGGCAAGGCCGCCGGTGCGGCGATGTGGATGCAGATCAGTCACCCCGGGCGGCAGGTGCAGGCGCGCATGCCCGGTGTCGTCTGGGGGCCTTCGGATATCGCGGTCGAGCTGGGGCGGCACTCCAAGCGCTTCGGTCAGCCGGTGGCGATGACCCCGTGGCAGATCCACGAGACCATCGGTCGTTTCGTCACCACGGCGCAGCGCGCCGAGGCGGGTTTCGACGGTGTGGAAGTCCATGCCGCGCACGGGTATCTGCTGTCGCAGTTCCTGTCGCCGCTGGTGAACAACCGCACCGACGAGTGGGGCGGGTCGCTCGAGAACCGCGCGCGGCTGCTGATCGAGATCGTGCGTGGCATTCGCGGCGCGGTGGCGCCTGATTTCGCGGTCGCGGTGAAACTGAATTCCGCGGATTTCCAGCGCGGCGGATTCGATGCCGACGACGCGCACACGGTGATCGAGATGCTCGCCTCACTCGGCGTCGACCTCGTCGAGGTGTCCGGCGGCAGCTACGAGAGTCCGGCCATGTCCGGCCGCCCCACCGACGGCCGCACCGCCGCGCGGGAGGCGTACTTCCTGGAGTTGGCAGCCGAACTGGCCAAGACCAGCGCGCTGCCGCTCATGCTGACCGGTGGCATCTCGCGGCGGGAGACCGCCGAACGCGTCCTGGACAACAATGTCGAACTCATCGGCATGGCCACCGCGCTGGCGGTCACCCCCGATCTGCCGCAGCGCTGGCGGGAGGGGCTCGAGGCGACCAGGACCATGAAGCCGGTGACCTGGACCGACAAAGCGCTCGCCTCGGCGACCGACATGGCGATGGTCCGCTACCAGATGCGGCGCATGGCGACCGGCTCCAATCCCGCACTCACTGTCAGCCCGACCCTGGCGATGCTCGCCGATCAGCGTGTGCAGACTTGTGCGCTGCGCCGCTATTCGCGCTGGCTCGCCGCCAAGCAGCGGAACCAGTCGACGGCGCCGTCGCGTGCGTCGGTGCGCTGATTCACGATCGGTGCCACCGGCTACACGGGCGGTCTCGTCCTCGACGCCCTGCTGCAGCGTGGACTGAAACCTGTTGTGGCAGGGCGTAATCGCGACGCCTTGGCGTCGATCGGCGCCGAAGTCGGGCTCCCCCCGGTCTGATTCGATTCAGAGCGTGTTGCGTGGGGTGAGTTGGATGATCGGGACGGTTCGGCCCGCTCGGCCCGCCTCCCGGCGGTAGGGGATGTAGGCTGGGAAAACGCGGTCGGCGATGGTCCAGAGTCGTCGGCGCTGCGCCTCGTCCGCTATCACGGTCGCCCGCATCGGTGCCCCGCCGAAGACGACATCGGGATTGGCGAGAAGGTTGTAGTACCACCCGGGGTTGGCCGCGCTGCCCGCGTTGGACGCCACGATGACGAAGTGCTCGCCGTCCATGAAGTAGATGATGGCGTTGCGACGCCGGGCCTTCGTCCTGGCTCCCTCGGTCTCCAGCATCGCCGTCGGGAAGATGAGCGTCGTCGCGAGGCGGCCGTGGGTAAGGCGCAGGAGCAGCGGATCGAGCTTCCACGCGAGGTGACGAGAGATGAGTCGCGTCAGGCGCCAGGCCGCGAAGGCCGAGTAGACCCGGACGAACCACCCCGGCCTGCCGGCCGGGTCGACCGGTCTCGAACGAAAAGTGTGTGTTCCGGTGGTACTTGCGACGAAGATCTTCATAGTGTTCCCCCGCACCGCATTGATCTACTACAGGGAATAGTAGATCAATGCGGCCGGTGCGTACGGGTTTTGTGTGTGGCAACCACCGATGAGTTTCGATCGCGCAGGAGGTCTACACGGTTATGAGGAGACTGAGCTACGGGTTCGGCGTGTCCCTGGACGGCTACGTCAACGACCGCGACGGCAACATCAACTGGACCGACCCGGACGACGAGTTGCACCAGTTCCACAACGACAGGTACAGCGCGCTCGAGGTCTCGCTGCACGGCCGCCGGCTGTACGAGCTGATGGCCGAACACTGGCCGCACGTGCCCGAGACAGCGCCGCCCATCGAGCGCGAGTTCAGCAGGCTCTGGTTGGACAAACCCAAGGTCGTCTTCTCCCGGACACTCACCGAGGTCCACTGGAACAGCACCCTGGTCAGCGAGAACGCGGTCGAGGAGGTCCGCAAGCTCAAAGCCGGCGGCGACGGCCTCATCGAGGTCGGCGGCGCGAGCCTCGCGGCCTCGCTGATGCCCCACGGTCTCATCGACGAGTACCAGCTGTTCGTCTATCCCGTGATCCTCGGCGGCGGAACCCCGATGTTCCCCGCACTGGACCACCACGTCGGCCTCCGACTGGTCGAGACGAAGCACTTCAGAACAGTGGTGATGCTGCGCTACGTCGCCGACTGATATTCCGCACGGATGTCACCGCCGAACAATTTCCAGTAGAAGGCGTTCATCTTCGCGGCGGCAGGTGCGTGCCGGGCGAGGATCGCGGCGACATCCGGCGACACGTCGTCAGGGATGAGACCAGCGGCGCACTGAACTACGTACTCGTTGCGAGCGACGGGACCGCCGCTGGTCGGCATCGGCACTCCGCAGACATCGGTCACCAGCCAATTGACCAGCCGCATGGCGGCGTAGTCGGCGTCATGCGTGGCATGACGTTCGGCGAAGTCGCGCTCGGCGGTCGACAGCTCGAAACGCGGCGAGGTGGCCAGCCCGAAGTCGCTGAGATAGATCCGCTCCCCGTCGCTGCGCAGATTGCCGAAGTGCCCGTCCATGTGCAGCAGCTCCCGATCGGCCAGAAACGTCACGATCTCCGACAACTGCTCCGCGACGGTGGCGGCCTTGCCCGCCGGGTCCTCGCGCAGCCAGTCCGTCATCGAGTGCGGAATGTACTCGCAGAACAACACGAGGCTCGATCGTGCGGCGGCCAGCGCTTCGAGTCGGACGCGAACCGCCGGGCAGCCGCCCTGAGCGGCAACCACCGCATCGATATCGGCGTGTTCGTCGGCGACCGGCGACCGGCCGGGCAGCACCCGCCAGTGGTAGAGCATCGGGAATGCCTGAGTCTTCCCGGCCAGAACACTGTCGGTGACAACGATATTCGCGGCCAGCTCGCGCCAAGCGTTGAAGCCGGGACCGCCGATCCCGTACTGGCAGAACACCGGCAGGTCGAACAGATTCGCGGTCGAGCCCCGATGGGCGAGCTCCCGATCGGTCAGCGGAACGCGCTTGGCGAACACCGACACCCCGTCGACGTCCACGACTGCCGAGCCTCCACCCACTCCCACACTCTCGGGGCGGTCCGTGTCCAGGAGCTCCGCGAGCTCGACGTCGCTGTGGGAAGCCAGGAAAACCGAAAGTCTTTGGTGGCGAACGCTCCTGGCAGCTGTCATCGCACGATTCTGCCACCGACCGGCTGGTCGACTCCTCCCCGGCGGCCGTTCGTCGGCCCCGCTGGCCGACGAATCGCGTTCGGTGGGGCCAGTTCGCGGCCGACAACGCTGTGGAACGATGATGCAAGGGCCGGAACTGATGGTCTTCTTTAGGTGCCAGTCGAACAACGAAGGCGCCGTACGGGGGACCGATGGATTTCAAACGCACCGGCCGCACGGTCGTTTACCCCGGTCGCTTCAATCCGCGCTCACCCAAGCGCCGGACCTCCCAGCACCTCCATCGGCGGCTGCCGGCGCGTGTCCAGCGCTCAATCTTCCGCGAACGCGTAATGACGCTGCGAACAGCAGCGGCGGCGGTGGTAGTCGCGCTGGCTGTGGCGATGGCAGCTACTGCATGTGCCATCCCCTGGATCTCCGACTTCAGAGATGGATGCAAGAAGCTGTCGGATTCGGACGTCATCGGCGTGTTCGACGCAGGAACGACGGTTGACGGGTTCAATTACATGCCCCGCCTTCCGGCGCTCCGTCCCCGCATCTGGACAGCAACGTGCTGGTGGATGGAGACATCTGCGCCAGGTATGTCAGCGGATGGAAGGACGGCGACCGCGAGGGCAACAGCATGGTGTACGCGAGGACGCAGACCGGGAGCGATGCGCCGGCTGTTTTTCAGCGTGAGCGGGCAAAAGCCCTCGCCCGCGACCCCAAGGACACGCAAACGCTGAGAGCCTTCTTCCTGAACGACACCCGGCACGGCGACGAAGCGTTCTGCACTGTCACCAAGGACGAGGACGACCCCGCCCACGGTGTGCTGGTGCGTTTCGGCGACAAGGTGGTATATGTCGATGTCCCCACCATCAGCACCCTGACCGAAGCGCAAAACTGCGCTCGGGCTCGACAGCTTGCCGACGAACTCCGCCAGGGCATGTCGTCGAAACGTGGTAGTCGCCATCGAGCGAGCGGTGCAACTGGATGATCTCGTCGGTCTCCGAAAGGTATTGCGGGTCCTGGGTGTCGAACCCATCGCCTTGCCCACGATGGATCAGCGATGACCCGCGTCCTGCATGCGTGGTTGGAGCGTTGTTTCGCTCGCCGGTAGTTGTACGGCCACCTACCTTGCCAGTCCCTTGTTTCTGCGGATGATGCCGCGGCAGCGCCATTCCAGGAGGAGCACGGCGAGGCCGAAGAAGCGGAAGGCCGGGTTGGTGGTTTGGCGGTGGTAGTAGCGGTAGTAGATCTGCTGGCAGATTACGGCGAGGCGAAACAGGCCGAAGTTCTCGTAGAAGGACCATTCGCGGTCGGTCAGGCAGGTTTCTGTTCGGCGGCAGTAGTATTCGATTACTTCTTCGCGGGTGAGCATGCCCGGGGGTGTGGTGGGCTGGCGGCGAAAGAATGCGAAGGCGGCGTTGTCATCGGACTGGACCCAGTAGGCGAGGGCGCCGCCCAGGTCCATGAGTGGGTCGCCGATGGTCGCCATTTCCCAGTCGAGCAGGCCGATGGGGCGGGTCGGGTCGGCGCGGTCCAGGACGATGTTGTCGAAGCGGAAGTCGTTGTGGATCAACACTGCTGCGCGGTCGGGTGGCTGGTTGGCGGCCAGCCAGGTCATGACGGATTCGAAGGATCCGACAGTGCGGGTTCGGGCCCGGCGGTAGCGGTCGGGCCAGCCGGAGACCTGCCGGGCGACGTAGCCGGGGCCCTTCGCCAGCCAATCCAGCCCGGCGGCAGCGGGATCGATGGTGTGCAGGTCGACCAGCACATCGAGGACATTGGTGCACAGCGTGCGCACCTGCGGGTTCGTCAGGGCGAGCCCGGGCGGGAGTTCCTTGCGGGGGATGAGGCCGTCGAGGCGTTTTATCAGGTATTAGTACTAATCAGGTATTAGTACACGCGAAGTGGGGCGAAAACGCCACAAAAGCGTGTACTTACGGCGGTCTTCCGGACATTGCGAGACGTCGGGCAGGGGCCTCTTGACAATTCGCGCGTGCGTATCGCGGGCAAGGACCCGCAGGCGATCCTGACCAATCAGATGCTCGTCGGCGGCGCCATCGAGGCGGCATCCTGGTACTGCACAACCAAGATGGAACGCGCACCACCGAACTTGGCCGCGCCAATATCGTCTACCACATCCGCCCACCGGGCACCCACTCCTGGGCCACTGGCAGGACGGCCTACACCAGTCCTGGCCAGCCATCGCGACCTCACTCGGAATCTAAGCTCGGCCGTCAGCGAGTAATCCATCGTCGACTTCGCCGCGGGCCGGGGACGATCCGTCCTGCCGCGTGGCAATGTGGTGAACTAGCGAGTCAATGGGGTGAGTTCGCCGTCCGGGCCGAAGAGCTGGAGGTTCCAGTCGGCGAGCAGCGCGGTGTTGTCGACGTCGTCGGGGTGGAAGCCGGGGCGCAGGTAGTCGAGTAGGCGGCTGCGGACGGCGGCCGCGAGAAAGGGTGAGTGGCGCAGCGCGGCCAGGCTGGCGAAGAGGCGGCGCGGGTTGTATGCCGCGCGGTCGCCGGCCAGGGAGAGCAGGGTGTGCACGGCCGTGTTGAACGTGAAAGTGAACATCAGGACTCGCATCGCCCGGATCCGGATCCGTTCCGAACCGCCAACGGCACGATAGACATCGAAGGCGACACTGCGGTGCTCGGACTCCTCAAGCGCGTGCCACAGCAGGATCGGCCGCGCATCGCCGGTGCCAAGAAGCGCGCGAGCACGTGGTTCGGCCAGCAGGGTTTCGGCCAGTACGGCGGTGAAGTGCTCTAGCGCGGCGGTCACGGCAAGGCGCGCGTGTGGCGACCGACGGCCCATCACCGCATTGAAGCGACGCGTGGCCCGCTCGCCTCGACCCATCGGATAGCCCATGGCGCGCAGCCGATCATTGAGCACGGAGTGTTCGCGGCCATGGGTGACTTCCTGGCCAATGAAGCCCTTCACGCGTTGCCGCAGTTCAGGATCGGTGATCTGCGCGTCGAACTCCCGCACCGACCGTACGAAGAAATCCTCACCCTCGGGAAATACCGAGGACAGGAACGCAACAGCATGGCTCATCACCAGATCGCCGTCGACGAAATGCCGGTCCGAACTGACCTCGGGGTAACCGAACCGAATGCGCCGTACCGGGATCTCGCGCTTGACCATGACCGAACCAATCTATATGAAACAGTGTGTCTCGCATAGACGATAGCGGCGCGCACTCCCCCCACACATCCACCCACGGGCGGAAAATGCCCGGGCCGACCTGCATTCGACCGCCCCGGGCGGCACCGCCACGATCAGAGCGGTGCGCAGCCGTTTCGCCGCACCGGCAGACCGCGATCCTCCAAGGCGTTGAGCAACAGCTGACCGCGACGCGAGCCAGCGACCCCTCGACCCGCGCCAACGCGGGCGCGTAGGTGGCCGGTATTTCGCGCCTGGCACACGTCTTTGGGCGATGGTGCCGTCTATCGCGGCCGGGAGTATCCGATCGTGTTCGGACCAGGCCAGCGTGATCGGGCACGGCAGAGGCCGAGCATGGATATGGTTTCATCGGTGCTCAACGGGTCTGTTGTCACTGTGCATTCGAGCAGGTCCCGAGCGATGTCGACAGCGGCTGCAGGGGTCGTTCGATCGGCCCGAGTCGCGATGTCGCGCAATACGACCCGGCGGATCAGCGAAAGACGTACCGCCAGGGGCGTCACTGATCGTGCCAGCTTGGCAAGTGCCGGTCCGCGCGCGATCTTCGCGGTGGAATCGGAGTGGCTCGCACTATCCGAGTCCCAGAACCCGGCAGGGGACAAGGCGCAGACGGTGACGGCACGACCACGGCGCGCCAACTCGATGGCCATCCAGCCGCCCAGGGAGTTGCCGGCAATGTTTACCTGGTCGAGGCCCCTCGCATCGAGGTCGCGTTCGGCGTGATCGACGAGATTGGCGCATCGCGCAGGCCGCAGCACTGCGGGCGGCCCGTCGCGATGGCCGAGAGTAGTGGGGGCAGATGATCTTGTGATGGGGTGCCAGGAGCGGCACCACAGTGGTCCCGGCGCGTTCGGACATCGTGACGCCGTGAAGAAGTAGGAGTGGAATAGCGCTGGCGGGCATGGCGATCCTTCGGATCGGTGATTGAAAACTGCGAAAGTCGCCAGCCAACGGCGGTTGCCTGGGGATAGTCGATTGCGGAGACCTCGCAGCTACCTCACTGGGTTCTTGTAGGGCTATTTGCCATTCGTGTCGAGCTGACGGTGTGGCTAGGTGACGTCAGTCCGTTGACGACGAGGTCTGTTACGAACGATGCGTGCTCGTTGGGGCTGTCGGCTTCGGCGTCTGGTGCGCCCATCAGTCGGGCGAGCGCGGAATGGGACGACAACGCTGTACCGCCGGCCGCGACGATGAGGTACAGGCTCCTCCACGGGGCGGGGTCGGCTCCTGTTGACCGCGCGGTATCGGCGGATGTGTCGCGGATCAGTTCCGCGAACGGTTGTAGGTATGTGGAATAGAGGTACTCGATACGTTCGGACCCGACGCTCGCTTCCTGGTTGACCAGCCGAATCAGGTCCGGGTATTGAGCGCTGCTGATGACGAAGGCGCGAACGATAGTTCGGAGTCTTTCGGTCGGTTCGAGGTGTGGGTCGTCTCATTGCAGAACCTCGGCCGTGAACGCGGTGAATGCCTGATCAACCTGCCCAATCGAGGGCCCGCGTTGCTGTACTCCCGCGGAGGGAACGTCTGGTGTACGACGAGGTGGGCGGTTGGGTGCCCGGCTTCAGTCGTTTGTCTACGGGTGGCCGCGCTCGGGGAGGTGGCTTCCCGTGGTGCCTTGTAGCGCAGGACGCACCGCACCAGATCGGCGGTCGGGGAGACTTCCGCGCACCGTTCGCCCGTGAGTGGGAGCTTGCGTTCTCCGGGTCGCGGGCAGGCCCTGTTCCGTCGCGGATGTCCAGCCGGTGACGTGTAGACCGCCCGAAGCCGTCAGTTCGCGCCAGGGGTGCGACTCATACAGGCCATCGAAGCTCCGCGGCCGTCTGAACAGGTGAAACAGGTCTGATCAAATGACTGGACGATGCCCGTCTCTGTGGTCACGCTGTCGGTAGATCGGCCGACTGAGTCCTCGCCTGGTTGGGCAGTTGGCAATGGTTGGCGGCTCGTCTGGGCGGCGGCCGTCAGAAATCTAAACGGCGCACTTCTGAGAAGACTTCAACCAGCACCCAGCCGATCTAGTGCCACATTGCAACTATAAATGTTGCAACGTACGATTGCAGGGTGGTGGGAATCCGCTAGCTGGGCACGTCTGCCAGACGTTCTCGGCGGCTGAATCGCCCGCAACTGAACCGGGCTCGTACATGGTCGCCGGGGCGGCTGCACTCCCTCGATCACGGGGACCGTGTACGAGCCGAGATGGCCAGGGAAGCCGCCGAGTCAATCGATCTCAGGCGGGACAAGTCACCGATCGGGAGGATTCCGATGTCGGGTAGTCCGATGTCCGAGCTGCAACCGCCTGTTGCTGGGGTTGAAACCCCCCAGACGAATCCTTCGCTTGCGAACCTGGTCGAGGTTCTCGAAGCAATGAGGCAAGCGGGTTGGATTGTGTCGTCGACCACGCAACCCGGCGGCATCGCCTACAGACATGCGTAGCCCCTGTGCTCGACACCAACGTGCGAGGTCGCTCGCCGGTGCTTTCTGTTGCCGGAGGCGTACCAATGCCCGGGGCGGGGTTGCCCAACGAACAATGCTGACGGCGTCTTGCTTCGACATGATCGACTCCGCTGAGCAATTGTGTGGGGTCAGTGACTGCGGCGTCGGGTTGCCTTCGCCCATGGCGCTTGACCTGAGCGTCCACACCGGAATAGCCTCAGTCCCCACTGTGATCGGACAGTCGGCTGCGGTTCTGGGGTGCATCCGCGCTTGCGTCCCGAGGCAGCGCTGCCCATGAGCCTTGCCGGTCGTTCGCCGCGCCCGGACGAGCCCGACATCCATGTCACGGTCGAGTTCTCCAGTGTGCGCATGGATTTCGTCGCGTGCCTCACTGCTGCGTTGGTATTCATCTGCGAGGTTGGCGCCCGCCGCCTCTGCACCGTCACTATCGATTCCGAGCACTGTGCCGGGCTGCCCCGGTTGCCGACCGAACGCCTGTACCTCCTGCCGTGATCCACCGCGCAGCCTCGTCGGCCGGTGCAGGCGCGCCGCTGGGTCTGACGGATGTTCCAGCCTAAGTGATGTCCCGTAAGTCTGGGTCGGTGACGCCGAGCGGTCCCGCCAGTCAGGAATCAGTGGGCGTGGGCGAGGTTGGCCAAAGTCGCTACCCCGGCCATCGCACCGCCGACCCCATCCCCGCGTAAACGACAGTCGCGCAATATCTTCCAGGTCTTCATTCGGGCGAAGGCATGCTCGACACGAGCGCGAACGTTGCGGTGGGACTTGTTGTGGGCCTGTTTCCATTCCGGCAGCTCAAGACCAGGTGATCGGCGGTGCGGGATGATCACACCTGTGCCCTGGTAGCCGCCATCGGCAATCACCACCGCGTTGCGGCAGGCGTGGGCGACACCGGACTCGGTCCACGCCCGGCAGTCGTTGCGGTTACCCGGCAGCGGTTTTCCGAGCGCGACGACCAGTTCGGTGTCGGCGTCGATGACGACCTGATGGTTGGTCGAGTACCGGTAGTTCTTACTCTGTGCGGCGACTTTGTGATCGCGGGTCGGGACCAGAGTCCCGTCCACGATCAACACCGCACCGCGGGAAAACCGGGCGCGTGGCCGTAGCGCCAACGCCGGTCCCAGGTCCTCGATCACCCTTGCCGCGGCTGACTTCGAGACCCCGAACACCGCCGCGAGCTGCCGCATCGTCAGGTTCGTTCGCCAGTATGTCGCCACCAGCAACACCCGGTCCTCGAAAGACAATCCCCATGGTCGACCGCGTAACGGGCGGTCAGCGCCCTCGCGCCGTAACTGTGTGATCAGCCGAGCGAACGTCGCTGGCCGCAGCCCGGAGAACAGCTCCACCATCACCGGATCAGATGCCGAGATCACCACCGGCGACACGATACTTGTTGGTAATCAACGACTTACGGGACGTCCCTTAGAGGCCGGGTCCGCGGTATACGGCTGCGATCCGTTGCTGTGCAATGGCATTGGCAATACCCGGTGCCAGGCGCTGCGCTGTGACGAGGACGTTGGTTTTCGCGCCGGGGATAATCAACTGGTGTCCTCCGTCGATCCCGGACACTGTCGCATCGGCGAGCTCGTCGATGCCGAGCTTAGGGATTGTCAGTGTGTGCTGGCGGTTTTCAGGTGTCCGTGTTAGTTCCAGGGCATCGACCATGGGCGAGTCGAATTCGCCCGGGCAGACCAGCTGCACACCCACCCCTTGGGGGTTGAGCTCGAAGCGTAGCGCGTCAGTGAAGCCGACCAGAGCGTGTTTGGATGCGCAGTACGGGGTGTAACCGAAGACCCCGGTGAGCCCTGCCACTGAGGCGATGTTCACGATCCGTCCGCCTCGTCGTTTCAGCCGGGGGAGCGTGGCGCGAATCGTGTTGACCGCACCGAAAAAGTTGACGTCCATGACAGTGCGGAAGTCGATCGCCGCAAGCCTTTCGAAATAGCCTTCCCGCAGAATGCCGGCCGAGTTGACGAGAACGTCAAGGCCCGCAGGAAGCTCGTCGAAGGCGGCCTCAACCGCCGAGCCGTCGGCGACATCTACTGGGATGTAGTCGATGACAGCCGTTGGCACAGCGGAAACGATATCGGCAGCGGCCGAGGCGAGGTGGGTTTCGGTGCGAGCGACCAATGTGACCGACAGTCCGCGGGCGGCGAAACGGCGGGCCAGCGCCAATCCCAGGCCGGACGAGCCGCCGGTGACCACGGCGTGCTGACCGGCACGAAGACCTGCCACACGGTTGAACAGGGTGAACTTCATTGCGGCTCCTGCTTGTCGGGGATGTGAGAGACCGCTTCTTCGGACATCGCCGCGATTGTGAGGCTGGGATTCACTCCGACGTTGGCCGGGACGGTCGCGCCGTCGGTGATGAGGAATTCGTTGTAGCCGAACACACGTCGGTACCGGTCGACGACACCGCGTTGTGGGTCGTCTGCAATTACTGCACCACCAAGAATGTGTGCGGTGGTGGGAGTGTTGATCAGTGATTCGAGGACCGAGGTCTGCGCATATCCGTCGACGTGCTCGGCGGCCAGTTCGGCGACTCGATTGGCGATGGGAAGAAACGGCGACGGTGGCGTGCCGTCGGTGACTTCGGTGTTGAGCCGCCCGCCCTTTCGCCGCGGGCGCAGGGATAGCGACGAGTCGAGGCTCTGCATGACGGTAAACACGACCGAGCGCCGTGACCAGCCCAGGGGGCGTGACGGGTTGAGCCAGCGCAGCGGGTTTCGCAAGATCGCCAGCACGAACTGGAGTCGGCGGCGGCGTCCGGAAGTCGATGGTCCGAAGCTCAACGCCATGGCGTCACCGCGGTAGCCATATGTGTTGTTGGTGAAGTGGGTGTGTTCGTCCGGATGCACACTGGAGGTGATCGCGAGATCTGCTCGCAGGTCGGTACGGTGATTCTTGGCCGTGACGGCCACGATGGCTTCGCTGTTCGTCCGCACCAGATCACCGAGACGGTCCGACAAATTGGGCAATGAACCGCTGTCCTTGCATTTGCGTAGCAGCAGGTTGGTGCCCAGGGCGCCTGCGGCGACAATGAGTCCACGTGTGTGGTGTTCACGGCGATGTCGTCGGATCCAGGCCCCGGACCGCTCGGTGGTGACGATGTAGCCGTCCGAGCCGTCGTCGGCGCCGATAGGACGGATATCGATGACAGTCCGTTCGGCCTCGATTCTGACGCCACGCTGCTCGGCGAGGTAGAGATAGTTCTTGACAAGGGTGTTCTTGGCGCCGATCCGGCAGCCGAGCATGCACTGCCCGCACCGTGTGCAGCCAGTACGTGGCGGACCCGCTCCGTCGAAGTATGGGTCGGGAACTCGAGTGGCAGGGGTGCCGAGATATACCCCCACCTGCGTTGGGTGATAAGTGGTCGCCACACCGAGTTCGGCGGCGATGGCCTGCATCATCTGCTCGCTGGCACCGTCGCGATCGAAGGTGGTGACACCGAGCATGCCCTGCACGGTGGCGTAGTGCGGTGCAAGGACCGATCGCCAGTCGGCAAGATCTACCCACTGCTCGTGCAGGTAGAAGTCGTCCGAATGCGGTACGTAGAGCGTGTTCCCGTACACCAGTGATCCGCCGCCGACGCCGACGCCGCTGAGTACCGATATGTGCCGAAAGACCGTCAGCGCCATGATGCCCTTCAACCGAATCTTCGGGGCCCACAGGACTTTGTCGAGGCGCCAGGCGCTCTTGGCGAAATCCTCGTCACGGTAGCGTTTCCCCTGCTCGAGCACCGTAACGGAATACCGCTTCTCGGCCAGGCGCAACGCGGCGACGCTACCGCCGAACCCGGATCCGATGACGATCCAGTCCTGAATGTCCGGCTCCGGGAGGGCCTTTTTCATTGTTCTCCTCGCCTCGCCTGGTGATCATCGGCATCAGGCTATGCAGGACGACATCTAGGTTCCCAGGTGATGACCGGCCCGCGAGTTACTAGATTCGGCCCCTGCGTCGATGGGACTGCTTGTCCGGAGCAAATGCACGGAGTTGGCGCCGGAATAGGTCGACCGAAATTCGCGAGGGCCCATTCCTTTCCATCTCCGGAACGCCTGGGAGAAGCTGGACACCTCGACGTAGCCGAGTCGACAGGCGATCTGCTCGACCGGCAGCCCTGCGGTGATGAGCAATTCCTCCGCGAGATGTTCGCGGACTTCATCGAGGAGTCTTCGGAAGGAGGTCCCCTCGGCCGCGAGGCGTTTGCGCAATGTCCGCCCGCTGATATGCAACATCGCGGCAACCTGGTCGGCGCCGGGTGCAGTAGCGATGTGTGTCACTAGCTCGTCCCGGACGCGGCCGGCGAGGCCGGTGCGTGCATGCCGCCGCACGAGCAACTCGCGGCATCGGTCGACGGCAGCGGCCGATGAATACGGATTTGATTGTGGTAGAGGGGCTTTCGTCAAAGCGGCATCGATGACGATCACTGTTTCCGCTGCGTCGAAGGTTGGGACGACACCGAAGATCTCGAGATAGCGCCCAGAGCCCTCAGTCGGCGGTGGGAAGGCGAACTGGATACGGCCGCGCGACAATGGATCAGTCAGCAGTTCCCGATAGATCGTCATGATCGCTGAGGCATCACGCTCCACGAAGTACCGACGCATCCCGGGCGGCACGTCGGGCGCATCGAGCTCCAGTATCAGCTCACCGCCGACCGCCTCGCGTGCTTGCAACCGTCCAAGGGAAAACGTCAGGTCGAAGAATCGGAGCCCAACATCGATGGCGGCGCGCAGTGTTGGGCTGCTGACCAGGGCGAAGCCCCAGATTCCGTAGGCGCTCAAGTGGTAACGAAGCCCAACCTCGAGCCCGAGTCGCCGCACCCGATTGCCGAGTAGTGCGACCAGATTGCGCGACACCATGAAGTCATGGTGGGCCGTCACCTCCAAATTCGGATCCAGCAGCTGCTGCAACCGCAGTCCGGTGCCGTCGAGGCATTGCTCTGCTGGTATGCCGAACTCCGCGGCGTACTCGGTCGAGATCAACAGACTCGTCGGCGGGCGCGGCAGATCCCAATTCACAGGGTCGAATCTAGCTTGTCGAGTTCGTATGCCCGCTCCTGCCGGAAGCACGGCAAGCAGGTCCCGACCGCACAGGACCACCTGGTGCACCATCGCCGACTTCGCCCGCCAGATTCCTGAACTGGTGGCGGCCGTGCGCAATATCGGTGTCGACGACGTTGAATGGCGCCGGGTCAGCGCCCGACGTCTGTAGCAGGACATCGGGCGCATGGAGGCCACCACTGAGCAGACCTGCGGCTAGGACAACAGCAACTTGTGGGGTGTCGGCGAGGCTCGGAGCGGCCGACGCCGGGTGCCTGGCTGCGAAAGAGGCGAGAGCGGGGATCCAACCGGTGCGTCGGGCACGCGAAGCAGTCGATGTCGCCGCGCTTGCCGAGTTTTCCATCGAGCGAGGCGCTCGCGTTGCCCGCAGAGTTGCTCGGGGGCAGTAGCGCTGTGGCGGTCGGAGACAGCGATGACCGCGCATCGGTTCGGGCCTCATTGTCTTGGCAGGCGGTTGCGAAAAGGAGCGCGCTAAGCCCCTGCCAAGACCAGAAGACCCCACCGACCCAGGAATCGAAAGCGCGCGTTGGGATCCTTCTGTGTCGCTGCCACATCGCCGATATCGGGCGTTCTCTGGGAGCGTAACGAACTGTGCGGCGGCACAGTGGGTCTCGAGTTTCGCAGTCAGGCCTCGCCCATCGATGTTTCTGGTTCCCCCTCGTAGCTGGGTCGTCGGAGTGGTGCGCACTGGCTGCTGCTGTCCAACCCCCGCCTCCTTCGACAACGGCGACCAGGTCCGCCGACTCCGACGCCCGTTATGGTCGGAGCGGGGACTGTACGGTCGGCAACCCCGCGCCCGATCGTCAAAGCGAGCTCGTCGGAACTCCTGTCTGTACCTGACCTGGGTGTCGCCGAGCCACTGTGTCGAATCACGGATCTCCCACGCGGCGCTGTCGTCGCCAAGCTTGCTGACCGGCTGGCGGCCTACCCGCTTGTCGGCGGGGAGCTCACCAGAACTACTGGTGTCATCAAGCAACTCCATGGCATGCCCAGTACCCAGGCGTCACGTCGAGCAATGCGCGGCTGACACTCATCACCGGGCCCTGTAATCGTTCCGACCACGCGGCGTGGGCGAACGGGCCTGGCTCTGGTGGAGCGACAAGAGACCAGGTGGGCCGATTGGCAGGTGGAGCGTGCAGGGGTTTAGCGTGAACGGCTCACCTAGACAATGGGGCTGTCGACCGGCCGCTATGTGGGCTCGTTCGGGTGGTGATGATCTAGCGGCGGAGTGAGTTCGTCGACCACGACCAGATTCCCGCCGGACTGTTTGGCCCGGTACATTGCAGCGTCGGCGGATTGCAGCAGTCGGTCCGGTGCCGGGCGGGGGCACCGAGGACAGACTGCTGGATCGAAGACCGCCACTCCGACGCTCGCGGTGACCACCACCGCGGTCTCACGTGGTTCGGCGACCGCATGACACAACCGTTCGCCCTCGCTGCGCGCGGCGGCCGCGTCGATCGGGGCGACCACCACGAACTCCTCTCCGCCCGTCCGCGCCACCACCGCCATCTCCCCGACTGCATCGCGTAGCCGGTGAGCGGTCCGGACCAGGACAAGATCGCCGACGCGGTGTCCCCAGGTATCGTTCACGCTCTTGAATCGGTCCAGATCGAAGCAAATCACACAGATTGCTGGGTAGCGGTCCATCAGCAGCGGCAGCCGGATCTCGAGGCCCCGGCGGTTCAGCAGTTCGGTCAGCGGGTCCGACAGTGATTCGGTGCGCAGGAGCCACGAGAGGATCTGGAAGGCAGGTATCGCGCAGACCACCGATGCGAGCAGCAATGCTACCGCGAGTGCCAGGCGGACATCTCCGCCGCCGGTAGCGATTCGAACCGACAACACCGCCACCGACAGCAGGGACCAGACCGAATGCGCGGCCAAAGCCCGCGCGCTGTGGAAAAAGCTCACGTAGCCGCCGGTGACCAGGAGCAGCACCACGCCCATCGCCCCGAACAGTCGGTCCGGCAGCTGGAGGAATTCCAGCGTAAACAGAACATCGGCGCAGCAGACCAACACCAGCGATTCGGTCCTGTTCGGCCAAGGTAATAGCCACCAGCGGGCGGCCCACAGGGTGCCGGACAGCACGCCGATGGTCGATGCGAGGCCGGGATCGCCAGGCGGTCCCACCGCCGTGCCGGCGATCACCGCACCCATCACCGCGATCGCCGCTCCCGCGAGGCCGATCAGTATCTTCAGCGGTATCAGCGCCGATCGAGCCGCCAGAGTGCGGACGAGCCAGCAGTAGTCGACCGGGTCACTCCACCAGGCGCGCAGCGTCTTGCCGTTATTCATCTGCTCACCTTTGGTCCAGACTGCATTGGCCCACCGTCGCCCGCGCCGATTATGAGAACTCGTGGAAAATCCAGCCTGCGGATCGGCATTAGTCTAGATCGAACCAGTTGATACCCGACGCGTGCGTGCGGGTTGGGACCACTGTGAATGTGCGGGACGGATCGCGTCGCTGGATTTCCGGCATGGTCTCGATGGAATTCGCCGATCGGGCCAGCCGAAGGCCGTCCGCCTATATGTATCGCGGATGGCCTGGACCTGGTTCATGTCTACCTGGCCAGTAGCAGGAAATGACCACCGATGGCATCGGCCAACGATTACCGGCCGAGTCATCAGGCCATCGAGCAACGTCACCACAGCTTCGACGACTGCAAGGGAGCCTGTGGATTCACGCTCCGCACGCGGCCCCCGTTTCGCCTGTCCGGCATAGGAGCAGGCGTTACGGGGAGGGGTTAGCCACCGAACCCGTCTCGCACTCAGCGGAAGGTGACGTTGGTGGTGGCGAGGCCGAAGATCTTACGGCCGCCGGACTTGGCGGAGATCGCGATGACCGCGCTGCGGGCCTCTGGGCCCAGGGATTTCACCTTACCGGTGAACTCGATCCCGCCGCCGACAGTGGCGTCCACGACCGCGGTCTGTGACAGACGCACGCCGTAGCGGGTGGCCGCGCCCGGGTCGCCGGTCCAGTCTGAGACGAAACCAGCACCCAAGCCTATGCTCAGCATGCCGTGTGCGATCACGTCCGGCAGCCCGGCCAGCCGGGCAATGTTTGCATCCCAGTGGATCGGATTGTTGTCGCCGGAGACACCGGCATAGTTGACCAGGTCACCGCGCGAGAGGTGGGTTTTGCGCAGCGAAAGTTCCTCCCCGACGACGAGGTCGTCGAAGGAACGGGCGGTGGCCGAGGCCCGCTCCGGTCGCGCGATGGGGACTTCGATCCGCGGGCGCAGCGGCTCAGGGAGGTAGTCGTCGGCGCCGTCACGGCCGAAGACGTTGACGCCGTACATCATTGAGCCTTGCACCGCGTCGGTGAGGGCCGGGTCGACCTCGTCGCTGGTGATGCCCACGACAGTAGTGTGCATGGTGTGCACCCGCTCGCCGGACTCGTCGGCGAAGGTGTTGGTGACCGTGATCAGGTCCTTGCCCGCGATGCGGCGGACCGAGGACAGCTCCGCGTCGGTGATCAACCGGTCACCGGCGACGATCGGGCGGTGCTGCTCGAAGACCTGCTCGGTCTGCACGAACATGTCGTAGCCGATCACCGCCGTCTCGAAGAGGCGCTGGTTCACGTTTGCCGCCGGGATGGAGACGAAGGTCATGGGGGCAACCAGACCGGTGTAGCCCAGCGCTGTGGCTGCAGCCTCGTCCCAGTGAGCAGGGTGGAAGTCCTGCACGGCGCCGGCGTATTCACGGATCTTCTCCCGCCCCACCACATAGATGTCGTCGTAGGGGAGGTAGTGGCCTACGCGTGAGGCGAGCGCGGGGGTGTCGACTGCCGTGGTCATGGGGAAGCGCCTAACGGTTCGGGTTCGGATTCGGGCAGCTAACCACCATGAGGCTTTTCGGGGTCCGGCCCGAAGTGAAATTCGATATATCACAGGCGGTCGGATCTTTCTACTGGCCACTTTCACAGACACTCCCGGCGACATTCGATGTAACGATGGCGGGACGGGTCGTCAGGTTCTGCAGCCTCAAATAGCGCTGATGCCAATTGCCGGTTCGTACCCGGGGGCCAGATCAGGCTGTCGATACCCTCCGGGGCTGGCTGGTCGCCAGTTGCCCACCCATAGATCTGCCGCGCGGCCCTGACCTCGGACCAGCGTAGGGCGCGTTACCTCGGCCGAGGCATCGGTGCGCAGCCGGCGGCGCCGGCTACCGATCAAGCGAAAGGGGGGCGAGTTTCAACGACGATGGCGCACGTCGTCGTCCGCGATCTCGAACCGGGTCCTTGGTCTTTCGGTCACAGCAAATCTTGGGGAACTTCTGAATGTTCGGTATGCCAGATATTCGGATTTCTGAGGTCCTTTTGCTGATGTCGTTTGCCTCTGCTGATCAGGAGCGCGAGCAGGCCGGTGGTCACAATCGACACCGCAATCCACACCGCAGATGCGATAACTGTGATGACCATTTTGCACCAACCTTTGTAATCTACAGCGTAACCCTACGAAGAATCTGTATCCGATAGGGAAGCATGAATAAGTGCCCGGTGTGGGGTGTGCGGCCGATCCGAAGAATGGGCGTGGTCGAGCTGGTCTGATTGCGGAACTGGAAGAAGTCGCCGCCGTGCGACTTTTAATTGCTCAAGCCACGGGATCGTCAGCAATCCTCGGCGCCCGACTGAGGCCGACCTCAGAGCTGCGTGGCGACTGTTTGCTTCGCTGCCGGCGGCACCTCACCGCCCAGCATCCGGTATGGCGTCTAGCGGTGTCGACGTGCTTACGGTGGTGTCGGGTGGTTGGGTCAGCCCGAGGACGGTGACGATCCCGGTCTCCTGTTCGAAGACCAGCGATCCGTGATTGAAATCGACACGCGTGCCGCCTGGGACGGGATACTCGTTGCTGCGAGGCGCACCTAGCGCGCCACTGACTCCGCCGAGCTGCGCAAACCGCTGTCCGATCCGCCCGGCCACTTCGTACACCTGACCGTCCGGGGCTTGGAACAGGTACCCGTTGACGAACTTGACGTACTGACTACCCCCGGTTGTGGGAACCGGCTCGGAGACTGCCAACCCTAGCTGCCCTTGCGGACCACCGGCATCGACCCAACGTCGGGCCAGTGCGTTGCGGTCGGCCAGATCCAACAACTTGTCCGTAAACGCCGCAGACCTTGCCGTCTCGGGATCAGGCTGCGCGGGCACGGGCGTCGTCGAATCCTGTCCGTCCGGTGTCTGTCTTGACGGTGCACCGGAATTCACGCCAGCCGCGATCGCGCGAATGCGGTCCATAAGGGCATAAGCGGCGTCCCCGGCGCAGGCGGTATTGCCGACATCGCGGTGGGAGAACACTACCGGCAACTGCACCTGCTCACCCTCGGCGAAGGGGGTGAAGTCGGTGCCCTCGGAAATCATGGTGGTGGTCCCTAGGGGATCCAATCCCGCGATACGGGTGCGCCAACCGATGAGCTGACCCATCGATGTCACCGCGACCTGGGTCGGTTCTTCGGATTCGTGATTACCCATGAACGCGATCCCAGCGGTATTTTTGTTGAATCCACCGGCGTGCGCACCTTGGACGGGCCGGTCCAAACCGCCGAAATGTCCTTCGAAGATCTGGCCGTACTTGTCCACGAGCGCGTTGTAGCCGATGTCGCACCACCCCAATGTTTGGGCGTGGTAGGCGTAGATACCGCGCACGATCGCCACGGACTCGGCCTGGCTGTAGTCGTTGCGGCCCGCGGTGTGATGGACGACCACACCGGCGAGGCCGTCGTCGTAGGTCGGATCTTCACATCGCATCGATTCATCCGCACCCCACTGGGCGCGGCTTATGACTGGGGGCCATCCATCGGCCTGCGGTGTCGCGGTCGCCAATTCGTCCCGCTCGCCGCGCCCGGGATCGAGCACGACCGCAGTCAACTCGGGGATAGCGAGATCGAGATGGTCTGCGCCCGCTACCGTACTCGGTCCCTGCGATCCGGGTTGATCCGTGGCGTCGGGTTCGTGCGTGCTCAGGATTTGCACGGCGTTGGTGTCACCGATGTAGACCGGTTCACTACCTTGCTTGCGCCCCGTGCCCGGGCGACGAGCCGCGACGCTGTCATCTATACCGGCCTCGAACCACGGACCCCAGGAACCATCGAGTTGCCGGGCCCGCACCATCGTTGTGGTGCCTTTCAGATCTGGTGCGGTCAAACCGATCATGCTGAAACGGCTCTGGCGGGTGAGCTCTTTGACCTGGGCGCCGACTCGATCAGCCAACTGCTCAGGCACCACACCAGGGTCCAACGCCGAAGTCCTGCCTGAGACTGGCGCAGCGCCCTCGGCGGCGATTAGACCGATCGGATTGACCCCGGAACCCGCAGGTAGCGGCGGCGCACCGGGCACCAACCTCAGATCAGCGACTCGCAGGGCCGGCAATCGCATGCCCGTCAGTTCGCGTAACGGCAGCACCACTGTCGGAGCCTCCGACAGCCCGATCTGGGCGATCGCAGTTGGCGAAAGACCGTCCGTATCAGTGTCGTTGGAGAACCGGTACGGTCCGGGGCCGCCGAGAAAAGCGGCCGCGACCGGCGCTGCCACCATAGCCAGCGCGACCACGGGAAGCGCATAGGACCGTCTGCGTGCGTAGTTCGGCACTGGTACTCCTACTCCGGTACAACCGCGACTGGCGGAGCCCCGAACGAGTACCACCGATCACATCAACCACAATCACCCCAACTCTCAAGTGACACTTGAGAGTATAGCCAGATGGTAACCCGATGCGACACCTGGGCCGACCCGCCGATCGACGATCCGCACCGCCATAGTTGGTCAGCCCGCTCTTCGAAGCGCCACCGGAGAATTGGCGCACCTGCGGGTGCTCCGCGAGCGACGAATCGCCCAGCTCGGCGCGGAGCCATGCCGACAGTGCCGCGACGTCGAAGGTGTCCTCGGCACGCACGTCCCGTGCGTCCGAGACGGCGGGGGGAGTGGGTCATGTCAGCTTTCTCACGATGGACAGGGGCAGCACCTTCATCGCGACCGCGAGCGGAACCCACGGCCACGCCGGGACATACGCGACGGCCTTGCGCGCTTCAATGGCGCGCACCATCGCCGCGACACCCGTCTCGGTGTCGACCATGAACTTGGCGCGATCGGCCTGTGCCTCCGTCATCTCCGACCGGATATAGCCGGGACAGATCAGCGAGATATCCACGCCCGGAATCCGTTCCGAACGCAGCCCCTCGGCGAGCGCGGCCACACCGGCCTTGCTCGCGGCATACGTGGTCATCGACCGCCGCATGCCCCGCACCGCGGAGAACGAGGAGATGAGCACCAGATGCCCATGACCCTGCGCCCGGAACACCGCCAGCGCATGCTCACTCTGCGACAGTGCCCCGACGAAATTGGTGAGCGCGGTCCGCCGGTTGGCCGCGTGCCCGCCGGTGCCCAGCGCGGCGCCGTGGCCGATGCCCGCGTTCACCACAACCCGGTCGAGCGTGCCGAATTCGGCCCGGAACTTCTCGAACACCGTCTGCACGGCGGCGTCGTCGGTGACATCGAGTGCCGCGGTGTGCACGACGATCCCGGGATGGGCGGCGAGCAGTTCGGCGCGCAGCGCGTCGAGCCGATCCACCCGCCGGGCACACAGCCCGAGATCGTGACCGCGAGCGGCGAATTGGCGCGCCATCTCCGCGCCGAGCCCGGAACTGGCGCCGGTGATGACGTTGGTGCTCATCCGGAGATCTCCTTGTCGTCCGCGGTACGGCGGCCCATACCCATCAATTGCCGGTCGTAGAGCGGGCGCAGCAGTCGTTTCGTCCAGAACGCCTTGCGCCCGGCGCGATCGGTGAGCACCAGGAAGCGACGCGCGTCGATCCCGGCCAGCGCGGCCGCCGCGATGTCGTCGGCATCCAGCGCCGCACCGTCGATCAGACTCCGGGCGACCTTGGTCATCAGCGGATCGGCATCGCTCAGCGACGCCGCCAGATTCGTGCGGAAAAACGACGGGCACACCACCGAGACGTCGACGCCGTGCGGGGCGAGCTCGTAGCGCAAGCTCTCGCTGAGCGCCACGACAGCGGCCTTGGCCGCCGAGTAGGACGCCATCGCGGGCGGATGCACGAGCCCGGCCAGCGACGCCGTGTTGACCAGATGACCCGAGCGCTGCGCCTTGAAAATCGGTGTGAACGTCCGGCAGCCGGTTGCGACGCCGAGGACATTGATGTTCATGACCCGCGCCCACTCGTTCTGGGGGACACGGTCGATCCGCCCACCGGCGGCGATGCCCGCGTTGTTGACGAGAATGTCCAGCCCGCCCAAGCTCTCCTGCACGGTGGTGCGCGCCCGCACCCAGTCGTCCTCGGAGGTCACATCCAGCCGGAGATACGACGCACCCGCCGGGACCACGGCGTCCTCGGCGAGATCGGTGACCACGACGCGGTCACCGCGTCCGGCGAACCGCCGGGCCAGCGCCGCACCGAGACCGGATGCCCCACCGGTGATCAGAACCCTGGCCATGCTCACCGCCCCTGCATGTACTTGGCGAGCTCGAGCCGGCCCACGACATCCAGATGCACCTCGTCGGGCCCATCGGCCAGCCGCACCGCCCGCGCGGTCGTCCACGCCGCCGACAACGGCACATCATCGGAAAGCCCGGCACCACCGTGGATCTGCATGGCGAAATCGATGACCTCCTGCGCCATCATCGGCACGTGCGCCTTGATCTGGCTGATCTCGCTCAGCGCGCCGAAAGCGCCGACCGTGTCGAGCTTCCACGCCGCATTGAGCACCAGCAGCCGCGCCGCGTCGATCGCGATGCGCGCCTTGGCGATTCGCTCCCGGTTACCGCCCAGCTGGGCCAGCGGCCTGCCGAACGCCGTGCGCTCCACGCCACGGGCGCACGCCGCCGCGAGCGCGGACTCGGCCAGCCCGATCAGCCGCATGCAGTGATGAACGCGACCGGGACCGAGCCTGCCCTGCGCGATCTCGAACGCGCGACCCGGCCCGAGCACGATGTTCTCGGCGGGCACCCGCACATCGGTGAACGACACCTCGCCGTGCCCGAACGGCTCGTCGTAGCGGCCCATCGCGGGCAGCATCCGCTCGATCCGCACGCCGGGGGTGTCGACGGGGACGAGCACCATCGTGTGCCTGCGATGCTTCTCGGCCTCGGGATAGGTGAGGCCCATGAAGATGATGACGGCGCAGTCGCGATGGCCGATGCCGGTGGTCCACCACTTGCGGCCGTTGATCACGACGTCCTCGCCGTCGAGCATCGCGGTCGCCGCCATATTCGTCGCGTCGGAGGACGCGACGTCGGGTTCGGTCATGCCGAACGCCGAACGAATGGTGCCGTCCAGCAACGGTTCCAGCCACCGCTGTCGCTGGGCCGGAGTACCGAACTGGAGCAGCACCTCCATGTTCCCGGAATCCGGTGCGTTGCAATTGAAGACATGCGGAGCCAGGAACGAGCGCCCGGTCTCCTCGGCGATCGGCGCGTAGTCGACATTGGTCAGGCCGGTGCCGCCGTCGGTGCCGAACCGCGCGGCGTACTCGCCTGCGTGCGCCGCGGGCAGGAACAGATTCCACAATCCCGCCGCGCGCGCCTTCGTCCGCAACTCGGTGAGCACGGGCAGCGGATTCCACGGGTCAGCGCCGGAATCGCGCAGGGCGGCGACGCTGCGGTGGTAGTCCGCCTCGATCGGGGTGATCTCCTCGGCGATGAAACCGCGGACCCGGTCGACGAGACCCGTGGCGCGGACGCTGGGGGCGAAGTCCATATCGTCTGCTTTCGGTGAAGGGGAACGGGGCGCTCAGGCCGGAATGCGGGTCACCGCGAGGGCGGCCTCGTCGAGACTGCCGAGGACGAGGGTGCCGTGCGCTTCGGCGACACCGGTGACCATGGCGTAGGCCGCGCCGTCGCGCTGGAGATCGTGGACGAGGGTTCCGTCCTGATCGACCGCGATCACCCAGGCGGTGCGCACCGGCCGTGGCATGAGTCGATCGGGCAACTGCCACAGCAGTTTTCGCACGAGGCCAGGTTGTGGCAGCAGCAGGTCGAGCAGTGGGTTGCGTGGCGAGACCAGGGTGACCCAGATCAGGCCGTCGCTGCCGAGGGCGATGTTGTCGGGGAAGCCGGGCAGGTTGTCGATCAGTACCTCGCGCGTACCGGCCTTCGGGCCGCGCAACCAGTACCGGTCGAGCCGGTAGGCGCCGGTCTCGGCGACGATCAGCGAGGCGCGATCGGGTGCGAAGGCGACGCCGTTGGCGAAGTGCAGACCGTCGAGCAGGGTGTCCACCGTGCCGTCGGGGGAGTAGCGCAGCAGGCGGCCGGTGCCGGAATGTTCGAGCATGTCGCCCATCCACTGATCCAGCGGCCATCGACGCGACGACGCGGTGAAGTAGATGGTGCCGTCAGCGGGATCCTGCACGACATTGCTGGCCATGTTCAGCGGCACACCCTCGATCGCGTCGACGAGAACATCGACCTCGGTCCCGGTGCCCGGCCAGCGCAGCAGGCCACGGTGCGCGTCGCAGATGAGCAGCGAACCATCACTACCCGCGCATAGACCGAGCGGGCGACCACCGGTGTTCAGAACCGTCTCGACGGCCCCTGAAGTGAGGTCGACACGCAGGATCCGGCCGTCGCCGATTCCGGTGTAGGCGAGGCCTTCGGTGCCGATGACCACGTCTTCGGGTCCGACGCCGGGGAGTTCGATACGTCGTACGGCGGGCATCGGTGGGGAACTCTGCCGTGTACCTGCCCGTGGTGTTGCCGTCGGCGGTGACCAGCGAACCGGTTCCATGCGCGACCCTGACCCAACACCATCACCCATCGTGCCTCCCAACGCTGTGCGTGTGCAGATGCAATTCTCGACGCCGGTCGGCAGCATTGAAATGGGCGCGGAGACCGAGTTTGATGTGCATATGCACATCGGCAGGCCAGTGCCGGCCCTCCCGCTGGGACCACACCGCCGCAAGATCGCGGCCCAGATCGCGGCAATGATCGCGGAGATGGACCCCGAGCTGAACGAGATCGCGGCGGACCTGACCCGGCTGTACCGCGAGCACATCCCCGTCTACGACCAGGTCGACGCGAGCTCGATCGAGAACAACACCCGCGCGGTGCTGCGCATCGTCGTCGCCCAGCTCGGCGACTCGCAAGCACAGCACGCGGGCTTCGACGAGCTCACCACCCTCGCCAGAACCTGGGCCGACCAGCAGATCCCCCTCGACCTGGTGGCGCACAGCCTCCAGATCGGCGCGCGCCGGATCTTCGAACTGATCCGCCGTCGCGCCGCGGCCCGTGACATCCCCGCCGCCGAGATCGACGAGATGCAGGACCTCACCTGGGAATGGGCGACTGCCTCAGCCACCGCCGTGCACGTCGTGGCGCAGGAGCGGGCCGTGGCCGGGGCCGCCCGCCGCGCGGATTTCCTGCGCAGCCTCGTCGACGGCACCCTCTCACCCGCCGTGCTGCTCGTCGACGCCCGCGACCACCGCCTCGACCCGGAGCATCGCTACCGGATCGCCTGCGCCGCATGGAATGAAACAGCCGCCACCACCGACCTGCTCGCCGCCCTGCGGGCCCGTGGATCGACGGCGGAACTCCCGGTCGTGGACACGGTGGTCGACCAGCACGTCGTCGCGCTGCTGCCACGCACCCCGGATTCGCTGCCGGACGAGAGCGTGGTCGCCCTGGGATCCGCTGTGCTGCTCGGCGATGCCCCGGCGTCCTATCGCCAGGCCCGGCGCGCGCTCGATCTGGCTGTGCGCCACGGCCGCCGCGGTCTGGTCGATCTGGGATCCCTCGGCCCGCTACCACTGCTCGGGGCGGCCGAGGACGTCGCGCAGCTGCTCGAAGACAAACACCTCGAGCCGCTGCGCCGCCACGGTGGTGCGGCCGGGGAGATCCTCGGAACCGTCGAAACCTATCTCGACTGCGACCGGCGCATCGACGACACCGCGGCCGCGCTGTACCTGCACCGCAACACCGTTCGCAACCGGCTCACCCGCTTCGCCGAGCTCACCGGCCTCGACCTCGACCGCACCGACGATCTCGTCGTCGCGTGGTGGCTGCTGCATCGCGAGCAGTCGCCACCTCGCTGACCATTGGCGATCAGGGCTTGCGGGCGACCGCGCCGTACGCCGAGATCGGACGGACCTCGCCCACCTCGGTGCCCTCCGCCTGCCACTGGGTGATCGACGTGAAGCCGGGCTCCACCAGCTCCAAACCGTCGAACACGGCGCGGATCTGGGCCTGCGGCCGCGGGATGTACGGTGTGCCGCCGGTGCCGGTGTAGTTCTCACACAGCGTCACGTAGGCCTGGCTGTCGTCGGTGCCGTCCCACATGATCAGGTGGCTGCCCGACGGCACCGCCCCGAGGACGGTCCGGACGATCCGCAGCAGGTCGTCGTAGGTCCTGGCGTGACCGAGCACGCCCATGAACATCACCGCGATCGGCTCGTTGAAGTTCAAGACGTTGCGCGCGTCGGCGATGATCTGTTCGGGATCGTGGAAATCGGCGTCGATGTAGGTGGTGACGCCCTCGGGGGTGGTGCTGGTCAGCAGCGCCCGCGCATGGGTGAGTACCAGCGGATCGTTGTCCACGTACACTACGCGGGCATCGGGAGTGACGCCCTGGGCGACCTCGTGGGTGTTCTGCATCGTCGGCAGTCCGGTGCCGATGTCGAGGAACTGGCGGATGCCACGCTCGCGCGCCAGGAACCGGACGGCCCTGATCAGGAACTGCCGCGACTGCACGGCCATGGTCGAGATGTCCGGGTCGACGGCCAGACCCGCGTCACCGGCGATCTTGTCGATCTCGTAGTGGTCCTTGCCGCCCATCCAGTAGTTCCAGATCCGCGCCGAATGCGGAATGTCGGTCCGGATCACCGGGGTGTGCACGTCGGCCATACGCCTCGCTCCTCTGCAAGTGTGACAGCGGTGCCCATCCCGGGGAAGGAACCGTCGGCGGGACAGCACCTGATCTGTTGCGACAGTACAAGATTCACGCCACCCCTGGGTGGTGGATCGGGCAGGCGCCGAATTGTGGCCGCACGCTCCCGAATTCGCGGTCGCTTCGGGCCTGGTCAGGTGGGTAGATCGCCCGGCCGCAGGTGAACGGGATGGGCCGCGGTGAGGCTGTTGTACAGCACGCTGAGATCGAGCGAATCGACCGCGCCGCGCTTGGGCTGCGGGCCGCGATCGACCTGGCGGTGCAGGGCTTCCATCTTCTCGTCGAGCTGGGTGGCCACCTCGGCGGCCTGCGCCAGGTCGCTGCGCAGGTTCGGGGGGACCTCGCCGCGGTACTTGTAGTAGATCTTGTGCTCGAGGCTGGCCCAGAAGTCCATCGCGATGGTGCGGATCTGGATCTCGACCGGGATCCGTTCGGTGCGATCGGAGCGGAACACCGGGATCGACACGATCAGGTGCAGGCTCTGATAGCCGTTCGGCTTGCGGTGGGTGATGTAGTCGCGCTCCTCCAGGACGGTGATGTCCTCCTGGCCGACCAGCATGGCCCTGATCGTGTCGATATCGGAGATGAAGCTGCAGACCACCCGGACACCGGCGATATCGAGCACGTTCTCCCGGATCGCGGCGAGATTCATCGCGTAGTTCTTGCGCCGGACCTTCTCCAGCACGCTCTCCGGCGACTTCAGCCGCGACCGCACATGCTCGATGGGGTTGTACTCGTGCGCGTTGTTGAAGTCCTCACGCAGGATATCGATCTTGGTGGTGACCTCGTCGATTGCGAACTTGTAGCCGAGCATGAAGTCGACGAACTGTTCCCGCAGCAACCGGAGGTCGTCGATCACGACCCGCTCCCCGTTGTGGGGCGGGCCGTCGTCGATGGTGAGCTGATCCGGTTGCCAAGGTTTCATCGAGTCCATTGTGCCTGTTCCGCCGCGAGCGCCGCCGCCGCACCAGGTAGAGCCCGTTTACGAGTCGACGTGGCGGCAGGCGCAGCGGCTGGTTCCACCGCGCCGCTGGTCCTCGTCGGGTTCGGTGTACGCCTCGCCGCGGAATCCTGACGATCCGGACGATCAGCCGGCGCGCTCGTCCGTTCGCGCCACGCCATCGCGCTCCGCGACGACCGGCCGCCGGTGCAGTTCGAGCCAGTAGATGACGACCACGACGGCGTATCCGGCCAGCAGCGAGCACAGTGCGAGCACGCAGAGTCCGACCAGCACCGCCAATGCCGTGCCGATCACCACTTCCTCCCGGCAGACCGGCGCTGGTCCTTCCGAAGCCGGTCTGCCCGTGCCCGCCTGGCCGCATCCGCCAGATCGGCGATGTCGAAGGCCAGTGAACGCCCCTCCCGTAGCAATTCGCGGCCAGAGGCGGACGCCGCCCGCCCGATCTCCCCCTGGCGAGCGACCACCGCGGCCCGCACTTCCCGCGCGAACTCGCCGATCGCCTGCCGATCTTCCGCGGTCTTCTCGACCAAGGCGCCTACCATCGCCGACACCAGCAACCTCATCGCCGCCACCCCGCTGAACTGTTGAGTGAACAATTGTGCACTGACTTCGTCCACGTTATCCGGTAACGGCAGTACCGACAACCTTAGCTTGCTGCGGGACGGTCGAATTCGCCGAGGCGGGGCCAACATCGCCAAGCTCGGCCTGCAATTCGAGAACATCCTCACCCGCGGATTGGTGCAGTACGTGTTCCAGATCTGTTGTCCGCGATGTCTTCTGGAAGAGCGAGCCCGCCCGCACCACTCGCTCCCGTACACGCTGACCGGCACCGCCGGGGAGGAATCGCCGGCCCGCGCCCGTCGCGCAGGGGGGCGAGGAGGCGCGGGCGGCGCACGTCAGAGGAAGCGGGCGATGAGGTCCTTCATGACCTCGTTGGCGCCGGCGTAGATGCGCGAGATGCGGCCGTCGGCCCACATTCGGGCGATCGGGTACTCCTCCATGTAGCCGTAGCCACCGTGTAGCTGGACGCACCGGTCGATCACCTGGGACTGCTGATCGGTGGTCCAGTACTTGACCATCGCGGCGGTTTTGACGTCCAGAGCGCCGCGCAGGTGCTTGTCTACGGCGGAGTCGACAAACGTGCGTACCACCTCGGCGATCGTCGCGCACTCGGCCAGCTCGAACCTGGTGTTCTGCATGGCGAACAGTGGCTTGCCGAAAGCGTTGCGCTGCTTGACATACGCCAGCGTCTCGTCGACGGCCGCCTCGATCGCGGCAGCGGCCGCGACACCGCAGATCAGCCGCTCCTGGGGCAGCTGCTGCATGAGCTGGATGAAGCCCTCGCCCTCGGCGCCGAGCAGGTTCGCCTGCGGCACACGCAGGCCGTCGAAGAACAGCTCGGTGGTGTCCTGGCCCTTCTGGCCGATTTTCTTGAGCAGCCTGCCGCGCTCGAAGCCGGGGGTGTCGTCGGAAACCTCGGCGACCACCAGCGAGACTCCCTTGGCGCCCTGGGTCGGATCGGTCTTGACCGCGATGATCAGCAGGTCGCAGTTGCGGCCGTTGGAGATGAAGGTCTTGGCGCCGGTGATCAGGTAGTCGTCGCCGTCCTTGACCGCCTTGGTCGCGATGTTCTGCAGGTCGGAGCCGGTGCCGGGCTCGGTCATGGCGATGGCCCCGATCCACTCGCCCGAGGCGAGCTTGGGCAGCCAGCGCTTCTTGTTCTCCTCCGAGGCGTAGGCGAGGATGTAGTGGGGCACGATGCCGGTGTGCACGCCGAGCTGCATGGCCGAATCGCCGCCCTTGACCTGTTCGGTGAACAGCACGGCCTCGTGGGCGAAGGTGCCGCCGCCACCGCCGTACTCCTCGGGGATCGACATGCACAACAGGCCGAGCTCGCCGGCCTTGCGGTAGACCTCCCGGCTCGGGAAGCCCTGCGCGGCGAACTCCTCGCGGTGCGGCGCGACGGTGTTCGCGAAGAAGTTGCGGGCCAGTTCGGCCAGGCCTTGCAGCTCCGACTCGGCGTCGGTGCCGCGGTCGGTATCGGCGGTGCTCATCGGGTTCCTCTCCCAGTTGTCGATGGACTTGCGCACCAGAGTGAGCACTTGTTGGCAGTCTGTCAATAGTTTGGCAAAGTGTTGACAAGGTGCCAATAGTGCTGCCATGGTATCAATTGATAGGACATCCAACTATTGGATCACCTTTCAACTGCGCCCCCGGGTGCACCGACCCACGACAAGGACTGGCATGGTTCGCGAACTCACCCACTTCATCGACGGACAGCACGTCAAGGGCGCTTCGGGCGCGTTCGGTGACGTGTTCGATCCGAACACCGGGCAGGTGCAGGCCAGGGTTCCGCTGGCGAGTACCGCCGAGGTCGAGGCGGTGATCGCCAACGCGGCCGCCGCGCAGCCGGTGTGGGCGGCGTTCAACCCGCAGAAGCGCGCCAGGGTCCTGATGAAGTTCCTGACCCTGGTCAACGACGAGATCGACAGTCTGGCGGCACTGCTGTCGTCGGAGCACGGCAAGACCATCGCCGACGCCAAGGGCGACATCCAGCGCGGCCTCGAGGTGATCGAGTTCGCCGTCGGCATCCCGCACCTGCTCAAGGGTGAGTACACCGAGAGCGCGGGCACCGGCATCGACGTGTACTCGATGCGTCAGCCGCTCGGCGTCGTCGCCGGCATCACCCCGTTCAACTTCCCGGCCATGATCCCGCTGTGGAAGGCCGGTCCGGCGCTGGCGTGCGGCAACGCGTTCGTGCTCAAGCCGTCCGAGCGCGACCCGTCGGTGCCGCTGCGCCTGGCCGAGCTGTTCCTGGAGGCGGGTCTGCCGCCGGGTGTGTTCAACGTGGTCAACGGCGGTAAGGAAGCCGTCGACACGATCCTGCACGACCCGCGGATCAAGGCCGTCGGCTTCGTCGGCTCGACCCCGATCGCGCAGTACATCTACGAGACCGCGACCGCCAACGGCAAGCGGGCCCAGTGCTTCGGTGGCGCGAAGAACCACGCGATCGTGATGCCGGACGCCGACCTCGACGATGTCGCCGACCAGCTGATCGGCGCCGGCTACGGTTCCGCGGGCGAGCGCTGCATGGCGATCTCGGTGGCCGTGCCGGTGGGGGAGGAGACCGCCGACCGGCTGGTCGCCAAGCTGACCGAGCGGGTGCACAAGCTCAATGTCGGCCGGTCCGACGATCCGGGCGCCGATTTCGGTCCGCTGGTCGGGCGTGACGGCGTGGACCGGGTGAACAACTACGTCCAGATCGGTGTCGACGAGGGCGCCGAGCTGGTGGTCGACGGCCGCGGGCTGGTCGTCGAGGGCGCCGAGGACGGCTACTTCGTCGGCGCGAGCCTGTTCGACAAGGTCACCGCCGACATGCGGATCTACCAGGAGGAGATCTTCGGTCCCGTCGTGACCGTCGTCCGTGCCGACGACTACGAAGAGGGCCTGCGCCTGGCCAACGAGCACGAATACGGCAACGGCGTCGCCATTTTCACCCGCGACGGCGACACCGCCCGCGACTTCGCCACCCGCGTGCAGGTCGGCATGGTCGGCATCAACGTGCCGATCCCGGTGCCGATCGCCTACTACACCTTCGGCGGCTGGAAGCGTTCGGGCTTCGGTGATCTCAACCAGCACGGCCCGGATTCGATCCGCTTCTACACCAAGACCAAGACGGTGACCCAGCGCTGGCCCGCGGGGCTCAAGGAGTCCAACGCGTTCGTCATCCCGACGATGGACTGACCGGCCGTGTTCACACTCAACGACGACGAGCGCGCGATCGGTGAGACCGCGCGCCAGTTCGCCGACGAATTCCTCGCGCCCAACGCGCTGGAATGGGATGAGCGCAAACACTTCCCGGTCGATGTGCTCCGCAAGGCTGGCCCGGTCGGCCTGGGCGGCATCTATGTGCGCGAGGACGTCGGCGGTTCGCAACTGCGCAGGCTCGACGCCGTGCGGATCTTCGAAGAGCTGGCCACCGGGTGCCCCGCGGTGGCGGCCTACATCTCGATCCACAACATGGCGACCTGGATGATCGACGCCTACGGCACCGAGGAGCAGCGGCACCGCTGGGTGCCGGGCATGGCGTCGATGGAACTGCTCGGCAGTTACGCCCTCACCGAGCCGGGCGTCGGGTCCGACGCGGCGGCCTTGAGCACCAAGGCCGTTCGCGACGGCGACGACTACGTCCTCACCGGCGCCAAGCAGTTCATCTCCGGTGCGGGCGCCAACGACGTGTACGTGATGATGGTGCGCACCGGTCAGGAAGGCGCGCGCGGCATTTCGGCGCTGATCGTCCCGGCCGACACTCCCGGCCTGACCGTCGGACCGAACGAGCGCAAGATGGGCTGGAACGCGCAGCCGACGCGCCAGGTGATCCTGGAGGACGCGCGGGTGCCGGTAGCCAACCGGCTCGGCGCCGAGGGCGAGGGTTTCGCGATCGCCATGAACGGGCTCAACGGCGGCAGGCTCAATATCGCGGCCTGCTCGGTCGGCGGTGCGCAGGCGGCGCTGGACAAGACCGTGCCGTATCTGGCCGAACGGCACGCCTTCGGCAAGCCGCTGGCGCGCAACGAAGCCCTGCAGTTCGACCTGGCCGACATGCGCACCGAGCTGGAAGCGGCACGGACCCTGCTGTGGCGGGCCGCGGCCGCGCTCGACGCGGGGGCGCCGGACAAGGTCGAACTGTGCGCGATGGCCAAGCGTTTCGCCACCGACGCAGGCTTCGAGGTCGCCAACAAGGCGCTGCAACTGCACGGCGGCTACGGCTACCTGCACGAATACGGACTGGAGAAGATCGTTCGCGACCTGCGGGTCCATCAGATCCTCGAGGGCACCAACGAAATCATGCGGGTGGTCGTCGCCCGCACGCTGACAGGAGCGGCATGACCGACGAACCCGAAGTGCTGATCGCCGTCGAAGACGGTCTCGGCCTCATCACCCTGAACCGGCCCAAGGCCATCAACGCGCTGAATCATCCGATGGCACTGGCCATCACCGACGCGCTGCGCGCATGGGCCGACGACGCCGCGGTGCGCGCGGTCGTCGTCACCGGCGCGGGTGAGCGCGGGCTGTGCGCGGGCGGTGACATCGTCGCCATCCATGCCGACGCGAAAGGCGGTACGGCGGGCGCCGATTCGCCGACCGGGGTGTTCTGGCGCGACGAGTACATCCTCAACGCCCTCATCGGCCGCTACCCCAAGCCGTACGTGGTATTCATGGACGGCATCGTGATGGGTGGTGGTGTCGGCCTGTCCGGGCACGGCAGCCACCGCATCGTCACCGAACGCTCCCGGATCGGGATGCCCGAGGTCGGGATCGGTTTCGTGCCCGACGTCGGCGGCACCTACCTGCTCTCGCGGGCGCCGGGCGAGCTCGGCACCCACGTCGCGCTGACCACCGCGCGGATGAGCGCGGGCGATGCCATCGCGGCCGGCTTCGCCGACCACTATGTGCCGTCCGACGCGCTCCCGGCGCTGCTCGACGGGCTGCGCACCACCGACGTCGACGCGGCGATCGCGGCGGTCGCCGAGCAGGCGCCTGCCTCGGACCTGCTGGCCCAGCAGAGCTGGATCGATGCCTGCTACAGCGCCGACACCGTCGAGGAGATCGCGGCCCGCCTGCAGACCGCCGACTCGCCCGAGGCGACCAAGGCACGCGACGATCTGCTGGCCAAATCGCCTGTCGCGCTGAAGGTCACCTTGCGGTCGCTGCGGGCCGCGCGGGAGCTGCCGAGCCTCGAGGCGGTGCTGGACCAGGAGTACCGGGTCTCGATCGCCGCGCTCGGCTCGCACGATCTGGTCGAGGGGATCCGCGCCCAGGTCATCGACAAGGACCGCAATCCGCGGTGGGAGCCCGCGACCCTGGCCGAGGTCACCGACGCGCAGGTGGCGGCGTACTTCGCCGAGCTGGGCGACAAGGAACTCGGCGCGACCACACAGGAGGCACAGCGATGACCAAGAAGATCGGTTTCCTCGGACTCGGCCACATGGGCGCGCCCATGGCGGCGAACCTGGTGCGGGCGGGCTATGACGTGCTCGCCTTCGACCCGGTTCCCGCCGCGCAGGAGCAGGCGCGCGCCGAGGGTGCGTCGGTGGTGGTCACCGCCGCCGAAGCCGCCGTCGACCGTGACGTCGTGATCACCATGCTGCCCAACGGCAAGCTCGTCCTCGACGTGTACGCCGAGCTCCTGCCGGCCGCGGCACCGGGCACCCTGTTCATCGACTGTTCCACCATCGACGTCGCCGACGCGAAAGCCGCTGCCGCACAGGCGGTCGCGGCCGGTCACCGGCCGCTGGACGCCCCGGTCTCCGGTGGTGTGGCCGGTGCGACGGCGGGCACCCTCACCTTCATGGTTGGCGGCGCGGCCGCCGACTTCGCCGACGTGAGCGACGTGCTCGGGGTGATGGGTGGCAAGGTCGTGCACTGCGGTGACGCCGGTGTCGGCCAGGCCGCCAAGATCTGCAACAACATGCTGCTCGGTATCTCCATGATCGGGCTGTCCGAGGCGCTGGTGCTCGGTGAGCAGCTCGGCCTGAGCCACCAGTCGTTCTTCGACGTGGTCTCCACCGCCTCCGGCCAGAGCTGGGCGCTGACCAGTTACTGCCCGGTCCCCGGACCGGTGCCGGCGAGCCCGGCCAACAACGACTACCAGCCCGGCTTCGCCACCGCGCTGATGTCGAAGGATCTCACTCTGGCCGCGAACGCCTTGCGCGCCAACGGGATCGACGGACAGCTCGGCGCACTGGCCGCCGCCATCTACGAGCGGTTCAACCAGACCGACGCGGGACGCGACTTCTCCGCGATCATCACCGACATCCGGGACCGCTCCGGGGAGGGATCCGAGTGACCGACTTCGACACGATCCTGCTCGAGCGCAAGAACCGCGTCGGCTGGATCACCCTCAACCGGCCGAAGGCCCTCAACGCGCTCAACACCCAGGTCCTCGACGACATCGTCGCCGCCCTGGACGAACTCGAGCGGGACGACGAGATCGGGGCGGTGGTGATCACCGGCTCCGCCAAGGCCTTCGCGGCGGGCGCCGACATCAAGGAGATGCAGCCCAAGTCGTACATGGACATGTTCATGGACGACTTCTTCGCCCGCTGGGACCGCCTGGCCCAGTTCCGCAAGCCCACCGTCGCCGCGGTCGCGGGGTACGCCCTCGGCGGCGGCTGTGAGCTCGCCATGCTGTGCGACATCCTGATCGCTGCCGACACCGCGCAATTCGGCCAGCCCGAGATCAAACTCGGCGTGATCCCCGGCATCGGTGGCTCCCAGCGGCTGACCCGCGCGGTCGGCAAGGCCAAGGCGATGGACCTGGTGCTGACCGGCCGGAACATGGGCGCCGAGGAAGCCGAACGGGCGGGTCTAGTTTCGCGCATCGTGCCCGCCGACGACCTGCTCGACACCGCCGCCGAGGTCGCCGAGACCATCGCGGCCAAGTCGCTGCCGGTCACCATGATCGCCAAGGAAGCGGTGAACCGGTCCTTCGAGACCACCCTCGCCGAGGGAATCCGCTTCGAGCGCCGCGTCTTCCACTCGCTGTTCGCGATCGAGGACCAGAAGGAAGGCATGAACGCCTTCGTCGACAAGCGGCCCGCGCACTTCACCCATCGCTGACCTGTCACACGACACAGTTTCGAGGAACCATGACCGAGGCATTCATCTACGACGCGATCCGCACTCCGCGCGGACGCGGCAAGAAGAACGGCGCCCTGCACGGCGTCAAACCGCTCGACCTGGTGGTCGGGCTCATCGAGGAGCTGAAGGCCCGGTATCCCGGGCTCGACCCGGCGGCCATCGATGACATCGTCCTCGGCGTGGTCTCCCCGGTCGGCGACCAGGGCGCCGACATCGCCAAGACCGCGGCGCTCGCGGCCGGACTGCCCGACACCGTCGCCGGCGTGCAGCTCAACCGGTTCTGCGGTTCGGGCCTCGAGGCGGTCAACACCGCGGCACAGAAGGTGCGCTCGGGCTGGGAGCAGCTGGTGATCGCCGGTGGCGTGGAATCGATGTCGCGCGTCCCGCTGGGCTCCGACGGTGGCGCGTGGGCGATGGACCCGGTCACCAACTACAACACCTACTTCGTGCCGCAGGGCATCGGCGCCGACCTGATCGCCACCATCGAGGGCTTCACCCGCGAGGATGTCGACACGTTCGCGGTGCGGTCGCAGGAGAAGGCCGCGGCGGCCTGGTCGGGTGGCTACTTCGCCAAATCCGTTGTCCCGGTGAAGGACATCAACGGTGCCGTGCTGCTCGACCACGACGAGTTCATGCGCCCGGGCACCACGGTGGACAGCCTGGCCGGGCTGACCCCGTCGTTCGCGGCGATGGGGGAGATGGGCGGGTTCGACGCGGTCGCCCTGCAGCGCTACCACCACGTCGAGAAGATCAACCACGTCCATCACGCCGGCAACTCCTCGGGCATCGTCGACGGTTCGGCGCTGGTCCTCATCGGTAGCGAATCCGCCGGTGTCGCAGCGGGTCTCACGCCGCGGGCCAGGGTCGTCGCGTCCGCGGTGAGCGGCAGCGATTCCACGATCATGCTGACCGGGCCGGTCCCGGCGACGGAGAAGGTGCTGGCACTGGCCGGGCTCACGGTCGACGACATCGACCTGTTCGAGCTCAACGAGGCGTTCGCGTCGGTGGTGCTCAACTACCAGAAGAAGCTGGCCATCCCCGACGAGAAGCTCAACGTCAACGGCGGCGCCATCGCCATGGGCCATCCGCTGGGAGCCACCGGCGCCATGATCACCGGAACCATGGTCGACGAGCTCGAGCGCAGGGGAGCGCGGCGCGCGCTGATCACGCTGTGCATCGGCGGCGGCATGGGCATCGCCACCATCATCGAGAGGATCTGACCATGACCGACACCATGATTGCCTGGGAGCTCGGCGCCGACCGGGTACTCGTGCTCACCATCGACGACCCGAACCAGTCGACGAACACCATGACCGAGGCGTTCGCCCGCGACCTCACCGCCGCCGTCGACCGGCTCGAGGCCGAGAAGGACACCTACGACGGTGTCATCCTCACCTCGGGCAAGGACACGTTCTTCGCCGGTGGTGACCTGAACCTGCTGATGAACGCGACCCCGGAGACCGCGCCGCAGATCGCCCTCGGTCTCGACACCTACAAGGCCGCGTTCCGCCGCATCGAGCAGCTGGGCAAGCCGGTGGTCGCCGCGATCAACGGCACCGCGCTCGGCGGCGGCTTCGAGGTCGCCCTCGCCACCCATCACCGAATCGCGCTCGACGCCAAGGGCAGCCTGCTCGGCCTGCCGGAGGTCACCTTCGGCCTGCTGCCCGGCGCGGGCGGCGTCACCCGGACCGTGCGACTGCTCGGCATCACCAACGCGGTGCTCAATGTCGTCGGCCAGGGCCAGCGGATGAAGCCTGCCAAGGCGCTGCAGGTCGGGATCATCCACGAGGTCGCCGCCACCCGCGAGGAGATGTTCGACAAAGCCCGCGCCTGGATCGCGGCCAACCCCGAGGCCGCGCAGCCGTGGGATGTGAAGGGGTACAAGATCCCCGGCGGTACACCGTCGAGCCCCGCGCTGGCCGCGAACCTGCCCGCGTTCCCCGCGAACGTGCGCAAGCAGCTCAAGGGCGCGCCGATGCCGGCGCCGGTCGCGGTGCTGGCCACGGCGGTCGAGGGCGCGCAGGTCGATATCGACACCGCGTTCGCGATCGAGACCCGCTACTGCACCAACCTGATCTGCGGTCAGGTCTCGACCAACATGATCAAGTCCCTGTTTTTCGATCTGGGGACGATCAACAAGGGCGGCAGCCGCCCCGAAGGCTTCCCCGTGCGCACGCCGGAGAAGGTCCTCGTGCTCGGCGCGGGCATGATGGGCGCGGGCATCGCCTATGTGCAGGCCCGCGCCGGCATGCAGGTCGTGCTCAAGGACGTCACGATCGAGGCGGCCGAGCGCGGTAAGGACTACTCGCGCAAGCTGCTCGACAAGGCGCTGCGCAAGGGCGCGATCACCCAGGACAAGTACGACGAGATCCTCGGGCGCATCCATCCGACCGCCGACCCGGCCGATGCCGCGGGCTGCGACTTCGTCGTCGAGGCCGTGTTCGAGGATCCGGGTCTGAAGAAGAAGGTGTTCGGCGAGATCGAACACCTGGTGAACCCGGATGCCCTGCTCGGGTCCAACACCTCCACGCTGCCGATCACCGATCTCGCCGATGGTGTGCAGCGGCAGCAGGATTTCATCGGTCTGCACTTCTTCTCCCCGGTGGACAAGATGCCGCTGGTGGAGATCGTCGTCGGTGAGCAGACCAGCGATGAGGCGATCGCGCGCGCCGTCGACTACACCCTGGCCATCAAGAAGACCCCGATCGTCGTGAACGACAGCCGCGGGTTCTTCACCAGCCGGGTCATCGGCCAGTTCATGGACGAGGCCATCGCGCTGGTCGCCGAGGGCGTGCACCCCGCCTCGGTCGAACAGGCCGCCACCCAGGCCGGGTACCCGGTCGGTGCGCTGGCACTGACCGACGAGATCAACATGAAGCTGTCGCAGAAGATCCGGCGCAGTCTGCGCGAGAACCTGCTCGCCGAGGGCAAGCGCTGGGTCGACTCGAAGGCGTACCCGCTCGTCGACGCCATGGTCGACGACTTCGACCGCCCCGGCCGGCTCGAGGGCCGCGGCTTCTATGAGTACGACGCCGACGGCAAGAAGCTGGGCCTGTGGCCCGGCCTGGTGGAGAAGTACACCCGCGAGGATCACGGCATCCCGTTCATCGACATGCAGGAACGGATGCTGTTCGCTGAGTCTCTCGACACCGTGCGGTGTTTCGACGAAGGTGTGCTGCGCACCGTGCCGGACGCGAATATCGGCTCGATTTTCGGGATCGGTTTCCCGGCGTGGACCGGTGGCGTGATCCAGTACATCAACCAGTACGCGGGTGGCCTGGCCGGCTTCGTCGCGCGGGCCGACGAGTTGCGGGCTGCTTACGGTGACCGGTTCGAGGTCCCGGAGTCGTTGCGGGCCAAGGCCGCCGCCGGGGAAACACTGGGCTGAGTGTCATGACGACGAACACGACTCCCCGGCGCCCGGTACTGCCGGGCGCCGGGGCGGGGATCATCTCCGCGCGCGGCGTGCGTGGCGACGGCAGGCGGGCGCACCGCAGGCACGCCGTCGTCGTCGCCGCGCGAGACGTGTTCGTCGCAGGCGGCTATCACGGCGCGCGGATGGAGGAGATCAGCGCCCGCGCCGGGATCAGCAAACCGGTGCTGTACGACCACTTCGCGAACAAGCTGGACCTGTATCTCGCTGTGCTGCAACAGTATCTGGACCGGATGGTCGGCGGCGTCCGCGCCGCTGTCGCCGCCGACACCGACCCGCGGTCCCAGGTGCGCGGCGCGGTATCGGTGTATTTCGACTTCGTCGACGAGGATCCAGGCGGTCACGTGCTGGTCTTCGAATCGCCGGTCCCCAGCGAACCGAGTATCGAATGGCGGGTGCGCAGCGCCATGCGCGCCTGCGCCGATCTCGTTGCCGCCGAACTCCGCGCGGTGGGTGTCGCCGCCGCGCCCGCCGACATGTACGCCTGGAGCCTGGTGGGCACCAGCCACCTGGCCGCCCGCCACTGGCTCGACGCCGGACGGCCGATTGCCAAGCAGGATGCCGTCGAGGTCATCGCCGCACTGTGCTGGAACGGGCTGTCCGGCTGCGCGCGCAGGTCCGACCACTGAAACACCCAGTCGCCACGACAGAACGGACGAACACGCCCATGCCGACCTACGCCCTGCACGAATCCGACGACCGCTTCCTCGCCACCGCCCCGAACCGCTATGTCCATGTCGTCGAGATCGCCGCGCCGCCGAGCGCGGTGTGGGCCGCGCTGACCGCCGACGACGCCTTGGTCTCCTGGTCGTCGGCTGTCACCGGCATGCGCTGGACCTCGCCGCCCCCGTTCGGCGTCGGTGCCACGCGAGTCGTCACCCTGGCCGGTGTCGCCGGACTGACCGAACGCTTCTACCGCTGGGACGACGAACGCCGGATGACCTTCACCGTCGATTCCGCCACCATCCCCGGATTGCGTCGTTTCGCCGAGGACATCCAGCTCACGCCCTCCACTACGGGCACGCGGCTGACCTGGACGTTCGCCGTCGAAGGCGGACCGGCGCTGCGGCCGCTGCTGCGCCTGGCCGGTCCGGTGACCAACCGGCTCACCGCCTCCATCGCCCGCGGCATCGTGGGATCGGTCGACGCTCCGGTGCGGTAATCAGGACGGTTCGCTGTGCCTTTCTGCTCGAGGTGAATCCAAAGCTGGTCGCGGTGCGGCCGGGCTGGTTTCGTTTGTCCTGATAGTCCAGGTTCGAGCGAAAGGCCTCCGTATGTCCATCGATGACGCAGCCGTTCCGGGCAGCGCGGTGCGGGTGGTCAAGCTCGGTGCCCACATCGGCGCGCGGATCGACGGTGTGCGGCTCGGCGGCGACCTGGACGCCCGGTCCGTCGCCACGATCCGGGCCGCGCTCGCCGAGCACAAAGTGATCTTCTTCCGCGACCAGCACCACCTCACCGAGGACGGGCAATATGAGTTCGCGCAGCTGCTCGGTGACCCCACCACCCCGCATCCGACCGTCACCTCGGCCGGCGCGAAGAGCCTGGCCATCGACTCCCACCAGACCCGCTCGAACGTCTGGCACACCGATGTCACCTTCGTCGACCGCGTCCCGAAGGCCTCGATCCTGCGTGCGGTCGCGCTGCCCAGCTACGGCGGATCGACCACCTGGGCTTCGACCGTCGCCGCGTACAACGCGCTGCCCGAACCACTTCGGCGGCTGGCCGAGAGCCTGCGCGCGCGACACACGAACCGCTACGACTACGCCGCCGACATCGAGGACAGCCCGGACGACATCGACCGGGCCTACCGCAGCGAGTTCGAGTCCACCTACTTCGAAACCGAGCACCCGGTGGTGGAAGTGCACCCCGAGACCGGTGAACGTGCCCTGCTGCTCGGCTGCTTCGTCAAGGAGATCGTCGGCCTGTCGAGCACCGAGTCGCGGACGTTGTTCCGGCTGTTCCAGGATCGGGTGACCCGCCTGGAACACACCACGCGCTGGGACTGGTCACTGGGCGATGTCGCCATCTGGGACAACAGGGCCACCCAGCACTACGCGGTCGACGACTACGACGGCAGCGAGCATCGCAGGCTCACCCGCATCACGCTGGCCGGGCAGGTCCCGGTCGGGGTCGACGGCAGGTCGAGCACGGTCATCGCGGGCGACGCCGAGCCCTACGCGGCCGTCCCGTTGCGCCGGGCGGCATAGCGGACGTCCGCTCGCGCATCCCCGGACGAGCACGCCGTATCGATTACCCTTCGACGGCGCATACCACTGGCCCAGCCTGACGATGGGAATGCCGTGAACTTGTGGAGCTATATCCAGGGGCGGGGAGAGGTGCTGGCGTTCCTCACCTATCAGCATGCGTCGCTGGCCTTTCAGACGGTGCTGGTCGGCACGGTCGTCGCCATTCTCACCGCGGTGGCGGTGTACCGGCTGCCGCTGGCGTCCGCACTCACGCTGACCTCGAGCCGGGTCGCGCTGACGATTCCCTCGCTGGCACTGCTGGCGCTGCTGCTCGTCCCGTTCGGGCTCGGTGTCGTCCCGTCGTTCATCATGCTGGCGTTCTTCGCGGCGCTGCCGGTGATCGGCAACGCCATCGTCGGACTGCGATCGGTGCCCGCGTCGGTCGTGGAATCGGCGCGCGGGATCGGGTTGTCGCGGTGGCGCATCCTGCTGACGGTCGAATTGCCGATCGCCTGGCCGGTGATCCTCACCGGGATCAGGGTGTCGACCCAGATGATCGTCGGTGTCGCGGCGATCGTCGCCTATGTTCTCGGGCCCGGTCTCGGCTCGCTGATCTTCAACGGTCTGTCCCGGCTCGGCGGTGCCAATTCCCTCGAAATGGCGCTCACCGGAACCATTCTCATCGTCGCCGTCGCGTTGGTGTTCGACGCGCTTCTCGTCCTGCTCGGACACCTCACGATCGCCAAGGGACTCGCATGACCGATCTTCGCAATGTCACCGGTGCGTCCATCACCTTGGACTCGGTGGTCAAACGCTACAAGGGGCAGGACAAGCCCGCGGTCGAGCGGCTCGACCTGGAGATCGATGCGGGCCACATCGTCGCCTTCGTCGGCCCGTCCGGCTGCGGCAAGACGACCACGCTGAAGATGATCAACCGGCTGATCGAGCCGACCGAAGGCCGGATCTTCATCGGCGGCCGCGACGTCACCCGGGAGGATCCCGACAAGCTGCGGCAGTCGATCGGCTACGTCATCCAGTCCGGCGGCCTGTTCCCGCACTGGTCGGTGGCCAAGAACATCGGCGCCATTCCGCGGGTGCTCGGCTGGGACAACAAGCGCATCGCCGAGCGCACCGAATACCTGCTGGATCTGGTCGGACTCGACCCAGGCACCTTCGCCGACCGCCTGCCCAAGGACATGTCCGGTGGCCAGCAGCAGCGTGTCGGCGTTGCCCGTGCCCTCGCGGCGGACCCGCCGGTGCTGCTGATGGACGAACCGTTCGGCGCGGTCGATCCGATCACCCGGGTTCGGTTGCAGGACAGCCTGATCGCGATCCAGCACGAGCTCGGCAAGACCATCGTGATCGTCACCCACGACTTCGAGGAAGCCACCAAGCTCGGTGACAAGGTGCTCATTCTGTCCGAGGGCGGGCACGTCGAGCAGTACGCGCGCCCGGAGGAGATCCTCACCGATCCGGCGACACCGTTCGTGGAGGAATTCGTCGGGTCCGGCGCGAAATTGGCGTATCTGACGGTGTCGCGGGTGCGGGATGTCGACGTCGACCCGGTGACCACCGCGCGGATCGGGGAGTCGGCCTCGGTCGTGATCGCGCGCGCGAAAGCAGCCGGACACACGTGGGTCGTCGTGGTGGACGAGTCGGGACGGCCGCGCTCGTGGCCCTCGCTGACGGAAGTGGCGAGTAAGCCGGAGGTTTCGGACTACCTGGACCGGCGGCTGCCCGTCGTCGCGCAATCCTCGACGCTCAACGACGCGCTCGACGCCATGCTCGCCGCCAGCCAGGGCGCCACTCTCGTCACCGACGGCCGTGGCGCTGTCGTCGGCTCGCTGAGCATCGGCTCGGTGACCGACGTGATCCAGACCAAGCTCGCCGAGGGCAACGGCGTCGCCGAGGAGCCCTCCTACGAAACCTATGTCGACGGCTCCGATCCCACGCCGACGCCGGTCGTCGCCGCCGACGAACCCGGACCGGCATGAACCGCCTGCGCCGCATCCCGATCGACGTGTGGTTCGAACCGCTCGTCATCGTGGTGATCGGGATCGGCTACCTGCTCTGGTATCGGGCCTCGACCTTCACCCCGACCGAGCAGGCCTCGCTCGGCTGGGCGAATCTCCAGACCACGATCCTCGAACACATCCGGCTCACCCTCGTCGCCACGCTGATCGTGGTCGTCGTCGCGATCCCGCTGGGAATCGCGCTCACCCGGCCCGCGTTGCAGCGGCTCGAGCCGATCGCGGTCAATATCGCCAATATCGGACAGGCCGCGCCCGCGGTCGGTCTGCTGGTGCTGTTCACCTTCTGGCTGGGCACCGGATTCCGCACGGCGGTCGTCGGTCTCGTCGTCTACGCGATCCTGCCCATCCTGCAGAACACGATCGTCGGGCTGCGGCAGGTGGATCACCGCACGATCGAGGCCGCCCGCGGCATCGGCTTCTCGGCCACCAGGACCCTGGTCCAGGTCGAGTTGCCGCTCGCGGTGCCGGTGATCCTCAACGGTGTGCGGACCGCGCTGGTCATCCTGGTCGGCACCGCCACGCTGAGCACGTTCATCGGCGCGACCAGCCTCGGCACCCTGATCACCACCGGTGTCACCCTGTTCCTGCCCAAGCTGCTGATCTCCGGTGCCGTGCTCGTCGGGCTGCTGGCGTTGATCATCGACTGGCTCGGCAGGCTCGTCGAACTTGCCGCGACCCCGCGAGGTATCTCATGAGACGAGCGCGGCTGGTCACGCTGATGTCCGCGCTCGCGGCGACGCTGCTCGTCGGGTGCGGTCTGGTGAGCTCGTCGGGGACCTTCCACGACGCGAGCCTGCCCGGCGGTGAACGGCCGCTGGACGGCGCGAAGCTGGTCGTCACGTCGAAGAGCTTCACCGAGGGTGTGCTGCTCGGCAAGATCACCGCGACCTATCTGGCCGCGGCGGGTGCGTCGGTCACCGATCTGACCGGAGCGCCGGGTTCGGCCTCCTCGCGCCAGGCCCAGCTCAACGGCGACGCCGACGTGCTGTGGGAATACACCGGCACCGGCTGGGTCAACTACCACAACGAGACCGAGACGATCGCCGACCCGCAGGAACTCTGGCAGCGCGTCCACGACATCGAAAAGCGCGACTACGACCTCGAATGGCTCGCGCCGGCCAACTTCAACGACACCTACGCCTTCGCCGCGTCGACACCGACCGCCGACCGGCTCGGCGTGCGGTCGCTGTCGGATGTGGCCGCGCTCCCGGTCGCCGACCGCACCTTCTGCGTCGACGACGAATTCTTCAGCCGCTCCGACGGTTTCATTCCCATGCTGGCGAAATACGGTATCCCCTACAACGATCCGAACGGCGTCCCCGCGGGCAACGTCACCAGAATGGACGCCGGCGTCGTCTACACCGCGACCGCCAAGAGCGCCCCGTGCCATTTCGGCATGGTCTACACCACCGACGGCCGGGTCAAGAACCTGAACCTGCGCGTCCTCGACGACGACAAGAAGTTCTTCCTCCCCTACAGCGGCACCGCTGTGGTCCGCGGCACTGTCATCGAGGCCAACCCCCAGTTGCGCCCCCTGCTCGGCACCATTTCCGAACGCCTCACCGACGACCTCATGCAGGAACTCAACGGCCGCGTCGATATCGACGGCGAAGACCCCGCCGACGTCGCCTACGACTGGCTGAAAAGCGAGAACCTGATCGAATAGGCGGCGCTACCGGCCGATCCGGGGCTCAGGCCAGGTAGGTGCCGAGTTGGGGAACGGCTTCGGCGGCATGCTGCGCCTGCATCGGCTCGCCGATCAGGGTGAACACCCAATCGCCGTGGGGGCGATGGAGTTTGCCGAGGACGAAGCCGGTGTGGTCGCGAGCGGCGCCCAGGTCGATGTGGGCCAGTTCGGTGCCGGTGACATTGTCGGCGATGCGGCAGAAGCCGTTGTCGATCTCGCCGAACCGCTGCCCGGTGTAGCAGGTGACGAGGAAGACGACAGTGGAGATGTCGGGGCTGAGCTGGGTAATGTCGACGACGATGACTTCGTTGTCGCCGTCGCCGTCTCCGGTGACGCTGTCACCGAGGTGGCGCACGGCGCCGTCGCGGGAGATCAACTGGTCGTGGAATGCGGCGTCGACGAAACGGTCGGCGGCGAAAGACAGTGCCGCGGCGTTGAGGTCGATGTCGGTGCCGCGGGGGACGACGGTGCCTGCCGGCTGGGCTGGGTCCCAGCCCAGCCCCATGGTGACGTGGGTGAGGGTGTTGGTGTGTGCTCCGGTCATGCGGTACTCCTAGTCGAGCGGTGACGAATCGAACCCGCCCGACCGTGTGCGAGACCGACCGGGTTCCCGAGGCACCTACCCGTAAACATGCCGCAAAAACCACTGCGGGAGTTCAGCTCACGTCATGTCGGTCGGTGGCGCGTCGTCGGTCCGGCGGTAGAACTCGATCTGGTCGGCGACTACACGTCGGCGCAACTCCGGGTCGGTGTAGAAGGTGAAATGTGTGCCGGGGTAGATCCGCAGCTCGCCATGCGGCGCGCGATCGGCCAGCGCGCGGCTGTTTTCCAGCGGTGTCTCCTGGTCGTCGGCGGCGACGCAGACCAGAAGCGGGCAGGACAGGCGGGCGGCGGACTCGGCCGGGTGGTAGCGCATCATCTGCAGGAGGGCGCGCGGCGCGATGCTGTTGCGCCACAGTGTTTCTCCGCTGCCGGTCAGGGTCCGGATATGCTCCTCGGCCTCCGGTGTCGCGGTGACGGCCAGGTCGCCGGGATGGCCGACCATCGGGATGTAGTACGGCCGCATCCCGAGTTTGCCGCGCACGGTATCCCAGGCGATCGCGCCGAGCAGCTTCAGGGTGTCACCGGTCGAGCGGCCCGCCACGCGGTCGGGAAATCCGTTGAACGGGATCTGCGCGACGACGGCCGCGATGTGGGGATCCGTTGCGGCGACGGTGATCACGTGGGCTCCGCCCAGCGAGTTCCCCCACAGGAAGATCCGGTCGGGGTCGATGCGCTCGTGGCCGCGGGCGAAGGCGACCGCGGCGCGGATGTCGTCGAGTTGACCGGCGATGTCGGGCACCTGGCGCGGTTCGCCGTCGCTCTCGCCGAAGCCGCGGTAGTCGAAGACCAACGCTGCCGAGCCTGCCGCGGCGAACATCTCGGCGTAGTCGAAGAGCCGGTCCATCGTTCCGCTGAAGCCGTGACACAGCACCACACACGGCACCGGCCCTGAATCGGCGGGCAAGTAGAGGTAGCCGGTACACCGGACGCCGGCTACCGGGAAGGACACTGTGGTTCGCATACGGATCAACCCCGCGGGAATAGACTTACTGTCGGTAAGCACTCTAGCGAAAAGACTGACCATTGGTAAGTGATTCGATGACATCGGAGCGGATCCTGGCCGCGGCGCGGGTCCTGTTCGCCGCCCGCGGTTACCGGGCCACCTCGATGCAGGCCATCGCCGACGAGGTCGGCATCACCAAAGCCGCCCTCTACTACCACTTCGACGCCAAAGACGAGATTCTGCACCAGCTCACGGTGCCGCTGCTGGACGAGCTCGAAGCGACACTGGCCGCCGCCGAAGCAGGCGCCGATCCCGACGAGGTGCGATGGCGGGCGATCGAAGGCTACGTCGATGTCCACCTGCGCCATCGGCACACGCTGACGATGCTCGTCAAAGACATGACGTTGCTGGTGCAGGCGCCGGTAGCCGACCGGTTCCGGGCCGCGATCGCCTTGGCCAACGACTTGGTCGCCGGCCCGGACGACAGGATCGAGAACAGGGTGCTGGCCTGTCAGGTGGTCGCCGGTCTGGCCGACCCGGTGGTGCTGTTCCGGGACGTACCGACCGACACCCTCCGCGGGCTGATCCTGGACGGTGCGCGGGCGCTGCTCGGGGAGCCCGCGCGGCCTCGGCCCCGCGGCCGCGCCCGAGGCCGCAACGGTGGACGGCCCGCCGCGCTCACCGACGAGCAGGTCGGACAGGCGCGTTCGCTCTATCTGGCGGGCGGTACCGCCGAGGAGATCGCCGACCGATTCGGTGTCTCCCGGGCGACCATCTACCGCCATCTCAAAAACTGATGATTATGAGAATAGATTTCGCGACAGGCGACCAAAGCTGTGAACCATGTCATGTCGCGTCACATCGGGCGCTGCTCGCTCGTCCTGGGAGTAGTCATCCCGTCGAGAAGAAGGCGCCCCCATGAGTATTCGAACGCTGTCCACCCGCCTCGCGCTGGCAACCGCTGCGGTTCTCGCCGCGATCGCCGTGCCGGTGGCCCACGCCGACGGGCCTGACGGCTCGCCGTATCTGAGTCGCATCGGGTCCCACTACGCCGAGACCGATCTCGCCCGATTCCACTACACGCGGACCGGGACCGGCTCACCCGTCGTGCTGATCGCCGGCGGCGGATTGTGGGGCTATTCCTGGCGAGACGTCGTTCCGGCACTGGCTGCCGAGCACACGGTGTATGCCGTCGACCTGCCCAGTCAGGGCTACACCGAGGTGCATCGCGAGGACTTCGCCTACGACCTGCCCGCGATGTCGGAAGCCATCGAGGCATTTTTCGATGCCGTCGGACTGGAGCGGGCGGCCATCGCCGGGCACTCGTGGGGCGGCGCCTGGAGTCTGTACTTCGCACAACAGCATCCGGATCGAGTCGAGCGACTGGTTCTGCTCGATTCGCCCGGCATCGACGCCGAAAAGGCGCCTGTCACACCGTTGTTCACCACTCCGCTGCTCGGTGAGCTGGCCACGAATCTCACCACTCGCGACCTCTACGCCGACAACATCCGCGGCACCTTCCAGCATCGGCACCTGGTCACCGACGAGGTGATCGACGAGCTGTACGCGCCGTTCTCCCGACCGGCCAATCGCGCCGGATTCCTGTCGCTGTGGCGCAATCTGGACTACCGGCTCACCGACGCCGGGCTCGCCGAGGTGACCGCGCCGACTCTCGTCCTGTGGGGCGAGCGGGACAGTTGGCTCCCCACATCCCAAGCCCACCAGCTGGCCGCGCGGATCCCGGAGGCGACGGCGACCGTTGTCCCCGGCTGCGGGCACACCGTCCATGAGGACTGCCCGGCGCAGGTCAACCCGGTGCTGACAGCGTTCCTGCGCTGAACTCGGTCACCCTGCCCGACGGCTCAGGTGTTCCCACTTCGCGGTTTCGGCGGTACGGGCCTGGACGAGCTGCTGGACCATGTCGTAGGCGGCATCGCCGAGGATGACTCGCTTGGGCGGTTCGGGCAGGTTCACGATGTCCAGTACGGCCGAGGCCGCCAGTGCGGGGTCGGCGTCCTCGGATTCGCTCCACATGTCGTCGAGCCAGGTGCGCAGTGGGGCATAGGCGGGATTCTGTTCCGTCATCGTCAATCCGGCGGTGAACAGGCCGGTTTCGTAGCCGCCGGGCTGCAGGATCGTCACCTTGATGCCGAACCGCTCGACCTCCATCGCCAGCGCTTCGCTCATGCTGTCGAGTGCGGCCTTTCCCGCGCCGTAGAGGCCGGTCGCGGCGAATCCTCCAGCGGATCCCATCGAGGAGACCTGGAGGATGTGCCCCGAGCCCTGCTCGCGCAGTCGGGGCACCACCGCCTGGCTCACCCAGAGGGCGCCGAAGAGGTTTGTGTCCAGGTGGGCTCTGGCCTGTTCCTCGGTGATCTCTTCGATCATGCCGAGGACCACACCGCCCGCGTTGTTCACCACGACGTCGATCCGGCCGAACGCCGCGAAGGCCCGTTCCACGCCGCGCTCGACTGCCGCACGGTCGGAAACGTCGAGGTCGAAGGCGACCAGTCGGCCCTCGGCATTCAGATCCGCCAGCGGCGTGACGTCACGGGAGACGGCGACGACGCGATCCCCGGCCGCGAGTGCGGCCTCGGTGAAGGCGCGGCCGAGGCCGCGGGAGGCGCCGGTGATGAACCAGGTGCGGGGTTCGTGGTGTGCACGCGTCATGCGCGGCTCCTCTCGCTGGAACGAGACGGTTCGTCTCGTTGACGATGACGATCATGCGCCGACGCGCTTCGCTTGTCAAGACGAGACGTACCGTTCCGTTATTGGATAGGATCTGTGCTCATGGTCAGAACCATGCCCGACCGCACCCGCCGCAGCGAGCGATCCCGGGTGGCGATCCTCGACGCCACCCGCGAACTCATCGGCGAGATCGAGTACGCGAAGCTGACGATCGAGGCCATCGCGGCGCGTGCCGGAGTCGGCAAGCAGACGATCTACCGGTGGTGGCCGTCCAAGGGCGCTGTGGTCTTCGATGCCCTGCTGGCCGCGGCCGAGAATCCCGACGGCGGTGGTATCGAATTGCCGGACACCGGCGATATCGCCGCCGACCTGACCACGGTGCTGCGCGCGACCGCCGCCGAGTTCACCGACCCCGAGTTCGCCGCCCCGATCCGGGCATTGACGACCGAGATGCTCAATGACGCCGATCTCGCCGCCGTCTATCGCGAGCGCATGGACGAACCGATGCGTGCGGCCAAGAAGCGGCGGCTGGAGAGTGCGCGGCGCGCCGGCCAGATCCACGCCGACGCCGATCTGGATCTGATCGTCGACATGCTCTACGGGCCGCTGACCCAGCGATGGCTACAGCGTTCCGGTGGCCTCGACGACGAGTTCGCCGACGCCTTGGTCGCTGCGGTGCTACGCGCGTTCGACCCCGATTGACGCGATGCGACGATGATGCCGACGCTCAATCTTGTGGATATCTATGACGATTCGGCGAATGCTGCGGAGGAAGGTCAAAACCTGCGCGGACTATGATTGCTTCCGGAGTTTCCTGTGATCTGATCGAGATGTCCCCGAGATGGGGATGTTTCACAGAATGCAATCGAGGAACTGTATGAACGCCAGAACTGCTCGTCCGCTCGCCGTCGCCGCGTTGGTGCTGTCCGCGGGCGCCCTGAGTGTCGGTACCGCCACCGCGGCTTCCCCTGCCCCCGTTGCGGGTTCGGTGGAAGTGTGTCTGCCTCTCCCGGTCGGCCCGATCGAGCTCAGCCTGTGCCTCTGACCGGCTAGCCGAAGTGCCCCCGGTGGTGGCGGAAACGTTCATTCGCCACCACCGGGTGGCAGGCTCGGGGGCGATCGAACCGTCCGATGGTGTTGTCGGAATCCATAATTGATCCGGATTTCCGTTGCTGTTTATCACAAGCGAAGCCAGGACGGCGGTTTGTGGTACACGGTAGATTGGGGGCTTGCCCAGTGATCTGGGTTGGGAAGGATTCATCATGGCTGTCTCACCATCCATTGCGCCGTTCTTGACCGCAGCGGGCCGTCCGGTGTCGAACCCCTTGAAGGATGTGCGGACGATATCCCGTCAGATGGTGGGCCATTTCATCGAAAATGTCGTGCCGTGCGCGACACTGCCCGGCGAGGTACTCGACGGTGATGTCACCACGGTGACCCGGGTGTGTCTGGAGCTGACCAGGGGCGCGCTCGACGGGCGTGACCTACCGGGGCGGCTGGAACAGATCCAAGCCGCGGCCGCGGACTGGGCGCGGGAGGGCATCCCGATCGACACCATCCACAATGCCGTGCACGAAGGGTTCAAACTCGGTTTCGACCTCGTCATCGCCGGTGTCACCAACCAGGACCACGAGACCGTCGTCGGTGTGGCCCGGCGGCTGACCGACATCCAGAACATGATCACCTCGGCGGTATCCATGGCCTATGTGCGGGAACTGCGTTCGGTCGTCAGTGAGCACCACACCGCCGTCCACACGTTGACCTCGGCATTGCTCGGTGGTCAGAACACCTCGACGATGGCCAGGGAATGCGGCATCACCGTCGCCGACAGCTATCACGTCGTCGCGCTCGCGCTGCCGCCCCATGTCGAGGAATTCATCCCTTCGCTCGACGGCAATGTGGTCGCCCGGCGCAAGCTGCGTCGCGTGCAGGCCGAGCTGGCGAACCGGTGTGTGGGCAAGGTGCTGTCGCTGTTGAGTGTCGACGGCGGCACCCTGCTGCTGCCCACCTCGGAGTTCTCCGAACTCGAACTGGACGAACTGATCGCCGGATTGTCCGAGGCGGCCCAGGTTCCGGTGCGCGCGGTGACGACGACCGCGATACCCGCGGACATTCCGCGCGCGGCCGAACAGGTCCATGAACTGGTCGAAATAGTGGATCGGCTCGGTGGCTCGAGCAGGGTCTATCGTCCGCATCAACTGGCATTCGAATATCAGCTGACCAGGCAGGGCCCGGCCCGCGACTACCTGAGCTCGGTCGTCGATTCCCTCGAAGCGCATCCGGAACTGCTGCAGACGCTCGAGGTGTACATGGCGACGAATTTGCAGCGCTCGCGGACCGCGCGCGAGTTGTTCATCCACACGAATACGGTGGACTACCGACTGAAACGGATCGGCCAGCTCACCGGCTTCGATCTGAACGACGTCACCGGTCTGTGTTATCTCCGCGCGGCGCTGCTGATCCGCGCGCATCGCGGACTCGGCAAGCCGCACAACCTGCGCGCCGAGGGCGAGACCAGTTCTCGCGCAGGGTGATCCGGGCGGGGCTATGCCGCTCGGACGGTGACCGTGGTGTCGGTGCTGGGGAATTCGAAGACGCGAAGGCGTCCGGTCACCAGGTCGACCGTATCGGCGATCACGCGTCCGGCGTTATGCGCGCCGCCGGCGAAGCTCGTGCTGATCACGCGGTAGCTACGACGCGGGGTGACCACGATGTCACCGGATTCCAGCAGTCCGGCCGAGGTGGGCGCGCCGGGGCAACTGTCGGCCGTCTCGGTGCGGCGGTTGACGCCGAGCAAACTCAACACTGTGTTTCTCCCGTGGTGTACGTCGCGGAATCCGCGTCCCGTCGCCGGTTCCGCGAACGGGTATCGGGATCTTTTTACCCAGGGACGGTGCGCGGGAAACCGCCGAAAATCCGCGGTCCGTTCCCGATGAGCGGGAAGACGCGCAGGCGCTGACATCCGCCAGGTCATACGGTGAGTTTCATGACGGCAACCCCCCAGCCCGACGACGCCGCGACGCATCTGGCGCGGTTGGCGGCGATCGAGTCGATCACCGCGCTCAAGCATCGTTACTTCCGTGCCTGCGATGCCAAGGACCCCGAAGGGTTCCGCGACTGTTTCGTCGCGGTCGGCTCGGCGCTGGACTACGGCGAACTCGGTGCGATGGATGCCGACGGCATGGCCGCGGTCTTCGCCTCGATCGCCCTGCAGCAGGTAGACGGCAAGCACGCGATCCTCGACATGCACCACGGCGTGCACCCCGACATCACGGTGCGCGCGGACGGCACCGCGAGCGGCCGGTGGACGCTGCGGTTCCGCCAGGTCAACCTCATCGAGCGCACCGAGACCGTCGCCACCGGCGAATACGCCGACGAATACCGGCTGGAGGACGGCCGCTGGAAGATCGCGACCTGCACGTTCCACCGGCTGTGGGCGATCACCCGGCCGCTCGACGACGCCTGCCGGATCGCGCAGTAGGGCCCCGGACATGTCGAAGATCGCTTTGGTGACCGGCGCCAGCCGCGGCGTCGGCAAGGGAATCGCGCTGGCGCTCGGCACCGCGGGATGGACCGTGTATCTGACCGGACGGGGCAGCGCGGATGGCGGTGGCCCGCTGGAGGCGGCAGCCGCCGAGGTGAGCGCCCGCGGCGGCACCGGCATCGCCGTGCGGTGCGACCATCGTGACGACGCGCAGATCGCCGCGGTCTTCGCCCGCATCGCCGCCGAACAGGACGGGCTCGACCTGCTGGTCAACAACGTCTGGGCCAATCCCGACGGTTTCGCCGGGTTCAGCGACCCGTTCTGGCAGCGGCCCGTCGATGACTGGGACACGCTGATCGGCGTCGGCCTGCGCGCGCACTATGTCGCCTCCGTCGAGGCGGCGCGGCGCATGGTCGCCCGCGGCAGCGGCGTCATCGCCAACATCTCCTCGTTCGGCACCCGCGGCTACCTGCACTCGGTGCTGTACGGGATGTCGAAGGCGGGGCTGGACAAGATGGCCTGTGACATGGCCGTGGAGCTGCGCGGGACGGGTGTGAGCACCGTGTCGCTGTGGCCCGGGATCGTGCGCACCGAGCAGGTGCTGGCCATGGGTGTCGAGGACATCGAGGGGTTCCCGATCGCGGGTGCGGAAACACCGGAATTCGTCGGCAGGGTGGTCCTGGCGCTGGCCACCGATCCCGAGATCGGCACCCGCAGCGGCAGCACGGTGATCACCGCCGAGGCGGCCGTCGAATACGGGATCACCGATATCGACGGTGGACAGCCGGTGTCACATCGCGCGGCCTTCGGTGGCGGCGCAGTCTTCGGTATCCGGTGAGAAAGGGATTTGTGATGGAGCTTTCGGGCAAAGTAGTGCTGGTCACCGGTGGAGCGCGCGGTCTGGGCGCGGCCTTCGCGCAGGGGATCGTCGCCGCGGGCGGCAGTGTCGTGATCGGTGACCTCTTGGACGAGGACGGCGCCGCCGTCGCAGGCGAGCTGGGGGAGCGCGCCCGGTTCGTACACCTCGATGTCACCGACCCGGCGTCGTGGCAGCAGGCCGTCGACACCGCTGTCGGTGCCTTCGGCACACTGACCGGCCTGGTGAACAATGCCGGGGTGACCGCCTCGGGTGTGCCGCTGGTCGAGGAGCCGCTCGAGACGTTCCAGCGGGTGATCCAGGTCAACCTGGTATCGGTGAACATCGGCATCCACGCGGTGGTGCCCGCCCTGCGGGCGGCCGGTGGTGGTTCCATCGTCAATATCTCCTCGGCCGCCGGGCTGGTCGGCCTGGCGCACACAGGCGCCTACGGCGCGGCCAAGTGGGGTGTGCGCGGGCTCACCAAGGTCGCCGCGGTCGAGCTCGCGCGCGACCGGATCCGGGTCAACTCGGTACACCCCGGAATGGTGCTCACCCCGATGACCGCGCCCACCGGAATCAGTCTGGCGGAGGGCGGCTTTCCGAACGCGCCGCTGGGCAGAGTCGGGCGACCTGAAGAACTCGCCGGAGCGGTCACCTACCTGCTCAGCGACGCTGCCTCGTACACGACCGGCGCCGAGCTGGCCGTGGACGGCGGCTGGACGGCAGGCCCTCCGGTCGTCGACATGAACGGCTAGTTCCTCGGCACCACGATCCGCCCGGCATCTGCGCCGTTCACTGGCTCGGCTCCGGTAGCTGGCACTCGGTGATCTTCGGGTTCGCCCCCAGATAGTTGAGGGGGCCCGCCACGAGCGTGACGGCGATCGTGCCCCAGTCGCCGCAGTTGACCGGCGGATTGGTGAAGTAGTTCCGCTGCATAGCCGCGACCATCCCGGACCCGACCCAGACCAGCAGCAGCGTAGACAGCAAGAACTTGGCGACTTGATGGGATGGCCTGGCGTGGATCTCTCGTACTTCGCGAATTTCCCGATCACGTCGATTCCGTCGGCCGCGCATCGTCATCGCATCCTCTCCGTGTGCGATCAATCACGCTGATACCCCATGTGAACAGCGGCAATCCTGTGGACACCACCACGACACGCGCAAAGTCTGCAGTACCAACTGTGCGGCCCGGCAACCGGACAGTCAACGGTACGCCCCGAAAGCCGTGCCGCGTAGCCGCCGCCACCGAGGGTTGTCGGACCCCGCTGCCAGACTCGGTCACGTGCGATGGGCGGTGGCGGAGTGGGGTGACGGTGGTGCTCGTTTGTGTCCCCTCGAGCGGGACGGCCGGCCCGCGGGACCGGTGGTCTACGAGCCGTCGCTGGCCGAGGCGGTGCGCTCGCGTCCCGAGGTCGAGCGGTGGGTGTGGCGATCCACCGCCGAGATCTACCGGACCTTGCTCGCGGCCGGTGTGCGCGTGGAGCGCTGTTACGACGTGCAGGCCGCGGAAGCCCTGCTGATCGGGCACGAGGAGGGTCAGGCGGGTCAGGCGCGATCCCTGGCGGCAGCCTGGGCGCGCCTGCACAACCTGCCGGTCCCGCCGGACGCTCCCGCACGGGCTCCCGAATCCCAGCCGTCGCTGTTCGAGTCGGCGCCGGTACCGCTCCCGCCCGGCACGGACGAGTTCACCGCGCTGTTGGACGTCTACGCGGGTCAGGTCGCCAGGACGGCGCAGACCGAGCATCCGGAACGCATGCGGCTGCTGCTTGCCGCCGAATCGGCGGGCATGCTGGTGGCCACGGAGATGTCGCGATCCGGGATCCCGTGGCGCGCGGATGTCCACCGCGAATTGCTGGACACCATGCTGGGGGAGCGGGTTCCCGGTGCGCCGGAACCGCGCCGGATGGCGGAGTTGGCCGATGAGGTGTCGCGCGCCTTCGGTGGCGCCGTCCGGGTTCGGCCCGACCTGCCCGCCGACATCGTCAAAGCCTTCGCCCGCGCCGGGATCGAGCTGTCGTCCACCCGAAAATGGGAACTCCAGCAGGTCGACCACCCCGCCGTGGCGCCACTGCTGGCCTACAAGTCGCTGTACCGCCTGTACACCGCGCACGGCTGGTCCTGGCTCGAACAGTGGGTACACGCCGGCCGGTTTCGTCCCGAGTACCTGCCCGGTGGCACGGTGACGGGCCGCTGGACCACCAATGGTGGTGGGGCGCTGCAGATTCCGAAGGTGATCCGGCAGGCGATCCGTGCCGACCCCGGCTGGTGTCTGGTGGTCGCCGACGCCGATCAGATGGAGCCGCGCGTGCTCGCCGCCGTATCGCGCGACCCCGGATTGATGGAGGTGGCCGGTCGTGGGGAGGATCTGTACGCGGATCTGGCGGCCCGCGGATTCGGCGGCGACCGCGCCCAAGCCAAGATCGCCCTGCTAGGCGCCATCTACGGCCAGACCTCCGGCGATGCCCTGATCCACCTGGCCGGGCTCCGGCGGCGGTATCCGGCGGCGGTCGCCTATGTCGACGACGCGGCGCGCGCCGGCGAGGAAGGCCGCCTGGTGCGCACGTGGCTGGGCCGCACCTGCCCGCCGCTGTCGGTCGCCGCGCCGGAGGAACCCGACCCGTCCCAGGAGAATCCGGGGGGATATGGCAGCAGTTCCGCGGCCCGAGCCCGTGGCCGGTTCACCCGCAATTTCGTCGTGCAGGGCAGCGCCGCCGATTGGGCCCTGCTGGTGCTGGCCGGTGTGCGTCATGCGATCGCCGGTCTGCGCGCCGAACTGGTCTTCTTCCAGCACGACGAGGTGATCGTGCACTGTCCGGCGGAGGAGGCGACAACGGTGACCGCCGCGATCGCCGCCGCGGCCGAGACCGCAGGCCGGCTCGCTTTCGGATCGACACCGGTACGGTTCCCGTTCACCACCGCTGTGGTGGAGTGTTACGGAGACGCCAAGTAGAAAGACCCCCACACAGAACAGTCCCCGGTAGTCTCCATCGAATCCATGAGCTTCAGTCGTCGCTGACGACTCTGGCATTCGATTGGCTTGCCGGGGGCCTAGCCAGATCCTCGAAAATCGTCACCGCTGTCAACAGACGTCTCCATCGAACAGCCTGGCTCATTTCCGGTGTTCTGGTATATGTACAGTCTTCTCCGGATTTTCGTTCTGTCAATACCTGTGGGCACCTGAATCCGGCCTTTTTCGGCCCATCGGGGCTGCGCAAGCAAATCGGTGCCGAGACGTGCTGTGCATCGGCATCGGTGCGGCGCAGAATGCTGGATGTGGAGCTGACAGCCGTGCGCATCGACAAGCCGGATGATCTCAACGTCGTCATCGGGCAGGCGCACTTCATCAAAACCGTCGAGGATCTGCACGAGGCGCTGGTCGGGGTCAGTTCCCACCTGCGGTTCGGGCTGGCATTCTGCGAGGCGTCCGGGTTGTGCCTGGTCCGGCACTCCGGCAACGACGACGATCTGATCGAGCTCGCCACGACGAACGCACTCGCCGTCGGTGCGGGACATTCGTTCATCGTCTTCCTGCGGGAGGGATATCCGGTCAATGTGCTCAACGCGATCCGGCATGTCCCGGAAGTCTGCGGAATATTCTGTGCCACCGCCAATCCCGTGGATGTGTTGATCGCTCAGACCGAGCTGGGCCGCGGAATTGTCGGAGTGGTCGACGGGTCAGCACCACTGGGCGTGGAAAGTGCCGACGATCAGGCAGACCGTCGACAGCTACTGCGTCAGATCGGCTACAAGTTGTAGGGACCCGCGTCCGCCGAACCGCCGCGTCCTCTGAGCCATTGTGCGGACGGTAACCGTGGAGGACAGTGGGTATGTCCGGTGGCGCCCACCGGGGTGCCGCCTTTAGGGAGCAGGAGGTGGCTCGTGTACGCACGTTCAAGCACCATTGCAGCCCAGCCGTCGTCGATCGACGGCGGACTCGCATACCTGCGCAATGAGGTGATGCCGAATCTGCCCGAGCTGGAAGGCTGGGTCGGTCTGTCGCTGATGGTGGACAGGTCGACAGGGCGCTGCATCGCCACAACCGCGTGGGAATCCGAGGACGCACTGCATGCCAGCAGCCGGCGCGTCCAGCCATTGCGTGAAGGTCTGGCCCAGGCATTGCACGGGCCGGTCGAGAAGGTCGAGGAGTGGGAAGTCGCGGTGATGCATCGCGATCACCTGGCCGGCGCGAACGCGTGCACCCGGTGTACCTGGGTGCAGGTCGATCCGTCCGGTATCGACCAGGCGATCGACACGTTCAAATCACAGCTGATGCCGGAGTTCGAGAAGCTCGAAGGATTCCGCAGCGCCAGCCTGTTCGTCGACCGGGCGACCGGCCGCGGCGTCGGCTCCACCGTCTGGGCGAGCCGCGAGGAGCTCGACAGCAGCCGCGAACACGCCGATCGGATCAGGTCGATGGCGACCCGGGTCACGGGTGCCAGGATTCTCGATGTGGCGGAGTTCAGGTTGGGGTTCGCTCACCTGCGTGTGCCCGAGATGGTCTGACATCAGGAGTCATCCGGCCCGGGAGTGCAAGCTCCCGGGCCGGATGCTGCTAGACCGCATCGCCGCTGTGGGTCGCGAGGTAGACGAGCACACTCGTGGCGAGCGCGAACGCGCCGAGCAGACCACCGGCGACGGTGTCGGCGCGGTTGGTGGCGACCCCGCGTTCGATCCGGTCCCACCCGATGAACGCCGCGGCCACCGCGGCGACAGACGACGGCACCGCAACGAACTCCGTGGCGAACGGGATGAACGAGAAAACACAGGCGACGATGCCGAGCACCAGCGATGCGAGACCGGCGCCGTTGCGTGGTGGCGGCGAGGCCTCGGTGTCGGGCACTCCACGAGCGTAGCCCGCACCCTGCCGACCGTCACGGAGTGCGCGGTCCGCCTTCCCGATCGGCCGGGGTGTAGGGGATATTGGCGGCCCGGTTCTGGTCGACGCGGATCGCCCGGCCCAGTTGGGGGAACGCACGTTGGGCGCAGTCGGGCCGTTCACAGATCTTGCAGCCCGCGCCGATCGGGACCGCGGTGGTCTCGTCGTGGATCGGCAGCCCGTGGGAGTAGACGAGCTTCTCGGCGTAGGCGAGGTCGCACCCAAGGCCGATCGCGAAATCCCTTTTGGGAGAAAGGTATCCGGGTGTGCTCTCGTCGGTCGTGCGGGCCAGCCACAGGTACTTGCGCCCGTCGGGCATCTCGGCGATCTGGGTGCGGATCCGGCCCGGAGTGGTGAATGCCTCGTGCACCACCCACAGCGGGCAGCTGCCGCCGACCCGGGAGAAGTGGAAGGCGGTGGCGGACTGCCGTTTGGAGATATTGCCCGCGCGGTCGGTGCGGACGAAGAAGAACGGGACCCCGCGCTGGTTCGGGCGCTGCAAGGTCGAGAGCCGATGGCAGACGGTCTCGAAGCCGACCTCGAACATCGACGACAGCAGGTCGATGTCGTAGTGCAGTGCTTCGGCGGCGTCGCGAAACCTGGTGTAGGGCAGGATCAATGCCCCCGCGAAGTAGTTCGCCAGACCGATCCGCAACAGCTCACGGGAGCCGGCGGGCATGGTCTCCACCGACGCGGTGAGCGTGTCGATGGTGCCGGCATGGGTGAGGAACGCCAGCTGGGTGGCGAGCTGGAAGGCCCGCTGGCCGGGGGAGAGCCTGCGGGCGAGGGTGATCCGGCGAGCCTGCGGGTCGTAGACGCGCTTGGGGCCGGGGTCGGTGGGGTTGTCGGAGCGGATGGTGACGGTGATGTCATGGCGTTCGTGCAGCAGCCTGGTCAGCTGCAGATCCAGACCGCCGATGCTGAGCCGATTCTGGGTGAAAAGGTGCTCGGCGGCATGGTCGAGTTCGGGGATGTGGTTGCGCCGGTCGTAGAAGAAGTCGCGGACGTCCTCGTAGGGCATCGCCGTGCCGGGTTCCACGGTCGAGCCCTCGATGCCCGCGGAGAACTGTTCCAGCTGCTCGGTGGCTCCGCGCAGGCGCCGATGCAGGCTGACCAACAGCCTGGCCGCACCGGGTACCCGGGTCATCAGGTCGTCGAGTTCGGCGTTGGTGACCGAGTAGGCGTCGGGGTCGTCGGCGAACACGTCCTGCAGGTCGGCCAGCAGCCGGGCGTCGGTGTCGGCGGCGAAGAAGCCCATGTCCAGGTCGAAGGTGGCGTTGAGCCGCAGCAGAACCTGCACGGTCAAGGGGCGCTGGTCGTTCTCGAGCTGGTTGACGTAGCTCACCGATAGCCCGAGCACCTTCGCCATCCCCGATTGGGACAGCCCCCGTTGTTCACGCAGCGTCCGCAGCCGTGCGCCCGCGTACATCTTCTGCATAGCGCCCAATCTAGCAGCGGTGGCTTTCACAACTTACGCAACTTCGCTGATTTTCGTCCACAAGATTTGGCATTTGCGGTGTGTTTCGCGGTAATCGCGCCGTGTGTAACGTGCGAAACAAGCAGTCGAAATTCACCGCTCCTGGAGGCCGCCACCGTGAAGAACCATCTCGTCCGCACGCACCGTTCCGCCGAGGACTTCCCGCGAGAGGAACACCTCGCGTGGCGGATCGCCGAGGTTGCCACCGACGCGGTGCCGGTGCCCGCGGAGACCGAGGAGATGATCGTCAACCGGATCATCGACAACGCGGCGGTGGCGGCGGCCTCGATCACCCGCCGTCCGGTGGCCAACGCGCGCGCCCAGGCGCTGGCGCATCCCTACGGGCCCGGCGCCGCGGTGTTCGGTGTGCCCGGCCGGTTCTCCCCGGAGTGGGCGGCGCTGGCCAACGGAGTCGCGGTGCGCGAGCTCGACTTCCACGACACGTTCCTGGCCGCGGAGTACTCGCACCCTGGTGACAACATCCCGTCGATCCTCGCCGTCGCCCAGCACACCGGCCGCAGCGGCGCCGACCTGATCCGCGGTCTGGCCACCGGGTACGAGATCCAGGTCGACCTGGTGCGCGCGATCTGCCTGCACGAGCACAAGATCGACCACGTCGCCCACCTCGGCCCCTCGGCCGCGGCCGGTATCGGCACCCTGCTCGGCCTGGACACCGAGACGATCTACCAGGCCATCGGGCAGGCCCTGCACACCACGACCGCCACCCGCCAGTCCCGCAAAGGCGAGATCTCGAGCTGGAAGGCCTACGCACCGGCCTTCGCCGGGAAGATGGCCGTCGAAGCGGTCGATCGCGCCCTGCGCGGTGAGGGCGCCCCTGCCCCGATCTGGGAGGGCGAGGACGGTGTCATCGCCTGGCTGCTGGGCGGGCCGAACGCGGAGTACTCGGTGCCGCTGCCCGGCCCCGGCGAGCCCAAGCGCGGCATCCTCGACACCTACACCAAGGAGCACTCGGCCGAGTACCAGAGCCAGGCGCCGATCGACCTGGCCCGCCGGATGCGCGACCGCATCGGCGATCTCGACGAGATCGCCACGATCGTGCTGCACACCAGTCACCACACCCACTACGTCATCGGCACCGGCTCCGGCGACCCGCAGAAGTTCGATCCGACGGCGTCGCGGGAAACCCTCGACCACTCGGTGATGTACATCTTCGCGGTCGCCCTGCAGGACGGCACCTGGCACCACGAGCGTTCCTACGCCCCCGAGCGCGCGCAGCGCCCCGACACCGTCGAGCTGTGGCGCAAGATCTCCACCGCCGAGGACCCGGAATGGACCCGGCGCTACCACTCCACCGACCCGAACGAGAAGGCCTTCGGTGCCCGCGCCGAGGTCACCTTGAAGAGCGGCGAGGTGATCGTCGACGAGCTGGCCGTCGCCGACGCCCACCCGCTGGGCGCCCGCCCGTTCGCCCGCGACCAGTACATCGCGAAGTTCCGCACGCTCGCCGAGGGTGTCATCGACCCGGCCGAGCAGGACCGCTTCCTCGACGTCGCCCAGCGCACCCCCGACCTGTCCGCCGAGGAGCTGGGCCGGCTGAACTTCACCGTCTCCGACGAGGTGCTCGCCCGCGCGCCGAAGCTGCCGAAGGGATTGTTCTGATGACCGGCCTGCTGGCATCGGCGACTTCGGCCGCCGACAAGCGCACCGCGTTCCGGGCCGGTCTGGCTTCGGACCGGATCCAGCGAATCCCCGGCGCGTTCAATCCGTTGGTGGCCAAGCTGATCCAGGAGATCGGCTTCGAGGGCGTCTACGTCTCGGGCGCGGTGGTCTCCGCCGACCTCGCCCTGCCCGATATCGGGCTCACCACGCTGAGCGAGGTCACCGAGCGCGGCCGCCAGATCGCCAGGGTCACCGACCTTCCGGTCCTCATCGACGCCGACACGGGCTTCGGTGAGCCGATGAGCGCGGCCCGCACGGTCACCTTCCTAGAGGACGCCGGGATCGCCGGCGCCCACTTCGAGGACCAGGTCAACCCGAAGCGGTGCGGGCACCTCGACGGCAAGGCCGTGGTCCCCGTCGAAGAGATGGTGCGGCGCCTACGGGCAGCGGTCGCGGCGCGGCGGGACCCGAACTTCGTCCTCTGCGCCCGCACCGACGCCGCGGGCATCGAAGGCATCGACGCGGCGATCGACCGAGCGAAGGCCTACGCCGACGCGGGCGCGGATCTGATCTTCACCGAAGCCCTCTCCGAAGCAGCCGAATTCGAGAAGTTCCGCGCGGCTGTCACGGCACCACTGCTGGCCAACATGACCGAATTCGGCAAGTCCGAGCTGATCTCGGCCCAGACGCTGGAGTCCATCGGCTACAACGCCGTCATCTACCCGGTCTCCACGCTGCGGCTGGCGATGTTCGCCGCGGAGGCCGGGCTGCGCGAGATCTACGAGCAGGGCACCCAATCCGGTCTGCTCGACCGGATGCAGCACCGCAGCCGCCTCTACGAACTGCTGCAGTACGAGCGCTACAACGAATTCGATTCCGACATCTTCAATTTCGCTCTGGAAAGGGACCAGTGATGACGGAGATCGCCGTACCGACCATCTACAAGGGACTCGCCGGTGTCGTCGTCGACACCACCGCGATCTCCAAGGTGGTCCCGGAAACGAACTCGCTGACCTACCGCGGCTACGCCGTGCAGGACCTGGCCGCGCACTGCTCCTTCGAGGAGGTGGCCTATCTGCTGTGGCGTGGTGAGTTGCCCGATCATGTCGAGCTGGAACGGTTCCGCCAGCAGGAGCGCGCGTCCCGGCGCGCGGACCGGTCGCTGCTGTCGCTGGTGGCGAAGATGCCCGACAACTGCCATCCGATGGACATCGTCCGCACCGCGATCAGCTACCTCGGCGCCGAAGACCCGGCCGAGGACGACAACTCGGCACAGGCCAACCGCGCCAAGGCACTTCGGATGCTCGCCGTGCTGCCGACCATCGTGGCCGCCGACCACCGGCGCCGCCACGGCCTGGATCCGATTGCGCCGCACTCGCATCTGGGATACGCGGAGAACTTCCTGAACATGTGCTTCGGTACGATCCCGTCGCGGGAGCTGGTGAAGGCGTTCGAGGTCTCGCTGATCCTTTACGCCGAGCACAGTTTCAACGCCTCGACCTTCGCGGCCAGGGTCGTCACCTCGACGCTGTCCGACATCTACAGCGCGGTCACCGCCGCCATCGGCGCGTTGAAGGGCCCACTGCACGGCGGCGCGAACGAAGCGGTCATGCACGACATGCTCGAGATCGGCGATCCCGCGCTGGCCGAGGAGTGGTTGCGCACGAAGCTGGCGCACAAGGAAAAGGTGATGGGCTTCGGCCACCGGGTCTACAAGAACGGTGATTCCCGTGTGCCCACGATGAAAAGGGCGTTCCTGGACATCGCCGCCGCGACCGACGGCGGCAAATGGGTGCGGATGTACGAAACGCTCGAACACACCATGCACGAGGCCACCGGCATCAAGCCCAACCTCGACTTTCCGACCGGCCCCGCCTATTACCTGCTCGGATTCGACATCGAGGTTTTCACCCCGATCTTCGTGATGAGCCGGATCACCGGCTGGACCGCGCACATCATCGAGCAGGGCGAATCCAACGCCCTGATCCGGCCACTGAGCGAGTACGTCGGAGTGCCGCAACGGGCGGTCGTGGCCTAGCTCGCCGGGGAGTCGCCTTGTCTCCGAAGGTGATTCGGTGGTGACCGGATGAAGCCGGAAGCGGCCGTCTCCGCGCCGCGCGGCGGTATCGTGAGGCGAATCGCCGTGGCGAAGTGAGCAGGTCGAGGGCGGCGACCTACTAGTGGAACTGGGGGAGAGTCGATGACCGGTGCCGAACGACCCACGACCGACGGGCAGCCGACCCCGTTGATCTCCCGGACTCCGTCGGTCGCGCAGAGTCTGCGGACCCACGCGAGTCGGGGAGTGCCGTTCTCGGTCGAGTTCAATCCGCCGCGTGATGCCGCGGGTGAGGCGAGGCTGTGGCGGACGGTGCGCGAGTTCGAGCGGATGCACCCGGCGTTCGTGTCGATGACCTACGGTGCGGGCGGGTCGACCAAGGACCGCACCGCGCGGATCACCGGTGAGCTCGCCACCGAGACCACCCTGCTGCCGGTCGCGCACCTCACCGCCGTCGGGCACAGCGTCGCGGAGTTGCGCGAACTGATCGGCTCCTACGCCGATTCCGGCATCCGCAACGTGCTCGTCCTGCGCGGCGATCCGCCGGGTGATCCGCTCGGTGAGTGGCGCAAGCATCCCGAGGGCGTCGAGTTTGCCGAGGAATTGGTGCGCATCGTGCGCGACCTCGGTGACTTCCACGTCGGTGTCGCCTCGTTCCCGCAGGGCCACCACCGCTCGCCCGACCTCGATCACGACACCCGTCACCTCGTCGCGAAACTGCGTGCGGGCGCGGAGTATTCGATCACGCAGATGTTCTTCGACGTGGAGCACTACCTGCGCCTGCGCGACCGGGTGCTGGCCGCCGACCCGATCGAGGGCGCCAAGCCGATCATCCCCGAGCTGATGCCGATCACTTCACTGCGTACCGTCCAGCGCGCGGAAGAGCTGAGCGGCCGGTCGCTGCCGAAGCGGCTGATGGAACGCCTGCGCCGCGCCGCGGGGGACGGGCCGGAGGAGAACCTCGCCGCCGTGCGGGCCGAGGGAATCGACATCGCGACGGAGATGACCCGACGTCTGATCGACGAGGGCGCCCCCTGCCTGCACTTCATCACCCTGAACTTCGCGAAGGCGACCAGCGAAGTCCTCGGCAACCTCGGCTACGGAGTGACGGCCGCGCCGATCAGCGCCTGAAGTTCACGACGCTACGATCGGGTCACCGGGCCGCCTCAGGGAGGACGCGCAGTGATTCTGACCGACCGCATCGCACGCGGTGTCGCCGCCGGCGAGGTTTCGACGGTGTTCCGGCGCTGGGCGGCACCCAGAGTTCGGGTCGGCGGCACCCTGCACACCAGCGCCGGGATCGTCGAGATCGTCCGCGTCGACCGGATCGAGCCACACGAGATCTCGAACGCCGCCGCGCACCGCGCCGGAGAGCGTGACGCCGAAGCCGTGAAAGCCGCCCTGCGTGGCTCTCCGCAAGATCCGGTCTTCCGGATCGAGGTCCGCTACGTAGGGCCCGACGAACGGGTGGCGTTGAGGAGCGATGCGGACTTGTCCTCGCAGGACGTTGCCGAGATCTCCGCGGCGCTGGCCCGGCTGGACAAGGCGAGTCGCCGGGGACCATGGACAGATATGGTTCTCGCTGCCGTGGCGGAGCATCCCGGTCGCCGTGCGGCCGATCTGGCGGAGCGTCTCGGCAGAGACAAGGATTCGTTCAAGCTCGACGTACGGAAGCTGAAGAATCTCGGCCTGACCCACAGCTTGGAGACCGGCTACGAGATCTCACCGCGCGGCGCGGCGTATCTGCGTGCCATCGCTGGCTGAGAGTTCGTCCCAGTCGTACCGTTGGATTCGGGAGATCAGTCACCGTCGACGAGGAGGCTACTCATGTATGCAGCGAAGGGCGACCGGCTGGTCGTGCATGGCAGGGTCGTCGGGCAACACGATCATGTTGTCGAGATCGTCGAAGTACTCGGCCACGACGGCGCGCCTCCCTACCGGGTGCGGGCTGAAGATGGCCACGAGAGCATCATGTCGCCCGGGACCGACGCCCAGGTGGTGCATCGCGAGGCCTCGGAATCCGAGTAGGCCCGGTCGACAAGGTATGCCGGGATCGTGGAGCGCGGGGGACGGGCACAGGCTGTGGCCCGGTGGGGGTGAACACTTCGCCGGTCGCGGGCACGGCGGGCGGACCGACCGGCCGCAGTCCGGTGCTGCCCGCCCCTGCGGAACCCCGAGCGGAGGTGGTGATGCGCGCCCGGTGACGCCACCCGGCTCGCGGCCTCAGGCTGAGCAAAGAATGGCTGCCGCCGGACTAGGTCCGCAGTGCCGCGGACGAAGCTCGCCGGTGGATTCCGGGTGCTGCTCCTGTCCGGTTGTGGCGGACCAGCCGGCGAGCAGCTTCAGGCTCTCCTCGGCGGCGGTTGCAGGGGGCGCGCTGTAGACGACCACGCTCAGGCCGCTGTCATCCGGCAGGGCATGGTCTCCTGGTCGAGTACCAGGTCGCCGACGAGCGGATGGTTGAGGCGCTTGGTGCTCTGGCTGAAGGCATAGACGTCCTGGGAGCCCCACATCACGCGGAAAGCGTCACTGCGGGTAAACAGTTCACCGATCAGGTTCGACAGCTCCCGGTCGTAGGGGTTCTTCCCGGCCTCGGTGCGCAGCGCGCCGACGGCGAAGCGGGCCATCCGTTCCCAGTCGAGGTAGAACCGCCTCGCCGCGGGGCTGAGGAACGCGAACCGGGCGACGTTCGCCCCGCAGGTCGCATCGGCGTACATCTCCGATTACAGGGCCCGGCCCAGCGGGTTGGCGGCCAGCGTTTCGAGGCGGTTGTTCATGACGGAAGCAAGACGACGATGACGCAATACGGGATGAGTGAAGCCTGGGCGCAGGGCCTGGCAGACATGGCCATCGCCCAGAATGCCGGCATCTACGACGCCGAGCAGAAGTCCCTGACCTCGCCCGCCCCTACCGACTTCCGCCAGTGGTGTCGCGAGGTGCTGAAGCCCGCCGTCCTGGCCTGAACCCCCGCGCATAACGCGAGCTGCTCGGCTTTCCGTCGATGGGCGAGGGTGATGATTCCCCGGTGTCAGCCTTCTTGCTCTGTCAGTGCGGCCGTCGTCAGGGTGAGGTGTCGAGTCAGTATGTCGGCGGCAGTGTCGGGGTCACGGGCCAGCGCTGCCTCCTCCAATCGGCGATGCTCGTCGATGCCGTCGCGCCCAGGGGTGCGCTGTGCCGACCAGCGGCGGGCCAGCTCGCTCGCGACCCACAGCCGGTCGAAGGTTTCCAGTAGCACCGGGTTGCCGCACCCTTCCAAGAGTGTGCGATGGAATACCCGATGGGCCTCGGCCCATTCTTCGCTGTAGTACTCGCCATCCTGCGGGGTGAATGCCGGGGTGCGCGCCAAGCGGTGGTGGGCGGCCCGTACGTCGCTTTCCCAGTTGACGTCACCACGTTCGATCGACATGCGTAGCAGGACTGGCTCGATGGTCCGGCGGGCCTCCCCGATCTGTTGCCAGCGGTGAGCGGTAAAAGCTGGGACCGCGAAGCCGCGATTGGTCAGCCGTTCGGCCAGGCCCTCGCCGACCAGCCGAACCAGCGCCTCGCGCACCACGGCCAGGCTCACGCCGTGTTGCCTGGCTAGATCCTGCGGCTTGAGCGCGTCACTGGGCGCGTACTCGCCGCGCATGATCGCGTTCCGCAGTTGTGCGTAGACCTGCTCGGAAAGCATCTGCTTCGCCGGCTGGGTCGGGGTGGGGGTTGTCCGCGTCATCACTCAATCATAGATGATTTACAAAATCATCGATTATTTCTGATATCGTCGATCTTGTTCGTCTGGTACGACTCGAAAGGCGCGACATGATGAGCGCAAACGATCCCTTCGCCCGTCTTCCCGAGGCGGCCTCGTTCACGGTCACCAGCACCACGGTGAGCGACGGCGCCGCCTGGCCACCCGCCCAGTGGTCCTCCGGCACCTCCGGTGGCAAAGACCTTTCCCCGCAGTTGAGCTGGAGCGGCGCACCCGCGGGCACCAAGAGCTACGCCGTCACCGTGTACGACCCCGATGCCCCCACCGGTTCCGGCTTCTGGCACTGGGCCGTCGCCAACATCCCGGCCACGGCCACGACCCTTCCCGAGGGTGCGGGGGACGACGCGGGTAGCGGTTTGCCGCTCGGCTCCCTCCAATTGCCGAACGACGCGCGCCGACCTCGATACATCGGTGCGGCACCGCCGGCAGGGCACGGTGAGCACCGCTATTTCGTCACCGTGCACGCTCTGGACGTGGATGACGTCGGCATCGCCACCGACTCGACGCCGGCTCTGCTCGGATTCACCATCGCCGGCCACATCCTGGGTCGAGCCACGCTCGTCGCCACGGCGGAGACGACGCAGTGAATGCGGATTCGTCGTCGATGACGGAGCCGATCCCCTGTGATGTCGAGATCGTTCGTCACTCGCAGCGCGACGGCGACGCCATCGTCCGCTGGGTCGAGGTCGTCGTGAACGGCCTGCCGATGCCGGCCACCGGTGAGCCGCGCGTCGTGCACACGCCGCTCGGCACACACGTCGCGCTCGACCTGACCGCAACGTCGGTCAGTATCCGGACCGAGGACGGGACATGAGACCGCAAGGAAAGACTCTGAGCGACAACGATATCGACCGCATGGTCGATCGAACAGTGCTGATCACGGGTGCGACGGACGGACTCGGCCGCGACCTCGCGGTGCGGCTCGGCGCAGCGGGCGCCCGGCTGATCCTGCACGGCCGCAACCCCGATCGGGCCGCAGCGGTCGCCGCCGAAGTGTCAGCAGCAAGCGGACACGTTCCGCTGATCATCCTGGCCGACCTGTCGCGACTTGCGGAGGTGGACCGGCTGGCCGACGAGATCATCGCCCGCACTTCGCGATTGGATGTGCTCGTGAACAATGCCGGCACCGGCGGCCGGCCGGACGGGAGACGCGAGCTCAGCGCCGACGGCAACGAATTGCTGTGGGCGGTCAACCATCTGGCCCCTTATCGGCTGACGCGGCGGTTGCTTCCGCTGCTACGGACCTCGGCTCCGGCCCGGGTGGTGAACGTAGCCTCTGCCGGTCAGCAGGAGATCGACCTCGACGATCCGACGCCCGAGCACGACTACGACGTGTACACCGCTTACTGCCGAGCCAAGCTGGCGATGATCATGGCGACCATCGAGTACGCCGAGGAACTCGACGGGACCGGTGTCACCGTGAACGCCCTGCACCCGGCCACCCTCATGGCGACGACCATGGTGCTGGAATCCGGCGTCACGCCGATCAGCACCGTCGCCGAAGGCACGGACGCGACCCTCCGGCTGATCTGCGACCCCGGCCTGTCGCGGATGACAGGCCGGTACTTCAACGGCACCAGGCAGAGCCGTCCGCACGCGCAGGCCGACGATCCGAAGGCACGCCGTCGGCTGCTCGAAATCAGTGACACCGCCGTCATTTCGGCGGTGGGCCGATAGGTCGGGTGGGCCGGTAGATGCGCCTCAGGTGACCTATCGGCCCACCACCCATCGAACCCCCGACCCGGCGGCTCGACCTGCTGTACGCTCCCGACCGCCGGCAGTTCGATGCGCCCGTCACGAAGCGCTCGCCTGTGCTCCTCCACTTTCACGGTTGCCGACTTCGGCTCGGGACGAATCGCGATCGTCCGGCCGCTACGGGGGCGCCACCACCGAAGTTCGATTGCGAAGACTATGGCACCGGGAAGCCGAGCAATGTCGAACCACAGATCGGTCGAGGTTCGTTCCTCCGGGATAAGCCTCGCAGGCGATCAGGTCACCGACACCCGCTACCTGCACCGGCCCCGTTCGCCCGGCAACTGACCCCATCGACCAACCGAACCGAAGCTTTCGTGTTCATCGTCATCGCCGCCGCTGCCGGTCGGCTCGGCCGCGTTGCCGACCACGCTGACTCCTGCGAGATCGGCTGTGCTCAGCTACCTCTCGTCGTCGGCTGTGGGCGGATGTGCGGTTCAGAGGCATCGCCGGGCGCGGTCACCCGGCTCGGGATGCACTGGTTTCGAGGGGGCGCCGGAGTGTCCGCTGACGCTCCTCGAGATGCGTGCTTCAGCACATATAAGACCCACAGAAACCGCCGTCTACCAGCCGATTAGTACCTTCGCGGAAAGGTGCGGTAATCTTTTCGAGCACCCGGCGACGGGGGCAAGAACGGGCTGTGGCGCAGCTTGGTAGCGCACCTGACTGGGGGTCAGGTGGTCGCAGGTTCAAATCCTGTCAGCCCGACAGGCAAAACCCCCTCTGACCTCGGTCGGAGGGGGTTTTCTCATACCCGGAGATTTGACGTGGTTGGCCGATTTCTCACAGAAACCCCACACTTTTGAAACTGGTCGCCTGTCCAGTACTCGGAGACCTCCCCGCAAGGGCAGGCGTTGAGACGGGGTATTCCGACCCCAGCGAAGCGCGAGGGAATGGCCGTAGGTGGGTCACGTGGAACTCTGCGGCAAGTCCAGGCGGTGGGGCATCGAAGGAGTGTCATGGTTCATGGTCGGCCTGTGCCGCGGCCGTCGCTGTGCAGGGCCCCGCAGTGTTGCGCGGGGTTCAACGATTCTCGAGCGAATCGGCCTGCCTCTTGTGATTTCGTTGGCGTGGCTCCGATATCGGTGGTGCTGAGCGCCTAGGGTGAATCCGCCCGGGCGCCGTCGTGGCGTGGGGTTGCATGGGGATGGGGTCGCCTCGGTCGTCTGGTCGGTCGAGGCGAACCGCATCGCTACGAGAGCTCTGCTGTGTCGCTGATTCGAAACCAGCTGGGACCACCGCAAAACAGCAGGTCACAGCCCTTGGGGTAATGACCTGCTTTTTTCGTGCAATATACGTGCATTACCGGCGGTCAGGATCATCGCGGTGATTTCAGCCTTCGTCGGAGGGTCTCGGCAGTGAAACGACGTAAGCTCAGCACGCCAGCGGGCGCTGGCGTGAATCCTCCTCACCAGCGGCCAGCGGCCAGCGGCCAGCGGCCAGCGCGAGGGGCGTGGGATGGCAGTCAGATCGTCGCGGCGACCAGTCGTGGTCGCATGCGCTGCTCGGTGTCATACGTTGCAAGAACGGTGTGCCGGACCCGCACCCGCGGGGTTGGTCCACGAGGCCCGAGATACATTCTGCCGCACTGTGCCGCACAGTCTTTTGCTACGGTTTCGTCACCAAAACCACACTGCTGGTGCGGTGCGAACCCGAGTGTAAGCTTCGAGCTTACGCACCCCCATCTGCGGGGATGGTCTTTGAGCTGGCCGGTGCCAGAGAGCGGTCGCATGGCGGCCGCCCTTGCCCGTCGGGATGGGCGGCCCGCACCGGTCGATCGGCGGCCAGTGCGTTCACTCGGAGCGTTGTAGAGTAGAGCCGTTGTTTATCTGCGGCAAGGGCTTACAGTGTCGCCGGTTTCGTGGGCAGCGGAACTATGATCTAGGGGGCGCAACTCGTGGAGACCGACTTTTCAGAGTTCAGCTTTGGCTATGCCGCGATTCGTGAAGCCGAAAGTGTTCTCAGCGGGATCTACCGTAGGTCTGGCGCACCTGTGCTTCCATCACTGCTGCTTGAAGAGAGACTTGGTTGGGATGCCAAGCTGTCGATGGTGGAGTACGCACTGTTCCTTCAATTCAAGCGCCCAACCTTCGTCAGCCGACGCCATCCCAGCTCGCCCACATGGGACCACATCGGCAACCCGCACTACCGATTCGCCGTTGACACTGACGAACATCAGCACCAGCGACTGCTAGAACTTGAGCGAAAAGTCAACGCCGGCCGGGAAATCGGCGATGTCTACTACGTCGCACCTTGCTTCCACACACAGGATGACTTCAACGACGCCTATCTCGCCGGCACCGTACTGGAGAACTCAGTAGTGCTCTCACCCAGTGAATTGGGTGCCAACGATGGCAGGCACCATTGCGTCACCGACTCACTCACCAAGTCCACGACAGTTATGTCACACCCTCGACATCCCCGGCGGCCTGTGGATTGGGCCGACATTCAACACCGCACCTCGGGACGTGCTGACACCTGGGAACGCAGCCAGGACCGCTTGAATCTGTCGGCGCTGGAGCAGGCTCTGCTGCACGTAACGGAGGGGCTGACTGTCGAGTCCCGGCGCGATCGGAACGTGCCTGTGACGCGTCGCATCGATCGACTGGCGACGGTTCTTGGATGTGGGCTTGTGCTTCTTGGCTCGTACGACGAAGACAACTCCCCGCTGGGGCCTGTGGGACGGCATCCGCTGAAGTAGGCAGGTCCTCCCGATGACCTCGGTCGCGAAGCATCCTGGGGAAGTTGCGTGGCGCCAACATACGCGCATGCTGCTTGAGTTCAAGCCGACGCGATCGAGAACATTCTGTTCTACCTCGTTGAGCGGAAACGCGGGATTCAGCTGACCGAGCAGGATGCGCGGTGATCGAGATGCCCGTGCTGGACACAACGCGAAGTTTCAGGAGCCGCAGAAGAAGGTCACGCACAAGGTTGTCGAGTCGGGTGTGGGGACCAGACTGGCCAATCGCTGGAGGCGCTCCAGCCCTACGTCGATACCATATCGCGTGTTCGATCAAGGTCACCGAAACTGTTTGCGAGGATGGGAGCCCGCGTGGAGAACGATCATCCCATGCGGCTGATTCAGCGCAGTGGGACGATCGCGACCACGTCGAAGGTCGCCATGGCTGACAGCGACCTCACCTTTTGGCCGACGGAAGTCGGTCTGCTTCTCTCGGCCACGACGCCGGGCGACCTTAGAGCTCCTATCAGGTTCGATTGCTGAGTCGTCGCCAGCAGATCAGCGCGGCGGCGAGGTCGAGAAATCCTTGGTGGATGTCGGTGCGGCGTTCCCACCGGATGGCTAAGCGCCGGTATTGGTGCAGCAAGGCCAGTGTTTGCTCGACGATCCAGCGGCCGGCGGTAACTTTGTCGCGGGTGCCTCGCCGTGGGATGTAGCCGGTGATCCGCCGACGTTCGAGTTCGTCGTAGACCCGCGGATAGTCGTAACCTTTGTCCGCGATCAGGGTCGTGATCTTCTCCCGTGGCCGGCCGGGACGTCCTCGTAGTGGACGTACTCGGTCGAGGAGCTCGGGTAGTACGAGGTGGTCGTTGACGTTGGCCGCTGACTGAACGATGGCGAGTGGAAATCCGTTGCCGCAGGTCAGGATGTGGTGTTTCGCTCCGGTTTTGCGGCGGTCGACCGGGCTGGGACCGGTGTCGGCGCCCCTTTTTTGGCCCGTACGTGCGAGCCGTCGGGGATGACGCGGTCGAAATCGATCAAGCCCGCCCGGTGGCAGTGGGCGGTGTGCACGGCCTCGAACACCCCGGCGGTTTGCCAGTCGCGCAGCCGACGCCAGCAGGTCATGCCGGACCCGAACCCCAGCTCCTGCGGTAGGTCCTCCCACCCGATGCCGGTGATCAACACGAACAAGATCCCTTGCAGGACAAACCGATCGTTCATCCGTGCTGGTCCCGGTGTTCCCGCCGCCTTGACCGGCAGTAGCGGTTCGATCACTGCCCACAGCTGGTCGTCCACGATCCACGGCGCTGCCACGACGAAACATCCTGCACTACAACAGGACTCGTCGCTACCCGACAGAACCTGTTAGGAAGTCTTATCGCCTTGGAGATGCAATCAGCGCCGCTGATCGAACGAACCATCCGGAGATGTGCCCAGCTTTCGGCGCAGCTGGCGAGCAGTCAGGTTGCCAGTCAAGCTATCTGGACCGCGGTAGTGGCGGGCCCGACATCACAATCTGGTGCACACCCGAGACTCAGGCCACAACGTCGGCGCCCGACGACCATTCATATCCTGTCGGGCTGATAACCGGACCGGCCCCGCCATGGCGAAGGCGTTCATGTAGCTCCAGCAGGAACTCAACCGACTCGATCGGTGTCAATGCTGCGATACCGATTCGGTCTATCTGCTTCCTATGTTCTTCCACTTCGTCAAGTCGATCCAAATACAGCGCACTGGTCAACTCTTCGATATAGACGATGTCAGGTATTCCGTTCGGCATCCTCAAAACGCTGAACGACCTCGGTGCCTGATAGCGATGTGCCGGAAGAATCTGGATCGTGATGTTCCGTTCCTCGGACATCCTCGCCAGGTGCCCGACCTGTTCTTCCATTGCTATGCCCTGTGGCGACCTGGCCAACGCCACCTCGTCGATCACGGCCCACAGGGTAGGACCACCAGGCTCATGTAGCACGCGTTGCCGTTGCATCCGCACCGAGACCTTGCGTGACACCTCGCTGGGTCGACTCATCTGCTGGATTACCGCGCGCGCGTAGGACGGTGTCTGCAGTATTCCTGGTACGTATTGACACTCGAATGTGCGAATTGATTTGGCCCGCTGCTCCATTCCGATGTATGGCTGGAACCAATCGGGGAGGACGTCGGTGTAGGTGGTCCACCATCCGGACCGATCGGCGCTTTCCGCCAGTTCCCAGAACTCTTGATGAATCTGCCGGTCGTATACCCCGTACAGGCTCAGGACGACCGACGCCCCTTGCCGTCCGATCAACGCCGCGCCCTGCTCGACCTCCGCCAGGTCTTTTGTGGTGCAACCGATTTCGGCCTCAACCTGCTCAAGTGAATACCCGAGCTGGTCACGCCGAGTACGAAGGAATTCTCCTAACGCAATCCGCAGCACTGTCGGTCGCACACCTGGCACCAGTTCTTCATTCCAGTCCACTCGGGCGATCCGACGTGGAACCAGCGGTGGTCGGCCGACACGGTCAAGCAACCCGGAAGAACTCGAACGCTCTATGGCGGACAAAGGATCTCGCACGGCGACATCGCTTTCGACGGAAAGCAGGCCATCGAAGTCAGCTGCACCGATGCCGGTAGCTGTACCGTCGACTATCTTCCGCGCGACGCCGGCGGTCCACCCGAGCGCTTGTTCAACGACTGCCAGAGAGCCATCCGACACCGGGCGGTCGCCACGCTCGAGATCGCCGAGCAAGCGGTAGCTCAGCCCTGTGGCATCCGCCAGCGCTTGACGCGTGGGCATCCCTACTTCGACTCGCCTGGCAACCACTCGCTCCGCCAAGCGCTTCCAGCCACCGCGCTCCATGGGAACACTATGCCACTTGCACGAAGTCTCTTGCCTATCGGCCGCCCATCCCAGCTAACTGGCAAGTTTGACTTGCCCATTGGCAGAACTTTCCTTCTCGAGCTAGCATCCTCGACCGTGCTTGCAGATGCGCTTGCAGATGCACGAGTGCCATTGGGTGCCAGCACATCTCGTCGAGCTCTTAGCACCCGCACCTCGGGTGTCGGCGCTCAACGACTAGTTCGGCGCATACCCACCTCGAATAGCGAGACAGGATCTAGATGACCCGGCGATCCACTACCCGCTCTCCCCACACGCACACGTCCTCGGCTGTGACGTCGACTCGCCGTGCCGCACAACCTCAGCTACGCGACCGGCTAGCGTTGCGCGGCCGTCCGGGCGGGCCGTCGATGCGCCTTGCCGTGTGCTTTCCGATGGCGGATGTAGTCGCGGGCGGAGAAGGCGATGTCAATGCGGCCTGCTGAATCTCGGCGCGATGAGCCCAGGCGATCCACGATGATCCTTGCCTTGATAATGGTGATCGAGCTCGCCATCATTGTGGGCTTGCTGGGCGCGATGCTGACGATCCTCGGCTCCGGCCAGGCGAACATGAACACCGCTGCCTCTGCCGGCGCTGCGTTTGTCGCGACACTTGGGTTGGGGGTCACTATCCTTCGGTTTGTGTTGCGACACTGAAATCGCTGTTGTGCGCAACCGTGCGGGGCTACTCATGCGCAGTAGCCCCGTCCCGCCCCGGCAAGGTTCAGGCGCGGTGCTCGGTGGGAGTCGACGATGGTCCGGTGGTGAACGTACTAGACACAACATCGGTGAGCGCGGCACGTCCGGCGGCGGCCAGCAGTCCGACGACGAGCCCGGCACGCTCGGCGGAGCTGGAACCGATCCAAACGTTTGAGCACCTCAGGCCCCCGCGCTGGCTTCAGCGCCCGGCCGTGTGGGTCTCAAGGCCGCGGATATCGCGATGTGACTCGCTGTGGTACTGCCCGCGCCCTGCGCGAAAGCTGAAGTGGGGCAGGTTCAGGTCGGATCTGAGGCGCCGATCCCGGCTGCGTGCAGGTCGGCTGGGCAACTGTGCCTCTCGATCTGGCGCGGGTGATCATTGAACCTGCGAGGTCCCGCGCACCCCTCACCACGGTGATAGGGGTTGAAACGAAAGTGGGTCGGGTGTCTGGAGTGCGACCTAGGCTGACGTGGTGTGCTCCTCGCATGAGCGGGGAGGAGCCGGCCAGCCACTCGCGTGACCAGCTGTTGCGGGTGGATACGCGGAGGCTGGCCAATGCGTCGATCACAGTGGAAGAACTGTCGCGGCCCGCCACTCCCGTTCTGGACGTTGGCGTCTAATGTGTCCGATTCTTCACGGGCCGTGTTGCCTGGTAGATTCTGGGACCCATAGCCCGCGTTCGGAATCCGGGCCACGGGTCGAGAGTTACGGCCTACACAACGATCTGCCTTGGATGGTTGGCAAGTGCATCTTGAGAAGTACTCTGTGCGCGGGTTTCGTTCACTCGCCGACGTTACGGACATCCCGATCGGTGGTCCGACGATCCTTGCGGGTCCCAACGACGGCGGAAAGTCTGCGGCGCTCAACGCGCTCGCGTTCCTTCTCGACTCGCACGTCCTGACAGAGGACGATCGGTCCTACGTCTCCGGCGAGTCCGGCGGCCGTTGCGCGACCACAGAGGTAGTAGGCGAATTTCGCCTGGACCACTGGGAGCAGGAGAAGCTGTGTCAACCTGCTCTCCTGCGTCTCCGGCGCTCGGCCGACGCTGATCTCGTGCCGCGGTACGAGATCTGGGGCCCGGTGCCCGACGACGAAGACCTGCGGGACCTCGCCGGAAAGGTGGTCCCCGAACTCAAGGAACTGGCGGCCAAGTACGGGATCCGCACGACGAAATTGACGAAGCCTCAGATACTGGCCAGCCTGGTCGACTACGGTCGACAGCACTCCAGCTATGCAGGCTGGAGTGGAATGCCTCCCGCCCTGTTGGGTCGGCTTCCACGGATCGCCGAGTTTGCAGGGCAATCGGCGCCGGAGGAAGCTATCCGCTCAGTGCTGAGCGTGCGATTCAAGAACTACCTGGCCGAGGAAGACGTACAGGGCCGTGTTCGCCAGCTGGAAACCGACGCACGCGACCGCATGACTATCGAAGCGAAGCCATTGGCCGACCACATCGTGGAGCGGTGCCCCGATATCACCTCTGTCACAGTTGAATCCGAGGTAAGCGTCACCCCGGCCTTGCGCTCGGTTTCCCTTCGGTTGGAGCGGGCGTCAGGGGAGGCGGTGCGCTTGGACCACTCCGGTCGCGGCAGCACCCGCCGGATCTCGATGGCTGTGTGGGAAGGAACCAGTGAGCTACTGGCCGAACCTGCTGGCAGCGACGACGATCCAGACGTCGAGCCGCCTGTCCAGGTCATCATCGCCTACGACGAACCGGATACGCATCTGGACTATCACTTCCAGCGCGAGGTCATGGAAATCATTCGACGGCAGGCGCTGGCAACGCACGTCAACGTTGTCGTCGCCACCCACTCCATGAACCTCATCGACGGTGTGGATATTCGAGATGTGGTGTTGCTTCACTTGGACGGCGCACGCCGAACGGTGATGCAGCGCATGGGTAGCGCGGATCACTCCGAGTTCGACCGCCACCTCGGCGCGATCGCCACTGCAGTCGGCTTGCGCAATTCCGTCTTGCTCCACGAACGTTGCTTTCTTGCGGTTGAGGGCGAGACCGAAAAGCTGGCCATTCCGATACTGTTCAATCTGTCCGAGGGCATGTCGTTGCAAGCTGCAGGGATCGCGTTGTGGGCTTGCGGTGGCAACGACGGTGCGTTGCAACTCGCTAGCTACCTTCACAAACACAGGCGTAGTGTGATGCTGATGATCGACGCCGACAGTGAGCGAAAGAGCCGGATCTTCCGGCAGGGCAACCTCGTCCGGCACTTCGGCCAAGACACGGACAAAATCACGAGAATGCTGGGGCAAAGGTCGGGCGCCGATGAATTGGAGGAGCTGTTCGACGACGAGACCTGGGCACGAACCGCGAACGAGGCCTGGCCGAGAGACGGTGTCTGGACACCCGAGCACTTCGCCGACCACCGGGGTCGGAAGAAGTTCAGCGCCGACGTCGAGCAGATGCTGAAGGAATTCAGTAGCCATCACCCGTCGGGCAAGCCTGAGATGCTGTGGGAGGTCGCTGTCCGACTCGATCGCCCCGAGGATGTGCCGAGTGAGCTAAGAGGGATCTTCGCTGACCTGCGCGTGCTAGCCGGCTAGCAAGTCGAGCGAGCTTCGGCCACGAGCCCGTCGCGCCAACATCCGCTTCTTTCTTTGCGCCGAGGTGGGCTCGACCCATGTGTGCCACTCGGCGGTAGGGTCCCAGCGTTGAAGATGCTCGTCGCGATCCACTCCGCACCACCGACAACCGTTGGGGTTGGGTATCGCCTCATCGTCCTTGTTGTGCGTCATACCGACCCCTTCTCTCCAGGTATTTGTACCCCAGCTGTATGACATCTAAGTTGCTACCGCGCGAGCAGAAGAGCGGGAGTCGGCGGTGTGTGGACCTGACCGAGGACCCGGCCCCCAGACGCTTGGACGCCATCGCGGAATTGGTCGAGCTGAGCCCCACCGGAGGTATTCGCGTGGAACTATCCGCCACCGGCAGCCCACCAGCGGACATCAACGCCCACATCGACCTCACCGCCTACCGCATCGTGCAGCAGCCCCGGACGTGCTCCCCGCGCGTGTGGGGACGGGGGACCACTCATCCCCACCACCCGTGACCCGGGCTCACCCCCACGCGTGTGCGGACGACACTTGTTGACCAGCGTTTGTCGCCCGACACCTCGCTTTCACTCACTATTGACTTGGCACCATCCCGTCGGCCAACCCAGTGCGGATGAGCCCGCAGGCCTCGACCGACGAGACATACCCAGCTTCCTCATACCCCACCTTCTCGAGACCCGGGACAGGGCGTCTCGCCTCAGCCGATTGCTCACAGGCGAGACCTTCCCCTGCGTTCCTACACCGCCGCCACGGCGCAGGCGTGATCCAGCTTATGCATCGCAAGATCGTGGATGTGGAAGCCTCGCCCAGCACGCTCGAATGCGCGAGCCCATGTCGCATGAACACGGACCAGAACTGTTTGCAGGCACTGCCTGTTTCGAGATGGCCGACCTCGTCCAGGGCGCCGACACCGGGTGCCTACCCGTTCCGTTCACACCCTCCGGTACCGCCGTCGATGCGCACTCCCCTGCGGGCGGTTCGCCTACCAGCTCGACGGTGGCCGGCCGCTGCGAAGGGATGTCCCGTAAGTTGTTGAGTGGCAACAGGTATCGTGTCACCGGTGGTGATCTCGGCGGCTGACCCGGTGATGGTGGAGTTGTTCTCCGGGCTGCGGCCCGCACGTTCGCTCGCCTGATCACCCAGTTGCGGCGCGAGGGCGCCGACCGGCCGTTGCGGGGCCGGCCCTGGGGGTTGTGTTTCGAAGACCGGGTGCTGCTGGTGGCCACCTACTGGCGGACCAACCTCACGATGCGTCAACTCGCGGCGGTGTTCGGGATATCGAAATCAGCGGCGGCCCGGGTGATCGAAGACCTGGGACCGGCGTTGGCGCTACGGCCCCGCGCCCGGTTCGGCCGTGGTGCGGTGTTGATCGTGGACGGCACCCTGGTCCCGACCCGTGATCACAACCTCGCCGCGCAGAGTAAGAACTACCGGTACTCCACCAACCACCAGGTCGTCATCGACGCCGACACCGAACTGGTCGTCGCGCTCGGAAAACCGTTGCCGGGTAACCGCAACG
>NZ_BMNE01000010.1:0-70659 GCF_014646295.1 Nocardia rhizosphaerihabitans
CCGCCGGAACATCATTGCGAAAGGCCCTCCAACCTATGGTTGGAGGGCCTTTTTGCGTTCGTGCCATACCGACCACTCGGCGGGTTCTGGGGCTACCGTGGAGCTATGGCGACCACGAAGATCGGCACGCACATCAATGCGCCCCGCGCGACCGTGTATCGGCTGCTGGTCGATCCCGATTCCGTCAAAGCCTGGATGGTGCCCGACGGGATGGTCAGCGAGGTGCATCGGTTCGAGCCCGAGGAGGGCGGGGTCTTCTCGATCACCGTCACCAAAGACGAGACGTCCGATGCGGCGAAGACGGTGCCGCCGCACCATGCCTACTACGGGCGGTTCCTGACACTCATCCCGGATGAGCGGGTGCGGGAGGTCCTGGAGTTCGTCACCGAGACACCGGATATGGCGGGCGAGCAGACCATGACCTTCGTGTTGGCCGACGCAGCAGGAGGGACCGATCTCGAAGTGCTGCACGAGGGTGTGCCGCCGGGCATGACCCTCGACGAGAACACCAGGGCCTGGCAGGTGGCGCTCGCGAAGATCGTCGCGCTGGCCGAGCGCGGCACGGTCGACTGACCGGCCGCACCCGGCGCCGGGTCAGCGCACCGCGTCGTCGGCGCGGGGCGTGATAGTCGATGCGGGCACGAGGTTCCATGCCTCGAGCTGCTTGCGGATCTGCTCGGCGGCGTCGATATTGAGCGGGCCGCTGGTCCACAGCGCGTACGGCAGGTTGAAGAACCGGCCGTCGCGGACCGCGCGCAGGCCGTTGATGCCCGGTTTGGTGCGCAGCAGCTCGACCTTCTGGGCGTAGGACTGCCCGGGGTAGTCGACGAACATGATGGCGTCCGGGTCGGCGGCGGCGAGCCGCTCCCAGGAGACCTTGGTCCAGGTGTCGGCGACGTCGTCGAGGATGTTGCGGGCGCCCGCGGCTTCGAGGATCGCCTGCGGCGCACCGAATTTCCCGCTGGAGTAGATGGTGTCGGTGCCGCTGTCGAACAGGAACACGGTCGGCGCCTTCGCCGGTTTCGGTGCCGCGGACAGGGCGGCGAGCCTGCTGTCGAGGTCGGCGGTGACCTCCGCTGCGCGGCCGGGTCGGCCGGTGATCGCGCCGAGATCGGTCAGGTCGGTGCGCAGCGCGGTCCACGGTTCGACCGTGCCGCGGGCGGCGGCGCCGTCCTGCTGACGGCAGCTCTCGGTGAGGATGTAGGCCGCGACGCCGTCCTTCTGCAGGGAGGCGGGAGTGAGGTTGCTAGCCTCGTCGTAGCCGTAGCTCCAGCCCGCCACCATGACGTCCGGGCGCTGCGCGAGCACGGTTTCGCGGGACGGGTATTCGGGGGCGACGGATTTCAGCCCGTCGACGACGGCGGCGCCGTAGTGCTTGCGCAGGGTGTCGGCGTCGCGCTGGATGCTCGACACGGCGGTCACCTGGTCCTGCGCGCCGAGGGCAAGCACCATCGAGATGAGGTTGCCGTCGTTGACGAACAGCCGCTGCGCCGGCGCGGGGAACGGAGTGTCCTTGCCGCAGTTGCGCACGCTGATCGTCGTCGCGGTGTCTGCCGTGGTGCCGGTGCAGGCCGCCAGGACGGCGGCGAGTGCGGTGGTGGCCAGGATCCGGCCGGTGTTCTTCATCATCGCGCCTTTCGCGGGGTGATCAACAGATGGTCTTCGCCGGTCGCCGGATGTTTGACGCGGGTGGCGTCGACACCGAACACCTCGGCGAGGACCTCGGGGGTCAGTGCTTGCGCGGGCGGTGCCGGTGGTCGGGTGGAGCCGTTGTGCAGCACGATGATCCGATCGCAGTAGCGGTCGGCCAGCGACAGATCGTGCAGGGCGGCGACGACGGTGCGCCGCAGTCCGCGCACCAGGTCGAGGAGCGCGAGCTGGTGGGTGACGTCGAGGTGGTTGGTCGGCTCGTCGAGGAGCAGCACCGGGGTGTCCTGGAGCAGCGCGCGGGCCAGCAGTACTCGCTGCCGCTCGCCACCCGACAACTGCTGCACCGGCCGGTCGGCGAAGCCCGAAAGGTCCACTGTTGCCAGTGCTTCCCTCACCTGCTTCTGCTCGCGCGGGGCACCGAGCCCCCACGGCGGTAGATACGGAGTCAGGCCGAGGGCAACCGCCTCGCCGACGAGCATGTCGGCGGGTGGGCTCTCGTCCTGGGCCACCAAGGCCACCGCGGTTGCCCGCTGTCGTGGCCGTAGCCCGTGCAGCATCCGGCCGTCGACGAGCACGCGGCCCCGCGCGGGTTTCCGGATACCGGCCAGAGTTCGGAGCAGCGTCGTTTTGCCGCTGCCGTTGGGCCCGACAATGCCCACGGTCTCGCCGGGTTCGATCGAGAAGTCCGCGCCGACAACGATGTTCCGTCGGCCGGCGGAACACGTCAGCTCGACCGCCCGCACCGCCCCGGACGGCGCGGCGCTCGATCGGGCCGCGCTGTCGACGGTCGCGTGGGCTTCAGCACTGCCGACATCGCCGTGCTCGGTGCCGTTCGCCCGGTCGTCGAGGGGATCGTCCGGCGCAGGACGACGTGCAGTGTGTTCGTGCGCGGTCACGAGGTGCCGAACTGGTAGCGCCGTCTGCCCATCAACAACAGGAAGGTCGGTGCGCCGATCAGACCGGTGAGGACGCCGACGGGGATCTCGGTGGGCCGCACCAGGACCCGGGTCGCGGCGTCGGCGACGACGAGAAACAGCGCGCCGCACAGGGCGCAGGCGGGGAGCAGGTTGCGGTGGCGTGGACCGACGATCATGCGCGCGGCGTGGGGGACGACCAGCCCGACGAAGCCGATCCCGCCCGACACCGCGACCAGCACGCCGACGAGGACCGCCAGCAGGACGAACAAGCCGATGCGCAGTTCCTTCACCGGAACACCGATCGACGACGCGGTGGTCGCGCCGAGCGTGAGCGCGTCGAGCCACCCGGCGATGGTCATCAAGACGGCACCCGCGACCAGCACGACGACCAGTGGCACCGCGAGTGTCGTCCAGTCCGCTCCGGCCAGGCTGCCGAGCAGCCAGAACAGCACGGACTGCGCGGCGGCCGGGTCGGTACTGCGGAACACCAGATAGCTGCTGAACGCAGCGAAGGCCGAGCCGAGCACGGTGCCGGTGAGGACCAATCGCAGTGGCGTCAGACCGCCCTGGGCGAAGGCGACGAGGAAGACGAGGGTGGCCGCGCCGAACGCACCGGCCAGCGCGCCACCCGAGAGCGCCCAGATGCCCGCGCCGGCGAACAGGCCCGAGGTGATCACCGCGGCCGCACCAACGCCCGCGCCGGAGGAGACACCGAGCAGGTAGGGATCGGCGAGTGGATTGCGCACCAGTGTCTGCATGGCCGCGCCCGCCAGCGCGAGGCCGGCGCCGACCACGGCGGCCAGGACCGTGCGTGGCACCCGGAGCTGCCAGACGATGGTGTCGATGCCCAGGTCGGTGGGTGTCGTGCCGGTCAGGCGGCTGCCGAGGGTGTCGAGCACCGCGGACACGGGGACGATCTCGGCGCCGAATCCGGTCGCGCCGAGCATGGCGATCAGCAACAGCGCCCCGAGCAGGGGCAGGGCGAGCGAGATCCGAGCACGGATCATCGCGGATTCTCCACAGGCAAGGCGCGGCCCTTTCAGAGGGTGCCCGGCGAGGGAGGTCTGACTCTCGCCGTGAGGCGATCACAGTGGCGCGACCGTCCCGGAATTGCACCGGATTCCCGCACCCGCCGGGGATGACACATCGACTCTAGCGCGGCACCCGGTGCCACAGAGCTACCGGGGACGGCGGCGGATGGCGACGCGCCCGGCCCGGTTTCCAATCACGGTAAGGCTAAAGCTGTTCGGCGAATCGCCCGATTGCTTCAATCCGTACATGCACCGACCGAACACCTTCCTGCCCGGCCTGCGTGGCCGAGCCACCGCCGCGCTCCTCGCGGTGGCAACCGTGGCGACGCTCGGCCTGAGCGGCTGCTCGAACGGCAGCGACGCACCGGTCGGCACACCCGACGCGCCGCTGCCGACCGAGGTGCCGCCGGGCACCACCCTCATCGTCGCCGATCAGCAGGAGCGGTTGCAGTCGGCCCTGCGGCTGTCCGGGGAGCTGGACAAGCTGCCGTTCAAGATCGAGTTCGCCAACTTCATCGGCGGGCCGGCCATTCTCGAGGCGTTCCGGGCCGGCGCCGCCGATGTGGGCCAGGTGGGTGACGTCCCGCCGATCCACGCGCTGGCCGCCGGGCAGGACGTGCCGATCATCGGCTCGTACCAGACCAATCCGCAGGCGCTGAAACTCGCTGTCGCGCCGGGACGCGCGATCACGAAGCTCACGGATCTGAAGGGCAAGAAGATCGCCTACGCCGAGGGCACCGCGCAGCAGGCGGCGGTGCTCAAGGCGCTGACCAAGGCGGGGCTGAAGCCGGCCGACGTGCAGCTGGTCCGGTTGCAGCTGGCGGAATTCCTCGACGCCGTGCGCACCGGTCAGGTCGACGTGGCTCCGCTGATCGAACCCAATGTCACCCGCCTGCTGCGCACCCAGGGCACGTCGCTGATCCCGGACTCGGAGACCACCGGCATCTACAGCGGTCTGGCCTACCTGTACGCGCGCCGCGCGGTGGTGCAGGATCCGGCGAAGGCGGCGGCCACCCGTGCCCTCGTCGGCGCGTTCGTGCGGGCCTGGAACTGGACCAACACCCATCGCGAGGAATGGGCGACCAAGTACTACGTGGAGATTCAGAAGGTCAGCGCCGACGACGCGAAGCGGATCATCGACTCGCTGGGCACCTACACGTTCCCGCACCTGGATCAGCAGTTGATCGCCCGCCAGCAGACCACCATCGACGCGATCGACGCCGTCGGCGAGCTGCCGAAGAAGATCAAGGCCGCCGACGGCTTCGATCTGCGCTTCGACGCCGCGGTCACCGAGGCTGTCACCGCCGGCGGGGCGGCGTTCGCGCCGGCGACGAGCTGATGGCCACCATCGACGCGGGTGTGCTGCGACGCATCCGCACCGGCACCGCCGCCCCGGTCGAAGCGCTCGCACCGCGCGGGCGGGGCAGGCGCAGGCTCGGGCCGGGTAAGCCGATTCCGTTCGGGTTCGCGCTGGGACCGGCATTGCTCATCGGCGCGTGGGTGCTCGGATCGGCCACGGGCGCACTGGAGCCGGAGACGCTGCCCGCGCCGTGGACGGTCGCGCAGACCGCGGGTGACCTGATCGCCGACGGCCGCTTGCAGTCCAACCTGCTGACCTCGCTACAGCGCGCGGCGATCGGGCTCGGACTCGGTGTGGTGATCGGCGTGGTCCTCGCGCTGGTGGCGGGGTTGAGCCGGATCGGGGAGGCGGTCGTCGACGGCCCGGTGCAGATCAAGCGCTCGATTCCGACGTTGGCGCTGATCCCGCTGTTCATCGTCTGGTTCGGCATCGGCGAGGAAATGAAGCTGATCGTCATCACGACCAGCGTGCTGATCCCGGTCTACATCAACACCCACGCCTATCTGCGCAGCGTGGATGCCCGGTATGTGGAGCTCGCCGAGACGGTCGGGCTGTCGCGATGGGAATTCCTGCGGCGGATCGCGCTACCAGGGTCGCTGCCCGGCTTCTTCCTCGGGCTGCGGCTGGCGGTGACCATCTCGTGGCTGGCGCTGGTCGTGGTCGAACAGGTCAACGCGACCAGCGGCATCGGCTATCTGATGACGCAGGCGCGCACCTACGGACAGATCGACGTGATCGTCGTCGGTCTGGTGATCTACGGACTCCTCGGGCTCTTCGGCGACCTCGCCGTGCGGGCGGCGGAACGGAAGGCGCTGGCATGGCGACAGACACTGGGCGATTGAACGAAGAGCGGATCGTGGTGCGCACCGGCGCACTCACCCGTGGCTTCGGGGATCGAATCGTGTTGAACGGCATCGACATCGAGATCCGGCGCGGCGAGTTCGTCGCTCTGCTCGGCCGTAGCGGTTCGGGCAAGAGCACGCTGCTGCGGGCGCTGGCCGAACTCGACGCCGACGTGCCGGGTTCCGGCGAGCTGACCGTGCCGACCCAGCGGGCGGTGGTGTTCCAGGATTCGCGACTGCTGCCCTGGGCGCGGGTGCTCGATAATGTGGTGCTCGGGCTCACCGGGCGCGACGCCGCCGAACGGGGGCGCTCGGCGCTGGCCGAAGTCGGGCTGGCCGGACGCGAGAAGGCATGGCCGCGTGAGCTTTCCGGTGGCGAGCAGCAGCGGGTGGCGCTGGCCAGATCGTTGGTCCGCGAGCCGGAACTGCTGCTGGCCGACGAACCGTTCGGCGCGCTCGACGCACTGACCCGGATCCGCATGCACGCCCTGTTGCAGGCGCTGTGCGAGCGGCACCGGCCCGCCGTCCTGCTGGTGACCCACGACGTGGACGAGGCCGTGTTGCTCGCCGACCGCGTGCTGGTCCTGGACGAGGGCCGGATCGCCATCGATCAGCGCATCGACACGCCGCGCCCGCGCAGGCACGCGCACCCGGAGTTCGTCCGGCTGCGCGAGGTCCTGCTGGCCGGGCTCGGCGTGGACACCACCGAATTCGAGGAAGTGAAAGCAGCGTCATGAGTGCACCGCGGCAACTGAGTCTCAACGCGTTCATCTATCCGTCGGGGCACCACGAGGCCGCCTGGCGGCATCCCGACAGCAGGCCCGAGCGCATCTACGACGTCACCTACTACCAGGAGATCGGGCGCACCGCCGAGGCGGCGAAGCTGGACGCGGTGTTCTTCGCCGACGGGCCCGCCCTGCGCACCGATGTGCGCCACAATGCGGCGCCGGGACTGGAGCCGATCACGCTGCTGACCGCGATCGCGGCGGCCACAACACATCTCGGCCTCATCGCGACCGCATCGACCACCTACTACGAGCCCTACAACCTGGCTCGCCTGTTCTCCTCGCTCGACCACATCTCCGGTGGGCGGGCGGGCTGGAACATCGTCACCACGGGAACCGACCTGGCGGCGGCCAACTTCGGGCTCGACCGGCACCCCGATCACGCCGAACGATATGCCCGCGCCCGGGAATTCGTCGACGCGGTGGTTGCCCTGTGGGACAGCTGGGAGGACGACGCGATCCTGCTCGACCGGGCGGCGGGCATCTACGCCGACCCGGACAAGATCCATCCGATCGACTTCGTCGGCGAACATCTGCGCGTGCGTGGGCCGTTCAATGCCGCGCGGACGCCACAGGGTCATCCGGTGCTGGTGCAGGCGGGCGCCTCCAATGAGGGGCGGGCCTTCGCGGGCAAGTACGCCGAGGCCATCTTCACCGCGCACCAACGGCTTTCGGATGCGCAGACCTTCTACGCCGATATCAAAGCCAAGGCCGCGGAGTACGGGCGCGATGCCGACGAGGTGAAGATCCTGCCGGGGATCAGCCCGTTCATCGCCGACACCGAGGCCGCCGCGCTGCGGCTGGAGCGGGAGTTCAACGAGCTGACCGTGCCCGAGTACGGGATCAAGCAGCTGGAATCGATCACCGGCACCTCGCTGCGCGCCCTCGCGCTCGACGAACCGGTGCCGGTGGAGGTCTTCGCCGGGGCCGGTGATGTCACCGACAATGCGCGCAGCAGGTTGCAGGTGGTGGCGGGCATCGTCGAACGGGAACGGCCGACCCTGCGTGGGCTGCTGCACCGGCTGGCGGGCGCCCGCGGACACCGGGTCTTCGCCGGTACGCCGGAGCAGGTCGCGGACACGATCGAGGAATGGTTCACCCAGGGCGCGGCCGACGGTTTCAATGTGATGCCGCCGTACTACCCCGGCGGGCTCGAGGTGTTCACCGAGACGGTGGTGCCGATCCTGCAGGAGCGCGGGCTGTTCCGCACCGAGTACACGGGAACCACCCTGCGCGACCACTTCGGCCTCGCCCGTCCGCGGAGCCGGTTCGCGCCGGAACCCGTGACCGTCGGATGAGGGTGCCGGACGACGAAAACTGTTGTACTGCTCGGCGACTGGATAGCCGTCGGCGGGCCTGTATCGGGCAGGCACGATGACCGCGGAGGTGGTCGATCCCGGTCCGGTGCTACTGCGGTCGCTGGTGTGGCCGGTCTTCGCGCCGATGGCGCTGTACGGCATCGGGGTGGGGGCCGCCGCGCCGATGTACGCGCTGCGTGCGCTGGATCTCGATGCGTCCGCGGGTGCGGCGGGGTTGATCGTCGCCCTGGGTGGGCTCGGGATGGTGCTGACCGATCTGCCTGCGGGGCGGATCGTCGCGCGGATCGGGGAGCGGGCGGCGGTCGGGGTCGGCAGTGTGCTCGGCACGGTCGGGGTGCTGGCGGCGATCTTCGCGCCGAATCTCGGTGTGCTGGCAGTGGGTTTGCTGCTCAACGGGGCGGCGGGTGCGGTGTGGGGATTGGCGCGGCAGACCTATCTGGTGTCGGTGGTCGCGCCGGAGCAGCGGGGCCGGGCCATGTCGACGTTGGCGGGTGCGCATCGGCTCGGGTTCTTCTGCGGGCCGTTTCTCGGTGCGGCGCTGGTGCACGGGTTCGGGCCGGTGGGCGCGTTGTGGCTGCAATTGGTCACCACGCTGCTGGCCAGTGCGGCGATGGTGACGATCCGCTCCGGTGAGATCGGCCAGGCGACGCTGCGCCCGCTGCACACCGTGCTCTCCGAAAACCGCAGGGCGCTGGGCACTCTCGGGCTCGCCGCGGTGGCGGTCGGTGCGGCGCGGGCGTCGCGTTCGGCGCTGTTGCCGCTGTGGGCGGCGCATCTGGGTATCGACGCCGCGACCACCAGTCTGCTGTTCGGCCTGGCGGGCGCGGTCGATGTGCTCATGTCGTATCCGGCCGGGGTGTGGCTGGACCGGGCGGGCAGCCGCGTCACCGGCATCGCCTGCGGCATCTGCTTCGCCGCCGGTTACGCGGTGCTGCCGTTCACCTACTCGGCGCTCACCATGGGCGCGGCGACCATGCTGCTCGGCCTGGCCAACGGGCTGAGCAACGGTCTGATCATGACCGTCGGCGCCTTCGCGGCACCGGAGGACCGCCGCGCGGAATTCCTCGGCGCCTGGCGGCTGACCCACGACGTGGGCATGTTCGCCGGTCCGGTCGCGGTCGGTCTGGTCGGCGCGTTCGCCGGGCTGGCCGCCGCCGGAGCGTTGCTCGCGTGCGGCGTCGGCCTCGGCACGATCGCGATGTATCGCTGGTTCCCTGGCCCGGTACACCGACGGAAGTCCCGGTCCCTCTGCGGTGAACCGCCGACGCGGTGACCCTCCGTCACCGGATCGACACGAGCCGGGGCGAATCCGCGCTCCTACAGTGGAGGAATGTCGTCGATCGACAGACATCCGTCCACCGTCGCGGACTTCGACGATGCGCGACGGCGGACCCGGCTACGCGAAACCCGCCTGGGACACGGCTGGCGGCGGTGGCGCCGAACCAGACTGGTGGCGCTGCGAACCCTCGGAGTGCTGCTGGTCGCGCTGATGCTCTTCGTGCAGTACTGGGTGCACGACGTGTCGCCCGAACGCGAACGCCTGGCCCAGACCGATCCGGCCTTGCTGCCGGCCCACCTGCCCGCCGACGCGCGCGACTGGGACACCGCGGTCGTCGACCTGGTCGGGCTCGGCGGCCTGGACGCGGGGCCGACGGCCCGGGCACTGCCCTCGCTGAGCCGTTTCGGCGTGGTCTGGGCTGTGCGGTACGACAACGCGGGTATCGACACCAAGGTGATCGCCGAGATGATCGTGCGGGCCGCCAGATACGGCAACGTACGCAACATCGTGCTGGTCGGCCACAGCATGGGCGGGGTGATCGCGCTCGAGGTGGCACGACACATTCATCTGGGCAGCGACCGTCGCCTCGTCGCGGTGATGCTGGACTGCACGCCGATGGATCTGAACGCGGTCCGGCCCGAAAGCCGCAGCCGCGGTGCCGATCTGGCACGGTTGATGGGCTGGTTGCCGGGGGCCAGGGAGAGCAGGCTGTTACGTTTCGCCGTCGAGGTCGCCGCGCGGCGTGAACGCTTCGCGCACCGGGGTGCGCTCGTTCCCGACATCGACTATTCCACGCTGCGCGAGGTGGCCTCGGAGGTGTTGCGCGACAAGATCTTCTCGAAGGACGCCGCAAGCAACGGATTGATCGAGGCGCAGTTCCTCGCGATCGTCGCGGGCGGCAGCACTGCGGATCTGCGTGCCCTGTCCCGGCCGCACCCGGACAAAGAGCGTCCGGCCATCGTGTTTCTCCGGCCGCGTGAGGCCTGGCGCGATCGGATCGTCGACGTGGAGTATTCGCACGAGGTGCTGATCGAGCACGCCGGTGGGGTCGACGGCACCTTGCTGGTGGTGATGCCCCGCCGGACCGAGCACGCGAATCCGATCCAGCGACCCGCGGAATACAACGCGATCATCGAATCCCAGGTGTTGCCGTTCGTGCGCCGCTACCAGGAGCAGATCCGGAATCAACCGCCGTGAATCAGCGCACCCGCGTGCCGAGAATGGTGCGCACGCCCGCGAGGAACAACTGCAGACCGAAGTCGAAACGCGCGGTGGGGTCGGGGGTGTCGTGCAGGGGAGAGGCGTCCTCGGGCAGCGCGCCGACGGAGTCCATCTGCATGCGGGACTGCTCGTCGACGGTCTGGCCGAGCACGTAGTAGAGCAGGGTGTAGGCCGTGAGTTCGGCTTCCTCCCTTGTCATTCCGGCCCGGATGACGATGCCCGCGAGGCGTTCGCGCGCCTTGCTGGTGGTCAGGCGCGAGGCATAGGTGGCCGAGACCAGTTCGGCGCCGTCGCGGTAGGCGAGCAGGCAGTTGCGCAGGCGATGGGCGAGTTCGGTGAGCTGCTCCGGCCATCCGGTGGCCGTGATCGGCTCGTCCATCGGCGCCAGGATCCGGTCGGCGACCGCGCCGAGCAGCGACTGCTTGTCCTTGACGTGCCAGTACAGCGCGCCCGGCTGCACCTGCAGTGCACCGGCGAGCCTGCGCATCGTCAGATCGGCGAGTCCGTACCGGTCGAGAATGTCGACGGCGGCATCGACCACATCCGTCTTCCGCAGCTGCACGCGCGTCCTTCCGTTCGAATTCACCGACCCGGGTGTCGTGTCTCACCCTTAGCAGCTACCCTAGCCTGAACACCGTTCAAGTTGCACGGCTACGCCGGGTGGATCACACCCGTGCCACGTGCACGTACCCCGTCGAAGGGACATCACGTCGTGACACAGGCACCCGTCCAGACCGACATTCTGGCCATCGCCCGTGAGCAGGTGCTCGAGCGCGGCGAAGGCCTCACCGAGGCGCAGACCGTCGAGGTGCTGCGTCTGGGCGACGATCGCCTGGAAGCGCTGCTCGAGCTCGCCCACGAGGTGCGGATGAAGTGGTGCGGCCCCGAGGTCGAGGTCGAGGGCATCATCAGCCTCAAGACCGGCGGCTGCCCCGAGGACTGCCACTTCTGCTCGCAGTCGGGCCTGTTCCAGTCGCCCGTGCGCGCGGCCTGGCTCGACATCCCCAGCCTGGTCGAGGCGGCCAAGCAGACCGCCAAGACCGGCGCCACCGAGTTCTGCATCGTCGCCGCCGTCCGTGGTCCGGACGAGCGCCTGATGGCGCAGGTCGCCGCGGGTGTCGAGGCCATCCGCAACGAGGTCGACATCCAGGTCGCCTGCTCGCTGGGCATGCTGAACCAGGAGCAGGTCGACCAGCTCGCCGCGATGGGCGTGCACCGCTACAACCACAACCTCGAGACCGCCAAGTCGCACTTCCCGAAGGTCGTCACCACGCACACCTACGAGGAGCGCTGGGACACGCTGCGGATGGTGCGCGAGGCGGGCATGGAGGTCTGCTGCGGTGGCATCCTCGGGATGGGCGAGACCATCGAGCAGCGCGCCGAATTCGCCGCGCAGCTGGCCTCGCTCGAGCCCGACGAGGTGCCGCTGAACTTCCTCAACCCGCGTCCCGGCACCCCCTTCGGTGACCTCGAGGTGCTGCCCGCCGCCGACGCGCTGCGCGCCATCGCCGCGTTCCGCCTCGCGCTGCCGCGCACGATCCTGCGCTTCGCCGGTGGCCGCGAGATCACCCTCGGTGACCTCGGCGCCAAGCAGGGCATGCTCGGCGGCATCAACGCCGTCATCGTCGGCAACTACCTGACGACTCTCGGCCGTCCCGCCGAATCGGATCTCGATCTGCTGGGTGAGCTGAAGATGCCGATCAAGGCGCTCAACGAAACCCTCTGAGGCATCGGCACAGTAGGGTGACTGACATGGACGAGCGCTATAACCCGTTCACCGGCAAGCGGATCGTGCCCGGACTCGACGACGCGATGCCCGCGGCCGCCGCGCTCGGGCTCGAGCCGCCGCGGTTCTGCGAGCAGTGCGGCCGGCGGATGATCGTGCAGGTGAGCCCCGACGGCTGGTGGGCCAAGTGCTCCCGGCACGGGGTCATCGAATCGGCGCAGCTGGAACGCCGGTAGTGGTCGCCGAGGTCGGTGCCGCTCCGCGCCCCGAGGTCCTGCGCCGTGAACTGATCGGCGTCGGTGTCGTCGCGGCCGTCGTGCTCGCGGTGAGCGCGGCGGCGGGCGTGGCCTGGGGACTGCTCGCGCCGACCGAACGGCTGCGGGTCACCCAGCCCGGTCGTGCCGCCGTGCTCACCGGCGAGAGCCTGCACCTGTTCGATGCCGTCGGGATGTTCCTGTGCCTGGGTGCGGTGGTCGCGGTGCTCAGCGCGGTCGCCGCCTGGCGGGTGCGGATCGTGCGCGGCCCGTTGCTGGTCGTCGGAATCCTGCTCGCCTCGGGTCTCGGTGCCGCGGTGATGATGTGGGTGGGTGAAGGGTTCGCCGAGCTCAGGCATCCGCGTCCGGACGATCCCGCGGTCGGGCAGATCGTCGCGTTGCCCGCCGAGGTGGGCACCGATCTCGCGCTGCTGGTGCAACCGTTCCTGGCCGCGCTCGTGCTGTTGTTCCTCGCCGCGCTGCACCCGCGCACCGATCTCGGTTCCGGCACTGCGGGTTTGCTCGGCGACCTGCGCCCGGCCGAGATCGACGACTATCCGCTGCCGGTCCAGGCCACGGAGTATCGGCCCAGCGGCGATTTCGATTCGAGTCCGCAACCGCGCGCCTGAGCGCGATTCCGCTTCGTCCCGACCTCTACCATCGTCTATAACGGCAGGTAGACGGCTCGAGAGGGGCGGTCGTGGCATTCATCGGTGGTGGTCCGGTCGTCGAGGAACTGGACGCGAAATTCTGGCGACTCACCGAGCCGCTCACGTATCAGGGTGCGGTCCAAACCTTTACGATCCCCGCCGGTTTCCGCACCGACTTCGCGTCGGTGCCACGTTCGCTGGTCTGGCTGATCCCGCGCTACGGCGCCTACACCCGGGCCGCGATCCTGCACGACTACCTGTGCCGCTCGGACACGATCAGCCGCGCCGACGCCGACGGTATCTTCCGTCGCTGCCTGCACGAGTTCGCGGTCTCGACGCCGCGGCGCTGGATGATGTGGGCCGCAGTGCGTCTGGGTAGCAGGCTGCGTGGCGCGACACCCGGTGACATCGCGCGCTGGGTCGTGATCGCGGTGCCGTCGGTGGTGTTCCTGACGGTGCCCGTCGTGGTGGTGACGTTGTCGCTGTGGCTGTTCTGGGCGGTGGAGCTGGCCTTCTGGGCCGTCGGCAGACTCGGCAAGCGGACGACTGAGCCGCCGCCCACCCCGCAGATGAAGACGGCCTAGCCGAACTTCACCCAGAACGGGCGATGCGCGACGCCCGCGACCTCCCTAGCGTCGGTCCCTGGAGGACTGGGCGGCATTGCGCGAAGTCCTCTCCGGCTGTGTTCACCAGACCGAGGGAGTGTCGATGTCCGAGCCGAGCACGAGCGCCGCAGCGCCGCCGTCCTGGTCGATTCCCCGCGGACTGATCGTCTTGTTGTCGCTGGCCGCGGGTGTGGTCGCGATCGCGGGACTGAAAGTCTTCTCGGGCATCGTCGGGCCGTTCTTTCTCGCCCTCATGCTCACCATCGCGGTGCAGCCGTTGCAGGGCTGGGCGCAGCGCCGCGGGTGGTCCGCGTGGGTGGGGATGGTCATCGCCCTGTTGGCGGTGGTGGGGATTCTGCTCGGGATCGGCCTGGCACTGGCGGTCTCGGCCTGGCAGCTGGCCTCGCTGCTCCCGGAATACGGCGACAAGCTGAACGCGCTGCTCGACAATGCCCGCGGGCTGCTCTCGGATCTGGGCATCAGCTCCGACCAGATCCAGAAGGTGCTCGACGGCATCGATGTCGGCAAGGTGGCCGAGTTCGTCGAGCAGCTGCTCGGCGGGGTGCTCGGAGTGTTCTCGAATCTGTTCTTCGTCCTCGCACTGCTGCTGTTCATGGCCGTCGACGGGATGACGATGGACAAGCGGATGACCGTGGTGCAGGGGCAGCGGCCCGCCATCGCGGGCGCGCTGCTCTCCTTCGCCGAGGGCACCCGCAAATACCTCGTCGTGTCCACCGTGTTCGGCGCGATCGTGGCGGTGATCGACGGTGGCGCACTGTGGTTGATGGGGGTGCCGCTGCCGATCCTGTGGGCGCTGCTGTCGTTCATCACCAACTACATCCCGAACATCGGCTTCGTCATCGGTGTCATCCCGCCGGCGCTGCTGGCCCTGCTCGACAGCGGGCCGGTGCTGATGATCTGGGTGATCGTGGTCTATTCGGTGATCAACTTCGTCATCCAGTCGATCATCCAGCCCAAATTCGTCGGTGACGCCGTCGGTTTGAGCGTGACCGTCACCTTCCTGTCCCTGGTGTTCTGGGCATGGGTGATCGGCGCGCTCGGTGCCCTGCTCGCGATCCCGCTGACCCTGCTGGTCAAGGCGCTGCTGCTCGATATCGATCCGTCGACGCGCTGGGCCGATGTGCTGATCGGCGCGCCGCTGCCGAAGAAGGTGCCGGAAGAACAGGCGCGGGAGCGAGAAGCAGAGCGACCATGACGACGTGCTGCGGCGCCCCCGGAAAACCTGTGGCGCCCACCGGCGCGGCTCGCCTACCGTCGACACCTCAGATCCACACCGGGGGAGGAACGGCCGTGCGCGCCACCGAGAAGACCGAGACCCAAGCACCGACCGAGCGACCCGATCTCGCCGCGTGGCGCCGCCGCCACGCATTGCGCAGTTCGTCCGCCGCCACCGCGGTACCCAGCGGACGGACGTATCGGCGATCGTCGAAGCATCGCGATCGCCGATACGAATCCTGAGCTCCTACTCGGTGTTTCGGGTCAGCACCACCAGCGGCAGCGGTTTGTCGACCTTGGCCTGATACTCGGCCAGCAGTGGGTTCTCCGCCAGCGCCCAGGCGGCGAACTCGTCGTACCTGGCGCCGGTGAGCACCTCGGCCGTCGCCGCGAACTTCTCCCCGCCCAACTCGATCGTCACCCGCGGGTCGGCCTTGGCGTTGTGGACCCAGGCCGGATACCGATCCTCGATGAACGAGCTCACGTACAAGACGTCGCCGCGATACAGGGCACCAAGTGGAACCACATGCTGCTTACCGCTTTTGGCGCCGGTGGTCGTCAACAGCAGCAGCGTTGCCCCCGCGTAGTCGCCACCGACCTGACCGTTGTTCTCCCGGAATTCCCGGACGACGCCGTCGTTCCACCCGGCCATCTCCTCGGCCGAGTACTCCCGGTTCCACGGTGCGTCCGGGTCGTCGTACGAAGTGATCTCTTTCGCGTCCGCCGCGTTGTTGTCCATGCGAGCAGTGTGACAGCGACCACCGACAACCAGCTCAGGCCGAACTCGCGTAGCGGCGGATCGCGAGGGGTGCGGACAGGGCGAACAGAGCCGCGATCCACAGCCATGCGGCCAGGACCGGATGCTGGGTCCGCCACGCGCCCGCCGACGCGGCCGGATCGGACCCGAGCAGCGTGCGCAGTGCTGCGACGATGGCGCTGACCGGATTCCACTCGGCGATGGTCGCGACGCCGGTGGGCATGGTGGCAGCGGGGACGAAGACGTTGGAGAACATCAGCGCGCCGAAGATCATCGGCGCCGCCTGCTGCAGCGCTTGTTCGTCCTTGATCGCCGTGCCGAGCGCGATGCCGAGCCAGGCCAGGACCCAGCGGAACGCCAGCAGCAGTGCGATCGCCGCCGCGACCTCGCCGAGCGTGGCGTCCACCCGCCAGCCGAGCAGGTATCCCGCGCCGGACATCAGCGCGAGCGCGAGCACACCGACCACGGTCTCGGCCAGCGCGAACCCGGCCGGTGCGGCGGCAGGCGACAGCGGCAGCGCGCGGAGCCGGTCGGTGAATCCGCTGTGCAGGTCGGCGTTCACGGTCGACGCGGTGGAGGTCAGTCCCATGGCCGCGACCAGGACCAGCACACCGGGTACCAGGTAGGCGCGGTAGGCCGTGGCGTCGCCGCCGCCGGCGAGCGCGCCGCCGAAGACGAAGCCGAACAGCAGCATCATGCCCAGCGGCGCCGCCAGGGTGATCGCGAACAGGCCGGGGGAGTTGCGGTAGTTCGTCAGCACCCGCCCGAACAGGATCGACGCACCGGCGTAGACGGACACCTCGCGGGTGTCGGTCGCGCTCATGCCGCGATCCGATCGTGACCGGTGAGCGCGAGGAACGCGTCGTCGAGAGTGGTCGCGCGGGTGCCGATATCGCGGACGGTGATATCGGCTGCGTCGAGCGCGCGCAGGACCGTGAGCAGACCGGGGGCCTCGCCGGTGAACGTGAAAGACAGTTCCAGTGGCGAATCAGGTTGTGCTGGTAGGGGATCCACCGGCGAGCCGCCGAAGCTGCCGAGGATCGCCAGCACCTCGTCGTGGCGGCGCGGATCGGCGACGACCAGGTCGAGGCCGGCGGGCACGGCCGCGAGGATCTGCTCCGGTGTTCCGGTCGCAATCACCTTCCCGGCTTCCAGGATGGTGATCGCGTCGGCCAGGCGCTGCGCCTCGTCGAGGTACTGGGTGGTGAGCAGCACGGTGGTGCCCTCGGCGACGAAATCGCGGACGTAGGTGTAGATCTCGTTGCGGCTGTGCGGATCGAGTCCGGTCGTCGGCTCGTCGAGGAACAGCACGGCGGGGCGCACGATCATGCCCGCGATGATGTCGAGCCTGCGGCGCATGCCGCCGGAATAGGTGCCTGCCGTGCGATCGGCGGCCCCGGCCAGTTCGAATCGATCCAGCAATTCCGCCGCGTGACGGCGGGCCGCGACGGCGCGGAAGCCGTTGAGGCGGGCCAGCAGCACGAGATTCTGCCGTCCCGTCAGGCGCGGGTCGACGGCGTGGAACTGGCCGACCAGGCCGAGCTGCCGCTTCGCGTCGTCGGCCTGGCCGACGGTGTCGAAACCGCGGATCGCGGCCCGGCCCGACGTGGGGCGCGCCAGGGTCGCCAGCATGCGCACAGTGGTGGTTTTGCCCGAGCCGTTCGGGCCGAGCAGGGCGTGCACCTGGCCGGTCGGCACCCGCAGATCCACCCCGTCTACCACGGTGTTCTTGCCGTATGTCCTGGTCAGTGCAGTGGCTTCGATGGCGTGCACGGCGTTCTCCCTCCATTGCTAACAGCGTTCGCAATTGCAGGATACGCATCTGCTAACACTGTTCGCAACTGGCGTTCTGCGGCATGCTGGCACCTATGACGCACACCGGATCCTCGTTGTGGTCGCGCGGCGGTGCGCCCCGCCCTGGGCCGCGCCCGGCGTACACGCTCGACCAGCTCGCCGACGCCTGCGTGCGGCGCGCCGACGCGGGCGGACTGCGGGCTGTCTCGATGCGCGGGGTCGCCGACGAACTCGGCACCGCCGCCGCCTCGCTGTATCGCTACGTCGACGGCAAGGATGACCTGATCGCGCTCATGGTCGACCGGGTGGCGGGCGAATACGACTACCCGGCCACCACCGGCGATGTGCGCACCGACGTGCTCGCCCTCGCCGAACAGTCCCGCGCGCTACACCGCAGGCATCCATGGCTGGCGCAGGCGGGCCCGACGGCCATGGGCCCCAATTCGGTGCGCTACCTGGACCGGATGGCCGGTGCGCTGGCCCCCGCCGGGCTCGCCGCAGGCGCGACCATGATGGGCATCGCCCTGCTGTCCGGCTGGGGCGCGACCTTCGCGGCGCAGGAAGCAGCCGGTCTGTCCGCCGCGCAACTCGGTGCGGGCCTGACCGCACCGCCGGGCGATTTTCCGCACCTCGCAGCGTTGTTCGCGACCGAGCCCGCCTCCGCGCAGGGCCCGATCACCAACGACGAGGTGTTCGTCGCCGGCGTCGACGCCCTGCTGTTCGGCATCCTCGCCGACACCGGGAGATGAACGGCGCCGATCAGGTCGGCGGGCGCAGGGCGGCGAATTCGTCGGTGACGCGGAGGCCGGAGTCGGTGAAGCGGTAGAGGGCGGCGGGGCGGCCGCCAGCGCGGCCGGAGGGGGCGGTGTCGCCGGTGGGCGTGATCACCTTGCGGCGGGAGAGGACTCGTTGGAGGTTGGTGGTGTCCACGTCGTAACCCAGTGCCGCGCAGTAGATTTCGCGGAGTGTGGACATGGTGAAGGTGTCGGGGGCCAGGGCGTAGGCGATGTTGGTGTAGGAGAGTTTGGCGGCCAGGCGGGTGCGGGCGTGGTCGACGACGGTGCGGTGGTCGAAGGACATGTCCGGGAGTGCCGAGACCGGGTGCCAGGTGGTGTCGGGGGGTAGTTCGGGTTCGGTGGTCAGGGGGACCAGGCCGAGGTAGGCCGAGGCGATGCGGCGCGGGGCCGGGACGCGGTCGGGGTCGCTGAACACCGAGAGCTGTTCCAGGTGGGCTAGCTCGCGGACGTCGACCTTCTCGGCGAGCTGGCGCCGGGCCGAGGCGTCGAGGTCCTCGTCGTCGCGGAGCCGGCCGCCGGGTAGCGACCAGGTGCCCTTCTGTGGGTCGAGTGCCCGCTCCCACAGCAGCACCGCCAGTTCCGGGTGCCTCGAACGGCCCGCGGCGCCGCTACCTGCGGAAACCTCGGCGGGGAAGCGGCGAACCTGGAACACCGCGGTGAGCGATTCGTGGATGGTGTTACTATGGGGCACGTTTTCGATTCTAAGTCGAAAACCTGGTTTGGTGCGAATCGAGGCGATGGCGCCGTTCGCACGAGGAAGGGAGCCACCATGGCGACGACGACTACACAGCCGACGCTGATGGGTTCGGTCTTCGACGGACCCACGGGGTACACGGGTGTCGAAGCGACGCCGGAGTGGGCGCAGGAGGTGCGGCGGCTGGCGCGTGAGCGCAACGCCACGATCCTCGCGCACAACTACCAGCTGCCCGAGATCCAGGACGTGGCCGACCACGTCGGCGACTCGCTGGCACTGTCGCGAATCGCGGCCGAGGCCGAAGAAGACACCATCGTGTTCTGCGGCGTGCACTTCATGGCCGAGACCGCCAAGATTCTCAGCCCCGCCAAGACGGTGCTGATCCCGGATCAGCGCGCGGGCTGCTCGCTGGCCGATTCCATCTCCGCCGAGGAGTTGCGGGCCTGGAAGGCCGAGCACCCCGACGCGATGGTGGTGTCGTATGTGAACACCACCGCCGAGGTGAAGGCGCTCACCGACATCTGCTGCACGTCGTCGAACGCCGTGGACGTGGTCGCTTCGATCGACCCCGATCGCGAGGTGCTGTTCCTGCCCGACCAGTTCCTGGGCGCGCACGTCAAGCGTGAGACCGGCCGGGAGAACATGTACATCTGGGCGGGCGAGTGCCACGTGCACGCGGGCATCAACGGTGACGAGCTCACCGAGCAGGCGCGCACCCACCCCGACGCCGAGCTGTTCGTGCACCCGGAATGCGGCTGCGCCACCTCGGCGCTGTACCTGGCCGGCGAGGGCGCGTTCCCGGCCGAGCGGGTACACATCCTGTCCACCGGCGGCATGATCGACGCGGCCAAGGCCTCGACGTCGAACCAGGTGCTGGTGGCGACCGAGGTCGGCATGCTGCACCAGCTGCGCAAGGCGGCGCCCGGCATCGACTTCCAGGCCGTCAACGATCGCGCCTCCTGCAAGTACATGAAGATGATCACCCCGGCCGCGCTGCTGCGCTGCCTGGTCGAGGGCGCCGACGAGGTGCATGTCGACCTGGCGATGGCCGAGGCAGGTCGCGCCTCGGTGCAGCGGATGATCGCGATCGGCAACCCCGGCGGTGGGGAGTGACCGCGCCCTTCGCCGCGCGGTCGAGCCGGTAACGACCATGACGGCGACGGTTCCGGTCTCCTGGGAGGCCGAGGTCGACCTGGTGGTCATCGGTGGTGGCGTCGCGGGGCTGACGGCCGCGCGCACGGCGTCGCTGCGTGGGCTGCGGGTGCTCATCCTCAGCAAGGGCGGGCCCACCGACACCTCCACGCAGTACGCGCAAGGTGGCATCGCCGTCGTTGCGCCACAGGGCGATTCGGTCGATTCGCACGTGCATGACACCGTCGAGGCCGGTGCCGGGCTGTGCGAGATCGACGCGGTGCGTTCGATCGTGGCGGGCGGGCAGGCGGCGGTGGCCGCGCTGACCGACCTCGGCGCGGTCTTCGATCTCGGTCGCGACGGCCAGATCTCGCGTACCCGCGAGGGTGGGCACAGCACCCGCCGCATCATCCACGCCGGTGGTGACGCCACCGGGGCCGAGGTGCAGCGGGCGCTCAACGCGGCCGGGCTGCCGGTGCTGTTCGGTGCCGCCGCGTTGCGGGTGATGACCGGGCCCGACGGTGTGCGTGGCGTTGTCGCGGTGTCGGACAACGGTTTCGGTGTCGTGCGCACGCCCGCGGTGCTGCTGGCTACCGGTGGGCTCGGACAGCTCTACGCCTCGAGTACCAATCCGCCCGGCGCGACCGGCGACGGTGTGGCGCTGGCCCTGTGGGCCGGGGCGGCGGTGGCCGATCTCGAGTTCGTGCAGTTCCATCCGACGGTGCTCTACACGCCCGGCGGAGTGGGCAGGCGGCCGCTGATCAGCGAGGCAGTGCGCGGTGAAGGCGCGATTCTTGTCGATACCGAGGGCGACTCGGTGATGGCGGGCGTGCATCCGCGGGGTGATCTGGCGCCGCGGGATGTGGTGTCGCGGGCCATCGCGGAGCGGATGCGGGCGACGGGGACCGATCACGTCTTCCTCGACGCGCGCCGGATCGACGGCTTCGCCCAGCGGTTCCCGACGATCACCGCTTCGTGTCTATCAGCCGGGATCGACCCTGTGGCGCAACTGATTCCGGTCGCTCCTGGCGCGCACTACCAGTGCGGTGGGGTGCTGACCGACACCCACGGCCGGACCGGCGTTCCCGGGCTCTATGCCGCGGGCGAGGTCGCCAGGACCGGGCTGCACGGTGCGAATCGGTTGGCCTCCAACAGTTTGCTCGAGGGTCTGGTGGTGGGCGGACGGGCCGGTGTGGCTGCGGCCGAACGGCTCGATGTGCGCGCGCGGATCGAGGAGATCCCGTCGTGGGCGGTGGAATTCGCCGACCGGGCGGTGGTTCAGCAGGCGATGACCGAGCACGCGTCCGTCGTGCGTGACGGTGCCGGGCTCGGTGGCGCACTGGCGCGGATCGAGGCGGCTAGGTCGGTGGCATCGCCACTGGACACCGCGGGGGGCGCAGCGGCCAGGTCGGTGTCGTCGCCACTCGACGCCGTCTCAGGTGCTGCGCAGTCTGACCAAACCGGTTCCGGTCCAGGAATTTTCAGTGCCACCCTGCGCCGGATCGAGGATGCCGCGCTGACGCTGACCGCCCGTGCGCTGCTGGTCGCGGCCGCCGACCGCGCCGAGAGCCGGGGCTGCCATACGCGGTCGGAGTATCCGGGCCCGACCGAGGACCGACGGCACAGCACCGCGGTGCGGCTGGGCGCCGACGGCACGGTCGAATTGTCCACCGTCGATGTCGTCGCGGTGCCGGTCTGTGCGCGATGAACACCGGGCACAGTCGCCTGAGCAAGACCGGCGGACGGATCATGTCCTCCGCCCAATCGAACCGGCGCACGGTGCGCCCGAGAACAGGAGTGCAGTGATGGCTCTGGATGCCGCCTTGGATCGTGACGAGCTGCTGGCGCTGATCCGCACCGCCCTCGACGAGGACCTGCGGTACGGGCCCGACGTCACCACGGTCGCGACCGTGCCCGCCGATGCGGTGAGCAAGGCTTCGGTGGTGTCGCGTCAGGACGGCACCGTGGCCGGGCTCGATGTCGGGCTGCTGGTGCTCGACGAGGTGATCGGTGCCGGGAACTACACCGTCACCGATCGGGTCGCCGACGGTACCCGGGTGGAGCCCGGCACCTCCGTCCTGAGCATCGAGGCGCCGACGCGTGGCCTGCTCACCGCCGAACGGACCATGCTGAACCTGGTGTGCCACCTGTCCGGTATCGCCACCGCCACCGCGGCCTGGGTCGACGAGGTCGACGGCACCGATTGCAAGATCCGCGACAGCCGCAAGACCCTGCCCGGGCTGCGTGCGCTGCAGAAGTACGCGGTGCGCGTCGGTGGCGGTGTGAATCACCGGATGGGACTGGGCGACGCGGCGCTGATCAAGGACAACCACGTCGTCGCCGCGGGCTCGGTCGTGAACGCCCTGCGCGCCGTCCGCGAGCTCGCTCCCGATATCGCCTGCGAGGTCGAGGTGGACAGCCTCGAACAGCTCGACGCGGTGCTGGCCGAGAACGTCGAGCTGGTCCTGCTCGACAACTTCCCGCTGTGGCAGACCCAGGCCGCCGTCCAGCGCCGCGACACCAGCGCCCCCGAGACGAAACTCGAGTCCTCGGGCGGTCTTTCGCTCGAACAGGCCGCCGACTACGCCCGCACCGGCGTCGACTACCTCGCCATCGGCGCCCTCACTCACTCGGTCCGCGTGCTCGACCTCGGCCTCGATATGTGACCAGGCGACCTGAGCTGCGGCGATCGCCGGTGTTCTACGGTGTGGTCGTGGAGTTCTCCGAAGGGTGGGACAGCGTCGCGGTGCTGGTCGACGGTCACTGGGTCGAGCGGCGACCGCGCCGTCCGGAGGTTGCCGATCAACTGCGGTGCGAAACCCGGTTGCTGCCCTGGCTGGCACCGTTGCTGCCGTTGGCGGTGCCGGTTCCACGGATCGTGGCGGAGGCGCCGCTGGTCGTGCGGCATGCTCTCGTGCCCGGCCAGGCGATCGAATCGCCTGATGCCGAGGACGGTCTCGCGATCGGGACGTTTCTCCGTGCACTGCATGACATTCCCGCGGCCGCGGCGGTCGGGCACGGATTGCCGCCGGCGGCGGAGGCCAGGAACGAACGGACAGCGACGATCAGCCGTTTCCGGGCCGAGGTTGTGCCGCTGATTCCCGTCCCGCGGCAAGATTCGGCGCTGGCGATCCTCGACGCCGCAGGGGGACTCCCCGCGGACACCCTCGTCCACGGCGACCTCGGGCCCGAACACATCCTGGTGGACGAAGGTCGTGTCAGCGGCGTGATCGATTTCGGCGATACTCATCTCGGCGATGCCGCGATCGACTTGGCGTGGCCACTGTTCGGTGCAGGGGTCGACTTCGCTGACGCGATCGCCGCCGCCTACGGCCTCACCGACGACCTACGCCGCCGCGCGCTGGTATGGCAACAACTCGGACCCTGGTACGAAGTGACCCACGGCTTGGACATCGGTGACGCCGAGACGGTCCGCAGCGGTCTCACCGGCGTGCTCGACAGGCTGGACAGTTCCGCAGCTGATGGTCCGGCGCACGGGTGGCCGACATGATGTCGAGCCGGAAGGCATGACACCGGTGTGCTGGGAATCCGGCCGCTGAAGTGCGGTGCGGTCAGGTCGATCCGCCGGACGGTGGTCCGATGTCTACGCGGTGAGTTCGCGTTGTAGCGGCGTCCGGAAGCGGGGGATGGTGCGGACGTCGCCGAACCAGGTTGTGGTGCGGTCTGTTTCGGCGTCGATCAGCTTCCGGGTGTCGGTGCCCACGTCCTCGAGGAGGCGGGTCACCACTTCGCCGTCGGGGCGTTGGGCCCAGCCGCCGACGATGCGGCCGTCGGCCCAGATGGTGGGGCCGATATTGCCGTTGCGGTCGAACAGGGCCTCGGCGTGCGGGCCCAGGAACCAGTCGCGGGACTGCCAGCCCATGGGAGTCGGGTCAAGGGCGGGAAGCAGGGCGGCCCAGGGCTCGGGGGCGGGGACCGGGTCGAGGTCGTCGGCGAGGAGGATGCCGGTGACTCCGTTCAGGTCGACCTCGACGGTTTCCAGGTGCGCCAAGGCTTTTCGGACCTCGCCGAGGGTCCAGCCGGTCCACCACTTCAGGTCGGTGACAGGGGCGGGGCCGAAGGCGCGCAGCCACTGCCGCACCAGTTCGACCCGGGCCTGCTCGGCCGGAAGGGGGGAGAACCCTTGTGGCAGCCAGGTTTCGACCGGCGCCCAGGTGTACTGGCTGCTGGCCCAGCTGCCGTTCGGTCGCCCGCGCACGATCCGGCCCTCGGCGCCGAGCACCACCAGGACCCAGGTGGTGATGCTGGTCGGCTTCGAATACGACTTGCCTGGCGACGTGTCGATCTGGGTGCGCAGGCGCGGCACGTCCTTGCTCAACTGCACGCCGGTCGCCGCCCCGCGGGCGAGCAGCGCGGCGTGCGTCTCGGCCTCGACATCGCTGAGCCAGGACTGGATGTCGCCGTCGACGACCCCGGCCTGTTCGATATAGCGGCCGTAGGCGCGGCGCTGCTTGTGGGCCAGCGCGTCGCAGGTGGAGGCCTGCAGGACCGGCAGCAACTCGGTCGGCGCGACGAACATGGTGCGGCGCATGGCGAGTAGCCGCAGCAGGGTTCGGTCGTCGTAGAGCGCCCTCTCGACATCCGCCGGGGTGAGATCGATGCCGCGGGCGCCGACCGACAGGTACACCGTCGCCGGATCGGTGGCGTGCAGCACGACCATCGAGCGGGCGATGTCGACGGGGTCGGTCGAGCGGGCCGAAGGCGCGAGGCGATGCCGGGTCGCCAGGCGTGCGCGTCGCTGCGCGACGTCGATCGAGAGCATGTCCGGATCGTAGGCGGGGGCACCGACGAACTTGCCGTGCGCGGGTTCGAGGCGCTGATCGACAGCCGAATCCACCGGCGCGAAATGTCCATTTTGTGCAGACCGTGCGGTCGTCGTTTTCGCTCCGACGCGCGAATCCCGTTGCTATGGTCCGCTCATGAGCGCAGCGCCACCGGTCGTCACTGCCGCTGATCTGGGTGTGGACGACGAGGAGCGGCCCGCGCGGGTGCTCTCGGGGTTCGCGGGGCGGTTGGTCGGCGTCGTCGCGCTCGGGCTGGCGCTGCTGGCGGTGTGGCAGGTGTTCCGGCCGCTGGCCCAAGGCAGTCAGTACTACCTGGTGGTGTTTCTCGCGGTCGCGCTGCCGCTGGTGTATCTGAGCTACCGGTCGTGGTGGGGCAGGCTCGATCGCGCCGACGGTCCCGCCGTGCTCGACTGGGTGCTGGCCGCGGTCGCGCTGCTGGTGTGCCTGTATCCGATCCTGCCGCTGCGCATCGGTGACGCGGGTGGCGGCTACAACGCGTTCCTCGACCGGCAGGGGATGCTGGCGCCACTGGATGTGGTGATGGGCGGGTTGCTGCTGGTACTGGTGCTCGAGGCATGCCGGCGCACCACCGGGATCATCCTGCCCGCGGTGTGCCTGGTGTTCCTCGCCTACGGCTACTACGGCGGACTGCTGCCGCAGGACTGGGCGATCGCGCACGCCGGACTCGACGTCGACCAGATCGTGGACGCCCTGTACAACTCCGGCAGCGGCTTCTACGGCACACCGCTGGACGTGGCGGCCAGCTACATCGTGTTGTTCACCCTCTATGGCGCCGTCCTCGAATTCTCCGGTGCCGCACGGTTCTTCGTCGATCTGTCGGTCTCGCTGTTCCGTCGCTCGCACAGTGCGGCGGGACGGACAGCGGTGGTGTCGGGGTTCCTGCTCGGCACGGTCTCCGGGTCGGGCACCGCGACCGCGGTGAGCACCGGCGCGGTCACCTGGCCGATCCTGCGCCGGGCTGGCTACCGGCCCGAACAGGCTGGCGGCATGCTCGCGGCGGCCGGTGTCGGCGCGATTCTGTCGCCGCCCACGCTGGGCGTCGCGGCGTTCATCGTCGCCGAATATCTCGACGTGTCGTATGTGACGGTGCTCGGCTGGGCATTGATCCCGACGCTGCTCTACTACCTCGGCATCCTGCTGTCGGTCGAGATCGACGCCCGCCGCATCCACGCCGAGGGACGCGCCCCGGCCGATCTCGCCGACGGACCGCTGCCGACGCCGTGGTGGAAACTGCTGGGGCGCTTCGGGTATCACTTCTCCTCGCTGATCGTGATCGTCGTGCTGCTGCTGGCCGGGATGAGCGCGACCCGCGCCGTCGTCTACGCCACGGTGCTCGCCCTGATCCTGGCCGTGCCGGATCGGATGCTGCGCGCGCGAGCGGAAGCTGCCGACGAACCGACGAAAGAGCCTGGCGAACACACTGTTCCGAGCGCCGACAGGCAGCGGTGGTCGAGCGAGGAGGTCGGGCAGTTCACGCTCGAGGCCCTGCGCGCGCTGTCGCTCGGCATGCGCTCGGCGCTGCCCGTGGTCGCGGTGTGTGCGGCGGCGGGCGTGATCACGGCGATGACCACCAAGACCGGCCTCGGCGCGCAACTGGCGTCGCTGCTGGTGCGGGCCGGTTCGGTGCTGTCCGACGACCCCGCTGTCGTCCTGGCGACCACCGCGGTGCTGGCGGCCATCGCGCTGTCGCTGCTGGGCCTGGCGGTGCCGGTGACGGCGTCGTTCGTCATCGGCTGGGTGATCATCGGGCCCGCCCTGCTAGACCTGGACGTCGCCGCGCCCGCGGCAGCGATGTTCGTCTTCTACTTCTCGGTGCTCTCGGAGGTGACGCCGCCGACCGCGCTGGCCGCCGTCGGCGCGGCCGCGGTCACCGGGGCGAAAGCCATGCCGACCATGTGGGCGGCGCTGCGGTACGCGCTGCCCGCGTTCCTGGTGCCGCTGATGTTCGTGCTCACCGACTCCGGCCAGCACCTGCTCGGCCGCGGCGCCCTGCTCGACGTGCTGTGGGTGAGCGCGGCCGCCTGTGTCGGCGTGGCGGCGCTGGCGGCGGCGACGGGCGGCTGGCTGTTCGGCATCGGCGCGGTCGGGCCGATCCCACGCGGGCTGGCCGCGGCGGCCGGTTTGACCTTGCTCTACCCGAATCCGGTCGCGACCGCCATCGGACTCGTGTTGCTGCTCGTCGCCGTGCTCGCGGGCGTCGTCGACCGGCTGCGACGCCGAACAGCCACGGACACACCGTGATCCGTGGACATCAGCTCCGACGAGAGGGGACCTCATGGTCAGAACAGTTGTCGCCGTGGTCGCGGTATCCGCCGCGGCCGCTTTGCTCACCGGATGCGGCGGGCGGCAGGACACCCCGACCGCCGACGCCGGTGGCGAGGTGACCTGTGAAGTGAAGCAGGACACCAGGATCGGCATCGCCACCGGCAATGCGACCGGCGTCTACTTCGCGCTGGGCAATGCCTACGCCGAGCAGATCTCGGCCGCCACCGGCGGCACGGTCAAGGCGACCGCCGCCGAAACCGGTGCGTCGGTGCAGAACATCCAGCAGGTCGTCGGCGGCACCTACCAGGTGGGCTTCTCGCTGGCCGACTCCGCCGCCGACGCCGTCCAGGGCAAGGGCAGCTTCACCAGCCCGCAGCCGGTGCGCGCGCTGGCCCGGCTCTACGACAACTACACCCAGGTGATCGTGCGCGCCGACGCGGGCATCAACTCGCTCGCCGATCTCCGCGGCAAGCGGGTGTCCACCGGATCGCCCAAGTCCGGCACCGAGGTCATCGCGCAGCGCGTGCTGCAAGCCGCAGGTCTCGACCCCGACAGCGATGTCTCCGCGCAGCGGCTCGACCTGACCAAGACGGTCGACGGGCTCAAGGACGGCTCCATCGACGCGATGTTCTGGTCGGGTGGCCTGCCGACGCCCGGCATCACCGACCTGTTCACCACCGCCAGGGACAAGGTCCGCTTCCTCGACATCACCGGGGTGCTGCCCAAGCTGAAGGAGATCAACCCGGTGTACGAGACGGCGGCCATCCCCGCCGCCACCTACGGCCTCGCCGCCGACGTGCCCACCATCGTGGTGCCCAACCTGCTCGTCGTCCGCGACGACCTCGACGCGAACCTGGCCTGCGTGCTCACCAAGACACTGCTCGACCGTAAGCCGCAGCTGGAGCAGGCGAATCCGGCCGCGAAGGGCATCAATGCCGACACCGCGAGCAAGACCGCGCCGGTGCAGCTGCACCGCGGGTCGGAGGTCGCGCTGGGCTGAGTGCGGGACCGTCGCGTCCGCGGGTGCGGTCGCGACGGTCACGGCCGGGAACAAGGGTCGCCGCCGCGCGGTTGTGCGAGGCATGACCGAGGCTACTGTGCGACGCGACGACCGCTGGCTGGGCGAGGACCTGGACCTGGACGCCTACCTGGACCGGATCGGCTACGACGGACCGCGCACCGCCTCCGTCGAGACGCTCCGCGCACTGGTTCACGGCCACACCACGACGATCCCGTTCGAGAATCTCGAGATCATCCTCGGCCGTGGGATCCCGCTCGAGCTGGAGGCGTTGCAGGACAAACTGATCCGGCGCCGCCGGGGCGGCTACTGCTTCGAGAACGTCGGCGTGTTCGCCGCCGTGCTGGAACGTTTCGGTTTCGGGGTCACCGGGCTGAGCGGCCGTGTCACCTACGGCGCGCTCGCCGACGGGGCGATCCGGCCCGCCACCCACGCCCTGCTGCGGGTGACGACACCCGACGACGATCGCGTCTGGATCTGCGATGTCGGCTTCGGCTTCGGCCCGCTCGAACCCTTCGAATTGGTCGACGGGCGTGGCGAATTCACTCTCGGCGACTGGCGCTTCCGGCTCGAGCGCCGCGTCGGCGACCTGTGGGTGCTGTTCCAGTTCGGCCGTGACGGCTGGATCGATCGCTACACGTTCACCGAGAACCCGCAGTACCGGATCGACTACGCCGTCGGCAACCATTTCGTCTCGACGTCGCCGCGATCCCCGTTCACCACCCGGCCCTTCCTGCAGCGGTTCCTGCCCGAGGTCCATCACGTGCTCGACGATATGACGCTGACCACCGAATATCCCGACGGCACCGGGCACTCGCGGGAACTCGAACCGGGCGAACTGCCCAAGGTGCTGACCGAGGTATTCGACATCGACCTCGACGAATCCGACGCGGCAGCCCTGGTGACGATGCCCTGGCGAAGGGACTAGCGGCCCACATCGCGGGCCTCCACCACGGCTCGGCGGTTTGCTTCCCACGTGACGCTACGGCAAATTGATGGTTACTTGCCGGGAAACAACCCCCGCTGCGTGCTGTGGGGTCCGAATCGTTGGGGTCGTTCGTGCCGAAAGTTCAGCCCGCGTCCGCGGTTGCGCCGGAGACGGCGATCCTTCGTCGACCCGTCGTCGCCTCGTCCGGGCGGCGGCAGGACCTGGACGGGTTGCGTGGCGTCGCGATCGCGCTGGTCGTGGCGTTCCACGTGTGGGCGGGCCGGGTCTCCGGCGGGGTCGACGTGTTTCTCGTGCTGTCGGGGTTCTTCTTCACCGGCGCGGTGGTCCGCGGGGTCGAACGTCGTGGGGGTGTGTCCGCCCGGGTGACCGCGCGGCGAACCGTGCGCCGGTTGATGCCCTCGCTGGTGGTGGTGCTGGCGGCCATCGTGCTCGCCACGGTCGCCCTGCGGCCCTACACCCAGCTGGGTGAGACGGCGGCGCAGACGCTGGCCTCGATGTTCTATGTCCAGAACTGGTATCTCGCGACCGCCGAACTCGACTACCTGGCGCCCGACCCGTCGGTCAGCCCGTTGCAGCACCTGTGGTCGATGTCGGTGCAGGGCCAGTTCTATCTGGTGATCCTCGCGGTCCTGGCCGGGTGGGCGTGGCTGCGACGGCGCGGCGCGGCAGGTCGGCCCGCGTTGCTGATGGTGCTGACCGGGGTGGGACTGCTCTCGTTCTGGTACGCCGCGTCCGGCTCCGCGCAGCATCAGGCGTGGACCTACTACGACAGCTTCGCGCGCGGCTGGGAACTGCTGGCCGGTGCGGCGCTGGCCGTGGCCGCGCCGTGGCTGCGGTTGCCGCGACGGATGCGTGGACTCGCCGCCGCGGTGGGTCTGCTGATGGTGCTGTCGTGCGGTCCGATCTTCGACGGCGCCATCCAGTTTCCCGGGGAGGCGGCGCTGTGGCCGGTGGCCGCGGCCTGCCTGGTGATCGCCTCCGGATTCGGTGTCGCGGGGGTGGCGGCGTGGCCGAACCGGGTACTGGCCGGGCGCGTCTGCACCGAACTCGGCGCCATCGCCTACCCGCTGTATCTGTGGCACTGGCCGATTCTCATCTTCTATCTGGCCGAATCCGGCCGCGCGCACGCCGGATTGGCCGACGGGCTGATCGTGATCGGTGTCTCGCTGGTGCTGGCGTACGCCACCACCCGCCTGGTCGAGACGCCGCTGCGGGTGCCACCCACCGGTCAGGACAGCCCGGTCGTCCGGCAGCGGCCGACGGGGGTGCTGGTCAACGCGCTGGCCGTCGCCGTGCTCGCCTCGGCGCTGGGCTGGCAGCTGGTGCTGCGGGCCAATCCGGCGGTGCCGCCGCAGGCACTCGACGTCGACCGGTATCCGGGGGCGGCCGCCCTGCTGTCGGGCGCGGAGTACTCGCCGGAACCGATGCGCCCTACCGTGTTCGAAGGGCAGGCCGACTCGCCGCCGCCGACGACCGACGGCTGCATCACCCCCAACCGCGAGGTCCGCACCTGCGTCTACGGCGACCACACCGCGACCCGCTCGATCGCGGTGGTCGGCGGATCGCACTCCGAGCACTGGATTCCCGCGCTGGAACTGCTCGGCGTCGAGCACGGCATCCGGGTGGTCTCCTATCTCAAGGAGGGGTGCCCGGTCACCCTCGCCGATCAGCCGTCGTATGGCGAATGGCCGTTCCCCGAATGTCACGAATGGTCGGTGGAGGTGCTCGACCGCCTGGCCGCCGAGCCGCCGGACTGGGTGCCCACGCTGTCGACGCGGTATCGCACGGACGGTCTGGGTGACGAAGTGCCCGGTGAGTATCTCGAGGTGTGGTCGGCGATGCAGGACCGCGGCCTGAATGTGCTGGCGCTGCGCGATACTCCGCGACTGCGCCGCGACGGGGTCCTCTACCGCGCCACCGACTGCCTGGCCCACCGCGGCGATCCCGACAGCTGCGGCCTGGACCGCGCCGACGCGCTCGACGCCGTCGACCCGGCCGCGGAACCGGCGGCCGGCTACCCGAACGTCTACCTGCTCGACCTCTCCGATGCCGTGTGCAGACCGCAACGGTGCCGGGTCGTCGAGGGCAATGTGCTCATCTACCGCGACGAACACCACCTGACCGCCAGCTACGCGCGCTCGCTCGCCCCCGAGCTCGGCCGCCAGATCGGGGCGATCACCGGCTGGTGGTAACGAGCGAGATGCGTACCGACGCCGCGACTCCGGCTACCCTCGGTCGCGTGCGCATCTCCCGCAAGACACCGGTCCTGCTCCTCGCGCTCGCCCTGTTGCCGGTCGCGTGCTCGTCGGGACCCGATCAGCCACAGACCGTCGCCGACGCTTTCGCCGCCGCCCTGAGCAGCGGTGACGCGTCCGCCGCCGCGGCACTCACCGACGAGCCCGAGCAAGCCCGTCCGGTCCTGACCACCCTGTTCGAGAACCTCGGAAAGAACGACTCGGTCCGGGTGTCGGCTACCGACGACAGCTCCTTCACCCTCGAATCCACCTGGAAATTCGGCCCGGAGGGCCGCAACGAGTGGACCTACACCAGCACCGGCACCGCCGCCGACACCGACGGCTGGAAGATCGACTGGAATCCCGCGACCGTCGCGCCCGGGCTCGAACTCGGACCGCTCAGCTACAGCCCCGTCTACCCGAAACCCGCGCGCGTGCTGGACTCCTCGGGCGGTGACCTGATGACCCAGCAGGTGGTGACGCTGGTGACCGTCGCACCCGACGCCGATCTGGCCGCCGCGGCCGCGCTGCTCGCGCCGCACGGTGTCACCGAGGCCGCATTGCAGACGGATCTGGCTGCGGCGCAAGGTAAACCGATCACCGCGGTCGCCCTGCGCGAAGCCGACATCGCCCCGGTCCAGCAGGCACTGAGCGGAGTGCGCGGTGTGACGCTCGCACCGCAGACCCGGCTGCTCACCGTCGACAAGACCCTGGCCGGACCCACGACCTCGGGTCTGGCCGAACTCTGGCAGCAGCAGGCCGACAGCGCGGCGGGGTGGGCGGTGCGCGCGCAGACCGCACAGGGCACCCAGCGCATCGCCGGACCCGACGCGACCCCGACCACCGACATCGCGACCACCGTCGACATCGACCTGCTGAACGCCGCCGAGGCTGCCCTGACCCCGCTGACCCAGCCCGCCGCGATCGTCGCCCTGCGGCCGTCGTCCGGGGAAGTCCTCGCCGTCGCCCAGAACGCACCGGCGGACGCGCAGGGACCGATCGCGCTCACCGGCCTCTACCCGCCCGGCTCCACGTTCAAGACCGTCACCGTCTCGGCCGCGCTGCAGGCGGGCGGGGTGAACATCGACACCGTGCTGCCCTGCCCCGGCCGCGCGACCATCGAGGGCCGCACGATTCCCAACGACAACGGCTTCGATCTCGGCCCGGTGCCGCTGCACACCGCGTTCGCGCGTTCCTGCAACACCACGATGGCCGAACTCGGCGTGCGATTACCCGCCGACGGGCTCACCGCGGCCGCCGCGCAGCTCGGTCTGGGGGTGGATTATGTGACACCCGGCTTGACGACTGTCACCGGGAAGGTTCCGCCCGCGCAGAACCCGGCCCAGCAGGTGGAGTCGAGCATCGGGCAGGGCAGTGTCACCGCCTCACCGTTCGGGATGGCGCTCGTCGCCGCCTCGCTCGCGCACGGCTCCGCGCCGGCGCCCGCCATCGTGCGCGGGCGGCCCGGCACCGCGGATCGGGCGTCCGCGCCGGTGCCCGCCGACGTGACGTCGCAGATAGAGACCATGATGGGAGAGACGGTGTCCGCCGGAACCGCCACCGCGTTACGCGATATTCCGGGGCTGCTCGGCAAGACCGGCACCGCCGAATACCTCGACGACAAGCACGCGCACGGCTGGTTCGTCGGCATCGACGGCGACCTCGCGTTCGCGGTCTTCGTCGCCGACGCGGGAAGTTCGGGGCCCGCGGTGGAGGCGGCCGGACGGATGCTGCGAGCCAAACAATGATCTATGTCACCCTAGGTGGGCGGGCAATCCCCCCGCTGCCGCACGCGGTCCGCACCGGGCCAGCTACACTCGTCGACGGACCATATCCATGGTCAATACGCGGGATGTCACAATTTCGAGAAGGTTCGGAGTAGGCGCCATCGATACCGGTCAGAAGATCGCGGAGCATTACCGCCTGGTCGAGCGTATTGGTAGCGGCGGCACAGGCGTTGTATGGCGTGCTGTCGACGAACGCCTCCAACGCTCCGTGGCTGTAAAGCAGATCCACATCAAACCCAGCCTGCCCGAGGGCGAGCGGGATGTCTTGCGCCAGCGTGCGATTCGGGAAGCCCGCAACGCGGCGCGCTTCCAGCATCCCAACGCCATCGTCGTTTTCGACATCACCGAGCACAACGGTGATCCGTGCCTGGTGATGGAGTACCTCAAGTCGGTCAGCCTGGCCGCCGAGCTGGGACAGAAGGGTCCGCTGCCGCTGACCGAGGTCGCCCGCATCGGTGAGCAGGTCGCGTCCTCGCTGATCGCCGCCCACCAGGCCGGACTCGTGCACCGTGACGTGAAACCGGGCAACATCCTGCTCGGTGAGCACGGTGAGGTGAAGATCACCGACTTCGGCATCTCCCGCGCCGCCGGTGACGTCACCCTCACCGAGACGGGCCTGATCTGCGGCACCGCCGCCTACCTGGCGCCGGAGGTCGCGCGCGGTTCCGATCCGACGCCGGCCGCCGACGTGTTCGCGCTGGGTGCGACGCTGTTCCACGCGCTCGAGGGTGAGCCGCCCTACGGCGCCAACTCCAACCCACTAGCCGTGCTCTACGCGGCGGCCAACGGTCAGGTGCGCGAGCCGCGCAACGCCGGTCCGGCCACCGACTTCCTGCTCGACCTGCTCAGCCCGGACCCGCTGGACCGGCCGACGATGACCGAGTCCCGCGACGCGCTGGCCGCCTTCGCCGACGCCGACGCCGTGCCCGCCGGATTCGTGCCTGCCAGCGAGGCCTACGGCCGTCGCAACTCCGCTGCCGCGACCCAGGTGATCCGGCAGTCCGGGCACCGGACCTCGCACGCGGGCGCGTCCACCGCGACGACCAGGCAGATCCGGTCGAACCCGCGTCCGCCGGCGCGCCACGACACCGCCGCGCACCCGCCGACGGCCGCCCAGCCCGCACCCCTGCCGCGCAAGCAGGCGGGCAAGGGCCGTGCGGTGTTGATCGGTTCCGGTGTCGGCGCCGTGATCGCCGCCATCGCCGTCGGGATCAGCGCGATGAACAGCTCGGACTCGAATTCGCCGCAGGTGCAGGCGAATCCGTCGACCTCGGTGCAGGCCTCGGCCGGTCCGGCCTCGCCCAGCGCGGTCCCGGCCGCGCTCGGCCAGACCGCCAATGTCGGCACGGTGGACATCGGCTCGGCGGGCCTGCTGGTGGAGGACTTCTTCTCCAACCCGGCCGGTTCGTGGTCGCTGCTGACCCCGGCCGCGCAGAAGGTCTACGGCAGTGAGGCCGCGTTCCGCGAGTACTGGAACGACCGCACCGTCGACACCTTCGCCAGCATCACCGCGGTCAAGGGCAACAACGCCGACGGCTCGACCGACATGCGCCTGGCCAGCATCACCATCAACGGCCAGACCAAGGCCATGGTCATGCGGGTCGTGAACTCCGGCGGCAGCCTGCGAATCGACGGCGACACCCGCTGACAGCCGGCTCGGACAACGGATTGTCGACGGACCCGGCAGGGACAACCCTGCCGGGTCCGTCGTCTTCGGCGGGATGTGCCGGAAAAGCGATGGCGGGCGCCCATTAGGCTGGTACCTGACCTGAGCCACGCACAGACAGGACTGCACCCCGATATGACTTCCCGCATCGAGCTCGCCCGCGTCGATCTGCGCGGTCGTACTCCCTCCGCTGCCGAGCTGCGCACCGCGCTGCCGCGCGGAGGGGTCGACGTCGACTCGGTGCTGCATCATGTGCGGCCGGTCGTCGAGGACATCCGCGACCGGGGCGCCGAGGCCGCGCTGGACTACAGCGAGAAGTTCGACGGCGTGCGTCCCGCCGCGGTGCGCGTGCCCGTCGCCGAGCTGGCCAAGGCACTCGAGGAGCTGGACCCGGCCGTGCGCGCCGCGCTCGAGGTCGCCATCGAGCGGACCAGGAAGGTGCACGCCGATCAGCGCCGCACCGACACCGTCACCGAGGTGGTGCCCGGCGGCACCGTCACCGAGAAGTGGGTGCCGGTCGAGCGGGTCGGGCTGTACGTGCCCGGCGGCAATGCCGTCTACCCGTCCTCGGTCGTGATGAACGTCGTCCCGGCCCAGGCCGCGGGCGTGGAGTCACTCGTCGTGGCCTCGCCGCCGCAGGCCCAGTTCGGCGGCCTGCCGCACCCGACGATCCTGGCGGCCGCCGCGCTGCTCGGCGTCGACGAGGTGTGGGCGGTCGGCGGTGCCCAGGCTGTGGCGCTGCTGTCCTACGGCGGCACCGACACCGACGGCGCCGCCCTGGAACCGGTCGACCTCATCACCGGTCCCGGCAACATCTATGTCACCGCGGCCAAGCGGCTGTGCCGCGGCCTGGTCGGCATCGACGCCGAGGCGGGCCCCACCGAGATCGCGGTGCTCGCCGACGCCACCGCCGACCCGGTGCACGTGGCGGCTGACCTGATCAGCCAGGCCGAGCACGACGTGCTCGCCGCCAGCGTGCTGGTCACCGACTCCGTCGCGCTGGCCGACGCGGTCGACGCCGCGCTGAACACCCAGCTCACCGTGGTCAAGCACGACGCGCGGGTGCGGGAAGCGTTGAGCGGCAAGCAGTCCGGGATCGTCCTCGTCGACGACATCGCCCAGGGCCTGCGTGTCGTCGACGCCTACGCCGCCGAGCACCTCGAGATCCAGACCGCCGATGCCGCGGCCGTCGCGGCGCGGGTGCGCAGCGCCGGCGCGATCTTCGTCGGCCCGTGGGCGCCGGTCAGCCTGGGCGACTACTGCGCGGGTTCCAACCATGTGCTGCCCACCGCGGGCTGCGCGCGGCACTCGTCCGGTCTGAGCGTGCAGACCTTCCTGCGTGGCATCCACATCGTGGAGTACACCGAGGCCGCGCTGAAGGATGTCGCCGGACACGTCGTCGCCCTGGCCGATGCCGAAGACCTGCCCGCCCACGGCCAGGCCGTGCAGGCGCGTTTCGAGGCACTGTCGTGAGTACTCCGACCGTGCCCGGCGCCTCGGCGACCCTGGACCAGCTGCCGCTGCGCGACAACCTGCGCGGCAAATCCCCGTACGGCGCACCGCAATTGACGGTGCCGGTGCAGCTCAACACCAACGAGAACCCGCACCCGCCGAGCAAGGCGCTGATCGACGACGTCGCCGAATCGGTGCGCGCCGCCGCCGCGGACCTGCACCGGTACCCGGACCGGGACGCGATTGCCCTGCGCGCGGACCTCGCCGCGTACCTGACCCGCCAGACCGGCGTCGCCGTCGACACCGCCAATGTGTGGGCGGCCAACGGCTCCAACGAGATCCTGCAGCAGCTGTTGCAGGCCTTCGGCGGACCGGGCCGCAGCGCACTGGGTTTCGTGCCCTCGTACTCGATGCACCCGATCATCTCCGAGGGCATCGACACCGAGTGGATCGAGGCCAAGCGCAGCGGCGACTTCTCCCTCGACATCGACTACGCCGTCGCGCAGATCACCGAGCGCCACCCCGACGTGGTGTTCGTGACCAGCCCGAACAACCCGACCGGGCACAGCATCCCGATCGACGAGCTCGAGCGCCTGCTCGCGGCGGCGCCCGGCATCGTCGTCGTCGACGAGGCCTATGGCGAGTTCTCGGCCGCGCCCAGCGCGATCACGCTGATCGACCGGTTCCCGACCAAGCTCGTTGTCACCCGCACCATGAGCAAGGCGTTCGCCTTCGCCGGCGGGCGCCTCGGCTACCTGGCCGCCTCGCCCGCGGTGATCGACGCGATCCTGCTGGTTCGCCTGCCCTACCACCTGTCGGTGGTCACCCAGGCCGCCGCGCGCGCCGCCCTGCGGCACGCCGACGAAACCCTGGGCAGCGTCGCGGAACTGGCGGCGCAGCGCGACCGGGTCGCCGCCGCGCTGGCCGAGCAGGGCTTCGAGGTGATTCCCAGCGACGCCAACTTCATCCTCTTCGGCCGGTTCACCGACGCCGCACGCGCCTGGCAGCACTACCTCGACGCCGGTGTGCTCATCCGCGACGTCGGCATCCCCGGCTACCTGCGCGCCACCGTCGGGCTCGCCGCGGAGAACGACGAGTTCCTGCGCGTGAGCCGCGACATCGCGGGCACCGACCTCACCCACTGACCGCTGGAGGCAAGAGATATGAGCAGAACAGCGCGGGTGGAGCGCGTCACCAAGGAATCCAGCATTCTGGTCGAGCTGAACCTCGACGGCACCGGGCAGACCGAGATCTCCACCGGTGTCCCGTTCTACGACCACATGCTGACCGCGCTGGGCGCGCACGCGGGGTTCGACCTGGTCGTGCGGGCCGAGGGCGACATCGAGATCGAGGCACACCACACGGTCGAGGACACCGCGATCGTGTTCGGCCAGGCGCTGGGCAAGGCGCTGGGCGACAAGAAGGGCATCCGCCGCTTCGGCGACGCGTTCATCCCGATGGACGAGACCCTCGCGCACGCCGCCGTCGACGTGTCCGGCAGGCCGTACTGCGTGTTCACCGGCGAGCCGGAACACCTGGTGCACACCATCATTCCGAGCGCTGGCCCCGGCGCCTCGTACTCGACCGTGCTCAACAAGCACGTGTTCGAGTCGATCGCGCAGAACGCGCGGATCGCGCTGCACGTGCGGGTGCTCTACGGCCGCGACCAGCACCACATCACCGAGGCCGAATTCAAGGCGGTGGCGCGGGCGCTGCGCGCGGCCGTCGAGATCGACCCCCGGGTGAGTGGTGTCCCGTCCACGAAAGGCGTGCTGTGAGTTCGAAATCCGTCGTCCTGCTGGATTACGGCTCCGGCAACCTGCACTCCGCCGAGCGCGCGCTGGTGCGGGCCGGCGCGCAGGTGGAGGTCACCGCCGACCCGCAGGCCGCGCTCGCCGCCGACGGGCTGGTCGTCCCCGGTGTCGGCGCGTACGCGGCCTGCATGGCCGGGCTGCGCGAGGTGCGCGGTGAGCGGATCATCGGCCAGCGCCTCGCCGGTGGCCGCCCGGTCCTCGGCATCTGCGTCGGCATGCAGATCCTGTTCGACCGCGGCGTCGAGTTCGACGTGGAGACCGAAGGCTGCGGCGAATGGCCGGGCACCGTCGCCCGCCTCGACGCCCCCGTCCTCCCGCACATGGGCTGGAACACGGTCAAGGCTCCCGCCGACAGCACCCTGTTCGCGGGCCTCGACGCGGACACCCGCTTCTACTTCGTCCACTCCTACGCCGCCCAACAGTGGGAACTCCCCGAGAACGAGCACATCGCGCCCCCGAAGCTCACCTGGGCCGAACACGGCGTCCCCTTCCTCGCCGCCGTCGAGAACGGTGTCCTCTCGGCCACCCAGTTCCACCCGGAGAAGTCCGGCGACGCGGGTGCGCACCTGCTGCGCAACTGGATCGGGTCGCTGTAGTCCGGACGCTGCTCTTCCCCGATCGGCTCAGCGGCTCTACGCGCGGTGGTTTTCTCCCTCGGGTCGAACGCGCACCGGAACCGGACCACCATCGCGGCACGTTTGGGTGTCACCCCGACCTGTGTGGTGAATCTCGACCACACGCGTTTGCGACTCCATCCGGTGAGCTCGGCCAGGTCCCGCACCCGCACGTCACCGTTGCTCGCGACGATGCGATGCCAGCAGGCGGCGACTTCGGGATCGGCTGTCCTGGTCGAGGTCCGGTCGGTGAGGAACCGGGTCGTCACAGCGAATCGTTCTGCCCACGTTGCCTTTTCGGCCAGTTGCTCGCGGAGCAGCGTCGCCGCCGGGCCCCAGACATCGCCGATGTCGGCCACCGTGTCGCGCAGATCGCCGGGGAGGCCACCGAGCAGTCGGTAGGCGGCGATCGGCGACAACCGCGCCTCGAGACATTCGAATCGTCGCGTGCCGACACGGTGCGGTCCCGGTGACAGACCGGCGACCACGCCACCGAATATGTTCTGCCCGAGGGCATTTCCCACAGCGAGTCGGCTCTCGCCGAACTGGATGACCACAGTGACTTCCGGCCGGGCGACGACCTGCATATCCGCCCCGCCAGCCACCCGATCACGAAAACCGCCTATCGTCACCCCGTCGATCGAGGGTGCGCACGGTAGGGCCACCTCCCAACCCGTGAGCTCGCGTTCGGACATGATCGGCCGCACGCTTCGAGACTACGAGCGTGGTGGCGGGACCGGCAACGGCCTCAGTAGGTGTCGAAGCGGGCGCGGTCGGCGGCTTCGGTGCCTGCGTCCCAACCCTGCTCGCTGCGGATCGTGATGCCCTTGGTGCGGACGGTGGGGAAGTAGGTGTCGAAGGCCTTGTCCACTCGTTGCTGGTGGGAAGCGAGGACGGGGAGCAGGCGTGCGGGGTCGGGGGATTCGGCGATCGTCGCCTCGGTGGCCTTGGTGAGGCGCTCGCCGATTCTGGCGGCGTAGGCGGTGAGGAAGGCCTTGCGGTAGTGGCGGGAGCGGGATTCCTCGGTGGTCGTGGTCTCGATCATCGCGCGGGTGGCCTGGACCAGGAGCGAGGTCGACAGGAGTTCGACGGCGTCGAGGTCGGTGTCGTCGCCGACGATGGTGACGAAGCCCCAGTCGGCGAGGAAGATCGCGCGGCAGCGGTTGGCGCGGGTGACCATGTCGACCAGGAGGGCCTTGGCGTCGGTGTAGGGGGTGTCCAGCCAGAGGCGGCGGGCGGCGGGGAGGTCGTGGTCGGTGGTTCCGTGGTCGAGCAAGGCGCGGTCGATCGCATATTTGGTCATGAGTTCCTGCGCCTTGGCGGAGAGGGCTTCCGCCTCCTCGGCGAAGGAGGTCGACTCGGCCTTCGCGAGGAGCCCGCGCACTCGGCCGAGGGTCTTCTCGTCGACGTGGTGGTGCGCGACCCTGGGCGCGGTGCCGGGCAGCGGCAGGATCTGTTCGAGTTTCGGCAGGCGGATGAGCAGGGCGAGGGCGGTCAGCGCGGCAGTGAGGGCTTCCGGCGCGGTGAGCAGGGTGCGGTCGGTCCACTGCGCGAGGTGCGAGCGTTCCGCTGTCCACCACACCGTGGCACCCAGCTCGTCCAACTGCGACTGCCAGATCTCGTCGACCGCTTCGGCGGCGAATTCGAGACGGTGCGCGGCCATCAGATCGGTCAGATAACCGGCCGCGAACTCGTCGACCCGTCTGCGTGCCGCCTCGTGGATGTCCGCGGGCAACCACCCGAACTCGAAGGCGCGGGCGAGGATCCGCGCACCGGCGAGCTGAACCCCCGCGGCCAGGTCCGCACCGGCCACCTGCTCGGCGAACCGATCGAGGGCGGTGGTGTCGCCCTGCGCAGCGAGGAAGGCGACCGTCGCGATCGCGTCGGCGACCTGCGGCAGATCGCCCGACAGCGCGGCGTCGACCGGAAGTCCGCCTGCGGCTGCCGGTCGTCGTCCGGTACGACGTCGACGATTCTGCTTGGCCACGAGCTACGCAATCCTGTTCCGTGGAGGAACCGCCCCGAGGGGCGGCAGCGAATTGTTCGCGTCGTCCATTGTCGCGTATCGACTCGGCGATTCGGCGTGCTCACCCGGTCCACCGGCAAACTCCGGCAGCGGCGGACAGCCACGCATCGTATTCGTTTCTCGCCCAAGGAGATCCGAGCCGATCCGGTTCCAGAATGGGACGGGCTGGCCTAGGGTGACGACATGAGCTATCGGGGGATGCTGGCCGACGAACGTCGCGAACTGATCGAACTGCTGCGTGGGTTGACCGAGCAGGAGTGGGAGACGCCGTCGCTGTGCGCGGGCTGGCGGGTACGCGATGTCGTCGCACATCTGCTCACCGACACGCTCGGTCCCATGGCCTACGCCACCGCCATCGCCAAGAACCGCGGCTCGGTCGACCGCGTCAACGGCGCACTCGCCGAGTCCTTCGCGGCACTGCCGACCGCCCAGCTGGTGGACAAGTTCGACCGCGAAGGCGGCCGCCTGTCGAAGTACTCGCCGCGCCTGGCGCTGTCGGACCTGATGGTGCATCAGCAGGACATCCGCCGTCCCCTCGGCCGCCCACGGACGATTCCCGCCGACCGCCTGATCGCGGTCCTGTCGTACCCGGATCCGTTTGCTTTCCCTGGCAAGCGGACCAGGGGCCTGCGGTTCGTGGCCACCGATGTCGGCTGGTCGTGGGGTGACGGCCCGGAGGTTCGCGGCCCGGGCGAGGCCATCGCCCTCGCGGTCGTCGGCCGCACCGTCGTCCTCGATGAGCTCACCGGCGGGGGTGTCCCCGAACTCCGCCGCCGCTGCGTGTGACCCGGGCGGGAGTGACACGGGCCGCAGGGGCGTGGACCGGTGCGGTGACCGAGGGTCCAGACCTACTAGTCTGATCATGTGAGTCTTGTGCTGTTGCCCGCTGTCGATGTCGCCAATGGTGAGGCCGTGCGCCTCGTGCAGGGGGAGGCCGGTAGCGAAACCAGCTATGGATCGCCTCGGGACGCGGCGCTGGCATGGCAGCAGGCCGGCGCCGAGTGGGTCCATCTGGTCGATCTGGACGCGGCCTTCGGCAAGGGGAGCAATCGGGAGCTGATCGCCCAGGTCGTCGGTGAGCTCGATGTCAAGGTCGAGCTGTCCGGCGGTATCCGCGACGACGAGTCGCTGAAGGCGGCGCTGGCAACCGGGTGCGCGCGAGTCAACATCGGTACCGCGGCGATCGAGAACCCGCAGTGGTGTGCGCGGGTGCTCGGTGAATACGGCGACCGGATCGCGGTCGGACTCGACGTCAAGCAGATCGACGGTGAATGGCGGCTGCGTGGTCGCGGCTGGGTGACCGACGGCGGCGATCTGTGGGAAGTGCTCGAACGCCTCGAGCGCGACGGGTGCGCGCGCTATGTCGTCACCGATGTCTCCAAGGACGGCACGCTGACCGGTCCCAACCTCGAGCTGCTGAGCGAGGTCGCCAACGCCGCCGAGGCACCGGTGGTCGCCTCCGGCGGTATCTCGGTGCTCGACGACCTCGTCGCCATCGCCGGACTGGCCGAAGAGGGCGTGGAGGGTGCGATCATCGGCAAGGCGCTCTACGCGGGCCGTTTCACCCTGCCCGAGGCACTGGCCGCGGTGCGCTGATCCCCACGATGACCGCCGCACCGAGCACCGCCGAACTGACCGACCTGCTGGCCGTCGCCACCCAGGTGCTGGACGGGGTCGTCCCGCGCTTCGTCGAGGGGATCGGTGCGCCGAGCGCGGTCATCAAGGGCCGCAACGACTTCGCCACCGAACTCGACCTCGAGCTGGAACGCACCATCACCGTCGAGCTGCAGCAGCGCACCGGCATCGCGGTGCACGGCGAGGAATTCGGCGGCCCCGCGCTCACCTCGGGCACGGCCTGGGTGCTCGATCCGATCGACGGCACCTTCAACTACTCCTCCGGCCACCCCATGTCGGGCACCCTGCTCGCGCTGGTGCACGAGGGCGAACCGGTGATCGGCCTGACCTGGCTGCCCCTGCTCGGACAGCGCTACTCCGCGGTCGCGGGTCGTCCGCTGCTCGTCAACGGCGTCGCGGTGCCGCCGCTGGAACCGGGCAAGCTCGCCGACTCGATGATCGGGTTCGGCGCGTTCAACCTCGACTCGGCGGGCCGCATCCCCGGCCAGTTCCGGTTCGACCTGCTCGGCGCGCTGAGCAGGCTGTCGTCGCGGGTCCGCATGCACGGCGCTACGGGCATCGACCTGGCGTATACGGCGTCCGGCGTGCTCGGTGGCGCGGTCGTGTTCGGGCACCATCCGTGGGACAACGCGGCCGGTGTCGCGCTGGTACGGGCCGCGGGCGGCGTGGTCACCGACCTGGCGGGCGCGCCGTGGACGATCACCTCCGGTTCGGTGCTGGCCGCCGCGCCCGGGGTGCACGAAGAACTCCTGGACATGATCTGCACGGTCACCGAAGAAGAACGAGGGTGAACACCATGACACCGCGCACCGAGGAACGGCCGGACACGACGGCGCCGAGCACCTTGGCCGTCCGCGTGATCCCCTGCCTGGACGTCGACGCGGGCCGGGTGGTCAAGGGCGTCAAGTTCCAGAACCTGCGCGACGCGGGCGATCCGGTCGAACTGGCCGCGACCTACGACGCGCAGGGCGCCGACGAACTGACCTTCCTCGATGTCACCGCCTCCACCGGCGATCGCGGCACCATGCTCGACGTGGTGACCCGTACTGCCGAGCAGATCTTCATCCCGCTCACCGTCGGCGGTGGCGTGCGCACCGTCGAGGACGTCGACCGGCTGCTGCGCGCCGGCGCGGACAAGGTGTCGGTGAACACCGCCGCCATCGCCCGCCCCGAGGTGCTGTTCGAGATGTCGCAGCGCTTCGGCGCCCAGTGCATCGTGCTTTCGGTCGACGCCCGCACCGTGCCCGACGGCCAGCCCGACACCCCGTCCGGCTGGGAGGTCACCACCCACGGCGGCAAGCGCGGTACCGGCATCGACGCGGTCGAGTGGGCCATCCGCGGCGCCGAACTCGGCGTCGGCGAGATCCTGCTGAACTCGATGGACGCCGACGGCACCAAGACGGGCTTCGACCTGCCGATGATCGCCGCGGTCCGCGCCGCGGTGAGCGTTCCGGTGATCGCCAGCGGCGGCGCGGGCGCGGTCGAGCACTTCCCGCCCGCCGTGCACGCGGGCGCCGACGCGGTCCTGGCCGCCAGCGTGTTCCACTTCGGCGACCTCACCATCGGCCAGGTCAAGGACGCGATGCGCGCGGACGGCATCACCGTCCGCTGACACGTCTCAGGCCCGGCCGCCACGCAGCCGGGCCAGCGCGGCGTCGGGCACGACCTCGCCGGGGACGACGAATCCCTGAGTGCCCTTGGGCTGCAGGAACACTACGTCGCCCTGGGTGATCACCCGTTTGATGTCGGCGTAGCGGATGGTGACCTGTCCGGTGGTCTGCTGCAGGTGCATCGCGTCGTGGGTGTAGTGCGCGCTCATCCGATGGCCGGGGCCCGCGATGGCCGTGAACTTCGGATTCACCTTGGCCAGCTGCACGCCGGTGGCCAGGGTGATGACCACCAGTTCGAAGGCGACCACGATCAAGAACGCGACCGCCATCTCGCCGATCACCGCATCGCCACCGTCGGAGAGCACCGAAATCGTGCCTCGTGCCAGCAGGAACGCCGGAAGTACGAGCAACACAGCCCATTTGGCGGGTAGCCGCCAGTTGACCAGGGCGGCGCCCCGGTTCAGGCGCGGGGCCGTGTCGCCGTCACACACATAGGCGACATCGATCGGTACGCCCGGGTGCGCGAAACCCCCTTGCTGCTGCGGATTCATCAAATCCCCCCTCGTATGAAAAATGTCGGACCGATTGTAGACAACCGCCGATGTCGGGAACTACAAACCCATTTCGGTGGCGATGATCGTGCGCAGGACGTCGCTACTGCCGCCCTGGATGCGGTCGATGCGGTGGTCGGCGTAGAGGCGGGCGATGGGGGAGTCGGTGAGATAGCCTGCGCCGCCGTGCAATTGCAGGCAGCGGTCGATGACGCGGCCCGCGGTTTCGGTGGCGAACAGTTTCGCCGATGCGGCGTGGGCGGCGCCGAGTTCGCCGCGGTCGTGCGCGGCGAGCGCGCGATCGACGACCGCCTCGACGGCGTCGACCTCGGTCTGGCAGGCGGCGAGTTCGAACTTCGTGTTCTGGAAGGCCGAGACGGGGTGGGTGAACGCGATGCGGTCCTGGGTGTGCTTGCGCGCGAAGCGGATCGCGGCCTTGGCCTGGGCGTAGGCGCCGACGGCGATGCCGAGGCGTTCCTGGGGCAGCTGACCGGCGAGGTGGGTGATGGCCTGGTGCGGCGTGCCGAGCAGGTCGGTGGCCGGCACCCGCACATCGGTGAAGGTGAGTTCGGCGGTGCCGCTGACCTTGCGGCCCAGCGTGTCGAGCTGGCGGCCGACCCGGAAGCCGGCGGCCGTCGCGTCGACGGTCAGCAACGACAGCCCGTAGGACGGGTCGTCGGGACGCGGGGCGGCCGTGCGCGCGCACACGATGACCCGGTCGGCGTGCACGCCACCGGTGACGTAGGTCTTCGATCCGTTCACCACATACGTGCCGCCGTCGACGGACAGCGGTGCGGTGGTGCGCATCTCGCCGGGTTCCGCACCGGTGCCCGGCTCGGCCACCGCCAGCGCGAACATCAGGTCGCCGGTGACGATCCCGGGCATCCACCGCGCCTGCTGCGCCGGGGTGGCCAGCGTCTTGACCAGCGGCAGGCACCGGGTGACGTGGGCGCTCGAACCACCGAAGGAGACGGCAGCTCGCGCGATCTCCTCGGCGAGCACGGTCCGGTACCCGAACGACTCGCGCCCCGCCCCGCCGAACTCGACCGGCGCCTCCAGCCCGAAAACGCCGAGTTCGCCCAGCCGGTAATAGAACTCGCGCGGCACGAGACCGTCCTCGTACCACTTGCCGAAGCTCGGCACCACCTCGGCTTCGATGAACGCGCGCATCGTCGCCCGGAACGCGGCGTGATCGGCGTCGAAAACTGTTCTGCGCATCAGGAATTCCTTACCGGCCGGAAACGGCCACGAGCCGGCCCGCCCGAGCGTGGTTCGGGCGGGCCGGCGGAGTGCGGACAGTACTACTTCGCGGGGGCGGGCACCGCGGGGTCCTTGCAGTACGCGCCGAGTTCGGCCGGGCACGGCGCGACGATCGTCGAGAAGTACTGGTAGGCCGCGAACAGCGCCAGCGGCCCGCCGACCGTGACCAGCCCGACCATGCCGCCGACCGCGCCGAGCGTCGCGGCGCCGAGCACACACCCGGCGACCGTGGCGCCGACCCACGGGACCAGCAGCACGATCACCGGGCTGGCGATGGCCGCACCCGCCGCGCCACCGACCAGGCAGCCGACACCGCCGCCGAGCACGGCGCCGATGATGGCCGCCACGGCGCTGCCGATGGTCAGGCGCTGGGCGAAGATGCCGAGCGCCGTCTGGTCACGCGGGGTGAAGGATTCGGCGACCTGCTGCACGGCCGAGTCCTGGGTGATCACGTTCGTCGCGGCGGCCGCCGGGGCGCCGCCGTCCTTGGACGGGGTCAGGGTCGCCTTGCCGCCGTCGATCGTGGCGGCGATCGGAAAGACCTTGTCGTCCATGCGGTAGGACAGCGGCAGCGCGGCGACCGGCACCTCGGCGCCGGTGGTGAGCACCAGCTGGTCGCCGACGACCTGGAGTTTGCCGTCAGTGGTGGTGAGGACGGCGGCATCGCCCTGCCTGCTGACCTCGTAGTGCACGTCGGTCTGCGCCGGTGCCGGGTCGGCGTGGCCGGTGCCCGCGCCGACACAGAGGGTCAGCGCCGTCAAGGCGGCGGTCGCGAGCGTGGTGGACATCTTCATCGGTGATCCTCATCGATCGGGGGTGTACTTCGGGTGTTTCGCGGCGTGCGCGCAACATTCGGGGGGCTACTTGCCGGTGTCGATCAGGCCGTCGGTGAGCGACCAGTGGTTGCCGGAGAAGGTCTGGATGCCGACGGCTTCGAGCGGATAGCCGTCGCTCGCACCGGTTTTCATCGTGATGCCGGGCAGCAGCAGGTCGACCGCGACGTTGTCGAGCGAGCGCATGGCGTCGCGCAGGCCCTCCCTGGTCGGGCAGGTCGCCGCTTCCATCGTCTTGCGGAAGCTCTCGGCCATCGCCCAGCCGGCCATGGCGTGCTGGTTCTCCGGATCGGCGCCGGGCGCGTACTTGGCCAGGTTCGTCTTGTAGGTCCGCATGCCCGCGTCCTGCGCCCAGCGCGGGTCGGCCGGGTCCTTGAGGAAGGCCGCGGTGACCACGCCCTGGACGTTCTCCAGGCCGACCGGCCGCAACGTGGCCATCGTGTTCGACACCTGGGTCACGATGTGCAGCGGATTCCAGTCGGTGTTGCGGACGTCGGCGGCCAGTGCCTGCGAGGCGAACTTCGGGGTCGAGAAGTTCAGCAGTACATCGGCTTTGGAGTTCGCCAGATTGCGGACCTGCGCGTCGACGGTGGGGTCGGTGACCTCGAAGCTCTGGTGCGCGACCACCTTGACGCCGCTGCCGGCGACGCCCTCGGTGAAGGCGGCGAGCAGGTCCTTGCCGAAGTCGTCGTTCTGGTAGAGCACCGCCACGGTCGCGTCGGGGCGCTGTGTCTTCACATGCTGGGCGTAGGCCAGGCCCTCGGTGCGGTAGCTGGGCTGCCAGCCCATGGTCCACGGATGCTCGGTGTCGGCGCCGAACTTGGTCGCGCCGGTGGCGACGAAGACCTGCGGCACCTTGCGCTGGCCGAGGTAGTCCCAGACCGCCGAGGACGTCGCCGTGCCGAGGGTCTGGAAGACCGCGAACACCTGATCCTGTTCGACCAGGCGGCGCGTCTCCTCGACGGTCTTGGGCGGCTGGTAGCTGTCGTCGCGCACCAGGTACTCGACCTTGCGCCCGTCGATGCCGCCCTGTTCGGCGTTGACGTAGTCGAAGTAGGCCTTGATGCCCTTGGGGACTTCGCCGTACGCCGAGGCCGGACCCGACAGCGGGTACACCCCGCCGAGTTTGATGGTGGTGTCGGTGATGCCGGTGGTCTGCTGACCCTTGCAGTCGCCGACGGCCGCGGTACCGGTCTCCTCGCCGCGGCCACCGCAGGCGGTGAGGGTGGCGAGCAGCGCTGCCGCCACGCCGAGGGAGCGAATTGCCTTAGTGCGCATGATTCTTTCCTTTCCGGACGCGATGTCCGAGCCACTGCGACCACTGGGTGACCAGGCCGGCCAGTCCCGTCGGCGCGAGGTACATGACCGCGATGATCAGCAGTCCGAAGATGACGCCGGGCGCCGCCTGATTGACGTCCTGGGCGAAGCTGGGCACGAACATCACGAACAACCCGCCAAGCACCGGGCCCCACGTGGTGCCGAGCCCGCCGACGACCAGCCCGGCCAGCAGCGTCACCGACAGGGTCACCGCGAACGAGTCAGGCGAGACGAACGCGATCACCCAGGTGTAGACACACCCCGCGACACCGGCCAGCAACGCGCTCCAGGCGAAAGCCAGGGTCTTGTAGTGGGCGAGGTTCACGCCGAGAACCTCGGCGGCGATCTCGTTGTCCCGCACGGCATGCAGCGCGCGCCCCACCCGGGACCGCAGCATCCCGGCGACGAGCACGAAGCTCAGGACGGTGGTGACCAGGGCAAGGAAGTACAGCCACTGGTCCTCGGCCAGCCCGGTCCAGGCGGGCGGCACCGGCTTGGTGACGGTGAGACCCATCGAGCCGCCGGTCAGTCCGTCGAACCGCTTGAGCAGCGGGACCAGGAAGATCGCGATCGCCAGGGTGACCAACGCCAGATACAGGCCGCGCAGCCGCAGCGCCGGGATGCCGAGCGCGAAGCCGAGGGCGAAGGTCACCGCGGCCGCGAGCGGGATGGTCGCGAAATACGGTGTGTCCCACCGTTCCATCGCGATGGCGGCGGTGTAGGCGCCGACCGCGAAGAACGCGCCGTGGCCCAGCGAGATCTGTCCGGTGTGGCCGACCAGCAGGTTCAACCCGAGCAGGGTGACCGCGTAGACCATGGCCATGGCGAGCTGGAAGGTGTGGAAGGGCACCAGCTGGAAGGGAGCCGCGCAGGCCAGTAGTACGACGGCCGCGGTGGCGATCAGTGGCCAACGGAGGCGGGCTACCACCGAAGTAGCTGGTGGTGCAACGGAAGTCGCCGGCTTGGTTACAGTCTTCAACTCGCTCATACCCGTTCCACCGCCGCGTGTCCGAACAGACCTTGCGGGCGCAGCAACAGCACGCCCAGGATGATCACCAGCGGCACACCGATCTTGAGTTCGGTGCCGATCGCGTCGACGTAGGCGCCGGTGAGGGTTTCGGCGACGCCGACGATCAGGCCACCCGCCACCGCGCCGCCGGGGGAGTCGAAGCCGCCCAGGGTCGCCGCGGCGAAGGCGTAGATGAGGACGCCGCCCATCATGTTGGGCTCGAGGAACAACAGCGGCGCCGACAGCACACCGGAGACCGAGCCGACCAGCGCGGCCAGTCCCCAGCCGAGCGCCAGGACGGTGCCGACCCTGATCCCGACCAGCCTGGCCGACTGCGGATTACACGCCACGGCGCGCATCGCCAAGCCGATCCCGGTGTAGCGGAACAGCAGATACAGCAGACCCATCACCACGCCGACGACGGCGAGCACGCCGAGGCTGCCGAAGCCGACACTGACGCCACCGCCGCGGAAAGCGCCGTCCGGGAAGGGATTCGGGAACGACTTCACCTGGTAGGACCAGATCCAGCCCGCCACCGCGTTGACGGTGAAGAACAACCCGACCGTGACGATCACCAGGGTGATCTCGGGGGCGCCCTCGACTGGGCGGATGACCACCCGCTCGATCACCATGCCCGCGGCGAAGGAGATGGCCAGGGTGAGGATCAGCGCCGCCCAGAACGGGAGCGTCTGGCTCAGCTGCCAGGCCAGGAACGCCGAGAACATGGCCAGCTCGCCCTGGGCGAAGTTGACGATCCCGGTGAACCGGTAGATCAGGACCAGCGCCAGCGCGAGACCGGCGTAGATCGCGCCCGCCGAGAGTCCCTCGACGAGTTGCTGCACGAGATCGGTCACGGCTGCACCCGGATTCCCAGGTAGGAGCGGGTGACCTGCTCGTCGGCCCTGATCTGTTCGGCGGTGCCGGACAACACGATGCGCCCGGTCTCCAGCACATGCGCCTGGTGGGCGACACCCAGTGCCAGATGCGCGTTCTGTTCGACGACGATCACGGTGGTGCGCTCCTGTTCGTTGATGGTGTGCACGATCCCGAACAGCTCCTGAGTGACCAGCGGGGAAAGGCCGAGCGAGGGTTCGTCGAGCAGCAGCACCCGGGGCCGCAGCATCAGCGCCCGGCCGATGGCGAGCATCTGCTGCTGACCGCCGGACAGGCCGCCCGCCGGATCGCGGCGCTTGTCGCGCAGGATCGGGAAGTAGTGGTAGATGCGGCGCAGGTCGGCCTCGGTGCCCGCGCGGTCACGCCGGGTGTAGGCGCCGAGGCGCAGGTTCTCCTCGACGGTGAGCGGCGCGAACGTGCCGCGGCCCTCGGGGACGTGGGCGACACCGAGGCGGGCCATCGCCTCCGGGGCGCGGCCGGTCACCTCGGTGCCGTCCAGCCGCAGGGTGCCGCGCACCTTGACCATGCCGCACAGGGCACGCAGCAAGGTCGTCTTGCCCGCGCCGTTGGGGCCCAGGATCGCGCAGACTGCGCCCTCGGCGACCGAAAAGCTCACGCCGTGCAGCACTTTCGCCGCGCCGTAGCCGGCGTGCAGGTCGGTGATCGACAGGAAATCGCTCATGCCGCAGCTCCCAGATAGGCCCGGATGACGGCCGGATCACGTTGCACCGCTTCGGGTTCGCCCTCGGCGATGACCTGCCCGAACTCGAGGCACACCACGCGATCGCAGGTGCCCATGACGAAACCCATGTGGTGTTCGACCACCACGACGGTGAGGTCCAGATCGGCTTGCAGCGCGCGCAGGCGGTCGGCGAATTCGTCGACCTCGCCGTGGCTGAGGCCGTTGACCGGCTCGTCGAGCAGCAGCAGCCGTGGCCGGACCGCGAGCGCCCTGGCCAGCTCGATGCGTTTGAGCGTGCCGAACGGCAGGCCCGAGGCCGGATGGTCGGCCACCGCGGTCAGGTCGAGCCGCTCGAGCAGATCATCGGCTTCGGCGCGCAGCGCCCGTTCCTCGCGGCGGACCTTCGGCAGCCGCAGGCCTGCGGAGACGAAACCGGCAGTGGCCCGGTGGTGCGCGCCGACGAGGACGTTGTCGCGCACCGACAGCCGGGGGAACAGGCCCAGGTTCTGGAACGTGCGGGCGATGCCGAGGCCGGCCAACGCGTCGGGCCGGACGGTCGACAGATCGGTATCGCGATAGCGCAGGGTGCCCGAGGTCGGGCGGTTGCGCCGGGTCATGCAATTGAACAGGGTGGTCTTGCCCGCTCCGTTCGGTCCGATCAGGCCGACCATCTCGCCGGGAGCGACCGCGAACCCGACCTCCCGCAGGGCGGTGATCCCGCCGAAGCGCACCGTCAGGTTGGTTATTTCGAGCATGCGACGACGGTAAGTTCGCAGGTCACCGGCCACATCGGACGTTGCGGACCAAATTCTGCGCGCGATCTCGTCCGCTGCGGACATGGTCCCGGCATGAGCGGCCGGAGGCGGTAGCGGAGCGTGACCACGGAGGCCGCCCGAGCATGCCGATCGGACACAGCCTGGTTGACACCGGGAAATCGGACATGCAAACTCCCCGGACATGTCGGCTGGATCACATTTGCTCACCGCGTCGATCTCGGAACCGGTGCACGCCGAGCGCGCCCGGATCGTCGGCTGCGCCTACGACCACGCCGACGACATCGCCGACGACGTGATGACCAAGCTGCGCGCCGAGCTGCCCGGCTACGGGACCGCCGACCCCGGCTTCCTCGCCGACGTGCACGACCAGCTGGCCCGGCTCAGCCGCACCGGCCTCGGCGCGCTGCTCGAGCGCAAGCGGGTCACCCCGGCCGATGTCACCTACGCCAGGCAGGCCGCCGCGCGGCGGGCGCGCTCGGGTCTGCCGCTGGTCGACTACATCGCCGCGTTCCGGCTGGGTCAGCGCGCCATCTGGAAATCGCTGCTCGCCCACGCGGGCGACACCGAGGCGGGCCGCGAGGCCGTGTTGTCGCTGGCCGGTCCGCTGGCCCGCTACACCGACCTGATCAGCACCCAGGCCACCGACGCCTACCTGGAGTTCCAGCAGTACGTGGCGGCCGAATCGGGCCGCGACAGCCAGGCGCTGATGGACACGTTGCTCGAGGGAACGCTGCCCGCGGGCGGGCCGCACCTGTCGGTGGCCACCGCGCACGGGATCGGCGCCGATCGCACCACGCCGCTGGTTGTCGTGACCGCCGTCGTGCTCGACGGGTCCGCCGACGGAGGCGCTGAGACAAGGCAATTGGTGTCGGCCGCCGCGGCGCGGGTCGGCGTCAACGGGTTGCGCACGCTCTCGGTGGTGCGTGGCGGGGAGATCGTGGCGATTCCCGCGCTGGGGCGTGACGGTTCCGCCGAGCACCTGTGCGAACGACTGCGCGCGATGCGCGAGGAGCTCGCCGCCGAGGGCATCGCGCTCGCCGTCGGCGTGAGCACCGCGGTCACCGAGGTCGCCCAGATTCCGCGCGCCTACCGGCAGGCCCAGGCCGCGCTCGCTCTGCTGCCCGAGGACGGCGGCGTCCTCGCACTGCCGCAGATGACGCCGTTCCGGTACCTGCTGCTGCGGGCCGACGACACCACCCGCCAGCTCGTCGACCCGCGCATCGGCAGCGCGCTGGCCGACGACCGCGCCCGCGGCGGCTCGCTGGCCGAGACCATCCGCGCCTTCGCCGCCGCCGACATGAACCTGCGCGAGGCCGCCGACACCCTGCGGATCCACCTGAACACCGCCAAGTACCGGCTCGGGCGGATCCAGGAGCTCACCGGCCGCAATGTGCGCAGCGTCAACGACCTGGTCGAACTGCTGGTGGCGATCGAGCTGCAGACCGGGCAGTCGGGTCGGCACGGTGCGGCTGTTATAAACGAGGCATGAGCCTGGATCCCGCCATCGCCGCACGCCTCAAGCGCAACGAGGCGGGTCTGGTCGCCGCCGTCGCCCAGGAGAAGTCGACCGGCGACGTGCTGATGATGGCGTGGATGGACGACGAGGCGCTGGCCAGGACCATCGAAACCCGCAAGGGCACTTACTATTCGCGCTCGCGTCAGCAGTACTGGGTCAAGGGCGAGACCTCCGGCCACACCCAGTACGTGCACGAGGTGCGCCTGGACTGCGACGGCGACACGATCCTGCTGATCGTCGACCAGGAGGGCGCGGCCTGCCACACCGGCACCCACACCTGCTTCGACACCGACGTGCTGCTCGCCGCCGACTAGTCGCCGTCCTCGGCGAGCACCCGGTTCAGCCGGTCCGACAGGGTCTCCCCGAGCTCGGCCAGCTGGGCGGTCTGCTCGGCGTCGAGACAGTCCAGGACCAGTCTGCGCACGGCGTCCACATACCCGGGCGTAGCCTCGAGCACCTTCTCGAAACCGGCATCGGTGAGCACCGCATGCACCCCGCGCCTGCCCGCGGTCGAGTCGCGGCGGGCCCACCCCAGCCGCTCCAGCTTGGAGACCACATGCGACAGGCGCGATAGCGACGCATTTGCTTTGTGGGCGAGGTCACTCAATTGCAGGCGATGGCCCGCTTCCTCGGAGAGCAGGCTCAGCACCCGGAACTCGAAATGGGTCAGCCCGGACTCCCGCTGTAAGCGGGTGTCCAATGCGCCCGGGATCCGGGCCATGAGCGCCACGATCGCCTGCCACGCGCGCTGTTCGACGGGGTCGAGCCACTGGGTCATCGCCTGCACTGCCTCGCGGTCGGACGGCAGGGCTGATGTACTGGGGCGCGCACCGAACCGAGTTTGCCACGACGTCGCTGTGGCGTCCGCGAGTTGGTGGCGGTCGTGAGGTCACTCACAGCGTCGTGAGCGAACTATCGCGCGGGCGCTAGGGTTTCGTGCGCCGCTGTCCTACCGCTCGTCCGTGACGAGCGGTGACTGCGACGTCGTGGCGGACTTGGCCGCCTTGCGGCGGGTGAGGCCCCGCTTGCCCATCAGGGCGAGGATGAGCAGGAAGATCACCCCTGCCACGATGGCGCCGACGAGGCAGGCGCCGCGGAAGGCGGGGGCGTCGACGTCGAGGATGCGCTGACCGGCGTGGGCGGCGTTGTTGCCGCCGAGCACGATCGTGAGGGTCATCAGGTTGGGCAGCGCGGCGAGCAGGGCGATGATCACCGCTGCGCCCGCGATGAACTTGCCGCCCTTGCGTTTCCACATCCGCACGGCGAGCAGCAACAGCAGCAGCGGCACCAGCGTGAACACCAGGCCGTAGACCAGGCCCCACCAGATGCCCTGGCTGAAGCTGCCGTGCACAGTGCTCGCCAGCCGCTGTGCCCACCAGCGTGGGATGAACGCCGCCAGGACGAAGTAGGCGATCACCAGGACGGCGGCCGTGGCGACCGTGATGATCGCCCGATTGCGCCACACGATCGCCGTGGGCTTCTGACCGCTCGACTGCACCTCGCCGGTTGTCATGGCCCCAGCGTAGATGCGGTCACGGTGCCGGACGCCGATCCGGCGCCCGGCGTTTCCGGATCGGTTGCTACTCGCCTGTCGTCGCGCGGGCGCGCAGGAAGGCCAGCGCCTCGTCCGCGTGCACGGCCGCGCGGAGTTCGCCGGTCACGACCTTCAGGATCGTGCGGTCGGTGTCGATGACGAAGGTGTGCCGCTTGACCGGGGCGAGTTTGCCGAGCAGGCCGCGCTTGACGCCGAACGCCGCGGCGACCGCGCCGTCGGCGTCGGAGAGCACCGGGTAGTCCAGGCGCTGCTTGGTGGCGAAACCGGCCTGCACCTCGGTGCTGTCGGTACTGATGCCCGCGCACGAGGCGCCGATGGCGGCGAACTCCGCGCTCAGATCACGGAAGTGGCAGGCCTCGGCCGTGCACACCGGGGTGTTGGCCGCCGGGTAGAAGAACAGCACGAGCGGGCCGTCGGCGAGCAAGCCGTCGAGCGAGCGGAGCTGGGCGGACTGGTCGGGGAGCTCGAACTGCGGAGCGCGCTGGCCTGGCTGCATGACCCGACCCTATCGACCGGCCGCCGAGCGCGAAAGATCCCCGTCCGCCGAGGCGAACGGGGACCGGGTTCGTGATCGGCAGGTACCGCCCCCGACGGACCGCACCCGCCGGGCGGTGCCTAGCGCTCGAGCAAGGCCGCGATCGCCGGGTTACGGATCTCCATCACGTCGAGAATGCCGTGGACACGCAGCATCGGCTCCAGTTGCCGGATCCGGTGGCAGTGCGCGGCGTACTCGTCCGGGTAGGTCTTCTCGTCCAGGTCCTGCATCTCTTTGGCGTAGGTGACGAACGACGTGAGCGCGCTGGCCGTCGACTGCTGGCCGGGACCGTAGTGCTGCTGCGACGGGACGACCGACCGGCCGTCCTGTGCGCCCTGATGCGAGTGGTACAACATTGCTCCTCTCGGGGAAAGGGATACCGCATGCGACATGGAACGCGCGCGAGTGTAGTGATGGCGATCACCCCGTCTGACGGCGCGGGGTCGGGTCAGCGCACGGGTGCCGCGGCACGCCTGGGATGATGGGCTCATGCAGGGCGCGTCGATACCAACCACCACGACCCGCGACCAGTTCCGGCTGCTCGCCGCCGAGCACCGGGTCGTCCCGGTGACCCGAAAGGTGCTGGCGGACTCCGAAACTCCGCTTTCGGCCTACCGCAAGCTGGCCGACGACCGGCCGGGCACCTTCCTGTTCGAGTCCGCCGAGAACGGGCGGTCGTGGTCGCGCTGGTCGTTCATCGGCGCGGGCAGTCCGTCGGCGCTGACCGTCGTCGACGGCGAGGCGACCTGGCTCGGCGCGGTACCGGCCGACGCCCCCTCCGGCGGTGATCCGCTGCGCGCGCTGCACGAGACCCTCGAGGTGCTGCGCACCGAACGCCTGCCCGGCCTGCCGCCGCTGACCGGCGGCCTGGTCGGCTACCTCGGCTACGACGCGGTGCGCCGGATCGAACGGCTGCCCGAGCTGGCCGCCGACGATCTGCAGCTGCCCGAACTCGTCCTGATGCTGGCCACCGACCTGGCGGCGTTCGACCACCACGAGGGCGCGATCACCCTCATCGCCAACGCGGTGAACTGGAACGGCACCGACGAGAACGCCGACGCCGCCTACGACGACGCCGTCGCCCGGCTCGACCGGATGACCGCCGCGCTGGCCACCCCCGCGCCGTCGACGGTGTCGGTCTTCGACCAGCCGGAGCCGCAGTTCCTGCGCAGGCGCACCACCGAGGAATTCGGTGCCGGTGTGCTGCGGCTGATCAAGGAGATCGAGGCGGGCGAGGCATTCCAGGTGGTGCTCTCGCAGCGCTTCGAGATGGACTACACCGGTTCGCCGCTGGCGGTCTACCGGATGCTGCGTGCCTCGAACCCGAGCCCGTATATGTACCTGATGCACATCCCCGACGGCGACGGCGGCACCGCGTTCTCGATCGTCGGCTCCAGCCCCGAATCGCTGGTCACCGTGAAGGACGGGGTCGCCACGACCCATCCGATCGCGGGCACCCGCTGGCGCGGGCACAGCGCCGAGGACGACATCCTGCTCGAGAAGGACCTCCTGGCCGACGAGAAGGAGAACGCCGAGCACCTGATGCTCGTCGACCTGGGTCGCAACGACCTGGGCCGGGTCTGCCGCCCCGGCACCGTGCGGGTCACCCAGTACCGCCACGTCGAGCGCTACAGCCACGTCATGCACCTGGTCTCGACGGTGTCCGGGCAGCTCGCCGAGGGCAAGATCGCGCTCGACGCGGTGCAGGCCTGCTTCCCGGCCGGCACGCTGTCGGGCGCGCCGAAGGTGCGGGCGATGGAGCTGATCGAGGAACTGGAACCGACCAGGCGCGGCGTCTACGGCGGCGTCGTCGGCTACCTCGACTTCGCCGGTGACGCCGACACCGCCATCGCCATCCGCACCGCGCTGCTCAAGGACGGCACCGCCTACGTGCAGGCCGGTGCCGGCGTGGTCGCCGACTCCGATCCCGTCTACGAGGACACCGAGGCCCGCAACAAGGCCATGGCGGTGCTCAAGGCAATCGCGGCGGCCCAGACCCTGCGCACCTATGAGGGCGGCGACTCGTGACCGACGCTCCCGCGCCTGCCCCCGCTGCCAAGCCGGTCGTCCCGGTGGCGCTGCTGGCGCTGGCGGCGGCGGGGCTGTGGGCGTCGTCGCGGATGACCTGGGTGACGGTGCACTCCGCCGACGGGCTCACCGAACCGCGCACCGACGACCTCGACGGCGCCACCTGGTTCGGCGCGCTCACCCCGCTGGCCCTGGTGCTGGTCGCCTCGATCGCCGCGGTGTTCGCGGTCAAGGGCGGACTGCGCCAGCTGCTGGGCGTGGTGATCGCGGTGGTCGCCGCGGTCGCCGCGGTACCCGGGTTCGCGCTGGTCGTGGGGGAGGGGCGGACCGCTGAACGAGCGGGCCAGCTGGCCGAGCTGCCGGTGCGCGCTGTCGTCAGCAGCGCCGACGTGCACCCGGCGCCCGCGGTCCTGTCGATCCTCGCCGCGGCGCTCGCGCTGGTCGCCGGAGTCCTGCTCACCCGCCGGACCGGGGAGAACGCCCAGCTCTCCGGTACCTACGACAATCCGGTGTTCCGCCGTGCCGACGCCAGCGCCCAGGTGAGCAAGCAGCGCGACGAGACCGGCACCTCCGCGCCGCTGTCGGACCGGGTGCTGTGGGACGCGCTCGACGCGGGCACCGACCCGACCGACACCGCCGAGGGACCGGACGACGACGGCAAGTCGCCCGGCCGCACGCCGTGACCCGCCGCAGCTCCACCGCAGTGACGCCGGGCTGCTCCGCAGCAGTGACGCCGGGCTGCTCCGCAGCAGTGACCCCCGGCACCCCCGCCGCAGTGACACGCGCGGCGGCCATTTATTCTTGTCCAGCATCGGTGAGACAGCGCCTGAGGGGACTCTCAGGTGAGAAGTTCGTCTCCCCAGAAAGGATTCGAGCCAGATGACGGTACTCGACTCGATTCTCGACGGGGTTCGGGCGGATGTTGCCGCTCGCGAAGCCCTCCTCGATTTTCAGGCGATCAAAGCCGCAGCGGCCGCCGCCAAGGCGCCGCTGAACGCAGCCGCCGCGTTGCACGAGGACGGGATCGGTGTCATCGCCGAGGTGAAGCGTGCCAGCCCCTCCAAGGGCGCGCTGGCCGACATCCCGGACCCGGCCGTGCTGGCCAAGGCCTACGAAGACGGTGGCGCGCGCATCATCAGCGTGCTCACCGAGGGCCGCCGCTTCGGTGGCTCCCTCGACGACCTCGACGCCGTCCGGGCCGCCGTGAACATCCCGGTCCTGCGCAAGGACTTCGTCGTCGGCCCGTACCAGATCCACGAGGCTCGTGCCCACGGCGCCGACGTGATCCTGCTGATCGTGGCCGCGCTCGAGCAGGACGTGCTGTCCTCGCTGATCGACCGCACCGAATCACTGGGTATGACTGCCCTGGTGGAAGTGCACACCGAGGAAGAGGCTGATCGCGCGCTGGAAGCGGGCGCGTCGGTGATCGGTGTCAACGCGCGCAACCTCAAGACCCTGGAAGTGGACCGCGACGTGTTCGCGCGGATCGCGCCCGGCCTGCCGTCGGAGGTCATCCGGGTCGCCGAGTCCGGCATCCGCGGCACCGCCGACCTGCTGGCCTACGCCGGTGCGGGCGCCGACGCGGTGCTCGTCGGCGAGGGCCTGGTGACCAGCGGCAACCCGCGCGCTGCGGTGTCGGAGCTGGTGACCGCGGGCACCCACCCGTCCTGCCCGAAGCCGGCCAGGCGGAGCATCCGATGAGCGCGCTGCCCCAGGCGAGTGCGGGCGTCGCCCAGCACAGCGACTACGAACCCGATGCGGGCGGCCACTTCGGCGTCTACGGCGGACGGCACGTCCCCGAGGCGCTGATGGCGGTGATCGAGGAGGTCACGGCCGAGTACGACAAGGTCCGCTCCGACCACAGCTTCCTCGACGAGCTCGACCGGCTGCAGCGCGACTACACCGGCCGTCCGTCGCCGGTGTTCGAATGCCTCAACCTGGCCGAACACGCCGGCGGCGCGCGGATCTTCCTCAAGCGCGAGGATCTCAACCACACCGGCTCGCACAAGATCAACAATGTGCTCGGCCAGGCGCTGCTCGCCAAGCGGATGGGCAAGACCCGCGTCATCGCCGAGACCGGTGCAGGCCAGCACGGCGTCGCGACCGCGACCGCGTGCGCGCTGCTCGGCCTGAACTGCGTGATCTACATGGGCGCGGTCGACACCGCCCGCCAGGCGCTGAACGTGGCCCGCATGCGGCTGCTCGGCGCCGAGGTGATCTCGGTGACCACCGGTTCGCAGACCCTCAAGGACGCCATCAACGAGGCGCTGCGCGACTGGGTCTCCAACGCCGACGACACCTACTACTGCTTCGGCACCGCCGCGGGCCCGCACCCGTTCCCGCTGATGGTGCGCGATTTCCAGCGCATCATCGGGATCGAGGCGCGCCAGCAGATCCAGGAGCGCACGGGCAGGCTGCCCGAGGCGGTCGTGGCCTGCGTCGGCGGCGGCTCCAACGCCATCGGCATCTTCCACGCCTTCATCCCCGACGCGGGTGTGCGGCTGATCGGGTACGAGGCGGCCGGTGACGGCGTCGAGACCGGTCGGCACGCGGCCACCTTCACCGGCGGCACGCCGGGCGCGTTCCAGGGCGCCTACTCGTACCTGCTGCAGGACGAGGACGGCCAGACCATCGAATCGCATTCGATCTCGGCCGGTCTCGACTATCCGGGCGTCGGCCCCGAGCACGCCCACCTCAAGGACATCGGCCGCGCCGAGTACGAGCCGATCACCGACGTCGAGGCGATGGACGCGCTGCTGCTGCTCTCGCGCTCGGAGGGCATCATCCCGGCGATCGAGTCCGCGCATGCCGTGGCCGGCGCGCTGAAGCTCGGCAAGGAGCTCGGCAAGGGCGCGATCATCCTGGTCAACCTGTCCGGTCGCGGCGACAAGGACATGGATACCGCGGGCCGCTGGTTCGGTCTGTTCGACGACGACGCCGCCGAGGAGAACGCGAAGTGAGTCAGCAGTCTCGTCTGGCCAACACCTTCTCCGCCGCGCGCGCGGAGAACCGGGCCGCCCTGATCGGCTACCTGCCCGCGGGTTACCCCGATCTGGCCGGTTCCATCGACGTGTGCCGGGCCATGGTCGAATCCGGTTGCGACATCGTCGAAGTCGGCGTGGCGTACTCCGACCCGGTGATGGACGGCCCGACCATCCAGGCCGCCGCCGAGCAGGCGCTGCGCGGTGGCGTGCGGGTGCGCGACGTGTTCACCGTCGTCGAGGCGATCACCGACGCCGGTGGCCAGGCCGTGGTGATGAGCTACTGGAACCCGGTGCTCCAGTACGGCGTCGACAACTTCGCCCGCGACCTGGCCGCGGCCGGTGGCGCGGGCATCATCACGCCGAACCTGATCCCCGACGAGGCCGACGACTGGTTCATCGCCTCGGCCACGCACAACCTGGACCGCATCTTCCTGGTCGCGCCGTCGTCCACCGAGGAGCGCCTGGTGAAGACGCTGGAGGCCTCGCGTGGATTCATCTACGCCGCCTCGACCATGGGTGTGACCGGTGCGCGTGACGTGGTCTCCTCGGCCGCGCCCGCGCTGTGCGCTCGGGTCCGCGCGCATTCCGACATCCCGATCGGCGTCGGCCTCGGCGTGCGTTCGGGTGCCCAGGCCGCCGAGATCGCCGCGTACGCCGACGGCGTGATCGTCGGATCGGCGCTGGTCACGGCCGCCGCCGAGGGCCTGGACGCGGTGTGCGCCCTGACCAGCGAGCTCGCCGAAGGCGTGCGCGCTGCCCGCCTCTCCGCGAATTCTGGCCTGATCTAGGCGCGGGGTTCTCGGTCACGCGGCCGGCGGGCGATCGTGAGTCGGGGTGGCCCGTCCCCGGTGAGTTACCCATGTTCTCGCGAAACTGTGCGGGCCGGGTTGGATTCCAGCGTTGTCGTAATGGGGGCGACCACGGCCATCCGGGTCGCGGTCGCTCACTGGTAATGCCACTCAACTAACGTGGGGGCCGTGAACTCAGTCCTGGCCTACATTCCGAGTCCGCCGCAGGGTGTCTGGCACCTCGGGCCCTTCCCGCTCCGGGCATACGCGCTGTTCATCATTCTCGGCATCGTCGTCGCCATCTGGTGGGGTGAGCGCCGGTGGCAACAGCGCGGCGGCCAGCAGGGCGCGGTGCTCGACGTCGCGATGTTCGCGGTGCCGTTCGGCCTGATCGGCGGCCGGCTGTATCACGTGGCCACCGACTGGCAGAAGTACTTCGGCCCCGGCAAGCACCCGATCGAGGCGCTCTACATCTGGCAGGGCGGCCTCGGCATCTGGGGCGCGGTGTTCCTCGGTGGCGTCGGCGCCTGGATCGGCTGCCGCGTCTACAAGATCCCGCTGCCCGCGCTCGGCGACGCGATCGCGCCCGCCGTGCTGCTCGCGCAGGCGATCGGCCGCCTCGGCAACTACTTCAACCAGGAGCTCTACGGCCGCACCACCGAGGTGCCGTGGGGCCTCGAGGTCTACGAGCGCTTCGACCCGGAGACCGGCGCGCGGGACATGATGAACGGCGTCTCGACCGGCCGGGTACTCGAGGTCGTGCATCCGACGTTCCTGTACGAGCTGGTGTGGAACGTGCTGGTCGTCGTGCTGCTGGTGCAGCTGGACAAGCGCTACAAGATCGGCCACGGCCGTCTGTTCGCGCTCTATGTCGCCGGGTACAGCTTCGGGCGCTTCTTCGTCGAACTGATGCGCAGCGACGAAGCCACCCAGATCCTCGGCATCAGGATCAACTCGTTCACCGCCGCCCTCGTATTCCTTGGCGCCATGGCCTATTTCGCGCTGGCGACCAAGGGACGCGAGACACCGGCGCAGCTGCAGCCCGGTGGTGAGCCGAGGCCGTGGCCGTGGCAGTTCTCGGCGCTGCGTGCGGCCGGGGCGGCCGACAAGTCCACCGAGGCAACGGATTCCACCGAGGACACCGCGAAGGACTCCGCCGGCAGCGCTGACCCCAACCCGGAGCTGAAGAAGGCCGACCCGGCGCCGACCGCTGACGACGCACCGGCCGCCGACGCGGCAGACACCGCCGAGCCGGAGCAATCCGGAGCGAAGAAGGCCTGATCGACAGCCTTCGATTCGAATCCGACGGGCGTCCGGCAACATTCCGGGCGCCCGTCGCGATATTCCGGCAAGAGTGTCGAGGACCGATCGTGGGGCCCGAGGAGACAACGGCCGGTCCTTATGACCACAATGGCCGGTGATCGTCGCGGGCGCACCGCCGTTCGGCCGATCGCCACTGGCCGGGGGCCACGACGGGTACCCGCACGAATGATGGAGGACATGAGTGACCGACCCCTACAACCCCAATCCCCAGTACGGCCCCGACCTGAGCAAGCAGCCCGACTCCGGCCCGCAGCCGCAGTACGGCCAGCCCGCCTACGGTCAGCCCTCGGACCCGTACGCGCAGCAGCCGGGCTACGGCCAGCAGCAGCCGGGGTACGGTCAGCCGCAGTACGGCCAGCCCCAGTACGGCCAGCCCGCCGACCCGTACGCCCAGCCGCAGCCGGTCTACGGCGCCGCGCCGTACGGCACCATGCCGCAGGGCTACAACCCGGCCGATCCGGAAGCGCCCTACGGCCGTGACATGTACGGCGTCCCGTTCTCGGACAAGCAGAAGCTGATGGCCGGTCTGCTGGAGATCTTCCTCGGCAGCTTCGGCGTCGGCCGCTTCTACCTGGGCTACACCGGTCTGGGCATCGCCCAGATCGCGGTCGTCTGGCTGACCTGTGGCATCGGCGCCATCTGGCCGCTGATCGACGGCATCATGATGCTCACCGGCAAGGTGCCCGACGCGCAGGGCCGTCCGCTGCGCGACTGATCGCCCGGCACCGTCGAACGGGTGCTCCGCCTTGCGCGGAGTGCCCGTTTCGCGTTTCCCCGCCGGAATTCCGATCACGGTGAGCGATACTCTGTGTCCGTCTGTGGTGGCGCCGTAGCGTCGCTTGGCCTGCGCGTGCCCTGATGCGCGCAGCGAAGGAAGGGATTGACCGTGCGCAAATTGCTTGCCGCCGCCGTACTCGCCGTGGTCGCTGCGACGGGTCTGTCGGCTTGCTCCTCCGATGCCGACCCGAATGTGCTGAAGGTGGGGACCGAAGGCACCTACGCGCCGTTCAGCTACCAGGACAACGGCGCGCTGACCGGCTACGACGTCGAGGTCGCGCGGGCGGTCGGCGAGAAGCTCGGCAAGCGGGTGGAATTCGTGCAGACGCCGTGGGACTCGATCTTCGCCGGACTGGAGTCCAAGCGCTTCGACCTGGTCGCCAACCAGGTCACCGTCAACCCCGAGCGCGCGGCCAAGTACTCGCTGTCGCAGCCGTACACGACCTCCGAGGGCGTGATCGTCACCAAGGCCGACGACACCACCATCACCTCGCTGGCCGATCTGGCCGGCAAGACCACCGCGCAGTCCTCGACCAGCAACTGGAGCAAGGTCGCCGCGGGCGCGGGCGCGAAAGTCGAAGCGGTGGAAGGCTTCGTGCAGGCGGTGCAGCTGCTGAAGGCCGGTCGCGTCGACGCCACCGTCAACGACACCCTGGCGGTCGGCGAGTACACCAAGAAGACCGGTGATACCGGCATCAAGATCGCGGCCAAGACCGGCGAGACCAGCAAGCAGGCCTTCGCCGCGCGCAAGGACGACGCCGCGCTGATCGCCGACATCGACAAGGCGCTCGAGCAGTTGCGCGCGGACGGCACGCTGACCAGGCTGTCGGAGAAGTACTTCGGCACCGACGTCAGCAAATAGCGGATGGATCCCGCAACCAGGGAGCTGATCTGGCACAACCTGTGGCCGATGCTGAAGGCCACGGTGACCGCGACGCTGCCGCTGACGGCGATCAGTTTCGTCATCGGCCTGGCGATCGCGGTCGGGGTCGCGCTGGCGCGGATGTCGTCGAAGCGGGTGCTGTCGCTGCCGGCCCGCTGCTACATCTCGATCATCCGCGGCACCCCGCTGCTGGTGCAGCTGTTCATCGTGTTCTACGCGCTGCCGCAGTTCGGGATCGTCATCGACCCGTTCCCGGCGGCGGTGATCGCGTTCAGCCTCAATGTCGGCGGGTACGCCGCGGAGGTGGTGCGCTCGGCGATCATGAGCGTCGCCCACGGGCAGTGGGAGGCGGCCGAGTCGTTGGGCATGACCTACCCGCAGACGCTGTGGTACATCGTGTTCCCGCAGGCCGCGCGGATCGCGGTGCCCCCGCTGTCGAACACGCTCATCTCCCTGGTGAAGGACACCTCGCTGGCCTCCACCATCCTGGTCACCGAACTGCTGCGCACGGCTCAGCTGGCGGCCGCACCCACCTTCGACTTCTTCGCCCTCTACGGCGTCGCGGCCCTCTACTACTGGGTGATCTGCCTGGTTCTGGGCTTCGGCCAGACCCGCCTGGAGACGCGGCTGTCCCGGCATGTGGCCCTCGCGCGCCGCTGATTTCGTGAACACCGGGATAACTCCCGACCGGCGAAACGACGCGCGGAATCGGTAGGACTAGGCTTGCCGTTGTGATGCGACGGACGAAGATTGTGTGCACCCTCGGACCGGCTACGGCCACCCAGGATCGTATTCGTGAGCTCGTCGAAAGCGGCATGGATGTGGCCCGGCTGAACTTCAGCCACGGTGAGCACGCCGACCATGCCGACAACTACAAGATGGTCCGCGCGGCCTCGGACGAGACCGGCCGCGCGGTCGGCATCCTCGCCGACCTGCAGGGCCCCAAGATCCGCCTCGGCCGGTTCACCGACGGCCGCACCACCTGGGCCAACGGCGAACAGGTCCGGATCACCGTCGACGACGTCGACGGCACCCACGACCGCGTCTCGACCACCTACAAGCAGCTCGCGCAGGACGCCAAGGCAGGCGACCGCCTGCTCGTCGACGACGGCAAGGTCGGCCTGACGGTGGAGAGCATCGACGGCAACGACGTCGTCTGCCGGGTCACCGAGGGTGGCCCCGTGAGCAACAACAAGGGCCTGTCGCTGCCCGGCATGGACGTGTCGGTGCCCGCCCTGTCCGAGAAGGACATCGAAGACCTCGAATTCGCCCTGAGTCTGGGCGTGGACTTCATCGCGCTGTCGTTCGTGCGCTCGCCGTCCGACATCGAGCTGGTGCACGACATCATGGACAAGGTCGGCCGCCGCGTGCCGGTCATCGCCAAGCTGGAGAAGCCCGAGGCGATCGACAACCTCGAGGCGATCGTGCTCGCCTTCGACGCGGTGATGGTCGCCCGTGGCGACCTCGGCGTCGAGCTGCCGCTCGAGCAGGTGCCGCTGGTGCAGAAGCGGGCCATCCAGATGGCGCGCGAGAACGCCAAGCCGGTCATCGTCGCCACCCAGATGCTGGAGTCGATGATCGAGAACTCCCGCCCGACCCGCGCCGAGGCCTCCGACGTCGCCAACGCGGTGCTCGACGGCGCCGACGCGGTGATGCTCTCGGGTGAGACCTCCGTCGGCGCGTGGCCGATCGACGCGGTGCGCACCATGAGCCGCATCGTCACCGCGGTGGAGTCCGAGACGCACCGGGTGCCACCGCTGACCCACGTGCCGCGCACCAAGCGCGGCGTGATCTCCTACGCCGCCCGCGACATCGGCGAGCGGCTCAACGCCAAGGCCCTGGTGGCCTTCACCCAGTCCGGTGACACCGTGCGCCGCCTGGCCCGCCTGCACACCCCGCTGCCGCTGCTGGCGTTCACCCCGCTGCCGGAGGTACGCAGTCAGCTGACGCTGACCTGGGGCACCGAGACCTTCATCGTGCCGATGGTGCAGAGCACCGACGCGATGATCCACCAGGTCGACCAGGCGCTGCTGTCGATGGATCGGTACCGCAAGGGCGACCTGGTGGTCATCGTGGCCGGTTCCCCGCCGGGTACCGTCGGTTCCACCAACCTGATCCACGTTCATCGCATCGGCGAGGAGGACCACTAGTCGTGAGTAGTTCGGCAGGCGGATCGATCGAGGTCGACACAGTGCAGGGCGAGCCGTCCCCCGATCTGCGGGTGCTGCTCGACCTGCTCGACCTCGAACCGATCGGCGAGGACGTTTTCCTCGGCAACCATCCCGAGAAGGTGTGGAGCCGCACCTTCGGCGGGCAGCTGGTGTCGCAGGCGATCGTCGCTGCCGGACGCACCGCCGGTGAGCGGCCGCTGCACGCGATCAACGCGCATTTCGTGCGCGGTGGCGACGTGAAGAAGCCGATCGAATACCACGTGCAGCGGCACCGCGACGGCCGCGCGCTCGCGAACCGGACGGTCACCGCCAGCCAGGACGGCCAGGAGCTGTTCGTCATGCTGGCGGCGTTCCAGGACTGGGGCAAGGGCCTCGAGCACGCCCACGAGGGCCCCCAGGTGCCCGATCCGGAGACGCTGCCCCGGATCGAGGAGAGCTTCGCCGGCTTCGAGGACAAGCTGGAGATGTTCATCAACGCGCCGCACCCGATCGACATGCGCTACACCAACGATCCGGCGTGGATCCTCAAGGGCACCGGCGAGAAGCTCAACCACAACCGGGTGTGGATGCGTACCGACGGCGGGCTGTCGGACGATCCGCTGCTGCACGTGGCCGCGCTGGGCTACTCCTCCGATACCACCGTGCTCGATTCGATCATCACCACGCACGGCCTGTCGTGGGGTCTGGACCGGATCCTGGCGGCCACGGTGAACCATTCGATCTGGTTCCATCGCCCGTTCCGCTTCGACGACTGGACCCTCTACGCCACCGAATCACCGGTCGCGGCGGGCTCACGTGGCCTGGCGACCGGCCGATTCTATTCGCGCAGTGGGGAATTGCTCGCGACCACGGTCCAGGAAGGCGTCATCCGGCACTTCCCGGCCCGCTGAGCGAGCGCCTCAGCGATGTTCGCGGTCGAGCTCGAGCTCGACGTCGGTGCGCTGATGCGCGCGCAGCACGAACGGGACGGCGTCGGTGGCCGCGCCGTACACCGCCAGCGCCAGGCCGTGCTCGAGGTCGGCGATATCGGTGTCGGTGAGGTCGGCCGGATCGCCGACCAGGCTGAGCGCGATCTCGGAGGTGGTCTCGGCGCCCGGTTCGGCGCCGGGATGCGCACCGCGCCAGTGTGATTCGAGTTCCTGATGGACGGGATCGACCGCGTCGACGGGCAGGGTGAACCGCCAGGCGAACACATCGCGGTCCTGGAGATGGTCGTCGAGGACCGTCCGGACACTGGCGACGATGCGGTCGAGAATTTCCGGCGTCACGTACACATGGAGCGAAACATCCGAAATGCGTTTCGGCATGTCTGAAGTTCCTGTCGTGTGTCGAACCAGCAAGGGGAACAGCACGTCCGCGCCGAAGTGTAATCCCTCGGGCGGCCCGGCGAACAGCCTTGCGCTCAGCGCCTGCGCTGGGCGGCGAGAAATGCCGAGAGCGGACGCGCGGGCGCCGGTTCGATGACCAGGCCGGGGCGCTCGTCGTCGCCGGTGAGTTGGGTCTGCTCATGCGGCGCGAGCGCCTGCAACAGAGGGAAAAGCAGTTCGGCGATCTGGTCGCCGACCTCGAGGAAGGCCTCGGGGGAAAGGCCGATCGGGTCGGCGATGTTCTCCCGGCCGACGTAGGCCAGATCGTTGCGGGCGCCGTGCAGCGCGGCAATGGATTTCGCGCCGGTGACCTTGGCGATGCGATGCGCCTCGGCGAGGGTGAAGGTGCGTGGCGCGACGCCGAAGGCGAGCTCGGCCACCTGATCACGGAGCGATTCGGTCATCGCGAGCACCAGATCGGCGCGGTCGACCATCTCGGGCTTGAGTTTGCGTGCCTTGAATCCGGTGGCGTCACCGCCGAGGCTTGCAATGGTCTCCGCGGCCAGCGGTTCCGGGGGAAAGCCGACCAGCGCGCGCGTCCCCGCGCTCTCCGCGGTCAGCCCGGGTAGGCCGTTGTCCGCCGCGAACGCCAGGGTGAGCCGTTCGGCGATCACCGAGCGGCAGACGTTGGAGTTGCAGACGAACAACACGTGCATACCGACACCGTAATCGGGTCGATTGTCGTGTAGTGGGTCAGAATTGCAACGATCACAGGCGCGGCGCTACTTATTCACCTCTCGGTTGAATCCTGTACACGAATTCGGTGCGAAATCCGTTGTGCGTGACCGTGATACCCGCGAGATATGAACTGGAAACCTGCGAGCGATATGTGTCGATCATCACTCTTTTGGGCTGTAATAATTCGATTCGGTAATAACCGGCGGCGCTGAGGGTGCGGCGCAGTGCCCCGGTCCGAGTGGGGACATCCGGCTACTCACGGTCACCACGGGGGTGAACGTTGCCGGCGGGGCGAGGTGCGGCCGGGGCGTGCCGAGCTGGTGCGGCGACGTGGTCGTTCACGCGGTTCGACCGGCGGTTCGCTTCCCGGCGCGCCGAGGCGCTATAGTGACCGCGGTGCGCCGGGTTGGCGGAACTGGCAGACGCGACGGTCTCAAAAACCGTTGTCCGAAAGGACGTGTGGGTTCGAGTCCCACACTCGGCACCACGGCGGTAGCGCGGCATCGGCCGCGCTCCGCGGGGGAGTATCGGTCGCGGGGTGTGCGCGACGTCACCGCGTTCGCGTTCACCGGCGGTTTCGGACCGCTCACTGCATTCTGTGCGGAAGCGAACGGTACTCTTTACATCACTCGGTCACCCACGACGGGTTCTCGGCCGGCTCGCCCGGTGCCGTCGTCTGTCGTGGTGTGATCGACAGGCATCGGAATCCAGAGGGGTCGAACCTATGAGCACGAATGCAGCGGGCGCCGGCGCCACGCGTGAGGCCGCGGCCAAGCGCGTCGTCGTCGCCGAGGACGAGGCCCTCATCCGGATGGACCTCGTGGAGATGCTCAAGGAAGAGGGCTACGAGGTTGTCGGTGAGGCGGGCGACGGTCAGCAGGCCGTCGAGCTGGCCGAGGAAATGCGCCCCGATCTGGTGATCATGGACGTGAAGATGCCACGGCGCGACGGCATCGACGCCGCCGCCGAGATCGCGTCGAAACGTGTTGCGCCCGTGGTGATCCTGACCGCGTTCAGTCAGCGCGACCTGGTCGAGCGGGCTCGCGACGCCGGCGCGATGGCCTATCTGGTCAAGCCGTTCACCAAATCAGATCTGGTGCCCGCGATCGAACTCGCGGCAAGCCGTTTCCATGAAATCACCGCGCTGGAAACAGAAGTCGCGAATCTGTCGGACCGGTTGGAGACGCGCAAACTGGTCGAGCGGGCCAAGGGTGTGCTCATGCAGACCCAGGGTCTGTCGGAGCCGCAGGCGTTCAAATGGATTCAGCGCACCGCGATGGATCGGCGCACGACCATGAAGGCGGTCGCCGAAGTCGTGCTGGAGAACCTCACCCCGCAGTGACGCCGGAACGCGCCGCTTCGGGTCTCGCGTCGAAAGCCGAAAAACTTTACGCAAGCGAAACAATAATGTGAACTACGACTGGCCAAGATGCGTCCGACATGATGCGAATGTGATGCGGATCTAACAAACCGGCGATATGTTCTGTCCGGGCTGAACGTGGTCGGCCCCCTCGGTGACCCCGGGGAGCACAGGACATAGAGGTGAGACGTGCTCAGTTCGACATGGCGCAGTCGTTCGACGCGAGGAGTTCTGGTAATCGGAGCTGCCGCGTCGTTGGTGTTGTCCGGATGCAGCGACAAGTCGTCCGACGGCGGCGGTGGCGGCAACACCGATCTCTCGATCCAGCCGGTAGTTCAGCTCGACACCCAGGGTAAGGCCGTCGCGCAGACCGACGCGGGCGCGGCCGCCGACCCCGCGGGTGACGGCAAGGCCAAGTGCGCGCCCCAGACCATCGCGATGGCGGGCCCGCTGACCGGCGGTAACGCCGCGCTCGGCATCAACATCATCAACGGCGTCAAGCTGGCGCTCGACCAGCACAACAAGGCCAATCCGGATTGTCAGGTGTCGGTCAAGCAGTTCGACACCGAGGGCAAGCCGCAGATCGCCAGCCAGGTGATCCCGACGATCGTCAGCGATCCCAGCATCGTCGCGCTGGTCGGCCCTACCTTCTCGGGTGAGACCAAGGCGACCGGCCAGATCCTCAGCGAGGCGGGCATGCCGACGCTGACCGCCTCGGCCACCAACCCGACGCTGACCCAGAACGGCTGGAAGACCTTCTTCCGCGGCCTGGGCAACGACGACTCGCAGGGCCCGGCCGTCGCCAACTATCTGACCGGCGAGAAGGGCTACAAGAAGATCTGCGTCGTGCAGGACAACACCGACTACGGCGCCGGTCTGGCCAAGGCGTTCAACACCGCCGCCGGCCCGGCCGCTGACGCGTCCTGCGCGGTCAGCGTCAAGGAAGGTGACAAGGACTTCTCGGCCGCGGTGTCGAAGCTGTCCGCGGCCAAGCCCGACGCCATCTTCTACGCCGGCTACTACGCGGAGGCGGCGCCGTTCGTGCAGCAGCTGCGTTCCGGCAACGTGACCGCGACCTTCGTCTCCGCCGACGGCAGCAACGACCCCGAGTTCGTGCGCCAGGCCGGTAGCTCGTCGGAGAGCGCGCTGCTGTCGTGCCCGTGCAGCCCGGCGCCGGAGAAGTTCGCGACCGAATACAAGGCGCTCAACGGCCAGGCGCCCGGCGTCTACTCCGTCGAGGGCTACGACCTGACCACGATCCTGCTCAAGGGCATCGACTCGGGCAAGGTCACCCGCGCCGAACTCGTCGACTACGTCCGTAACTACAACGGCACCGGTGTCGCCCGCCAGTACCAGTGGAGCGGGACCGGCGAGCTGGCCAACATCCAGATCTGGATGTACGAGGTCAAGTAGTCCCCACGAGAGTGT
>NZ_BMNE01000010.1:70696-221141 GCF_014646295.1 Nocardia rhizosphaerihabitans
AGAGAAATCATGACATCAGCGGCATCGCTCGGTGTGACCCTGTTGGCAGAGGGGTCCATCGATTTCAACGTCTCCGGGGTGATCGACCAGTTCTGGCGATTGACCGTCGACGGACTCACCTACGGATCGATCTACGCGCTGGTCGCCGTCGGCTACACCCTGGTCTACGGCGTGCTGCGACTGATCAACTTCGCGCATTCCGAGATCTTCATGCTCGGCATGTTCGGTACCTACGTGGGGCTGGAGCTGCTCGGCTTCGCCCCCAGCGGCAACGCGTACTCCCAGGGCGTCCTGCTGACGGTGACCTATCTCGGCTTGGCGATGCTGTTCGGCATGCTGGTCTCGGGCATCGCCGCGATCGGGCTCGAACGGGTGGCCTACCGCCCGCTGCGCAGGCGCGGAGCCAAACCGCTGGCGTTCCTGATCACCGCGATCGGCATGTCGTTCGTGATCCAGGAGTTCGTCCACTACATCCTGCCCAAGATCAAGCCGGGTCTCGGCGGCTCCAACGCCCAGACCGGTATCCGGCTGGTGGAGCCGAAGGTGCAGTTCACCTTCCTCGGCGCGCAGGTCACCAACGTGGCGCTGGTGATCTTCGCCGCGGCCATCGTGCTCGCGATCACCACCGAGATCCTCATCAACAGAACCAAATTCGGCCGCGCCATCCGCGCGGTGGCCCAGGATCCCGACACCGCCACCCTGATGGGTGTCTCGCGCGAGCGGGTGATCGTGCTGACCTTCCTCATCGGCGGCCTGCTGGCCGGTGCGGCCGCGATGCTGTACACGCTCTACATCCCCACCGGGATCATCTTCTCCGGCGGTTTCATTCTCGGTATCAAGGCTTTCAGCGCCGCGGTGCTCGGCGGTATCGGCAACCTGCGCGGCGCGCTGCTCGGCGGCATGATCCTCGGCGTCGCCGAGCAATACGGGCAGATCCTGTTCGGCAACGAATGGCGTGACGTGGTTGCGTTCGTTCTGCTGGTGACCGTGCTGATGTTCCGGCCGACCGGCATCCTCGGCGAGAGCCTGGGGAGGGCGCGCGCATGACCGACCTGACGAAAACTCCGGTGAAGGACCAGGATCGGCGCGGCCTCGGCGACGCGATCCGCGACTGGTGGGACGGTCTGTCCCGGCCGGGTCAATGGGCCGTCGGCGTGCCGGTCATCGCCGTGCTGGCGATCCTGCCGCTGTACCCGCCCCCGCTGATCGACACCCCGGGCGTGAGTTTCGGCGGCGTGATGGCGCAGTTCGCGATGTACGCGCTGATCGCCATCGGCCTGAACGTGGTCGTCGGCCAGGCCGGTCTCCTCGACCTCGGCTATGTCGGTTTCTACGCTGTCGGCGCCTACACGGTCGGCCTGCTGACCAGTCCGAACAGTCCGTGGAACCAGACCGACGGCGGCTGGCTCGATCCCAGCTGGGCGTGGCTGGCGTGCCTGCCGATCGCGGTCGCGCTGACCGCGTTCGCCGGTCTCGTGCTCGGCGCGCCGACCCTGCGGCTGCGCGGCGACTATCTGGCGATCGTGACGCTGGGCTTCGGTGAGATCGTCCGCCTGATGGCCGACAACCTCGAGGAACTGACCAACGGCAGCCTCGGGTTGTCCAAGATCGCCTACCCGGAGGTCGGCGAATCGGAAGCGCATCCCGGTGGCTACTTCTCTCCGGGCAACCTCGGTGATCCCGACAGCTCGAACCCGCTGGAGCGGGCCAACAACGGCACCTGGTGGTTCTGGCTCGGCATGGCGCTGGTTGTCGTGGTCCTGCTGGTCATCGGCAACCTCGAGCGCAGCCGGGTCGGCCGCTCCTGGGTCGCGATCCGCGAGGACGAGGACGCCGCCGAGATCATGGGCGTGCCGACCTTCAAGTTCAAGCTGTGGGCCTTCGTGATCGGCGCCTCCGTCGGCGGTCTGTCGGGCGCCATGTACGCCGGTCAGGTCACCTATGTGAACCCGAAGCAGTTCGACATCATCTTGTCGATGCTGTTCCTGTGCGCCGTCGTGCTCGGCGGCTCGGGCAACAAGCTCGGCGTGATCGTCGGCGCCTTCCTCATCGCGTACCTGCCGATGCGGTTGCAGTCGGTGCAGCTGGTGTCGAGCGAGTCGACCGGCTATCTGCTGCTCGGGCTCGATATCGCGCTGCTGGTCGGCCTGTGGTTGCTGTGGCGGTGGCGCGGTGCCGCGCTCGGCGTGTGGGCCAGGCGCGGGGTGATCACCGTGTCGATCTTCGCGGTGGTCTTCGGCCTGCTGCTGCTGGGCAGCGTGCTGCTGTTCCGTAAGGGCGGCGCGCAGACTCTCGGTGACCTGAAGTACTTCTACTTCGGCATCGCGCTGGTGGTGATGATGATTCTGCGGCCACAGGGTCTGTTCCCGGTGCGGCAGAAACTGCTCACCTACGGCAGGCAGGTGTACCAGGCGGTCGTGCGCAAGCCGGCGGCCGAACTGATCGGAGCAGGGCGATGACGGGGCCGGGCGCAGGGGACGCGCTGTACGACAACGAGGACATGTCGGCCGGGTACAAGCCAGCGCCGGAGGTCGAACCGGCAGGCGAGGTCGACGTCACCGCGGTGCTGCCCGAACTCGGCGATGCCGAGACGGTCGCCGAGGTGGTCGCGCCGCATCGCGCGATCGACACCGAGGTGGGCGAGGCGCTGCTGCGCACCGACGGCCTGACGGTGAAGTTCGGCGGTCTGACCGCACTGGACGGGGTCAGCTTCGAGATCCGCCGCGGCGAGATCCTCGGCCTGATCGGCCCGAACGGCGCGGGCAAGACCACCTGCTTCAACGCGATCACCGGTGTCTACAAGCCCGCGGCGGGCAGCGTGCACTTCGACGGGCGGCCGCTGGCCAAGACCAAACGCAACGAGATCACCCGCCTCGGCATCGCGCGCACGTTCCAGAACGTGCGGCTGTTCGGGGAGATGACGGCGCTGGAGAACGTGGTCGTCGGCACCGACGCCCGCCACACCACCTCGGTGCCCGGCGCGGTGTTCCGCACGCCGAAGCACCGGCGCGAGGAGCGCGACGCCATCGAGCGTGGCATGGCGCTGCTCGAGTTCGTCGGTATCGCGCCGCGGGCGGTGGAGAAGGCGCGCAACCTCTCCTACGGCGATCAGCGCAGGCTCGAGATCGCGCGGGCGCTGGCGACCGAGCCGAAGCTGCTGTGTCTGGACGAACCGGCCGCCGGATTCAATCCCAGCGAGAAGTCGGCGCTGATGGATCTGATCCGCAAGATCCGCGACGACGGCTACACCGTGCTGCTGATCGAGCACGACATGCGCCTGGTGATGGGCGTGACCGACCGGATCGTGGTGCTCGAGTTCGGCCGCAAGATCGCCGACGGCCTGCCCGCCCAGGTGCGGGAGGATCCGGCGGTCATCGCGGCCTATCTCGGTGTGCCCGACGCGGACACGGTCGAAGAGGTGCGCGAGGGGGCAGGCGCCGCCGCCACGGAGGAAGCGGCGCCGACGCAGGCGCCTGCCACGGTGGTGGAAGCGGCGCGCGAGGAGCCCGAGGCCGTTGTCGAGCAGCGCGTGCCGCTGCTCGAGGTCCGCGACATGGTCGTGAACTACGGCAGAATCGAAGCGCTGCACGGGATCTCGCTGTCGGTCGACCAGGGTGAGCTGATCACCCTGCTCGGCGCCAACGGCGCGGGCAAGACGACCGCCATGCGCGCGCTGTCGGGTCTGCTGCCGCTCACCTCGGGCAAGATCCTGTTCGAGGGCAAGGACATCACCTCGATGAAGGCCCACGACCGGGTGGTCCACGGCTTGATCCAGGCGCCGGAAGGCCGCGGCGTGTTCCCCGGCATGACCGTGGCGGAGAACCTCGACATGGGTTGCTACGGCAGGCCTTTCGAGCAGAAATCCGAGTACCAGCAGACGCTGGACTGGATCTTCGAACTGTTCCCCCGCCTGGCCGAACGCCGCAAACAGGTCGGCGGCACGCTCTCCGGCGGCGAACAGCAGATGCTGGCCATCGGCCGCGCCCTGATGGCCCGCCCGAAGCTGCTGCTGCTCGACGAGCCGTCGATGGGTCTGGCCCCCATGGTGATCCAGCAGATCTTCAAGATCATCAGCGAGATCAACCGCCAGGGCACCACGGTCCTGCTCGTCGAACAGAACGCCCAGCAGGCCCTGACCCGCAGCGACCGCGCCTACATCCTGGAAACCGGCGAGGTCACCAAGACCGGAGCGGGCTCAGCCCTGCTCACCGACCCCGCCGTGATGTCCGCCTACCTCGGCCACGACTGACCAGGAAATCGCCCGGAAATCGGCCCCTGTACCCGTCGCTGAGCGGTACAGGGGCCGATGTCGTCGGCACCGCCCACCCCAGCGGGCGCGGTGCGTATTCGTCGATTTTTTCCGGCGGGTCGACCGGCTGGCGGCTACCGTTGACCTGTGACAGACGTCGCGCGTCCGTGGCGAATCTTCTTGAGCCACACCGGGGATCTTCGTGTCCGGCCGACTGGTCGGTCGTGGATCGACGCGGCCGAGGATGCGGTGAAGCAGTCACAGCACGCACCGGTCGATATGCGGTACTTCACCGCGGACGAACGACCGACCGCGCAGGTGTGTGTCGAAGCGGTACGCCAAGCCGATCTCTACGTCGGAATCATCGGCGCGCGTTATGGATCGCCGGTCCGTGACGATCCGAGCCGGTCCTATACCGAACTCGAATTCGACACTGCGACAGAGTCGGGAAAACACCGGTTGATGGTATTCGTCGAGAACGACCGGGTCGAACAGCGTCAGGTCGTCTTCCGGCACAAGATCCGGGAAAGTGGGTTGACCACGGTCGACGCGGTCGACCCCGCCGACCTGCAGGCCAAACTGCTGCAGGCGATCATGCGGCTGATGTTGCGCCTGGTCGACACACGGCAGGTCGACGTTGCTCGCCCGATTCCTCGCCAATTGCCCTTCGGGGGAACAGGATTCGTCGATCGGGTCGAGAGCAGATCCGTGCTGCTGTCGCGGGTGCGCGAGGAGAACCGCCGACGAATCGTGATCGTCGGCGGACCGCCCGGCGTCGGCAAGTCGAGCCTGGCCGTGCTGACCGCACGTGCGGCGCTGGCCAGATTTCCGGACGGACAGCTCTATATCGACCTGCAGGGCTACAGCGCTGCTCCGGCGGTCTCGACCTACGCCGCACTGGACCTGTTCATCCGATCCCTGGACGACAGTTGGCACGGTGACCGGGATTCCGACGAACAACTACTCGCCCAGCGATATCGGGGGCTGCTCGACGGTCGCAAGGTGCTGGTCCTGCTCGACAATGCCGGCTCCGCCGAGCAGGTGCGTCCCCTGCTGCCACCGCAGTCCTGCGCGGCAATCATCACGACCCGCAGTCCGTTGACCGGCTTGGTGGTCCACGACGGTGCGACGAGGATGACGCTGTCCCCGCTGGCTCCCATCGATGCGACCGAGCTGCTGGCCGCTGTGACCGAATCCGCCGACGACGATGCGGCCCGGGTCATCGCCCGATTGTGCGGCGGCCTCCCGCTGGCGTTGCGCATCGCGGCCGAGTACTCGGCTCTGTCCGGAATGTCGCTGTCTGAACTCGCTACCGAGCTGGGCCGTGAGCGGCACAAACTCGACACCCTGTCCGGATTGGACGGGGATCCAGCTACGGAGGTTCGTGTGGTGTTCTCCTGGTCCTATCGCAATCTGTCCGGTGATCTTCAGCGCGCGTTCCGGCTGACAGCGCTGCACCCCGGCGGTGAGTTCGGCTCGATGGCCGCGGCCGCGCTGCTGAACACCTCGCCGGATCGAGCGCGACGCACCTTGGACGCCCTTGTCGCCTTCAACGTCCTGGAACGCCCGGGGCTGGATCGGTACCGATTCCACGACCTGTTGCGCGAGTACGCGGTCGAGCGCGCCGAGGCCGAGGACGCCGTGGAGGTCCGACGCGAGGCTCTGGCCAGGGAATTGGATTGGTACCTGCGCTCCATCGACGCCGCGGATCGGCTGTTCGCGCCGTCGCGCCGGCATGTCCCGCTGGACCCGCCGTGGCCGGAGCTGCCGCCGGTGGGGTTCGGCGACTACGACGCTGCCCTGCGGTGGTGTGATGCCGAACGGGTGAACCTGGCCGCCGGAGTCCGCAGCGCGCTCGCGTCCGGACTGCCGAGCGTGGCCTGGCGGATCGCCCTCGCCGCCGCGACCTACTACAAGATTCGACGGCATTACAGCGACTGGCTTGCGCAGAGCGAGAACGCCGTCGAAGCCGCTCGCATGCTGGGCGATCTGTTCGCCGAGCAATGGTGTCTGACCAGCCTCGGCGGGGCATTGCTCGAGTCGGCACGTCCGGCCGACGCCTGGTCGGCCTTCTCGGACTCGCTGCGGATCAACCGCGAACTCGGCGCGAGGATCGGGGAGGGCATGGCATTGAACAACCTGGGGGAGACGGCGCTGGCGCTCGGTCGCGGAGCGCAGGCGATCGAGTTCGGCGAGGCCGCGCTGCACATCTGGCGCGAGGTGGGGGATGCCCGCAGCGAGGCGATCGTCCTGCACGAGGTGCTCGCGGCCGCCCGGTTCGACCGTGGCGAGTATGTCGAGGCGAAGTCCCTGCTCGACGATGCGCTGGCGGTGTGCCGAGACCTGGATCCACACGTCGAAGGGGTAGTCCGCCACGATATCGGGCGGACACTGGTGGCCATGTCGCGTCCGGCTGCGGCCCGATCGGCATTCGAGACCGCGGCTGCGGTGCGTCGCGAGAGCGGTGACCAGCTCGGTGCGGCTGAGACCCTGCAGACACTTGCCGAGCTGGAGGCGCAGGGCGGGCACCACGAGAGCGCCGTCGCGGCGCTGCTGAGAGCGTTGGCGATCTACCTCGAAACCGGGTCGGCGCAGGCGGACTCGGTGCGTGCGCGCCTTGCCGCACTCGGCTTCGAGGAAGATCACGGGTTGTGCTGAGCCGCCTCCCGTATCCGGGCCAGCGAGGTCCCACGACGGGCCAATCCGGCCTCGACCTTCGCTTCGATGTGGCTGATCAACGCGAAGAGATCGGCGCAGTACACCGAGGGGTTGCGAAAACCGGCGCCGGGGCGGTACCGGTGGGAGTACAGACCGCCGCCGCAGACGCGATGGTGCCGACATTGCCGGCACTTCGGCGCGAGTGCCGCGGCACCGATCTGTCGGGCCTGCAGGGCAGGCAGGCGCGCAACCTCGTCCAGGGAGTGCCGGAAGACGCTCATTCCGGTGGCCGCTGCACCTTCTCCCACCGCCTTCATGCTGTCTGCTTGCTCGTAGGAGCCGTCCGTCTCGATCACGACCAAGGCGATCGGGTTGAGTCCGAATGCCTCGTAGCTGGCACTGCCGCCGAGGAGCAGGTGGATGAGATCCTCGAACATCCGGACTTCGCATGGGCTCTCCGATGCGTCGAACCACGCGTCGAAGATCGGGATGAGCCAGTCCGCATAGGGCGTTCGCCCGTCCGCGTGACCCGAGCCCGGCGGCGGGTTCTCCCAGGTGCTGTGCGGCAGCAGGAAGTTCACGGCGGGAGTGCCGAGATCGAGCAGGCTCGCCCACACCGCGAGTGGATCGGCGGCCAGCTGCACCGTGCACAAGACGCCGCCGAACGATGCGCGCAGGCCCGGCCTGCCCATGAGGGTGATCGCTGCTGACGCGGCATCGTAGCTGGACCGGCCGTCGCGGAATCGGCGATGCAGGTCGTTGGCCGATCTGTCACCGTCGATGCTGACCCCGATGCCGATCTGCGCGTCGACCAAGCGTTCGGCAGTTCGCTGGTCGAGCAGGACGCCGTTGGTCTGGACGGAGGCCAGCACGCGCAGCGGGGCGACTCCGGCGCGGATGGTTTCGGTGATCCGGATGAGCAGATCCGGTCCGGTCAGCAGGGGCTCCCCACCGTGTAGCCGGATCGCGACTTCGTCGAGGTCGTGCGCTTGGGCGTGCTCGGCGATGCGATTCGCCACCGCCTCGACCACCGCATCGCTCATCCCGCGAGGCTGCTTCTGCCACGACTGATCGGCCAGGTGATAGACGTAGCAGTAGTCGCAGTCCAGGTTGCACCGGGACTGCACTTTCAGGATGAATTCCCGGAGCGGCTGTACGGGCGCGGCGGTCGCGGCGAAACCTGGCCACGGCAACTCGATCGGCACGTGGCGTAACCGTTACGACGCGCGACGCGGACGTGGAGTCAGGAGAGCGCGGGGATTGGTGTTGTGGGCGTAGGCGGTGCAGGCGTCGGATTCCGGGCTGTGCAACCGGGCGAGGGCGATGTCGAGTGCGGCGGCGGGGGTGGTGTCGACGGACGGTTTCATGGCGACTCCTAGCTGAAAAACTTTCCCCATCATCACATTTCGCCGTGTTCGTGGACAGATCGTTTCGTCCTCGAAGGCCTTACCACGGTGTGGCGCTGGCGCGTCGCGCTGTCAGTGGGGTGGACAGCGCGCGCTGCACTCTCCCGCCCGGTCGGCGACGCCCGCTCGGGACCGCAGTCTCGGGTACCCGCCGGCCCCGACCGGCGCGGCGGGGTTCGGGGGTGTCGGTGGTGGTCCCTACACTCATCCGGGTGAGTTCACCGACGACTGCGCAGGCATCGACAACGACCACCGATTCGGGCGGTGAGCGGCCTACGCTGCTGCTCCTGGACGGGCACTCGCTGGCCTATCGCGCGTTCTTCGCGCTACCGGCGGAGAACTTCAAGACCGTCACCGGGCAGACCACCAACGCGGTGTACGGGTTCACCTCGATGCTCATCAATCTGTTGCGTGACGAGAAGCCCAGCCATGTGGCCGCGGCGTTCGACGTGTCCCGCAAGACCTTCCGCACCGAGGCATACCCGGAGTACAAGGCCAATCGCAGTGCGACGCCCGACGAGTTCCGCGGCCAGGTCGAGCTCACGAAGGATGTGCTGGGCGCGCTCGGCATTCCCGTGATGGCGATCGACGGCTACGAGGCCGACGACGTGATCGCCACCCTCACCACCCAGGCCGCCGCCCACGGATACCGGGTCTTGATCGTCACCGGTGACCGCGATGCCATCCAGCTGGTCAACGACGACGTCACCGTCCTCTACCCGCGCAAGGGCGTCTCCGATCTCACCCGGTTCACCCCGGCCGAGGTGGAGACCAAGTACGGCCTCACCCCCGCGCAGTATCCGGACTACGCGGCGTTGCGTGGCGACCCGAGCGACAACCTGCCCGGCATCCCCGGCGTCGGCGAGAAGACCGCCGCCAAGTGGATCCGCGAATACGGCGACCTGGCCACCCTCGTCGACAAGGTCGACCAGGTGAAGGGCAAGGTCGGCGACGCGCTGCGCGCCAACCTGTCCAGCGTCGTGCTCAACCGCCAGCTCACCGAGATGGTGCGCGAGGTCCCGCTGCCCTACACGCCCGACCAGCTGGCGCAGGCGCCGTGGGACCGGGAGAAGATCCATCAGCTCTTCGACGACCTGGAATTCCGGGTGCTGCGCGACCGGCTGTTCGAAACCCTCGGCTCCGCCGAGCCCGAGGCCGAATCGGGCTTCGAGATCAGCGGTGGCGCCCTCGATCAGGGCGCGGTGGCCGACTGGCTGGCCGAGCACGCGAAAGCCGGTGTGCGCCAAGGTCTGTCGGTGGTCGGCACCGGCACCCCGGTGCACGGCGACGCCCGTGCCCTCGCGATCGCCGCCGGTGACGGCGAAGGCGGCTACATCGATCTCACCGTGCTCACCCCCGAGGACGAGGCGGCGCTGGGCGCCTGGCTGGCCGACCCGGCCGTGCCCAAGGCGCTGCACGAGGCCAAGTCCGCCGGGCACGCGCTGCGCGGTCGCGGCTTCACCCTGGCCGGCCTCACCACCGATACGGCGCTGGCGGCCTACCTGGTCCGGCCCGGCCAGCGCAGCTTCAACCTCGACGATCTGTCCCTGCGCTACCTCAAGCGCGAACTGCGCGTGGAGACCGGCGACACGGGTCAGCTCTCGCTGCTCGACGACGAGGACACCGTCGCCGCCGAGACCGCGCGCCAGGAGATGCTGCGCGCCCGCGCGGTCGCCGACCTCGCCGACGCGCTCGACACCGAACTGGCCGCGATCGAGTCGACCGCCCTGCTCGACGAGATGGAGCTGCCCCTGCTCGGCGTGCTCGGCCAGCTCGAAGAGGCGGGCATCGCCGTCGACGTGGCCCAGCTCGAGTCGCTGCAGCGCCAGTTCGCCGACCGGGTCGCCGAGGCGGCGAACTCCGCGTACGAGGTGATCGGCAAGCAGATCAACCTCGGCTCGCCCAAGCAGCTGCAGGTGGTGCTGTTCGACGAGCTCGACATGCCCAAGACCAAGCGCACCAAGACCGGCTACACCACCGACGCCGACGCGCTGGAATCGCTGTTCGAGAAGACCGGCCACGCCTTCCTCGAGCACCTGCTCGCGCACCGCGACGCGACCAGGCTCAAAGTGACCGTCGACGGCCTGCTCAAGTCGGTCGCCGACGACGGCCGCGTGCACACCACCTTCAACCAGACCATCGCCGCCACCGGCAGGCTCTCCTCGACCGAGCCGAACCTGCAGAACATCCCGATCCGCACCGACACCGGCCGCCAGATCCGCGACACCTTCGTCGTCGGCCCCGGCTACGCCGAGCTGATGACGGCCGACTACAGCCAGATCGAGATGCGGATCATGGCGCACCTGTCCGGCGACGAGGGCCTGATCGAGGCGTTCAACTCCGGCGAGGACCTGCACACCTTCGTCGCGTCCAAGGCCTTCGACATCCCGCTGTCGGAGGTGAACCCGGAGATGCGCCGCCGGATCAAGGCCATGTCCTACGGTCTGGCCTACGGCCTGAGCTCCTACGGCCTCTCGGCGCAGCTGAAGATCAGCACCGCCGAGGCCAAGGAGCAGATGGACGTCTACTTCGACCGCTTCGGCGGCATCCGCGACTACCTGGCCGAGGTCGTCGAGCAGGCCCGCAAGGTCGGCTACACCCAGACCCTGTTCGGTCGCCGCCGCTACCTGCCCGACCTGGATTCCAGCAACCGTCAGCGCCGCGAGGCCGCCGAGCGGATGGCCCTCAACGCCCCCATCCAGGGCACCGCCGCCGACATCATCAAGGTCGCCATGATCAATGTGCAGAACGCGATGCGTGAGGCCGGTCTGCGCTCGCGCATGCTCCTGCAGATCCACGACGAACTGGTCTTCGAGGTCGCCGACGGCGAACGCGAAGCACTGGAAGCCCTTGCCCGCGAACAGATGTCCTCGGCCATCGAACTCTCGGTGCCGCTGACGGTCTCCGTCGGCACCGGCCGCAGCTGGGACGCCGCCGCGCACTGACGTGGCCGACTCGGCACTGTGGGCACCGACCCGTCAGGATCGGTACCCACAGTGGCTGGGGAACGGAACGCTGGTTACGCGTTGACCGTCACCGCGTCGTCGGCGATCGAGTAGCTGATCGAACCGTTCTCGAAGTGGCTGATCTTGCCGCCGTCGATGTCCTGCTCGTCGGAGGTCGGGTAGCCCAGCCGGCCACCCGCGCCGCCCTCGGCTTCCCACGCCTGCCGGATGGCGCCGTACACGGTCTTGGCTCCTGTCGGCAGCGTGAAGTAGATGACGCCGCCGGTGAACTCCTGGAACTTGCCACCGTTGGGCGCGTCCTGCTCATCCGAGGTCGGTTCCCCCAGCGGGCTCGACACGCCACCAGCCTCGTTGTAGTGGTCGCCGATAGCTCCAGTGACTTCGAATGCCATATCGATTGATCCTTTCGCGCAGGTAACAATTGGTCGAGCGCGGCGACCGTAACGCGCGCTCGCCGGTTCCCCGGCGGCGACTCGCGGAGCGACCACGAACCGTCAAACACCGCTGACAGGGCTGGCGCCTTTGTCCAAGACGCGGGGGTCGCGCGGTCGTAGGGTGGGGTTGGTCGACCGAAGGAGTTGAGCATCATGACCGGATTCGTCGCGACCGCGCAGACCGAGATCAGCGCCTCTCCGCAGCGGGTATGGGACGTGCTGACCGACCCGGAGCAGATCCGCCGATTCATGTTCGGTGCCGAGGTACGCACCGATTGGCAGCCGGGTAGCCCGATCGTCTGGCAGGGCGAGTACGAGGGCAAGTCCTACGAGGACCGTGGCGAGATTCTCGTGGTCGAGCCGGGCCGGTTGCTGAAGGTCACCCACTACAGCCCGCTGAGCGGCCAGGACGACCTGCCCGAGAACTATCACACGCTCACCTACGAACTCGTCGGGGACGACACGACCACGCGGCTGTCGCTGAGCCAGGACAACAACGCCACCGAGGCGGAGGCCTCGCACGCGCGCGGGATGTGGACCACCCACGTCGAGGGGATCAAGGCCGCCGCCGAACGCGGCTGATTCCGGTGGCGCGAAACGCCTCGGCGCCGGGCGGCGGCAGCGACGGAATGTGGCAGCATCGGACACATGTCCGCTGACGTCATCGCGACCCCGCTGCCCGACTGCCCTGATATCGAGCAGGCCTTCGCGACGTCGTGGCCCGTGCGCCTCGGGGACACCGACGGCCACGACCGGCTGCGCCTGGACGCGGTGGCGCGGTATCTGCAGGACATCGGGTTCGATCATCTCGACGCCGTCGAGGACGGCGACGCGCACCAGGCGTGGATCGTGCGGCGCACCGTCATCGACGTCTACGAACCCATCGTCTTCGGCGACCGGGTGCACCTACGTCGCTGGGCCGACGCGCTGTCGAATCGCTGGTGCGACATGCGGATTCAGCTCAAAGGGGAGCGGGGCGGGCATATCGAGGCCGCCGCGTTCCTGATCCACATCGACCCGGTGGCCGGGCGTCCGGCGCGGATGAGCGACGCGTTCATGGCGCCGATGCTGGCCAGCACCACCGAGCACCGGCTGCGCTGGCGCGCCGCGCTCACCGAGCTCAACGGCGTCGCCGCGGAGGCGGTGTCGTTCCCGCTGCGGGTGACCGATGTGGACCGGCTCGGCCACGTCAACAACGCCGTCTACTGGGAGGCGGTCGAGGAAGCCCTCGCCGCGCACCCCGAGCACCACGAACTGCCGTACCGGGCGATCGTCGAGCATGTCGGCCCGGTGATGATGGGCGACAAGGTCGTCCTGCGTACCAGCCTGCAGCCCGGCAGCCTGCGCCTGCAGGTGGACGTCGACGGTTCGGCGCGGGCACTCGGTTCGGTCGAGCGACTGGCCGGCGACCGCTAGCGGTCGCGCGCGACCAACCTGGCCGACCCGCCCGCCAGATCCACCTCATCCCGCGGCGGCGCGCCGTCCGACGGAGTCTCCCGGTGCATCAGCGTGGTCAGCCGCTGCTCGAACTCGTGCTGCTTGGACCCCTGGAACATCGCCGTGAGGTGCTCGAATCCGGTCGCCGCCACCGCGGGCCCGGTGCGTTTGCGCGTCCACGGCAGCACACGCGTGCCGGTCAGCCGGTTGACCACCACCTCGAGCAGCGCGAGCAGGATCAGCAGGATCGCCAGCCCGGGGATCGTCATCGCGAAGACCGTACCCATGCATTCACGGTACCGGCCCCGGAGCGCGCGGTCGCTGAGCTGCGGTGATGGTACTCACGGGTAGACACGTCGAGGCGCTAAGTAGGTTGCGGTTTCGCGACGACCGCCCTATTCTCGAACCCGTGCCGAATCCCGCCGACCGCTTTGCCGCGCTGCTTGTCGCTGACCGCGACCGCGCGGCCGCTGCTGCGCAGACCGCGCAGGCAGCCACACGGCAGATTCTTCTCGTAGTAACCCGCCGTAGCGGGGTCTGATTCGGACCGGCCCCCTCGCTGCGGGCTGATTTTCATTGTTCTGCTGGTCCCACTGCCAACGAAGACGATCTTCGGGAAGACCTCACCTGCAATGACACTGCTGACACTGGACCGTGCCCTGTTCGACGCCGCCCCCAAGGGCCTGCGCGCCGAGACCATCGACCTGACCCCCGCCCAGTTCCTCGACCGGTACGCCCGGATCGAAGGACCGATCGCTCTCGGCGAATTCACTTGTTCCGGAACGGATTTCACCGCGACCCTGGAATTCGCCGACCACCTGCGCACTGTCATCGCGGCCGGTAGCCCGGTCGCCGCCATGACCTCGGCGCTCTACGACGAGGGCTACCCCCTCGAGATCCTGCAGTTCCACCAGCGCCGCACCGCCGATGGCACCGCCACCTTCGTGCAGTGCGAGTTCAACGGCAGGCGCGGCTGGGCCGCGGCCATGGCCGGCGACGGCGCCGAATCGACCGTGCGCGCCATGATCGCCTGCGTCAACCTGCTCGCCGGCTGATTCCGAACAGTTCGAAGGGCCCGTTCGCCTCACCAAAGGTGAACGGGCCCTTGACGTTTCGTGGCGCCTATTCGGCGGCGGGGGCCTGCTCGGCGATCTGCTTGCGGACCTCGTCCATGTCCAGGCCCTTGACCTGGGTCACCAGATCCTCGAGCGCGGCAGGCGGCAGCGCGCCCGGCTGGGCGAACACGAGCACGCCCTCGCGGAAGGCCATGATGGTGGGGATGGACTGGATGTTCGCCGCGGCGGCGAGTCCCTGCTCGGCTTCGGTGTCGACCTTGCCGTACACCACATCGGTGTGCTTGTCGGAGGAGGCCTCGTAGGTGGGTGCGAAGCTGCGGCACGGACCGCACCAGGAAGCCCAGAAATCGACGAGGACCACGTCGTTTCCGGTGATGACTTCGTCGAAGTTCTGCTGGGTCAGCGTCTGGGTGGCCATGACGTCCCTTCCTTGTCGGTGTCCTCGGCTGTAACGCCGCGGCGTCCCTCTATCTTCCACCGATCAGAATGCGCTCCTGCCGCGCCTCCCCGTCCCAGCGGCGAATGCCCACCACAACGGCCGGAAAATCCTTGTCGGCGGCCACCGCCTCGACCGCGTCGCCGAGCCGCTCCGGCGGCACCCGGCGGGCCAGCGTCACGTGCGGTGTCCACGCGTCGGGCCGCATGGTCGCGGGGACACCGGGGCAGGGTTCGACCAGGTGATAGACGCGTCGGTGCAGGGCGAGCAGCTCCTCGGTGACCACGACCGGGCGCACCAGGATCGGCCTGCGCGCCCCGAAGACCAGCAGCCCGCCCAGCCGGATCGGCAGCGGATGGAATTCGATCCCGGCCAGCGCGCGGTCGATGCGCGGCCAGATCTCGCGCGCCACCGCCACCGTCACATGCGGCCGGTGGGTGGCGCCACGGGGGCTGGCGATGCCCGCCTGCGCCAGCACCGCCCACTGTCTGCGGACCTCGTCCGCACCGTCGTCGTCCAGGAGCAACTCCACCGACTGCACCATGCTCTGCAGAAAGTAGTCGCTGTGGCGTGTCCCCGTGGCCAGGTCGGCCCCGACAGGCGCGAGGATGGAGGCGTGAACGGTGCGAAGGCGAGCCTGCGGCTCGGTGTGATCGACGGTGACGGAATCGGCCCCGAGGTGGTCGCCGCGACCCGGGCGGTCGTCGACGAGGCGATCGGCGCGGCGGGGCTGCGGCCGGTGGAGTGGGTGCCGCTGCTGATGGGCCACGAGGCCATCGCGGCCTGCGCCGACCCGCTGCCGGAGCAGACGTTGCGCGCGCTCGAAGAGCTCGATGCCTGGATCCTCGGCCCCCACGACAACGCGTCCTATCCCGCGGACATGCGGGTCGCGCCGGGCGGGGTCATCCGCAAGCGGCTCGGTCTCTACGCCAATATCCGGCCCGCGGTGGCGTTCGCCGGGGTGCGGTCGACGGCGCCGGACATCGACCTGGTCATCGTGCGGGAGAACAGCGAAGGCTTCTACGCCGACCGCAATATGTTCGCCGGGTCGGGGGAGTTCCGGCCGACGCCCGATGTGGCGATGGCGGTGGCGGTGATCACCCGGCAGGCGTGCGAGCGGATCGCGCATCAGGCGTTGCGGCTGGCGCAGGGCAGGCGCAAGCGAGTCACCGTGGTGCACAAGGCGAATGTGCTGCCGATGACGACCGGCCTGTTCCGCGACGTCTGCTATGAGGTGGCCGCGCAGTACCCGGACGTGCGGGTCGACGACGAGCATGTCGACGCGATGGCCGCGCACCTGGTCCGCGCGCCCGGCGAGTACGACGTGATCGTCACCGAGAACCTCTTCGGTGACATCCTGTCGGACCTGGCGGGCGAGCTGGCCGGCTCGCTCGGCATGGCCGCGTCGCTGAACTGTTCGGACACCAAGGCGATGGCCCAGGCCGTGCACGGCGCCGCGCCCGGACTGGCCGGACGCAATCGCGCCAATCCGGCGGCGCTACAGCTGTCGGCGGCGATGTTGTTGCGGTGGTTGGCCGTTCGCCACGACGACCGCGGACTCGACGACGCGGCCGACCGGATCACCCGTGCCGTCGCCGCCACTCTGGCGGCCGGAATCGCGACCGCGGATCTCGGCGGTCTGGCTTCCACCAGCGAATTCACCGAGCAGGTCGCAGCGCGCGTGCACCGTAGGTGAAGGGACCCCTTTCACATTGACTGATTAATCTTCGGTTACTGTCGCACCACGCTGTGTCCGGTTCGCATACATTGCCAAACAGGCGCTGACACGTGGCCGGCGTCGACGTGAAATGTGGAGGCTCCTTTGTCTGTTCGAACTGTTCTCGGCCGCGGCGCCGTGCGGCTGCTCTGTACGGTCGCCGGTGGCGCCCTGGTGCTGAGCGGCTGCACCACCAACACCGAGGGTGATACCGCCACGGTGACGAAGGTGTCGGTGGAGAAGGTCGACGCGCTCGCCGCCGCCGTCCCTGACAAGGTCAAGCAGGCAGGCAAGATCGTCGTCGGCGTCAACGTGCCCTACCAGCCGAACGAGTACAAGGACGCCGGCGGCAAGATCGTCGGCTTCGACGTCGACCTGCTCGACGCCGTCGCGAGCACCCTCGGACTGAAGGTCGACTACGTCGAATCCTCCTTCGAGAAGATCATTCCCGCGATTCAGGCGGGCACCTACGACGTGGGTATGTCCTCGATCACCGATTCGCGCGAACGCGAACAGCAGGTCGATTTCACGACCTATTTCTCCGCGGGCATCCAGTGGGCCCAGCAAACCGGTAAAGCCATCGATCCCGACAATGCGTGCGGCAAGAAAGTCGCCGTACAGTCCACTACGGTCGAGCACACCGAAGAGATTCCCGCCAAGAGCGCCAAGTGCGTCGCCGAGGGCAAGCCCGCCATCGATATGAAGGCTTTCGACGAGCAGAGCGCGGCCACCAACGCCCTGGTGCTCGGCCAGGTCGACGCGATGTCGGCCGATTCGCCGGTCACCGCCTACGCCATCAAGCAGAGCGAGGGCAAGATCGAGGCCGCGGGCCCGCTGTTCGATTCCGCGCCCTACGGCTGGGCCGTGCAGAAGGGCTCGCCGCTGGCGGTGTCGCTGCAGAAGGCGCTGCAGCACCTGATCGACAACGGCAAGTACGGCGAGATCACCACCAACTGGGGCGTCCAGGATGGTCAGATCAAGACCTCGGTGATCAACGGCGCAGTGAGCTGACGTGACCGAGAAGGACAAGACGGTGGAGGTGCCCGGACCGGGCACCGAACCCGAACCGATCAAAGCGGTCCCGCTGCGCAGGCCGGGCCGCTGGATCGCGGCGGCAATCATCCTGATCCTGGTGGGATTGTTCGTCTACGGAGCCGCGACGAATCCCGCCTACCGGTGGGACACCTACGGCAAGTACCTGTTCGACACCCGGATCACCGCGGGCGCGATCGTCACCCTGGAACTCACCGTGCTCGCGATGGCGATCGCGGTGGGTCTTGGCACGGTGCTCGCGGTGATGCGCCTGTCCCCGAACCCGGTGCTGCGCACCACCGCGTGGGTGTACCTGTGGATCTTCCGTGGCACCCCGGTGTTCGTGCAGTTGGTGTTCTGGGGTCTGGTGCCCTCGCTGTACAAGCAGATTCACCTCGGGGTGCCGTTCGGACCGCAGTTCTTCGAGTTCGACGTGCAGAACCTGCAGGCGGCGTTCCTGTTCGCGGTGCTCGGCCTCGGCCTCAACGAGGCCGCCTACATGGCCGAGATCGTGCGCGCCGGCATCAACTCGGTCGGCGAGGGCCAGCGTGAGGCGTCGGTGGCGCTGGGCATGTCGTGGACGCAGACCATGCGCCGCACCGTGCTGCCCCAGGCCATGCGGGTGATCATCCCGCCCACCGGCAACGAACTGATCGGCATGCTCAAGACCACCTCGCTGGTCACCGCGATCCCGCTCAGCACCGACCTGTTCGGCCGCGCCCGCGACATCTACGGCGTGAACTTCCAGCCGATCCCGCTGCTGCTCGTCTGTGCCACCTGGTACCTGGCGATCACCAGCGTGCTCATGGTCGGGCAGTACTACTTGGAGCGCTACTACTCGCGCGGTGCCACCCGGCAGCTGACGGCCAAGCAGCTCGAGGAACTGGCCACGGCGCAGGCGGCGGTGAAGGCGAAATGACCGAACCACAAGTGGCCGCACCGCCGATGGTGCTGGCCGATCGGGTGTGCAAGAACTTCGGCGCGTTGCAGGTGCTCAAGGGCATCTCGCTCGAGGTGCAGCGGGGCAAGGTGCTGACCCTGGTCGGGCCGTCCGGCTCGGGCAAGTCGACGTTCCTGCGCTGCATCAACCACCTCGAGCAGGTCAACGCGGGTCGGCTCTACGTCGACGGCGAGCTCGTCGGCTACCGGGAGAAGAACGGCAAGCTCTACGAGATGCATCCGCGCGATGCCGCGATCCAGCGTCGCGACATCGGCATGGTGTTCCAGCATTTCAACCTGTTCCCGCATCGCACCGCGCTGGAGAACGTGATCGAGGCGCCCACCCAGGTGCGCGGCATCCGCAAGGCCGAGGCGGTCGCCAGGGCCGAGGAACTGCTGGAACGAGTCGGGCTCTCGGCCAAACGCAACGCCTACCCTGCGCAGCTGTCCGGCGGTCAGCAGCAGCGCGTCGCGATCGCACGCGCGCTGGCGATGGACCCCAAGCTGATGCTGTTCGACGAGCCGACCTCGGCGCTCGACCCCGAGCTGGTCGGTGAGGTGCTCACCGTCATGCGCGAGCTCGCCGATTCGGGCATGACCATGCTCGTGGTGACCCACGAGATGGGCTTCGCCCGCGAGGTCGCCGACGAACTGGTGTTCATGGACGGCGGCGTGGTCGTGGAATCGGGTCCGCCGCGCGAGCTGCTGGCGAACCCGCAGCACGAGCGCACCAAGACGTTCCTGTCCCGGCTGCTCTGAGCTGACGAACGGCGACGGCCCCGCGGAATTCCGCGGGGCCGTCGCTCATTGCTGGGGGTTCTTCAGCATTTCCAGCGAGACCTGCGCCTGGGCGATGCGCCGGATGGTGGCCAGCGCGGTGTCACCGAGCACTGTCAACACCACGACAGCGTCGATGATGTCGTCGCGTCCGCCCGCGGCCAGCGCGGTCGTGACGTCGTTCTCCGCGATGACCCGCGCGCCGTCGAAATAGCTGGGCAGGGCTGTTTCGCCCCAGTCCGCGTAGCCCAGCTGCGCGAGCCGCACGAGCACCGAGGTGAGCGTGTTGATCGCCTCGGGGCTGGGTTTCATGTCCCAGCCGCGCCGGTCCATCTCCGCGCGCACGGTCGCCGACGCGCGTTCCCACTCCGTGTCGGCCGCGGGCGGGATCGGGGCGGAGATGCTGTCCTGGACCACGCCGAGCAGGCTGAACAGCGGCAGGTCGGGGGAGTCGACGGCGGCGAGGACCTCGCCGACGGTGGCCACGGGCAGCCCACCCACCTCGATCAGCGCGCGCACCAGCCGCAACCTGCGCAGATGGTCCTCGCCGTAGCTGGCCTGGTTCGGGCTGGTGCGTTCGCCCGGGGGTAGCAGGCCCTCGCGCAGGTAGTACTTGATCGTCGCCACCGCGATTCCACTGCGCTCGCTCAACTCCGAGATCCGCACAGTTCACCTCCGTTTTCCGCGTTCCCCCTTGCTTGCTTTCGCTCTAGCGGATAGTCTAGCTATCCATAACGGATAGTACAGCTATCTATCTTGGGAGATTCACCATGACTGCCCTCACAACCCTCGATCCGCTGCCGCGGCGGCAGGCCCGTCTGCATCGCCCACTGCTCTGGTTCGCCGCGGTCAACGCCGTGCTCACCGTTGTCGCCGTCGTCGGGATGCTGGTCGACGACCGGGTCATCGCGGGGTCGACCGCGTGGTTCAAGCCGACCAAGTTCGCGGTGTCGTTCCTGCTCTACAGCGTCGCGCTGGCGTGGCTGATCTCGTTGCGGTCCAAGCCATCCCGGCTCACCTGGTGGATGGCGACGGTGATCGTCGTCGCGGGCACGATCGAACAGCTGATCGTCGTCGGCCAGGTCGTGCGCGGCACCCGCAGCCACTACAACATGACAACGAGCTTCGACGCCGCCCTGTGGATCATCATGGGCAGCACCATCATCGTGCTCTTTCTCGCCACCATGGTCGTCGCCGCGCAGCTCTCGCTGACCAGAATCGGGGACGCGGCCACCACCTGGTCGATCCGGCTCGGCCTGGCGATCACGCTGGTCGGCCTGGCGCTGGGAAATCTGATGCCGAACCGCGAATCCGGGGTGGCCGACATCGCGGGCGCGCACACCGTCGGTGCGCCCGACGGCACGCCGGGCATGCCGGTGACCGGGTGGAGCACCACCGCCGGTGACCTGCGGATCCCGCACTTCTTCGGCATGCACGCCTTGCAGGCGCTGCCGCTGTTCGCCGCGCTGCTGGTACTCCTCGCGCCACGGATCCCGCTGCTGCGGGTTCTGCGCGTGCGGGTCGGCCTGGTCGTCACCATGGCCGCCGGCTACGCGGCGGTCCTCGCCCTGGTCACCTGGCAGGCCTTGCGCGGGCAGCCGCTGATCCACCCCGACCAGGCCACCCTGACCGTGGCCGCCGCGATTCTCACCGGCGTCGTGGCCGGCGCCCTGATCTCGGTCGCGAGCGCGATCGGCACCCGAAAGGTAGTCACCGCATGAGTACGCTGTTCGACCTGTCCTTCTTCGTAACCGTCCCGTTCTGGGCGCTGATGATCCTGGCGCCCACCTGGCGCTGGACCCGCACGATCATCGGCTCACCGTGGATCACGCTGGTGCCCTTGGTGATCTGGGCGATCGTCGCCGTCCCGATCCTCGGCGCGATGTGGTCCCTGGTGACCAACCCGTCCCTGCCCGCGATCACCGACGCCGTCGCCGACCCGGCTGTCCTGACGGCACTCTGGGCCCAGATCATCGCCTGGGACCTGTTCCTCGGCCGCTGGATCTACCTCGACAGCCGCGACCGGAACATCCATCCATTGCTGATGGCACCGCTGCTGATCGGCACGATCCTGTTGTCACCCATCGCCTTTCCGATCTACCTGGTGATGCGCGAGGTGGCAGGCCGGGGTGCGGAGCGGACGACGTCGACCGCCGTTGTTTCTACGCCCGCCGGGTGAGGACGACGCGGTCGGCGAGGCGCTCCGGTTCGCCGGGTGGGGTGAAGAAGAGCTCCATGACCGTCCGGTTCGGTGATTCGAGGCGGATCAGTGTCCGCATCGGGATGGTCTTGCCGACATTGGCCGGTCCGGTGATGCCCGGGTCGGTGAACTCGCCCGGCAGCGAGAGGTCGGGGTTGCCCGCGGTGCCCTTCGCGCCGCGATAGGCCATCGTCAGCGGAGTGACGCTGTCGAAGGTCGACCATTCGTAGCGGTCGTCGACGGGGGAGTAGCCGAGCAGGCCGAGCCGGTAGTACGGGCGGTCGCCGATCACGCCGGTGACCTCCTCGCGCAGGAAGTTGCCCCCGGTCTCGCCGATCCAGCTCCACCGCGAGACGGCATCGCGGGTGATCAGGGGAGCATCAGGGGTGCCGCCCGCCACGAAGGTGGACTTCTCGGCGGTCCATTCGCCGACCAGCTGGTTCAGCCGGGCATGTCCCGCGTCCTGCGCCGCGTGCTGCGTCGTCGTCGCCGTGGCGACGACGGTGTCCTCGGCGGCACACGAGGTGACTGACAGGGTGGCGGCGAGAACGATCGGAGCGAACGTGCGAAACAGTCCGGTGCGCATGGGAACTCTCTCAGTTGTCGTCGAAATCGGTGGCACGGGCGGTGGTTTCCCACTCCAGCACCTCGACACGGACCGAATCCAGGTGTCCGAGAATGGCATCGACCGCGTCGGAGCCCAGCGGCAGTCGCAGCGGGGTCTTGTCGGCGGCCAGTGCGGTCCGGATGGCCGCGGCGGCCTTGGCGGGGTCGCCGGGCTGGCGGCCGTCGCTGGTCTCGATCATGCGGCGGGTCCCGCCGACGGTGTCGGCGTAGGCGTCGGTCTCGGCGCTGAGTGTGGCGGCGCCGGGGCTCATCAGGCCGGTGCGGAAGCCGCCGGGCTCGACGATCAGCACCTTGATGCCGAACGGCTCGACTTCGTCGGCCAGTGCCTCGGAAAGGCCCTCGAGCGCGAATTTCGTGGCGCTGTAGGCGGAGAAGCCGGCGAAGGACAGCTGGCCGCCGAAGCTGCTCATCATCACGATCGCGCCGCTGCGCTGCGCGCGCATGTGCGGCAGCACCGCGCGGGTGAGGGCGGCCGGACCGAAGACATGCAGGTCGAACAGTTCGCGCAACTCGGCGTCGGTGGTCTCCTCGACGGCGCCGACCTGGGTGCGACCCGCATTGTTGACCAGGACATCGATGCGCCCGTGCCGGGCAACCACATCGGCGACGACCTCGTCGATGCGCGCGGTGTCGGTGACATCGAGGGCGATGGTCTCGAGCTGATCGGGGTGCGCGGCGACCAGATCATCCAGGGCCGTGGTGCGGCGGGCGACGGCGACGACGGTGTCGCCCGCCGCGATCGCCGCCTCGGCGATGGCACGGCCGAAGCCGCTGCTCGCGCCGGTGACCAGCCAGATCTGCGGGATGCTCATCAGATTCTCCTCTGCCCGTTGATGTTTCGCCGTAGATACTTCCGCCGTGCCGAGTGGGCGTCCAATATCCGTTGTGATAACCAAGGGTTATGGACGTGCACGGGCGCGACCTGCGCTACTTCGTCGCGGTCGCCGATCGGTTGAACTTCACCGCAGCCGCCGAGGCGCTGTACGTCTCGCAGCCCGCGCTCAGCAAACAGATTCGCAAGCTGGAAAGTCAGCTGGGCGCGGCGCTGTTCGTGCGTGACACCCGCTCGGTCGCGCTGACCTCGGTCGGCGAGGCGCTGCTACCGCAGGCTCGCCGGGTTCTCGTCGCGTGGGAAACGGCGGAGTCCGCGGTCGAATCCGCGAAGGCCGCCCAGCAGGCGGGGTTGTCGATCGGGATAAGTACCAGCCCCGGTCGCGGCATCCTGCCTGCGGTGCGCTCCCGATTCGCCACCGCGTTCCCCGACGCGAAACCTGTTCTGCGCCAGGTGAGCTGGGACGATCCGACAGCAGGCCTGGCCGACGGGTCCACCGATGTCGCCTTCGTCTGGCTTCCGCTGGCCGATGGCGACCGCTACCGCTGGCTGGTCGTGGCCACCGAACCGCGGCTGGTCGCACTCCCGGAAACCCACCCCCTCGCGGCGCGCGACAGCATCGCGTTCACCGAGCTCCTCGACGAGCCGTTCCTGGCGCTACCGACCTCGGCGGGCGTCCTGCGCGACTACTGGCTCGCGCTCGACGAACGCGCCGGACACCCGCCGGTCGTCGGCGCCGAGTATCGAGCGCGGAGGAGACCTACGAGGCGCTGGTCAACGGTGACGGAGTGGTCCTGGTCGCCACGGGCAACGCGCCGCTGATCGCCCACGTCGGTGTGGTGACCCGGCCGGTGACCGGCCTGAGCCCGGCCGAACTCGCCCTGGCCTGGCGGCACGACGACCATCGCCGGCTGGTGCGCGGGTACGTCGAAGCGTGCGCGTCGGCCACCGGGCATCGCCGCCGGTCGTAGGCGATTCACCCGATGGGCCGCTGCCCGAGCGCGATCCGCAGCTGGCCGAGCAGCACCTTCGCCGCTGGGCCGCCGGGACGGTCGGTGCGCCAGGCGATGGCGAGGCGGCCGTGGATTCGCGGTTCGACGATGGTGAGCGCGCGCACGCCGAACGCGGTCGCCTCGGCGGGCGTGAGCGCGGGGACGATCGCGGTGCCGAGACCACGGGCGGCCAGCCGGAGCAGCAAGGGGGGAGCGGCCGCCTCGAAGGCGATATGTGGCGTGAAACCAGCTGCGGTGCAAGAGCGTTCGAAGACACCGCGCAGTCCGGTTCCGGCGGGCAGGCAGATGAGCCGCCGATCGGTCAACGCCGCCAGGGTGATCGTGCCCGCCGACTCGGCGGGATCGGCCGGTGCGTCGAGCGCGACAGCGGCGACGAGTGGCGTCTCCAGAATCACCTCGAGGCCCATCCCGGGATCCGGTGCGGCGCCGGTCAATCCGACCAGGGCGATGTCTAGCTCGCCGCGTTCGAGTGCGGCCAGCATCCGCTCGGCGGTGTCCTCGGTAAGGCTGATGCCGACCCGCGGGTGGTCGTGGTGGAAATCGGCGAGCACGCCGGCGACATCGAATTCCTCGGTGGCCGCGCCGGAGATCACCCCGAGCCGCACGTGCCCGCGCAACAGCCCGGTGAATTCCTGGACCGTCTCGTCGATGCGGTCTGCCGCCGCCAGCGCGGCTCGCGCGTGTTCGAGCACGGCGGCGCCGACCTCGGTCGGTGTGACGGTGCGGGCGCCGCGGTCGAGCAGGCGCTGGCCGAGTTCGCGCTCCAGCTGCCTGATCTGCGCGCTGAGACCCGGCTGCGTCAGGTGCAGGCGTTCGGCCGCCCTGGTGAAGCCGCCCTCGTCGACGACCGTCACGAGATAGCGCAGCTGCCGCAGTTCCATGGTGCGATCGTATAAAGACTAGTTATGGAAGTCAGAAGAACTATCTGTTGTATTTCTTGTCGAGACGGCGGCACAGTCGAAGACATGACCGCGAACGCAACGCAGACCCACTTCACCGGCCCGGTGTTCACCCCGGGGGACGCCGGTTACGCCGAGGAGATCGCCGGCTTCCAGACCGCCTACACCCACCGCCCCGCCCTCGTCGTCGGCGCCGTGCACGCCGAGGATGTCCGCGCCGCCGTGGAATACGCCGCCCGGCAAGGACTTCCGGTGGCCGTGCAGGCGACGGGCCACGGCCTCTCGGTGGCCGCGGACCGTGGCGTGCTGATCACCACCGGCCGAATGGACGCCATCACGGTCGACCCGCAGGCGCGCACCGCCCGCATCGGCGCGGGGGTGCGGGCGGGTGCGCTGGTCGAGGCGGCGGCCAGGCACGGGCTGGCACCGCTCAACGGTTCCTCGCCCTCGGTCGGCGTCGTCGGGTATGTGCTCGGCGGTGGCCTCGGACTACTGGCTCGTGAATTCGGTTATGCCGCGGACCATGTGCGCTCGATCGACCTGGTGACCGCCGACGGCCGCATGCGCACACTCACCCCGGCCGACGAACTGTTCGGCGCGGTGCTCGGCTCCGGTGGCAATTTCGGCGTGGTGACCGGCTTGGAACTCGACCTCGTCCCCGTCGCCGAGGTCTACGGCGGCCAGCTGATCTTCGACACCCCGCTGGTCGACGCCGCGCTGGAGGCGTGGCGGGCATGGACCGCGACGCTGCCGGACACCCTCACCTCCACCGTCGCCGCGGTCACCTTCCCCGATATCCCGCCCGTGCCGGAACCGCTGCGCGGCAGGCACGTCGCCTCGATCCGCATCGCCTTCCACGGCCCGGCCGAGGAGGGGGAACGGCTGGTCGCGCCGCTGCGGGCGATCGGTGAGCGCCTGCGCGACTCCGTGCGCGCCATGCCCTACACCGAATCCCACACCATCCACAGCGACCCGGAATTCCCACACGCCTACGCCGCCACCAATGCGCTGCTCACCGAGCTCACCCCCGAGGGGCTGGCGGCGCTGCGCGGCCTGACCGCTCCCGGTGGGCCGGTCGATGCGGTCGTCGACATTCGTCACCTCGGCGGTGCGTTGCGCCGGGGCACGGGCGTGGCGGTGGATCACCGTGAGGCCGAGTACGTCGTGCGGGTGATCACCGACGCCGGAGTGGGTGACGCCGCACCCGCCGGACTGGCTGCGGTACGAGAAGCCTTGGCGCCGTGGACTATCGGGCACAGCCTGAACTTCCTCTACGGCGCGGGCGCGGCGGCGGACGCGGCGCAGACCGCGGCGGGATACGCGCCCGATACCTACGCCGGGCTGGTCGCGGCGAAGGCGAAGTACGACCCGCACAACATGTTCCGGTTCAACCGCAACATCGCGCCCACCGCCTAGCGGCTCGTCCGGACTTGTGGACCGCGGCCTCCATCTACTATCTTGGTGATATCACTCAGATATCGGGAGGATGTCATGGAGCTGCGGTCCGCATTCCGCATGAACGGGTTCGTCGTCTTGCTGGGATGGCTCGTGTTCACCCTGTTGTTCGGTGCCGCCGCTGTGCTGGCGTTCATCTCCGCGACGCAGCACGGCGGAGGCGCCCTGGCCTGGGCGGGCGCGGTCGCCGCGGTGCTCGCCGTGCTGGTGGTCGCGCTGCTCGCCACCGGGTTGATCATCGTCAACCCCAACGAGGCCAAGGTCGTCACCTTCTTCGGCCGCTACATCGGCTCGGTCTCCGATCCCGGCTTCTTCTCGGTGGTCCCGCTGACCGAGCGCAGGTCGATCTCGTTGCGGGTGCGCAACTTCGAGACCCAGAAGCTGAAGGTCAACGACGCCGACGGTAACCCGGTCGAGATCGCGGCCGTCGTCGTCTACAAGGTGATCGACAGCTTCAAGGCCGCCTTCGCCGTCGACGACTACGAGGAGTACGTCGAGACCCAGTCCGAGGCGGCGGTGCGGCACCTGGCCACCACCCACCCCTACGACGCGCACGACGACGCCCGCACCAGCCTGCGCGACGGCGCCGAGGTGGCCGAGGAACTCACCGTGGAACTGCGTGAACGCACGCTGACCGCGGGCATCGAGGTCATCGAGGCCAGGATCACCCACCTCGCCTACGCCCCCGAGATCGCCCAGGCGATGCTGGTCCGCCAGCAGGCCGCCCAGGTGGTCGCCGCGCGGACCCAGATCGTGGAGGGCGCGGTCGGCATGGTCGGCCTTGCCCTGGACCGCCTCACCGAAGCGGGCACCGTGCAACTGGACGAGGAACGCAAGGCCGCCATGGTCTCGAACCTGCTCGTCGTCCTCTGTGGCGACCGCGCCACCCAGCCGGTCGTGAACACCGGATCCCTCTACGCCTGACGGTGCCATGACCGCGCCGAAGAGGGAACCCAAGAAGATCCTGCTGCGGCTCGACCCGGCCGTCCACGAGGCAATCGCCAAGTGGGCGGCCGACGACCTGCGCAGCGTCAACTCCCAGATCGAATACGCCCTGCGCCTCGCTCTCGACCAGGCAGGCCGAAAACCCAAGCGCGACTAGCGTCCTCACGCCACGCCGAGCACGCGGGACAGGAGGCGCCTGCGGGTGCGGGTGGCGGACTTGGCGAGGATGGCTTTGACGTGGTCGTTGACCGTCTGTTCGGAGAGGACGAGTTCGGCGGCCAGTGCGCGGGAGTCCAGGCCGGTGGCGAGGAGGAAGAGGACCTGGGATTCGCGGGCGGACAGGCCGTTGGCTCTGGCGAACAGGTCGAGGCGTTCGGTGGCGGTGCTCGGTTCCAGGGCTACGGCGATGTCGTGGTCGCCGATGCGGTCGGCTTTCACCGTGATCCAGCGGTTTCCGCCCAGGTGGATGCGGGCGGTGGCCGCGCCGATCGGGGTGCCTGCTTCGGCGGCGAGGAGCGCGGCGCCCGCGTTGCAGACCGAAACGGGGACCGGGGGGATCGGCTCGTCGGGTGGGAGCAGGCGGAGCAGGGATTCGGCGGCGGCCGCGGGGTGGGGGCGCACGCGTAGGGTGTCGTCGAGCAGGACCACCGCGGGACCCGGCGGCGGGAGCTGGGCGTCGGATTCGACGAAGGTGGCGCCGATGGTGCGGCGCAGGGCGGTGGTGACGATGGCGGTCAGCGCGGTGAGGCCGGTGAGTTCGCGTCTGGTGAACGGGGATTCGTCGATCCGGAACAGTTCCAGGAAGCCCCAGCAACCGTAGCGATCGGCGAAGGTGATCGTGGCCGAGTCGGTGATGCCGAGCTTGCGCTGGACGGTGCGCCACAGCAGTGAACGGTCCGGTTCGCCCTCGGTGGCGTCGAGCAGGGAGTGGGCGCCGGTGCCGCGCAGGGTGTCCCAGCGATTGAGCGGGGTGAGGTAGCGGGCCCGGATCAGCTCCGGCAGCCGGGACATGTCGAGCCCGGGGATATCGGCGAGCGGCGCCGTCGCGACCGCGGTGACGGGGTCGGTGAGCGCGAAGACATGACCGGCGAAGGGCATCGACTGCCGTATCTCGGCCAAGACGAGCTCACGCAGTCGTGTGGCGGAATGATCGGCGCGGGCCAGACGGCTCACCCGGTCGGCCAGGGCGCTCGGCACTCGCCCAGTCTACGGCGAAATCCCCTTGATCAGGGATGTCGGCGACGCATCGGCCCGGCCGGTGATGATCCGTCACAAATCGTGGCCGGCCGACTTGGTCGAAGAGCGCGTTTGCGCCTGAACGGCGCGCCCTACCCCGTACGGGGACAACCGAACTGGTCCGCGCCGGTAAGTTGGATCGGTGCCCATCTCGTTCGACATTCCTGGAATGCAGCAGTTGGACAACACGACCTGGGGGAATCCGGCCACTCGTGATGTCGTCGCGTTGACCTATGTCAACGGCACGCCCGACCTGCCTGCCCGGCTGCACGATCTGCCGCGGCTGCGCAAGCGGCTGGCCGAGCATCATGCCCGCACCGGCTGTCTGATCGAGGCGTTCGTGGTGTGGGTCGACCAGCTGCCCGCGCTGCTGCGGGTGGAGAAGACGCGTATGCCCGGCTCGCCGGTCGGGCTCGTCTTCGCCGCGTCCATCGTGGTGCCCAAGGATCGGTGCAGCGCGGTATTCCAGATCATCTGTCCCGAGACGGGCGCACCCGGGGTGCGCGAGGCGGTGATCGGCAGCCGGGTCAGTCCGGCCGAGATGTACCCGGCGCATCCCTACGCGCCGGGGCTGCGCGGCAGGCTGCCCTATTCCCTGTCCGACGACATCCGCTTCGACGAGGTGTTCCCCGAACACCCGCTGACCAGAGCCCGCCGCTGGATCGCCGACACCGTGCCCAAGGTGCGCGTCGACCCGGCCTTCGCGGCCCTGCCCGAGTTCTAGGCGCCCGGCTTCTCGGTGACGAAGATGGCGGTACCGGGGAAGATCTCCCCGCGCAGCGGCGACCACTGTCCCCATTCCCGGTCCAGCCACTCCGGCCAGTCGGGTTCGACGATGTCGAGCAGGGTCAGGCCGGCGCCGACGATCTCGCGGACGCGGTCACCGACGGTGCGGTGGTGCTCGACATAGGTGGGCACGCCGTCGCCGTCGACCTCTACATAGGGCGTGCGGTCGAAATAGGGGATCCGCGCGACGAGGCCGTCGGCGCCGGGATCGTCCGGGAAGATCCAGCGCATCGGGTGGTTCACCGAGAACACCCAGCGCCCGCCCGGTCGCAGCACCCGCGCGACCTCACGCATGACCAGCGCCGAATCGGCGACGAACGGGACGCCGCCGAAGGCCGAACAGGCCAGGTCGAAGGACTCGTCGGCGAACGGCAGCGCCTCGGCGCCCGCCTGGACCAGCGGCACCCGCGGACCGTCCTGCTCCATCGCGGCCACGCCACGCTCGAGCATGCCCATCGACACGTCGAGGCCGACCGGATGCGCGCCCTGGCCGGCCAGCCAGCGCGAACACGGCGCGGAACCGCAGCCGATCTCCAGCACGGACTTGCCGGTCACGTCGCCGAGGAAGCGCATATCGCCCTCGTGCAGGCCCTCGGGACACCACACGAACTCGCCGCCGGGGGAGTCGACACCGAGGAAGTCGGCGTGGGTCTGGTGGTACTGGTCGGCATCGGCGTCCCACCAGCGCCTGCTCGCGCGCTCGCTGGCCGCGGAACCGATCTTGGTTCGGGTGGTCGCTGTGGTTCCCAGCAGCGCGTTGGCCTGCGCGTGGCGTTCGTCATCGGACACGGCGACCAGGGTATCGGCGTGGCGCAGGGGGTGGTTTGCCCGGCTGGACTCGGGTCGCGTACGCTGAGGCACGCGAGTGTCTTTCGAGGAACGCTGTGCGCCGGGGTTGAATGCGTACAGTATCCGATGACGGAGTCGCCCGTGCTGAGTTTGATCAGCAGCAAGTGCGGCGGTCCGTGCGATACTTTCTCAGTATCCTTCGTCGCCTCGTCGCGGTGATCTCGCAGCGTACCGAAAGTTCCAATGTCCGCAACCGACCACAATCCGTCCGGAGCAAATCCACATATGCCCACCACCGTCACCTCGCCGCAGGTAGCCGTCAACGACATCGGCTCCGCCGAGGACTTCCTCGCCGCCATCGACGCCACGATCAAGTACTTCAACGATGGCGACATCGTCGAGGGAACCATTGTCAAGGTCGATCGTGACGAGGTCCTGCTCGACATCGGTTACAAGACCGAAGGCGTCATCCCCTCCCGCGAACTCTCCATCAAGCACGATGTCGACCCCAACGAGGTCGTTTCCGTGGGCGATGCGGTCGAGGCCCTGGTTCTCACCAAGGAGGACAAGGAAGGCCGCCTGATCCTGTCGAAGAAGCGGGCGCAGTACGAGCGCGCGTGGGGCACGATCGAGGAGCTCAAGGAGAAGGACGAGGCCGTCAAGGGCACCGTCATCGAGGTCGTCAAGGGCGGCCTGATCCTCGACATCGGCCTCCGTGGCTTCCTGCCCGCCTCGCTCGTCGAGATGCGTCGTGTCCGCGACCTCCAGCCGTACGTCGGCAAGGAGATCGAGGCCAAGATCATCGAGCTCGACAAGAACCGCAACAACGTGGTCCTGTCGCGTCGCGCCTGGCTCGAGCAGACCCAGTCCGAGGTTCGCTCCGAGTTCCTGCACCAGCTGCAGAAGGGCCAGGTCCGCAAGGGTGTGGTCTCCTCGATCGTCAACTTCGGTGCCTTCGTGGACCTGGGCGGCGTCGACGGCCTGGTGCACGTCTCCGAGCTGTCCTGGAAGCACATCGACCACCCGTCCGAGGTCGTCGAGGTCGGCAACGAGGTCACCGTCGAGGTTCTCGACGTCGATCTGGACCGCGAGCGCGTCTCCCTGTCGCTCAAGGCCACCCAGGAAGACCCGTGGCGTCAGTTCGCCCGGACCCACGCGATCGGTCAGATCGTGCCGGGCAAGGTCACCAAGCTGGTTCCGTTCGGTGCGTTCGTGCGCGTCGAAGAGGGCATCGAGGGCCTGGTGCACATCTCCGAGCTGGCCGAGCGCCACGTCGAGGTCCCGGACCAGGTCGTTGCCGTCGGCGACGACGCGATGGTCAAGGTCATCGACATCGACCTGGAGCGTCGCCGGATCTCGCTGTCGCTGAAGCAGGCGAACGAGGACTACCACGCCGAGTTCGACCCGTCGAAGTACGGCATGGCCGACAGCTACGACGATGCGGGCAACTACATCTTCCCCGAGGGCTTCGATCCCGAGACCAACGAATGGCTCGAGGGCTTCGACAAGCAGCGTGAAGAGTGGGAAGGCCGCTACGCCGAGGCCGAGCGTCGCCACAAGATGCACACCGCTCAGATGGAGAAGATGGCAGCCGACGCTGCCGCCGAGGCCGCCAACGGCGGTCCCGCCTCGGGCAACTACTCCTCCGAGAGTGGCAGCTCGCAGGCCTCCTCCGGCCCGGCCGAGTCCGCCGGCGGTTCGCTCGCCAGCGACGCCCAGCTCGCGGCTCTGCGGGAGAAGCTCTCCGGCAACGCCTGATTCGGGTAGAGCAGTACCGAAGGCCCTGGTCCACACGGACCGGGGCCTTCGGCCTTTTCCCAGGTCGGTGGGGTAGTCTCGGCGCGATTGCTCCATCCCCTGCTCGGGAAAGGTGCTCCATCGACATGAGTTCTGGTCCCTTCGCCGGCCTCAACCGGCGGCAGTTCCTCGCCAAGGCGATGGCCGCCGGCGCCGTGGGAACGCTTGCCTCCTGGGCGAATCCGATCATCGACCGGGCCTTCGCCGCCGACCCGGCCGGGATGGGCGGACTCGGTGACATCGAGCATTTCGTTCTGCTCATGCAGGAAAACCGGTCCTTCGACCACTATTTCGGCACGCTGTCGGGGGTGCGTGGTTTCGGAGAGGCGTCCGCGTCGTGGCGCCAGTACGGCTGGTCGCCCGGAATCGGGCCCACCGCAGACGGTTTCGTCGAACCGTTCCGGCTCGACACCACCCGGGGCGCCACGCTCGACGGCGAGTGCATCAACGACCCCGACCACACCTGGCCGGGCATGCACAAGGCCTTCAACGACGGACGCAACGACGGCTGGATGCCGATGTCGGTGGCCTCGGTCGGTCCGGCCAACGCCCCCGCGGCGATGGGTTACTACCTGCCCGAAGACGTTCCGATCCACACCGAGCTGGCCCAGGCGTTCACCCTCTGCGACAACTACCACTGTTCGGTGCTCGGTCCGACCGACCCCAACCGGCTGTACTGGGTCAGCGCCACCATCGACCCCGACGGTCTGGCCGGTGGCCCGCTGGTGGAGACGCCGTTGCTCATCCCGAAGAACGTCTACAGCTGGCGCACCTACCCCGAGAACCTGTCCGAGGCGGGCGTGAGCTGGAAGATCTACAGCAATCGCGATGCCGGACCGGCGTCGTCGATGATCCTCGACGGCATGATCGGCTGCTTCACTCAGGCCGCCGACCCGAATTCCGAACTGGCCCGCCGCGGCATCGCGCCGGTGTACCCCAACGACTTCCAGGCCGACGTCGCGAACAACACGTTGCCCGCGGTGTCGTGGGTGGTGCCGTCGGTGCTGCACTGCGAGCATCCGGCCCTGCCCGCGGCGTTCGGCGCGGTCGGGATCGTGCAGCTGCTCGACATCCTGACCTCGAATCCGGCGGTGTGGGAGAAGACCGCGCTGATCATCAGCTACGACGAGAACGGCGGCTTCTTCGATCACGTCGTCCCGCCGACGCCGCCGCCTGGCACGGCAGGGGAGTTCCTGACCGTGCCGCTGGACCGGGTCCCCGCGGCGGGCGGCATCGCCGGGCCGATCGGCCTCGGCTACCGGGTGCCGTGTCTGGTGGTCTCGCCCTACAGTCGCGGCGGGCTGGTCGCCTCGCAGACCTTCGACCACACCTCGCAGCTGCGGTTGCTGGAAGCCCGGTTCGGGGTCGACGTGCCGAACCTGACCGCGTGGCGGCGCGGCGTCACCGGCGACATGACCTCGACCTTCGATTTCGCGGCGGCACCGAACGCGGCGCGGCCGGTGCTGCCCGATCCGCGGCCCAAAGCGGACGCGGCGGCGGTGCAGTGCGGTCCGAACATCGCGGCGGGCACCCTCGGACACGGCGTGCCCTATCCGGTGCCGCCGAACGCGATGCCGTCACAGCAGCCGGGGAGCAGGCGCGCGCCGAGCGGGCTGGTCGGGGTGTGAACGCCGAGCGGGCCCGGCGATGATCGCCGGGCCCGCGCTGTCCGAGAAGGGATCAGCTCGCGGCGGCGGGCACCCAGTAGCCGGCGGACATACTGGGGCGTTTGCGCATCGCGGCGAAACTGTGCCTGGCGGGGGAGACCAGGGCGGTGAACCAGGAGCGTCGGTATTCGGCGAGAGTCGCTGCGACGGCGGGGTATTCGACGCAATGCACACCGCCGGGCATGCCCAGGCGGTGGCGAGCCGTCCGGTGGTCTCTGGTGCCCATGATCATCCTTCGGTAGCTGGAGCTTGGCCTTCTCGCCTCGGCGAACATTAATCCACCCGGCGCGCCCGGCCCCGGATTTTGCGCCGGTCGGCGCGTGGGCGTGTCGGAAAGAATCCGACGGACCGGACCGTGGCGTGACGCCGTCTGCGAGACTGGGCGCCATGTTGCGGATCGGCCTCACCGGAGGCATGGGAGCGGGTAAATCCACAGTGGCGCGGACCCTGGTCGAGTGCGGGGCGGTGCTGATCGACTCCGACGCGATCGCCCGCGAGGTCGTCGCGCCAGGCACGCCGGGTCTGGCCGCGCTGGTCGAGGCGTTCGGCGCGGGCATTCTCGCCGACGACGGCAGCCTGGACCGGCCCGCGCTGGCCGCGGTGGCCTTCGCCGACGACGAGTCACGGGGCACGCTCAACGCCATCACCCATCCGCTGGTCGGTGCCCGCACCGCCGAGCTGATCGGTGCCGCGCCCGCGGACGCCATTGTCGTGCAGGACATTCCGCTGCTGGTGGAGAACGGGCTCGCGCCGCTGATGCAGCTGGTCCTGGTGGTCGGCGCGGAGGTCGAGACCCGGCTGCGCAGGCTGGTGGAACATCGCGGGGTCGCCGAGGCCGACGCGCGGACCAGGATCGCCGCGCAGGCCACCGACGAGCAGCGGCACGCGGTCGCCGATGTCTGGCTGGACAACAACGGCGCCCCCGAGGTCGTCGAGGCGCAGGTGCGGGCGCTGTGGGCCGAGCGGCTGGTGCCGTTCGAACGCAATCAGCGCGAAGGGGTGCGTGCCAGGGCCGACTACCAGCTGGTGGCGGCCGACCCGGAGTGGGGAGCTCAGGCACGGCGGATCATCGCCCGGCTGCACCTGGTGTGCGGCGCGTCGGCGGTGCGGATCGACCATGTCGGGTCCACCGCGGTGCACGGCCTGCCCGCCAAGGACATCATCGACATCCAGGTGACGGTGGCCGATATGACCACGGCCGAGTCGCTGGCCGACGCGCTCGCCGGCGCCGGGTTCCCGCTCGCACCCGGGGTCACCCACGACAACCCGAAGCCGACACCCGGTGACGCCGACGGCACGGACCTTGCTCGCTGGGGAAAGCGCCTGCACGGCAACGCCGATCCCGCGCGCCCGGCGAACATCCATCTGCGCGTGCAGGATTCGCCCGGGCAGCGGTTCGCGCTCGAACTGCGCGACTGGCTGCGCGCCGACGCGGACGCCAGGAATGCGTACCTGGCGGTCAAGCGCGAGGCCGAGCAGGCGGCCGCGGGCAAGTCCGATGACGCGGCGGGCGAGGCGTACTACGCGGTGAAGGAACCGTGGTTCGACGCCGTCTATCCGGTGGTCACCGAGTGGGCTCGCGCGCGCGTCTGACCCGAGACCAATTTGTTAAACACCAATGTTTCAAAAAGCGGCCGAGCGGCGTCGCGCGCTGTGTACATTGTGCCGAGTCACCAGGCGGTGACTCGGTTCACAGGGAAGTTGTAGCGCGTATGACAACACATCATCGTCGGTTCGGCCGTGCGGGCTTCGGTATCACCGCATTCGGCGCCGTCGCCGCCAGCATCGTGCTGGCCGCCCCGCAGGCCTCGGCCTGGGTCGGCAACCTCAATGTGGCGGGCAGCGACCACAAGGTCGGCTGCAGCTACAAGCTGACCGCCAGCGTCGAGGTCGACCGGCTGACCTCGGTGAAGTTCACCGACAACGGTGTCGACATTCCGGGCAGCCCGGTGTCGCCGTCGCTGCTCTCGGGCACGGTGAGCATCACCTGGAAGCCGACCACGGCGGGTCAGCACAAGCTCGAGGCCCGTCAGCTGCTGATCAGCGACTCGATCACCGTCACCGTGGGTGAGGCCGCCGTGACCGGCAGCGCGGGCTGCGGCGGCGGACTGGCGGATCTGTTCCCGAGCCTGTCGGCCGGCTGATCCGATCGGCGACCGCCCGGACCTTCTACCGAGGGTCCGGGCGGTTTGTCGTTTCAGCGCCAGGTCAGGGTCATGCCGCGGGTGGCGAGCCAGCCCTCGAGCGAGTGGCCGTGCGCGGCCATCCCGTCGATCGCCGCGGTCGCGTGCTCGATCGCGGCCTGGCATTGCGCCGCGTCGAGCAGGCCGTCGGCGTGGGCGGCCAGCAATTCGTCGATATCGACCAGTTCGACCTCGCGACCCGTGCGCACCAGCAGATCCAGGTAGTGGTCGACCGATTTCCACAGCGTGGCCGATTCCCTGGTGAACGCGCCGACGTCGACGTAGACGTCCTGCCACTGTTCGATACCCGGGTTGTAGTGGAATTTCGTCGCGCGCAGCGACAGCTCCGGCAGCACCCACGACTGCAGGTAGTGGAAGTTCGGATGATCGGAGTGGCGGCCCATGTACAGGCCCCACGGCTCCTCCCGGTAGACCTCGACCGGCCGGACGAACCCCTTCGGATCGGTGTTCGTCCGCGCCGCGATGTCGAAGTACTCGACCTTGGGTGGATGCACGTGCACGGTGGATGCCTGCGTCATGACCGGAAAACTTACCGGTGACCGGGCCACCCCGCTCACATCCAGGTCAGGGTGATCTCCCGCGAGCGCAGCCACTGCTCGACATCGTGGTCGTTGGCGGCGAGGCCGTCGAGGGCGGCCGCGGCCCGCTCGAAAGCGCGATCGGCCGTGGCGGTGTCGACGTGACCCGCGGCGTGGGCGGCCAGCAGCTCGGCCGCGCCCCGCAGGGTCGCCGACCGGCCGCGGCGGACGGCGATGTCGAGGAAGTAGTCGGTGGCCTTCCAGCGCTTGGGGCCGACCTGGACGAACTCGACGATGTCGAGGACATAGTCGTGGCTGCGGTGGTCACCGGGGCGATCGTGCTTGATGGTGGCGCGGACGGCGGGGCCGGGCAGCAGCCAAGACTCCTCGTAGCGGCCACGCGGCCGGTCGACGGTGCGGGCGAGGTACACGCCCCACGGCTGCACCTCGTACCGCTCGACGGGCCGGATGTAGCCCTTGGCATCGGTGCTGGTGAGCTCCGCCACGTCGAAGTACTCGATCCGGGGGCGACCGGGCGGCGGCGTGGTGGGAGTCGCCGCGGGCCGCGGCTGCTGGCCGCGGATCTCCCGCGCGAAGTATCCGGCGAATCCGGTGACCGCCGGAGCCGCGACGAGCAGAGGAAGTAGTGCGCTCATGGCCTTGTCCTTCACCACGTGCCGATGATCAGCTCAGGGTACGCCCGGATGTACGTCGCGCACCGTGTCCGCGGGGCGGCATCGCTGTGAATAGCCTTGGGACATGGGACTTTTCGGGCATCGGCCCGGAATGCTCCGAAGTAGCCAGCTCGCGGCTGGGTGATCGCCGGTACGGGCCGGACCAGGCGATGCGGTCGCGAGCGCGTGGTCGCCACGATGCTGCGGGCCACGAGTGGCGCGGCGTTCGCGCAGGTGAGCGGATTTCCCGATGAGCAGAAGTTCACCGGAAAGACACCGTGGCGGCGGGCGGTGACTCGGCGTGGCGCAGGTGTGTCGCCGGGTCGGGGCCGGAGAGCAGGCTGTTCGCGCGACTTGTCGGTGGTCCGGCCTAATCTGGAGTGCATGGCATTCGCAACCGAGATTCCGACGGAAGGGTATGAGGAGCGGGGGCACCCGCTGGCTCATTCCGAGCACCGTCCCGTCGGCACCATCGAGCGTGCGGGCGGACAGTTCGAGGTGGTCAGCGAGCACAAGCCCGCAGGCGACCAGCCTGCCGCCATCGCCGAGCTGGAGCGGCGGATCACCGCGGGGGAGAAGGACGTCGTCCTGCTGGGCGCCACCGGTACCGGTAAGTCGGCGACCACCGCCTGGCTGATCGAGAAGCTGCAACGGCCCACGCTGGTGATGGCGCCGAACAAGACCCTCGCTGCGCAGCTGGCCAACGAGCTGCGGGAGATGTTGCCGCACAACGCGGTCGAGTACTTCGTCTCGTACTACGACTACTACCAGCCCGAGGCCTACATCGCCCAGACCGATACCTACATCGAGAAGGACAGCTCGATCAACGACGACGTCGAGCGGCTGCGGCACTCGGCGACCTCGAGTCTGCTCTCGCGTCGCGACGTCGTCGTGGTCGCCTCGGTGTCGTGCATCTACGGCCTCGGCACGCCGCAGTCCTACCTGGACCGCTCGGTGCAGCTCGAGGTCGGCGGCGAGATCGACCGCGACGCGCTGCTGCGCCTGCTGGTCGACGTGCAGTACACCCGCAACGACATGGCGTTCACCCGCGGCTCGTTCCGGGTGCGCGGCGACACCGTCGAGATCATCCCCTCCTACGAGGAGCTCGCGGTGCGCATCGAGTTCTTCGGCGACGAGATCGAGGCGCTCTACTACCTGCACCCGCTGACCGGCGACGTCGTGCGCCAGGTCGACTCGCTGCGCATCTTCCCGGCCACCCACTACGTGGCGGGCCCGGAGCGGATGGAGCGCGCGGTCGCCGACATCGAGGCCGAACTGGCCGAGCGGCTGGCCGAGCTGGAGAAACAGGGCAAGCTGCTCGAGGCGCAGCGGTTGCGCATGCGCACCGAGTACGACCTCGAGATGATCCGCCAGGTCGGGTTCTGTTCCGGCATCGAGAACTACTCGCGCCACATCGACGGCCGTCCCGCCGGGTCGGCGCCTGCCACTCTGCTCGACTACTTCCCCGACGATTTCCTGCTCGTCATCGACGAATCGCACGTCACGGTGCCGCAGATCGGCGGCATGTTCGAAGGTGACATGTCGCGTAAGCGCAACCTGGTCGAGTTCGGTTTCCGGTTGCCGTCGGCGGTGGACAACCGCCCGCTGACCTGGGAGGAGTTCGCCGACCGGATCGGCCAGGCGGTGTACCTGTCCGCGACGCCGGGTCCGTACGAGCTCGGCCAGGTGGGCGGTGAGGTCGTCGAGCAGGTGATCCGCCCGACCGGCCTGGTGGACCCGCAGGTCGTGGTGAAGCCGACCAAGGGCCAGATCGACGATCTGGTGCACGAGATCCGCCAGCGCACCGAGCGCGACGAACGCGTGCTGGTCACCACCCTCACCAAGAAGATGGCCGAGGACCTCACCGACTATCTGCTCGGCCTCGGCGTGCGGGTGCGCTACCTGCACTCCGAGATCGACACCCTGCGCCGCGTGGAGCTGCTGCGCCAGCTGCGCCTGGGCGAGTACGACGTGCTGGTCGGCATCAACCTGCTGCGTGAGGGCCTCGACCTGCCCGAGGTGTCGCTGGTGGCGATCCTCGACGCCGACAAGGAAGGCTTCCTGCGGTCGAGCACCAGCCTCATCCAGACCATCGGCCGCGCGGCGCGCAACGTCTCCGGCGAAGTGCACATGTACGCGGACAAGATCACCGACTCGATGCGGCACGCGATCGACGAGACCGACCGCCGTCGCGCCAAGCAGGTCGCCTACAACGAGGCCAACGGCATCGACCCGCAGCCGCTGCGCAAGAAGATCGCCGACATCTTGGACCAGGTGTACCTGGAGGCCGACGACGAAGTGGCCGTCGGTGGTTCGGGCCGCAATGTCAGCCGCGGCAGGCGCGCCCAGGGCGAGCCGGGTCGTGCGGTGAGCGCGGGCATCTACGCCGAACGTGATGTGAAGTCCATGCCGCGCGCGGAACTTGCCGACCTGGTCGCCTCGCTCACCGATCAGATGATGAACGCGGCGCGAGAGCTCCAGTTCGAGCTGGCCGGCCGCCTGCGCGACGAGATCGCCGACCTGAAGAAGGAACTACGCGGCATGGACGCCGCCGGTCTGAGCTGAACATGTTCACCGGACCACCACGGGTTTTCGGCCGCCTCGCGTCCGAGGAGCGAGACGGAACGCCGCAGGCGCAGTATCGCTCCTCGGACGCGAGGCACAAGGGGCCGAAAACCCCGCGGCGCCAGCCGCTAATTCGACTCCGCCATCCATTCGGCGATCCGGCGGTCGGCTTCCTTGCGGGAGATGTCCTCGATCCGGGTGATCACGGCCCACCGATGGCCGAACGGGTCGATGACCACACCGAACCGCTCGCCGTTGACGAACGTCTGCGGCTCCTCGGCGACGCGGGCGCCCTGGGCGATCGCGCGGGCGATCACGGCGTCGACATCGGGGCAGTAGTGCACGATCGAGGTGTGCACCCAGTCCTCGGGGGCCCGAACGTTGTTGTCGGGGATGGGCATTCCGAGCTGGATGGTCGAATCGCCGATCAGCAGTTCGGCGTGCGCGGGCTGGCCGTCGGGCAGGTCCGCCCGGCTGCGCACCTTCGCGCCGAACACCTCGGTGTAGAAGTCGATGGCCGCGTTGCCGTCCGGCACGGCCAGGAAACAGGTGATGGAGTGGTAGCCCTCCGGGATGGGCGCAACGGGATTGGTCATGTCTTCGATCCTGGTCGATCTGCCGTGCCCGATCTTGTAAGAAAGCGACAGATCGGATGACCGGTCTGCGCGCGGTGCCGGATCCCGGTGATATGAAAGGCATTCTGCACCCGGGCGAGCAGGCCAGGCATCGATCGCTGGACCGGCTGGCGGTCGGGCCCGCACTGGCCGAATTCGCGGACCGATATTGGGTCGTGCGCTGGGATCTGCGCGGTAAGCCCGCTTATCGCGCCGAAGTGCTGTCTTTTCCGTGTGTGAATCTCACCTTCGAACGCAGCAGCACCCGCACGGGTGGGTTCGTCAACGGCGTGTGCACCACGAAGTACGTCCGCGAACTGGACGGTGCAGGGGAGACATTCGGTATCCGGTTCCGGCCCGGCGGGTTCGGCGCGTTCACCGGCATGGATGTCGGTGCGCTGCGCGATGATTCGGCGCCCTTGGCCGACGTCCTGCCTGCCGCCGCGGGCCTGGCGGATCGGGTGCTGGCCGAGCCGTCCGATGTGGCGCGGGTGGAGATCGTCGAGGATTTCTTCGCCGGGCGTGGCCGCGCCGACGATCCGCACTACGCGCTGGTCTCGCGCATCGTCACCGCGATGGCCGCCGATCCCGCGCTCACCCGGGTCGACCAGGTGACCGACCGCTTCGCGATCCCGATCCGCACCCTGCAACGGCTGTTCCGCCGCTATGTCGGCGCAGGCCCGAAATGGGTGCTGTGCCGATTCCGGTTGCAGGACGCCGCCGATCTGCTCGCCCGCGGTGACAAGCCGGATCTGGCGACGCTGGCCGCCGATCTCGGCTATTTCGATCAGGCCCATTTCAGTAGGGAATTCACCGCCGAGATCGGGATGTCGCCATGGGAATACGCCCGCAAAGCGCAGGCGAGCGCGGTACCGACGCCGGGTTGACGGGGGTGTCGAGACCCCAGAAATCGGGTATCTGAAATATTGTCGTTTCGGCGGAGGGCGGTGGTGTCCGCCGATAGTCTCACCGCATTCGCAGCGGTCGCTGCTGCGCGAGAGTGAGGACATCAACGGTGACAACATCTTTCCGCCGGAACACGCGGCTGGGGCTGGCCGGCTCCGGCATCGCCACGGTCCTGGCCACGGCCGCGCTTGTCGCGCCGCTCGCACACGCCGACGCGACCCAGCGCGTCGCGGTCGAGGGCTCCGATCATCAAGCCGGCTGCTCGTACACGATCACCGCGGTCAACGTGGTCGGCTACAGCAGCAGTGACTCCGGCGCCGACGTGACCTTCTACGACAACGGCACGGCGATCGGCACCGTCGAGGTCCCCGCCATCGGCACCACCACGACGACTTGGCGGCCCGGTGCCGCCGGTCAGCACGAATTGACCGCGAAAGTCGTCGGCATCGGCACCCGATGGATCGTGCCCACCACGGTGACCGTCTCGCCCTCGACGGGTACCGGCAGCGCCGCCTGCGGCCTGCCCAGTTTTTCCGGTTGATGTGAGCAAAGTCCCAGTCGCGCAGTCGCGTTGATTGTGTTGTGATCGACCACAATTTCCAAGACTCACGGTCAGATCGTCGCAGGTGAATCTTCACGACTGTCGCGAAGACCACCGGTATGGCGAAGACCGGCGCCAACACTCCCGATGTGATCTGTTGCGATTTGTCGATAAATCGGCCTGTTTTGGCGTTAGGGTCGACCCAATTGCCGCGCTGACGCTCGATTCCCGGGTCGCTCGACGCTGGCACCGACCAAGTTGGAGGAGAGATGACCGCCTACCGGACCATTGTCGTCGGTACTGATGGCTCGGATTCGTCGTACGTCGCCGTGGAGAAGGCCGCAGCGCTCGCCGGCGACGCGGACGCGACTCTCGTGCTGGCCTGTGCCTACTTCCCGACCGATGACCGCGACGTCGCCGCCGCGGCCGACGTGCTCAAGGACGAGGCCTACCAGGTGCGTGGCTCGGCGCCGACCAACGAGATCCTGCACGTCGCCAGGGAGAAGGCTGTAGCCGCCGGTGCGAAGAACATCGTCGAGCGCGCGATCATCGGCGAGCCGGTGGATTCGCTGCTCGACCTGATCAAGGAGACCAAGGCCGACCTGCTAGTCGTCGGTAACCGGGGCCTGAACACGCTCACCGGCCGCCTGCTCGGCTCGGTCCCCTCGGATGTGGCCCGCAAGTCGCGCTCGGACGTGCTGATCGTGCACACCGTGCGCTAGATCAGTTCCAGTACGCCCTCGAGGGCGCCGCAATCGCGGCGCCCTCGAGGTGTTTTCCGGGGAAGCAGCGCTTATGCCAGCGAGGAGAGCACCTCGGGTAGGTCCTCGGTATGCACGACCGCCAGCCGCTGGGTCGCACGGGTCAGTGCGACATAGAGATCGTTGAGCCCGCGCGGTGATTCGTCCAGGATCGCCTGTGGTTCGGCCAGGTACACCCGGTCGAACTCGAGTCCCTTCGCGTCGTGCACGGTCAGCACCTGCACCGATTCACCGGCCAGCGCGGACAACTCGGGCACGAGCGCGGCGGGCGCGAGCACCGCGCTGGTGCCGGGCCCGTGGTCGGCGTCGAGCAGCCGCGCCAGTTCCGCTGCCACCTGGTCGGGCCGAACCCGGTGTGCGCGCGGGGGATTGCCGGAGTCGCGAACCGAGCGCGGCACCTGCACACCCGGATCGATCGCGGCAAGGACATCGGCGGCGACGGCCATGATCTCGGCCGGAGTGCGGTAGTTGACGGTCAGCTCGGTGAGCTTCCAGCGTTGCGCCACATACGGTTCCAGCACCCGCTGCCACGACGACGCGCCCGCCGGATCACCGGTCTGGGCGACATCGCCGACCACCGTGATCCACCGGTTCGGGATGCGCCGCATCACCATGCGCCACGCCATCTGCGACAGTTCCTGCGCCTCGTCGACGATCACGTGCCCGTAGGTCCAGGTGCGATCGCCCGCGGCGCGCTCGGCGGTGGTCTGCCGGTTGCCGAATTCCTGGCGCTGGGCCAGCTGGGAGGCGTCGATGAGGTCGTAGGCCATGAGGATCTCGGGGTCGAGCTCGTCCTCGATGTCCTGCGGCGCGGAACCGGTGAGGATGTCGAGGGCGTCCTGTGCCTCGGCCAGCTGGGCGCGCCAGCGGCGGCGGGCGCGTTCGCGTTCCTCGGTGTCGTCCACGCCGAGCAGTTCGGCCAGCTCGTCGAGCAGCGGTGCGTCGGCGGCGCCGAACGTGCCGTCGTCGTTGCGCACCAGCTCGGCCCGGTCCTCGGGGCTCAGCGTCTTGGCGGCGCGGTCGAGGCGGGCGGGGTCGGCGAGCAGGTCGGCCAGCACTTCCTGCGGCGACAGGATCGGCCACAGCGCGGTGATCGCGGCCTGGACCTGCGGGTCGGCGCGCATCTCGTCACCGATCTCGCTGAGGTCGGCCGAGCTGAGCAGGCTCGTCCCGCCGGACAGGTCGGCGCCCATGGTCGCGGCCAGCTGATCGGTGAGCGCGTCGATCACCGAGGACGCGAAGATCGGCCTGGCCAGATTGTGCGGACGGCGCGAGGACCTGGCCCGGCCGCGGGCCTTGGTCGCGATCTTGCGGTCCAGCGTCACCGGGTAGCCGTCGAAGGTGAGCCGGACCGGCTCCGACGGCACTTCCTGGCGATCACGCACCGCCTGCTTGAGCACCTCGAGCATGTCGAGCGAGCCCTTGATCTCGCCCGCGCGCAGCGAATCCTCCCTGACCGCCTTCACCCCAGGATACAGGTCGCCGATGGTGGACAGCAGCACGCCGGTCTCACCGAGCGAGGGCAGCACCTGGCCGATGTAGTCGAGGAAGGTGGCGTTCGGGCCGATGATCAGCACGCCGCTCTTGGCCAGCTGCTGGCGGTAGGTGTAGAGCAGGTAGGCGGCGCGATGCAGCGCGACCGCGGTCTTGCCGGTGCCGGGCCCGCCCTGCACGACGAGCACGCTCTTGTGCTCGGAGCGGATGATCGCGTCCTGCTCGCTCTGGATCGTCTCGACGATGTCGTTCATGTGCCCGGTGCGGGCGGCGTTGAGCGCCGACAGCAGTGCGCTCTCGCCGCCGACGCCGTCGTCTTCGCCGACCACGCCGTCGCGCTCGGCGGCGCGCAGATCCAGGTACTCGTCGTTGATCGCGGTGACCGCGCGGTTGCGGGAACGGATGTGCCTGCGGCGGACCACGTCCTCGGGGTTGGCGGTGGTCGCCAGGTAGAACGGGCGAGCCAGGGGAGCGCGCCAGTCCAGCAGCAGCGGCTCGTAGTCGTTGTCCTCGTCGAGGATGCCGAGCCTGCCGATATAGCGCGACTCGGGCTCGCTGCCGTCCAGGTCGATCCGGCCGAAGCACAGGCCGTGCTCGGCGGCGTCGTATTTGGCCAGGTCCTCGCTGTAGAGCTGGGTGAACGACTCGCGTTCACTGCGTGCCTGCGGGGTGCCGCCGGACTCCAGCAGCACGGTCTTCAGCCGGTTCTGCGCGTAGTCGCGCATGCCGTCGAGCCGGTCGTAGAGCACCGAGAGGTACTGCTGTTCCGCGGCGCGTTCATCGGCGAGGCGGTCGGGCAAAACAGGACTCCTTTGTCACCGGCGAGAACAGAGTTGTCGAGTCTACTCGGCGAACAGATCGTCACCGACGATCGGCGTGAAGTGCTCGACCACGGGAAACGGATCGTAGAAGTGATGCAACAGCGCGCGCCAGCGCTGATATTCCGGCGATCCGCGGAAACCCTCCGTGTGGTCGGTCAGCTGCGCCCAGCGCACCAGCAGCAGATAACTGTCCGGACGTTCGACGCACTTGGACAGCGACAGCCCGCCGAAACCGGGCATCGACGCGATGATCGGATACGCCTGCTCGAACGCGGCCTCGAAGGCGTCGGCGAGTCCGGGGCGTACGGGCAGCACGGCGTGTTCGACGATCACGCCGACCAGTCTGTCAGGAGGCGTGGGTGTTGTTCGAGCGTCGATTCTGACCGAGACCGAGGTCACGATGACCCGAGGGCTTGTCCCGGTACATCGCCAGGTCGGCGTCGTGCAGGACGGCCTCGGGGGTGCGGTGTTCGTGCGGGCCGAGTTCGGTGACGCCGATCGAGGCGCTCACTTCCAGCCGGTGCCCGCGGGCGATGATCGGCTCGGCCATCGTGGTGCGCAGCCGCTCGATCAGTCCGGGCAGGTCGGCGCGCTGCGGATGACCGGCCAGCAGCACCAGGAACTCGTCGCCGCCGAGCCTGCCGACCAGGTCCTCGGCGCGCAGCGCGCGCTGCAACCGCTGGGCGACGATCTGCAGCACCGTGTCGCCGATCGCGTGCCCGAGGGTGTCGTTGATCGCCTTGAAGCCGTCGAGATCGATGAACAGCACCGTGGTGACCAGGCTGCCGTCCTCGTCGGCCAGCGCCGCCGAGAGCTGCGACAGGATCAGCGAGCGGTTGGCCAGCCCGGTCAGCGCGTCGTGGGTGGCCTGGTATTCGAGCTGGCGCCTGCTGGCCCTGAACTCGGTGATGTCGGCGAAGGAGGACACGCCGGAGGAATCCGGGCTGTCCGGGTTGAGCAACCGGCAGTTGCACGACAACCACACCTGCGTGCCGTCGGCGTGCTCGACGCCGAAGATGTACTGGGTGACGGCCTCGCCGGTCGCGAGGGTGTGCGCCATCGGATGCCGGTCGGTCGGCAGCGGTTGACCGTTGCGGTCGATCAAGGTCACGGGCAGTTCGTCGACGCGGCGGCCGATCACCGGCGTCGCGTCGTCGATGCCGAGTATCCGTTTGCCCGCCGGATTGATCGACTCGAGCCGTCCGCGCGGATCGATGACGAGCACGCCCTCCTCCAGTTGCGACACCACCGTGGTGAAGTGCGCTTCGGCCCGTCGTGCCGAGGCTTCGGCGGCCCGCTGGGCGGTCAGATCGTGCACGACCACCTGGTAGGCGAGTTTGTCCTGCCACGCGGTGAGCACCGACACGGTCTGGACGGGCACCGTGCGGCCATCGATGCGGACCAGGTCCATCTCGGTGGGCGGCGAGGCCGCACCCTCGGCGGTCAGCTGGTCGATCCGCTCCAGCATCGCGGGGATCGAATCGGGATCGACGAACCGGACGATCGGCATTCCGAGCAGGTCGTCGGCCGAGCGCGCGCCGAGCAGGCGCACCATCGCGGGATTGACGAAGACGACCGTCCCCGCCTCGTGCACACAGATCGCATCGGGCGTGTGTTCGACCAGCGAGCGGTACCGCTGCGCGAGCTGCTCGGCGCTCGCCGCGTCGGTATTGGCTTCTCCCACTGCGATACCCCCGATCTCGACCTGGTCTGGCGATGGCGAACAGGACTATTGTGGGGACCCTTGATGAGATCCGCGAGGAGCGATGTGAAACCGGACGTGCTTCCCGGCGGCATGGTCCACCGTCTCGATTCTATGTCGATCGCAGGCATAGGTGTTGTCTCCGGCTACGGCTGGGGCCGCGAGCAGTTGTGGCAGGGGGTGATGGGCGGGAAACCGGCCGCCCGTTTGTACCCCGGTTACGGCCCCGAACGCGATCAGCACGCCTGGGTGGGCCGGGTGCCCGACGGCGGTGATCCTGCTCATGGTTCAGGTCTGTTCGGGCGCGCCGTGTACGCGGCGGCCGCCGAGGCGGTGGCCGATGCGCAGGCCCGCGGCTGGCGCGGGCAAGGCCGGACGGTCGGCCTGGTGCACGCGTTCACCCTGGGCGATGTCGCCGACTGGCGCGACTTCTATCTGGTCGATCACGGCCACCGGCGTTCCCGTGACTACCTGCGATTGCTGCCGTCGACCCCCATCTCGGTGGTGATGCAGGAGTTCGGATTCCACGGTCCCGCGATGAACGTGTCCGCCGCGTGCAGTTCGGGTACCGCCGGGCTGCTCACCGCGAAGATGTGGCGCGACGCCGGTCTGGTCGACGACGTGCTGTGCATCGCCACCGACATCTCGGCGACCCCCGACATGCTCGAACACTTCGTTCGATTGGGCGCCGCGGTCGCCGACGCCGACCCGTTCACCGCGTGCAGGCCGTTCCAGGAGGACACCCTGGGCTTCACCATCGCGGAGGCCTCGGTGGCCTTCCTGCTCTCCGACGCCGTCGACACGCCCTATGCCCGGGTACTCGGCGGCGCGATGACCAACGACGCCTTCCACGTCGTCTCGGTCGAGCCCACCCACACCCAGCTCATCGCCTGCGCCCAGCGCGCGCTGACCGTGGCCGGGATCGACGCCGCCGACGTGCATTACGTCAACGCCCACGCCACCGGCACCAGGCAATGCGACGCCGCCGAACGTGCCGTGCTGACCGCCGTTTTCGGCGACCGTCCCGTGATCACCGCGCTCAAGCCGCTCACCGGACACTGCCAGGGAGCATCCGCGGCCGTGGAGGTCGCGGTGATCGCGCTGTCCTACGAGCGCGGCATCGCCGTGTCGGCGCCGGTCATGTCGCCCGCGCATCCGCGGCTGCTCGACGGCCCGGCCCCGATGACCGGCGGTCCCACGGTGAAACTGTCGATGGGCATGGGCGGCAACAACGCCGCCGTCGTCCTCGGGTCGGCTTGAACCGCTTGGCTCAGTCGCCCTCGCCCGCCTCCGGCCCACCGGCCAGCGCGTATCCGCCGGTGGTCGGCGAGTCCTGGGGCAGCGGCACCGCCCAGCGCAGCTGGGTTCCCGGCATCTCCGGGTGATTGCCATCGGCGTCGGGGCGCTGCGCGGGCCCGATGTCGAAGTGCCCGCCCGCCTCCTGGGCGCGCTGTTCGAGATTGCGCAGCCCGCTGCGGATCACGTGATTGGGGATGCCCCAGCCGTTGTCGCTGACGGTGATCGTCAGGTCGTCGGCCACGTCGATGACGATGGCGACCGTATCGGCCCCGGAATGGCGCACCGCGTTGCTGACCGCCTCGCGGACCACGGCCTCGGCGTGGTCGGCCAGTTGCGGATCGAGCACCGACAGGGGGCCCGACACCTGGATCGTCGCCCGCATCGCGATGTCGGCGGTCTGGCGCCGGATCGCCAGCTCGAGCCGCTGCTGCAGGCCCGCGCTGTGGTCGGGGCCGCTGGCGTGCAGGTCGAAGATGGAGGTCCTGATCTCCTGCACCACTTCTTGCAGGTCCATGATGACCGTCGAAAGGCGTTGCCGCACTTCGGGAACCACTGCCTTGGGCATGGTCGCCTGCACCGTCAGGCCGATCGCGAACAGGCGCTGGATCACGTGGTCGTGCAGGTCGCGGGCGATGCGATCGCGATCGGCGACGATATCGAGCTCGCGCATCCGCCGCTGGGCGTCGGCCAGCCGGACCGCGAGTGCGGCCTGATCGCAGAACGCCGCCGTCAGTTCCATCATCTCGTCGGAATACGGGGCGAAGCCGGGTGGCCGGATCGTCACCAGCACACCGAGCGTCGCGTCGGGCGTGCACAGCGGCAACACGAGAGCCGGTCCGGCACCGGGAGATTCGGCGTTGGCGAACTCCACCCCGAGCGTCGCCGTCGAGATGTCGTCGAAGCGCAGCGGCGTGCGCCTGCTGAACGCGTCACCAAGGGCGGTGCCTACTATCGGGACCGTCTGCCAGTCCTGTCCCGCATCGGGCCCGGTCCACTGGGTGATCACCAATTCCGAGATCTCGCCGGGCAATTCGTCCGGCACCGGCACCGAGGCCAGAAAAGCCTGATGTGATCCGGTCAGGCCGCGGGCGTGATCGACCACATGCGCCAGCACCCGATCCGATTCGGTGCCTGCCAGGAATTCCGTCGCGATATCTCGGGTCGCCTCGATCCATGCCTGCCGGGTGCGCGCCTGTTCGTAGAGGCGCGCGTTGTCGACCGCGATCCCCGCCGCGGCGGCCAGCGCCAGGACGAGGACCTCGTCCTCCTCTGTGAACGGCTGACCGTCGAATTTCTCGGTCAGATAGAGGCTGCCGAATACCTCGTCCCGAATGCGTACGGGCACACCGAGAAACGTGTGCATCGGCGGATGGCCCGCCGGGAAACCCACCGACGAGGCGTGCTCGGTGAGATCGTCCAGCCGCAGCGGGGCCTTCTCGGCGAACACCGCCCCCAGCACGCCGTGGCCCGCGGGTAATCGCTCGATCCGGTTCCTGATCTGGTCGGGCATGCCCTCGTCGATGAACTGCGAGACCTGCCGATCGTGGCCGCGCACGGCGAGCGCGCCGTAGCGGGCGTCGACCAGGTTCATCGCCGTGCGCACGATCGTGCGCAGCGTCTCGTCCAGATCGAGGCCTGCGGTGACCGTCAGCATGGCCTCGACCAGGCCGTCCATCCGATCGCGCGAGCCGATCATCACCTCGACCCGGTCGGCCACCTCGCCGAGCAACGCGCGCAATCGCTGCTGCGACACGGTCCGGCCCACCGAATAGCGGCCACTCCGACCGTCATTCGTCATCGCCGTATCCCGTCGCCGCACCACCCCAACCGTCGAACGCAAAGTCTAGTCCGCAATGTGGGGACTTTCGGCCCTTCACTCGCAAGGAGGGGAATGGTGGCATAGGGCACCGGGAAAAGGGATCGAGAAGTGGGGCAAGAGATGAATTCGTTGTCGACGACCCAGCACTGGACGACCGCCGCGGACCCGGAGCTCGCGGTGACCACCCGCGGCGAGGTACCACCGCAAGACGTCACCCGCGCTGTCCGCGCCATCACCCGCGTGATGCGCAGGCACCACCTCGACAGTCCGGCCCGCGTGCGCGTCACCGCGCCGCGGGGCTCCGACGAGCCGACCCTGGTGCAGGCCAATATCCGGACCAACGACACGCTGACCCGCGTGCAGGTCACCGGACCGGGCGGCTTCGCCGTCACCTTCGCCGCCGAGCGGCTCGATCGTCAGCTGGCCCGTCGCGCGGGCAAGGAAGCGCGCGGCGCGTGGCCGGACCCGGCGCGGCGCCCGCTGGCCCAGATCACCGAGACCAGGCCGATCATCCGGCGCAAGGACTGCGCGCTGATGACCGGCACCCCGCTGGAAGCCAGCACCGTGCTCGACGCGATGGACTACGACGCCTACCTGTTCACCGACGCCCAGACCGGTGAGGACGCGATCGTCACCTGGGCCGATCCGCACGGCGTCAGTCTGGCCAGGCAGCGGCACACCGCCGCGGCGGGGGCCTCGGCCGAGCTACCGCTCACCGCCAGCGCGATGCCGGTCCGCGTCGTGCAGGACGCCGCGCCGGTCTACGCCGAGGACGAGGCCTCCGACGTGCTGTGCACCGGCGGCCTGCCGTATCTGTTCTTCACCGACAGCCACACCGGCCGCGGCAACCTGCTCTACCGCCGCTACGACGGCGACCTCACCATCGTCGTCCCCTCCTGAGCGCCTACGGTTCGCGCAGCTTGGTCGCCAGGACCGCGGCCTGGGTGCGGCGTTCGACGCCGAGCTTGGCCAGCAGGCGGGAGACGTAGTTCTTCACCGTCTTCTCGGCCAGGAACATCCGCGCGGCGATCTGCCGGTTGGTGAGTCCCTCGCCGAGCAGCTCGAGTAATCGGCGTTCCTGCTCGGTGAGCCCGGCCAGCGCGCCGGAGGGTTCGGTGCTGCGGCGCAGCCGGGCGCGCAGTGCGTCGGCCGCGCGGGTGTCGAGCAGGGAGTGACCGGCGCCGACCTGCTTGATCGCGTCGGCCAGCTTCATCCCGTCGATGTTCTTCACCACATAGCCGCTGGCGCCGGCCAGGATGGCGTCGAGCATGGCGTGCTCGTCGGAGAACGAGGTGAGGATCAGGCAGTGCAGGTCGTCGAACTCGGCCAGCAGATTGCGGCACAGTTCGATGCCGTTGCCGTCGGGCAGGCGCACATCAAGGACCGCGACGTCGGGCCTGGCCTCGCGAATGCGCACCATCGCCTCGGCGACACCACCCGCCTGACCGATCACGGTGAGTTCTGGATCACCCTCGAGCAGGTCGATCAACCCGCGCCGCACGATCTCGTGGTCGTCGACCAGGAACACCTCGAGCACGCCGGCTCCTTCATCATGTCGATCGCCCCACCCCTGCCGTCAAACATAATCCGTATGCCGAAATCGTGGGCGCAGACCGGGAACTCGACTACCACGACCCGACCTCGAGGAGGGTCCGCCGCGCAGCGGCGGTTCGCGGCCGTCCCGTCGGTCAGGTGCCGTTGCGTAGGCGACGACGGAGCAAGCAACGGTGCCTGACCGGCGGGACACCAGGGGCCGCGAACTCGAGCGCGCCAGCGCTCCAACATTTCTGTCGGTGGGGCCGCCTAGCATGGCTGGCGGGGGTTCATGTCCGGTCGGCGGATGACGATGGAGAAGGGATTCACCAGGTGGCGGAACGCCTCACTGTGCGCGGAGCTCGGGAACACAATCTCAAAGGTGTCGATCTCGATCTGCCTCGTGACAGCCTGATCGTGTTCACCGGTCTGTCCGGTTCGGGTAAGTCGAGCCTGGCGTTCGACACGATTTTCGCCGAGGGGCAGCGCCGCTACGTCGAGTCGCTGTCGGCCTACGCGCGTCAGTTCCTCGGGCAGATGGACAAGCCCGATGTCGACTTCATCGAGGGTCTCTCGCCCGCGGTGTCGATCGACCAGAAGTCGACCAACCGCAACCCGCGGTCGACGGTCGGCACCATCACCGAGGTCTACGACTACCTGCGCCTGCTCTACGCCCGCGCAGGCACACCGCACTGCCCGGTCTGCGGCGAGCTGATCGCCAAGCAGACGCCGCAGCAGATCGTCGACCAGGTGCTGGCGATGGAGGAGGGGATCAAGTTCCAGGTCCTCGCGCCGGTCGTGCGCACTCGCAAGGGCGAGTTCGTCGACCTGTTCGACCAGCTCAAGACCCAGGGCTACTCGCGCGTGCGGGTCGACGGCGTGGTGTATCCGCTCACCGATCCGCCGAAGCTGAAGAAGCAGGAGAAGCACGACGTCGAGGTCGTCGTCGACCGGCTTGCGGTGAAGTCCGCGTCCAAGCAGCGGCTCACCGACTCCATCGAGACGGCGCTGCGGCTGGCCGACGGCATCGTGGTGCTGGACTTCGTCGACCGCGACGAACACGCCCACGACCGGGAGCGCCGCTTCTCCGAGCGCCTGGCCTGCCCGAACGGCCACGCACTCGACATCGAGGACCTCGAGCCGCGCTCGTTCTCGTTCAACTCGCCCTACGGCGCCTGCCCCGACTGCACCGGCCTCGGCATCCGCAAGGAGGTCGACCCGGAACTGGTGGTGCCCGATCCCGAGCTGAGCCTGGCCGACGGCGCCATCGCGCCGTGGTCGCGCGGGCAGACCGCCGAGTACTTCAACCGGCTGCTGTCCGGCCTGGCCGAGTCGATCGGCTTCTCCATGGACACCCCGTGGCAGGACCTGCCCGCGAAGGCGCGCAAGGCGGTGCTCGAGGGCAGCTCCGACCAGGTGCACGTGTCCTACGTCAATCGCTACGGCCGCAAGCGCTCCTACTACGCCGATTTCGAAGGCGTGATGCCGTTCCTGCACCGGCGCATGGACAACACCGAGTCCGAGCAGATGAAAGAGCACTACGACGGCTACATGCGGGATGTGCCGTGCCCGGTCTGCCACGGCGCCCGGCTGCGCCCGGAGATCCTGGCCGTCACCCTGGCCGCCGACGGCACCGACAAGTCGATCGCCGATGTCAGTGATCTGTCCATCGGTGACTGCGCGCACTTCCTGAACTCGCTGACGCTGGGGGAGCGCGAGGCCGCGATCGCCGGTCAGGTGCTCAAGGAGATCCAGGCGCGGCTCGGCTTCCTGCTCGACGTCGGCCTGGAATACTTGACGCTCTCGCGGGCGGCGGCGACGCTGTCCGGCGGCGAGGCGCAGCGCATCCGGCTCGCCACCCAGATCGGGTCCGGTCTGGTCGGCGTCCTCTATGTGCTCGACGAGCCGTCGATCGGCCTGCACCAGCGCGACAACCGCAGGCTCATCGAGACGCTGTTGCGGCTGAAGAAGCTGGGCAACACCCTGATCGTCGTCGAGCACGACGAGGACACCATCCGCGCCTCGGACTGGGTGGTCGACATCGGCCCGCTGGCCGGCGAGCACGGTGGCCGCGTCGTGCACAGCGGCCCCTACACCGAGTTGCTCACCGAACCCGAATCACTCACCGGCGCTTACCTTTCCGGCCGGGAGCAGATCGAGGTGCCGATGGTGCGCCGTCCGATCGACAAGAAGCGCAGGCTCACCGTCGTCGGCGCCACCGAACACAATCTGGCCGGGATCGATGTGTCCTTCCCGCTCGGCGTACTCACCTCGGTCACCGGCGTCTCCGGCTCGGGCAAGTCGACCCTGGTCAACGACATCCTGGCCACGGTGCTGGCGAACAAGCTCAACGGCGCCCGCCAGGTGCCGGGCAGGCACACCAGGATCAACGGCCTCGATCACCTGGACAAGCTGGTCCAGGTCGACCAGTCGCCGATCGGCCGCACCCCGCGCTCGAACCCGGCCACCTACACCGGCGTCTTCGACAAGATCCGCACCCTGTTCGCCTCGACCACCGAGGCCAAGGTCCGCGGCTACCAGCCGGGCCGGTTCTCGTTCAACGTCAAGGGCGGCCGCTGCGAGGCGTGCTCGGGCGACGGCACGCTCAAGATCGAGATGAACTTCCTGCCGGACGTCTACGTCCCGTGCGAGGTGTGCCACGGCGCCCGCTACAACCGCGAAACCCTCGAGGTGCACTACAAGGGCAAGACCATCGCCGAGGTGCTGGACATGCCGATCGACGAGGCCGCCGAGTTCTTCGAACCGGTCACCTCTATCCACCGGTATCTCAAGACCCTCGTCGAGGTCGGCCTCGGCTACGTGCGCCTCGGCCAGAGCGCGCCGACCCTGTCCGGCGGTGAGGCCCAGCGCGTGAAGCTGGCCGCCGAGCTGCAGAAGCGCTCCACCGGGCGGACCGTCTACATCCTCGACGAGCCGACCACCGGCCTGCACTTCGAGGACATCCGCAAGCTGCTCAAGGTGATCAACGGGCTGGTCGACAAGGGCAACACGGTGATCGTCATCGAGCACAACCTCGATGTCATCAAGACCTCGGACTGGGTCGTCGACATGGGCCCCGAGGGCGGTTCCGGCGGCGGCACCGTGGTCGCGACCGGCACGCCGGAGGACGTGGCCCAGGTGTCGGACAGCTACACCGGGCAGTTCCTCAAAGAGGTGCTCGCGGCCCCGGCTCCGGTGAAAGCCGCGGCGAAGAAGGCAGCCAAGAAGGCGACGGCCGGCGCGAAGAAGGCGCCTGCCGAGACGGCAACGGCCAAGCGGCTGGCGCGAAAGGCGGCCGCGCTGCGCTGAGGCCGGATAGCCTCCCTGACGGGAGTTCCCGAAAACGCGACAAAGTGAAACACGGGTGGGTAGCATTCGCCTCACCGTTGCCGGAGTACCGGACAGTAACGGTTAGTCGAACCGGCATCCCGTGGTGTCTCGCGCCCGTGGGCGGCGCGATCGCGGATGTCGTGCAGTTTGAAAGGAACGTCCCCATGGATGAAGCCACCACGGCGCTCATCGGCCAGATTCTGTCTTTCCTCAGTGGCGGGTCCTCGGTGGCCTACGAGCCCACCACGCCGACTGCCTGACCCGGCGGAATCGAAAGGAACACCTGAGTAATGGATACCGGAAGCGCGGCGCTGTTCACCGCCATCGCCAACATGATCTCCTCCGGCTCGGCCGTGTCGGTCACACCGGGCAACCCGCCGACCCCCACGGTCTGAGCTCGACGCAGTAGCGGCCGCCCTGGTCCGTAGACGCGAAGATCCGCCGACGTGCGCGTCGGCGGATCTTTTCGTTTTTCCGGTGGCGGGTCCGGTCAGTGCACCGGGCCGGTGTACTTCTCGCCGGGGCCCATGCCGGGCGCGTCGGGCACCGAGGAGGCCTCGCGGAAGGCGCGCTGCAGCGCCTGCAGGCCGTCGCGGATCGGTCCCGCGTGCGGACCGAGGTACTCCACCGACGCGGTGACCAGGCCGGCCAGCGCGGTGATCACCCGGCGCGCCTCGTCGAGGTCGACGTGCGCCCCGGAGTCCGGGTCCTCCGAGGCCAGCCCCAGCTTCTCCGCGGCCGAACTCATCAGCATCACGGCGGCGCGGCTGATCACCTCGACGGCGGGGATGTCGGCCAGGTCGCGCACGGGGGGATCGAGCTCGTCAGTCATGGCGACAAGGCTATATCGATGCCGTTCGGGCCCGTCCGCGCCAGGCCGATTCGGCGATAGCCGAATGCGATGCTAGACTTTCCGCTGACGACCGCCCCTGGTTGTGTCATGCAATCCGGGGGCAGATAAGTGGAGCCCGACTCCCACCGTTACCGGCGAGCAATCGTACTGGACTAACGGTCCCGGTCACCCGCTCGAAGTGGCGGGTTTCCTGTGTGCCTGGCACGCAGGGGTCGACACCGAGCTCGTGAGGGCATCGGCTGTGGGCGATCGGTCGACATCGGGCCCCGTGGCGGAGAAATACCGCAACGGGGCTTTCGTGTTGAAACAGGGGTTGCAGTTATTGCGCGCGGTCGTTATGACGACACCGCTTGACCTAGGAGGCCCCATCAGCACTGAGACCCGCATCAACGATCGCATCCGTGTTCCCGAGGTCCGTCTCATCGGACCCGGCGGCGAACAGGTTGGGATCGTGCGTGTTGAAGATGCACTTCGCGTCGCGCTCGAAGCCGACCTCGACCTCGTCGAGGTGGCACCCGATGCCCGTCCGCCGGTCTGCAAGATCATGGACTACGGCAAGTTCAAGTACGAGACGGCGCAGAAGGCGCGCGAGTCCCGGAAGAACCAGGTCCAGACCGTGATCAAGGAGCAGAAGCTCCGCCCGAAGATCGACGACCACGACTACGAGACCAAGAAGCGCAACGTGGTGCGCTTCCTCGAAGCCGGGTCCAAGGTCAAGGTCACGATCATGTTCCGTGGTCGTGAGCAGTCGCGGCCCGAGCTCGGTTTCCGGTTGCTCCAGCGCCTGGCCTCCGACGTCGCCGAACTCGGTTTCGTCGAGACCTCGGCCAAGCAGGACGGCCGCAACATGACCATGGTCCTCGCTCCCCACAAGGGCGCGAAGACGCGGGTGAAGGCACAGCAGGAATCGGCGCCGGCGGCACGTCCGCTGCCGACCGGTCCCGCGAGCGCCGACCCGGCTGCGCTGGTCGAAACCCCGGCGCCCGCCGAGCAGGCTGCGCCGGCCGACCCGCAGTAACACCGATTTCACCGACACAGATAGAGGAATCCATGCCGAAGAACAAGACCCACAGCGGCGCCAAGAAGCGATTCAAGGTGACCGGCAGTGGCAAGCTGCTTCGCGAGCAGGCGAACCGTCGCCACCTCCTGGAGCACAAGGCCACCCGCCGGACTCGTCGTCTGGAAGGCACGGAGTCCGTCGCTTCCGTCGACGTCCCCCGCGTGAAGCGGCTGCTGGGTCTCTGACCCGCAACCCATCATTGCGCGGCCGGGATATCCGGACGCCGACAACTACCAACCGGGCGCCAGCGCGCCCCAGATGATCAAGGACTGAAAAAGTGGCACGCGTCAAAAGGGCCGTCAACGCTCAGAAGAAGCGCCGTTCCATCCTCGAGGCCTCCAAGGGCTACCGGGGCCAGCGCTCGCGCCTGTACCGCAAGGCCAAGGAACAGCAGCTCCACTCGCTGACCTACGCCTACCGCGACCGCAAGGCGCGCAAGGGTGACTTCCGCAAGCTGTGGATCGCTCGTATCAACGCCGCCGCGCGTCTGAACGACATCACCTACAACCGCTTCATCCAGGGCCTCAAGGCCGCCGGTGTCGAGGTTGACCGCAAGATCCTCGCCGAGCTCGCCGTCTCCGACGCCGAGGCCTTCGCCGGTCTCGTCGCTGTCGCCAAGGCCGCGCTGCCCGCCGACGTCAACGCCCCGGCCACCGCTGCCTGAGCTTGACGACACACAGCGATCTGTCGGAACGACCCGTGGACGCGCTCTCCGAGCGCAATCCGCGGGTCGTTTCCGCTGTCAAGCTCCAGCGCGCCGCGCAGCGCCGCAAATCCGGCCAGTTCCTCGCCGAGGGCACCAACGCCGTGACCGCCGCGCTGGAGACCGGTCGGGTTCGTGAGCTGTTCTATTCGCTCGCCGCGGCCGAACGCGAGACCGCGCTGATCGCCGGTGCCGCCGCCGACGGCGTGCGCACCACGCTGGTCAGCGACCGCGCCGCCGAGCACCTCGGCGAGACCGTCACCGCGCCGGGTCTGGTCGCGGTGTGCGAGCTGCTCGATGTGCCGCTCGGCGAGGTCCTCGACCGCGGCCCGCGCATGCTCGCCGTCCCCGTCGAGATCGCCGAGCCAGGTAATGCGGGCACCCTGATCCGGGTCGCCGACGCGGTCGGCGCCGACGGCGTGATCCTCGCGGGGGAGACCGTCGACCCGCACAACGGCAAATGCGTCCGGGCCAGCGCCGGCAGCGTCTTCCATGTGCCGATCGCGCGCAGCCGCGATATCACCGCCACCCTCGACGCGATCTCCGCGGCGGGTGTCACGATCCTGGCCACCGCCGCGAACGGCGAGGTCGATCTCGACGATGCCGACGAGATCCTCGCGGGCCCGGTCGCCTGGCTGTTCGGCAACGAGGCGCACGGTCTGGATGCCGCCGTCGCCGCGCGCGCCGACCATCGCATCCGCATCCCCATTCACGGCCGCGCCGAAAGCCTGAATCTGGCTGCGGCAGCGGCGATCTGCCTTTACGCCAGCGCCCGCGTCCAGCACGCGAAGTAGCGCGCGGTCAGCACCCCGGCGCGGCGGAGCTCCGCAGATCGTCGAGGATTTCGGTGGCCCAGGGGAGCGGGATCGCCTCGCTCCCGGCGACCTGCATGGCCGTCATGATCGTCAGCAGCATGCCGGTGGCCACGAAACGGCGTGATTCGAGGGTGTCGGCGCCGGTGAGCTCGCCGATCAGGCGATAGATCCGGCCGAACCGCTCGCGCATGGGATCGCCGATCGCGGGATCGGCGCTGGCGGCGGCGCCGTGCAGCAGCATGAGCGGGAGTTCGCGTTCGGCCAGGAAGACGTCGAATCCCTGGCCCAGGGTGCGCAGCGCTTCGGCGGCATCGGCGTCCGGGGCGATCTCGGCCCCGCGGAACACCGCCTCGATCCGCCCGCACACCTCGTGCAAGGCGGCGAGGAACAGTTGCTGCTTGGTGCCGAACAGCCGGATCACATACGGCTGCGAGACACCGGCCAGCCGGGCGATCTCGTCGGTTTTCGTCGCGGCGTAGCCGGATTCGGCGAAGGCGTGCACCGCGGCCTCGAGCACCTGCGCGCTGCGCTCGGATGCGGTCATCCGGGTTCTCGTGCCGCCCATGAGTGTGTTCCTCCTCGAAGTTCCGTCGCCTCTTGACATGTTATCAGTCGATGCATAACCATAGTCGTTATTAGTTATCAGTGAATAACAACAGGGTTGGACATGACTCAGACACTCGAACCCGGCGATGCCGTTCTCGCCGACACGCAGCCTCCCGGCGGCACGAAAACCGCACCGCTCGGCGCGGTGATCGCCGCCGTCGGCATCCCGATGTTCATGGTGACGCTGGACAATCTCGTCGTGACGAACGCCCTGCCGGTGATCAAAACCGAACTGGGAGCGTCCCTTTCGGATCTGCAGTGGTTCATCAACGCCTACACGCTGTCGTTCGCCTCGCTGCTGCTGACCGCATCGGCCCTCGGCGACCGCATCGGCCGCCGCCGGGTGTTCCTCGCCGGCATCGCCGTTTTCGTCGCCGCGTCGGCTGCCTGCGCGCTCGCGACCGAACCGTGGATGCTGATCCTGGCCCGCGCGATCCAGGGTGCGGGCGGCGCCGCGGTGATGCCGCTGTCGCTGACCCTGCTCGCCGCGGCGGTCCCCGCACGGATGCGCAGCGCCGCGATCGGTATCTGGGGCGGTCTGGCCGGGCTGGGTGTCGCGGTCGGTCCGGTGGTCGGCGGCGCGGTCGTCGACGGGCTGAACTGGCAGTGGATCTTCTGGCTCAATGTCCCGATCGGCCTGCTGGCGCTGCCGTTCGCCGCGCGCGTTCTCGCCGAATCACGCGGCACCGCACGGCGATTGGATCTGATCGGGCTGGTGCTCTCGGCCGGTGGCGTGCTCGCGCTGGTGTGGGGTGTCATCCACGGCGCCGACGACGGCTGGACCGCACCGCGCGTGCTCACCGCGCTGCTCGGTGGCGGCGCGCTGCTCGTGGCGTTCGTCGTCTGGGAACGCTATGTCACCGACCCGATGCTCCCGCTGCGCATGTTCGCCTCGCGCGGGCTGAGCCTGAGCTACCTCGTCTCCTTCGGTTTCTCCGCCGGTGTCTTCGGCGCGATCTTCCTGCTCGCCCAGTTCTTCCAGGTCGTGCAGGGCTATTCGCCGCTGGAATCCGGCATCCGCACCATGCCGTGGACCATGGTCCCGATGGTCGTCGCGCCGCTGGCCGGGCTGGTCGTCGACCGCGTCGGACCGCGCGTCCTCATCGCCACCGGACAGGTCTTGCTGGCAGTCTCGCTGGCCTGGATGGCGTCGATCACCTCCACCGACGTCGCCTATGTCGCCTTCGTAGCCCCCTTCGTTCTCGGTGGCATCGGTATGGGCCTGACCTTCGCCCCGTCCTCCACCATCGTCATGGCCAGCGCCTCCCCGGCCGACCAGGGCATGGCCTCGGGCATCAACAGCACCGTGCGCGAAGTGGGCGTGGCCATGGGCATCGCCGTGCTCGCCTCGGTCTTCGCCTCGCACGGCTCCTACACCGACCCCCAGGCCTACGTCGACGGCCTCGTCCCCGCGGTCTGGGTGGGCGCGGCACTGGTCGCCGTCGCGGCGGTGGTGGCGGCGTTCCTGCCGCGCCACACCCGGCAGTCCGTCTGATCCGCATGGTCCGCGTGCCCGCCTCGGCACGCGGACCATCGATCTCCTACGAGCCCACCGCGGCGATCATCTCGGGCAGGGCGACGATCTGCTGCGGATCCTCGTACAGGATGACCCCCGGCTCATCGGAATCCAGCCGCTCCCAGGCGATCTCGTGCGTATCGAGGATCTCGAGGTAGCCACTGACCCGATCGATCATCGGCAGCGCCGTCGACTTGAACCACGCCGCCGCACCCGGATACCGCTCGCGGTCGTAGACCCGTCGATCCACCTCGTACGGATTCACCAGATGGTCGGCGAACCAGTCGTTGCCGCTGCGGCGGAACCGCTCCTGCTCGACGGTCAGCCGACCCTCCGACGACAGACCGTTGACCAGGGCGAACACGCCGGGAAACCGCCCGTGCCGGTTGGGCTGCGCGGCCTGGAACCGCACATACAACCGCCGCACCGGGGGCTCGGACCGACGATCCGGAAGTCGTCTCATACAAGGCCCTCCGATCGGCCGGGCCCAGGCTCGGGAGCACTCTCCGGCCGTCCGCACAACCCCGCCACCCGCGAAAAGGGGCGGCGCCCGGTGGTCCGGATACCGAGTCCACACAACGCCAAACCAATCCCTGGAGTCGTCCGCCGGGTGCGTCCGCCTTGCGGCGAGATCGAATCGCACATCTGTTCAGCCATCGAGTCATCCTGTTCTCGCGTCGAACACGCTGGTGTGTTCGAACAGTTGGACGTGGCGCGACCCCATTCGGTTCCCTCGAATCTCCACGGCGTCAGCGAAACACCGGGTCGCCGACGGATCTCCGCGCTGCGTGACCGTCCGATCAATCGGTCTCGTTGCCGTCGGTTGTCGTGCCGGAGTCCGGAGTGCTCTCGTCGGGTCGACTCTCCGGTCCTGGCGAGCACAACCCGGCCGCGCGCGGGAAGGGGCGGCCGCCGGTGGGCCGGATGCCAAGCCCGCACAGAGCCAGGCCGCTGCCCGGGGTGGTCAAGCGGGATCGCCGGCCCTGGGGTGGTGTCGAATCGCAAGTCTGTTCAGGCATCGAGTGGTCCTGTTCTCGAGTCGAACACGCGGGTGTGTTTGAACGGTTGGACGGAACCCGTGCCGATTCGGTTCCCTCGGGTTCCGGTTCGCCGCCGATCGTGATGCGAACCCTGCGAAGACCGGCCTGACCTGGACTTGTCGGTCCGCACCACGACCTTCCGGCGAGTGTTAGCACGGTTGCGGCCGCGTCGCCGGTAATCCGGATGAATCGCGCGAACCCGATCCCATAGGATTTATGCAGCACCGATACGGGTAGGCAATGACGCACCCGTGAACCGATCCCCAGGGGAGAGTCGAACGATCGTGGCCGACGACAACAGTGGAGTCGAGCAGAACGCCTTGCTGACCGAGGAGGCACTCGCGGCAGCGGCAGCGGAGGCCGAGAAGGCGTTCGCCGCTGCGGCTGATCTGGATGCGCTGGCGGTCGCCAAGACCGACTACATCGGCGGCAAGTCGCCGATCGCGCTCGCACAGCGCGGGCTGGGCGCGCTGCCCAAGGAGCAGAAGGCCGACGCGGGCAAGCGGGTCAACGTCGCCCGCAAGCGCGTGTCCGACGCGTTCGAGGCGCGCCGCGCGGCGCTGCTGGAAGAGCGCGATCAGGCCGTGCTGGTGGCGGAGAAGATCGACGTCACCCTCCCGGCCCGCCGTCAGCCGGTCGGCGCCCGTCACCCCATCACCGTCATCTCCGAGCAGATCGCCGACGTGTTCGTCGGCATGGGCTGGGAGGTCGCCGAGGGTCCCGAGGTCGAGACCGAGCACTTCAACTTCGACGCGCTGAACTTCCTGCCCGATCACCCGGCGCGCACCATGCAGGACACCTTCCACATCGCCCCGGAGGGTTCGCGCCAGGTGCTGCGCACGCACACTTCCCCGGTGCAGGTGCGCTCGATGCTGGAACGCGAGCTGCCGATCTACGTCGTGTGCCCGGGCCGCACCTTCCGCACCGACGAGCTCGACGCCACCCACACCCCGGTGTTCTCCCAGGTGGAGGGTCTGGCGATCGACAAGGGCCTGACCATGGCCCACCTGCGCGGCACCCTGGACGCGTTCGCGCGCGCCCTGTTCGGCCCCGACACCCGAACCCGCATGCGCCCCAACTACTTCCCCTTCACCGAGCCGTCCGCCGAGGTCGACGTGTGGTTCCCGGACAAGAAGGGCGGCGCGGGCTGGGTCGAGTGGGGCGGCTGCGGCATGGTCAACCCGAAGGTGCTGATCGCCAGCGGCATCGATCCCGAGGTGTACTCCGGGTTCGCGTTCGGCATGGGTATGGAGCGCACGCTGCAGTTCCGCAACGGCATCCCCGACATGCGCGACATCGTCGAGGGTGACGTGCGGTTCACCCTGCCCTTCGGTATCCGGTCCTGAGAGAGAGCGAAAAGTCACGTGCGAGTAGCGCAGTCCTGGCTGACCGAGATCCTGCAGCGCACCACCCCCGAATGGTCGGTGTCCTCGGCCGAGCTCGATGCCGGTTTCGTCCGCGTCGGCCTGGAGGTCGAAGAGGTCGACGAGCTCCAGCCGATCGGTGGTGACATCGACAAGCCGCTGGTCGTCGGCCGGGTCGCCGAGATCACCGAGCTCACCGAGTTCAAGAAGCCGATCCGCTTCTGCAAGGTCGATGTCGGCAACCCCGAGCTGCAGGAGATCGTCTGCGGCGCCCGCAATTTCGCGGTCGGCGACCTCGTCGTCGTCGTGCTGCCCGGTGGCGAGCTGCCCGGTGGGTTCAAGATCTCCTCGCGGAAGACCTATGGGCACACCTCCAACGGCATGATCTGCTCGGTCGCCGAACTCGGCATCGGCAAGGATCACGACGGCATTTTGGTGCTCGAGCCCGGCTCGGCGCAGCCCGGTGACGACGCGAACGTGCTGCTCGGCACCGACGACACGATCATCGAACTCAACATCACCCCCGACCGCGGCTACTGCTTCTCGGTCCGCGGCCTGGCCCGTGAACTGGCCTGCGGCTTCGATCTCGAATACGCCGACCCGGCCGTACGGACCCTGGCCGACGGCGACGGTGAGGCGTGGCCCGTTCGGCTGGAAGCCGACTCGGAGTGCACCCGTTTCGGCGTGCGCCGGGTCACCGGGATGAACCCGGACGCGGTGAGCCCGCTGTGGCTGCAGCGCAGGCTGATGCTGTCGGGCATGCGCCCGATCTCGCCCGCCGTCGACGTCACCAACTACGTGATGCTCGAACTGGGCCAGCCGCTGCACGCCTTCGACGCCGCGAAACTCCACGGCGGCTTGGTCGTTCGCTCAGCCAACACCGGTGAGACCCTGCGCACCCTCGACGATGTCGAGCGCACCCTCGACGCCGAGGACGTGGTGATCGCCGACGACTCCGGCGTCATCTCGCTGGCCGGTGTGATGGGCGGTGACAGCACCGAGGTCGGCGCAGGGACCACCGACGTGGTGCTCGAGGCCGCGACCTGGAACCCGTTGCGGGTGTACCGGACCGCGCGCAGGCACAAGCTGGTCTCGGAGGCGGGCAAGCGCTACGAGCGCGTCGTCGACCCGGAGATCAACATTGTCGCTCTCGACCGGGCGGCCACCCTGCTGGCCGAGATCACCGGCGGCACCATCGAATCCACGCTCACCGACATCCGCGTTCCGCTCGAGCCGGTCGCGCCGATCGCGATGGACATCGACCTGCCCGACCGCGTCGCCGGCGTCACCTACCCGGCGGGCACCGCCGTGCGCAGGCTCGCCCAGATCGGCGCCGGGGTCGAGATCGAGGTCAACGACGCGGGCAAGACCCAGCTGCTGGTGACCCCGCCGAGCTGGCGCCCCGACCTGTCCCAGCCCGCCGACCTGGTCGAAGAGGTGCTGCGGCTGGAGGGTCTCGAGCAGATCCCGTCGGTCCTGCCGTCGGCGCCTGCCGGTCGCGGCCTGACCGCCACCCAGAAGCGGCGCCGTGCGGTGAGCCGGGCGCTGGCGTTCGCCGGCGGCGTCGAGGTGCCCGCGCCGGTGTTCCTGCCCGCCGGTGTGTTCGACGTGTGGGGTCTCGACGTCGACGACCCGCGCCGCAACACCACCCGCGTGCTGAACCCGCTCGACACCGAGCGTCCCGAGCTGGCGACCACGCTGCTGCCCGGTCTGCTGGAAGTGGCCACCCGCAATATCTCGCGCGGCGCCCGCGACCTCACGATCTACGGCATCGCACAGGTCGTGCAGCCCGGCGCCGAGACCCACGCGGTCGCGGCGCTGCCGGTGGATCGTCGGCCCACCGACGAGCAGATCGCCGAGCTGGACGCCTCGCTGCCCGCGCAGCCGGTGCACGTGGCCGCGGTGCTCAGCGGCAAGCGTGACCCGCGCGGTCCATGGGGTCCCGGCCGTCAGGCCGAGGCCGCCGACGCGTTCGCGCTGGTCGACGCCATCGCCGACGCGGCGGGTGTCACCATCGAACGCCGCGCCGCCGCCTACCTGCCGTGGCATCCCGGCCGCTGCGCCGAACTGGTCGTCGACGGTGTCGTGGTCGGTCACGCGGGTGAGCTGCACCCGGCCGTGCTGGAGCGCGCCGGTCTGCCGCCGCGCACCTGCGCGCTGGAACTGGACCTCGATGCCCTGCCGCTGACCGAGGCCCGTCCCGCGCCCACGGTGTCGGCGTTCCCCGCCGTCCTGCAGGACGTGTCGATCAGCGTCGAGAAGGCTGTTCCCGCCGCGAGCGTCGAATCGGCGCTGCGCACCGGTGGAGGCGACCTGCTCGAGGACATTGCCCTGTTCGACGTCTACGAGGGCGCGCAGGCCGGTGAGGGCCGCAAGTCCCTGACCTACGCCCTGCGTTTCCGCGCCACCGATCGCACCCTCACCGAGGACGAGGCCAGTGCCGCGCGCGACGCGGCCGTCGCCTCGGCAGCCACCGCGGTAGGCGCCGAACTGCGCGGCTGACCCGCATCGCGAAGGCCGCCCGGGTATCCCACCGGGCGGTCTTCGTCGTCTTCCGCTGTCACTCAGGTCAGGAAACCAGGTTCTTCCGCAGTTTCATCAGGGTCCAGCCGTCGAGTCCGAGTCCGTCGGTGAGGTACTTGCCGAAGTCCCCGTACTTCTCCTCGATCTGCCCGAGCGCCACGTCGAGGTAGGCGACCCGCACTTCCTGCAGGGGAATCAGCAGGTCCGGATTCTGCATGATGCCTGCCTGCTTCAGCTGGGCCCGCAGTGCGGCATCCGCCGCCGCCCGATACTGATTCGACAGCAGGTAGTCCTGCCGAGCCACCGACTCCGGCACGCCGACGGCCCGCAGTGTCACGTAGGACAGCCATCCCGTCCGGTCCTTACCGGCCGTGCAGTGATACAGCGTGGCGTTCGCGGTATTCGCCAGATCCTTGACCGACTGTCCGAACTTCCCCAGCGCATCGGCGGTGAAGAAGTTGAGATACACGTTCTGCATGATCTGCTCGGCTTTGCCGTCACCCAGCATTTCCTGTTGCTGCACCGGATCTTTCGACGAGATTGCCTGGAACATCTTCGTGAACATGCCGCCGTCGTCGATCGGACGGGCCACCAGCGGAACTCCTGCGGGCAACTTGTCCGCCCCCATCGCCTGCACCTCGGCCGGCGTCCTGAGGTCGATCACAGTCTGGAGCTTCAACGCCGCCAGCTTCTGCACATCGGCATCGGTCAGCTTGGCGAGCGCGTCGGCCCGAACAAGCTTGCCCGTCTTGACCTTGGCTCCGTCGTAGGTGATGTACCCACCCAGGTCCCGAACATTGGCAGCACCCTGCAGTTCGATCTTGGTCGGACCCCCGGCAGGGGCTGCGCCGGCGGTACCAGCCAACCCCGCAGCCACCAACCCGACAGCCAGCAGCGGCACGGACACCAACGACAACCATGACTTCCGCTTCCGCGAAACAGATGAATTACTCATCCGCGAGACGTTATTGACGGCCTACGGCCCGGCCGCCGATTCCCGAATGTGGCACCGCCCAGCAGGACTCGCAACTCGGTCACCGAGACCGGTCGTTTCAGCGGGCCACGCGGCGGGGCGGGAGTGGGACGCGGTCCAGGTCGTGGGCGAGCACGGCGCCGGGGAAGTCCGCCTGCTCCAGGAACAGCGGGTCGTCGGCTTCGGCGTAGCGCTCGGAGAAGTGTGTCAGAACCAGGGTCCGCACCCCGCAGGCCCTGGCCACTTCGCCCGCCTGCCGCGCCGTCAGGTGACCCCGCTCGGCGGCCTGATCGGTCTCGGAGTCGAGGAACGTGGACTCGATGATGAGCATGTCCACGCCCTCGGCCAGGGCGAAGACGTTGTCGCACAGGCGGGTATCCATGACGAAGGCCACCTTCTGCCCCGGCCTCGGCACCGTGCATTCCTCCAGGAGCGCCCCCGACAGTTCCCGGACGGCCGCACCCGAGATGCCGTGCGCGCGTAGCCGTTCGGGCAGAAACGTGCGGCCGTCCGGCTCGGCGATCCGGTAGCCGTAGGTCGGGATGCTGTGGTCCAAGGGCAGCGCGGTGAGCGTGAAGCCGTCGCCCTGCAATGTCTCGCCCGGGCCGCTGACAGGGTGCTCGACGAGCGTGGGCGAACCGTAGTAGCTGGTCGCGAACTTCAGACGCTCCCAGTACTCGGCGCCCTCGGCGGGAAAGACCGCGTGGACATCGTGCGGCACCCCGTCGCGACCCAGCCGCTGCACGATGCCCGGCACACCCAAGGCGTGATCCCCGTGAAAATGAGTGACGCAGACCCAGTGCAGCTCGGTCGCGGAAGCCCCCGCGTGCGCCATCTGACGCTGCGTGCCTTCGCCCGGGTCGAACAGAATGCCCTGCCCGCCCCAACGCAACAGATATCCGTTGTGATTGCGGCGGCGCGTGGGCACAGCCCCAGCCGTACCCAGCACGATGAGCTCCCGTGTCGACATGGACCCATCCTCGCGGCTCGCGGCAAGGGTGTCAGGTCTATTTCGGGTCGAGCAGGGGTGACGGGTTGGGTCCGGTGAGGGGGCGGGATAGGTTGGCTGGTGTGTCGATGATGAAAGGCGCCAATGTCGCGGTGCCTGCTTCCGTGGTTCGCGTCGAAGTGGGTTGGCAGCCGGGTGCGGGGGTGCCCGATGCCGATGCTTCCGCGCTGCTCCTCGCCGGGGCGAAGGTGCGTTCCGACGACGACTTCGTCTTCTACAACCAGGCGGTGCACCCCTCGGGCGCGGTCCGCCACGAGGGAAAACAGCAGGGGCCCACCGTCATCGACGCGCTGTCGGTGAACCTGGCCCAGGTCGAGCCGCAGATCGAGACGATCGTGCTCGCCGCCTCCGCCGACGGCGGCACCTTCGGCCAGTTCCGCGGCCTCTACGTTCGGGTGATCGATGCGGTCGGCGGCGGCGAGGTCGCCCGCTTCGACAGCACGGGCGCCACCACCGAGACCGCGTTCGTCCTGGGCGAGCTGTACCGCCGCCAGGGTGCGTGGAAGTTCCGTGCCGTCGGTCAGGGTTACGACTCCGGATTGGCCGGTCTGGCAACAGATTTCGGCATCTCGGTCGACGACGCGCCTGCCACCCCGCCCGCACCGGCGCCGTTCACCCCACCGACCCCGCCGCCGTACGTCCCCGCACCCCAGCCGTACGCCTCGGCCGCGCAGCCGAGCCCGCCCCAGCCGTTCTCCCCGCCCCACCAGGGCCCACCTCCCGTCGCCCCGCCTGCCGCACCCCCGGTGAACCTCGCCAAGGTCTCGCTGACCAAGGAATCACCCTCGGTCTCGCTCACCAAGCACGGCGCGACCGGCGGCGTCCTGCGGGTGAACCTGAACTGGACGTCGATGGCCGCGACCGGCCGCCTGTTCGGCAAGCTGCGGGGTAGGAACATCGACCTCGACCTGTGCTGCTTCTTCGAACTGGTCAACGGCGCGATCGGTTCGGTCCGCGCCCTCGACCGCCGTTTCGGCGCACTGTACGAGCCGCCGTTCATCCACCTCGACCAGGACGACCGCACCGGCGCCAGCATCACCGGCGAGAACCTCTCGATCAACCTGGACTACACCCAGTTCTTCCGTCGGATCCTCGTCTTCGCCTCGATCTACGACGGCGCGAGCGACTTCCGCGGCGTGCACGCCACCGTCACCCTGAACCCGGTGAACTCCCCACCGATCGAGATGACCCTCGACGGCTGCACCGACAATTCCCGCGACGCGGTGCTCGCCGTGCTGGAGAACGTCGACGGCGAGCTGGTGGTCCGGCGCGAGGGCGCCTTCGTCCGGCCGCCCGCCGGTCAGCCGGGCGGGGGTGTCATGGAGATCGCCCGGTTGTACAACTGGGACTTCGGCTTCCAGGCGGGCCGCGGCAAGTGATACGACACCCCGCGACCAGGGCGCTGAACGCGCTGGTCTACCACCCGGACAAGCACGTCGCACAGACCCCGGCCGCCTACGGCCTCGACTACCGCGACCTGCACCCGCGGACCGCCGACGGCGTCGACCTGCACGGCTGGTTCGTGCGCGCCGACCGCCCCCGCGGCCACATCCTCTACGCGCACGGCAACGCGGGCACCATCGGCGACCGCGTGCCGATCATCGCGCTGCTGGTCCGGGCCGGTTTCGACGTCCTCGCCTTCGACTATCGCGGTTTCGGCCACAGCACGGGATCGCCGGGGGAGCAGGGCACCTATCTCGACGCCAGGGCGGTCCGCGCCGCCCTGCTCGACCAGCCCGGCGTCGACCCGGACCGGGTGCTGTATCTCGGCAAGTCGCTCGGCGGCGGTGTCCTGCTCGAGCTGGCCACCGAGCACCCGCCCGCGGGCATGATCCTGATGTCGACCTTCAGCAGCATGCGCGCCGCCGCCCGCTCGGTCTACCCGTTCCTGCCCGCGCCGCTGATCCCGAACGCCTACCCGAGCCTGCGCCGGATCGCCGCCCTGCGCGTCCCGGTGTTGATGTTCCACGGCGACCGCGACGAACTGCTCCCGCTGCGCCATGCCGAACGCCTCTTCGCGGCGGCGCGGGAACCGAAGGAGCTGGTCGTGGTGCCCGGTGCGGGCCACAACGACGTCATCGACGCGCTCGGCCCGCGCTGGCCGCAGCGCATCACGGAGTGGTCGGAGACCTTCCTGCCTGCGTAGCCTGGCGGTATGAGCGAAACGAGCGAGATCCTCGGCCGTCTGGCCGCGCTGCCCGACGCCGAGCTGGTGTCGGTGCTGCGGGCCGCGGTCGCCGGCCGGCCCGGGCTCGGCCCCGTCGCCGCCGCACTCGCCCAGGTCGCGGCCGGTCATGCGGAAACCGGATCACCTGTGACTCTGGACACGGACGTGGTGGACGCCGATGTGGTGTCCGTCGCATCGGACCAGGTAGGAGGCGCCATGCCGGTACCGCCGGTACCGCATGGCCTGCCCGGCACCGCCGCACCCACTGTGACCGGCGGCTATTCCACTTCCGGAGTGCCGACATTCGACGCGGTTCGCGATAAGGTCGAGCAGCGCTTCGGCACCGCGCAGGGAATGGGTGAGCTCGACCAGCAGACCCCGGCGGGTCGCAGCGTCGACGAACAGTGGGAGGCGCGGGAGAAAGCCGCGCGCGAGCGTCTGGCTCAGATTCGGAAATCGATGCAGGGCAACGATTCCGGCGCCGACGACAAGTAGCCGCAAGGCCTCCCGTCCGAGCAACGACCGTGATGGGTGGACCCAGATGACACAGGCGCGCCAGATCGCCGAACGACTGCTCGACGCGCAGGTGGACTTCCTGCTCGCCGAGGTGACCGGTGACCGGTTCGCCGAGGTGATCGCGCGGGACGTGGCCGCCGTGCTGGCCGTCGGCGACACCATCGTCTTCGGTGACGTCGTTTCGCTCGCACAGGGCGAGGAAACCGTGGCCACGGTGTTCGACCGCATCGGCGGCAGCCCCGTCATCGCCGACACCGTCGGCATCTTCTCCGACGCGATCTACGACCACATCGCGTCCAACACCGAGTACACCCTCGGCGATGTGGTCGACCGCGAGCCGGTGGAAGCGTTGCTGGAGAAGATCTTCGGCATGCACCAGGCCCAGGAGCGCATCCTGGACCGGCTCACCGAGAGCCCGCTCGTCGCCACCGTCGCCGCCCGCTTCGTCGACAAGCTGATCGGCGACTTCATGCAGGCCAACCGGGAACGCGCCGAGAAGATCCCCGGTGTCTCCTCGCTGATGTCGCTGGGCCAGTCGGCCGCGAACCGCGCCAAGAAGGTCGCCGACAGCACCTTCGTCGGCGATCTCGCCGGCAAGGGCGCGCTGTTCGCGCTCAAGCGCACCAACAACGCCATCCGCGACATGCTGCGCGACGCCCCCGTGCACTCGGCGGCGATGGAGTTCTGGGATCTGCACGCCGACGAGCCCGTGGCGGGCCTGCGCGAGTACCTCACGCAGAAGGATCTCAACGAACTGGTCCAGATCTGCTACGAGATCGCGGTGACGACCAGGGAGAAGGAATACTTCGGGATGCTGGTGCGCGAATGCGTCGAGGTGTTCTACACCAGGTACAGCAAGCACACGCTCTCGGCGATGCTGCCCGAGCTCGGGCTGACCGCCGACGACATCGGCGCCGAGATCCTGCGCTACGGTCCCGCCGTCATCGAGTCGGCCAAGGCCAACGGTGTGCTGGCCGGGCTGATCCGGGAACGCCTCGAGCCGTTCTTCTTCTCCGAGCAGGTGCTCGGCATTCTCGGCGGCAAGTAATCACCGTCGGGTCTCGAATTTCCGGAATACGCCGGGAATGTGTGGTTCGGGTCGCTATCGTTCATTTCTGATCGGTTGACCCGCCCACTTTTACAGCGTTGTCCTTCGCGCTGCCGGAAATTGTGGGCGGCATCACGTCGCTATTTCTCGGCTATGTATCGCGCATCGAACGGGCCGGTCACGCAATTGCCGTGCGGGCTGTGAGGTTTCGGATACAGAAACCCCCGTTGATTTCCGGCATGTTGAGATCACTGCACGAAACCCGTTCTTACACCGTCCCGGATTGACCGCGTGGACCGGGCAGTGCAAGTTGACACCTGACTTTCGTTGAGCCGCCGGAAAATTCACCCGGCGGTGTTACAGAGGAGCAGGTGGTGCGTTCACATTCCCGTCGGCAGCCCGCGGGTGGCAGGCTGATCCGGCCGCGCACCATCTCCGGGCAGCTCGCCCGGATCCTGGCGGTGTCGCTGGTGCTGGTGCTCGCGCTGCTCGGGCTGACGATGTCCACGCAGATCGGCGCCTTCCGCCGCAGTGGTGAGACGGTGGACGCGGTCGCGGTGGCACTGGCCGCCCAGGATCTGGTGCACCAGGTGCAGCGCGAACGCGGCCTGAGCAACGGCCTGCTCGGCGGCGACCAGCGCCTGCTGCAGCCCGTCACCGATCAGCGGGCGGGCACCGACGCGGCACTGCGGAATCTGGCCGCGATCGTGGCGGCCGACCCGCCGGGTGCGGGCGAGGTGCGCTCGGCGCTGGGCCAGCTGGCCGGTCTGCCGAGCTTTCGTTCGCAGATCGACACCCGCACCGTCTCGCGGCAGGCGGCCTTCCAGTTCTATTCCGACAGCATCGACGCGGTGAACCGCCTGGTCCTCGGTCTCGACCAGGCCCGCGACCCCGCGGTGCGCCACGGCCTGCAAGCCCTCTACGCCCTCGGCGACGCGAAGGAGTTCACGGCACGGGAACGTGGTTTCCTCAACGGTGTGTTCGCCGCCGGGGAGTTCGCGCCCGGGGAGTACGTGCAGTTCCTCGACATCCGCGCCGCCCGCAATGCCGCGCTCACCCAGTTCGACCGCGACGCCACCGCCGCCCAGCAGGATCGCCTCGACGCCGTCCTCGTCGGCGAGAGTGCTACGCGAGCAACCGAATCGGAGAACATCGCGATCGCGTCGACGGCCGGTCCGCTGGTCCGCGCGGTGGACCCCGCGGTCTGGTGGGCGCAGATGACCGACGTGATCGACGCCCAGCGCACCGTGCAGCAGGCCGTCGGCGACGATGTCCGCGCCCGTGCCGCCGACCTGCGCCGCACCGCCGCGCTGATCCTCGCCGGGTTCGCCCTGGCCGCCCTGCTCGCGATCGCCGCCGAGGTGGCGCTGGTGTTCGCGAGTATCAGGGCCATCGTGCGGCCGCTGGCCCGGCTCGCCGCCGAGGCCGACGATGTCGCCTCCAGCAGGCTGCCCGAGGTGATCGCCGCCTGGCGCGGCGCCGCCGACACCCAGCCGGAACCGCCCGCGCCCGTGCGCACCCCGCCCGGCGCGAGTGCCGAGATCGGCGCCGTCGCCGGCGCGCTGGACCGGGTCCAGACCACCGCCTTCGACCTCGCCTCCGAGCAGGCGCTGGTGCGGCGCAACACCACCGAGTCGATGGCGAACCTGGCCCGGCGCAACCAGAACCTCGTGCGCAGGCAGCTCGGCCTGATCAGCGAATTCGAACGCGAGGAACTCGACCCGAAAGCGCTGTCGAACCTGTTCGAACTCGACCACCTCGCGACCCGGATGCGCCGCAATGCCGAAAGCCTGCTGGTACTCGTCGGCGAGGCCAGCCCGCGCCGCTGGGCCGAACCGATCGCGCTCACCGACGTCATCCGGGCAGGTCTGTCCGAGGTCGACGACTATCGCCGGGTGGTGTTGCGCCGGGTCGACGACATCGCGATCACGGGTGCGGTCGTCAGCGAACTCGCTCACGTCCTGGCCGAACTCATCGAGAACGGCCTCGCCTTCTCCCCGCCCGACCTCGAGGTCGAGGTCTACGGGCGCAAAGTGGCGGGCGGCTACCTGCTCGCCGTCGTCGACCACGGCGTCGGCATGCCGCTCGACCAGCTCGCCGAGGCCAATGCGCGCCTGCGCGGCGAGCAGGACTTCATCGTGGCCTCCACGCGCTACCTCGGGCACTACGTGGTCGGTCGGCTGGCCGGTCGGCTCGGCATCGACGTGGAACTCAACACCTCGCCGGTCAGCGGCATCGTCGCGCGGCTGCTGCTGCCGCCGAGCATCCTGGTCGACGAAACATCGCCCCGCCCAGTGCAATCGGTTCCGACGAGTGCCGATGCGCGTGGCGACGCGGACGCGGCCGGTGTGGCGACAAGTCGGAAGTACCCGGGGATGGCGTCGAACGGCGCCGTCGGCCGAGCCGGACACAGCCGCGTCGAGAGGCCGGTGCACACCACCGACGGCGACGCCGCTGACGGGACCAAGGCACCGCGACGAACCGTCAACGGGCGTGCCTCGGACCACGCCGCGAGCGTGTCCCCTTACGCGCAGTTTCTCAGCGGGACAGGGAGTTCCGTCGACGGAGGCGGCCGGGCCGACAGCGTCGCACCCGCGGATTCCGGCACCGACCGGGGTCGCAACGGATCGGCGGCGCCCGCGCTCGACCCGGACCGGGCACACCACCCGGTGGCTGAATCGATCGGCTCCGCAGCGCTGCTCGCGGACCATGCCGACCGGCCCGTGGTCGAATGGATCGGCCGCACGGCCCCCGACCTGGAGCGTCCCGACCGGCAAGCGGTCGAACCGACCGGCCCCCCGGCCGTCGAACGCACCCGCAACGGGCTGGTGAAGCGCAGTAAACGCGCCAAGATCACCGGCTCCCCGGACCGTTCCCGTCGCGACCCGGCAACCCGTCAGGACCGCCCACCCGCCGTCGAACGAACCCCCGACCAGACACGCAGCATGCTGTCCTCCTTCCGCACCGGCCACGAACGGGGTGGCGACACCCGTTCAGGGCCGACCCCAGATCCGACCCGCTGATCGATCGGACCCGACCCCAGGAGCCCCCGGTGACCACCCATCTACCGACCGCAGACCCGCACACCTTCAACTGGCTGCTCGGCAACTTCGTCCGCAACACCGACGGCGTGCGCGACACCGTCGCGGTGTCCTCCGACGGGCTGCTCATCGCCATGTCCGACGGCCTGGACCGCGCCGGCGCCGACCGGCTCGCCGCCATGGTCTCCGGTCTGTCCAGCCTCGCCCGCAGTGCTTCGCGCAGTTACGATTTCGACGGCTTGAAGCTGATCATGATCGAGATGAAGCGCGGTTTCCTGCTGGTCTCGGCGCTCGGCGACGGCAGCTGCCTCGGCGTGATCGCCGACGGCGGATGCGATGTCGGCCTGGTCGGCTACGAGATGGCGGTGCTGGCCGAACGCGCGGGCGCGCTGCTCGACCCGATGTTGATCGGGGAACTGCGAGAGTCGTTGCGCAGATGAGAGATCCCGATCATCCCCGGCTGCCCGACCCACGCATGATCCCGATGAACCGGCCCACCGGCTGGCGCGACGAGCCGGCGCCGATCCCGGTGGCGCCGACCGGCAGCGCCGATCTCGAGGATCGCTTCGTCCGTCCGTTCGTGGTCACCGCGGGCCGCACCGTCCCGGTGCTGGACGGACTGCGCATCGAGACGCTCGTCCACGCGCCGCCGTCCGCGCTGTCGGCGCCGCTGCGGTTCGAGGAACGCACCGTCGTGCAGTTGTGCCTGCGACCGCACTCCATCGCCGAAGTCGGTGTCGCCCTGCGCGTTCCGGTCGGCATCGCCAAGGTGATCGTCAGCGATCTGGTGGCGGCGGGTCATGTGACCGTCCGCGACGCGCCGGAACTGTCGACCGCCGCCATCGAGAGGATCAGGGATCTTGTTCGGGCACTCTGAATTCCGGACCGCCGCGGCGATGCCGACGTCGGTCAAGGTCGTGGTCAGCGGCGGCTTCGGCGTCGGCAAGACCACCTTCATCGGCGCCATCTCCGAGATCGAGCCGCTGGTCACCGAGGCATCGATGACCGAGGTGTCGATCGGCGTCGACGACCCCGGCCGCCGCGCCGAGAAGACCGCCACCACCGTCGCTTTGGACTTCGGCCGCATCACCCTCGACCAGTCCCTGATCCTGTACCTGTTCGGCACCCCCGGCCAGGACCGCTTCGTCTTCCTGTGGGACGACCTCGTCGACGGCGCGCTGGGCGCGGTGATCGTCGTCGACACCGGCCGCGTCGAAGACTGCTACCCGGTCCTGGACTATTTCGAAGATCACAACACCCCCTTCGTCGTCGTGGTCAACCGCTTCGACGATGCCACCCACTTCGACCTCACCGAAGTCCGCGAAGCCCTCGGCCTCGACGACTGGATCCCCGTCCTCGACTGCGACGCCCGCAACCGCGACTCCGTCCGCGACGTCCTGGTAGCCCTCCTCGAACAAGTCCTCCTCCACCGAGCCCAACCTCGCCACCGGGAGGTGAGCTGACGACCGTGATCTAGGGCCCGCGCCCGGTGCTGCTGGTCAGCGTCGGTTCAGCGTGATTTCCCACACGGCGATGTGCAGGCGTGCGTCGGTGACGTCGACGGAGGTATCCGTGAAGCGGTTGCCGCCCAGTGTGTTTCGCACGAAATTCCGCACCGTGGCCGGTTGGGTGTCCAGCTCGGCGAGCAGCTGCTGGGGCACCTCGATGGTGCCGTCGAAGAATCGGGGCTGATCGGTGATTCCGGGCTGTTGTGGAGTCTGTCGCAAGCCGTCGACGGTGTGCAGGACGACGTCGAGTTCGGTGCCGTCGCCGAATTCGATACGCAGGGGGGTGGGGGAGACGGCCAGGTCGAAGGACTGCACACTGGCGGTCCAGCCTTGCGGCGAGACGCCCTGGTAGTCGTACGGTGACGGCGGGCTCAGCGTCTCCTCGGCACGGTTCACGGGCGAATTCTCCAGTGCCGCACCGGCGAGTGGCTGATCGGTGGTGACGAAGGTCCAGGCGTTCTCGGTGAGTGTCTTGCGCCAGAAACCGGTTCGCCCACCGTCACGGCCTTCGACCCGCAGTTCCCGTGCGGCGGAACCGGGTCCGGTGCGGTGGATGGAGATGCGGTCGGTGATCTCACCGGGCACCTTCGGCTGCGCGACCCAGTCGGGGGCGGGCAGCTGGATGGCGGCGTAGCGGCTGTCGATGCGCTCGGACAGCATGTCGGGGGCCTCGGGGAGTCCGCGCTGATCCTGGTAGGAGTAGCGGAAGAAGACCTTGTCCGCGCCGGAGATGTCGAAATCGTAGAGGCGCGTGTAGAAGTCGCCGAACCGGTTGACGATCAGCGAGGTCGACGCGCTGGTGGACAGCGCCACCGCCTGGAACCGGCCGCCGAACGGCAGTCCCATCTCGTAGCTGTGATCCACCGGCAGCCACGGGTCGACGTACTGGATCCGCTGACCGCCGTGGGTCAGGGCGAACACGTGCGACACTTTCGCCCCGCCGACCGGATGCTCGTTGCCCGCGGTGTCGGTCCACACGTGATCCTCGTCGGGCGACAATACCGACCACGACCAGGTCAGTGCGCCCGGCGGGAGGGTGTTGCCGGGGCCGGTCCACAGCGGGGTGCCGTAGCGGCTGCTCCAGTTCCAGTCCTTGGGTGCGCTCAGCGCACGGTCCATCGTGATGAAGCGGCCGTCGCGGTCGATCAACATCACTTCGTCGTCGTCGGCCGAGACACCGGCGATGGTGCCCGCCAGACAACCGGGCAGCGCCACGGTGCGCCAACTACCCTGGGCGGCAGCCTCTTTCACGTACACGTTGCCGTCGCGGGTGGCGAAGGTCCAGCGCCGGTTGAACGATTCGGTGGTGGTCCGGAAGTAGACCTGCTCGGGCAGCGCGACAGTAGCCGGGGCGAAATCCGACAACCCCGCGGTGGACTCGTCGACCGTCACCTCCGGCGTGCCGACCGTACCTACCGGCAGACATCCCGGATCGGCGATGGATGCCGATTGTGTTGTCACCCCGGCCAAGACCAGACCGGCCGCCGCGATCAACGCTCCACGCCGCACGGCGTGCCCGCGCCTCACAGCCACCCCGCCGCGCCGAAACCGATCAGGGCGACGGCATCGATGCCGAAGATCGTGCCGACAACCAGCGCCTTGCTACGCACGCTCGGCAGATCGTGCACGTAGAAACAGGCCGCGAAGAACGGCACATACCCGATGATCCAGATCAGGAACGGGAAACCGGGCTGCCACCACGACCAGTCCCAGGTGAGTACCCCTGCCTTGTTCAGCAGCACCTCGACACCCACCGCCGCGGCGGAGTTCGCCGCGATCAGCACCGGCCGGTTCGGCAGGCCGAGGATCCGGGTCTCCTTGGGCGGCAACATCTTCGCCGCCGCGATCCCCATGATGGCGAACATGAAGCAGATCTCGATATTCAGCCCGATCAGGATCTGATACGCCGTCGGCCCGCTCGCCGCCCACACCGGCGCACGCTCGGTGACATGGAAGACCAGCGCGTTCCAGATCTCGTTGAACCAGTCCATGCACCACAGCGCGAGCCCCGCGAACAGCACATTCCAGTTCCGCCGCTCGATCTCGACGGAATAGATGTAGATGACCATCAGTAATAGCGGAATGACATACCACTTGAACTGGTCCGCATCGCGAAGTAATTCCAGCGCAGCCCGTGCATTGTCGGTCAACGGGGCCCTCCTGCTCATGATCGACGAACCCGGCGAGTATGATACAAATCAACAGAGAACGTCAATATGTATCGCCGAGTGGCGTCGACCCTGAATCAGCGTGTGCGCGAACGTGACCGGGGCATGGTCGTCGACCACGCCCCGGCAGCGGACCTCAGTGGGAGCCCAGCGGCACGCCGAAGAGGGTGGCGAATTTCGCGGAGAGAGTCTCGCCGAGGAAGTCGAGCGCGCCCGGAGTGGCCGCCATGGTGCCCGCGTCGGACGTGGTGCAGCCGGCGGGAGCGGGGATGCCGTCGAGACGGTCGCGCAGCCACAGCAGCGCGGCCGGGCCGCCGACGACCTCGGCGACGATGTGCTCACTGGCGTGATCGCGGGTGTAGGTGAGCGAGGTCTTCGGGTCGCGGCAGTAGGTGTCGACCAGCGTGTCGGTGGCGGCCAGCGGGAGGATTTCGTCCCAGGCGGAATGCCAGACGAACAGGGGCATGTCGGGCACGGACTTGCCCATGCGGGTGTCGTCGAGCATGGCCGCGACCGGCGGATCGTCGAGCGGATTGCCGTCGGAGCCGATCATGCCGATCATGTTGAGGAACGGCAGCAGCGCCGACTGGTACTGCACACACAGGGGTGACTTGATCGCGGACAGCCCCTTGCCTACCGGGTCCAGTCGCTGATCGAGGTAGGCCGCGAAGTCGGGGTACTCGCGCGTCAGCCCGAGGACGGCCGCGAAGACGAGACCCGAGGTCGCCTGGTTGTTCGCCATGCTCAGTGCCGCACCGAGATCGGCGCCGACCCCACCCTCGGCCGCGCCGACGATGTTCAGTTCGGGTGCGTAGGAGGCCTTCAGTTCGGCGGCATGCCCGGTCGCGATCGAGCCGCCGGAGTATCCGTACAGCCCGACCGGCGCGGTAGCGCCCACCTCGAGCGGCGCGAACGAGGTCGCCGCGCGAATTCCGTCGAGGGTGATCCGGCCGGCCAGCGGTCCCGCCGCATAGGCCGAATTCGGGCCCTGGTGATCGGGAACGACGACCGCCCAGCCCTGCGCCAGCGCGGCCTGCGCGAAGAGGAACTCGGCGGGAACGACGACCTGACCCGCCAGGGGCGCGACCGAAAGATGTTGCAGCGCATACGAGGGCGCGCAGTAGCCCGCGGTCGAGTCCTCGGCCAGCTGCACCGACAGCAGCTTGCGCGGCTCGGGCGCCTGCCCGCGCGGCTTGATCACGGTGGCGACCGCCGGGATCGCCTCGTCGCGGCTGTTGTTGGAGCGATACGACACCTGCCAGGCATCCACATCGATCGGCAGCAGGCCGAAATCGGCGATCCGGACCTGGCGGGCCGCGATGATCGCACCCGGCGCCGTGGCCGCCACGATGTCGGCGGACGGCAGATAGAAGCCCGGATCCAATTCGGGCGGCAGCGGAACCACCGGCGCGGGCGCCACCGCCGCGGGTTCGGCGGCCACCGGCCCGGCCACCACGACCGTAGCGGCCGCGAGCACACCGGTCGCCAGGGCGAACCATCGCAGAGCGAGGGGAGATCTCATCGTGCACAGTCCTCACGTGAATTGAGACGCCTTCGTCTCAATGACGGCTACTATGGCACGGGTGTGGCGTGGATCGCAATCAGCGGCCGGGAGGCTCCGCGGTTGTCAGGGCGTTGAGCAGGGTGGAGAACACCTCTACCAGCTCGTCGACGGGCGGGCGCGGGTCGTCCAGGCTCCACTGGTGCACGGCGCCGTTCACCGCGCCGATGAATGCCGCCATCGACACCCGCCAGCCACCGGGCGGCGTTCGCGCTTGCTCCCGCCCGGCGGCGATTGCGGCAACCACCTCACCCCACCGGTCCCTGACCTGCGCGCGATGTTCCTCGATCGCGGGGCTCACGCCGACGATCTCCACGAAAGCGACCTTGGCGCACCGGATGTCGTCGGTGATCGCCGTCGTGTACGCCCGCACCGCGGCGTCGATCAGCGCGCGCAGGTCGTCGGTCTCGGCTGCCGCCAGCGCCGCGGCCACCGCGTCCCTTGCCTTGCCCTGCACCGTGTCGTACACCGCGACGAGCAATTCCTCGCGCCCGGCGAACTGCTCGTAGAACTGCCGTCGCGACAGCCCCGCCGCCGCACACACATCGGTGAGCGAACTGTTGGCGAACGACTTCTCCGCGAAAACGGTCAGCCCCGCCTCGATGAACAGCGCCCGGCGCTCGATCTGCCGTTCGGCGACCGAGGTACCGGTGTAGTTGTGTCGGGTCCGCGCTGTCGTCACGACTCCGACCCTACTTTCACGCCGTCGCCGACGCCCCCACGGTGCTCAGTCTTTGCGTCCGGTGAAGGCCAGCGAGGTGCCGAGGCCGATCATCACCAGCCCGCTGGTGCCGCCGACCGCGGCGAGGCGGCGCGGAGTGCGGGCGATCCAGCTGCGCACGGAGTCGGCCGCGAGCGCCCACAGCGAATCGAACACCATCCCGAACAGGGGGATGCAGATGCCGAGCACCAGCATCTGCTGCGAGACCGAGCCCCGGGTGGGGTCGACGAACTGCGGCAGCAGCGCCGCCAGGAAGACGATGGTCTTCGGGTTGGCGAAGCCGACGACGAACCCGTCGCGGAGCACGGCGATGGTGGAGAAACCCGACGTGGCGTGCTCGGGCTGGAGTGCCCTGGCCAGGTCGGCGCGGTGCCTGATCGCCTGGACTCCCAGATAGACGAGATAGAGCGCGCCGACCAGTTTGACGGCGGTGAACACCGCCGCCGAGGTGGCGACAAGGGCGCCGAGCCCGATGGCGACCGCCACGACCTGCACGTATACGCCGACCGAATTGCCGACCACCGTCAACAGCGCCGCCCGCCTGCCGACCGTGAGCGCCCGGCTGATCGTGAACAGCACACTCGGGCCGGGTACCACCACGAGCAGGAAGGACAGTCCCGCGAAGGACGCGAGATGCGTCATCGACACCATGCCGACCCACGCTATCCACCGGAGCGCCGGGAGGCAACGGCGCGCCACGCCCCGAACCTCGCCCATACACTCGGCGCAATGGGCGAACAGAAGCAGCGGATGCTGAGCGGGCAGCTGTACAAGGACAGCGATCCCGAACTGGTGACCGAACGGCAACGGGCGCAACGGTTGTGCGACGAGTTCAACCGGACCGGCCCCGACGAGACCGGGCGCCGATCCGAGTTGCTGGGCGAGCTGCTGGGGAAGGTGGGGGAGGGGTCGTGGGTCATGCCGCGATTCCAGTGCGACTACGGCTATCTCATCGAGATCGGCGCCAACAGCTTCCTCAACTACGACGCGATCCTGCTCGACTGCGCGCCGATCGTCATCGGCGACGACTGTTCGATCGGCCCGCGCTGCCAGCTGCTGACCGCGCTGCACCCGATGGACGATCACGAGAAGCGCAGGCAGCGGTGGGAATCCGCGGCGCCGATCCGGATCGGGAACAACGCGTGGTTCGGCGGCGGCGTGATCGTGTGCCCGGGGGTGAGCATCGGTGACGACGTTGTGGTCGGCGCGGGCAGTGTGGTCACCCGCGACCTGCCGGACCGGGTGTTCGCCGCGGGCAACCCGGCGCGGGTGATCCGGCAACTGTCGGCCTGATCACTCCCGCGGGGCGCGTCGCCGGGTCGCGTCGCGGGGACGGCGGCAATACTGTCTTTCCATGGGCGAATCGCGAACCGTGCAGGAGCAGGAAGCGACCCGGCCGCTGCGCGAGGACATCCGGTTTCTCGGTGGCATCCTGGGCGACACCATCCGCGACCACGAGGGTCCCGAGGTCTTCGACCTGATCGAGCGGGTGCGGACCGAGGCGTTCGCGGTGCGCCGCGAGGAGGTCGAGCGCAGCGCGGTCGCCGACATGCTCGACGGCACCCCGACCGAGGTCGCGATCCCGCTGATCCGGGCGTTCAGCTACTTCGTGCTGCTGGCCAATCTCGCCGAGGACATCCAGCGTGACCGCCGCCGCGCCGCCCACATCTCGGCGGGCGAGCCGCCCCAGGATTCCTCGCTGGCCGCCACCTACGACAAGCTCGACGCCGCCGCCCTCGACGGCTCGACGGTGGCCGAGCTGCTCACCGACGCCCTCGTCTCGCCGGTGATCACCGCGCATCCGACCGAGACCCGCAGGCGCACGGTCTTCGACGTCCAAGCCAAGATCACCGCGCTGATGCGGTTGCGGCGCAGGCTCGAGCCCGGCGACCCCGGCTTCGACGACTCCGAGTTGCAGATCCGCCGCGAAGTCCTCACCCTGTGGCGCACGGCACTGATCCGGTTGGCGCGCTTGCGGATTCAGGACGAGATCTCGGTCGGCCTGCGTTACTACGACCTGACCCTCTACGACGTGATCCCGGCGATCAACGCGCAGGTGCGCGCCGCGCTGCGCTCGCGCTGGCCCGATGCCGAGCTGCTGCCCCGCCCGATCCTGCGCCCCGGCTCGTGGATCGGTGGCGACCGGGACGGAAACCCGTATGTGACAGCGGAAGTCGTGCACACCGCGGCCGAGCAGGCCTCGGCCTACGCGTTCGGCCGGTATCTGGACGCGCTGGTCGACCTGGAGAAGACGCTGTCCCAGTCCGCTCGGTTGGTGCAGGTGACGCCCGCGGTCGCCGCGCTCGCCGAGGCGGGCTATCCCGATCCGGCCGTGTTCGCCGACGAGCCGTATCGCCGTGCGCTGCACGCGATCCGGGCCCGGCTCAGCGCCACCGCGGAACTGGCGCTCGGCGAACTGCCGGACAACGGCCTCGAGACCACGGCCGCGCCGTATGCCACCCCGCAGGCGGTGCTCGACGACCTCGACGCCGTCGACGCCTCGATGCGCGCCAGCGGCGACGCGCTGCTGGCCGACGACGGCCTCGCCGCCCTGCGCCACGCCATCGAGACCTTCGGCTTCCACCTGCAGAGCCTGGACATGCGCCAGAACTCCGAGGTGCACGAGCAGGTCGTCACCGAACTGCTGGCCTGGTCGGGCGTGCATGCCGACTATCCGAGCCTGTCCGAAGCCGACCGCGTCGAGCTGCTCGCGAACGAACTGCGCACCCGCAGGCCACTTCTCGGCCCGCACGCGCAGCTGAGCGAACTCGCCACCAAGGAGCTCGGGGTGCTGCGGGCAGCCAAGGCGGTGATCGACACCTTCGGCGCCGCCGCCATCCCGCATTACATCATCAGCATGTGCACCTCGGTCAGCGACATGCTCGAGGCGGCCCTGCTGCTCAAGGAAGCGGGGATCCTCGATCCCGGCACCGCCGAGGGCACACCGAGCAGCCCCGTCGGGATCGTTCCGCTGTTCGAGACCATCGAGGACCTGGGGGCGGGCGCCGCGACGCTGTCGGAGGTACTGGAGGTTCCGGTGTACCGCGAGCTCGTCGCCGCGGCGGGCATGCGGCAGGAGGTGATGCTCGGCTACTCCGACTCGAACAAGGACGGCGGCTATCTCGCGGCGAACTGGGCGCTGTACCGGGCGGAACTCGATCTGGTCGAGGTGGCCAGGAAGTCGGGAATCCGGTTGCGGCTGTTCCACGGTCGCGGCGGCACCGTCGGTCGCGGCGGCGGCCGCAGCTACGACGCCATCCTGGCCCAGCCCGCCGGCGCGGTGCGCGGTTCGCTGCGGCTCACCGAACAGGGCGAGGTGATCGCCGCGAAGTACTCCGAACAGGGCGCGGCCCACCGCAACCTGGAGTCACTGATCGCGGGCACGCTCGAATCGACCCTGCTGGATGTGGAAGGCCTCGGCGACGACGCCGAACCGGCCTACGAACTGCTCGACGACCTGGCCGCCCGCGCCCGCGCCGCCTACGCGCGCCTCGTGCACGACACCCCGGGCTTCGTCGAGTACTTCCGCCAGTCCACCCCGGTCGCCGAGGTCGGCGACCTCAATATCGGCAGCCGCCCGGCCTCGCGCAAACCCACCAATTCGGTCTCGGACCTGCGCGCGATCCCATGGGTGATGGCCTGGAGCCAGGCGCGCGTCATGCTGCCCGGCTGGTACGGCACCGGCACCGCGCTCGAGGAATGGGTGGGTGCGGACCCGCAGCGTCTGGCCAGGCTCACCGACCTCTATCAGCGCTGGCCGTTCTTCCGCACGGTGCTGTCGAACCTGGCGCAGGTGATGGCCAAGAGCGATCTCGACATCGCGGCGCGGTATGCGGACCTGGTCGAGGACGCGACGCTGCGCGCCCAGATCTTCGGGATGATCCGCGACGAACACGCCCGCACCATCCGCATGTACCTGGCGGTCACCGGCCACGACGAGTTGCTCAGCGACAACCCGTCACTGGCGGAATCGATCCACAATCGTTTTCCCTACCTGGAGCCACTCAACCAGCTCCAGGTGGACCTGCTGCGTCGGTTGCGCGGCGGTGACGATTCCGAACTCGTGAAGCGGGGCATCCTGCTCACCATGAACGGCCTGGCCACCGCCCTGCGCAACTCGGGTTAGCCGCTAGATACAGACGCTGACGACGACCGGCCCGACTGGAACGCCGACGCAGACTGTCACCGAACCGACGACCGGCTGCGCGGTGGCCGCCGAGGCGGGGCCTGCGCCGATGGCGGTGACGGAGAGAGCGAGAGCGGCGATGGCGAGCGGACGGGCGGTTTTGGCGAACATGAGCTGCTCCTCGGTAGAACGGTGAAACTGCTCCCTCGCGGGAGCTGCCCCATCTCAACACGGGGTAGTGCGCGATGTCGGAGACATCACCGGAATCGCCGTTCAGTCCGTGACGACGGCGATCGCGTCGATCTCCACCAGCATCTCCTCGCGCGGGAGACCGGTGAAAACGGTCGTGCGCGAGGGCAGGACGCCGTTGGTGGTGTGCTTGACGACGAATTCACCATACGCTTCGTTCATCACCGCGAAATCGTCTCTTTGAGTGAGGTAGACGCGCAGCATCACCACATCGTCGAAGGTGGCGCCCGCGGCCTCCACGATCGCCAGCACGTTCATCAGGGTGCGGGTGGTCTGGGCGGCGACATCGCCGGGGTGCAGGTACTCATTGGTCGCGGGGTCGACTGGACCCTGGCCGGAGACCTGGACGAACGGTCCCTTGCGCACACCCTGGGAGAACGTATGAGCCGGGGCGGGAGCGTCGGTGGTGCGCACGGCGATCTTGTCGGACATAGGGTTCAGCCTTTCCTCGCGGTGGCGTCTCGGCGGGGGTCCCAGCCGAGTTCGGTGGAGATGGCATCGGCGGTCGCCCTGACCTGCGGCAACAGCGCCAGCACCTGATCGTAGTCGAGCAGCACATCGGGGACCGAGACCGAGACGGCGGCAACCACGGCGCCGATCCCGTCGCGGACCGGCACGCCGATGCAGTTGACGAAGCTCTCGTGTTCCTCGTGGTCCTCGGCGAATCCCTGGGCCGCGACGAGGTCCAGCTCGGCGAGATACTGCTCGGGCGTGCGCAGGGTGCGGGTGGTGAACGGGTGGTAGTCCAATCGCGCGGCGACGGAACGCCATTCGGCGCGGGGCAATGCCGCGACCAGTACCTTGCCGACGGCGGTGCAGTGCAGGGGGGCGGGACGGCCGATCCGCGAGTACATCCGCACCGCCTGCTCGGCGTCGACCTTGTCGATGTAGACCGCGTCACCGGATTCGTAGGCGGCCAGGTGCACCGTCTGCCCGGTGGCGGCGCCGAGCGCGCTCAGATGCGGCCGGGCCACGGTGCGGACGTCACGGTTCTCCAGTGCGCGACTGGCCAATTCGAACATGCGGGTGCCCAGGGAATACCGGTGCGCGCTGTCGCGCACGACGAACCGTTCGGCCTGCATGGTCTGTAGCAGTCGCAGCACCGTCGACTTGTGCACGCCGAGCCGTGCGGCCAGTTCGTCGAGGGACTGCGAGTCCTCGCCGAGGGCGATGAGAATGGACAGGGCCCGCGACACGCTTTGACTCATCGGCTGATCGTCCCATCCAGCGCGTCCGGGTAGCGCAGCCCGGTCCATTCGGTCTCCGGCAGTGCCGCCAGGCGTCGGATGTCCTGCGCCGGAGGCAGTTTCGCGACATCGCCGGTGGCGGTGAGTGCGGCAGCAGCGCACAGATGGCCGTAGCGCAATCGGGTGCGCAGGTCGGCACCGTGCAGCAGGGCGGCCAGGTAGCCGCCGGCGAAAGCGTCACCGGCGCCGATGCGCTCGGTGATGTCCAGCGCCAGCGCGGGCACGTCGACGAAGGCGTCGCCGTCGAAGCCGGTCACGGTGTGCTTGTCGTTCTTGACGATCAGCTGGGCGGGCTCGGGGAACAGCGCGCGCAAGGCGGCCGGGTCACCGGTGCCGAAGATCTCCTCGGCTTCGTCGGCGCCCAGCAGCACCACATCCGCGCCACGGACATGGGCGGCGAGTTCGTCGGCGGCCTTCTCCACGCGTGAACCCCACAGTGCCGGACGGTAATTCAGGTCGAAACTGACCAGCCGTCCGCGCCGTGGCAGGGCGATCAACGTGCGGGTCAGTTCGTTCGCCGACTCCGACAGCGCCGGCGTGATACCGGTGAAGTGCACGAGATCGGTGCGATCGAGCAAGCCGGCGGCCGCCCGCGGCGCGAGGTCGGCGGGGGACAGCGCGCTGGCCGCCGATCCGGCGCGGTAGTAGTGCATGCGGCTGGCATGGGCGGGCAGATCGTGCGGTGCGCCCGACCCGCTGCCGCGCTCCTTGATGTAGACGCCGGTCGGGCGCACTGGATCGACGGCGACCGCGTCGACATCGACACCCTGGGCGGCCAGCTGGGTCACCAGGTAGCGCCCGAACCCGTCGTCGCCCACCCGGGAGAGCCAGGCCGCCGAGATGCCGAGCTGGGTCAGCACCATGGCCACATTCGCCTCGGCCCCGCCCGCACTCCGATCGAACTGCGCGGACTGCTCGAGCGGTCCCGGCCGGGCCACGAGCACGGCCAGCCCCTCGCCCACGGTGACCGCCCTGGGCGTCGCCGCTGTTGCCTGAGTCACCTTGTTCGCCCTTTCGTGCTTGCGGTCACTGTCGTCGAGATGCACAATAACGAGCATGAACATGCAGTGCAACCAACGTTGCACATTATGCAATGCCAATCCGATATGACCGACCGGCCCGGGTAACCTCCGCGGCGATCGACGGAAAGGGAAGCTGTGACGATCGACAACGCCGTCGTGGACGCGCTCGCCGACGAGGTGCTCGGGCCGCAGGACAAGAGCGTGCCGCCCGCCGCATGGGGGCGCACCGTGCGCGACTACCTCGCGACCGCGCCGGACCTCGCCCCGTGGCAGACGCCGCTGCTCACCCTCGATCGCGGCCTGCTCGATGCCAATCTCGCGCTGATGGCGCGGTGGACCGCCGCGGCCGGTGTCGCGCTGGCCCCGCACGGCAAGACCACGATGGCGCCGCAGCTGTGGCGCGAACAGCTCGCGGCAGGTTCGTGGGCGATCACGCTGGCCACCGGCTGGCAGGCCCAGATCGCCCGGTCGTTCGGCGTCGGCCGGATCGTGCTCGCCAACGCGCTCGTCGATCCGGCCGGATTGGCCTGGGTCGCAGCGGAATCGGCGCGCGATGCCGCATTCGAGTTCTACTGCTGGGCCGACAGCGTCGCCACGGTCGAGCTGATGGACAAGATCCTGCGCGACACTCCGCCCGGCCCCCCGGTGCGGGTGCTGGTCGAACTGGGCGGCCCGCACGGTCGCACCGGGGCGCGCACCCGCGCCGAAGCGCGGGCGGTCGCGGCAGCCATCCGGGACAGTGAACGGCTGGTCCTGGCCGGTGTCGCCGGCTACGAAGGCGCGCTGGCCCACGATCGCAGCACCGCGGGTATCGCGGCCGTGCGTGGCTACCTCGGCGAACTCGCCGCCCTGCACACCGAACTCGCCGCCTCCGGCGCCTACCCGGGCCGGGCGATCGTCACGGCGGGCGGCAGCGCCTACCCCGAACTCGTCGTCGACGAGCTGGCACGCCTGGCCGACGACACCACCACGGTCGTGCTGCGCAGCGGCGCCTACCTCGTCCACGACGACGGCTTCTACGCGAGCATCTCCCCGCTGACCGCACCCGCCGTCGAACCCGGCCTGCGCGCGGCGATGCACGGCTGGGCCAGGGTGGTCTCCCGGCCCGAACCGGAACTGGCCCTGCTCGACGGCGGCAAGCGCGACTTCCCCTTCGACGAAGGCTTGCCGGTGCCGCAGCTGGTGGTCGGCGGCGGTGCACTGCCCGCTACCGCGCACGTGACCGCACTCAACGATCAGCACACCTTCCTGCGCTTGCCCGGCGCCGCTGCCACCGATCTCCCGATCGGCAGCATCGTGCGGCTCGGGTTGTCGCATCCGTGCACGGCATTCGACAAGTGGCGGCGCATTCCGGTGCTCGACAGCGCCGCGACGGACCGGCCGCGCGTGGTCGACCTGATCCGCACCTACTTCTGACGGACGACCATGACGGACTTGCTGTTTCGTGACATCGATATCGTCGACGGCACCGGCGCCCCGCGCCGTCGCGGCGACGTACTGATCCGCGCCGGGCGCATCGCCGAGACGGGACCGGCGGGATCGATCACCGCTGACGCGAGAGTGGTTCCGGCGCAGCCGGGTTCGGTCCTCGCACCCGGATTCATCGACATGCACGCGCATTCGGACCTCGCCCTGCTCACCCACCCCGAGCACTTCCCGAAGATCACCCAGGGCGTGACCACCGAGGTGATCGGCCAGGACGGCCTGTCCTACGCGCCGATCGACGACGCCGCGCTCGCGGTGGTGCGCAAGCAGATCGCGGGCTGGAACGGTAACCCCGCCGATTTCGACTTCGCCTGGCACACGGTCGCGCAGTACCTGGACCGGCTCGACGAGGGCATCACGCCCAACGCCGCCTACCTGGTCCCGCAGGGCACCCTGCGGCTGCTCGTCGTCGGCACCGAACAGCGACCGGCCACCACCGCCGAGATCGACCGGATGTGCGCGCTGCTGGCCCAGGGTCTCGACGAGGGCGCGGTCGGCATGTCGAGCGGACTCACCTACACGCCCGGAATGTATGCCGACACAGGCGAACTCGCCGCGCTGTGCTCGGTCGTCGCGTCCTACGGCGGCTTCTACGCGCCGCACACCCGCTCCTACGGCGCGGGCGCGCTCGAGGCCTACGCGGAAATGATGGGCCTGGCGAAGGCGACCGGCTGCGCGCTGCACCTCACTCACGCCACTATGAACTTCGGCGTGAATCGTGGTCGCGCACCGGAATTCCTGGCGATGCTCGCGCAGGCCCGCGCCGACGGCTGCGACATCACCCTCGACACCTACCCGTATCTGCCCGGCTCGACCACGCTGTCGGCGCTGCTGCCCAGCTGGGCGATGTCGGGTGGACCCGACGCCGCGCTGGCCCGGCTCGACGATCCCGCCGAGCGCGCGCGGATCACCGCGGATGTGAACGTCAACGGGTCCGACGGCTGCCACGGCGTCACCGTCGAGTGGGAGACCATCCAGATCAGCGGTGTCGGCGACGATGCGCTGTCCGCGTACGTGGGACGGACCGTCGACCAGATCGCGGCCGAGGAGGGCAGAGCGCCGGTCGAGGTGTTCTTCGACCTGCTGCGCCGCGACCAGCTGGCCACCACCATCCTCCAGCACGTCGGCCACGAGGAGAACGTGCGCGCGATCATGGTCGACCCCGGCCACATGGGCGGCAGCGACGGCCTGCTCGTCGGCGCGCGGCCGCATCCGCGCGCCTGGGGCACCTTCCCCCGTTACCTGTCGCGCTACGTCCGCGAGCTCGGCGTCCTCGGGCTCGAGGAGTGCGTGCACCACCTCACCGGCCGCCCGGCCGCCCGGCTCCGGCTGGCCCAGCGCGGACTCGTCGACACCGGCTACGCCGCCGACCTCGTCGTGTTCGATCCGGCGACGATCCACGACACGGCAACCTTCGAGCATCCCCGACAACAGGCCCGTGGCATCCAGCACGTGCTGGTCAACGGCGCATTCGCGCTGGAGAACGGCACCGCGACAGGTGTGCGCGCCGGACGCGCCCTGCGGATGGACGCCACGCGAGAGGAGACCCGATGAACCCGCTGCTCAGCTCGTCGTCCGAGGCCATGGAGGTGATCCGCGCCGACCGCGCGCTCACCGTTGTCCGCGCGCCGGCCATCCCCGACCCGGTCGCGCTCGCCGAAGCCCTCGCCGGGTCCGGCATCCGCGCCGTCGAACTCACCTTCACAACCCTCGGCGTGCTCGACGCGATCGGCAAGGCCTCGGCGGTCGGCGGCGCCGTCATCGGCGTCGGCACCGTGACCACCCGTGATCAGGCCGAAGCGGCGATCGAGGTGGGTGCCAAGTTCCTGGTGACGCCTGCGCTGCGTCCCGAGGTCGCCGAAGTGGCTGTCGCCCACCAGATCCCGGTCATCATGGGCGCGTTCACCCCCTCGGAGGTGCTGGCCGCGGTCGAGATGGGCGCCGCGGCGGTGAAGATCTTCCCGGCTCGCGCGCTCGGCCCTGCCTATCTCAAGGATCTGCTCGGTCCGTTCCCACACGTGTTCCTTATTCCCTCCGGTGGCGTCAGCTCCCACAACGCCCGCGAATTCCTGCAGGCGGGGGCGATCGCCGTCACCGCGGGGACCGAGGTGGTCGCCCCACTGGACGTCGCGAGTTCGCGCTGGTCCCACATCGGCGCCAAAGCCGCACGCTTCGTCCATTCGCTTGATTGAGAGGTATCCCATGGGCGCCACTGTCGACTGGTTGCGCACCACCACCCCCGGGTTGCTGGTGCTGTGCGGTCTCGCGATCGCCGTGCTACTCATCGCCATCATCAAGGTCAAACTGGAGCCGTTCGTCGCGCTGCTGCTGACCGGTCTGTTGCTGGCACTCGCCGCGGGGCTACCGGTCGCCCAGATCGTCGGCACACCGCTGAAAGCCGGTGAGTCACTGCTGGAAACAGGCTTCGGCGGCATCCTCGGGCACATCGCGGTGATCATCGGTCTCGGCACCGTACTCGGCGCGATCCTCGAACGATCCGGCGGCGCAGACGTTCTCACCGACAAACTCTTGAAGTCGTTCGGCGAGAAGGGTGCTCCCGTCGCGATGGGTCTGCTCGGCCTCATCTTCGGCATCCCCGTCTTCTTCGACATCGGCATCTTCGTCCTCGCGCCGCTGGTGTATGTCGCGGCCAAGCGCGGCGGTCGCTCGCTGGTGCTCTACGCCATGCCGATGCTGGCCGGTCTGTCGATGACGCACGCGTTCCTGCCCCCGCACCCCGGTCCCGTCGCGCTCGGCGGTCTGCTCGGGGTGAGCCTGGGCTGGCTGATCCTCATGGGATTCGTCTGCGGCATCCCGGGTTTCCTCGCCGCGGGCATCGCCTGGGGTACCTGGATCGGTAAGCGGGTGCAGGTCGAGGTGCCTGCCGAGTTCGTGCCGCTCGAGCCAGAGGGCAACGGCCTGAACAAGGCTCACGACAACGGTGAGATCGGGGGAACCGGCGGGATCGCGGTGGTGACGAAGTCGCCGCCGTCGGTGGCGCTGATCGGGTCGATCATCGCGATTCCGCTGGTGCTGATCCTCGGCGCGACCTTCGGTTACCAACTGCTGGACAAGGATTCGGCCCTGCTTCAGGTGCTCACCTTCTTCGGCACGCCCGCGGTCGCGCTGCTCATCACGGTGCTGGTGGCGTTCTACCTGCTCGGCATCCGGCGCGGCTCGACGGTGCAGGAGCTGAGCACCATCACCGCCGAATCGCTCAAGCCGGTCGGCATGGTGCTACTGGTGGTCGGCGCGGGCGCGTTCTTCGGCAAGGTCATCTCCGCCACCGGTATCGGCACCGCGCTGGCCGACACCATGTCCGCGGCCGGACTGCCGGTGATCGTGCTGTCCTACCTGATCAGCTGCGGCCTGCGGATCGCGCAGGGCTCGGCGACCGTCGCGATCGTCACCACCGGCGGCATCGTCGCGCCGCTGGTGGCCGAGCAGGGCTACTCGCAGATGTCGATCGCGCTGATCGCCATGGCGATCGCGGCGGGATCGATCATCGCCAGCCACGTCAACGACGGCGGTTTCTGGATCATCGCCAAGTACTTCAACATGACGGTCAAACAGACGCTCCAGACCTGGACCGTGCTCGAAACCATCTTGTCGGTGGTGAGTTTCGCGGTGGCGGCGGTGTTGTTCGGCGTCGTCAGCTGAGGTCGGCGGTCAGCGCGCCGACCAGTCGTTCGAGTGCGGCGCGTGGATCGGTTTCGGTTCCCGCGCCGCCGAGCCGGTGCACGACGACGCCGTCGAGGTAGTCGACCAGGATTGTCGTGTCCCCGGCGGCGATGCCGACTTGGGCTGCCATCTCGATCGCCCAGTCCCGGAGCCGCCGATGCCCGCGTTGCAGTGATTCGTGCAGCGCGGGCATTGTCTGTGCCTCGCTGAACAGCGCGAATCGTGCCAGGGTTCGCGCACGATCGGGGCCGGTGGCATGCAGGATGAACCGGGCCAGGCCCTCGACGAGGTGCTCGACGGTGACTGGGCCGAGCAGGCGGTTCAGTGCCTCCCAGTCGGCGCGGTCACGGTCCTCGAGCCGTTCGGCGACGCCGATCAGCAAGGCCTCGCGCGTACGGAAGTAGTTCGAGGTCGATCCGGTGGGGACAGCGGCGGCCTCGTCCACCGCGCGGTGGGTCAGCGCGCGCAGACCGCGGGTGCCTAGCAGGTCGATCGCGGCGTCGAGAATCTCTTCACGTCTGGTGGCCACGCGAGTCATACTACGCCCGTAGTGACACGCACTACATCAGTAGTGAATCTCACTACAACAGTAGTACGGTGAGCCGGTACCTGCAACGAGGGAGTACGCGATGTCCACAGCAATCGTCGTCGGTGGCGGAATCGGGGGACTGGCTACCGCGCTGGCCTTGACCCGCAGGGGCTGGTCCGTCGAGGTCTTCGAGCGTGCACCCGAGGTCGCCGAGGTCGGCTCGGGAATCTCGTTGTGGACCAACGCGTTGCGGGCGCTCGACGCGCTCGGTGTCGGTGCGGCGGTGCGCGAGCAGGCGATCGAGGATGTCTCGGCCGGGATTCGGACCGCACGGGGCCGGTGGCTCTCGCGCACCGATGTGGCGACGATGCGTGCGCGATTCGGTGCTCCCGTGGTGATCCACCGCGCGGCCTTGCTCGACATCCTGCGCGCTGCGATCCCCGATCGTGTGGTGCGGACAGGCATTTCGGTGACGGAAGCGGGAACCGACGGTTCGGTGGTCCATTCCGGCGGTGTGGCGACCGCGGATCTGGTCGTCGGCGCGGACGGCATCCGCAGCGTGGTCCGCCGCGCGGTCTGCGGCGATGTGCCCGCTCGCTACGCCGGCTACACCGCGTGGCGTGCGGTGGTCGATATCGACGAACCGCTGACCGAGTTCGGTGAGACATGGGGTCGTGGAGCGCGTTTCGGGATGGCACCGCTCGCCGACGGGCGGGTCTACTGTTTCGCCGTCTACAACGCGCCCGAGAACGCTCCGGGCTCGTTCGCAGAGGTTCGTGCCCTCTTCGCCGACTGGCATCACCCGATCCCCGCACTGCTGGCCGCCGCGGACGAGAACGCGGTGCTGCACAACGACATCTACGAGCTACCTCCGCTGCGAACCTTCACGGCCGGTCGCATCGCCCTGGTCGGCGACGCCGCCCACGCGATGACGCCGAACCTCGGGCAGGGTGGGTGCCAGGCGCTCGAGGATGCTGTGGTGCTGGCGCGGCTGGCTGGGAAACCCGACGGGTTGGCGCGGTATGACCGGGAACGTCGTCCGCGGACGCAGATGATCGCCGCGCGGTCCGCTCGCATCGGCACAATCGGTCAGTTGTCCGCAGCACCGCTGGTTGCCTTGCGCGACACGGCATTACGGATCACGCCGACATCGGTTTCCCTCCGTGCGATGGGCGAGATTCTGGACTGGACCTGCTGAGACGCCCGACCGTGCCGGTCAGGCCGACGGGTGGTAGCGCGCGTGCATCGCGGCCGCCGTACCTGCCATCGCGGTGCGCAGTTCGGGTGGATCGAGGACTTCGATGTGTTCGCCGAGGGGCAGCAGCGCGTGCGCGAGGATCTCGTACGACTCGCCGGGGACGGTGATATCCACCCAGCCATCGGCGTCGGGCGTGCCGATCGACGTGAGCGCCTGGCGCACCGCGGCCGGGTCGTTCATCAGCCGGAGCAGGGTCAGGTGGTCGGCCGAGATCCGGCACCGCGCGCTGACGCGCAGGATGGACCGGGCGAATTCGTCGGCCGACTCCTGCCAGTGCGCGGCCAGTTCGAAATCGGCAGGGCGGGTGAAGGATTCGCCGGTCGGCACGGCGGTGGCGATGCGGCTCACCCGGTAGGAGCGGATATCGGCGCGGTCGCGCGCGATCAGATACCAGGTGCCTGCCTTCATGACCAGGCCCAGCGGGTCGAGGACACGGTCGGCGGCTTTGTCGTGCCGGCGGTAGCTGATGGCCAGGCGGCGGTCGTGCCAGAGCGCATCGGCCACAGTGGCGAGCGTGGGCGTTTCGTCCGGGCGGTGGAACCAGCCCGGCATATCGATATGGACGCGTTCGGCGATGCGGGTCGCGCGGCCACGCAACTCGGGTGGAAGCGCGGCGAGCATCTTGAGCTGGGCGGTGGCGAGGACAGTGCCGAGCCCGAGGTCGGCGGCCGCGCCGGGCAGCCCGGCCAGCAGGACGGCGTCGGCTTCGTCGGAGGTGAGACCGGTGAGCCGGGTCCGATAGCCGTCGATCAACCGGACGCCACCACCGCGCCCCGGCTCGCTGTACACCGGAACGCCCGCCGACGACAGCGCCTCGACGTCGCGGTACACGGTGCGCACCGACACCTCCAGCTCCCGCGCCAGCTCGGCCGCGGTGGCCCCGCCGCTGGCCTGCAACAGGAGCAGCAGTTGCACCAGCCTGCTCGCTCGCATGTTCTCGAGACTAGCCGGTGAACTTGACACAGGATGTCAACGTTTGGTCGTACCGTTCGAGCTATGACCACGTGGAGCCAGTTCACCGAGGAAGCGCCGAGTATCTCCGCCCTGTTCCTGCGCAGGCACCAGGCGACCGGCAACCTGTGCATGCTCGGCACCCTCCGGGCCGACGGATCACCGCGGATCAGCCCGATCGAGCCGACCGTCTTCGAGGACATGCTGGTCCTGGCCGGCATGCCGAACACCCGCAAATTCGACGACCTCGCCCGCGACCCCCGCTTCTGCCTGCACACCGCCACCGTCGACACCAATGTCTCCGACGGCGACGCCAAACTGTTCGGCACCGTCACCGACCTCCCGGACGAAGCCGTCCACGCCCGCTTCGCCCAGAAACTGTTCGACGACAAAGGTTTCGACATCCGCGGCATGAAGTTCGATCACTTCTACATCGCCGACCTCACCGGCGCGTCGACGGTCGAAGTCGAGGACGACCACCTGAACATCACCGTGTGGAAGCCGGGCGCGGGCGAACGGGTCGTACGGAAGGACTGAGCTCGCTGCGAGCGGCCCGGATTATGTTCTGGCGGGGCCGGGATCGGCAACGGGGGTGTTTGCCTCCGCGAGGACAGCCTGGATCCTCTGATAGTCGGGTGCGGTCGACAGCTCGCCGGTGTCTCCGCGCAGAGAGCGGGCCAGGCCGATCGCGGCGCCCAGCGCGGCACGGTAGAGGGCCGACCCGGTACTGATCCGGCGGACACCCAGCGCTGCCAGGGCGTCGACGTCCGGTCCCACGGGCGAATAGAGGGTGTTCAGGGGGAGCGGGGTCGCGCCGACCAGCGTGGTGAGCGTGGCGGAGTCGGTGACTCCGGGAACGAACAGTCCGTCCGCGCCCGCCCCGGCATACAGCCGCGCACGGAGCAGCGTCGACTCGCGGTCGACGCCGAACCAGTGCGTGTCTGTGCGGGCGTTGACGAACAGCTGCGGCACACGTGCCTTGACGGTGTGAATGAGATCGGCCTGCCGCTCAGGCTCCGCCAGTTCGGTATTGCCGCGCCCGTCTTCGATGTTGATACCCGCGACACCGAGCTCGGCCAGCCGCGCGACATAGTCGGCCACTTCCTCGTGGTCGTCGGCGAATCCGGCCTCTATGTCGATACTCACCGGCACCGGGAGCCGCGTCAATCGTGCAGCCAGAGTGAAGGTTTCGTCAGCGGAAGCGGCTCTGCCATCGGGCAGTCCCGCGGCCGCGGCAACGCCCAGACTGGTGGTGGCGATCGCGGGGAACCCTGCGTCGACGAGCAGCGCGGCCGAGGTGAAGTCCCACGCGTTGGGTAGGACAAGGGGGCGGTCACCGTGATGGAGGGGGTCCGCGGAAGAACGAGAGATCGGCGTCCATGAGTTCCTTCCAGGTCGTGCCCGCTTTGGTCCGGCCGAGCCCGTGGTAGACGAGTTCGATGAACAACTGTGTCTCGTCCTGGTCTCCGGCTTGCCGGAAAGCCTCGGCCACAGATTTCAGTATCGCACCGATGTGCGGTTGGCGGGCGTGGGTAATGGCGGACAGCGCTGCCAGCGGCGATGCATCGCCTCATGCCGAGCGCTGACCATGCGCGGCACCGTACCGCCGATCGAATAGTTGTTCGAAATCCCAGGCGATTCCCCGAATCTGGGCATGTCGGGCCTCGCGAGCGTGTCCATGTCGCGCGATCAAATGTATGAGCTCGGTAGCGAATTCCTGCTGCGGCGCAGGAATTCGCGTTCGACCTCGTTGGCGGTAAGGGCGATGGCCGCGTCGTAGGCGGCTGCCGCTTCGGTGAAACTTCCTTCGCGGCGGAGGAGATCGGCGCGGATGGCGTGGAAGCGGTGGTGGTTCGGGAGGTCGATGGTCGACAGTTCGCGCAGGGCCGCGGTGGGGCCATGGACTTCGGCGAGGGCGACGGTGCGGTGAAGGGCGACGACGGGGGTGGGGGTGAGGGTGTGGAGGTGGGTGTAGAGGGCGAGGATCTGGGGCCAGTCGGTGGCGGCCGCGGTGGGGGCGTCGGCGTGGACGGCGTTGATGGCGGCCTGGAGTTGGTAGGGGCCGGGGGCATTGCGGCGCAGGCATTCTCGGAGCAGGGACTGGCCTTCGGCGATCAGGTCGCGGTTCCAGCGGGTGCGGTCCTGATCGCCGAGGAGCACGAGGTGATCGCCGTCGGTGCGGGCCGCGCGGCGGGATTCGGTGAGCAGCATGAGGGCGAGCAGGCCGAGGACCTCCGGTTCGCCGGGCATGGGTTCGGTGAGCAGGCGGCCGAGCCGAATCGCTTCGGCGCACAGGTCGGCGCGAATGAGTTGTGGGCCCGCAGTGGCCGAATAGCCTTCGGTGAAGACGAGATACACGACCGCCAGGACGGCGGGCACTCGCGCGGGAAGCTCGGAATCGGCGGGCACCCGGTAGGGGATCCGCGCGTCGCGGATCTTTCCCTTGGCGCGCACGAGCCGTTGCGCCATCGTCGATTCCGAGACCAGGAACGCGCGCGCGATCTCATCGGTGGTCACACCGCCGAGCAGCCGCAGCGTCAACGCCACCCGCGCGGCCGGAGCCAGCGCCGGATGGCAGCAGGTGAAGATCAGCCGCAGCCGGTCGTCAGGGAAGCTGTCGGTGGGCTGGCCCGGATCCGAGTGCAGAAGAGCGGCTTCGGCGTGGCGGTCGGCGCGGGTGGCCTCGCGGCGCAGCCGATCGATCGCACGATTGCGGGCGGTGGTGATGATCCACCCCGCCGGGCTCGGCGGGACACCGTCGACCGGCCAGCGCACGACCGCGGCGGCGAACGCCTCCTGCACCGCGTCCTCGGCGACCCCGATGTCACCGAAGACGCGGATCAGGGACGCGACCGCACGGCCGTAGTGCTCGGCGAACACGGCCCCGATCACCGGGGTGTCCATCTAACTGTGCGCCACCGGTCGCACCTCGATCGGCAAGGTGAGTACCGCGGCCAGCTTGCCCGCCCACTCCAGCGCCTCGTCCAGATCGGCGGCCTGGATGAGGGTGAAGCCGCCGATGTGCTCGGTGCCCTCGGCATACGGCCCGTCGGTGATCAGCACGTCACCCTCCTTCGCCCGCACGACGGTCGCGGTGCTCGGCTCGTGCAGGCCGACCGCGAACACCCACGCCCCGGCGGCGCGCATGTCGTCGTTCAGGGCGGCGAGATCGTCCATGATCGCGTCGATAGTGTCCGGCGCGGGTCCGTCGGGCTGATAGATGGACAGCAGGTACTGCTTCATGATCGTCCTTTCGTCGATGGTGCCGGTGCGCGACCGGTTCATCTCCTATACGAACGCGATGCCGCCGAATCGACAGCACGGGTGACCCGATTCTCGCCCGGACGCCAGCGAGGTTTCCGGGATCGGCCGATCCGCTGTGCCACGATGAGGCGATGGAGCTGCTCGCTTCCGCCGCCGTGGACGGTCCGTCGCCGATCGTGTCGCTGTTCTGGATCGCACTCGTCGCGGTGGCGGCTCCGCTGCTCTCGCGCGCACTGCGCGGCTATGTGCCGGACGTGGTCATCCTGCTTGTGGCGGGCACGATTCTGGGACCCTTCGCGCTGGGCTGGGCCACCGCCGAGGGCGGCGTCGACCTGATCAAGGAACTCGGCCTCGGCATGCTGTTCCTGCTGGCCGGGTACGAACTGGACCCGAAGTTGCTCGGCGGCCGCTCGGGACGCGTGGCCTGGCTGGTGTGGCTGGCGGGTCTGATGTTCGCGTTCGGGCTGGTCACCGTCCTCGCGAGCAGCGAATCGACCACCAATCACATCGCCGTCGCCATCGCGATGACCTCCACCGCGCTGGGCACCCTGCTGCCGATCGTCAAACAGGCGGGCCTGCTCGACACCCCACTGGGCCGCGCGGTGCTGGCGCACGGCGCGGTCGGCGAGCTCGGCCCGATCGTGGCCATGTCGGTGCTGCTGAGCAGCCGCAATGTCGGCGCCGCACTGATCGTGCTCGTGCTGTTCGTCGTGGCGGCCCTGCTGGTCGGGCTGATTCCGCTGCGCCTGTTCAGTCGCGTCCCCGATCTCGGCGCGGCGCTGGCCAGGATGGACGGCGGCACCTCCCAGCTGCCGGTGCGCGGGTCGATCCTGCTGCTGCTCGTGCTCATGGTGGTCGCCGAACGCTTCGACCTGGACGTGGTGCTCGGCGCGTTCGCCGCGGGCATGGTGCTGCGCAGGCTCATCGCGGCGGGTCATCCGCGCGTCGACGAGCAGCTGGAGACCATCGGCTACGGCCTGCTGATCCCGGTATTCTTCGTGGTGTCGGGGATGGGGATCGATATGTCGGCGGTGGCGGGACAGCCGCTGCTGTGGGCGTCGTTCGTGGCCGCCATCGCCGTCGCCCGCGGCCTGCCCGTGTGGTTGAGCGAACGGTACGTCCCGCACGGGCGCAACCTGGAGTCACCGCGGGAGCGGGCTCAGCTCGCGCTGTTCGCGGCCACCGGCCTGCCGATCATCGTCGCCGTCACCCAGGTGGCCGTCTCGACGGAGCTGATGACCGGCGACACGGCCTCGGTCCTGGTCGCCGCCGGTGCGACGACGGTTCTGGTGTTTCCCCTGGTAGCGCGGCTGATCGGGCCCAAGGTGCCGGTCGCGACCGCACCTGCCCATGAATGAGCTTGCACAATCGTGCATAATCATCACATGGTTGATTCGTCGGGAGGACCCGCCTTGCGGGTGGCGGTTGCCGGTGCGAGTGGATACGCCGGTGGCGAAGTGTTGCGTCTGCTGCTGAACCACCCCGAATACCGAGCCGGGCGCCTCGAGATCGGGGCGCTGACCGCCGGATCCAACGCGGGCACCGCGCTGGGCGCGCTCCAGCCGCATCTGCTGCCGCTGGCCGACCGGATCCTGCAGGAAACCACCCCCGAGGTCCTGGCCGGCCACGACATCGTCTTCCTCGGCCTGCCGCACGGCCAGTCCGGCGCCATCGCGCAGGCGCTGCCCGAGTCCACGGTGATCATCGACTGCGGTGCCGACTTCCGGCTCACCGATGCCGCCGCCTGGGAGAAGTACTACGGCAGCGCCCACGCGGGCAGCTGGCCGTACGGTCTGCCCGAGCTGCCCGGCGGCCGGGCGGCGCTCACCGGCGCGCGGCGGATCGCCGTGCCCGGCTGCTACCCGACCGTGTCCAGCGTCGCGCTGGCCCCGGCCGTCGCCGCAGGCATCATCGAGCCGGCCGTGAACGTGGTCGCCATCAGCGGCACCTCCGGCGCGGGCCGCAAACTCGACGTCGGCCTGCTCGGTTCCGAGGTGATGGGCAGCGTCCGCGCCTACAGCATCGCCGGCGCGCACCGGCACACCCCCGAGATCGCGCAGAACCTGAAGGCGGCGGGCGGCGTCGACGTCGCGGTGTCGTTCACCCCCGTCCTCGCCCCGATGCCGCGCGGCATCCTCGCGACCTGCACTGCCCCGGTGAAGGTGGACGCGGCCGAAGCGCGCGCGGTCTACGAAAAGGCCTACGCCGACGAGCCGTTCGTGCATCTGCTGCCCGAAGGCGTACTGCCGCAGACGGGTTCGGTGCTCGGCTCCAACGCCATCACCCTGCAGGTCACCGTCGACACCGACGCGGGTCTGCTCGTCGTGATCGGCGCGATCGACAACTTGACCAAGGGCACCGCGGGCGCCGCGGTGCAATCGATGAATCTGGCCGTCGGATTCGACGAGACCGCAGGACTTTCCACCGTAGGAGTGGCACCGTGACGACCCCTGATCCGCACACGACGGACCATGGCAATTTGATCCACACCCAGGGCGTCACCGCCCCGCTCGGCTTCCGCGCCGCGGGTATCGCGGCGGGCATCAAGGCCAGCGGCAAGCCCGACCTCGCGCTGGTGCTCAACGAGGGCCCCGAATACGCCGCGGCGGGCGTGTTCACGAGCAACCAGGTCAAGGCCGCGCCGGTGCTGTGGTCGCAGCAGGTGCTGAAGTCGGGTCGCGTGCGCGCGGTCATCCTGAACTCGGGCGGCGCGAATGCGTGCACCGGCCCCGGTGGCTTCCAGGACACCCACCAGACAGCCGAGGAACTCGCTGCGGCACTGAGCAATTGGGGCACCGAGACCGGCGCGGGCGAGATCGCGGTCTGCTCGACCGGCCTCATCGGTGACCGGCTCCCGATGGACAAGCTCATCCCCGCCGTCACCGAGATCGTGCACGAGATGGGCGGCGGCATGTCCGGCGGCTCCGATGCCGCTCACGCCATCATGACCACCGACACCGTGCCGAAGGAATCGGCGTTCCACCACGAGGACAAGTGGAACGTCGGTGGCATGGCCAAGGGCGCGGGCATGCTCGCCCCGTCGCTGGCCACCATGCTCGTCGTGCTCACCACCGACGCCGTGGCGACCCCCGAACAGCTCGACCAGGCGCTGCGCAAGGCCACCAAATACACCTTCGACCGGCTCGACGTCGACGGTTCCTGCTCCACCAACGACACCGTGCTGCTGCTGGCCAACGGCGCCAGCGGCGTCGCGCCGTCGCAGGAGGACCTCGACGCCGCCGTCTTCACGGTGTGCGACGACCTGGCCGCCCAGCTGATGGCCGACGCCGAGGGCGTCACCAAGCGGGTGCGGGTCACCGTCACCGGCGCGGCGTCCGAGGAGGAGGCGCTGACCGTCGCCCGGGCCGTCGCTCGCGACAGCCTGGTCAAGACCGCGCTGTTCGGCTCCGACCCGAACTGGGGCCGGGTGCTCGCCGCCGTCGGTATCGCCCCGGTGACGCTGGACCCGAACCGGATCGCGGTGTCGTTCAACGGCAATCCGGTCTGCGTCGACAGTGTCGGCGCGCCCGGCGCCCGCGAGGTCGACCTGTCCGGCGAGGACATCGACGTGCTGATCGAGCTCAATGTCGGCGAGGGCACCGCGATGGTGCGCACCACCGACCTCTCGCACGCCTACGTCGAAGAGAATTCGGCCTACAGCTCATGAGCAGCGGTGTGGTGCAGTCCCTTTCGGCGCTGGACAAGGCGCATGTGCTCGCCGACGCGCTGCCGTGGCTGCAGAAGTTCCGCGACAAGATCGTCGTCGTGAAGTACGGCGGCAACGCCATGATCGACGACGAACTCAAGGCCGCCTTCGCCGCCGACATGGCGTTCCTGCGCACCGTCGGCGTGCATCCGGTGGTCGTGCACGGCGGTGGCCCGCAGATCAACGCCATGCTGAAGAAGCTCGGCATGGCGGGCGAGTTCCGCGGCGGCTTCCGCGTCACCACCCCCGAGGTGATGGACGTGGTGCGGATGGTGCTGTTCGGCCAGGTCGGGCGCGAGCTCGTCGGGCTGATCAACGCGCACGGGCCGTACGCGGTCGGCATCTCCGGTGAGGACGCGCATCTGTTCACCGCGACCCGGCGCACCGTCACCGTGGCGGGCGTCGCCACCGATATCGGCCTGGTCGGCGACGTCACCGAGGTCAACCCCGGTGCCGTGCTCGACCTGATCGACGCGGGCCGCATCCCGGTGGTCTCCACCATCGCCCCCGACGCCGACGGCGTGGTCCACAACATCAACGCCGACACCGCCGCCGCCGCGCTGGCGGAGGGGATCGGCGCGGAGAAGCTCGTCGTCCTCACCGACGTCGAGGGCCTCTACACCGACTGGCCCGACCGGTCCTCGCTGACCAGTGAGATCGACGCGACGGCGCTGGCGGAGTTGCTGCCGCGCCTGGACGCGGGCATGGTGCCGAAGATGGAAGCGTGCCTGCGCGCCGTCCAGGGCGGGGTGCCCAGCGCCCACGTCATCGACGGGCGCGTGCCGCATTCGGTACTACTGGAGTTGTTCACCGGAGAAGGAATCGGAACGATGGTGACCGCATGAGTGAAGTAGAGAAGCTGCAGCAGCGGTGGTCGGCCGCGATGATGAACAACTACGGCACCCCGAAGGTCGCGCTGGTGCGCGGCGCGGGCGCGGTGGTCTACGACGCCGACGGCAAGCGCTACGTCGACTTCCTCGGTGGCATCGCGGTGAACAGCCTCGGCCACGCCCACCCGGCCATCCTGGAAGCGGTCACCCAGCAGCTGGGCACGCTCGGCCACGTGTCGAACATCTATGCCAGCGAACCGGTGATCGAGCTGGCCGAGAAGCTGCTCGCGCACTTCGGCAACGGTGAGGGCAAGGCGTTCTTCTGCAACTCCGGAACCGAGGCCAACGAGGCCGCGTTCAAGATTGCCCGGCTGACCGGCCGGTCCAAGATCGTCGCCGCCGAGGAGGCCTTCCACGGCCGGACCATGGGCGCGCTCGCGCTGACCGGTCAGCCGTCGAAGCGGGAGCCGTTCGCGCCGATGCCGCCCGGCGTCGTGCACGTGCCCTACGGTGACGCGGACGCGCTCGAGCGGGTCGTCGATTCCGACACCGCCGCGGTGTTCCTCGAGCCGATGATGGGCGAGAGCGGTGTGGTCGTCCCGCCGTTCGACTACCTGGCGCGGGCGCGCGAGATCACCTCGCGGGCGGGCGCACTGCTGATCCTCGACGAGGTGCAGACCGGAATCGGCCGCACCGGAACGTTTTTCGCGCATCAGGCGGCGGGCATCGTGCCCGACGCGATCACCCTGGCCAAGGGCTTGGGCGGTGGCCTGCCGATCGGCGCCGTGCTGGCGCAGGGCCGGGCGGCCGAACTGCTCACCCCGGGCCTGCACGGGACGACCTTCGGCGGCAACCCCGTATGCGCCGCCGCGGCCTTGGCGGTGCTGCGCACGATCGACTCCGAAGATCTTCTCTCCCATGTGGAATGGGTCGGCAAGAAGCTCAGCGACGGCATCGCGCTGCTCGAGCATCCCGAGATCGATTACGTGCGCGGCGCGGGTCTGCTCATCGGCATCGTGTTGAAGAACGACATCTCGGCCTCTGTGGACGAGCGGGCGCGGGAGGCGGGCTACCTGATCAACCCCGCCAAGCCCAACGTGATCCGGTTGGCGCCGCCCCTGGTGCTCACCGAAACCCAGGCCGACAACTTCGTCGCCGACCTGCCCGAGATTCTCGACAAGGCCGCCGCCGATGCCGACGAACGAGCCGAGCAGCACCGCAGCCCGGATGCGAAGGGAGCGAGCAAGTGACCCTGCGCCACTTTCTGCGCGACGACGACGTGACACAGGCCGAACAGGCCGAAATCCTCGCCATCGCGGCGGAATTGAAGAAGAATCCGTTCGCGCACCGGCCGCTCGACGGCCCGCGCGGCGTCGGGGTGATCTTCGAGAAGAACTCCACCCGTACCCGGTTCTCGTTCGAGCTCGGCATCGCCCAGCTCGGCGGGCACGCGGTCGTCGTCGACGGCCGTGACACCCAGCTGGGCCGCGAGGAAACCCTCGGCGACACCGGCAGCGTCCTCTCGCGCTATGTGGACGCCATCGTGTGGCGGACCTTCGAACAGTCCCGTCTCGACGAGATGTCCACCACCGCGACGGTTCCCGTGGTGAACGCGCTGTCCAACGAGTTCCATCCCTGTCAGGTGCTCGCCGATCTGCAGACGATCACCGAACGCAAGGGCGCTCTCGCCGGCCTGAACCTCACCTACTTCGGCGACGGCGCCAACAACATGGCGCATTCGCTGCTGCTCGGCGGTGTGACGGCGGGCATGAACGTGACCGTCGCCGCGCCCGCCGGGTTCGAGCCGCTGCCGTGGATCCTGGACGCCGCCGCCAAGCGGGCCGCCGAGACCGGGGCGACCGTGACGGTCACCCACGATCCGGTGGCCGGTGCGACGGGCGCCGACGTGCTCGTCACCGACACCTGGACCTCGATGGGCCAGGAGAACGACGGCCTCGACCGCGTCGGCCCGTTCCGGCCGTTCCAGGTCAACGAGGCACTGCTCGCCGCCGCCGACCCGGAAGCCATCGTGATGCACTGCCTTCCGGCGCACCGCGGCGAGGAGATCACCGACGAGGTGCTCGACGGCCCGCACAGCGTGGTCTGGGACGAAGCCGAGAACCGGCTGCACGCCCAGAAGGCGCTGCTGGTCTGGCTGCTCGCGAAAGCCGCCGCATGAGACCGCGAACCGGGGCCGGCGCGGAGGGCTGGCGATGAGCACGGCGCCCGAGAAGGGCTCGCCCGCCATCGCCCGTACCCGCGCCGGCCGCCAATCGCGCATCGTGGAACTGCTGTCCGCGCATTCGGTCCGCAGCCAGACCGAACTCGCGACGCTGCTGGCCGCCGAGGGCATCGAGACCACCCAGGCGACCCTGTCACGTGACCTCGACGAACTCGGCGCGGTGAAACTGCGCGCCGCCGACGGTGGCGCCGGCGTCTACGTCGTCCCCGAGGACGGCAGCCCCGTCCGCGGCGTCACCGGCGGCACCGGCCGCCTCTCCAAGCTCCTCGGCGACCTCCTGGTCTCCACCGACGCCAGCGGCAACCTCGCCGTCCTGCGCACCCCACCCGGCGCCGCCCACTTCCTGGCCAGCGCCCTCGACCGCGCCGCCTTGCCCTACATCGTCGGCACCATCGCCGGCGACGACACCATCGCCGTCATCGCCCGCGAACCCCTCACCGGCGCCGAACTGGCCGCGAAAATCGAACGCCTGGCCTGACCGGGGCATTGTTCGGCAGCCGGTCCTGGTATCCAACGATGGACGCATAAAGTTAAGTAACGATGCTGCTTAGCTAACGCTGACGGCTCAGCGGCCTCGCCGGTTATTCCCTGGCGGCGCCCGGGGGCCAGACGATGTCGACGGGGATGGCTCGGGTGTGGGCGAGGGCTACGACGGTGGCAGTGCCGCCGCGGGCGCCGTGGTCGCCGTCCCAGACTGCGATGAGGCGGTCGCAGTGGTCGAGGAGGACTTTGTTGGCTGCTTCGTAGGCGGCTCGGCCTGCGTCGTCGAAGTCCATTACGCGCGCCGTGTGGGCTTTGGCGAGGAGGTTGTCGAAGCGGGGGAGGTCGTCGGGCTTTACCTGGGCTGTTCGATAGTTTCGGGAGGGCAGCACAACCTCCAGTCGGCCGCCGTGGTCCAGGACCGCCTCCGCGAAGACCGAGTCTGCGCCGCGGGCGAGGCAGGTGATGCCGACCAGGTCGGGGATATCGGCGAGGAGGGCCGACAGGGCGTCCCGGACCAGGGGTTCGGTGGCGGCGGTGATATTCATGTGTCCGGTCACGCTGATCCGCATTCGTCCATCATGCCGGGTGTGCGACGGCTGGCGTCGCCGTGCCGGTCCGTGGCTGTGTCAGCGCGCGATGAGGCGCCGTCATGACATGCCAGAGCAGCAGAGAGATCGTCCAGGTGAAGCCCATGCCCTGGGCTGCGCCGACGATCGTGTGGCGGATGAGGTCGTAGGTGCTGGTTCGGGTGACCGGGTTGTCGGCGGCCGAGGCGGCAGCGGCGACGGGTGTGAGAAGAAGAATGGTGAGGACCGCGCGGCGCCACGGGGCGGGCATGGTTGGTGGGTGCCGGCGAGTGCGGCGAGCGAGGACATAGGCGAGCACTGCCGTGCCGACCAGCGACGAGGCGTAGCCGAGCACGTTGTAGGCCTTGTGTGGTTCGAAAATCGGAGCGCGCAACAGATCCCAGTGCTGAACCGCGAAACCTCCTGTCTGCGTGAAGGAATCCCACACAATGTGGGTCGTCGCGCCGAGAGCGAGGGCGATGATCGTCGACGATGCTCGATGCCAGGCGCCGCGATGAACCGGTGCGGACAGTGCGACGCGATAGGGGAGTAGGGCGGCAGCAGGCCCGGCGGAGAGTCGGAAGGCCGACAGCAGCGCGAGCCCGATCACCAGATCCCAGCCGAGGACGCCGAGCGGCGAGTGGGTTGTGCTGCCGCTGACCGGAATCGGCAGGTAGTAGACGGCATCCGGGGCCACCGATCCGGCGATCAATGCGGGCAGTGTAAGGAATCGGCGACACGGCAGCACAGCCAGCGGGTGGGCGAGCGTGAACGGCACCGGCTCAACGTATTCCGCGGATGCAGAGGAGCTGTGGCGCTCGTGCGGAGAGTTTGTCGCGACGCACGTGCCCACAACCCGCTCAGTTCCGTGCGTGGTCCCTGGCGGGCAGGGCGACTCTGGTCAGGCGTACGACTGTCCACGCGCCCGCGCCCGCTGCCAGCGCCGCGCAGGCCAGGAGGATGGCCGCGGTGACACCGTAGGCCACCCACGAGGGCACCAACTGCTCCAGCCCACGTACCAGTGCGGCCAGGGCGAAGGCACCGCCGATCACCGCGGCGACGGTGGCGACGGTGAGCGTCAGGGCCGCAGCGATCGCCAAGCGCAGCCGTCCCGCGAGGATCGCGGCAATGGTGGTGGCCTGACGGCGTATCCGGCGCGCGACCGGCGTGCGCAGCACATTGTGGAGGGTGGAGTCCGGTCGCGGCAGGGTGGTCTGGTGGCTCATGGCGAAGTCCTGTCGATCAGTGGGCGAGCATCGGGGAGCTGACTTTGCTGACCAGCCAGCGGTCGGCGTCCTTGCGGAGTGACATCGTCACCGAGAGCTGGCCGGGCGCGGGTACGCCCTTGGTGCCGAGGCTGGTGATCGTCTGATTGATGACGGCGACGGCCTGGGCGGTGGTCTCGTCGGCGGATTCGATGGCGCACTGAACGTTGCCGACGGTGGAGACGACTTGCCCCTGGGTCAGGACATCGCGCAGATCCTTGCTGGTGGCGTCGAATTCGGTCTTCCAGTCGCCGGTGGCGCCCGCCAGGACCGCGGCGAAATAGGTGTCGAGATTCTTGGCGTCGTAGCGGGCCAGGACCGGGGCGTAGGCGCAGGCCGCCTGCTGGGCGGCGGCGCGAGCGTCCTCCCGCGAACGGATCCGGTGATTGTCCACGGCCAAGTAGGAGGCGACACCGACCGCGACCAGAGCGACCATCGAGACCAGGGTGACGGTGCGGCCCAGCGTGATTCGACGCGTGATGCCCGCCTGGTCGATCCTCGACTCGGCACCGGCCTCGGGCACGATCGGCTCATCGGCGGCGACCGGTTCGCTGTCATTACGTTCGGTGATGATCGGATCGTCGGTCGACTGCTCGTCGGTGGTCATCGGTACGTCCTCGGTAAGTGGATTCATCTGGCGGGCAGGGGAACAGACAGCTCGTTGCCGGTGACGCCGGGCGGCGGACCCGACCCGTTGTCGCGGCCCGCGGGCCGTGGCGCATTGGCCGAGCCACGGATCTGGAGTTCGGGTTGGCTGGTGACGCAGTAGTTGTAGAGCCGCGTGCGGCCGTCGGAAACCTCGACGGGGGAGACCGGGATCGACTCGTATTCACAGGTCGGGCGCGGCCACGCCTCCGCCAGCGTGTGGAAAGCGTTGTCGTGGGCCGGGATACCGACGGCGATGACACCGGTGCGCAAGGCGGGGAACAGCGCCGTCATCGCGGGCGTGCGCAGGCGCGCGGCCTTGGTGATCGCGACGAAGTTGGTCACCAGGTTCGTCAGCGGATCGGTGGTGTCGGCGAGCACACCGCCCAGCGAGGCGAGCCGCCCCGGCCCGAGGTCGAGTAGCTCGCGGACCTCCTGATCGGCGGCGCTCATCTGGTCGAACAGCGTGCCCGAACCGCGCACGAGGGTGGCGAGGTCGGGTTGCGCGTGGCTGGTCGTCTCCGCGATGACCTGGAGATTCCGGATCAGCTCGGTGGTCTGCGGCAGCAACCCGGTGAGCCCGGCCATCGCCTGACTGAGTCCGCTGATGACGGTGCGCAGCACATCCGGCCCACCGCCGAGCGCGCGATCGAGCTCGTCGACGATCACGGTGAGCCGCTCCGGATTCATCCCGGCGACCAGCGCCCCGGTGTTCGACAGGAACGAGTCGATGGTGACCGGGGTGCTCACCTGATCCGCCGACACGACGGCACCGTCGGCGAGATAGGGACCGTCGCCGGTACTCGGCCGGAAGTCGAGATACTGCTCGCCCGCCGCCGACAACCGGCCCACCGCCACGGGTGAGCCGACGGGAATGCGTGCGGCACTGTCGATGTCGGCGTCGGCGCGAATCCCGGTGCCGTCGATTCCGATCGCGCGCACAGACCCTACCTTCACGCCGCGAACGGTGACGGTGCTGTGCGGCAGCAGGCCACCGGAGCGGTCCAGGTGCACCCGCACAGTGTAGGTCGTGCGCAGCGGCCGCACCCCGACCACATCGACGGCGATGTACCCGGAGCCGACGACGAGCAGCCCGACCATCCCGAGCATGGCGAACACCGTCCGCCTCCCGTGGGCCCAACGAGCCAGGCGGACAACGAGTCCGGCACCTCGATCGATCATCGGTGTCCTCCCTGCAACCGGCCGAGCACCCGCGCCAGCACCTGGGACAGGCTGCCGATGAACGCGGTCACATCGGTGCCGTCGGGCAATCTGCTGCCCGACGGATCGGTCAGCGCGCCGACGTCCAGATACGACACGGTCGCGGCGACAGCCAGACTCGACCCCTGGGTGCTGGCCTGCACCGCGGGGGCGAGCGCGTTGAACTGGTCGAGGGTGCCCGCGAGATCGTCGCCCATCCGGGTGAATCCCTCCATCAGCCGCTGGACGCTGTCGAACAGGCTGAGGAATTCGGGTCCGGTGGTGGTCGTGAAGTCGCCGAGTGCGGCGGTCACGGTGGATACCTTCGTCGTGAGATCGGCGATGGCCCTGTTGTTCTCGGCGATCACCGCGATCAGATCGGGGAACGTGTCGGCGGCCTGCCCGAGTTCGGTCTTGCGGGTCCGCAGGGTCGAGGTGAGGCCGTCGAGACCGTGCAGGACCGAATCTATCTGGCCTGTCCGCTGATTCAGCGCACCGAGGACGGCGGTGAGTTCGGTGAGCAGATGCGACAGTTGCGGTCCGCGGCCGCCGACGATCGAGTTCAGCTCCGAGGTGATGCGCGCGACCTGGTTCATCGCCCCACCGTCGAGCAGCATCGACATCGCCATCATCAGCTCCTCCACCGAGGCGCCCGCGGAGGTGTGCTCGCGGTCGATGACGTCACCGTCGCCGAGCAGCGGCGCACCGGGCCGGTGTTCGGGCAGGGTGACGGCGACGTGGATGTCACCCAGTGGCGTCGACTGCCGCAGTTCGGCCCGGGTGCCGCGGGGCAGCGCGATGTCGCGACGCACCTCGAGCTCGACATCGGCCAGGAAGTTCGTGGTGTCGATCCCGGTCACGACGCCGATGTCGATGCCGCCGATCTTCACCCGCGCCCGTTCCGGGAGATTGAGCGCGTTGTCGAACACCGCGTGCAGCCGATAGGACGGGCCGTCCACGCCCGGCCTGGGCAAGGGAACGGTGTCGACGGTGCACGAAGCGAGACTCAACGTGGCCAGAACCGTGACGGCGACCCGGGCGGTGCGGCCGTTCATTCGGTGAGTCCCAGCAGCGCGGCGGTCAGACCGAAGTCCGGGCCGAAGTCCATCAGCTTGCCGGTGCGGCAGCCGTCGGCGCGCAGGGCGAGCCGCTCGCACAAGGTCGACAGGATCTCGTTGTCCAGCACCGATTTATCGGTGAGCAAGTGCAACCGCATCGCCTGATGTTCGGTGCTGACCGACCGGCTGAGGTTTTCGAACAGCAGCGGCGCCACGTCGACGATCTCGGTGAGCCCCCGGGCATTGTCGCGCATCTGCGCGGTGATGCCGACGAGACGGTTCACCGCGTCGGTCAGCGGCACGCGGTTCTCGGTGAGGACGGTCGAGGTGTTGGCGATGAAGTCGTTGACCTGGGCGAGCACCGCCGCCAACCCGGGCGCCTGCTCGGCGAGCAGGGTCACCAGTTCGGTGAGGCGGGCGCTGAAGTCGCGCACCGTCTGATCGTTGCCGGCCACCACCGCGGTGAGTTCGTTCAATTCGACGATGGTGCTGGAGATCTGGTCACGGTTGGCCAGCGTCACCTCGAAGGCGCCTGCCAGTGCGTCGAGGGTCTCGCGAATGCGGTCGCCGTTGCCGTCGAGCATCGGGAACAGGACACGGCTGGCCATCGGGCCGTCAGTGTTGTCGCCCTTCAACGATGCGCCGAGCTGCTCGAAGTTGCGCAGGATGCGGTCGAGTTCGACGGGAGTTCTGGTGCGCGCCAGGGGGATATGGGTGCCATCGGTCAGTGTCGGACCCTCACCGGTGTAGGCGGGAGTGAGTTCCACGTGCCGATTGGTGATGAGCTGCGGGGAGACCAGCGCTGCCATCGCATCGGCAGGCAGCTCGGTGCCCTCCTCGATGGTCATCCGCACCTCGACGAAGGCTCCCCGCTGTTCGATCGCGTCGACCCGGCCCACCGGAACGCCGAGCACCGAGACCTCGTTGCCGACGAAAAGACCGGCGGCACTGTCGAAATCGGCGCTGATCTGCATCGTGTCCGGCCGCAGCGACATCGGGATCGACGAGCATCCGGCACCGGCCGCGGTCAGTGCCACCAGAACGGCGGCTCGAATTGCTCTGCGCATCATCGGCACCCCTCGACAACCTGGGCCAGGCACAGCCAGTTGTCCGGGAACAACCACGGCATATAGACCTCTCCATACGGACCTTGGCCGAAGCCGTTGTTGAACTGGCGCATCGTCACCGGCATCATCTGATACAGCGCGTCGAGGTTGGCGCGGTTCTTCTCCAAGCCCTGTGACATGGTGTTCAGGCTGTGGATGAGCGGACCGAGCCTGCCGCCGTTGTCGACGCCCATGTCCTGCAGGATCTTCGACGCGGCGGCGACATTGTCGAGCAGTTCGCGAATCAGGTCCCGGCGGCGGGTCACCGCGTCACCGATCGCCTGCCCCCTGGTCAGCAGCAGGAGCACGCTGTTCTGGTTGTCGGCGATCAGCCCCGACACCTGGTCCATGCTGGTGAGCAACTGGTCGACCTCGTCACGGCGCGTGGCCACGACCTTCGCCAGCGCACCGACGCTGTCGAGCGCCTGCGCGGTGAGATGCGGTGAGTCGCCCATCTGCTTGCTGACCGCATCCAGGCTGTCGCGCAACGCGTTCGGGTCCAGCCGCTCGAGATGTTCGAAGGAGTTGCGGTACTTCGGATCGTTCACGACCTTCGCCAGGTTGTAGGGAACGGTTGTGGCCGACAACGGAATCCGGTGGCCGTCGAGGTCGGTGCCCTGGCCGGGATCGAGCTCGATGTGCATCTTGCCGAGAATCGTCGACATCTTGATGGCGGCCTCGGCGTCGCGACCCAACTCCACCTCCGAGCGCAGACTCATCGCCACCACCACGCGATCACGCTCCAGCCGAACCGATTTCACGGTGCCCACCTCGATACCCGCGATGTCGACACTGTTGCCCGTCCGCAGGCCGGCGGCCTGGGCGAACTCGGCGTGCACCGTCGCCTTGCCGAGTTCGGCGCGGGCGAGCACGCCGGAGCCGAGGACCAGCGCCACCACGGCGGCGCCCGCCGCCATGCCGAGCCACAGGTTCCGGCTGCGGGTCGACGCGCGCACCGCGGCTGTCACGCGCGCGAACAGGGACGCGATCATCTGCACACCTCCGTGTGGGAATTGCCGCCGACCTGCGAGAACAGGCCGCGCGGGAACAGCACGCCCCACAGCGACAGGTCCAGACTGCAGATGTGGGCATTGATGTAGGTTCCGTTGCCCGCGATCCGGGCCAGCCCGGCCAGCACCAGCGGCAGCTCGATCGCCGAACGGTCCAGGCGCTCGCCGTTGGACAGCAGCAGCTCGACACCGGTGCTCGCCTGCTGCTGGGCCAGCGCCATGCCGGGTGCGACCCGGCCGATCAGGTCGGTCAGCGCGGTCGTGGACTCTGCGATGCCGGTGACCGCTTCGCTGAGCACCGCGCCCTGCTCGTACAAGCCCGTCACCAGCGCACGCGACTGGGTGATGAGGGTCTCCAGCTCGCCGCTACGGTGGGCCAGACTGGCGATGACGTCGCTCAGATTGCTGATCACCGCGCCGAGAATCTGATCGCGTTCCCCGAAGGTGGCGGCCAGCGCCGCGGCCTGGGTGATCAAGGCCGACAGCGAGACCCCGTCGCCCTGCAAAGCCTGGACGAGGGTCTCCGACAGCGAGTTCACCTCGTCGGGCTGCAACAGGCTGAACAGCGGCTCGAAACCGGAGAGCATGGTCGAGACGTCGAACGAGGATTCGGTGCGCTCCAAGGGAATCGATCCGCCGGCAGGGAGCGGTTCACCCGCCGATTCGCCCACCGCCAGCGCGACATAGCGCTGACCGATCAGATTCTGATAGCGGATGAGCGCCTTCGTGGTGGTGCTCAGGTGCTGGCGGGACTGCACGGACAGGGTCACCCTGGCATGCCTGCGATCGACCAGGTCGATCGCGTCGACCCGGCCGACCCGCACTCCGGCGATCCGCACGTCGTCGCCTTCGCGCAGGCCGAGCACCTCGGTGAAGGTGGCGCTGTAGCGGTGGGTGTCACCGGGAACGGAGCGCTGCAGGGTCGACCAGATCGTGTAGGTCGCGACGAGTGAGAGCGCGACGAATACGGCGAGCCCGAGATAGGTGGTGCGCGAACGCATGTCAGTGTCCTCCCGGGGTATCGAGGGTGACGGTCGCACCGGTCAGCACGGTGCCGAGCAGCAGCAGCTCGGTGAGGTTCGGCCTGCCGCCGACGATCGCCGCGACGGCATCCGGGCCGGTCAGGGCGATCGGCATGGTGGTGCTCGCCGGTGCGGTGATGCCGGGGATGACCAGTCCGGGGATGGTGGGAAGTGACAGCCCCGGCAAGGTGGGCAGTGTCAGCGTCGGCAGCCCCGGCATCGGGGCGGGGCCCGCTGTGGCTAGCCAGCCCGGCAACAACTGGGTCGGATAGGTCTGTGGCGCAGCCACTTCGGGCACCGAGGGCCCACCGCAGCGAGGTCCGCTCTGCTCGCCGTAGCGGGGGCAATCGGCTGCGCTGTACTGGCGGAACGGGGTGAACGACACCGTGATGTCCCAGCGCATCTGCTTGCTCGGTCCCCAATTGAACACGGTGGCAAGGCGGTTCAATGAGGCGCCGAGTCCGGTGACGGTGTCGGTGAGAGCCGAGGGATCCGCCGCCAGCGCACCGAACGTCTCGTCCAGACCGACCACGAGTTCCTTACCCGCGTCGGGATTCCGGGCGAACAGGTCCTGGGTCGCGTCGGTGGCGATGCCCGCGGCGGTGAGCAGCTCGACGACCTGTGCGCGGCGCTCGGTGATCGTGCGGGCCGTCTGCACCGAGCGGCCGAGGGCGTCGACCAGTTCGGGCGCCGACTGGTTCACCGCGGACGCCGCCGCGCCGAGATCGCCGAGCAGTGTGCCGATCCCGGGCAGCGCACGGACCTCGGTGATCCACTGGTCCAGCCGCTCGATGGTCGAACCGGGCAGGCGGGTGTCGCCGTCGAGCGCGTCGGCGAGGGTGGCCAGCACCCGCGCCAGCTTGGCGGGCTGGATGCGGTCGAGGACGTCACGCAGGGTGGTCAGGGTGGTTTGCAGGGCGACGGTGGCGCTGCTGGTGTCCTGTTCGACGACCGCTCCCGCGCCCAGGGTCGAGGCGGCGGCGCCGTTGTCGACCAGTTCGATCGCGGTGACGCCGAAGATGTTGGCAGGCACGACCCGGGCGGTGACCGTGACCGGAATCGACGCGGCCGCAGCCGGTTCCAGCCGCAGACCGACCCGCTGCCGTAGACCCTTGTCCGCGATCTCCACTTCGGACACCGCGCCGACGAGCATTCCGCGGAAGCGCACGTCCGCGCGGGCGGGCAGGCCGTCGCCGGTGCTGGTCATCATGGCCGTCACCGCGACGGAGTCCTCGAAATGGCCGCCGTAGCGCAGCCCGAGCAAGGCCACCACGGTCGACACACTCGCCGTCATCGCCACCCCGGCCAGGCCGAGACGCCTGCGCGACCAGCCGCGCCCACTGGGATCCGGATACACGCCGACCACCTATCCCGAGATCCGGATACCCGGGTCGACGCCCCAGATAGCCATGGTGAGAAGCAGATTGAGGAAGACGACCACGATGATCGTCATCTTGATGGCCCGGCCCGCCGCGACGCCGACACCCTCGGGACCACCGGCGGCGATATAGCCGTAGTGGCATTGGATGAACGTCGCGACGAGCACGAACGCGACCGCCTTGAGCACCGAGTACACGATGTCGCCCGGGTCGAGGAACTGGTGGAAGTAATGGTCGTAGGTGCCTATCCCGCTGCCGCCGAGGAAGAACACGGTCACCTTGGTGGAGAGATAGGCGATCGCCATGCCGATGCTGTAGAGCGGCAGGATCGCTACCGTCGCGGCCAGCATGCGCGTGGTGATCAGGTAGGGGAGCGGGCGGATGGCCATCGACTCCAGCGCGTCGATCTCCTCCGCGATCCGCATCGAACCGATCTGCGCGGTGAACCGGCACCCGGCCTGGGCCGCGAAGGCGATCGTCGCCAGCAGCGGGGCGAGCTCACGGGTGGTGGCGAAACCGGAGATGGCGCCGGTGAGCGGGCTCATGGTCAGCAGATCCAGCGCTGTATGCGATTCCATCCCGACAGTGACCCCGCCGAAGCCGCACAGGATGAGTACCACGCCCACCGTCCCGCCGCCCACCACCAGAGCGCCGTTGCCCCAGGTGACGTCGACGATCAGCCGCACGACCTCTTTGCGGTAGTGCCGCAGGACGAACGGGATCGCGAGCAGCGCGTCGATGAACACCATGCCCTGGTGTCCCAGACGGACATTGGCATCGGCGAGCGGCTGGGCCGCCTGCCGCAGCGCACGCCATGGCCGCAGGGCGGGTGGCAGGTAGCTCGCCATCTAGAGCACCTTCGACGGAAACACGGTGTTGTAGATCTGCGTCAGCGCGATATTGGCCGCGAACAGCACGATCGCCGAACTGACCACCGCCGAGTTGACCGCGTTCGCGACGCCGCCGGGGCCGCCCTTGGTGTGCAGTCCCGCATCGCAGGCGATGATCGCGGTGAGCGCGCCGAACACCGCCGCTTTCACGATCGCGACCAGCAGGTCGCTCGCGACGGCGAACGAGGCGAACGTGCTGATGTAGGAACCCGGTGTGCCGTCCTGGATGAAGACGTTGAACACGTATCCCGTGGCGAAACCGATGAAGACGACGAACCCGCACAGCAGCATGCTCACCGACACCGCGGCCAGCAGGCGCGGCGCGACCAGCCTGCGCACCGGGTCGACGCCCATCACCCGCATGGCGTCGATCTCCTCACGGATGGTGCGGGAGCCGAGATCCGCGCAGATCGAGGAGCCGACCGCGCCGGCGATCATCAGCGAGGTCACCAGCGGCGCGCCCTGCCGGATGATGCCGAGGCCGTTGACCGCGCCGATGAAGGTGGTCGCGCCGACCTGGCCGACCAGCGAACCGATCTGGATCGACACGACCACCGCGACCGGGATGGCGACCAACAGCGTCGGCGTGGCTGAGACACCCGCCATGAACGAGCATTGACGCAGGAATTCCCGCAGCGGAAACCGGCGATGGACCAGCGCGAGGACCAGCTCGGCGGTAGCGCGCCAGCCCATCCTGACCTGCCTGCCCGCTGTCTCGATCGACTGCTGCGGATGGGCACGCCACCAGTGGGTGCCGAATTCGACGACGAGCTCGCGATCCGTTGGTGTACTGGCTGTTTCAACTGTCGCGACGATGACGATCACCCCGGTTCCGGTGCGGCCGCCGTCCTGCGCGACCAGAGCTGACTGAAGCGCTACGCGACCGTAGCTATCAATTTCTACGGTGGTGTAGCCAACAGTCTGAGACAGTAACAATAGCCCGTTCGGCTGTCTCCGAATTGGGGCATGATCGCTGCGTGAGTGTGCAGCGGAAGTCGACCGGGGTGTGGCAGGTGTCGGGTGCCGGACGACCCCGGGGGCGCAATGCGCCCCGGCTGCCACCCGCGCAGCGCCGGGAGCAGCTTCTCGATGCCGCCTTGCGCGTCGTCGCCCGCGACGGGCTGGCCCGGTTGACGATGCAGGCGGTCGCGCAGGAGGCGGGTGTCGCCAAGCCGGTGCTGTACGCGCTGTTCCCGGCGGCGCCGGAATTGGTCGCGGCGCTGCTGCGGCGCGAACACGCGGCCGGGATGGCGCAGGTGTTCGCGGCGATGCCCGCGGATCTGCGTGGCACCGATCCCGACGAGGAGTTCGTCGCGGCGCTGATGGCGTTCCTCGACTCGGTGGCCGCCGACCCGTCGCGCTGGCGGTTGATCCTGCTGCCCAGTGACGGTGCGCCCGTGGGCTATCGGGAACTTCTCGGCGCGGCCAGGGACGAGATGCTGTGCCGCGGTATCGAATTGCTCGGTCAGGGGCTGCGATTACGGGGCGGCGTCGCCGAGGTGGACGTGGAACTGATCGGTCACACGCTGTTCGGCTTCGCCGAGACACTGGGCAGGATGGTGCTGTCCGACGCGCAACGGTTTCCGCCGGCGCGGTTGCGTCCGGTGGTGCATTCCCTGTTGCGGACCGTGCCGAGGGCGCCGCGCGACGACGCCGGGTGAGATGGCCGAATTCAGTTCGGCGACAACCGCCGCCAGGTCCAGTCGACGCGGATGTCGAGCGGCGAGTCGGGGGTCACCATCCTGGGGTCGGTGTTCACGCCGTCGGGCGGGCCGGATTGGGCCTCCACCGACAGTGATTCCTCCGGCAGCGTCCAGACGACCACGTCGGGAACCCGGCTGCTGATCGTGAGTTCGAGGAAGCCGGGCCAGGTCAGTCGAACGAGGACGCCGTCGGGCATGCCGAAACAGTCGTCCCACGGTGGCGGGGTCGGCGCGATGTGGCGGCCGGTGGGCAGGAAGTCCGCGCCGCGCTCGTACTGCCAGGCGGGCCGGAAGTCGACTGCGAGTGGTCCGGTGGCAGGCGGCAGCTCGCGCAGGAACCACGGATGCCAACCGCCCTGCGCGGGGAAGGGGTCGTGGTCGGTGGCGATGCGCAGCGACAGGGTGAGACCGGTGTCGGTGAGGGCGAACCTCTGGGTGACGGTGCCCGCGAACGGCCACGGGTCGGTCAGCCGGTGCCGCAGTGTCGCCTCGGTCGCCGACGCGGAGACGACCTCCCACGCGCCGTCGCGGGCGGTGCCATGGATGCTGTGTGGCGGATTGTTGATCGGCATCCGGTAGGTCTGGTCACCGACGGTGAAGGTGCCGTAGCCGAGCCTGCCCGCCCACGGAGCCATGACGAAACAGCCTGTCCCCGGGTCCTGCCGCAGCAGCTCGGTGCCGTCGACGGTGAGGCTGTGCAGTGCGCCGCCGTCTCCCGGCGCGATGACGAGTCGTGCTTTGCCTGCGTCGAGCTGCACGTCGTCGTCGGCGGTCATGCGGGGAGACTAGCGGCGCGCTCCGGTCGGTGGCGGGAGCCCACGCCGGATCAGGCGAACGGGTACTGACCGCCGCCCGCGCCGCCGCCCGGATTGTTCGGAGTCGCGACGTCGATGATGTCCTGCACCAGTTCGACGACGGCCCGGCCGACATCGAGCACGCCGTTGCCGAGGGTGGAGAATTCCTGCGCGATGTAGTGGAGCATCTTGTTCGTCCTCACGTTTGGCGAGCCGAATAGTGCTCTCCCAGAGTGCCACACGTGGACGCGAAGGTGTCGGGTGTCGGGCGATCCGCGGTGGCGCCGAAGTGTCCTCCCACCGGGCTACGCGCAGTTCGGGCCGCATATTCCCGGTGTGCCACAAACTTTCGATCCGGACCGCTTCGAGCCGATACCCGACCCCAGAAGCTCCGATGAGGTGTGGCCGGAGCGGACGGCACCGTGCGTGACAGCGTGCTGTTCTCGATCACCAGCGAGGACTGGCCCCGGGTGCGGTCGTCGCTCGACAGCCGCCTTCGCTCGATCCGGTGATCAGGAGGCGAGGAAGTTCAGGATCGCCAGAGCCAGGGGTGCGGAGAGGTCGAAGAGGACCCGCCCGATGGCCAGGCCGACGGTGGCGCCGGATTCGTAGTGGTCGGACAGAAATTGCAGGATCGCGTCCTCCATGATGTGCTCCCTGTGCTGGTACGGACTCGGCTGGTCAGGCGAAGTAGCCCTGGAGGATCGGCGTGCCGAGGTCGATGACCAGCTTGGCGACCGTCAACCCGAAATTGCCGAGTCCGATGACGACGGCCCCGATCAGGTCGTAGTTCGCCTCGGCGAAATCACGTAGCTGCTGCATGTTCACTCCTCGACCCCGACCGATGGCTGGTTGTGTGACCAGCGTCTCACAGAAGGTGCTTGCTGCCAAGTTGCTGTTGCAATGTATCCGCAGGTGGCAGGCGATTTCAGTGGGATGCCCGGCATGAATCGATGCGGCACTCACCCCCGGGTATGAATGAGATTGCATCATCGTGCATAATCATTTGCAGCAGCGGCGCGAGCCGACCGGCGGCCGGAGCATTCATACTGCTCGAGGCAGCCCGTGCAGATGACGTACACACTTCGAGGAGCACAACAGACATGTCCGATCGCGTCGTACTCGCCTACTCCGGTGGGCTTGACACCTCCGTCGCCATCAGCTGGATCGCGAAGGAGACCGGTTCCGAGGTGGTGGCCGTTGCCATCGACCTGGGCCAGGGTGGCGAGGACATGAACGTGGTGCGCCAGCGCGCGCTGGACTGCGGCGCCGTGGAGGCCATCGTGGTCGACGCGCGCGACGAGTTTGCCGACCAGTACTGCCTGCCCACCATCCAGGCCAACGCCATGTACATGGGCCAGTACCCACTGGTCTCGGCCATCAGCCGCCCGCTGATCGTCAAGCACCTGGTCGAGGCCGCCAAGTTCCATAACGCCACCACCGTCTCGCACGGCTGCACCGGCAAGGGCAACGACCAGGTCCGCTTCGAGGTCGGCATCGGCGCCCTGGCGCCGGACCTGGAGGTCATCGCCCCGGTCCGCGACTACGCCTGGACCCGGGAGAAGGCCATCGCCTTCGCCGAGCAGAACAACCTGCCGATCAACGTCACCAAGAAGTCGCCGTTCTCGATCGACCAGAACGTGTGGGGCCGCGCCGTCGAGACCGGCTTCCTCGAGGACCTGTGGAACGCGCCGACCAAGGACGTCTACGACTACACCGCCGACCCGACGGTGAACTTCGAGGCGCCCGACGAGGTCATCATCACCTTCGACAAGGGTGTGCCGGTCGCCATCGACGGTCGCCAGGTCACCGTGCTGCAAGCCATCGAGGAGATGAACACCCGCGCCGGTCGCCAGGGCGTCGGCCGCCTCGACATGGTCGAGGACCGGCTCGTCGGCATCAAGAGCCGCGAGATCTACGAGGCGCCGGGCGCCATCGCGCTGATCACCGCGCACCAGGCCCTGGAGAACGTCACCATCGAGCGCGAGCTGGGCCGCTACAAGCGCCAGGTCGAGCAGCGCTGGGGCGAGCTGGCCTACGACGGCCTGTGGTTCTCCCCGCTCAAGCGCGCCCTCGACGCGTTCGTGCAGGACACCCAGCAGCACGTCACCGGCGACATCCGGATGGTGCTGCACGGTGGTTCCGCCGTGGTCAACGGCCGCCGCTCCGAGCAGTCGCTCTACGACTTCAACCTGGCCACCTACGACGAGGGCGACACCTTCGACCAGTCGCTGGCCAAGGGCTTCGTGCAGATCCACGGCCTGTCCTCGAAGGTCGCCGCCCGCCGCGACCTCAACCAGAAGTAGGAAGTAAGTAGGCTCCCCCGCCTCCCCGCGACTTTTGCCGGTCGTGGGGAGGCTGCCGCTATTCCTATCGGGCTCACCCGAAGCGCCTGTTCTTGGCGTACCCGGTGAGTTACCCATGTTCTCGCTAGATCAGGCGGCAACCGTAGGCTCGATGCGGTTGCCCGTCTGTGCGCGGCAGCCGTTCTGCGCCGTAACCGCCGACACCCAGGAGAGGGCACACGATGACCCATAGTGGAACCAACGAAGGTGCGCTCTGGGGTGGGCGATTCGCGTCCGGCCCCGCCGAGGCGATGGCGGCGCTGAGCAAATCGACCCATTTCGACTGGGCGCTGGCTCCCTATGACATCCGCGCGTCCAAGGCGCATGCTCGCGTGCTGCACAAGGCGGGGCTGCTCTCCGACGAGGACCTGACCGGCATGCTCGCCGGGCTGGAAGCGCTCGCCGCCGACGTCGCCTCGGGCGCCTACGGTCCCGCCGACTCCGACGAGGACGTGCACGGTGCGCTCGAGCGCGGGCTGATCGAGCGGGTCGGCACCGAACTCGGTGGCCGGCTGCGGGCGGGCCGTTCGCGCAACGACCAGGTCGCCACCCTGTTCCGCATGTGGCTGCGTGACGGTGTGCGCCGGGTCGCCGCCGGTGTGCTCGATGTGGTCGATGCGCTCGTCGGCCAGGCCGCCGCGCACCCGGACGCGGTAATGCCGGGCAAGACCCACCTGCAGGCCGCGCAGCCCGTGTTGCTCGCGCACCATCTGCTCGCCCACGCGCATCCGCTGCTGCGTGATCTGGAACGCCTGCGCGACTTCGACAAGCGCGCTGCCATCTCGCCGTACGGTTCGGGCGCGCTGGCCGGTTCGTCGCTGGGACTGGATCCCGAGCAGATCGCCGCCGATCTCGATTTCACCGCGTCCGCGGCCAATTCGATCGACGCGACCTCCTCGCGGGACTTCGCCGCCGAGGCCGCGTTCGTGCTCGCCATGATCGGCGTCGACCTGAGCCGGATGGCCGAAGAGGTCATCATCTGGAGCACACCGGAATTCGGTTACGTCACCCTGGCCGACGCGTGGTCGACCGGGTCGTCGATCATGCCGCAGAAGAAGAACCCCGACGTCTCCGAGCTGACGCGCGGCAAGGCGGGCCGCCTGATCGGCAACCTGACCGGTCTGCTGGCGACGTTGAAGGCGCAGCCGCTGGCCTACAACCGGGACCTGCAGGAGGACAAGGAACCCCTGTTCGACTCGGTCGCCCAGCTCGAACTGCTGCTGCCCGCCATCGCGGGCTTGGTCGGCACCCTCACCTTCCACACCGACCGGATGGCCGAACTCGCCCCCGCCGGCTTCACCCTCGCCACCGACATCGCGGAATGGATGGTGCGCCAAGGTGTTCCGTTCCGCGTCGCCCACGAGGCCGCCGGTGCGTGTGTGCGGGTCGCCGAGGCGCGCGGTGTCGGTCTCGACGAACTGACCGACGAGGAGTTCGCCGCCGTCGACCCGTCCCTGACCGCCGGTGTGCGCGAAGTGCTCACGGTCCAGGGCTCCATCGCCTCGCGCAATGCGCGTGGCGGCACCGCAGGCGTCCGTGTCGCCGAGCAGCTCGACGAGGTCCGCAGGACCGCCGACGACGCTCGCGCCTGGTTGCGCTGAGGTCGTACCCGTAGCCCGGTAGCGCGCGTTCTGGGCGGCCGTCCGGATAGTCTGCGGCCATGACCCTGCTCTTCCTGGCACTGGCCATCGCCACCGAGGTGACTGCGACGGTGTCGCTGAAACTGTCGGAAGGCTTCACGAAACCGGCGCCGTCGATCGTCGTGGTGATCGGCTACGGTGCCGCGTTCTTCTTCCTGTCCCAGGCGTTGAGGCGGGGGATGGCGATCGGAGTCGCCTACGGCATCTGGTCGGCGGTGGGTGTGGCCGCGATCGCGGCGATCGGTGTGCTGTTCCTCGGGGAGCGGCTCACCCTGATCCAGGTCGGCGGTATCGGGCTGGTGATCCTCGGGGTGCTGGCGCTGGAACTCGGTGGGGCGCACTGATTCTGGAGCCGCACGCTCCCTCGGGACGCCGGTGCCTCGAGGCACTGAGGCTAAAGCTCCGCGTGGACTCGGAAACCGGCGTCGCGCAGCGCGTCCAGCACGTCGTCGCGGTGGGCCGGGCCCCGGGTTTCGACGGTGAGCGAGACCTCGACCTCGTCGACGGCCAGCCACATGCCGGTGCGGGAATGGACGATGTCGACCACGCTCGCGCCCGCGCGGCCGACGACGCCGAGCAGTGCGGACAGCGCACCGGGGCGGTCGGCGATGGTGACGCGCATGGCCAGGTAGCGGCCCGCCGCGCTGAGACCGTGGCCGATCACCCGCGTGAGCAGCAGCGGGTCGATGTTTCCGCCGGACAGGATGGTCACGACCGGGCCGGGCAGGTCGCGCAGGTCGGTGGACAGGAGCGCGGCGACACCCGCCGCACCCGCGGGTTCGACGATGAGTTTGGCCCGTTCCAGACACAGCAGCAGCGCCTTCGACAAGGAGTCCTCGTCGACCGTGACGATCTCGGACACCAACTCGGCGACGTGGGCGAACGGCACCGCACCCGGCTGCCCCACCGCGATGCCATCGGCCATGGTCGACATCCGCGGCACCCGAATCGGCTTGCCCGCCGCGAGCGAATCCGGCCACGCCGCCGCCTCGGCCGCCTGCACACCGATCACCCGAACCCGCGGTGCCACGGCGTGCAATGCCACCGCGACACCCGCGAGCAGTCCACCACCACCGGTCGGCACGACGACCGTGCCCACATCGGGAACCTGCTCGAGGATTTCCAGGGCGACGGTCGCCTGTCCGGCGACGATGTCGGGATGATCGAACGGATGGATCAGCGTCGCGCCCGTCCGCTCGGCGAATTCCTGTGCGGCGAGCAGGGATTCGTCGATGGAGTCACCCGCCAGATGTACCTCTGCCCCGTAGGCACGCGTGGCGACCAGCTTCGGCAGCGACGCTCCGACCGGCATGAACACCGTCGAGGTGATCCCGAGCTCCGCCGCCGACCACGCAACGCCCTGCGCGTGATTGCCCGCGCTCGCCGCCACCACGCCGCGCGCCCGCTCGGCCGCGGGCATGTTCGCGATCCGGTTGTACGCGCCGCGCGGCTTGAACGACCCGGTGCGCTGCAGGTTCTCGCACTTGAGCAGCACCTGCGCACCGACCCGCTCCGACAACACCCGCGACCCCACGGTCGGCGTACGCCGAATCACCGGCGCCAGCAGCCGCGCAGCCGCCTCGATCCGCTCGAGCCCGACGATCTCCATACGCCACATCGTGCCAGGGGGCAGGCGAAACGACCCACGATGCGAGACACCATCGGGTCTCAGCGGAGCCTGTCGGCTTTCGCGATGTTGTGGGCGGTGGTGCCGAGGCGGGTGAGGCGGGCGTCGCCGAGTGGGGTGAGTTTGCCGCCGAGGCGGTTGGTGACGAAGGCGAGGGACAGGCCGGTCTCGGGGTCGGCGAAGGCGCCGGAACCCCCGAGGCCGAAGTGGCCGAACGCCGAAATCGGGTCGGACTTGGACGGTTTCATCGGGACACCGTGGAAACCGAGCGCCCACGGGATGCGGAAGGCCAGCACGTAGTCCGGGGTGAAGACCTGGCGGGTGGCGACGCGGCGGATCGAGCCGGGGTCGAGGATACGGGTTCCTTCGAGTTCGCCGCCGTTGGCGAGTGCGCCGTACACGCGGGCCAGCGCGCGGGCCGAGAACACGCCGTTCACGCCCGGCATCACCGAATCGTGCACGCGCGGGTCGACGATGAGGTCGGCGAAACCGCGGGGAGTCGTTTCCGCGGCGGCGGCGTACCTGGTGCGGGTGAGCAGGTCCGAACCCCGGTCCCACTCCATGCCCGCCGCCCGCAGACGCGGGAAGGTGGTGGCGATGCGATGCCGTTCCTCCTTCGGCACCCGGAACCAGAGTTCTTCGGCGCCAAGGGGTTCGGCGAGCTCGGTCCGGACGACGTCGACGAACTCGCGGCCGGTCACCCGCCGCACCAGCTCGGCGGCCAGGTGCCCGTAGCTGATGCCGTGGTAGCCGCTGGTGATCCGGTGCCGAGGGTCGGGGGTGGCCGCGCCCAGCGCCGCCGTGACGGCCTCGTCGTCGAGGAAACGGTCGACGGGCCCGGGCAGCAGGCCGCGCAGCCGGTGCAGACCGGCGCGATGGGTGAGCACGTCGCGCACCGTGATGTGCGACTTGCCCGCTGCGGCGAATTCGGGCCAGTATTCGGCCACCGCGGTGTCGTAGTCGAGCTGCCCGCGCTCGGCGAGCTGATGGATCACCGTGGAGGCCACGCCTTTTCCGGTGGAGAAGGCCAGCGCCACCGTGTCCGCGGCCCAGGGTACGCCGGGGCTCGCGTAGCCCGCCCACACATCGACCACCGGCTCACCGTGCAGGTACACGCACAGGGCGCCACCGCCGTGCGACGGCCTGCGGAAGAGGCGGTCGAACATCGCGACCAAGCTGACGAAACGGCGATCCACCGACTGCGTTGTCGAAACTCCCATCGTTCGAGCATGCCACTTCGCCCATGGGACCGGTCGGTACGGTGATCGTTTCGCCGGGGGAGGGGAGCGGCCGCGACGCCGCCGTTCGTGGGCGGCGGGGAAGGTCAGGTCAGGCGCGGACGGATTCGCCGGTGAGCGCGTTCAGCACGCCGTCGAGGTCGTCGACGTCGACGACCAGGCGGGTGAAATCAGGCCCGTCGAGGTCGATCCGCACGGCACTGCCACCGAAGGTGGTGTCCCAGAACTCTTTCCGGCCCTTGCCCCGGTAGACGCCGGCGGCGATCACGCCGGGGATGAAGGTGCCGGGCGCGCGCACCCACGGCGGGCGCAGATCCACCTCGGCGGGGGTGATGCCGGTGATGGCGGCGCGGTCGATCACGACCTGCTGGCGCAGCGCGAGCAGGCGATGACCACCGAGCACATGGACCGTCACGGTGTCGTCGTTGATCTCGACCTCGACCATCGCTACCTCACTCACCCTCTGCGGAAATCGTTCCCTGTCCAGGGTGCGCGCGCGGCCTGGTCGGCGACTGTGGCGAGCCTGTGATTTCACCAAGAAACCTGAACATTGAAAGATATAGATATGCGCATTAAACCTGTTGCGCCTCCTGAGGTGGGTAGGAAACGTACTGGTCGAAAAGCGGCAAGGAGGGAGGGGTTACGCCCGGTGCGCGGTGTGCGCGCGGTCGGCGATCTCGAGAACCTCGGCCAGCCACGGCGTGTACCTGCCGGGATGGTCGGCCAACTCGGCCCGCAGGGTCTGCGGGGAGATCCACGCCCAGGCACCGACCTCGGCCGGATCGGGCCGCGGTGTCACATCGCCCACCACACCGATCAGGACATGGTCGTATTCGTGCTCGACCCGGCCCGTCGTCTCGTCGCCCGCGCGGTAGCGGAAGGTCCCGACCTCGGTGAGCTCGGCCGCGAGACCGAACTCCTCGCGCAGCCGGATCGCCGCCGCCTCGAGCACCGGCTGACCGGGCGCGGGATGCCCGCAGCAGGTGTTGGCCCACTGCAGCGGGAAGCGGGTCTTCACCGCGGCGCGCTGCTGGACCAGCACGTGCCCGTGCCGGTCGAACAGCAGCACCGAGAAGGCGCGGTGGAGCGTGCCAGGTGGCCGATGGGCATCGGCCACCGAGCACGCTCCGATCGCAACACCGGTGTCGTCGACCAGCTCGACGGGCATGGCTTCGCGGTCGGTCGACGGGTCGGCGAGCTGTTCGGTCACCTGGCTACCTTATCGGCGACGATCATCAGGTACTGGAAGCTCCCCTCGCGGTAGGCGGTGAGGAACGGCTGCTCGACGCCGGTGGCGAGCTCGGAATGGGTGCGCAGCTCCCAGTATGGGATGGTGTCGGGGGTGAGGTCGACGACGGTGGTGGGGATCAGGCCGTTGTCGGAGAGTGCGCGGAAGTACTCGCTGCGCGGGTGGATCATGCAGCCGTAGTGGGCGTCGATCCAGCTGACCGAGGCCGACCGGCCGCCGGTGACGTCGTTGGAGCAGCCGGTGATGCACACATACCGCCCGCCGGGTTCCAAGATCCGGGAGAATTCGTCGAACAGGTCGAACAGATCGACGTACATGGTGGTCTCGTTGGTCCAAATCGCGCGCACCGACTCGTCGGCGAAGCCGGTGTCGAGCATGTTGCGGAAGTGGAACCGGACCTGGTCGGTGACACCGCGGGTCTCGGCCTGGTCGTTGGCGAAGCCGACCTGGTACTCGGAGATGGAGACACCGTCGACCTTGCAGCCGAATCGTTCCGCGGCCATGAAGCTGGTGCCGCCACGTCCCGAACCGCCGTCGACGAGGCGGTCCTCGGGCTGGATGGGGCCGAGATTGTCGAGCAGGTAGTCGGCCTGCGCGGTCTCGAGCCGGTGCAGTTCGCGCACGATGCGGTCCTGCCTGGTCTGCTCGGGGCCCTCGATGACCGACCAGTCGGGCGCGCCGATGCCGTAGTGGTGGTGGTAGAGACCGTCGACCTCGCCCAGTTTGGTGTTGACCCGATCGTCGTTGGGATTGTTGTTCCAGTACGCCGCGACGGAACGCTGGTAGGTGGTGCGCAGGACGGTGCGGTCGGTACGGGGGTTCGCGATGGTCATCGGTCGTCCTCTCCTGGTGCGATGTCGTGGTAGCGGCGGCTGTCGGCGTGCCAGGCGCGATTGCCGCCCATCCAGGCCCACAGGCCGGCCAGGAAGCGGCGCAGCTGGGGTGAGCCCGCGGCGGCGAGCGGGGCCGCTTCCCGTTCGAAGCGGTGCATCAGCTCGTCGTGGATCTGCGCGGTCCGCAGGACCGCGTCGGCGCGGCTGCAGCCCTCCTCGGCGGCGAGCACGGTCGGCAGGTTGAATTCCCTGCCACCCGAAAGGTCCTCGCGCGCCATCGAATACAGGTCGTTCACCATCTGCGCGGCCAGTGCGGCGGTGGTGACGACCCGCCGGACGGCCGGATCGGTGTACTCGGGAGCGCCGAGTTCGTAGCCGCCGACGGCGTCGATCGGCGCCATGCACGGCAGGAAGCTGTGCGGCTGGCGATTGGTCAGGTACTCCCAGACCGGTGGCATCCGATCTGCCGCGCGCCAGCCTGCCTCGGCGCCGAGTGCGATGAACCAGCCCGCGATCTCGGTGCGCAGCCTGGCCAGCTGCGCCGGGCTCGCGTACCCCGCCAGGTGCGCGAACGACGTGCGGAACGCGCGCAGGATCGGGTCGGCCTGCATGGCCTGTTCGAGCCGGGGTGCGTAGCGCGCGGGCAGATGGGCGGGATCCATGGCGGCGGCGGCGAGTTCGAGCCGTGGCCCGAGTTCGGCGGCGGCGCTGGACGGGGTTCCGTCGGGTGCGGTGTCGCCAGGGGCGTCCTCCTCGCAGTAATAGTCGTCGACCGACCATTCGGCCACCGCGGCGCGGGCGGCGCCGAGGAGCAGGTCGGGGTCGTCGCAATCGGGATGGGCGAGCATGATCAGCCGACCGAAATCGGCCTTGCCCAGCTCGTCGAGACGGCCCTCGTAGAGGCCGATTTCGGCCGCCCAGGCGAGCAGGCCGACGTTCACGGCCTCGGCCAGCGCGGGATCGTCGCGTTCGGGTGGTGGACAGTAGAGCGGCGGAATCGCTTGCCGTGCACCGGCTTGCGGTGCGGGAGGCGCGGCCCGCCAGAGCGAGGTCGTGCCGATCCCGGTGGGCCCGAGCAGGTACCGTGGTTCGGGGGCGGATAACTTCGGCGGCGAAACCCGGTGGGGGAGTGTGGCTGCCGCCGTGCCGAGCCGGGGGAACAGATCGGCAGGCGCCGTCGCGTCGTGCAGCAGGGCCGCCACCGTGGCGGCGAGCTCGGTGCCCGCGTGCGGGGCCGCTGCCCTGGTGAGGATCGACACGGCCCGCGCCGATCAGTCGGCCCGGCGCGCGACGAGCACGTCGTCGAGTACGCCGAGCGCGTCGGGGACCAGGACGGCGGCCGAGTAGTAGCAGCTCACCAGGTACGACATGATCGACTGATCGTCGATCTGCTTGAACCGGACGTTCAGACTCGGCTCGTACTCGTCGGGAATGCCGGTCTGATGCAATCCGACGACACCCTGATCCTTCTCGCCGATGCGCATGGCCATGATCGAGGTGGTCTGGGTGCCGTTCACCGGGATCTTGCCGCACGGCAGGATCGGCACCCCGCGCCAGCCGGGGACCCGGGAGCCCTGGAACTCCACCGGATCGGGATACAGTCCGCGGCGCGAACATTCGCGGCCGAACGCGGCGATCGCCTTGGGATGGGCGAGGAAGAACTTGGTGCCGCGGCGCATGCTCAGCAGCTCGTCCATGTCGTCGGGGGTCGGCGGGCCCGATTCGGTGGTGATGCGCTGCTTGAGATCGCAGTTGTGCAGCAGGCCGAACTCGGGATTGTTCACCAGATCGTGCTCGCGCCGCTCGTAGAGCGCTTCGACGGTCAGGCGCAGCTGCTGGTCGACCTGGTTCATGGGGTCGTTGAACAGATCGGCGACGCGGGTGTGAATCCGCAGCACGCTCTGGGCCAGGCTGAGTTCGTATTGGCGGGGGCTGGCGTCGTAGTCGACGAAGGTGCCCTCGAGCAACGGTTCACCGGAATGGCCGGAGGAGATCTCGATATCGGCCTCGCCCTTGGAATTCTGTGTCCGACGTGGCGTCTCGGCGGCCTCGGTGCGGATCCGGGCCAAGGCGGGATTCATGTCGAGGAATTGTTCGAATGCTTGTCTGGGCAGGCAGAGAATGGTCGTCTTGGTCACCGTCTTCACGGTGTCCGGCCAGATCGCCGACGGGTCGGTGAGCATATCCTCGCCGTAATAGTCGCCGCCGGAGAGCATGCCCAGTTTCGTCGCCTCGCCGTATTCGCCGGAACCCAGTCGGGCGAGTTTTCCGTGGACGACCAGAATGACCTGATCCATCGGATTACCGAACTCGGCGACGACGGTGCCGGGATCGAGATCGTATTGCACGAAATTGTCGGCGAGCGGGCGCAGCAACTGGTCGTCCTCGACGGTGCGCAGGGCGGGCAGTTCGCGCAATTCCTGCGGGATCACCCTGGCGCGCGAGCCGTCGACGACGAACTCGACCTCGCCGTTGCCGACGGTGTGGGTGAGCCGGCGGTTGACGCGGTAGATACCACCCGCGACCTGCACCCAAGGCAGTGCGCGCGACAGCCAGCGGGAGCTGATCCCCTGCATCTGCGGCTCGGATTTGGTGGTGTGCGCCAGCTGTTGCGCCGCGGTGGTGCTGAGACTCTTACGGACGGAATTGTCTGTGGGCAGCGGCATTTCGATGGTCATGGAGTTCCTCACCTCGGGGCGGATATCGGCACGGCCGATCGACCTGTGCGGCGCGACGATGCGCGACAGGCCGGGGGGTGGGCAACGATGCAAAATCGAATGGTCCTGCGCGGAAGAAACCGGGCGTGTGAAACGGTCTTACACGAAATTTGGTGCGTGCCAGTGCGTTCCGGACAACGACGATGGTAGGGCCTCGAGGAGGCCGTGTGCAGGCTTATCGGGAAAACATGGCTGTGACCGGGAGATCCGTTGCGCGGGAGGCGATTGCGTGGCGACGGATGTCCTGGGATGAATCACCGATAGGCGCCGGAACCGGCGGGGCTACCGATCTGGCTGGACTTCCTCCTCATCACCGGCGCCGCCGTCGGTCTGGCGGTGACCGCGATTCTGCTCAGCAGGCAGACCGTCCAGCGGGCCTTCGGCCCCGAGCCCGGCTGGAACGAGACCGTCACGACGGTGCTCACCGTCGGCGGCGTGTTCTACGGTCTGCTGCTCGGGCTGATCGCGGCGGCCACCTACGAGTCCTACGACGCGGCGCAGAGTCGCGTGGCCGACGAGGCCGCGGCGGTCGGCACCCTCTACCACGAGGTGAGCGCCTGTCCCGAGCCGTACCGGGACTGCTGCGCGACGACGATCGTGCACGCCGCCACGATCGACCAGTTCGCCCGATTCGACGCGAAGCGTCTACACCACCGTGCTGGGCCGCTGAACAGCGGGTGTGACCCGAATCGCCGGAACATGCGGCCTGTCACAGGCGACACATAATGGAGGTCCGGTGTGGTTAGCTCATATGAGCACATCGGGGTGTGTGAGGTGTGTCACTTTCAGCAGGGTAGGCCAGGTGGGAACGGTGGATATCAGTCCAAAAGGTGTGGTCGGTTCTATGCAGCGGTTGCTGGCTACCGCGCAGAACGGGCTGGAGGTGATCCGCTTCGGCGGATTGGCGCACGATGTCGAGTCCTCGCCCTTCGAGGTCGTCGAGCGCAGACGCATGTATCGGTTGCGTCATTACTTCCCCGACGATACTTCGGCGGGCCGTCCGGTGGCGCTGTTGGTGCCGCCGTTGATGGTGAACGCCGACATCTGGGACGTCAACGCGGCGGGCGGCGCCGTCGGGATCCTGCACGCGAGCGGAATCGACTGCTGGGTCATCGATTTCGGTTCACCCGCGACCGAGGAGGGCGGCTGGGAACGTGACCTGGCCGACCACGTGCTTGCGGTGAACTCGGCCATCGACACCGTCTGCGAGGCCACCGGCGCGCAGGTGCACCTGATGGGGTACTCGCAGGGCGGTATGTTCGCCTACCAGGCCACCGCCTACCGCTACGGCAAGGGCGTCGCCTCCATCGTCACCTTCGGCAGTCCGGTCGACATCGTCGCGGGCATGCCGTTCGGGCTGCCCTACGGTGTGGTGTCCGAGGTGGCGGACTTCCTGGCAGACCACGTGATGCACCGGCTGCCGATCACCGAATCGATGGTGCGCATCGGCTTCCAGATGCTCGACCCGGTCAAGACCGCCAAGTCGCGGATCGACTTCCTGCTGCAGCTGCACGACCGGGAAGCGTTGCTGCCCAAGGAACGTCAGCGCCGCTTCCTCAACAGCGATGGCTGGGTGGGCTATTCGGGTCCGGCGGTCGCCGATCTGCTCAAGCAGTTCGTCGCGCACAACCGGATGATGCTGGGCGGCTTCGTGATCCGCGATCACCCGATCTCGCTCGCCGAGCTGAAATGCCCGATCCTGGCGTTCGTCGGTGAGGTCGACGACATCGGCCAGCCCGCCGCGGTGCGCGGGATCGTGCGGGCGGCGCCCAACGCCGAGGTATACGAAGCCAGTTTGGTGGCAGGGCATTTCGGGCTCGTCGCCGGTTCGATCGCGACCAACCACACCTGGCCGATGGTGCGCGAGTGGATCGGGTGGATGGAAGGCAACGGCACTCTGCCCGAGCAGATCGTCCCGATGCAGGAGCACGTGGCGAGCAACGCGCCACGCACCGCGGCGACCCGGGTGGTGCACACCGCGGCCACCCTGGCCGAGGCGGGCGCGGGCGTCGGCAAGGCGCTGGAAGGCATCGCCAGCAGCACGATTCGCGGTTCTGTCGAGATGGCGGGTGAGGCGGCGCGCGCCCTGCCGCGGCTGACCCGGCTCGGCATGATCCAGCCGCACACCCGGATCTCGCTCGGCAAGCTGCTCAGCGAGCACGCCAAGCGCGCGCCGCAGAAGGATCTGTTCCTCTTCGACGACCGGGTGCACACCAATGCCGCGGTCGAGGTCCGCATCGACAATGTCGTGCGCGGGCTGATCTCCGTCGGCATCCGGCCGGCCAACCGGGTCGGCGTCGTCATGGAGACCAGGCCCAGTGCGCTGGCCGTGGTCGCCGCGCTCTCGCGCCTCGGTGCCGTCGCGGTGCTGCTCGCGCCTGGCGCCGAACTCGACCGGGCCATGGAGCTGACCGGCGTGCAGACGCTGATCACCGACCCGGAGAACCTGCGCACCGCCGCCGCGACCGGCGCGCGCGTGCTGGTGCTCGGTGGCGGCGACACCAGGCAGCTGGCGGTGCCGACCGGCGATAGGGTGATCGACCTCGAACAGATCGATCCGTCGCGGGTGCGGGTGCCCGCCTGGTTCCGGCCGAACCCCGGCCTGGCTCGTGAGCTCGCGTTCATCCTCGTCATCGGCACCGGTGACCGGCTCGAGGCCAAGTACATCACCAACCATCGGTGGGCGTTGTCGGCGTTCGGCACCGCGAGCGCGGCCGACCTCGACCGCCGCGACACCGTGTACTGCCTTGCGCCGCTGCATCATTCGTCGGGACTGCTGGTGAGTCTGGGTGGGGCGATCGCCGGTGGCAGCCGGATCGCGCTGGCCAGGCCGATGGACATGGAGCCGGGTCGTTTCGCCGCGGAAGTGCACCGCTACGGCGTCACCGTTGTCACCTACACCTGGACAATGCTGCGTGATCTGCTCGACGCGCAGGTCTTCCCGGCCGGCCACAACCATCCGATCCGGCTGTTCATCGGCTCCGGCATGCCCGCCGGGCTGTGGCGGCGCACCCTCGAGCAGTTCGCGCCGGCCAGGGTGCTCGAGTTCTACGCCTCGATCGACGGCGACGTGGTGCTGGCCAATGTGCCCGGCACCAAGATCGGCTCCAAGGGCAGGCCGGTGCCGGGCACCGCACATGTCGAGCTGGTCGCCTACGACCCGGTCACCGAGCAGATCCGGGTCGGCGACGACGGCTTCGCGCGGCGCTGCGCCGACAACGAGCCGGGGCTGCTGCTCGGCAAGTCGGTCGACGGCGGTGACCTGTCCGACGGCGGGCTGCGCGGCGTCTTCCGGGCCGGCGACGCCTGGTGGCCGACGGAGAACCTGTTCCGGCGCGACAGCGACGGCGACTACTGGCTGGTCGACCGCCGCGACACGGTGATCCGCACCGCCCGCGGTCCGGTGTTCACCCAGCCGATCGTGGACGTGCTCAACGACATCACCTCCGTCGACATGGAGGTCGCGTACGGGCTGAAGACCCCGTCGGGCACCCTGGCCGCCGCCGCGCTGAGCGTGCGCAAGGGCTTCAAGATCGAACCGGGTGATGTCACCGAGGCGATGCGGGCACTGGCACTCGAGCAGCGGCCCGATCTGGTCTACGTCGTCGACGAGATCCCGCGCAGCACCAGCTTCCGGCCCTCCGCCACGGCGGTTCAGGCTGCCGGTCTGCCCAAGGCTGGTCCGAACACCTGGATCTACAACCGGGAGACCGACGCCTACGAGGTGCTCACCGACGCCGCGGCCGCGTTGTTGTTCGGCGGTCACTGACGGGCGAGTGGGGTGGGCCGCGGTCGGCAGCCGCGACCAGCTCACCCCCCCACCTGGGTGAACGCGCGCTTCGGGCGCTGACCGCCCGGGGCGCTACACCTGGTATTCGGTGACCGCGTCGATCACGCGGGTCAGCTGGGCGTCGCTCAGCAGGGGCCACAGCGGCAGCCGCACGATCGTCGCGGAGAAGTTCGCCGACCGTGTGCACGGCACCGGCGTGCGGCCGTACTTCAGACCGGCAGGGCTCGAATCCAGCGGAATGTAGTGGAACGGCGCGACGATCCCGCGTTCGGCGAGATGAGCGATGATGCCGTCGCGGCTCTCCTCGGTCGGCATTCGCAGGTAGAACAGGTGCGCGGTGTGGCCACTATCGGCGGGCACCGTCATCGGGCGCACATCGTTGCGGACGGCCCAATCCGGCAGCGCGGCCGCGTAGGTGTCCCACACGCGGTGGCGCTGTTGCTGGATGGTGTCGAACTCGGCCAGCTGCGCGTCAAGCACCGCCGTGTTGAGCTCGCTGGGCAGGTAGCTCGAGCCGATGTCCTGCCAGGAGTACTTGTCGACCTGGCCGCGCAGGAAACGGGCGCGGTCGGTGCCTTTCTCCCGCATGATCTCCGCGCGACCCATCAGGATCTCGTCCGAGAGCAGCAGCGCGCCGCCCTCGCCGCAGTGCACGTTCTTGGTGTCGTGGAAGCTCTGTGTGCCCAGGGTGCCGATGGTGCCCAGCTGCCTGCCGCGCCACGTGCCGCCGAGGCCGTGCGCGTTGTCCTCGATGATCGCCACACCGTGCTGGGCGGCCAGCGCGAGCAACGGCTCCATGTCGGCGGCGACACCGCCGTAGTGCATGACCACGATCGCCTTGGTGCGGTCGGTGATCGCTTCCGCCGCGGCCGCCGGATCGATATTGCCCGTCGTCTCGTCGATATCGACGAACACACAGGTCGAACCGCGCAGCGCCATCGCGGTCGCCGCCGAGGTGAACGCGAAGCTCGGGACGATCACCTCGTCCTCGGGGCCCAGCTCGAGCAGCAGCGCGCCCAGTTCCAGTGCGTGCGTGCACGACGTGGTGAGCAGCGCGTGCCCGGCGCCGGTGATGGCCTTGATCTTGGCCGTCGCCGACTTGGTGAACTGACCGTCGCCGTGACTGTGATCGGAATCGAGCACGGTCAGCAGATTGGCGCGTTCAGCGGCAGCGCGGAACGGCCTGCTGAAGATGATCCGGTCGCTCACTCGTGATGGCCCTTCTCCGTCGCGGCTGCCGGCACCGCGGCGTCGACTCGATGGTTCACGGCCGGCGCAAGCATCGTATCCGGGCGCGGTGTCGGGGTCTCGACGGTCAGGTACAGCGGCTTGCCGACCAGGATGTGCAGGGCCACACCGAGATATTCCGCGATCAGGCCGAGCGAGAACAGCGTCGCGCCCGAGCACAACAGCAGCACGACGATGATCGACGCCCAGCCCTCGGGATCGTGATTGTCCTGCGTCAGCGCCTGCACGATGACCACCCCGGCCATGATCACGCCCGCCAGCGCCAGCGTCACCCCGAGCATGCTCACCAGGCGCAGACCACGAGTGCCGCTGCACAGCACCATCTTCCAGAACAGCGAGAACAGACGGCGATAGTTGTAGCCGGACTCCTCGCGGCCCTCGGCGCGCAGCACCACCGGCACCTGAACGGCATTGCCGACCACCCAGGTCAGCGCCACATCCAGATACACGCCGTTGGCCGCGACCTCCGCAAGCTGACGACCGATATCACCGCGGATCAGCCGGAAACTCTCGAACCGCGTCGAATCCGGGAACGCGAACACCGTGGCCAGCACGATCTTCGAGCCGCGCGAGGTGATGTTGCGCAGGAAACCGTGCGGTCGGGTATTGGTCGGCTTCGAATAGACCAGATCCGCGCGCGAAGCCAGCGCCGCGTCGAGGAAATCGGCGATGAACGCCGGGTCGTGCTGACCGTCCTCGTCCATCGTGACGATCCAGTCGCCCCGCGCCGCCGCCATTCCCGCGATCGTCGCCGCGTCCTGACCGAAATTGCGGCTCAACCACACCGGGCGAACCTGCGGATAGGCGCCTGCCAGTTCTTGCAGCACCACATCCGAACGGTCGGGGCCGTTGTCGTGCACGAGGATGATCTCCTCGACCGCGAACCGGGCGCCGCCGGTCGAGGTGGACGGGCCGGTCAGCCGATCCAGCTCGGCGACCAGCGCCGCGATCGTCTCCTCGCCGCGATACACCGGGACGACCACCGACACCGAATGCACCGGGCTCGACCCGTCGCGGGCGGGCGCGCCGGCACGCAGGACTGCGCCGGGTCGGGACGAATGTGCGGAAGGAATCGGCATCGTCGACTTTCGGTGTATGAGGGCGAGCGCGTGGAGAAACCCAACAGTGAGCGCACTTTAACATCGGAATATGGCAGCCCGTGGCGCTGCTCGGGCGCCTGCCACGGGTCCGCGGCGGATGTGCCGTGCGGCGGTGCCGATGTGGGCACTTGCCTGTAGGGTCTGGTCCTCGTGGTGGAAAGTAGAACCCCTCCCCGTCGTGCCGTGTACCTGTGGGGCTTGATCACCTCCCTCGGAGTGATCGCGGGCTATGGCGCGGTTCTGCTCGCCAACGCCAGGCACTTCTACACCGACGACACCGAATCCCAGTACGTCCCGCTGTGGGTGATGCTCGGCAGGCGGCTGCGCGACGGTGATCTGCCGGTGATGGTGCCCGAGCACTGGATGGCCGGAAACTACTCGATCGAAGAAGCCGGACTGCTGAATCCGCCGCAGCTGCTGATCGATCTGATCGCGCCGTCGGTCGGCAATCTCGTGCTCTACGCGACCGTGGTGAAGCTGATCTTCGCCATCATCCTCGGCCTCGGCGTCTACCGGATCTGCCTGGCCTACGGCTCGAAGGTGCAGTGGGCGGCGCTGGCGGGCGTGTCGATCCCGTTCACCGGCTGGCTGCTGTTCTTCGACGAGGCCAGCTGGATGACAGCGTTCACCGGCACCGCGTGGATGGTGCACGCGTGGGCGTCCGGGGTGCGTTACGCGCGTGGACGCGGCGGCCCGATCCCGGTGTTCGTCTACCTGTATCTGGCGATCTCGGTGCAGTACATCTTCCCCGCGGTCGAGGCCGGTCTGATGATCGGCGCGGTCGCGGTCGGCGAGCTGGTCTACCAGAAGACCTGGCGGCCTTCGCTGAAACTGCTGCTGGTCTCGGGTCTGGCCGCGCTGGCCGGGCTGGCGACCTACCTGCCCAGCATGCTGTCGGCCAAGGTGACCTGGCGTGGCACCGCCCAGATCAACAACGACCAGTTCCTCACCGTGCCGTGGTCGGAATCGCTGAACGCGAGCCTTCCGTCGACGCTGCCCGCGTTCACCTCGTGGTGGGGCTACGTGCAGCCGCTGCCGGTGGTCTACATCGCCTGGTTCCTGATCCCGGCGCTGGCGTTCATCGACTGGGGCAAGGCGCGCGACGCCTGGCGCGAGCTCAGTGGGATCGCGCTGTTCGCGATCGCCGCGCTCATGTGGACCGCGGGTCCCGGCACGATCGGGCCGCTGCGCTGGCCTGCCCGCGTGCTGCCGATGGTGGCGCTGGGTCTGCTGCTGCTGGTGTGCGTGCTGCTCGGTCGGTTCGCCACGTTCAAGGACTGGCGTTCGCGCGGTATCGCCGCCGCGGTACTGATCGGGCTGCTGTGGGTGCGGTCGTTCTCGGCCGATCCGCACAACTGGGTTGTCCACGTGGTGGCCGCGCTGGTTCTCGCCGCGCTCGGTGCCGGGGTGGTGTGGCTCGCGGTGAACAAGGGCACCTCGGCCGCGGTCGCGCTGGCGATCGTCGCGGTGTTCCCGATCGCGTACTTCCAGGTCGACCGCGCCCAGCCGACGCCGATGAGCTGGAACCTGCCCAGCGATCGGGGCGCGGCCATGGCGGCGTTCCCCGATTTCGCGGGCACCACCCTGCAACTGGGTGATCGCGCGCTGATCCAGCCGGGGGAGCGCACGCTCGACGGCGCCTACGGCTCGCTGGTGTTCGGCAACTACGCCAAGGATCTCGAGCTCACCTACGTCAGCGGGTACACCCCGAACGGGCACTACTGGTTCGGCGACATGCTCTGCATGCGCTGGGACACCAGCGTCTGCCCCGACGCCTACCGGCGCGCGTTCGCGGTCGAACCATCCACCGGCAAGACGATCGTCGACCTGATGAACGTCGACCGCGTCGTGCTCCAGCGCGCGCTCTACCCGGACGCCCGCAGCCAGGAGGCGCCCAGCGGCTGGAAGTGGGTCGACTACCCCGGCCACGAGAAGTACATCGCGGTGCTCGAACGCGAGAACGGCCTGATCTCCACCCGCAACGGCCGCGTCTCGGCGGTCGAGGGCGGCACCGCGGTCTCGGTGTCGGAAACCGACACCACCAGCCGGGTCAGGGTCAGCTCCGAGACCGGCGGCCGCGTGGTGTTCGCGCGCCTGGGCTGGCCTGGCTACCGGGTGAGCATCGACGGCAAGGACGTGCCGTTCACGGTCGTCGCCAAGAGCTTCGTCGCGGTCGACATCCCCGCGGGCACCCGCAACGGTGACCTCGAACTGACCTGGCGTCCGCCGGGCTGGAAGATCGGCGGCGCCGCGATCGGCCTCGGCCTGCTCGGCCTCGCGCTGTTGCAGTGGCTGTACGTGCGCGGGCGCAAGCCCGAGGACGAGCTGGCGGCCCCTGCGGCCGAATCGATCCCCGACGGCGACGCCGAGCTCGCGGACGCGGTGCGATGACCGCCGAGGCGCCTGCCCACGGCGTGCTCGAGACGCCGGGCCCGCTGCTGCGGATCGTCAAACGCCAGGAGCTGGCGTTCGCGATCGTCGGCGGGTTCAACACCCTGCTCGGCATGGCGCTGGCCGTGTTCTGGCTGGGTGTGTTCGGCGACGGGAGGCCCGGTCTGGCGGTGGTCGCGGCCTACGCGGTGAGCACGGTCGTCGCGTTCGTCCTGCACCGCACCCTGGTGTTCCGGGTCCGCGGGCACCTGCTGCGCGACTTCGTCGCCTTCTGCGGTGTGAACGTGGGCGGCCTGGTCCTCAACGTCATCCTGGTGGAGCTGGCCGTGACGGGGCTGGGTTTCCCGGCCGCACCCGCGTCGGTGATCGTGATGGGTCTGGTCGCGGTGCTCAGCTTCTTCGGGCACCGCTACATCTCGTTCCGGCGGGCGCGGTAGGTTAGGGACATGGCGCACGAATCCACCATCGACGCAACCCTGCTCAGCCTGCTCGCCTGCCCCCAGGACAAGGGCCCGCTGCAGCTGGTGCGTACCGAATCGGACGCGAGCGTGCTCTACAACCCGCGCCTACACCGCGCCTACCCGATCGACAACGGCATCCCGGTGCTGCTGATCGACGAGGCACGCGACGTCACCGACGCCGAACACGAGTTCTTCACCGCCCAGTCCTGATCGGCGCTGCGAACGTAGGGTCCCCATCGGCCCCGCTTCAGAGTTGGGCCGGTTCCTGCCGCCGTCGCAGCGGTGCCGGTACCTGCCGATCAGCGCGCTCGATCTGACCTGGCTCGACCACGTCGATCCCGCGCACGGCGTCTTCGTCACGGCGCAGGGACTTTTCATGTACTTCGAGCCCGACGACGTGCGCCGTCTGGTCGCCGCGATCCTCGAACGCTTCCCCGGCGTCGAGCTGATGTTCGACACCATCCCACCCTGGTTCTCCCGCAAGACGATGCGCGGATTCCGCAAGACGCCGGACTACCTCGCGCCGCCGATGCCCTGGGGTGTGCAGCGGAGCAAGATCGCCGCGCTGCTCCGGTCATGGAGTCCCGCGGTCGAGGAGGTGACGGTGAGCTCCTACGGACCCTCGCACGGCCCGCTCGCCACGACTCTGCCGCTGTTCGCCGCGCTGCCGATCCTGCGCGATATCCCGCCCGCGATCGTCCGGGTGCGTTCGCGCTGAATCACGCACCGCCGCCGCCGATGTCACCGGTCAGGTAGCGCTGCATCGAGGGGCCGACGGCGGCGACGACCTCGTCGATCGGCATCGACGCCAGCGGTTCGATCCCGACGATCTTGCGGGCGGTCAGCACCCCGACCATCTGCGCGGCCGCCAGCGCTACCCGCGCCCGGCCGTCGTCGGCGGGGGTGGCGATCCGGGCCCGCACCCGTTCCAGCACCACCTGGAGCAGGAACGAGCGGGCCAGGTTCATCTCGCCGCCGCCGAACATACTGCGCACCATCGCGACGATGCCGGGTCCGGCGGGGGAGTCCCACACCCCTACCACCGCGCGCACGATGGTCGGTCCGAGCTCGTCCAGTGGCGCGCGGTCGACCGCGTTCAGCGTCGCCTCCGGGTCGGCGGGGAACTCCACCACCGCAGCGAACAACTGCTGCTTGGTGCCGAAATAGTGGTGGACGAGGGCCGGGTCGACGTCGGCGTCACCGGCGATCGCCCGGATCGATGTCTTGTCGAAACCGGTGTCGGCGAACCGGATCCGAGCCGCGTCGAGGATCGCCGCGCGCGTATCGGTATTGCCGGGCCTGCGCCCGGTACGACCGGATCTGGCTGTGCCCGAACCGGATTCGCCGTCACTCATGGGTATCCCTCTCCTCGTCCGTCAGGGAGTCCGTCGACGCAGGGTAGCCGCGCCGAGGCACAGGGCCACCACCGCGAACCCGGCGACCACCGCGATATCGCGCCACATGGTCGCGGTCGGCTCCGCATACAGCGACACCTGTTGCAGCGCGTCCACCGCGTAGCTCAACGGCATCACATTGCTGATCGCCTCGAGCCAGCCGGGCAGCTGGTCGCGCGGAACGAGCAAGCCGCACAGGAAGATCTGCGGCGCCACGATCACCGGCATGAACTGCACCGCCTGGAATTCGGTGCGCGCGAACGCGCTGGCCAGCAGGCCGAGCGCGACACCGCCGATCGCGTCGACCACGGCGATCAGCATCACCCAGCCGGGATTGCCCGCGGCGTTCATGTCGAGCAACCAGAAGGCGACCAGACAGGCGACGGCGGCCTGCGCCGCGGCGGCCAGCGAGAACGCGCTGCCGTACCCGGCCAGCAGATCCAGCTTGCGCAACGGCGTGGTGAGCAGCCGCTCGAGCGTGCCCGAGGTGCGTTCGCGCTGCATCGCGATGGCGGTGATCAGGAACATCACGATGAACGGCAGGATGCCGAGCATGGTGATGCCGACCCGGTCGAAGATCGTCAGCGGGGCGTGCGGCGCGCGCGGCGCGTCCTGATAGATGAAGTACAGCAACGTCATCAGCAGGGCAGGGACCACCAGGATCATGGCCACGGTGCGGTGATCGTTGCGCAACTGCCGCAGGATCCGGCCGGTGGTAGCGGTGTAGGGGCGCAGGGTCATGGTGGTCATGCGCTCTCTTCCATCGTGATCAGGGTGAGGAAGGCGGTCTCGAGGTTCTGCTCGTCGGTGCGTTCGCGCAGTTCATCGGGACTGAGCTGGGCGAGCAGGTTGCCCTCGCGCATGAGCAGCAGCCGATCGCAGTGGTCGGCCTCGTCCATCACGTGACTCGAGACGAGCAATGTCGTTCCCGCCGCGGCCAAGTCGCGGAACTGCTTCCACAGTTCGACGCGCAGGACCGGGTCGAGGCCGACGGTCGGTTCGTCCATGACCAGCAGTTCCGGCTTGCCGACCAGCGCACAGGCCAGCGACGCCCTGGTCTGCTGCCCGCTGGAGAGCTGATTGCCCAGCTGGTCCGCGTACTCGCGCAAACCGACCGCGGTGAGCGCTGATTCGATGTCGTCGCGATCGCGGCCGTAGAGCGCGGCGTAATAGGCAACGTTCTCGCGGACGCTGATGTCGGCGTAGATGCTCGGCGCCTGGGTGACGTAACCGACCCGGCGCCGCAACCCGGCGCTGCCCGCCGGCTCGCCGAGCACGGTGACGGTGCCTGATTCCACGATCTGGGTGCCGACGATGCTGCGCAGCAGCGTTGTCTTGCCGCAGCCCGACGGGCCGAGCAGCCCGGAGATCGAGCCGCGTGGGATATCGAGCGTCAGTCCGTGCAGAACGGTGCGTTTCCCGCGGGTGACGGTCAGGCCGTCGACCTGGACGGCCGGGGGTGCCGGGTGCGACATGGTCGCCTCAATTCATCGAGTGTTGAATTCACTATGTGATGAATTTAGCGCGGCCCGGTCGGCGTGGCAAGAGTCAATGCGCGTGCCGCGGGGGTGGCGCGGCCTGCTGACCTGGCTCGACGACCACGAACTGGCCCATCATCCCCACGTCCTCGTGCCAGAGCAGATGGCAGTGATACATGTACGGAGTGTCCGGATCGGCGGGACCGTCGAAGCGCAGCGCCAGCGTCGCGGTCGTGTTCGGCGGCAGGAAGATCGTGTCCTTGGGTCCGGTCAGCGCCGGTGGCGGCGGCGCGCCCGCGTAGTCGAGCACCCGGAACTGCACGTCGTGGACGTGGAAGTTGTGCGGCATCCCGTCGGCATTGCGGACCACCCACTTCTCGGTCGTGCCACGGGTGACGGTCGCGTCGATGCGGTCCATCGCCATCGGGGCACCGTTGATGCCGGCGAGGGTGAGGTCGAAGGTGCGTTCGACCGCGGCATCAGAGCCGTCCGGCGTCGACGGCGCGACCAGTGCGGCGGGCAGCTCGGGGGAGGGGCGCAGGGTATCGGCGGCCCGGAGCTCGAGCACATCGAACCGGTCGTCGCCACCGGAGAACCGGTTGGACCAGAAGTCCAAGCCCGCGTCGAGCTGTTCGCTGCGCAGCACCGCGCGCTCGCCGGGCTGCATGCGCACCACGATCTCGGCGCGCTCGCCGGGCGAAAGCTGCACCGCTGTCAGCGATTCGGGCCGTTCGAGCAGGCCGCCGTCGGAGGCGATCAGCGAGAACCGCTTGCTGTCGCGGAAGGTGAAGTTGTAGATCCGTGCGGTCGAGGCGTTGAGCAGCCGCAGCCGGACCAGTTCGTCGCCGACCTCCTGATACGGCGCGAGGGTGCCGTTGACCATGGTGCGGTCGCCCAGGAATCCGATATCGCGGAAGACGGCGTGGCTGCCGTCGAGGCGTTTGCCGCGCAGGCGCATGTCCTGCACGATCACCGGGATGTCGTCGACGCCGTAGGTGTCGGGCAGCGGCAGCGCGGTTTCGTCGTCGATCAGGAACATGCCGGCCAGGCCGCGGCGCACATGGTCCTCGGTCGCACCGTGCGGGTGCGGGTGGTACCAGAGCGTCGAAGCCGGTTGTGCCACCGTCCATTCCGGCGTCCAGGTCGCGCCCGCCTCGACCATCTGGTGCGGGCCGCCGTCCATCGCCGCGGGTAGGTGCATGCCGTGCCAGTGCACCGTCGAGGCCTCGGGCAACTGGTTGCGCACCCGGACCCGCACCTTTTCGCCGCGGGCGGCGCGCAGCGTGGGGCCGAGGTAGCTGCCGTTGAAACCCCAGGTCTCGGTGGCCTTGCCTGGCTCGAATTCCGTTGTGCCGGTCTGCATATCGAGGGTGAACACGCGGGTGCCGTCGGGTTCGACGGTGGCTGCGGCCAATGGTGGGATCGCGAGCGGGCGGGTGAATTCCGTGGTGCCGACGGTGGAGACGTCGGCGTCGGCCCAGGTCCAGGTCACCAGGCCCGCGATCGCGAGTACCAGGGTGAGGACGAGTGCGCCCGCGCCGAGCAGTACCCGGCGCAGGCGGCCGGGTCGAGAAGGGGAAGCCATGTCCCGACGGTAGGGAGCGCGAGCTCGGTCGCACATCGGGAAGCGTCCCCCATCGGACCCTGGCCCGCACCCTGATCGCGCGGTTGTTTCCGCAGGTGGCAGTGGGTTTCGGGGCAGCGAGGTTGTCTTGTGATGCGGGTCACATCAGGTGGCTGTCACGATCCGGCGGGGTCGTTTGTCCTATCGGCATCCCACCGACAAGGAGCATCGCCATGAACACCACCACGCACCGCATCGTCGTCCTCGGCGCCGGCTACACGGGCATGCTGGCCGCGATCCGCCTCGCCCGGCGCACCCGCAAGCTCGACGTCCGGATCACCCTGGTCAACCCGTCGGCGCGGTTCACCGAGCGGCTGCGCATGCACCAGATCGCCGCCGGTCAGGAACTCGCGAACCACCACATCCCCGAGCTCCTCGACGGCACCGGCATCGAGTTCGTCCAGGGCTGGGCCACCGCCATCGACCCCGACACGCGGCGTGTGCACGTCGACGGTTTCGGTGAGCTGCCCTACGACGCACTGGTCTACGCGCTCGGCAGCACCACCGACACCACCGTCGTCCCCGGCGTCGCCGATCACGCGTGGACGCTCAACGATCCGCGCCTCGCCCACGAATTCGCCGGCAAGCTCACCGAACTCGCCGCAACGGGCGGCACGGTGACGGTGTGCGGCGGCGGTCTCACCGGCATCGAAGCCGCCACCGAGATCGCCGAGAGCCACCCAGGTCTGCGCGTCACCCTGATCAGCGCGACCGAGCCGGGCGCGATGATGGGCGAGAAGGCCCGCGCGTATCTGAACAAGGCGATGGACCGGCTCGGGGTCGTCCGGGCGACCGGACTGCGCGTCACCAAGGTGCTGCCCGACACGGTCGAACTCGCCGACGGCACCAGGATCGACGCCGACCTCACCCTGTGGACCAGCGGTGTGCGGGTCTCGCCGCTCGCCGCCGAGGCGGGTATCGCGACCGACGAGCGCGGCCTGATCGTGGTCGACCCCACCCTGAAGTCGGTGTCGCACGCCACGATTCACGCCGTCGGTGACGCCGCCGCGGTGCGTCAGGCATGGGGCCTTGTCCACGGCACCTGCCAGAGCGGCCTGCCCACCGCCGCCTTCGTCGCCGACGCGATCGCGGCCGGGCTGCGCGGCAAGCCGGTGCGGCCGTTCCGCTTCGGCTACTTCCATCAGCCGGTGAGCCTCGGCCGCCGCGACGCGGTCATCCAGTTCACCAACGCCGACGACACCCCGCGCCGCTTCTACCTGACCGGCTGGGCAGCCAGGACCTACAAGGAGATGGTCAGCAGCAGCCCGGTGCCGACGTTCAAGGCGAGCAAGCGGATGACCATGAGCGTCCAGCTGTCCAAGGGCGGCACGGCGACTCGCGCGACCGCGTGATCCCGCCCCCGAACTCGCCCCAGTGACGGAGCATGCGCCATGGTTGACCCCATGCCGGACCAGGACCCCTTCTTCGAGCACCGCCGTCTGCTGTTCGCGACCGCCTACCGGATGCTCGGCACCGTCACCGACGCCGAGGACATCTTGCAAGACGCGTGGCTGAAATGGAACGACACCGATCACGCCGCGGTCGAGCACCCGAAGGCGTACCTGGTCCGGACCGTCACCAACCTGTCGCTGAACCGGCTCACCTCCGCCCGGGTGACCCGCGAGGCCTACGTCGGCCCGTGGCTGCCCGAGCCGGTACTGACCTCACCCGACATCGCCGAGGACGCCGCATTGGCCGACACTGTGTCCACCGCCATGCTGGTGGTGCTGGAAACCCTGACCCCCGTCGAACGCGCGGTATTCCTGCTGCGTGAGGTGTTCGGCTACACGCACGCCGAGATCGCCGAGGCGCTCGACAAGACCGAGGCGAACGTGCGCCAGATCGCGCACCGCGCCAAGAACCACGTCCAGTCGCGGCGTCCGCGCTTCGACACCGACATGGCCGCCCGCGCCCACATCACCGAACAGTTCATGGCCGCCTGCTCCGGCGGCGACCTGAACGCGCTGATGGACCTGCTGGCCCCCGACGTCACCTGCTGGTCCGACGGCGGCGGCGTCGTCACCGCGGCGCGCAGGCCACTGCACGGTCCCGACCACGTCGCCCGCTGGATCCTCGGCGTGCTGGCCAAACCCTCCTCTGCGGGCATCGAACTCAGCACCGCCGAGATCAACGGCGAACTGGGCACCCTCGCCTCGATCGGCGGAAACCCCGGCGCCGCCTTCACCTTCGACCTCGTCGACGGCCGCATCCAGAACCTGCGCTTCCAGGTCAACCCGGGCAAGCTGGCAGGCCTCTACCGCGGCACCGACCTGCTGGGCTGAATCGCGCTGCGCGCGAGCCGACTTCGGAATATCATCGAGGCCACCTCATCGGCCCCTCGGAAGGTGACTGCGGTGTCCGATCCGATCAGTCACGGGGTGTGGAACCCCGACCGAACACCCGAGGACTTCGCGGGCCGCTACCACGACCTCGTGCTCGAGCAATACAAGCTCTACGTCGAGATGGCCGACCGGATCAGTGCGCGCCGCAGCCTGACCAACAGCTTCTTTCTCACCCTCAACACCAGTGCCTTCACCGTCATCGGGCTCGTGCTGCAACTGCGGCCCGGGCGCGGGGTGTGGACGCTGATCTTCCCGACGGTGGCGCTGGTCGTGCAGTGCGGCGCTTGGTATTTCCTGCTGCGGTCCTACCGTCAGCTCAATGCGGCCAAGTACCGGGTCGTCGGCGAACTGGAGGAGCGGCTGCCCGCCTCGCCGTACTGGCGTGCGGAATGGGCGGCGCTCGGTCACGGCCGCGACCGCACGCTCTATACGCCGATTACCCATCTCGAGCAGTGGGTGCCGGTGGTCTTCGCGATCACCTACGTGGTCACCTATGTCGTCGCCGTGCTGCTGTGATCGTGGGGGCACGACATGACCGCGGAGGAACTCCGGCAGCGCGTACGCACCAAGGAATCGGAGTCGCTGCGGTCGGCACTCGGTAGCACCGCGACGGTGCTGCTCTTGGCCGCGGCGATCGTCGGACTGGTGGTCTTCGCGCCCGAGCCGCTCGCGGAAGCCGTTCCCGCCGTACCGTTGTCGACGTGGCGGCAGCTCGTGCTGTTTCCGGTGGTGCCGTGCTGTTTCGGGTTGTTCGGGAGCGGCTGGGAGGGGGCACGCGACTGGTACGACTGGCAGCGCGCGCACCGCGTCCGACTCGACGTCGACCGTCGCCCCGAGCTGGCCGCCCTGCTGGTGCCGCCGCTCGAGAATCATCTGGACGCGCTGCGGAAGGTTCGCGGGCATCGGCAGGTGATGTGGCGGCGGGCGCGCTGGGTCGTGCTTCCGGTCGGCCTGGTCGTGGCCATCGCGATCTTCGGCGTGCAGGTCGAGGAACCCGACGGAACCATGCGGGAAGCGCCCGCCGCGCCCTATCTCGCGGTTCTGGTGGTGATCGCGGTCGCCATCGTCGGCGCGGCGCTCCCGCGCTGGCGTCGCTGGTCGGCGTCCTCCACCGCCGAGAAGTGGTCACGTGACCCGGCCTACGCCGCATCGCTGACCCGGCTGGCCCCGGACCCGGTCGATGTGCGGGCCGCCGATATCCCCCCGCTGTGTGTGCAATTCGTGCGCCCGACACCGTCGCGCTACAAGGTCGGTGCGGTGACACGTACCCGCAATGTGTTCGGCTGGCCGCCCGAGGACATCGCCTATCTGCGCTTGTTCGACAACCATGCCCGGATCCGCAGCTTCCTGCGTGGCGCGTGGCGCGAGTTCGGCTATGTCCACATCCTGCGCAGCTCCGGCTCGGTCAGCCCCGAAGAGGTCGCTCGAGCCAAGGCGGGCAAGGCGATTCACACGCTCTTTGCGACCTCGCCCCGCACCTTCCGCACCGCACTGGCCGCCTGCCCCACCGAACCGCTGCCGCCGGGCCGACATCGGCTGACCGGCATCACCAATACCCCGGAACGCGTCAACGATCCCGTCGGCAGCTACCCGGTACGAGCCCTGCTGTGCCACGGCAGCTTCTGGCAGAGTGCGGTCGACATGCTGCTGACCAGAGTCGGACTTGTCGTCGTCGATCTCTCGGGCTACCTTCCCGCCAACACCGGCACCCAATTCGAACTCCAACGGGTGATCGACCGTTTCCCGATCACCCGCGTCGTCCTGCTGTGCGACGACTCCGCCGACCGAACCTTCCTCCGTGCCCAGATCCACTACCACTGGTCCCGCATGGCGGCCGGTTCCCCCAACGCGGGCGCTGCTGAACGAACGATCCTGGTGGCCATCACCGGCGCGGGGCGCGAGGCCGATCGCGAACTCATGGCACGGCTCCTCGAACGCCGCCGCGAGCGGGGATAGCCGGATGGGCCAGAATGGCGAGCGTGTCCGCCCAGGAACTCGCCGTCGATCCGCCCACCGCCGCGCGCAGGTTGCTCGGCGCGACCCTGTCGTCGGGGCCGGTCTCCGTGCGCATCGTCGAGGTCGAGGCCTACGGCAGCGATCCGGCGGGGCTGTGGCCCGATCCCGCCGCCCATTCCTGGCCGGGGCCGACCGCCCGTAATGCGGTGATGTTCGGTCCGGCCGGGCGGCTCTACGTGTACCGCTCGTACGGCATCCACGTCTGCGCGAACGTGACCACCGGATTCGACGGTGCGGCCGCGGCAGTGCTGCTCCGCGCCGGCGAGGTCATCGCAGGTCATGATCTCGCCCGCGTCCGCCGCCCCGCCTCGCGGTCCGATGTCGACCTGGCTCGCGGCCCCGGAAACCTGGGCAGCGCACTGGGTTTCACCTTCGACGACTACGGCACCGAGTTGTTCGACCCGTACTCCGAGATCCGGCTCGAGCTGAATCCGGCTGTCCCGCAGGCCGAGATCGCGGTGGGGCCGCGCATCGGGGTGAGTGTGGCCGCCGACGTCGCGTGGCGGTTCTGGCTGCCCGCCTCGCCCGCGGTATCCACCTACCGGCGCAGTCCACGTGCGCCCGAACCGGTCGCGAAAAAAATTTCGCGGCGGCGATGAATTCGCTACGCGGGCCACGTCCTATCTGGTGAACGCGCTACCCACCGAGCGCAACCGACCGAAGGACACGACATGACCACCACGACCACCACCTCTTCCGCGACCTTCTCCACCGCTGCCGTCTACCGCCCCGGCAAGATCCGCAACCGCGTCCTGTGGACTCTGCAGGTGGTACTCGGCCTGTTCTTCATCATCGCCTCGGGCGGCCCGAAGATCGTCATCCCGAACATCCTGATGGAAAACCCGCCCGAGAACCTGACCATCTCCCTCGGGCTGCTCATCTTCATCGGAGTCGCGGAGGTGGCCGGCGGTATCGGCCTGATGGTGCCGCGGCTCAGTGCCATGGCCGCCATCGGCCTGTCCGTGCTCACCGTGCTCGCCGCCGCGACGCAGGCCTTCATCGCCGACAAGCCCGCGATGGGAATCTTCCCGCTGGTGCTGGCCGCGATCTTCGCCTGGATCGCCTACGAGCGCCGCGACAGCATCACCTCGCTGGTTCGGTGAGTCACCGACCGCGCTGAGCATCGCCGGGCCGAGCAGGTCCGGCGATTTTCGGCGTCCGCGGACACCGGTGGGGTTGTCCGCGGACACAAGGGCACGCGGCGGAACTCGTTGCCGAATCCTATGGGACCCGGGCCACTTCCGGTGCGACGATCGATGTCCACACGCCCGAGCCTTCCGCAGGAGTATTCGTGTTCACCTTCACCAGCAGTGACGGCATCACCATCCATGTCCGGAGCTGGTTGCCCGCCGCTGTCGAACCGGTGGGTGTGGTGCAGATCGCGCACGGCATGGGTGAGCACTCGGATCGGTACAGCCATCTGGCCACCACGCTGGCGGCACTCGGCTACGCCGTCTACGCCGGCGACCACCGGGGCCACGGCTACAGCATGTTCTCCGAGCCGGGGAAACTCGGCGACGACGGCTGGAACCTGCTCGTCGCCGACCTGGTGACGCTGACCGAACTGCTGCGGGAGCGTCATCCCGGCCTGCCGGTCACCCTGTTCGGGCACAGCCTCGGCTCCTTCGCGGTACAGCACTACATCCTCGATCACTCCACGCTCGTCGACGAGGTCGTGCTGTGCGGGTCGACGGCGGTGGACGGGCTCTTCGACAACATCGCGGCCGCGGGCGGCGACCTGACGGCCTTCTTCAACGCCCGATTCCAGCCGACGCGCACCGACGCGGACTGGATCAGCAGCGACGAAGCGCAGGTCGACGCGTACCTCGCCGATCCCTGGTGCGGCTTCGCCATCGACGACACCAATATGGCGCAGCTCGCGGCCACCGCCTACCAGCGCCTGAACGATCCGAGCACCGTGCGCACCGACCTGCCGATGTACGTGATGGTCGGCGACCAGGATCCGCTCAACGACGGCACGCGCCTGTCCGACCAGCTGGTCCAGCGCTACCGCGACGCGGGACTGACCGACATCACCTACCGGATCTACCCGGGCGCCCGCCACGAGGTGCTCAACGAGGTCAACCGGGACGAGGTCGAAGCCGAGCTCGCTGACTGGGTCACCCGCGTGCGGGTCTGAGCGCCCAGTCAGCCCGACACCGCCCGACCTGCGCGCGGGCGGTGGAACGAGTACGGAAAGATGGAACACCGTGACCGGCGACATCTTCGACGAACTGACCTGGCGCGGCCTGATCGCGCAGTCCACCGACCTGGACGAGCTGCGGGCGGCAGCCGCTACCGCGCCGCTGACCCTGTATGCCGGCTTCGACCCCACCGCGGCCAGTCTGCACGCGGGGCACCTCGTCCCGCTGCTCGCACTGAAGCGTTTCCAGCGGGCCGGTCACCGGCCGATCGTCCTCGCGGGTGGTGCCACCGGCCTCATCGGTGACCCGCGCGACGTCGGCGAACGCACGATGAACTCCAGCGACACCGTCGCCGAATGGGCTCAGCGCATCCGCTCCCAGCTCGAGCGTTTCGTCGACCTCGACGATTCGCCGACCGGCGCGGTGATCGCCGACAACATGGACTGGACCGGCTCGCTGTCGACGGTGGACTTCCTGCGCGACGTCGGCAAGCACTTCTCGGTCAATGTCATGCTCGCCCGCGACACCGTCAAGCGGCGGCTCGAGGGTGACGGCATCTCCTACACCGAATTCAGCTACATGCTGCTGCAGGCCAACGACTACCTGCAGCTGCGGCGCGAATACGGCTGCATCCTGCAGGTCGGCGGCTCCGACCAGTGGGGCAACATCATCGCCGGCGTCGAGCTGAACCGCCGCGTCGACGGTGCGCACGTGCACGCGCTCACCGTCCCCCTGGTGACCTCGGCCGACGGCAAGAAGTTCGGCAAGTCCACCGGTGGCGGCAGTCTGTGGCTCGACCCCGAACTGACCAGCCCCTACGCCTGGTACCAGTACTTCGTGAACACCGCCGACGCCGATGTCGTGCGGTACCTGCGCTGGTTCACCTTCCTCGGCAGGGAAGAACTCGACGAGCTCGAGCGGGCGACCGCGGAACGCCCGTTCGCCCGCGAGGCGCAGAAGCGCCTGGCCGCCGAGATGACCACGCTGGTGCACGGCGAAGCCGAGACCCATGCGGTGGAACTGGCGAGCCAGGCCCTGTTCGGCCGCGGTGACCTGCGTGAACTCCCGGAATCGACGCTGGGCGCCGCCCTGCGCGAGACCGCGATCGACGGCAAGGTCGCCGAGGTCGTGCCGGGCGAACCGAACACGATCGTCGATCTGCTCGTCGCGTCCGGCCTGGCCGAGAGCAGGGGAGCGGCCCGTCGCGTGGTCAACGAAGGCGGTGCGTCGGTGAACAACGAGCGCATCGGCGACATCGAGTGGACCCCGTCCGACGCCGACTACCTGCACGGGCAGTGGCTGGTGCTGCGCCGGGGCAAGAAGAACATGGCAGGCGTCCGGCGGATAGCCTGATCTCGCCGCGGAGGCCTGAATCACATCCGTGTGATTCAGGCCGGCGCAGCGGCCGAGTCCGGCGCTCTGACCTGCGCAGATTCCCTGCTGTCCAGGCGATTTGACGCGGAGTTATCCGGCGCGTAACTTATTGGAAGTCAGAGCGACACGGACACCAACCCGGAGCCGAGACGCTGGCCCTCAGGGCGAGCGGGCGTAGGGAAAACGCGGTAGGACGGGGTGCGCCTGGCATTGCCTCATCGAGTGACCAGCGTTACGATTGACATCGCCTGGAAGCACGGTTAGGCTGGAACAGTTGCCCTGGAGGAGATCCGGACGAGAGCCGGTGGTCCTCCTTGTGCGTGTGTTCTTTGAGAACTCAATAGTGTGTCGATGAATGTCAGTGCCAATATTATTAT
>NZ_BMNE01000011.1 GCF_014646295.1 Nocardia rhizosphaerihabitans
CGAGATCACCACCAGCGACACGATACCCGTTGCCGCTCAACGGCTTACGGGACATCCCTTAGGCGACATCGGCCTGGCTAGGCGGCCGAATCTGTCCGGCGTCGCCTCGACGGCGGGGCGGGTTGTCAGGCGAACACGCGTCGCATACCTGCGGCAGGATGCGTTTTGATCGGTGGACACCACGCCGGTGAGATCGTCTCGGTTGCCCGGATAGTTCACGCTGGCAAGCGCGGGTCCGGTCCCGCGAGCGTCGGCCGCGGTCACGCCGTAGCTGCGACGGCGGAGTTCTCGGACCGTGGCGGCGCCGACTCCGCGGCCACTGCTTATGCGATACATGGGCGGCCTCGCCCGGCCCAGGAGACGGTGCGTGATGCCGCGACGGCACCTAGCTGGTAGACCAGCGCAGCTGCAATCGTCGCGACTACCGTGCCCGAGTGACCCCAACGCTGGCCAGCAAAGCACCAACCGCCCAACCCGCAGCGCAAGAGCCCGAAAACCCAGCCGCGCCAGCGATCTACGCCATATCCGCCCGAAATTCCGCCGATGCTACGGCTACCCCGATTATCCCGAATGCCCGGGCTGAACTCACGTACACAAAATGGTCGGTGGAATGGCAGACTTCCCTGGCATGGCCGATACCCATCCAACGCCCCAACCCTCATCTGTGGTGCTCGTATCCGTACCCAATCCGAAGCCCTACGGCGCGCAGGGCGGCTCGGATCGGCAATCCTTGCCGCTGGAATCGACCGCGGTGACAAATACGTCATCATGGCTCGCAACGACCTCGAGTTTCTCGAAATCTCGGTCGGCATCGCTGCTACGGAGCCAACCCGCTGCCGATCAACACCCGATGGACCGCGAGCGAGGTTGCCTACCGAGATCGTGGCCGCGCGCATCCTGTCCCGTGCCGGCGCGAGCCTCACCGCCGATACGGCGGGCGAAGCGCTCGTCGGCTATCTCGCGGACTACCAAGTGCCCGCCCGCATCGAAGTCGTGGACTCCCTGCCCCGTGACGACAGCGGCAAGGTCTACCAGCTGCAGGTCCGAAACCGTTGCACCGCAGAGGTATCCGTCGAATCCGGCGACGGGGTGCAAGGACGTTCGAAGTCACCGCTTCCCCTGGTCAGGCCCGCGGCAGGCCGAGCACCCGTTGGGCGATGATGTTGCGCTGGATCTCCGAGGTGCCGCCCGCGATGGTCCCGGCGAAACTGCGTAGGTATCGCTCGAACCAACTGCTCGTGAAGCACTCCAGGTTCAGTGGGTTCGGTGGCGCGCTCACCGCGGGATGGGTCAGGCCGTCCGGGCCGACGTTGTCCAGGGCACGTTCGGCGGCCGACTGCACCGCCTCGGAGCCGAGCACCTTGAGTACGGACAGGGTCGGCACATCCTGCTCGCCGCGTGACTCCCTGCCCAACGCGGCCGAGCCGAGCAGCCGTAGCGCGAAACTGTCCATCACCAGTCGGGCGTAACCGTCGTTGTCGAGTGCGGTGCGCGGGTGGAAGTCGACGAGCATGTCTTCGAGGCGGTTGGCGAAACTGAGCCAGAGCAGCGTGCGTTCGTGTCCGAGCGAACCGTTGGCCACCGACCAGCCCTCATTCTCCGGCCCCACCCGGTTGGTCACCGGTACTCGGACGCCCTCGAAGTAGACCTCGTTGAAATCCAGGTCATCAGCTGCGCACGCCGACGCGAACGGCCGCACCGTCACGCCCGGGGTGTCGGTCGGGATCAACAAGACGCTGATCCCCTTGTGCTTGGGTGCGTCCGGATCGGTGCGCACGAACGTGAGCAGTACGTCGGCATCATGGGCACCGGACGTCCAGACCTTCTGACCGTCCACGACATAGTGGTCCCCGTCGCGCACCGCCCGGGTGCGCAGCCCTGCGAGATCGGACCCCGCTCCGGGTTCGCTCATTCCCAGTGCCGCGGTGAGCTCGGCGCGCAGGATCGGCACGGCCCAGTCCCGCTGCTGTTCTTCGGTACCGAACGACAGCAGCGAGGCGGCGATGATCCCAACGCCCTGTGGATTGAAACTGTGGTAGATCCGCCGCTTCGACAGCTCCTCGAGATAGACGTATTGCTGCAGGACCGAGGCGTTGCGACCACCGAACTCCGGTGGGTTGGTCGGCAGCAGCCAACCGCTGTCGAACAGCAGCCGTTGCCAGCGCCGCGCCCACTCCGGGACGTGCGCGCTGGATTCGGACCGCTGGGTCGCCTCCGCCTCGCTCGGCAGGTGCTCGGTGAGGAACCCGACGAACTCGGCTCGGAATTCCTCGACATCCGGATCAAAGGTGAGTTGCACGGTACTCCTCCGCCACGATGGCCCGATGCTCGGCCGCGCCGCCGAGCATCAATTCGCCGGCCTTGGCGCGCTTGAGCGCGAATTGTAGGTCGTTCTCCCAGGTGAAACCCATGGCTCCGAACAGCTGGACGCCGTGCTTGAAGACGAGCGACTGGCACTCTCCCGCAGCGGCTTTGGCCATGGACGCGGCCAGCTGCCGCCGGGGGTCGTCGGCGGCCAGGCACAGCGCGGCGAAGAAGCCGAGCGCTCGCGCCCGTTCGATCGCGACGTGCATGTCGGCCGCCTTGTGCTGCACCGCCTGGAACGAGCCGATCGGTACACCGAACTGGCTGCGGCCGCGCACGTGCTCGAGCACCAGGTCCAGGATCCGTCGACAGGCGCCGACGGTGGTCAGCGCCATGCCGGTGATCGCGCACTGGCGAGCGCGCGCCACGTCGGTGTGAACCCGGTCCGACGCTGCCACCGCCACGGCGTCGAACGTCACGTCGGCCAGGTGCAACACCGGGTCGAAAACCGGTGTGCGGCGGGCACTTACCGCGTCGGCATCGACAACGAACACACCGGCGTCGGTGACCACCGCGAGTCGCGCGGCACGGTCGCCGTCGAGCACATGCTGCGCGGTGCCGTGCAGGCGCCAGCCCGCGCCATCGTGCGCGGCAGAAATCCCGCTGTAGATGGCCGCGCCCGGGCGATCCACCCGGCCTGCTTCCGCGATCAGCGGGGCGAACTGCGACATCGTCGCCAGAAACGGGGTGGGGTCGGTCGCCCTGCCCAGTTCCTCGAACACGATGCCCAGCTCGACCGCCGCGGCAGGCTCGGCGAGTTCGGTCCAGCCGAGGCTGACGTAGGTCTGCCACAGCGTGGCGGGATCGGTGCCTTTGTCGACGACGTCCCTGATCAGCGGTGGTGCGCACTCCTTGGCGGTGACGTCACGGACGATCTCGCGCAACAGCCGCTGATCGGAATCGAACTCGAACAGCATCCCGGCCTCCGCGCTACTTGAGCATGCTGCCGGCGTCGACCGGCAGCGATACGCCGGTGACGAATCGGGCCTCGTCGGAAACCAGGTAGAGCACGGCATTGCTGACATCCACCGGGTCCACCCACGGTGTGGGCAGGGTGTGGAACATCCGGCAGATCGGCTCGAGGTCGGCCGGGCCCGGGTTCTCCAGGTCGGGGCGGAACAGCTTGTAGGTGCCCTCGTTGAGCAACATGGAGGTGCTCACGTGCGTGGGATGCACCGCGTTCACCCGGATGGACTGATGCCCGTGTTCCACTGCGAACGTGCGCATCAATCCGACTACTCCGTGCTTGGCAGCGACATAGTGCCCGACGTTCGGGTAGGCCTTGAGCCCACCTACCGAACCGGTCAAAACGATCGCGCCGCCACCGGCGGAGACCAGATGCGGCACACCGGCTTTCACGCTCTTCCAGACTCCGCCGAGATTGACGGCGATCATGTCGTCCCAGAGCGTCTCGTCGAGGTCGACCAGTGCACCGCCCTCGTTGCCGATTCCGGCGTTCGCGACGATGATGTCGAGCTTGCCCAGCTGCTCCACACCGCTGTCCACGGCCTGCTTCAGCGCGTCGAAGTCGCGCACGTCGACCTCAGCGGTCACGACCCGCCGGCCCTCGGCCTTCACCAGTTCCGCGGTTTCGGCCAGGTCCTCGGGGGTGGACATCGGAAAAGGAACATTGTCGAGCTGCTTGCAGACATCGATGGCGATGATGTCGGCGCCCTCCTGAGCCAGCCGTACCGCGTGGCTGCGACCCTGGCCGCGCGCCGCACCGGTGATGAAGGCGACCTTGCCGTCGACCCGTCCGGTCATTGTGAACCTCTTCTCGTTCGTGGGAATTCAGGGATTGGGAGTGAAGGTGATGTGCAGATCGCTGAGCCCGCGCAGGATGAACGTCGGCTCGTAGCGGTAGGTCCGGTCATCGGGCGCGCCGTGGTGGGCTTCGTCGATGCCGATGTCGAGCATCCGGTCCAGAATCCGCTCGATCGACACCCGGCCCTCGACGCGCGCCAGCGGGCCGCCGGGGCAGGAGTGCACGCCGCGCCCGAACGCCATGTGCTCACGGAAGTTGGCGCGGTCGAGGCGGAACTCGTGCGGGTCGTCGAATCGGCGCGGATCCCGATTCGCCGCGCCGGGGCAGAACATCACCGTCGAACCGACCGGGATATCCACGTCGCCGACGGTGGTGGCGCGCGTGGCCAGCCGGAATCCGGACTTGACGGGCGAGTCCATCCGCAGTGTCTCTTCGATGAAGGTAGGGATCAGGCTCCGGTCATCGCGCAGCGCCTGTTGCACTTCGGGATGGTCGGCGAGTACCCGCATCGCGGCGCTGAGCAGTTTGGCGGTGGTCTCCTGCCCGGCGGCGAAAAGGAAGGTGGCCGAACGCACTACGTCGATCACCTCGGGGGTGGAGCCGTCCGGGTATTTCGCCAGCGCGAGTGACGTCAGCACATCGTCGCGCGGATTGTCGCGACGTTCGGAGATGTAGCCGACGAACTTGTCGTCGAGCCATGCGAGGGGGTTGGTGGCCAGGGATTCGCTGTCGAGCGCGCCGACTCGCTGGCCGGGTTGCGCCGCACCGAGCACGATCCGGAACTGCTGATGGTCTTCCTCCGGCACGCCGAGCATGTCGGCCACCACCAGCAGCGAGAACGGTTTGGCGTACTCGGACAGGAATTCCGACTTGCCCGCCGCGAGGAACTCGTCGAGCTGGCGGTCGGCCAGCCGCCACATGAAGTCCTCGTTCTCCTTCAGTCGCGCCGGGGTGAGCAGCCGGTTCAGTACGGACCGCGCGAAGGTGTGTCGCGGCGGATCCATGGTCACCATGTGTTCGAACATCGGTAGTTGCGCGCGATGCTGCTCGATGAGATCGGTGATGTCGTCACCCTCGATCGCGAAAGGCAACGGCGGGAATGGACCGCCGACCGCAACGGCCGAAGAGAACAGGTTCGCGTCGCGCAGAACCTCCACCGACTCGTCGTAGCCGGTGACCGCGTAGACCCCGTAGTGCGATTCCTTCTTGACTGGACACTGGGCCCGCAGGTGGTCGAAATAGGGGTGCGGATCCGGCACCAGGTCTGGATCGGCGAAATAGTCGACGGTGTCGAAATCGGTCATTCGGATCCTCCTTGAAAACTGCATTGTCTATACATGAGAATAGCATTCTCATATGGTTATGGCAGGGCGCGGGCAAAATGAATGCCCATCAATTCAGGGCAGGTAGACCCGGCTCGCCAACCAGCGTCCATCGATGAGCTGCATCGTCATCAAGACACGACTACGATCGACCCGTGGATCGGTGGAGGCGGCGTTGGTGACCGTCTGGTCGATGAAAAGCAGCACCTCGACCTCGGTTTCGGTCGCCGACTTCACCGCCGCGTCCAGGACCGCGCCTTTGCCGGTCGCCTTGTTCTCTTGCAGCAGCTGGCGCAACTGACCACTCGAACGGGTGTACATGTCCCGGAATTCGCCGGTCGACCCGTCCAGCACCGCGGTGAAGTCGCGATCCAGATTGTTGGAATCGACACTGGTCAGGGTTACCGCGTACGCGCGGGCAGCTTGCAGTGCCGCCTCGGCCGCGCTGTCCACCGCCCGCTCCTCGCGCAGTTGCCAGCCCAGGACGCCGACGCCGACGAGCGCGGCGACTGCGACCAGTGCGAGCGCGGGAACGGCCGCGCGACGCGCGACGCGCGCCAGTCGTATTCCGCGAAAGTGCTGTTCGTCCCTGGACTCCAGCCCTGCGGCAGCTGGGGCCGCTTCCGCGGCGGTGGCGTCGCCGGACTGCTTCGACGTGGGCGAATCCTGTTTGTCGGCAGGCTCTTTCACGTCGTCGGTCGGCAGGTCGGCTACAGCAGTCTCGGTATCACTCATGGTGTCGTTCCTCGCAGTAGGGATCGGGCTGGGTTGGCTGTCTTGTCCGGTCATCGGTGCGGCGCGGGAGGCGGGTCCGGCAACGGCGGTCCTGCGAAGGTCAGCGGCAACGACAGCGGTCCGACCGGTGTCTGAATCGTCTGCCGGACCGCGGGCTCGCCGGGCGGCGGGAGCCCGGGGATCGCGGCACCGGGCGGGCGCGGAGCATTGGCGGCGCCACGGATCAGCACCGACGGGTCGGTATTGGGGCAGTACGTGTATCGGTACGGCTCGGGAAAATCGGGCAGCGACGGTGACCGGCGGGGCAGGTCGTAGTCACAGGAGTAGCGGGGATACAGGTTCACCAACCCCCAGACACCACCGTCGTGGAAGGCGACCGCGATCGCGTCGAGGGTGGATCCGCCGCGCTCGGTCGGGAAGAAGAATTCCTGGAAAGCCGGCACGCGGGCGCCGGTGATATCAGCGACGACACCGAGGTTGTCGAGCAGCTTCGTGCCGCGGTCGGCGTTCTGGGCGAGCACGGCGTCCAGCGCGCGCAACGTTCCCGGCGTCGCGTCGAGCAGGGCCGCGTACCCACCGGATTTCGCGCTCACCCCCGCCAGCACCTGGTTCATGCCGGTGGCGAATTCGCCGAGGCCGGGGGCGAAGTCACGCATGGTCCCGAGCACCTGCTTGCTGTCACGCAGCAGGCTCACCGTCTGCGGCAGCACCGCGTCGAGAGTGGAGATCAGGAAGATTCCGCCGTCGATGAGGTCGGCCAACTTCTCAGGTCCCTGCGGTCCGACCCCGAACCCGTCGACGACTGCCGCCAGCTGAGCCGGATCCACTTGGGCCAGAGTGGAATCCATCTGACTGAGGGTTTGCCACAGTGGGGTCGGCGTGCTGGTCCTTTCCACCGCGATCTCCGCGCCGTCGGCCAGGTAGGGACCATCGTCGCCGGTGGGCCGGAAGTCCAGGTACTGCTCCCCCGCCAGCGACAGGCTCGCCACCCGGACCTCGCCGTCGGCGGGCAGCGCGGTATCCGCGTTGATCACCGCTACCGCGACGAGCCCGGTTCCGGTGAGTTCGACCGACTCCACGGTGCCGACCGGAACCCCACGCAGGGCAACGGTCCGGCCGGTCAGGAGCCCGCCCGAATCGGCGAGATGGACGCGAACCCGGTAGGTCGACGCGGCGGGATTCATCCCTAGCGCGCCGAAAGTCAGATAGCCGACACCGATCACCAACGTCACCACCAACGACACTGCCGAGGCCGCTGCCCGCCGTGCGCGGACCGCGCCCACCGCGTTCACCAGCAAGCGCGCCGAGGCCTCACCGACCCCGCCCGTCATCGGCCCGCTCCGGTGATCCGGCCCTGCAGTCGAAGCAAGGTGTAGGTGAGCGTGCCGACGAAGTTCGTCCAGTCCCTGGCGTCCGGCAGCCTGCTCTCCGGATCGCCGGGGTGGTTCACATCAGGCAGCACACCCACTGCCAGGTCCTGGAAATCCGCATCGGTGCTGGCGGCCGTGCTGGTGGTCACCGCGATGACCGGGCCGAGCATCGAATTCATCGCCGCCACACTGGCATTCGGGTCGATCGCCGCGGCGTTGAGCTGCTCGGCGATCCGATTGATATCGGCGATCATGCCGGTGGTCTCGGTGCCGTCGAGACCGGGCAACCGTGCGAGCTGCTCGGAAATTCGACCGACCTCACCGACCAGGGACAGTGCCTGGTCGGAGTTGGCGCGCAAGGTGGTCAACGCGGGTCCAGCGGCGGCGAGAACCTCATCGATCGTGCCGGACTGTGCTTTCACTGTGCGAGCGAGCTGATCGACCTCCGCCAAGGTGATGCGGATGTCGGCCGAGCGGGCGGCGAGCCCTTGCACTACCCGGGTCGACTGCGCGATCAGGTCCGCCATGCGATCACCCCGGTCCCCGACCGCGTGGCCGAGTCCATTGACAATCGTCGTGAGATTGCGGAGGGCACCGCCATTCACCAGCAGCGATGCCGTGGTGAGCAGTTCCTCGACGGTCGCCGCGGCGGCGGTGTGCTCCCGGGCGATGCGGTCACCGTCGGCCAGGGCCGGCGTCGCGGGCGTTGCCTCGGCGGGTGGGGTCAGCGAGACGAAGATGTCGCCGAGTGGGGTGGCCGAGCGTAGTTCGGCGGTGGATCCCAACGGCAGCCGAACCCCACGCCTGATGCTCAATGTCACCACCGCGGTGTAGTCGCGCACCACCATCTCGGTCACTTCGCCGACGTCGGCGCCGGACAGCCGAACCTTGGCTTTGGCGGGCAAGTTCAGCGCATTCTCGAATTCGGCGCGCACCGTGTAGTTTTCGCCGCCGCCGCCGGGAGCGGGCAGTGGCAGGTCGCCGAGCCCGACCGCGCAGCCGGTCCCGAAGGCCGGCGCAGCGAGCGCGAGCGCCGCGATGCGCGACAGACGCCATGCGATCATCGCGGCAACCTCGACATCGCCTCGAGCATGTCGGTGATCCCGAAGTCGGGCCCGAAATCCTGCAATGTCCCTGTCGCGCAGCCGAGTTGGCGCAGACCGAGGATATTGCAGAATTCCTTGACCAGCTGGCCGTCGAAGAAGACCTTGTCCAGCAGTGCGTGCACACGGACACCGCGGTAGTCGAAGTCGACAGCGTTGTAGGCGTTGTTCAGTAGCAGCGGTGTGACGTCGATGAATTCGGCGAGCTCGCTGCGGTAGTCCGCCATTGCCTTGGTCACGGTGGCGCCGTTGGACAGCGTGGCCGACAGGGTGCCCGCGTTGGCGGTGAGCAGCGCGTCGGTCTGGCGCATGATCTCGACGATCTGGGCCCCCGTGTTGCCGGTGCCGATGCCGAGATCGGCCACCACATCGCCGAGTTGCCCTGTCGCGGTGCCGAATTCACGGACGACACGGTCGTTTTCGGCGGCGGCGCGCAGCAGTTCGGCGAGTTGGTTCACCAACTGGGTGATCGTCTCGCGCGTGGCGTCCCCGCCGTCTTCGCCGAGCTTCAGCGCCACCGCGAGCTGATCGAGGGTCTCGCGCAGTGGCGCACCGCTGCCGGTGGCGATCGCCGACGATGCGGTGAGCAACCGCGCGACCGGACCATCACCGGGCCGCTCGCCTTCGAGTTCGCCCGCCATGCGATCGGCGGCACCGAGCAATCGGTCGAACTCCACGGGTGTGCGGGTGCGGTCCAGGCCAAGGCGCGCACCGTCGGACAGCGTGGGCCCACCTCGGTAGACGGGTGTGAGCTCCACGTGGCGGTCGGTGAGCACGGAAGTCGACAGGGTGACCGCCCTGACATCGGCGGGGATCGAGACCTCACGGTCGAGGGCCAAGGTGACCTCCACCTGGGAGCCCCGCGGCTCGACCGAGGTGACCTCCCCCACCGGCATGCCGAGCACGGCAACGGCATTGCCCACATACAGGCCGGCGGCGTTGTCGAACATCGCGGTGACGGTGGCCCTGCGCTCGCCCCGGATCGGGCTGTCCGCGTATCCGGCCGCGACCCCGATCCCCAACACCACTGCGGCGGTCAGCAGCGCACGTCCGGCTCTCATTGACAATCCTTGAAGTAGGGGGGCAGGTTGGCGATCTCCGCGCGCCCGCTCAGCGCGCACATCCATGAATCGATCAGCGGCCCGGCGGGCGCGGTGAAGTCGACTTCGTTGGCGGTGCCGGAGGCATTGGCGAAGTTGCGCACCGGAATCGGCAGGATCTCGAGCGTGCTTCGCAGGAGCGCTTCGTTGCGCGCGAGACTGCCGAGCAGTCCTTCGAGACCGTTCAGCAGGGTGTCGACGGCCGGGCGGTCGTGCACCACCAGGGTGCGCACCTGATCGGCCAGGTCGCGGGTCGCGGTCATCAACTGCACCACCGCGTCGCGACGAGCCACGATCTCGTTGAGCAGGTCGCTGCCCTGGGTCATCACGGCCGCGAGATCGGCTTGCTGGCCGTGGATCACCGAGGTGAGTGTCGCGGTACTGGCCAGCAGTGCGCTGGTCTCTCCGCGCCGTTCACCGATAACGGCGGCCAGCGCGCGCACGTTGGCCAGCATGGCAGGAAGTACCGACGGCATTCCCTCCAACTGCCCGGCCAGGGTGGTCAGCGAGTCACCGATCTGGGCGGTGTCGATCCGTTCGAAGGTGACGGTGGCGTTGTCCAGCGCGGTCTGTAGGTCGTAGGGAACCTCGGTGTGCTCCAGGGTGATTCGCCGGCCGGGTAGCGCGCCCTCGCCTGCGGGGCGAAGCTCCACATATCGTGCACCGAGCAGGGTGGTCAGCTTGATCGCCGCCCCGGTCCCGGAGCCGAGCGGCACCGCGGAATCGATGTTCAGCGAGACCAGCACTCGATCGCCGACCAACCGCGACCCGCCCACCGTGCCGACCGCGACTCCCGCGATGGTCACCGCGTCCCCGCTGCTGACCCCGGCCGCCTGGGCGAACTCCGCCTCGTAGCGCACCGTGCCGACGCCGAACGCGCTGACGCCGACAGCACCGACGGTCGCCGCGAGCAGAATCACAACCGCGATCAGCCCGAGCAGCCCACGAGGATGCTCCTCGATCGGCTGCTGCGCCAATCGGATCCACTGTCGTACAGATCGTTTCATCGTCGCCTCACCGGCAGATCGGGGAATACTCGGGTTGCCCGCTCGGCGAGGCGAGGCCGACGATTGTCGGAACCAGCGCCTTCAGCGATGGCAGCATGGTGATGTTGAAGTTGCACAGATAGGTGCTCAGGTACGCGCCTTCCTGGCTGACCCTGGCCAGCCCTTTCATCAACGCGGGCAGGTTGAAACCGAGGTAGGCGAAGTTCTCCTTGTTCTCCTCGAAGTGCCGGGTGAAGCCGGGCTCGCGGTAGAGCATGGCGTTCAGTTCCGGCTCCACATCGCGGAGCAGTCCGGCCATCCGGTTGGTGACCAGCGCCGTCGAATCCAGCGTTGCCAGCAGTTCGTCGCGGTGCTCGGCCAGCCCGCCGATGATCACCCGCGACTGGGTGATGAGTCCGCTCACCTCACCGCTGTGGCGCGCCAGGTCGCCGACCACCGAATTCAGATTCCCGATCACCGCGCCGAGCACCTGGTCGGGTCCGGCGAGCGACTGCGCCAGTTCCGATACCTGCTCGATCAGCAGCACCAACGAGGTCTGATCACCTTGCAACGCCTTGATCAACGCGCCGGTGACGTTGTCCACCTGGGCGGGATCCAGGCCGCCGAACAACGGCTCGAAGCCGTTGAGCAGCGCGGAGATGTCGAAGGATGGTTCGGTGTGTTCCACCGGAATCTCCGCACCCGCAGCTAGTGGCGTTCGAGCACCGAACTCGGCGAGCGCGAGACCGAGGTAGCGCTGCCCGATGACATTCTGGTAGGTGATCGAGGCTTTGGTGTCGCCGTAGAGCACTTGATCGTCTTCCACCCGGAACCGCACCCTGGCCTGGATTCCGGCCAGCTCGATTCCGTCCACCCGCCCGACCCTGACCCCGGCCATCCTTACGTCATCGCCGACCCGCAAACCGCTGACATCGGTGAAAACCGCCGAATACCGATGCGTTTGCCCATTGATGTCACGGTCGAGGGTCACGTAGGTCACCCAGATCAGCGCCATCGCGACCGTCACGAACAGACAGACCCCGATCAGCGAACGGCGGTAGCTCATCGGGTACCCCCCATGGGAAATGGGCCGTCGGCCAACAGCGGCACGAGCACGGACTCGGCACCGTTCTGGTTCCCGCGCAGAGCTCGCTCGATCAGTGCGGTGATCTCGGGCGGCAAACCGGCGGCGACCCCGGGGTCCGACGGGTACGTTCGCGGGTCCATGACCGGCGGTATCTCCTCGATCGGCACCGACGTGGGTGCCGTCGAGCAGCTCGGGCCTGCCAGCTCGCCGTAGCGCGGGCAGTCGGCGCGGGTGTAGGGCGTGTGCGGGGTCATCCGGAACTGGAACTTGCCCCGCCCGCGCGGGCTGTCGGCGTTCCAGAATTCCTGGTACCACAGATCCGACAGCTTCCGGATGCTCACCACGATCTGGCTGAATGCCGGTGAGCCTGCCGCGAACACGTCGAGGACCGGACCCATGTTGTCAGTGATGTCAACGGCCTGGTCTGTTCGGCGGTCCAGAGTGGCGCCGACCGTGCCGATCGTGGTGCCACCGGCGGTGAGCAGTCCCGCCAGCTGGCCGTTCTGTTCGGCGAAGGTCCGCATCGGGAGCACCGAGTGGTGCAGCGCGTCGAGCAGTTCCGGGGCCGCGGCGGTCAGGCCACGGATCGACTCGGCGAGCATCGTCAGGGTGGGTGGGGCGCCGTCGGGGGTGAGCAACGCGTCGAACTCCTCGGTGATGCGTTCGAGTCGAGCACCGGCACCGACCAGGTCTGTTCCGCGCCGGTCGGTCGCCTCGGCGACCGCGGCGAGCACACCCACCGTGTCGGCGGTCCCGATCCGCGCGGTGGCGGCGATGATCTCGCGCAGTTTTGTCAGCGCGGTCTGCAGCTGAACCGTGGACAGGCTGGTGTCCTGCCGGATCTCGGAGTTCGCCGTGAGTGCCGGGCCTGGACCGTTGTCGACCAGCTGCACCGAGGAGACCGCGAACACATTGCTGGGGACGACCCGCGCCGTGACAGTACGCGGAATACGTTCGGCGACAACAGGATCGAGCAACAATCGGACTCGGTTGGCCGAGCCCCCGCCAGTCGTGGACACCCCGGCGACGATGCCGACCAACATCCCACGGAACTTCACGTCGGAACGGGCGGGTAGGCCGTCGCCGAGTTGTTCCAGAACCGCTGTCACCTCGACCTTCTCGTCGAATCGCCCGATCGACTTCATCAACAGCAAGGTGATCCCCAACGTCACCACCACGATCACCACGACTCCGCGCAGGAGCAATATCCATCCGGCGGGACCACGGCCGTCCTTCTCGAAGAGCACAGACATCGGCTCAGCCCCCCAGCCTGGCACTGGCACCGATACCCCAGAGCGCGACCGTGAGCAGCAGATTGACCACAATCATCAGCGAGATCGCAGCGCGCATCGCGCGTCCTGCGGCAACGCCGACGCCCTGGGGCCCACCCGCGGCGTAGTAGCCGTAATAGCACTGCACGGTCGAGGTGATGATCACGAAGAGAACAGCCTTGCCCAGCGAGTACGCGATATCGGGCCCGTTGAGTACCAGTTGGAAATAGTGCTGGTAGGTGCCCGCGGAGAGTCCGCCCGACATCCCGACGACCGCCTCGACCGCGAGATAGTTGGCGGCCAGGCAGACGAGGTAGAGCGGGATCATCGCCACGATCGACGCCAGCAATCTGGTGCTGACGAGGTAGGGCACCGAACGAATGGCCATCGATTCCATAGCGTCGATCTCCTCGGCGATGCCCATCGCGCCCAGCTGGGCGGTGAACCGGCAGCCGGCCTGCGCCGCGAATGCCAGCGAGGCCATGATCGGTGCCAGTTCCCTGGTCGAGGCGGTCGAGGCGATCAGGCCGATGGTCGGTTCCATCCCGAGCAGGTGCAGGGCGTTGTAGCCCTCCAGCCCGACAATCGCCCCACCTGCCGCGCCGAGCACGATGATCACTCCCGCGGTGCCACCGCCCACGACAATCGAACCGTTGCCCCAGGTGATGTCGGACAGGATGCGCAGGAATTCGCCGCGGTAGTGCCGCAGCATCACCGGGATCGAGTACAGCGCGCGGAACAGGAAGGAGAACATGTGCCCGATGCGCATGATCGACACACCGGCATGCCGCGAGACCCGGATGACGGTGCGCGTGCCGCGCGGACGGTATGGGGTCGCCATCACAGTCCCTGCCGTGGGAACAGAATCATGGCCAGCTGGGTGAACACGACGTTCACGAGCATCAGCAGCAGGATCGAGGAGACCACCGTCGAGTTGACGGAATTCGCGACGCCGGCAGGCCCGCCTTCGGTGTGCAGGCCCTTCTCGCAGGCCACGACGGCGACGATCATTCCGTAGATCACGGCTTTGACCAGGGTCAACCACAGATCACCGACGGTGGCGAACGAGGCGAATGTGGTGACGAAACTGCCCGGGGCACCGTTCTGCGCGAAGACGTTGAACAGGTAGCCGGCCAGAAATCCCACGAAGCACACCACACCGGTGAGCGAGACACCGACCAGCACGGCCGCCGCCACGCGCGGCACCACGAGGCGCCGCACGATCGAGACGCCCATGACTTCCATCGCGTCCAGCTCGTCACGGATCTTGCGGGAGCCCAGGTCGGCACAGATCGCCGAGCCCACCGCCGATGCCATCAACAGCGCGGCCACCATGGGCGCGCCCTGGCGAATCACCGCGAGCCCGCTGGCGGCACCGGCCAGCGAGGTCGCGCCGACCTGACCGGCCAGCAGGCCGAACTGGATGGACAGGGTGACCCCGATCGGGAGTGAGACGAAGATGGTCGGCAACACCGCCGCCGAAGACATGAACGCCGACTGCCTGACGAACTCCCCGAACGCGAAACGTTTCGTGACGATGTCGGTGACGAGGTATTGGACCGCGCGGACACCGAGGATGAACTGCCCACCCACCGTCTCCAGTGCGGCGACCGGATGACGCTTCAGGTAGCCGTGCCACCACGCGACGATCGCCCGGGTCGCAGGCTTTGCCTGCGGAGTCCGGGCATCGCCTTCCGGGGTTTCCCGGGCCGCGGCTTCGCGGTGGATCGTCATCGCTGGTCTTTCGGGTCGGTCGGTCCGCGCGATACAGCGCGGCGAGAAGGAGCGGACATCCGCTGCACCACTACCAGGGAAACATGCTTCTCCATTGTGACCATCATTACTAGCGTCAGTCAAGAGTATGTTCTGCCCTATCGGAGAATGCCATTCTCGCAAGGTGTTGACCGGCCGTGGACAGCAGCGAGTGCCGACCCGCCCACAGATGGCCGGATACGCACCGACGCGCCAACCTTGCCGCACTACCGCACGTTGCCGCTTTTCGACGCGGCCGAAACAACTCCCGCCGACATCAGTCGGCGGCAGTGATCGCAGCCCGAGCCGTCAGGGCCCGGCCGCAGAAACTCTCGCTACCCAGGCGGCACGAGGTCGCGCATCTTCTCCCGGAAGGAGGGGGGAAGCAGAGTACCGGACTGGAAGGACTCGATCGGCGACACCGCCTCACCAGGGGACCCGGCGGCAGCCAGAGCGCACGACTTGAAAGCCTGCGCGGCCACACTCACGCGATGACAGGACGCGCCCACCCGCGCTGCCAATTCGTCGGGAAGGTCCTCACCCCAGATCGCGACCTCCGTCAAACCGTTGTCCAGGCAGTCGAGCACGCCCTCGCGCACCGCGCGTTCGGCCAGGTAGCTACGCACGGATACCGCGACGGCTGTGGGCCACAGGTCGTGGTTCGAATCCATCAGCGACGGTCGCAGATCCAGCACAGTGGCACCGAGAATCTGCAACGCGCCCACATTGTCGAGATCGGAGACGAGAACGGTGACCTCCCACCCCGCCGCGGACCGATCGAACAGCCAGCCACCCGCGTGCCGAACGACGTCGGCGGCGTCGGGCCCCACGACCGCCAATCGGTGACGCAGGGGGTGCCGGTGCGCATGCGCGCGCCACCGAATCGCGGAATCGACGGACCGTGTAGCCATATCTTCCATCCCGTTATCGCATACAGAAAGCCGAACCGGTCGCCTGGCGAGTGATCTGGCAGCGCCCAGCCTGGGCGGCACCGCGCTACCAGTCTCGCGGAACGCGACTGCTGCCCACAGTAATTTGATTCTCCTCGGCGCGATGAACATTCTCCAAGAACGTCAAAATGTGACCCAGACCACTTTTCCGATGCGACCGCCACACGCCGCGCTGCCGCGCCTCCAGACCTTGTTCACTTCTAGGTAATATAATTCTCTGTTTAGGAGAACCGTGAAATCGGGGTCACCCCACCTGCCGGAGATGGAGTTCGACGATGCGCACGATCCCACCAGACCTGGTCCGTCACTACCGGGAACAGGGCTGGTGGACCTCGGAGACACTCGGCGACCTGCTGACGAGCGGGCTCCGCACCGCCCCCGATACCGCTTTCCGAGTGCATTCCGCAACCCGGCCGTGGTCGGGCACCTTCGCCGACGTCGAACAGAACGCCCGACAGCTCGCGGCGGGCTTGCACCGCCGCGGCGTCGGACCCGGCGATGTCGTCGCCTTCCAGCTACCGAATTGGATGGAGGCCGCGGCGACCTTCTGGGCGTCGGCGTTCCTCGGTGCCACCGTGGTTCCAGTGGTCCACTTCTACGGCAGGCGAGAACTGACCCACATTCTCGAGACCGTTGCGCCCAAGGTCTTTGTCACCGCCGACCGGTTCGGCAGTCAGGATTTCCCACCGGAGGTCTATCGCGATGTCCCCATCGTCGGCGTTGTCGGCCGCGATTTCGACGAACTGCTCGACGACGAGGCGCTGCCGGGCACGCTGCCGGTGGAACCGGACCGCGCGGCGCTGATCGCGTTCACCTCCGGCACGACACGAGCCCCGAAGGGTGTCGTGCACAGCCATCACACTCTTGGGCACGAGACACGGCAACTGGCCGGGATCTATCCCGACGATCGCGGCGATCAGGTCACCGCCGCCCCGGTCGGTCATTTCATCGGCATGATCAACGCCTTTCTGATCCCGGTGCTCGATGGACAGCCGATCAACCTGGTCGACGTGTGGGATCCGGCCGGCATCCTGCGCCTGATGACCGCCGAAGGACTCTCCGTCGGTGGCGGCGTTCCGTACTACGTCACCAGCCTGCTCGACCATCCCGGCTGGACCGACGCACACCTGCCGTACCTGCGCTACGCCGGACTCGGCGGTGCCGCCGTGCCCGCCGCGCTCACCACCCGCCTGGCCGACGCCGGTGTCACCGTCTACCGCTCCTACGGCAGCACCGAGCACCCGTCGATCACCGGCTCGCGACATACCGCACCGGCGGACAAGCGATTGTTCACCGACGGCGAGGCACTGCCCGGCGTGCAGATCCGACTGGCCGAGGACGGAGAAATTCTGAGCCGTGGACCGGATCTCTGCCTGGGCTACACCGACCCCGAGCTCACCGCCGCGGCCTTCGACGCCGACGGCTGGTACCACACCGGCGACATCGGCGTACTCGACGACGACGGCTACCTGACGATCACCGATCGCAAGTCGGACATGATCATCCGAGGCGGCGAGAACATCAGCGCGCTCGAGGTCGAGGAAATACTGCTGACGATGCCAGGGGTCGCCGAAGCAGTCGCGGTCGCGGTGCCCGATCCACGACTCGGCGAGCGGACGGCCGCGGTCCTGCGCCTGCTACCCGGACATTCCGTACCCACACTCGAAGAACTGCGCGCGCACTTCGCCACGGCGGGCATGGCCAAGCAGAAGTGGCCCGAGCAGGTCCACGCCGTCGCCGATTTCCCGCGCACCGCCAGCGGCAAAATCCAGAAGTTCGTGGTGCGCGCAGACCTGGCCATACGTGACGAGAGCATTGCGGTCGCGCCATGAAGAGAATACGATTCTCTCAAGCGAATAAGGAGGATTCCATGACGAAGATCGAGCTTCCGTACCAGCTCTTCGATGCCGACAACCATCTCTACGAGACCAAGGAAGCACTCACCAGGCATCTGCCCAAGGAGTACGCGGGAGCCATCCAGTACGTGGAGATCAACGGCCGAACCAAGATCGCGGTGCTCGGCCAGATCAGCGAGTACATCCCCAACCCCACCTTCGACGTGGTGGCCCGCCCTGGAGCCATGGAGGACTACTTCAAAAACGGCAACCCCGAGGGCAAGAGCAAGCGCGAGATCTTCGGCAAGTCGATGAAGGCCATCGACGCTTTCCGCGACCCGCAAGCCCGCCTGAAGGTCATGGACGACCTCCAACTGGAACGCGCGTTGATGTTCCCGACGCTCGCCAGCCTGGTCGAGGAACGGCTGCGCCACCATCCCGAGCTGATCCACGCGGTGGTCCACTCGCTGAATCGGTGGATGCTCGAGGAGTGGGGCCAGGACGGCAACTTCGTCCACTCCGATCGGATCTTCACCATCCCAGTGATCACCCTGCCGATCGTCGAGAAGGCAATCGAGGAACTGAACTGGGCGGTAGTCGAGCACGGCGCGAAGGCGATCCTTGTTCGCCCTGCCCCGGTGCCCGGGTTCAAGGGGATGCGCTCGTTCGCGCTGCCCGAGTTCGATCCGTTCTGGAAGCGGGTCGTCGAACTCGACGTACTGGTCACCATGCACTCCTCCGACAGCGGCTACTCGCGCTTCGACGCCGAGTGGGACGGCAACCAACTGGAGATGCTGCCGTTCAAAACCAACACCTTCGCCATGACGAACCAGTGGCGCCCGGTCACCGACGCGGTCGCATCCTGGGTGTGCCACGGCGCGCTCAACCGATTCCCGGATCTGAAGATCGCGGTCATCGAGAACGGCTCCGCGTGGCTCGAGCCGCTGCTGCAGCAGTTGACCGACGTCTACAAGAAGGCACCGGAGGGTTTCGGTTTCCGCAACCCGGTGGAGGCCATCAAGCAGAGCCTCTACGTCAGCCCGTTCTGGGAGGAGGATCTGCAACGACTCTCCGATGTCATCGGTGTCGATCACGTGCTGTTCGGTTCCGATTGGCCGCACCCGGAGGGTCTGGCCGAGCCCGCGCGCTATATCCACGAGATCAAGGAGATGCCGCTCGCGAACCAGGCGAAGATCATGGGCGGCAACCTGGCACGGCTGCTGAACGTATGAGCTGGGAATCCATCCCGCAGATGGTCCTGAGCGCGGCGGACCGCTTCGGCGATGCCGAAGCGGTCGTCGACGGCGATCTGCGGTTGAGCTTCACCGAACTGGCGGCCCGGATTCGCCAGGCCGCGGGGGCGTTCGCCGAGGCGGGCATCGACACAGGCGACCGGGTCGCGCTGTGGGCGCCCAACTCCGCGGAGTGGATCATCACGGCGTTCGGCCTGCTCACCGCGGGCGGCGTTCTGGTTCCGGTGAACACCCGGTTCAAAGCCGAGGAAGCCGGAGACATCATCGGCCGCAGTGGTGCCAAGGCGGTGGTCGTGGAACAAGGCTTCCTCGGCACCGACTACACCGGCGTCACCGATGTGCCGATGATCGACCTGAAATCCGGTTTCCTCGACAGCGGGCAGCCGCTCGAACGCAGGGTCGCCGGCACCGAGATCGCCGACATCATCTTCACCTCGGGTACTACCGGCCGTCCCAAGGGCGTCATGATGAACCACCAGCAGACGCTGCGGCTGTACACGGAGTGGTGCGACCTGGCGGATCTGCGGGAGGGCGACCGTTATCTGATCGTCAATCCCTTCTTTCACATCTTCGGGTACAAAGCTGGGCTGGTGGCCTCGCTCATTCGAGGCGCGACCATCCTCCCGGTCCGGGTCTTCGATGCCGACACGGTCATGGACATCGTGGAACGTGAGCGCGTGACGATGCTGCCGGGGCCACCCACCCTGTACCACTCGCTGCTGGAGGCGAAGAGCACACGGGACCTGTCCTCGCTGCGGGCGGCGGTCACCGGTTCCGCCGACATCCCGGTGGAACTCATCCGCAGGATCGCCGAAGAACTACCGTTCCAGTCGATCATGACCGGCTACGGCCTCTCGGAAGCGGGCACGGTCACCGCCTCGCGGCCCGGCGACAGTTTCGAACAGATCGCGACCACCGTGGGTAGTCCGTGCGCGGGGGTCGAGGTCAGCATCGCCGACGACGGCGAGGTGCTGGTCCGCGGCTACTCGGTCATGCTGGGCTATCTGGACGACCCCGACGCGACAGCCGCCGCGATCGGTCACGACGGTTGGCTGCGTACCGGCGATCTCGGTGAGCTGGACCCCGACGGCAGGCTGCGCATCGTCGGACGCAAGAAGGACATGTTCATCGTCGGCGGATTCAACGCCTACCCGGCCGAGATCGAAGGCTTTCTGCTCGAACATCCCGCGGTAGCCCAAGCCGCGGTCGTCGGCGTGCCGGACGAGCGACTCGGCCAGGTCGGCCGCGCATACGTGGTGGTCAAGGCTGAAATCACCGAGGATGAGCTCATCACCTGGAGCCGTGATCGGATGGCGGGATTCAAGGTGCCCCGGTCGGTGCGCTTCCTGGACGCCTTGCCGCTCAACGCGACCGGCAAGGTGATAAAAGACCAACTGCGCTGAAAGGCGACGTGATGACCGACTTCCCCGATTTCACCGCGCTTCGAGCCGCAGTCGGCACGGAGATCGGGGTGAGTAACTGGATCGAGATCGACCAGTCCCGCATCGACCGGTTCGCCGAGTCGACCGGCGACGCCCAGTGGATTCACGTCGACCCTGTGCGGGCGGCCATCGGCCCCTACGGGCGCACCATCGCGCACGGCTTCTTGACCCTGGCCTTACTGGCACCGATCGCGCAGCAGGTGATGACCGTCCGCTCGGCGCGGATGGCGATCAACTACGGCTTGGACAAAGTGCGTTTCCCGACCCCGGTGTCCGTCGGTAGCCGGGTGCGCGGCACGCTCATCCTCGCCGATGTCACCGACATCCTCGGCGGGGTGCAGGCCATGCGCGATATCACCATAACCGCAGAGGGATCGACCAAACCGGCCTGTGTCGCACGCCATCTCGTGCGATATCTGAACTGAGCGAGCGGCGGTGAATCGTCCCGGAGCACGTCGAGGACTGATCCGCGGCGCCACCGTCTTCGGCCGCTCGTGCACCGATGTGCGCTGGTCGGACGGGCGCGTCACCGCCTGTGGTACCGGTTTGCGCGCCGAGCGGGGTGAACCGGTGATCGAGGCAGGTGGCGGCTGGCTGCTGCCAGGTCTGCACGATCATCACATCCACCTGCGCGCCCTCGCGGCCAGGGGCGGGTCGGTCCCGCTGGGGCCGCCGCAGATTCGCGGCCGGGAGGGATTCGAGGCGGCGATACACCGGGCTTGTGCGCGTCTCCCTCTGGACGGCTGGCTGCGCGGTGTCGGATACCACGAGAGCGTTGCCGGACCGCTGGACCGCGATGTTCTGGACCGGCTGGCACCGGACCGCGCGGTGCGCGTACAGCATCGTTCGGGGGCGCTGTGGGTTCTGAACTCGGCGGGCTGCCGGGCTGCCGGGGTGGACTCGTGCTCGTTGCCCGGCATCGAACGCGATACTTCTGGACGAGCCACCGGACGACTATGGCGGTTGGACAGCTGGCTCGGCGCCAGAGTGGACGGGGGGCCGGTCGATCTTGGCACGCTCGGGGCGGATGCGGCAGCCGCCGGCATCACCGGATTCACCGATGCCACACCGGATCTCACGGTCGATGCGATCGACACCATGGCCACCGAAATCACAGCCGGTGCACTTTTGCAGCGCGTGCACTGCATGGCACCGCCGCAGACTCTGCACCGAACCGCGCCCCGATTCACCCTCGGCCCCACCAAGATCTTGCTGGATGACACCGACCTGCCCACGCTGCCCGACTTCACCGCACGCATCCGGGCCGCGCATGCCGCCGGGCGGCCGGTGGCCGTGCACTGTGTCACTCCAGTGCAACTGGTGCTCACCATCGCCGCCATCGACGAGGCCGGGGCACTGCCGGGCGATCGCGTCGAGCACGGCGCCCTGGTCCCCGCCGACACCCTGCCCTGGTTGCGTCGCACCGCGATCACGGTCGTCACCCAGCCGCACTTCCCGGTGGAACGGGCCGCGCAGTACGCCGCCGAGGTCGATCCCACCGACCGCGCAGACCTGTGGCGGCTCGGCTCACTGATCGCCGCCGGGGTCGGCGTCGCCGCCGGAACCGACGCACCGTTCGGCGATGCCGACCCATGGGCAGTGATCCGTGCCGCCACGGAACGCGCGGAGCCGGAGCGGATTTCGCTGACCGCAGCCGTGGGTCTCTTTCTCGGCGAGCCGAAGCACCCGGCTCGCCCACGCCGGATCACCGTGGGTGCGCCGGCCTACCTCACGTTGCTGCGACTGCCACCACAGGACATCACCATTCCGAACCGGGACCTCGTCGGCGCCACGGTGATCGATGGAGATGTCGTCTTCACCGCGTAACGCTGACGACTACGGAGCCGCTCTGGTCGCCTCGAACGGCGGCGAGGTCCTTGCACCGGCGCCTACTCCGACCGCTCCAGAACCACCGGAGTCACTGTGCCGATTCCGCGAATCTCCGTGAGATTCATCGGTATCAGTCGGAATCCGGGCGTGCCGGACAGCGCAGCCGCGAGTCCGGGGGCGACGACAATCGTGCCGGGCGCGGCGAGGCCGGTGAGCCTGCTGGCGAGGTTGACCGTGGTGCCGAACACGTCACCGAGTTGACGGATCAACGGACCCCACGCGGCGCCCACGCGAACACCGGGAATGTCGGGATCGGCGGCGAAGGCATGCACCAACCCGACGCCGATCTCCGCGAGCGAGGTGGCGGAGTCCGTGGTGAACAGGATTTCGTCGCCGAGCAGTTTCACCACACTGCCGCCATGCGCGGCGACCACATCGATGGAACGGTGTTCGAAACGCGCCACCACGCGCAGCAGATCAGCGGCGCGGCGGTCACGACTCAGCTCGGTGAACCCGACGATATCGGCGAACCCGACGCCGCTGTCCCGCACGCCAGGCGCGTCGTCCGACGGATCGAACAGGTACAGCGTGTCCTCCAGTTTGCGCCGCCACACCTGACCGAGCAGCCACTGAACTTCCGGTAGCCGCATCGCCAATGCCGTGACGGTGTCCATGGATTCCGGCGCCCGATGCAGCTGTCCCGCCACGATGTCGACCTGCAATCGGGCGAGCTGCGCGATCGCCCTGGCGAGGACGCCGAGCAGGTGCAGCGCCGCCGATTCATCGATCATGCCCTCGTCGACATACCCGGTGAGCAAGCGAAGCAACCGGACATCGGAGTCAGCGAAGTCCACGGCTCTGTCGTCGACCTCCGGGTAGCCCAGCGCGCGCCAGAACCGCCGTGCCCTGGCCGGGACGATCCCGGCCGCGTGTGCCGCCTCGTCGCCGGTGAGCCGACGCGGCTCGCCGAAAGCGACAGGATCCGCGGCCTCCCGGCCCGCGATGCGCGCCAGTGCCTCGGCCACCGTGTGCACCGCGTCCGTCTCGCGGGCTATCACCGGCGGCACGTTGTCCGCGGAGGCGGTCGACGATTCATCGTTGTGTCGGCGACCGATCGGGTGGGTCGAATTCGCCGAGCTGGAACGCCCGTCATCGGTGTCTTCTGGTCGCATAGCCGCGCCGCGCTCAGTCGGGGCGCGCGACCGCCGGTGCCGCTGGGCATCCGGCGGCGCGTACGTGGTCGAGCGACGGGGAATGCCGCCAGATCTCGATGAATCCACCCTCATCGCGCACGGTGCCGACCGGCGGCACCATGCGCGCCATCGGGCAGGCGTACACCTCGCCGAACGCGTCGATCAGGCAGATGTCGGCTCCCCCGCCGCAGTTCTCGGCGAGGTCACCGGTCGGGTGGATACCGAGCATCACCTCGTCATGGTGCTTGTCCAGCCAATCCGCCAGTGCGCGGCGCTGACTCACGTCGGGCGCGACTTCGGGCGGTCGATCACCGGTGAGGCGCAAGCGGACGCCGAACAGGCCGGCGACCGCCAGGAGCCCATCGAGGCGGTCGGCACTGTGTCTTGTCAGCGGCACCGAGACCTCGAATTCGTAATCACCGGTGGAGGCGAGCAACTCCATGGCTCGAAGGCTCGCGCGGAACGCGCCGCGGCCACGCACGGCATCGTCATCGGCCTCGGTAGCCGCGGCCAGCCGGACCCTGGCTGTCAGTCGGTGGTCACCGGCGAGCCTGCGGGCCACCGCCGGGGTCATCCTGGTGCCGTCGGTGTCGAAGGCGAGGGAAATCCCGCGCTCACGCACCCGGTCGGCGATGTCCCAGAAGTCGGCGCGTGCGGTGGGTTCGCCCCCGCCGATCTCCACACCGAGTACCCCGAACCGTGCGAGGTCGTCGATCACCGCAAGACACTCGTCGGTACCGAGCCGGTGCCGTGGACTCGGCCTCCGATGCCGAACCTGGCCGCCGGGCCAGGCGGTGTCGAGCTCCCAGAAGACAGCGGTCGGCGGCGAGGCGGCGATCGAGTCTGTCCCGGACAGACACAGCTGAGCATCCATTCGACCTCCATAGGAGAATCTAATTCTTATAGAAGGCTAGGCTATACAACCCGCACTGAACAGCATTTAGATCGAATCGGCAGACAGATCCACCAACGAACAAGGCGAGACTCTTGCGCTACCATTACCTCATTGAGAGAATTTGATTCTCGTCAGGATTATCGCGCAGACCGATCGCGCGGCCGCCGCGCAGCACATGACAGACCGAGGAGTCCAGTGAAGACCGACGACCTGATACTCGTGAGCATCGACGACCACGTGGTCGAGCCACTCGACATGTTCGACCAGCACGTCCCCCGCAAGTGGGCCGACTATGCGCCCAAGGTGGTCGCCGACGACAAAGGCGTGGACCACTGGATCTACCGCGACCGCCCGACCGGTGTCGCCGGGCTCAATGCCGTGGTCACCTGGCCGGCGGAGGAATGGGGCCGTGACCCGGCCGGCTACGCGGAGATGCGCCCCGCGGTCTACAACGTGCACGACCGCGTACGCGACATGGACGTCAACGGCGTGCTCGCGTCCATGTGCTTTCCCACCTTCACCGGCTTCAGCGCGGGGCATCTGAGCCGCGGCGGTCAGGACGAGATCACCGTCGCCATGATCGCGGCGTACAACGACTGGCACATCGAAGACTGGGCAGGCGCATACCCCGGCCGCTTCATCCCGATCGGCATTCTGCCCATGTGGGATCCGCAACTGGCGGTTGCCGAGATCGAGCGACTGGCCGCCCGTGGCTGCCACTCGGTGACCATGCCGGAACTGCCCCACATCGACGGCCTTCCCAGCTATCACGACATCGACTACTGGGCACCGGTGTTCCAGGCACTGCAGGACAACGAGATGGTGATGAACCTGCACATCGGGCAGGGCTTCGGCGTGCTGCGGCTCGCGCCGGACGCGCCGATCGACAACCTCATGGTGCTGGCGCCGAGCATTTCGCTGATCGCGGCGCAGGATCTGTTGTGGGGACCGGCATTCCGGCGTTTCCCTGGTCTGAAGGTCGCGCTGTCCGAGGGCGGTGTCGGATGGATTCCGTTCTTCCTCGACCGCTCGGACCGGCATTACACCAACCAGCGCTGGCTCCGCCGCGACTTCGGCGGCAAGCTGCCCAGCGAGGTGTTCCGGGAGCATGTGCTTGCGTGCTACGTGACCGACCGGACCTCACTGAAACTGCGCCACGACATCGGCATCGACAACATCGCGTGGGAATGCGACTACCCGCACTCGGACTCGATCTGGCCCAATGCCCCCGAGTTCGTGCTCGAGGAACTCGAGTCCGCCGGCGCGTCCGATGCCGACATTCACAAGATCACGTGGGAGAACGCCTGCCGACACTTCGGCTGGGATCCATTCCAGCACATCCCCCGTGCGCAGGCGACGGTCGGCGCGCTCCGGGCGACCGCCACCGACGTAGATATCTCCACCCGATCCAGGGCCGACTACGCGGCCGCTTACACCCGACAGGAAGTCTGATCGACGATGACAGCTCGACTCATGGTTTTCGCCACCCCGCACGACGGGATGGACGAGGAGTACAACCGCTGGTACACCGATGTGCACATCCCGGAGGTCCTCACCATCCCCGGGGTCGTCTCCTGCGAGCGGCACCGGCTGGTACGCGGCGGACCGGACGAACAGCAATACCTGGCCGTGTTCGCCCTCGACGGTGACCCGGCAACCATCCTGGCCGAGCTTCGCGCACGGTCGATGGACGGCCGCATGACGATGTCGACGGCATCGGACCCCGCGCGGACACGAGTCACTGTGTGGAGCCCCCTCTGACGCACGGCAGCGAGCCCGGTACCTGATCGGTACCGGGCTCTCACGCGTGCTCAGCGGCCGGGGCCCTCGAGAATGGTGATCGCGGAGACGGCGGTGGGCCCACCCAGGTTGTGCGCCAACCCGATCCGCGCACCGTCGACCTGATTCACCGCGGTGCCGCGCAACTGCTCGAACAGCTCGACGCACTGGGCGATGCCGGTGGCACCCGGCGGGTGCCCCTTGGTCTTGAGGCCACCACTGGGATTGACCGGCAGCGCACCCCCAACCGCGGTCGACCCGGTCTCGAGGAGTTTGTAGCCCTCGAATCGTTCGGCGAACCCGAGATCCTCGTAGCTCATCAGCTCGATGCCGGTGAAGTAGTCGTGCACCTCGGCCACGTCGATGTCGCCGGGGCTAAGCCCTGCCATGGTGAAGGCGCGCCGTGCCGCGCGCAATGTCGCCGGGAAGGTGGTCAGATCCGGCCGATGTTGCAGCATGACCGAGTCCAGTCCCAACCCGACCCCGCGCACCCAGACCGGGGCGTCGGTGTAGCGGTCCACTACTTCCTCGGCGGCGAGCACCAATGCTGCGGCCCCGTCGCTCTGGGGTGCGCAGTCGTAGACCCGGAACGGGTCGGCCACGATCGGGGCTTGCAGCGCCTGCTCCATGGTGATCTCGAAAGGCAGCCGCACCTTTGGATTTCGCGCGCCGTGCCGGTGGTTCTTCACCGCCACCATCGCCAAGTGCTCACGCGTGGCGTGCGACTCGTGCAGGTAGCGGTTCACATGCAGGGCGTAACCGGCGGGCGCGAACAGTCCGAGCTCGTAGTCCCAGGCTCGATGCCTGGTCATCGACTCCCATTCGCGCAACATGTCCTTCTGGGCGGTCTCGCGCAGTTTGTCCGCACCGATCACCAATGCCACGTCCACCGCACCGGAAGCGATGGCATACAAGGCATTACGGACCGCGTCGTTGCCCGTGGCACAGGAATTCTCTATGTGGGTGACCGGCAGCTCGGCAAGCCCTAGCGATTCCGCGAGTATCCCGGACCCGAACCCGTCGGTGGTCCGTAGCGCACCGAACCACGCGGCCTGGATATCGGCCACCCACAGTCCCTTGTCGACGGAAGCCGCGCATTCGGCGAAGGCCATCGGCAGCAGGTCACCGATACCCAAGGCGAAGTGTTCGGCGAACGATGTCATCCCCGCGCCGACGACAGCGACTCTTCTCATGGTAATTCCCTTTCCTGCCGCGCGACCTCGGTCTCGGGTTCGAACGCGTATCCGTAGTCCGGGACGCCCGAACGGGTCGCCATCCGGCGCAACACCATTCGGCCGCGCACGCCGATGCCCGCAGTACCGGCGTCACAACCGGTCACCTTCGCCAGCGCCCGCACCCCGACATCGTCTAGGTCGACGATGACCAGCGAGTACGGGCTCTCGAGACCCGCCACTGGCATGCGCACGGTGGTCTCGGCATAGACGGTTCCGGTGCGCGGCAAGGGCACCAGGGTGTAGTCGGTGGCCAGTGTTCCGTCCTCGCCCAGCCGGTAGCGCGGGGGAAAGTCCAGCGTGTCGCTGCCGTCGTACCGACCCGCTTCCCAGCGCACCTTGGCCTCGAATGCCCGCTCGTAGGCTGCCAGCGAGATCGGCCGATCGGTCGCGGGTTCGACGACACCGTCGAGCGGCGGGCGCGCCTGCGGTTCGTTGCGCCGCAACGACACCGGTCCCGGCACGACAGCGACACCCGACAGGCCCGCCTGCTCCACACCCACCAGCAGCCCGGCGGCGGCCGATTCGGCCATGGCGGCCAGCGCGAACAGCGCCGATGACGCCCCCGAGGTCGGCAGCCGTGGCGGCGCCTGGCACAACGCGACAGCCTGCTTGTGGTCCACCCCCGCCACCGCGACCGGGGTGTCCAGCCAGGCCGCCGACAGTGATGCCACCACTCCCCGTTCACGCAGCAGCCGGGGATCTCCGTAGTCGTTGACCCCGTTGGCGTTTCGCGTGCGCACCGGCAGGCTGCGCGCCACCCTCGCCGTGGTACGGATCTGTGCACCACCATGGTCGGAGATCCAAGCGGCCGCGGCGCCTGCGGGCTCGACATCCACGCCGATCACCAGGGTGCGCGGTCTGGCCGAACTCAGCGCGTCCAGCGTGGCGGGGGCACCACCGAGGCGCTCGATCACTTCGAGCTCGGGATCGAGTCCGAGCCCGGCGAGCAGGACCGCGGTGTTGCTGCTCTCCACCAGGGGCAGATCGCGGCTGACCACCACCACCCGCTCCACCGTCTCGCCCTCGGCGAGCGCGGAGCGACCTGCCGCCACCGCGAGGGTGACCGCGTCCTCGTCGCCGCCCACGACCCGGCGGTGCTGGTCTCCCCAGCACGGCAGATACGTCCCTATCGATGCGACATGCGGCATGTCCGCTCCTTCCGGACGCTCAGGTGACCGCACCCGCGGTCTTGAGCGTGATGATGCGATCCCAGTCGAGTCCGAGTTCGAGCAGGATCTCTTCGGTCTGTGCGGCGAACTCCGGTCCCGGCCGCACCTGCGGCGGCTCGACATCGAACTGCACCGGGCTGGCGACCAGCTCGAGCTCGCCCGCTCGCAGCACATAGTCGTTCGCTCTGATCTGCGCGTCGGAGAGCAGCTGCAGCGAATCCTGCACCGGCGCCCACGGACCGGCCAGCGTCGCGAATCGCTGCGTCCACTCGGCCAGAGTGCGTCCGCCGATCACCTCGCGCAGGATCGCCACCGCCGCCGCGGTGTGTTCGGCGATCGAGGCCGCATCGCGAAACCGCGGGTCCTCGGCCAGTTCCGGACGGTCGATATGCCGACACACATCACCCCAGAACTTGGCGGGCTGCAGCATCACGAACGACAGGTACCGGTGGTCGGAGGTTGCGTAGAGGCCCGACAGTGGGTTCGCCGGCGCGCCGTGCACGCCCGGTTGGGGCGCCACCATCGGCTGCTGCTGATGTGCCGACAGCGCGATGGTGTGGCCCAGTGCCCACAGCCCGCTGCCGAGCAGGGACACGTCGACGACCGACGTTTCCCCGGTACGTTCCCGTTTCAGCAGCGCCGCGGCGATACCCCCCGCCAGATTGGTGCCGGAAATGGTGTCGCCGAACGCCGGACCAGGCGGCGGGATCAGCCCCTCCACCCCGGCTGGGGTGATACTCGCGGCGATCCCTGCCCGGCACCAGAAGGCAGTCATGTCGTATCCGCCGCGTCCGGCTTCGGCGCCACGTGGGCCGAGTGCGCTGCCGCGGGCGTAGATGATGTTGGGATTCACCGCACGGATGTCATCGAGGTCGATGCCGAACTTGGCCCGAGCCGACGGCAGGAAGCTGGTGAGGAAGACATCCGCGTCACGGGCGAGCGACTGGACCACCGCACGTCCTTCCGGCACCGACATATCGATGCCGATACTGCGCTTGCCCCGGTTCGCGTGCTCCACATTCGGATTCGGTTCGCCCTCGACGGTGAAGTTGCCGACCCGGCGCAACCCACGCTGCGGATCTCCCCCACTCGCGTGCTCCACCTTCACCACGTCGGCACCCCAGTCCGACAGCACCGCGCCGGCCGACGGCACGAACCCGTACATCGCGACCTCGAGCACCTTGATACCCGTCAACGGCCCGCTCATGCGACGACTTCCGCGAGAGTCTTGCGCTCCAGGAACTCTTCGAGCCCGTCGGTACCCATCTCCCGGCCGATCCCCGACTGTTTGTAGCCGCCGAACGGAGCATCCGGATGGAAGTAGTTGCCACCGTTGATGCTGAAAGTTCCAGTGCGCACGCGACGCGCCACTGCCTTGGCCCGCTCCGCGTCGGCGCTGAACACGGCACCGGACAATCCATAGATCGAGTTGTTGGCGATGCGGACCGCGTCGTCGTCATCGGTGTAGGAGATGAGCGCCAGGACCGGACCGAACACCTCCTCCTGCGCTATCTCGCTGTCGGGGTCCACATTCGCGAGCAACGTGGGGGCATAGAAGAAGCCGGGGTCGAGCTTCTGTCCACCCGTGACCAAAGTGGCCCCTGCGGCGACCGCGCGCTGCACCATGGCGTGCACCTTGTCGCGCTGCTTTTCGCTGATGAGCGGTCCCATATAGGTTTTCGGGTCGTTCGGGTCACCGTGGTGGACATGGGCGAAGTTCGCCGCAACCAGTTCGGCGACCTGATCGTGGGCCTGCGCGGGAACCAACAGCCGGGTGGTGAGCGCGCAGCCCTGCCCCGCGTGGGTGACCACGCTGAACGCCGCGAACGTCGCCGCCGTGGTGTAGTCCGCGTCATCGAGCAGGATCATCGCCGATTTGCCGCCCAGTTCGAGGAACACCTTCTTGAGGGTGGCGCTCGCCGCGGCCATGATCTCGCGGCCAACCGGTGTCGACCCGGTGAAGGTGACCACATCCACGTCGGGATGGGTGGTCATCCGCTTCCCCACCTCGATGTCGGAGGACGCCAGGACGTTCACGACGCCGGCCGGGATCTCGGTGTGGTTGGCGATGATCTCGCCCAGCGACAGTGTGGACAGCGGCGTGTCCGGCGCGCCCTTGAGCACCACGGTGCAACCGGCCGCCAGTGCGGGCGCCAGCTTGGCCAGCGCGAGCTGGTGCGGATAGTTGTATGCGGCGATCGCGGCGACTACGCCTGCCGCTTCCTTCTCGACCCACCGATGATGCTGCTGCCCCCGGATCTCCACATTGCCGAGGTCCTCGGTCCACTCGAAATCACCGAGCAGGTCGGCGTAGAAGCGAACGATCTCGAACGGTGACTCGAGCTGATTGCCTTGCGTGAGCGCCCGGGTGGCCCCGACCTCAGCGATCGTCAGCGCGCGCAGGTCCTCGACATTGTCGCGCAGTGCGCGATACAGCTGGTTGAGGCAGCGTCGACGGAAGCGTGGGTTGGTCGCCCAGTTGGTGTCGTCGAAGGCGCGGCGCGCGGCGGCGACGGCCTCGTCGACGTCGGCGACGCCGGCTTCCGGCGCGTAGCCGTACACCTCACCGGTAGCCGGATCGAGCGAAGCGAGCGTCTGGCCGGTTTCCCGGAGTAGCCCGTCGACAAGCAATCGACGTGTCACCGTCCCCGCCACTTCCTGCGTTGACATCCCGCCTCCTCGCTGGGGACACCTCCCCATGAAAATCTAATTCTCCTGCAGAGAGAATGGTAATGCCATCGAGTGGATCGCGGCAAGGATCGGCCAACATGGCTCGGTCGGGCCCGAACTCCGAACGTCCTGACAACGCCGAATTCCGCCCAACTCTTGCGAACCACGACTTCATGAGAGTACGGTTCTCGCATTCGGGAGGGGCATTCTTGTGTTCCGCATTACACCGGCGACGAAGGCCGGAACGGAGGGTCGCGCGTGAAGACAGCGGTAGTCACCGGAGGCGCGTCCGGCATCGGGCTCGGGATCGCCGAACGCCTACGCAACGACGGATTCCATGTCGCCACACTGGATCTCAATCCGCCCGAGGATGACGACTTCGCCTATCGAGCCGATGTCACCGACCCGGCTCAGGTCGCGGCTGCACTCGACGCGGTCCGAGCAAAACTCGGCCCGATCACCGTTCTGGTGAACTCGGCGGGACTCGACGGATTCCAGCGTTTCAAGAAGATGTCGTTCGAGCAATGGCAACGGGTCATCGACGTGAACCTGCACGGCGTCTTCCACACGATCCAGGCCGTGCTTCCCGACATGCTCGACGCCGGCTGGGGCCGCATCGTCAACATCTCCTCGTCGAGCACCCACTCGGGCCAGCCGTTCATGGCGCACTATGTCGCGGCCAAGTCGGCCGTCAACGGCCTCACCAAAGCGCTTGCGCTGGAACTGGGTCCGTCCGGCATCACCGTGAACGCGGTGCCACCCGGTTTCATCGACACCCCGATGCTGCGCAAGAACGAGCAGGCTGGGCGGCTCGGCGGGACTGTCGAGGACCACATCCAGCGCACGCCCGTCCGCAGGATCGGCACACCGGCCGATATCGCTGCCACATGCGCGTTTCTGATTTCTGACGAAGCCTCCTACGTCACCGGACAGATCTTCGGTGTCAACGGCGGTCGCAACACATGAGCATCGGCCATTTCGAACGAGAGGAAGTCCTGTGGGACGCGTAGAGGGCAAGGTCGCCTTTGTCACCGGAGCGGCGCGCGGCCAAGGCCGTAGTCACGCAGTCCGGCTGGCCGAAGAAGGCGCCGACATCGTTGCCGTGGACATCTGCCGCGATGTCGATTCCATCGGCTACGCGCTGTCCCGGCCCGAAGATCTGGAGGAGACGGCGCGCCTGGTCGAGAAGGCCGGGCGTCGCATCGTCGCCGAGCAAGCCGACGTTCGCGACGTGGCCCAGCTGCGGACGGTCCTGGACCGGGGCGTGGCCGAATTCGGCCGCCTCGACATCGTCATCGCCCAGGCCGGAATCGCCGGCATGAAGGGCACGCCGCAGTGGCAGGCGTGGTCGGACGTGATCGACACCAATCTGATCGGTGTCATCAACAGCATCCAGGTGTCACTGCCGCACTTGAAGGCGGGCGCCTCCATCATCGCCACCGGTTCTGTCGCGGCGCTGATGGACATCGCCAAGGTGGATCAGCCCGGCCGCGACCCCGGCGGCGTGGCATACGTGGTTGCCAAGCGCGGCCTGGCCGAGTATGTACACCACCTGGCCCTGCACATCGCGCCACAACAGATCCGCGCCAACGTGATCCACCCGACCAACTGCGACACCCCGATGCTGCAGAGCGAGCCGATGTACCGATCGTTTCGCCCCGACCTCGAGCATCCAACCCGCGCCGATGCCGAGGCCGCGTTCGGTGTCCAGCAGGCCATGCCGATCCCCTTCATCGAAGCCCGTGACATCAGCGAGGCCGTGCTGTTCCTGGCCTCCGACGAGGCGCGCTTCATCACCGGAACGCAGCTGCGCGTCGACGGCGGCGGCTATCTGAAGTGGCACGAATACCACATCTGAGAGGAATCACTGTGAAGGTCCACGTCGATCAGAAGCGCTGCCAGGGGCACACATTGTGCGCCATGATCGCACCGCAGTCGTTCGAACTCAGTGACATCGACGGCCACTCCTCGCCGCTGCGCGAGGCCGTGCCGTCCGATCAGCAGGAACAGGTGCGCGAGGCCGTGCACTCGTGCCCCGAGCGCGCGATCACCCTGGCGGAATAGAGGTACATGACATGACCGTCGACGACCTCGGCCACGACGCCGAGCGTAAACAGCCCACATTCCACTTCGACCGCTACGCACCGGAATACCGCGAAAAGTTCTCCGACATCACCGAGACGATGCAGCGCGAGTGCCCGATCGCCTGGACTGACACCTACGACGGGCACTGGGTCGCAGCGGGCAACCGCGAGGTCTTCGAACTCGCCCGATGCCCACACGTGTCCAACGACCACGACACCCAGGGCGTCCGCAAGGGCTACCGCGGCATCTCGATCCCACCCGCTCCACGCGCCAGGGGTATCCGCGGGGGCATCCTGGAAATGGACGAACCCGAGCATCGGGAGTTGCGTTCGGTGCTCAACCCCTATCTCTCCCCCGCCGCCGTCAAGCGCTGGGTGCCGTTCGTGGACGAGGTGGTGCGGGCCGCGATCGACGAGCACATCGAGAACGGGCGCATCGATTTCGTCGACGACCTGGCCAATGTCGTGCCCGCCGTGCTCACCCTGGGCATGCTCGGCATTCCGCTGGCCAAGTGGACCATCTACAACGAGCCGGTGCACGCGGCGGTGTACACCCCGCCGGACTCCCCGGACTACCCCCGCGTCGCGGAAATGCACCGGACGCTGGGCATCGACCTGCTCACCAATATGGCCGAGATCCGGGCCACCCCACGTCCCGGCCTGATTCACGCGGTCGCCGGCGCCACGGTGAACGGTGAGCCCCTGCCGGACATGGAGATCCTGGGCATGCTCAGCCTGCTCATCGGTGGCGGGTTCGACACCACCACCGCGCTTACCGCCCATGCGCTGGAATGGCTGTCGGAGAATCCGACCGAGCGCGAGATGCTCAGCCGCGAACGCGATGTGCTGCTCGACCCGGCCACCGAGGAGTTCCTGCGCTACTACACGCCGGCACCGGGCGACGCCCGAACCGTCGCGGCCGACTGTGAGGTGGCGGGCGCGTCGTTCAAGGAAGGCGATCGACTGTGGCTGTCGTGGGCGATGGCCAACCGCGACCCCGCCGCGTTCGAGGACCCTGAGAAGGTCGTGCTCGATCGGAAAGGCAACCGGCACTACAGTTTCGGACTCGGCATCCACCGATGCATCGGCTCCAATGTGGCGCGCGTGGTGTTCAAGCGGATGCTCGTTGCGGTACTCGACCGGATGCCCGACTACCAGGCTGTCGCGGCGGAGACCGTCCACTACGACACCATCGCGGTGATCCAGGGCATGCGGCATCTGCCCGCCACGTTCACACCCGGCAAGCGGCTCGGGCCAGGACTGGACGAGACCCTCGCGAAATTGCAGAAGGTCGTCGACGAACAGCGGCTCGCCGAGCCGGTCACGGTCAACCGCGCCAGCGCGCAGATCTGACCACACCCCTCGCGCGGCGCGCGGAAAAGACAAGGAGACGCCCGTGGCGGCGGACAGCACCGCAGGACGCGGGAAGGACACGGCCACACCCGCGTCCGGGCGGCCCCTACCCCTGCTCGGCTTGGACACCGAATTCTTCTGGACCTCGGGCGCCGACGGCGTACTGCGTATCCAGGAGTGCCTCGGCTGCTCCGCGCTACTTCATCCCCCACAACCACTGTGCCGCTACTGCCGCAGCCACAAGCTCGGCATCCGCGCGGTATCCGGCCTCGCGACGCTCATCGGATTCACCGTGAACCACCGATTCGCCGTACCGGGCCTCGATCCGCCGTACGTGGTGGCCACCGTCGCGCTGACCGAGGATCCCCGGGTCCGGCTGACCACCAATATCGTCGAGACCGCCCCGTCCGCACTCGAGCTCGGGATGCGGGTCGAGGTGGTCTTCCAGCCGGACGGCGATGTGTGGCTGCCCCTGTTTCGGCCGGTCGCCGACCAGACGGAAATGGCCGAACTTCCCACCGACGAGATCGCGCCCGACACCTTCGCGCAGCGAGTGCGGCCGATGCTGCGCGGCAACAAGTTCGAGGACGAGGTCGCGCTCACCGGCATCGGGATGTCGGAGATCGGTCGCCGACTCATGGTGCCAGCCCTGTCGCTGACCGTGGCGGCCTGCGAGCGCGCGGTGGCCGATGCCGGACTCACCTTCGACGACATCGACGGGTTGTCGTCCTATCCCGGCGGCGGCAATCTCGGCGGTTTCGCCGAGGGCGGCGTGACGGCACTCGAGGCCGCCCTCGGCATCCGGCCGACCTGGCACAACGGCGGAATCGAAACTTTCGGCCCCGGCGGCGCTGTGATCGCCGCCATGACCGCGGTGGCCGCGGGACTGGCCCGGCACGTCCTGTGCTTCCGCACGGTGTGGGAATCCACCTTCAGCGAGCTGATGAAAGCGGGCCGGATCAGCTCCACGGGTGGCCGGACCACCAGTTGGCTGACTCCGTTCGGCGCCACCTCCGCGGCACACACGCTGGCACAGAAGGCGCAGCGGCACTTTCACGAGTACGGCACAACCAGGGAAACGCTCGGCTGGATCGCGCTGAACCAGCGCGTCAATGCCGCACTCGACCCCAGCGCGGTCTATCGCGACCCGATGACGATGGACGACTATCTGAATGCGCGACCCGTCACCAGCCCGTTCGGGCTCTACGACTGCGACGTGCCGTGTGACGGTGCGGTAGCCGTCATCGTATCCGCCGCCGACACCGTCGCCGACCTGCCGAGCACGCCGGTGTTCGTGGAAGCGGTCGGCACCCAGATCCTCGAGCGCATCGAATGGGACCAGAGCACACTCACCCATGAACCGCAGGTCCTCGGCCCGGCCGCGCATCTGTGGACCCGCACCGATCTCCGTCCAGACGACGTGGACGTGGCCGAACTCTACGACGGTTTCACCTTCAACTGCCTGTCCTGGATCGAGGCTCTCGGATTCTGCGGAATCGGTGAGGCCAAAGACTTCCTCGACGGCGGCAAGAACATCGCCCGCGACGGGCTGATCCCGGTGAACACCCACGGCGGACAGCTCTCCCACGGCCGCACCCACGGGATGGGACTGATCCACGAGGCGGTGGCGCAGTTGCGTCGGGAGGCCGGGCCGCGGCAGGTGGCCGGTGCCAGGGTCGCGGTGGTTTCCAGCGGCGGGCTCACCCCTGGTGGCGCGATGCTGCTGCGCACCGAATCGTGATGGCCAGAAAGCGAGACACCGTGACGCTCATCCACTCCGAACTCCGTGACCTCGGTGACGATGCACCGGAATCCGTGGTCACCGAGGTCGGTGGCGTCCCGGTCTCCGGGCTGCTGGCCGAGACACCGGCCCCGCGTGCGGTGCTCGTCGCACTGCACGGCGGCTCGACCACCTCGGCATACTTCGACTGTCCCGGATATCCGGAGCTGTCGCTGATCCGGCTGGCTCACCGGCTCGGCTACACGGTGCTCGCGCCGGACCGCCCTGGATACGGGCGATCGGCACCGCACGCCGATCGTCTGGTTCCGTCGGATGTCCGCGTGGACATGATGTTCGAGGCGATCAGCGCGTTCCTGCGCAACCGCCCGCGCGGCGCCGGCGTATTCCTCACGGCCCACTCGGCCGGATCCGAACTGGCGATGCGGATGGCAGGCGATTCACGATTCACCGACCTGCTCGGCGTGGAACTGGCCGGTACCGGCTGCCGCTACCACCCGGACGGCGAAGGCATTCTGCGGACCGTCGGCCCCGATACCCCACGACCACCCGGCGTCGGTGATCTCATCTGGAAACCGGCGCGGCTCTATCCTTCGGGCACCCGCCGTGGCGCGTCGATCGCGGCGCCTGCCCCACCGGCGGAAACCGAGGCCGTCGTGAATTGGGGTTCGAAGGTCTTTCCCGAGCTGGCGGCGGGGATTCGGGTGCCGGTGCGTTTCACCGCAGGCGATCACGAGCGGGTCTGGTGCAACGACGAGCCGGCGCTGGCAGAGGTGGGAGCGCTGTTCACCGCCGCACCTCGCGTTGTCCTCAACCGCCAGCCCAACACCGGACACAACATCAGCGTGGGACATACCGCCGTCGCCTATCACCTGGGCATGCTCGCCTTCGCCGAGGAGTGCATAGTCGCAGCAGAGCACGGTGAATTCTCCAGTTCCACAACACAATTCGACGGCGGCTCCGTGCCGCCGAGGAAGTGAATGCCATGGACGCGACCGATGTCGCACTATTGCTGTTGCGAGTAGTCCTGGGCGGCACGATGATCGCGCACGGAGTCAACCATTGGCTCGGTGGCGGTGGGATAGCCGGTACCGCGGGATGGTTCACCGGACTCGGCCTGCGCAACGGCCCATTGCAGGCGTGGCTGAGCGTGATCACCGAGATCGGTGCCGGCGCACTGCTGGTCCTCGGACTGTGCACGCCGCTGGGCGCCGGCGCGGTGGTGGGCGTGATGCTCGTGGCCGGACTTCTCGCCCACCGCACGCACGGATTCTTCGTCTTCAAGGAGGGCTACGAGTATGTTCTCGTGCTCGCGGTCGTCGCGGTCGCTCTGGGCATCCTCGGGCCAGGCCGCTCCTCTCTGGATCACGCCTTCGACATCACGGTCACCGGATGGCCGGGCGGCGCAATCGTCCTCGGCCTGGGGGTGGCGTCGACAACCGGTCTGATCGCGGCGTTCTATCGCCCGGCGACCGCTCGCACCGGACAGGGGGCGCACTGATGCGCGTCGGATTCATCGGGTTGGGTAGTCAGGGCGGACCGATGGCCCGCCGCATCATCGACGCCGGGTTCACGACCACACTGTGGGCGCGCAGGACTGCCACGCTGGAGCCCTATGCCGATACCGCGGCACGCACCGCGCGATCCCCCGCCGAGCTGGCCGCGGTCAGTGACCTGGTGTGTGTCTGTGTGGTCGGCGACGCCGACGTTCGTGAGGTGGTAACCGGGGATGAGGGGGTACTGGCGACGATGGCGCCCGGCACGGTGCTTTCCATCCACTCCACGGTGCACCCGCGTACCTGCCGGGAGCTCGCCGATATCGCTGCGCCCCTTGGTATCTCGATCCTGGACGCACCGGTGAGCGGTGGTGGGCCCGCGGCCGCCGATGGCAGGTTGCTGGTGATGGTCGGCGGCGCCGACGAAGCGGTCGAGGCAGCGAGGCCGGTATTCGCGACCTACGCCGATCCGATCGTGCACCTCGGCGGGGTAGGCGCCGGGCAGTTCGCCAAGCTGCTGAACAACCTGCTGTTCACCGCGAATCTGGCTACCGCGCAAGGGACTTTGCGTCTCGGAGCCGAACTCGGCGTTGACCCTGGCCGGCTCGGGGAAGTCATCACGCACGGCACCGCCGACAGTTTCGCGCTGGGCCGAGTCGTCGCCGCGGGCGGCACCCTCGACGCGCTGGCCACCCGTGCCGGAGACCTACTGTGCAAGGATGTCGGCCTGCTCGCCGATCTGGCCGCCGCGGCGGGCGCTTCACCGGGTATCGAACTCGGCGCTGCCGACGCTGCGCTGACGCTGATGAACCGCGAGCGCGCGACGCTGCCGAGCCGGTAGGACTCGGCATGAACGTGGGATTCGTCGGCGCAGGGCGGATGGGCCGCCCGATGGTCGCACGCCTGGTCGCGGCCGGACACACGGTGTGCGCTCTGGCCCGTACGGACCAGGCACACACGGAGTTGGCGGCGATCGGCGCCATCACCGCGACCTCGGTGATCGAGGTGGCGTGGGCCGCGGAAGTGGTGCTCGTCTGCGTGTTCACCGACGAGCAGGTTCGTGAGATATGTCTGGACGGACCGCTTCTCGAGGAACTACCGCGCGGTGCGCTGATCGTCGTCCACACCACCGGCAGCCCCGCTACGGCCACTGCCGTCGCCGCCACGGCGCGCGACCGGGGCATCGGCGTGGTCGATGCCCCGGTCAGCGGCGGCCCGCACGATATCGCCGCGGGCACGCTGACCGTTTTCCTGGGTGGCGCCGAATCCGACGTCGCCACTGCCCGGGCGGTGGTGCGCGCGTATGCCGATCCGGTGCTGCACGTCGGTCCACTCGGTGCCGGCCAGCGAGTCAAACTGGTGAACAACATCCTGTTCGCAGCGCAGATCGGCTTGGTCGCCGATGCGGTGCGCCTCGGCGCGCAGCTCGGTCTGCCCGAGCCCGCTCTGCTCGCCGCGCTTCCCCATGCCAGCAGTGGCGGGCGGGCGATCGCGAGCATCGCGGCCCGCGGGTCAGTCGATGAATTTCGGTCCACCGTCGGTGAATTCCTGCGCAAGGACATAGCGGTAGCGAACGAGCTCACCGCGGCGCTCGGCGCGGACCTCGGCTTGCTCGGCCCCGCGGTCCGAGCAGGGGTTGCCCCGATCGTGCCCGCGGATCCGATCGCCTAGGCTCCGAACCGCTCAGTCCCATCGGCCGGGTGGATCACGCTGCGCTACAGCGTGATCCACCCGGCCGTTTCTCGGGGTCTCTCACTCGACGACAATCGCACTCTCCGGACACGCGGATGTGGCGTCGTCCACCGCGTCCTCGAGATGTTCGGGCACCGCACCGGAGATCGCCTCGGCGTATCCGCTGTCGGTCAGGGAGAAGACTTCCGGGCACAGCCCAAGGCAGGCGCCGTGGCCACGGCAGCGATCCGCGTCGACAGTCACCTTCATCGGGCGTCCTCGGCCACATCCACTTCCAGATGCAGTGAGGTGAGGCCCCGAAGGATGAAAGTGGGCAGATACTGATATTCGCGCGCGTCCGCCGGTCCGTGCACACCCGCGTCGATCCGTAGATCGGTGGTGCGATCCAGCAATCGCTCGATGGCGATCCTGGCCTCCGCGCGAGCCAGCGGCGCGCCGGGGCAGGTGTGCGCACCACGCCCGAACGCGATGTGCTGGCGGGCATTGGACCGCGCCGGATCGAAGGTCGACGGGTCGTCGAAGCGGCGCGGGTCACGGTTGGCGGCACCGTTGACGACCATGAGCACCGTCCCGACCGGCACGTCGGTTCCACCGACCGTCGTGGTCGACTTCGCGAGCCGGAAGTCGCCCTTCACCGGGCTTTCCATCCGCAACGCCTCCTCGATGAAATTCTGGATTCGGCTCTTGTCCTCGCGCAGGTGCGCCTGGATGTCGGGGCGTTCGGCGATCAATTTCATTGCCGCGCTCAGCAGTCGGACCGTGGTCTCCTGGCCCGCTGAGAAAACGTTGGCGGCCACGCGCACGACATCGAGGACCTCCGGCTGAGAACCATCCGGGAACGTCGCGGTGGCCAGGCTGGTGAGTACATCGTTGCGCGGGCTACGCCTGCGATCCTCGATATAGGCCGAGAACCTGTCGTACAGGAACTCGATCGGGTTGTGGGACATGCCCTCCCCCTCGGTGCTGCCGACATTGCCACCTTCACGGTGAGGGTCGCGCTGCAGCGCGTGCAGGAACTCCTCCTGGTCGTCGGAGGGCACGCCGAGCAGATCCGCGATCACGTACAGCGTGAAGGGACCGGCGAACTCCCGCATGTAGTCACCGCCGTTGGCCAGGTAGTGGTCGAGCATGCGATCGGCCATGGACCACATCGCCTCCTCGTTCTCCTTCAGCCGCTTCGGTGTGATCAGCCGCATGAGCAGCGCACGGTGCTCGGAGTGCATGGGCGGGTCCATTGTCGGCAGCTGATCGCTCATCGGGAGGCTGTCGCGATGTTCGGCGATCAACGCACCGACATCGCTGTTCTCGTCCAGCGGGACCGGGAACCCGGGAAAGGGGCCGGTCACGGCGTTGCACGACGAGAACCGTTCGACGTCGTTGTAGACCTCGAGCGCCTCGTCGTAGCCGGTCACCATCATCACCTGGTGGTGCGGCTCCCGCATCACCGGGCACTGTTCCCGCAGCGCATCGAAGTAGGGGTAGGGATCTGCGACCAATTCCTGTCCGAGGAAGAAGTCCAGATCCTGGAAGTTGTTCACCACGCGACGGTCCCTTCGAAATTCCGGCCGACGCCACCCAGAGGCTGTCAGTGCCGGTTGACTTCCGTGATTGAGAATAAGCCTCTCACATGTGAGTATGAGATTTCCACAATGGCAGCTTCGCGTCAACCGGAGGACCGACCACATGCCCCACGATCCCACCGCGGACCAGCGGTTTTTCCAGCTGACCACCCGTGATTTCCTCGCCGAAACAGTTCCTATCGCCACGGTGCGCGCACTCGCCGAAGCCGGTACCGGCTTCGGCCGGGACTGGTGGCGGCGGGGAGCCGAGCTCGGCTGGACCGCCATGTTGGTGCCCGAGCGGCTCGGCGGCGGCTCGGTCTCGGGCCACCCGATGACCGAACTCGCCCTGGTGGCCGAGGAACTCGGACGCGGCGCGGCGCCCGGACCGTTTGTCACCACCAGCGCGGCCCTGGCGGGGCTGGCCGGCGCCGACGACCGCTTCGCCGAGATTGTGGGCGCCATCGTGACCGGCGAAACCATCGCGACCTGGGCGGTATACGAGCCGGGGATGGGTTTCGCCCCGATCACCGGCAGCGTCACCGGCACCCGTGCGGTGTCGTCCGGTGACGGCTTTCGGGTTGACGGCGTCAAGGATCGAGTGGAGGCGGCCGATCAGGCGGACCTCTTTCTTGTCACGGCGACCAGCGATGACGGCCCGATACAGCTGCTGGTGCCCGCCGATGCGCCGGGTGTCACCGTCAGCCCCAGCTGGACTGTCGATCTCACCCGGCGCACCGCGCGAGTCGAGTTCGACGACGTCATCGTCGGAGCCGACGCGGTGACCCACACCGGAGCCGATGCCGTCACCGCCATGCGCGCTCAGGCAGGAGCCGCCGCGCTGCTCACCGCGGCGGAATCGGCCGGTGCCGCCGACCGAGCGCTCACCAGCACGCTGACCTGGCTGTTCGAGCGCTACACCTTCGGTAGACCGTTGGCCTCGTATCAGGCGCTCAAGCATCGGATGGCCGACAACAAGACCTGGCTGGAGGCCTGCCGGGCCACCGCGTTCGCGGGCGCGGCGGCCTGGGACGCCGGTGCGCCCGAAACCGCGGAGTACATCAGCATCGCGAAATCCTATGTCGGTGCCAAAGCACCGGTGATCGCCCAGGACTGCGTGCAGTTGCACGGCGGCATCGGCGTCACCTGGGAACACGATCTGCACCTGTTCCTCCGCCGGATCACCCTCGGCCGCGCACTGTACGGCACGCCGGAGGAGCATCGCCGCCACATCACCGATCTGCTCGACACCGCAGCATGACCGCACCGTCCATCGAGGAAGGCATCGCAGTATGACCACCGATATCGAGCCCGTCGAGAAATTCCGCACCAGAGCGCGGAATTGGCTGCGGGCGAACATGCCCCCGGCACCGTCGGTGGCGCCCCCGTCCGACACCGAGGTGGCGTGGGATCGCGCTCGCCAGTTGCAGCGGATGCTCCACGACGGCGGCTTCGCCGGCATCTGCTTCCCCGCCGAGTACGGCGGGCTCGGACTGACCGCAGACCATCAGGACGCGTTCACCGACGAGTCCATCCCCTACGAGATGCCGCTGCTGCTGAATGTGCCGACCCTGGCCATCTGCGCTGCCAGCTTGCTCGACCTCGGTACCGAGGAACAGAAGCGAACTCACCTGCCTGCCGTGTTGCGCGGTGACGAGATCCTGGTGCAGTTCCTCTCCGAGCCGCGCGGCGGTTCGGATCTGGCTGGCCTCACCTCCCGCGCCGACCGCGACGGTGATCGCTGGATCCTCAACGGTTCCAAGATCTGGAGCTCCGGCGCCTACGCCGCCGACTACGCCCTGTGCCTGGCCCGCACCGACTGGTCGGTGCCCAAACATCATGGCCTGACGCTGTTCCTGGTACCTGTGCATGCCGAGGGCGTCACGGTGCGGCGGATCAAGCAGGTCACCGGTTCGACCGAGTTCTGCCAGGAGTTCTTCGACGATGTCGAGCTACCGGCGGACGCCGTGGTCGGTCGGGTCGGCGCAGGCTGGGAAGCCGCCTCGCGCCTGCTCGTCCACGAACGGGCCGCGCTCGGCGGCACCTCGCCCTACACCAGTGGCGCGCGGCCGCACCTCGGCGGCGAAGCGGACCAGCTGCTGCGCCTCGCGAAAGCGACCGGCCAATGGGACAATTCGCGAGTACGCGAGGACATCGGCGAGGCACGGGCGATGAATGTCGTTCGCGACCAGCTCATCTCGCACGTGACCAAGGCGATCACAACGGGCGCGCTACCACCGGCGGCCGGCGCCATCCCCCGGCTCTTCTCCGCCGAGAACGCGTGGCTGCAAACCGATACGGCGGTGCGCATCGCCGGGCCGATGGCCGCCACGCACACCCGAGGAGACGGCGCCGACACCGAAACCGTCGGACTCGACTATCTGTTCCGCGCGGCGTGGAGCCTGGCCGGTGGGAGCACCGAGATGGCGCGCAACGTGATCAGCGAGCGAGTACTCGGAATGCCAAGGGAGTCGGCCGCCGATCGCGACGTGCCCTTCAGCGAGGTTCCGCACGGACGGTGAGTTGACGGTGGGCGGCTCCTCGTTCGGTGTGACGACGAGCCGCCCGCTCGAGCTGCGCTGAACTCCGCGTGCGGTGGAATGAGCCCGATCACTCGTATTCGATGGTGAGTGTTTCGCTGCGCGGCTCGGACTGACAGGTGAGCACATAGCCCTGCGCGACGTCGTCATCGGTGAGCGCGTCGTTGACTCGCATGTCGACCCTGCCATCCACCAACCGGGCCATGCAGGTGCCGCAATTGCCCGCTTCGCAAGCGAACGGCGGGTTGAGACCGGCCCGGCGGGCGGCTTCGAGCACCGTATCGTCGGCGGCGATCCGCACGGTCCGAGTTGTTCCGTCGAGTCGGATGGTGGCGTCCGTCTCGACGCCGACCGCTGCCAGTTTACCGCCGGATCGCGCGGGATCGTTGACAGTTTCTGTCATGAGAAAGCTCCCCTTTCAAAGAAATTCGGGCGGTGGTTCGCGCTCAAGTACCGGTCCATCGGGGTGCGCGCTTGTCTGCGAACGCGAGTGGACCTTCCTGCGCGTCCGAGCTCCGGTAGCAATGCGTCGAGGCATGCCGCGCCGCCTGCAAGGCTGCCGATCGACCCATCTCGGTGGCGAGCATGACCGTCTCCCTGGCGGCGCGCACCGACAGCGGGGCCCCGGCCGAGACCTCCCTCGCCAGGTCGAGCGCGGCAGGAAGCAGGTCTTCCGGCTCGGCGAGGCGGTTCACCAGACCTATCTCGTAGGCACGCCGCGCGTCGATCGGCTTGCCGGTCAACAAGATCTCCATCATGATTCGCTGCGGGATCATGTGGATCAGCGGCGCGGCCCACGGCGAACTGCGCCCCACCTTGACCTCGGTGATCGCGAAGGACGCGGTGGTCGAGGCGACACACAGATCACACGCCTGGGCGATCATCCAGCCGCCGGCGAAGGCGACGCCGTTGACGGCGGCGATCGTCGGTTTACTCAGTGCCACAGTGTCATACGGCACCGGGAACATGTCTCGTGGCGGAACCGACATCCCGGTCTCCACCATCTCCTTCAGATCGCCGCCCGCGCAGAAGGCCTGTCCCGTGCCGGTGAGCACGGCGACCCGCAGGGCCGGATCATCCTCGAACCGCGCCCACGCGTCGAACAGCCCAGCCCGCACATCGCGCGCCAGACAGTTGCGGGTGTCGGGGCGGTTCAAGGTGATGACCGCGATCCCGTCCGGGCGAGCGTCGAACAGCACAGGTTCTTCGAACATCAGAATCCTCTCCGCTGGATCTCGCACGCCGCGCGGTCCAGGTCGTCGCGAAAATCGGGGTGTGCGATCGCGATCAGTGCGCGCGCACGTTCGGCAAGCGTCCGGCCCACGAGTTCGGCGGCACCGAATTCGGTGACGATCACGTCCACCTCGGTGCGTGCGGTGGTCACCGGGCCCGACAATGTAGCCGCGATGCGGCTCACCGTTCCGCCCCGCGCGGTGGACTGCAGGGCGATCACCGACCGCCCACCCCGCGACCGCATACCTGCGCGCACGAAATCGACCTGTCCGCCGGTGCCACCGAAATAGGCCGTACCGCTCTGCTCGGCGTTGACCTGGCCGGTGAGGTCTACCTCCACGGCCGAGTTGACGGTGACCAGCCCACTGAGCCGGGCAAGGACGGCGGGATCGTGGGTGTAGGCGGTGCTACACATCCGGATCAGCGGGTTGCCGTCGGCGAATCGGTAGAGCCGCTCGGTGCCGATCAGCGCGCCGGTGATCGACACTCCACAGTCGATCTCCTTGCGCGCGTTGGTCACCACGCCCGCCTCCACCAAGTCGACCAGACTGTCGCCGATCATGCCGGAATGCACGCCGAGATGGGTACGGTCGCGCAGCAGGCGCAGCACGGCGTCGGGCACCGCGCCGATGCCGACCTGCAGCACCGCTCCGTCATCGATGAATTCGGCTACGTGCCGGGCGATTGCGTCGTCCGCGGCCCCGATGGTCGCGGGCGCGACACACACCGGGTCACGGGAGACCTGGACGGCGTAATCGATATCGTCGGAGTGGATGCGCTCTCCCATCGTGCGAGGCACCCGGTCGTTCACCTCGGCCACGACTACCCGGGCCGCCTTCACTGCCGCGCGAACATGATCACTGATCAAGCCCAGGCTGTGCGTCCCGTCCGCGGCGGCGGGAGCGACCTGGACGAAGGCGATATCACAGCCGAGATCGCCCGCCTCGATCATCGGCCCGACGCGGCTGACGTGGCACGGCACCACGCTGAGCCGGTGCACCGCGGACAGCGCTCGCAGCGCACCGATGGCGCCCATGCTTACCGGCTCGAACACGTTCGCGGCGGCCGGTGTGAGGATGCCGGAGAAGCTGGTCGCGATGAACAGCGAGAGGTCGGCGATCGCACCGCCCTGCGCGATGAGTGCCTCGATCAAGGTGGTCGGCTCGCCACAGGCCTGGCCCGCGACGATGCGGTCACCGGGGCGCAGGATCGCGCGCAGGTCGAGGTCGTCGGCGGACAAGATGGCGGTCACCGGGCTGCCTTCGGCGGTGTGGCCGCCCGAAGGCGATCCAGTACTTCGGCGGTGTCGGCACCGAGGCGGGGCGCCGGGCCCGCGACCCGGCCCGGGGTCCGTGAGAACCAGGCGGGTGGACCGGGAAAGCGGACCGGTCCGTGGGGGGTGTCGACGGTCTGGAAGAAGCCGACCGCGGCGAGGTGGTCGTTGTCGAACAACTCGTCGAGGGAGCGCACTGGTGCGGCCGGAATGTCCAGGGAGCGCAGCAGTGTCAGCCATTGCTCGGTGGTCCGCTGGAGGAAGATCTCGCTGAGCCCGGCGTAGACGGTATCGATCCGCGCCGCGCGTTGGGCCAGTGTGGCGAACTCGGGCCCCGCCCAAGGCGGGCGCACCGCGTCGACGAACGCCGCCCAATGCTTGTCGTTGTAGACCAGTGCCGCCAGGTAGCCGTCGGCAGTGCGGTAGGGCCTGCGGTCGGGTGTAACCGCCCGCGGATAGGTCGCGGGGCCCAGCGGCGGGTCGAACATGGCACCGTTGGCGTGCTCGACCAGCATGAACGCCGCCATGGTCTCGAACATGGCGACCTCGACTTCTTGGCCATCGCCGGTGCGCTCGCGATGCAGCAATGCCATCGTGGTGGCGTACACAGCGGTCAGTCCGGCGACCTTGTCTGCGATGACACTGCCCACATAACCCGGTGTGCCGGTGAGCATTTCCTGTGCGTAGGGCAGTCCGCACTCGGCCTGGACAGTGTCGTCGTAGGCGGGAAGGTCGGAGTCCGGCCCACCGCGGCCATAGCCGTAGCAGTTGGTGTAGACGATGTTCGGGTTCACCATCGCCACGTCCTGGTATCCGAAGCCAAGGCGCTCGATCGCCGAGGCTCGCATGGAATGGACGAACACATCGGCTCCGGCGATCAGTTCACGCAGCGCGGTGGCGTCCGCCTCGGTGCGCAGGTCGAGGACCACGCTGCGCTTACCCCGGTTGACATTGACGAACACCCCGCTCATGCCCGGCTCGGGACCCACCGAGATATAGCGAGTGTCGTCACCGCGTGGCGGTTCGACCTTGATCACGTCGGCCCCCATGTCGGCCATGATCTGAGTGCAGTAGGGGCCCATCACCATCGCCGTCAGGTCGATGACCCGAATCCCTGAGAGCGGACCTGTGTGTTCCATCGTGTCCCCTTCGCGCGTCGCACCCGATCTGCCTAACTAGTGAATCCTTGCAAGGATAGTGCTATTAAGGAAGATGTGGACAGTAACATCGGCAATCCCCGAGCTCCGCGACCAATCGCGACTGTGCTCGACACAGCCCTGCGCAGTCGCCCCGACGCCACCGCACTGATCGCCGCGTCGGGCGCTTGGAGTTACGCCGAACTCGACGAGCAGGCTGGGCGGGCAGCGGGAGCACTGTGGTCGCTCGGTGTCCGACCCGGCGACCGGGTCGCGGCCTGCCTGCCCAACGATCTCGGCATCGTCGCCGCGTTCCACGGCGTGCAGCGCATCGGCGCGATCTGGGCGGGCATCGGTGAGGCGAACGCACCGGCCGAACAGCAATACCTGCACGATCTCTGCGATCCCGCCGTGGTGCTGGCCGGCCCACACTGGCGCGCCGCGTCACCGCAGGCAGTGCACCCGGACCGCTGGGCGGAGAAGTTCGCCCGCGCCGAACCCGCTCCCGACATCACCCAGGACGTCGACGCCGCCGCGGGCATCGCGTTCACCAGCGGCACCTCCGGGCGACCGAAAGCGGTGGTACACAGCCAGCGCAACCTGATGCTGCCCGGCGCAGTCGTGCTCGCCACCCGCGGCTGGGGTCCTGATCTGCGCCGGGGCGACAGCTTCCCGCTCACGATCCTGAACATGATGGTGTTGTCCACCCTCACCACGGCCCAGGCCGGCGGTTGCGCGGTGATCATGGACCGTCGCGACGTGGCCGGAGTGGCCGAGTGGATCGCCGAACATCGGGTGACGGTGTGGAACGGCGCCCCGGCCCAGCTCTACGACCTGGCCCGCCGACCTGGCACGGACCTCGGTTCGCTGCGCGAGATCTGGAGCGGCGGCAGCGACACCCCGGACGCCGTGCGCACTACGTTCGCCGATGCCCATCACGGGCTTGTGCCACGAACGACCTACGGACTCACCGAGGCCCCCACGGTGGTCGCCATCGACCCGCCCGGTACTGCCTGGATGCCAGGAAGCAGCGGCCGGGTACTCCCCCACCTCGATGTGGCGGCCTACGACGACGGGGGCCACCGGTTGCCACCGGGTTCCCTGGGCGAGCTCTGCCTGGCCGCCGCGAGCGAAGGCCCGTGGGCGGGACTCTGGCGACCTCCGCTCGGCTACTGGTCCGACGGCGAGGTGCGCCCGCCACCGCCGGGCCCCTTCGCCACCGGCGATATCGGCACCGTCGACCGGGCCGGACAGCTCGCGGTGCTGGACCGGAAGAAGATGGTGATCATCCGCGGTGGCGCGAATGTCTACCCACTGGAAGTGGAGCGGGTGCTGGCGATCCATCCGGACGTGACCAGGGTGGCAATATGCCCTGTGCCGGACGAAAGACTCGGACAGAAGGTCGCCGCCGTTGTCGAAAGCAGCTGTGCCACTATCAATTTCGACGAGTTGGCGGCGCTGTGCCGGCGCGAACTCGCCGGTTACAAGGTGCCCGAGATCTGGGCCAGGGTGGATGTGCTGCCGATGAACGCCATGGGCAAGGTCGAGCGCACCGGGCTCACCGCACTCGCCGTCACCGCGCTGCGGCAGCAGCGATGAGCGCCGATCGCGACACCGCACTGCGGTTGTTCGATCTGACCGGCCGGGTCGCGGTGGTGACCGGCGCGTCGTCGGGGCTCGGCGCAGCGGTAGCCGAGGCGCTGGCAGGGCTCGGCGCCCGGGTCGCGGTGCTCGCCCGCCGCGCCGACCGGCTGACCGAGCTCGCCGCCCGGGTGGATGGACTCGCGGTTGTCTGCGATCTGGCCGACCCCGAGCAGATCGCCATCGTGGCACCGACGGTCGCCGAACAACTCGGCCCGCCGACGATCCTGGTGAACGCGGCAGGCAACCGGTTCACCACCGAGCGCGCCGAGGACGAACCACTCGACGCCGTCCAGCGCACCCTCGGCCTCAATCTGCTGGCGCCGCTCCTCCTGGCACAGGCGGTGTTCCCGCATATGCGCGCCGCCGGGGGCGGTTCGGTGGTCAATGTTTCCTCGATCAGCGGCCGCGTGGGAATCCCGGGTATCCCTCAGGCTTCGTACGCGGCGAGCAAAGCCGGATTGTCCGGGCTCACCACCGAACTCGCGGTGCAGTGGGCCCGGCACTCGATTCGGGTGAACACCGTCGCGCCCGGCTTCTTCCGCAGCGAGATCACCGACAGCCTCTACGACAGCCCCCGCGGCGTCGAGTACCTGCGCCGCAACACCCCGCTGCCCAGCGAAGGCACGGCGCGGGACATGGTCGGCGCCATCACCTGGTTGTCCGGCGACGCCGCTCGCTACGTGACAGGGCAAACCATCGTGGTGGACGGCGGCTGGACCGCTCGCTGACACCACGCCCGCCCCGCGGCGGGTTGACACTGACCAACCCCGAAAGCATGATTATACCTGTCGGAGAATGGCATTCTCCCCATAGAGGAAGGGTCCTCCCTGATGTTCTCGGCAATACTTCTCGAGAAGAGCGGTACGGGATCGAAGGTCGCATTGACCCGTGTGTCCGACGACGAGCTCCCCGACGGTGATGTCACCGTCGACGTCTCCTACTCCACTCTCAACTACAAAGACGCGCTCGCCATCACCGGAAAGTCGCCGGTGGTCCGTTCGTTTCCCATGGTGCCGGGAATCGACCTGGCAGGCGTTGTCGCCCAGAGCAGCCACCCCAGCTGGTCTACCGGCGACGAGGTCGTACTCAACGGCTGGGGCGTCGGCGAAACCCACTGGGGTGGTCTCGCTCAACGCGCCCGACTGCGCGGCGACTGGCTGATCCCACTGCCGGACGCGTTCACCGCACGCCAAGCGATGGCGATCGGCACCGCCGGATATACCGCGAGTCTGTGCGTCGAAGCGCTGGTGTGGCACGGCGTGTCCCCCGACGACGGCGAGATTCTGGTAACCGGGGCTACCGGCGGTGTCGGCAGCGTCGCCATCGCCCTACTCACCACGATCGGCTACACCGTGGCCGCGGCAACCGGCAAGCCTGCCGAGGCCGGCTATCTGAAGGATCTCGGCGCGAGCACCATCGTCAACCGAGCCGAACTCGCCGAGCGCGGAAAGCCACTGCAGAAGGAGCGCTGGGCGGGCGTCGTCGAGACAGCCGGCAGCCACACGCTGGTCAATGCGAGCGCGCAGACCCGCTACGGCGGCGCCGTCGCCGCATGCGGTCTCGCCCAGGGCATGGATCTGCCGGGCACCGTCGCCCCGTTCATCCTGCGCGGGGTGGCCCTCTACGGCATCGACAGCGTGCAGGCACCAACGCCGCTCCGCATGCAGGCGTGGGCGCGGCTGGCCCGCGACCTCGATCCGGCCGCACTCGAATCCATCGCCACCGAATTGCCGCTGGGTGAGGCGATCACCGCCGCGAACCAATTCTTCGACGGCACCGTGCGTGGCCGTCTCGTCGTCGACGTCAACCGCTGAACTGGAGAATCCTGTGGCCACGAACACGCGCACCGCGGATATCGAACTCGATCTCACCGATGTGGACCACCGCGTCGGCAAGCCCGTCGGTGGCGGGCAGCTGTGGGATCCGTGCAGCACCTCCGACATTCGCCGCTGGGTGATGGCGATGGACTACCCGAACCCGCTGCACTGGGATCACGAGTTCGCGGGCAACTCCCGCTACGGCGGGCTCGTCGCGCCCCAATCCATCGCGGTAGCACTGGATTACGGGCACGGTGCGCAGCCGGCTTGTGTCGGGCGCATCCCGGGCAGCCACCTGATCTTCGGTGGCGAGGAGTGGTGGTTCTACGGCGCGGCGGTACGCCCCGGCGACACCTTGTTCCAGGAGCGACGTTTCCACGACTACTCGGTGGCTGAAACGAAGTTCGCCGGACCCACCATGTTCTCCCGCGGCGACACCACCCACCGCAATCAGCACGGTGTGCTCGTCGCCAGGGAGCGATCCACCGCCATCCGATATCTCGCCGCCGAGGCCACGAAGCGGGGCATGTACAACAATCAGTTGGGTGCGGTGAAGCGGTGGACTCAGGACGAGCTCGTCGATGTCAACCGCTTGCGCCACGAGTGGATCCTGTCCAACCGCGACGGGACGTCACCGTGTTTCGACGAGGTGAAGGTGGGCGACAGACTCCCCCGCCGAGTGATCGGTCCGCACAGCATCGCCAGTTTCACCACCGAGTATCGGGCGTTCCTGTTCAACATCTGGGGCACCTTCGGCTGGACAGCGCCCGAGGGGATCGACGACCCGTGGATCAATCAGGATCCCGGGTGGACAGACGGATTCGGGTTCGACGAGGAAGGCGCGCGGATCGACCCGCGCAAGCGCGACGGACTCTACGTCGGGCCGTCCCGTGGCCACATCGACGCCGACAAGGCCGGTGAGGTCGGGATGGCCCGGGCCTATGGCTACGGCGCGACGATGGGTGCCTGGTGCACCGACTATCTCGCGTACTGGGCGGGCAACGACGGTCTGGTGCGGCACACGAAGGCCGACTTCCGCGGTCCGGCGTTCGAAGGTGACGTGACCTATTTCGACGCCGAGATTATCGGCAAGGAGCCCGATTCGGCGTGGGGCGTTCCCCTTGTTCAGGTGCGGCTGAAGCTCACCAACCAGGACGACACCACTCTGGTGGCCTGCACCGCCGAGATCGAACTGCCATGCTGAATTCGCCCACCGCCGGCTCGGCGATCGCGGTCGGCCCGCCGCTGTCCGACGAACCCGGACTCGGGGCGCTCACCCTGCCCGGTTTCCTGCGTGAGGTGACCGAGCGCTACGGCGACCGGGAGGCGCTGCGCGCGCACGACGGCACCGGTGTGACCAGCTGGACCTACCGCGACCTGTGGAACCACTCGGTCGAAGTGGCGCGCGCCCTGCGTGCCTGCGGCGTCGGCAAGGACACCCGCGTCGGCGTATTGATGACGAACCGGCCCGAGTGGCTGGCCGCGGTCTTCGGCACCTCCCTAGCAGGCGGGGTGGCCGTCGCATTGAGTACATTCTCCACTCCTGCCGAACTCGACCACTTGTTGCGGGTGTCCGACATATCGGTACTCCTGTTCGAACGGCAGGTCGCACGAACCGATTTCCTGTCGGTGCTCACCGAACTCGAACCGGCACTAGCTGATTCGTCGCCGACCGGACTCAGGTCCATGACATACCCGTTCCTGCGCCACCTGGCCGTAGTCGGCGAGTCGGCACCGGACACCGCGATCGAGGCGTGGGCTGACTTCCTGGCTCGAGGTGCAGACGAACCGGCCGAGCTGATCGCGGCCACATCAGCTTCGGTCCAGCCGAGCGACACCGCAGTGATCTTCTTCTCCTCCGGCACCACCAGCAAACCCAAGGGCATCCGCAACGCGCATCGCGGTGTCGCGGTGCAGATGTGGCGATTCGGGCGAATGTTCGCCTTCGACAGCCATGACACCGTGCGCTGTTGGGCGGCCAACGGCTTCTTCTGGTCGGGCAATTTCGGGCAGGCGCTGGGCACGACGCTGGCTGTGGGCGGGACTCTGGTGCTGCAGCGCTTGTTCGACGCCACCGAGGCGGTCGCCCTGTTCGAATCGGAGCAGGTCACCTTCCCGGTGGCCTGGCCACACCAGTGGGCGCAGCTGGCCGCCGCGCCGAACTGGCCGGACGCGGATCTGAGCAGCCTGACCTTCGTGGATCGCGGCACTCCGGCCGGTAGGCACCCCACGGTGCGGACGGACTGGACCGAGTGCGGCCACGCCTACGGCAACACCGAGACATTCACGATCTCCACCTGTTATCCGGCGTGCACACCCGAACACGTGCATGCGGGCAGCAGTGGGATACCGCTGCCGGGGGTGCGGGTGAAGATCGCCGACCCGCTCACCGGGACGGTCCTCGATCGCGGTGACAGCGGTGAGATCTGCGTCAAAGGGCCCACACTCATGCTCGGCTACCTCGGTACCCCGCTGGACGAAACCCTCGACACCGAGGGTTATTTCCACACCGGCGACGGCGGCTATCTCGATGACGAGGACCGGCTGTACTGGACGGGCCGACTCACCGACATCATCAAGACTGGTGGGGCCAATGTCTCTCCGCTCGAGGTGGACGAACAACTGGCGCGGTATCCCGGGGTGAAGATCGGCCGCACCGTCGGTGTTCCGCACGACACACTGGGTGAGGTGGTCGTCGCCTGTGTGGTGCCGCAACCGGACGCCCACCTCGACAGTGAGATGCTGCGCGGATTTCTGCGTGAACGTCTTGCCAGCTACAAGGTGCCCCGGTATGTCCTGCTCTTCGCCGAGGACGACTTCTCGCTCACCGGCAGCGCCAAGATCAAGTCGGCCGACTTGCGGCAGCTCGCCGCCGCGCGGCTGGCGCACTAGCCCGGCACAGTCACCGTGCAGCACTCGCGGCGCCGACGACGTCGCCGCGTTACCACGCAGTGATTGTGCACGCGAGGGGTTCCGCACGCCGACAACGGAGTCGGGGTTCGGAGCCTCTCGCACTTCGGTCTCCGGCTACGCTGCCCGACGACCTACGGCGCCACCTACGCGTAGCGGGCGGCCAGCGCCTTCCGGTGCGTCGCCGGTGTACCGAAGAGCGCACGGTTCAGCGTTGCACGCTTGAGGTGGACATGCACGCCGCTGTCCCAGGTGTACCCGTATCCGCCGTGCAATTGCATTGCCGCACCAGCCACCCGCACCGCCACGCCGGTGGTGTACGCTTTCGCCTTCGCCGCGGCGACAGTCGCGTCCGCCGCGCCCTCGGCGATCGCGCGGACGCCGGCGTCCACCAGCTGCCTCGCGACGGTCACCTGTACCAATAGGTCCGCGCACGCGTGCTTTACCGCTTGAAACGAGCCAACCGGTCTACCGAATTGCTCTCGGACGCGGACATAGTCGACCGTTGCCGCCAGCATGGCGTCAGCCGAACCGAGGGAGTCACAAGCGATGGCCACAGCGGCCCGCGCCCGCAAGCCCGCCGGTACATCGGAGCCTCGGAAACGCCATACGGCGCGCACCGCGGCTTGGTCGGCGATCACCGTCGCCGCCGACCGGGTGGCGTCGACCAGCGGCACCGCAGTGATCGACAGGCCGCGAGTATCGGGAGCCACCGCGACGAGCAGCCAGTTCCCCGAACTCTCCCGCACAGGTACGAGCAGGAGGTCGGCCGCCGTCGCGTCGAGCACGAACCCGGCGTTGCCGCACAACCGAGGTCCGTCGGAGGTGGATTCGAGAACGAACGCAGGGTCCGCGTCACTGCCCGCGTCGAGTGTCAGAACAGGCAGCACGAGTCCGGCGATCGTCTCGCGCAATACTTTGTCGCGTAGCGCATCCGCTGCCACATCGACCAGTGCGGGAACCGACAGCGCCAGCACGTTGGGCAGCGCGGTACCGGCTGCGGCGCGCCCCACCTCACCGAGCAGCACCGCCACTTCGGCGAAAGTAGCTCCCGCGCCGTCGAATTCGACCGGCGCCGCCAAGCCGGGCCACCCGGCACTGGTGATGGTGGCCCATGGCACCGGATCGGGCCCCGCCTTCTCCAGTAATTCCCGTGCGAGAGTGCGCAATTGGTCATGAAACTCGGCGAACTCGTCGTTCATCGGCCCCCCACTGCTGGTTCCCGAGGCAGCCCGAGGCCGCGCTCGGCGATGATGGTGCGCTGGATCTCACTGGTGCCACCAGGAATGGTCCATTCCCAGGAGCTGACGAAGTCCAGCACCCAGGCGCCGGACTCCCAGCCACCGGACATGGGCTTGCTCAGCACTGCATGCGCGCCGACCCCGCCCAGCTCGGCACCGAAATCGGTCATTCGTTGCAGCAGTTCGCTGTAGTACAGCTTCACGATGGAAGCATCGGCCGGACCGACCGTGTTCGTTTCGTGCCGCTGCACCAGGTCACGGCACATCGCGCGCAGTCCGGTGAGCTCGATCTCCAGCTCGGCAAGGCGATCGCCGACCACCGGATCGTCCAGCGCCCGCCCACCCGGGCCGATACGCGCGGCATCCGCGACCAGCCGCCGGAAGCCCGCGTTGCCGAGTCTTTCGGCCAGTTCGAGCATGGTCAGCCCGCGCTCGGCGCCGAGGGTGCGCTGGGCCACCTGCCACCCGGCATTCTCCGCACCGATCATCGCGCTCGCCGGGACCCGCACCTGGTCCAGAAAGATCTCGCAGAAATGGGACTCGCCGGTGGCCTGCCGAATCGGTCGCACCTCGATTCCGGGGCTGCGCATATCGACCAGAAAATACGAAATTCCTTGTCGTGCAGGCGCAGACGGATCGGAGCGCGCGAGCAGCAGGCACCAGTGCGCGTACTGTGCTCCGCTGGCCCACACCTTCTGCCCGGTGATCACCCAGTCGCCACTGTCGCGGCAGGCCGTGGTGCGCAGCGCGGCCAGGTCCGAGCCTGCGTCGGGCTCTGAGAAGCCCTGCACCCAGATCTCCCCGTCGAGAATGGCGGGCAGATGCCGCGCCCGCTGTTCGGCGGTGCCTGCCGCGAGCAGCGTGGCGGCCGCGTGATGGATAGCGACGAACGCGAGCACCAGGCGCGGCGCGTCGTGCGCGGCCAGTTCCTGGTACAGCACAATCTGGTGCGAAACCGTCATGCCGCCGCCGAATTCGGCAGGCCAGTGCGGAACCGCGAACCCCGCCGAGCGCAAGCGCTGGAACCAATCCTGTTGGAACCGCTGGAATTCCGCGTCGGAGGCACCGGTCTGGGTCTGCCGCCAATCAGCGGGAATCCACTGCCTGCACCACCGGCGGACGTGCTCGCGGAACTCATCGAGATCCTCAGGCCATGGCGGGATCGCGTGGTGTTCTGGCCCCACCATTCCGGTCCGCGTCATCGTGCGGGCCGCCGCAGCCCGCGCAGGCGCTCACGGTGTTCATCGGTCTGCATCGACACCACCTCGGCGGCGAATCCGGCTTGCAGCGGACCGGCCAGCGCCTGGGTGAGATACATGTTCACCACCCGCTTGGTGCCGCGCAATGCCTCGACCGGCTGGGCCGCCAGTCGGTGTGCGAGCGAGTGCGCCTCGTCCAACAGCGCGTCCGGGGGTGTGGTTCGACTCGCCAGACCCACTGACACCGCGGTGGCGGCGTCGATCCGGTCACCGGTGTAGAGGAACTCGCGGGTGCGCAGAATCGGGGTGAGTAACGGCCAGAAGGCGGCGCCACCGTCACCCGCGACCAGCCCGACCGCGACATGCGGATCGGCCAGGTACGCCGACTCCGACATCAACACCACATCGCAGAGCACCGCGATGCTCGCGCCGAGACCGACAGCCGCGCCGTTCACCGCGGCGATGACCGGAAGCGGGAAGCGCAGCAGCTCCTCGATGATCTCCGCGCCTTCGCGAATACTCTCGTCCCTGGCCACCGGATCGTCGAGGAAGGAAGTGATCCACTCCAGGTCTCCACCGGCGCTGAAGGCACGGCCCGCCCCGGTCAGGATGACCACCCTGGCCTCGGCGTCGGCGTCCAGGTGGCGCCAGACCCGCGCCAGCGCGCGATGCAGGTCGGCGTTCACCGCGTTGAGTTCGTCAGGACGGTCGATCAGCACAGTGCGCACCGGGCCGTCCGCGCTCACGGTGAGTCCGGGCGGAAGTGGTTCGATCACTGTCACGCTCCTTGCGGGTCGGAGAACAGACCGGCCAGTCCGCGGGTGCCGATCCGTCGGACGAGCAAGTCCTCGGTGCCGGTGACCCCCAGCGGCAACCGGCGTAGCGGCAGGCTGTGCCGTGACAGCCACGACAACGGGGCCTCATCACAGAATCCGAGCGCGCCGTGCAGTTGATGCGCGACGCGGAAGACGATGTCGGCGGCTTCCAGTGCGGCCAGCCGCAGCGCAAGCGCGTCGGCCACAGCATCGGGCCGCCCAGCCTGAATACTCCACAGTGCGTAGCGGGCCAGCATCTCGACGCCCTTGCGTTCCACTTCGGCGTCGGTCAGCTGGAACTGCACAGATTGGAACTCCGCCAGGCGCCTGCCGAATTGTTCGCGCACAAGCACATGGTCCCTGGCCAATTCGAGCGCACGGTCCAGCATGCCGAGCAATGTCCAGCACGGCAGTGTCACGGCTAGAGCCAGGTCGTCCAGACCGTCGGGGCCAGTGGGCCGCACAGCGATCGGGGTGACGAACGCGGTCTCCCGTGCCGTGCCCCTGGCGGGCAACGCGGTGACCGAGCCACGCTGCCCGGCGGGATCGATCGCCACGATCCGCAGCGTGAGGCCACCGATCGCGGCGGCGGGTTGCGGCCCTGCCACGACGACGAGAGCGTCGGCACCGTCTGGGCGGGCGAGCCGCTCCGCCACCGGATAGGGAGTAGCCCAGTAGCCCGCACTGCGGCACAACGCCGCGGCCGCCTCCAGTTCCACCGGATCCCGGCGCGGCGCCAGCTCCCACGCACCGAGGCGCGACAGCACCGGGTCCACCAGTGCGCTCCGGTTCGCTGGTTCGATCTCCGCGGCACAGACGATGTCGTCACCACCCGCGGCACCCAGCGCGCGCAGCGCCTGCGAACCGAATTCGATTGCCTCATCGGCTAATTCGAGGTGCATAACACCCTCGCCCCGCGGCGGCGGTGCGACCGTACTCACGCCGGGACCCCGCTCTCCCTGCGGCGGCAGTGCCGCCGTCTCACGCGGGGACCCCGGCTCGCCGAGTGCCGAACAGCAACGCGCGTGCCAGCAGTATCTGCTGCATCTCGATACTGCCCGAGGCCACGGTCGCCGCGTTGGCATACCGCCAGTGATCGTCGACCGCCCGGCGGAAATGTCGCCGCGCGCCCTGTTCGTCGGGCACATCAGCGGCGAGTTCGGACAGCAGGGCTGCACTCTCCTGATCAAGCCGGGTGACCGCGATGCGGTAGGCGGCGACGTCACCGGGCGCGACCGCGCCCGCACTCTGAGTGGCCAGCACCTGGTAGGCGAGCAGTCGGGCCCGCCGCGCCCGGATGAGCATGCGTGCCCACCGGCTGCGCAGGGCCGCGGGCATTGTTTCCCAGCGTTCACCGATCACCGTGGGAGCCAGTTGCAACAGACGTTCACACCGTGCGTACCGCGCGATCCCGACCCGTTCGAAGGCCAGCACCTCCCGCACCACCGACCAGCCTTCGTCCACCCGGCCGAGCACATCGGCTGCCTCGGCGGGCACGTCGTCGAAGAACACCTCGTTGAGGTGGTGCGGTCCGAGCATGGAACGAATCGGGCGCACCTCGATGCCCGGCGCCGACATCGGCAGCAGAAACACTGTGAGCCCCTGCTGCTTACGATCGCGATCGGAGGTGCGGGCCAGCAGGAAGCACCACTGCGCCATCGTGGCGTAGGAGGTCCAGATCTTCTGCCCGCTGATGCGCCAGCCGTCTCCGACACGGCGCGCCGAGGTGCGTAGCGAAGCCAGGTCCGAGCCTGCGTCCGGCTCGGAAAACCCTTGGCACCAGATCACTTCACCGCCTGCGATCGGCGGCAGATGCTCGCGCTGCTGTTCGGCGCTGCCGTGCCGCATGATCGCAGGGCCCACCCAGTTGACGCCCATGTACTGGGCGCCGCGCGGTTCGTGATGGGCCCACATTTCCTCGCGGACTACGGTCTGCTCCCACACCGAACTGCCACGCCCGCCGTGGCGTTGCGGCCATGCCGCGCAGAGCAACCCGCGTTCGGCGAGCACGCCACAGAACCGCTGCGCTGTCGCGAGGTCGGCGGGCTCGTCGGTGAACGCGCCGAGGAAACCGTCGGGAACCTGTGCGCCGATCAACTCGCGGAGCTCACCGCGGAGACCGGCGGCGGCATCACCCATGGTGAAGTCCATGCCACGCACGGTAACCAATCCTCATAAGGATAGCAATATTTGTGGGGTCATCGGCACCGCGACTAGACTCCCCACCATGGCGGATGCGACGATTCGGGGAGCGGCACGCACTGGACGGGCCGCATGACGGGCGCACGCCGCACCAGGATCCCGCAACGGCGAATCGCCGAGACGGTCGCCGACGAACTCCGCGCCCGCATCCTCACCGGAGACACCGACTACCGGCTGCCGACCCAGGACCAGCTGGTCCAGGATTTCGGCGTCAGCTACCCGTCGATCCGTGAGGCACTGCGCATTCTCGAGACCGAGGGCCTGGTCACCGTCCGCCGCGGCAATGTCGGCGGCGCCGAGGTACACCGGCCCGACGAGACTTCGGCGGCTTACCATTTGGGCCTTGCCCTGCAGGGCGCCCGGGTGACACTCGGCGACCTGGCCGCCGGACTACGGATGCTCGAACCGTTGTGCGCGGCTGCTTGCGCCGGTCGCGCCGACCGCGCCACCACCGTGGTGCCCGCGCTGCTCGAGAACGTCGAAAAGTCTTCGGCACTGCTCGGCAACGGCGTCGAATTCACCCACACCGCCCGCGAATTCCACGATCTGATCGTGGCCCACACGCCCAATCTCACCGTGCGCAACATGGTCAGCGCACTGGTCACGCTGTGGTCCTCGCAGGAGGAGGCCTGGGCGCTCGAGCTCACCCAGCAGGGCGAGTACCCGTCGCACGATGAGGCGGACGCAGCCGTACGCACCCACCGGCGCATCGCAGGCGAGATCGAGGCGGGTCGCGCCGCCGAGGCCGAGCGGCTCTACCGCAGCCATCTCGCGGCCACCCAGAGCCTGGTGCTCGATCGGTTCGACTCCGACATGATCACCGCGTCCAAGCAGGGCGCGCGGCCACGGTCGAACACTCGGCCATGAGCCACCACATCACCCACACCAGGCGATTCGCTGATATTCGCACGCCCCGTTCTGACCGTTCGATAATCTGATTCTCCCGTTCTCGCATACACTGTTCTTGTGACTTCGATCCGCGTGGCGGTGTCGGTCCAGGTCAGCGCGCCCCCAGCACGTCACCCGCCGGGAGGCGTCTCGGCACATATCCCCTGAGCAGCACGTTCGGGAGCAGAATCCGACATTGCAATCCTTATGAGGATTGCCGTACTGTGGCCCGCAACACATCTGATCCGACTGTATGGGAGGGCCCCGTAGTGACCCGAGGGGCGCGCTACAGCAGCGAAACACCGTTGACCGTCGCCGAAGGCTGGCGCCTGCAACGACTCACACCGCCGAGCCGACTCTTCGGTGCCAACGGACTGCGCACCGGCGCCGACGACCGCATCTATGTGGCGCAGGTGGCGGGCAGCCAGATCAGCGCACTCGACGTCGCCAGCGGCAGCCTCGAGACCATCAGCGCCAAGGGTGGGGACATCGTCGCCCCCGACGATCTCGTCTTCGACACCGAGGGCAATCTCATCGCCACCGAGTACATGGACGCCCGCGTCAGTGTGCGGCACCCCGACGGCACCACCCGAGTCCTGCGTGACGATCTGCCCGGCGCGAACGGCATCACCTTCCACGAGGGCCGGCTGTTCGTCAACGAGTGCCGGATCGGCGGGCGGCTCATGGAACTGCCGCTCGACGGCAGCATTCCGCGAGTACTGGTCGACAACCTGCCGATGCCCAACGCGATGGAATTCGGCCCCGACGGACTCCTCTACTACCCCGTCATGGGGACCAACGACATCTGGCGCGTCGACCCGAACGGCGGCGAGCCCGAACGTGTCGTCGGCGACCTCGGCGTCCCCGACTCGGTCAAGTTCGACGCCGCGGGCTTCATCGTGTCCACCCAGGTCGGCACCGGTGAGGTGCTCCGCATCGACCCACGCACCGGCGACCGTCGAGTACTGGCGAATCTCGCTCCCGGACTGGACAATTGCACGTTCGTGGGGAACCGGCTGTTCGTGTCGAGCTTCACCGGCGAGATCACCGAGATCCTCGGCGACGGCGCGACTGCACCGATCCTGGCGGGCGGGCTGATGTGGCCGCTCGATCTCACCTTCGGCCACGACGGCAACCTCTACGTCGCCGACGGTACGTATTTCTACGTCCTGCGTGCGGGCCAGCTCGAACCGGTCGCCTCGCTGTTCAGCGTCAACACCCCCGGTTACGTGCGCGGCGCCACCTCGGTCGGCCCTGGCGAGTTCCTCGTTTCGACCTCCTCGGGCGAGATCGCCTACTACCGGCTGGGTCCCGAGCCGGACACCGAGATCGTGGCGAAGGGCTACGACCAGCTCTATGGCATCGCCGCTACCGTCGACCACTGCATCGTCGTCGCCGAGTTCGGCGCGGGCCGGGTGATGTTGTTGCACGGCGGCCGGGCCGAGGCCATCGCGACCGGGCTCGCGGGTCCGCTTGGCGTGGCTTTCGGGCCGAACGAATCCGTACTTGTCTCCGAATCCGTTGCGGGGCGCGTCGTTTCGATCAAGGACGGCAGCGTCGACGTCGTGGTCGACGATCTCGACACACCACACGGCATCCTGGTGCGCGGCACGCAACTGTTCGTCGTCGACGTCGGTCTCAAGGCCGTCATCGTTGTCGACCTGGAGACCAAAGCGCGCCGGACTCTCGCCGCGGGTCTGCCGGTCGGCGTGCCCGAAGGGGTGGTCGCCAAGCCGCTGCTCGGCACCCCGCCGTTCTCCGGCCCGATGGGCCCGTTCGCAGGCATCACCGCGAGCCCGGGCGGCGTCCTCTACCTCTCGGCCGACGCCGAGGGCAGCATCCTCACCCTGAATCAGGAAGCGTGACAACGGATATGGCGTACGACGGTCTGGGGCTCGACGGACGCATCGTCATCGTGTCCGGTGCGGGCGGCGGCGGCATCGGCACCGCCGTCACCGCGATGGCGGCCCGCGCAGGCGCGACCGTCATCGCGGTGAGCAGATCGGCAGAGAACCTCGACACCCACATCGCGCCCCTGGTCGCCGAGGGGCTCCCGGTGATCCCGGTCGCCGCCGACGCGGGCACCGACGAAGGAATCGCGACCGTGCTCGACCAGGTCGGCGCGGTCCCCGGCACTCTGCACGGACTGGTGAACGTGGCCGGTGGCGCGGACCCATCCCAGTGGATGCCCGCCGTCCGGATCACCCGATCCGACTGGCACGACCTGTTCGCGCGCAACCTGGACACGATGTTCTTTATGAGCCAGGCGGTCGCCCGAGAGCTGCGAGCACGCGAATCGACCGGTTCCATCGTGTCGATCTCCTCGATCAGCGGCATGAATTCCGCACCGTTCCACCTCGCCTACGGCACCGCCAAAGCCGCACTGGTCGCCGCGACCAGGACGCTCGCGGTGGAACTCGCGCAGGACGGGATCCGGGTCAACGCGGTGGCGCCCGGCGTCACCGAGACACCGGCCTCCCGAGCCTACGTCGGTGACGACCCCGACCGCGATCGCCGGGCCATCACGATGGGCAGGCGCGGGCAGCCGCAGGAGCAGGCGGGCCCGATCCTGTTCCTGCTCTCCGATCTGTCCACCTACATCACCGGCCAGACGCTGCTCGTGGACGGCGGCCTGAACCTGCGCTGGACCCATCTGGGCGAGGACCACACCTCGCTGTTCCTCGAGAACGAGGACTTCCGCGCCGCCATCACCCGCTGACAAGCCCACGGTTTCCTCCAGGAGGACATCATGACCGAAACCGCCGAGAACACCGGCGATCCCGCCGCGGATCCGCTGTCGACCCCGATGATGATCGGTGTCGAGGCCTACATTTCCCCGGAGTACGCCAAGGCCGAGGGCGACCGTCTGTGGGCCAAGGTGTGGCAGCAGGTCTGCCGGGTGGAGGAGATCCCGCGGGTCGGCGACTACCTGACCTACGAGATCGCCGCCGACTCGATCATCGTGGTCCGCACCGCGCCCGACACCCTGCGCGCCTACCACAATGTGTGCGCGCACCGAGGCCGCCGGCTGGTGGACACTCCCCCGGGCGCGCACGACGGCCGCGGCCAGACCCGCCAGTTCACCTGTAGCTTCCACGGCTGGCGCTACGACCTCGACGGCCGCAACACCTTCGTCGCCGAACGCGACGACTGGCCGTGCGGTCTCACCGAGCGCAACGACGGACTCGCGAAGGTGCAGATCGACACCTGGGGCGGCTGGGTCTGGATCAATATGGACCCCGAGTGCGAGCCGCTGCGCGACTACCTCGAACCCGCCGCGGGCCTGCTCGAACATTTCGAGCTGGAGAAAATGCGCTACCGGTGGCGCAAATGGCTGACCTTCGACTGTAATTGGAAGGTCGCCTTCGAGGCGTTCATGGAGACTTACCACGTCCCCTACACACACCCCGAGTTCTCGAATTTCGGCTCCTTCCTCGGCTGGGCCCGTGCGCAGGGCAAGCACAGCAATATCGGCTACGACGCGCCCAAGGGCATGGAGGAGAACCAGGCGAAGTTGCGGGTGGGTGGCGGTGCCGACGCCCGAATCTCCACCGCCCAGTTGCAGAACTTCACCTGGGAGAACGCCAATACCAACACCACTCGCACGCTGGTGGACGTGGCCAACCGGCTCGTCGACGAGCTGCCCGAGGGCACCCCGTCCGACCAGGTGCTGCGATACTGGCTCGAAACGGCCAGGGCCGAGGACCAGGCACGTGGCGTCGACTGGCCAAAGGTCGAGCCCGACATCGTCGCCCAGAGTGGCACCGCCTGGCAGATCTTCCCGAACTTCCAGATCGGGCACGCGGTCAACAACATGCTCTGCTACCGGTTCCGCCCCTACGGCACCGATCCGGACAAGTGCATCTTCGAGGCCGCTGTGTTCGAGCTGTTCCCGGAAGGGCAAGAGCCGCAGACCGAATGGGAGTACACACCGGTCGGTGACCCCGGCTGGCGCACCGTGCTGCCGCAGGACTTCGACAATATGGCCGCCGTACAGCAGGGCATGAAATCGCGGGGCTTCTCCGGCCCCAAGCCCAACCCGTATCGCGAGCGCAGCGTGGTGAACCTGCACCACAACCTCGCCCGGTACATGGACACCGGCGCGCCGCGTGATCTCACCTGAATCACCCACCCCAGCAAGGAAATCCGCATGAGCGACTGCGCACCCACGCAGACCCCCGACGTCGATGTCGAGGCACTCCGGGCCCGCTATCTCACCGAACGCGACAAGCGCGTGCGCACGGAGGGCCAGGGCCAGTACCTGGTGACCGATGACGACTTCACCGACTTCTACGAGGGTGACCCGTACACGGCGGTGGTGCCGCGAGAACCCATCACCGACGAGATCGGCATCGCGATCCTCGGCGGCGGCTGGGCGGGCCTGCTCGCCGCCGCCCGGCTCGAGGAAGCCGGGGTAACCGACTTCCGGATCATCGAGCTGGCAGGTGATTTCGGTGGCGCGTGGTACTGGAATCGGTACCCCGGCATCCAGTGTGACACCGACAGCTACGCCTACCTGCCGCTGCTCGAGGAAACCGGCTACATGCCGACCGAGAAGTACGCGCGCGGTGACGAGTGTTTCGAACACGCGCAGCGCATCGGCAAGCACTACAACCTCTACGAGCGGTCGATCTTCAGCACGCTGGTGAAGTCGCTGCAATGGGACGACGAGCTCGACCGCTGGCGCATCGGCACCAACCGTGGCGACGACCTGCGCGCCCGCTTCGTGATCATGGCGCAGGGCCCGTTCAACAAGCCCAAACTCCCTGGCATCCTCGGGATCTCGGAGTTCACCGGTCACACCTTCCACAGCGCCCGCTGGGATTACGAGTACACCGGCGGCACGATGCAGGGCGGCCTGGACAAGCTCGCGGGCAAGAAGGTCGCGGTGATCGGCACCGGCGCCAGCGGCATCCAGATCGTGCCGCACCTCGCCGAGACCGCCGAGCACCTCTACGTTTTCCAGCGCACCCCGTCCTATGTCTACGAGCGCGGTGACGTGCCGACCGATCCGGAATGGGCCGCCTCGGTGCAGCCGGGCTGGACCCGCGAGCGCAAGCGCAACTTCCACACCGCCGCGTTCGAGGCGTTCGCCCCCGGCCAGCCCGACCTGATCTGCGACGGCTGGACCGAGGTCAGCCGCAACCTCGAGGCGCACCTCAGCGCCAGCGGCGGGTGGGCGACGCTCACGCCGGAGAAGTTCATGGAATTGCGCGAGATCGAGGACTACAAGGCGATGGAGCGCGTGCGCACGCGCGTCGACGAGATCGTCAACGATCCGGCCACCGCGGCCGCGCTCAAGCCGTACTACCGATTCCTGTGCAAGCGACCGTGTTTCAACGACCAGTACCTGCCTACCTTCAACCGCGACAACGTGACGCTGGTCGACGTGGCGAAAACCAAAGGCGTGGAACGCATCACGGCCACCGGCATCGTCGCCGACGGCACCGAACACGAGGTCGACTGCATCATCTTCGCCAGCGGCTTCGAGATCACCACCGACCTGGACCGCCGCTTCGGCATCGCGCCGTTCGCCGGCCGCGACGGGCTCTCGCTCTACGAGCACTGGGGGGAGGGCTACCAGACCCTGCACGGGCTCACCACCACCGGATTTCCGAATCTCTTCTTCACCGGGTTCCTCCAGGGCGGGGTCACCGCGAGCACCACCGACATGTTCGACCAGCAGGCCGAGCACATCGCCTACATCCTGAAGCAGGCCACCGACACCGGCGCGACCACGGTCGAGCCCACGGTCGAGGCCGTACGCGACTGGGTACGCACGGTGCGCGAAACAGCCGTCGACAACAGCACTTTCCAGCGCGAGTGCACACCCGGCTACTACAACAACGAGGGCGAGAAGCAGATCCGCTCGCACCTCGGCGAACCGTACTGGCCCGGCTTCTACGCCTTCGGCGACCTCCTGCAGGCGTGGCGCGACGGCGGCGATCTGCGGGGTCTGGAGCTGAGCAGATGACCTTGCGCTTCGACGGTCGCGTCGCCGTGATCACCGGTGCGGGACGCGGTCTCGGCCGCGCCTACGCGCTGCTGCTGGCCGCGCGGGGCGCCAAGGTCGTGGTCAACGATCTGGGCAGCAGTGTGCGTGGCGACAGTGTCGAGGGCGATCCCGCCGCCGAGGTCGTGGCCGAGATCCGTGCGGCCGGCGGCGAAGCCGTCGCGTGCGGTGAATCGGTCGCTACGCCCGAGGGCGGGCAAGCGATCGTCGACGTCGCGCTGACGAACTTCGGGCGGCTCGACATCCTCGTGCACAATGCGGGCAATGTCCGCTACGGCTCCCTGCGCGAGCTGAGCTACGACGACTTCGAGTCGGTGCTCGACGTGCACCTGCGCGGAGCTTTCCACGTGGTGCGCCCGGCATTTCCGGTCATGGCCGACGCCAGGTACGGCCGCGTCGTCCTCACCTCCTCGATCGGCGGGCTCTACGGCAACAAAGGCGTCGCCAATTACGCTGTCGCCAAGGCGGGGATGATCGGGCTGTCCAACGTGATCGCGCTCGAGGGCGCGGAGTCCGGGATCACGAGCAATGTCATCGTGCCCGCCGCGGTGACCCGCCTGGCCGACGGTCTCGACACCTCCGCCTATCCGCCGATGGGACCCGAACTCACGGCCCCGGCGGTCGGCTGGCTCGCCCACGAATCCTGCTCGATCACCGGCGAGATGCTGGTGGCCGTCGCCGGACGGGTGGGCCGGGCCTATATCGCCGAAACCCCGGGGGTCCATCGGCCCGCGTGGACGATCGAGCAGATCGGCGAGCAGATCGACGCCATCCGCGACACCGCGGATTCATGGATCCTGCCGCCGGTTCCGGCCGGTCACACAGAACACCTCAGGAAGAGTTTCGCGCTAGTCACGAAAGGCTAACCGGCATGTCGGTCAAGGTCTATGAAAGGATCCTTCAGCTGTTCGAAGCCGAAGGCATCAACACGATTTTCGGTATCCCCGATCCGAATTTCGTGCACATGTTCCATCTCGCGGAGGAGCGCGGCTGGAACGTCATCGCACCCCACCACGAGGAGTCGGCCGGTTTCATGGCCGAGGCGGTCTCGCGGATGACCGGCACGGCGGCGGTGTGCATCGGCACGCTGGGGCCCGGTGTCGCCAATCTCGCCGGCGCGATGATGTGCGCGATGGTGGAGCATTCGCCGGTGATCTTCCTCGGCGGTCAGCGCGCCAGGATCACCGAGCAGCGGGTCCGCCGCGGCCGGATCCAATTCGTGAAACAGGCGGCGCTGTTCGAGAACTCGGTGAAGTACAGCGCGAGTATCGAATACGCCGATCAGACCGACGAGATCATCCACGAGGGCCTGCGCAAGGCACTCAGCGGAACCCCCGGCCCGGTCTATATCGAATATCCCTCGCATGTCATCCAGGAAGAACTCGAGGTGCCCGAGCCGCTGCCGCCGGCGAGCTATCGCCTGGTGGGCCAGACCGCGGGCGCGGACAAGGTCGCCGAGGCGGTCGAATTGTTGCGTGCGGCGAAGCAGCCGATCCTGCTGGTCGGCCACGGCGTGCACACCTCGCGCGCCGGTGCGGCGGTCCGGGAACTGGCCGAGCTGCTGGCGGTTCCGGTGATCCAGACCTCCGGCGGTACGTCCTACATCAAGGGGCTCGAGGAGCGCACCTTCCCCTACGGCTTCTCCCCGTCGGCGGTCGAGGCCGTGGTGGGGTCGGATCTGTGCCTGGCGATCGGCACCGAGCTGGGTGAACCCGTGCACTACGGGTGTGGCAGACACTGGGTGGCGGGCGAGGCGAACCGGAAATGGATTCTGATCGAACAGGATCCGGCCGCGATCGGGGTGAATCGACCGATCGATGTACCACTGGTCGGCGACCTGCGCGCGATTGTGCCCCAGCTGGTGGCGGCACTACGCGACACCCCGCGCACGGCCACCCCGGAACTGGCGGGCTGGATCCAGCAGGACGCCGCGCGGCTGGCCGAACTCGCCGAGACCGCGCCGTCCGGGCGCAGCCCGGTGCATCCGGCACGGCTGATCGTGGAGGCCACCAAGGCTTTTCCCGCCGACGGCATCATGGTGCGCGACGGCGGCGCCACCACCATCTTCGGCTGGACCTACTCCCAGGCCAAGCCGCACGATGTGATCTGGAACCAGAACTTCGGCCACCTCGGCACCGGGCTGCCCTATGCGGTCGGCGCCTCGGTCGCCCAGGGCCGCACCCGCCCGGTGATGTTGATCTCCGGCGACTCCTCGTTCCAGTTCCAGATCGCCGAGCTGGAAACCGCTGTCCGACTGAATCTTCCGCTGGTTGCTGTGGTCGCGGTCGACTACGCGTGGGGTCTCGAGGTCGGCGTCTACAAACGCACCTTCGGTCAGGGATCGCTCGAGACCGGGGTGCATTGGAGCACCGAGACCCGACTCGACAAAGTCGCGGAGGGCTTCGGCTGCTACGGCGAATACGTCGACCGCGAAGAGGACATCGCACCGGCGATCAAGCGGGCCTACGCCAGTGGCAAGCCGGGTGTGATCCACGTAGCGGTCGATCCGAAGGCGAACTCCGAGGAGATGCCCTCATACGACGAGTTCCGCACCTGGTACGCGGAAGGAACCCAGTAGCCATGCCCGTCATTTCCACGTTCTTCATCGGCGGCAAGTGGATCGAGCCCGTCGGCGCGTCGACTTTCGACGTCGTCGACCCGGCCACCGAGCAGGTCTATGGCACTGTCGTCGCGGGCACTGCGGCCGACGTCGACCGGGCCGTGTTCGCCGCGCGCGGCGCGTTCGCGAGCTGGTCGGCCACCTCGGTCATGGAACGTCTCGACGTGCTGGCCGCGATCGGTGTCGAGTTCGAGCGCCGCCGCGGTGACCTCGCGGCCGCGCTGACCGCCGAGATGGGTGCTCCTGCCTCGCTGGCCAGCGGTTTCCAGCTGGATTTGGTTGCCGGACATCTCGATACCGCGATCGAGGTACTGCGCGACTACGCGTTCACCGAGCAGCGCGGGGCCACCCTGATCGCCCGCGAGCCCATCGGCGTCGCGGGGCTGATCACTCCGTGGAACTGGCCCCTGAGCCTGATCGCGGTGAAGGTGTTCCCCGCGTTGGCCGCAGGGTGCACCGTCGTGCTCAAGCCCTCGGAGCAAGCGCCGTTCAGCGCGCAGATCTTCGCTGAGGTACTCGACGCCGCCGGAGTTCCGGCGGGGGTGTTCAACCTGGTCCACGGCGACGGGCCCGGTGTCGGCGCGGCCTTGGCCGCGCACCCCGATGTCGACGTCATCTCGTTCACCGGCTCCACCCGTGCGGGCATCGAGGTAGCCCGCAATGCCGCGCCCAGCGTCAAGCGGGTCACCCAGGAACTCGGCGGCAAGAGCCCCAACATCGTGCTCGACGACGAGCGGTTCGCGGCGAACGTCGAGGCGGGCATCGGCCCGCTGATGATGAACTCCGGGCAGACCTGCAGCGCGCTGACCAGGATGCTGGTGCCGCGTGCTCGCATGGACGAGGCGATCGCGGCGGCGAAGTCGGCCGCCGAGCAGCTGACCGTCGGCGATCCGAACACCGAGGTCGCGCTCGGCCCGGTGGTGTCGAAGGCTCAGTTCGAGAAGGTTCAAGGGCTCATCCAGCGCGGCATCGACGAGGGGGCGACCCTGGTTGTGGGCGGCACCGGCCGCCCGGATGGTCTGGCGAAGGGCTTCTACGTCAAGCCGACGGTGTTCGCGAATGTCACCAACGACATGACCATCGCGCGCGAGGAGATCTTCGGCCCGGTGCTGACGATCCTGGCCTACGACAGCATCGATCACGCGGTGGAGATCGCCAACGACACCGAGTACGGGCTCGCCGGCAATGTCGCGGGTGCCGACCTCGACCAGGCGCGGGCGGTGGCGCATCGCATCCGGGCCGGGTACGTCTCGATCAACGACGGGTTCGACTTCCATTGCCCGTTCGGCGGATTCCGCAAGAGTGGCAACGGCCGCGAATGGGGTGCGTTCGGTTTCGACGACTACCTCGAGATCAAGGGCATCCTCGGATACGCGCCCGCGGAGTGAGCGAACGCGACAAGCGCCGGAATCGTAAAGATCCCGGCGCTTTCGCGCTGCGTCAGGACAATCCGAGGTCCCTGGCGACGATCATCTTCATCACTTCGCTGGTCCCCGCGTAGATCCGCGCCACCCGCGCATCGGTGTAGAGCCGGGCGATCGGGTATTCCATCATGTAGCCGTAGCCGCCGAACAGCTGTAGGCAGCGATCGACCGCCCGTGCTTGCACCTCGGTGCAGAACAGCTTCACGCGGGCGGCGTCGGCGCCGGAGAGCACACCGTCCACCAGATCCGACACTGCCCGGTCGATCATGGTCTGTGCGGCCTCGACCTCGGCCGACAGTGCGGCCAGTTCGAACTTGGTGTTCTGAAACGAGGCGATGGGTGTACCGAAAGCCTTACGCTCCCTGGTGTATTCGGCTGTGGCGGTGATCGCCGCGCGCGCCTGGGCGACCGAACCGACGGCGACGGTGAGCCGTTCCTGCGGCAGGTTGTTGCCGAGATATCCGAATGCGGCGCCCTCTGCTCCCAGCCGGTTGGCCACCGGCACCCGCACGTCGGTGAACGACAGCTCCATCGTGTCCTGCACTCGGCAGCCCATTTTCTCCAGCATCCGGCCCCGCTCGAATCCGGGCATCCCCTCCTCGACCACCAGCAGCGTGAGTCCCGCCCGTCGATTCCCGGGATCGGTGGCGGTGCGAGCCACCACGATCACCAGATCGGCGAGCAGACCACCGGTGATGAAGGTCTTCGCGCCGTTGAGGACGTAATGGTCGCCGTCACGAACAGCGCTGGTACGCATACCCGCCAGATCGGAGCCGGTGCCCGGCTCGGTCATGGCGATGGCGGTGAGCAGTGTCCCGTCGGCCAGGCCACGGAACCAGCGTCGTCGCTGCGCGGGGTCGGCGTACTCCAGGAAGTACGGCAGGATCACGTCGAGTTGGGTGCGAACCGTGCCAAGGGTCACCAGAGCGCGGGCCGCCTCTTCCTGCAGGATCACGTTGTAGCGGTAATCGCGCAGACCCATGCCGCCGAACTCCTCCGGCAGCGTGATGCCCAGCATTCCGAGTTCGCCCATCTCGGCGAAGATCTCGCGCGGCATCTGCCCGGCGCGCTCCCATTGCGCATAATTCGGCGAGATTCGCTTGTCGACGAAATCTCGCACCAACTCCCGGAACACCTCGTGATCGGGCGTGAACAGTTCGCGACGCACAGTCCTCCTCCTCAGACGAGTTCGACGACGGTGGCGTTGGCGGTGCCACCGCCCTCGCACATGGTTTGCAAGCCGAAGCGAATGCTGTTGTCGCGCATGTGATGCAGCATCCGGGTCAGCAGGATCGCGCCCGAGCCGCCGAGCGGATGCCCCAGCGCGATCGCGCCACCCACCGGGTTGAGCAGCGCCGGGTCGGCGCCGGTCTCGGCCAGCCAGGCCAGTGGCACCGACGCGAAGGCCTCGTTCACCTCGAACACCCCGATCTCGGACGGCGTGAGCCCGGCTTTACGCAACACCTTCTCGGTGGCCGGGATCGGGCCGGTCAGCATGAGGACCGGGTCCGATCCGGCTACCGCGCCGGCCCGGTAGCGCGCCAGCGGGACCAGTCCCAGTTCGCGCGCCTTCTGCGGGGTCGTGAGCAGAAGCGCGGCGGCTCCGTCGGAGATCTGCGAGGAATTGCCCGCGTGGATCACCCCGTCGCTGCGGAACGCCGGTTTCAGCCCCGCCAGCCGCTCCACGGTGCTCCCGCGCCGGATACCCTCGTCGACGCTGACGACGCCGTTGTCGGTCTGCACCGGCACGATCTGCTCGACGAAGGCGCCCGCGTCCTGCGCGGCAGCGGCCCGCTCGTGCGAGAGCACCGCGAACTCGTCGAGGCGGGTCCGGTTCAGACCCCATTTCTCGGCAATGAGTTCGGCCGACAATCCTTGGTCGAAAGTGAATCCGTCATAGCGGCCCAGTGCCTTCGGACCGTACGGTGCGCCACCGGATCTGGCCGACCCCAACGGAACCCGGCTCATCACCTCGACTCCGCCTGCGACGACGACGTCGTACTGACCCGAGAGCACGGCCTGGGCGGCGAAGTCGACAGCCTGCTGGCTGGAACCGCACGCCCGGTTCACCGTCGTGCCCGGAATGCTCTCCGGCCAGCCTGCGGCCAGCACCGCGTAGCGGCCGACATTGGCCGATTGATCACCGACCTGAGCGACGCAACCCCAGATCACATCGTCGATGACGACCGGATCGATACCGGTGCGCTCGGCCAGCGCGGTGAGCACCAGTGCGGACAGATCCGCTGGATGCACCCCGGCCAGACCGCCGTTGCGTTTGCCGACGGCGGTACGGACCGCGCCGACGATGACTACCTCGGGCATGGTTCAACTCCCCTTCTCGGAACTGGTGGGACGGATCGGTGGACGATGCACCGTCCATCTGCCGGTGAACTGCGGCTCGCGACGTTCGGCGAACGCGGCGAAGGCTTCCGGCGCATCCGCGGTAGCGAAGTTCAAGCCCTGCGCGCGGGCTTCCGCGGCGAGCGCTTGGCGCAGGGTGGTATCAGCGCCTTCGTGCAGCAGCGACTTGGTCTGCGCGAGCGCCACCGGCGGCCCCGCGGCCAGGCGGGCGGCGAGACCGTCGGTGAACGCGTTGATCTCGTCCGCGGGCCGTACCCAGGTGACCAAACCCATCTCGTGTGCCTGTTCCGCACCGATCGTCTCGGCAAGGAAGGTCAGGCGCTTGGCCTGCTGCAGGCCGACGAGCCGGGGCAACAGCCAGGACCCGCCCAGATCGAGAGTGAGTCCGCGTGCGGTGAACACCTGCGCGAAGGTCGATTCCGCAGTGGCGATCACCAGATCGCAGCCGAGCGCCAGGTTCCACCCCGCCCCGATCGCGGGGCCGGCGACCTTGGCGATCGTGGGCAGCGGCAGTTCGTGGAGCAGCATCGCGATGTCGGTGAGCGCGCGCATGCGATAGAGCGGATGCGCGTTGTCCGGCACCGAGATGTCGGCGCCGGAGCAGAATGCACTACCCGCACCGGTGAGGACCAGCGCGCGCACGGTGCGGTCGGTCGCGACGGCACGCAGCGCGTCCGCCAGAGCGGCGAAGAGCTCGGCGTCGATGGCGTTGCGGCGGTGCGGACGGTTCAGCGTCAGCGTCCGCACGCCCTCGCGATCGGTCCTCAGCAGGACCGCGGCGCCGTCACCGGTCACGTCCCCACCTCGGTTTCGGCTGGGCGACCGATCACGCCCGATTCCCGCAACTGCCCGACTTCGCTGACGGTGCAACCTATTTCAGCCAGCACCCGCTCGGTATCCGCGCCCAGATCCGGCACCGGACCCATGGGCGGCTCGTACCCGGTGACCACGGCGGGCGGCAGCAGCGAAGGGATAGGCCCGGCCGGGGTGTCGATCTCACGCCACCGTCCACGCTGCACGAGCTGCGGGTGTGCCACAACCTCGCTGGGACGGTTGTAGCGGGAATTGCCGATTCCGGCCGCGTCGGCGACCCGCTGGATCTCGGCCAGGTCGTGCCGGGAACACCACAGCGCGATAACTTCGTCGAGTTCCGCGCGGTGCCCGGTCCGGCCCGTATTGGTAGCGAACCGATCATCGGCGGCGAGATCCGGGCGGCCCAGGATCATCGTGGCCAGGCGTTGCCACTCGCGGTCGTTGGTGGTGCCGAGCACCACGGTATGCCCGTCCGCGGTCGGGTACGCGCCGTACGGCGCGACCGCGGGCGAACTCATTCCCAGGGGCTGCTGGTCCACCCCGGCGTGCCGGGCGTAGGTGAGGTGGTAGCCCATCATCTCGGCCATGGTGTCGAACAGACTGATACCGATACTCGTGCCGTCGCCTGCCGGTCCTCCCCATCCCCGAACACCGTCGCGGCGGTACAGCGCCGTCACGATCGAGAACGCGGCGTACAGCCCGGTCGTCACATCCGCCACGGGCGGACCGGGTTTGGCGGGCGCGCCGACCGTTCCGGTGACCGCGCACACCCCTGCCTCTGCCTGCACCAGCAGGTCGTACGCGCGTTTGTGCGACAGTGGCCCGCCACGGCCGAACCCGTCGATCTCGACGGCGACAAGCGCCGGATAGCGGGTAGCCAGCTCCGCCGACGACAAGCCGAGCCGGTCGCACGCGCCGGGCGCGAGATTGGACACCAGCACGTCGGCGCGGCTCAGCAGACGATGCAGAATATCCACGCCCGCTTCGGATTTCAGGTCGAGTGCGACCGACTCCTTGCCACGGTTGACCCAGACGAAGTGGGCGGCCTGCCCGAGCACCACATCGTCGTAGTGCCGGGCGAAATCGCCACCATCCGGATGCTCGATCTTGATCACCCGCGCACCGAAATCGGCCAGTGCGCGCGTGCACATCGGCGCCGAGACAGCCTGCTCCAGCGCGATCACGGTGATCCCGGCCAGCGGTGCGGCCGCGGGCCGGTCTGCCGCTGCCATCAGATCACCGTGCCGCCGTCCACCGGCAGCACCTGCCCGGTGATGAAGGAAGCGGCGTCGGAAGCGAGGAACACGAATGCGCCGGCCACCTCGTCGGGTTCGGCCCAGCGGCGCAACAGGATCCGGTCCAGCATCTGTGGTGCGAAACGATCGTCGGTGCGGATGGCGTGCGTCATCGGCGTCGCCGCCAGCGGAGCAAGGGCATTCACCAGGATCTGCTTGCGGGCCAGTTCTTTCGCCAACGACTTGGTGATACCGATGATGGCGGCCTTGGCCGCGGAGTAGTTCACCTGTCCGAGCGTGCCGACGATGCCCGCCGCCGAGGTCACGTTGATGATCCGCCCGGTGCCGTCCGTCGCCAGAAACGGCAGCGCCGCCTGCGAGCACCCGATGGTGCCCACCGCGTGGATGTCGAACAGGCGCCGCACCGACTCCACGGTGGTCCGCTCGAACATCGCGGGCGCGGTCACCCCGGCGTTGTTCACCACGATGTTCAACGCACCGCCGGTGAGGCCGGCCGCCCGCTCGGCAGCTTCGGCCGCTGCGTCGAGATCGGTGACATCGAACGCGAAACTCTGTGCGGTACCGCCGTTCCCGATGATCTTGTCCGCTACCGCAGTGGCCGCCGCGCCATCGAGATCGGTGACCAGCACCGCGGCACCCGCCGTCGCCAGCGCCTGCGCCACGGCTGCGCCGATACCTCCAGCCGCACCGGTCACCAGCGCCGAGCGGCCGGTCAGATCGAACAATGCCCGCTGTGTCATCAGTAGCTCCTCGGCAGTCCCAGGGCGTGCGTGCCCAGATAGTTCAAGATCATTTCCTGGCTGACGGGTGCGATCCGCATGACTCGCGACTCCCGGAAATAGCGGGCCACGTGGTATTCCTCCGCATACCCCATACCGCCATGGGTCTGCAGGGCGCGATCGGCCGCGGTGAATCCGGCGTCGGCGCACAGGTACTTCGCCGTATTCGCCTCGCGCCCAGAAGGTTTGCCGTTGTCGTAGAGCCAGGTGGCCTTGCGCAGCATCAGTTCGGCGGCGTCGAGTTGGGCGAGCGAGTCGGCCAGCGGGAACTGAATGCCCTGGTTGCGGCCGATCGGCCGGTCGAAGACCACGCGCTCCTTGGCATAACGCACCGCCCGGTCCAGCGCCACCCTGCCCAGCCCCAGCGCCTCGGCGGCGATCAGCATGCGCTCGGGATTGAGCCCGTCGAGCAGGTAGCGAAAACCCTTCCCCTCCTCCCCGACTCGGTCCTCGACCGGAATCCGCAGGTCGTCGATGAATACCTCGTTCGAACTCACCGCGTTGCGGCCCATCTTGGCGATCGGGCGGATATCGATGTGCGCGCGGTCCAAGTCGGTCAGGAACAAGGTCATGCCGTCGGTCTTGCGGTCGACATCGTCATAGGGCGTGGTCCGGGTGAGGAGCAGGATCTTCTCCGACTCGAGCGCCTTGGATATCCACACCTTGCGGCCGTTCACCACATAGTGATCGCCGTCGCGCCGCGCCGAGGTGGTGATCCGCGGAGTATCCAGTCCCGCACCGGGTTCGGTGACACCGAAACACACATGCAGGTCGCCGGCGGCGATGCGCGGCAAGGTGCGTCGTTTGAGTTCTTCGGAACCGTGCAACACCACGGGCTGCATTCCGAAGATGGACATGTGGATGCTGCTGGCGGCGTTCATCCCGCCACCGGAGCGCGACACCTCCGCCGCCAGCAGCGTGGCTTCGGTGATGCCGAGTCCGTGCCCACCGTACTCCTCGGGAATGGTAATGCCGAGCCAGCCACCGTCGGCGATCGCCCGGTAGAACTCCGTCGGGAATTCGTGCGCCTGATCCTTCTCCATCCAGTACTGGTCGTCGAACTTGCGGCACAGCTGCGCCACCGAGGACCGGATCAGCTCCTGATCTTCGGACAGATCGAAATGCATGCCTTCGGGCACTATGTGCGCCTCCACTTTCTGTTACTCGGCTACCAGTGACGGGGAGGGCTGCGCGATCGTGTGCTGCGCCGACTCGTAGAACTGCCTGGCCAGCCAGAACCGCAGGAAGTTGGTCAGCGAATAGCGCAGGAACACAGCCGAACCGGCGACGGTGAGGGCCACCGCACCCAGCGCGATGACGATGGCGTCGCGCTGGGCCAGCGGATCGGTGGTGCCATGCGCGAGCAGATAGGCGAGCACCGCGAGCACCGGCCCTGCCACCATGAGCGCGACGCCGGTACGCAACCACAGCCCGGAACGGCCTGCCGCCGGGTCGGGAATCTTCAGTTCAGCCAGTTCACGGGCGAAACGTTGGGCACGGGATTCGGTCATGACGGGTCACTTCCTAGATAGAGGGCGGCCAATTCGTTACGGATTCCGCTGTCCGGATGTCCCTGGCGCACAACACGACCGCGCACCAGCACCGCCGCGTGATCGGTGATGTCGAGTACGGCCGCGGCGAATTGCTCGACCACCAGCACCGCCACACCCCGCCCGGCGATTTCGGCGACCTGTTCGTAGAGCCGCCCGACGACCAGCGGGGCCAGGCCCATGGACAGTTCGTCGAGCAACAGCACCGCGGGATCGGTAGCCAATCCCCTGGCCAGCGCCAGCATCTGTTGCTCACCGCCGGACATGGTGCCTGCGACTTGATCGGCGCGAGCGGCCAGCTTCGGGAAACGATCGAAGGCGATCCCCTCGATGTCCGCACGAGATCTGCCGGTGAAGGTCATCATCCACAGGTTCTCGCGCACAGTGAGATTCGGGAAGACACCGCGTCCTTCCGGAATCAGGCAGACCCCGGCACGCGCCAGATCGCGCGGCGCGGCGCCGGTGACCTCACGCCCGCCGAGCAGCACATTGCCTGCCGCTACCGGGTGATTTCCCGCGATCACGTTCAGCGCGGTGGTCTTTCCCGCACCGTTGGGCCCGAGTAGTGCGACGACCTGGCCTGCCGCGACCTCGAGGTCGACTCCGTGTAGCACCGTGATAGCTCCGTACGCGGCGCGAACACCCTGTAGAGCCAGCAGAGGTACCGGTCGGATCTTCTCGGTGGACGCCGACACAGCGGACGGACTGACGGTGGTCACAGGTCCCCCAGGTAGGCGGCGAGAACGGCCTCGTTCGAACGGATGACCGAGGGCGGACCGGAGGCGATCATGCGGCCGAGATCGAGCACATACACCTCGTCGCAGACATTCATCACCAAGCCCATGTCGTGTTCCACCAGCAACACCGCGGTTCCCTCGTCGGCAAGCGCGCGCAGCAGTTCGCCGAAGCGCTCGGTTTCGGTGTTGTCCTGACCCGCCGCGGGTTCGTCCAGCAGCACCACACTCGGCCGCGCCGCGACCACCCGGCCGACTTCCACCAAACGTCCGGTGCCGGTGGGCAATTCGTCGGCGCTGGTATCGGCCACGTGTTGCAGGCCGAGTCGGTCGATGATCTCGGCGACGACCTGCTCGGCGCGTCGCCGTTGCGGCCCGAGTTCGGCGGCGACGAGTAGGTTGTCGCGCACGCTCAGCCCACCGAACAGTTCGAGCCGCTGGAACGTGCGGGCCAGGCCGTGCCGGGCTCGGCGGGCGGGACCGAACCGGGTGACATCGCGGCCACCGATGGCCACCCGCCCTCCGGCCGGGTTGCGCAGGCCGCAGATCACGTCGAACAGCGTGCTCTTGCCCGCCCCATTAGGACCGATCAAGCCGGTGATCGCGCCCGCTTCGGCGCGCAGCGTGGCGCCGTCCAGCGCCCGATGACCGCCGAATACGACGGTCACATCGTCAACTTCCAGTAGCGACCCCACGATCGAGCACCTCCTTGTCGTCCGGGCTCCATGGCCGCCGGATGCCCCACCACTCGACCGGCACCACCGACGGATCGGGTTCGGGTCGAGTTCTGGCGGAGTTCCAGATCCGCGCCACCACGATCACGAACACGACACCACCGGTGAATCCCCAGCCATCGATCGCGTCGAGCAGGCGCAACCCCCACAGTCCGAGTACGGCGACCAGCAGCAGGGGCGCCACCACGCGGTCGCGCAGCATGGGGAACCACTCCTGGCGCAGCGGCGCGACGGCCCCATCTCTGAGCACGCCACCGCCGAAGAGGATGCCGCCCAATGCGGGCAGTACCTGCGACAGATTGAGCAGAGCGGGCCACAGCACGGGTATCACATTCAACGGGCCTGCGAACACCAGGCCGGTGAACATACCCGCCCCGACCACACCGAGCCCGGCGATCGTGACGATCAGGAAGATCGGCAGTCCGGCCACCAGGTTGAACTGGTCCGGCGCCACGGCTCGGACCTGCATGCCGTACAGCGCTCCGCCCAACCCGGCGATGGCCGCCGACAGCGCGAACACCGCGACCCGCGCCACCAGCAAATTGCCGCCGAGGGTCGCGTAGGCAGCCTCACTGTCGCGCAGGGCGATCAGGCGTCGGCCGAATCGGCTGCGTCGCAACAGCGCTACCCCGAATCCGGCCAGCGCGAGGCAGACCGCTGCGAACACCGTGATGCCGGCGGTGGTGTCCACTTTCAGTCCGAACAGATCCGGTCCGGTGATCGACACCGAGCCCTGATCGAACAATGCCACATTCACCCCTAGAACCTCGAAGGATGGCAGCGTGAAGATCCAGCGGTCGAGGACGACCGCGAACGCGGCAGTCGCCAACGCCAGGTAGACACCCGAAAGGCGCAGTGCCGGAATCGCGATCACCGCACCGACGAGCCCGGCGATGCCCATGGCGGCGAGCAACGCCCACCATTGGCCCTGCGGCCCCAGGTGCCCGTAGGCCACCGCACCGATACCGGCGAGGCCGAGCTGGCACAACGAGATCTGCCCCGCGAATCCGAGCAAAGGCACGTAGGACAACGCGATGACACCCCAGGCGAACATGGCGCCATAGGTGATCAGGTCCGACTCGGTGAGCATGGTGGCCAGCATCAACCCCAGCGTCACGATCACCGCCGCGAAGGCCGCCGAGCCACCGAGGGTGGGTAACGGCACCGCTCCTACCCGGCGGTCACGCCCGCGCAACCGGCCGTGCGGAAACACCAGCAGCGCGACGAACAGCAACAACGCGGGCGCCGCGAGTCGCAAGCCCGGCAGGTACTCGTTCTGTGGGAGGTAGCCGGTCAGGTAACTCTCCAGTAGGCCGACGACCACCGCGCCCACGAACACCATCGGCAGATTGCGCAGTCGGCCGAAAATCGCCGCGGTGTAGGCACTCACGATGAGCAGCGACAGTTGCGCCGCGTCCAGCGTGACCAGCGGCGCGATCAGAATGCCGCCGATCGCGGCCAGTTCGATGCCCAGAATCCAGGCGATCCGGTTCGCCCGGCGCGGATCGGCACCGGTGAGACCGACCAAAGCGCGATCGTCGACCGTGGCCCGCATCTCGACGCCGGTTCTGGTGCGGTACAACAGGATCCGCAGGCCGACCGCCACCGCCACCGCCACCGCGATGGTCAGTGCCTGGTGCCAGGTCAGCGTCACCACGCCCAGGTCGATCGCCGGTTTGTCCACGAAGAACCGGGGCAGCGAACGCGACGCGTTCGGATCCCAGATCCACCGAGCCGCCACGATCAGTCCGCTGAGCAACGCGATCGTCATCACCAGTTTTTCGGCGTCACCCAAGCCCTGCGTCGGGGCCAGCGTCTTACCGAACATCAACCCGAAAGCAGGGGCGAAGACCAGCAGGACCGCGGCAAGGGCCAGCGGGACCGGCCAGCTCCAGCCGACCGACAGCTGCCAATAGACGAAGGCCGAGACCATGCCCGCCGCCCCGTGGGCGAAGTTGAACACACCGGTCGTGGTGTAGGTGAGCACCAGGCCGCTGCCGATCACGGCATAGATCGCGGCGGTGCTCAGGCCGACGATTCCGAAAGCGAGGAATTGCTCCATCGGTGGGCGTACTCCGTCACTTCACATCGTTGATGCTCTTGCCGACATCGGCCAGGGTCATCGGCCCACCGAAATCGCCGCGATACCGGTACGGGGTGAAGCCGCACCGGAACAGCCCCTCGGTGTTCGGGGTGAACTGCGCGGATTCCCACCCGCCGGGCCTGGCCTGCTGCACGTTGAAGCAGCGTGGCTGGTCGGCCATCGACTTGGACAGATCCACCGGAGCCTGCAGTCCCCCCGCGGTCCACGAGGTCTCCTTACCCGCGGCCTGGTAGACACAGGCTCGAGTCAGTTCGTCACCGCAGCTGGTGGCGGCCTTCGCGAACAACAGCCAGGACTGGAACGCGCGCAAGACCTGGAACGTGATGCCGCTGCCGGGTGAGTACTGCTCGAAGAGGTCCTCCACCTGTTTCACCGCCGGCACGCGAGCGGCTGCGTCCAGTGGTGCGGTGCCGCTCATGTCGAGCACATTGTTCTGGAACCCCAGCGAGCCCTTCGCCGCATCCAGGAAGACCTGGTTGTAGGAGTTGGAATTGGCGTCGATCCAGTCCAGCTTGTAGTTCATGCTGGTGAGCACGTCCTGCAGTTTCGCCAGGTAGCGGAAGTCACCGTAGAAGATGAGACCCTTCACCCCAGCCGCCTTGATAGCCTGGGCGTAGGGGGTCCAGTCCGACACACCCGAGATCGGGTACAGGTCGTTGTAGGCGATCCTCGCACCCGCGGCGGTCAGCGATTCGGAGAGCTTCTCCCCCATGACCTTGGTGATCGGGGAATCCCCGTTGATCATGCCGATCGCGCCTTTGGAGCCCGGGTAGGCCTCGTTGATGAGCCAGTCCTGGAATCCGGTGTAGGGATTCACATTCTCCGACACAGCGGAGCCGGCCCCCCGTTGCAGATCCGAGCCGGTGTTCGCGGCTTGGGAGACCTGCGCGGGGAACTCGGGCAACAGGCACTGCAGTCGGTCTTTGACCCCGAGTCCATCCAGTGCCGCACTACCGCCGACCAGGACGAAGTCCTCGCGGCAGGCCTCGAGCATGCGCTGGCGGACCTCCATCAGTTTGGTATCGCGCAGGTTGGTGACGATCTTGCGGCCGTTGATGCCGCCTGCCGCGTTACACCAGGACGTGAAAACCTTTGCCGCGTCGACGAAGTCGGGATTCTTCGTGAAGCCGATATCGGAGAAGACGCCGACCTCGATCTCGGTCGCCGTGACGCCCTGCGACTGGGCGCCCCCGGGTGTGCCCGGCTTGCAAACATCGGTCAACGTCCCGAAGTCGCCGGCGACGGCCGGTGCGGTACCGCCGGTTCCGTCCTCGCGTGCCCCGCTGTCCCTGCCACAGCCCGCCACCAGAAGCGCGAGGGCCATCAGGGCGACAACTGTTCGCTGTGGTTTCACGGTCTTTCCTCCTCTATGAGCGGCGGCACGCCGATCGACTCCTGCCGCGCACCCGATGCAACGGAAACTATCTTCTCAGCATCTGATAATCAATATGCAGATTTGAGAGAATATAGATCTGGCCACCGAAGGCACGCTGCCTGACGTCTGCGGCCGCGAGCGATCGCCCCCCGCGTTGACAGCACGTCAACGGCATGGAAATCTGGTAGTCAGTTTTTGAGAATGCTATTCTCTCAACCATCGGACCGAGCAAAGGGAATCCCTTGGCACACTTCACGAAACCAGCGGCAGGGAGCTGGACGCAGAACTATCCCGAGCTGGGCACCGCCCCGGTGGACTACACGGACTCGATCGACCCCGCGTTCTACGAGGACGAGCGCCAGGCGATCTTTCGCAAGAGCTGGCTCAATGTCGGTCGGGTGAACCGGTTGCCCAAGGTGGGCAACTACTTCACCAAGGAACTCGCCTGCGTCGGCACCTCACTGATCATCGTGCGCGGTGCCGATCAGACCATCCGGGCGTTCCACAACGTCTGCCGTCATCGCGGCAACAAGCTGGTCTGGGACGACTACCCCAACGAGGAGACCTCGGGTACCTGCAGGCAGTTCACCTGCAAGTACCACGCGTGGCGCTACGGCCTCGACGGCGAACTGACCTTCGTGCAGCAGGAGGGCGAGTTCTTCGACCTGGACAAGCAGCAGTTCGGCCTCAAGAACGTGCGCTGCGAGGTCTGGCAGGGCTTCATCTTCGTCAACCTTGACGAGAACGCCCGCCCGCTCGACGAGTACCTCGGCCCGCTGGCCAAGGGCCTGGAGGGCTACCCGTTCGAGCAGATGACCGAGGTCTACAGCTACAAGGCCGAGATCGGCGCCAACTGGAAACTGTTCATCGACGCCTTCGCCGAGTTCTACCACGCACCGGTGCTGCATCAGAAGCAGGCGGTCAAGGACGAAGCCGACAAGCTGGCCGGTTACGGCTACGAGGCGCTGCACTACGAGATCGCCGCGCCGCACTCGATGATCTCTTCCTGGGGTGGCATGGCGCCGCCGAAGGATCCGTCGGTGGTGAAGCCGATCGAACGCGAACTGCGCAGCGGCCTGTTCGGGCCGTGGGACCGGCCCGACATCGAGGGCCTGGACCCGCTACCTGAGGGCCTCAATCCGGCGCGCCACAAGGCATGGGGCATCGACGAATTCGAGTTCTTCCCCAACTTCTCGCTGCTGTTCTGGGCGCCCGGCTGGTACCTCACCTACCACTACTGGCCGACCGCGGTGAACCGGCACATCTTCGAGGCCAGCCTCTATTTCGTGCCCGCGAAGAACGCGCGCGAACGGCTCGCGCAGGAACTCGCCGCGGTGACGTTCAAGGAGTACGCGCTGCAGGACGCGAACACCCTCGAGGCCACCCAGACCATGATCGCCACCAGGGAGGTCACCGATTTCCCGCTCAACGATCAGGAGATTCTGCTGCGCCACCTGCACAAGACCACCCAGAAGATCGTCGAGGAGTACCGCAATGACCGCGCCGGCTGAATCGCACACCACCCCGCTGCCCACCGAGTTCGCCGACCTGGCGCGCTTCTCGGACTGGATCCTGGCCACCGAGCCGGAGCGCTACGCCAAGCGCCTCGCGTCGACCATGGACGAGATGCAGGACCTGTATGACACGGTCTTTCCCCGTCTGCAGACCGCGCTCGATTTGATCGACAAGCACGACTGGCACGACCTGCCCGACGAAGCACGCCACCTGTTCCACCTGCTCCAGTCGCTGGTGATGGTGTCGTTCCCGATCGAGGTCTGGAAGCAGCCGCGCGTCCCCGATGCCGGTGCCGCCTACCTCGACATCGTGCGCGAACCGGTGGTCTGAGGCGGTGGCTACGCGCACCCTGCGAGCGGCCGGTCTGCTCGATGTCGACACCGGAGAGATCATCCGGCCCGGCATCCTTCGGATCGAGGACGACCGGATCGTCGGTGTCGGCGGTGCCGTCGAGGGCGAGGTCGTCGATCTCGGCGACCTCGTCCTGCTGCCCGGGCTGATGGACATGGAAGTCAATCTGCTGATGGGGGGACGCGGGGAGACCGGACTTGCTTCCAGCGTCACCGACGATCCGGCACTGCGGGTGTTGCGCGCGGTGGGCAACGCCCGGCGCACGCTGCGGGCCGGTTTCACCACCGTGCGCAACCTCGGTCTTTTCGTCAAAACGGGTGGTTACCTGCTCGATGTCGCGCTGGGCAAAGCCATCGACGCAGGCTGGATAGACGGCCCCCGCATCGTGCCCGCCGGGCATGCGATCACCCCGACCGGCGGGCACCTCGACCCGACCATGTTCGCCGCCTTCGCCCCGGACGTACTGCACCTGACGATCGAGGAAGGGATCGCCAACGGCGTCGACGAGGTGCGCAAAGCGGTGCGCTACCAGATCAAACACGGCGCGCAACTGATCAAGATCTGCGTTTCCGGCGGCGTCATGTCGCTCACCGGAGCACCTGGCGCACAACACTATTCGGACGAAGAACTCCGCGCGATCGTGGACGAGGCACATCGCCGTGGACTGCGGGTGGCCGCGCACACCCACGGCGCCGACGCGGTCAAGCACGCGGTGGCGGCCGGCATCGACTGCATCGAGCACGGCTTCCTCATCGACGACGAGGCCATCGCGCTGATGGTCGAGCACGGCACCTGGCTCGTGCCGACCACCCGATTGGCAGACGCCATGGACGTCTCCAAGGCCGACCCGGCGTTGCAGGCCAAGGCGGCCGAGATGTTCCCCAAGGCCCGCACCTCGGTGCTCGCCGCCTACCGAGCCGGAGTCAAGATTGCCGTCGGCACCGACGCGCCCGCGATTCCGCACGGCCGCAACGCCGACGAGCTGGTCGCCCTGGTCGAGCGCGGCATGACACCCCTGGACGTGCTGCGCGCGGCCACCGTGCACGGCGCGGAACTGATCGGCGTCACCGACCGCGGACGACTCGCCGAAGGGCAGCTCGCCGACATCATCGGCGTCCCCGGCGACCCACTGGGCGACATCACCCACACCCGAAACGTGCAGTTCGTGATGAAAGGCGGAAAGATCCATGTCCACAACTGACGACCTGCTCGAGATCCAGCAGGTACTCGCTCGATACGCGGTAACCATCACCAAGGGCGACATCGACGGTGTGATCGCGGTGTTCACCCCCGACGGTACCTACAGCGCCTTCGGCGACACCTACACCCTCGACCTGTTCCCCGAACTCGTCGCCGCCGCGCCGAAAGGACTCTTCCTCACCGGCACGCCGGCGCTGGATATCGACGGCGACACCGCGACCGGCACGCAGCCGTTGTGTTTCATCGAGCACAGCACGCACGACATGCGGATCGGGTACTACACCGACACGCTCGTTCGTGGTGAACAAGGGTGGCGGCTACAGACCCGGCGAATGACGTTCATCCGTCGCAACGGCGAGCACGATTCGGGGATTCCGCACGCGTTCGAGCGTTCCAAGGCATGACAGTGGGCACCGGCTCGCCCGCGACACCACCTGTGCTGCACGGCATCTCAGATTTCCGCACGGGCCTGCACGCCTGGCTCGACGCCAACGATCTGACCCCGGCACCGGACCATTCGCTCGACGGCCAAGTGGCACAACTGCTGCGGGTCCGGCGCGCGCTCTTCGACGCGGACTGGATGCGCTACGGCTGGCCCACCGAGATCGGCGGGCTGGGCGGCCCTGCCGCGCTGCGTGCCGTCCTCGGCGAGGAGGTTGCCACCCGCGACCTCGCCGAGCCGGGCATCTGGTCGATGATCGAAGTCCTCGCACCGACCATGATCTCCTACGCTCGCCCCGAGCTGGCCGCTGCGATGGTGCCGCTGCTGCTGTCGGGTCGTGAACAATGGTGCCAAGGCTTTTCCGAACCTGGCTCCGGCAGCGACCTGGCTTCACTCAGCACGAAGGCCACGCGGCACGGCGACGAGTGGGTGATCTCCGGGCAGAAGGTATGGACGAGCCTGGCACAGTACGCGGCCCGCTGTGTACTGCTCGCGCGGACCGGGCCCGGCCACGACGGAATCAGCGCGTTCTTCGTCGATATGGATTCACCGGGGATCACCGTGCGCCCGCTGCGGACCATGCACGGCGTGGACGAGTTCGCCGAGGTGTTCTTCGATGACGTGGCTGTTCCCGCGGACCGTTTGCTCGGTACCCCCGGCGACGGCTGGCGGATCGCGATGGACCTGCTGCCCTATGAGCGCTCTACCTGCTTCTGGCACCGGATCGCTTACCTGTTCACCCGACTCGACCAGGTTCTCGCGCAGACCGACAACGGCGAGGACGCCACACTCGGCGCCGCCTACCTCGCCCTGCACACCGTGCGGTGCCGATCGCTGGGCACCCAACGCCGACTGGCGGCAGGTGCGCGGCTCGGGCCCGAGACCTCGATCGACAAGGTGCTGCTCGCCACCGCCGAACAGCAGCTGTTCGACATCGCCAGGGATCTGCTGCCGGGTGTCGTCGAACTCGACGACGGCCCGTGGCGCACCGAGTTCCTCTACTCCAGAGCGGCCACGATCTACGGCGGCACCGCCGAGATCCAGCGCAACATCATCGCCCGCAGACTGCTCGATCTCGGGAAGGAGTGACCGTGACCGAACACTCCGGCCTCGATTCGGCCGAACGCGCGTTGTTCACGGAGACGATCCGCCGCGCGATGTCCGCCGCCACCGGCCAAGCCTTGGACATCGCCCTGCCCGAGCTCGGCTGGCCCGACCTACTGGACGCGGCCCCCGAACTCGTAGGACCTGTGATGTTTCGGCTGCTCGGCGAAACCGGAGCGCACGCACCACTGTTGCTCGATGTGCTCGGACACGCCGGCGCCGACCCCTGCGCGCTGCCCTTCACCGGCGGGCACTGGGTGCGGTGGGAGCGTCACGAATCCGGCGGCGACGAACAGACGACCCGCTCGCCAGGCGACACGATCGACGCGGAACTGCCGCTGCGCCGGGTTCCCGACGGCGCGGTGCTCACAGCTCGAGCGCTGTCCGAGGGCAGGCGCGCGCTGGGCTGGTGGTTGCTCGGCACCGGCCATGCCATGCTCGGGCTGGCACGGGCGCATGCGCTCGAACGGGTTCAGTTCGGGCGCCCACTGGCGTCGTTCCAGGCAGTACGGCACCGCCTGGCCGAGACCCTGGTCGCCCTCGACGGCGCCGAGGCGGCGCTGCTGGTCGCCGACGAGGTCGCACTCGATCGCGTCCCCGGCAACCCCGCCTCGGCCGCGCTACTCGCCAAAGCCGCGGCGGGCCACGCCGCACTCACCGCCTCGCGGCACTGTCAACAGGTACTCGGTGGGATCGGCTTCACCGCTGAGCACCCACACCATCGGCACGTGCGCCGAACCCTCGTGCTGGACGGACTTCTCGGCAGCGCACGAGACCTCACCAGGGAAGCAGGCGCCGCGATTCGCGCATCGGGCACGGCCGCCCGGATCGCCCACCTCTGATCATCGAGTACACAAACGATCGCCCGGCACCGGAAAATTCCGGTGCCGGGCGATCACTCGGTGCGCTCAACAAGCTGTGGACGTGCCTCCCTGAATGGCCAGCAGCGCGCAGAACGTTGCCGCGGCGACCTTCCATGTGCCGTTCTGATTCACTGCCTGCCCGGTCTGATCCGGCAACACCGGATTGCCGCCCATGAGTAGCGTGTAACTCACGTCGGCGCTGTTCGCACCGGTGGATTTCACCGCGGCCACGGTCACCGTGGTGCCAGAGGACTGCGGATTCTGCGATTGCGCCTGCAGGATCGGCAGGAAGATGTCACCGCTCTCGACCAGCGCGGCGCGTTTGTCGGGCGGCACCGAGCCGTCGAAGAAGGTCGTGTAGGCCTGGGTGATTGCCTGGGTGGCGGCCGCGTCGACTCTCGGGGATGCCGCGCTGGTAGTCGCCCGAGCGGTGGTGGTCGAGGCCGCGTCTTGATCGTCGTCGGAACCGCACCCGACGAGAACGGAGACCGCGACGACGGCGAGACTGCAACAGGCTGCGGTGGTGCGGAGCAGAGATGTGCGCATGAAACTTCCTTTATTTGATGTTCGCCTTCATTTCGTCCATACCGACCAAGATCGGGTACCCGGTGACGCTGAGCGCGTTTCCGTGTCCCGTCTGGTGGATGTCGAACACCGACTGGATAGCGGCGAAGAAGCCCTGCACATCCAGCGTCTGATTGACGGCCCGCTTCGCCTGACGCAAACCGAACGCCGGCATGGCGGCGATTCGAGCGGCCAGTTCCCTGGTGCGATCGTCGAGTTCGGCTCTGGGCACCACCGTGTTCACCATGCCGACCTGCTGCGCTTCCTCAGCCGTCACCGCGCGCCCGGTGAACAGGATCTCTTTCGCCTTGCGAGCGCCGAGTTCCCAAGTGTGGCCGTGATATTCGACGCCGCCGATGCCCATCAGCACCACCGGATCGGAGAAGAGTGCGTCCTCGGCGGCGACGATGAGATCGCACGGCCAGCACAACAACAACCCGCCCGCGATACACCGACCCTGCACGGCGGCGATGGAAGGCTTCGGGATATTGCGCCACCGCAGCGAATACTCCAGGTACCGGCGCGACTCCAGGCTGTATATCCGGTCGAGGGTGATCGAGCGCGGGTCCGGCCAGGACTTGTCGTTCAGATCGTGACCAGCAGAAAAATGCTTGCCCTCCGCCCGGAGCACGATCACCGCGACATCGTCGGACTCGGCGGCACGAACCCACGCGGCGTCCAGCTCGTCGAGCAGTTCACCGTTCTGCGCGTTGGCGGCCTCCGGCCGGTCCAGGGTGATGGTCGCGATGCGGTCCGCGACTTCGTAACGGATATACAAATCGATGCTCCTTGCCGGGCGGGGGTGCAGTCTGACGAGAATACCATTCTCGCTCCAAGGAAGTAACAGTCTCGTGACTGGCGCGACATCCGTCGCATGGCTACACAGTTAAACGACGTTCTCCGGTACAGTGCATCCATGTTCTCTTCGCATGTCCGGGGATCGAGGCGCCCGTGACCAGCCCGAGCGAGAAACCCGCCTGGAAGCAGCGCGCGGTCGAACGATCGCTACGTACGGCGACGCTGCGTGCAGAAGAGCGGGTGCAGCGGTTCCTCGATGCCGCCCAGGCCATCATCACGGAGAAGGGCAGTACCGACTTCACCGTGCAGGAGGTCGTCGACCGCTCCCGCCAGTCGCTGCGCAGCTTCTATCTGCAGTTCGACGGTAAACACGAACTGCTGCTCGCCCTGTTCGAAGATGCGCTGGCTCGCACGTCGGAACAGTTGCGCGCCGCGGCCGACGGTCAGACCGACCCGATGGACAAGCTTCAGGTCACCGTCGAATTGCTGTTCGAGTTGTGCCGACCCGATCCTGCCGCCCAGCGGCCACTGTTCACCGATTTCGCACCGCAACTACTGGTTTCGCACCCAGGACATGTCAAAGTCGCACACGCGCCCGTCCTTGCCTTGTTCACCGAATTGATGGAGCTCGCCAAGGAAGCAGGCGAGATCGGTACCGACATGAACACCCGCCGAGCCGCGGCCATGGTGATGCAGACCGTCATGTTCACCGCTCAGTCGACCGGCGCGGTCGACGAGGAGACCCAGCATCCGATCACGGCCGCCGAAGTCTGGAACTTCTGCGCACACGGGTTCGCCCGCTCCTGAGGCCGAAAGCCCGGCAGGTCGGTGAACCGGCCTGCCGGGCACCAGCTATCACTACTCAGACCGCAGGCACCTCGATCACCGTCGCCGATCCCATGCCGCCACCGGCGCACATCGCCGCGATGCCGAGTCCACCACCGCGACGCCGCAGTTCGTGGACCAGGGTGACGATCATCCTGGCTCCGGTCGCCGCCACCGGGTGGCCCAGCGAGCACCCGCTGCCGCTGTAGTTCACGATCTCCGGATCCAGGTCCAGCGCTCGGATGGCCGCGAGCGGCACCGAGGTGAACGCCTCGTTGATCTCGATCAACCGAACCGACCCCAGCGAGATCCCGCTCCGGCGAACCGCCTTCGTGATCGCGTCGATCGACGCCAGACCGGTGAACGCGGGGTCGACCCCGACTGATGCCCACCCCCGGATATAGGCGAGTACAGGCAGACCGAGCCGATCGGAAGCGATCGCCAGTGCGGCCGCGCCGTCGTTGGCCCCCGACGCGTTGCCTGCGGTGATCGAGAAGCCGTCTATTTCCGGGTGCAGCACTTTCAGCGACGACAGTCGCTCCAGACTGGTGTCGCGGCGCGGATGCTCATCGGTGTCGAAGACTCCGTGCGGCGTCTCGACGGCGATGATCTCGTCCTTGAAAAGGCCTGCGTCGATGGCGGCGGTCGCGTTGCGATGAGAGCGCAACGCCCAACGGTCCATGTCGTCACGGGTGAGCCCCGCCCGCACCGCAGTGTTCCAGCCGACAGTGATGGACATGTCCATGGCCGGAGCATCCGGACGGTCCGGGTGACTGGGCGAGACCCACGGGTCGACCCATTCGTCGGGTCCGACCCTGAATCGCGCTCGGGGCGCGGTCGATTCGCTGTTCACGCCACCAGCGATCACCAGCTCGTCCATGCCCGCCCTGATATTCGCCGCCGCCGTCTGCACGGCGGCCATACCCGCTGCGCAGTGCCGGTTCTGCGCCAGGCCCGGCGCTGCCGTGAGACCCGCGGTGACGGCCGCGTGCCGCGCGAGCACCCCGCCGCCGTAGCGCCCCTCGCCGAGGATGACATCGTCGATTCGGTCGGCTTCGAGATCTTCGGCCACCGCACCGACGACGTGGTGGGCGAGGTCGAACGCGGAGGTGTCGCGCAGCGTCCCCTTTCGGGCGGTGCCGATGGGCGTCCGCAGCGCGGAGACGATGACAGCTTCGGGCATGGGGGCCTCCTGGGTGGATTGCCGGCAAAGGGCTGACTGCTCGGTCTGAGAATAGTATTCTCTCTCATTGAGATTGATATTCACAAGGAGGGATCGCTACATGCAGATCAGTGGAAGTTCCGCGCTCGTGGTGGGCGGCACCGGCGGCCTCGGCGAGGCGACGGTACGGCGGCTACACGCCGCGGGCGCGAAGGTCGTCGTCGCCGATGTCGCCGACGACAAGGGCAAGGAGTTGGTCGACGAGCTCGGAATCCGCTACGTCCATACCGATGCCACCCAAGAGGACTCGGTGCGCGCAGCGGTCGCCGAAGCCCAATCGCTTGGCCCGCTGCGCATCTCGGTCGACACCCACGGTGGCCCCGCGACCGGCGGTCGACTGATCGGCAAGGACGGCTCAGCCCTCGACCTCGCGGGCTTCCGCACCACTATCGAGTACTATCTGACCGCCGTATTCAACGTACTGCGACTGTCCGCCGAGGCGATGGCCACGACCGAACCGCTGGCCGAAGGCGCTCGCGGCGTGATCGTGAACACGGCCTCCATCGCAGCCTACGAAGGCCAGATCGGCCAACTCCCCTACGCCGCCGCGAAGGGTGGGGTCGCCGCCATGACCCTGGTCGCCGCCCGCGACCTCTCGCCCCTTGGCATCCGGGTGGTCACCATCGCCCCCGGCACCGTCAACACGCCCGCCTACGGTAAGTCCGCCGACAAGCTCGAAGGCTATTGGGGTCCGCAGGTGCCGTTCCCCAAGCGGATGGGACGCTCCGACGAGTACGCCCAACTGGCGACCGCGATCGTCGAGAACGACTATCTCAACGGCGAAGTCATCCGCCTCGACGGTGCTCTGCGTTTTCCGCCGAAGTAGGTCAGCCGAGAACCACGCCGCCTCGACAACTCGCGCACCGCACCGGAGGAGACCGGATCGGTCCCGGCCCCTCCGGTGAACGGTCCCGCGCTACTTCCCGGCGGTGAGGCGGCCGATGATCGTACGGAACTCCGCCGTCTGGAACGAAAGGTCCTCGGCCGTGTTCGCATAGTCGAGCGTGGCGAGCACGGCGCGCTCGAGATGCAGGTTCAGAAGTCGCTTGGTACTCTCCACGGCCTGCCTCGGCAGCTCCAGAACGCGTTTCGCGCAGGCCAGCGCCTCGCTCAGTGGGTCGGCCACGACGTGGTTCACCAAACCCATCTCGCGAGCCCGTTCGGCGGGGATCTTGGCACCGGTCAGGGCATACTCCTTGGCCAGCATCAGACTGGTGTGCAGCGGCCAGGTGAGCGGACCACCATCAGCCGCCACCAGACCGACCTGCACATGCGGGTCTTTGAGGTAGGCATCCTCGGCGATGTAGGCCATGTCGCTCAACGCCACCAGACTGCAGCCGAGCCCGACCGCCGGACCGTTTACCGCGGCGATCACCGGCACCCGGCAGCGAACCATTCCGAGCACTATCTCGCGGCCGTGCGCGATGGTCTCGGCGCGCAGCTCGGTATCGCGGGACAGTTCGGCGAGATAGGCGAAGTCCCCACCGGCGGAGAACGCCTGACCGGCACCGGTGAGTACTGCGGCCCTGGCCTCGCGGTCGGCACCGAGCTGTGGCCACAGCGCGGCCAGGCCCGAGTGCAGCGCGTTGTTGACGGCGTTGAGCGCGTCGGGTCGGTTGAGCGTGATGATCCGCAGCGGGCCATCGGCCTCGACGCTGATCTCGGTGGGCAGGTCGTACATGTCAGGCTCCTAGGTCGAGGATGCGCGTGGCGATGATGTTCTTCTGGATCTGCGACGTTCCGCCCATGACACTTTGGGCGCGGCTGTAGAGGTAGCTGCCGAACATGTCGTCGTCGGTGCCCGCGACCGCGAGTGCCGCGTGGCCGACGGATTGCTCGACCCAGGTCATCAGCAGCTTGTCGAGCGAACCGTCCGGGCCGTGCACGAGACCGTCGAGCTGCTCGGAGAGCCGGCGCCGAACGTGCAGCCGTAGCATCTCCGATTGAACTGCGGCCCAAGCGAGTTCGCCGGGCACGGGGCCGGCCACTCGGGACTCGAGCTGCCGTACCGTCTTCGCGTAACGAGCAGCGAAACCCAGTGTGGCGGGTTCACGTTCGTGCCCGACCACCGTCATGGCGAGCTTCCAGCCGTCTCCGGGCGCACCGACCATCCGGTCGGCGGGCACCCGGGCACCGTCGAACCGCACCTGGCCGAACTCGCGGGTGACGCCGCTGATCATCCGCAACGGCTGCTGCTGCACCCCTGGCTGATGCATCGAGACGATGAAACCCGAAATGCCCTTGTGCCGAGGAGCGCTCGGATCGGTGCGCGCGAGCAGCAGGCACCAATCGGCGACATCAGAGTAGCTGGTCCAGACCTTGTGCCCGTCCAGGACATAGTCGTCGCCGTCGCGGGTAGCCGTCGTGCGCAGCGAGGCCAGATCCGATCCCGCGTCCGGCTCACTGAAACCCTGACACCAGCGCTGCGAGCCGTCGATCATGCCGGGCAGGAAACGCTGCTGCAGTTCGGGACTCGCGTGTCTGCCCAGCCCGTGCACCAGATACCCGAGACTGGGCCGTTGCGGCGCACCGGCTGTGGTCAGTTCCTCGTCCAGGATGACGTCGTAAACCGGCGGCAGCCCATGACCACCGAATTCCTTCGGCCAGGAGAGTCCGAAGAAGCCCGCGCCGTATAGCGCCCGGTGCCAGTCACCCGCCTTTGCCCAGTACTCGTCGCCGGAGGAGGGAAAGGATGCGGCGTTACCGGCCACCCACTCCCGCAGCCGAGCACGAAACGCTGCTTCCTCGGGCGAATCACGATAGTCCACAGTCGATCTCCTCCAGACGGGTGGCGAACAATTCGGTCGAGGTCAGCACCCGGCGCAGGTACACATGGGCCAGACACTCCCAGGTATTGCCGATGCCGCCGTGTACCTGAATCGAGGTCTCGCACACCGTGCGAGCGGCGCGGGAGGTGTAGACCTTGGCGATCCGCGCGGCGCGCAACGCATCGGCGGGCGGCAGTTCGTCGACCGCCCACGCGGCGTACCGCAATACGCTGATCGCGCCCTCGATCAGCGCCAGGCTCTCGGCGAGCAGATGCGCCACCGCTTGATAGGAGCCGATGGAGTGGCCGTATTGCTCGCGGACTTTGGCGTAGTCCACCGCCAACTGCTGTGCTCCGCGGGCTGCACCGAGCAGATCCGCGGTCGTCATGGTGACGGCCAGCGCCTGCCAGTGGATCAGCTGCTCCAGCGACAGCTCGCCGAGCAGTTCCGGTGGGCCGGTGAGTTCGGCTGTGCCCCTGGTGAGATCGGCACCGGGCAACGCCTGCCCGACCGCGCGGGCGAACAGCTGCCTGTCGTCGATGAGCAACGCCCGATCACGGTCTGCGGTGTCGACCGCGCGTGTGCCCACGCCGATAGTCCATCGACCGTCGACGCCCCCGCGCAGGTCGTCGGCCAAGACCGGTCCCAGGAAGGCGACATCGACCAGGCCGCGCGCGAATTCCTCTGTGACGAGGGCTACTTCGACCCCAGAAGCACCGTCGGACCGCAGGCTTCGCCACCCCGCGGTCTCCACCGCCTTCTCGAGCCGGGCGATCCTGGTCGCATTGTCGAGCTCGGCGACCGAGCTCGGACCGAGTTCGTCGGCCAGCCTCGCGGCGGCCTCACACAGCTGGCGCTGCTCACTGGTCAGTCGGACGTCCATGACGCTCCTCGAGGACTCGTCGGAGCACCTTGCCCGAAGGCAGGCGCGGGATTTCGGGTACGAACACGATGCGACGGGGCCGCTTGTAGGAAGCCAGCCGTTCGCCGACCAGCGTGATCAGCTCGTCGGCGGAGACGCCGTCGAGCACGGCGACCGCGGCCACCACAGCTTCACCGTCGCGTGGGTCGGGGGTCCCGAACACCGCGCAGTCGATAACCTTGGGGTGCCCGTGCAGAATCGCCTCGATCTCGGCGGGTGCGACCTGGAAACCGCGCACCTTGATCATCTCCTTCGCCCGGTCGGTGATCCGTACCCAGCCCTCGGCATCGACGTGCCCGACATCGCCGGTCCGATACCACGCGCCGTCGAATGCCTCCGCGGTCGCCTCGGTCGGCAGATAGCCCGCCATCAACGACCGCGACCGGCATTGGATCTCCCCGGTCTCCCCCGCCCCCACCGGTTTTCCGGTCTCGAGGTCCACCACCCGGATGCGGACTCCGGGAGCCGCCTTACCGACAGAATCCAGCCTCGCTCCGTCGAGCGGATTGCAGGCGATGACCGGTAGCTCGCTGGCACCGTAGGCGGGCAGCCAGCGCACCCCGCTGCGTGCGGTCACCGTTTCAGCGACACTCGCCGTCACCGGAGTGGCGCCCCACATGATGTAGCGCAACGAACTCAGGTCGTAGCGTTCGAGTTCGGGGTGGGACGCGAGGGCGATCGCGATCGGCGCCACGGCCATCTCGATGGTGATGCGGTCATCCTGGATGCAGGACAGCATCGTGTTCAGATCGAAGCGCCGGTGCAACCTCATCCAGGCCCCGGCCCGCAGCGCGGTGAGAATGTTGAGCAAGCCCAGGATGTGCGAGGGCGGGGTCGCGACTTGGATCCGATCGGTGCCGGACAGGCCGAGCACCTCGGTCCACTGCCGCACGGCCACGGCCACCGAATCGTGGGTGTGCCGCACCGCCTTCGGCATCCCCGTGGTGCCGGAGCTGAATACGAGCACCGCCTCGGACGTCGGATCTGATTGGACCGCAGTATGTTTCGCCGGTGTGATCGGGTCGCCCAGGTACCGCATCGGCAGCAACTCGCCGAGCACGGCGCAGTCACCGAGGGCGTGGACAGCACCCGTCACAGCGAGCGCGTGCGCGACCTCGTCCCGCTTCCAGGCGGGGCTGATCAGGGCGACGCAGGCGCCGAGTCGCCACACCGCGAGGACCGCGACGACGAACTCGGGCCGGTTGGACGACATGAGCGCCACCCGCTGTCCCACCAGCACCCCGCGGCCTGCCAGCTCGTCGGCCAATCCGGCGGCCAGCTCGTCGAGTTCGACCCTGGTGTAGACCCGCCCCTCGAACACGAGCGCGCTCGGCACAGTGTCAGACATCTTGGAAGGTTCCCGTCTCATGAGAGAGAATACTATTCTCATTTCGATAGAATCTTAATACCAGGAGGAGGTGGACCATGGCGACACTCTCGTCATTTCTGCGCGCGACAGTGACCAGGGTCGTGACCGAGAGCGCGGACGCGCGGACATTCGTGCTCGACCCGCACGACGGGCCACTGCACTACCGAGCCGGACAGTTCTGCACCTTCCGGGTCACCGTGGGCGGCACCGTGCGCTTTCGGTCCTACTCGATGTCGAGCGCACCGGAGACCGACGGCGAGATCATGACCACGGTCAAACGCGTGCCCGGCGGCGCCGTGTCCAACTGGATGCTCGACACCCTCACCGCGGGCGACGAGGTGGAGCTGTCCAAAGCCGCGGGCCGTTTCTGCCTGCGCGACTCCGACGTCCCAGTACTAGGCTTCAGCGGTGGCAGCGGCATCACGCCGATCCTGTCCCTCACCAAAGCAGCGCTGGCGGGAACCACCCGCCGGGTCCGGCTCCTGTGCGCGGACCGCGACCGAGCGTCCATGCTGTTCGACGACGCGCTCACCGGTCTCGTCGCCCGCTATCCGGAGCGACTCCGGGTGGTCAGGCACCTCGACAGCGAGCGCGGGTATCTCGACCGCGCGGCCGTCCGTGCGTTCGTGGACGCCGATGCGCACGGCGACCACTACGTCTGCGGACCCGAGGCATTCATGGACCTGGTGGAACAGTCGCTCCCCGGCCCTGGCCTCGTATTCAGCGAGCGGTTCGGCACGCCCGCGAACCCGACGGCCCCACCCGCGGACAGCTCGGCATCAGCGAACGTCGTCGATCACGGGGCGGATTCCGACGGCACGGTCACGGTGATCCTGAACGGCAAGAAGAAGTCTGTGCCCCGGAAGGCCGGTGAGACGCTGCTGGAGAGCGCCCGACGCGGCGGCCTCGCCCCGCCGTTCTCCTGCGAGCAGGGAAATTGCGCAACCTGCCTGGCGAAAGTGACCTCGGGCCACGCGACTATGCGGCACAACAACGCTTTGACCGACGACGAGGTCGCCGAGGGCTATGTGCTGACCTGCCAGGCTGTCCCGGACTCCGACGGCGCCATCGTCGAATACGAGTGAACTCGGCGACCGCACCCCATCAGGCTCCGACGGGGTGCGGCCGTCAGCGCAGCCGACGCGCCAGGTCGGCGACCATCTCCCTGGTTCGCCGCTTGGAGGCGACCAGCGCGTCTCGATCGTCCCCGATCGGAAGCAGCCGCACCGAGATATCGGTGGCACCGGCATCGGCGTACCTGCGAAGTCCCGCCGCAATGGCCTCCTCGTCCCCCGCGATACACAGATCCCCGATCGTGCGTGCGTCGCCTTGTTCGAGCAGCCGCTGATAATTGGGCGAGACCTCCGCTTCGCCGAGAATTCGGTTCGCCCGCGCCCGCGCCTCGTCCACCTGCCCTGCCGAGCACAGACATACCGGCAACCCGACAACCACGCGCGGCGCAGACCTGCCCGCGTCGGCGGCCGCCTTGTTGATCTTCGGCACCACATGCTCGGCGACGGCGCGTTCGTCCGCCATCCAGAGCACGGTGCCGTCGGCCCGCTCCCCGGCGATTCGCAGCATCACCGGACCCAGCGCGGCGACCAAAACCGGAACCGGGGCGACCGGGCCGAGATCGAGTGGATTGTGCACCGTGAAGGTGCTGTTCTCCACGTCCACCGAGCCGGTGCCCGCGAGTCCGGCGGCCAGTACCTCGAGATAGTCGCGGGTGTAGGCCGCCGGCTTCTCGTACGGCAGACCGAGCATGTCGCGGATGATCCAGTGATGCGACGGCCCGACACCGAGCGCGAGCCTGCCGCCTGCCGCCGCGTGCGCCGAGAGCGCCTGTCGCGCCAGCGCGATCGGATGCTGAGCCTGCAGCGGTACCACGGCGGTGCCCAGTTCGATCCGCGAGGTGGCCAGTCCCATCGCCGTCACGGTGACGAGCGCGTCGAAGTCGTTGGGTACCTGCGGAATCCAAGCGGTATCGAGCCCTGCCGACTCTGCCCACGCGATGTCTCGCAGCATGCGTTCGAGCTTGCGGCCCGAATCGCCCTTCTCCGGGCCGATCATCACGCCGATGCGCACGGTTCCTCCAAGTAATTCGAAGTCGGATTCGGATATGCTACTTGCGTGGGATGAGAACGCCAATACCATCCTGCGAGAATGACATATTGCCGCCCGGGCGGCACGTGAGGAGCACCATGCCCGACCAGGACCACCCGCTGCGCGATCGCACCGTCCTCATTTCCGGAGCCAGCCGGGGTATCGGCGCGGCGATCGCCGTAGCCGCCGCCGAGCAGGGCGCCAATATCGTCCTGCTGGCCAAGACGTCCGAACCACATCCCCGGCTCCCCGGCACCGTGCATACCGTCGCCGACGCGGTCGAGGCCGCGGGTGGCCGGGCCGCCGCGGCCGTCGGCGACGTACGCAAGGAGGACGACGTCGCGCGGGCCGTGGCGATCGCGATCGAGCGGTTCGGCGGGATCGACGTGTGCGTCAACAACGCAGGCGCCATCGCCACCGATCCCACCGAGAAACTCGGTGCCAAACGCTTCGACCTGATGCAGGACATCAACATTCGCGGGACGTTCCTGCTCACCGCAGCGTGCGTGCCGCACCTGCGCGACTCCCCCAACCCGCATGTGCTCACCATCTCGCCACCGATCAACCTCGATCCCCGCTGGCTCGGCGCCCATCCGGCCTACACCCAGTCCAAATACGGGATGACCATGCTCAGCCAGGGCTGGGCAGCCGAATTCGCCGATGCCGGAATCGGATTCAACTGTCTGTGGCCACAGACCTACATCGCCACCTCAGCCGTCGCCGCCCTGCTCGACGGCGACAACCAACTCGCGACTGCGCGCAGCCCCCGGATCATGGCCGACGCGGCCGTCGCGATCACCGCCCAGCCGGCCCGCAGGGTGACCGGCAATTGCTTCCTCGACGCGGACGCCGTCTCGAGGTTCGCCGGGATCGACGACCTCTCCCGGTACGGCGGTGGCGACAACCCGACCCGGGACCTCTTCCTGGACTGACCCGCCCGCTGCCCCACTCACCTTCCGAGACAAGGACCGACCGCCATGGCCTACGTCATTACGCAGCGGTGCTGCAACGACGCCAGCTGCATCTCCGAATGCCCGGTCGACTGCATCCGACCGATACCCGGTCAGCCGGAGTTCGACACCGCCGAGATGCTGCATATCGATCCCGAAACCTGTATCGACTGCGGCGCGTGCGTCGATGCCTGTCCTGTGGGCGCCGTGTTCTCCATCGAAGATCTCAGCGCTTCCCTGCAACGCTATAGCGACATCAACGCCGACTATTTCCAGCGCCACCCGCTCGAGCCGGAGTTCGCCGCGCCAGTCGTGACGCCGCGCATCCCGAAAGAACTCGGCACCTTGCGGGTGGCGATCGTCGGTGCGGGCCCCGCTGCTTGCTACGCGGCGGACGCATTACTGCGCCGCGGTGACACCCAGGTGGAGCTGTTCGACCGGCTGCCGACGCCATGGGGTCTAGTGCGCGCGGGAGTGGCACCGGATCACGCGGAGACCAAGTCGGTGACATCGATGTTCGAGACCGCGTTCCGTCGCGACACCCTGCAGTACTACCTGAATGTCGAAATCGGCAACCACCTCACCCACGACGAGCTACTGCGCCATCACCACGCGGTGATCTACGCGGTGGGCGCCTCAGCCGACCGGCGCATGGACATCCCCGGCGAGGATCTGCCGGGCAGTCATTCGGCGACGGAGTTCGTGGCCTGGTACAACGGGCACCCTGACTTCGCTGACCGAGACTTCGATCTGTCCGGCGAGCGCGCAGTCATCGTCGGCAACGGCAACGTGGCACTGGACGTCGCTCGCGTACTCACCATGGATCCGGACGAGCTGGCCCGCACCGACATCGCCGATCACGCGCTGAATGCCCTGCGCGACAGCAGAATTCGCGAGGTAGTCGTCCTGGGCCGGCGCGGGCCTCTTCAGGCGGCGTATACCTCGCCGGAGTTCCTCGCCCTCGGGCACCTCGACGGCGTGGACGTGGTCGTGGAGTCGGCGGACATCGAACTCGACGACATCGGCAGCGCCGTATTGGCGGACCCGGCCATCGAGCCGTCCGTTCGGCTGAAATACACGCTCGCTCAGGAATTCGCCTCGGCACCACGGCGACCGGGCAACAAACGGATCGTCTTCCGATTTCTCGTCTCGCCGACCCAGGTACTCGGGGAGCAGCGCGTCACCGGCCTGCGATTCGCGCACAACGTACTCACCGACTCAGATGGTCGGGTCAGCGCCGAAGCTACCGAGCGCACGGGCGATATCGCCGCGGGGCTGGTGCTGCGGTCGGTCGGCTACCGGGGTGAGCCGGTCCCGGCACTGCCATTCGACGAGCAACGAGGTGTGGTCCCGAATCATGAAGGTCGGGTGATCGACACCGCCGGTGCGCCGGTCACCGGGGTCTACGTCAGCGGCTGGATCAAACGTGGTGCGCGAGGGGTGATCGGATCGAATCGAGTCGATGCGGAGGAGACGGTGGAACACCTGATAGCCGACTACGTCGAGGGCGAACTGGCCACGCCACCGGCGGGCCGAGACGCCCTACGCGAGCTGGTCGCATCGCGCCAGCCCCAGGTGGTGGACCGAATCGGGTGGAAGGCCATCGACACCGCCGAGAAGGCGGCCAGCGATTCCACCGGTCGCCCGCGGGTCAAACTCACCACCCACGACGAACTGACCGCCGCGGCACAGGGGATCGATCTCGTGGTGCGCTGAGCACGTCTCGCTGCGAGCGCACAGAGCCGTCGACACCGGAGCGGCGGCGGACACCCGAAAGGTTCGCCGCCGCTCCTGGATTGCTCAGAGCTGAGCCCAGACCGACTTCGTCTTCATATACGCCTCGACGCCTTCGCGTCCGAACTCGTGGCCCCAACCGGACTGCTTGTAGCCGCCGAAGGGCACCCCGTGGTCGAATACCAACTGGCAGTTCAGTGTCACCGTCCCGGCCTGCAACCGCTTCGCGAGTCGGTGCCCACGGCTGAGGTTGGTTGTCCACACGGTGGCGGCCAGGCCGTAGGAGGTGTCATTGGCCATCGCGATCGCCTCGTCCTCGTCGTCGAACGGCAGCACGGTCACGACCGGGCCGAAGATTTCCTCCCGGTAGAGTCTGCTGGTCGCGGGATCCACATTGGTGAGCACCGTGGGGTGGACGAAGTACCCGCTACGGTCGAGACGGTGCCCGCCGGTGACGACCTCGGCACCGTCGGACTTGCCCTCGTCGAGGTAGCCCATCACCCGCGTCAGCTGTTTGGCGCTGATCAGCGGGCCGATCATGGTTCCTTCTTCCTTCGGCCCACCGAGCTTGAGGTTGTTGGCCACCGTCGCGATGCCCTCCACGACCCGCTCGTACACGCCACGCTGCACGAAGATCCGGGAGCCGCAGACGCAGCCCTGCCCGGAGTGCACGAAGATTCCCATCGACGCCATCATCACTGCCATGTCCAGGTCGGCGTCGTCGAAGATCAGCACCGGCGACTTGCCGCCGAGTTCGAGCATAACCTTCTTGAGGTTGCCCGCGGAGGCCGCCACGATCTGTTTGCCGACCTCGGTGGAACCGGTGAACGCCACCTTGTCGACGTCCGGGTGGGAGGTGATCGCGGCACCCGCGGTGTGTCCGTAGCCGGTCAGCAAGTTCACGACGCCTTCCGGCACGCCGGCCTCGGCGATGAGCCGCGCAAGCAGCAGCGCCGACAGCGGTGTCTCCTCGGCGGGTTTCACCACGGTGCTGCACCCGGCGGCGAGCGCGGGGGCCAGCTTGGCACAGGCGTTGAACACCGGCCCGTTCCACGGGAAGATCAGGCCGACTACCCCGTAGGGCTCCTTGAGGGTGTAGGCGTGCATATCGGCGTAAGCGCCGGAGACGCCGCCGGTCATCTGCACCTCGTACGCCGAGCCGTTGAGTTTGGTACACCAACCCGCGTAGTAGCGGAAGAACTCGGCGCACGTTGGAATGATCATCTTCGCCTGCACGAGTGGCATTCCCGTATTGAGCGAGTCCAACTCGGCGAGCTCATCCGTGTGCGCGTCCATAAGGTCCGCGATCCGCCACATGATCTTGGCGCGCTCCCGCCCGGGAAGACCCTGCCAGACACCCGACTCGAACGAGGCCCTCGCCCGGGCCACCGCCTCGTCGACAGCCTCGGGTCCACAGTCGGTGAACTCGGTGATCTGCTCTTCGGTCACCGGGTCGATGATCGGGATGACCTCGCCTTTTCCGGGTCGTTCACGGATTTCGTCCAGAATAGATTGCAGCGTCATCGCGCATCCCCTTCAAGCGTCAAGGTCTTCATGCCTACCAGTCCTCGACCTGCTTAGCACCGGAGTCGACCAGCGGTCAAGAGTTTCATTCCAATTTACGGCAATGTCATTCTCGCATACGAGAACGTAGAATTTGCCCGATCAGTCCGGTCTCTCGCCGCCGCCTCCTAGCCGCAAAGCTTCGGCAACTTCGCCGCGCGTCGGACGCAGTTGTAGTAGGACTGCGGATAGCGCTTCGATCTCTCGGAATGGACACCTCGTGAATGTTGCCCAGGACGCCGGTCTGGTCACCAACTGGTGGACCTACGCACATCAACACCCGTTGCGATATCGGTTGGCAGTCCTGGCCACCAACGCACGCGACGTGGTCGAGCACGCCGGCGGCTGGTTGTTCGACCGCTCGATGGCCGGATGGGACGTGAACGTCGTCCTGGCCGATGTCACCGACCTGGCGCCCCTGCAGATCCTCGGCGTGACCGTACTCGAGCTCGAGGGACCCCTCGCGGTTCCGGTCCACCACACCTGGCCCGACGCCCTGGCGGTCGCACCCGATCTACTGCTGTCCGACAGCCGAGTACGCGACGGCGTCCTCAACTGCCTCGAGAACGATCTGATCGAAGTCGTCGTGTGGGGCAACCCGCTCCCTGCGGAATTCGAGTGTCGGGTCGACGGCATGGACCATCGCCTCAGTGCCGCGGCGCACGCGTTCAAATCACGCGCGCTGGCCGCGACCGACGCCACACCCCAACCTGTACCTCTGATCGAAGGTTTCCGCTGCAACGCCAGATCCCTGGCAGCAGCCGGCCGCGAGGTGAATCTGTCACACAGACGGTGAATGCGGGGTCGCGTTCCGTTCCAGCCATTGGGTGAGCGAGCGACCCGCGTCCAGCACATGCCGCTCGCCGATCTCGCGGGCCACCAGGGCGTCACGCTCGGCCAATGCGTCGATGAGCTGGTCATGATCGTCGAGCGAGTGTTGCTCGTGTTCGGGAAACAGCCGCAGGAAATTCGACGGGACCACCCGGACCGCCTGCTTGATCTGGGTCAGCAATCGCGGTGAGTGCGCGGCCCGATGGACTTCCTGGTGAAACCGCCAGTTGGCCTCACCGATGGAGTCGTCACCGGATCGCGAGGCGACCTCGGCGGCGAGTTCGCGCAACTGCTGCAGCTCAGGACTGCTGGCCCGCTGCGCGGCCCAGGCAGCGGCCTGCCCGGTGAGGACTCCGAGGATGGTGAAGCTGTCCATGATGTCGGCGGGGCTGATCCCGATCACCGTGATCCCGCTGCGTGGCGCAACCCTGACCAGTCCTTCGTAGGACAGCTCCAGCAATGCCTCGCGCACGGGAGTGCGACTGGTGGCGAACTCGTCGGTGATCACGTCCAGGTCGATGCGCGCGCCCGCGGGCAACGCCCCAGTAAGGATGCGATCGCGCAGTTCGCGTGCCGCCCGTTCGCGAACGGTGCCCGCGACGTCGACCGAGTTGGTTGCCATCGGGGAAGCTTAGCAGGCTAGAGGTACCAGGTTTGAAATCTGATATGCCAGATGCTAGATTCCAATCATGGCGATGAGGAACAGCGACCGAATGACGTTGGTCGCATTCATGCAAGCGGGCAACACCTCGGTCTACTCGGGTTCCTGGCGACACCCGGCCACCGAGCACGGATATCTCGACGCGTCGTACTACGCGAAAGTCGGGCGGCAACTGGAGGATGGCTGCTTCGACCTGATGTTCTTCGACGACCGACTGGCCATGCCCGGCATCTATGGCGGCTCCGTCGCCGAGGCAGTGCGCCACGGCGCCCGGCCGGTGAAGCTCGACTTGGGGGTAGTCCTGGGCGTCCTCGCGCAGGCCACCTCACGCATCGGTCTCGGCGCGACCTACTCCACGACGTATTACGCGCCGTTCCATGTCGCGCGCACATTCGCCACCCTCGATCACCTGTCCGCAGGCCGGGCCGCCTGGAACGTGGTGACCTCGGTCAACGACAGCGAGGCACAGAACTTCGGGATGGACGCCCACCTCGGGCACGACGAACGCTACGACCGCGCCGACGAATTCCTCGATGTGGTCAGCGGCCTCTGGGACACCTGGGACGACGACGCCATCCTGCACGACCGCGCTGCCGGCCTGTTCGCCGATCCTGACAAGGTGCACGAACTGCGCCACTCGGGCCGCTTCTTCTCCGCCCGCGGACCGTTGACAGTACCGCGGACCCCCCAGGGCAGACCGGTGATCATTCAGGCAGGCTCCTCCGGCCGAGGACGCGAATTCGCCTCGCGCTGGGCGGAATTGATCTTCACCGGCGACCCCGGCCTGGAAGTGGCCCGCAATCACTACGCCGACCAGAAGGCCCGCATCTCCGACGCCGGCCGCGATCCAGCCTCGGTCCGCATCTGCCCCATGGCCTACGCGGTCGTCGGCGAATCCGAGCAGCACGCCAAGGAGCGTGAAGCGATGCTGCTCGAGGACCTGGTGCATCCGATGGCGTCGCTGACATTGCTCTCGGAGTTGATGAACTACGACTTTGCACAGCACGATCTCGACGACCCGGTCACCGACGAACTGATCGCCTCGGTGTCGGGTATCCGCGGTCTGGTCCAGAACCTTCGCACCCACATCGGCGGAAACGTCACGGTACGGGACCTGGCAGGCCACCGCGCCACCCTGCTACAGGGTCCGCGGTTCGTCGGCACCGGCGACCAGGTCGCCGACCAGATGGCCGAATGGTTCCACGCCGATGCCTGCGACGGATTCGTCCTGGCCGCCACTCACATGCCCGGCTCCTTCGAGGACGTCGTCAGGATGGTGGTGCCGCGGTTGCAGCAGCGTGGGCTGTTCCGCACGGCCTACGAGGGCACGACGCTGCGCGAGCATCTCGGCCTTTCCCGGCCGTCCGTGGACCACGCCGCGCACACGAGCACCGTGGTGTGACATGAGCCGAGCCATGCTCGAGGGCCTACGGGTACTCGACTTCGCCACGCTCGCGGCGGCGCCCCTGGCCGCCACCTATCTCGGTGAGTTCGGTGCCGAGGTGATCAAGATCGAGCAGCCCAACGGTGGTGATCCGATCCGTACCTGGGGCGCGCAGCGCAACGATGTGGGCCTGATGTGGAAGTCGGTGTCGCGCAACAAGCGTTCGGTCACCCTGGATCTGCGCGTCGCCGAGGGCCAGGAGCTGCTACGCCGGCTCGCGGCGACAGCGGATGTAGTCGTGACCAACACCAGGCCACAGACATTGCGAAAATGGGGCCTGGACTACGCGAGCCTGCGCGCGGTCAACGAGCAAATGGTGATGTTGCACATCACCGGCTTCGGGTTGACCGGCCCCAAGAGCGAACGCCCCGGTTTCGGCACGCTGGGTGAGGCGATGAGCGGATTCGCCCACATCACCGGCGAGGCGCACGGTCCACCGACACTGCCGCCTTTCATGTTGGCCGACGGTGTCGCTTCCCTCAATGCCGCCTACGCCGTGATGATGGCGCTCTACCACCGCGATGTGCACGGCGGCCCCGGCCAGCTGATCGACATCAACCTGGTCGACCCCCTCACCCGACTGCTCGAACAGACGCTGCTCAGCTACGACCAGCTCGGCACCGTCGCTCAGCGGGCGGGCAACCGCTGGGACATCTCTGCCCCCCGCAACACCTATCGCACCGCCGACGACAAGTGGCTGGCCATGTCGGGCAGCTCGCCCGCGCTTGCGCTGCGCGTCTTCCGCGCGATCGGCCGCAACGATCTGATCTCCGACGCCGAGTTCTCCGATCCGCAGCGCCGTCTGGCGCGGGCTGCCGAAGTCGACGACGTTGTCGCGGCGTGGGTGTCGAAGCAGACCCTCGCCGAGGCGATGGCGGTGTTCGACGCAGAACAGGTCGCCGCGGCCCCTGTCTACGACATCACCGACCTGCTCCAGGACGAGCAGCTGCGCCACCGCGAGGTGTTCGTCCCGGTCGCCGACGACGACCTGGGCACGATGACGGTGCAGGCACCAGTGCCTCGCTTCTCCGAGGCGCAGGGCCGCGTGTCCCACCTCGGCCCCCGCCTCGGCGAGCACAACGCAGAGGTCTACGGCCGGCTACTCGGCCTGAGCGACAACGACATCGATGACCTGCACAGCCGCGGCGTGCTGTGAACTTCCGACCACAGAAGGACTTTCGACGATGACCCTGCTGATCCGGCGCTCCGAGCTCGCTCTGCCCGCATGCAACGACCACATGTTCGCCAAAGCCCTTGCCAGCGGCGCAGATCTGGTGTTTCTCGATCTCGAAGACGCAACCCCGGACGCCCTCAAAGAGCAGTCGCGGGAGAAGGTGATCGCCGCACTGACCGCGATGGACTGGGGAAACACCGTCCCCGCGATCCGGATCAACGGGCTCGACACCCGCTGGTGCCACGACGACATCATCGAAGTAGTCACCCACGCCGGGTCGCACCTGCACACGATCGTGGTCCCCAAAGCACGCACCGCGCGCGACGTGTGGTGGGTCGACGTGCTGCTGACACAACTCGAGGAGAAACTCGGCCTGACCCACCGCATTCGTCTCGAGGTGCTGATCGAAGAGGTGGAGGGACTCGCCAACGCCGAAGCGATCGCCGTCGCCAGTTCGCGGGTGGACGCGCTCATCTTCGGTGTCGGCGACTTCTCACTCTCCCAGGGCGCCAGGGTGGACACCAACTTCGAACCACTCGGCGACTACCCCGGTGACTTCTGGCACTACGCCCGCAACAAGGTACTGGTCGCCGCTCGTATCGCGGGCATCGACGCGATCGACGCCCCGTTCCCCGACTACGGCAACCTCACCGGCTACGAACGCGACGCGCGGCGCTCCTCACTGCTCGGCTACACCGGCAAGTGGGCGATCCACCCGAACCAGGTTGCGATCGCCAACACTGTCTATTCCCCCACCCCCGAGGAAATCGCGCTCGCGGAACGCAATATCGCCGCATACCGCGACGCCGAGGCCAACGGCCGCGGTGCCGTCGGCGTCGACGGAGTACTCGTCGACGCCGCCCATATCAAGATGGCTCAGGCGACGCTCGCTCGCGCCGCCGCAATCGACCCGCACCGTCGCGCAGACCGCGCGATACCTGCCCGGAGCTGATCGGCTATGACGCTGTCCGCATCTACGCAAGGATTCACCGAGGTCCCCACCGATCCGCCGTCGCTTCGGCAGGCGTTCGCCACCTTCCCCAGCGCCGTCGTCGCAGTCTGCGCACAGGTCGGCGACACAGCACACGGGATGGCAGTCAGCACCTTTGTCCCCGTCTCCTTGACTCCTCCCATCGTCTCCTTCTGCGTGCAACGAACCTCGCAAACCTGGCCGCCGTTGAGCAGAGCGACCCGACTGGGGTTGAGCCTGCTCGGCGTCGACCAGACCAGCGCCGCCAGGTCCCTCGGAACCAAGCACGGCGATCGCTTCCGAGACCTGACGATGTTTCCAGGGACCGACGGGGCCCTCCTGGTCGGCGGGGCTTCCGCATGGCTGGAGGCGACACCGTCGGCCAGCATTCCCGCCGGGGACCACCTGGTAGTGCTGGTTCACCTCACCCGGGTCGCGGTCGGAACCGAGGCCGAGCCCCTAGTCTTTCACGACAGCCGCTTCCGCCGCCTGCACGACGCAAAATGAGGGACCGGCGGTAGACCGCGCCCTCGCGCTACGACATTCGAAACCAGGCTGAAATCAGCGAAGCGATCAGTCCGGACACGTCCGTGGTGGCTGCGAAACAAACGCCCGCATCGAATATCGACAGGTCCGCCCTAAACTACTGCCGATCAGCTGGTGGGATTTCCTGAAGTTCTCACACGCAGTACGCGCGAGGTGGGCAATGCGGTCGGACCAAGGGTGAGTCGATGACTAACGGCAAGACGCTGCGGGCCTGGTGGAAGGACCCTGTGGACTACCGATGGCTGGTCCGCACCCTCGCGGATCGATCGGCGCTGATCCCGCTGAAGGTGCTGATCGGCTTCGCGGGAGCGGCGATCGCGGTGATGGGCGCGGTGATCGCGGGAACGCCAGTAGGCCCGCCCGGCGACCCCGGCGTCGCTTCGACGATCGGAGTGATGTCCGGGACTTTGTGGGCACTTCGCTGGTGGCTGCTGCCCTGGCCGAACAAGACCGAGTCGCTGGTGCTGATCGCCTGTGCCGATGTGCTGTTCACAATGGAGTTCCTCCAATTGCAAGATCGGCTGTTCGGGGCGATGGGCACAGTGCTGCTCCTTGGCACCGGCAGTTACCTGAGCTTCTTCCACAACGCGCGGGCTCTGGCTGTGCATTCGGCCTGGTCGCTGCTGTCGGTGGTGGTGTTGTCCGTGCGGATCGCCACCGGCGGTGGGGACATCCACCTGGCCCTCGCGGTCGCGCTGCTACTCGCGTCGGTGGTCAGCACGGTTCCTGCATTCCAGTTCCTCTATTGGCTGCTGCGCACCGCATCGCTGTCGGATCCGCTGACCGAACTACTGAACCGCCGGGGTCTCGAGAACCAGCTGCCGCAAATGATGGACCGCAATTCCGCGATCTGTGTCATCTGCTTCGATCTCGACCAGTTCAAGAGCGTCAACGACACCTGGGGTCACCGCATCGGTGACCTCGTCCTGGTGCGGACCGCCCGGCGCTTGCGCGACACCGCCGGGGAGATGGCGGTGGTCGCACGTACCGGCGGGGAGGAGTTCGTGGTGGCCGCTCCGGTCACCACAGCCGCCGCGCGCAGCGAGGCCGAGCGGTTGTGCCAGGTGGTCGCCGAACCGTCGGAGACCGAGGTGGTGGTTACCGCGAGCGTCGGGGTGGCGGTGTTCGACGCGACGGTCTGTCAGCAATGTCCCCGGCCGACTCCGGACCGACTGCTGCAATCCGCCGACGCGGCGATGTACCGGGCCAAACAGTCCGGCGGAAACCTGGTCGTAGTCGACGAACTGACCCCGCCACTGGACCATCACCACCCAACCGCCCCCGGATGACCGATACGAAAAACAACGGGAACACCGAAACCAACACCACCGAACTGCGCGACAGGGGTGGGGACCGCGCATAGTGAGACCGAGATCTGGCCATGCATCACCTCCGACAACCGAGCGAAGGGCGCTCGCGCCGCGACTGCGCGCTGTGCGTGTCGGTCCTGCGGTTCTACGATCGCGACGGGTGACGTGAGATCTCGCCGATCACCCTGATTCCTGATCAGGTTTCTGCTGGCCGTGATTCCCACGGTCGTCGTCACTGCGGCCGCGATGGCCGCCGTGGGAGTCATCGCGACGAGCCAACGCAGTCCGGCTTGTCCGCGAAAGATGGTGGCTGACGTTGCAGAACCCGCGAGCGATCCGGCGTAGGTGCTCGAGGCGCCCGCATAGGTGGGGCGGTTTCGAGATCCGGACACAACGGTGTCCGCGTTCGCGACCGAGTCCAGCTATGCGGCCGGCTCGACCAGTACACCCATGGCCTGGTCGAGTAGTTCGGACAACGGTATTGCCCCGCCGACGGCGGTCCAGGCGTCGGTCGCGGCGTCCAGACAGGAAATCGCCGAGCCTACGAGGGCATGGGCGCGCAGGTCGCTCGTGGATTTCGGGTCACCGGCGAGACGACGAGTGATCTCGGGCACCAGGAGGCTGTGCCAGCCCTGCGTCTTCTCCCACTGACGGGTCATCAGGGCGCAGGCGTCGTTGAGCAGTCGCATCAGGTTCAGGAACGGCTGTGGCTCGTCGGCCGTCGGCTCGGTGATCACGTCGAAAGAACGTCGCAGCGCTTCCCAAGACCGCTCCTCGGCGGGGCGCGCGGCAAGCGCCGCGGCGATCTGGGGACCGAACTCACTCATTTTGCCGAGGACGAGCTCCTCTTTGGTGCCGAAGTACCGGAAGAAAGTAGTCCGCGACAACCCGGCCTCGGCGGCGATCTGTTCGACCGTCGTCTTGTCGAAACCCTGTTCGGCGAAGAGTCTGAACGCGATCCCGCTGACCTCTTCGCGCATGGCGGCTCGTGTCCGCTCCCGCAGCGTGGAGCGCCCGGTCCTGGATGTTTCGGCCATGGGGGGAGTGTGGTACATCGACCCTTAGTGGTACTAAGTCCCATATTGGGATATAGTCTCCTGCGTTGTCTCAGTATCCCTATCGAGGAGTTCTTCCCATGAGCAAGATCTGGTTCATCACTGGTTCCTCGCGCGGCTTGGGCCGCCGGTTCACCGAGGCCGCGCTCTCGCGCGGCGACAAGGTCGCGGCGACCGCCCGCAACACCGACGCACTCGCCGATCTGGTCGCAGCCCATGGCGACGCGATCTTGCCGTTGGCCCTGGACGTCACGGACAAAACCGCTGTGACCGATTCCGTCCGGCGCGCCTATGAGCACTTCGGACGCGTGGACGTCGTCGTCAACAACGCCGGCTACGGCCTGTTCGGCATGGTCGAAGAGCTAACCGAAGACGACCTCCGCGCACAGTTCGAGACGAACGTCTTCGGCACCCTCTGGGTCGTGCAGGCGGCACTGCCCTACCTGCGTGCTCAGGGCAGCGGCCACATCATCAACGTGACCAGCCTGCTCGCCCTTGCCGCTTTCCCCACCACGGGCGGCTACACCGCCACCAAGGCTGCGGTCGAGGGTCTCTCGGACTCGCTGGCCCAGGAAGTCGCCGGCTTCGGCATCAAGGTCACAGTCCTCGAACCCGGCCCCTTCGGCACCGAGTTCAACACGTCCTCCGCCCATTCCGCACCGCTATCCGCCTACGACAGCTTCCGGGAAACGGTCAACGCCAGCTTCGCCACCATCCCGAACCCCGACCCTGCGGGCGTCGGCCCCGCACTGCTGAAGGTCGTCGACGCCGACACCCCACCCTCCCGGATCTTCTTCGGCACCTTCCCCCTCCAGATCGTCCCGCAGCTCTACGCTGACCGGGTCAAGGGCTGGCAGGAGTGGGCCGAGCTGTCCGCCGAGGCCGAGGCCGGCCTGCCGTGACGTGCGCGGAGAGACCGGACGGGTGACTACCTACCCGAAAGGTCGATGGCTGCCGCCGAATCCGACCGGCCGAGCGCATCGGCTGGCGCCGGATTTCGGGGGCGGCTCGTCGCGATGACTCCCACAGCAGTGATCGCGGCCGCAGCCAGGTCCGTGGGAATCATGCCGCCAGCAGCGCCCCACCGAACGACGGTCCGACCACCTGCCGGTATCTGACCGATCCGGACTACGGACGCAAGCCCTCACGTCGACAATCGACGACGATGTACTCGCCCACATCAGCCCGGCACACAGCGAGAAGATCAACTTGTTCGGTGCTATCGAGGTCGGCATCGACGCCGAACTCGCCGCTCGGCCCACCAGCTACCGCCCCTATGCGCGCGACCACTCCGAACGCATAGTGTCCGATCCCGCTAACCTACGGGGCGGCGACGGACACGGATCCTCGATGAGTCGAGTCAGGAATCAAAGGAGACGCGGATGGCTGCGACGGACGGCTTGTCGGCACGTGAGGCGAAGCGTCTCCAGACCAGGGAACGCCTCATGGGTGCGGCGATCGGGGAATTCAAGCGGACCGGGATGGCCGACGCCGATGTCGGTGCCATCGTTGCGGCCGCAGGGGTCGCGCACGGCACGTTCTTCTTCCACTTCCCGACCAAGCAGCACGTCCTGCTGGAGCTCGAGCTGCGCGAAGAGCAGCGCATGGTCAAGCAGCTCGGCCGTTTCCTGCGTGGCGACCGCGACCTGGCGGAGCTGCTGAACGAGGCAATTCGCCTGATCTTGGATCTCGAGCATCGCCTGGGCGTGCTGCTGTTCAAGGACTTTCTGGCGGCGCACTTCTCGCAGACGCGCCCGCCCGACGACGGTAGGGAGCATCCGCTCATCGACCTGGTGGCCCAGCGGATCGAACTCGCGCGCGACAACGGGGCGATCGACCCGGAGGTCACTCCGATCAACAGTGCGGTGTTCTTCCTGCTCGGCCTCTACGCGCTGCTGATCACCACCAGCGGATGGCCGAACCGACGAGTGCTGGTCGAGGACTACCTCATCCGAACGATGCGCAGCCTCGCACCGGCCGAATGAACACCCACAGGCTGCCGCAATCGCCATCTTGTTGACTTCAGTCAGTTTTGATACCTTTGCGAGTGCCCAGATCGGCCTTCGCGCGCCGACCCTCGTTCACAGGGGAGATCGATGTCGATTCCCGGCAAACCCACCGAGCGCCTCGTTGCCCGTGCCGACGCGGATTCAGCGAGCGCGGGACTGTCCCTCGATGAGCACGCCAGGCGATCGCGACTGGCGCAGCGTCGCGCCGACAAGTGGTTGATCAGCGGCAGTATTCTGATCGGCACTGCCGCCCTGGGGGTCTTCGGCCTTCCGCTGTTCCTGTATGGCATCCGGCTCCTGCGACGCGCCCAGCGCGACGGGCTGACGGTTCGGCCGATGCTGGTCACGCTGCTGGGCTATCTGGTTATCGTCGACGCCGCGCTCAATACGGTCGGCTGGGCGTTGGACCTGGTCGCCCATCACACATTGCTGGCCCGTGTGCTGTTGAACGGGTGGGGCAACATGTTCGACGCGGGATACTTCTGGCACTACAACGAACTCTGGGTCGGCGGCGCGGCGGGCCCCGGCGAGAAGGCGTGGGAAGTCGGATTGATCCTGACGGTGTTCTCCATGCGCATCGCCGCAGCGATCGGATTTCTCCAGATGAAGCGCTGGGGCCAGCAATGGATGATCATCACCTGCTGGCTGGGCGTGGTCATCTGGGTCGGATATGTGTTCAACATGACCATGTATGCCGATGTCCGCTACGCCGGAACCGTCTTCCCCGTCATCGGCTGGTGGCTCTACGACATCTTCTACATCAGCCCATTCCTCGCCATCCCCTACCTGCACACCGTCAACCGCGAAATCTTCTCCGACTGAACGGCTGTCGAGCATGGCCGACCGTGCGTGACATCCGGGCGCGAGCCCCTATCGTGGGCACCGGGCTCGCGTGGCCGCGTCCTGACGTGCCACATTTCAGACTGACTCAACTCAGCTAATCCTGTTCAGATCAGACCTTCCAGCGACAAAGTCTGGCCTTTGACCGTGCGTTCTAGCGATTCTACTGACCGTAGACAGCAGAACTCACGCCCACTATGCTGACTACAGTCAGCAAATTGCGCGGATGGGAGGCCTGGTGATTGCGACGGCCGGTCTCGAATCTCTGCGCCTATCTCCCGCGCCGCGGGGTGCATCCCGCCGAGTACCGGTACGGCGGCAGGGTTCGCTGACATTTGGTCATCCAATCGAGGTCAGGAGCTGGGGCCATGGGCTATCTGTGGGAAATCGCGCGCTACGCGGCGGCGTGGGGCGGCACGGTCGGGATCATCGCGTTCTGGTACTGGATGTTCTCCAACATCGGCACGTTCTGAGTGCCGCGCGCGTGAGTCATCGCGCGTCAGTAGGTGCGCGATGACCCGACTTTCGGATACGCACTCGCTGATGGTCGAGCGCAGCTGCGCGCTGACCGCGGTCGCGTTGAGCGACCGCCGCCGTGACGGTGTCGTACTCGTCACCGGTGAGCATCGTGTGTTCGGGCTGAACCCGAGCATGAAGACCGTCCAGGTGCCCTATCCGCCGCTCGCGCGGGACTGGTCTCGGCGCACCCTGACATGCGGGATCGCCTTGCAGTGCGCACCGTCGAAGGAACGGCTCACCGAATATCGGCTCAACGAGCTCAGTGGCGGTGAACTTCGCGCACTCACCATCATCGAGGCCGAGGTCGCGTTCGGCTGGATCGGGATCAGATGGCCCGGGCTGGTACCCGAAATCCTGCGCGTTGTCCCCGATCTGGAGATGGCGGCGGCGGACATGGCGGCATCGGCGATGGTTGAACGGGCCGTGACCATGGCGGCGACGGAGCGTACTCGGACACCGCACCCTCTGCTGGGACTGCTGCCGACCGCATATACGCGCCCGCTGACCGTGGCCGAGAGGTTGCGTCGCAGCTTCGGGAGGATGCCGTGGACCACCACGCAGAAGCGGCTGCCCCGACCGTATTCGACGCCCGTGGGCGGTGACGGCGGCGTACGCAATCTCAACCTCCCGCCCCCGAGCCGACCACACGACAACGATCTCGACCGCACCCCCGAGCATCGTCCTGGCATCCCGTATCCCGAATGGAACATGTGGACGCGGCGCTTCATGCCCGATCACGTGGCGGTGCTCGAACTGGCCCACATCGCCCGCGGCCCGCAGGCGGTTACCGTCACCGCGGATCTGCGCAAGTGGTTCGAGCAACACACCCATCGTGGAATGACCGACCGGCTCGAGGACGGCTCGATTCTCGATGTCGACCGATATATCGGCCACTACACCGATCTGGCGACCGGCAGAGCGGCCGAGCCCCGGATCTTCCGCGAATTGATGCCGCGCAGCCGCGATGTCGCCACCGCACTCCTGCTGGACGGGAGCTCGTCACTCGGCGTGCACGGCGGGCAGATCTTCCGCCTCGAACTCGCTTGCGCCGATGCCCTGTCCGACTCCATGCGCCGCGCACATCAACGTCACGGGATCTTCGTGTTCACAGGCAATACCCGGCATCGCGTAGAAGTGCGGCGCCTGAAGAACTTCGACGACGCGCGGTTCACACCGCCAGGCGGGCTCGGACTGCAGACCGGCGGCTACACCCGCCTCGGGGCACCGCTGCGGCACCTGACCGCACGACTGCTCGACCAGCCCGCTGAGCACCGCCTGCTGATCGTCATCGGCGACGGCCTGATCTCCGACGAGGGCTACGAGGGCCGCTACGCCTGGGCAGACGCCGCGCACGCGGTGCAGGAGGCCGACGAGGCAGGAGTGACCGTTTACTACATCGGCATCGGACCGGTGCGTGTCGACCCGCTGCCGGAGGTCTTCGGCCCACGCCGCTCCCAGCGCATCGGGCGAGTGGAGGACCTGCCACGGGTCCTGGGCCACGTCCATCGCGCACTCGTCGCCGCCTGAGATCACAACAGATCGGAAGAAACGATGACCATCGACACCTATTTCGCCGCCGGTAACGAAGTCCAGATGTTCGAGCTGGCTTTCGGCCGTCACGCTCCTGTCATGCTCACCGGCCCGACCGGCTGTGGAAAAACGCGTTTCGTCGAGCACATGGGCCTGCTGCTGGGCAGGCCCGTGGTCACGATCAGCTGCCACGACGACCTCACCAGCTCCGATCTGGTCGGTCGGTTCATGGTCGCCGGTGGTGACGTCGAGTGGCTCGACGGGCCACTGACGCGCGCGGTCAAAGCGGGTGCGATCTGCTACCTCGACGAGGTGGTCGAAGCCCGCCACGACTCGCTGGCCATCCTGCACTCGCTGACCGACCACCGCCGCACGCTCTATCTCGACCGGACGCAGGAAGTAGTGCAAGCACCGCCGACCTTCATGCTCGTGTGCTCCTACAATCCCGGCTACCGCAGTTCACTCAAAGAACTCAAACCCTCGTTCCGGCAACGATTCATCACCCTGGCGATGACCTACCTGCCGCCCGTGCACGAAGCCGAACTGCTGGCCTCCGAAACCGGGGTAGACCCCGCGGCCGCCCGGCGACTGGTCGCGTGCGCAACTTCGATTCGCCAGGCCGACAGCGCCTTCCACTTCGAACCACCCTCGACCCGCGTACTCGTCACCGCTGCGGCCATGATCGCGGCGGGTGCCACCGAGATCGCCGCCGCCGAGGCCTGCGTTCTCGCGCCGCTGAGCAGTGACGGGGCGATTACCGACGGACTGCGTGAGATCGCGGCCGCCACTCTGCTCGCTCCCGAAACCTCGACCACGTCATAGAAAGGTGCGGCCGGCATGGACCTGAAGGAACGCAAACGCAAAAGGGCACTGATCGTCTTCCAGATCGTCATCTACGGCTATCTGCTGACGATGTTCTTCATCCAGCTCTACATGTCCTTCGCCCGCGGGTGGTGGGACCTGTGACGACGTCACGACCGGCGGCCGCCGACACGCCACCACTGTCGCTGGAAGACCACCACGAACAGTCCCGCCTGGCCCAGCGCCGCGCCGACAAATGGATGATCACCGGGGCCGCCCTGATGGGCATGTGGGCACCGGGGCTGATCGGACTGCCGATCTTCCTGCGCGGTGTCCAGCTGCAACGTCGAGCCGAGCGCGCGGGTCTGTCGGTGCGTCCGATGGTCATCACCCTCATCGGGTATCTCGTACTGATCGACGGCTGTCTCAACAGCCTCGGCTGGGCGCTGGATCTGGTCGCCAGCCACACCCTCATCAACCGCGTGCTGCTGGTCGGGTGGGGCAACATGTTCGACGCCGGATACTTCTGGCACTACAACGAACTGTGGGTCGGCGGCGCGGCAGGGCCGGGCGAGAAAGCTCTGGTCGCGGGACTCATTCTCACGGTCTTCTCGATGCGCGTCGCCGCGGCGATCGGGTTCCTGCAGATGAAGCGCTGGGGCCAGCAATGGATGATCGTCACCTGCTGGATGGGTGTGGTCACCTGGGTCGTCTACGTGTTCAACATGACCATGTACGCCGATGTCCGCTACGCCGGAACCGTCTTCCCCGTCATCGGCTGGTGGCTCTACGACATCTTCTACATCACCCCCTTTCTCGCCATCCCCTACCTGCACACCGTCAACCGCGAAATCTTCTCCGACTGAACGATATTCGAGGGATACCAACATCGTGACCACACCGGCTTCGACCGACACCGAACCCGCCGACGACCTCCCGGCGGGCACCACTCCCTATTACGCGCGCATGCACACCTGGATCAAACGAGCCGTCCTGGTATGCCTGATCGCCCTCGTCTTCGAGGGCGCGTTCACGCTGCCGTTCATGGCGGTCTACTACGGCTACCCAACCCTGAGCCTGACCGAGATCTGCAGCGAATTGTACAAAGTGCGGTACTCCGACGACACCCTCGAGTGCAAATACCCTTACCCACCGCTCGGGCCACCAGAAGGCGCACAAGGCAAGGACACCGCCCAGGACGAATGGGGAATCCAGCCCACCCCGAAATACCACCGGCTCGGCTTCCGCGAACTTGTACGCCTGCACGACGAACGCGAAGCCCGCAAGGCTGCCGAGCAACAGCAAGATGCGCCCCCCTGAGCATCCAGAGTCCGTGTGACCCACAATGCCGGCAAGCACGCGATCGCGTCTGGTGATCGAACTGTCCGAAAGTCGTCGACGGTAGCGACCGTGGACTCGTCGTACTGTGTCGCGCAACTCGGGCGGGCGGCGGGTTCATCGCAGGTTGCCGACTGATCCGCACCGTAGAACCAGCGGCGAGAACCTTCCCGATCACCAGGCCGTCGAGGTGCGGGAACACGACCCCCATCGGTCCAAGTGTCCGATGCCAGTTGAGGTGACGTAGCGTTCGGGCCGCGACCAGGAGTGTGTCATGTATGTGGCAGAAGGTCGGGCGGGTTCTCTGCCAGGTTGTTGACGCAAGTCAGTGTTTCGATGCGGCCCGAAGTTGATCGAATGCTCGCAGTGATGGGGTTTGGTCAAGGAACTTCTTGATCTGGGCGGAGCAGTCCTCGATGGAGTCGGTGCTGGTATCGACTTCGAGGTCATAGATGGCCTGGGCGTGGACGGATTCGATCTGCTGGGCGGCGGTGCCGATTGGGCGGTCCCCGCGTTGCTGTTCGCGGCGCTGTAGTTCGTCGGCTGAGCAGTGGACACCGATGAAGACGACGTCGATGCCAGCGAGAACGGTCAGACAGTCGTTCAGGCGCCAAGGCTCGCTCAGGACGTGGTCCATGATGATGTCGTTGCCTGCGTGGGTCATTCCGGCGACGGCTCGGTGAAATCCTGCTCGGGTTCGTTGGAGGACTTCAGCGAGCTCGGTCGTGTCGAGTTCGTGGGTTCGGGTTTGCGAACGCATCGCGCCGATCATGTCGATGCCCATGTGAAAGAAGGGGCCTTCGAGGTCGAGCTGCAGTTGGCGCGCGAGGCTGGACTTGCCCGAACTCGACACGCCGTTGAGAAGAATGACCTGACCAGCCGTGGTTTCATCAAAGTGTTCGGTGGCGCCGGAGGGCTCAGACATGTCTTCCATAGTGGCGGAATATTCGCTGACCGGCAGGGGTGGCCGGGGCGTCGGGCCGCGGCGACTGAAGACATAATCGTGGACGGATTGATAGGTGACGGCCGCATGGTGGTCGTCGAGCAGACCTTCCCAGATCTCCCGGATGGAGATCAACGGTGCGCCGGTGAGAAGAGCGTCGATGTGCGATTCCAGTCCTCGCAGGCCAGGGCGCTCGCGACGGGGATATTTCTTGCGCGTGGGCGGGTTCGGTGATCGCAGTGCAGCCTGGACGGTGCGCCAGCCGACCTGGTGCTTGCGTTCGATGGCTCTGCCCGACATGCCCGCGAGAGCGTAGCGGCGGATGGCCGCATAGACCTGCTTTTTGGCTTCGACGTTGCGCTGCTTGCGTTTTCGTTGTTCGGCGACGATGCCGAGGCGCTTGGGCTGCCGTCGCCGGGCGGCCAGTTCGGGGAAGATGCGCAGAACAACCGGCGTGGTGCGGCCGCTGACGGTGGCGAGTTTGGCCAGCCTCGCCACCCCAGCCATCGCAGCACCCACCCCCGCGCAAACGGTAATCGCGCAAGATCTTCCAGGTCTTCATCCGGGCGAAAGCATGCTCGACGCGAGCGCGGACCTTGCGGTGGGAAATGTTGTGTGCCTGTTTCCATTCCGGCAGCTCGACACCAGCGGGATGATCAAGCCGGTGCCCTGATAGCCGCCATCCGCAATCACCACTGCGTTGCGGCAGACATCGGCCGCACCGGACTCGGTCCAGGCCCGGCAGTCGTTGCGGTTGCCCGGCAACGGCCGCCCGAGCGCGACGACGAGTTCGGTGTCAGCGTCGATCACGACCTGATGGTTGGTCGAGTACCGGTAGTTCTTGCTCTGGGCGGCGAGGTTGATCACGGGTCGGGACCAGGTGCCGTCCACGATCGACACCGCACCACGCGGGAACCGGGCCCGGGGCCGTAGCGCCAACGCCGGTCCAACGTCATCGATCACCCGGGCCGCGGCCGACTTCGAGACTCCGAACACCGCCGCGAGCTGCCGCATCGTGAGGTTGGTCCGCAAGTAGGTGGCCACCAGCAACACCCGGTCTTCGAAACACAACCCCCACGGCCGCCCCCGCAACGGCCGATCAGCGCCCTCGCGCCGCAACTGGGTAATCAGGCGAGCGAACGTGCGTGGCCGCAGCCCGGAGAACAACTCCACCATCACCGGGTCAGACGCCGAGATCACCACCGCGACACGATACCCGTTGCTGCTCAACGACTTACGGGACATCCCTCAGGCGACCTCACATCGGCAGACGTAAAGCGCTTCTGGCTCCGTGCCACACACCTACATTCGGCCTCGAGGCGCCATTTGACAGTGCGAGTACACCGCCATCTATCACTGCGAGTAACAGCCACGAGCACCACCACCTCTCGTGAATCGACTTGGTCCGCGGACACCTTGAATCCGCGTTCGAGATCCAGCGAGTGAGCCTTTCGGGTGATACGGATACGGGTGGTAGTCGATCGACAGCAGCGCATTATTCGGTGCGCAGCTCGGACGCCGACGCCTCCGTCGCGCGCAAGGCCGCCGACCCGGCGACCCGACCGCATGCATCGGCTCGAGCGAGAAGGCACACCGCGAACTCGGCTGGAAACCACAGCGCCCCAGGGCTTGACGACATCATCACCGACGCGTGGCAGCTTCATCGCGCTCTCTATGCGCGGGTGTAGCGGAGGAGACAAGAGTCTGAATCTTCGATGCGCAACAGAAGGAAGCGAACAGATCCGCTGCCTGTCCGCCGCTGCCGAGCGGCAGTGACGTTCTCAAATCGACGTCGCGTAGCCGACCGCCAACCCCACGGCATCGAACCGTGCCAGCAACTCCAGAGCATCCGTGCTGGCAGTATCCGACTCGCTCGGAGATGAGCGCAGCGCTCCCTCTTCCACGGACATAGGCGCGGGGTAGACCGGCCTTGTCCGCCCCGCACCCGCCGTGGCGTTGCCAGAAGGGCCGGGATTCCGCCAGGGGAGACACACGCACCACTCGGGGCAGAGAAAGCGCCCGCCAGCACTGCGGTTCGCACGGGGTGTCATCATCGGTACAGCGCGCTGGTCCGACGATCCTGCCGGACAAGCGTTCATGTCGCCAGGCGGCACCACTACGGGGCTTGGGGATACAAGAGCCGCCGGTTGCTGCTGGCGAGTAGCAAACCGCACCGCCCCAGTCGAGCGTCACCAGGCGTGCGTGTGGCGAGTGGCGTTAGCGCCGAATTAGCGGCTGGTACGGCGAGTCTCACCGAAGTAGAACGTTGCTCTCCACCAGATCGTATTGTAATCTCGCCAGGGGGGGGTAAGCCGCGCAAGGGCGCTCGGCCGGAATCCAAAGCTTCAGCCGACGTAAGACTGAGATAGCAGAGGGCTCAGGGGGACCGATGCCAAGTCACGACGATTCACGCGCACTGATAGCCGGCTCGCTTGCTGGCGTCGGTTTCAGAAGATCCAGTCGCCTGCTCACACCTCGAAGCAACCGTTACTGACCCGGTTTCCAATATCCTGGGCCGCCGCCCTCGCGGCGCAGTGCTGCGCGCGAGACGCGGCACGCCCGGATTCATTTCAGTAGCCCGGCGGCCGGAGTTGTCGACTGCCCGGATACGCAATCCATGCTTCACAACGAATTTTCTTGACTTCCAAGGAGTCTCATCGTGAAGGTCGACCACGACCAGCAGGACAATACTCAGCGGCAGCAGTCGCGATTCGCGCCGACAGCGCGCTGGGTGCGCGATCTGATCATCGAACGCAATACATACGCCCGCCCGAACATGCTGTTCGCGGGGCAGTCCGTCAGCGAGGAGGGGGCGCAGCTGGCCTACACGCTGAGTATGGCACATACTCCGGGGACCGAGGCTGGCGACTGTGTATCGTTCCTGGCGAATTCCACCGAAGAGGGGATCTCCGCGGCGGTCAAACTCGCGCGCCACACCGCCGCCCGTAACAACCGTTCAGGCCAAGTCCTGTTCATCGATCCGCAACAATCGCTGGCCCGGTACTTCGACCCGGTCGGCGACGGGCTCACCGACGCCCTCGTGCCCGGTGTGCGGTTGGTCGATTCCGTCAAGGAGGCCATCGACGCGCTTCCCACGGAGTCGTGGGGAGCGGTACTGATCGTCCTGTCCGCTGAACTCGACGGGCAATCGGAGGAAGTGGCGGACCTGCTGCGCACGGCGGCCGCCGACGGCGCGATGCGTATCGTCTGCGACCGTCGGCCGGTTCCGGTCGCGACCGGTGAGCGCCAGCTGCCCGCCGCCACCCTCGATGCCGATGTCTGGGTCTACGGTGAGAACCTCACCGACAACCAGGTCCCGTTCGGTTGCTCGGTAATGACGCGGCAGGCATACACAGTGTGGAACAACCCCGTCGATTGCCTCGCGCACAGCTCGACCTTCGGCGGCAACGGCGTCGCGGCTACAGCCGCACTGCACGTGCTGCGGGAACGCGGCTATCTCGACGATCGGGCCGAGCGGGCGCTTGCCGACATCATCGCCAGCCGCCGCGCCCGTAACGAAGCGTTCGCCCGCTACGTCAGTCCGCCGGCGGCCGGCTTGCTCGAGGCATTCGAGCTCGACTTCGATATCAAACAGGCTCGCGGCTCATTGTTGACCATGCGCGACGGCCAAACCCTGCTCGATTGCGCGGGTGGCGCCGGTGCGAGCCTGCGCGGACACAATCCTCCCGAGGTGCGCGCGACGGTCGCGGCGCACGACCCGGCGCACGACTACTTCGCTGACCTCGAGCAGTACTTGCACACGCTGACCGGATTCGACCATGCGTTTCCCGCGGTCAGTGGCGCCACCTGCGTCGAAACCGCCCTGACGCTGGCCAGGCTGGCCAGTCCCGAGCGGAAGACGATCGTGACCTTCCGCGGCAACTACTCCGGGAAAACCCTCGCCTCGCTGAGCATGAGCAAACACGGACCGCAACGATCGGCCACGATCCCGGAAGCGTTCCGGCCTTACTATTCGAATCTCGTCTACATCGACCCGATGAGTCCGAACGCCAAGCGTGACTTCGAACGTGCGCTCGACAACGACGACGTCGGCCTGGTCTGGTTCGAGCTCGTCCAGGGCTTTTCGTGCCGGGAGATCTCGCCAGATCTCGTCGAGATGGTCGACGAGCGCAAGAGGACTGGCGGCTATCTCATCGGCGTCGACGAGGTGCTCACCGGAGGCTGGCGGACCGGTGAAAGCTTCCTGGCCCATCCCGCGGCGATCGCCTCGGCCGACTTCACCACGTTGGCGAAACCGTTGTCCGACATGACTATTCCTATGGCAGTCATGCTGTGCCGCGTCGACGCCGTCGACCGGGCCACCCGATACGATTCCACCCTGGTGGAGCGACTGCGGTACGGGTATCGCAACGGCTTGGGCGCGCACTTGGCACTCGACGCGCTGCGCGCGGTGAATACCGTTGAGCAGCACGCTCTGCGCCGGCGCGAACTGCAGGCGCTGCGTTCCGGCCTAGAACGTCTCGCCGAATCGTCGCCGCTGTTCGAGGGGGTGGTCGGCCGGGGCAGCCACCTGCGGCTGGCGATGAACCGGCGCTGGTTCCCGCAGCGCTCGAACTCGATGCTGACGCTGGCGGTCGAGGGCTCACTGATGGACATCATGGCCAACCGGTGCCGTGTGCTGATCGCGGACCAGCGGTTCTTCCCGCCGCTGTTCGCCCGACCGGGCACGATGCAGGAGGCCGTGGATCGTCTGTCGGTCGGGCTGGCCGATGTCACTCCCGCCCATGTCTACGCGAACCTCGTCTCCCGGATCAGCGCCCATGCGCTCCGGCAGACATGGCGAACGACCCTGCGGTTCGGGACCGGAGGCCGTAGCCGGGGCAGGTTCCAGAGCCCGCCCGAGTTCGGCTCGCGGCAACGATACGACGACAGTCACCGTCGGACGCCACTCACCTCTGCCCCCACCGAATAGAGAACGGACAGGCACGCGATGACTGTGTTTGGTCACAATGACAGCGAAACGCCGAGCCGAAGTCGCTGGCGCGGGGTGTCGGGGGGCACCCTGCTCAGCGAACTCGCGCACCGATCCGCCGGGCATCGGCGCATCGTCATCGCGTGCTGGGCGGTGTTGCTGACGGTGATCGTCGGCATGGCACTGTTCCTGGGCGGGCGGACCGACGAAACCTACAGCGTGCCCGGTTCCGACTCCGGCACCGCGCAGGACGTGCTGGCTCGGGCGTTCCCCGCCATGTCCGGGACGTCGGCTACTGTCGTCTTCGCGACACCCGCCGACGGCCAGAACATCCGGGATCACGCGACGGCCATGGCGGACGTTCGTTCGGCGATCACGGCCCTGCCACACGTCGGAGCCGTCGACGACCCGCTGGCCAACGTCTCGGCCAACAATCGCGCGGCGTATGCGACCGTGAGTTATGACGTCAATGAGAACGCGCTGTCCAAGCAGGCCGTCGATACACTGCGAGAGGCCGCGGCCCCGGCCCGCGCGCAGGGACTCGACGTGCAATTCGGCGGTCCGCTGGTCTCCAACACCGCCTCCCGGGGTTCGATATGGGCTGAAGTCATCGGCGTCGCAGTGGCTTTCGTCGTGCTGCTGCTGTCGTTCGGCTCGCTGACAGCGACGCTGATCTGTCTGGGCACCACTGGTGTCGCGGTGGGAATCGGGTTGTCAGTGCTCGAACTGCTGAGCCGAGTCACCACGATGTCGTCCTCGGCGACCTCGATCGCCTCGATGATCGGTATCGGCGTGGCCATCGACTACGCACTGCTGGTGGTCAGCCGTTACCGCGGCTACATCGCGGACGGCAGGAGCGCACCCGACGCCATCGCGGCCTCGGCTGCCACCTCCGGGATGGCGGCCGTGATCGCAGGTTCGTCGGTGGTTCTCGCCTTGCTCGGACTGCTGACCGCGGGTATTCCGGCGATCTCGGCGATGGCCTACGCCACCGCGATCATGGTCGCGGTCGTGCTCGCGGCGACCTCGACCCTGCTCCCGGCGCTTCTGGCGGCGGTCGGACACCGGGCCCACTCGGTGATTCCGGCGCTGGCACGCATCGCGCTGGGCAGCGAGGCCGTGCAGCAGCGGTGGCGGCGCTGGATCGGGCGCGCTGTGCGCCATCGGTGGGGATATCTGCTGGGCAGTCTCGCAGTACTGGGGCTGTTGGCCTTCCCTGTCACGCAAATAACGCTGGGCCAACTGGACGCTGGTGTCGATCCACCGTCGACGACCCAGCGCCGCGCCCACGACCTGATCGCCGACAACTTCCCCCCCGGCACGAACAGTCCCCTCGTTGTCGTGCTGCAAGGCTCGCCCGACACGGTGCCCGCGGTGACAGATAGGGTGCACGACCGGCTCGCCGCTGATCCAGATGTCGCCGCCGTCACACCGGCGCAGACCAACCTGGATGTGGCGGTGATGACCGTGACGCCACGCGAGGCCCAGCACTCCGCGCGAACCACCGCGCTGGTGGACCGCATCCGCGCGTTGCCGGGCACACATACGGCCCCCGGCACCGCCATCCACGTCACCGGTATGGCCGCGGCCGATGCCGATCTGGCCGCGAAGATCGAATCGCGCATCCCCCTTTTCCTCGCTGTGGTGCTCGGCTTGTCGATCATCGCGCTCACTATCGCGTTTCGAGCTCCGCTGGTCGCGGTCAACGCGGCGGTGCTCAACGTGGTGTCCGTCGTCGCGGCTCTGGGTGTAGTGGTTGCGGTATTTCAATTCGGTTGGGGTAGCACGATTCTCGGCGTCGATACGCACTGGCCAATTCCGGCGTACATGCCGTTGCTGATCTTCGCGTTCATCTTCGGATTGTCGATGGACTACGAGGTGTTCATCCTGTCGCGGGTCCGCGAGGAGTACATGCTCCACGATGTCCGCGACCGTGCGGCGAACGAGCAGGCGACGATCAACGGGATCGCGGCCTCCGCCCAGGTGATCGCACCGGCAGCGCTCGTGATGATCGCCGTCTTCATCGGGTTCGCCCTTGATCCGGACGGCAACATCAAAATGCTCGGTGTCGGACTGGCTACCGCGATCGCCCTCGACGCCAGCATCATACGACTCGCGCTCATCCCCGCGGTCATGGCTGTGATCGGCCACCACAACTGGTGGCCTGGTGACCGTCGCGCTTCGAATCGCCGCAGCGCCAAAGTACTTCGAACATCGAGTACCGCCCAGCGTGAACGCGAAGACGGGTGACAGCAGTCAAACCGCCGATCGGCGGGCGGCACGGCACCCGGAGCCTGTGGCGGATAGTCCTCGTCCTCGTCCTCATCCTCGCCGTGGTCGGCGCCGAAACCTACTACCGCCACCGCACCACGAACTGCATCGCCGCGCAGGTGGAGCAGGAACTGGGCTCCAAGGTTTCGGTGAGCTTCGGTCCGAAACCGTTGCTGCTCACCGCGATCGACCACCGGATCCAATACATCGATATCGACAGCGACGACGCCGAATTCGGACCCGCCGTCGACATGAAGGTGCACGCACGGCTCAACGACATCACGCTGATCGACAACGGCCGCAGCGGCGTAGACATCGGTAGCAGCAGCGCCGAGGCCGCCTGGAGCAACGAGGGCATCGCCCAGACCCTGCAAACGCTCGTCTCGGGGGTTCGGTCCGATCCACGCACCGGCGTACTGGGCATCGAGGTGCTCGGCGGCCTTGCCGAGTTGCGAGTGCAACCGCGGATCGTCGGAGAGCAGATCGAGGTGAACACGCAGTCCGCTCAGCTATTCGGTTTCGGCCTGCCCACTGACCTTGTGGACGGCATCGTGGATCTGATGACCAAGAGCCTGCAGAGCAATCCGCTGGGTCTGAAGCCGACCGGGGTGAAGGTCACCGACAACGGCATCGCAGTCACGCTTGTCGGCGGCCCCACCAAGCTGGAAATTCAGCATAACACCGAGGCATACAACTGCTGAATGAGGTGCCCGAACTCTTCGGACTGCGACCCAGAGTAGGTGCTGCAGATAGCGGCGCTTGATCTTTCGCCAACCCAGGCGCGGATGCCTCATCATCAGCCACCGCGCGACCTTCTTCCACGAATAGAAGTACAGGTAGCGGTAGGTAGCGGCCGGGACACCGTGTCGGAAATACATACACCAACCCCGAACAACAGGTCCAAGGTGTTTGAGGAGATGTTCGAGCGACATATAGGGAGACCCTGATCTGCGAGTGATATACCGCACCTTGCCGACGATCGAGTTCAAGGACTTCTTCGACGGGTAGGTGTAGATCACTTTGCGGTTCGTCCCCTGCCTTCGTCCGGCGCTGGATACGCCAACCGAGGAAGTCGAACCCCTCATCCATATGCACCACACGGGTTTTCGGCTCCGACAGTGCTAATCCCATCGGCGCCAATATCTGCGCGACCTCGGCCCTGGCCTGTTCGGCGTGATGCTGCTGACCATTGACCAGGACCACGAAATCGTCCGCATAGCGAACGAGACGATAGGTCGCACCCCCTTTCGCGCGCAGAGCACTGCGCCGTCCGATGGCCTTCCTTTGGGTGTCTCCGCCGACAGCGTCCCATTTGTGCTGGTAGTGCTCATCCAGCACGGACAGGGCAATATTCGCCAGCAGCGGAGACAAGATGCCACCTTGCGGGGTCCCCGTGTGGGTATCGCGGTCGATGCCTTCCTCGGACAAGATGCCCGACTTCAGGAACGCTTTGACCAGCGACAGAACACGTTTGTCTGCGACTCGGTGACGCACCCGGTCCATCAGGGCCGTATGGTCGATCCGGTCGAAACACGCCTCGATATCAGCTTCGAGCACCCACCTATACCCGTGGATGCCGAAGTGATGGATCTCGGCGATCGCGTCCTGAGCGCGTCTTCGCGGCCGGAACCCATACGAACTGGGCTGAAAATCGGCCTCGAAGATCGGCTCCAATACCAACTTCAACGCGGCCTGAACAACGCGGTCCGCTGCCGTTGGTATCCCCAGCCGGCGCTTCCTCAACGGATTACCCGGTTTCGGGATCAACTTCTCCCGCACCCGATCAGGACGATAACTACCACCCTTCAATTCGGACCGAACACGCGACAACAGGCTGGTCGAGTCTTTCGGGATCTCGCGGGGCACAACCCCGTCGATCCCCGCAGTCCGTCCACCTTTGTTGCCGTGCACTCGTTCCCAGGCATGTATCAGAAACGCCGGATCGTGCACAAGGTTGTACAGATCATCGAAAACACGGTCCGGTTCCCGGACCGCCCACCAGTGCAGTTTGGTCTGCATCCGCCGTACCCGCAGCCCGGCTTCCTCGAAGTCCGGCCACGACTCACCCGAATTCACAAGTGCCTCCGACCATTACAATCCCTTCCTGCGATATCCACTGGCGTCCTTCGCCATGTGAACGGCTTTCCCGTTCTCGGACTACTACGACGCCTCCGCCCCATCCACGCCCCACCAGCCGACGACGAGCCTGCCCGCGGGTGGCCGATGGATTCGACCCTCTACGGGCGGAACAGGATGGTTCCCACGTTCACTGCTATCCATTCGAGACAGGAGGTGGCCAGCTATACCCCTGCGGCATCGTCACGGCTACGCCGCAGACATTCACCGTGACCTCCGACCGGGCCTAGTGCCTCCCGGTTGAGGAGTTCCCTACCCTACGAATCAGGCAGGTGCGCACCGCAATTCAGCCCATATCCACCGAGTTGGAGCTGACGGACTTCTTGAGGGGCCTTACACACTGGTTCCTTACGTCCACCTTTGCCTCACGCTTGCCGGACCCGCACCATTCGGCAGTGCTGACACGTCCCGGCTTTGTCAGGGCTGCTTTCCGCCCTCCCCGGCGTCTCCCGGGTCAGGCTGCCCTCAGCTACAGCAATCGTGCTGCGACACAATCACTTCGGAGTCGTTGCACCTCCAATATGGATAACAGCGCCTCGTGGCGCACGACAAGGAAGGTCCACATGTCGGCGCGCGGGTGACCGATGATCGACAACGGCGGGACCCCGCGCACATAGAGGGTTGACCTTTTGTGCCAGCTCGGTGGGCATTGAGATTCGTCATTTCGATGTCAGTTGGCGACCTGGGGATTCGTCACTCGTGTCAGTGGAGTTCGTCACGAGATGCCAGTAAAGACCTGGTCAAGCCCTGTATTTGAGACGAGGGCGGCCGAGTCGGAATCGTTCGTAGAACCTCTCCAGAGATGTCAGTAATGACGAATCTCGACGACGAGGACAACAGGCTGATCGCGGCCCGGCGCCGCGACTACAACCGGCTGGGACTCGCGTTGCAGCTGGTCACGGTGCGTCATCTCGGGATATTCCTGACCGATCCGCTGGACGTGCCGGGCGAGCTGATCGACTATCTGGCCGAGCAGTACCGATCCGGCGCTGTCGCTGGAGCTGGTGTGGGATCTGATCGAGAACACGGTGACCCGCGCCGAGCTGCGTGCCGAGCTGACGACGGTCGATCCCGGCCGCATCCAGATACGCGGTCGCGTTGCGGCTCTTCGTGCAGCGCGGGTTGTGCCAGATCTCGGTCTGCCCAGAAGTCATCCTCGCAGAGTAACGGGCACCAGGTGCTCGAGCTGTTCGCCGTCATCGCCCGCGACAACAAGCAGAACGCCGAGTTCAACGGCATCGGCTACACCGCTGACGGCGAAGCGTCCAAGGCCGACATCTACCAGACCTGGCAGCAGGGCGGCGGCATCGAACTCACTCCGCGCTGAGCACATGACGACGGCCCACCGGGGGTTTCCCGATGGGCCGTCGCGGTGTCGGGTCAGCTGGCCGCGCTGCCGCTCTGGATCGCGGCGAGGATCAGGTCAACGAGCACGGTGGCCAGCAGTGAGGATGCGGATCCCATGGATGTCTCCTAGGTCGAGTTCGAATACCGAGCCCAAGTCTCGACTGGACGGATGTCCAGTACGCACAAGTCTCGACTGGACGAATGTCCAGTACGCAAAGCCCCGGTGACGAACAGCAACCCGGACGATGATGGGACAGCGAACATTTCTCCGACCTGGCGTTGTTCCGAACCGCCCCGCGTGCGATCCCGCACACGGTGCCTACTTGCCACCCTCGGTCGGGGTCACCTGCACCGGCTGATACCCGGTCCCCGCGACATCGATGCCCTCGGCCTTCAACTGATCGAGCGCCTTGGCGACGTACTCGGTGGTGTAGGCGTCGGCGCTCCGGACGATGGTGGGCACCCCGCCGGCCGGGCCATACGGCGGTGTCCGCAGGATCGCCGCCCGCAACGCGGCCAGGATCGCTTCCCGGTTCGGCGTCTTCGGCGTGACGGCCACGCCCATGATCACGCAGTGCTCGGTATCGACGAACCAGGTCACTCACGGCTCCATCAGCCGCCCGCCCGACATCGACCTCCACGTGGTCGGCTTCCCAGGTCGCGTTGCGGTACGTGCTGGGCCGTTTGAGGAAGACGTCGAACTTGCGGCGCGAGCGTTCACCCTCGCGCATGCCGACGATGTCGCCGCGGGTCATGTCCTCACGGATCGCACGGTGCAACGTAGACAGCTCGGCGCCGGTGGCCGCCGTCGCGTTCACGTTGTCGCAGTTCGCGATGCAGCGCGGAGGCGTTGCCGCGCCAGTACGCGAGCCGCACCCGCAGCGCGGCATCGATCCGGAAACGCTCCGGTGACCTCGGCTCACGGCGGGCCGCGAGCCACACCGTGATCGTTGGTCAGGTCATCGTGCTGATCGAGGACGGCCAACCGGTCAACGGCGGCTTGCCGGAGCGCACGCTTCGCAGCATCGGCCACCCGCCCACGCCTTCCGAACCTGTTGGCTCGCAACAGATCCGCGCAAGCGCCCTGCAAAATCTTCGACCACGGACCACCTGATCAGCGGTCGTTTTACTGACATTCTAGTGACGAATCGCTACTGACATTCTGATGACGAGTCTCAGTTGAACCGCAAGTCCGGCCCGCCGGTCCACGACGACCTCGTCGGGCGACGATTCACCGCAGCGACACCGGACTCGGTGTGGCTGACCGATATCACTGAGCATGCCACCGCCGGCGAGGGCAAGCTGTATTGTGCGCGATCAAGGACGTGTTCTCCAAGGATCGTCGGGTTCTCGATCGATGCACGGTTGAAGGCGTCGCTCGCGGTGTCGGCGTTGAACCACGCGGTCGCTTTCCGCTCACCCATCGCGACGGTCGTCCACTCGGACAGGGGAAGTCAATTTCGGTCTCGGAAGTTCGTGAATGCGTTGTCGGTCAACGGCTTACGAGGTTCGATGGGCCGGGACGGGCGTGTGGCGACAATGCGGCGATGGAGTCGTTCTTCGCGCTGCCGCAGAAGAACGTTCTCGACCGGAAGCGCTGGGCGACTCGCGCGGAACTGCGGTTGGCGACGTGGTCTGGATCGAGAAAACCTATCACCGCACCCGCCGACAACGTCGACTCGGCCGACTCACCCCGATCGAGTTTGAGACAATAAACCAGCCCGCGCTCGCGGCCTGAAACACCACACCCGCGAGTCAACCGAACTCGGGGCAGTCCCTCCCGTTGGTCGTCGACCACACCGACGCGCCGCGCGTCAGACGCATCGACCGATACCTGATGATTCTGAGACATCTCGCCTGCCTTCAGCAGACACGGGACCGCTGATCTCCCAACGTCTTCCGGGCTACACTCGATCTACGATCGTAGGCGCGAAGATGTCGCGTGGCGACTGGTCATCTGTCCGATGACAACTCCGAGGTTCGTTAACGAAGCGTTACGCCCTACGAGCTCCTCGTCGGCGATCTCTCGACTTCGCGCCCACTGCTGCCAGTGCACTGGCACTGGATGGTCCCGACGTGCCTTCGGCTATTACGATCCGTGGACACCCTCTGTACTCGAACGAAAGGATCCCCATGGCACGCAAAGTCACTGTCAGCCTTATCGATGACTTCGACGACACCTCCGAAGCAGACGAGACCGTCACCTTCGCAATCGACGGAGTCGCCTACGAAATCGACCTCTGCGACACCAACGCCACCAAACTGCGCGAAACGTTCGACCAGTGGCTCCCCTACGCTCGCCGAATCGGCCCGGCCAAGACTCCCACCAGCCGCCTCACCGCGAAAACTGCTGCGCCCGCACCGATTCGACGCAACGATATTACTGACATTCGTGCGTGGGCCAGCAATAACGGCCATACCGTATCGACCCGCGGACGGATCTCGGCCGATGTTATCGCCGCCTATGACGCTGCTTCTGCATAGAGCAGAAGATTTGTCGGCAGGTAGCGCTGAGATCATGCTTTACCAGATTTCGCTGTACCAGGAATGCGCATACGCGAGTGACCATAAGCGACTCGGTAGCGCTCCACGCAACCGAGTCACACCTCCACGATTTGCTCGACCACAAGCAGAGGGACAGCGCTGGGGAAATCAAGCCACGGCCGTCTCGACAGAAGCGGCCGTGGCTTTCCGCATAGCGGCGTATTCGGTGTACAACGACAACCCTCGCAACAGTCGGCCAAGCCATTGGCTGAACCCGTGCTTCTTCACACACACTGGCCTGTCAGGACAACAGGCGCCGGGGGTGCCGCTGTCGAACACACTGCAGCGCTTCTCTTCCGCTATGGCGCGGGTGTCGGCGTCGGCAACTCTGCGGTACCAGGTTTCGGCCTCGAACAGCGCGCCGCGCAGTTCGAGCAGATAGCCGAAGTTGATCATGGCGTTGGGGTCGTTGGTGTCAGCAGCTTTGCACCACCAGGTTTCGTAGTCAGTGAGTTCGCCGCGCTGCAGGTGTAGCCAGCCGAGCAGGTCATTGTGCCAGTGTCGCGACCATAGGCGGCCCGCTGCACAGCCTTGCGCGAGCCTGGGTTCGGCGGACAACGATCGCTTTGCGCCATCAGGCTTCTGCTTCACTGCGCTCACGGCGCTGCGCGAGTCAAACCGAGGACGGCCATGGCTCCAGGATCGCCCGCTTCGGCGGCGCGGTGGTACTGGGGTTCCTTGTCAAATGGAAAGCGTTGCGGACCGATCCTGCCGAGAAGCCGGCGGCTCGCCGCACACGGCCACCTCATGACCCGGTCGAGCAATGTGCCGTAGTCGGACGAATCGACCATCGAAGCGAACAGCACCCCGGCTTTTCGGGTCACCGTGGACCTGGTGCGTAACTGTCGGCTCTGCCCCGCGGTCGCCTCACCTACGCACGGCGTAGGGCGCGATCGAGCCGGCTTCTCACAGGTCTCCTCGAATTCACGTTCGGGTACGGAGTCGGCGACGATGCCCGCGCCCGCACGCAGCCAGGCACCGTCGCCCTCCTGATAGACCGCCCGCAGGACGAGGGCAGCGTCGAGCGCGCCGCTCTGCGAGATCCGCAGGACGGCACCGGAGTACAGGCCGCGGGGTTCGTCCATCCGAGCGATCGCGTCGAGAGATTCGCGCTTGGGAATACCGGAAGCGGTCACAGCCGGGAACAGGTCTTCCAGACCCGTTTCTCCAGGACTCTCCGCGTCAGTGCCCCGGCCACTGATTCTCCAGATCCCACGGTGGCGCCAGGCAGTTTTGTGGGTGGGTCGGATGGGGCCGGTGCTGTTCACTTCCAGGAGCAGCACGTCCGCCACGGTCGATGATCGCGCCGACGCACAATCCGAACCCGCCGTTCGCCTTGTCCAGGATGCCGGACCAGCTTGACTTCCCGAGCCGACCAGCCGGAGTTCACCAGAAATGCGGGGTCAATCCCCAGGACGCGAGTTCGGCGGTCAGCAGAGTGCGGAGCGCGGTGCGGATGGGGAAGTGGTCTGGGTCGGCGCCGGTGACGGCGAGGGTGATGGTGTGACCGTTGGTGGAGAAGGAGAGGTTTACGCCTACTTCTACTCGGCGGAACATGGCGGTGTCGTTGGTGCAGACTACGGGGCGCATGAGGACGGCTGAGGCTTGGTGGCCTGCGATGGTGGCGACGCCCTGTGCGGTTTCTCCGAGGTTGGTGCACAAGCATTCCGGGGCTTTGGCGGTGCGGGCGAAGCGGTGGAGGACGAAGCGGGGGAGGATCATCTGGAGGGGTTGCAGGTGTTGGAGGGCGGGGGTGGTGGCTGGGTCGTGGTAGGCGGTGGCTGCCGTTTTCACAGCAGTGCGGATGCTGGCGAGGTCGATGCGGTCGCCGGTGCGGTAGGTGACCGAGATCGGTAGGCCTGTGGTGGCATTGGCGCGGGGGTCGTCGGGGGTGCGCGTCGAGTGGGGGATGTCTACGCGGATGTTCGCGGTGTCGCCGACGCGTCCACTGCGACCGAGCAGGCCTGCGCCCAGGGCGATCAGGAGTCCGTTCGTCGTGCCGGAATGTTTGGTGGCAGCGGCATTCCACTCGGCGAGGTCGAGCTGGACCACCTGGTCTGCGGGTGACCATCGAGCCGGCAGGGGGAGCTGGGGTTGCACGGGTCGGGGGTTGCGGTCGGGCTCGGTGACGCTGCGGGTGGCGATCGCTGCCCGGATGCCTTTCGCGACCGCACGCAGTTGTCGAGCCGCGTCGATCAAGTTCGCGCTCAAGGGGTGCTGTGGTCGCGTGCCGACGAGCAGTCCCGAACCCGTTGCGCGGTCCGGGTGTTCGTCGTGCTCGAGTCGGGCCAGTGCGTCGCCGACGGCGAACAGTACGGCGCCGCCGTCGGATGCGACATGGGAGGTCACCAATGACATCAGCGTGCCACCCGCGATAGTCGGCGCCGCGGACAGCCGCCACACCTGACCGGTCTCGGGATCGAAGTCGACCCGGCTCTGTGCGAAATACCAGTCGAGAATCTCGTCGTCGGCGACGGGCACCGAATCCCAGCCCAGTGGAAGCGATTCCGTGGCGGGAAGCCAGTAGGGACGGGCGAACGGCACCCGGGTCGGTTGCACGCGCCGGGCCAGGAAACCCTGGGCCAAGTGGGCGTGGAAGCGGGTGAGCAGTTCAGGGTCGAGGGGCTCGTCGAACCGCCACGCGAGCTGATTGACCAGGGCGTTGCCGTAGAGGCTGTGCAGTTTGAGAAACAGGTCGTCGTCGGCCGTGAGCCGGTTGACGGCGACGGACGCGGTGACTTCGGTCGGGGCAGTGAGCGTCATCAGAACTCCTCAGCGAGCACGCAGGGTGCGGATGGTCAGGGGTGCGAAGACGGCGGCGATCACGAGCGAGGCCACCACCGACCAGAGTGCGTCGGCGCCGACGACACCGTCTTCGGCGAGTCGGCGCACCGCCGACACGAGGTAGGACACCGGGTTGCAGTCGGAGACGTAGCGGAGCCAGGTCGGCATCGCAGACTCGGGCACGAGCGCGTTGGATGCGAAACTCAAGAAGGTGAGCACCAGCATGGACATGCCCTGCACCGCGGCGGGTCTGGACACGGTGACTCCGATGAACGCGAACAACCAGCTGATAGCGGTGGTGGCAAGGACCACGAGCACCGCGCCGGCGATGAACCCGACCGGGTGATCTGGGCGATAGCCCATCGCGCACCCGACGATCACCACCGTGGTCGCGGCTATGACATACCGGGTGGCCCCGGCCAGCAATGCCCCGGCGACAGGTGCCGACCGGGCGATGGGCATGGCGACGAAGCGATCGAAGACCCCGGACCGAATGTCCTCCGACAGTTGCACTCCGGTGGCGACCGACGACGTGAGCACGATCTGTACCAGCACGCCGGGAATCAGAATCGGCAGGTACGCCTGCATGCTGCCCGCGATGGCCGTGCCGAAGATGCTGCCGAACAGCAGCGGCCCGACGATGGGCAGCAGCAACGCGTCGTAGAGCAACTGCGGGCTGTGGCGGAAGGTGAGCAGACCTCGCCACGCCATCATCAAGGACTGGAACAGCGAGGCACGCAGGCTGACGTGGGTGATTCGAGGACGGCGGTCGATCGTCGCGGGCGCGGTGCGTTCGACGGCGATCTCAGCGATGGTGACGGGCATGATGGCCTCGGGCTTTCGAAAAATCAGGCGGCGATGTCGGCGCGGGCAGTACCGGTCAAGGCAAGGAAGACCTCGTTGAGATCGGGTCGGTCGACGGCGAAACCGCGCAGCGCGATGCCCGCGGTACGGCAGGCGGCGACGATGTCGGCGGCGGTGCCGGCATCGGTGAGCGCGATCGTGAGCGTGCCAGCTGAGGACTCTTCGGGTACCTCGCCGGTGAGATCGGCAATGATCGCCTCGGCGTGGGCGGACTGTGCGACGTCGATGAGATCCAGGCGTAGCACCTGGTCGCCGATCGAGGACTTCAGCTGCGCCGCGGTGCCCTCGGCGACGATCATCCCGCGGTCGATGACGGCGATCCGATCGGCCAAAGCGTCGGCTTCCTCGAGGTATTGCGTGGTGAGCAGAACGGTCGCGCCGCGGGCGACCAGACGCCGGATCACGCCCCACATCTTGTCGCGGGTGTGTGGGTCGAGGCCGGTGGTGGGCTCGTCGAGGAAGATCAGCGGCGGATCGGTGATCAAGGTGGCCGCCAGATCGAGCCGCCTCCGCATACCGCCGGAGAAGTGGTTCACCGGCCGGTCGGTGACCTTAGACAGCTCGAACTCTTCCAGCAGTTCGACACTGCGGCGTGCGGCATCACGGCGGGACAGCCCGATCAGACGGCCGAAGAGCCGCAAATTCTCACCGGCGGTGAGGGTTTCGTCGACCGAGGCGTACTGGCCGGTGAGCCCGATCATCGAGCGCACGGCGGTCGCGTCGCGTGCGATGTCGTAGCCGAAGATCTCGGCGGAGCCGCGATCGGGACGGACCAGCGTCGCGAGCATGCGCACGGTGGTGGTCTTACCCGCGCCGTTGGGGCCGAGCAGGGCGAAAACGGTCCCCGCCGCGATGGTGAGGTCGACGCTGCCGACGGCGGTGAAATCGCCGTAGGACTTGCCCAGACCGGTGGTGCGGATGGCGATATCGGTATTCACAGTTGACTCCCGGCGGAATGGAGCAGGTCAGGGGCGCCTGACGAACCCAGCAGCGTCTCGACGGCATCGGCGGCTCGCTCGACACCGTCGGTGGCGAAATCGGCGGCATAGGATGCCGCGCGCAGGACCACGTCGGGACGCGAGACCCGATCGAGTAGTGCGTCGAGCCGCGGACCGGTCAACTGTTTCGCAGGAATCGTGGCCGCGAGGCCGACCCGCTGTAGCGCCTGACCCCAATACGGCTGATCTGCCTGGACCGAGCAGATCACCTGTGGCACACCGGCTCGCAGCGCTGCCGCTGTCGTACCCGCGCCCCCGTGGTGCACCGCGGCGACACAACGGGGCAGCACCCGGGCGTGATCGACCTGCTCGACCGCCGCAACATCTTGCTCGAATCCGGTGGCGATCGTCGCCCAGCCCGACGCGAGCAGCAGCCGACGGCCTCGCCGGGCACACACCTCGCGCAACATCGCGACGAAGGCAGCCGGATCGCCGACATCCATGGAGCCGAATCCGACGTAGATCGGCGCGGATCCCTCATCCAGCCAGGACTCGAGAGACGACGTCGGCGAAGGCGGTTCAGGGTGCGCGGAACCCGTTGCACTGGTGAGGAATCCGTCCGCATCGACCGGAAACCCGACGAACGGCCCGGGTAACTGTTCGTCTATACCCGGGAACAGCCGCGGGTCGTAGGCCTGAATTCGCGTGCTCGCCACGCCCGGCCCGGACGCGACGGGCAGGACCGGCGCCAGGGCAGCGGCTCGTGCGCGGGCCAGCACCGACCAACCCCCTCGGTGCACGAACCCGGGGAGTCTGGCAGCCCAGCGCACCGGCACGACCGGGACCGCGCTGTTCGGCTGGATCGGAAAGAAGTGCACGGCCGCGAACGGCAGCCCGAGCGCCCGCGCCACCGACTCGGCCACTTCCTCGCCTGCCATTCCCGCGACCACCAGATCGTGTCCGGGTGCCAGCGCGCGCAGGTCCGCGAGCTGCTCGGGTACTCCGCGCCGTTGCAGGTCGAACAGCGCCCGCAGCCGGGCGCGCGGATCGCGGCTGGTAAACCGCTGGTCGGTGCGCTGCGCGTGCAGGAGATCGGCGGTATCGCGGCCGAACGGAACCGCGAGTACCCCGTGGTGATGAGCGAACGCGACGAGGTTCGGCGCGAGCGCCAACGTCACGTCGTGCCCGCGCTCGCGCAGCACACGAGCCAGCAGGATGCCGGGTTGGGCGTCTCCTCGGCTGCCGGTGAAAGCCAACAGTGACCCGCATCCGCTCATCCCGCCTGCACGGCGACACGCAGCGCGTCGGTACGCGGGGCTCATGCGTCGGCCGGCTCTGGTGTTTCCGCGCGTCCGGTCGCTGCGTCGGCGACCGCGAGTGCGGCGGGCGCCTGCATGTCGGCAGCCGGACCCGGATGCACCGCGGCGGTGATCGACGACAGTGCCTGGCCGAACGCGGTCAGGAATTCGTCCATCACTGCGGCGGGGAGCCCGGCAGGGTACCGGGTCGACACATAGAGGCCCTCGGCTGCCCGCACGACCCACAGGAATACCTCGTCGGGTGAGTACGACTCCGCGCGTAAGGTCCGTCCGCGCAGGTCGGCGACCAGCTCGTAGCCGGGCAGGACCCGGATGTCGAGGAAGGAGATACCGAAGCGCGGTGTTTCGGTGACGTCGAGCAGGTCGAGGACCCGCGACCAGGAGGCGTCGTTGGCGGTGCGCGATCGACGCAGCGCTGCCCGCGCCTGATCCATGGCTTCGGCGATGCCGACACCAGGGGTCAGGGTGATATCGACCGGGACCACATTGACGAACCAGCCCATCGATTCCATCCAGCGCAGGCTGGGGCGGGTAGCGATCGGCATCGCGGTTCGCATCCGGTTCGCGCCGAACCGTTGCTGATTGGCCAGGGCCAGCGCGGCGAACACGGCCACCGACATCCGGTGCCGCGCCTGGTCGAGGGCCGCTTCGATCTGCTCGAGTTCGGTGAGATCGAGCAGCCATCGCGACACGCTGGGCTGGGGTAGGTCCGCGGGAGCGGGCCGTTGGGCGTGCGGGGCGAAGCGCGGCATGGCACCGTCGGCGAGGAATTCGCGCCACGTCGCGACCGCGGGGGAATCCTGATCCAGTTCGGCCGCGCTCGCCCGTTCCAAGACGGCGAAGTCGGCCGCGCTGCCGAAGGTGACCGATTCGCGCGACGCCTCGCCGGCCATGACCTCGTGGTAGAGCGTGCGCAGTTCGAGGATCAGAATGGCTTGGGAATAGGCGTCCATCACGGAGTGGTCGGCGGCGACGAGCACCGTGAAATCGCCGGTGTCGGCGTGCTCGATCGTGGCCGCGAGGCAGTGTGGCCACACCAGTGGCGACAGACGCGCTTCGAGAGTGCCACGGAGGAATTCGTTGATCCGGGTGCCGTCGGTGAGTCCGGCGACTAGCTGCTCGGCGATCCCGACGGCGGCGGGTGCGGCAACGAGCCTGCGCGGCTCGCCCGGGGACGCGGTGCTCACCGTGGTGCGCAGGCCCTCGTGTCTGGCGTGCCAGCGCCGTAGCGTCTCGCGCCAGGTGGGGCCGTCGAGTGGGGCGTCCATCTCGAAGACGGTGCCGATCCAGCGGCCGCGACCGGGCAGCGGATCGGTGGGATCGACGCTCGCGCAGTAGTCGGCGTGCACGCTGGTCAGCGGACGATCGTCGAGCCGCCATGCGTCGGTGGCGAGTACGGGCGTCCATATCGATAAGACGCCTGAACGGATTTCGAATTCGGACAGGTGGGTGTATTCCATGACCGGTTCACCTCGTGACGAACGCACGCCGAAGCGGCAGAAAGGCGTGATTGAAGGATAACACCGCACTGTGTCATCTGATGCTTCGAAACTTCGGCGGTAACAGATTTCCGGGAAGCCTTGGCGAGATAGATCGTATATGTAAATTCACTAAAAGTAGCGTCATGGTGACGGCCATCACGGTTGCACTAAACAAACCCCTTCAGCCTGCATGTTTCCGCGAATCGCATCACGAGTTCGCCAATCCTGAACAAAAGTTTGAATGTGAAATCCGGTAACGGAAATGCCCGTCGGCATTTTGTTCACTACAGATGAAAAAATGTTTGCGTGCGCATCACACCGCTGTTGGGCAATCGTCCAAGTGCATTTTCCGTATGTTCACTTGACGCAATTCATATACGCCGTTCGCTATACGAAAACTGGCGGATCCGGGTATGGTCGGCCGGAAATATTCGGCAAGTGCTGTTCGGCGACCGACGGGAGTCATCCCTTGGACGACGGTGAGGGCATCGCCGTGGTGCGGGGCTCCTCGCGAGGTGTCGAACGGCGCCGTTCCCTACACCCATTGGTCGCTATTCGACGACGAGACATCGGCGCGCGCGTGCACTGCCGAACTGGGCACCGACTACCGGACCGTCGCCCGAGGTCCCAAGTCGAGGACGCCTGGCTGTTGTGAGCCCGGCGCGATGTCAAAACCGGTCAGATGTCAGCGCGGCACGACGAGGTCGCCGAGATCGTGGCTCGCCACGCGGTGACTCCGACGGCGGAGAGGTGTCGCCCGACCGAGCGCCACAGGCGCACCCCGCTCCGGGCGAGGACCACCTGCCGGAGTCCCGGTCGGGCGAAACTGACCAACAGCAAGCCTCTGCGCCGCACCGACTCGAACCCGATCACGTAGCGCACTGACCGTTCGACACACGCGAAGCAGAGCCCTGGGCCGCAGAACGACAATTTCGTAGCGAATACCTGCATGCGAGACCCCCGAACGATAACCGTGTTACCCTTCATTCATCACGTCTATGACCTGCGAAACCCAGTGATATATCAGCGCCAGCGGCAGACCCTACCTGCTTTCACAGCGACAATTACCCAGCAGCCACTGGCGACAGCTGTGCACGGTGATGGTCCGGATCCTGCAGGTAGAATCGACTTCACCGCTGGCGATTTACTCTGGTTACACCACTTCCTTGTTCTTACCCCCGGAGGCCGGGGAAGGTTTTGATGTCGCTGCGTCGATCCCCTCGCCCCGCCGAAGCCGACACTCACCTACGAGTGATCATGGGTGGCCTGGTCGTCGACCTCTGCGGTTGCCGTACCGCGGTGCGGAACTTTTTGCACGATTGGCTTTCCCATCCTCACCCCTCTATCACTGCCAGCGAGATCAGCGATGGGTTCCTCCCCAACCGGCGAATGCCCTGCGAAACGCTGTGGCTAGACCCGTAGTCGAGCCACAACTGACAGATGTCGGGGCATCGACGGTTGATGCCACCCGGTGACAGCCACGGCCTGTCGTCACGAGTTTTTGTGGCTGACTATCTATCCCGAGGCGCGGATTTTGGGCGCCATCGAGGCTCACCTGCTGCGCAAGTGGCAGCGTGGATGTCGAAACGAGTGAATCGGCAAGCGGCACAGCGTCTTCCCTATTGGACGTGGCGGTGTGTCAATCGGTTTGGCTGTGAATCCCGAGGGATGAGTCATCGAGGCGGTCACCGACGTTGAAGTTTCTGCCTCACCCAGTCCACGACGGGTCGCTGTTGGGGAAGGGTGGGGTGCACGAAGGCGGAGTCGGGCCACAGTTCATCGGCGTATCGATTCTCGACACCGGCCTCGTCGATGAACGATGCTGTCCCGCCGGGGGAAACAACAGCGTCGTCGCGCAGGGCGAGGATGTGATAGTTCACGCCGGTTGCCGCGAGCGGGGGTTGGTTGTTCTTCTGCCTGTATGCTGATCCAGGCGCCGACATGTCCGCGCAGGCCGGGCAGATAGTGGCACGCAACATCTCGTCGACTGTGGCTTCAATACCCATATCGTGAAGTAGGTCGGTTGTTCCGCTGAGGCTGGCGCCATGGGTGGCCGGTGCCAGCAAGACCACCGTGTGTACGCCACTGGGGCCCAATCGCCGGGAAAGAGCACCGGCGAGCAAGCCTCCTTCGGAGTGTCCGACGAGGTCTACTCGGGCGGACGCGGTGCGAGCACGAACTTCATCGATGAACAGTGACAGCTCGTCTTCGGACTGCGCCAAGGGTGCCAGCCCGTTGAGTGCGTATCCGGTCGAGGCATGCGCACCGTAGTTCTTGGCGAACACGCAGGCGCCGTGTTCGGTGAGGTCATCGATCTCCGCTCGCCAGTTCTCGATGTCGCCGAAGATGCCGTGGATGAAGACGATCGGCCTGGGAAATGCACTGTCGGGCAACGGTTTACAGTTCCAATTGTTGACAGAAGGGATCGGCTCCGCTGTCGCGGTGGCCGAGACCGGACTGGTGAGTACCAGGGCCGAGCAGGCCAACGTGACCAAGGATCGATGTTTCATCAGGGATTCTCCTGCTCAGCCCGAAACGGGTGGTGGGTATCGAAGACTCGTCAGCGTGGCTCGACCGACACCGGATCGCCGCAACTGTCGGGCAGTGCAATCAGTGAGCACGGCGCCGGTTGACGGGTCGGCCGGTAGGTGGAGGGCACCCCGTGGTGTTCGGTGATCTCGCGATAGGCCGCCACCGCGACTGTCGGCCGGCGGGTCAGGGCAGGGTCGTGGACGGCATCGACGCTGTAGAGACCGAATCGAGAACCGTATTCACCCCACTCGTAGTTGTCGGTGAGGCTCCAGTAGTTGTAGGAGACGACGTTGATGCCGTCTCGGCGTGCGCGCTGAATCCAATAGACGGTGTCGCGGAGATGGTCGTCGCGGCGGTACCCGTCGGCACGGTTCTGATCCGCGTCGGTAGCCAATCCGTTCTCGATGACCCGCAGCGGCTTGTTCGGATATTTGGCGGCGAAGTAGCGCAGCACGTAGTACATGCTCTCCGGCGATTGCGGCAGATTCCAGAACGAGCCGCCCGAGGCGGCGAACGACGGCAATTCCGACGGCGCGATCGAGTAGTACTGGTCGACGCCGATGAAGTCGAAGGAATCGACCATCCGGTCGGAGAAAACGGCTTCCAGCGCCGGCTCCACACCGGGCAGTGGGATGTAGGCGATGTTCGAGGAGACCTGGCCCCCGGGCTGCACGGCATGGATATAGGTCGTGATCGCCCGATGAGCCTCGATGATCCCATCGACCATGAGTCCGGTGTTGGCCGGCGCCAAACCACCGTAGGTCAGTTCCCGCCGAACGTATTCGCTGGGCTCGTTGAATGTGATCCAGATCGGCTTGGCCCATGTGTAGCGATCAACGACACGTCGCCCGAAAGCGGACAGGGCTGCGGCCATCTCCGGGTTGTTCCACCCCCCACGATCGACCGCCCAACCCGGATGGACCCAGTGATTCAACGTGATCATGGGGCGCATACCCGAGGCCACGATGCGGCCGATCACCGCATCGTAGAATGCCCAACCGGCCGCGTCGTCGACACCGGGCTGCGGTTCGATGCGCGACCACTCCACCGACAAGCGATAGTTGTCCACACCGATCGAGGCCGCCCTGTCGACATCCCCCTCATACTGGTGGAAGAAGTCCACGGCGTTTCCCACCGGCTCATGCAACTTCCCTTCGTTGCCGTAGCGCAGGTAGTTCGAGTCCCGGTTGAAACCTTCGGACTGGAAACCGGATTGAGCGACCCCGAACTCGAAGTCCGCCGGTAACGCGGGAAGGACTTCGGCCGCTGAGGGCGCCGCAAGGGCGGTGAGAGCCAGCACCGAGAACACTGCGGACATCATCGCGGTGACAGTTGGCGATTGACGCATAACACAACTTTCTGCTCGACGACGAGCGGCGCACTTGCGACCCGTAGGTCGAGCTCGTAGGTGGATATCCGCGGGGACTCGGCACGTTCCGGCTCAGTGACCGGTGTATACGCCTGCTCGGCGTTGCTTGAACGACAGGACGCCTTCGGCGGCGTCATCGGTGCCGACGATCTCGGCCCGCAATCGGGGAACGAGATCGAAGGCTGCCGAAACCCCCGCTTCGGCGGCGCGGCGGGAGACGGCCAGCGAGTAGCGAACGCCCATCGGTGCCGCGGCCGCAATCTCATCGGCCAGCTGCAGTGCCCGGTCGAGGAGTTCCTCCGCCGGAACCACCTCCTGCACCAAGCCGATCCGGTACGCCTCCCTGGCATCGAGGTGGTGGCCGGTGAGGAGGTACCGTTGCGCGTTCGCGTAGCCGACGGTCTCCACCCAGCGCGCCGCGCCGCCGAAGAAGGCGAAGACGCCGCGCAACACCTCGGGCTGACCGAACAGGGTGCCTTCGGCGGCGACGGTGAATTCACCGCTCAGGGCGAGCTGCAACCCTCCCGCGAAACAGACGCCGTGCACGGCGGCGATCAACGGCTTCGACAACCTGACACCCGCGGTACCGAAAGGGTCGTAGTCTCCGTCGCCGTAGACAAGCGCGCCACTCTCGACGAGTTCCTGCAACTGCGCCATATCCGCGCCCGCGCAGTACACCCCGCCCTCGCCGTAGAGCACCGCACAGCGCAGATTGTCATCTCGGTCGTAGCGCTCATACGCCTCGGCCAGTGCCTGGAACATCTCTCCAGTCAACGCATTCTTCTTTTCCGGCCGGTTCAGCCCGATCAGAAGCACGTTCCCGCGCACCTCGGTCTTGACGACATCGGACTGCATGCTCGTCGTTTCGCACACCTGCTGCCGCTCCTTCTTGGGATGATTCGCCGCCGTATGAAGGCAAGCGCTGATACATGAGTGCCGTCGTCGATCCACGTGTCAACAAGCGGGAGAACGAGAGTCCGCGAGCATGGACAGTTGGATCGTTTCCGCCATTGCCCGATAACCGGCGGGGTTGGGGTGCAGGCGGTCCGGACTGGCGTAGACGTCCTGCAGGACAGCGGGATCGGCAGGATCGCGGAGGGCGGCGTCGAAGTCGACGATGCCGTCTGCGAGGGTTTGGCTACGAATCCAGGTGTTGATCTGCTGACGGTCGGTCTCGCTACGGGGGGCCAACATGACGCCGTTGACAACGGCGTCGGAGGCTGGAAGCAGTGTGCCGATCCAGATCTTCTTGCCGTGCCGGTGTGCGGTGGTGATGAGTTGCTCATATCCCGCGATCATGGATGCCGTGTCCGCGTGTGGTGGCAGGCCGAGGTCGTTGATGCCTTCTTGGACAAGGATTCCGCTGACTCCGGCTTGGTCGAGTGCGTCTCGTGCGAACCGGGAGAGGCCACTGGGGCCGAGAAGTAGCGGCTCGCCGCTGGTCAAGAGTCGATTGCTGCCGATTCCGGCGTTGACGACCGAAATCGGAATGCGCGCGTCATCGAGTCGGCGCTGGAGCACGTCCGGGTAACGCCCATTGGTGTCGGCCACCGCGCGGTCGGCGGGGACAGCGGCGGCAGTGGCACCGACGAACCCGTCGGTGATGGAGTCGCCGAACGCGACTACGGCTCGGGTCTCGGCGGGCGCGAGCACATCTAGGGCATTGACGTAGAACCAGGCGTTGGTCGTCGAGGTGAACCCCGCGGGGTCGGGCTGTCCGGTCAGATCGCCACTACCGGCAGGGGAATAGTAGGAGGTGGCGTTGGAATTCCAGTGTTTGGTCGGCGGACCGACTGCGTCGGCTACGTGGATACTGACCGCCAGCGGCCTGAACGAGGCAGCAGTGAACGGGACCGGGTCGCTGAGTGCGTCGGCTCCGGCAGCGAGCGTGATCGAGGGCTGTCCGTCGAACAGAACCGGTGCGATATTCGCTGCGGTCGCTCCCGATACCTGATCACCGACGCTCACGGTGTCGAAGGTGACAGGTGCGAGCCCGAATCGGTTCGTCAGACGGACACGTACCTGTGTGCCGCCCAGATGTGGAGTGATGACCATGCGAAAGGTCTGATTGTGCACGGTCATCGGGACGGGCCCACCGGAGGCATCCAACGGCGTGACGGAATCGGTAGGGCTGGCCGCCCACGACGCTACGAAATGCTCTCCCCCGCAACTGTATTCTCGGGCTTGCGCGGGGGCGGGTTGCATCGCTCCCAAGACCATGGTGCCTGCGGTAGCGACGACGGCGAAAGGCACGCGCCAGGCCGATGAGCTCCGTTGCCGAACGGGCCGGGTCGAATATTTCACGATTGCTTGTGTCTCTGTATTCATAGGTCAGATGAGGGTGCCGATATCGCGGGCGACAATATTGTCCAGCGCCCGTTCGGCGACCGCGGCGATCGTCATCGACGGGTTGCAGGCCGCGGTGTTGCCGGGCATCAGCGCGCCGTCGAGGACATAGAGCCCGGGCTGGTCGTGGACGCGGCCGTCGAGGTCGCAGACCGCGCCCATGCTCGCCCCACCCAAGGGATGCCAGGTGGACGGGAACAGCGCGTTGGTATCGAGAAGAAGGCCGTCGGGTCCGGCGATGCGGTGCACGGCGGGGTCGATGTGATTGTTCTGAATGCCGCTGTCGCCGTCGGAGGGCCAGTGCAGGATCGCGTCGTCACGACTCGAGTCGTAGGCGAAGGTGCCCCGGCTGTCGCTGACTCCGAAGCCGACCATCATGGTGCTGCGCGGGTCGAGCGACAGCGGCGGCAGAGACGCCTGGATGATGGTGTGCGCGGCATGCGGATCGTCCCAGTTCTTGCTGCCGTAGACCACCGGACCGCCTTGTGGCGCACCGAATTCGGCCGACGGGTCGGTCCAGACATAGATCCGGTCGGCATTGGTCCCCCACCCCTGACCCAAGCCGTCGGGTAGGTCGGGGATCAGACCCTTGGCGCCCGCGCGAACCAGCAGGCGAGTCGTGTTGAGGCTGCCCGCGGCCATGATCAGGGTGCCCGTGGTGAGGATCTTGTTCTCGACCACCGCACCGGTGGTGTCCAGGCGCAGCACGTGCACGATCCACCGGCCGTCGGCGCCGCGTTCGACGTCGGTCACCTCGTGCAGCGTCTCGACCTTCACCAGCCCGGTGGCCTCGGCCGCCGCGATGTAGGTGACGTCGACCGAATGCTTGCCGCCGTTGTTCACGCCCATCGCGCCGTCACCGTTGGTGTAGGACGGTTTCATCTCCCCGCGCAGTTCGGCGAGCGCGAAATCCCAGTCGATGGGCATCGGGATCTTCGACAGCGGCATGCCGGCGCGCTGTACGCGTTCGGCGAAAACCCTTGCTGCTCGGTAGCTCTCGCTCGCGACCAATTCGTCGGGGGCCTCGGCCAGTTTCAGCATCTTGGCCACCCGCGGATAGTGCACCCGGTCCATCAGCGCCCAGTCGAGTTCGGCCGGGAAGTGTGTGTCGAAGACTTCCCTGGTGGGCTGGAGCGACATTCCCTGGTAGACCAGGGAACCGCCGCCGAGGCCCGCCGCGCACAGGGCGGTCATGTTCACTCCCGACACGGCTTCGACCAGGCCGGTGTAGGGCTCGAAGATCATGGGGCGGCCGAACAAGTTCGGGCTGGAGCGGTACCACAGTAGTCGCTTGTCGGGAGATGATGCCCGAGGGAAGGTTTCGGAGTTGGGGCCGGTGGGCCAGCGCAGTCCGCGTTCGAGCACCGTCACCGGCACCCCCGCCTGCGCCAGTCGCAGCGCGCTGACACCACCGCCGAATCCCGAGCCGATGACCATGACCCTGTGCTCTTCCCGCGTCAGCGGGACGGTGGCGGGCTGTGCGGCGGCCGGGACTGCCGAACCGACCGAGCGTGCGCCGAGAGCGAGAGCACCGGCCGCGGCAACACCGCCCAGCAGTGAGCGGCGCGAGAATGCAGGCATCACGAGATCCTTCATATTTGTCTGACCAAGCGGGCAGAACGGGTTTGGTTGTTCGGGACTTCTTGCGTTCCGCGAATCGCGTCCGCGGCCCGATGTCGATCAGCCGAAGGTGCGGCCGGTGAGCGGCTGCACGGGAGACTGCCGAGCAGGAAGGTCATCTCGTAGTCGAGGTCGAGACCATCGATCCCTTCATGACCACTGCTCGAGCCATTCGGGTTGACCTGCGGAAGCGATGATGGGTTCGCGTGTTCCGGCACGTCGTGCCCCGGTCGGCGCCGGTTGAGTCTGGAGAACCGCCCATATCTGCTCGAGTATTCGCACGCGGGGTGACGGAAGGCGTGTCGGCGGCGGCCCCGACCGCCGACACCGCGGCCGTACGGCGAATAGTTACCACTTCGCCGAGCCGTCCTGCCATCGCAAACTCGCGCTGACTCAACCGACACATACGACACGCTCCATGTACGCCAACCGCTTGCTTCATTGCTTCGGTGTGCTTACCCATGAGGTGCGTCACAGCAAAGCCGTCGTACAGTAACACGGTTACCGTCGCACGGTAACACGGTTACTCGAGCTCCTCCGGGTTCCAGATCCGGACGAGCTGAACACAAGACCAAGTTGGTCAACTGTTCATTTAGCGGCACCGCTCGGGTAACCGCGCCGCCCTAGGTTCGGATCGTAGGACTCGCCTGCCACCGTTCTAGCCGGAGACCATCGCATGCAATTGCCACTGCCCCGTCTGGCCGCCAGCATCGGCTCGCTCACAGCGCTCACCCTGATCACGGGCGCGCTGTACGCGCCGGGGGTCGCTCGGGCCGACACTGTCGAAACACTCGCGGCCACCCCGATCGCCGAGGCCGAGCAGATGTGCACCAGTGGCGCACCGACATTCGACGATGTGGTGACCGCTGCGGCGTCGGTCCTGCGCGGCACGGTCGGGCCCGACCAACTCGTCGGCTACGACCAGCAGGTCGCCGACTTCCGCGCCTCGATCGCCGCGGTGCGAGTGCATCGAGACGGATTGCCGATGCGTCCGGAACTGGTCGGGACCCGGACCGCCGAGATCGACGATCCGATCGTCACCTACCTCGTGAACGGCCTCGATGCGGTGCGAACCGGGCGGATCGACGAGACGATGTCGGTCTCGCACCTCACGGTCAATGACGCGATCGAGGTGTTCGTGCTCGCGACGGGCATCGTGAAGATCCCAGCCAAGCTCGCCGCCGGGATGGTGCCCACAGTCGGAATCTTCCTCAAGCCGGTGGTCAGCGCGATGTTCAACGGAACGAAAGCACTGGCTCGCGCGGTACAGAATTCGATCGACGCGGGATGCGTCGCGCCGAATGTGTATCCGCCGCTGGTGCTCGACGAAGCCGTGATCGAACCGGTCCAGGTTCCGCCGGCGGCCGAAGCGTTGGCCGCGATGGTCATGGCCGCGAACGGCAGCTGCACACCGGTCGCCGAATTGACCCTGGCCACGGTCGTCGAACGTTCACGCGCCTATCTCGACTCCGGCGCCGTGCAGGTGGACCGGGTCGCGATGCACGAGACCGCCGACGCGTTGCAGAGCTTCCTGGCGAGCAACCAGGTGGCCAAAGTGATGCTGATGCGCCGCGCTGATGATCTCGGCCCCCTGGTCGAAGCCCTCGACATGGGTCCGGTGACCTTCCTGGCCAATCTAGGCGCCGACCTGGCCGAGGGCCAGGCACTACAGACCGTGCCGCTGGCGCAGGTCAAGGTGGAGAATGCTTTCGATCTGGCGACGCTGACTCTCGACATCACCAGCCTGCTGTTCTCGGCGGGTACCACCGTCGTCGGTGTCACCGGAGTCGGTGCGGTGGTCACCACACCGCTGTCGATCGTCCAGGACTTGGTGTTCGCGCCGACCGATTACGGTGCGCCGATCATGCGCGGTGTGATGCAGTCGATGTGCGCGGTCTAGATTCGGCGGCGTCGCGATAGTGTCGGTAGTCCTCGCGAAAGTGAGCGTGCACGAGCAGTTCTCGACCTGTATTGGCCGTCGTGCATTTCTGGTAGTGCCGTTGGGTGTCGACTGTGAGCACTCTGGTCTTGGCGCTGCCGTCAGAGTTGCCTTGCGCGGTTCTTGCCTGCGCAAGGCGAACACGCTCCTCTGCCGAAGCAAAGGTTCCGGGCGCTATTCAGCTCAGCGGCGAACGTCCGTCATTCGGCATGGGCGGTCGAAATCGGCCACACCGCTGCTTGGAACACAGAGGGTTCACCATCCTCGGCGTGTGCCAGCGCGTCGCCCACCGACGAGGCGACCCACCAGCAGCCCGCAGCAGCAAAGTAGCGATTGAGGAGGCTGGGGTCATGGCTATCGCCGGACGCACCAACGGCCAGAATCCACAGGAACCTGTTAAGCAGAGTCTGCTTACTTACCGCGGCGATGATCGGCGATTTCACCTGCCACCACGCTGCTACGGCGGCTTCAGGGGACAACTCAGCGAGTAGCTGTTGGCTCTCACCAGCAGCATCGCGGGCCACATGTTCGAATCTGTCCACGGCGGGGCGCGGAACCGGTTGAGGAGTCAGACCTGCCGCAATAAGGCGCATTCGATGAGCCAGGCGACTTTCGTAGTCTCGGGCCAGTCGCTGCTCCGCCGGCGGTAGGAAGCTGATGGAGTCGACATAGCTCTGCACACATGCCCCCCTGATGTCGGTACGCGCCTCAACGAAGGCTAATGGCTCCGACCAAGAGAAGGCCACCGGTTTCCGCCCCTCTTGGCCGAGTTCGACGTGCGTGCCTGAAGCGCGATATGAACAGGACTCCATGGTCCCCACCCACTGTGACGACGGTGTGGTTGGTCTGCGCCATAGCTTCGACGTTCCCTACTCGTCCAGAAGCAGCCCACCCCACGGGAGTGCAGGGACCGTGCAACGCGAACCGTCGTCAGGTGGTCGCAGGTTCAAATCCTGTCAGCCCGACAGGCAAGCCCCCTCTGACCTCGGTCGGAGGGGTTTTCTTGCACGCGGAGATTTGACGTGGTTTGGCAAATCCCACAGAAACTCCACGGCTCGGCCGACGACCAGGCGTGCGAACCCGCCTGGTACATGCCCTCCCCTATGCCATGGTGAGCGGGTGAATCGTGGTGAAGCACCTCGCCGACGTGTGGTTGAGATGACAGCTATCGTGATCGCAGCTCGATCGACTGACGATCTACATCGAGGCGGATCAAGCCGGATCCCCACACCCACGCTCCATCTAGGCCACCTACGATCCCGCCGCCGTCGAGAACATGGTCCCGGTCGCCGGCGAGTGCTTCGCATGCCCAGGACGCACGCATGTGCCGGGGTTCGACCTCGCTGATCGGCTCATCGAAACCGAAAGGGCAATGCTCGAACCCGGCCTCGGTGAGCACCACATCAAGGGCCGCGCTCACCGCAGCCAAGCTCTCGGAGCTGGGTGGGTGAAGGTCGAACCAGGGCTGCCAGGACTCACGATTGCTCCGAAAGTTGCCTTCCTGCATGACAAAGCGAACGGCCGAGGATGCCTATCTGGTTGGCAAGCAACGCTGCACAGGTTCACAAGTGAGAGGACGCGGGCGCGGCAACCACAAAGTTAGCTGCCTAATTGCTGATCGCTGAAATTCCCCCGCGCGTCGTGCTCCGACACGCCGACAGGCGGGCGACTTCAAGGCGAGCGTCTATATGCACTCACCCGAGTATCGGGAAGTCCGTGAAGCGATCCTGTAGAAGACACCGGGCGGCCACAAGACCACGCCGCATCGCCGCAAGGTCAGCCAACGGAGAGACGCGAATCCGCTGGTAGACCACTTCTGTGGACGATGTCGAGCGCGTTCCGTTTGTGACCGTTTTGGTGACCGTTTTGAGGCTGAAGACCCGGTATCCACGATGATCTCCGGTGACGGCAGCGGCCCCGCCTCGGATGTCTCCGACGCGGGGCCGCAAGCGAAAAGAGCTGCTATGAGCTACTTTTCAAGCACTCGACACCACTACTTCTGCGCGGCCTTGAACTCGCGACGGCGGCGGTGCAGGATCGGCTCGGTGTAGCCGTTGGGCTGCTTGGTGCCCTCGAGCACCAGCTCCTTGGCCGCCTGGAACGCGATCGAGGCGTCGAAGTTCGGCGCCATCGGGCGGTAGGCCTTGTCACCGGCGTTCTGGCGGTCCACGACCGGCGCCATGCGCTCGAGGCTGGCGATCACGTCGGCCTCGGTGACGATGCCGTGGCGCAGCCAGTTGGCGACCAGCTGGCTCGAGATGCGCAGCGTGGCACGGTCTTCCATCAGGCCGATGTCGTTGATGTCGGGCACCTTGGAGCAGCCGACACCGTGATCGATCCAGCGGACCACGTAGCCCAGGATGCCCTGGGAGTTGTTGTCCAGCTCCTGACGCTTCTCCTCGTCGGACCAGTCGGTGGACTGAGCCAGCGGGATCTCGAGGATCTGGTCGACGGTGGCACGCGGGCCGCCCTTGGCGATCTCGGACTGCCGCTTGAACACGTCCACCTGGTGGTAGTGGGTGGCGTGCAGGGTGGCGGCGGTCGGCGAGGGCACCCACGCGGTGTTGGCGCCTGCCTTCGGGTGCACGATCTTCTGCTCGAGCATGCCGGCCATCAGGTCGGGCATGGCCCACATGCCCTTGCCGATCTGGGCCTTGCCGGGCAGGCCCTTGGCCAGGCCGGTGTCGACGTTCCAGTCCTCGTAGGAGGTGATCCAGGTCTGGGTCTTCATCTCGGCCTTGCGGACCATCGGCCCGGCCTCCATGGAGGTGTGGATCTCGTCGCCGGTGCGGTCGAGGAAGCCGGTGTTGATGAACACCACGCGATCCTTGGCGGCCTCGATCGACGCGGCGAGGTTGACCGTGGTGCGGCGCTCCTCGTCCATGATGCCGACCTTGAGGGTGTTGCAGGTCAGGCCGAGGACGTCCTCGATCCGGCCGAACAGCTCGTTGGTGAACGCGGCCTCGTCGGGGCCGTGCATCTTCGGCTTCACGATGTAGACCGAGCCGGTGCGGGTGTTGGCCAGCTGGGCGGAGCCGTTGAGCGAGTGCACGGCGATCAGCGAGGTGATCAGGCCGTCCATGATGCCCTCGGGAACTTCGTTGCCCTGCGCGTCGATGATCGCGTCGGAGGTCATCAGGTGACCCACGTTGCGCACGAACAGCAGCGAACGGCCGTGCAGCACCAGCTCGGAACCGTCGAGCGCGGTGAACACGCGGTCGGGGTTCATCGTGCGGGTGAAGGTCTTGCCGTTCTTGGTGACCTCTTCGGCCAGGTCGCCCTTCATCAGGCCGAGCCAGTTGCGGTAACAGACGACCTTGTCCTCGGCGTCGACCGCGGCGACCGAGTCCTCGAAGTCCATGATCGTGGTGAGGGCGGACTCGAGCACGATGTCCTTGACACCGGCGGTGTCGGTGGAGCCGATCGGCGAGTTCGCGTCGATCTGGATCTCGATGTGCAGGCCGTTGTGCTTGAGCAGCACCGAGGTCGGGGCCTCGGGGTCGCCCAGGTAGCCGACGAGCTGCGACGGGTCGGCCAGGCCGATGTCGGTGCCGTCTTCCAGGCCGATCTCGAGCTCGCCGTCGACGATCTTGTAGTACGACGAACCGATGTGCGAGCCGGTGATCAGGGTGACGGCGTCGTCGAGGAAGTTGCGACCCCACTCGATGACCTTGTCGCCGCGCACGCGGTTGTAGCCGGTGCCCTTCTCGGCGCCGTTGGCCTCGGAGATGGCGTCGGTGCCGTAGAGCGCGTCGTAGAGCGAGCCCCAGCGCGCGTTGGCGGCGTTGATCGCGAAGCGCGCGTTCATCACCGGCACCACGAGCTGCGGGCCCGCGGTGGTGGCGATCTCGGCGTCGACGTTGCCGGTGCCGATCTGGAACGGGGCGGGCTCGGGACGCAGGTAACCGATCTCGGTCAGGAACTCCTTGTAGGCGCCCTTGTCGTAGCCGGCGCCCGGGCTCTCCTGGTGCCAGGCGTCGAGCTTGCCCTGGATCTCGTCGCGTTCGGCCAGCAGTGCACGGTTGCGCGGCGCGAGGTCGTTGATGACCTGCTCGGCGCCGGCCCAGAACGCGGCGGAATCTACGCCGGTACCGGGGAGCGCCTCGTTCTCGATGAAATCGTGGAGAACGCTGGCCACCTGGAGCCCGCCGACCTGAATCCGCTCTGTCATCTACTGCCTCACTTTTGAGAAAGACGGGTGGGGAAAAGTCGATGTCATGTTACCCGTGGGTAGTGGTGACACCTCGTGTGGGTTCGAACGCCGCAGGAGCGCCGTCCATTCCGCCACGCCGAGACGCCGAGGTCGGCGCGGTGGGCGTGGCGAGCCACCCCTTGATTGTAGGCACCCGGAGAATTAATGTACTGACCGGAACATTTCTCGGCGGACAGCGCTGGTTGCCCGGCGGAGTGGAGGCACGATGAGCGTCGCGCAGCCCGGCGAACCCGTCGCTCCCGTCCGACGCCGTGGCCGCCCACCCGCCGCCGACCGCAGCGCGGCGGGCACCGGTGATCGCATCCGCGCCGCCGCCCTCGATCTGTTCGCCGAACGCGGCTTCCACGGCACCGGCGTCGCCGAGATCGGCGCGAAGGCCGACGTCCAGCGCGGCGCGCTGTACTACCACATCGGTTCCAAGGAAGAGCTGCTGTGGGAGATCCTCGGCGACTACACCCGGCTGCTGCTCGACGACGCCGAACGCATCGTCGCGGCGGGCGACGATCCGGTCCAGACCCTGCGCCTGCTCATTCGCAGTCATGTGGAGCTGATCGTCACGCACCGGCGCGCGGTGGCCGTGCACCTGCGCGACGCGGACGCGCTCACCGGGCAACGCGCCACCGAACTGCAGCAGTTGCGTGACCGGCTCCAGCGCCGCTGGCAGGACGTCATCGATGCCGGCTTCGCCGCGGGGCAGTTGCGCACCGCCGATCATGTCGTCACCAACGGCCTGCTCGGCATGCTGAACTCGCTCGGCTTCTGGTACCGCGAGCGCGGTGCGCACTCCCCCGCCGAGATCGCCGAGATCCTCACCGACACCGTCCTGTCCGGGCTCACCGCCCCGGGCGACAACACGAAAGGCTGACCATGGCTTGGGATTTCGAGACCGATCCGGAGTACCAGCGCAAGCTCGACTGGGTCGCGGAGTTCGTCCGCACCGAGGTCGAGCCACTGGATCTGCTCTACCCCAACCCGTACGACCGGACCAATCCGGAGATCAGCGCGCTGATGCGGCCGCTGCAGCAGCAGGTCAAGGATCAGGGGCTGTGGGCCTGCCATCTCGGTCCCGAACTCGGCGGGCCGGGATACGGTCAGCTCAAGCTCGCCCTGCTCAACGAAGTGCTCGGCACCTCGATGTGGGCGCCGCTCGTGTTCGGTTGTCAGGCACCGGATTCCGGCAACGCCGAGATCCTGGCGCACTTCGGCACCGCGGAGCAGAAGGAGAAGTACCTGCAGCCGCTGCTCGACGGCGAGATCGGCTCCTGCTACGTGATGACCGAGCCCACCGGCGGCTCGGATCCGACGGCGTTCCGCACCACCGCGGTCCGCGACGGTGACGAGTGGGTCATCAACGGCGAGAAGTGGTTCAACTCCTGCGCCGAGTTCGCCACCTTCCACATCGTGATGGTGGTGACCGACCCGGACGCCGAACCGCATCTGCGCTTGTCGATGTTCATCGTTCCGGCCGACGCGCCCGGCCTCGAACTGGTGCGCAATTTCACGGTGCCCGGCTTCAGCGAACACGAAGGGCACCTGCGATTCACCGACGTGCGCGTGCCCGCCGATCATCTGCTCGGCGCGGAGGGCGCCGGTTTCGTCGTCGCACAGACCCGGCTCGGCGGCGGTCGCGTGCACCACGCGATGCGCACGGTCGCGTTGGTACGCAAGGCGTTCGACATGATGTGTGAGCGCGCGGTGTCGCGCCCGGCCCGCAAAGGCGTGCTCGGCGGCTTCCAGATGACCCAGGAACGCATCGCCGACAGCTGGATCCAGATGGAGCAGTTCCGCTTGCTCGTCCTGCGCACAGCCTGGCGCATCGACCAGGCCCAGGACTACCGCGCCGTCCGCAAGGACATCGCCGCCATCAAGGTAGCGATGCCGACCGTCATGAACGACATCGCCCGCCGCGCGCTGCATCTGCACGGCGCGTTGGGTGTCAGCACCGACCTCCCGTTCCTCGACATGACCACCTACGCGGAGGTCATGGCCATCGCCGACGGACCCACCGAGGTCCACAAGATCACCCTCGCCAAAGAAGTCCTCAAGCAGTACGCCCCCGCGGACCCGGTGTACCCCACCGGTTTCCGCCCCGCCCTGCGCGAGCAGGCCCGCGACCTGGTCGCCCGCCGCCTCGAACGCGAGGTCGGCAACCTCTGATCGGAAGGTCACCGCCGGGAATCCGGAGCGGTCGCGTTCTCAGTCCACGCGCCGCACGTCGGTGGTCTCGGCGGTGACCGGCACGCCCGACACACTGTGGGGCCGCAGCTCGGCGATGACCTCGCCGGCACGGTCGACGAGGGTCGAGTGTCGTTCGCCGGCGGCGAAGGCGTGTCGTTCACCCCACTGGCGTAGCGCGACGATGGTCGTGAACAGGTCTCGCCCGGCGTCGGTGAGCTCGTAGACGTGTCGTTTGCCGCTCGGGGTGGCGCTGGTGGTGAGGATGCCGTCGTCGACGAGCCTGCGCAGGCGGTCGGCGAGGATATTGCGGGCGATCCCGAGTCGCTGCCGGAACTCGGTGAACGAGCCGGGTCCGTCCATGGCGTCGCGGACGATGAGCAGGCTCCAGCGGTCACCCACCAGGTCGACGGTACGAGCGACCGGGCAGGCGGGATCGGTCCACGCGCGATCGACGCCGGACGTCGGTGTCATCCTCACCCCTCACGTCGGGTTGCATTTCGAAACCATTATTCCCTATCGTGAGTTGGTTGCATTTTGCTACCAATTGGAGGGCTGATGGCCACCGGAATCACGCGACCGCGGCAGTCGCTGCTGGCGTCGGTGTGCGCCACGGCGGTGGCGACGATCTACGCGATCCAGCCGGTGCTGGAGACGGCGGGCGCCGAGCTGGGGTTGCCCGCCGAGTCGCTGGGCCTGCTGGTCGCCGCCGGGCAGATCGGCTATTTCGCCGGGCTGATCCTGCTGGTGCCGCTCGGCGACCTGATGAACCGGCGCGGGCTCATCAGCGGGCTGCTGGCGCTCACCGGGGTGGGCGCGGCGCTCACGGCCGCCGCGCCGACCGGTGTCGTCGCGATGGTGGGGCTCGCCGTCGCCGGGGTGTTCGCGGTCGTCGTGCAGGTGAGCGTCGCCTATGCGGCCGCGGTGTCCGCGCCCGGCGAACGCGGCCGCGTCATCGGTGCTGTCACCTCGGGAGTGGTGGTCGGCATCCTCGGGGTCCGCGTCGTCGCGGGCGTCCTCGGCGACACGCTCGGGTGGCGGGTCGTGTTCGTGCTGCTGGCCGGGTTGTGCGCGGCGCTCGCCGTCGTCACCCGAGCGGCTCTGGGCTCGGACACCCGAACGCCCGGCGCGCGCTACACACAGATCCTGCGGTCGATGGGACGCCTCGTGGTCACCGATCGCCTGTTCCGGAGCCGTGGCCTGATCACCTTCTTCCTGTTCGCCTCCTTCGGCACCCTCTGGAGCGGCCTGGCCCTGCCGCTCGGCGCCGAGCCGTGGTCACTCGGCACCACCGAGATCGGGCTCTTCGGGTTGGCGGGCCTGGCCGGCGCTCTCGGCGCGGGCCGGGCGGGCAGGTGGGCCGATGCCGGTCGCGCACAGGTGATCAGTGGGTGGTCGCTGCTGATCCTGGCCGGATCCTGGCTGCTCATCGCCCCGATGGGACCGACCCTGCTCCCGCTCGTGGTCGGCATCGTCGTGCTCGACTTCGCCGTGCAGGCCGTGCACGTCTCCAGTCAGCACCTGCTGACCACCGCGCACCCCGACCGCACCGGCAGCGTCATCGGCGCCTACATGACCTGCTATTCCGCCGGGTCCGCACTCGGCGCGGTCACCACCACGTTGGCCTACGCCGCGTGGGGCTGGTGGGCCGCCTGCGCGTTCGGTGCCGCCTACGCCCTGTGCGGCTTCGCCGTCTGGGGGCTGACCCAGCTCCGCGTCACAGTCACCGCGACGACGGAAGCCGTGGGAATTCAACCGGATCCGTGCCCACGGGCGTGAGCGTACGGACAGAGCACCCTTCGATCAGCTCATCGGCGTGACCGGATGGACCGAGAGATCGCACACCGACAGCGACTCGGACACCGCAACGGTGTCGGTCGTATTCGGCGCGGTCACCCGCAGCCCCGTGTAGGCCGGGCACACCGCGCCCGAGGCGTCGGTGGAGGTGCCCTCCACCACGGCTTCCGCACCGTGGTCCTGGGTGAGTATCACGGTCACGGGCTCGCTCTGGCTGGGTGGCAGTCCACCGAGGTAGCCCCGCGGGGTGCGGGTGGCGTACGCGGTGACCTCGCCGATCGCGTCCACGCCCGGATAGCCGGTGAGCGAACAGGGCCCGCTGGCACCGACCAGCCGGAAGCGCAGGGTCAGGCCCTGGTGGCCCGCAGCGGCGGTGACCGGGCCGACGCCGACCAGCACCTGGCCGTCGGCGCAGGCGGGAGCGGAATCCGGGAGCGGGAAACTCGGCGGGCTCGGCGGGCCCGCGGTGGCCGCCGGGGCCGATGGCACGGGCGGGCCCGGAGCAGGCACAGCGACGGGTGGGACGAGGGTGGCCGGTCCCGCGGCACTCGACTTGACCGAGGAAGCCGGTCCCGGCGCGGGCAGGGTCGGACTCGGCCTCTCCGCTGGTGCGTTCGTCCCGCCGGAATCGTTGCCACAGCCGGCGAGCAGCAGGACCGCCGCGCACGTCACGGTGGCCGGAATCAGCGCTGTCCGCATGAGCACCACTCCTCGCGATCGCCCGACGGGCACCTCACCCCGAAAATGTATCGCGACCTGCCCCTTGGCCGTTCCCCTCGGAATCGGAGCGTTACCGGAAATAAATCAGCCGACATCCGGCGCGGCGTATGCCACCATGAATTCCACGCTGGTCATTCGCACCGGCGCGAGACCGACGAGACATTTCGAGAGGAGGAGACGGCCGTGAAAACCCTTGCGCCACTGCGACAGTCCGAAAAGACCTATCGCCGCGCCGATTCGGCCCGCATCGCGCGAAGCGCAGGCAGCGATGCCATGGCCCGTCTCCGGTTCGCGCACTGACGCGGTAACCCACTCAGCTTCGACTGTCGTTCACTTCTCTCGAAACATGGTGATTCCCATGACGATCCGTCATGCCGTCGACCCGATGGCGCCCACTTCCGACACCTGGATACGCACCAGGGTGCTCGTACTCAACGCCAGCTACGAGGCCCTCGACGAGATCACCGCCGACCGGGCCGTGACACTGCTGATCAGCGGCGCCGCGGAGACCGTCATCGAGCGCGCGCCGCGGTTCCCGATCCGGTCCCAGCACCTGGTCATCGGGCTGCCGGAGACGATCCGGCTGCTGCGTTACGTCTACCTGGGCCATGTCGCCGCGGTGGGTGAGGACAGCCGCGCCACGCTGGCCGGTGTCCTGCGCCGCGACAAGCACCGCTGCGGCTACTGCGCCGACTGGGCGCAGACCGTCGACCACATCCGCCCGCGCAGCAGGGGTGGACCGAACACCTGGGGCAACCTGATCGCCTGCTGCGGCCCCTGCAATACGAGCAAGGCCGACCGCACCCCCGAAGAAGCGGGGATGCGGCTGCTGTGGGAGCCCAAGGCTCCCGACCCGCTGGCCCGCACCCAGCGCCGGATCTGGAAGGAGTACGCGCCGTGACCACCACCGACCTCGCACTGACCGAACTGCTGACTCTGTCCGATTCCGGGCAATGGCACCGCGCCGCCTGCCGGGGTGACCCGAACCACGAGGCCTGGTTCCCGTACCCGTCGCAGGACTTCGACTACGCCCGCCGGATCTGCGCCGGTTGCCCGTTGCTCGCGGGGTGCACCGAGTACGCGGCGCAGACCGGACAGTCGGGGGTCTGGGGTGGTCGTGAATACGACCGCGGACGGGTGATCCGCGAGTGACCGGCCGGGGCCGGGTGCCGTCGTGACGCCCGGCCCCGCGCTGTGACCAGCGTCGATGCGCACCGGTATGCACCGTGCGACCCGCCGAGGTCGTGTCCTTAAACTTGCCCCGTGGGTACTCATCGCAGCGGGACCAGATCTCGAAGTATCAGCAAGGGTCCGGTTATCGCGGCATCGGTACTCGTGCTGGTGCTCGTGGCCGTGTTCGCCTGGTTCCAGCTCAGCGATCGCGCCGCCAGCACCGACGTCGCGGCCGCCGCCGAATGCGTCGAGGGACCGGCATCGCTGGACGTCACCGTCGATCCGGCGATCGCGGGCCCGGTCCGCGCCGCCGCCGACCGCTACAACGCGAGCAAGCCGCGGGTGCGTGACCACTGCGCGCGGGTGGAGGTGTCGGCCCGCCCGTCGGCCGCCCTGGTAGCGGGCCTGGCCGATACCGGCAAGTGGGATCCGGCGCTCGGCCCGAAGCCGGGACTCTGGATCGCCGATTCCAGCCGCTCGATCGAACTCGTGCGCGTGCCGGGCCTGATCGAGGGCACGCCCGCCTCCATCGCCACCAGCCCGATCGTGCTCGCCGTGCCCGACGCGCTGCGCCTGGCGCTCGAACAGCACCAGATCGCCTGGTCCGATCTGCCCCGCCTGCAGCAGGGCTCGCTCGACGAGCTCGGCCTGTCCGGCTGGGGTGGGCTGCGGATGGCACTGCCCGTCGGCGATGCCACCACCGCCGCGGCCGCCTCGATCGGGGCCGCCGTGTCGGGTACCGAGCCGCTGACCGAGCAGGCCGCCGGTTCCGGCCAGGTCGTCGCCGCGATCTCCGGGCTCGCCGCCGGCGCCCAGGTCACCGCCGACGTGGTGTCGGCGATGGGGGCGATCACCGCCGACCCCACCGCCGACGAGGTGCACGCCGTCGCCGCCACCGCGCAGCAGCTCGGCACCGGCGGGCTCACCGCTTTCCGGCCGGTCGGCACCGCGCCGCTCGCGGATTATCCCGCCGCCCTGCTGTCGGGCCCGTGGGTCGACAAGACCCAGAACCTCATCGCGTCCCGGTTCATCGACTTCCTGCGCGCCCCCGAACAGGCAGGCGCGCTGGCGACCGAGGGGTTCGGCCCGGCCATCGGTTCGGCGCCGGCCAACCCGGACAGGGCGGCGCTGCAGAAGGTGCAGGCCACCCTGGCCAACCCGGTCCTCGGCGTGAATGCCACGGTGCTGCTCGATGTCTCGTCGTCGATGGGCACCGCGGAGGGATCGATGACCCGGCTGGCGAACGCGGGCGCGGCGCTGGCCTCGACGCTGACGGTGATGCCGCCGGACTTCGGCCTCGGGCTGTGGACCTTCGGCAAGAACCTCGACGGCACCACCCCGTACAAGGTGCAAGTCCCCACCGACCTGCTCACCGACACCCAGCGCAACGCCGTCGGCTCGGCGGTGACCACCACCAAGGCGACCCAGAGCACCACCGACCAGGCCTACCCCAGCCTGCTCGCCGCCTACCGCGCCGCGGTCGCCGCCTACTCCCCCGGCCGCACCAACTCGATTCTGGTGATCACCGACGGCCCCGACGACGACTCCTCGCTCACCGGATCCGCGCTCGTCGCCGAGATCACCGCCGCCACCAAGTCCGACAAGCCCGTCCGGATCGATGTCGTCGTGGTCGGCGGCCAGGGCACCCAGACCATGCAGACCCTCGCGCAGCAGACCGGTGGCACCTACACCCGCGTGCCGACGAGCAACGACCTCAGCTTCGGCACCGCGGTGGTCAAGGCACTCACCACCCCCTGACCCGGAACGGCCACGCGGGCAACATCATGTCGCCCACGCGGCCGGGCGCTGCTCGAACGACTGCGTCAGCAGAGTCCGTCAGGGTGAGACCTCCACCAGCGCACCGGATTCCATCGCGACCCACAGGTGACCTGCGGCGTCGACGGTCAGGCCGTGTGGTTCGGCGCCGGGCAGGGCGAGGTGGTCGATCACGCCGTCGGTGGTGATCCGGCCGAGCCTGCCTGCCGCCCACTCGGTGAACCACAGCGCACCGTCGGGGCCGGTGACGATCGCGTGCGGGCGCGCGGCGGGGTCGGGCAGGGCGAATTCGGTGACGGTGCCGTCGGTGTCGATGCGCCCGATGGCGCCCGCGCCGATTTCGGTGAACCACACCGCACCGTCCGGGCCGGCGGTGATGCCGACCGGCGCGGCGGCCGGGGTCGGCACCGGGTACACCGTGCGGGCCAGGTCGCGATCCACCCGGCCGATCGCATTGCCCTGGTTCACCGTAAACCACAGGGCGCCATCGGATCCCGTGGTGATCATCGAGGGCATGCCCTCGATGTCGACGCGGTCGATCGTGCCGTCGGCGGCGAGCCGCCCCACGCGGCCGGATTGCAGCTCGGTGAACCACAGTGCGCCGTCGGGTCCGGAACACGCACCGTAGGGACCGTCCAGCGCGATGCCGGTCACGTCGCCCTCGGCCGTGATGCGGCCGAGCCTGCCGCCCTGGAACTCGGTGAACCACAACGCATCATCGGGACCGGTCACGATGACGGTGGGTTGCCCGTCGGCGGGATCGAGGGCGAATGTCCGCACCACACCATCGCCATAGCGGCCGATCATGCCCTGCGCGACCAGGGTGAACCACAGCGCGCCATCCGGCCCGGCGGTCACCCCGTACGGCGCGCCCGGTACCTCTACCACCTGCACGATGTCAGCCAAAGTCCTGAATTCCCTTCTGTATTCCCCGGAATCGACGGCGCAGCGCACGATCGTGCGACACCACGACCACCGCGCCCCGGTAGTCGTGCAGTGCCTGCTCCATCTCGTCGACCAGAGTCAGCGACAGGTGGTTGGTCGGTTCGTCGAGCAGCAGCAGATCATGGTCGCCGGCGAGCACCCTGGCCAGTGACAATCTGCGCCGCTGCCCCTCCGACAGGGTGCCGACCGGGCGATCCAGCAGCTCGGGCGCGAACAGTCCGGTCGCGACGAGCGAGGTCCGGCCGAAACCGTATGTCTCGGTGACGGTTCGGTCCGGGTCGAAGCGGTCCGCCTGGCGCAGGTAGCCGACCCGGCCGGGCGCCGAGGCGTGGACCGCGTCGAGCAGCGTCGACTTTCCCGCCCCGTTCGGGCCGTGGATCAGCAGCCTGCCCCGCGGTCCCAGCGTCACGGGCCCGATGGCGAACTCGGTGTCCGAGCCCACGGCGGCGAATCGTCCACGGAAGCGCAGGGGTTCGGGCGGACACGGCACCGGGTCCGCGCGCAGGCGGCGCAGGCGTTCGGCGGTCTGGCGGACCCGCGAGGCGACCGAGCTCTGCACCCGGCCCGCATTGCGGTCGTAGGCCATCTTGTTGTTGTCCGACATCGCGCGCCCGTGCGCCACCTGCTGGGCGGTGGTCGTCGCGAACTCCTCGAGTCGCCCGACCTCGCCGCGCCACTGCGCATAGGCCTGTTCCCAGCGCACGCGAGCCGCGGCCTTCTCGGCCAGGTAGCCGGTGTAGCCGCCGCCGAAGCGGGTCAGGCCGCCCTCGGCCACCTCGATGATCGCCGTCACCACCCGGTCGAGGAAGATCCGGTCGTGGGAGACGAGCACGACGGTGCCGTGGTGGGTTCGCAGCCGGTTCTCCAGCCAGGTCAGCGCGTTCTCGTCGAGATGGTTGGTCGGCTCGTCGAGCAGCAGGACCTCCGGCGAAGCCGCGAGCAGGCAGGCCAGTCCTAGCCTGGCCCGTTCCCCACCGGACAGGCTGTCGAGTGACCGGTCCCGATCGAGCCCGGCCAGGCCGAGTCCGTGCAGCGACGCGTCGACCCTGGCGTCGGCGGTGTAGCCGTCGCGCGCCTCGAACCGGGTGAGCAGTTCGCCGTAGCGGTCCATGTCCTGCGCTTCGGCGGCGGCGTGCATGCCGCGTTCCAGGTCCCGCAGCTCCGCGAGCGCCAGCTCGATCGCGGCGCCGACGGTGTCACCGGCGAGTGTCTGCGCGAGGTGGCCGAGGCCGCCGTCGGCGCTGACGATCACCGATCCGGTGTCCGCGCGGTCCAGTCCGGCCAGCACCCGCAGCAGCGTCGACTTCCCCGACCCGTTCTCACCGACGATGCCGACCCGCTCGCCGGGCCGGATCGTCGCTGTCACGGTGTCGAGCACGGGCCGGTCCGCGTAGGACTTCGACACTCCGCGCAGACTCAATTGAGTGGTCAAACAGCGCTCCAATCGCTACGTGTGTAGCTTTAACACTACAAACCCTGCCCAACTAACGCAACGGGAGTAGTTTTTGGAACCGCAACGACGACCCGGCGGACGCAGCGCCCGGGTGCGGGAGGCCGTGCTCGACGCGACGGCGGCCGAACTCGCCGAGCACGGCTACCAGGGCCTGAGCATGGAATCCGTCGCCCAGCGGGCCGGGGTCCACAAGACCACCGTCTACCGGCGCTGGCGTGGTCCGGAGGGTCTCGTCGCCGACGCGCTCGCCCGCGCGGCCGACCAGTCATGGCCGATCCCGGACACCGGCAGCCTCGTCGACGACCTGCGCGGACTCACCGAACTGCTGCGCACCGGCTTCACCGACCCTGAAGCCAGTCCGGTCGCAGCGGCTTTCGTCACCGCGGGCATGCAGCACCCGGATGCGGCCGCGGCACTGCGCAGCTTCTATGCGGCACGGCATGCCGAGGCGGCGGTGATCATCGAACGAGCCATCGCGCGAGGGGAACTCACCCCCGGTGTCGACGGAACGGAGATCGTCCGGCTCGCGGTGGCTCCCCTGTTCCACCGGCTGTTCATCACCCACGAGCCGGTCACCGCCGAACACGCCCGCCGAGCCGCCGACGCCGCGGTCACCCTCGCCGAATCATCGTGGGCCGCAGGATCTTCGGCTCCGTAGACGACAACGAGCCCCGCCGATGTGTACGGCGGGGCTCGCTATCGGAGGACTGTCAGTCTTCGTAGGCGTCCAGCGGCGGGCAGGAGCAGACCAGATTGCGGTCACCGAAAGCGCCGTCGATGCGGCGCACCGGCGGCCACACCTTCGGGCGGGTGTGGCCGATGCCATGCGGGTAGACCGCGACCTCACGGCTGTAGGGGTGGTCCCACTCGCCGACCAGGCTCGCCGCCGTGTGCGGCGCACCGCGCAGCGGGTTGTCGGTCACCGGCCACACACCGGCGCCGACCTGGTCGATCTCACCGCGGATGGCGATCATCGCGGCGATGAACTCGTCGAGCTCCTCGAGGTTCTCGCTCTCGGTGGGCTCCACCATCAGCGTGCCCGCCACCGGGAAGCTCATGGTGGGCGCGTGGAAACCGTAGTCGGCCAGGCGCTTTGCCACATCGTCGACGGTGACACCGGTCTGCTTGGTGATCTCGCGCAGGTCGAGAATGCACTCGTGGGCGACCATGCCGTTCTCGCCGGTGTAGAGCACCGGGAAGTAGGCGTCGAGGCGGCGGGCGATGTAGTTGGCCGAGGCGATCGCGGTCAGCGTCGCCTCGCGCAGGCCCTCGGCGCCCATCATCCGGATGTAGGCCCAGGTGATCGGCAGGATCGAGGCCGAACCGTAGTTGGCCGCCGACACCGCGTGCGAACCGGCTTCGCGGGGATCGCCGGGCAGATACTGGGCGAGGTGCGAGCGCACCGCCACCGGGCCGACGCCGGGACCGCCGCCGCCGTGCGGGATGCAGAAGGTCTTGTGCAGGTTCAGGTGGCTGACATCGCCGCCGAACTTGCCCGGGCGGGCGAGGCCGACCAGGGCGTTGAGGTTCGCGCCGTCGACGTACACCTGGCCGCCCGCGTCGTGCACGAGCGCGCACAGTTCGGCCACCTCGTGCTCGTAGACGCCGTGCGTGGACGGGTAGGTGATCATGATGCAGGCCAGCCGGTCGGCGTGGTCGGCGATCTTGGCGCGCAGGTCGTCGAGATCGACATCGCCGTTGTCCCGGCACTTCACGACCTCGACGCGCATGCCGACCATGGCCGCAGAGGCCGCGTTGGTGCCGTGCGCGCTCGACGGGATCAGGCAGGTGTCGCGGTGATCGTCGCCGCGATCGAGGTGGTAGCGCCGGATCGCGAGCAGGCCGGCGTACTCACCCTGGCTACCGGCGTTGGGCTGCAGGCTCACCGCGTCGTAGCCGGTGATCTCGGTCAGCCACTGCTCGAGGTCGCCGATGAGCTTCAGCATGCCGGGCACGTCCTCGGTGGGCGCGAACGGGTGCAGCCGGGCGAAACCGGGCCAGGTGATGGCCTCCATCTCCGCGGTCGCGTTGAGCTTCATGGTGCACGAACCGAGCGGAATCATGCTGCGGTCCAACGCGATGTCCTTGTCCGACAGCGAACGCAGGTAGCGCAGCATGGCGGTCTCGGTGTGGTGGCGGGTGAAGGCCGGGTGCGTCAGGTAGTCCGAGGTGCGGGTCTCGATCGCGGCGGGCTGGGCGCTCGCGGTGTCGGGAGTCCGTGCGGTGCCGAAGGATTCGACGACCGCGGCCACATGCGCGTCGGTGGTCGCCTCGTCGCAGGCGATCGCGACGTGATCGGCGTCGACCAGGCGCAGGTTGATGCCCTGCGACTTCGCCTTGGCGACAACGGCTTCCGCACCGCCGGGCACATACGCCAGCACGGTGTCGAAGAAGTTGTCGTGCACCAGCGCGGCGCCGATCCCGGCCGCGACGGCCGCGGCGTGCCCGTGCACCCGGCGCGCGATGGCGCGCAGCCCGTTGGCACCGTGGTAGCTGGCATACATGGCGGCGACGATGGCCAGCAGCACCTGCGCGGTACAGATGTTGGAGGTCGCCTTCTCACGGCGGATGTGCTGCTCCCGCGTCTGCAGGGCCAGGCGGTAGGCCGGGGCGCCGTCGGCGTCGACGGACACGCCGACCAGGCGGCCGGGCAGCTGCCGGGCGAAGGCGGTGCGCACGGCGAGGTAACCGGCGTGCGGGCCACCGAAGCCCATCGGCACGCCGAAGCGCTGCGTGGTGCCGAAGCACACGTCGGCGCCCTGCTCGCCGGGTGGCGTGATCAGCGTCAGCGCCAGCAGGTCCGCGCCGGCGGCGACGAGCGCGCCACGCTCGTGGGCGGTTGCGAACAGCGCGGTGTAGTCGACGATCCGGCCGGAGGCGCCGGGAGTCTGCACGATCACGCCGAAGAAATCGCCCTCGGGCAGCTCACCGGAGGACAGGTCGGCCTCCACGATCTCGATGCCCAGCGGCTCGGCCCTGGTGCCGATGATGGTCTTGGTCTGCGGGAACAGATCGGCGTCGAGAACGAGCCGGTTCGACTTGGACTTGCCGGCGCGGCGCAGCAGCGTCGTCGCCTCGGCGGCCGCGGTGGCCTCGTCGAGCATGGAGGCGTTGGCGACGTCCATGCCGGTCAGATCCGACACCATGGTCTGGAAGTTGAGCAGCGCCTCGAGCCTGCCCTGGCTGATCTCGGGCTGGTACGGGGTGTAGGCGGTGTACCAGGCCGGGTTCTCGAGCAGGTTGCGCACCAGCACCGGCGGGGTGAGGGTGTCGTAGTAGCCGAGGCCGATCATCGAGGTGGCGACGGTGTTGGAGTGCGCCAGCGCGGCCAGTTCGGCGAGCACCTCGTGCTCGGTGCCGGGCGCGGGCAGCGCGCCGAGGCCGGACTCGTCGAGAATCGTCGCGGGCAGTGCCGTGGTCGCGAGCGCGTCGATCGAGTCGACGCCGACGATCTCGAGGATCCGGGCGAGTTCGTCGAAATCGGGTCCGATGTGGCGGTCGGCGAACGAACGGGTCACGGCAGCTCCAAGGTCGGGCGGGTCGACCGTGTGGTCGACGGGTACCAGCCCTCCCCCTCTGTCGTGGCGCCTGAGAGATTCGGCGACTCGGCCGCATACGGCCGTGTCCCTTTCCCCGTGGGCGGGCAGCCGGATGCCACCGCTTTCCAGAGGCGTCGAATCACCGTGCGGTCCCTGTTGCCTGAGAGATTGACGGGGAGGTGCTGCTCCTTCGGCGCCCGGACTCTCACGAATCCAGGACTCTCCCGCACGGCGGCGACGCTAACCCAGTCTAATGGCACGGCGAACCACCACCGTCACGCACACGATGTAGCGCTCGTCACGCAAGCCGCGAGCACGCAAGCACATGGGTAACTCACCGGGAACGAGCGAACCCGGCCCGCACATCACCTCCGGCCGCGCAGGCTAATTGCCCAGCACCTGAGTCTGGCCCGAATACGCGGGGTGGCGGGCAAGCGCTCGTCACTACTAGCCGGTCTTACGGTTCTCCCGCACCTTGCGCCGGAAGGACAGTTCGTCCTCGGGCCGGTCGGTGATCTCGGTGGCTCGTTCGGCCGGGAAGTCGGCGATCGCCCCGGTCAGTTCCCGCATGGCGCCGCTGACCGCGATTCCGAAGACGCCCTGCCCGCCCTGCAGTAAATCGACTACCTCCTCGGGCGAGGTGCACTCGTACACCGTGGTTCCGTCGGAGAACAGCGTGATCCCGGCAAGATCCGGCACCCCGCGGCTGCGCAGATGATCGACCGCGATCCGGATGTTCTGTAAAGAGACGCCCGCGTCCAACAGCCGCTTCACGATTTTGAGGACCAGGATGTCCTTGAACGAGTACAGCCGCTGACTCCCCGAACCCGCTGCCCCTCGAATCGACGGCACAACCAGCCCGGTGCGGGCCCAGTAATCGAGTTGACGGTAGGTGATGCCGGCGACCTGACACGCGCTCGGCACCCGGTAGCCGACCAGATCGTCCGGAACCGAGTCGTCCGGGAACAAGCCAGGCTGCACCACATCCTGCGATTGCTCTTCCACTGACCACTCCTTGCTCTGCCGACGTTCTCGAGTACCGGAGTCACGACGGATGTTGCCCGACTTTCGAGGTTACTCCTGCCATTGTCGGACCTGCACCGTTGTCGCACCAAGCACCGCGCGCGGCGATTCCCTCGACCTCTACTTCAGGTCTAGAAGATCGGGAAGTGAATCAGCTGTCCGTGGCTTTGAAGTCGTCGGGCGAGACCGACTCGAGGAACTCCTTGAACTTCTCGACCTCGTCCTCGCGCTCGTCCGGCATCACCAGCCCGGCCTCGGCGAGTACCGGTTCCTCGGCGAAGATCGGGCAACCGACCCGCAGCGCGATGGCCACCGAATCCGACGGCCTGGCCGAGACCCGCAGATCGCCGTCGAAGACGAGATCGGCGTAGAAGGTGCCCTCCTGCAGATCGACGATCCGCACTTCCTTGAGGGTGTGCCCGAGTTCGGTGATCAGAATCTTGATCAAATCGTGAGTGAGCGGGCGGATCGGGGTGACCCCCTCCTGCTCGAGCACGATCGCGGTCGCCTCGGCCTGCCCGATCCAGATCGGCAGGTACCGCTCGCCCGCCGCTTCCCGCAGCAGCAGCACGGGCTGGTTCTGTGGCTGCTCGACACGGATGCCGATTACGCGCATCTCGCTCATGCGTTGTCCTGCCTCCCATACTCGCCGCCGGCCGGCACGACAGCTGCCCAGCTCGCCGTACCCACGAGTCTAGGCGAATTCCGGTCGGTGCAACGAGGACGTCCGAGCCGAAATCGGCGTGTTGCCGGGGTGATACCCGATCCGGCGCTCGGGTGTGTCAGTTGCCGAGCGCGGCGCGTACGGCAGCTTTCACCAGTGCCGCGTGCAGGTTCAGCGACAGTGCCGCCAGTTCGCGGACGGTCTCCTCGGCGCGGGCGCGCGCGTCGGCGTCGCGGCTCTTGGCGATGGGCGCGGCGATCTGGGCGACGAGGGCGGCCTCGCGATCGGCGGCCAGTTTGAACGCGCGCAGATGCCGGGCCTCCAGCCCGAATTCGGCCATCGATTTGGCCGCGTGCGCCAGCGTCACCGCGTCGGATTCGAAGAAGCCACCCGCGCCGGGGACGATCAGGCCTGCGCGCAGCAGGTCGTCGAGGAATTTGTCGTCGATGCCTGCCTTGTCGAGCAGATCTGCGCGGGTGAGGCGCACGCCGCCCTCGACGCGCAGTTCATCCGGCGTGATCTCGCCGGGGACGACGCCCAGTCTGCGCGGCGGTGCCGGGCTGGCGTCGTCGGTGTCCGCGCGCGCGGCGCCGGACAGCGACTGCCCGGCCTCCGCGGCGCTGTGGTGGGAGTGCGCCCTGGCGCGCGCTTCACGCACGCCCAGGGTCGCCGCACCACTGTCGATCGCTTCGAGTTGCTCCTTGATCACCTTGAGCGGCAGGTACTGATCGCGTTGCGCGGTCAGCACGAAACGCAGCCGTTCGTAGTCGGCCACCGAGAACCGCCGGTAACCCGACGGCGTCCGCTCCGGCCGGATCAGGCCCTCGGATTCGAGGAACCGGATCTTGGAGATGGTGATATCAGGAAAATCTGGTCGCAGCAGGTCTAACACGGAGCCGATCGACATCCCTCCGCGCGCCCACTGCGCCGCCCCTGTCACAGCACTGCGCCCTTGCCGAGCACCAGCACCGTAGGGGTCATCGCGACCCCGCGCCCGACGCCGACTCGTTCGTCTGCGCGCGCGGACCGGTCAGGAAGACCAGCCGGAACTTGCCGATCTGGACCTCGTCGCCGTTCTGCAGCTCCGAGGAGTCCACCGGCTCCCGGTTGACGTAGGTGCCGTTGAGGCTGCCCACATCGACGACCTGGAACGAGTCGTCGTCCTGACGGAACTCCGCGTGCCGACGGCTGACAGTGACGTCATCGAGGAAGATGTCACTGTCGGGATGGCGACCGGCCGAGGTGGTCGGCTGATCCAGCAGAAAACGCGAGCCCGCGTTCGGACCCCGCTTGACCACCAGGAGGGCCGCGCCGACCGGCAGGCCCTCGACGCCCTGCACCGGCTGTTCGCCGGTCGGCTCTCCGGAGCGCGACGCGTCGACCTCGTTGAGGAAGTCCGCGCGGAAGACCGACGTCGTCTCGGCCGCGGTCTCCCCGTAACCCGGGTCCCTGTTCTCGCTCACCGTTTCTCTCCTCCTCGAACCTGATTATCCATGCAAGCAGGTGCTGTATTCGGCGACACGACCGGCGCGATCACATCGCCAGGAAAAAGATCCCGGCGTCGATTCCCCGACGTATCCGCTTGGCTTTGACCGTACCCTGCCGGGGCGCACCCGTGCAGGGAGAACTGTGAAGGCTGCTTCAGCCCCCGATAACTCCTTGATAACCCGCCGCATCCAGCAGTTCACCGAGGGCGGAATCCAGCGCCGCCTCCTCGTCGAAGGCGAGCTCGAACAGCCAGCCCGCGTCGTACGGATCGGTGTTCAGCGTCTCCGGTGCCTGCACCAGATCTTCGTTCACCGCAACGACTTTCCCGCTCAGCGGAGCGTAGATGTCGGACACGCTCTTGGTCGACTCGACCTCGGCGATGCTCTCGCCGGTGGTCACATCCTTGTCGACATCGGGCAGCTGGACGAACACGACGTCACCCAGCTGTGACTGGGCGTAGTCGGTGATGCCGACACGAACCGCCGTGGGGCCGGTCCGCCGCACCCATTCGTGCTCTTCGGTGTAGCGCAGATCCTCAGGGGTCCGGGTCACAGGACGTCCTTTCGTCGTCAACGTTGCACGCAACAGTATCGACTAGCTCCCACGGTGCGGCACAGGCGGTATCGAACGCGCGACCGCGACCGCCAGCCCCACGTAGAGCGCCCCGGTCCACACGTACAGGGCGGTGCCCCAGATCAGCAGTGCCCAGCCGAAGGCCCAGCCGAAACCTGCCCCTGCCCAATCCATCTCCCCCGTGAGCAGCCACGGCAGGGCCGACATCAGCGCGAAGGTGGCCGCTTTGCCGAGGTAGATCACCTCGGGGGCGGGCAGTTCACGGCGCTTGTATACCGACAAGGTCACGGTGAGTATCAGATCGCGACCGATCAGGATCACCGCGATCCACCACGGAATCAGCCCGCGTGCGACGAACGCCACGAGCGTCGTCACGAGGTATAACCGGTCGACGAGCGGATCGAGCAGGGCGCCCAGCCGGGAGGACTGGTCGAGCAGCCGAGCGAGTTTGCCGTCGAGGAAATCGGTGAAGCCCTGTGCGATCAACAGCGCGAACGCCCAGCCGTCGGCATGGCGGACCAGCAACAACCACAAAAACACCGGGATGCCGATCAGCCGGATCAGGCTCAGCACATTGGGCACGGTCAGGATGCGATCGCTGAACACGCCACCGGTTGCGGTGTCGTTGGTGCCCGGCGTTCCCGATTCGGTTGCCACGCCCCTGCATACCGCACCGACCCCCGCTTGCGCCATCCGGCCACGCCGAAACTTCCGGCCGCGTTCTGTTGCCCGGCGATCGCGGTGCCTGTCCGGCGGCGAACCGCTAACCTGGGCACTTGTGTCCGACAGTGGTTTAGATCTGCGTACCTACGTCTCCGCCGAGGACGCGCGCGAACGCGGCCGCGCCGCCAGGGATCGGGTCCCGGTGTCCGCCCGCGACCGGGCCGCGGAGAGCCCGGACCGGCCGAGCGTGCTCGAGTTCGTCGAGGCGAGCAACCGGGGGCGGATCGAACGCCTGATCCCGCTGCGGATCGGCCGGATGACCGCCTCGCCGTTCACCTTCTTCCGCGGGGCCGCCGGGCTGATGGCCGCCGACCTCGCCGCGGGACCGGACAGTGGCCTGCCCGCCCAGATCTGCGGTGACGCCCATGCCGCGAACTTCGGCCTCTACGGCACCCAGCGCGGCGAGATCGTCATGGATATCAACGATTTCGACGAGACCGTCCTCGGCCCGTGGGAATGGGACCTGGAACGGCTCGCCGCCAGCCTCGTGCTGGCCGGGCGCGAGGGCGGCGCCGACGAGGACGACTGCGTGCGCGCCGCCCGCGATGCCGCCCGCTCCTACCGCCGCACCGTCGCCGAACTCGCCGACATGCCGTTCCTGCAGTCCTGGACCGCGATGCACGACGAGTCGATCCTGACCGAGGCCAAGGCCGAGGATCTGCTCGACGACTTCAAGAAGGCCGCCAAGAAGGCGCGCAAGAACACCAGCGCCAAGGTCGTCGCGAAGTGGACCGAGCGTCTCGACGATCACGAGACCGATATCAGCAAGCACCGGTTCGTCAGCGATCCGCCGATCCTCACCCCGGTCGAGGAGCAGGTCACCGAGGCTGTGATCGACGGGCTGGAGCGCTACGCGGGCACCATTCGGGAGTCCCGGCGCAACCTGCTGGCCCGTTTCGCGGTCTCCGATGTGGCGTTCCGGATCGTCGGCACCGGCAGCGTCGGCCTGCACAGTTATGTGGCGCTGTTGCACGGCAACGACGGCGAGGCGCTGGTGCTGCAGGTCAAGCAGGCGAATCCGTCCGCGCTCGCACCGTTCCTGCCGCCCGCCGCACCACGGCACGAGGGTGAGCGCATCGTGGTCGGCGCGCGCAGTGTGCAGTCCGAGACCGACATCCTGCTCGGCTGGACGACGATCGAGCTCGACGGCTCGATCCCGTTCATCGTGCGCCAGTTCCGCAATCTCAAGGGCAGCATCGACCCGGCCGAGCTCTCGGCCGACGATCTCGACGACTACGGCAGGCTCGCCGGGGCGTTGCTGGCCAGGGCGCACTCCCGGTCGCTCGACCCGCGCACGCTGGCCGGCTATCTCGAAGCCGACGACGACAAGTTCGACGAGGCGATCGCCCGCTACGCGGTGCGCTACGCCGACCGGACCGAGGCCGATCACGCCGAGCTGGTCGCCGCCGTCGAGGCGGGCAAGATCGAGGCCGAGCCGAGCTGAACACCGGCCGTATCCTCCCCGGCAACCGCCGGTCATCGAGCTACGATGTACGCCAACGGTTCTCGGCCCGCGGCGCCAACGACCCAGAAGGGCGGACTCCATGCTCGTGCGCGTGCAGAATGCGGCAGGCACCGATGCCGAGCTGGCACTGATCGATTGGCTGCGCACCTGGAAGGATCCGTCCAGGCCACACGGCGTCGCCACGATCAACTGCAGCCTGTTCCAGGACGACCGGCTGCACCAGTTCGACGCGGTGGTGTGGACGCCGACCAGTTGCGTGGTGATCGAGGCGGAGACCTTCACCGCGTCCCAGGACGGCGTGCTGGAGATCCCGCTCAACGGCCCGTGGATGGTCTCCGGTGAACTCGCGCAGTTCGCGGGCGCCGAAAAGTCGACGCCGCTGGAACGCTCCCGTGAGCACACCTTCGCGCTGCAGAACTATCTCGCGGCGCGCGGGCTCGGCCAGCGCGCGGTGCACGGGCTCGGCGTCATCGTGCCGATGCGGGGCGCGCAGATCGACGTGCACCAGGGGTGGAGCGATCCCAGCTTCGACGTGATCGTCACCGACGATCCGCACCGGCTCGAGCAGTACTTCGAGATGCTGGCCGCGAAGGAACACAACCTCTGGACGGCGAACGACATCGCCATCGCGTTCCGCGGCCTTGGCATCCTGCCCTATCTGCCCGCACCCCAGGATCTGCTCAACGAGGGCTTCCTCGGCCCGATCGATGTGACCCTGTGGCACGGCGGCCCCACCCAGGCCCAGGCCGAGCAATACGCCGAGGAACAGGCGCAGCGCGAGCGCGAGCTGCAGAACCGCGGTCTGGTCGCGCCCTGGTACAGCCCGTGGAAGCTGTACCCGCGGGTCGACGGTGATCTCGACTTCGGCCGCGCGTTCCTGCGGATCACGCTCGCGATCGGCATGATCATCGCGATCGTCTGGGTGCTGTGGTTCGTGGTGACCGCGGTGCTCACCTACGGTCCCGCCTGAGCCACCGCTCGTCGTCGCGTCCGTGATCGAGGAAGTTTCCGCGCGTACCGCCGTCCGCGCGACGGCGATCGGCGCGGGCGCCGCTGTCACGGCCGCGATCCCGCTGACGTTCCCCGCGGACGGCGGGCCGACCGGCCTCGACTCCGCGGTGGCCGACCCGATCGCCGACGCGCTCTCCCCCGGCCTCGCCGAGGTACTCGTCGCGCCGAGCAGCGGGCCCGTCGTGCTGATCCTGTTGCTCACGGCATTCGGCTGGTTCGCCCTGCGGCGCCGATGGTGGCGGGCGGTCACCATGCTGGTGGTTCCCGAGATCACGCTGGCGATCAACACCTGGCTGCTGAAACCGTTGTGGGACAGGCAACTCCACGACTATCTCGCCTATCCGAGCGGGCACACCGTCCATCTCGTCGCTGTCGCAACGACTTTCGCGTGCCTGCTGCCGAACCCGAAGGCGCGGGTCACGGTCGCGGCGATCACCGTGCTCGCGCTGGTCTCGATCACCGCCGGCATGGTCGAGCTCGGCTACCACCACCCCACCGATGTGCTCGGTGGGGCGGCGGCCGCCGCGGCCATGGCGATCGGATTGTGCTGGCTGGCTGACCTGCTGCGAGTCAGGACGCGGGGCTAGTTCCGTTCGAAAACGCTGGCGTCGTGCAGCATTTCGGCGCGCAGCATCTTCTCGGGCACACCCATCGCCTCGACCAGGGTCAGCGCGTCCGGACGCAGCCGGTCGACGAGTTCGTTGACCCCGCGCCGGACCGCCTTGGCCCGTTCCACCGACATGAAGCGGTGCATGATGTACCAGGCCAGGTTCTCCTCCAGCGAGGCGTACACGTAGAGGTCGCAGACGGTTTCGGCGAGCGCCTTGGCGTCGGGGTCCTCGATGGTGGCGATCCCGTCGACGAATTCCTCGAGCACCAGCCGGTCGATGTGCGCGGCGCCCGCGGCCAGGATGTGGTCCTGGGCGTTGTTGAACGCCTCGAACGGACCGGTGTCGGCGGCCCTGGCGCGCAGCCGGTGCGCGGCGGTCCGCAGCAGGTAGTCCTCGCGATCGGCGAACAGCTGCAGCTGCACCGAGCGCTTGGACAGGTCGCCGTCGTCGACGCTGTCGTCGCTGCGGTCGCGCAGGGTCTGGATCAGCTGGCGGACACCGGATCGTTTGCGCACCACGTCGCCCGCCATGGTGGCGGCGAACTTCACCCAGCCGAGGGCGTCGAGGTCGCGGACCTCGTCGGAGTAGGCGGTCAGAAGCTCTTTCGCGACGAGCTGGGTCAGCACGACATTGTCACCTTCGAAGGTGGTGAACACGTCGGTGTCGGCCTTGAGCGTGACGAGGCGGTTCTCGGTGAGATAGCCCGCGCCGCCGCAGGCTTCGCGGCATTCCTGGATCGCGCGGGTGGCGTGCCGGGTCTGGGCGACCTTCAGGCCCGCGGCGCGCTTCTCCAGTGCGCGCTGAGAGCCGGGTTCGGTGTCCTTGCCGGACTGGATCAGGTCCATCCGCCGCACCAGGTCGTTCTGCGCGAAGGCCAGTGCGAACGACTTGGCAACCAGCGGCAGCAGCCTGCGCTGATGGCTGCGGTAGTCCATCAGCAGGGTTTCCTCGCCGGTGTCGGGGTCGGAGAACTGACGCCGCGCCAGCGCGTAGCGCACGGCGATACTCAGCCCGACCCGCGCGCCCGCCGCCGCGGCGCCACCGACGCTCACCCGGCCGCGCACCAGCGTGCCGAGGGTGGTGAAGAAGCGGCGGCTGGGGTTGTCGATCTCGGAGGCGTAGGTGCCGTCCGGATCGACATCGGCGTAGCGGTTGAGCAGGTTCTCCCTGGGCACCCGGACCTGGTCGAACACGATGCGGCCGTTGTCGACCCCGGGCAGGCCGCCCTTGATGCCGTCGTCGTAGGTGGTCACCCCGGGCAGGTCGGCGCCGCGCTCGTCGCGGATCGGGACCAGCAGGCAGTGCACGCCCTTGTTCTCCCCGCCGGTGATCAGCTGGGCGAACACCGCCGCCATCCGCGCGTGCACGGCCGCGCCGCCGATGTAGTCCTTGCGGGCCGACGGCGTCGGAGTGTGCACCACGAATTCCTGGGTCGCCGGATCGTAGGTGGCGGTGGTCTCGATATTGGCGACGTCGCTGCCGTGCCCCGACTCGGTCATCGCGAAGCAGCCGAGCAGGTCGAGCGAGATCAATCGCTTGATGTAGTCGCGATGCCGTTCGGTGCCCAGGTTCTCCACCGCGCCGCCGAACAGTCCCCACTGCACACCGGATTTCACCCACAGCGACAGGTCGGTGTAGGCCAGCATCTCCAGGCCGGTGACCGCACCGCCCGGGTCGCCGGTGCCGCCGTTCTCGGGCCGGAACCCGCGTTCGGCGTATCCCATGGTCGCGATGGCCCGCATCTGGTCGAGTACGCGCGCCCTGGCCGCGTGGATGTCGAGTTCCGGATCGCCGGTGAAGCGGTCGTCGGCGAGCTGGACTCGCGCCTGGTCTCTCACCGCGCGCCAGGGTCCGTCCAGCGCTGCGCGGAGATGTTCTGCCGTCGTCGTTGTGCCGGTAGCCATGTCTTCGACCCTAGCCGCGTCGCGGACGGGGTGGCGGCCCGAAACTCGCCGGAACAGACTCTTGCTCGACGATTGAACAGTCGTTTAGTATGTTGAACATGTGTTCAGTCAACAGCCCGTACCGCAAGGACCCTCCCCCGACCTGACCACCGCCGCCCGGATCCGCGATACCGCGATCGACCTGTTCGGACAGCAGGGTTTCGGTGTCGGCGTCCGGGCGATCGCCGCGGCGGCCGGAGTCTCACCCGGCCTGGTGAATCACCACTTCGGCTCCAAGGACGGCCTGCGCGCCGCGTGCGACGATCGTGTGCTCGAGATCATTCGCGACGAGAAGCTGCGAGTCATCCGCTCCGCAGGTCCCACCGGGATGCTCACCGCGATGGCCGAGATCGAGATGTACGCCCCCCTGGTCGCCTACATGCTGCGCAGCTTCCAAGCCGGCGGCGCTCTGGCGGAATCCCTGCTCGAGCACATGATCGCCGACGCGGTGCAGTACACGCAGACCGCGGTCGAGGCGGGCCAGCTCAAACCGAGCCGCGATCCGGCGGCCCGGGCCAGATACATCGTGCTCTGCCATGTCGGAGCCATGAACCTCTATCTGCAGATGCGAATCCAGCGTGAGGGACAACTCGACTACCGCAAGGCGATCCGGGATTTGTCCGACGAGATCACCTTCCCGGCCCTCGAGCTCTACACCCAAGGCATGCTGACCGATTCGACACTGCTCGACAGCCTCATCGAGGAGTAGACGATGCCCTCCCACACCACCGATCGGGTCATCGAAGTCCGTGACCTGCGTAAGACGTTCGGCCGCTTCACCGCGCTCGACGGGCTGGACCTGCGGGTCGGCCCCGGCGAGATCCACGGGTTCCTCGGCCCCAACGGCGCAGGCAAATCCACCACGATCCGGGTCCTGCTCGGCGTGCTGCGCGCCTCCGGCGGCGAGGCGTCGCTGTTCGGCCGCGACCCGTGGACCGATGCGGTTGCCCTGCACCAGCGGATCGCTTATGTCCCCGGCGATGTCACGTTATGGCCCTCGCTGTCGGGCGGCGAGACGATCGACCTGCTCGCCCGGATGCGCGGCGGGCTCGACCAGACCAGGCGGGCCGAGCTGATCGAGCGCTTCGAGCTGGATCCGGCCAAGAAGGCCCGCACCTATTCCAAGGGCAACCGGCAGAAGGTCGCCCTGGTGTCGGCGTTCTCGGCCGACGCGGATCTGCTCATCCTCGACGAGCCGACATCGGGTCTGGATCCGTTGATGGAGCAGATCTTCCAGGACTGCGTCCGCGATGCCGCGGCCCGCGGGGCGACCGTGCTGTTGTCGAGCCACATCCTGTCCGAGGTCGAGCACCTGTGCGACCGGGTGACGATCATCCGCGCGGGCCGCACGGTCGAATCCGGCTCGCTGGACCAGCTGCGGCACCTGAGCCGCACCGCGATCACGGCCGAACTGATCGGCGATCCGGGCGATGTCGGCGCGCTGCCGGGTGTCGACGATGTCGAAATCGACGGTTCCACTCTGCGCTGCCAGGTCGACGCCGAGCACCTGGGCGGGCTGATCCGCGTCCTCGGTGACGCGGGCGTGCGCAGTCTGACCAGCGCACCGCCCACGCTCGAGGACCTGTTCCTGCGGCACTACCACGTCGAGAGCGACGCGGCCGTCACCGGAGAGAAGGTGCGGGCATGACCGCCATCGCCGCTACCCCGAGATTTGTCGGAACCACCCGCACCGCAAGCGAATTCGCGGGCACCGGGCAGATGCTGCGACTGTATCTGCGGCGCGACCGGATCATCGCGCCCGCGTGGTCGCTGCTGATCGGGTTGATGCCCGCGCTGCAGGTCGTCTCGGTCAAGGACCTCTATGCCACCCAGCAGCAGCTGGACAGCTTCGCCACGACGACGGCAGCCAGTCCCGCACTGCTGGCCATGTACGGTCCGGTCTTCAACTCCTCGCTCGGGTCCATCGGTACCTGGAAGGCCGGGGCGATGTACGCGATGATCGCGATCGCCGCCGTGCTCACGGTAATCCGGCATACCAGGGTCGAGGAGGAGACCGGGCGCGCGGAACTGGTCGGCGCCACCAGCATCGGCCGTTTCGCCGGTCTCACCGGCGCGCTGCTGCTGACCTTCGGCGCCGCGGCGGTGGCCGGAATCGCCTGCGCCGCTTCGCTGCTGGCCGCCGACCTGCCCGCGGCGGGCTCGGTGGCGTGGGGGGCGGCGCTGGCCGCCTCCGGATTCGTGTGGGCCGCGGTGGCCGCGGTCGCCGCCCAGCTGAGCAACGGGGCACGGATCGCGCGTGGTGTGGCGCTCGGTGCGCTGGGCGCCGCCTTCGCGGTGCGCGCGGTGGGCGACGCCGGAAACGGTGTGCTGTCGTGGTTCTCGCCGCTGGGATGGTGCCTGCAGATCCGTCCGTATGCCGAGGAACGCTGGTGGGTGCTCGTCCCGCTCGCGGCCGTCGCCGCCGGCGCGACGCTGCTCGCCTACCAACTGCTGCGCACCCGCGACCTCGGCGCGGGCCTGCTCGCCGACCGTCCCGGCCCCGCCGCGGCAGGCCAAGTCCTCTCGGGCCCGGTCGGTCTGGCCTGGCGGTTGCAGCGCGGCTCGATGCTCGGCTGGACAGTCGGTTTCGGCCTGTACGGTCTGCTGATCGGTGGCGCGGTCAACAGCATCGGCGGCATGCTCGACGACAGCGGGACCCTGCAGGACGTGGTCACCGCGCTGGGCGGTTCCGACGACCTGGAGAAGTCGTTCATCGCCTACGCGATCACCATGCTGGCGGCGGCCGCGGCCGCGTACTCGGTGTCGTCGGTGCTGCGCCTGCACGAGGAGGAGAACTCGGGCCGCGCCGAGGCGGTCCTGGCGGCAGCGGTGGGCCGGGTGCGGTACGCGTCGAGCCACCTGCTGTTCGCGATCGCCGGTCCCGCGGTGGCCCTGCTGGTATCCGGCATCGGAATCGGGGTCGTCTGGGGCGCAACCGATGGCGATGTCGTCGGCAAGCTCGGTCAGTCGCTCGGTGCCGTCGCGGTGCAGCTACCCGCGGTGTGGGTGGTCACCGCGATCGCCCTGCTGTTGTTCGGCGTCGTCCCGAAGTACGCGCCGCTGGCCTGGGCGGTGCTGAGCGCGATGATCGTGATCGTGCTGCTCGGATCGCTCGGCACGTTCCCGCAGTGGCTGATGGATCTGGTGCCGTTCGTCCACCCGCCCAAGCTGCCCGGCGCGTCGTTCGCCCTCGCCCCGATCGCCTGGCTTCTCGCCGTCACGATCGCAGGCACCGTCCTCGGTCTGGCTGCCTTCCGACGCCGCGACCTGCGCTGAGGGAACCGGCCGGCGCGGGCTTGCCGCGTCGGCCCCTCGGCTAGTAGGCGCCGTCCCCGCGTGTGACGACACCGATGGTCCGCGCGATCAGCGCGACATCGAGCACCATGGACCAATTCTCGACATAGGACAGATCCAGGCGCACCGAATCCTCCAGCGACAGATCGGACCGCCCGCTGACCTGCCACAACCCGGTGAGCCCCGGCTTCACGAGCAAGCGCCTGCGCATCTCGCCGTCGTAACTGTCGACTTCACGCTGCACCTGGGGCCGCGGCCCCACCACGCTCATCTCGCCGCGCAGCACGTTGAAGAACTGGGGCAGCTCGTCGAGGCTGTACTTGCGCAGGAACCGCCCGACCGGCGTCACCCGCGGATCATCCTTGACCTTGAAGAACACCGGATTGCCGCCGTGCTGCTCGATCAGATCGTCGACCACGGTGTCGGCATCGAGGTGCATGCTGCGGAACTTGATCATCCGGAACGGCACACCGTCGCGGCCGATGCGCTCGGACAGATAGAACACCGGTCCCGCACTGGTCGCCTTCACCGCTGTCGCGATGGCTACCAGGAACGGCGCGCTGAGCACCAGCACCGCCGCGGCGAAACAGAAGTCGAACAGCGCCTTGCGACTGGACTTCGCCCGGCCGTATCGTGGCCGGTCGATGTGCAGCATCGGCATCCCCGCGACGAGGCGGTGCGTCAGCCGCACGCCCGCGATGTCGACGACACCGGGCGCCACGATCAGGTCGACCCCGATCGGATCCAATTCCCACGCCATGCGGCGCAATTCGGCCGGGCCGAGATGGTCGGTGGCCGCCACGGCGACCGACTCCGCCGCGCTGCGCCGCACCGCGTCGAGCACCGACCGGTCGTCGCCGAGCACCGACGGCCCGCCGTGCCTCTCGAATCGCCCGTCGCCCGAGCCCGCGGGGACACACACCCCCACCACGCGATAGCCGGAGCCGGGATCATCGGTGAACGCAGTGGCCATCGCGTGGGCGGCCTCGGGCGAACCGACGACGAGCACCGCGGTGTGACACCGGCCCTCGGCCCGCCAGCGCCGCAGCCGCCCCCGCCAGGCCAGTCGGCCGGCGATGAGAGCGAGCAGGCCCGTGGGCAGCGCGATAGCGAGATAGCCGCGCGCGAAATCGATCCGGAAGAGCAGCGCGAGGATCGCGAGGACGCCGAACAAGCGCAAGGTCGCCGAGACCAGCCTGCGGAATTCCTCGCTGCCGGTGCCGATCACCTGGGGGGCGCGGGTCCCATGACCGTGCAGCAGGGCCAGCCAGCCCGCCGCCAGCGCCAAGGTCACCACCGAGTAGCCGACCTCGTAGGGCAGCGGCCAGGCCAGCGGCGGCGCGGCCGGGCCACCGAAGCGGATGGCCTGCGCGGCGCCGACGGCGCCGAGCACCGCGACGACGTCGGTGACGACCAGCCGCTGTGCGAACGCCGCCTGCCAGCTCTCACGCCGCGTACGGCCCAGCGCCTGTACCGCGGAGGCGACCTCGACTTCGCCGCCGCTGGTGAGCTCGAAGCTCATGAACCCACACCTCACTTCGGGAAACGCACCGTTTCCCGAACCCCGTTGATCCGAACGCGGCCGCAATGACCGTCCTACTTCCCCACGATTCGATGCCCGCCCGCTGATTGTTACAGACCATTTGCTGGTGGTCGCACCGAAATGTCAGCGGCACAACGGATTCCGAAAGTTAGCCAGATATTGCCGACGGCAGCACCGCAGGCAAGCGCAGACCCATGGCTATTCGATATGAATGCAGGACAAACACTTTCCCGAGTGGGTGACATCATAGAGCGACGAGCAATGGTCGCCGACGCCGACAGATAGCCGACCTGGCGAAATACCGGCCGACTTCGAAACATATCACGAATCAATATCGGTCCCAGCGGTTTCAACTCCCGCCCCCGCGGCGCCTGGCTGTAACGTCTCGGACCGCCGGACCGACTTCCGGCATGTCCGGCATCGGCCGTGACAGTTTTCGCGATCGTGTAAAAGGTGAGGCCCCGCGTGCAGTGTCGACTCTGTGATTCCGAACGGCTCACGAGTGTGCTCGACCTGGGTGCCACCCCGCCGTGTGAGAGTTTCCTCGACCGCGACCAGCTCGATCTGCCGGAATCGACCTTTCCCCTGCATCTGCGACTGTGCGAGGACTGCCTGCTGTTGCAGATCCCGGCGCTGATCACCCCCGAGGACACCTTCACCGAGTACGCGTACTTCTCCTCGTACTCCGAAAGCTGGGTGCGCCACGCCGAGCGGTTCGTCGACACCGCCGCCGAGCGTCTCGGCCTCGGCGCCGATTCGTTCGTCGTCGAGGTGGCCAGCAACGACGGGTATCTGCTGCGTCACGCGGTGGCGCGCGGCATCCGCTGCCTGGGCATCGAACCGTCGGTCAATGTGGGCAGGGTGGCGCGCGCGGCCGGTGTGCCCACCGAAACGACGTTCCTGGACGAGGAGTCGGCCGCGCGGGTGCGCGCCGAACACGGGCCCGCCGACCTGGTGGTCGCCAACAATGTCTACGCCCATATCCCCGACCTGCGCGGCTTCACCCGTGCGCTGCGAGGGTTGCTCAGCGATGACGGCTGGCTGAGCATCGAGGTTCACCACGCCCTGAATCTGGTCCAGCTCGGCCAGTTCGACACCGTGTATCACGAGCACTTCCAGTACTACACCGTCCATTCCGCGCAGCGCGCGCTGGCGGTGGGCGGACTGACCGTCGTCGATGTGGAGCTGCTCGACACCCACGGCGGTTCGATCCGGCTGTGGGCCCGGCCCGACGCGGTCGCGGAGCCCACAGCGCGGGTCTCGGAGGTGCTCGAGCTCGAACGGGCGGCGGGCCTGCATGTGCCCGAGGGTTACGCCGCGCTGGGACCGCGCGCGGAATCGGTGCGGCTGGAACTGCTGCGCTTCCTGCTCGACTGCCGGGCGGCGGGCAAGCGGGTCGTCGGGTACGGCGCCCCGGGTAAGGGCAACACTCTGCTCAACTACTGCGGTATCCGGCCCGACCTGCTCGAGTACACCGTGGACCGCAACCCCTACAAGCACGGCCGCTACACCCCCGGCACCCGCATCCCGATCCATCCACCGGAACGCATCGATGCCGACCGCCCGGATGTGGTGCTGGTGCTGCCCTGGAATCTCGAAACCGAGATCACCGCCCAGTTGCGCCATGTCGGCGACTGGGGTGGCGAACTGGTCTATCCGCTGCCGGTGCTGCACCGCGGCGACATTCTCGGCGACCCGGTGGCAGCCGGTGCCATGGAAACGAAGGTGAACCGATGAAGGTCGTGTTGTTCTGCGGCGGTTACGGCATGCGCATGCGCGGCGGGTCCGAGGACGTCGTGCCCAAGCCGATGCAGCTGGTCGGCCCGCGCCCGCTGCTGTGGCACGTGATGCGCTACTACGCCCACTACGGCCACAAGGAGTTCGTCTTGTGCCTGGGTTACGGCGCCGAGCACATCAAGAACTTCTTCCTCACCTATCAGGAGACGGCGTCCAACGATTTCGTCATCCGCGACGGTCAGGTCCAGCTGCTCGGCACCGATATCAGCGACTGGTCGATCACCTTCGTCGACACCGGGGTGGAGTCGGCGATCGGCGAGCGGCTGCGGCGGGTGCGTGAACATCTCGACGGTGACGAGTACTTCCTGGCCAACTATGCCGATGTGCTCACCGACGCACCGCTGGACACAATGATCGAACGTTTCCACGCCTCGGGTGCGGCCGCGTCGATGATGGTGGTGCCACCGCAGTCCTCGTTCCACTGTGTGGATATCAGCGAGACCGGTGAGGTGAAGAACATCATGCCGGTGGCGCGAATGCCGTTGTGGGAGAACGGCGGCTACTTCGTGCTGAGCCAGGAGATCTTCGATCTGCTGCCACCCGGCGGCGATCTGATCGCCGATGCGTGCGATGCGCTGGCCGGGCAGGGCAGGCTCTTCGGCTACCGGCATCTGGGCTTCTGGAAACCGGCCGACACGTTCAAGGAGCGCGCCGAACTCGACGACGCCTACCGCGACGGTGCGCGTCCGTGGATGGTGTGGGAATCGGCGTGATCGGACTGTTCACCCGCCCGCCGAAGCGGATCGCGGTGCTCGGCGCGCACTGCGACGACATCGCGATCGGGATGGGCGCCACCCTACTGGCGCTGACCGGCGCCGATCCCGAGGTGGAGGTCCGGGCCCTGGTGTTGTCGGGGGCGGGCACCGCGCGGGCGGACGAGGAGCGCGCGGCACTCACCGCGTTCTGCTCCGGCACCAAACCCGACCTCGAGGTGCTCGACATCCCCGACGGTCGCGCGCCCGCGCACTGGGACCGGATCAAGGACGCACTGGCCGGGTTCCGGCGCGGCGGCGAACCCGAGGTGGTGTTCGCCCCGCATCGCGGCGACGCCCACCAGGACCACCGGCTGCTGGCCGAACTCGTGCCGACCGAGTTCCGTGACCACCTGATCCTCGGCTACGAAATCCTCAAGTGGGAGACCGACACCCCGGCACCCACCCTGTACCACCCGCTCACTGCGGAACTCGCGCAGCGCAAGTCGCGGCTGCTGCACGAGCACTATCCGTCGCAGACAGGCCGCGACTGGTTCGACGAGCAGGCCTTCCTCGGTCTGGCCCGGATGCGTGGTGTGCAGTGTCACGCGCCCTATGCCGAGGCCTTCGTGCTCGACAAGGCGATCATCAGATGGGAACAGACGTGAACATGCGGGTACTGGTCACCGGGCACCAGGGCTATCTCGGCACCGTGATGGTGCCGGTGCTGCGGGCGGCGGGCCACGAGGTCACCGGTGTGGACATCGGCTACTTCGCCGACTGCCTGCTCGGCGAGTTCGCCGGTGACCCCACGGGCTTGGCGGTGGATCTGCGCGAGGTCACCGTCGAGCAGGTGCGCGGTTTCGACGCGGTGATCCACCTGGCCGCGCTGTCGAACGATCCGCTGGGCGCGCTGGCTCCCGAGATCACCTACGACATCAACCATCACGCGTCGGTGCGGCTGGCCCGCCTCGCCAAGGAGGCCGGGGTGCGCCGCTTCCTCTACGCCTCGACCTGCTCGGTGTACGGCGCCGCGGGTGCCGAACTGGTCACCGAGGACGCGCCCTTGCGCCCGATCACTCCGTACGCGCAGAGCAAGGTGCGTGTCGAGGACGACGTCGCCGCCCTGGCCGATGCCGATTTCACGCCGGTATTCCTGCGCAACGCGACGGCTTTCGGCTTCTCCCCGCGGCTGCGCGCCGATATCGTGCTCAACAATCTGGTCGGCTACGCGGTGCTCACCGGTGAGGTGAAGGTGCTCTCCGACGGCACGCCGTGGCGCCCGCTGGTGCACGCCGAGGACATCGCGATCGCCTTCGCCACCTGCCTGACCGCGCCCGCCGCCGACATCTCCTGCCGCGCGTTCAATATCGGCACCGAGGTCAACAATCTGACCGTCGCCGAGATCGCCGCCGCGGTGGTGGACGCGGTGCCGGGTTCGCGACTGCTGATCACCGGCGAGAGCGGCGCCGACCCCCGCTCGTATCGTGTCGATTTCTCTTCCGCGCGTAAGGTTCTCGGTTTCGAGGCGCGGTGGACGGTGCCCGCGGGCGCCGAGGAGCTGTTCACCGAGTACACCGCGCGCGGGCTCACCTCCGACGCATTCTTCCGCCGGTTCACCCGGTTGCCACATCTGCAGGGGCTCTGTGACGCGGGTGAACTCGACGCGCAACTGCGCCGGATCAGTGCGCCGGCGCCAGCGTAGCGCGCAGCTGCGCCCAGCTGCCCGCCTGCGCGTCGCGCGCCGAGACGATGCCGGCGGGCAGGGGCCAGTCGATGGCCAGGTCGGGGTCGTCGTAGGCGACCCCGAGGTCCTCGGCCGGGTCGTGCGGGCGGTCGATGCGGTAGCAGACGTCGGCGACCTCGGTGAGCGCCTGGAATCCGTGCAGGAACCCGGGCGGCACGTACAGGTGGTGGAAGTGCTCGTCGTCGAGCCGGAACCCTTGGCGCGCGCCGAAAGTCGGCGAGCCGGGCCGGATGTCGACGAGCACGTCGTGCACGGCGCCGCGTGCGCAGCGCACCAGTTTCGCCTCCCCGCGGCCACCGCGTCCGTGCAGGCCTCGAATCACACCGCGCCTGGATCGCGACTGCGAGTCCTGCACGAACGCCGCGGCGGCGCCCTCTCTCCCGAGGTGGGCGTCGAATTCGCGGGCGTCGAAGGTTCGGGTGAACAGCCCGCGCTCGTCTCGGAACGGCTCGGGAACGAGCATCACCACGTCGGCCAGTTCGGTCCGCTCGATACGCACGGGGACATCCTGCCATGACTCGCCGGTGCCGCGGCTGCGGAAATTCCGAGCTCACCATCGTTCTCGACCTGGGTACGGTACCCGCGGCCGATCACTTCCCACCGCACGACAGCCCCGTCGATCCGGCCGAGACCGGTCATCCGCTGCGGATGGACCAGTGCGTGGCGTGTGGGCTGGCTCAGCTGGCCGACGACGACACCGTCACCGCCGAACCGCGCGGCATCGAACCGCAGGCACTGCGCGATCAGGCGGCGGCTGCCGTGCGGCTGGTGCACGCCGCCGGTCTGTTGCACGGGTCGACCGTGACCGAGTTCGGCAGCCCGCACGGCGGCACCTGGCTCCCGTTGCTCACCGAGCACGGCTTCACCGAGCGGACCGAGGGCGCGGCCGAGGTGGTGCTCGATTGCTTCGGCATCATGCACGAGCCCGATCAGCGGGCCGCGTTCACCGCGCGCGCCGCAGCGACCGCCCCGGACGGTGTGCTGCTGGTGCAATACCACTCGCTGGCCGCCATCCTCGGGCAGGGGCAGTGGAATGCGTTGCGGCACGGGCATTTCGCGTACTACTCCCTGGCGACGCTGCGGACCCTGTTGCGCGCGGCGGGGATGAGTGTGGTGACCGCGTGGGAGTTCGAGCTCTACGGCGGCACCGTGCTCCTGGCCGCCCGCCACGGTGAGCACGCCCCCGATCCGGCTGTCGAGCGGGTGTCGGCTACCGAAGCCGAGGTGCTCGGGGGGTCGGCTCGGGCCCTGCAGCAGGTCGTCGACAAGCACGTTCACGCACTGCGCGAGTGGCTGGAAACCGCTGCCGCACAAGGCACTCTGGTATACGCCTACGGCGCAGCGTCCCGCGCCGTCGCCCTGCTGTCCATGGCGGGCGCGCGACGTAGCCTGCTCGCCGGTGTCGCCGATGCCTCCCCCGCCAAACAGGGCCGCCGGATGCCGGGCACCGATGTACCCATCATCTCCCCCGCCGAACTCGTCGCCGCCGACCCCGGCGCCGTCCTGCTGACCCTGCCCGATCTGCTCACCGAAGTGCGGGCCCGGCTCCCCGAGCTCGAGGGCCGCTGGTTCGTCGACGACCCGGCCGGGCCGACGGCACGCTGAGGTTCGAGTGGTCCACGCCGAGCAGCACATCGACCATGCGGGGCAGAGTGCGGGACCGGTCGTGACGGGTGGCGATATGCGCGCGGCCCGCTTCTCGTAGCCGTGCCCGCAGCTGCGGGTCGTGCACGAGCCGGCGCAACGCCTCGCCCAGCGCGGCCGGATCATCAGGGGCAACGCACAGCGCCACATCGTCGGTGACATTGCCGCCGTGGTCGGTGGCCACCACGGGAACACCCAGGCTCATCGCCTCGAGCACCGCCAGCGGACCCGCTTCGGGCAGCACACTCGCCGACACCAGCACATCCCATCCGCGCACCGTCACCAGCGGGTCGACGTGCCCGAGGAAGCGAACCCGGCCCGCCAGATCGGGGCGGGCAGCCCGCTCCCGCAGTTCGGCCAGATACGGTTCGTCCCCCGGCAACGCGGTGCCCGCGATCTCGATGCCGACCTCGGGCAGTTCGGCGGCGGCGGCCAACAGCACGTGATGGCCTTTCCACGCGGTGATCACGCCGAGAATGCCGATCACCGGCGGCCTGCGCTCCACGATCGGGGCGGCCTCGACCGGCCACGTCACCCCCAGCCACGCGACATCCACGTCGAATCCCAGCGCCCGCACCGGCGCGGCCGCACGCTCGGAGACCGCGACCGCCCGGCCGACAGCCCGACGTCCGATCCTGGCGACCACGAATTGCCTTCGGCTGGCGAGAATGTCGTGCACCAGCCAGACCGTCGACCGGCGGCGCGGCACCGACAGGGCTACCGCGGGCAGGGCCATGGTCGAGTTGACCACCAGCTCGACCCGGCCGCCACGGAACACCTTCCGCAGCACGATCGCGGCCTGGAACCATCGCCACAGCATGACCAGCGCGGCCCGGATGCGCGCCGCACCCCGCTGACCGGTCAACCCGAGTTCCCGAATCGGGAGGTGGCCGACCGAGTCGGGCAGCCGGGCGCTGAGCGGGCCTGTCGGGCAGACCACCACCACCCGGTGGCCGCGCGCCACAGCCACTTCGATGACATCGAGCATGACCTTCTCGGCGCCGGACGCCTGCGCGGTGTGGGCGACGAACACCAGTTCCCGCGTCCCGCTATCGGCCGGCACGCAGCACCTCCGCATGGGTGCGCAACACGGTCACGGCCGGCTTTTCAGTGTAGTCACGGCGCAGCATCCCGAAATTCTGTTCGAGATCGTTGCTGTCGGGACCGGCATCGACCAGGGAGTAGACGAAGACGGGTCCGACATCGTGGATCGCGGTGACCAGACCGAGTCCCTGGTCGATGATCCTGGCCTGCACGTCCTCGCTAACAGCCCGCGCACCTGTTCCGGTCGGCGCGCCGAACTCGGTGGGCCACAACTGCATGGCGGTGTCGTGGTGGGAGTCCATGATCCGCCGGATCCGCATCAGGTTCCCGAACGCGTTGTACCAGCTCTGTGAGTCCGGCAGCTCAGGATAGGAGTACGGGTGCACGGCGATCGCGTCGAAGTCGGCGTCGGCGCCGAGTTGATAGAGGGCCTCGACGAACGAGGTCGGCGAGATGTCCTGGCCGTTGTCGTCCGCGGGCGCCAGCCCGCCGACGAGGACCTGACCGTGCGGCTGCCGCGCGCGCACCGCCTGGGCGGCCTGGCGCAGCAGATGGGCGTAGGTGGCGACATCGGGGCGCGGCGCGAAGAACGCCGTGACGTTGGGTTCGTTCCAGATCTCCCAGTGCGCGATCTGGTCCTTGTAGTGCTCGACGGCGTCACCGACGAAGCGGCCGAACAACACCGGCTGCGGCGCGGCTTTGCTGCCGCCCACACCACCGTGGGGGCCTGCCCAGGCCGGTGCGTAGGTGAGGATCGCCAGCACCGACAGATCGTGTGCCCGTGCCGCCTGTACCGCGCGGTCGGTCGCCGACCAGTCCTGTTTTCCGCGAACGGGTTCGATCACCGACCAGTCGATGTCGATGCGGACCCAGGTGGCGCCGGTCGCGGCGACCAGACCCATCTGCCGATCCAGTTCCTCGGCGCTGAGCTGGAGCCAGGAGTGGCCGCCGGAGATTCCCAGACCTGAGGGGATCACGGTGTCAGTGCTCGCGGTCGGCTCCGGTGCGCAACCGAGCACTGTCGCCAGGACGACCACCGCGATGATCCCCGCTCGAGCGATCCGCCACAGTGTCATCAGTTTTCGGCCCTCGCAAGCTTCGTATCGTCAATCCCTCGGTCCTTCGCATGATGCTTCCGGCGATGAGAAGGTATATCAGGCCGGCCATGGCCGAGATGAGAATCCACGGTGGGCCCCAGCGGTGCTGAATCGCGGTCGCGGCGGCGATCACCGCGACCGCCACACCGGTGACCGCGAGCAGCGTCGTCACCGGCAGCAGCCGCCGCATCCGCACGGTCGCCAGCACAGCCAGCCAGACTGCGGCCAGCAGCACCACCTGCGCCGCCAGGCCCGCGATGACGGCGCCCTCGTAGGACATCCGCGCGATCAACGGCCACGCCAAGGCGAGGTTCACCCCCAGCGCCGCCGCCGCGATCCAGGGGATCACGTTGTTGCGGCCGGTGGCCATCAACGCCACCAGGCCCAGGTGTGCCAGGGCACCGAGCAGCCCGCCGACGACCTGGATACGGCTGGCATCGGCCGCGGCAACGAAGTTCGTGCCGAACAGCAGTCCGACCACCTGACCCGCGACCGGCCAGAAGGCCACCAGCGCGGTCAGCCCGAGCACGATCAGGGCCGCGTTGGCCTGGCGGAAGAAGCGCCGGAACCGCAGCGGATCATCCGGCCACAAGGCGATCAGCAGGGTCGTCAGCGGTCCGACCACCGCCACCGCCGCGGTATCGAGCAGGTCCGAGAACTTCATGCCGACCGCGAAGAAGCCCACGGACTCGAAGCTGTCGAAATGTCCGAGCAGCAGCAGCCCGACCTTCTGCAGCATGATGATCAGCGCCAGCCCGATACTCAGCGGCAGCGCCTCGCGCAGCATCGGGCTCCACCAGCTCAGCTCGATGCGCCGGGCCGGGATGGGCCCGCCCAGCCCACGCGCCACCGCGATGATCTTCACCGTCACGGCAACGACCTCGTAGGCGATGGCGGGCACCACCACGAGGAGCAGAGTCGGCGCCCACAGCACCGCCGCCACGGTCAAGGCCAGCTGCACGCACCGGGCCAGGGACTCGGCGGCGGCGACCAGGGTGAGGCGCATCGTGGACTGGAACAGGATGGTCAAGGCATGGCTCGGGGTGGCGATCACCACCACCAGTCCGGCGAGCGCGGTGGCCGCAACCACCGGTGCCGGACAACGTAAGACGACCACATACCCGATGGCCATCGCGTAACCGACCAGTCCGAGCACCGTGCGCAACACGATGAAGGAGGTGGCGATCTCGGCGGCCTCGGTGGGGTCACCGTGCACGAGTTTGCCGATGACCGCACGCCCGACCCCGAGGTCGGTGATGATCGCGAGCATGCCGAGCAACCCGAAAACGAAAGAGAAATAGCCCCATTCGACAGCCGGGAGCATGCGGGCGATGAGAGTGGTGCCGAGCAGGCCGAGCACGGCGGCGAAGATCCGGGCGGCCAGCATCGCCGCGGTGTTGTTGGCCGCGGCACGACCCGACTGCGCGCGGGACCGATTCTCGGTGAGGCCACCGCTGGGCCGGGGTTGCGCGGAGACGGCCTCGTCCGTCATGGCATCAGCCCGGCCGCACGATAGGCGGCGACCGTCGCTTCGGCCGTCGCCTGCCAGCTCAGTTCGGACATCGCGGCGAGCCCGCGCGCACGCAGGTCCCGGTTGGCCGCGTCGTCGTGGAGCAGGGGGCGGATGGCACGCACCCACGATTCGGTGGTCGCGTCGGCCACCAGTACCGCGCCGTCACCGCAGACCTGGGGCAGCGCACCGACCGCGCTCGCCACGACCGCGCCGCCGCAGGCCATCGCCTCGACCGGCGGCAGCCCGAAGCCTTCGTACTGCGAGCTGTAGGCGACCACGGTGGCGGCCGCGTACAACGCGGGCAGATCCGCGAGGTCGACGTAACCGAGCCCGATCGCGCCGCTCGGTGCCTGCGGACCATCGGATCCGGCGCCGGCCAGCACCAGCGGGACGTCGAGGTCGCGTGCCACCTCGGCCAGCATCCCGACTTGTTTGCGTGGTTCGACGGTGCCGACCTGCAGCACGAACCGCTGCGGCAGCTGATACCGCGCGCGCACCCGCGTCACGGCGGCCTCGTCCGGCTCCCGCGCCCATTCGGCCGGAGCCAGCGGCACCACCACCGCCTCGCGACCGAACCGCTCCGCGATCCGCTGCGCGGTGAATTCCGAGACGGCGATGAGCAAGTCGGCCCGGGTCAGCGACATCCGCACCAGCAGCTGCTCACCGCGTGCCCGATACCGGCTGAACGCCCACGGCACATCGAAGACCGACAGGTCGTGCACCGTACTGACCGTTGCGCCCGGCCCGGACAGGGGAATATCGACATCGAGACCGTGGAAGACATCAACGCCGCGCAGGGGCGCGATACCGTGCCAGGCCCGGCGAGCCCCCGCCGCGACCGGCCGCGACAACGCCGCGATGCCTGATGGCAGCGTGGGTGCGGCGTCGGCCTGCACCAGCGCCGACATCGCGGTTGCGGGCATCAGCCCGGCCATCCGCCCCAGCAGCTCCCGCTGATAGGTAGCCACCCCTGCCCCGTTCGGGCGTAATGCCAGCGCACCGAAACACAGTGTGGGACTGGAACTTTCACTGTTCACGTTACCTGCTCGGAGACAGAGCTGCGCTCGGCGGCCGGGGACGGGGACTGCTGCTGGGTGACGGCACAGCCGACGACCGCGGCCAGCAACCAGAAGTAGAAATCACTCGGGAAGATCTCGAAGTAGCTCGACGCCACCGCCGCCACCGCGCTGGCCAGCACGGCCGCCGCGACACCGAGTGCCAGGGCCGAATCGGGCCCGCGCATCGTGCGGGACGAGCGCAGCGCCATCAGGTAGATCACCACCAGGATCGCCGAGAACAGCCACACCCCGATCGGCCCCAGTTCGATGAGCAACTTCACGTAGTAGTTGTCGGGTTGATAAGGGCGGCCATAGATTTGGACTTCGCCGGTGGCGTACGGCAATTCCCCGGCCATCGGGCCCAGTTCCTCGACAAGCAGCCGCGCGGCCGCGGCCCCGGTCGAGCCGAGTCCGTCGCCGAAGGGATGACTGCCGACGGTCCGCATGACGGTGTTCCAGCCGGTCCCCCGATCGGCCAGGCTCGACGAGGAGAACAGCGAACTGCTGGCCTGCGACGACACCGCGATCCCGCCGATCGCGACCACCGCCACCGAGCCGACGATCACCGGCATCAACTGGCGCCGGTAGCGCACCACCGCCAGCAGCAGGGCACCGACCAGCAGCCCGGCCAGCGCGGCACGCACCACACTCGCCGCCACACCGAGGACCAGAATCGGCGTCGTCATCAGGAACAGCCGATTGCGCGGTCGTCTGGGATTCGCGAGTGCGACCGACCCGCCGACGAGCAGGACCATCACCAGGTAGAACGCATACGGAAACGGCTGGTTGAAGGTGCTGAACGAACGCAGCAGGCCGCCGGCGAAGCGAATCGTCTCGTTGTACTTGTAGCCCATCTGCGCCAGGCCCGCGCCGCCGATCACCTGCTGGGCCAGGCCGAACAGCGCGATCGCCACCGACTCCACCATCATGATCGTCACCAGCAGGTCACGGTCGCGCGCGGTGAACGGGCGCAGATACAGGATCAGCGGGACCACGATGAAGTAGAAGAACGTGATCTTGATGGCGAACAGTCCGAGCGTGCCGGCCGTGACGAACGCCGACACCACCCCGAAGACACACAGTGCGGCGCCGAAAGACCACCACGGCACCACCGGACGCGCATCGGTCTGCCGGTGCGGGACGAAAACGGCCACCAGCAGGGTGAGTCCGAGCAGCGCCTCCTTCCAGCCGTTGACCTGCATCCAGCCCGGCGCGATCTCGAGCAGACCGTTGAACGGGACCAGTGCGGCGACCAGCAGCACGCCACGCTGCGGCCGGAACCGGATCCAGCGCAGGAACACCCAGCCCACCGGGATGGCGGCCAGGTACAGCAGCGGGCCCATCGAACTCAGCCCCGCCCGGCCAGGTGCTTGGTCCGCGCACCCAGGCGCACCAGCGCCTGGCGCAGCACCTTGCCGTCGCCGGCCAGTACGTCGACCGGACCGACCAGGCCGCGGTATTCGCGCCGCGCGTGGTGGTTGAACCGCAGCACATCGGAGAATTTGCTGAGGGTCGACGTCGTGGAGGAATGGTTGAACACCGAAGCCCGGTTGATCGCCAGCACCCGGTTGTGACCGTAGAACCTGCCGCGCGCACACAATCGCGCGACGAGATCGATGTCCATCGCATAGAAGAAGTCGGTGCGAAATCCCCCGGTCGCCTCGAATTCGTGGCGCCGGAACAGGAACGCGGCGGTCGGGCACAGCTCGTCGGGCAGCTTGCGCACGAACGCGCCGAGCGCCCTACGCGACGAACACCGCCCGACCAGATTCCCCAGCCCCCGAGCCCGGGCGAGCACCGCGCCCTCATCGTCGATGACGTCGAACTTGGCGCCGGCGACGGCGACCTCGGGATCGCGCAGCGAATCGACCTGCGCCGACAGGCAATCCGGGGTGATCAGGTCGTCGGCACAGACGAGTTTGACCAGATCGCCTCGGGCCTGGCTCATCACCCGATTCCAGTTGTCGACCATCGGCAGCACGGTGTCGTTGGTGCACAACCGGATTCGCTCGTCGTCGAAGGAACGCACCAGGTCACCGGTGCCGTCGGTGCTGGCATTGTCGAGCACGACGATCTCGAAGTCCGCGAAATCCTGCGCGCGGATCGACTCGATGGTCTCGACAATCGTGCGTGCCGCGTTGAATGCCGGGACGCACACCGACACGGGTACCCCCACCACAGCACATCCTCCACAACACTCATCGGGCCCGCGCCGCCCGACGCGTGCCCGTTTCGTGCACAGTACCCGCCTGGCAACCGAGATTCACATCGACATCGGTACAGATCGTTTACCCAACGCGTGGTCCGGGTACCCCTGATACCCCCACGTGCGACCGAGTTAGCGGCGCAGGGGAACCCCAGCTAACATCGCGGAAGCAAGATCGGCGAATTGTGGGGTAAGCGTGAGCGAGACCGACCCGGCGGACACCGGCGACGCGGACCCGGGGCGCCCGGCGATGTCCGGGGTGAACATCGCCGACCATCTGCGCCAACTGGTTCGCGCCCTGCCGATCGCCCTGGTGGTCGCAGCCCTCGTCGGCGGTGCGGTGTGGCTGGTCCGCGACGGCAGCGCCCGCACCTACGAAGCGAGCCTCACCGCGCAGATCTCCCAGCAATCCATCGGCGCGGTGTTCAACGAGCTGACCCAGCCCTACATCGTGCTGGTCACCGAGAGCCGGGTGCTCTCGGATGTGGTGAAGAACGGGCTGGCGCCCTCGGAGAACGACCTGCGCCCCAGGGTTTCGGCGATGACCGGGCCCGCCCCGTCGCTGCTCATCATCAAGGCGCAAGCCGGGTCGCCCGAGCAGGCCGAAAAGCTGGTGCTGGCGGTGCAGCAGTCGCTCGACAGTGTCGCGTCCCAGATGCGCACCGAGGCCATCGCCCGTTCGGCCGCCGATCTCGAGGTGCATCGGCGGGCCGTCGAGGACACCTTCACCAAACGGCTGGCCGAGGATCCGCTGCGCCCGGAACTCAGTTTCGATGCCAGGGATGTGGCCCGCGAGATGGAGTTCCGCCAGGTTCTGGGCATGCCGCGCCTGACCGTGATCGCCAATCCGACCTCGGAACTGGTCGCCCCGCACCCGGTCCAGGAAGGCCTGTTCGCGGGGCTGGCCACGCTGATCATCGTTGCCGAGACGGTGGTGCTGGCGCGTGGTGCGCTCAGCCGCCGCACCGGTGGAGCCGGTGGGGTCAACGGTCGAACCGGTGGTTTCCGGCGCGGCCGGAAAGCTGAGACCGCGGTCGCCACAGCCGTCCCTGTTCCCACCGCGGCACCCGAGCCGACACCCGGTCCAGCCCCGACCCCGGCCCCGGCCCCGACCCCGACTCCGGCCCCGGCCCCGGCCCCGGCCCCGGCCCCGGCCCCGGCCCCGAAGCGTGACGCCAGGACCTCGACGCCGGTGGCCTACGACCCCGAGACCACGGTGCTGCCCCGGCAATGGCCGGTTCGTGCCGCCCCGGTGCCGAAGACCACCGGATCGCGCGACGGCTAGACATGGTGTTGTCGCGCATGACATCCCCCACACCGGGCGACATGTCGCGCCTGATATTGGGCCCTGTTCGCAACGGCGACAGCATCGTTCGCCTGCGGCCGCCGCGCATGTCGGACTTCGCGCAGTGGCGTGAGATCCGGCTGCGTGACCGCGCCGTCATCGAACCGTACTGGGGCACTTCACCACTGAGCTGGGAGCAGCGGCACACGCCCCGGCACTGGGCGCGGGAGTGCCTGGTCGCCTGGTCCGAGATGCGGGCCGGGCACCGGTACGCCGGGGTCATCGAGGTCGACGGCCGGTTCGCAGGGCAGGCGGAGTGCTTCATCATCGACGCGGCCTCGGCGACAGCGGAATCCGGTGGCTGGATCGACGCGCGGTGGGCAGGCCGCGGGGTCATGGCGCAGGTGGGCGTGCTGCTGCACGACTACATGTTCAGCACCCGCGGTGTCACCCGGGTGCTGGCACCCGTCTCATCGGACAACCGACCCGCCCTCCGTTGTGTGCGTGGCCTCGGCTACCGCCACCAAGCCACCATGGCACTGGCCTACGACGCCGGTGGGGCGCCCCGGGATCACACCTTGTCGGCGATCACCCCCGCCGACCTCGCGGCGCAGGACCTCCCCGCCCTCCTCCCGGCCGAATCAGCCTCGGTCCCAGCCGGTTCCAGCTCTGGCGGTGTGTCGCCCGCAGTAGTCGCGCTCGCCGCCGCCAGGCTGGTCGCTTGGGCCGCCCGCGAGCATCTGCGACGCTACGTGCCCGCCGAACCCGTGTCCCTGGTGGTCGCCGATCACCCGGATGCCGCGGTGCGCACCCTTGCCCGCACGGATCGATCGGACTGGCGACGTGCCGCGACAGCCCACCGCACGCGGATCACGGTGGCGGTCGGGCCCGCCGAATGGGAACGCCGGCACCGCCGGGCCGGGTGGTACCGCGCGCGGTGGTACACCCGATTCGGTCTCCGGTCACCGATGGGACTACACCTGGTGCTGCACGTGAACAATTGCTACGCAGGCGAATTCCAACTGTCCGAATCCCTGCTGCCGGGTCAGGCCACCAGCCTGTTCACCTGGGCCGACCCCGATCTCGCCGATACCGAACTCTGGGCCGCGGCGCTGCGCGCGGTCACCGAGTACGGGTTCACCGAGCTCGGGCTGCGGCGGATAGCGGCCGAGATTCCGGTCGGCGACACTGTCACCTCCGCTGTGGTTGCCGCCGCCGGCTTCGTGCACGAAGGTGTCCTGACCGACCATCGTGGCCCCACCGGGCTGTACACCGACCACGGTTTGTGGGGGCTCACCTGATGCGCAGTTTCGAACGCAGTACCGCGATCCAGGCTCGCCTGCACGACCTGATTCCGGGCGGCGCGCACACCTACGCCCGTGGCGCCGACCAGTACCCGGAGCAGATGGCACCGATCCTGGTGCGCGGCAAGGGCGCTCGCGTCTGGGATGTCGACGGCAACGAGTTCGTCGAGTACGGGATGGGGTTGCGATCGGTCACCCTGGGCCACGGCTACGAGCCGGTAGTCCGTGCGGCCACCCTCGCCGTCGCCGACGGCATGAGCTTCTCGCGGCCCACCGAACTCGAACTACGTGCCGCACAGGACTTCCTGGACCTCGTGCCGGGCGCCGACATGGTGAAATTCGCGAAGAACGGCTCCGACGCCACCAGCGCGGCGGTGCGGCTGGCCAGGGCCGTGACCGGCCGGACCACGATCGCCGTCTGCGATCAGCCGTTCTTCTCCGTCGACGACTGGTTCATCGGCACCACCGACATGGCGGGCGGGATCCCCACTGTCGACACCGTGAAGTTCGCCTACAACGATCTCGAAGCACTCGCGGCGACACTCGCGGGCGACACCGTCGCCGCCGTCTTCCTCGAGGCCGCGACAGCCATGGCCGAGCCGCTGCCCGGATACCTGGAAGGTGTTCGCGCGCTGTGTGATCGGCACGGCACGCTGCTGGTGTTCGACGAGATGATCACCGGCTTCCGCTGGGCGGCCGGTGGTGCGCAGGCTGTCTACGGTGTGACACCGGACCTGTCGTGCTGGGGCAAGGCGATGGGCAACGGATTCCCGATTTCCGCGCTCGCGGGCAAACGCGAGTACATGGAGCGCGGCGGCCTGCGCACCGACCACGACCGGGTCTTCCTGCTGTCCACCACGCACGGACCCGAGACCGCGTCGCTGGCCGCGTTCCGCGCCGTCGTGCACGCCTACCGCACCGAGGACCCCATCACCCGGATGGAGCAGGCGGGCCGGGAACTCGCCGACGGGGTGAATTCGGTCGCCGAGGGGCTCGGCATCGCGGAGTATCTCCAGGTGCGTGGCAGGCCGTCGTGCCTGATCTTCCGCACCCTGGACACCGAAGGCCTACCGTCGCAAGCCTTTCGGACACTGTTTCTGCAGGAACTGCTCGAGCACGGCGTCCTCGGCCAGTCGTTCGTCACCTCGGCCGCCCACGACGCCGACGCGATCGCCGCCACGATCGCCGCGTGCGCGGCGGCGGCCCCGGTGTATCGCCGCGCGCTCGAGCGCGGCGCCGTCGACGGGCTGCTGCGCGGCCGCCCCGTCGCCCCCGCTCTGCGTCGCACCGCGGCGCCCCGACAGATCGAAGCGAGCACCTACCGATGACCCATGTCGCCCTCGTGCACGAACGTTTCACCGAGTTCGGTGGATCCGAGGCGGTGGTCGGCCAGTTCGTCGAAACCTGGCCCGACGCCGAGGTTTTCGCGCCGATCGTCGCGCCGGGCGGGCTTCGCGAACCGGTCCGCACCGTCCACGACAGCTGGCTCAGCCGGGCACACACCCTCACCGGCGGCAGGCACGCACCACTGCTGCCGCTGGTACCGCGCGCATTCCGGCGCATGCCGTTGCGTGACTTCGATGTCGTGGTCGTCAGCCATCACGCCTTCGCCACCCAGGCCACGCTGGCCACCGACGCGCCGGTCGTGGCGTACGTGCACAGCCCGGCCCGGTGGGCGTGGGATCGCGAATTCCGCCTGCAGGAGGCAGGCGGCCGCGCTGGCCAGCTCGCGCTCGGCGCGCTGGGTGCCCTGGCCCGGCGCGGTGAACTGCGCGCCGCGCCGCGGCTGACGCACGTCGTCGCCAACTCCCACGCGGTGGCCCAGCGGGTCACCGACTGGTGGGGCCTGCCCGCCTCGGTGGTCAACCCGCCGGTGCAGGTCGCCCGGTTCACCCCCGATCCGAGCGTGGCCCGCGAGGACTTCTTCCTCTGCGCGGGCAGACTGGTGCCCTACAAGCGCGCCGACCTGGCGATTCGCGCGGCACAGCGCGCGGGCGTTCGCCTGGTCGTTCTCGGAGAGGGACGCTTCCGCGCCCAGCTCGAGGCGATCGCAGGTCCGGAGACGACCTTCCTCGGCGCCACCTCCGCCGAGCAGCTGCAGGACATGTACCGGCGCTGCCAGGCACTGCTCATGCCCGGCATCGAGGACTTCGGCATCGTCCCCGTCGAGGCGATGGCGTGCGGCGCGCCCGTGCTGGCCGTCGGCGCCGGCGGTGCGCTCGACACGATCCGTCCCGGCGTCACCGGTGAGTACGTGCCCGCCGGTTCCGATGACGACGTCGTGGCGGCGCTGGCCACGGTGATGCGCGACTTCCGTTCGGCGAGCTACGATCCGGCGAAGATCCGCGACCACGCGGGCAGCTTCGCGCCCGAGGTGTTCCGCGCCAGGATGGCCGCCGTCGTCGACGACGTGCTCGCGGACCGATAGCGGCAAGTTGTCCGAAACTCACAGTTACTGAAATTAACTGTCACACACACCCTTTGACCTGCGACGACAGGTGACCATTCCCACACGGCGACCGGGCGCCACGAGCTTGCCCAGCAAGGTTACTGACGAGTACGGTAAAGGCCAGCCGGGACGACGAGGTGCCCGGTTTCTCTCCAGCCATCTGCTGCTGGACTTCAACCGTTGATGCCCGCATCCACCGCCGCATGCCGGATCACTGTTGCACGACACCGTGTTTCGAGAATTTTCAGGAGGGGCGATGGTTTCCTACATCGTGACAGGCGGTACCGGGTTTCTGGGTCGGCGAGTGGTGCGGGGGCTGCTCGCAGCCGACCCCACCGCGATCGTGCACGTGCTCGTGCGCGCCGAGTCGCTGGCGAAGTTCACCGCGCTGACCGCGCAGCATCCCGACGGCGATCGGGTGTTCGCGCTGGTCGGCGATCTGACCGCCGACGGTCTCGGCTTGGGTGACGAGCCGCCGCGCGCGGACCACGTGCTGCATCTGGGCGCCGTCTACGACATGACCGCCGACGAGGAGACCGCGCACGCGGCCAATGTCGCGGGCACCCGCTCGGTGATCGAGCTGGCGCGCAGGCTCGATGCCGTGCTGCACCACGTGTCCTCGGTGGCGGTGGCCGGTGATCATCGTGGCAAGTTCTTCGAGGAGGATTTCGACCTCGGCCAGAACCTGACCTCGCCGTATCACCGCACCAAGTTCGCCGCCGAGAAGCTGGTCCGCGAGGCGACCGACGTGCGCTGGCGGGTGTATCGCCCGGCGATCGTAGTCGGCGATTCGCGCACCGGCGAGATGGACAAGATCGACGGCCCCTACTACTTCTTCCAGGCGATCGCCGCGCTGTCGGCGCTGCCCGCCGAGTTGCCGCTGCCGCTGCCCGATCTGGGCGCGACCAATGTTGTCCCGGTCGACTATGTCGCCGAGGCGATGGTGCGGCTGGTGCGCCGCGACGGACTGGACGGGCGCACATTCCACCTGGTCAACCCGGAGCCGCAGCCCTTCGGCGACATCTATCGCGCCCTCGCGACCGCGGCGGGCGGCCCTGCGGGCATCGGCACCGTGCCGGGTAGCGCTCGCGCGCTCAACGGCCTCGGCCATGTTCCCGGCGCGCATGCGGTGCGCGACTTCCTGTTCGAGCAGGCGGGCATTCCGGCGGCGGTCGCCCCGCATGTCGGTTTCACCGCCGAGTTCGTCGCGGACTCCACCCAGGCCCAGTTGCCCGGGCTGACCGTGCCCGCCTTCGACACCTACGCCCAGCGGCTGTGGGATTTCTGGCGCGCCAACCTGGATCCGCATCGTGGTCGTCCCGCCGCCGACGCCGACCGGCTCTCGGGCCGGATCGTGCTCATCACCGGTGCGTCCTCGGGGATCGGTCTGGCCACCGCCCACGCGGTCGCCCGGCGTGGCGCGACCGTGCTCATGGTGGCTCGCGGCGTCGAAGACCTCACCGCCGCAGCGGAATCCGTGCGCGCCGACGGCGGCACCGCGTTCTCCTACCCGTGCGACATCACCGACGCGACGGCTGTGGACGCCCTGGTAGGGCAGCTGCTGACCGAGCACGGTCACGTCGACTACCTGATCAACAACGCGGGTCGGTCGATCCGCCGGTCGGTCGCCAACTCGGTGGATCGCATGCACGATTTCGAGCGCACCATGGCGGTGAACTACTTCGGCGCCGTGCGGCTGATCCTGGCACTGCTGCCCTCGATGCGTGAGCGGCATTTCGGCCACATCGTCAACATCTCCTCGATCGCGGTCCAGACCAAGGTGCCCCGGTTCGCCGCCTACGCCGCCAGCAAGTCGGCGCTGGACAACTTCAGCGATATCGCCGCGGTCGAAAACCGTGGCGCCGGTGTCACTTTCACCTCCATCCGGATGCCGCTGGTACGCACGCCGATGATCGCGCCCACCGATCTCTACCGCGCCCTGCCGCTGCCCGACCCCGAGCGCGCCGCCGACATCGTGGTCCGCGCCCTGCTCGAACGTCCCGACCGCATCGACACCCCCGTCGGCACCTTCTCCCAGGCCGTGGAGATGTTCCTGCCCTCACTCAAGCGCACGATCATGCACACCGGCTACCGGCTGTTCGGTGAATCGACCGCGGCGCAGGGCAAGTCGGTCCCGGCGCCGGTGTCCGCCGAGGCCGAGTCGACCGAGCCCGCCGAGCCGAGCCGCAACGCACTCACCGTGCTGGCTCCGGTTCTCACCCCGCTGATGGTGATGCCGGGCCCGGCTGCCCGCATGAGCCGGATGCTGCCCGGCGTGCACTGGTAGTCCCCGGACGCCACGATCGACGGGCCGGTCACGACGCTGTCGTGACCGGCCCGTTGTTCGTCACCGCAGGTGCGTGCGCGCCCAGGCGGCGAGGGTGGTCGGTGTCGTGGTGCGGATCGAACGCTCGTCCTCGGCAACGAATCCCGAGCTCGAGCCCTTCGACATGCCCACGATGCCGTCGATCTGCGCCGCGCCGAGACCGGCGGAGCGCAGGGCGGCCCGCAGCTCGTCGTCGGTGATCCGCACGGCGGTGACGTCGCGGCCGATCTCCGCGCTCAGGATCTCGGCGACGTCGACGAAGGTCAGATCCTCCGGTCCGTGCACGGCCTGCACGACTCGCCCCGACCACGCACCGGACAGCAGCCGGGCCGCGGCCACCTCACCGATGTCGCGCGGGTCGACCCACGGCATGGCGTGGTCGAGCGGCCACGGCGTGGACAGCGTTCCCGACCTGATCTCGTCGAGCTGGGTGAGCAGATTGGTGAAGAAGTAGCTGCACCGCAGATGCAGCACGTTCGCACCGGTCGCGTCCAGCAGTTCCTCGGTCTGCGCCAATCCGTCGATCTCCCCTGCCCCGGAACGCTTCTCGGCCCCGATACTGCTGAGGAACACCGTAGCCTCGATGCCGTTCTCGGTCACCGCTCGCGCCGCCGACTCCCCCATCCGCGCGTACCCGGCCACCGGATCACCGTCGATCAGTGCGGGTGGATCGACCCAGAACAACCGATCCGCGCCCCGGGTGGCCGCCACCACCGCCGCCGGATCACCCTGGTCGACCTGGACCACCTCGACGCACTCCCGCGTGGCCGGATCCAGCCGCGCGGGGTTGCGCATCAACACCGTAGGCCGGACCCCCGCCTGCACCAGCAGCCGGACCACGCGCGAGCCCACATGCCCGAGCGGTGTGGTGACGACAGTCCTCTTCTCGTGTGCACTCTGTTCCATACCCGGACGTTACGACCGATCGCGGTCAGTCTCCGGCCGCAATGGCAGGTGCATGGTCGGCGAGTGCGCGCGGATCAACGAGCGGTGGCCGTGGTCAGCGATGCACCGGCCCGCCAGGTCTCACCCGCGGCGATGAGCGGGCGGGTCGCCCGGAGTTCGCGCGGTCTGCCCATGGCGACGGCCCCGACGGGGCGACCGTCACGCAGTGCCACCGCGAGGAAGTCCTTGGCATCGAGGTCACCGTCGACGACCAGGTCGTCGTGGGGGTGGACCCAGCCCGCGAACTGCAGCGAGACTCCGTGCTGATCGGTCCAGCCCCACGGGACTTCCGCGACCGCGGCCGGGTGGCCGAGGATGGACATGGCGGCCGCCGCGCCGGCTGTCATGGCCGAGTTCCAGTGCTGGCCACGTTCGAATTCGCCACGGAGCGGGTGGAATCCGGTGGTGGCGTCACCGGCGGCGAAGACGCCGGGGGCCGAGGTGCGGTAGTGCTGGTCGACGATGATGCCGTCGTTCACCGCTATGCCGGCGGCCTCGGCCAGAGTGGTCTCGGGAACCGAGCCGATGGCGACCAGCGCCGCGGCCGCCGACCAGGTTCGCCCGTCGGCGGTGGTGGCCGTGACGCCGTCGCTGGTGTCGACGAGTTGAGTTGTCGCGACGTTGTTCTCGACCACCACACCGTGCTCCACATGGATGCGGTGCACCAGCTCCGACACTGCCGCAGGCACCACCCGATCCAGCAGCGCCGGACCGGCGTTGAGCACCGTCACCTGCGCGCCGAGCCCGCGGGCGGTGGCCGCCACCTCGCAGCCGATCAGCCCACCGCCGACGATCAGCAGCGAACCACCGTCGACGACGGCCGCGCGGAGTGCGCTGATGTCGGCACGGGTGCGCAGTGTGTGCACCCGCGCCGACGCGGTGCCGATGGACCGGGCGCGCGCACCGGTGGCCAGCAGCAGGCTGTCGTAGCCGAGCACCTCACCGGTGCCCAATCGCACTGTCGCACGGTCGGTGTCGACGGCTGCCACGCCGAAGGCCGGGCGCAGATCGATCCGGTTGTCGGTCCAGAACTTCACCGGCTTGAGCAGGGCGCGATCGAACGACCCGGCGCCGGACAGGAGTTCCTTGGACACCGCGGGCCGGCGGTACGGCAGGTCCGGTTCGGCGCCGACGAGGACGATCTCGCCGTCGTACCCCTCGCGCCGCAGCGTCTGGGCCGCGGTGGCACCGGCGACACCGGTGCCGGCGATCACGATCCTGGCGCTCATCCGCGGCTCACCTCGAGCATCTCGAAGTCGGCCTTGGCGGCGCCGCAGTCCGGGCACGACCAGTCGTCGGGGATGTCGTCCCAGCGGGTGCCCGGCTCGATGCCGTCCTCGGGCCAGCCCTGCGCCTCATCGTATTCGAATCCGCACTGCACGCAACGGAACAGCTTGTAGTCGTTCATCGCGAGACCTCGTCGCTCAGCTGGAAATCGAGCTTCTCGCGGACTCCGCAGTCGGGGCAGCACCAGTCGTCGGGAATCGCCGACCACGCCGTGCCCGCGGGGAAACCCTCACGGGGAGCACCGGTTTGCTCGTCGTAGCGGTAGTCGCACACGGGACAGATGTAGGCAGCCATCAGCGCGCTCCGTACTTCGCCAGGACCTTGTCCCGCTTGGCGGGCTGGATGTTCACGCGGGTGATGTCGCCGTCGTAGTGCGCGAGCACACGCGGGTCCATCACCTTGCGCCACAGCGGCGTCAGGTAGGCCAGGCCGATCAAGCTGGCGTAGCCGCTGGGCAGTTCGGGCGCGCCGTCCATGTGCCGCAGCGTCTGATAGCGGCGGGTCGGGTTGGCGTGGTGATCGCTGTGCCGTTGCAGGTGGTAGAGGAAGATATTGGTGACGATGTGGTCGGAGTTCCAGCTGTGCTCGGGGGTGCAGCGCTCGTAGCGACCCGAGGCGGTCTTCTGCCGGAGCAGACCGTAGTGCTCGAGATAGTTCACCGTCTCCAGCAGCGAGAACCCGTAGACCGCCTGGATCAGCAGGAACGGCAGGATCACCGGACCGAACACCGCGACCAGCACCGCCCACAGCACCACCGTCATCAGCCACGCGTTGAGCACATCGTTGTGAATCGTGAACGGCCCCTTGCCGAGTCGCTCGAGGCGAGTGCGCTCGAGCTCCCACGCCGAGATCAGGCTGCCCCACACGCTGCGCGGCAGGAAGGTCCAGAACGACTCACCGAAGCGGGCACTGGCCGGATCCTCCGGAGTGGACACCCGCACGTGGTGTCCGCGATTGTGCTCGATGTAGAAGTGGCCGTACCCGGTCTGGGCGAGGGTGATCTTCGACAGCCAGCGCTCCAGCTCGTCCTTCTTGTGGCCGAGTTCGTGCGCGGTATTGATACCGATGCCGCCCATCGCGCCGATGGTGAAGGCCAGGCCGATCTTCGACAGGACGCCGAGGCCACCGTCGATGCCGAGCCAGGACAGGTTGTCGGCCGACCACAGGTAGCAGGCGAAGACCAGGCTCACCAGCTGCAGCGGGATGTAGGCATAGGTGCAGTACCGGTAGTAGCGGTCGTTCTCGAGCAGTTCCATCACCTCCTCCGGCGGGTTCTTGCCGTCGGGGCCGAAGAAGCGATCCAGGATCGGCAGCAGCACGTACACCAGCAGCGGCCCCAGCCACCACCAGACCGGCGCGACCGACTGCCAGCCCAGCTGATTGAAGGCCCACACGAAGGCCGAGGCCAGCAGCGCGGAACTAGGCGCGACCAGGCCGAACAGCCACAGGTAGCGCTTGGGATCGCGCCAGTGCAGGACTGCCGCCGACCCTTCGTGGTCGATGCGAGATGTCGTCATGTCGTTCTCCTGATCGCCGAGACACTAGCTCGGTCATTGCCGTGTCCGTTTACAACATAGCGTGATGTGTTCTCAGTGAATACACTCTTTAAGAGAATGTCAATGAAGAAGCAGAACTGGTAGCACATGTACGATGGTCGGGTGGTCGAATCGCCGAACTTCCAAGCCGAGATGCGTCAGCTGTTGCGCGACCGCATGCTCGATGCCGCCCGCACGATGGTCGTCACCGAGGGGTGGGGTGCGGTCAACATGTCGCGCGTGGCCAAGGAAGTCGGCATCAGCAGGCCCGTCCTCTACAAGGAGATCGGCACCAAGCAGGCGCTCGCGGACGCGCTGATCGAGCGTGAGCTCGGCATCTACCTGGCCGGGATCGCCGAGACGCTGGCCGAGTATCCGGCGGACATGATCGCGGGCATGACCGCGGCCGCGGACTACGCCCTGCGCAACGCGGGCGACAACACCCTGATCAAGGCCGTGCTCTCGGCGCGCAGCGAGGGTGACACCGCGCTGCTGCCCGCCCTGATGAGCGACCCGGAACCGGTTCTCGGCCGCGCGGTCGCCGCGCTGACCGGCACCGTGCGCGAGCTGCACCTGCTCGCGGAATTGTCCGACGAGGAACTCACCTCGGTCGTCGAGATCATGGTCCGGCTGACCCTGAGCCATCTCTTCCAGCCGACCGGGAGCGTGGACCGCGCGGTGGCGCAGATCGGGCGCGTGCTGTCCGGCGTACTGCCCGCCGCCTGACGACGGCGGGCAGCGGGCTCACAGCCGCGCATTCACCTGCCCGGACGCGTTCGCGAACGCCCAGCTGTAGGCGCCGTGCGCGGTCGGGAACACCCCGCCCGCGCACACCGGATCGCCTGCGGTGCAATAGTTCGCGGTGCGATCGGCGTACAACGGCGCGACCGTGCCGCCGACGAGCCGCAGCGGGTCGCCGAACAGCAGTACCGCGACGACCCGGGACGACATCTCGGGCGGCAGCACATACATTCCCGGCAGGAGCATCATCGCAGGCGAGCCGAGGACGCCGTGGGTCACCGCCGCGCCCTGCGAGTAGCCGACGAGCACGAACCGCTGGTCGGGGCAGGCGGCGGCCCGCGCGAGCAGGTGCCCGGTCATCGCCCTGGTGCCGTCGGAGACCGAGGAGGGAACCAGCAGGTCCGCCGGGTACTCGACACGGTGGGCGGAGGTGTCGACCGGTAGCTGCGCGCTGAGGACCGCGTAGAGCGGGTCGCCCACCACCGCGCCCAGATAGCCGGGTTCGTTTGTGCCGCGGGCGACCACGACATCGAGCGTGGCACAACTGTGCGCCCACGCTGTCAGCCCGGGGGACATCGCTGTCCCGATTCCCGCGGCCAGTAGCAACACCGACAGCGCTCGCGCTGTATGTCCTGCGACGTTACGAATTACCTTCCGGTTGATCATGGCATCCACCCACTCACGCCGTTGTGAGAATAAAGAGAGAGCGATCACCGTCCACCGCAACGGTATTCGGCGTGCTCAAGGGTGGAATACCCGCTGACCTGCATCGACTCGACCCGAACTCGGCATCTCTTACGCCACGGTCAGGTCTCGGATCGCCTGCGGCACAAGGCCGCCGACGCGATCAGTGCTTCTTGGGCTTTTTCTTCTTCTTGGGCTTGTCGTGGTCGGGCTCCCATTCGTAGCCGGGAACGCCGCGCTCGCAGTAGGAGTTCTCGACCAGGACATCGCCCTGGTCGCGTTCGCACCAGCGCTCGCTGCGCGAGCAGGAGGTGGCGCCCAGACCGGCGGCGACCGCGAGGACGAGCACGGCGGCACCGGTGCGGGTTCGGACGTTCATGGCTTCCCCAAGTCTCTCTCGAAATGAAACACCGCTGGTCAGGGCATTTTCCAACACTTACCCCCGGCCACCGACGCACCAATGCTACGTTCCGTGGCATGCCGAGCACTGTGCCAGAACACACTGACGATTTCATCCCCGACGCGATTGTGGTCGGAGCCGGCCTCGCCGGCCTGGTCGCCACCCATGAACTGGTGCTGGCCGGACGCAAGGTCCTGGTGGTCGACCAGGAGAACCGCGCCAATCTCGGCGGGCAGGCGTTCTGGTCGCTGGGCGGTCTGTTCTTCGTCGACAGCCCCGAGCAGCGCAGGCTCGGCATCAAGGACTCCTACGAACTGGCACTGCAGGATTGGCTCGGCTCGGCCGGTTTCGACCGCGAGGACGAGGACCGGATGGCGCGTCAGTGGGCGCAGGCCTACGTCCGCTTCGCGACCGAGGAGAAGCGGGACTACCTGCACGCCTTGGGCTTACGCGTCACTCCCCTGGTCGGCTGGGCCGAGCGTGGCGGCGGGCTCGCCGACGGGCACGGCAACTCGGTGCCCCGGTTCCACCTCACCTGGGGTACCGGACCCGAAGTGCTCCGGGTCTTCCTCGAACCCGTCCTGGTCGGTGAGGCACGCGGGTTGGTGCGCTTCGCGTTCCGGCACCGGGTCGACGAGCTGATCGTCGACGACGGCGCCGTCACCGGGATCCGCGGCAGCGTCCTCGCGCCGAGCGAGACCGAGCGCGGCGTCGCCTCCAACCGGGATGTGGTGGGCGAGTTCACCTTCCACGCGCCGTCGGTGCTGGTGAGTTCGGGCGGCATCGGGCACGCGCACGAGCTGATCCGGCGCAACTGGCCCACCGAACGCCTCGGCCCCTGCCCGGAGACGATGATCTCGGGCGTCCCGGCCTATGTCGACGGCCGGATGCTCGGCATTTCCGAGCAGGCGGGCGCCGCCCTGGTGAACCGCGACCGGATGTGGCACTACACCGAGGGCATCAACAACTGGGATCCGATCTGGCCCGATCACGCCATCCGGATCATTCCGGGTCCGTCGTCGCTGTGGTTCGACGCGAACGGAAACCGCATGCCCGCACCGTGTTTCCCCGGTTTCGACACCAACGAGACCATGCGCCGGATCCTGTCGACCGGGTACGACTACTCGTGGTTCGTGCTGAACCAGACGATCATCGAGAAGGAGTTCGCACTGTCGGGGTCGGAGCAGAATCCCGACATCACCGGCAAGGATCTCAAGCTCACGCTGCGCAGCCGGGTGGCCAAGGGCGCGCCGGGCCCGGTGGAGGCGTTCAAGCAGCACGGCGTGGACTTCGTCGTCGCCGATTCGCTCGTCGACCTGGTCGACGGGATGAACAAGATCGCGCGCGGTCCGCAGCTGGACGCCGCGGAGCTGGAACGCCAGATCGTGGCCAGGGACCGAGAGGTCACCAATCCCTACACCAAGGACGCGCAGATCGCCGCGATCACCAACGCGCGCAAGTACTTCGGTGACAAGGCGGGCCGGGTCGTCAAACCGCATCGCATTCTCGACCCCGCCCAGGGCCCGCTCATCGCGGTGCGGCTCAACATCCTGACCCGAAAGACGCTGGGCGGCTTGCAGACCGATCTCGACTCGCAGGTGCTGCGCCCCGACGGCTCGGCCTTCCCCGGTCTCTTCGCCGCCGGTGAGGTCGCCGGTTTCGGCGGTGGCGGCGTGCACGGCTACAACGCGCTGGAGGGCACGTTCCTCGGCGGCTGCATCTTCTCCGGTCGCGCGGCGGGCCGCGCGATGGCCAAGCACCGCGCGGCAGACTGAGTGATCTAGAGGGGGCGGCCGTGCCTGGGGGCCAAGGCGCGCGCCGCTTCCTTGGCCACCTCGGCCAGCGCCCGTGCCAGCCGGGCGGTGTCGAGTGCGCTGCGGTCGCCGTTCACGGTGCCCGACAGCGAGATCGCGGCCAGCGCGACGCCACGGCCGCGGATCGGCACCGCCACGCAGCCGACACCGGGCATCGATTCCTCGGTGTCGACGGCGACGCCCTGCCGGTTGCGGATGCGGGCGAGCTCGCGATGCAGTTCGGCGCGATCGACGATCGTGCGGGCCGTACGCGGAGTGGCGTTGCCGCGCAGCGAGCCCTCGGCGATGCCCGGTTCGAGGGTCGCCAGCAAGGCTTTGCCGAGTGCGGTGCAGTGCGCGGGCAGTCGGCCGCCGACGCGGGTCGGGATGGCGACCTGGCTGCGTCCGCCCGCGCGGTCGAGGAACAGCACGTCACGGCCGTCGAGGACGGCGAGGTGGCCGATCAGGCCGGTGCGCTGGCTGAGGTCGTAGAGCAGCGGCCCGACCGCCTCCCGCAGTTCGTTGTGCTCGGCGGCCAGACCGCCCAGTTCGAGCACCCGCAGGCCGAGGCGGTAGCCGCCGGGAGTGTGCGCGAGCCAGCGCAATCGGATCATCTGGTCGAGGATGCGGTGCACGGTCGAGCGCGGTAGCCCGGTGCGTTCGGCCAGGCCGAGCAGGGTGAGGGTGGGGGTGGTCGAATCGAACGCGTCGAGGATCAGCGTCATCCGCTCGATCATCGACGTCGGCGGCGCCCCGGCGGCCCGACCCGATCCGGTCCACAGGTCCTCCGGCGCCGGCTCGGTCACGATCTCGACCGTCATTGATCCAACCTCCACAGTGTGTAGCGGATACAGACTAGAGCCGTCTGCTCCGCTTATGCACCATTTCGCTGGACCATCCGGTTCACCAGGCGATTTCGTGACCACACCGACCACTGCCGGTCACACCGCAGCGCGACCGACCGCTGTCACCGGCAGCGGCTGCCGCACGATCGGCGGGGCCGCGGGCGCCAGTACCGTGGCAATCTCACCGACGGCGCGGGCAGGCGCGGAGCCGGGATCGGTGTGGACGAAGGGCGCACCGCGATCACCTGCCGCACAGACCGCTGGATCGAACGGGATCCGGCCGATGACCGGGCAGTGGGTGTCGAGCCGGGTGCTCAACGCGCGGCTCACCGTGGTAGCGCCGCCCGCGCCGAACAAGGTGTGCCTGGTGCCGTCGGGACTGTCGTACCAGGACATGTTCTCGATGATGCCCGCCACCCGCTGACCGGTCTGCGCCGCGACCGCACCCGCCCGTTCGGCGATGCGCGCAGCGGTGCGCTGCGGGGTGGTGACCACGACGAGTTCTGCCGCAGGCAACAGCTGAGCCAGCGAGATCGCGATGTCGCCGGTGCCGGGTGGCATGTCGATCAGCAGGATGTCGAGCTCACCCCAGTAGACGTCGTGGACGAACTGCTGCAGGGCACGATGCAGCATCGGCCCGCGCCACACGACCGGCTCGTTGCCTTCGGCGAACATCCCGATCGAGATGACCCGCACACCGAAGGCACTGGGCGGCATGATCATTCGCTCCACGAGTGTCGGCCCGGTGGTGATGCCGAGCATCGCCGGGACCGAGTGTCCGTGCACGTCGGCGTCCATGATGCCGACGCGCAATCCACGGCGGGCCAGTGCGACCGCCAGATTGACCGTGACACTGGACTTTCCGACACCGCCCTTGCCCGAGACCACGCAGTAGACGCGGGTCGAGCCGGCGAGCGTGGGCACCGTCTCGGTTTCCGGGCCGCGCAGCTGCCGAGTCAGCTCTCGGCGCTGTTGCTCACTCATCACGCCGAAATCTATATCGACACCGGTGACGCCGGGAACCGCTGTCACGGCGGTACGAACGTCCTCGCTGATCTTCGCTCGCAGCGGGCACCCTGTGACGGTGAGCAGGATTCGCACCACGACCTGGCCGCGCGCGTCGAGGGTGACGGCGTCGACCATGTTCAGCTCGGTGATCGGGCGGCCGATCTCGGGGTCGTAAACACCGGACAGTGCGGTTTCAACCTGCGCTGCGGTCACGTCCATGGTCTTCCCTTCATCGAGACATGCTGGCGCGCACCATCTCCGCGCGTTCTACGACTTTCACGCGCGCCCGGCCTTCTGGCTCACCCAGGGCACGCTCGTGGGCGTCGAGGCGATACCAGCCTTCCCAGGTGGTGAAGGCGATCCCGTTGCCGGTGAGGAATTCCAGCACCGCGTCGGGGTGGGGTCTGGCAGCAGGCACGAGATGGGGACGATCGTCGAGCAGGCACGCGACAGTCTCGTTGGCATCGCCCTTGGTGTGGCCGATCAGGCCGACCGGTCCACGTTTGATCCAGCCGGTGACATAGACACCGGGAAGGTAGCGGGTGCTGCCGTCGGCTGCCGGGTCGTCGAGCACCCTGCCTGCTTCGTTGGGGATCGTGGCGCTCCGGTCGTCGAAGGGGAGCTCGGCGATGTCCCCGGATCGGTAGCCGACGGCGCGGTAGATCGCCTGCACGTCCCACTGCTTGAACTCGCCGGTGCCCTT
>NZ_BMNE01000012.1 GCF_014646295.1 Nocardia rhizosphaerihabitans
TCCGCGCCGACTACCGCAACGGGGTACTTCGCCTGTCGATCCCGGTCGCGGAGAAGGCCAAGCCGCGCAAGATCGAGATCGCCCGCGACAGCGAACGCCAGGCCATCAACGCCTGACCCGCGGGCCGGCCGGGCCGATCGGCCCGGCCGCCGGCCACACATCCTGCCCGACAGCCGTTTCGAGGAGGATCCGATGACCGTCTTACCGACCGCCGCCGAGGCTGATCGCGCCGAGCAGGAGACCTTCGTCTTCGACTCCGACCGCGACCTCGGCCTGAACGTCACCGCGGTGCACGCCGACGAGTCCGAGCACGGCATCGACACCGCAGACCTCGCCGACCGTATCGACCAAGCATGGAGCGTTCCCTATGCCGACGACGATGACGACCTCTCCTGCCTCGCCTACTGACCGGCACCCGGCTGTGACCGGCGAGCCGACCGTGGTCCGCTGGCCCGAACCCAGTCCCCTCGACACGTGGTGGACCGAGGTCATGGACGGTGTGCCCCCCTGCGGCGCCCGGCGCCGTCTTCGACGGATGGAGTAAATCTGTCGTGGCGGGTGTAGACATTCTCGACGGCTGGGTATACAGTCACTGTCGATCGATCCGGTAGGACCGACAATCCAGGAGGTGGTGGTCACTGAGCAGTCATTTACCAGTCCCGCATCCCGGGAGTTGTCGGATGCGGTGTCTCAGATCGGCCCTCGCGGCCGGTGAAAGCAGTTGAATCAATCCCTCAGTCGAAATCAAGGCCCCGGCGCCCAGTGCGCCGGGGCCTTCCGGCGTTGAATCCGAGAGGTCTCGTGCAGCACCCGAACATCGATCCCGCCGACGGCCTCAGCGCCGCGGACAAGCTCGACGACGACGATTACCCCGCCTACAGCATGGGGCGCGCCGCGGAGATACTCGGCGTCACCCAAGCGTTTCTGCGCGGCCTCGACGCCGCGCGGCTGCTGACCCCGCAGCGCTCGGCGGGTGGGCACCGCCGCTACTCGCGCTACCAGCTGCGGATCGCCGCGCGCGTGCGCGAACTCGTCGACGCGGGCAACGCGCTCGAGGCCTCGTGCCGCATCGTGATCCTGGAAGATCAGCTCGCCGAGGCCCAGCGCATCAACACCGCCCTGCAGCGCGAACTCGACCACCGCGGCGACTGAACCGGCCGGAATCCGACCGGCTCGCCCCGGCCCGCGCCGCTCAGCGCAGCCGGCGGCCGTCCTGCGCGCCGAAGAAGTACACGTGCTCAGGATCGACGGTCAGCCGCAGCAGCTCGCCCTTGGCCGGCGGATTACGCCAATCCACCCGCGCCACAATCGTTTCCCCGGTCTGCCCGTTCGGGCCGTCGGAGGCCGCGCGACCGTAGACGTAGGCGTCGGAGCCGAGCTCCTCGACCACGTCGACCTCCATCCGCAGACCGCCGTCGCCCACCTCGAGGTGCTCCGGCCGGATACCGAGCACGACCGTGCCCGCACCCGCGTCGGCCACCGCGCGCGGCACCGGCACCGGGTAGCCACCGATGGTGACGGCGCCGTCGGCGACGGGCAGCGTGAACAGGTTCATCGCGGGCGAGCCCATGAACCCGGCGACGAACATGTTCGCCGGATCGCGGTAGAGGTCACGCGGGGACGCGCACTGCTGCAGCAGCCCGTCCTTGAGCACGGCGACGCGATCACCCATCGTCATCGCCTCGACCTGGTCGTGGGTGACGTAGACGGTGGTGGTGCCGAGCCTGCGCTGCAGTTGGGCGATCTGGGTGCGGGTCTGCACGCGCAGCTTGGCATCGAGGTTCGACAGCGGCTCGTCCATCAGGAACACCTGCGGCTGGCGCACGATCGCGCGGCCCATCGCCACGCGCTGACGCTGACCGCCCGAGAGCGCCTTGGGCTTGCGGTCCAGGTACTGCTCGAGGTCGAGCAGCTTGGCCGCGGCCAGCACCCGCTCGTCGCGTTCGGCCTTGGACACCTTGGCCAGCTTCAGCGCGAAGCCCATGTTCTCCGCGACCGACATGTGCGGGTAGAGCGCGTAGTTCTGGAACACCATCGCGATATCGCGATCCTTGGGCTCGGCATGGGTGACGTCGTTGTCGCCGATCAGGATGCGTCCGCCGTTGACCTCTTCGAGGCCGGCGAGCATCCGCAGCGAGGTGGACTTGCCGCAACCGGAGGGGCCGACGAGGACCAGGAATTCGCCGTCGGCGATCTCCAGATCCAGTGCGTCGACGGCCGGTGTTGTCGCACCGGCGTAAAGCCTGGTGGCGCGGTCGAAGGTCACGGTAGCCATGCGTAGATCAACATCCCATCCCGGCAGGAACGTGCCGGACGATCCGAGTACAGGGTCGCAGGGATCGTAGCGGCCGCCGGGAGGCGGCGCCGGATTCCGGGTAGCCTCGGTCGCGGAGCCAACCCGAGTGCGGAGGAGCACGGTATGAGTCGTCCAGTTCGTATCGGAGTCCAGCTTCAGCCACAGCACGCGCCCGAGTACGCGCTCATCCGCGACGCGGTGTTGCGTGCCGAGGACGCCGGCGTCGACATCGTCTTCAACTGGGACCATTTCTTCCCGCTCACCGGCGACCCGGTCGGCGCGCATTTCGAATGCTGGACGATGCTCGGCGCCTGGGCCGAACAGACCGAGCGGGTCGAGATCGGCGCGCTGGTCACCGGCGGCGGCTACCGCAATCCCGATCTGCTCGCCGATATGGCCCGCACCGTCGACCACATCAGCGACGGCAGGCTCATCCTCAGCATCGGCGCGGGCTGGTTCCAGCACGACTACGACGAATACGGCTACGAGTTCGGCACACCGGGCACCCGGCTGAACCTGCTGAAGGACAGTCTGCCCCGGATCAAAGCCAGGCTCGCGAAGCTGAATCCGGCGCCGACCAGGGAGATCCCGATCCTCATCGGCGGTGGCGGCGAGCGCAAGACGCTGCGGCTGGTCGCCGAGTACGCCGACATCTGGCATTCCTTCGCCGATCTCGACGCCCTGGCGCACAAGAACAAGGTCCTTGCCGAGCACGCGGCGGCCGCCGGCGCCGACGCGTCGCGAATCGAACGGTCGGTGCCGTGGCCGGGCCGGGCGAAAGCTGACGCGTTGCACACGGCCGGCGTCACCCTGTTCACCGTGGGCGTTTCCGGTCCCGACTACGACCTCACCACGGTCGAGCAGGCGATCGAGTGGCGCGACGACGTGAACCCCGAGCCGCTCGAAGGACTCGCCTGACCAGGTGATCCGCGTCGCCACCAGGCACGCGTAACCGTCGCTGCGCAAGCTAACGGCTAGGGTTTATCGCCATGGCTGGTGTGCGTGCTGTGCGAACCCGGGCGCGGATCGCCGCGTTGTTGCTGCTCGTCGGCGTGGCCGCGACCGGGTGTGGTGGCGGGGACAGCGAGACGGCGCCGCGGGATCTGTGTTCCCCGCCGGGCCAGAGCGCCGCCTCGGCGGCGCCGAACAACCTCGCCTCCTCGGAGACCGCGGGCACCGACCGGTACACGACGCAGACCACCGCCCCGATCGAGTCGATCGACACGAGCAAGCTCGGCCTGCTCACCCCGGGCACGCTGAGCGTCGGCACGCTGTCGGACGCGCCGCCGAGCATCTGCGTGAACGGGCAGGGCTCGTTCACCGGTTTCGACAACGAGCTGCTGAAGGCGATCGCGGCCAAACTCGGCCTGCGGGTCGAGTTCTCGGGCACCGAGTTCGCCGGTCTGCTCGCGCAGGTGTCGGGCAAGCGGTTCGATGTCGGCTCGTCCAACATCACGACCACCGATGCCCGCCGCGAGCTGGTCGGCTTCACCAACGGCTACGACTTCGGCTATTTCTCGCTGGTGGTGCCGCAGGGCAGCGCCATCAAGGGCTTCGGCGACCTGAACGCCGGCACCCGCATCGCGGTCGTGCAGGGCACGGTGCAGGACGAGTTCGTGGTGAACCAGCTGCGGCTGGACCCGGTGAAGTTCCCCGACTACAACACCGCTTACGCGAACCTGAAGTCCGGTCAGGTCGATGCCTGGGTCGCGCCGTCGGCGCAGGCCGAGGGCGCGATCAAGCCCGGTGACGGAATCGTGGTGTCGGAGAACACCTTCAGCCTGGACAACTTCGTCGGCTACGCCGTCGCCAAGAACAACCAGCCGCTCATCGACGCGCTGAACTCCGGTCTGGACGCGGTGATCGCCGACGGCACCTACGCCAGTCTCTACGCCGACTGGGTGCCGCGCGAACTGCCACCCGGCTGGAAGCCCGGCTCCAAAGCCGCACCCGCGCCGCAACTTCCGGACTTCGCCGCGATCGCCGCCGAGCAGGGACCCGGCGAGACCGAACAGGCGACGCAGAAGTCGACCATCGAACAGTTGAAGGACACGTTCTTCGACTGGTCGTTGTACCGCAAGGCCTTTCCCGACCTGATCAAGACGGGCTTGCCGAATACGCTGATCCTGGCGGTGGTCTCGGGCGTCCTCGGCACCGTGCTCGGCATGATCCTCGCGGTGATGGGGATCTCCCGCACCCGCTGGCTGCGCTGGCCCGCCCGCGTCTACACCGATATCTTCCGCGGCCTGCCCGCCGTCGTGATCATCCTGCTGATCGGCCTCGGCATCGGTCCGGTGACCAGGGGAATCACCGGCGGCAATCCGTACTGGCTCGGCGCGGTCGCGCTGGCGCTGCTCGCGGCCGCCTACATCGGCGAGATCTTCCGCTCCGGTATCCAATCAGTCGAACCGGGCCAGCTCGAGGCCGCGCGCGCCATCGGTTTCGGCTACCGCCAGGCGATGACGCTGGTGGTGATCCCGCAGGGTGTGCGCCGGGTGCTGCCCGCGCTGATGAACCAGTTCATCGCGCTGATCAAGGACTCCTCGCTGATCTATTTCCTCGGCCTGCTCGCCTCCCAGCGGGAACTGTTCGCCGTCGGCCGCGACCTCAACGCCCAGACCGGCAACCTGTCCCCGCTGGTCGCGGCGGGCCTGATGTACCTGGTGCTGACCATCCCGCTCACCCACCTGGTGAACTACATCGACGGCCGGATGCGCACCGGAAAACCGACGCCCGCCGACCCGATCGAGCAGGCCGTCATCACGGAAGGACGCGGCGCATGATCGGTCAGCGCCCGGAGGAGGCAGCTCGCGTAACCACGCAGGGCGCCCGAGCATGCGAAGGAGTCACAGCGTGAGTGCATCGCTGACCGGCACCGGTCTGAACCTGACGCTGGGCAACAACCACATCCTGCGCGGTGTCGACATCCACGTCGAGGCCGGGCACGCGACGACCGTCATCGGCCCGTCCGGCTCGGGCAAGTCGACGTTGCTGCGCGTGCTCAACCGCCTGCACGAGCCCGACTCCGGTGACGTGCTGCTCGACGGCAAGTCGGTGCTGCGCGAGGACCCCGACAAGCTGCGTCAGCGCATCGGCATGGTGTTCCAGCACTTCAACCTGTTCCCGCACAAGACCGTGGCCGACAACGTCGCGCTCGGCCCGCGCAAGCTGCGCGGCCTGTCCGCCGAGCAGGCACGGGCGCTGGCGCTGGAACAGCTCGAGATCGTCGGCCTGGCAGGCAAGGCCGACGCCAGGCCCGCCGCGCTGTCGGGCGGCCAGCAGCAGCGCGTCGCCATCGCCCGCGCGCTCGCCATGAAGCCGGAGCTGATGTTCTTCGACGAGGCCACGTCGGCGCTCGACCCGGAACTGGTCAAGGGCGTGCTCGCGCTGATGGCCGATCTCGCCTCGGGCGGCATGTCGATGATCGTGGTGACCCACGAGATGGGCTTCGCCCGCAGCGTCTCCGACAGCGTCGTGTTCATGGATCAGGGCGTCGTGGTGGAGACCGGCACACCCGACGCGCTGTTCGACGACGCCAAGACCCCGCGACTGCGCCGCTTCCTCGATCAGGTCCTCTGACCAGGTCTTCCGGCCGGTCGGCGAGGTCGCAGCAACGCATGCGCAACTGCTAATGTCGGACGTGTTCCAGCTGCAATCGACCGGTACGAGTACAGGGAGATCCGCATGACAACGGCACACGTAGAGCACCCCGAACACACCCACGTCCACGGCCCCACCTGCGGCCATGTCGCCGTCCCGCACGGCGACCACGTCGACTACGTCCACGACGGCCACCTGCACCGTGAACACGCGGGCCACTTCGACGAGTGCGAGGCCTCGGCACACGTCGAGCACACCGCCGCGCACGACCACGTCCACGGCCCCGGCTGCGGCCATGTCGCGGTCCCGCACGGCGACCACGTCGACTACATCCACGACGGCCACCGCCACGCGGCGCACGACGGTCACTACGACGAACACTGACCGGCTGATTCCACCCGGATCGCGCGTCCGGGTGGATTTCGCGTCCCCGCAATACTTCTGGCTCGACGATCGATCATCTGCCCGGATACTCTCTGGAGTGTTCTGGCGGCCAGTGGTATGTCTGCCGATTCACGAAGTGGAGAGTTTCGGCAGATGGGCACATCAATCAGGCGCGCCATGGCTTTCGGTCTCGCCGGCAGCATGCTGGCGGCCTGCGTCGCCACCTTCGGCGCGGGCAACGGCCTGGCCGAGGGCCGCGATCCGATCATCGAGTCGAAGAAGCTGCTCGCCTCGCCGACCACGGCCGACGGATCGCACATCATCTCCAGCAGGGTCGATGATCGCAATCTGACCATGTTCGTCTTCTCCGCCGCGATGAACAGGGGCATCACGGTGCGGGTGCAGCGTCCCGCCGATGCGTCGCAACCGCGGCCGGTGCTGTATCTGCTCAACGGCGCGGGCGGTGGCGAGGACCGGGCGACCTGGTGGCAGAACACCGATGTCGGTGACTTCCTCGCTACCAAGGACGTCAACGTGGTGATGCCGATCGGCGGCGCCTGGGCGTACTACACCGACTGGCAGCAAGACGACCCGGCGCTGGGTCGCAACAAATGGCGCACCTTCCTGCTCGACGAGTTGCCGCCGCTGGTCGATCAGGCCTTGGGCACCAACGGAGTCAACGCCATCGCCGCCAACTCGATGACCGCGACGGCCGTCTTGCAGCTGGCGGAGGCAAGGCCGGGCTTCTACCAGTCCGTCGCCGGTTACAGCGGCTGCGCGCAGATCGCCGACCCGATCGGCAAGCAGTTCACCAAACTGGTGGTGGAAACCTACGGCGGCGGCGACGTCCGCAACATGTACGGCGCCGACGACGATCCGGCCTGGGCCGCCAACGACCCGGTCGTGCACGCCGAAAAACTGCGTGGCACGAGGCTGTTCGTCTCCGACGCTTCCGGCCTGCCGGGTTCGCACGATCGCATCGACGACCCGTACATGATGAACCCGACGCCGTTCGGCCTGGCGAATCAGCTCGTTGTCGGGGGCATCATCGAAGCCGCGGTCAACTGGTGCACGCGCAATCTCGAGGCCAGGCTGAGCGAGCTGCAGATCCCGGCGACCTTCGACCGTCAAGCCACCGGCACCCACTCCTGGGGCTACTGGCGCGATGCCTTCTACCGGTCCTGGCCGGTCCTGGCCGCGGGGCTCGGCCTGCCCGAATAGGTCAGTCGGCCACGGTGGCGAAGGCGGACCAGAGCAGCGGGGAGTTCTCCGGGGCCGGGTCGCTGCGCCATGCGGCCAGTTGTGCTCGTTGCCAGGTCAGCAGGGTGGGGATGGGTGTGGGTGAATCGTGGGCGGTGTCCACGGCGCAGATGGCGGCCTGCAGCGGGTAGGCCGTGGTGTCGGTGAGAGTGTGGAAGGCGTGGTCGGTGGGCAGCGGCCAGCGGGTCGCCGTCACCAGTTCGGCGCCGGCGGACAGCGCCGCGGTGGTCAGCCCGAGTGCTTCGGTGAAGCGCAGGTCGCCGCCGCTTTCGCAGGCGATGAGGGCGACGCGGCTCGGCATCGGCCACAGTGTTCGGCCCGGCACCGGCGACGGGTCGATGGTGTAGGTGCCGAGCAGGAGGTCCTTGGCCGAGAGCGGGCGGTGCGTGCGATTCGGTGCCGCGAAGCCACGGGTGTCGGCGGTGCAGCTCAGGTGCAGTTCGGCGTGCTCGCTCTCGCCGGATTCCGGTGCGGGAGAGGTGACATGGCCGACGTAGACGAGTCTGCTCGCGCCCGCCCTGAGTACCTCGGATAGCCAGGTGCGATCGGTATCGGTTCGGCGGAACAGGTCGACCGGGTCGGTGGCCCTGGGGACCACCCGGTCGCCGTAGCTCCGGAAGTGCTGGGTCACCGGCGTTTCCGCGTTCGGCCTGCCGAGGACGGAACCGAGCTCGGAGTCGGCTCTGAACCCGGGAACACGGGGATCGAGTACCGCGATCACCGGCAGCTCCCGAGTATTGCTCCAGCGGCGCACGATTCGCTCCGGCGAGTGAACCACCGACACGGGGGCCAGCAAGCTGACATCGGCGATATCGAGCAGCCGGATCTGCGGATCGGGCGCGATGATCTCCCACGGCACCTGCGCCAACCGTGGTGACGGCTGAATCCGCAGATGCGGTCGAACTCCGCGCTGCGACAGCTCGTAGAGCTGCACAGCCAGCGCGTACGGCAGCAGGGTTCGGGATAGCGCCTGCGCCAGCAGGGTTTCCGCATTCGGCTCGGCGAGCGCGCCCGTGGTCATCACTCGCCGCAGCTCGTCGGGCCGCGATGGATTCGGCACCGCGTCGGCCAGCTGCCGCAGCGTCGCCCGGACGTCTTCCTGGGGGATCACGCCCACGCCGCGCGCCAGCGCTTCATCGTCCCAGCGCCAGGACACGTAGACATCGCCTGCGTCGGCCATTCGTATGAATGCGGTAGGCGCGTCGGAAGCCGGAACAGTTGGCGGTGTCATAGTGCGATCACCCGCTCGTCGCGGACGGGACGACCGTAGCGCCGCTCGGCGTAGGAGATGAAGTCCGCCAGCACTATTCGGCCGTTCTCGGTCAATCGCGGTGGGGGAGCGACGGGGATTCCGGCCGCGGCCGCCACGTCGGCGAGTGCCGCGCCCAGCTGCAATGCGGGAGTGGCGATCTGTTCGATGGGCGTGGGATCCAACAGCTGGAACTCCAGCGTGGGGGCGGTCGTGTCCGCGAAGGCGGTGGGATCGAGAGTTGTTCCCGCGCAGAGGCTGTCGACCAGATCGCTCACCAGCTGACCATTGCCGGAGCGGGCAGAGCAGCGGAAGGCCAGGCGCATGGCCGGTTCGGCTACGGTGCGGTGCCAGTGCTCGCGCTGGTTGCCGTTGGGGAGGGTGTGGCGCACCGCCTCGATGGCCAGTGCCGACGAAACCGCGAGGGTGACAGCGCGGGCGAGCACTGCCGGATCGGGCTGCGGCGCTTGTTCGATGGTGGCGTGCAGGAGTTCGGCGTGCCAGTAGTCGAGCTGGGCGCAGTGCATGCCGAGTCCGTGTGCGGAGTAGACCGCGAACGCCGCCGCCAGCAGTTCCTCACCTTGCGCGAGATCCCCTTCGGCGCAGGCGACCGTGGCCAGGCGCAGCCGGACATCCGCCGCGTCCACCACGGCGCCGGTCGCATCGAATCGCTGGAGGGCCTGCTCGTAATACGTTCGCGCCGTGTCCAAGTCGCCTCTGTTCTCGGCGAGGAAGCCCATCGTCTTGGCGCCGGTCCCGGACCAATGTCCCAGCTCGGCGGCCTCGAAGAACTGCTGACTGGCGCGCAGCGGCTCGTCGGCCTCGTCGAGGCGCCCCGCGCGCACCAGCATGGTGGCCAGATTCTGCTGCGACTCGGCGACGGAGGCGGCATCGCCCGCCGCGACGAAAGCGGCCACACCCTGCCGGGCGAAATCGATGGCCAGTTCCCGGCGACCGGTCTCGAACGAACTCGCCGCCAAGTTCATCAAGGGGTGACCGGCCAGTTCCGGCGCGAAACGCTCGGTCACAAGCAGGGATTCGGTCGCGAGTTCACCCGCGCGCGCCCACTGCTGCCGATGTAGCGCGACCGCGGTCAGCGAGAGCAGGCACGCCACCCGCAACAGACCCTGATCGGTTCCCTCGGCCAGCAGCGCCCGCGCTTCCTCGAGCACTTCTTGCGCGGCATCGAAATCACCGAGATGCTGCAGTGCCTGCGACAGATTGACCAGTGCGGCAGGACGCTGATGCGCCGCGTCATCAGGCATGACGGCCAGCGCGGTCCGGAACAACGTCACCGACCGCCGATGATCACCGAGCTCATCGGCCATACTCGCGGCATTGATCAGCGCCGCACTCCGCAACCGCGGCGCGGCGCCAGCGGCGGCCCGCTCGAAGATCTCCATCGCCTCGACCACGTCACCACGCTGATATGCCGCGTACCCCGCGGTGAGCTGGGCGTCGTCCTGGTCGGAGGGCCTACCGGTCGCTGCCATCCCTATCCCCGATCCGCGCTCTGCGCACAGTCTTCGCTCGCGGTCGAATTCCGCACCACCGTGGCGATCAGTGGACGCTCAGCGCAGGTGATGGCCATCAGAAGTCCTCGTCCGCCCCGGCAGCCGCCGCTTCGGCGGTCAGGAGCGAGTCGCCGGTGAGCTCGGTGAGGCGAAGGCGGGCGAACCGGCGGATCCGAGCACGAACCTCCGACTCCTCGTGCGGAGGATTTGCGGGACCGACGCCGGGAACGAAAATGGTCACCTCAGGCGATGTTTCAGGCGGGCCTGGGATCTGGACGGATCCCGTCCAGGCGTCGCCCCGCAGGTGCAACGGCGTCGTGAACTCCACGTCGTCCGAGGGTGACGGTCTCGTGCGGGCGGGCTGGGCCGTGCGCACCCGCATGTACGGCCGCAGGTGCTCGGGGACCCCACGTCTACAGTCCGGGGCGGCAACCACACTGACCTGCACCGTCGATGTCTCGGCAGTCCGCGCCACCTGCCAAGACACCGCGTTCTCGCCCGGGTCGAGAATTCCGGGCGGGCAACGCCGCCAATCCCATTCGCCACTACCGCGCGCGATGATCAGCCCACCGCCCATCGACGTCGCTCCGCCTGCCGCCAGCGCGTAGTCGTCCGCGCGGCCCAAGGTTTCGCTCAGTTCGTGTGTGCCATCGCGCGCGGTTTCGTGGTCTGGTGTGCGGCTGGTTGATTCGCTCGGTCCGTGGTCACCATCGCGGGCCGTCTCGCGATTCGGTGCGCCGCCAGGGTGTTCGCTCGGGACGGCACCCCGACCCTGGTCGGCTCCTGATCCGGTATCGAGCGGTTCGTGTCCCGTGATGGTGCCGAACCCGGGCGGCAGATCGAATCGAGTCGAGGACCCGGGTCGGGCGAACGGCTCGGCGTCGGCACCGTCGAGTGCGGTGTCGCACGCGTCGGTCAGCTCGGTGATCTCGGCGGCCAGCAGATCGGGATCGAGGGCGGGGATCCCGTCGACGGTCGACGCCGGCCACCACCGAGCTGCCCAGTGCGCGTATGCGAGTCGGTGCAGGGCGTTGACCAACTCCGGTCGCGCAGGAACGGCAGAGGGCATGTGGTGCCTCATGGCATCTGCATCGACATCGGCACTCGCGTCGGCATCGCCGAGGGTGGCCTCGGCGTCGGCGTCGGCGTGGGCGTGGGCGAGCGCGGTGTCGGCGACGGCGAGCGCGACGTCTTCGCCGTAGACCGCCCACAGCCAGTCCTGCGCGGATTCCGGGTCATCGAGTACGGCAGCCGGAAGGGGTTGTCCGGCAAACAGATTCCACGACAGGTGGCCGCCGATCACTTCCAGCACGAGAACGTCGAGGTCGGGCATATCGTCGAGCACCGTCGGCGCAGGCTGTGCCCCCGTCGTCGCCGAGAGTTGCCCGCCGGTGGCACCCGGCGGGACCAGCGTCACGATGCCCGCCGCGCGCTGGATGCGGATCGTCGTCATCAGCTCGCCCTCGCTTCCGCCGCCGCATGCTCGCCCATGCTGGTGAGCGCCTGCTTCACCCTGGCCCGATGGTCCAGGATCACCGAGCGCGCGACCCCGTCGAGCAGATCCCACAGCTCACCCGGCTCGATCACCGGCATCTCCCGCACGTCCCGCCCATGCAATCGGACCCACAACCTGCGCAGATACGGCCGCCACGGGGTGTGCAGCTCGGCGGCGACGGCAGCCAGCGGACCCGTCGCACCGTCGACCACATGCACCGCGTACCGCCGAGCTTGCAGCACATACGCTTCCCGCCGCCAGCGACTGTTCACCACCTCGTGCGCGCGCGAAGGCCCGCTGTCGGGCGCTGTGCCACCACCCTCGCTTCCGGCCGTCATCCCGCCCGCGCGAGCATCGGCGCCGTGGCCGAGCGCAGCTCTACTGTTGGCACGTGGGCTGGGGAAGGGCGCGCCGATCGGCGAGAGACCCAGTGCCAGTTCGCATCCAGCTGCCGCAGTCACGCGCAGCGACTCGTCGAGCAGACCCCACGGTGAGCAACTGCGGGAGATCTCGGTGGTCACCAATTCCGGGATGCCGGGCAGGTCGGTGCGGTCGATGCTGCCCTGGAGCACGGTGAAGACTCGCTCGTAGACGGTCCGATCGAACGGCAGGCCGAGATTGGCGGTCGACGCGGAGGCGCCCAGGTCGGGGCGTTGGGGACAGGTGTGCACAGTCAGGCCGAGATCGTCGGCGCCGTCGGCCGGGTGTGATCGCCACAGGGCGATGCCACGATGGGTGCCGACTTGATCTTCGATCAGCTCGTCGAGCAGGGGGCCTGCGTCGGCCGGGTCGCCGTCGCGGGCCAGCGTGCTCGCCTCGAGCAGTTCGGTCAGCGCGGATGACAGATCGCGGGCACCGTAATCGGACAGTGGTCGCCTGCGCCAGGCGAGATCGAGCAGCGCCGTGAGCTCCACCAGCCGATTCGGCTCGGTCACATGGGCTTTCAAGGCCGTGGTGGTGCGCCCGCCGGTGCTGTCGTGGATCTCGCGCAGCGTCGCCTCGGCCCTGGCCCGCCCGTCGAGGCCGGGCGTTCCGTGCACGGTGGCCAGTTCGAAGCAGCGCTGGAAGTACAGGTCCTGGGCATTGCCCTCGGTGATCCGCAGTGCGCGCCGTACCTGTTTGAGCACCGTGAACCAGTCCGCGCAGGCGCGCAACGCATCGGAGTGGGCGAGGACCAGCGAGGTCAGCAGGGTGACACCGTCGGCGCAGAGCACGGTGCCCGCGCACAGCGGATGCTGCACCGGCCGGATGACCAGCGGATCGAGGATCAACTTGACGGTGCGCCGCAACGGGCCGCCCTGGGGGCCGCTGAGCGCCTCGACACCGTCGAGACCGCGCCACACCTCGTCGAGCGCCATGGCGCGGGGTCTTCGCATTCGACCAGGTTAACGGCATTTCCGGCAGGTGACCCGGCGAAAAGTTGGGATCGGTAGGCGCCGGGAGATTTCTACCTTTCTCTCAACGGGTCATCGACCCGCTCACACCGAGAGAACGGAAAACATCATGAACACCAAGCTGATCGCAGGCCTCGCCGCTTCCGCCGCCGCCACCGCGCTGTTCGTCACCGGCTGCAGCGACTCCGGCAGCAGCTCGACCCCGAGCAGCACCGGCTCGGCCGCGCCTGCCCCGGCCGCGGGCAAGTCCACCGCGAGCGTCGACGGCAAGGAATTCACCGCCAAGTTCGACACCACCTGCGCCAAGCAGGGCGGCACCCTCGCGCTGGCACTGACCGACCTGGCCAACGCCACCTACGGCAACCTCTCGGTCAGCGCCTCGGTCGAGGGCGACACCGTCCAGGCGGTGGCCATCGCGGGCACCCAGGGCGGCTCGAACGGCCTGCCCTACGCCGTCGGCTACGGCAACGGCCAGCCCGGCGGCTCGGCCACGCTCGCCAAGGACGGCAACACCTTCCGCATCACCGGCGAGGGCGTCAGCGCCCCCGACATGACCAACCCGCTGGCGGGCCCGGCCACCGCCAAGTTCGACATCACCTTCGCCTGCACCACGATCGCCTGACCCTGTCGCGACCCGGTCGCATCACTTCACGAGGAGGAATCATGAAATCCAAGCTCCGTGCGGCCGCGGTCGCCTTCGGGATCCTGTCCATCGGCTACTACCTCTACTACGGCCTCACCTACACCCCCGACGAGTTCACCGGCAGCATGCTCGGCTGGGTCGGCCCGCAGATGGCGCTGCCGATCATCGCCCTGACCATCGTGCCGATGGTCTTCGCCTTCACCGGCGACGGCATTCTGGAGGCCTTCACCGGCCGCAACAGCTCGGAGTTCCGCGATGCCGAGGTGGGCATCGGCACTGTCGTCTCGTTCCGTCAGACCGGCGTCTCGGTCAATGACCAGCCGCAGGTCAAGATCGAATTCCGGGTCGAAGGCGCGGACGGGAAGGTCTTCGACTCGGCCGCCAAGATGATCGTGCCGCTCACCGAGCTGGCGCTGCTGCAGCCCGGCGTCGTGCTGCCGGTCCGGTATCTGCCGGGCCGCATCGACAAGGTCGAGGTCGACCGCTCCGGTGACTCCGGCGCCGCGCAGCGGGCGATGAACGAGTCGCTCATCCGCAAGGGCTTCACCACCCGCGCCAAGCTCGACATCGCCGAGCGCGGCCTGGCCGCCCAGGCGGTCGTCCGCAGCCTCGACGTCCCCGGCCGGATCCGCGGCGGGTACACCGAGATCGTGCTCGGCCTGGTGGTGACCCGCCCGGACGGCAGCACCTTCGAGACCCGCGCCGAGAAGTACCTGCCGCCGTCGGCGGTCGGGCTGGTGCAGGTCGGGCGGATACTGCAGGTGCACTATCTGCCCGGCAACGAGCAGGAGGTGGTGATCGCGCTCCCGGTCAATGCCTGATGACAACCGGACCACCCGAAACTCGGCGAGGACAGCACTCGCCGAGTTTTGGTCGTGCGTTCATCTTCGCTTTCCCGACGGCTCGCCTGAGCTGCTTACCGTGCCCGGAGTCCGATCTACTCAGGAGTCACCGTGAGTCCGAAACCGCTCGCCCTGTTCGTCAAGCACGACGGTCAGTCGGCACGCGCCGCCCTGACCTGTGAATACAAGTGCGGCAACGCCTGCTTCCACGAGGTGCCCAACACCTCGCCCGGTGAGTACTTCGGCGACATCGTCGCGACCCTCAACCGCCGCGGCTTGATCAAGGGTGGCGCCGCCGTTGTCCTCGGGGTCGGCGCGGCGAGCGCTCTGGCGGCGTGCGGCGACGACAGCTCCGGCACGGGGTCTGCGCCGACTGGCTCGCCCGGCTCCGGCACCGGATTCACCGCGGTCGCCCCGAACAAGGACGACGCGGTCGTGATCCCGGACGGATACGAGCAGTCGGTAGTGATCCGCTGGGGTGACCCGGTGCTCGAGGGCGCGCCGCAATTCGACTTCGACAAGCAGACGGCCGCGGCCGCGGCGGCACAGTTCGGCTACAACTGCGATTTCGCGGGTCTGCTGCCGATAGAGGGCACGGCCGACAAGTACCTGCTGGTGGTAAGCCATGAGTACAGCACCGAGCCGATGATGTTCCGCGGCTACAACAAGGACGAGCCGACCCGCGAGCAGTTCGACATCGCGCTGGCCAGCCACGGTCTCAGCGTCGTCGAAGTACACGGCGAGTCCGGCTCGGGCGAGCTGAAGCCTGCCTTCGGCAAATACAACCGCCGCCTCACCGCCACGACGGAGTTCGTGGTCACCGGCCCGGCCGCGGGTAGCGAATTGCTCAAGACGAAGGCAGACCCGACCGGGACGAAGGTGCTCGGCACCCTGAACAACTGCTCGGGCGGTGTGACCCCGTGGGGCACTGTGCTGTCCGGCGAGGAGAACTTCAACCAGTACTTCGGTAACGCCGCCACGGTCAGCGATCCGGCGGCCGCCGCCCGGTTGAAGCGCTACGGCATCGAAGGCGCGGCCTCCGAGCGCAAGTGGGAGCGGTTCGATCCACGGTTCGACGTCGCCCAGGAACCGAACGAGGTCAACCGGTTCGGCTACGTCGTGGAGGTCAACCCGTGGGATGCGACTTCCGTTCCGGTCAAGCACACCTCCCTCGGCCGGTTCAAGCACGAGGCCGCCACCATCCACGTGACCGGTGACGGCAGCGTCGTCGCCTACAGCGGTGACGACGAGCGCTTCGACTACATGTACAAATTCGTCTCAGCCAAGAAGGTGCAGCCGGGTACAGGCGCGTCGAGCATGCGGCACAATATGACGATCCTCGACGAGGGAACGCTGTATGTCGCCAAGCTGACCGGTGACCATGCCGCCGAGATCGACGGATCGGGCAAGGTCCCCACCGGCGGATTCACCGGTAAGGGACAGTGGATTCCGTTGCTGCGGACCGGTGCCGACGGCAAGGGCACGTCGATGGTCGACGGCATGTCCGCCGAGGAGGTCGCCGTGTTCACCCGCCTTGCCGGTGACAAGGTCGGCGCGACCAAAATGGACCGCCCTGAGGACTTCGAGACGAACCCGACCACCGGCAAGGTCTATGTGGCGCTGACCAACAACTCCAATCGTGGTGCCGACGGCAAGCCGGGTGCCGACGAGGCCAACCCGCGCAAGCTGAACAAGAACGGCCAGGTCCTCGAGCTCACCGACAACCACACCGGCACCGACTTCACCTGGTCGCTGCTGCTGGTCTGCGGTGACCCCGCCGCCGCCGACACCTACTTCGCCGGCTTCGACAAGTCCAAGGTCAGCCCGATCTCCTGCCCGGACAACCTGGCCTTCGACCCGTACGGCAACCTGTGGATCTCCACCGACGGCAACGCCCTCAAGGCCAACGACGGCCTGTTCTCGGTGATCCTCGACGGCCCCAACCGCGGTGAGACCAAGCAGTTCCTCACCGTCCCCCGCGGCGCGGAGACCTGCGGTCCGATCGTCACCGAACAGCGCGTCATCGTCTCGGTCCAGCACCCGGGCGAGTCCGACGACGCCACCCCCGACAACCCGCAATCCCACTGGCCCGACGGCGGCACCGCCCAGCCCCGCCCCGCGGTCGCGGTCGTGTGGAAGAAGAACAGCGGCCGCATCGGCGTCTGACCGGCAACCCCGCTGACGGAACCGTCACTCGACTGGGCGAGTGACGGTTTTGTCGTCGGTGGGTGGCCGTATGTTGGTGCCGACATCGGACGACGGGAGTGGTGGACCATGGCGGCGCGCAAGCGTGAGGTGCGGTTCGAGCCCGCGGTGGCGGCGCTCGGCGCGTTGCGGCCAGCGGCATCGCCGGACGACGATCCGGCTGACGACCGCGCAGTCGAGGATGCCGAATATCGTGGCGCCGACTTTGCCGAGGTCCACGCGTACGGGTTCAGCGCCGAGGGCTGTCTGTTCGACAGCGTCCGTTTTCCGAGCACACTTCGCCAGGCCACGATCACCGAATCCGCGCTGCGTGTCTGCGATCTCGCCAATGTGCAGGCTGACGACTCGTCGATGTTCGAGACCGAGATCGCGCACGGCAGGCTCACCGGAGTGTCCTGGACCGCAGGCGTTCTGCGCGATGTGCTGATCGATTCGACGCGCGCGGACATGGCCTCGTTCGCCGAGTCCCGGTTGCGCACAGTGGTGTTCCGCGACTGCGACCTGCGCCAGGCCGATTTCCAGCGCACCGAGTTCCGCAACGTCCGCTTCGAGCGGTGCAATCTCACCGGTGCCAGGTTCTCCGATTCCCGTCCCCAGCAGAACCTGCGTTTCGAGGACTGCGACCTCACCGGCGTCTACGGCCTGACCGCCCTGCGCGGCGCCACCATCCGGGGCGGTGACCTGGAATCGCTGGCCGCCACCCTGGCCCGCGAACTCGGCATCACCGTCGAGTCGCCGACCGCCGCGGGCGAGTACTGACTCAGCCGAGCCAGTCGAGAACCGAAGCGGCGGTCCAGGATTGCTGCATGCTGCCCAGCGGGGCGCCGGTGAACGGCTCGTAGTACTCGGCGAAGCTGCCGTCGGCGGCCTGGCGCAGGCCTTCCGCGCGCAGCATGTAGGCGCGTTCGGCCCAGCCGCGGCGGGCGAAGGCCCAGGAGAACAGCCAGCTCATCACCGGCCAGACCGGGCCGCGCCAGTACTCGCGTGACCGGAAGTCCTTGGCGACCGGGGAGGTCGACGGCGGCAGGGCGTAGCGCAGATCGGGGTGACCGCAGAAGCGCGGGCCCTCGAAGGTGTTGAGCAGCGCGCGCTCGGCATGGCGGGGCAGCCCGCCGGAGAGCAGCGGCGCGAACATGGCCAGCGTCTCGGTGCCGATCCAGCGTTGCAGCCGCACGTCGTAATCCCGTGCGGCGCCGGTCCGTTCGTCGGTGGTGGCGACGACACCCTTGCGGAATCGCTCGGCCCAGGCGTGCAATTCGCGGACATCGGCGTGCGGCTGTTTGTACTCCTCGCCGATATCGGCGAGCACCTCGCAGGCCAGCGCGAAGATCGCCGAGACGAACACGTCCTCCACGGCGAAACTCATCACCGAGGTGAGCTGGTAGTCGTCGTAGTTCGCCCGCCGCATCTGCTCGACCAGCCACAGGTAGCGGTCGTATTCGCGATCGCTCGGCCGCTGGGTCGGGTCGGAGATGACCACGGTGTCGGCGCGCCGGTACGGGGGCAGGTCGGCGCCGGGGAGCACATTCGCGTAGGCGCGGTCCCAGCGCGGCGAGTTGTCCATCCCGGATTCCCAGCCGTGGTACAGCGTCACCCGCCCGTTCTCCTTCGGGTCGCGGGCGTGTGCGAGCCAGCGGTGCCAGCGCACCAGATCCGGCCAGCGGCGGTTCAGGAATTCCTCGGCGACGGCCCTGGTCGAGCGGCCGTGCCTGCGGGAATGGTCGAGGATGCGCTGGACCGCGATCGCGTGCACCGGCGGCTGGGTGATGCCGGAGGTGTCGGGTCCGTCGGGCGCGTTGGCGGCCAGCTTGCGGCACTCCCAGCGGGCGGGCCCGGGGAAATACCCGTCTACGCCGTTGGCGAAGACGATGTGCGGGATCATCCCGTTCTTCCACTGCGCCGAGAGCAGCGTGTCCAGTTCGACGACCGCGCGCTCCACGCTCAACGGCGCGAGCCCGACCGCGACGAACGCCGCGTCCCAGCTCCACATGTGTGGATAGAGGCGGGGCGCGGCGCTGGTCATCGTCCCCAGGTCGTTGCCGCGCAGGAGGTAGGCGGCACGGGCCGCGAGCTGCGTGGGGGTGAACCCTGGGTCGGTCATCCGTCTATTCTGCGGCGGAGCAGGGCCGATGGCATCTCGGCACGGCTGTGATGGTCAGTACCCCGCTTGACGCGGGTCGTTCTGGGCCGCCGAGCCGACCGAGCTGAGCATGGTGGTGATGCACAGACCGACGAGCAGATTGATCACCGCGGTCGCGATCTTGGCGTCCATGTCGGCGACCAGGGTGAACGGCAGGATGACCGCGACCGCGGTGACGAGCAGGCAGATCCAGGTGAAGAAGGTCAGCGGGCTCGGCATGGCCAGCAGCAGCACCATCAGCAGCGCCGTCGCCAGCAGCGCCGCGCCCGCCGCCGCCAGGGCATAGGAAGTGGTCGACACCGTGCCGTAGGCGCCCGCACCCTCGGGCGAGAGGATCGCGATGCCGAGCACCCCGCGCACCAGCATGATCGCGACCACGACCAGCAGCGCGGCCACCACCGCGGTGCCGATACCACCGGCCCACAACTTGCCGATATTGACCTTCGGTGCGGGCGGCTGGTCCTGCACCTGGGGATACTGCGGGTTTGCCTGTCCGTAGTTGTACCGGGGATCGGTCATAGCCCGACGGTACTAGCGCCCGCCGCTGATCTGCGCGGAAACGGCCATGGTGTCGAGATCTTGGCGGCGCTGCGCCCGGTTTGCCGGAAATGAGTGGTGCACGGGGTCCGGTCCGCCGAGCGGGGCGGCCGGTTAGCGTGGGACGCATGACGGTGACCAGTACTCCCGCCCCGACCGCTCTGATCACCGGCGCCAGCCGCGGCCTCGGCGCGGCGATCGCTCGTGAACTCGCGCCGACCCGCGACCTGCTGCTCGGCGCCCGCTCCGCCGACGCGCTCGCGCCGATCCTCGCCGAACTGCCCGGCGCGACCGGCTGGCCCGTCGCCCTCACCGACTATCCGGCCGTGGCCGCCGCGGCGAGCGAGATCGAGCGGCTCGACGTGCTCGTCCACAATGCGGGCATCGCCGATCTCGGGACTGTCGCCGAGTCGTCGGTGGAGCAGTGGCGCAGCACGCTCGAGGTCAACCTGATCGCGGTCGCCGAGCTGACCAGGCTGCTGCTGCCCGCGCTGCGCGCCGCGAACGGTCATGTGGTGCTGATCAATTCGGGTGCCGGCCTGCGCGCGAACCCGGGCTGGGGTTCGTACGCGGCGAGCAAGTTCGGCCTGCGTGCCTTCGCCGACGCCCTGCGGCTGGAGGAGCCGACACTGCGGGTGACCTCGTTGTTCCCCGGCCGCATCGACACCGACATGCAGCGGGCGATCGTCGCCGACGAGGGTCGCGAGTACAAGCCGGAGGAATTCCTCACTCCGGAGACGGTGGCGGGGGCGGTCCGGATCGCCGTCGACACCCCGCGCGACGGGCACCCGACCGAGATCGTGCTTCGACCGGCGTAGTCGCGCGATCGGCGCCGAAATACTGCACCGATTACGCCAGTCGACGAGCCGCAGGCGCGGCGATGTTCGGTATGTTCCGAGCCGAGTGCCCAGCTGTTCAGCGAATCGACGGATTCCGCCGATACGGTCTCGCTGATTGGTCCGTGCTCCGTGCGAGCACCTGGTGCGAGGAGGGGTTTCGCAGGTGGAACGACGTCGAATGCTGGCGCTGCTGGCCGCGGGTACCGCCGTGGCGCTGACCGGCTGCGCGACCGCGGAGGGCGAGGCCGTGAACGCCGGTTCGGGCGGTGATATCCCGGCGCCGCCCGCTACCAGGGCACTGCTGCCGCCCCCGCCGGGCGGCCCGAAGTCGATCATCGGCCCCGGAACCATCGCCGCGCTGCCCGGCCAGGGCACCAGCATGGCCCTCACCGTCGACGACGGCGCCAGCCCCGAGGTGGTCGGCGCGTACGTGCAGTGGGCCAAGGACACCGGCGCCCGCTTCACCTTCTTCGTCACCGGCTACTACGAATCCTGGACGATCCACCGCGACGCCCTGCGCCCGCTGGTCGATTCGGGTCAGATCCAGCTCGGCAACCACACCTGGAACCACGCCGCGCTCACCAAGATCGGCGCGAGCGGCGTCGCCGACCAGCTCGGCCGCACAAAAGACTTCCTGCGCAACAACTTCGGCGTCGACGGCACCCCGTTCTACCGCCCGCCCTTCGGCTACCACAACGCCACCGTCGACAAGGTCGCCGCCGACCTCGGCTACACTGTCCCCGCCATGTGGTACGGCTCCCTGTCCGACTCGGGCCTGATCACCGAGGAATACCTGATCGAGTGCGCCCGAAAGTATTTCGCGGCCCAGTCCATCATCATCGGCCACGCGAACTTCCCGCCGGTCACCCACTGCTACGGCCGGCTCGTCGACATCATCAAAGAACGCAACCTGTCGATGGTGACGTTGAACGATGTGCTCCAGGTGCAAGCCTGAGGCGGGAATCCGTGACACCGGCTAGCTCATAGCCCATAGCTATGATTGTCGCCGACGCTGAAGCGGTCATCGGCGCTGGCAGAAAGCATTTCAGTTTACTTAGAGCGAGTATTCTTCGAGCTGTGGCCCGTGTGGGAGCGGCGCGGCCGGCGGATGATCGACGGTGGCCCGACTTCATCTCGTTCGGTTTGTTGACCAGGGTATTTCCGCCCGATGTCGTCGACGCGGCGCTGATCGAGTGCGGTCGGGTCGAACGCCGCGACCGACTGCTGCCTGCGCGGTTCGTGGTCTATTACGTGCTGTCGCTGGCGCTGTTCGCTCCCTCCTCGTACGACGAGGTGATGCGCAAGGTCATGGCGGGGCTCGAGTGGGCATTGGGATGGCCGCACCAGCGGGCGGTTCCGACGAAAGCCGCGCTGTTCCAGGCGCGCAAGCGCTTGGGTGCGGAACCGCTGCGCGTGCTGTTCGAGAAGGTGGCGGTGCCACTGGCCGATCCCGGCGTTCCCGGGGGTTTCTACCGATCCTGGCGGCTGATGAGCATCGACCGATCGACCTTGGAGCTGCCCGCCAGCGAAACGAATGTCGAGCATTTCGGTTCTCCGGCCGCGGTCGGGGGCCCGGCGCTGCCCCGGATACGGGTCGTCGGGTTGATCGAGTGCGGTTCACGCGCGGTCATCGACGTCGCGTTCGGGACCTGCGGGCAAGACGAGCAGACCCTCATCGAATCCCTCGTGCGGTCACTTCGCCCAGGGATGCTTCTGCTCGCCGATCAAGGGCTGCTGTGCCACCGGCTGTGGGACCTGTGCCGATCTTCCGGTGCGGACCTGCTGTGGCAAACAGCGTCGGATGCGGCGTTGCCGGTCGAAAAGCGGTGTGCCGATGTGCGGGTCATCGACTATTCGCGGGCGACGTCCGCAGTCGACACGGTCCACGGGGGAGCGCGAACCGGCCGATTGCTGACCACCATCACCGATTCCGCGGCCGCACCCGCCGCCGAACTGGTCGGAGTACTCGCAGAGCAGCGGGACGTCGAGACGCTGTTCGGCGTGCTCGCGACCCATCGGCGAGGCGCGGGCGCGGTACTGCGGTCGAAGTCGCCGGACGGCGTGATCCAGGAGCTCTACAGCTACCTGTGCGTGCATTACGCGGTCCGCAGCATGATGCGGTGGAGCGGCGCGGTTAAGTAAACGACCCCCTCGAAACCTTCTGTTGCGTACGTCACGTGTGACGTGTCACAGTTCCTCCGCTCAATCGTTACCAACGGGTAACAGAGATGTTTGAAGCTGGAGTTTTGCATGATCAATGTTGTTCGCACGCAGATCGCTGCGGCTATCACGACGGCTATTACGGCCGGCCTCGCCCTTGTGGCGGCTGCCCCGGTCCAGGCGACACCGGGCCTCAGTCCGTATGTCGCGATGGGCGACAGCTACAGTGCGGGATCTGGCATCATTCCGCTCGATCCCACAGTCACCCCGGTGTGCGCGCGAACCACTCGCAACTACCCGAACCTCGTGGCGAAGTCCCTCGGTCTCGCCTCGTTCACCGACGTCACCTGCGGTGATGCCGACACCTCGCACTTCTACCAGAAGCAGTGGCCGAGCCTGACACCGCAGCTCGACGCCGTCACCGCGGACACCAAGCTGGTCACCCTGACCATCGGGGGCAACAACAACGACACCCTGATCAAGGTGATCTCCGCCTGCATCAGCGCCGGATCGGCGACCGTCGGCCTTGGCAACCCCTGCGAGGAAATCTACGGCACCCGGTTCGTCGACGACATCCTGAACAAGACCTTCCCCGACGTGAAGAAGGCGCTCACCGACATCCGCGCCAAGGCGCCGTCCGCGAAGGTCGCCATCGTGGGATATCCCCAGGTGATGCCGGCGGACAACACCAACTGTTTCCTGACGATGCCCATCGCCAAGGGAGATGTCCCGTACATCAACAACATTCAGGGCACGCTCAACAGTGTCGTCAAGCGCGCCGCCGACGAGACGGGCGCGACCTTCGTCGACATGTCGAGTTCTGTCGGCCACGACGCGTGCAAGCCGATCGGCACCCGCTGGGTCGAGCCGGCGGTGTGGGGTCTGAACTTCGTGCCGATTCATCCGAACGCGACCGGTATGCAGAAGATGGCCGACCAGGTACTGGCCGCGATCCGCTGACACCACGACAAGGGCGGTCCCTGCTGAGCCTCGGCGACCAGGGACCGCCTTCGTCGTCGCCGAGGGGCAGCTGCCGTCGGCGCGAGCGAAGTCAGGGGACGATGTTGACCATCTTGCCCGGCACCACGATCACCTTGCGCGGTGCCTGACCCGCGAGCAGGGCGACGACCTTCTCGTCGGCCAGCGCCGCGGCCTCGATCGTGGCCGGATCGGCATCGGCGGGGACCTGGATGCGGCTGCGCACCTTGCCCTTCACCTGGATCGGGTACTCGACCGAATCCGCAACCAGCAGTGCGGGATCGGCGATCGGGAACGGGCCGTGAGCCAGGGAGGTGGTGTGGCCCAGGCGTTCCCACAGTTCCTCGGCGATGTGCGGGGCGAGCGGAGCCAGCATCAGCACCAGGGGTTCCACGGCGGCGCGGGGAGCGCCGTCGGGGTAGTTCTTGGTGAGGTGGTTGGTCAGCTCGATGAGCTTGGCGCCCGCGGTGTTGTCGCGCAGTGCGGCCAGGTCCTCGTCGACGCCGGCGATGGTGCGGTGCACCAGGCGCAGGGTCTCGTCCGACGGCGCGGCGTCGGTGGCCTTCACCGCGCCGGTCTCCTCGTCGATCGCCAGGCGCCATACCCGCTGTAGGAAGCGGTGCGCGCCGACGACGTCCTTGGTCGCCCACGGGCGCGAGGTGTCCAGCGGACCCATCGACATCTCGTAGAAGCGGAAGGTGTCGGCGCCATACAGATCGCACATCTCGTCGGGCGAGATGGCGTTCTTCAGCGACTTGCCGATCTTGCCGTACTCCTGCGCGACCTCGATCTCGACGCCGTCGGCGCCGGTCCAGAAGAACTTGCCGTCGCGCTCGACGACCTCGGCGGCGGGCACGTAGGCGCCACGGGAGTCGGTGTAGGCGTAGCCCTGCACGTAGCCCTGGTTGTACAGGCGGCGGTAGGGCTCGCTGCCGGACACGTCACCCAGGTCGAACAGCACCTTCTGCCAGAACCGCGCGTACAGCAGGTGCAGCACCGCGTGCTCCACACCGCCGACGTACAGGTCGACACCGCCCGGATCGTTCGGGCCGTGCTCGGCCGTGCGCGGGCCCAGCCAGTACTTCTCGTTCTCCTCGGCGCAGAACGTCTCGGCGTTGGTCGGGTCGGCGTAGCGCAGCTGGTACCAGGAGCTGCCCGCCCAGTTGGGCATGACATTGGTGTCGCGGCGGTACTTCTTCGGCCCGTCGCCCAGGTCCAGCTCGACGTGCACCCAGTCGGTGGCCTTGGCCAGCGGCGGGGACGGCTCCGAACCCGCGTCGTCCGGATCGAAGGTGACCGGCGCGAAGTCCTCCATCTCCGGAAGTTCGACGGGCAGCATGGATTCCGGCAGCGCGTGCGCGACACCGTCGGCGTCGTAGACGATCGGGAACGGCTCGCCCCAGTAGCGCTGACGCGCGAACAGCCAGTCGCGCAGCTTGTACTGGACGGTGCCGGTGCCGTGGCCCTCGGCCTCCAGGTGGCCGATCATGGTCGCCTTGGCCTCGTCGACCGAAAGTCCGTTCAGGAAGCCGGAATTCACCAGCTCGCCGTCACCGGCGTGCGCGGAATCGGTGACGTCGCCACCCGCGATCACCTCGATGATCGGCAGGCCGAGCGTGGTGGCGAACTCCCAGTCGCGATGGTCGTGGCCGGGCACGGCCATGATCGCGCCGGTGCCGTAGCCGCTGAGCACGTAGTCGGCGATGAAGATCGGCACCTGCTTGCCGTCGGCCGGGTTGGTCGCGTAGGAGCCGAGGAAGACGCCGGTCTTCTCCTTGTTCTCCTGGCGCTCCAGATCCGACTTGGCCGCGATCGACTTGCGGTACGCCGCAACGGCTTCCGCGGGGGTTGCCGCGCCGCCGTTGGTCCAGGCGGGCACGGTGCTGTCGGGCCAGGCGGCGGTGGTCAGCTTGTCGACCAGCTCGTGCTCGGGGGCGAGCACCAGATAGGTCGCGCCGAACAGGGTGTCGGGGCGGGTGGTGAACACCTCGATGGTCTCGCCGTCGGGCGCGTCGAAGCGCACCTGCGCGCCACGCGAGCGGCCGATCCAGTTGCGCTGCATGGACTTCACGTTGTCCGGCCAGTCCAGCTCGTCCAGGTCGTCGACCAGGCGATCGGAGTAGGCGGTGATCCGCATCATCCACTGCCACATGCGCTTACGGAACACGGGGAAGTTCCCGCGCTCGCTGCGGCCGTCGGCGGTGACCTCTTCGTTGGACAGCACGGTGCCGAGGCCGGGGCACCAGTTGACGATCGAATCCGACTGGTAAACCAGACGATACGAGTCGATCAGGGCGCCGCGCTCGGCCGCGCTCATGGTGTTCCAGTCGCCCTCGGGGACCACGCGCGCGCCGGTGGCGAACTGCTCTTCCAGCTCGGCGATCGGGCGGGCCTTGCCTGCCTCCTGGTCGTACCACGCGTTGTAGATGCGCAGGAAGATCCACTGCGTCCAGCGGTAGTACTCGGGGTCGGTGGTGGCGAAGGAGCGGCGCGGGTCGTGGCCGAGGCCGAGCCGGTCCAGCTGACGCTGCATCGTCGCGATATTGGACTCGGTGGTCACCCGCGGATGCGCGCCGGTCTGCACCGCGTACTGCTCGGCGGGCAGGCCGAAGGCGTCGTAGCCCAGCGCGTGCAGCACGTTGCGGCCGTGCATGCGGTGGTAGCGGCCGAAGACGTCGGTGGCGATGTAGCCCAGCGGGTGACCCACGTGCAGGCCGGCGCCCGAGGGGAACGGGAACATGTCCTGGATGAACAGCTTGTCCGCCGGCGTCTCGCCGGCGAGCGGGCCGACCGGGTTTGGCGCGTGGAAGGTGCCGCGCTCGGTCCAGTTCTGCTGCCAGCGCCGCTCGATCCGTCCCGCCAGCTCGGCGTTGTACCGGTGCTGAGGTACGTCACTCTCGGTTGCACGAGTGTCCTGCACGGTCCTGCCTTCTTGTTCTCGCCGATCCCCGGTAAACATCGTCTAACAGGGTAGAACGTCGGTGCCAGGTGATTTCCCACCGGCACTGCGGTGTGTGGGCGGTCACCTCGGCGGGGAGCGCTCGATCAGGCATCGTTGCCGGTGCGCTAGCCTGCAGGAATGGTCGTCGTCGCTCCTCTGCTGTTCGCGCTGGCCGCGGTCGCCATCGCGACCGGCGTGCTCGGACTGCTCGGCAAACTGCCCCGCAACCGCTTCCTCGGTGTCACCACCGAGGCCGCCCTGCACAGCGACGACAACTTCCGCATCGCCAACCGTATCGCCGCGCCCACGTCGGTCGGCGCGGGCGCGCTGCTGTTCGCCGGTGGACTGGTCGCCCTCGTCGCGGGCGGTCTCGCCGGATTCGGCGTCGCCGTCGTGGTCGCCGTGATCGCCATCTTCACCCTGGGCGCCGGCGCCAATGCCGCGGCCCGCACCGTCGAGCCCCTGATGCCGCCCGCCCCGGTCGGTGGCTGTGGCTCCTCCTGCGGCGGCTGCTCGCTGCGCGACACCTGCGCCCCCGCCAACTGAGCCTTCCGCGTTCGGCTCTGGCCGCCCGTCCCCGCCTCCGGTACAACTGGAGGTAGGACTGATCGGGGGGTTTCATGAAGATCTTCGGTTCCGCTGTTCTGCTCGCTCTCGGCGGGTTGATCCTCGCCAATTTCTGGCCCGCGGTGGGCATCACCGTTCTCGTCATCGCGCTGGTCGTGTTCGCCGTCGGGTGCGTGGTCATCGGGCGGACGACGCGTAGCACCAGGCGGCGTGGCTGGGGCGCCGGTGCCAGTGGCGCAGGCGGTGCGGGCGGTTTCACCTTCTTCGCATCCGGTGACGGCGGCGGCCATCATGGTGACGGCGGCGGTGGTGGCGGAGGCTGCGGCGGTGGTTGCGGTGGCGGCAGCTGACCGGACGTAGGCCTGACCCATGGATCGTTCGATGAAATTGTTCGCTGCGGCGTTCCTCGTCGCGCTCGTCGGCCTGATCGCCACGGACCTCTCGATGAGGATCGGCATCGTCCTGCTCGTTCTCGCCGCGGTTCTGCTCACCGCGGGAGGCCTGCGCTATCGAGTCGAGAATCGCCGCGTGCGCACCGTGCGCCAGTTTCGGCGCATCCACGATGGTGGCGGCCCGGGGCGCCGCGGTATCGATGACGCGGATTCGCTCAGCGACTCCTACGACCACGGCGGATATTCCGGGGGCGGTAGCTGCGGCGGTGGCGGTGGCGGTGGCGGTGAGTGAGGCCCCCAAACCTGCGCTGACCTGACGGTGCAGGCCGGTCGAAAGCCGATTGCAAGGACGCGCGCCTACGTTCGGCATCGACAAGACCGGCACTGCAAGGGAGGCCTCATGGCTGAGGTAATCGCGGTATTCGTCGCCTTCATCGTTCTGGGGATGGGGTTCGCGGCAGTCGTGCTGGTGCCGGTCATGATCGTCGTGGCCATCGTCAGGGCGGTGAACGAGTCGCCGGAGCGAAGCCGAACCAGGCACGCGCGCCGGGCGGCGCTCGCCCAGCAGGCGCGGACACGCAACCGCGGCAGGCGAGGCGGGTCGGGCGGTTGGAGCTCGACCGACAGCAGCTGGTCGAGCGGCAGCGGCTGGTCCAGCGGCAGCAGCTGGTCGGGTGGTAGTGATTCCGGCTCGAGCAGCTGGAGCAGTTGCAGCAGCGGTAGCTCGAGCAGCTGCGGTGGTGGCAGTTCGAGCAGCTGCGGTGGCGGCAGCAGCTGCTGAGCGGTCAGCGCTGGTCGGGTGGGGCGACCTGGTGGGAGAGGGGGCTTCCCGCCGGGTTGAGGTAGAGGACGAGGATGCGGACTTCGGTGGGGCCGCGGTTGCGGGCGACGTGGGCGTTGACGGGGCCGCTCGGCTCACGGAAGACGTGGCCGCGGGGGTATTCGGCGGGGCCGCGTTCGAGGTAGGGGGGTCGAGGGTGCCGCGGGTGACCAGCACGAACAGGGTGCCGTCGTGGTAGTGCCACCCGCTGGTACCGCCGGGTGCGATGCGAGTCCGGCGGACCACGATGTCGTGGCCCGCCAGGCGCAGGCGCAGCAGGGTCCGGCTGGCGGTGCCGACCGCCGGGGCAGGGTTGGGGCGGAAGGGCGGGGGTCGCCACCAGGTCATACCGCTATCGAATCACCTGGACGGGCCCGATGGCGAAGGCACCGCGTACTGCTGCCTGGCGGTCATGCCCCCGATCTCGTCCGGCAGTGCTGGCCGGTGCAGCGGCTCGGCAGTGCCCCTGTCACCGTAAATTCACGAGGGCCGCATGCACGGCGCGGCCCGCGGCGGGATCACCGACCGTGAGGCGGGCGCTGCCGTCGGGGTACGACTTGGCTTTGATGCCGGCGCGGCGGAGTGCCGTGGCTACACCGGGACCAGGGAGATACAGGAAGTTCGCGTGGCTGCGGTGGACATCGATGCCGCAGGCGCGCAGCGACATTCGCAGTGCATCGCGTTCCATGGTGATCCGATGGACCCGGTCCTGGAGCTCGTCCTCGGCGGCGTAGGCGGCTCGAACCGCGGCGACGGCGGCGGCCGGGATTCCGTAGGGCAGTTGCTGACGGTGGATGCGTTCGATCAGCTCGCCGCGGCCGACGCAGTACCCGATGCGCAGGCCCGCCAGCCCGTAGGCCTTCGAAAAGGTGCGCAGGATCAGCAGATTCGGATGCCGATGGAGCAGGCCGTGCAGGTCGAGTCGGTCGGCCTGGTCGAGGAATTCGACGTAGGCCTCGTCGAGCAGCACCGGCACCCGGGACGGTACCGCGGCGAGGAAGGAACGCACGGCCGCCGCTTCGAGCAGCGTCCCGGTCGGATTGTGCGGCCTGCACAGCACGACCAGCGCGGTACGCCGGGTCACCGCACGCCGCAGCGCCTTCAGATCCTGGTCACCCTGACCGTCGAGCGGCACCGGCACGAGCGGCATGCCCGCCATCTCCGCCATGATCGGATAGCCGTCGAAAGTCGGTGTGCTGGTGACCAGTTCGCCACCAGTCAGCGTCCGAAGGATCTGCATGGCGACACCGGTGGCGCCCGCGCCGACCACCACGTCGCCGGACGGCACGCCGAGGTGCTCGGCGATGGTCAGTGGCAACTCCTCCGGCCGGAATTCCGGATACCGGTTCGCCTGGGCGAGGGTGTCGGTCACCGCGGCGAGGATGGCAGGCAGCGGGGGATAGGGGTTCTCGCTGAGCGACAAGTCGAACAGTGTCGGCGTGGCCGGGGTGCGGAACCGACGGGAGGGGATCGTCGGTTCCGCCAGGCGGATGGTCATCGCGCCGCACCCCAGCGCACGGCGGCCGCACCGGCGAAGTCGCCCGCGTGCGCGAAGGCCGACATGAGCACCACCGACCCGTTGCGCAGTCTGCCTGCCCGGTTCTCCACATCGAGTGTCACCGGAATGCCCGCGGCGAACAGGTTTCCGCACTCGTCGAAGGTATCGGGGTGACGTTCGGCTGGCAGTTCCAGCGCGTCGTGCCAGTTGCGCAGGAACAGCCGGTTGGGCTGATTGGTGACGAAGGTATCGATATCGCGGCCCTTCACCCCGATGTGATCGCACACCGCCAGCGCCACCTCCGGGACCAGCCGGTTGCCGCGCGCGAACACCTTGGTGATCTTCGATTCGGTGAAGCTCACACAGCCCTGGCCCTCGCCCGGCTCCCAGTACTTGCGCGGGCCGTTGGTGGAGAAGTCCATGTCACCGGCGAATTCGGGGTAGGTGCGGCATTCGATGTCGAGGATCGGCGCCGAGTCGTCCTTGCGCAGCAGGCCGATGCCGCAGCCGTCGCCGGGCACCGGCGCCTGGGCGAGTTTACGGATGTCGGGCTGGGTGAACACCGGGCCCGCGCAGTTCTGGGCGGCGACGATCAGCGCGGTGCGAGCGTCGCTGGTGGCCATGATCATGCGCGCCAGCGCCATCATGTGCACGAAGGCCGCGCAACCGCCGTTGTGCACATCCAGGACGTGCGCCGGCTTCGCACCGAGTCGCCGGGCCAGCTCGGGACCGGCGCCCATGACCGGATTGTCGGGCAACTGGGTGTGGGTGATGAGGATGTCGATCTCGGACGCGAGGCCGTCACCGTGCCGTTCCCGCAGCGGGGCGAAGGCCTGTTCGGCCATGTCGACGGCGGTTTCGTCGCGGGCGATGTGATGGCGTCCGGTGGGAGACCGGAACATCACGTTCTTCGCCATCCGCTCGGAGCGGGAGTACTGGGTGAAGTAGTCGGTCGGGACCGGGTCGCCGGGCAGATAGCTCGCGACGTCGACCAGACTCACCTGCGGGAAATTCACTGCATCCACTCCGGCTTGATCGGCAGCCCGTTGGCCGCGCGGTACTCACAGATGGCTTTGAGGTTGTCCAGCTCGAGCTGGTGCCCCGCGGAGAACATCTCCCAGAAATCGCCGACCCACACCGGGCGCTTGGGCGGCGCGGTCTCCGGATAGCCGTTCTCGTCGTAGAAGGGGTGCTTGCAGTTGACCCACAGCACCACCGAGCCGGGCTTGTCGAACACGACCTGCGCGTCGACCACCCGCATGAGGTAGATCATCCACAGGTGTTCGGACTGGTCCCAGGCGCAGTGGTAGTCGACGGTCATCGCGTCGGGATGGGCGACGGTCCTGGTGAAACACTTGGTCGTATCGCCGAGCCGGTCGTAGGACAGCCACAGTCCCGGCTCGTCGGTCTCGTGGAATCCGCGCAGGCTGTAGGTCCACTCCTCGAGTGAGCGGGTGTCGGCGAGATACTCGTAGACCTCGCGGGGTGGCGCCGCGATGTAGGTCTGCACCGGGCAGTAGTCGCCGTAGATCTGGTCGTGCGGGTACACCGACCGCAGCATGTCCATGATGATCGGCGTGGTCGCCTCCCGATCGGAATTCTCGATGCGTAGCACGCCGGGGATCACCCCCTCGGGGATATCGCTGAGTGCGGGCAGGGCGCTGGTGGTCACGGTGTACTCCTCGCGGCGTCGATGGTCGACAGGAAGGGCAGGAAGGGCGGGATTTCGTCGGGGTCGCACAGGATCTCGAGGAACGAGGGGCCGGTGGCGGCGAAACTGGCGCGCAGGGCCTCGGTGAGGTCATCGGGGTCGTCGACGGTGTGGGCAGGTAGATCGGGGAACATGGCGGCGATGCCTGCTCCCAGGTGGGCGGGGCGGAAACGGTTGAAGCTGTAGCGATCTCGGTAGTAGAGCTGTTCACGGGTGACGCACATGGCGTGTGCGTTGTTGTTGAACACGACGAAGGTGATCGGCAGATCGTGTTCGACAGCCGTGTGCAGTTCCATGCCATGCATGTAGAACGCGCCGTCACCGGCGATCACGATCGTGCGATGCGGACCGTCGGCGGCGTCGTGCCGGGCGAACGCGGAGCCGATCCCCGCGCCGAAGGCGTAGCCCATCCCGCCCATCCCGAGGGCGACGACGAAACGTCCGTCCTCGGGCACCCTCAGGTAATGCACCACGGACGCGCCGGTGTTACCCGCATCGGCGAAAATATCGGCGCCGGAGGGGAGTTCGCGCTGAATCGCCTCGACGACGGTGCGGTAGCGCAGGCCGGGGCCCGCGGCGCCGGGCACCGGCATGGGAGTGAGGTCGGCGGTCGGGGCGGGGGCGGCGGCCGGAGTGTCGTCGAGGCGGGTCAGCAGGTCGCTGATGGTCGCGGCGAGATCGCTGCCGGTGACGTGGAGCGCGGCCGGATAGGGCGCCAGCGCGCCGATGCTGAGCAGCGGGAGGTCGGCGATGACCGACTCGAGGCCGGCGCGGGCGGTGACCGGCAGCCGGGTGCCGACAAGCAGGCAGGCGTTCGCCGAGGTCAGCGCCTCGAGCAGCTCGGCGTGGCCCATGCTGCCCGCGACGCCGCAGTAGCCGGGGCCGGTATTGGCATAGACATCCTTGGCGTCGGGCGCCAGGCCGATCGAGGCGTCCAGCGCGGTGACGAGTTCGGCGAGTTCGGCGCGGGCATTGTCGCGAGCCACCTGATCACCGGCGATGATCACCACCTTGCCGGTGCGCCGGGCGGCGGCGAGTTCTTCGGCGATCGAGTCGATCGAGGTGGTAGCCGGTGTCGCGGGGGGTGCGGTAGTCACCGGCGTGGTGGCGGCGTCCGGCATCGCCTGCTGTTGAACATCTTTCGGCAGGAGTAGCACCGCCGGTCCGCCTTCTTGCGCCGCCGCGACGGCCGCCGCGAACTGCTCGCGCAGCTCAGCCGGATCGGTGACCCGCGCGCAGTACCGGCTGACGGTGGTGAACAACGCTGTCGCGTCGATGGATTCGGCCAGCCCACTCGAATCCTGAAAGGCACCATGACCTTCCAAACTCGTCGGCGGCTGCCCGACGAGAGCCAGCACCGGTACCCGCGAGGTGTAGGACTCGGCCAGCCCGGCAACGAGATTCATCGCCCCGCCGCCCGAGGTGGCGGCGACGACGCCGAGTCCACCGGTGCTGCGCGCATACCCGTCGGCCATGGTGGCCGCGGAGAACTCGTGCTTGGCGACAATGCCCGCCGGGTGGCCGCCCGCCTCGAAGATCGCGTCGTAGAGGTCTTCGATATTGGCGCCGTCGACTCCGAAGATATGGGTGACCCCCAGCGCGGACACCGCCTCGGTCAAGTAGTCGGCCACTCTGTCCGGCATCTGCCCTCCTCTTCCGCGTCCATCCGTCGGCTGCCCCGAAAGCCAGCGGGTATCGACGGACGGATCGTCGCGTACACGAGGGATACGGGGTGGCTCCTGCACTGGTTCACCGGCCGCCCAAATCCGCCTCTTGTGTGTACGTATACATCTACGTATAGTGGGTTCATGCCCAACAAGACGATCTACGTAGCCGACGACGATCTGCCCCTGTTCCAGCGGGCGCAGGAGCTCGTCGGCGGCAACATCTCCGGCGCGGTCGTCGCCGCGCTGCGCCGATTCATCGACCTGGAAGAAGGACGCCAGGCGGGTTTCGACGAGATCGTGCTGCAGGTGGGCCGAGACGGCGTGCGGCAGGTGCGATTCCAGGGCACCCTGCTCGGCGAATGGCGCGACGTCGGCGACGAGCGAGTGCTGCACCAGCGGGTCTACCGCAGTCGCAAGGGCAAGCTCGTGCTGCACACACACAAGGCGCTGTGGAAGGACTACCCCACCGGCGACGCCGCCGGTGATCTGAAGGACTGGAAGTACTGGCGCCGGATGTTCGGCATCGGCGACCGGCCGTGGGACTGGGGTGACTACGACTACGAGATTCTCGACGACGTCTCGGATCTGAAGGGCCGCGTCCCCGACAAGCTGTACCGCAAGGTCGAGGACATCCACTCGCATCCGCAGATCGAGGAACTCGACATCTAGGCCCCGGCCACAACCGCATACCCACACCATCTACCGCAGCCCCTGGGGGCTGTGTCGATGACTCATGCACTTATTCGCAGTAATGAATGAATTTCTCTGGAAAGGGACGACCATGGTCAACTCGGCCATCACGGCACGAGGCCTGCGCAAGGCCTACGGCGACCACACGGTCCTCGACGGCATCGACCTCACCGTCGCCGAGGGCACGATCTTCTCCCTGCTCGGCCCCAACGGCGCGGGCAAGACCACCACCGTGCAGATCCTCACCACGCTGATCGCCGCCGACGGCGGCGACATCGCGGTCGGCGGCCACGACGTGGCGCACGACCGGGAGGGTGTGCGTGAACTGATCGGCGTCACCGGGCAGTTCGCCGCCGTCGACGAACTGCTGACCGGCCGCGAGAACCTGCACATGATGGGCGACCTGAACCACCTGCCCCGCCGCGACACCCGAAGCCTGGCCACCGAACTGCTCGAACGCTTCGACCTGGTCGAGGCGGCCGACAAGCCGGCAAGCACCTACTCCGGCGGCATGACCCGCAGGCTCGATCTGGCCATGACGCTGGTCGGCAACCCGCGGGTGATCTTCCTCGACGAGCCGACCACCGGCCTCGACCCGCGCAGCCGCCGCGCCATCTGGGACATCATCCGCGGCCTGGTCGACGAACTCGGCGTCACCGTCTTCCTCACCACCCAGTACCTCGAGGAGGCCGACCAGCTGGCCGACCGGATCGCGGTGCTCGACCACGGCCGCATCGTCGCCGAAGGCACTGCCGCGGAACTGAAGCGGCTGATCCCCGGCGGGCACATCCGCATCGACTTCGCCGATCAGGCCGCCCTGGCCGCCGCGCAGTACGCGCTCGGCCCGTCCGCGCGGGTGCTCGACGGCGGCGACGGCCTCACCCTCGCTGTGCCCAGCGACGGCGGCGTGCGCTCGCTGCGCGCCGTGCTCGATCTGCTCGATGCCGAAAACATCGAAGCGGGCGGCATTTCCGTGCATACCCCGAATCTCGACGACGTCTTCCTCACCCTCACCGGCCGCGCCACCATCGAGCAGGAGTCCCTGGCATGAGCACCCACACCGTTGCGAACAAGCACGCCTTCGCCGACACCATGACGATGTTGCGGCGCAACATCATCCACGCCAAGCGCTACCCGAGCATGGTCTTCGGCATCCTGATCATGCCGACCGTGCTGCTGCTCGTCTTCAATTACGTCTTCGGCGGGGCGCTGGAGAAGTCCTCCGGCGGCGAGTACATCGACTACCTCGCGCCGGGCATGCTGCTGTTGCTGCCCGCGTACATGACGGTGTCGGTGGCCGTCTCGATCGCCACCGACAAGAGCAAGGGCATCGTGAATCGCTTTCGGGTGATGGCGATCTCGCAGTCGTCGATGCTCACCGGGCACGTGCTCGGCTCGCTCATCCAGGCGCTGGGCGGCATGGCCGTGATGACCGGCATCGCGCTGCTGATCGGCTTCCGGCCGAACGCGAACCTCGTCGAATGGGTGGTAGCCTTCGGCCTGCTCACCCTGGTGACCTTCGCGTTCACCTGGCTCGCCATCGCGCTCGGCCTGCTCTCGCCCAACCCCGAAAGCGCAAGCAACGCACCGTTTCCCATCGTGATGATGCCGTTCCTCGGCAGCGGCCTCGTCGCCACCGACACCATGCCGATCGGCCTGCGCCAGTTCGCCGAGTACCAGCCCTTCACCCCCATCACCGAAACCCTGCGCGGTCTCCTGATGGGCACCGAGATCGGCGCCAACGGCTGGGTCTCGCTGGCCTGGTGCGCGGTCATCGCGGGCGGCGGCTACCTGTGGTCGAAGTCCATCTTCCGCAAGCAGACGAGCTGATCCGCCTCTCCGCGTATTCAGGCCAGACTCGAGCGCGTTGACAGTCGGGTACGCGGCCGGCGGTAGCAGGTTTGGCGAGTTGGCTGGTACCCGGTGAGTTACCCATGTTCTCGCCAAATCTGTTGAATAGCCCCGGAATTTGTCCGGGGCTATTCCTCGTTCAGACCTGGGCGACCAGCACGGTGCGGCCGGAGTCGATCGAGGTGATCTCGATGGTGCTGATGGCTTCCGGTGGGGCGTCGATGGTGCGGTCCACCGTCAGTTCCGTGCCGGGGCCCGCCGGCCATTGGTCGAGGGGGATGCGTTTGTCGTCCGCTGTCACGACCAGGCCGTAGGTCCAGGTGGCGCCGTAGCCGTAGTCGACGCCGCCGTAACTGCACGTCATCACCAGGCGGGTGCGGTCGCCGTCGCGGACCAGTTTCACCGAGGCGCTGATCGGGGTCTGCACGACGGCCTGCATCTGCTGCTGGGCGACGACCTGTTCGGTGGCGGTGTCGGGGCGGGCGACGGTGACCGTCACCGGCACGGCGATCGCCACCGTGGCGGCGGCGGCCGCGGCCGCGCCGCCGATCCCGAGCCAGCGGCGGCGCTTGCGTCGCCGTTCGGCCGCGGTGGCCAGCGAGGGGAGCAGGTCGGGTACCGGTGGGGAAGCGGATTCGGGCGATTCGATCATCGACAGCGCGGTATCCCGATCGACGAGCGCGAGCATGCCCGGCAGGCCGGCCAGCTCGGCGACCGCGGCCTGGCAGTGCGGGCAATCGTGCAGGTGCGCTTCGTATTCGCGGCGCTCGGTGGCGCCGAGGGAGCCGAGGACGTAGGCGGCATCCCAGGTGCTGTACTCGTCGGCGAGATCGGTCATCTGTTGGTCACCCCCATCTCCTGTAACGCCAAGCGCATCGCGCGCATGCCGTAGTGCAGGCGCGACTTCACCGTCCCCGGCGGAATGCCCAGCTCGTCGGCGATCTGCGCCATCCCGAGTCCGCGATAGTAGGCGCGCACGATCACGTCGCGATGATCCGGGCTCAGCTTGCTCAGCGCGTCGGCGACCAGCCAGCCGTCCAGCGCCCGGTCGGACTGGTCGGGGCTGACCTGCTCGGGTGGTGTGTCGGTGCCGAACTCGCGGCGGTGGCGCGCGCTGCGGTGCTCGTCGACGGCGAGGTTACGTGCCACGGTGAACAACCACGCGCGCGGTGAGGTCTCGGTCTGTTCCAGCACCGCGGGCCGCTGCCAGGCCCGCAGCAACGTTTCCTGCACAATGTCCTCGGCCCGGCCGGGATCGCGCACCAGGCCGAGGGTGAAACGCCAGAGTGCGGGAGCGTGCTCGGCGTAGAGCGCGCGCATCAGTTCGTCGCGACCGTCGTCCATCGGCGGTCCGGGTCACTGCTCGTCGATATTCATGGTGTCACTCCTGCTCTGTCGAAGGAGTAACGGGATCAGTTTCGTTCGAGTTCAATCGGGTGCGTCGCCAGCAGGGCAAGGGGCAGCGGCTGGCGGCGCAGCACGCTCGCCCACAGGTCGTGGCGGTCGGTGGCGAGCGGATCCGACGGCAGCGCCGAGACCACGATCCAGTCGTCGTTGTCGAGTTCGCCGTCGAGCTGGCCCATCGACCAGCCCGCATAGCCCGCGAAGATCCGGATGCCCTCGAGCAGCGGGCCGATCTCGGCGGGATCGGCGTCGAGGTCGACCAGCACCACCCGGCCGTCGACCCGGCGCAGCCCGCGCACATCGGTGATGTCGGCGCCGGTCCGCAGCGTGCCGAGGCACAGGGCGGCGTCCCGTTTGACCGGCCCGCCGATGTACAGGTCGGTCGGGGCGGCGGCCAGCTCGGCCCACAGCGGGAGCACATCGCGCACCGGGGTCTCGCTCGGCCGGTTCAGCACCACGCCGAGACTGCCCGCGTCGTTGTGCTCGATGACGTACACCACGGTCCGCCGGAAAGTCGGTTCCACCAGGTCGATCGCCGACACCAGCAGATTGCCGGCGCGAACGCCCACCGCGGGGTGCCCGCGCCGCCGGTCATCGCCGTGCCCGTCGCGAGTCCGGCGCTCGTCCGGGTCGTCTCCGCGTGCCACCGAGCCATCATCGCATTGGTGCGGTGTCGCGCGCTCCCCGCGGACCGCTCGAGACCGGAAATATTCTCGTCGAAACGGCCGCGGGCGCGCCCGGTAGGGTCGCGGCATGCACTCGCCCGAGGTCCTGCTCGAGAACAGCGACGCCGTGTACGACTACTACCTGCGACATCAGCAGAATCGCTGGAAGGCGCTGGGTGGCTATGCCATCCTGGCCCGCCGGTACCGGCCGCGGGTCGCCTTCGTCGAAGGCGCGAAACAACAGCTCGAGGCGCTGATCCGCAGCGGGCGCCCGGTCGTCTACGCGATCAATCACCTGTCCAACAGCGACCCGTACACCGTCGCGGCGACCGCGTGGCGCTCACCGTTGCGCTCGCGGATCGGCCGGGTGCGCGTGCTGGCCAAGGACGAACTGTTCATCGATCCCGAACAGCGCCGCAAGGTCGACATGATGGGCGGCATCCCCGTCTTCCGTGGCCGCGACCACGGCATCAGGGCCGTCAACGCCGCAGGTCAGCGCATGATGGACATCTGCGCGCAGCGCCTGGCCGCCGGTGATCACCTGGCGGTCTTCCCCGAGGGCACCTGCAACCACGTCGATCCGGCGAAGGTGCAGCCCGTCGGTAGCGGGATCGGTCACATCGCGTTCCGCGCGGCCAAGCTGAACGCGCCGCCCGCGCTGGTAGCCATCGCGATGAGCTACGGGCCGCGACCCGATCCGACGGTGGAACCCACCGCCGAGGAGGCCGTCTCGGCCCGGTTCGTGTTCCGTCAGCCGGTGCTGGGACTTCCGCAGCGGCCCGCCGACATCGCCCGGCTGGTCAAAGAGGAATTGCAGCTGGCCGTCGACGGTGCCGTCGCGAGTTACTGAGGCAGCCCGAACAACTCCCTGGCCCGCTGCGGTACCAGCGAGATGTAGTCGGGGTGGGTCTTGACGAAGTGCAGGACCACCGGACACAGCGGCAGCACGCTGAATCCTTCGGCGCGGCTGGTGTCGAGTGCGGCCTTGGTGACCACGTTCGCCATGCCCTGGCCCTCGAACCGGGGATAGATCTCGGTGTGCACGAGGGCGCGCTCGGCCCCGGTGTCCTGGTACTCGATATAGCCGGCGGGAGTCCCGTCGGCGGTGAGTTCGAACCGCTCGAGCGCGGTGTTGTTGCGGACCTCGGTCGCCATGCGTCGAAACTACCCCGGTCAGCGGCCGGGCCGTTGGGGTCCGCGTATGGCGGGTTCGGGTCCGAGCCCGGAGAATGTCGGCATGATCGGTCAGCGCCCGGACGAGGAAGCCCGCGTAACCACGCAGGGCGCCCGAGCACGCCAGGAGGAAACAGCATGACCGACCGACCACGCGTGGTGCTCGCCCCCGACAAGTTCAAGGGTTCGCTCACCGCGCCCGAGGTCGCCGCGGCGCTGGCCGTCGGGATCCATCGCCGCGCGCCGGGCGCCGACGTGCAGTGCGTGCCGGTGGCCGACGGCGGGGACGGCATGGTCGACGCCTTCGTCGCGGCGGGCTGGCAGCGGGTCGAAGTGGCCGCGCCCGGCCCGACCGGTGCGCCGGAGCGCGCGGTCTACGCCGTCCGCGGCGACACCGCCGTCGTCGAACTCGCGGCCGCGGTCGGCGTTGCCAAGCTGCCCGGCGGCAGGCTCGACCCGATCGGGGCGAACACCTTCGGCCTCGGCGTCGTGGTCGCGCACGCGCTCGACAACGGCGCCCGCGAGGTGGTGCTCGGGCTCGGCGGCAGCGCGTCCACCGACGGTGGCGCGGGCCTGCTGCGCGCGCTCGGACTGCGGCTGCTCGACCGGGACGGGCGAGAATTGGGCGGTGAACCCAGCGATGCGGTCGCGCTGCTCAGCAGCGTGGTCGCGGTCGATCGGGCCGGGCTGCACCCGGCGATCGCGCAGACCAGGTTCACGCTGGCCTGCGATGTGGACAATCCGCTGCTCGGGCCCGCGGGTGCGGTGGCGGTGTACGCGCCGCAGAAGGGCGCCGACCACGCGCAGATGCGGGAACTGGAAGCGGCACTGACCAATTGGGCCGCCGTGCTCGGCACCGGCTATGCCGAGATCGGTGGGTCGGGCGCGGCGGGCGGTACCGGATTCGGGGTGCTGGCCGTCCTCGGCGCGCAGGTTCGCAGCGGTATCGATGTGCTGCTCGACCTGCTGAAATTCCCTGCCCTGGTGGGCGGCGCGACGCTGGTGGTCACCGGTGAGGGATCACTGGACCATCAGAGCATGCACGGCAAGGCGCCGGTCGGTGTCGCCGCGGCGGCCAAGGCTGCCGGTGTCCCGGTGGTCGCCGCCGTCGGGCGAACGCTGTTGTCTCCCGGCGAGATTCGTGCGGCCGGATTCGCCGGGTGCTACGCGCTCAGCGATCTCGAACCCAACCCGCGCCTGTCGATCAGGAATGCGGCGGCGCTGCTCGAACGGGTCGGCGAGCGAATCGCCTCGGAGCGCTGGTGATTCCATAGCGGACCCGCGCGCTGCGTCACATCGCGACTGAGGCAGTGCGCACCGGCGCGGCCGGTGCCTGCGTGCGGGTGTTCGCGGCGAGTTCGGCGCGATGCGCGTCGCCCCACTGCTCGAGCGGCACCAGCGCCAGCCGCAGGGTTTCCCCGAGGTCGGTCAGCGAGTACTCCACCCGCGGCGGGATCTCGGGATAGATCTCCCGGTGCACCACGCCCGTGCTCTCGAGGTGGCGCAGGTTCTCCGCGAGCACCTTCTCGCTCACCCCGTCGAGCATGCGCCTGATCTGGCCGAACCGCTGCGGTCCGCTGCCGAGCACCCACATCAGGTGCAGTCGCCACTTGCCGCCGACAACGTCGATGGCCAGGCTCATGCCACACACATCGTGATCTGCGTCACTGCTCATGTCCGGTGCACCCTTCTGACCGTATTTCGAACCTCTGGGTAAGCAACCGCACGTCGACGTTCGGTCTTCCCCGACGATACCCGGGCGACAACCATGGATCTCGGCGCCGCAACCAGCAAGCATCGAGAACCGAAGGGGCAGCACATGTCCGAACAGAGCAAGACCCGTTCCGTCTCCGTCCTCGGTCTCGGCCCGATGGGCCAGGCCATGGTCAAGGCGTTCCTGGCGGCCGGCGTCGAGGTCACCGTGTGGAACCGCAGCGCGGCGAAGGTCGACGCGATGGTGGAGCTCGGCGCGAAACGCGCCGACTCGGTGGCCGAGGCGCTCGCCGCGAACGAGGTGTCGGTACTGAGCCTGACCCACTACGCCGCCATGTACGACGTCCTCGGCCAGGCACCGGAAGCCTTGGCGGGCAAGGTGATCGCCAATCTGTCCTCGGATTCGCCGGAGAAGGCGCGAGCCGGTGCGGCCTGGGTCCGCGAACGCGGTGCCCAGTTCCTCTCCGGCGGGGTGATGTCGGCGGGCGACAATATCGAACATCCCGCGTCCTACATCTTCTACAGCGGCCCGAAGGAAGTGTTCGACGCCAACGCCGAGCTGCTGCGCCCGCTGAGCCCGCAGGAGTACCTCGGCGCCGACGACGGCCTCGCGCAGGTCTTCTACCAGGCACTACTGACCGTCTTCCACCCCTGGCTGCTGGCCTTCGACCAGGCGACCGCGATGATCGCGAAGTCCGGCCACGATATCGCCCAGTTCGTGCCGTTCGCTGTCCGCTCGAGCGAGGCGTACCCGTACTTCATGGAGCAGTTCTCGGTGGCCAACCAGAACGGCGGCTGGGCGGATCTGGCGTCGCTGAAGATGATGGTCGCCGGCGCGCAGCACATCATCGACGCCAGCGAGGAGGTCGGCGTCGACGCGGGGTTCTCGCACCTGTCGCAGCAGTACTGGCGCAAGGCGGTCGAGGCCAGCGAGGCAGCGGGCAAGGCGGTCTCGACCTACGAATTGATGCGCGGCACAGACTGATCCGACGACACTCGCCCGGCACATGATGTGCCGGGCGAGTGCCGTGTCAAGCGGTCTCGGCGCCCAACCGCGGGAACGGTTCGGTGGAGAACACCACCTCCACCGCCACCTCGAAATAGGCCGCGATCCGCAGGGCGAGATGCAGGCTGGGGCTGTATTCGCCCCGCTCGAGGTAACCGACGGTCTGGTAGTGCACACCCAGCGCCTCGGCCAGGTCCCGCCGCGAGATGCCGCGCTCGGCGCGCAGCATCGCGATGCGGTTGTAGATGACCTCAGAAGGCACGCTGCATCGCCTTGTCCCTGCGGGCAGCCATGGCCGAGCCGGATTCGTGACCGGCCATGCGCCGCAGCACTATCGGGGCGAGAATCAGGCCGACAACCGCCCAGAAACCCAGCACCGCGACGGTTTCCAGATGTCGCCAGGACTGGTCGATCTCGATGGCCGCCGCGTCGGCGGGCAGCAACGCCGAGCGCATACCGAGGCCGAGCCAGTACATCGGAAACAGCTGAGCCACCATTTGCAGCCAGCCTGGCAGTGCGGTGATCGGGTAGAAGATGCCGGAGATCGCGATCAGGCCCATCAGCGGCATCGTCAGCAGGAACGCTGTGCGAGTGTCGAGGATGCTGCCGAGGATCGCGCCGAACGGCAGCACGGCCAGTAGGCCGAGCACCACCACCCACGCGAAGGTCGCCACCGCGCCGAGTCCGCTCAGCGAGGAGCCGCCGATGATCACCATGCCCACACCGAGCACGATAACGACCTGCGCGATCACCGAGCTCGCGGTGGACACGATCTTGCCGGTGAAATAGCCGACCATGCCCTTCGGTATCGCCTTGGCGCGCAGTAGCGTGCCGTCCTCCCGATCCAGCACCAACACGTTGAGCAGCGCGTACATGCCGTTGAACGCGATGATGCTGCCGAGCAAGCCGGGGACGGCGAGCTCGGCGATCGACAGTCCGGAGTCGCCGTACATGCGGTTGCGCAGCAGGAACAGCACGCCGAGGCTGATGGCGGGCGTGAGGAACTGGCCGATCAGATCGGGGGCATTGGTGTAGTGCTGCCGCAGCTCGATCAGGCCGCGAGTGATGCCGATCCGGACGGGACTCATCGGGTGACCTCCGCGAGAGTGTGGACGGCGGCGGTGTCCTCGCCGGATTCCGCGCGCCGGACCAGGGTCATGTAGGTGTCCTCGAGCGAGGCGAGGCGCACCTCGAGATCGGCGATCGCCTCGCCGTGCTGCTTGAACAGCTCGTGCACGTACTTGGTCGACTCGGTGGTGGTGTGCACGAAACGCTGACCGTCGACGGTCCAGCTCACCTGGGCTTCGCCTGCGATCGAGCGGGCCAGTTCGTCCGGGGATCCGTCGGCGATGATGCGACCACCGGCCAGGATCAGGATTCGGTCGGCGAGCTTCTCCGCCTCGTCCAGGTCGTGCGTGGTGAGCAGGACGGTGGTCTCCTCCAAGTCGGCCAGTCGGTGGACCAGATCGTGGAAGTCGCGCCGCGCGGCCGGATCGAAGCCCGCGGTCGGTTCGTCCATGAACAGCAAATCGGGCCTGCCCACGATGCCGATCGCCACGTCCAGCCTGCGGCGCTGGCCGCCGGAGAGCGTGGCGATCTTGGCGTCCGCCTGTTCGGTCAGGCCGACCAGTGCGATGAGGTCGTCTGTGTCCCAGGGCCGTTGGGTGTGCTGGGTCGAATAGGGAACGTAGAACGAGCCGAGATGCTGAAGTAGTTCGCGTACCCGCCATTTGGCGTGATCACGCCAGGATTGCAGCACAACGCCGATGCGCGCGCGCCACTGTTCGTCACCATGTTCGGGATCGGTACCCAGCACGTCGACCCGGCCGGCCGACCTCCTGCGAAACCCCTCGAGGATCTCGATCGTGGTGGTTTTGCCCGCGCCGTTGGGCCCGAGCATGACGAGCACCTCCCCGCGCTCGGCCTGAAATGTCACATCGTGCAAAACGTCGGTGTCGTCGTACCGCATCCGTAGTTGCTGGACGTCGAGAACAACGCCGTTACTCGAAGCCATGAGTCCTCCCAGTCATCGACCTTCGATGAGATGTAGCATACGTACTACATTTCATCGCGGCAATACTTCGGGAGAAATGGAGATTTCGGAAAACGAGAGCACTGCTCTTGACAAGCGATCGCGCGCCGCGCATGCTTGTACTCAACAGAGAGCAGTGCTCACAGTTCAGGAGTGATCAAGATGGACAACGCCACCCGCTACCTCGGCCCCACCGGCTTCGACCCGATCATGAACAAGATCGCCAACCTGCTGCCCAAGCTCGGGATCAGCGTCATGGGTTCGCGGCTGCTGGCCGTGCGCGGCCGCAAGAGCGGGGAATGGCGCACCACCATGGTCAACGTGATGACCGGCGCCGACGGCGCGCGCTACCTGGTCGCCCCGCGCGGGCACACCCAGTGGGTGCGCAACCTGCGCGTCGCGGGCGACGGCGAACTGCGCCTGGGCCGCAAGGTCGAAGAGTTCACCGCCACCGAGGTCGCCGATGCCGACAAGATCCCGCTGCTGCGGCTCTACCTGGAGAAGTGGGGCTGGGAGGTCGGTAAGTTCTTCGAGGGCGTCACCAAAAACTCGACCGACGACGAACTCGCCGCGATCGCACCGGGTTTCCCGGTCTTCCGGCTCGCCTAGGCCTTGCTCAAGAACTCGATCGCCGCGGCGTAGCCCTGGATGCCGAGGCCCGCGATCACCGCGGTCGCGATCGGGGAGACGAACGAATGGTGCCGGAACTCCTCGCGGGCATGCACATTGCTGATGTGCACCTCGACGATCGGCACCTCGGGAATCACCAGGGCGTCACGCAACGCCACCGAGGTATGGGTGAGCCCACCCGGATTGATCACGATCGCCGAGACCGCGCCGCGGGCCTGATGGATCCGGTCGATCAGGGCGCCTTCGTGATTCGACTGGAACGCGACGACCTCGCGCCCGAACCGGGCGGCCGTCCGCTCGCACAGCGCGACCACGTCGTCGAGGGTGTCGGCGCCGTAGATCTGCGGCTGACGGGTGCCGAGCATGTTCAGATTCGGCCCGTTGAGCACGAGAATCGGGCCGGTGGCCTGCACGGTGTCTGCCATGCAGGCCACCTTAATTCACTCAGCCCTGCGGGCCCTCCGAGCGCAGGTCGTCGACCTTGCGCATGGCCTCGCGCAGTTCGGCGAGCCAGCTCTCGGCGTGCTTGCCCGCCAGTTTCACCGTCCAGGCCAGCGCGTCGGCGCGGGAACGGGCGACGCCCGCGTCGATCAGGGTGTCGAGGACCTGGCGTTCGGGCTGGCGCAGCCGGGTCATCACGGGAACCGCGAGGTGGGTGAACAGGATTCGCTCACCGTCGACCCGCACGCCCCAGGCGACACTGCGTCCGTAGCGGCGCTGGGCCTCGTCGGCGATCTGCATCCTGGCCGGGCGGGTGGACTCGCGGAAGCGCGCGAGCGCACCTTCTTTCGTCGCCGTCGATACCGGCGGTGCGTCGGCGTCGGCGGATTTGGGCTGCGGAATCGGGAGCTCGCCGACGACCACGATCTCGTCGCGGTCGATGGTGATCTCGGGCGGGCCGGTGAACCAGTCCGCGGGCAATCGTCCGGCGAACCAGTCCGGGGCGTCGGCCGGGTCGGGGAGATCTGCTTGCTGCCAGCCGCCGGGCCGGCCGAATCCGCGTTCGCGATGGGCGTTCCGCATGGAAATCACCTGCTATCTCTGTTGCGCACGTTGCGATGATTACAAGATTACGCCGATATATGCGTTGCGGTTTATGCTCTGCGAGAACGATGCGTTCCGGGGAGATCCGCGCCGACGTCGCCGGGGTTGGGTGACAGCGGGCCTGGGTACCCTCGCGTTGAATCGCCGGGACGATATGAGTTCCGCGCGACTCGGCGGGACTGCCGGTACGGTAAGTGCGCCAGTTGTTGCCACTGGCTGGGCGAGGTTCGAAAACACCCCCTCACCGGGGCAAGATTTCGGGCACAATCAAGGTGCTGAGGATGGGTAGCGTCCCGTGATACCGGGGCATCGGAGACGGGTCAACTTCCGGTACGGTGGATTTGTTACCGGAGTGGCAAGAGTGAAGAGTGGGCGATATGGATGTGTGGGGATCCCGCCGCTTTCGCGTCCGGGGCGCAATGGCGATCGCGGGGGTTGCGACCCTCGCCATCGCGCTGTGCTCGTGCGGGGTGGGTGGGAAGCCGAGTGAGTCGGAATTGGTTGTCCAGCGGTTTACCGACCTGCTGGACGAGCAGGACTACACCAAGGCTGCCGACCTGACCTCGTACCCCGCCGCCGCTTCGGCAACCATGAAGCAAATGTTCGAGGGCCTGGCGACCGGCACGGTCGACTACGAGGAGACCCAGGTCATCGATCTCGACGCGCAGTCGGCGATCTTCAGCATGGACGTCGCCTGGAACTTCGGCGAGCACAAGGACTGGACCTACACACTGCAGGGCACCGTCCGCAAGCTCGCCATCGGCTGGCGGATCTCCTGGGATCCCGCGGTCATCATGCCGCAGCTGGCAGGCAATCGCACCGTCAAGCTCGTGCGCACCACCGCGAAGCCGCCGCCGCGGGTCGTCGACCTGTCCGGTGAAGCGCTGATGACCGAGCAGACCATCAATGTCATCAAGATCGATCCGAGCCGCACCGGCGACCTCGTCGGGTCGACCAACGCGCTGGCCGACGCCATCGAACCGGTCGCGCCGCTGATCACCGGCCCGTCGCTGATGCAGCAGCTGGCCGCGTCGCAGGGCAAGCCGGTCGTCGCGGTCAACCTGCGCGAGGGCGACTTCGCGATCCTGGAGCCGCGGATGGCCGCGGTGCCCGGCGTGGTGATGGAGAAGCAGCCCAAGCTGATCTCGGCCGATCGCCGCACCTGGTCGCCCATGCTGGACGCGCTGCGCGAGGTGTGGAAGGACAGCCAGGAGACCACCTCGGGCTGGGGCGTGCAGATCTTCGAGGCCGACGGGCGGTTCGTCAGCCAGGTCGCCGGCTATCAGGGCCCGGCCGGGCCCGACATCTCCGCCACCATGGACCAGCGGTTGCAGCGCGCGGCCGAGGACGCGGTGGTCAGCGTCGGCACGCCCGCCTCGGTCGTCGCGATCCAGCCGTCGACCGGCGCGGTCGTCGCGGTCGCGCAGAACAGCTACGCCACCGAGAAGGGTCCGATCGCGTTCACCGGGCTGTTCCCGGCCGGCGGCACCATGGAACTGTTCCGCGCGGTGGCCGCGGCCGCCAAGAACAAGGCACCACAGGATGTTTCGGTGCAGGAAGCCGCCGAGGCGGCCACCGCGCTCGGCGTCGGCGTCGACTTCAAGGTGCACGGGCTCGACGAGGTGACCGGCCGGATCAGCGCGCCGGGCCGCAGCACCGAGCAGGTGCGCCAGGGCGCCGGCGCCGACGCGGTGCTGGCCAGCCCGTTCGGCATGGCGATCGCCGCGGCCGCGATCTCGCGTGGCTCGGTGGTTCCGCCGATGATCGAGAACGGCAAGCCGAGCACCACCGACACCCCGATTCCCGCGCTCACCCAGCCCGCGGTCGACCGGTTGCGCGCCATGCTGCACGAGGGCATCGGCAAGCCGGAAACCACCGCGCTGCGCGGGTTCCGCGATGTCACGGCGTTCGCGGCGACCGGCGGGGCCGACGGCTGGCTGCTGGCCACCATGGGCGATCTGGTCTTCGCGGTGCACATCGCCGATGCCGACAGTGGTGACGCTACCTCGCGACTCGCCGCGGTGCTGCTGAAATCGCTGGCAGCGCCCGAGCCGTAAGAGCAGGTGTGCGTGCAGTTCATGCCCTGATCAGTGGGCGTTGTGCCGGGCTTGGTGTTGATCATGAACGGTTAGGCTGCTCCAGTGAAGAAGTTCGTGCCGTTCATCGCTGATGCCCTGTTGGTGATCGTCTTCTGCGCGATCGGGAGGCGGAGCCACGACGAAGCGGTCATCGCCGGTCTCGTGAAGACGGTGTGGCCTTTCGGTATCGGTTTACTGATCGGCTGGGCGCTGGCGGTGCTGGTCGCGCGCGACACCCGTTTCGACGCGACGGCGCTGTGGCCGAGCGGAATCCTGATCTGGCTCGGCACCCTCGTCGGCGGCATGGTGCTGCGCGCCGTCAGCGGTCAAGGTGTCGCCGTGAGCTTCGTGCTCGTGGCGGCCTGCGTCCTCGCGCTGTTCCTGCTCGGCTGGCGCGCCGCCATCCGCGCGCTGCGCTGAACCTCGTTCAGATCCGGCGCTGCTGCTTGAACTCCTGCTCGTATTCAGCGTCGTCGGCCTGCGGCGTGCGGAACAGGAACGCGAAGACGATCCAGCCGACGATGGCGACCAGGATGAAGCTGACGAACCGGTAGACGAACGCGGCGGCGACAGCCTGCGAGGCGGGCAGGCCCGCGGCCGCGGTGAGGCTGTAGATCAGGGTCGCGTCGACGTAGACGATGCCGCCCGGCGCGAACGGGATGGAACCGACGGCCTTGCCCGCGGTGAACGCGATGAGCAGACCGGACAACTTGGGATCGCCGCCGACCGCGAAACAGGCCGCGCCGAGACAGGCCACGTCGGCGAACCGATGCACCAGCGCCCAGCAGCCGACCAGCGCCGCGTCCTTCTTGCCCAGGTCCACCGATTCGAGCTGGGCCCTGATCTCGGCCAGCTTCGCGATGCCGTGCTTGGCGGGCTTCTTGCGGATCCGGTTCACCCGCGCGAGCAGGCGGCGCAGGATCGCCTCCAGCGTGCCGGGATGCCGGGCGAGATAGTTGCCCGCGAACAGCAGTGCCGCCAGGATCACCACCGACCCGATGAGTTTGACCCCGATCTGGTTCCCGACCAGCGCCGCACCGGCGATGCCGAGCAGCGCCAGCCCGGCCGCGGCCACCACGCCGGAGAACACCAGCTGCCAGGACGCGACGATCGGGCTGGCACCCCAGCGCCGGGTCTGGCGGTAGGTGAACGCGGTGGAGAAGACCTGGCCGGCGGGTAGCGTCACCGACATGGCGGTCGCGCCGTACACCACCGACACCGATTTGCGCTGGCTGACGTCGACCCCACCCGCGTGCAGCAGCTGCTTTTGCACCCCGCCGAACCCGCTCATCGACATCGCCTGCAAGACGATGCACAGGACCACCCAACCCCAGTGGATCTCGGTGAGCGTGCGCCAGGATTCGTGCAGGCGCGGCCAGAGGTAGATGCCTTCGCCGACGAGCAGGGCGAGCAGCACCGCGCCGAGCACCCATTTCACCCACCGGAACCGGCGGCGGCGCTCGGCCGGGGGCGAGGCGGGTTCACCTGTTAGGTCGCCGTCGGCCGTCACCGTCTCAGCCTAACGAACGCAGCTGTTCTTCCTGGTCCGCGTCGTCCGTGGCGTTTGCCGGCTTCGGCCAGGCCAGGCGCGTTTTCCTGCGTCTGCCACGCAGCTGGACCTCGTCGCCGGTTTCCCAATGGTCTTGCTCGCTTTCGTCGGCGAAGTAGAGCGCGCTGCCCGAAGCGAGAACGCGGCCGGGTTGATCTTTGGCCAATTCGGTGAGCCGGGACGCCTCGTTGACGGGGTCGCCGATCACGGTGTATTCGAAACGGTTTGCGGCGCCGATGTTTCCGGCGACCGCGAGACCCGCCGAGACGCCGATGCCGACGTCGAGGCTGGTGACTTCGCGCAATGCCTCGCGCAGATCGCGGGCGGCGGCCAGCGCGGCGCTCGGTGCGTCGGGACGGTCCAGCGGCGCGCCGAAGATGGCCAGCGCCGCGTCGCCGACGAACTTGTTGACGAAACCGTGGTGGCGGTCGATCACGTCGACCACCACCCGGAAGAACTCGTTGAGCAGGCTGACGACCTCGGTCGGCGGGCGCTCGGCCGCGGCGGCCGTCGAGCCGACCATGTCGACGAACAGCACCGCGACGAACCTGGTCTCACCGCCCAGTTCGGTGCCGTAGTCGAGGGCTCGCTGGGCCACGTCCTCGCCGACGTGCTGGCCGAACAGCTCCTGGAGTTTTCGCCGCTTGGCCGCCTCCTCCATCATCCGGTTGAAGCCGACCTGCAGCAGGCCGATCTCACTGCCGTCGTAGACCTCCACCTGCACGTCGCGCGCGCCGCCCTGCACCCTGTTGATGGCTTGGGACAGCTGGCGCACCGGGTCGGAGATCGAGGATCCGGTGAGCATCGACAGCGCCAGCGCCTGCATGATCACCACGCCGCACAGCAGCAGGATCGAGATGGCCAGCGATTTCGCCGAGAACTTCACATCAGAGGAGATCTGGGTGACGCACAGCAGCACGATCGCGATGGTCGGCGCGAAGGTGCCCATCCCCCAGGTCATCGCCATCCTGGTGCCGACGCCGGGAGTGAGCGTGTGGTCGAAGGTGCCCTCGGTCAGCGCCTCGGCGGCGACCGGGCGCAGGATGCGCTCACCGAGCATGTAGGTGAACCCGAACACGATGGTGGCGGCCATACATTCGGTGACGATCACCGCGCCGGCCAGCTCGGGCGAATCGACGATGATCAGCGCCGCCAGGATGCCGCCGCCGATGATCCACAGCACCAGATGCAGGATCGACTGGCGCAGCGGCACGTGCAGCGCGGCCATCTGTTCCTGCCTGCTCGGCGGGCCGCCGCGCATCTGCCAGCGCATCACCGGCCGCAACATCAGCGCCGCGCCGACGATGCTCAGCACCGCGGCGGCGCCGAAGACCAGCACCGGCGCGAGGAATCCGGTCTTGCGCACGCCACCGGGATCGCCCTCGGGTACGGGCAGGCCGTATTGGATGAAGGCCCACACCAGGACCGCGCCGAAGGCGTTGGCCAGCAGTACCGAGGTCAGATACAGCGGCCAGCGCGTTCGCATGGTCTGTTTGACCGCTTCCAGAGGCGCCGACACGACCACCAATCTAGCGTTCGGACCGATAGGCTCTCTCGGGTGACCGACCAGAAGGTAGATTCCGTGCCAACGCCCGCACCGTGGCGCGCGGACGCCGAGTCGGTACATCCGCTGGTCCGCAAAGCCGCAGCCTGGTCCTGGCGGCTGTTGATCATCTTCGCCGCCCTGCTCGCGGTGGGGATGCTGGTGCAGAAGTTCGCCACCGTGGTGATTCCGCTGGCGATCGCGCTGCTCGCGGCCGCGCTGCTCGCGCCGCTGGTCGACTGGATGCAGCGGGTCGGGATTCCGCGATCGCTCGGTGTGTTCGTGGCGCTGGTCGGGTCGATCGGGCTGCTCGCCGGGATCATGACCTTCGTCGTGGAGCAGTTCGTCGACGGTGTGCCCGGGCTGTCCAACGAGGTCACCAACAGTGTGCACAAGGTGCAGGACTGGCTGATCAACGGCCCGCCGCACCTGAGCGATCAGCAGATCCGCAGCGCGGGCGACACCATCGTGCGCACCATCCAGGACAACCGCGAGAGCCTGACCAGCGGCGCGCTGACCACCGCCACCGCGATCGGGCACATCCTCACCGGCGCGTTCCTGATCCTGTTCATCCTCATCTTCTTCCTCTACGGCGGCGACCAGATCTGGCACTTCGTCACCCGGATCATCCCCACCGCGCACCGGGAGAAGGTCCGCACCGCCGGTGAGCTGGGCTTCGGCACGCTGGTCGGGTTCGTGCGCGCCACGGTCGTCGTGGCCGCGGTGGACGCGATCGGGATAGGAGCAGGGTTGGCGATCCTGCACGTCCCGCTGGCGCTGCCGCTGGCCTCGCTCGTGTTCATCAGCGCGTTCATCCCGATCATCGGCGCGTTCTTCGCCGGGTTCGTCGCGGTGTTCATCGCGCTGGTCACCAAGGGCCTGGTGACGGCCCTGATCGTGCTCGGCATCATCATCGCGGTGATGCAGCTGGAAGGCCATGTGCTGCAGCCGTTGCTGCTCGGTCGCGCGGTGAGCATCCATCCGCTGGCCGTCGTCCTGGCGATCACCGCGGGCCTGGTGGTCGGCGGGATCGCGGGCGCGCTGCTGGCGGTTCCGCTGATCGCGGTCGGCAATACCGCGATCCGGTACCTGCTCGCCGACAGTCCGGAGGAGGTCTACGGCGAGCTCGCCGGTGGTGAGGACCGAAGACTGTTCTCCGCCGAGCCGGACAAACCCGAGCCAGGCCGGTTCGACATCGCGCGCACGCTGCGCAAGGCCGAGGCGGAGTCCGGCGATGCGGACGCACACAGCTGAGCTGAGCTCGGCCGACGCGGCGACCGCGCCCCTGTGGCGGGCCGCCCAGGCTTTCCGGCTGGTCACGCTGCTGTACGCGATCGGCCAGCAGATCGCCTCGGTGCCCTACTACCAGCATCCGCGGCTGAGCTGGGTGCTGATCGCGCTGATGGCGATCTGGTCCGGCAGTTCCGCGCTGCTGCTCTCGCAGTGGTATTTCCCGATCGCGACCGGCCGGATCCGCGGCTGGGTGGTCTTCGGCGACCAGGTCGTGACGGTCCTGCTGATCGCCTCGACCCGGCTCGTCGCCGACTACGACTGGTACCACGGGCATCAGACCCTGCCGACGACGCTGTGGATCGCCAACTCGGTGATCTCGATGGCGATCCTGCGTGGGCCGGTGGCCGGTGTCGTCGCTGGGCTCGGCATGTCGGCGGTGGTCGTGACGGTGCGGGACCAGTGGGGACAGGATGTGTGGGGGGATGCCACCGCGCCGGTGCTGGTGTCGGTCGGCCTGGCGCTGGGGCTGGCCGCCAATACGGCGCGGCGCGCCCAGGTGCAGCTCGAACGCGCGCTGCGGATCACCGCCGCCGCGCAGGAACGGGAACGGCTGGCCCGTGAGGTGCACGACGGTGTACTCCAGGTGCTGGCTTTCATCAAAAGGCGCGGCACCGAAATAGGCGGGCCCGCTGCGGAACTCGCGCAGCGAGCGGGTGAACAGGAAGTGGCGCTGCGGGTTCTGCTGTCCGAGCAGGCGCAGCGACCGGATTCCGGTGACGCCGAGGTGGATCTGCGTCCGCTGCTCACCACGCTGGCCACGCCGTCCGTGTCGGTGGCGACGCCGGGTGATCCGGTGCGCGTCGGTCGGGTCGCGGCGCACGAGATCGCCGCCGCCGTGGCGACCGCGCTGTCGAATGTCGAACTGCACGCGGGGCCGACGGCGAAAGCGTATGTGCTGCTGGAAGACACCGGTGACATGCTGGTGGTGAGCGTGCGCGACGACGGAGTGGGGATTCCGGCCGGCAGGCTCGCCGCGGCCGAAGCCGAAGGGCGGATGGGGGTTTCGCGATCCATCGTCGGGCGCATCGGTGCGCTCGGCGGCACCGCCGAACTGCTGACCGAGGGCGAGGACCTCGGCACCGAATGGGAATTCCGGATTCCGCGCCACCCGGCGCGCTGAGCGAAGGAGCAGCGATGGCGGACCAGGCCATCACGGTGATGGTGGTCGACGACCACCCGATGTGGCGCGAGGGCGTCTCCCGCGACCTCACCGAGGCCGGGTTCGCCGTGCCCGCCACCGCCGACGGGGTCGGCACGGCCACCCGCCGCGCCGCCGCGGTCCAGCCCGACGTGGTGCTGATGGACATGCAGCTCACCGACGGCAACGGGGCCGCCGCCACCGCCGAGGTGCTGCGGGTGTCACCGCACAGCCGGGTGCTGGTGCTCTCGGCGTCGGCCGAACGCGACGACGTGCTCGACGCGATCAAGGCGGGTGCCAGCGGGTACCTGGTGAAGAGCGCGTCTGCGGCCGAGCTGATCGACGCCGTGCGGGCCACCGCCGCAGGTCAGCCCGTGTTCACGCCCGGTCTGGCCGGTCTGGTGCTCGGCGAATACCGGCGGATGGCGACCGCGCCCGTCGCGGCGGATCAGCCGCACCGCCCGTCGCTGACCGAGCGGGAGACCGAGGTGCTGCGGATGGTCGCCAAAGGGCTCTCGGCCAAGCAGATCGCGTCGCGGCTGGGCCTGTCGCATCGCACGGTCGAGAACCACGTGCAGGCCACGCTGCGGAAACTGCAGCTGGCCAACCGCGTCGAGCTCACCCGCTACGCCATCGAACAGGGCCTCGAGTAATTGGGGTTTGCCCAATTGGGGGTTTGCCCTGATGTGCGGTGCCGGATTTCCTGGCACTCTCGATGGTATGGGCGGTCCCGAATCCCTCTCCGTACCCGGTGCCACGACCTTCGGTCCCGTCGGCGACCGGGACCTGCGCGTCTCCGACGCCGAACGCGAACACGTCGGTCAGCTGCTGCAGCGTGCCGTCGGCCTCGGCATGCTCTCGCTCGGCGAGTTCACCGAACGCATGGACACCGCGCTCGCCGCGAAGACCCGCGGTGAACTCAACGCCGTGCTCGTCGACCTGCCCGGCATGCGGGTGGCGGGCGCGCCCCAGCCCGCCGCCATGCCACGGCCGCGGCCGGTCCCGCCCGGCGGTTCGACCCCCGGCCTGATCCGCAGCCGCCTCTCGGGCGTACACCGTCGCGGACCGTGGCAGGTGCCGCCGGTACTGCACCTCAACAACCTGATGTCGGGCGTCACCCTGGACTTCACCGAGGCCGTCATGCAGACCCAGATCGTCGAGATCAAGGTCGACGACTACTGCACCGGCCTCACCCTGCTCGTCCCCGCCGCCGCCACCGTCGACCTCAACGGCCTCGACCTGATCGGCTCCAGCGTCAACAACAAGGTCCGCACCGGCCCGCCCATCGGCCCGCTGCACCTGGTCGTCCACGGCCGCGTCCGCTTCGGTTCGGTCACCGCGAAGTACCCGCTGATGGTCCAATGGCGCCGCTTCCTCGGCTCCTGACCGATTTCACGTAGGAGTCCCGCACCCAACCGGGTGTTTCTACTCATGCCCCACGCGACCCGCGCGTCGACGATGAAGGCATGAGTACGTCGATCGATCCCGCGCTCGTCGCGCGACTCTCGGGTGAGTTCACCACGCTCGGCGCCCAGATGGGGCGGCTGGGCGGCGCGCTGGATGTGCTGCGCGCACAGTTGCAGGGGGAGGTGGGTCGGTCCGCCGTCGATCCGCAGGCTGCCGCTGGTGCTTCGGCTGCTTCCTCGGGTCAGAGTGGCGCGGCCGCTGGGGGTGGGGCGCCTGTGGATATGACCGATGCAGGTGCGTCCGGTGGTGTCCCGACTGGTGGGTCGCCGGCGCCTGGTGGTGTGTCCGCGTGGGGTGTGCCAGTCCGAGGGGAAATGCCGGTTGGTGGTCCGTCGGGGGGAGTGCCTTTCGGTGGTGCGCCGGTTCCTGGGGGAACTCGTGTTGGCGGCGCGCCGGTTCCGGGTGGGGTGCCTGTTGGTGGCGCGCCGATCCCTGCGGGGTGGGCGCCGGGGTATGGGGCTGCTACGCAAATGGCTGCGGCACAGTCTGTTCCGCCGCCTGCGGCGGGGTATGGGGGTTGGGCCGGGGCTCCTGGGTATGGCCCGGGGGGTCGGGTGGCTGGGGTGGGGCAGCGGGGGACCGGGTGGGTTGCGCCGCCGGTGCGGGGGCCTCGGACGCCGTGGTGGCAGCGGGAAGGGGTGATCTCGCGGGTGCTGGCGGTGGCCGGGGTCGGGGTGACGCTGATCGGTGTGCTGATGCTGTTGGTGCTGGCTGCGCAGGCTGGGTTCTTCGGACCGGTGGCGAGAGTTGTTGCCGGTGGGGTTCTTTCGGCTGGGCTGGTCGGTGCGGGGTGGCGAGTGTTCGGTCGTCCGGGTGGACGCGTCGGTGGCATCGCATTGGTGGCCACGGGTATTGCTGGTGCGTATCTGGATGTTGTTGCGGTGACCGGGTATTACCGCTGGGTGGCGCCCGGGGTAGGGCTCGCGGTGGCGCTGGTGGTCGCGTTGGTCGGTGTCGGGATCGCGATGCGGTGGCAGTCGCAACCGTTGGCGGTGGGGGTTGTGCTCGGGGCGGCGGTGTTGTCGCCCGCGTTGACGACCGAGCTGATGCTGCTGGGGTTCCTTGTGGTCTTGCAGGCTGCGGGTGTGCCCGTGCAGATGCGCAAGGAGTGGCCGGTTCTGCACGTGGCGCGCACGTTGCCTGTGGTGCTCGCCGCGTCGAGCGTGATCGCGATCGGTGGCCTCTCGGCGGCCATCTCCGATGAGGAGGTGGAGCAGCGTGGTGGATTGCTGGTCGCGGCGGTCGCGTGTGCCGTGGTCGGGCTGGTCGGGGCGGTGCTCGTGGTGCGCCGCAGGGCTGGTGACATCACCGCGAGCATCACCATCGCCCTCACCGCACTGCCGGTTCTCGCCGCGGCGATGCTGTTCGATCGGGTGGTGACGGCGTCGATCACCGGCGCGCTGGCGGCGGTGCTGCTCGGTCTGGCCGCGACGACGCTCGTTCCCGGCCTGGCGGATCGGCTCGGGATTCCCCGGCACACCGCGCTGGTGTCGGCGCTGACCGGTGCCGTTTCCCTCTTGCTGACCTGCGTCAGCGCTACCGGAAGCGAACCGCACCTCCTGCCGACGGCGCTGTTCGCGGTGGCCTTGGCATTCCTCGCCGTGGCCGCGACGAGCCGCACCCGCGTGGGAGCCTACGTCGGCATCGGCTTCGCAGTGCTCGGCGGACTGGTGCTGCTGATAATCGCATCACCGGAAACCCTTGCGCTGCACCGCCTCGCGGATTCGCGTCTCGACATCGCGACGGCTGCGGCGGCGGTACTGGGGCTCGGTGTCGCGGCGATGGTGGCGTGGACGGTGCCCCGGCTTCCCGGCTGGGCCGATCAGGCGCTCGTCACCGGTGTGTGGATCGCGGTGAGTGTCGTCGGCCTGTACTACGTGCTCGTCGCAGCGGTGTCGCTGGGCGTATCCCTTGGTGGGGCAGACGGATTCATCCTCGGGCACAGTCTCGCGACGATCGTGTGGATGGTCGCGGCTACGGCCTCGCTGTTCTATGGGCTGCGCAGGTTGTCCCGGTCGCCGGCCGTCGCGAAGGTGTGCCTGGTGTCGGGTCTGCTCGTCGCCGCCGCCGCGCTGGCCAAACTCTTCCTGTTCGACCTGTCTACGCTGTCCGGTCTGGTCCGGGTCGCCGCATTCCTGGTCGTCGGAATCCTGTTGCTGCTAACCGGGACTCGCTACGCGCGAGCGTTCGCGGATTCGCGGCCTTCCGATCCTGCCCCTTAGGTCCGCCTCGCAGTTGCGGACTTCCGGGTGGATCGTTACGGTGACCGCAATCCGATCGGCGCTCTCCAGAAATATGTCGCAGTGTGGGAGCCCCGCCTCGTTCGTCGAGGCGTGGAGTGGGCGGCTTGATGACACACGCCCATATCCACTGGAGGATTTCCATGCACATCGGTCTCGGACTTCCCATCGCCGACCCCATCGCGCTGCCCGAGTGGGCCCGTCGCGCCGACTCCGCCGGGTTCTCGACACTCGGCCTGCTCGACCGCATGGTCTACGACAACCCCGAACCACTGGTCACCCTGGCCATGCTCGCCGGGGTGACCGACCACATCCACTTGCAGACCGAGGTACTGATCGCACCCCTGCGTGACCCGGCGCTGCTTGCCAAGCAGGCCGCTACCCTGGACCGCCTCTCCGGCGGACGCTTCGCGCTCGGCCTCGGTGTCGGCGGTCGCGACGACGACCACGAAGCCACCGGCACCGATCTCCGCACTCGCGGCCGCCGCCTCGACGAACAGCTCGCCATCATGCGCCGCCTCTGGTCCGGCGAGCCGTTCAGCCAGACCTGCGGCGCCATCGGCCCGGCACCCACCGCACCCGACGGCCCCGACCTGCTCTTCGGCGGCTTCCAACCCGCCGCCATCGACCGTGTCGGCCGCTGGGGCGGCGGCTTCCTCGCCGCCGCCGCACCCACCTGGGCAGGCGGCCTCTTCGACCTCGCCCGACGCTCCTGGACCGACCACAACCGCTCCGGCGCACCGCGCATCGTCGCCCAGCTCAACGCCGTCCTCGGCGCCCAACCCCTGATCGACCACGCCCGCACCGCCATCCTCGACTACTACGAGTTCAGCGGCCGCGCCGACTACATGGCCGCCGGTCTGCTCACCACCCCGGACCAGATCCGTTCCGCCATCAAGCAATTCGAAGACCTCGGCGCCGACGAGACAATCCTGTACTGCTACGGCACCGACCCCGACCAGGTCGATCGCATCGCCGACACCGTGCTCTGAACGCAGAACGACGAAACCCACGGCGGAATCTCGCCGTGGGTTTCGTCGTGTTCGGGTCCGCTGCCGTCAGTCGCTGTCGTCCTCGCGGCGACGCAGCAGCTCGTTCACACTGACCGTGCGACCCTCGCCGCCGTGCTGGTGACGCCCCTCGTCGGCTGCTGACCCGCGACGCGAAGAGCGCAGCTGCGCCATCCAGTTCTCGATCTCGTTGCGGCTGTCCGCCTGCGGCTCGTCGGATTCCGGTGCGGGAGAGCCATTGTTGTTCGGCGCCGAGGTGGGCCCGGTCGGCTCGCCCTGGCTCGGGGCGGGCACGGCCGTGAAACCGGCGGGAGCCTGCCACTGACCGGGTGCATCCGCAGAGTTGCCCTGCGGCTCGACGGTTCCGGCCTGCCACGATGCGGGAGCGGCGGCAGGGTTGTCCTGCGTGGCGGCGGGTGCGGGCTGCCACGATGCGGGAGTGCCCGCAGGGTTGTCCTGTGCGGCAGCGGGTTCGGGCCGCCACGATGCGGAAGCGTCCGCAGGGTAGTCCTGCGCGGCGTCCGGCTCGGGCTGCCACGATGTGGAAGTGGCGGCAGGGCTGTCCTGCGTGGCGGGTTCGGCCCACGAGGCGGGGGTGGCCACCGGGTTGTCCTGTGCGGCAGCGGTTTCGGCCTGCCACGATGCGGGAGCGGCGGCAGGGCGGTCCTGCGTGGTGTCCGGCTCGGGCTGCCACGATGTGGAAGTGGCGGCAGGGCTGTCCTGCGTGGCGGGTTCGGCCCACGAGGCGGGGGTAGCCGCCGGGTTGACCTGTGGGTCAGCGGATTCGGGCCGCCACGATGCAGGAGTATCCGCAGGGTCATCCTGCTCGGTGGCGGGTTCGGGCTGCCACGGTGCGGGAGTGGCCTCGCCGGGTGTGACGGCGGTGAACCCGGGCGGGGCGACCTGCGGGCGCACCACTTCGGGCTGCGCCGAATCCGGGTTCGGCGCGGGAGTCACCGGGGAGAACCGCTGTCCACCATCGGTCTCGGGAGCGCGGGAACCACTCGGCGCGGCGGGCTCGGCCGGGCTCCATGGAGACCTCGGCTGCGGCTCGACGGGCACCGAAGTGCCGAAAACGCCACGCGTGGAGGGCTCGTCCGCGGATTGCGGCGCGTCGGCCACAGGGCGCGCGGCATCGGCCACGGGACGCGGTGCGTTCGGCGCGGGACGCTGTGCGTCGGCCACGGGACGCGGTGCGTTCGGCGCGGGACGCTGTGCGTCAGCCACGGGGCGAGGTGCATTCGGTGCAGGACGCTGTGCGTCGGGAGCCGAACGCTGCGAGTCGGGCGCGGGACGCTGTGCGTCGGGCGCGGGACGCACGACGCCGTTGTTCGCGGGCGACTCGGCGCGATGCGCTCCCGGCGCGACCGAGAGATCGGTCGGCGGCGCAAAGCCGCGCGACTCCGGTTCGGTGCCGCGCGATTCCGGCTCCGGCGCGGACTGCTCGGTCGCGTCGGAGCCCGGCGCGGGTTCGTACCCGGTCAGCGGGGTGAACCCACTGAACGTGCCACCGGCGGGCGGCTCGACCGGACGCGGCGTCGGCGTGACCATGCTCGGCGGCGGGTTGACGATATTCGGCCGGGACGGTGGAGCGACCCGCGGCGGCGTGTTGACGATGCTCGGCGCAGGCGGCGGCACGACACCGGGCGGCGGCGTGTTCACCATGCTCGGCCGTGCCGGATTGACGATGCTCGGCCGCGAGTCGGAATCCTCTGCGGGCGTACCGAACTCGGGCGCCTCGGACGGCGTCGACACCCGCGGCGCCGACGTGTCGCCCCCGCGCGCAGGCGGCGTGTAACCCGCAGGCGGCTGCACCCGCTGCGACCCGCGCGGTGCGGATTCGCGCGCGCTCCTACCGGGCACGTCGACGCCGGGGACACGCCCGTCACCGATGACGCCGGGCGTGTCAGCGCTGGAAGCGTCGTGACCACCGATGACGCCGGACTCATTGATGCTGGAACCCGCAGCACCACTGGTGCTTTCGGGTGCGAGCCGGAAACGCCCCTGCGAACCCATCCCGGCGTCGCCCGAAGCACCACGGCCGGAGAAGTCCTGCGGACCCGCGCTGGTGCCGGCGTCGCCTGGCGCACCGAGACTGGAGCGCCCCTGCGTGCCGGGTTCGGCGTCTCCCACCGTGCCGAAACCGGTGCGGTCGTGTGAGACGGTGCCGGCGTCGCCGGACGTGCCGAAACTGGAGCGCCCCTGTGTGATGGGGTCGGCGTCACCGGGCGTGCTGAGGCTGGAGCGCCCCGGTGCGCTGGTACCGGAGTCGCCCGGTGCGCCGAAACCCGAGCGGTCCTGTGCGCCGGTGCCGGGGTCGCCCGCCGTGCCGAAGCCGGAGCTACCCGGGGTGTTGTGGCCGGAGTTCCTGGGCGTGCTGATGCCGGAGAGGTTCGGCGTGCCGGGGGCAGGGTCGCTCTGCGTGCCGAAGCTGGGGTTCCTGGGCGTGCTGATGCCGGAGAGGTTCGGCGTACCGGGGCCAGGTTCGCCCTGCGTGGCGAAGCCGGGCGCGTTGGCGCCTGGGGAATCGAGGCCCGAGGTGCCAGGCGTACCGGAGCGGAGATCGCTGCGCGGCGTCGGCTGTCCGTTGTCGGGACCCGACGTCGAATCGCTGTGTCCCTGATCGGTCTTCGGGGCTTCGGCACCCGGCTTGACGATCGGCAGGACCTGGGTCGGCTCGCCGCCGGTGTTCAAGGACAGCTCTGCCGAAGGGGTCTCCGGCTGAGTGGTGGACGAATCAGCCTGTCCCTGATCGGACTTGGGGGCCTCCGCGCCCGGCTTCACCACGGGGAGCACTCGGGTCGGCTCGCCCGAGGACAACATCGGCGCGCGGGGACGGGTCGGATCCGGCGACATCTGTGGCCGCGGCCGGGCAGGCTCGGCGGGGTCGGTGTGCTCGGTGATCTTGTCCAGGTGCGCGGTCGGGGCCTCGGCCTCGATCTCGGCGACGGTGCGCGGGCGGCGCGGGGTCTTGGCCAGCTTGCTGTCGGGGACGGCCGTCAGCTGCATGGTCGGCGGATCGGTGATCGGGGTGGTCTTCACCAGGTCGACTACGGCGCCCTTCTGCGGGCGCTCGTCGTCGAGGATGGGCTCGCCGAGGCCGATCTTCTCCTGGATGCGCTTCATCCACTTCGGCGCCCACCAGCAGTCGTCGCCGAGCAGCTTCATGATCGCGGGCACCAGCAGCATGCGCAGCACGGTGGCGTCGATGAACAGCGCCGCGATCATGCCGTAGGCGATGTACTGCATCATCACCATGTCGGAGAACGCGAACGCACCGGTCACGACCAGCAGAATCAAGGCGGCGGCGGTGATGATCCGCCCGGTCTGCGCGGTGCCGATCCGCACGGCTTCGGTGGTCGACGCACCCTGGGCGCGTGCCTCCACCATGCGGGAGACCAGGAAGACCTCGTAGTCGGTCGACAAGCCGTAGATGATCGCGATGATCAGCATCAGGACCGGCGCACTGATCGATTGTGGGGTGAAGTTCAGCAGCCCGGAACCATTGCCGTCGATGAAGATCCAGGTCAGGATGCCCAGCGTCGAGCCGAGTCCGAGCGCGCTCATCAGCGCCGCCTTGATCGGCAGCACCAGCGAGCCGAAGGTGAGGAACATCAGCACGAAGGTGCTGAGCAGGACGATCAAGATCATCCACGGCATCAGTTCGAGCAGCGTGTCGATACTGTCGGCCATGAGCGCGGGCTGGCCGGTGACGTACATCGTGACGCCGTCGGGTATTTCGATCGAGCGCAGATAGTCGATGGTCGGCTCGGCGTTGCCGGTGGGATCGACCAGGGTCGCCGAGGTGCGGAACACCTCGGGGTCGGTCGGCGACTTGACCGGCACTTCGAACGGGCCGACCAGCCCGGGAGCCTGGTTGGCTTCCTTCCAGACCTTGCCGATCGCCGTGGTGTTGTCCGAGACGAAGACCAGCTGGATCGGGTCGGTCTTCTTCTGCGGGAAGACCTCGTAGAAGTGCTCGAGCGAGGCACGGGTCGCATTGTCCGGCGGCAGGTACTTCTCGTTGATGCCGCCGAAGGACAGATTCTTGACCGGGATGATCAGCAACAGCAGGCCGACCGTCACCGGGATCGCGATCTTGAGCGGGTGCTTCATCACCCAGCGGGTGAGGTTGCCCCAGAAACCGTTCTCGATCTGCTCGGCGGTCTTGTTCTTGCGGAAACGCTTGAGACCGAGCATGTCGACGCGCGGTCCGAGCACGGCCAGCATGGCGGGCAGAATCGTCACCGCGGTCAGCGCGGCGAGGGAGACGGTCGCGATGGTGCCGTAGGCGACCGAACGCAGGAAGCCCTGCGGGAACAGCAGGACGCCGCCGAGGCTGGCGATGATCATCGTCGCGGAGAAGACGACCGTTCGCCCGGCCGTCACCACTGATCGCCGGACGGCGGCCTTGGTGTCGTACCCCTCGGCCAGTTCCTCGCGGAACCGGCTGACTATGAACAGGCCGTAGTCGATCGCGAGGCCGAGACCGATCATCGAGACGACGCCGGTGACGAACGAGTTGACCTCGGTGAAGTTGGTCAGCGTCATGACGATGCCGGTGGCGCCGATGATCGTCAGACCACCGATGACCAGCGGCAGCGCGGCCGCGATGATGCCACCGAAGATGAAGAACAGCAGGATCGCCACCGCGGGCAGCGCCAGTACTTCCATCCGCTTGGTGTCGTGCGCGATGGTGTCGTTGAGCGTGACCGCGAGCGGCTGCAGGCCCGAGACCTCCACATCGACGCCGGGAATGTAGAAGACGTCCGCCACGGCCCGGTAGTTGGCCATGATGGTGGTGTCGTCGTCACCGACGATGGCGATGGAGGCGAACGCGTGCTTCTTGTCCTTGGATCCGAACGCCGACGGCACCGCGGGGGCGTCGCCCACCTTCCAATAGGTGCCGTTGATCTTGCTGACCTGATCAGGATGGTCGGCGACGACCGCGGTCAGATTGTCGACGATCTTCCGGCTGAACTCCGGGTCATCGATCGTCGTGTCCGCGGGAGCGTTGTACATGACGATCACGTCGGCCATGTGGTCGCGCCCGAACGAGCTGTCGGCGAGCTCCGCGCCCTGCACAGACTCCGAGCCGGGGTCGAACCAGCCGCTCTGGGTCAGGCGATCGCCGAGCCCCGTGCCGTAGGCGCCCAGCGCCAGCAACGCAGCACCGACAACACCGATGACGGCGAAGCGGAACCGATAGACCAGATCGCCCCAGCGGGTGAACACTTAAGCGACTCCTTGACCAGGGCGAGACGTGAGTAGTGCCGACAGCGGCCGGAAAGGCTGCAGCCAGGCACCCTCGTCGGGCAGCGATTCGAGGCTCACCCGCGGTAGCGGCTCCCGGAATACGCCCGGGATGTCCTCGAGGTCGACGAACTCGAGCGTATCGGAAGTCACCGCCCAACTCGCGTGCTCGCGGAATCCGAGGACCTGAGCTGGGACTCCCTTGGCGGCAATCGCTTCGAGCGGTTCGCGGAACGCCTGGCCGTCGGCCGAGGCGACCATGATGCCTGCCAGGCCGCCGTCGCGCTCGCGCATCGCGATGTGGGCGAGCATGTCGGCGTCGACGTCGGAGTCCTCGTCGATCTTCGGCTTGGCGAAGACCGCGAAACCTACGTTGCGTAACGCCTCGACCCACGGCCGGACCACGTCGGCGGTGCCCGGCGCGATATTGGTGAAGACGGTGGCCTCGGGCTCGACGCGGCCCTTCGCGCCGACCGACAGTTCGGCCGTGCGCGCGAGCAGCCAGCGGCCGAGCGCGTCGAAGCGGGGGCGATAAGCGGCGGTGGGACGTCCACCGAGGATGGCGCCAAGTCCCATGTCGAGGTTCGGCGCGTCCCAGACGAGCAGGACGCGTCGGACATCGGGGCCGGAACTGCCCAGCGCCTCGCTGCCGGCTGCTCCCTGGGCGATATCCGGCATCTCGGTGGCGATCTCACTCACGCTCATCTGTCGATCTTCCCCCATATGAACTCGTTGATGGCGCTACCGGCACGCAGGCCTTTGCCCTCGAACTTGGTGACGGGCCGTTCGAAACCGATCGGCGCGGTGACGCGGTTGGCGGCGCTGTCCCCGCCGGTGGTGTCGTTCAGGCCGGTGAGCAGCGGTTCCGCCGAGCCTACTTCCAGGATGTGCTCGGCGTAATCGGCGTGGTCGGTGGCGACGTGCAGCACGCCGCCCGGCTTCAGCCTGCTGGCGATCAACGCGAAGGTCGGCGCCTGGAGCAGCCTGCGCTTGTGGTGACGTGCCTTGGGCCATGGGTCGGGGAAGAACACCCGGACACCGGTCAGCGACTCCGGGGCAACCATGTTCTCGAGCACATCGACGGCGTCGCCGCGCAGCAGCCGGATGTTACCGATCTCCTCGCGCTCGATCTGGCAGACGAGCTGGGCCAGCCCCGGCTGGTACACCTCGATGCCGATCAGATTGAGGTGTGGTTCGGCCTGGGCCATGGCGGCCGTCGCGGTGCCGGTGCCGCAGCCGATCTCGATGACCAGCGGGGCGCTGCGCCCGAACCAGGCGTCGGCGTCGATCGGCTCGTTGGCGACGTCGCGGCCGATCACCGGCCAGGTGCGTTCCCAGGCGACCTGCTGATTCGGCGTCAGCGCGCCGCGCCGCGAGCGGAAGCTCGTGACGCGCGGGTACAGGCGCGAGCCGGTGGTCGAGCGACGGCCCGCCTCGTGCGGGATCTCGGAGAGGGCAGGGCGGGTCGGCGGGAGCGGATCCGCGTGGGCCGAGGCGGTGGACGGCTGCCCCGGAACCGACTCGACAGGGTGGTTGGCGGCGTCGTTCACGACGTCCATTGTCCAGCATGCGCCGAGCTACGTCGCAGCCGAGTGCGGCGGGCCGGGCGACGCGCGGTCGGATCGTGGCATGTAGCGGCGGTGTTGCCCCTGGCCGGCAGTTGGTTCGCGACGGCCGCCGCCCCGCGGATCTGACAGAATGCCCTCGGAAAAAGGGGGTGGGCAGAATGTCGACAGCCACCGAGTCCATACAGACACGGGCATCCGACCAGCTCGACCGGCTGATCTCCGCGCTCGCCGCGGGTCGGGGTGGTGATCCGGCGATCGCCGACCGGCTCGCCGCCGCTGTCGCGCGTCGTCGGCGTCCGCTGCACATCCAGGTGGCGGGGCGGGCGCTGAGCGGGCGCAGCACGGTGCTGCGCGCGCTGGCGTTGCTGTCGGCGGAGGAGACCTCGCCGGTCGATCAGCCGGGAATGCCCGATCCGGTTCTCGACGGTGATCTCGTCATCTATGTCCTCGCCGGTGCGCCGCAGGCCGCCGATCAGCGGTTGCTCGCCACGCTGCCCCCCGGCCGCGGTGTGGTCGTGCTCAACAAGGCCGACGCGGTGGGCGCGCGCTGGGGCGAGGCGGTGGCCGCCGCCGACCGGTACGCGCGCGAGCTCGGCCTGCCGATCGTGCCGGTCGTCGCGTCGCTGGCCGCCCACACCAGGGCGGGCACGGTCGACGCGGCCGACCTCACCGACCTGCGCAGACTCGCGGTCGGCCCCGATGTGCCGTCGGTGCTGTCGGCCGATCTGTTCGTCGGTACCGGCTCCGACCAGGACGCGCGCAGACGGCTGATCGCCCGCTGGGACCTGTACGGCGTCGACTGCGCCCTCACCGCCCTGCGCGCCGACCCCGACCTCAGCGCCGCCGCGCTGATCCAGATCCTGCACTCGGCGGGCGGCATCGACCCGCTGCACCGGCTGGTGCACCGCCGCTACGAGCAGGTCGAAGCGATCCGCGGCGGCGAACTGCTCGACGAGCTGACCAGGCTCGCCGCGCGCGCCGTCCCCGGTGACGGTGGCCACGCCCGCGAACTCATCGAGAACTACCTGATCGGCGACGACGCGCTGTGGGCCGGACTGTGCGCGGGCCTGGCCTGTCCGCAGGTCGCGCACCTCGCCGCCGGTTACCCGTCACCGGCACCGGCCGATGCCGACGAAGCCCTCGCCCGCGCGACCCGCTGGCGCGCCGTGGTCTCCAGCGACATGCCGCCCGCCGCCCGCCGCGCGGCCCTGCGCGTGCACAACGGCTATATCCGCGCCTGGGAACGGATGAGCAGTGCCGGACTCTGACAGTCCCGGCGTTCTGCCCGCGGATGCGTCGTCGACCGGCGCGGTCCACTCCGAGATCGGAGGTCCGGCGCTTCCCGCGGAGGCCGTGGCTGTGGTGGAACGGTGGAATCCGCAGGGTGTGGCCTTGCTGCGGGCGATGGAACAGCCGGGCACCGGCGCGCGCGTCGTCCTCTACGCGGTCGACGACGCCAACACCACCCTGCTGCGCACCGAGCTGGCCCGCTTCGAACCGCGCATCGACCTGGCCGACCCGGCCGCGCCCATGTCGGCCGACGACCGGCCCGCCGCCCTGATCCTCTTCGACGCGGGCAGCGTGCTCGGCGCCGACATGCTCGCCCTGATCGAGCGCCTGCGCGCCGCCGACCAGCGGATCGTGCTGGCCATGAACGGCTTCCACGCCTATCAGGACTGGCAGGCGATCCGCGAACGCAGCCGCGCCCTGCTCGCCGCGCGCGGCATCGTCGACCTCGACGTTCTCCCGGTGTCGGCGCGCCTTGCCGCCGCGGCCCGCGCCGCCGACGACTCCGCCCTGCTCGACCGCTCCGGCCTGGCCGCCCTGCACGCCGCGCTGGCCGCGGCGACCGCGCAGGGTCCCGCCGACGGCGCCCAGCGCAGGTCGGCCGTGTTGACCAGGGTGCTCGCCGACACCAAGGCGCGCATCACCGAACAGATCACCGCGCTGCGCTCTGGCACCGACTCCGCCCGGATCAGGGAGGAACGGGTCGCCCTGCTCGCCGAGCGCGACGGCGGCCGCCAGACCGGCCTGTCGGCGGTGCGCAGCCAGGTCCAGCTGGCGCGCGTCGACCTGTCCACCGAGGTCGGCGCGCTGGTACGCGCCCTGCACACCCGTTCCCGCGCCGAACTCGACCGGTGCGACCGCGACGAACTGCGCGCCTACCCGCAGCGCCTCCAGCAGGCGGCGGCTGACTTGTCGACCGCGGTAGACACCGTCATCGACGACCGGGTGATCGAGACCGCCCGCCGGGTCGGCACCGCCGCACCCGCCGCACGCAGGCGCGATCCGGCCCCGCGACTCGGCCCGGATCCCGCCCCGAGACACCGCGGTGTCGAAGATCACCTCATGATCGCGCTCGGCGCGTCGGCTGGTGTCGGCCTCGGTCGACTGGTCGTCGCACCGCTGTCGCTGGTGCCGACTCTGGACGTCGCGAGCGTCCCGGTGACGCTGCTGCTCGGCGCGGGCGCGGCCTACTGGGTGGTGCGTGCGCGGGCCCAGCTGGCCGAGCGCAATCACCTGTCGCAGTGGGTTGCCGAGGCGCTGGTGAATATAAAAGCCCTGCTCGAGCAGCGTGTCGCCGCGGTTCTGGTCGATGTGGAGGCAGAATTGGCCGAGCATGTGATCCGCGAATCGACGGCACGGGCGGTGGCTGTCGACCGTCGCGTCGCGGAGCTGGACGTTCTCGCTCGGCGGCTCGTCGCGGAGCGCCCGGCACAGTTGGCGGCGTGCGAGCGCGACGTCGCCGTGCTCGACCGCTGTGCGGCCACGATTGGCTGATCGACCTGTGGGTAGTTATCAGGGGACCCGATTCCTAACCCGATTCCGTCTCGATCGTCATATCGCGTTAACCTTTAACCAGGAACCTGGGCGTCCGCTCCGTGCCAGTCGATGCGCGGCCTCCGTCCGTGGACGGCGCTGTACGCCGTCCATTTGGGGTTGTGCGGTGGTTGGTTCGCTGCGGACGCCTTCCCGCCCGGTGGCGATCGATGGACTTCGCATCGAAAAACCGCCCATCTCAGGAGAGTTTTCATGACCTCAGCGACCATTCCTGGTCTTCGTGGATCCGACGGCACGGCGCCGACCGAGCATAGTGAACTGCTCGCCTGGGTACAGGAAGTCGCAGAGCTCACTCAGCCGGATCGCGTGGTCTGGGCCGACGGCTCCGATGCGGAATGGGATCGCCTGACCACGCAGCTGGTCGAGGCGGGCACCTTCAAGAAGCTCGACGAGAAGAAGAAACCGAACTCGTTCCTGGCGTTGTCGGACCCGTCCGACGTCGCCCGCGTCGAGTCGCGCACCTACATCTGCTCCAAGACCGAGGCCGATGCCGGTCCGACCAACAACTGGGTCGACCCCGCCGAGATGCGCGCCACCATGACCGAGCTGTACCGCGGCTCGATGAAGGGCCGCACCATGTACGTGGTGCCGTTCTGCATGGGCCCGCTCGGTGCCGAGGACCCCAAGCTGGGCGTGGAGATCACCGACTCCGAGTACGTCGTCGTCTCGATGCGCGTGATGACCCGCATGGGTCAGGCCGCGCTCGACAAGCTGGGCGCCGACCGCCCGTTCGTGAAGGCGCTGCACTCCGTCGGCGCGCCGCTGGCCGACGGCCAGGCCGACGTGCCGTGGCCGTGCAGCGACACCAAGTACATCACCCACTTCCCCGAGGACCGCGAGATCTGGTCCTTCGGCTCCGGCTACGGCGGCAACGCCCTGCTCGGCAAGAAGTGCTACTCGCTGCGCATCGCCTCGGCGATGGCCCACGACGAGGGCTGGCTGGCCGAGCACATGCTGATCCTCAAGCTGATCTCGCCCGAGAACAAGAACTACTACGTCGCCGCCGCGTTCCCGAGCGCCTGCGGCAAGACCAACCTCGCGATGATCCAGCCGACCATCCCGGGCTGGCGCGCGGAGACCCTGGGCGACGACATCGCCTGGATGCGTTTCGGCGAGGACGGCCGCCTCTACGCGGTGAACCCGGAGTTCGGCTTCTTCGGCGTCGCGCCGGGCACCAACCGCAGCTCCAACCCCAACGCGATGGCCACCATCGAGGCGGGCAACACCGTCTACACCAACGTGGCGCAGACCGACGACAACGATGTGTGGTGGGAGGGCCTGGAGGGCGACCCGCAGCACCTGATCGACTGGAAGGGCAACGACTGGACGCCCGAGTCGGAGGGCCACGCCGCCCACCCGAACTCGCGCTACTGCACCCCGATGTCGCAGTGCCCGATCCTGGCCCCCGAGTGGGACGACCCGCAGGGTGTGCCGATCTCGGCGATTCTGTTCGGCGGTCGCCGCAAGACCACCGTCCCGCTGGTGACCGAGTCCTTCGGCTGGGAGCACGGCGTGTTCATGGGCGCCACCATGGGCTCCGAGCAGACCGCTGCCGCCGAGGGCAAGGTCGGCACCGTGCGGCGCGACCCGATGGCGATGCTGCCGTTCCTCGGCTACCACGTGGGCGACTACCTCAACCACTGGATCAACCTCGGCAAGAACGCCGACGCGGACAAGCTGCCGAAGATCTTCTACGTCAACTGGTTCCGTCGTGGCGAGGACGGCCGCTTCCTGTGGCCCGGATTCGGTGAGAACTCCCGCGTGCTGGAGTGGATCGTCGGCCGCATCGAGGGCCGCTCGGGCGCCGAGGCGACCCCGGTCGGCAACGTCCCCTCGGCCGCCGACCTCGATCTGGACGGCCTCGACGTGGTCGTGGCCGACGTCGACGAGGCGCTCGCGGTGAACGTCGACGAGTGGCGCAACGAGATCCCGTCGATCGAGGAGTGGTTCGAGTTCGTCGGCGACAGGCTCCCCTCGGGCGTGCGCGACGAGTTCGAGGCACTCAAGGAGCGCCTGGGCTGATCGCCCCCTGAAACAACGAAACCGCCCGTACCGCATTCGGTACGGGCGGTTTCGTCTATTCGGCGAACGGCGCCAGTTTGATCAGCTGTAGGAAGCCGGTGCTCTTGAGCCAGTGGATGCGGCCGTCGGGTACCGCGGCGGCCTCGGCGTCGAAGCAGTCGATGAGGTGCTGCTTGAGGTGGTGGCGAGGGTGCTGGGCGAGCAGGTCGCCGACGAAGGCGGCGTCGAGGTCGGACAGGCGCCTGCCGAGAACGTCGACCGACGCGCCCGCCGAGACGAAACCACCCGGGTCGCTGAGGTTTGCGGCCGCGTCGGGATTGATATGCGCCGCGATCGCGGCGCCGATCGACTCGGCGCGCTCGGCCGGTGCGCCGTGGCGCAGCGCGAACGCGTTCGCCGACTCGCCGCCTGCCACGGCGAAACACCTACCCGGCGTCGGTGTTTCGAGTTTCAGGTCGTGCAGCAGGCTGGCCACGTAGGCGATCTCGTCGTCGTAGTCGACCTTGTCGAGCTCGGCGAGCGCGCGGGCGAAGAAGTAGGTGCGGAAGGAGTGCGCCAGCACGGTATTCGAAAGCTGCTCGCGCGCTTCCACTTCCGCGGCGCGAGCGAGTGCGGTATCCGGCAGGCGCAGCTCGGCGAGGTCGAGCCGCCCGGCGCCGCGGCGGCCGAGCCCATGGCGGATCCGGCCGAGCACCAGCGAGGGTGCGGTGCGCAGCAACCCGAAGGTCAGGGCGCGGCGCTGGGCGGCGGTGAGATTTCCGCCGGTGCGGGTGGCCCATTCCCAGTCGAGGGCGGGTGTCACGGTGAGCATGGTCGATCTCCTCCGACGCGGTGTTTCGGCTGCCCGTCGAGTGTCGTTGAGCGGGCAGTCACGGTGAAGTGGCGGAAATGCCAGCAATGCGTGGATACGTGCCAAACTGAAGACATGATAGAGGTTGTCGCGCTGGCGCTGGACGGCGTGATGACCTTCGACCTGGCCTGTGCCGTCCAGGCGTTCCGGCACGGACCCGGTGTCACCGGCGAGCCGGCGGGTTTCCAGATGCGGACCTGCGGCGTCCGGCCGGGTCCGGTGTGGACGCCGAACGGCTTCGACCTGCATGTCGAACACGGTCTGGAGCTGCTGGCCGAGGCCGATCTGATCGTCGTCCCCGGTATCGGCCTGCCGACACTGCCCACCCCGGAACCCGTCCTCGACGCCCTGCGCGCGGCGGCGGACCGCGAGGCGACGATCGCGAGCATCTGCGTCGGCGCGTTCGTCCTGGCCCAGGCAGGCCTGCTGGACGACCGCCCCGCGACCACCCACTGGGGCTACTGCGACCAGTTCGCCCAGCTCTATCCCGCGGTGAAACTCGACCCGTCGGCCCTCTACATCGACGACGGCGCCATCCTCACCTCCGCGGGCCTGTCCGCGGGCCTCGACCTGTGCCTGCACATCGCGCGCCGCGAGCTCGGCGCGGCGGCGGCGGCCGACCTCGCGCGCTGGAATGTCGTGCCACCGCACCGCGAGGGCGGCCAGGCTCAGTACATCCCGCAGCCGATGGGCGGCACCGATCCACACGGCGGCCTGGCCGCGACGCTGACCTGGGCGGTTGCGAATCCCGAAGGCGCCCAGGATGTTTCCGCGCTCGCCGCGCACGCGTTGATGAGCGAGCGGACGTTCATCCGCCGGTTCAAGGCCGAAGTCGGCACGACCCCGCGCGCCTGGCTGGACGCCCAACGGCTCGGCCGGGCGCGCGAGATGCTGGAGCGCACCGAACTACCGGTGGACACGGTCGCGCAGCGGTCGGGGTTCGGCAGCGTGACGGCGTTGCGCGATCACCTGCGCGCCGCGACCGGGCTCTCGCCGTCGGCGTATCGGCGCTCGCTGCGGCACTGAACCTTGATTCGGCGCAGCGCCGATTTCGGAGCCGTTTTCAGGGCGGTGGGCGGTGTGGAGCCGGGCAAGCGAACCCGGGGTTTCCCGATCACTTCCGTCGCGGACGATTTCCCCGGCTCGATTCGGGGTATATCTGTCGATGTCAGAGGGTCGCTGACTGCGGACGGGCGATGTCACCTATATTCCAGGGCAGCACGTCGCACCATCCGAGCTAACTCCCTTTCGAGACTCGTGCGCCGCGGACGCGGCCCCGACGAATCGACGCTGAGAGGTGGTTGACGCATGACCGATCTGGTGACCGGATACAAGTCCGACGCCTACTCGAGTACGCCACTGCAACGAGTGGCGGGCCGCTTGCAGCGGGCCCTGCCGCCGGGGTGGCGGGTCGACGTGGTCGACCTACCGCCCCGGGGGCAGGTTGCCGGACAGCCGGTCCTCCGGGTCGTGATGCCCGAGAACTAGTCGGCGGTCCAGCCCATCGGCATCAGCACCGACTTCTGCTCGCAGAACGCGTCGAGCCCCTCGGGACCGTTCTCCCGGCCGATTCCCGAGTTCTTGTACCCGCCGAACGGTGCGGTGGGGTCGAAGGCGTACCAGTTGATCGCGTAGGTGCCGGTGCGCACCTTGGCCGCGATCTCGACGCCGTGCTCGATGTCGGTGGTCCACACCGAACCGGCCAGGCCGTAGTCGGAGTCGTTCGCGATGGCGATCGCCTCCTCCTCGGTCTCGTACGGGATCACCGAGAGCACCGGGCCGAAGATCTCCTCCTGGGCGATGGTGCTGGAGTTGTCGACGTCGGCGAAGATCGTCGGCTCGACGAACCACCCGCGCTCGACGCCGGCAGGCCTGCCGCCGCCGAGCACCAGCCGCGCGCCCTCTTCCTTGCCCTTGGCGATGTAGCTCTCCACCCGGTCGCGCTGCTTCTCGCTGATCAGCGGGCCGAGCTGGGTGGCGGGATCGGTCGGGTCGCCGGTCTGCATGGTCTTGACGTGGGCGACCAGCGCGTCGACGATCTCGTCGTAGCGGCTGCGCGGCGCGAGGATGCGCGTCTGCGCGACGCAGCCCTGCCCGCTGTTCATCAACCCGGAGAACGCAAGAACGGGAATGCTCGCGGCCAGGTCGACATCCTCGAGCACGATGGCGGCCGACTTGCCGCCCAGCTCCAGCGAGACGGTCTTGAGCTGCTCGCCCGCGATCGCGGCCAGCTTGCGGCCGACCGCGGTGCTGCCGGTGAAGGTCACCTTGTCCACGCCGGGGTGGCCGGCGAGGTATTCGCTCTCCGCAGCGTCGGCGGGCAGGACCGACAGCACGCCGTCCGGGAGACCGGCCTCGGTGAATATGTCGGCGATGAGGTTGGCCGACAGCGGGGTCAGCGGCGACGGCTTGAGCACCACGGTGCAGCCGGCCAGCAGGGCGGGGCCGAGCTTGTTCGCGGCGAGGAACAACGGGACATTCCAGGCGGTGATCGCCGCGACGACACCGCGCGGTTCCCGTGAGACACGGGAGGTTCCGAACAGACCGGTGCGAGTCTCGTTCCACTGGAACGTCTTAGCCAGTGCCGCCCATGCGTCGAGCGCGGCGACGGCCGGAATCTGGTTGAGTGTCAAGGCGGCTAACGAAGGCGCGCCCATCTCCGCGGTGAGCGCGGCGAGCAATTCGGGCGAACGCTGCTCGATGAGTCGGGCCGCCTTGGTGAGCACCTCTGCTCGTTCCAGTGGCGGTGTGGATGGCCACGGTCCGCTGTCGAAGGCGTCGCGGGCCGCGGCGACCGCGGCGTCCACATCGGCCTTCGTTACCGCGGGCACGCTGCCGACGGTCTCCTCCGTTGCGGGTGAGACCACGGAAATGCGGTCACTACCGGCAGGGGTGGTCCACTTCCCGCCGATGAACAGACTGTCGTAGTGCATAAGAACACGTTACAGTTTTGTCGCCGCGTTGTCTGCAACACGTTCTAATTCGCTGCCCCGCAACGACTGTGAACAGGGCGAATTCCAACCTGTCGGTTCGGTTTTCGGGTAAACGCACTATTGCGTTCTGTTGTTGAAAAGGGGATGCTTTAGCTACTGATCAGCTCGCTCGATTCATCAGACCTTTACAGCGAATTGGGGAGACCGACTCATGGCTGTGCAAGTGATCGGCCGATCGTTGATGACCAGCGACCAGACCGACCATCAAGCGAAGAGTGTGGGCAGCGGGGGATGGGTTGTGTCATTCCTGCCGGGCCGCACGCTCACGATCGAGCAGGCAACTGCCGCTATCCAGGCGGCCGAGGTGGTCGCGATGGTCGGGGTGCTGGCCGATCAGGTCGGACTGACCACGCTGGAGACCGTCGGCCTTGCGATTCAGGAGTCGCCGTGGGCCAGCGCGCTACCGGAACCTGCCCGCAGGTCGCGTCGATTGAGCTGGCTGGGCTGATCGACCTTGGTGGCGACGACCACCAGGTTGCTCACCAGTAGCTCGCGGATCACCGGAACTCGGACAAGCCACCACGCCCAGCGCGGGTGATAGCGAGGGAACACAGTTCGTACGTCGGCCGAAGTCGTTGCCGCCCAGCGCAAGCCGTCGGCAGCGGTCACCGCGAACAGTGACCTGCCGAACCTGTTCTTGGGTTCGCGCCCGTGCTTGCGACGGTACCGGCGGGCCGCGTACTCGCCGCCGAGGTAGTGCCAGAGGCCGGTCTCGTGACCGCCGAACGGCCCGTGCCACACCGTGTAGGAGAACACGATGAGGCCGCCGGGCTTGGTCACGCGCACCATCTCCTCCGCCATCACCCACGGCTGCGGCACGTGCTCGGCCACGTTCGAGGAGAAGCAGACGTCGAAGGCGTTGTCGCGGAAGGGCAATGCCATCCCCGATCCGCGAACCGAACCGGAGACCCGCAGGCCGGCCGCGTGCATTTCCGACGGGTCCGGCTCGACCGAGATGTAGCGCGCGCCTGCCGCGGTGAACTCGTCGGCGAAGTAGCCCGGCCCGCCGCCGACGTCGAGGACGACGGTGCCGGTGAGGTCGCGGCCTGCGATGTCGGCGTAGAAGTCGCCGATCAGGTCGGCGCTGTCGGTGGCGATGCCGCCGTAGAACCTGGCCGGGTCGGACTGCTCGAACCGGAAGCTGGTGAGCAGCCGCAGCGAGCGGCGCAGCGTCGCGCGGCGCGCGAACCTGGACTGGTCGCGGCGCAGGACGTGCTGCTCGGTTCTCGGCAGGAATGCGGTCGGCACGGGCAGAGTTTATGGGCAGCGTCAGCGAGGGCGCTCGCGTGGTCCGCCGGACACAGCGGGACGGTCGTGCCGATATCGATGTGTCGCGCAGAACACACCCGCTAGGGTGGGTGCCGGCCTTTGTCCTCGACCGACCCGATTGCGAGCCCGACCGTGCGTGAAGTCCTCCTGCTGTGCTGGCGTGACACGGGGCACCCGCAGGGCGGCGGCAGCGAGCGGTACCTGGAGCAGGTCGGCGCCCAGCTGGCCGCACGCGGCATCAAGGTCACCCTGCGTACGGCCGGTTATCCGGGTGCGCCACGGCGGGAGCGGATCGACGGCATCGACATCAGCCGCGCCGGTGGCCGGTTCACCGTGTATCCGCGGGCGCTGGTCGCCATCATGGCCGGTCGGCTCGGGATCGGGCCGCTGCGCGATGTGCGCCCCGACGTCGTGATCGACACCCAGAACGGGATCCCGTTCTTCGCGGGCGCCACCGGCGTGCCCTCGGTGGTGCTGGTGCACCACGGCCACCGCGAGCAGTGGCCGGTCGCGGGCAAGCTGGTCGGGCGGATCGGCTGGTGGATCGAGTCGCGCCTGTCGCCGCGCGTGCACCGCGCCAACCAGTACCTCACCGTGTCGCTGCCCTCGGCCGAGGAGCTGGCCGTGCTCGGCGTCGACCGCGAGCGCATCGCCGTCGTCCGCAACGGCGCCGAACCGGTGCCCGCCGAGGTCGTGCCCGGCGCCGACGCCACCCGCGCCGACCATCCGCGCATCGCCGTCCTGTCCCGCCTGGTTCCGCACAAGCAGATCGAGGACGCGCTGACCGCCGTCGCCGCCCTGCGTCACCGGTTCCCCGACGTGCACCTCGACGTCATCGGCGACGGCTGGTGGGCGCCGAATCTGCGTGCCTGCGCCGACGAGCTCGGCATCGCCGACGCCGTCACCTTCCACGGGCACGTCGACGAACGCCGCAAGCATGAGATCCTGTCGACCGCGTGGGTCCACGTGATGCCCTCCCGCAAGGAAGGCTGGGGGCTTGCCGTCATCGAAGCCGCCCAGCACGGGGTGCCGACCATCGGTTACCGCAGCTCACGTGGGCTCACCGATTCCATCGTCGACGGTGTCACCGGACTGCTCGTCGACGATGCGCCCGCACTCGCCGAGGCGGCCGGTGACCTGCTGGCGGATCCGGAGACCCGGCTGATGATGGGTGAGAAGGCGCGGGCGCGTGCCCATGAATTCTCCTGGGAGCAAACCGGGTCCGGGGTTTACGAAGTGCTTTCCGCTGCCGCTCGTGGGGACTTCGTCACCGGGTTGGTCGCGCCGCCCGCGCAGGGCTGACGCGGCGTAGCAGCGCGGCGGTGAGTAGTCCGCCGACCAGCAGGGCTGCCCACAGGATGTGAGCCGCTGCGGATATCCACCGTTGTGTGGGTGTGGCGATGTCGGTGGGAGTGTGGCCCGGGATGCGATACAGGGCCAGTTCGGTGTCCTGATAGGTCGATTCCGCTGCTGCCAGGGTCTTTTCGGAGTCGCCGAGTGGGCCGGGGGTGGTGCGTTCCACGAGAATCCAGCCGACGCCGAGTGCGGCGATCTCGGCAGGTGTCGCGCCACGCAATAGTGCGTCCTCGACGGTGCGAGCCCGATTGCCCTCGCCGGTGACGGCATAGCCGCGGACCCGGAGTTCACCGGTTTGCAGGACGTCGTTGGGGAGGATGCGTGGGGCCGGGTCGAGGACTGGAGCTGTTCCGCTGTACGGGAACCGGCGGAACATGCCGGTCGGGAGGACGGCGACGTCACCGGGTGCGTCCATGTGGTCGACGACCTGCGCCCAGCCTGCCGGGTAATGCACCGGCCGCATCTTGCCGCCGACCCCCCATGCCAGGTCAGCCAGCGGCAGGATCAGCAGTGCGATGAAGACAAGTGCCACAGCGGAGGTTCCGGCAGTGCCTGATCGGACATCCGCTGCAAGACCGGTATCGGCCGCAGGACCGGGATCCAACGCACGACCGGGCTCTGCCGCGCGATCTGGCTCTGCCGCGCGATCGAGTTCCGCCGCGGAGTGATCGACCGCGTATCGGTGCCACCACGTCACCACTGTCCGGCACGCGGCCGCGGCGCACAGCGCATACGCGGGCATCGCCAGCGCCACGTACTTCTGCGTATCGCGCAGCAGACCGGCCCCTGGCACATTCACCACCAGCCACTCGCCCACCGCGAGCCCCGCGCTGGTCGCACCGAGCGCGGGCAGCACGATCGCCACCGCCGCGATCACCAGCAATGTCCGGCCATCCCGCCCCAGCGCCCACACGGCACGCACACCGAGCGCGACGATACCGAGCAACAACACCGTCCCGACCAGCGCCAACGGGGTCGTCCTTGTCGCAGGCACCGCCTCGCTGTTCCAGATCCCACCCAGCCCGGCCAGGCTGCCCAACGTGCCGAGCCACGGTTCGGCCCTGGCCGCGAACGCCGACACTCCCGCCGGATCAGACGGCTCCGCACCTGCCCCAAGCGCCGTCGCCGTCAACCACGGCGCGCAGGTGGCGATCCACAAGAGAGTCGCGGGTAGGAACGCGCGGCGACCGACCAGCGCGAGCCCTACGATCGCGGCCAACAGCGATCCGGTCGGCGTCAACCCGGCCGCCGCAAAACTCGCAGCAAGCGCCGCCCACGCGCCGAACGAACCCGGGCCGACGGCGAGCTTGCCACGGCCGCCGGACCTGGCCGGCCTCGACGATCCAGCGCTGCGCGTACCGGCATGTGTGCCGGAACTCGTCCCCTCGCTGGTGTCCGCACCTGCACTCGCATGGGCGGCGGCATCTGCGCCCGGTTGGATCTCGGTTCTTGCACCTGGATCGGCGTCGGTGTCCGCACCCCCGCTGGTAACGGCGCCTGTACCTGTGCTCGCACCCGCGTTCGCGCCCCCGCTCGCGCTGGCGTCGGCACTTTCGGTCGCGCCCACGCTCGCACTCGTGCCGATGTCTGCACTCGCGCTGGCATCTGCGCTCGCATTCCCAGGATCACCTGTCGGAGTTCGGGTGTCCGTGCCTGCGGTTGTGGCCTTTCTGACGACGGTATGTGGGCGGTGGCGCTGTGTCGCTTGCCTGACGCGGGCCGCTGCCAGCGCTGTCCAGGGGAGGGCGGCGTAGCCGGCGAGGAGGCTCCAGTGGCCCTGGAGGAGGCGTTCGGCGACGAAGGGATTCCAGAGGGCGAGGGTGGCGGCGACTAGTTGAGCCGGGGTCGATGCGGTGAGGAATTCGCGGGTGAGGACCGCGGCGCCGTAGCCGGCTGCCCACAGGGCGACGATCAGGATTGCCTTCACCAGGAGGCCGCCGTCGATCATCGGGGACAGGACGGCGAGGAGGGCGTCCTGGGGGACGGCGCGTGGGGCTGCGGCGCCGAGGCTGAGGGCGGAATCGGTGAGGTAGGAGCGTGGGGTGCTGACGGCGTCGCGGAGCAGCAGGTATCCCGACCCGGCCAGCGGTCCGACGATGATCAGCGCGAGCAGTGCGCAATATCCGGCCACCCAGGCCCTCGCACGCCTATCTCCCGTCACGCCACTGCACCTTACGTCCCGTCGATCGCCCAGGGGCCCGGCGGGCAGGGCCGGTCTGTCGGTCCGGCGGTCTGTCGGTCCGGCGGTCTGTCGGTCCGCCGGTCTGTTGGGCCGCCGGTCTGTCGGTCCGCCGGTCTGTCGGTCCGCCGGGCCGTAGTGGGGCGCCGCGCCCAGGTGCCGCCGTGCCTGCCTTATGCGGAGGCGGCTCGCGAGCGACCGAGGCCCCGTTCTCGGGGGTCACGTGCCCGCGGTGGCCAAGGTGAGTCCGGTCGGACTCACATTTTCGGGGTAGTGGTGATGCGAAGGGCGTCGAGGTGCGACGATGGGGCGTGTCCTCGGTCCGTCGCCCCCCTGTCGTTGCTGACCTGACCTGGGTGACGGCCGGCGCGATGACCGCCAACGTCGCCGGGTACCTGCTGCAATTGCTGGCAGGCCGCTGGCTCGGCGTCGCCGGGTACAGCGAGTTCGCGAGCCTGCTCGCGGTGCAGCTGCTGTGCGCGGTCCCGGCCCTGGCCATGCAGAACGTGGTGGCGCGCGAGGTGGTCCTCGGTGCAGATCTGCGCGCGGTGCGGTCGATGCAGTGGCGCTGCGCCGCGCTCGTCGCCGCGGTCGCCGTGGTGCTGGTGCCGGTGGTCGCCGGCGTGCTGCACGTGGGCGTGTGGGCTGCCGCCGCCGCACTCGGCGCCGCGCCCGCGCTGGTCGTGCTGTCCGGCGAACAGGGAATTCTCCAGGGCGGCAACCATTTCCGTGCCCTGGCCACGGTGCTCGCGATGGCCGGGACGGCGCGCGTGGCACCCGCGCTGGTCGCACTCGCCCTCGGCGGCGGCGCGGCCGGCGCGCTGTGGGCAGGCGCGGCGGGCATCGTCTGCGCGGCGATCATCGCCGGTCGCATCACTCGATCGACGGCGCGAGCGCACGATCTCGGCGTGGAAACCGCAAGGTCAACCCCTGCCGGGTCCGGCGCGCAATCGGGCGAATTGCCTGGGGCACCCACGCATACAGGCGCGGGCGGAATCGATGGCGCCCTGTCGGCGGAGGTGACCCCGGATCGCGGTCGGTCGGCGCACACCGGCGCGGGCGGATCGAAGCGCGGACCGGCAGCGCCCGGTGCGCGCAGGGCCATCGGTGTTCTTCCGGTGCTGCGTGCGGTGCAGGTGCAGGCAGCGTTGATGGCGTTGTCCTCGGTGGACCTGATCGTGGTCCGCATCGTCCTCGACGACGTCGACGCGAGCCGCTACTCCCTGGGCACCATCGCCACGAAGATCGCCTTCTGGCTGCCCCAGGCGGTCGGCGTTGTGCTGTATCCGCGCATGGCCCAGCCCGCGCATTCGGCCCGCGCCATTCGCGATGCCCTCTCGGTGTTGTCGGTGATCGGTGTCGTCGCGGTGATCGGGGCCGCGGTGGCAGCTCCACTCGCACCGCTGTTCGCCGGGCAGGATTACGCACCCATCCAGGGCATGCTGTGGCTGTTCGCCCTGCACGGTGCGATCCTCGCGGTCCTGCAAGGGGCCCTGCTGTCCGCGATCGCCGTGGAACGCACCGCCCTTGCCACCGTCACCTGGATCGGCTTGGCCCTCGAGGTGACCTTGATGCTCACCTTCGCCCGCACGATCGGCACCCTGATCACCACCGCGGTCTCGGTAGCCGCCGTGACCACCGTGATCGTCGCGGTCGTCGTCCTGCGCACCGCCGCGCGCGGCACCGCCCCGGGTGCGGCGCCCACCGTCACCAGCGGAACCGCCTCGTAGGTCCACGGATTCCGCTCGCCTGCACTGCCGCGATCCTGCTCACGCCGCCTTCGGACGACGCCGATTCGCGCGGAATATCCAGGCTGCCAGCCGGTTCACCCCGCCGTCCCGCACCATCCCGGTGGCTATCCCAGCTCGGGTGCAGCTGACGTCTGAGGCCGGCTCCACAGGTATCCACATCCCTGCCTATGGTTGTGGACAATCCGCCACACTCACCTGGCGACCGGTCACACGAACGAAGAACGGCCCCGGTTGGGAAACCGGGGCCGTTCTCGGAGCAGTGTCCTCAGGGACGTTTTTTGTCGATGTCGATCTGTTCGGTAGGCGCGTCGTAATCACCGCGGGGGAACTGGGTGGTCGGCGCGTCGTCGTCGGCGTTCCATCGCGAGGTGGGGGTGTCGTCCGGGGCCGCAGTGGGAGCGGGGGTCGGACGGGTGCCGCGCGGGCTGGCGTGGGCCGGGGCGGTGCCGCCGCGCAGGCCGAGGAACAGGCCGGCGAGCAGGGCGATCACGCCGAGGATGCCGAACACGATCGGCACGATGCGGCCGAACAGCGACAGCTTGTCGGTGTTCTCCTTGGCGATCGCGATCTGCGACTCGACGGTCGCCTCGTCGAACACGATGTGCGACTTGAGCGCGGTCACCTCGGGCTTGTCCGCCGAGCGGGCGTAGAACAGGTGGATCGACTCGCCGCCCTTGATGACGGTGCCCGTCTGCGGCTCGACCCACAGGTCACGCACGTTGGTGTAGTACCGGGTCATGGTGACCGGGGTGTCGGCGGGCACGTCGGTGACGCCCCACTTCGACGCGGGCAGGGTGAGCCGGTTGGCGGGCGCCTGCACGACGTCCCAGGTGCTGGTGACCGGCGCGGTCATCTGGAAGTGGTAGACCTTGGTGTTGTTGATCTCGGTCTCTTCGATGAAGTTCGCGTCGAAGGACTTACGCACGTTGATGTCGAAGTACGGGTACGTCTTCTTCTCGGTGCCGATCGGGAAGCGGTAGCCCAGGCCGGTGTGCTGCACCGGCTCCATGACGCTGCCGTCCTTGTTGACGGTGACCGCGATCGAGCCGTTGGGCTCGGTGTCGACCGGCATGCCGTCGGTGCGCGAGATGGTGACCCGGTCGATGGTCGCGGTGAGCAGGCCGGTGTCGCCCTGCACGTCGGTGCGGCGCAGCGTCTGGCCTGCCTGCAGCGTCATCTCGTTCGCGTCGGAGGGCTCCTCGACGGTGACGAAGCGCTGGGAGACCAGCGGCACGTCCTTGTTCACGACGGCGGGCCCGTCGCCGGTGGTCAGCGACTTGGAGTCGAGGACGAGGCTGTCCTCACCCTTCTGATTCTCCGCGATCGTGGTGATCTCGAGGTCGAGCGGAGTCTTGGCCACCTTGCTCACGGTGTAGGTGGGGATCATCAGCGCGGCGACGAGTAATGCCGCGCCCAGACCCACGAGCACGCAGGCGACCGTCCTTCTGGTACCGGCACTCAGTGCCATGCAAACTCTCCTCGTCGTTCGAACACGGATCCTCCGGTGGTCTGGTATTGCACCCTAGGCCCTCGTGAGCCCCGACACTAACAGCCCGGCCCGATAGAGTGCGGCGCTGCGCCCGGTAAATCGCCGACCGGGCAAAATGGGGAGCGATGACAACCGCCACCGCTCCCGTTCCCGCTCCGCGCGCCTTCATTCCCGCATTGGAAGGCATGCGTGGGATGGCCGCGCTCGGTGTCTTGCTCACCCACGTCTCCTTCCAGACCGGAGCCGGTGGGATCGCGGTGCTCGGTCCGATCCTGGAGCGCTTCGACATGGCGGTCGCGGTGTTCTTCGCGCTGTCGGGTTTCCTGCTGTGGCGCCCGCACGCGGCGGTGGCGCACGGCATGGGCACCGCGCCGACGACCGGCCGCTACCTGCTGCATCGCCTGATGCGCATCGTGCCCGCGTACTGGGCGGTCGTGGTGTTCGTGCTGCTGTTGCTGCCCGGCGCCGCGCAGTCGGCGAACCTGCGGGTGTGGGTGTCGAATCTGTTCCTGCTCCAGGTTTTCGTCCCGCTGACGCTGACCGAGGGCCTCACCCAGATGTGGAGCCTGTCGGTGGAGGTGGCCTTCTATCTGGTGCTGCCGCTGCTGGCCTGGTCGATCGTGTGGTTGCGCGGTCCGTCGGCGCGCAGGCGGGTGCCGGTGCTCTGCGGGCTGATCGCGGTGAGCCTGACCTGGAATCTGTGGCCGGTGCCGACACCGGATGCCATCCACGCCGACAACTGGCTGCCCGGCTATCTGCCGTGGTTCGCGGCGGGCATGGTGCTCGCCGAACTGATCCACCAGGTCAGGCCCGGCGCCTGGTGGGGCAGGCTGTTCTCGTCGCAGCCGCTGATGTGGGCGCTGGCGCTGGCCGCTTTCCTCGTCTCGGCGACCGAATTCGGTGGTCCGGCCGGTCTCGAACGCGCCGAGCCGTGGCAGTACGCGATGAAGATGCTGCTCGGCATGATCATCGGGTTCGGCCTGCTGGCCCCGCTGGTCCTGCGCCCGGCCGACGCCGCACCGCATCGCTGGCTGGAATCGCCGACCGCCCTCACCCTCGGCCGCTGGTCCTACGGCATCTTCCTGTGGCATCTGGTCGTGCTGACCATGGTCTTCCCGGTGTTCGGCATCCTGCCGTTCAGCGGCCAGTTCGTCTACGTGCTCGTCCTGACCACCGCGCTGACCATGCCGCTGGCCGCCGCGAGCTTCGCGTTGATCGAGGACCCGGCGCGCCGCCTGGCCCGGCGCTGGGACAAGGCCGCGGCAGCCCGCCGCTCCCGTCGGGACCAGGAGAAGGCCGCCGCCGCAGCGGCAACCACGTCCCGGTGAGCGCAGGTCGGCCGTCTACTTCGTGACAGGTCCTAGTCGCGCCGGTTGGCGCTGCGGCGCGGTAGTGCCGCGACGCCGACCGCGATGACAGCGATGACGGCGGGCGCCTGCGCCCACAGCGAGCCGCCCATATAAGGCGTCCCCGACCGCCACGTCCCCGTCGACAGCGCGGCCGCCGAGATCAGTGTCCCGAGCCCGGCCACCCATGGCAGCGCCTTGGCCGTCATCGCCGGCCGGAAGTGACTACAACCCAGCGCGATCAGCGTGAACACCGCGCCGACCGGCCCCGACACGACGGTGACCACACCGGTCAGCCCGACCGCGGCGGCCCACCGAACACCCCACGTCACCGGCGCCGGCCCGGCATCGGGCACCTCGCGTCGCCGCGGAATCGCCAGCAGTATCAGCGGAATCAACAGCAGCAGACCGCCGAAGATCGCGAGTCGGTACCAGCGGTCGGCCGGGAACGACACGGTGATCTCCCCGGTCGTGCCCGCCGGGACCACCCACGCCTGCTGCCAGCCGTCGACCACCACCGGCGAGAGCTCCCGGCCGTCGGCGGTGTGCGCCTCCCAGCCGACATTCGTGCTGAGCGGCAGGACGAGCAGCTGCGTGCCGGGCGCGGTGGGCGCGGGCGCGATCGGATCGGTGCGGATCAACCGCAGCCGGTCGACCGTGAACAGCTCGGTCGGCGCGACGGTGAGATCGGGGTGCCCCGGCAGCAGCTCGATATCGGCCGCGTCCGCCATGCAGGCCCGCGCGGAAACCGGTGCGCCGGAACGGAGTTCGTCGGCGGTGGCGGTGATGGTGGTGTGCACGGTGCGGCCACCGATCGCGATCACCGGTCCGTCCGCGCAGTCGATGGTGACGAGCCGATCGCCCGCGGCGGGCGCCGGGTACTCGGGACCGAGCACCTCCACCTCGGCCAACCCGGACGGCTGGGAGAGGACGAAGCCGAGCGCGGTGCGGTCGAGCACCTCGTTCCAGCTCTGGATGCTGATCTCGATGTGGTCGGTGACCGTGGGGTACAGCGAGATCCGCGCGGGCTCGCCGTGCTCGCGCTCGGGGAGTTCGCGGAACTGCGGACCGTTGCCGAGGTTGACCATGACGGCGGTGGCGGTCGCGGGCAGCCCGCCGAGCGCGGTGGTGAGGTCGAGCCCGGTGACCTCGGTGGGCTCCGGAAGTTCCAGCACCAGTGTGGGTTTGGCGCCCGCGAGACCGCGGACGGTGGATTCGGGCGCGGTCCAGGTGGTCTTCGGATCGCCGTCGGTGGCGGCGAACGCGGCGCCGCGCAGGTCACCGACATCGGCCTTACCGCGCGCCACCGGCCGGGTGTGATCGGTGAGCAGCGCCTCCAGCGCAGGGCCTGGCCGGGTACGGACGGTCAGCTCGGTGGTGGCGGTGAGCGGCTCAGGAACCGAGAGCGTGCGGCCGAAGACGCCAGGCTCCTCGGCGGGCAGCCCCAGGCCCTTGCTGCAGTGCACCCGATCGGGCCCGTCGAAACACGCACTGCGCCCGAGGAATTCCTGCCCGAGATCCCAGCCGGTGATCGTGGTGCCCGGCGCGACCTCGGGCAGCACGACGCGATGCCGGATATCGACGCGCACCGGCGAGTCCCGCACCGTGTAGTCATCGAGAGTGAGCTCGCTGATCCCGAATTGCCCACCACTGGTGCCGGTCTCGGTCCGCGCGGCGGTGATCATCACCCAGTCGGTCTTGCCCGCGGGCAGCGGAACCGTCACGGGCGCACCGGGTTCGGTGATCCGCGCCGACACCGTGCCACGCGAGGTGCGGACCTCCACCCACTTCACCGGATCGCCCAGGGCGGCCGCCGTGGTGGTGAACCGCAGCGACCCGGTGGTGATCGGCTTGTCGAGATCGAGCCGGAGCCACTGTCCGAGTGCGGATTCGGCGCCGTTGCTGATCCAGGCGGTACTCGGATCGCCGTCGACCGCGGCGGCGGTGGAGCTGCCGGGCGCCGAGCCGCCGATCTGGGTGGCATCGGCCGCGGAGCTGGACGCGGTGACCTTCGCGCCCGACCACTCGCCACGCACCAGGGGAGTGCCGTCGACCGGGTAGTCGGGCACCAGATTGTGGGTGCGGCGCGCGTCGTCGGCGGCGCGGACCGCGGAGTTGTGATTGTCGACCCGGCCGAAGTCCGCCTCGCGGTCCATCGGCGTATCGGTCAGCAGCGTCGGCTTCGGCGGCAACCCGGCCCGCGCGGCATCGGCGGCGAGAAGCACAGGGGCCGTGGGGTTTCCGGTATCGCGCCGGATGCGCTCGAGCACTTCGGGACCGCCCTGGACGACCGGCACCGAATCCAGCGCGACGGTGTACGCGCCAGGGAAGCCGGCCGGAGCGCCGATGCCGCCGCGCACGTCGACCGGGGTGCCCGGCGGGGGCACCTCGACCCGGTAGATCTCGATCGCCGGATAGGCGGGCTGCAGATCGTTGTCGACGACCAGCCCGGCGTCCGCCGCGCGCGGACCGATCAGGTCACCGAATTCGGCCACCTTCGTCAGCCCCGGTGAACCCTCGATCGCGCGGTGCGCCAGCATCGGCCGGGTCGACCGCGATGTCTCGGGGTCGAGGTCGTTGCGCAGCACCAGAACTCCGATGCCCTGGTCGGCGAGGGTCGCGGCCAGCCCGGTCGACGGCCTGCCGTCGGCGATGAGCCGCTGCACCGAATCCATCGCGCGGATGGTGCCCGGCGGATTCAGCGGGACCGAATCGCGCACGGCCCAGGGCGTACTCGCCAAGGCCTGCAAGGGTTCGTCGCGGGTGAGTCCCCAGATCTGACTGCCGAACGGAGCGCCGGGCACGACGAGCGCACGGGTGTCGGCGGCATTGTCGGCCAGCCAGTCCGCGGTCTCGGTCCAGTACGCGGGCACCTCGTCGTAGGCGCCGCGCGGCGCGAGCTTGCCCGTCCACGCCAGCGAGGTGGCGAGGGTGAGCGCGGCCAGGATCAAGGCGGCGACGGCGACGAGCCGATCCCGCTCCGGGTGGGCGAACGTGTTGCGCCACTCCCGCAGCGGCACCGAGGCGGGCAGGGGCACCCGGCCGAGCAGGTGCGCCAGGCCGATCACCAGCGGCAGCCGGATCAGCGGCTCCAACTTGTGCACATTGCGCAGCGGCGCGCCGCTCGAGTCGAGGAACACCCGCACCGATTCGGCGAACGGGCCACCGAGCTCGCCCACGTATCCGGCGCAGATCCCGGCCAGGCCGACGAGCAGGATCAGCGCGAACCGGCCCCGGTACGGCATGGACGAGCGGGCAAGCCCGGCCATGCCCGCCGCGGCGAGCAACCCGGTCGCCAGCACCGCGGCGGGCTGGGTGACCAGCACCGCGCCCGCGATGCGCTCAGGCGAGACGAACGGCGTCCAGCTGTCCGTGCCGCGCAGCACTTCGCTCAGCGAGGCCCACTGCGTCGTCACCCCCGAGGACTCGATGTAGTCGAGGAACGGCGGACTCACCTTGCCGAGCAGCAGCAGCGGCACCACCCACCAGAAGGTCGCCAGCACCAGCAGCGGAATCCAGGCCGCCGTGAACCGCCACCACCGCCGATTCGGCCGGTACGAGGCCCACCACAGCGCGGCGGGCAGGAACGCGGCCACGGTCGCGACGGCGTTCACAGACCCCATCAGCGCCAGCGCGAGCGCACTACCGGCCGGAGAGAGCGCGCCACCGCGCCTTACCGTGCGGCCCGGGTCACCCCCACCCTGATCGCCGCGCGCGGCCGGGTTCGCGCCCCGGTCGCCCTGCGCGCTCGTTTCAGTCGCCCCCGTGCCCCGTCGATTCCGTACCGCAACACCGAGCGCGGCGGGCGCGAGCAGCACCCACGGCGCCAGCATCATCGGTAGCGTTTCCGAGGAGATCGAGCCGAGCGTGGTGAGCACCCGCGGTGACAACGCGAACGCGATACCGGCGATCACCCGCGACCCGCGCGCGCCGATCCCCAGCGTCTCGCACAGCTTGACGATCCCCCAGAACCCGGCGAGCAGCAGCAGCGCCCACCAGATGCGCTGAGTCACCCACGCGGGCAGGTTCAGCAGATGCCCGGCGGAGAAGAAGGTGCCGTGCGGGAAGAAGTAGCCGTAGGCCTGGTTCTGCACCTGGCCCATCGGAGCCTGACTGCTCCACAGGTGCGAAGCCCGCGCGAGGAAACCCAGCGGGTTCTGCGCGAGGTCGTACTTGGTGTCCGCGACGGTGAGCCCTGGCGCCTGCGCGAACGTCAGGACGAAGGCGGCTACGACCGTGCCGACGAACCAGCGCCAACCCAGTGGAGCCGTGTCCGGTTGCCCCGCTAGGGGGCGTGACGCGCCGGCGTCGGACTCAGCGGCTGCCGTATTCAGGGGCGTTGAGCAGCGAGGAGTCCTTGTCACCGCTGCGGTCGATCGAGGGCGCCGTGTTCTGCTGCACCGCTGCCGTGATCGCGAAGACGGCGATTGCGCTCAGCAGGGCGCCGCCGACCGCGCTGGCAACAGCCGGAACAGCAAACTTCATCGCGCACTCCAATACGCTCGACGTCGGGGTGGTACTCCGGCCAACCTAGCAGGTGCGGCCCGTCAGGTCAGTCTTCGGGGACGTGGCAATCCAGCGCGCCGAGCAGCGTCCGGAATTTGGCGGTGGTCTCGGCGAGCTCGGCCCGCGGATCGGAGGCGGCGACGATCCCGCCACCCGCGCTCGCCCGCAGCGTGCGCCGGTCGGCCGCGAGCTCGGCGCCGCGGATGGCGACCACCCATTCGCCGTCGCCGTCCTCGGCACACCAGCCGACAGCGCCGCCGTAGAAACCGCGGTGTGGTTCGTCGGCGAGGATCGCGTCCAGCGCGGCGCCGAAGGGCGTCCCGTTGACGGCCGGTGTCGGATGCAGCAGCAACGCCAGATCCAGCGCTGTTGTCGACGGGTCGCGCAGCACGCCGTGAATCGGCGTGGCCAGATGCCAGACCTGTTCGGTACTCAGCAGTTCCGGCGCGTCCGGAATATGGAGTTCGGCGCAGACCGGTTCCAGCTGCTGCCGGATCCACTCGATCACGAACGCGTGCTCGTCGTTGTTCTTGACGCTCGACAGCAATTCGCGCGCCTGCGCGGCGTCGGCATCCGGATCGGCGCGCCGGGGGAGGGTGCCTGCCAGCGGATGCAGGCTGACGCGATCACCATGACGCGCGACCAGCACCTCCGGGGTGGCGCCGAGCAGGATCTCGCCGGGCCTGCCCGCCACCGTCAGGTCGACCACGTACACACTCGCCGACGGATGTCTGGTCAGCAGGTGCCCGGCCAGCACCTCCGGATCGAGCGGTTCCTGCGCTTCGAGCACCATGCTGCGTGCGGCCACGACCTTGCGTAGCTCGTTCGCGGGATCGCCGAGCTGCTCGACCAGCTTGGTCACTCGCGCGATGTGCTCTGCGGCACTGGGCATTTCGCGGATGACCCGCACGCCCGGCAGCTCCGGCAACGCCGCGGGCCGCCACGGGCCCGCGGTGTGCATCGCTGTTTCGGGCCGCCAGAGCGCAGCGGGCTCCCGCGGATCGAAAGGCAGTGCGCCGACGATCAGCCGCGGCGCCGGCGACTCGCCGGATCGCGGTGTGGACTCGGCCGCGCGCGTCTGGGCCGTCGCGCTGTCGTCAGCTCCGGACGCGCCGTCGCGCCAGGCACGCAGCGCCGCGACCGCCTGCCCGGCGTCGGAGTAGGTCGCGCGCACGCCCGTAGCCACCAGCACGGCGTCAGGTCGAGCGAGCAGGAACGGTTCCATGGTGCTTCGACCATAACGCCGACCCCACCCCCGCCGGTCGGCAGAGCGATCGAACTCTCAGTGCTCGGGCGGCACCAGGAAGACCGGCCGGTGCCCGTGCTTGAGCACCGCCTCGGCGACGCTGCTGTGCAGCAGCGCGCGCAGCCCGGTCGCGCCGCGCGTACCGGCGACGATGATGTCGACATCGAGTTCGTCGGCGCAGTCGACGATCGCGTTCCAGATCGTGGTCGTGCACTCGACAGTCCGTGGCTCGGCATCGATTCCGGCCAGTTTGGCCAGGTGCACGCCCTCGGCGTTGATCTTGCGGGCATCGGTGTAGGCGATGTCCTCGATCTCCTCGTCGGGCACCCAGTCCGGTTGCATCACCCCGGCCAGCCCGGAGATCCGGGCGGCCTGGCGCACCATCGGCTCCCAGGCGGTGAGCAGGATCGCGCGCTCGGCGGCGAGGAAGCGGCCCGCGTACTGGATGGCGCGCTTGGCATGTTCGGAACCGTCGTAGGCGATGAGCATCCGATCGCAAGCCATGACGACCTCCTGCGCTGGTCCAGCGACTGTGCCCACAGATTACCCCCGCGTTCGGCGATTCAATCGCACACCGGTGGCGCGGTTCGGGGGCCGATCCGGCTACCGTGGAGCACATGCGGAAATCGCCTGTGGTCGTGTTCGCAGTCCTGGCCGCCGTCGCCACCGCCTGTTCGGGAGGTTCGTCGCCTGAGACGACCACCGCGGCGACCGGCACCGGCCTCCCCACGTCGTCCCCCGCGGGTTCGCCCGCCCCGGGCACCCCAGCCCAAAGCCCCTGCGGCACGGACTATCTCGCGAAGTTCACCCAGCGCGAGAAACTCGCCCAGCTGCTGACCGTCGGCATCACCGGCTCGGCCGACGCCACGAATGTGGTGAGCACCGAGCAGGTCGGTGGCATCTTCATCGGCAGCTGGACCGATCCGGGGCTGATGGACAAGGCCCAGCTCGACGCGGTGAAGGCGCTGGCCAAGGCGCCGCTGATGGTGACCATCGACGAGGAGGGCGGCCGCGTCTCGCGCGCGAAGAACGTGATCGGCGCGATCCCGTCGGCCCGCGTGATCGCGCAGACCCAGACGTCCGAGCAGTACTACCAGAACACGCTGACCAGGTCGGAGTCGTTGAAAGACCTGGGTATCACGGTGAACTTCGCCCCGAGTGTCGACGTGAGCAGCCAGCCCGACGACAGCGTCATCGGTGACCGCTCCTTCAGCGACGACCCGCAGGTGGTGACCGAGTACGCCGGCGCCTACATCCGCGCGGCCAACGAGGTCGGCCTCGGCTCGGTGATCAAGCACTTCCCCGGTCACGGCTCGGGTTCGGGTGACTCGCACACCGGCGCCGTCCGCACGCCGCCGCTGTCGGAGCTGCAGGACAGGGATCTGGTCCCGTTCCGCGAACTGGTGAACTCCGGCGCCGCGGTGATGGTCGGTCACCTGGACGTGCCGGGGCTGACCGAACCCGATGTGCCCGCGAGCATCAGCCCGGCCGCGATGACGCTGCTGCGTGAGGGCACCGGCTACGGCGCGCCGCCGTTCGACGGTCCGATCTTCACCGACGATCTCGGTGGCATGGCGGCCATCACCGCCCGCATGTCGATCGCCGAGGCGGTCGAGGCCTCGCTGGTCGCGGGCGCCGACAATGCCCTGTGGATCAGCACCGACGCGGTACCCCAGGTGCTCGACCGTTTGGAACAGTCGGTGGCGAGTGGCAAACTGCCCGCCGACCGGGTCGACGCCTCCGTGCTGCGGATGGCGCGCTACAAGGGCGCACCGCTGGGCTGCTGAGGCGTCCGGCGACTATGTGGCAAATGGGCACCCCCGATCTTACCTTGGAGTAAGATAGGGGTTCACCCTGCGGTAGGAGAGTGGATGGCAGGCGGGACGAAGCGACTTCCCCGGGCGGTTCGTGAGCAACAGATGCTCGACGCCGCGGTCGAGGTGTTCGCGCGCAAAGGCTTCCACGACACCTCGATGGACGCGATAGCGGCCGAGGCGAAGATCTCCAAGCCCATGCTCTACCTGTACTACGGCTCCAAGGACGAGTTGTTCCGCGCCTGCATCCAGCGCGAGGGGCTCCGCTTCATCGAGGCCGTTGCGCCGGCGGGCAACCCGCATCTCACCCCGCATGAGCAGGTCCGCACGGCGCTGGAGGGCTTCCTCGATTTCGTCGACCGCAACCGCCAGTCCTGGCAGGTGCTCTACCGGCAGGCAATCGGCCAGCAAGCTTTCGCCTCGGAAATCGACAACGCGCGCGAACGCGTCATCGAGCTCACCGCGAAACTGCTCGAATCCAGTGCCAAGCACGCCGACCCTGGGACCAATTTCGAAGTTGTCGCGGCCGCGGTGATCGGGGCGGGCGAGGCGATCGCCGACCGGGTCGCCGGCGGCCGGATCGAAGTGGCCGAGGCGGTCGACCTGCTCGACGATCTGGCCTGGCGCGGTCTGGCCGGCCGCAAGAAGCCCGATTGACATCCTCCCCGGACCAGTCGCCGGGGATTCCTACCAGCACCTAACGGCGCTCTCGGTGGGTTCCTGCTTCACCGCACAGCGCCGGAACGGGTTCCGGTCTTACCCGCGCTCCACAAGCATTTCGTCTCTCCGCCTGCCCGGCGGCGAGAATGTTTCGTGCCGCGTTTACATCCCGATCATGGATCGCGCCACACTGACACGTCCACGACCGCACCGACAGCGGCTTCTTCCCGTCGAACACTCCGCAGTCCGAACACAACTGCGACGACGGGAAGAACCTGTCAACCTTCGCGAAATACCTCCCATATCGGGCCGCCTTCTCCTCCAGCAACCTGGTGAACATCGACCACCCTGCGTCGTGCACAGACTTCGCCAATCGAGTCCGCGCGAGTCCTTTTACACACAGATCCTCGACGTATACCGCTTGGTTTTCGCGGATGATCGCGGTTGAGTGTTTGTTCGCGAAGTCGCGACGCGCATCAGCGATCGAGGCATGAACTCTGGCGACCCTGCGTCGAGCCTTCGCCTGGTTCTTGGAGCCCTTCTCCTTGCGGGACAGTGCTTGTTGCGATTTCCACAACCTTCTTTCGGCCCGGCGGAAGAATCTCGGCGACGCGATTCTCCTGCCATCGGAGAGCGTCGCGAAGGTCGTCAAGCCGAGGTCGATCCCGACCTCTGAATCCCGTTCGGGCAGTGGATCGCTCGAAACATCAACGACAAACGATGCACAATAGCGACCCATGCTGTCCTTGATCACCGTCACGCTCGACGGCTCGCACGGCAGCTGCCGCGACCATTTCACTCGCAGGTCTCCGATCTTCGGCAACCGCAATTTTCGGCCGACGGTGATGCTGAAACGGGCATTTCGGGTGAACCGGATCGCTTGGCGGCTGTCGTGGCGGGATCGGAACTTCGGTGCGCCCAGCTTTGCGCCCTTCCGTTTCCCGGCGTTGGATTGGAGGAAGTTGCGGTAAGCGGTGTTCAAGTCTGCCAATGCCTGCTGCAACACGACCGACGAAACCTCGCTGAGCCAAGCCCTTTCGGGTGTCTTCTTCGCCGCGGTGAGCTGTTTCGACAACTCTGCATCCGAGATACGGCGTGCGCCGTCACGCAGCGCTTGTTCGCGTGCCGCCAGCGCATCGTTGTACACCACCCGTGCACACCCGAATGCGCGCGCCAGCGAATCCTGCTGGCCGAGCGTGGGATATACGCGGAACTGGTATCGCAGTTGCACGCCGGGATCATAGCCAATTCGAATGAGTGTTCCCAATGGGATGGACGACCCAGCATCGGTTGCGGTTGCCCCGATGGCCTGCGAAGGTGCACGGCTAGATGTTCCATGACAGACGGGGTGGGAAGTGTTCGGTGTGTTGAAGCCGTGTGCGCACGGCGCGGCGAAATATGGCATCGATCCGGGGCAGTGGCAGGCGCATATGTGCGGCCTCTGCCTGGGTCTGCGCGACGGGCACGGTCAATTGGCCCGCGCCGCGACCAATACCGACGCGATCGTGCTGAGCGTGCTCACCGAAGCCCAAACCGGCGATTCCGGTGCGCGCACCACCGCGGGACCGTGCCCGCTGCGCGGCATGCGCCGGGCATCGGTGGTCGCGGCGAACGCGCCGGGCGTGCAGCTGGCCGCGACGGCGTCACTGCTGTTGGGCGCGGCCAAGATTCGCGATCATATCGATGACGGAGACGCCGCCGCGCTCGCCCGCGGGCCCATGCGGCGGGTGTCGTCCACCTGGGCGGCCCGTGCGCAGGAGCAGGGCGCGCAGATCGGCCTCGACGTGCAGCCGATGTTGGCCGCGATCGCCACGCAGTCGGCGCTCGAGGACAAGGCCGCGTCCGACGCAGACTCCCTCGGCACGCTCGATGAGCTGACCGGCCCGACTCAACTCTGCGCCGCCACCCTGTTCGGCCATACCGCGACGCTCGCGGGCCGCCCGGAAAACGTTGTCGCACTTCAGGAGATCGGCCGCCATGTCGGCCGCATCGCCCACCTGGCCGACGCCATCGAAGACCTCGAACGCGACCGGGCCCGCGGCCGCTTCAACCCACTCGATGCCACCGGCACCGACATGCCCCGCGCCTACCAGTTGGTCCGCGAGAGCGAAACCGCCATCCGCCACGCCGCCGCCGAGGCCGAGCTCGACCAGCTGCCGACGGTGCGCTGGGCACTACTCGACCCGCTGTCGGCCCTGCTGCGCCGCCTCGGCCAGGGACTCGGCCTCGCTGTCGGTCATGTCTGCCGCACTTCGCCTGTCGCCCAGCAGCATTCGCCCTACCAGTTCCCGTCCCCGCCGGGCCGGCGCCCGAACCGGCCCGGCCCACTGAAGGCGGGCGGGCTGATCCTGGGCGTCTACTGCACCGGTGTGGCCTGCTGTGCCGACCACACCAGCCCGTGCACCGGCGAGGAGAAGGAAGCCTGGGCCAAGCGGTGCGGCTGCGACGGTTGCGGCGACTGTGGCGAGTGCTGCGGCAACTGCTGCAGTTGCGGTGGCGAGGACGGCTGCTGCGGCGACTGCGGCTGCGATTGCAGCTGCTAGGAAACCCTCACTCGCACTTCACGATCGGGATCGGGTCGTACTTCACCGTCCTGGTGTGCCGCGACACCTGGGCACCGGTCTTGCGATCGGTGATCACCCTCGTATCGGAGATGGTGAACCCCGGCGCGCCCTCGGAGGCGATGCAGTCCTTGCCCTTGGGCAGGGTGATCTCGGTGGGCTCGGTCGGCTTCGACTTCTCGCCGGTGATGGACTCCACCTCGACGGTCTTGGTGCCCCACAGCCGCACGGTGATGTCCGAGCCCGTCGCGACGGTCTCGATGTAGATGCCGGACGGGCTGTTGTTGCGGAACGCCAGATCGATCGCCCCGTCGAACACGGTGGCTTCGCGTGCCGCCGGGTACCGCGAGATGTAGTAGCTGTGCTCGGTGTGGCCAGCGTCCTCCATGCCGGCGAAGTAGGCCGCGTTGTAGAGCGTGGTGGCGAACTGGCTGATGCCGCCGCCGACCGCGGTGCTCGGCCTGCCCTTGTCGATGATGCCGGACTCGACATAGCCTTCCGCGGCGGTGCGCGGACCGGTGAACTCGTTGAGCGAGAACGTCTCTCCCGGTTTCACCACCGCGCCGTTCACCTTCGCGGCGACGGTGCGGATGTTCACGCCGGACGGGCCGCTGAAGCCACCGGTGGTGAACTGGCCGACCATCTCGTTGATGCCGAGCCCGTTGGCGGCCTCGGTGGTGAGCTTCGGTTCGATGCGCTGATAGACGGCCTCGGCCGTCCGGTCGCCGGGCTGGGCCAGCAGCGCGGGCAGCTTCTCCAGCGTCTTGGGCCAGTCGACCTTGTTGCCGACCACGGCGGGCACCACGGTCGGCTTGCCCGCGCCGACGGTGAAGGTGGCGTCCTTGGGCTCCACCTCGGAGGCCACCAATTGCGGTGCGAGAACAGCGATCGCGGCGTCGTTGTCGATCTTCGGCGCCAGGCCGCCGTTCCCGTCGGGAACGAAGCTGAGCACGCTGGCGATCTGCTCGGGGGTGAGCACGGCACGAGAATCCTTGCCGCTCACCGTGATCGGCGACGCGACGGCGGGGGTGGCGATATCGCGCAACGCGGCCTGCACCGCTTCGTTGCGCACCGCGACGGGCGCGGCCACCACGGGCAGGTCCAGTTCGTCGCTCGAAGCCCAGCGCTCGGTGATCGTGGTGCGGGCGGCCTCGGTGTCGAGTACCCGGCCGGGTACCGGCGCGACCGCGACCGGCCTGCCGTTCTCGAACCGCACCGTGCCCTCCACGGTCGGGTTGTCGTGCACCCGGAAGCCGGCCAGCTGCTGATCGAGCGCGGCCGCGTCGACCGTGCTCGCCACCTGGACGTCGCGGGAGCCGAACAGGGAGACGAGCCGGCTCACCGGGTTGATCGGCTGGTCGCCGACGGCGTCCCAGGTGCGGTCCCAGTCCACCGCCAGACCGGCGGCGGAGGGCACCATGGTCGCCTGCACGTCACCGATGCGGACCGGGAGCGGGCGATCGGCCTTGGGGCTGAGCTGGGAGTGGAGTAAGGCGTCGGCCTCGGCCTTGTCCATGCCGCCGACGTCGACGCCGGCGACGACGACGCCGCGCGGCACGTCACCGGCGCTGAGCGCCAGGTCGGCCAGGTAGGCGGCGGTGCCGAGGGCGAGTACGGCACCGACGGCGATGCCGATCCGCTTGGTCAGCAGGGGGATGTCCGAGCCGGTCGGCGGCTGCGCGCCGGTGGGTGGGGGCGCGGGCGACCAGCGATCACGGGTCACGGTGGTGAGTGGCTGGGTGGGCAGGGCGGTGGTGTCGGCATCGAAAGTGCGATTTGCTTCGAGCAGCTTGCGTAGTCCGACCTCGCCCCTCCGGTCGGCCGGTTGTCCGGCGTTCGACTCGCTGGGCACGGAGGTCCTTCCGTTGGGTGTTATGGCGTCGTCCTGGATCAGGTGCGCCCGGCCCTGGTGTTTGCGGGGCCCCGGCCAAGGGTAATGGTGTTCGTCGCCCTCGGCACCCTGGCAACAGTGGATGGACAGCAGGAAGGCTCCGCGTAGTTGCCGGGTCGGGGGTCTGGCAACTACACGGAGCCGATCTGTTTATCGCGGCCCGTTCCGGGGCGTTACAGCCTGTTTCCGAGGAGTTTCGCGGCGCGCACGGACGCCGCCCTGCGGCTTGGTGGGCCCACCCGGGACAATCTGACGTGAGACTCGACACCAGGTACCGGACAACGAGGGAGAACTGATGCAGCTGGGAATGATCGGCCTCGGCCGGATGGGCGCCAATATCGTGCGCCGCATCGTGCGGGACGGGAACACCGCTGTCGGTCACGAACGCCATCAGGGTCACATCGACGAGCTGGAGAAAGAGCTCGGCGACAGCTTCAAGGGCAGCACCGACCTGAAGGAATTCGTCGCCATGCTCGACGCGCCGCGCACCGTCTGGGTGATGGTCCCGGCCGGTGCGACCGGTGCCGTCGTCGACGAGCTGGCCGATCTCCTCGAGCCGGGCGACATCATCATCGACGGCGGCAACAGCCGCTACCACGAGGACATCAAGCGCGCGAAGGCGTTGGCGCCCAGGGGCATCCACTACCTAGATGTCGGAACCTCCGGTGGCGTTTTCGGCCTGAAGCGCGGCTTCTGCCTGATGATCGGCGGGGAGGAGGAACAGGTGCGCTACCTCGAGCCGCTGTTCAAGTCGATCGCCCCCGGTGTCGACGCCGCCCCGCGCACCCCCGGCCGCACCGGCGAGCCGACCCCGGCTGAGCAGGGCTGGCTGCACTGCGGTCCGGCCGGTGCGGGTCACTTCGTGAAGATGGTGCACAACGGCATCGAGTACGGCGCGATGGCCGCCTACGCCGAGGGCCTGAACATCCTCCAGCACGCGAACATGGGCGCCGACCACGGCGGCGGCGAGCACTCGGCGGAGGAGACCCCGCTGGAGAACCCCGAGTACTACCAGTACGACCTGGACATTCCGGACATCACCGAGGTGTGGCGCCGCGGTTCGGTCGTCGCGTCCTGGCTGCTCGACCTCACCGCGGGCGCCCTGTACGCCGACCCGAACCTGGACGGCTTCAGCGGTCGCGTCTCGGACTCCGGCGAGGGCCGCTGGACGATCGACGCCGCCATCGACACCGCCGTGCCGGTCCCGGTGCTGTCGGCGGCCCTGTTCCAGCGCTTCTCCTCGCGCGGTGAGGCCCTCTACGCCGACAAGATGCTCTCGGCGATGCGCCAGGCGTTCGGCGGCCACAACGAGCTGCCGCAGCAGTAGTCCGTCGAGGGCGCTTGACGCTCAGCACCGGCCTTCCGTCGTCCGACGGGAGGCCGGTGGTCGCTGTTCGGGGGGCTTCCGGATCGGCCGAAAAAGTCCGGATGGTACCCGCCAAACGCCCGCCCAAAGAGTAAAACGACAATGTTCCACAAAAATAGGAACACGTTCTTCTTTTCCAGGACAACCGTCCAGTCCACCGGATACCTTCTGGTCAGAGGGGGGATAGACCACTCGATGAGGAATTCGTCCCGGCCGAGAATGCCGGGGCTTGGAGGAAAATCATGTTCCGGACTTCGCGTATCGCCGCCGGCGTCGCCACCACCGCTCTGGTCGTCGCCGGTGTCGGCGTCGGCCTCGGTTCCGGCGTCGCCGCCGCCGAGGGCACCTGTGCGGTCAGCAGCCACGCCGAGAAGCAGGACGTCAGCACCTGGGGTGTCACGCACGTCTACGACAAGACCGCCAGCGCCGAGCAGATCGGCGTCGGCACCTCGGTGACCTACAAGGTGGTCGTCGGTACGACCGGGATCGGCAACCCCTACGTCAACACCATCACCGACTTCCCGCCGATCGGCTTCGGCGCCCCGACCAAAACCACCATCACCGCCTACCACGCGGTCGGCGGCCAGGTGACCGAGGACGTCACCCCCGAGCCGAACGCGGGCGGCTGGAAGGTCACCAGCACGGGCTGGTTCGTCAACTCCGGCAACCCGGTCACCCTGACCATCACCTACCCGGTGCCGGACAGCGTCAAGGCGGGCCAGATGATCACCAGCGGCGGCGTCGGTGTCGCGGGCACCGTGGGTGTCAGCAACGAAATGCCCGGTCTCACCGCCTGTTTCACCGCGCGCGGCGCCAATGCGGGCGAGACCGTGATCGGCAGCCTCGGCGACAACGGCCTCGGGTCCTCCGACGGTCAGCTGAGCTCCACCGGCTCGATGAGCGACATCATCTCCGACGTGCTGCGCAATCTGATCGGTAGCTGATCGCGTAGCACCTGGTCGCCGGGACGGTCTCGCGCTGCCGTCCCGGCGTTCCGGGTTCGCCGGATATCGCCCCATCTGTAGTGAGGATTCATGTTCGTGTTCACCCGTACCCGCGCGGTCGCGGTGTCGGCCATGGCGCTGGTGCTGCTGTCGGTCGCCTCGATCGGCACCGCGGGCGCCGACGCCTCGCGCCTGGACCGCATCGATCGGCCGGGCCAGCGTCAGCAGACGCTGCACGTGTACTCCGCGTCGATGGACCGGGTGATCCCGCTGCAGGTCATCACCGCGCCCGACGCCGGCGTGCCTGCGCCGACGCTGTACCTGCTCAACGGCGCGGGTGGCGGTGAGGACAAGGCGAACTGGTACAACCAGACCGACATCGTGCAGTTCTTCGCCGACAAGAACGTCAACGTCGTCACGCCCGCCGCGGGCAAGTTCTCCTACTACACCGACTGGCTGCGCGACGACCCCAAACTCGGCCGCAACAAGTGGCAGACCTTCCTCACCGAGGAACTCCCGCCGATCATCGACGCCACGCTGAACACCACGGGTGTCAATGCCATTGCCGGACTGTCGATGTCGGCCACCGCCGTCCTCAACCTGGCGATCGCGGCCCCCGACCGCTACCGCGCCGTCGGCGCCTACAGCGGCTGCGCCTCGGTCGCCGACCCGATGGGCCGCGCCTATGTCGATCTGGTCTTCGCCCGCGCGGGCGCCGACCCCGCCAACATGTGGGGCCCGCCCGGCGACCCGGCCTGGCGCGCCAACGACGCCTACCTCAACGCGGAACGCCTGCGCGGCAAGGCAATCTACCTCTCCAGCGCGACCGGCCTCCCCGGCATCGCCGAGACCCTTCCCCCGGGCGCGAGCCCCGGCAAGGTCATCGGCATGACCGACCAGATCCTCCTCGGCGGCGCCATCGAGGCCGCCACCAACCTCTGCACCCAGCGCCTGGCCACTCGCCTCCAGGAACTGAACATCCCCGCCCAGACCGTCTTCCGTGCCGCGGGCACCCACACCTGGAAGTACTGGGAACAAGACCTCCACAACTCCTGGCCGCTGCTCGCCGCGGCCATCGGCGCGTCATAATCGCCTATAGCGCAAGGGAATTCGGTTGGTCAAGCCCCGAAAAGTAGTGCATAACGAACTGGTCGAGTGACCCGATCTAGTTGTTAGTTCTGCTCAGCTTGTTTCGAAAGGCTCGTCATGCAACGTCGTATGGTCCGAATCCTGGTCGCCACCGCAGCCGTCGCCGGAATCGCCGCAGGCGCGTCCCCTGCCGTCGCCGCCCCCGCGACCCCAGCAGTCATCGCCGAATCGGGTTCCGCTGGTACGGGTTCCGCCCTCGTCGACTTCCCTCTCGGCTTCCTCAAGCTCCTCATCTGCGGGCCTTGGGGCTCCAGCCAGCCGCACCCCAACCCGATGTGCCGCTGAGAACGTAGAACGGCGGGTGGCTTCCGAAACCGGAAACCACCCGCCGTTCTCGTATGTCAGCGAGTGACTAGCGCTCGATGATCGCGACGACGCCCTGGCCGCCCGCGGCGCAGATGGAGATCAGCGCGCGGCCGGATCCCTTCTCCGCCAGCATCTTCGCGGTCGAGGCGACGATGCGGCCGCCGGTCGCGGCGAACGGGTGGCCCGCGGCGAGCGAGGAGCCGTTGACGTTGAGCTTGCTGCGGTCGATCGAGCCCAGCGCGCCGTCCAGGCCAAGACGCTCCTTGCAGTAGGCGTCGGACTCCCACGCGGCCAGCGTCGAGAGGACAACGGAGGCGAAGGCCTCGTGGATCTCGTAGTAGTCGAAGTCCTGCAGGGTCAGGCCGTTGCGGGCCAGCAGGCGCGGCACCGCGTAGGTGGGCGCCATCAGCAGGCCGTCGGGGCCGTGGATGTAGTCGACCGAGGCGACCTCGGAGTCCACCAGGTGCGCGAGCACCGGGAGCTTGCGCTCGGCGGCCCACTCGTCGCTGGACATCAGCACCGCCGAGGCGCCGTCGGTCAGCGGGGTCGAGTTGCCCGCGGTCATGGTGGCGTCGCCCAGCTTGGTGCCGAACACCGGCTTCAGCGTGGCCAGCTTCTCCACGGTCGAGCCGGGACGCAGGTTGTCGTCGCGGGTCAGGCCGAGGAACGGGGTGATCAGGTCGTCGAAGAAGCCACGGTCGTAGGCGGCGGCCATGTTCTTGTGCGAGAGGTAGGCCAGCTCGTCCTGCGCCTCGCGGGCGATGCCGAACTCCTTGGCGGTGATGGCGGCGTGCTCACCCATCGACAGCCCGGTGCGCGGCTCGGCGTTGCGCGGGATCTCGATGCCCAGCATCGAGGGACGCAGCTGGCCGACCAGCTTGAGCCGGTCCTTGTTGGACTTGGCGCGGTTGGCGGTGAGCATCCACTCCCGCATGTCCTCGCTGACGCCGATCGGCGCGTCGGACGTGGTGTCGGCGCCGCCGCCGATACCCGACTCGATGCGTCCCATCGCGATCGCGTCACCGACGGTGACCACCGACTGCAGGCCGGTGCCACAGGCGAGCTGCAGGTCGTGGGCCGGGGTGTAGGGCGAGAGCTTGGAGCCGAGCACGCTCTCGCGGATCAGGCTGTGCTCGCCGACGCGCTTGAGCACCGCGCCGCCGACGACCATGCCCAGGCGCTCACCCTGCAGCCCGAACCGGCTGACCAGCCCGTCCAGGGTGGCGGTGAACATGTCCTGGTTCGACGCCTTCGCGTAGGCCTTGTCGGAGCGAGCGAACGGGATTCGGTTACCGCCGACGATCGCGACCGGGCGCTGGGTCTTCGCGGTCTTTGCCGGGGCCTTCGCCGAGCGGGCTTTGCTTGTCACTCGAGTTCTCCATGGTCTCGTCGGGTGATCGGTTTACATATAACTTACTCTGGAGTAAGTTCATTGTCGACACCGAACCCGCAAATGTGAAGGTAGGAACAGTGGCAGCCAAGAGCAAGGGTGCACCCAACCTCTACGGATCCTTCATCCACTCCGCCCCCGGCGCGTTCCTGGCGAGCAAGCTGGGCCTGCCCCAGCCGGCGGAGCTGCGCCGGTACAAGGCAGGCGAGCCCGCACTTCCCGGCCCGGTCCTGCTGGGCGGCAAGGGCCGTCTCGCCGAGCCGGTCCGCGCGCTGCTCTCCGACTACACCGTCGCGGACTCGCTCGACTCGGGCACCAAGTACGGCGCGCTGGTCTTCGACGCCACCGGCATCGACTCCATCGACAAGCTTTCGCAGCTGTTCGAATTCTTCCAGCCCGCGATGCGTAACCTCGCACCTTCGGGGCGTGTCGTGGTCATCGGTACCACCCCGGAACTGGTCGGCTCGGTCGACGAGCAGATCGCCCAGCGCGCGCTCGAGGGCTTCACCCGCTCGGTCGCCAAGGAGCTGCTGCGCGGCGCCACCGGCCAGCTCGTCTACGTGCACCCGGAGGCGGGCGCGTCCGCGACCGGCCTCGAGTCGACCCTGCGCTTCCTGCTCTCAGGCAAGTCGGCCTTCGTCGACGGCCAGGTCATCCGGGTCGGCAAGGCCGATTCCGTCGCCCCCGCCAGCTGGGACAAGCCGCTCGCGGGCAAGGTCGCCGTCGTGACCGGCGCCGCCCGCGGCATCGGCGCCACCATCGCCGAGGTCTTCGCCCGTGACGGCGCCACCGTCATCGTCGCCGATATCCCCGCCGCCGGCGAGGCCCTGTCCGAGACCGCCAACAAGGTCGGTGCCACCGCCCTCGCCCTCGACGTCACCGCCCCCGACGCCGCCGAGCGTCTCGCCGAGTTCGCCACCGAGCGTTTCGGCGGCATCGACATCGTCGTGCACAACGCCGGCATCACCCGCGACAAGCTGCTCGCGAACATGGACGAGGGCCGCTGGAACTCGGTCATCAACGTCAATCTCGCCGCGCCCCACCGCATCACCTCCGGCCTCGTCGCCAAGGGCGTGCTCAAGGAGGGCGGCCGCGTGATCGACGTGTCCTCCATCGCGGGCATCGCGGGCAACCGCGGCCAGACCAACTACGGCGCCTCCAAGGCCGGCGTCATCGGCATGGTCGACGCCGAGGCCCCGCTGCTGGCGGAGAAGGGTGTCACCATCAACGCGGTGGCCCCCGGCTTCATCGAGACCGCGATGACCGCCGCCATCCCGCTCGGCACCCGCGAGGCGGGCCGCCTGATGAGCTCGCTGCTGCAGGGTGGCCAGACCGTCGACGTCGCCGAGACCATCGCCTACTTCGCCAGCCCGGCGTCGAACGCGGTGACCGGCAACGTGGTTCGCGTCTGCGGGCAGAGCCTGATCGGCGCCTGATGACCCAGACGATCACCCTCACCGAGGTTCCGAAGAACGGCGGGCTCTACGCGAAGGCGGCGCTGGGCGCCGTCCCGCTGCCCGGCCCGCTGTCGGGTCGCAAGCCCGTCCTGCCCGACCGCCGGGTCGTGCTGGACGGCTTCCAGGTCGATCCCGATCACCTGGCGGCCTACTGCCACGCTACCGGCCTGCGTTTCAGCGACACCCTGCCGCTGACGTACCCGTTCATCCTGGCGTTCCCGCTGATGATGGAACTGGTTGTGGCACGGGACTTCCCGTTCACCGCGGTCGGCGCGGTGCACTTCGAGAACGTCATCGAACGCACTCGCGAGATCTCGGTCGCCGAGCCTCTCGATTTCACCGCCCACATCGAGAACCTCCGCGAGCACCCGAAAGGCCTGCTGGTCGACGCGGTCACGGAGATCCGCGTCGGCCGCGAGCTGGTCTGGCGTCAGGTCTCCACCCTCCTGCACCAGCAGCGCACCTCGCTCTCGGGCGGCCCGAAGTCGGCGCCCCCGCCGGACGAGGTCCCCCCGCCCCCGCTGCGCGTGCAGCGCGTCGATCAGAAGATGATCAACCGCTACGCCGCCGCGTCGGGCGACCGCAACCCGATCCACGTCTCCAGCCTGGGCGCCAAAGCGATGGGCTTCCCGAAGACCATCGCCCACGGCATGTGGTCGGCCGCGAACATCCTCGCCACGATCGAGGGCCGCGTCCCCGAAAAGACCACCTACGCGGTCAAATTCGGCAAGCCGATCTTCCTCCCGTCCTCGGTCAACGTCTACGCCGACCAGGTCGGATCCGGCTGGGACCTCTCCATCCTGAACCCCAAAAAGGGCTACCCCCACCTCACCGCAACCCTGCGCTGAGCCCAGGGTCCCAACGGGCCGCACATCCGCAAGGGTGTGCGGCCCGTTGCGTTTGGTGGCGCTCGACCCCGCCGGACAGTGGCTGTAAAGACAGTCTTGACAGTGCTCGCTGTAAAGGTAGTCTTGACACGTGCAGATTACGCAATCGGCCCGCAAGCACGGAGTGGCCGACGCGGACATCATTCACGCATGGGACAACGCTCTGCGACTCGTGGAGTTCGAGTACGACGGTGAAGACCGCGTATTGGTCATCGGCCCTGACATGGCCGGGCGGCTACTCGAGCTCGTGGCTGTTCCGGTGGCGGGACCGAGCCGGATCATCCACGCTGACAGGCTGCGGCCCAAGTTTCACGACTATCTGAGGTGATGCATATGTCTACGACCAAGAACAAGAAGGGGACGACCAAGCGCCCGGTGCGCACTCCGATCGGTGCGGTATCTCACGTCAAGACGATCAAGCCCCGTGTCACGCGGCAGCCGGCTAAGTCTCGTGCTGCCCACGCAATTGAACCCAAGTCGAAGACTGTGATCGAGGAGTCGAGCTCCGGCTTGGAAGGCCTCGAACCGCAAGGCTCTCCTGCTCGGGACGCCAAGCACTTTCGACGAATCATCGAAGCCCGCAAACAAGTTGCAGCAGCAGAAGCCGAGTTGCGTGATGCGGTGAAAGCTGCGCATGCGGCAGGTGATTCCTGGACGGTTATCGGAATGGCGCTGGACACGTCGCGCCAAGCAGCCTTTCAGCGGTTCGGCAAGGACTGAGCTGGATTCGTGCTATCTAATCCGTGTGCCCGCAAAGTATTGCGAAGATGTCGTGTTCGCGGCGGCTGCGCGTTACACCTTTTCGCTGTGAGATCAATCATGGCCTAGAGCAGGGATAGCTGGGTAATCACCGATGTTCGGCATTGAGTCGACATTTCTCCCCTGCCGTTCATCCGCGTGTGTAGTCCACGCACCCTCGCTCTCGACTTGCTATCCAGCGGGTTTACCGCGGTCGAAGCCGCTCGGTGTGGCTCCGAGTATCACGTGACGAAGGACCGAAGTGCAATCCTCACTCCGGGTTGGTCGCCCTGATCGGTCCCGGCAAACTTTCGGCGCACGTCTGGCTAATGCCCCGAATTGCACGGGCTGGGGTGGTGTCGGTAGGTCGTGTTAAAACTTTCCAGTCGGCAACAACGTCGGCAATCATGCTTACTACCAAGGGGTTTCACTTCATGAAGAAGTTCCGCACGCTCGGTTTCGGCATCGCCATCGCGGCAGGTCTGGCAATGTTCGGTACCGGCGTGGCTACCGCCCAGGAGCCGGAGACCGGTGGCGGTCAGGAGGAGACCACCACCGGTTCGGCGGACGGACTGGCCGCGCTGCTCGAGTCCCTGGCGACCGGCTCGGCCGGTACCGACACCGAGACCGAGGACGCGACGGCGATCAACGAGGAAGAGGACGAGACCGGCACCGACACCGGTTCCGCTTCGGGCCTCGCCGCCCTGCTCGAGGCCCTGACCACGGGCTCCGGAGGTGCCGAGGAGCCGGAGACCGACCCGGTCGACTGATAACCGGCTGTACATCGAATGCCCTGCCACTCGGCGGGGCATTCGTCGGTTCCGGGCAGCGGATTCATCGCGCCCCGATCGGTGGATTCCGACCCGCCGTTACGCGAATTCGCTGTGAGATTACTCATTTCCGACAACACTGATTGCTGAACCATTGCGGCACAGTCGATTTGGCGCCGATTTGGTCTACCGACCAGTGTTTTGTTCCACGAGCTAAGAAGTTGCCTGACCCATTCTGGGCGGCCGATCCAGTGTTGCCACGGCGCCAACATTCCGGCCGGAAAAATGCGGCAACTCACCGGCATCTGAACAGCCCACTGCCCGAATTCCTGCCGCTCCTCGTCGCCCGAAACGCGTGTTAGAACTTCTGTGCCCAGTCCGCGGGACTGGCAAACAGGGAATTTCGAAACCCCCGCTCGGGTGGCGAACATGCGGCCGCCCAACGCGTTTCACCTGATGATCCTTTGGCGAGAAGTGGTGTGGAGGAAGCGTTGAAAAAGACAGTAGCTATCGCACTGGCGGCGTCGTGGTCGCTGATGATGGTGCCCGGCCTGGCCGGCGCCGACACCGGCAGCGGCACGACAGGAAGCGGCGTGATCGACACCGGCAGCGGAATCCTCGGCGACCTACTCGACACCGGCAGCGGCATTCTCGGCGGAAGCTCGGGCGGCTCGTCGGAAACCGTCCAGCCGTGCAACACCTCGACCAAGTCCGGCGGTGAGGGCGTCACCAACACCACCCACCAGCTCGGCGTCACCGGCCCGACCTCGTTCGTCCTGTCCTACGAAACCCTGAACATCCCCGACCGAATCCAGGTCTTCTACGAGGGCGGCCAGGTACTCGACACCGGCTACATCGGCGACAACATCAACCAGGGCACCGGCTCCGCAGTCGTCTCCCTCCCCGCGGGCTCGACGACGACAGTGACCGTCCGCGTCAGCGGCATGGACGACACCCAATGGGAGTACACGGTCAACTGCCCGTCCTAGGGTGATCCGGGCGTGAAACAGCGAATGCCCCGCTGAAGGCGGGGCATTCTGCATTTCCGTGGGGTGGTGCGCTCAATTCAGGTCTGCGCTGCTTGGTACGACTACGCCGTAGAGGTCCGTCAGGGTCGCGAGGGCGCTGCGGTGGAGCTGTTCGGCGGGGATATCGCCTGCTGAGGTGGGGAGGGGGCGGGTGGCGCAGGCGTTGGCAACGACGGTGGGTTTGTTGCCGCGGAGGAAGGCGCCTTCGGTGGTGAAGGTGACGCACATGTGGGTCATGAAGCCGGCGATGATGACGGTGTCGTTGCCTGCGGCGTCGACCAGGTCGCCGAGGTCGGTGCCTACGAAGGCGTTGGGGACGGTTTTGACTACTACTTTTTCGTCGGGGGTGGGGGCGACTTCGGGGTGGATCTGGCCTATTTCGGCGGTGATGTCGTAGGGGGTGTCTTTGCCGCCGTCGTTGATGACGTGGATGACTGTGGTGCCGGATTCTCTTGCCTTGCTGAGCAGTTCGGCGGCGGCGTCGAGGGCGGGGGACCAGTCGGTGAGTTCCATGATGCCCTGGGTGTAGGTGTTCTGGTAGTCGACCAGGATCAGGGTGGAGTCGGCGAGGGTGGCGGGGGTTTCGTCGAAGCCGTTGAGCTGGCGGAGGGTCGTCGAAGTCATGATCTTCACGGTATGGAGCGGCGGGGATGTCGGCAATGTCATGTAACCTGCAGATTCGGACATGCCGAGGAGGGCTGATGGCGACGACGGATCGGCTTGTCGTGATCGTGTTGTTCGATCGGGTCGATCTGCTCGATGTCACCGGGCCGCCGGAGGTCTTCTCGTTGTTGCAGCGGGAGATGGACGGGCCGACGGGGTATCAGGTGGTGCTGGCAGCCGAGAGTATGGAGCCGGTGACCACCTCGGCGGGCGTTCGGGTGCTGCCGGATGTGACGTTCGCGGAGGTTTCGGGGCGGCGGATCGACACGGTGGTTGTCCCGGGGGCGGTGGAGACGGACGGTGGTCGCCGGGTGCGGGCGGTGGTCGATGCCGAGGTTGTCGACGCGGTGTCGGTGCTGGCCAAGGGGGCTCGGCGGGTGGCGTCGGTGTGCGTCGGTGCGCATATTCTGGCCGCGGCCGGGCTGCTCGACGGGCGGCGGGCCACCACGCACTGGTCGACCGCGCAGCAGCTCGCGGCCGAGCATCCGGCGGTCGAGGTGGATGCCGATCCGATCTACATTCGGGACGAAAACATCTGGACCGGAGCGGGTCTCACGGCGTGCCTCGATCTGACGCTGGCGCTCGTCGCCGATGACTTCGGGGACGAGATCGCTCTGCGGGTGGCGCGGCAGTTGGTGATGTATCTGAAAAGGCCGAGCGGTCAAAGCCAATTCAGTGTTTCGCTCGAGCCGGTCTCGACTACGCGGCGCATCGACGATCTGCGGCTCTACATCGCCGGAAATATCGCGCGTCAGCTCACAGTGACGGATCTGGCCGAGCATGCGCATGTCGGTGAACGGCAACTCACGCGGATCTTTCGCACCGAGCTCGGTATGACGCCTGCGGCCTACATCGAATCGGCGCGGGTGGAAGTGGCTCGGCATCGGCTGGAAACGACGGACGAAACACTCCAACGTGTCGCTGCCGCTTGTGGTTTCAATACGGTCGATACCTTGACGCGGGCGTTCCGGCGACGGCTGGATACGACTCCGGCGGAGTATCGCAACAGGTTTCGGATCGGCGGATGAGGCGCCGGGGCGATAGGCACAGAAGTGCTGCGAACTGTATCGACGGCTCGGGCCGGTAGGTCCGGAATTCGGCGAACGGCCAGGGGTGGTCGGGCTCGTGAGTCGTTGGGGAGTGGTCGATATGTCGTATAGACGCTGGTCGGGCGAGGGCGGCTGAGCGCGTCGGCTCGGTGTGGGCTGTCTTGCCCCCATTTCATCGGTCTCCCGGGTGCCGTGCGGCCGCTGTTAGACATCTCGTATGGGCGGAATGAACTCCGCCGGAAATCTGAAATATGAGGTGTTCACAATGAGCAAGATTCGTGTCTTCGGGGCGGCTGTGGCAGCGGCGGCGAGCATCTCGCTGCTCGGCGCGGGAGTCGCGGTGGCCGCGGATGAGCCCACCACCGGCTCGGCCGAGGCGCTTCTGTCCGGGCTGACCACGGGCACAGCGGAGACCGACGCGGTCGCCGAGGAGCCCGCCGGTTCGCTCGAGGGTCTGGATCTGGCCGCGCTGCTCGAGCTGCTGTCCAGTGGCTCGGGTGAGGCTCCGGCCGAGTAATGCGGATGCGCGGGTGCCCGTCGCTGGTCGGCGGGCGCCGAGTTTTCTTGCTGTTCACTTCAGGCGCTGCTTCCGTAATTCTCTCGTGATATAAATTCGGCGATACGTCTGAAGGAGAGAATGTGAACAACGCCATCATCGCCGATACCGGTTCCGCAACCGAACTGCTGGACATCGTCAACTTCCTGAGTCTGATGTCCTCGGCCTCGGGCAGCCTGCTGCTGGCCTGAGTCAGGCTTCACCGGCGCCCGTCGAATACTCGGCGGGCGCCGGTGCTGTGTGCAGGGGAAATCTGCCCGATAGTGCTCGGGATGGATTCCGGCGATAGTTTTCCGCACGGCGATTGTTATGCGCGAAATGCCTAGGTGTGACGCAGGTCTACTTCTGGCGATGTATTCGCTGGTCGGTGAAAGTGAGCGAAGGCAATTGGACGCCTCACGTTTCACTCGTGTTCATAGACACGTATGTACCCGAACATCTGGTCTGCTAAACATATTCGCGCCAGCCGATTTCCGGTTCGGTGACAGAACTTCAGGAGATTATCAATGCGCAAGATGCGTACCCTCGGCATTGTCGCCATCGCGGCGGGCATCATCTTCGGCGGCACGGGTGTCGCCTCGGCCGACGAGACCGTTTCGGGCTCGGCCAACCTGGTTACCGGCCTGTCGAACCTGCTGAGCTCCGGCTCCGGTGAGACCAAGCCGCTGCCGACCGCCGTTGCCGACGACGAGGTCGTTTCGGGCTCCGCCAACCTGGTTACCGGTCTGAGCAACCTGCTGAGCTCCGGCTCGGGCGAGACCAAGCCGCTGCCGTAATCAGCCACACGCGTGCGAAGCCGCCGTGGTTAGTGCCTGCTGGCATCTCTGCGGCGGTTTTTCGTTTCCGCGGTGGGTTACCGCGCGGGGATCAGGCGGTAGAGCCACCAGGGACGGGTGGGGAAGGCCGGGTCGTAGATGCGCAGGAGCAACCGGCGTTCGATGCCGGTGCTGCGTTCGCGGACACGCAGGTGCCGGCGGGCGATGTCCTGGGGGCGGACGTCGCTGGTCCACACGGGATCCCAGTCGGGGGATTGGCCGCAGGATTCGGTGATCGCGGTGACGCGCTGGGTGGGCGAGAGCGGGGCGAGCATGCGGAAGGCATGGACAAGGATCTGGGCTTCGGTGGTCCAGTCGATGAAGACCTTCTTCGCCGCCGGATCGAGGAACATCCACTCGAGCATGTTGACGCCCGCACCGAGGCCGGGGAACAGACGCTGGTAGTCGGCGTTCGCGGCGAGCAGGTCCATGGTGGGGAAGCGCTGCAGGCAGGCCGGATGGGTGAGGCTGGCCAGATCGGCGAGGTCCTCCGCGGACGGTGTCGCAGGCGCCGTGCCGGAATCGAGGGCGGGCAGGCCGAGAACCAGGATGTGCTTGCGATACCAGAGCGGCACATCCAGCGAATCGAAAAGTCGCTGCAACATAGCGGGATTCGGCACCAGCGCACCCGACTCGATCTGACTGATCAGCAACGGCGCCATCTGCGCCCGCACCGCGAGCTCGGTGCGCGCCAGACCCGCCGCCATCCGCCGCTCGCGCAAATACACACTGAGCGCAGTACTTTCACCCATCACGACCCCCGAGCTCACCCCGCACCGACGGTAATTCCCAGGGTACGCCGTGGAATGTCGCGCGAACCCCTCGTTCGCGCGACATCGTCGCCGGATCGGTGTCAGCCCACGGCGTGCGCGGCCACCCGCACCCGGCCGGGTGGTGCGTGTCGCGAACATGCTGCAGGCGTTGCCATTCGGCGGGCCCTTCCGGCTGGTTCGCCCAATAGACCGCAACGACGAACGGTCCGGAGTCAAGAGACTCCGGACCGTTCAACTGGTCTCGTAAGAACAGTCTCGTAAGAACATGGGTAACTCACCGGGAACCGGCTAACTCCCCACGTCCCTCACCGCCGGCCGCGTACCAGGCCGATCACCCACCTGGGTCTGGCCTGAATACGCGGAGAGGCGGAACAGCTCAGAAGGCGGCTTCGTCCAGTTCCATGATGTCGTTGTCCAGGTTGGCCAGGATCGCGCGGGTGGCGGTCAGCTCGGGCAGGACGTTGCGGGCGAAGAACTGCGCCGAGGCGACCTTGCCGGTGTAGAAGGCGACATCGGAGCCGGTGGCGCCGTTGTCCAGGGCGGCGAGGGCGATCTCGGCCTGCTGCAGCAGCTGCCAGCCGATGAACAGGTCGCCGACGGCCATCAGGAAGCGGACCGAACCGAGGCCGACCTTGTACAGCTCGGTCGGCTGCTCCTGGGCGCCCATCAGGTGGCCGGTCAGGGTGGCGGCCATGGTCTGGACGTCCTCGAGGGCGGTGGCGAGCAGCTTGCGCTCGCCCTTGATGCGCTCGTTGGCGGAGTCGGCGTCGATGAACTTCTGGATCTGGCCTGCCACGTGGGCCAGGGCCACACCGCGGTCACGCGCGATCTTGCGGAAGAAGAAGTCCTGCGCCTGGATGGCGGTGGTGCCCTCGTACAGCGAGTCGATCTTCGCGTCGCGGATGTACTGCTCGATCGGGTAGTCCTGCAGGAAGCCGGAGCCACCGAAGGTCTGCAGCGAGTCGGTCAGGTACTGGTAGGCGCGCTCGGAGCCGACACCCTTGACGATCGGGAGCAGCAGGTCGTTCACGCGGAACGCGACGTCCTTGTCGGCACCCGAGACCGCGGCGGCGATCTCTTCGGTCTGGTGGGCGGCGGTGTAGAGGTAGATCGCGCGCAGGCCCTCGGCGTACGCCTTCTGCATGGCCAGCGAACGACGCACGTCCGGGTGGTGGGTGATGGTCACGCGGGGCGCGGCCTTGTCGGTCATCTGGGTCAGGTCGGCACCCTGGACGCGGGTCTTGGCGTACTCCAGCGCGTTCAGGTAACCGGTCGACAGGGTCGCGATGGCCTTGGTGCCGACCATCATGCGAGCGTTCTCGATGACGTCGAACATCTGCGCGATGCCGTTGTGGATCTCGCCGACCAGCCAGCCTTTGGCGGGAACGCCGTGGCCGCCGAAGGTGACCTCACAGGTGGCCGAGGCCTTGATGCCCATCTTGTGCTCGACGTTGGTGACGAACACGCCGTTGCGGTCACCGTAGGTCTCGGTCTCGAAGTCGAAGTGGACCTTCGGGACGTAGAACAGCGACAGGCCCTTGGTGCCCGGGCCCGCGCCCTCGGGGCGAGCCAGCACCAGGTGCATGATGTTCTCGAACATGTCGTCGGAGTCACCCGAGGTGATGAAGCGCTTGACGCCCTCGATGTGCCACGAGCCGTCTTCCTGCTTGATCGCCTTGGTGCGGCCCGCGCCGACGTCGGAGCCGGCATCCGGCTCGGTCAGCACCATGGTGGCGCCCCAGTTACGGTCGGCGATCTTGGCAGCCCACTGCTTCTGCTCGTCGGTGCCGTTGTTGAAGAACACCTGGGCGAAGCCGGCGCCCGCGGCGTACATCTGGATCGGCGGGTTGGCGCCGAGAACCATCTCGGACAGCGCCCAGGTGATGGCGGAGGGAGCGTTCAGGCCGCCGAGCTCCTCGACGACGCCGACCTTGGCCCACTCGCCCTCTTCGAGCGCCTTGTAGGACTTCTTGAAGGACTCGGGCAGGGTGACGGTGTGGGTGTTCGGGTCGAAGGTGGGCGGGTTGCGGTCCGCGTCGGCGAACGACTCGGCCAGCGGGCCCTCGGCCAGGCGACGGACCTCGGAGAGCATCTCCTTGACGGTGTCGGTGTCCAGGTCACCGAAGGTGCCCGCATCGAGCAGCTTGTCGATGCCGAGGACCTCGAAGAGGTTGAACTCGAGGTCGCGAACGTTTGCCTTGTAGTGGCCCATGTGAGTACTCACTCTCCGTTGAGTTCTGGTGCGGTCGGTTGTGCGCCGTTCCCGCCCGTCTGACGTCCACCGGGGTAGCCTTGCCGGTTTTCCGCATGCTACTCGCGGGTAACTTACCGACCATATTACCGGTGGGTAATCCTCTCGGCAAAGGGGCTGGGAGCAATGTGACGTGAAAAACACGCGCGAGCGCGGAGATGTTGCTCGCCGCGGGCGCGGGGCTACCGTGAGGTGTGCGCATCGAGACGAGTGCCGGACCCGCCGAGATCGAGCTCGACGAGATCGCCGAGCCGGCCTTCTTACTGGTGATCACGCACGGCGCCGGCGGCGGTGTCGACGCGAAAGACATTCTGGCGGTGCGAGATTCGGCGATCGAGGCCGGTGGAACGGTCGCTCGGGTCGTGCAGCCGTACCGGGTCGCCGGGCGCCGGGCGCCGGGGTCGGCGGACAAGCAGGACGAGGCGTGGCTCGAGATCGTCGCCGCGTTGCGTGATCGGTTTGCCGGGGTGCCGGTTGTCCAGGGGGGTCGCAGCAACGGGGCGCGGGTGGCGTGTCGGACGGCCGTCGCGGTGGGTGCGCGCGGGGTGATCGCGCTGTCTTTCCCGCTGCATCCGCCCGGGAAACCGGAGAAGAGCAGGCGCGAGGAGCTGCTCGCGCCCGGTGACATCGAGGTCGTGGTGATCAACGGTGGCAGCGACCCGTTCGGGGTGCCCGATGCCGCCGACGCGGCCGAGGTGACAGTGATTCCGAAGCAGGCGCATTCGTTCCGGACCGGGTTCGACGTGATCGCGGCGACAGTGGAACCCTGGTTCGCCCGCTGGCGCTAGGCTTCTGCGGACAGCTTCGTTCGAGAGGCAGGGGGACCATGAAAGCGCTCATCGTGTGCACGTCCAAGTCGCACGGCAACACCAGGAAAGTCGCCGAGGCCATCGGGTCGGTGCTCGACGCGCGGGTGGTCGACCCGGCGCAGATCAGCGCGGCCGAGCTCGGCGAGTACGACCTGGTCGGCTTCGGGTCGGGGGTGTACTGGATGACGCTCGACGCACGGCTGCGCGAGTTCGTCGACGCGCTGCCCGTCGGAGCAGGCCAGGAGGCGTTCGTCTTCGCCTCCAGCGGGCTGCCCGAGCCGGGATTTCGCCCCTACCTGCGCAATCTCGGCGACCAGCTGGTCGACAAGGGGTTCGAGGTGGTCGGTGGCTTCGCCTGCCGCGGGCTCGACACGATGGGGCCGCTCGGGCTCGTCGGCGGGCTGAACAAGGGGCGGCCCAGCGCCGACGACCTGACTTCGGCGCGCGAATTCGCCGAGCAGCTACGCGGACGCTTCGCCTGATTCCGGCAGGTCGCGTTCGGCGACCACCAGGGCGTCGATCGCGTCGGGCCCCTCGGTCGGGCGCAGAACCGCGTCGGCGATGCGAATCGTGAGATGGTCGCCCGCCGCGCCGAGCTCGGCCCGGATGTCCTCGGGCGTGAACAGGATCGCCGGGTCCTGCGGGCCGCCGTAACCCTGGGTGAGGTTGCGGGTGTCGTGGCCGAGGACCAGGAGCATGCCGCCGGGGGAGATCATGGCGGCGAGTTCGCGCAGCAGGGCGCCGCGCTCCTCGGCGGGCAGGTGCACGAACACCATCAGGATCAGCTCGTACGGGCCGGTGATCCCGGCTGCGGCGAGGTCGGTGATGTCGGCGCAGTGCCAGTTCACCCGGGAGCGGACCGAGCGGGACAGGCGCGCGGCGACCGTTCTGCCCTTGTCGATGCCTACCTGGGAGAAGTCGACGGCGTCGACGTGCCAGCCGTGGGTGGCCAGCCAGAGCGCGTGGCGGCCCTCGCCGCAGGCCAGGTCGAGTGCGCGTGGCAGGGGAGGTGGTGTGCCACCGGTTTCGTCGGGCAGTAGGGGAACGCGGCGATCGAGGCCGTAGACATACTCGACCACCGTGCTGTTCGGCGGTGCGCCCCAAACCAATTCACTCTGGGCATATCGAGCATCCCACTCCGCCGCGTCCATGCCATGCAGTCTATGGGGGCGACGCTACAGGCGGGTACGCATCAGGACGACGTTGTATTGGGTGTGGATGGTCGTCATGAAGTAGAGGTCGCGGCCGGTTTGGTACGGGAAGATCGACGGGGCGTAGGCGGTGGGGAGTTCGCGGGCGTCGATCAGGACCTCGGGGGCGCTCCACGGGCCTGCCGGAGAGGGCGCGCGGCGCATCACCACGGAGTTGAACGGGTCGGTGGTCAGAGAGATGAACTGGCCGAGGTACTCGTTGTACATCACCGACAGCTCGCCGACGCCGCCCATGATCGGGGCCGCGGCGTTCACGTCGTTGAGCTTCCAGCCGCTGCCGTCCCAGTACTCGTAGGCGCCGAGGTTCTCGATCTCGGCTTCCGGGACGCGCGCGATGAACGCGTCGTTGTTGCGGCCCGAGCGGGTGCCGTACTCGTAGACGAAGCCGCCGTCCTTGAGGAAGGCGTTCATCTGGAAGTTGCTGTTGCCGCCCTCGTCGGGGCGGCGGGTGTGGGCGAGATCGGCCCAGGTCTCGCCGTTGTCGGCGGAGGCGGCCAGGCCCGAGTAGCTCGTTGTCCACTCGCCCGGCGCGTCCCAGGTCTTCACCGACATCAGCGACAGGTACTGCACGCCGTTGGCGGAGATGCCCGCGGTCGGGATGCGGCTGATCTCCAGGAACGGGATCTTCGGGCTGGGGATGAGATCGCGCGCCTGGCCGATGACATCGCGCACGACACTGTCGAAGAAGATGCCGCTCGCCGGGTCCTTGGTGTGGCTGCGGACCAGGATGTTGGACCGCCACGCCCAGGTGCTGCCCGCCAGCAGGTTCGGGAAGCCGATGCCGGCGGTGTCGCCGAAGGCGGTCAGCATCTCGCCGCGGCCGTTGTCCCACATGATGCCGAGGTCGGTGCCGAGGACGTTGTAGTTCTGGGTGTTGTTCGGGCTCGCCATGCCCGTGACCTGGAAGACGGCTTGCGTGCGCCCGTGCAGCGCTGGCAAGCCGTGGGTGCCGTTGAGGACGGGAATCGGGTTGATCGCGTTCGGATTTGCCACGGCGGGCGTCGCTCCGCTCACCAGCAAGGCCGTGGCACCCGCCAGTGCGGCCAGCAGGATGGAACCGGTCTTGTTCACGGTCGTCGGCGCCTCCAGGTCACGCCGAAATCGGGGACGCTCCAGGTTCAGCTGTGTCGCGTACCACATTTCGACTGATGGATGAATCGCAGCGATGTTAACAGTGGATAGGAGCCGTGTGGGCTACCTCGATTCGTGAGTCGGCATGAACAATTGTCCAATTGCCTGGCGCTAGCTACCAGTCAGTGCCTTACGCAGCAGCAATGGCACCTGGGCCGCTCGTTCGGCGGCGAAGGTCGCGCGAGAATTCCGCTGCCAGGAGCGGTCGAATAGGCGCTTGGCCGCGGCGACGGCGCGCGGATCGCGGGCGGTGATCCGGTCGGCGAGGATTTCCGCCGCCGCCTGCGGGTCGTCCGCGATGTCGGTGATCAGGCCGATTTTCCGAGCGTGCGCGGCGTCGACGGGGTCGGCGGTCATGGTCAGCAGCAGGGCCTGGTCGATGCCGATGAGCTGGGACAACGAGGCGGCGCCCGACATGTCCGGAATCAGGCCGTGCGCGGCCTCCATGACCGAGAATTCCGCGCTCGGCGCGGCGATGCGGAAATCGGCGGCCAGCGCGAGCTGCAATCCGCCGCCGAAACAGCGGCCGTGCACGGCGGCGATCACCGGAACGTCCAGGCGTCGCCAGGCCCAGCAGGCTTCCTGGAATGTGTTGGTGCCGCGCCACGGTCGTGGCAGGAATTCGCGGACGATAGCCAGAGGGTCGCGGGTGGCGGCCGCGATATCGAGTCCGCTACTGAAACTCGGCCCGTTGCCGCTCACGATGACGACCCGGGTTTCTTTGTGCTCGGCCACTTTTCGGGCCGCGGCGACCAGATCGCGCAGCATTTCCAGCGTGAGCCCATTGTGTTTGCCGGGACGGTTCAAGGTGATATATGCGCGGTCGCTCTCGAAGCGTGCGGTGATGTGGTCTCCCATGGGGCTATCTTACTCGCGAGTCAGTTCCGGGTCGGTGGTTCGGTGTGGCCCTGGGGGCGGTGGTGCGGCATGATCCTCCACGGCTGCGCATCGGCCGATGCGCGTCGATCGAGAGGACTCGAGTAGTGCGAATCTGTCTGATCGCCGCGGCGCTGATCGCCGCGCCGATGCTTTCTGCTTGCGGAAGTGGCGACGACGCGCCCGCGGTCACCCAGGAGCAGCTGTCGAAGTCGTTGCAGGACAAGGGGCTGAAGAACCCCGAGCTCGCCGATTGCGCGGCGAAGGTCTTCCTCGACTCGGGGATGTCGCAGGACGGGTTGCGGGTGATGGTGTCCAACTCGCAGTCCGGTGATCCGGCGAAACTGCTCGGTGAGGACGACGCGGCCAAGGTCAGTGCCGCCCAGTCCAAGATCGCGGCGGATTGCGTGCGCTTGGGTAGCTGAGGCTCGCGCGTATCGATCGCGCCGATTCAAACTCTCGTCGGGCTCGGTCGCCGGTGTTGCACTGGAAGCGCCGTCGACGACAGGAGCCATCATGACCACGGAGAGAATCGCCGATCAGGTCTCGTTCGCGTACTGGGTCCCCAATGTCAGCGGTGGCCTCGTGACCAGCGATATCGAGCAGCGGACCGGCTGGGATTTCGAGTACAACCGCAAGCTCGCGCAGACCGCCGAGCGCAACGGGTTCGAGTACGCGCTCTCGCAGGTCCGCTACACCGCCTCCTACGGCGCCGAGTTCCAGCACGAGTCGACCTCGTTCAGCCTCGCGCTGCTCGGGGCGACCGAGCGGCTCAAGGTGATCGCTGCCGTGCATCCGGGACTGTGGCATCCGGCTGTGCTGGCGAAGTTCGGCGCCACGGCCGATCATCTGTCCGGTGGCCGGTTCGCGATCAATGTCGTGTCCGGGTGGTTCGCCGGTGAGTTCCAGGCGCTGGGCGAGCCGTGGCTCGAGCACGACGAGCGCTACCGGCGCAGCGCCGAATTCCTCGAGGTGATCCGCAAGATCTGGACCGAGGACGCGGTGAACTACGGTGGCGACTTCTACCGGATCCGCGATTTCACGCTCAAGCCCAAGCCGCTCAATACCCCCGAGCGTCCGAATCCCGAACTGTTCCAAGGTGGTAACTCCACCGCCGCCCGGCGCAACGGCGGCCGCTACGCCGACTGGTACTTCTCCAACGGCAAGGACTTCGACGGGGTCACCGAGCAATTGGACGACCTTCGCGAGGTCGCCAGGGCCAACGATCGCGAGGTGAAGTTCGGGCTCAACGGGTTCATCATCGCCCGCGACACCGAGAAGGAAGCCCGCGACACCCTGCGCGAGATCGTCGAGAAGGCGAACAAGCCTGCGGTACAGGGGTTCCGGGACGCGGTGCAGCAGGCAGGGGCGTCGACCGCCGATCGCAAGGGCATGTGGGCCGACTCGACCTTCGAGGACCTGGTCCAGTACAACGACGGTTTCCGCACCGGCCTGATCGGCACGCCGGAGCAGATCGCCGAGCGGATCGTGGCGTACCGGGCACTCGGTGTCGACCTGATCCTGGCCGGGTTCCTGCACTTCCAGGAAGAGATCGAGTACTTCGGCGCGAAGGTGCTGCCGCTGGTACGTGAACTGGAGGCCGCCGCAACCCCGGTCGCGGCGGGACGCTGATGACGGTGGTGACCGCCGAGCGGATCACCACGGCCGCACAGGCATTGGTGATCGCCGCCGAACTCGCCGACGAATTCGCCAGGGGCACGGCCGAACGCGATCACGCGCGCCGGCTGCCGCATGAAGAGCTGGACCAGCTTTCGGCCAGTGGGTTGCTGGCGATCACGGTGCCCTCGGTCTTCGGTGGTGCCGATCTGCCGCCGAGTGTGGTCGCCGAGGTGTTCCGGATTCTGGCGGCGGGTGATCCCAATATCGCGCAAGTGCCGCACAGCCATTTCGTGTATCTGAATCTGCTGCGGCTGGCGGGAAGTCCCGCGCAGCAGCGGGAGTATTTCGGGCGGGTGCTTGCCGGTGCGCGGATCGCGAATGCGCAGTCCGAGCGGGGTGGAGCCAGTCTTGCCGAGATCGCGACGACAGTGCGTTCGGCTGACGGGGGATTCGTCGTCGAGGGGGCGAAGTACTACTGCACCGGATCGCTGTTCGCCGATGTACTCGCTGTACTGACCAGACTCGATGACCCGCACGGTGTTTCGGGGCTGGCGCCTGGCGAGTACGTGGCTTTCGTCGCGGCGTTGGAACCAGGGGTTCGCATCGTCGACGACTGGGATGCGCTGGGGCAGCGCACGACCGGCAGCGGGACCGTCGAGTTCGAGCGGGTGCAGGTGAGTCGCGAGCAGTTGGTGGCGCGGGCTGCCGCGGTGCAGGCGCCGACCGGATACGGGGCATTCGCGCAGCTGCTGCATGCCGCGATCGACGCGGGTATCGCGCGTGGTGCGCTCGATGCGGCGGTCGAGTTCGTGCGGACGCGGAGTAGGCCGTGGTTCGAGGCGGAGGTCGCGCGGGCCGTCGACGATCCGCTGGTCGTGCAGCGGTTCGGGGAGCTGGCGGTGTCGGTGGGCGCGGCCGAGGCGGCGCTGGTCGTCGCCGGTGCGGCGGTCGACGAGGCAGTGGGGGCGAGGGGGCGAGGCTCGGCGAGCGCGGCCGATGGGGCGCAGAGTGCGGGAGATGATGCCGCGCAGGCGTCGATCGCGGTCGCGACGGCGAAGATCCTCGCCGATCGTGCCGCGAACGAGGTGTCGGCGGCGATCTTCGAGGTGGGCGGTACCCGTAGTGCCGCGGCGGCTCATCGGCTCGACCACTACTGGCGCAATGCTCGCACCCACACCCTGCACGACCCGGTCCGCTGGAAGTACCAGCACATCGGGCGCGCGGTGCTGCAGGACCGCCCGCCGCCGCTGCACGGCGTCGTCTGAGCACCGGTCGATATGAGAGTGAGGACATCCCCGTGACAGTGACCGTCGTCGTCGGAAATCCGAAACCGGCCTCGCGCACCCTGGACGCGGCGGTACGCGTCGCGCGGGCACTGCGCCCCGGCGCCGAGCCGGAGGTGATCGACCTCGTGACCCTCGGGCCAGGGCTGCTCGGGTGGGGCGATCCTGAGGTGGCGAGTGCCGTGCGCACCGTATCCGCTTCGGAGCTGGTCGTTTTCGCCAGTCCGACCTTCAAAGCCACCTACACCGGACTGCTGAAACTGTTCCTCGAGCAGTTCGACGGTGGCACCGGGCTGGCCGGGGTGCTCACCGTTCCGGTGATGCTCGGTGCCGGGCCGACGCACGCACTCGCACCGGACCTGCTGCTCAAGCCGGTGCTGGTGGAACTCGGCGGGACCGCGGCACTGCCCGGCCTCTACCTCGCCGACCGCAGCTTCGCCGAGGACGGCGTCATCGAGGCATACGCGCAACGCTGGGCGCCCGTCGTCGCGGCACTGACCGACCGGCCCGTGGAGGCAACGAATCATGCATGAGCTCTTGGACTTTCCCGCCGACGGCAACGGCCTGCGCCGCGCCTTCGCCAACTTCCCCAGCGGCGTCGTCGCCGTGTGCGCCGAAATAGACGGCACCCCACACGGTTTGGCGGTGAGCACCTTCGTCCCCGTCTCGCTCGACCCACCGCTGGTCTCGTTCTGCATCCAGAACTCGTCGTCGACCTGGCCCGAACTGGCCGCCGCGGGCCACCTCGGCCTCAGCCTCCTCGGCACCGACCAGCAAGCGGCCGCCAAGGCCCTCGGCGCCCGCAACGGCGACCGCTTCCGCGAAACCGCCCTGCACCGCGGCACCGGCGAAGCCGTCTTCATCGACGGCGCCACCGCCTGGATCGAAGGCGTCCCGGAAACCCACGTCCCCGCGGGCGACCACCTCGTCGTCCTGCTCCGCGTCAACCGCATCGCCGCCCGCGAAGACCTGGACCCACTCGTCTTCCACGCCAGCAAATTCCGCACTTTGCACACGGGCTGACCAACGCCATTACGACGAAGGCCGCGGCGTTGCCCAACGTCCCCTCCAGCGCGTTCGTTGGGTGTTCGCCAGGAGGCCTGGTCGATGAGACCTACGCCGGCGAAGCAGCTCGCCAAGTGTCGTTGTGGAGCCTTCGCCGCGTTCTGCCGGGAAAAGTCTTCCTGACTACCATGCCGTCATGTTGTCATCGAGGGTCTGGACGCGCGTTCTCTCCGGGCTCGGCGCCTGTGTCGCTGCTGTTCTGGTGTTGCTCTACGGGTTCGTATTGCTGGTCGAAGGTATGCCTGACGAGGAGGTCTCGGCAGGCAGTCACGCCCTGGGCGTTACCAAGCTGATTGTCGCGGGTACGGCGGGTGTGGCATTGATCGCTGGTGCCGCGAGCGGGTGGAGGTGGGTGATCCTTGGTGGTTGTTCGTTGTTCTTCGCCGATTTCGCACTCTGGCTCGTTTGGTACTCAGGGGTTTTCAGACTTCCGACTTACGAGCATCCCGAGCCTGGCCCGGTCCCGCAACCACCGTTGTTTTGGTTGGTGCTGGTAACCGTCTGGGGCGTGTTTCCCGGTCTGCTCGCAATGCTCGCGCGTCGACGGCCACCCGAACGTGCGCTCGATCGTCCACAACTGCCGCCGACCGGACCCGCGAGCGTCTGTCGCGGATGATCCAGCGGCGCAGCGACGGAGCGCTCAGTATCCCGCGACCGTACGAGGGACCAGCAGGTTCTGTAGTTCACGGAGCGTCACAGTTGGGACCATGCGACCTCGAACCATGGTGAGGTTCGTCCAGCCAGCAGCTGGAGGTGGAAGTCAGGGCCTTCATGTGTCCGATCCTCTTCGGGATCGGTGAGTTGACTGATGGTGCAGATGTAGTCGCCGTTCGGGAGTTCGATACCGGACCCGTATACATCCTTGTCGTCGTTCACGGCGGAGTCCGCGAACTGGGCAGCCATGGTGACCGTGTCCAAATTGACGACGACCAGCTCACCACGCGTCACGGTGATGGGGCCGGCGATTTGCCTGATGACCGGCAACCGCGGATCTACCGGCGAATCCGAAAGGTCGATCCGCCATTGCTCCTCGCCGCCGGTTCCCCAGAGCAGCATCGTCCGCTGCCGCATCTCCGATTCGACGCGCTCGAACAGCATCTCCAAGGTCCAGTCTTCGCCCACGAACGACGTGTACGCGTGTGGGTCGACAAGACCGAGGAATCCCGAGTCATCGGTCATTGCGTCGATCCGATGCTGAATCTGCGCCATGCGGTAGTCCTCCCCGGATTGATCACCGAACCCTACCGGCACAATGCTCGGTCGAACACCGAGCACACTCCAACGGCGTCCGCGAAGAAGTCGGAACAGCGTTCCCGGAAGTGTTCCGGCGCAAGGGAACTGACAGCCCTGGCGTGCTGATCGGCAGCGCCGAAGCCTGCGATGCGCAGTCAGCAACGTACGCTCATTCCGCTTACCGCGCCTTCCCGGTCGACGGATGGCCCTGGTCTGGGTGGCGAAGCTCGTTCCAGTGCCTGAGTGGCACGTGTGTGGCACGGAGCCTGATCGAGTACGAAGGGGTCAGACCAGCAGAAGGACGAAAGCCCCCGGTTGACCTGGGGGCTTTCGGCTTTGAGCCGATGACGGGAATCGAACCCGCGCTGTCTGCTTGGGAAGCAGAAGTTCTACCATTGAACTACATCGGCGTGCGATCTATCGAGCGCGTTCGCGACTCTATCAGACCGGCTCGTGTGCCGGTCAACTCTTGATCGGGCCTCTTTCAGAGGTAGTGGTGGAGGGCTGTCGTGGTGAGGGTGGCGGCGGACAGGGCCAGGAGGGCCGCGGGCTGGGTGAGGGCGCGGACCTCGCTGGGGTGCCCGACCTGGCGGCGCTGCGCGCGGAGGCCGTCGCCTGCTGCGGGGCCGGGGCCGGCCTCGATCCCCGGGTCGCGTTCGCCCTGGACCACCTCGACGCGGCATCGCTGACCGAGCTGGCGCACTCGATCGGCCTGTCCGCGCCCCGGCTGCGCGGCCTCGTGCGGGCGCAGCTCGGTGTTCCGCTCGCCCGGCTGCGCCGGTGGGACCGGCTCCGGCAGGCCGTCGTCGCGCTGCCGGACGGGTCGGTGGCGGACGCGGCTGCTCGCGCCGATTTCGCGGATCAGGCGCATCTGACCAGGACCGCGCGCGAGCTGGTCGGCCGGACGCCCTCCTCGCTGCTGATCTGATCGCGGACCACCGGTCGGGCGGGCTTCCCGGGTGCGGGCGGTCTACCTGCGGCGTCCGCTGCTTAAACTGGGCGCGTGCTGCTCTCCGATCGTGATATCCGGGCCGAGATCGCCGCTGGGCGCCTCGGTGTCGAACCGATGCTGGAGTCGATGGTGCAGCCGTCGAGCATCGACGTGCGGCTCGACGGGCTGTTCCGGGTGTTCGACAACAGTCGGTACACCCATATCGATCCGGCCATGCAGCAGGACGAGCTGACCAGCCTGGTCGAGCCGAAGCCGGGTGAGCCGTTCGTGCTGCACCCTGGCGAGTTCGTGCTCGGGTCGACGCTCGAGGTGTGCTCGCTGCCCGACGACCTGGCCGGACGGCTCGAGGGCAAGTCGAGCCTGGGCAGGCTGGGACTGCTCACCCACTCGACGGCGGGGTTCATCGACCCGGGCTTCAGCGGGCACATCACCCTGGAGCTGTCGAACGTGGCGAACCTGCCCATCACGCTGTGGCCGGGGATGAAGATCGGGCAGCTGTGCCTGATCCGGCTGACCAGTCCGGCCGAGCACCCGTACGGCAGCGCGGCGGCCGGATCGAAGTATCAGGGGCAGCGCGGGCCGACACCATCGCGGTCGTACCTCAACTTCCCGTTGCCGCCCGCCTCGCTCGACGCCGTCGAGACCCGCTGAGAAGTCAGCGACAGGGCCAGGTGCAGCACCAGCGACAGCGGCGGTAACACGTCGTCGGCACTGGGCGGGCGCACCCAGTGACAGCCCTCGCGGCTCCATCGGCCCAGGCTGGTCGGCAGCATGACCGCGCTGCCGATGCCGGGGACGTCGATGTCGAGGCCGCGCAGTTCGGTGGCCACGTCGGCGGGCGGTCTGGCGTCGGGGTCGGCGAGCAGGCTCCAGCGGATCTGCCTGGCCAGCACCGGCCCGGCCCTGCGTTGCTCCCGTAGCGTCGCCAGCACCAGCTCGGCTCGCGTGGTGGGCAAATGCACCACGCAGAGCCGATCGGTGATCGGCAGCATCACGAAGCCACCACGCTCGCGAACGGGTAGCCCGAATTCGCGCTGGTAGCAAGACACCCAGTCGTCGACAGTTCTGGCTTCCACTCTTCCAAGGATCCCGGGTGCGCGCGTTCGTGACCACTGCCCCGCACCGCCCTTTCACTGCCTCAGGCAACCGATTCCGCGAAGCTGTGGCGTGTCTCACTGTCGCACTCGTACTCTGGAGTCAGTCGTCCGTCGCGAAAGGTGACGCCGTGGTCGGGGAGTGGACAGGCAGAGAGGCCAGAGCCCTTCGCGATGCCAAACGAATGAGCATCCGGGAGTTCGCGGCTCATCTCGGCGTGCACGAACGGCTGGTGTCGAAGTGGGAGGCCGGTGGCGAGCGCGTGCGCCCGCGGCCGGTGAATCAAGCCGCGCTCGACACGTCGCTGGCTCGCTCCGACGACGTGGTCCGCGCACGTTTCTCTACTCTTTTGGCGCCCACCGGCGCCGACGCCGACCTGCTCGCCTTCGTCGACGCCGGTGCGGTCAAAAGCGCTGTGCCCGAGGTGATGTCGGAGAGGGAGTTGATCATGGCGGCAGCGCACGAGGCGAGCGAGCACGCGGCCGCCGCGGAGAGCACCAATGTCGGCGCGACGACGCTGGCCCAGCTCGACGCCGACGTCCGGCGCATCGCCAACGAATACGTGCACGCCGCACCGGCGCCGATGATGGTGGAGATGCTGCGCGTGCGGCGCCGGGTGTACCGACTACTAGACGGGCAGCAGAAGCCGGTCGACACCAGTCACCTCTACCTGCTCGCGGGCACGCTGTCGGGTCTGATGGCCAACGCGAGCACCGACCTCGGCTACCTCGACGCCGCGGGCGAACAGATCAGGGCCGCTTGGGCTTACGCCGAACTGAGCGGGCACAACGGCTTACGCGCGTGGACCAGGGGCATGCACGCCCTCATCGAGAACTGGTCGGACCGACCGCGCAACGCGGTCCAATTGGCGCGCAGCGGACAGGAATTCGCAGGCCAGGGGCTCGCGCGGGTACGGCTGCTCAATATCGAGGCCAGGGTGTGGGCGCGGCTGGGCAGCGACGCCGAGACCGATCGCTGCCTGCGCGCGGCCGAGGCCGTGGTGAGCGACCGGCGCGACGAACTGCACGACGAGATCGGCGGCGTGTTCGGCTTCGGCGCGCCGAAGGCCGCCTACTACGCGGGCGCCACCTGCATCCAGCTCGGCCGGGCCGAGCAGGCACTGGCCGCCACCGAACGCGCCATCACGCTGTACTCGAGCGGGCCCGCGCTCCAGCGCTCCTACGGCGCCGAGTCCCTGGCCCGGGTCGACAACGCCGCGGCCCACCTCATCAACGGCAGCATCGACGGCGCCGCCGACGCCCTGCGCCCTGTCCTCGGGTTGCCCGAGGATCGCCGCATCGCCCAGCTCGGCGAGCGGCTGGTCGGCGTCCGGCGCCGCATCGCCGCGCCCGCCTATCGCGACGCCTTCGAGGCGCGCCAGCTCGACGAGCGGATCGAGGAATTCTGCGGCGCCACCGCCGCCGCGGGCCTGCCACCAGGCAGATGAGGGGCGGTGCCGAGAAATCCGGTTTGCGGCGGATGGCACCATGGGCAGGGTGAGTCCTCAAACCCCGCATGTGCCGCCGCGCGTCCTCGAGCAGTCGAAGAAGCTGCAGGACGTGGTCTACGAGATTCGTGGGCCGGTACACGCACAGGCAGCGCGGCTGGAGGCCGAGGGCCACCGCATTCTCAAGCTGAACATCGGCAATCCGGCGCCGTTCGGGTTCGAGGCGCCCGATGTGATCATGCGCGACATGATCGCGGCGCTGCCGTACGCGCAGGGGTACTCCGAGTCCAAGGGCATCCTGTCGGCGCGACGCGCGATCGTCACCCGCTATGAACTGGTGCCCGGCTTCCCCGAGCTCGACGTGGACGACGTCTACCTGGGCAACGGCGTCTCCGAGCTGATCACCGTCACCATGCAGGCGCTGCTCGACAACGGCGACGAGGTGATGATCCCGGCGCCGGACTATCCGCTGTGGACGGCTATGACCAGCCTCGCCGGCGGTACCCCGGTGCACTACCTGTGTGACGAGGCCAACGGCTGGCAGCCCGATATCGCCGATATCGAATCCAAGATCACCGACAAGACCAAGGCTCTGCTGGTGATCAACCCGAACAATCCGACGGGTGCGGTGTACTCGGCGGAGGTGCTGCAGCAGATCGTCGACCTGGCGCGCAAGCACCGGCTGCTGCTGCTGGCCGACGAGATCTACGACAAGATCCTCTACGACGACGCCAAGCACGTCTCGCTGGCCTCGCTCGCGCCCGACCTGCTGTGCCTGACGTTCAACGGCCTGTCCAAGGCGTATCGGGTGGCCGGATACCGGTCGGGCTGGCTCGCGATCACCGGGCCGAAGGAACACGCCGCCGGTTTCCTCGAGGGCATCGACCTGCTCGCTTCCTCGCGACTGTGCCCGAACGTGCCCGCGCAGCACGCGATTCAGGTGGCGCTCGGCGGGCATCAGAGCATCGAGGACCTGATCCTGCCCGGCGGGCGGCTGCTCGAACAGCGCGATGTGGCGTGGGAGCGGCTGAACATGATCCCGGGTGTGTCGTGTGTGAAGCCGCGTGGCGCGCTGTACGCGTTCCCGCGTCTTGATCCCAACGTGCACGAGATCCACGACGATGGAAAGCTCGTGCTGGATCTGCTGTTGCAGGAGAAGATCTTGATGGTGCAGGGCACCGGGTTCAACTGGCCGGCGACCGATCATCTGCGGATCGTGACGCTGCCGTGGGCGCGGGATCTGGCGGTGGCGATCGAGCGGTTCGGCAACTTCTTGTCCAGTTACCGGCAGTGAGAGCTCACCTGCCAGGGTCTTGACCTGTGAGTTTACGGGGCTCTGGGCAACCTGGTCATCTGGATAGGGGGACCAAAACAGACTCGATGTTCGGAATCTTGGAGTTTTTAGAGATCTACTAGTGCAAAAGTCCAACTTTTGTGTACAGTGGTCCTCGGTGCTTCGGCGCCCGGCCCGGTTGTCTACCCCCCCTGGACAATCGAGAGCCTCAGGTACGCGCGCCTACCCCCCTGGGCGCCTGCCTGCGGGCGGCGGAGACATCCCCCTGCTCTCCGCCGCCCCCACAAACCCGCCTCCCCGCGAATCTAGGCCAGACCTAGGCGCGGGGAGGTTTGTGTTTGCGGCCGGTGGTTGGTGGGTTGGTCGAGGTAGCCCGTTCCCGGTGAGTTACCCATGTTCTTGCGTGATTTGTGGGTTGCGTCGGGTCGTTCTTGAAAACGAGATCCTTTAAGCTCGGCCGGTGAGCGATCATCATCACCACCATCACGATCATTCAGGGCCTATCGCTATCGGGGCTACCGCGGCGAAAGTTGTTGTCGTGCTGCTCGCTGTCATCGGGGTGGTGGTGTTGGTGGCGACGGTGATTCTGTGGCCCAGTGCGCAGCACGTCGAGATTCCGTTGCCTATGCAGACCGCTACCGGGGAGGCGGTGCATACCGAGGCGGGGACTGTGGTGTTGCAGGACATCGGGCCCTGTGGGAGTCCCTCGCAGGGGAAGGTGTTCAGTGACAAGCCCGAGCCCCCGCGGACCGGGGCCTATACGTGTCAGCGGAGCATCGTCGAGTTGCGGTCGGGGCCCGACAAGGGGGACAAGACGCTGTTCGAAATCGCGCCGGGGCCAGGGCAACCCGATCTGCGGGCCGGTGACGACATCCGGGTCGTGCGGGCCGAGGATCCGAGCGGGACGACGCTGTACGCGTTCGAGGACTACTCGCGCGGGCTGCCGTTGCTGCTGATCGTGCTGGCGTTCGTCGTTGTCATCTGTGTCGTCGCGCGGTGGCGCGGGTTCAGGGCGCTGATCGGGCTGCTCTTCGCGTTCGCCGTCGTCGTCGTATTCCTGCTGCCCGCGCTGCTCGACGGCAAGCCCGCGATTCCGGTCGCGCTGGTCTCGGGAGCGCTGATCCTCTACGTGGTGCTCTACCTCGCGCACGGGGTGAACCTGCGGACCAGTTCCGCGCTGCTCGGGACGCTGGCCTCGATGCTGGTGGCGGCCTTCCTGTCCTGGTTGACGCTGGAGGTCACCAACCTCACCGGCCTGTCCGAAGAGCAGAACACCAACGTGGCCACCTACCTTCAGCACGTCAGCATCACCGGACTGCTGCTGGCCGGGTTCATCATCGGCTCGCTCGGCGTGCTCAACGACGTCACCATCACCCAGGCCTCGGCCGCCTTCGAACTCGCCGCGCTCGACGAGGGTGCCTCGCGCGGCGAGATCTTCACCGCCACCATGCGCGTCGGTCGCGACCACATCGCCAGCACCGTCTACACCCTGGTGCTCGCCTACGCCGGTGGCGCACTGCCGCTGCTGCTGCTGTTCAGTGTCGCCGGACGATCCATCACCGACGTGCTCACCGGTGACGCGGTCGCCATCGAGATCACCCGCTCCGCGGTCGGTGGTATCGCGTTGGCGCTGTCGGTGCCGTTGACCACCGGTATCGCGGTGCTGCTCGCCCGGCCCTTCGGCGCCAAGCCGGTCGCGGTGGCGCCGCAGCGTGCCAGGCACGCCAGGCACTGAGCTACTGACCGGGCGGCGGGAAGCCCGGCAACACCACCGGCGGCAGCGTCGGCACGACGATCGGCGGCAGGCCCGGCACCACGGTGAAGGTGTTGGGGCCCTGTGTCGGTGAGGCCGAGGTGGTCGTCTGGGACCCCTGCTGATGGGTGGGTGGCGCGGCCACGGTCGCGTGAATCGCGTCGGTGGTCGATGCCGGGGCCGAGGTCGGGCCTGCCGGCGAGGGACGCGGCGAGGTCGTCGCGGGCACCGCCTGCGAACCGTCGCTGGAATTGCCGCGCTCGAGCACCTCCGGCCCGTAGCCGAGGCCGAGACCGATCGCGGCGACCACCACCAGCGAACTCACCGTCAGCACAGCGGCATTCAGCTCGCGGCGGTTGTGGCCGCGGTTGGTCAGCGCGCTGAGCGGACGACGGCGAGCGGGCGCGGTCAGCCATGCCGGGGTCGCGTCGTCGGCGTCACCGATCGGCGCGGCCGGGGGACCCACCGGCGCCTGCTGCACCTGCGCGGGCCGGGCCAGCAGTGCCGCGCCGCGGGCCAGCGCCGTCTCCGGCTCGGCGGGCACGATCACCGGAACGCCGATCGTGCGCTCCAATACCCGCGCGATCAGCGGAATCCGGGCGCCACCGCCGATCACCATGATCGCCTGCACCGGCTGCTGCGCGCGGATGATGACATCGCGGGTCATCCGCGCCGACGACTCGATCGCCAGCATCATCAGCGCTTCGAAGTTCTCCTGAGTGAGCAGCACCAGGCCCTGCTCGCTGGGCAGCGCCACCGCATTGTTGCTCGACAGCTGTTCCTTGGCGGCCCGGCACAGCGCGTCCAGCTCGGCCAGCCCCACCGGGTCGGCCGGATGCGCGATCCGGCCGGAGGCGATCTGCTGTTCCCTGATCAGCGAATCCAGGTAGTCGCCGCTGATGTCGCTGATCCGCTCGCACTGGTAGACATCACTGGTACGCGCGTTGATCACGCTCACGGTGAGACCCGAACTGCCCAGGTCGTAGACCGCCAGCGTGGACACCTCGCGCATGTCGCTGGTCGCGTGCGCGAAGTGCACGGCGGCGACGGCTTCGGGGACGAGCTGATAGTTGGTGAGCTGGCGGCGTGCCATCGCGGCCCTGATCGCCCTGGCCTGCTGATCGCTGCGGAAGGTGACCGTGGTGGCGGTGACCTCGGGCGATGCGGCCAGCGCCTGGGCGATCGCGTCGGCCGCGGACTCCTCGGCCTGGTGCTCGGGCATCGAAATGGTGTGCAGCTCGAACGAGTACGGCGGGACGAACCCGTGGGGGCCACCGTGCTGCGGGCGTGCGAGGCGTACTGTGCCGGCCCCCACCGATACTCCCAATACCGCACTCATCAGCTGCCCATCTCGTTCCTACTGCACGACATGCGGAGCCTGCATACTCGGATCTATGGTCCGGCAGCCCCCGCTTGGATCGCCACTCTACGGGGTACCGAGTCCGGCGTACACCCACCCGGCTTCCCGCCAGGTAGCGCGATCCAGGCAATTGCGACCGTCGATGATCGAACGGGACCGCACCACCGGGTCCAGGTCGGCCGGAGTCAACGCCGTGAATTCGTTCCATTCGGTCAGGACCAGCACCACATCGGCGCGATCGCACGCCTCCGCGACCGAGGTGGCGTAGTTCAACGTCGGGAAGACCCGGCGCGAATTCTCCACAGCCTTCGGGTCGTACACGGTGACGACCGCGCCGTGCAGCTGGATCATCCCGGCCACGTTCAGCGCGGGCGAATCGCGGACGTCGTCGGATTCCGGCTTGAACGCCGCGCCGAGGACCGCCACGTTCGCGCCGAGCAGCGAGCCGCCGCAGGCGCGTGCGGCCATGTCGACCACCTTGGTGCGGCGGCGCATGTTGATGTTGTCGACCTCGCGCAGGAACGCCACCGCGTGGTCGGCGCCGAGCTCGCCGGAGCGGGCCATGAACGCGCGGATGTCCTTGGGCAGGCAGCCGCCGCCGAAACCCAGTCCGGCATTGAGGAATCGGCGGCCGATGCGGGCGTCGTAGCCGAGCGCGTCGGCCAGCATCGTCACGTCGGCGCCGGTCGCCTCGCAGACCTCCGAGACCGCGTTGATGAACGAGATCTTGGTCGCCAGGAAAGCATTCGCGGAGACCTTCACCAATTCGGCGGTGGCCAGGTCGGTCAGCAGGAAGGGGATCTCGGCGGCGATCAGGTCGGCGTAGATGTCGCGGATCTGCTGCTCGACCCAGGCCGAACGCTCGCGGCTGTGGTCGAGGCCGAGGACGAGGCGGTCGGGGCGCAGGGTGTCCTGCACGGCGAAACCCTCACGCAGGAACTCCGGGTTCCAGGCGACCTCGACGTCGACGTTCGCAGCCGCGCGGGCCCGATCACCCAGCGCCGCAGCGGTTCCCACCGGGACCGTCGACTTGCCGACGATCATCGCCGGGCGCTCCAGCATCGGGGCGAGAGTATCGACAACGGCGTGTACGTATTTCAGGTCGGCGCCGTACTCACCCTTCTTCTGTGGTGTGCCGACCCCGAGGAAGTGCACGTCGGCGTGGGCCGCGGCGTCCTCGTAGTCGGTGGTGAACCGCAGCCTGCCCGCGGCGAGGTTGCGTTGCAGCACCTCGTCCAGTCCCGGTTCGTAGAACGGCACCACACCGTCGGCCAGTTTGGCCACCTTGCCGGGATCCACATCCACCCCGACCACATCGTGCCCCAGCTCGGCCATACACGCGGCATGCGTGGCCCCCAGGTACCCCGTTCCGAAGACTGTGCATCGCATACTCCTGTTGGTAAGCCGCGCGCGTGGCTACGCCGCGTCAGCGAGGCAAGAGCGGGCGCAACATCTGGTGTACAGGGGGAGACATCGATTGGTCGTTCGCTAGTTCGGGGCTTCTACCTGCGGTGATGGGTTCCGGTGGGTGCAAGGTTCGGATCGTGGGTGTGCAGGGTGTCCGCGGGTGTGGACGTGTCAGGGGGTCGGGTGGGTGTGGCGTCGCTAGCATCGGCCGATGCGCCGGTTGCTTGTCGTCCTGGGTGCGCTGCTGCTCGCGGCACTGGTCGCGTTGGTCGCGCTGTGGCCGGTCTATGTGCGGCCGCAGACCGACGAGCCGGTTCGCGCCGACGCGATTCTCATCCTCGGCGGGGCACACGACGGCCGCGAACAGCTCGGATTGCGCCTGGCTGCCGAGGGATACGCACCCCGCGTCCTCATCTCCAACCCCTACGAGCACAGCCCGATCGTCAACCGGATCTGCCACGGCGGCTACAGCTTCGAGGTCATCTGCTTCGACCCCAGCCCCCGCACCACCCTCGGCGAAGGCCGCGAACTGGCCCGCCTCGGCACCGACTGGACCCGCGTCATCGTCGTCACCTTCACACCCCACATCTCCCGAGCCCGCTACATCCTCGGCAAATGCTGGCCCGGCGATCTCCTCTTCGTCGACCCGAAACCCCATCTCTCCCCGGCCCGTTGGGCCTGGGACTACACCTACCAATCCGCGGGATACGCGAAAGCCTGGTTCGCGCACTGCTGAGGTGGCCTCTTCCCGGCGGTGGAATGGGCGGCTGACAAAGTCACTCAGGCGGTAGACGCGGACGACGGCGGGGCGGAAATACCGTTCGACCATGGGAATCTTCACCAGTGGACGGAGTGCGGCGGCGGTCGCGACGGGGTGTGCCGCGGCAGCGGTGATCGGTTGTGCGGCGCCGGAGCGCGTAGCGCCGTCGCACGGAACGCTGCCAGCCCGGATCGTAAATCAGCGGATCGAATGGCACGACTGCGACACCTCGCCGGAGGACGGGGTGGGGCGCGGGCTGGCCGCGGTGGGCGCGCGGTGTGGGGAGTTCCAGGCGCCGGTGGATTACGCGCGACCGTCCGGGCCGACGGTCACGATCGCGGTCGCCCTGCGCCCCGCGAGCGATCCCGCCCGGCGGCACGGGACCTTGGTCGTGGAGACCGGCGGACCCGGCCCGTCACGCGAGGGGGTGTCGATGCTGTTCGAGGGCCACGAAGGTGGTTATCCGGCCGCGCAGGAGCTGGCGCAGAGCTACGACCTGGTCGCGCTGGATCCGCGATTCTTCGGTGAGAGCAGTCCGCTCGACTGTGGCTGGCCGACGGGCGAGTATCTCGCCCTCGCGCAGGGCGCGCCGACCGACCGCGCCGGGTTCGACCGCACCGTCGACGTGGCGCGCGATCTGGCGCAGCGGTGCACACCGCATCGGGAACTGCTGCCGCACGCCTCGACCCGCGCCGTGGCGCGCGACCTCGATCTGCTGCGGACACTGCTCGGCCAGGAGCGGCTGTCGTATCTCGGATGGTCGTGGGGCAGCTATCTCGGCGCTGTCTACCTGCAGATGTTCGGCGACAACGTCGACCGGATGGTGCTCGACAGTGCCCTCGACCCGCGGGCGCCGGGCCCTGACCTCACCCGCACCACGGCACCGGCCACCGCGGCGGCACTGGCGGACTGGGCCCGCTGGGCCGCCGACAACGACCCGGAACTGGGCCTCGGTACGACACAGGAGGCGGTGCTCGCCGAGGTGGACGCCTTGGTTGCCCGCGTCGCCGCACGTCCCCCGATTGTCGCCGGGATCACGCTCACGGCGGACATGGTTCCCGGCCTGCTGCTGACCGTCGACGACACCGACGAGTCGTACACCGAATTCGGCGCGCTCGTGCGGGCGCTGTCCGACGCGTCGCGCGGACTGGTGGTCGACGTGCCGCCGAGCCTGACCGGCAAGCTCGCCCTCTACTCCGAGACCGCGGTGATCGCCGAATTCGGTTTCAGCGCAACAGTCGCCAATCAATGCGCGGATCGAGCCGCCAGGGACATCGATGCCCACTACGCCGACATCGAGGAGCATCGCGCCGCCGAACCACTGTTCGGCGCCTTGGCCCGTCACCTCACCCCTTGCGCGGTGTGGCCGACGCGCCCGGCCGAACCCGCCACCGAGATCGATACCTCGGCCCCGGCACTGCTCATCGGCGCCGAGGGAGATCCGGTCGCACCGATCGCCGGGCAGCGGGCACTGCGCGAGGCGCTGTCCGGGTCGCGCTCGGTGACGATGACCGGCGTGTTCCGGCACGGCGTATACCTGTTCGAGCGCTCGCGCTGCGTCGACACCGCGGTCGAGCGGTATCTGCTCGACGGTGTCCTGCCCTCGGCCGACATCCTGTGCCGACGGGAGTGACGGGCTAGCGCCGCCCGCTGCGGGCGAGTCCGGCTTCGTGCGCGATGATGACCGCCCGCACCCGGTCGCGCGCCGACAGCTTCGTGAGGATATGGCGCACATGGGTTTTCACGGTGCCCGCACCGATGTCGAGCGCCACCGCGATCTCGGCATTGGACGATCCTCTGGCCATTTCGGTGAGCACGTCGCGCTCGCGGCCGGTGAGGGTGGCCACCAGCCGTCGCGCCGCCGGATCGATCGGCGGGGCGAGCCGATCGAGCAGGCGCCGGGTGGTGGAGGCGGCGAGCACCGCGTCACCGGCGTGCACACTGCGCACCGCGGACAGGAAGACCTCCGCCGGAGCCTCTTTCAGCAGGAATCCGCTCGCGCCGGCGCGCACGGCGGCGACCGCGTAATCGTCGAGGTCGTAGGTCGTGAGGACCAGCACTTTGGGCGGATTGCGCGCGGTCGTCAGCCGACGGGTGGCCTCGATGCCGTCCATCCCCGGCATCCGGACATCCATGACGACCACATCCGGAGTCAGTCGCCCGGCCGCGGCGAGGGCGGCGGCACCGTCGGCGGCTTCGCCGAGTACCCGAAGGTCTGGCTGGGAGTCGACCACCATGCGGAACCCGGCCCGTACCAGGGCCTGGTCCTCGACCAGGAGCACGCCGATCATCGGTGGACCGCCAAGGGAATGCGGGCCTGGAGCAGATGCCCGGCACTGTCGGAGCGACGGCTCAACTCCATGCTGCCGCCGTAGGCGGCGACCCGCTCACGCATGCCGACGAGGCCGTATCCGGCGCGGTCGGACCTACCCTCGGAGTGTCCGTCGTCCCGGACACTGACCTGCAGGCACGCATCATCGACGCGCACCGAAACCTCCGCGCGCGCACCGGCTCCGGCGTGTTTGACGATATTGGTCAGACCCTCCTGGACGAGGCGGTAGACGACCAGGCTCACGCCGGTGTCGAGCGGCTGTCCGGCCAGGTCGACGGTCAGATCCACCGGCAGGCCCGCGTCGCTCAGATCGTCGGCCAGGCGGGTCAAGTCCGAGATCCCCGGTGCCGGAGCGGGATCGGGCTCGTCGCGGTCGTCCTCGCGAAGGATGCCGATGGCGCGGCGGGTTTCGGCGAGGGCAGTCCGGCCCTGGTCACCGATCGCCGCCAGCGCCTCGACCGCGCGCCGCGGCTCGGCCAGCGCCGCGTAGCGACCACCATCTGACTGCGCGACGATCACGGCCAGCGAATGCGCGAGGATGTCGTGGATATCGCGGGCGATCCGGTTCCGCTCGGACAGCACCGCCAACCGGGTCCGCTGTTCCTGCTCGCGCTCGAGCAGCGCGGTCTGCCGAGCCAGCGCCTCGAACTCGCCGCGACGGGCACGCTGCCAGGCGCCGCCGAGCCACGCCGCGACGACCGCGCCCGCCAAGGACACACCGACCAGGACATGCGCCGACACCGGCATCGGAAGCTGCGGCCAACTCCAGCCGCCCAGCGCCGCCCCGGCCAACCCCACCACGAGACCCGCGCGGCTCGCCCGCCGATCGGCGTAGGCCGCGAGGGTATAGACCGCGAGCGGCACGGCGATATCGGCGGGCAACGCGCCGGTCGTGGCCTGGACTGTCGCCCACTGGACGAGCGCCACCACCGCGACGACCGCGGCCGACCACTCCGGCCATCTCCGCCGCCAGGTCAGCGGAACGAGCAGGGCCACCGAGAACGCGAAGTAGTCCGCACCGGCGTCGACCAGCGCTCCGGCCAGGAAACACACTGTGATCAGCGCGATCACGATGACCGCGTCCGCGTGCGCCGTCCGCGCGCGCAGCCAGACCGCGACTCGTTCATCGACCATTCGCTCACCCTAGGTCGACCTGTCGGCCACCACCTCTACCCTCGGAACGATTTCCCGGGGGAGAGCAACAATCGTGGGCTCGCGCGTCGACCGAACCGGTCCACGGGATCGGAGTCCGTCATGTGAGAAGCGAAGAGGCGCGGATTCCGAAGAATCCGCGCCTCTCGCTGTGTTCAGTTCGTCAGTTCTTGCGGCCTGGGGCCTTCGCGCCGGACTTGAAGCCTAGGCCGCCGGGCTTGGCGGTCGGCGGGGCAACCGGCGGGGTGCCGTTGCCGTTGCCGTTGGTGGGCTCGGCCTTGGGGGCCGATTCCGCCGCGGGGGCTTCCGGTTCGGCTGGAGCTTCCGGTGCGGCCGGGGCCGCGGGAGCTGCGGCCGGGGCTGCGGCGCCGGGGGCCTTGGGGCCGGGGCGCTTGAAGCCGGACTTCATGGCCAGGCCCTTGGCGGCGACCGTCGGCTTGGTTTCGGTTGCGGCCGAAACCGGGGCCGCGGCGGGAGCTTCGGCGGCGGGGGCCGCTTCTGCTGCCGGAGCGGTCTCGGCTGCCGGGGCGGCGGGAGCCTTGGCGCCGGGGGCCTTCGCACCCGGAGCCTTGGCGCCGCCCTTGAGGCCGAGGCCCTTGACCGGCGGGGCTGCCGGGGCGGGAGCGGCTTCGGCGGGAGCGGCTGCCTCGGCGGGAGCGGCCGGAGCCTTCGCGCCGCCCTTCATGCCGAGTCCGCCACCGGGTGCCTTGGCGCCACCCTTCATACCGAGGCCCTTGGCCGGCGCAGCCTCGGCCGCCGGGGCGGCTTCGGCGGCAGGCGCCTTCGCGCCCGGAGCCTTGGCGGCACCCTTCATGCCGAGTCCACCACCGGGTGCCTTGGCGGCACCCTTCATTCCGAGACCACCGCCGGCAGGCGCGGCCTTCGGCGCGGCTTCGGTCGCGACTTCGGCGACGGGGGCCGGTTCCGGCTCGGGCTCGGGTTCCGGCTCGGCCTTGGGCTCCTGGACGACCAGCAGGTTGGCCGACAGCTCGGCGGCGTCGATGCGGGTGATCGAGTCCAGCATCAGCTGCGAGACGTCGACAACCTCGACACCCTCGCCCTGACCCTGCTCCTGACGCGCGGTGACACCGTCGTTGAGCATGACCCGGCAGAACGGGCAGCCGGTCGCGATCTTGGTCGGGTTGGTCGACAACGCCTCGTCGACACGGTCGACGTTGATGCGCTTGCCGAGCTGCTCTTCCATCCACATCCGGGCGCCACCGGCACCACAGCACATCGACCGCTCGCCGTGGCGCGGCATCTCGACCAGGGTCGAACCCGAGGCCTCCATCAGCTCACGCGGGGCGTTGTAGATCTTGTTGTGCCGACCCAGGTAGCAGGGGTCGTGGTAGGTGATGTTCTGCGACACCGACGCGACCGGGACCAGCTTCTTCTGCCGCACCAGGCGGTTGAGGAGCTGGGTGTGGTGCACGACCTCGTAGGTGCCACCGACCTGCGGGTACTCGTTGTTGAGCGTGTTGAAGCAGTGCGCGCAGGTGACGACGATCTTCTTGCGCGACTGCTCGACACCCTCGAACACCGAGTTGATGACCTCGATGTTCTGCATGGCCAGCTGCTGGAACAGGAACTCGTTGCCCGCGCGGCGAGCCGAGTCACCGGTGCAGGTCTCCTCCGCGCCCAGGACCATGAACTTGGTGCCCGCGGTGGCGAGGAGTTCGGCCACGGCCTTGGTGGTCTTCTTGGCGCGGTCCTCGTAGGCGCCCGCACAGCCGACCCAGAACAGGTACTCGTAGCCGTCGAAGCTGTCGGCGTCCTTACCGAAGACCGGGATGTCGAAGTCGACTTCCTTGATCCAGTTGAGGCGGTCCTTGGAGTTCTGGCCCCACGGGTTGCCCTTGTTCTCCAGGTTCTTGAACAGGCCGGCCAGCTCGGAGGGGAACTCCGACTCGATCAGTACCTGGTAGCGGCGCATATCGATGATGTGGTCGACGTGCTCGATATCGACCGGGCACTGCTCGACGCAGGCGCCACAGGTGGTGCAGGACCACAGCACCTCGGGATCGATGACGCCGTGCACGTCCTCGGCGCCGATCAGGGGACGCTCGGCCTCGGCGCGGGCGGCTTCGGAGATCTTGGCCAGCTTCGCCTCGTCGGGCTTGCCGTCGGCGTCGACCAGACCGATCTCGTCGCCACCGGGATCCTTACGGCCACCGGCCAGCAGGTACGGCGCCGCGGCGTAACCGTGGTCGCGCAGCGACATGATCAGCAGCTTGGGAGAGAGCGGCTTACCGGTGTTCCAGGCGGGGCACTGCGACTGGCAGCGACCACACTCGGTGCAGGTGGTGAAGTCCAGCCAGCCCTTCCAGGAGAAGTCCTCCATCCGGCCGACACCGAGGTTGTCGACATCGGGGTCGACGTTCTCCATGTCGAGGACCTTGCCGTTGGACATCATCGGCTTGGCCGCGCCGAGGGCGACGGTGCCGTCGGCCTCACGCTTGAAGTAGATGTTGAAGAAGGCCGAGAAGCGGTGCCAGGCCACGCCCCACGTGACGTTGCGGCCGACCAGGTACAGGAAGGCCATGCCGGACATCAGCTTGACGAACGCGAAGAGCGACACCATGGTCGGGCTCGCGGGCAGCAGCTTGGCGATCTGCATGGTGAAGAAGTCGGTGGACGCGTGCGCGCCGCCGTAGGTGGCGAGCTTGCCCGCCTTCACGAAGATCATGCCGAGGCCCTCGAGCAGCACGATCGCCTCGATCACGTACGCGGGGGCGAACTTGGAGCCGCTGAAGCGCGACAGCCGCGCCGGGATCCGCGGGTGGTTCAGCTGCCGGATGATGATCAGCGTGCCGATGCCGACCACGGTGCCGATACCGAGGATCTCGTCCCACAGGTGGTAGACGGCGGTGTCGCCGATGATCGGCCAGTGGAATTTGGGGTCGAAGGTCTGGCCGTATGCCTCGAACCAGAGCATCGCGCCGCCCATGAAGCCGATCATGACCAGCCAGTGCGCCCAGCCCACGGTGCGGAACTTGTTCATCCGGGTGTGGGCGAGGAACTCGATGACCATGGTCTTGAACCGCGGGAAGAACGGTCGCCAACGGTCCGGCGCCGACTGGCCGATCGTCACCGCCTTGCCGATGTTCCATACGCCGCCGAAGAACGACGCCCAACACAACAGGCTGAGCGTGGCTCCGATCGTGCCCAGCGTGATTGTCAGGGCATTCATGTCGCGACCTTTCTTTAGAGGCAACACGAGGGTCTTGGGGCGAGACGAACTCACCCGGTTGGCTCGTATCGTAACCGGCGCTAAGTTACCGGCCAGTAACTACCGGTGTCCACCGTAGGATCGGCATTTGTGCTCTGACCTTGTTTACTGCGGCTTGACCTGGATTTTGCCTGTGAGCAATATCACATAAATGTTTGCCGCGAGGTGCCCAAGTCTGCTGGTGAACACCGTAAACCGTGTGTGATCTGCGGCGAAGCTAAGGTCAGGCTTACTCCGCCGACCGAGATTGCTTCTGGCTTCCCAGGTTTCGGTCCATTAGGCTCCAGCTGTTCTGTCTGCTGTGCCGGTCTTCACACTGCTCGGGGAGAAGTAAGGGGCACCTCATGGTGTGTTCCTGCTTGACGGGTCTCGCGTGTCGCGGATCGTACATGGCACCACACCTGATGGATTGGAACCTTAATGAACTTCCGTAGGACCACTGCGGCAGCCGCACTGGTTATCGGCGCCATGACTGTGTCGCTGGGGACTGCGCACGCCGAGCCGGTTCCCGCCCCGGCTCAGGACATCAAGTACTCGGTGAAGCTGGTCGACAAGACCATCGTCGCCACCCTCCAGAACGGCACCTTCTCGATCGTCGAGCAGGACGGCGAGACTCCCGAAGCGCCGAAGACCAAGGTCGCCGAGATCAAGGACACCACCGGTGCCACGGTCGTCTCGCTGCCGATCGACTTCACCGTCAACGGCACCGACATCCCGACCAAGTCCGCGGTCACCAAGGACAACACCGTCCTCGAGCTGACCCCGGAGAAGCCGGAAGGCCTGCAGCTGGGCACCGAGCCGGTCGGCGTGAAGCCGGTCCTCAAGGCTGATCCGATCGCCTCGGCGCAGGAGAACCAGAAGGCGATCAACGACTTCTCCAGCAAGTTCAGCATCGGCACCGCGATCGGCACCTTCGTCGGCACCGCCATCGGCGCCGTCGTCGGTTGCGTCTTCGGCCTGCCGCTGTTCGGTGTCGGCTGCCTGGCCGGTCTGCCGCTCGGCGCCGCTGTCGGCGGCATCCTGGGCATGATCGTCATCGGCGGTCCGACCATGCTGGCCGCGGGCATCGAGCTGCTCAACGTCATGCAGGCGCCCGAGGGCACCACCGTGTGGGCCGAGAAGCCGAAGGCCGCCCCGGCCGCCGCTCCGGCCAACTGATTCACCGCTTTACCGCGAAGGCCCCGCTCCGATCCGGAGCGGGGCCTTCCGCGTTCTCAGCCGAGATCGACGACCCCGGACACTGATTCCGAGCCGCCTGCTTCGCCGTGACGGCCGAACGTACGCTCGACCATGGTGTAGTGACCGTCCTCGCGTACCAGCAGCACCGTGCTCGCGCGGGTGCCGTGCAGATCGTGGGCGCCGAAGCGCGCCGAGGCCGCCCGCTCGAACGCCAGCGGGATGCCGGTGCGCGGCAGGAGCTCGTCGGGCGCTTCGGTGCGGTCGGCGAGCAGCGTGAAGTAGTCCTCGACGGAATGCGGCGCGGTCGCCACGATGCCGTGCAGACCGGCCAGCCCGGTGGCGACCTTCGGCCACAGCGGCGGCGCGCCCACACCGGTGACCACCGGAGCCTGGGGATGGGTGTGGATCAATCCGGGCTCCGACGCCAGGTGCGCGGAATTGGACAGCGCGTGCAGACCGGGCGCCAGTTCGGCGGGCCCGCTGCCGCTGCGATTGGAATGCCACCACAGCGTGCGCAGATCGCCGACGAGCAGGTTGTAGCCGATGTAGTCGTCCGGCGCGGCGGCGACCCCGGCCAGGTAGTCCGACGGCACCGCGGCGCCGCGCAGGTAGTCCATCAGCAGTGCGCCGCGGGAGCGCGGGTGGGGCGGGGTGTCGTGCGGATTGCGGACATTGGTGACCGTGGCGAACCGCGGTTCGTCGGTACGCAGCCCCAGCCAGGTGCCCGGTGCGACGGCGCCCAGATCACGCCCGGCCAGCAGCATTTCCCCCGGCCAGCGGCGCAGCGACTCGGTGTCGCGGGTGTAGAACTCGTCCCGGTTGGCGGCCACGATCAGCCGGTACTCGGGGTGCGCCCGCCAGGCGAGCAGAACCAAACACATGCCCCCAGCATGCCTTGGACGCCGGAAAGGCCGGTAGCGCACTGCTACCGGCCTTTCCGAGCTGCTCTGTGCCTGCGGAAACCGCGATCAGTTGGTGCGGACCGCCAGGCCCGGGTTGTCCGAGAGGACGACGCTCAGCGGCTGCGCGAACAGCTGCGGGACGTCACCGGTGATCGCGCCGATGATGTTCGGGATCTCGCAGATCGGGTAGTCGGCGACCGACGACGCGCTGGAGATGCCGAGCGCGAGGCGACCGGTCACGATCGCGCCGCCGGAATCGCCGGGCAGGGCGCAGATGTTGGCCGAGAAGCTCTGGGTCATCTGCCGATCGCCGACCTGCACGGTCTGGTCGACGCCGTTGATGATGCCGCAGCTGAAGCCGGTACGCGCACCCGACTTGCAGACCGGGGCGCCGACCACCGGGGTGGCCACGCCGTCGACGGCGATCGGGGCGTTGCCCGGCACGCGCACGAGGTTGTTCTCGAAGCGGGGGCGGGCGTTGTCGTTGATCCGGATGATCGAGTAGTCCTGCGCGCCGAGCACCGACTTCGAGAAGGTGCCGAGCTGGGCACCCGCGCGGTCACCGTTGAGCTCGTAGACCGCGGCAGCGGCGTCGGTACCGGCCGTGCCGAGATCGGGGTTGCAGTGACCCGCCGAGATGTTGACGACGTTGCCCGCGCGGTCGGTGCCGTTGAAGCCCAGCGAGCAGCGCAGCGAGCTGCGGCCGATCACCGAGGCGTAGCCGTCGCCGCCGGCCAGGGCGCCGTTGCCGTCGCCTGCCACGGGGGTGGCGTTCAGCTCGACGCGCTCGCCTGCCACGGGCGGCGCGGTGACGACGACGCGGGACGGGTCGATGAAGCTCGGCAGCGGCAGACCGGCCTGGTCGACACGCACCGCGATGGCGTTGTTCACCGGGTCGATGACGACGCCACGCACGAGGGCGGCGACCTCCGGCGGCGCGGCGGCCAGCCAGTTCTCGAACGCGGTCTTCTCACCGCGCAGCGCGGACTCGCTCTTGGCGACGTTGCGGACCTCGAAACCGGCCGACTGCGCGGCCTCGCGAGCCTGATCGGCGCCGGGGGCCTGCGCGAGCGCGACGACGGCGTTACCGGCGTCGTTCAGCCAGGCGCCGGCGAAGGCCTGCGGGAACTGGCGCTGAGCGGTGGTGGAGAACGCGGCGACCTGCTGCGCGATATCGGCGCGGCGCAGGTACTCCTCCGGGGAGATCTTCAGATCGCGGGTGACCGCCTCCACCAGCTGGGCGGGCAGGTCGGGCGCGGGCTGCGCATCGGCAACCGCCATCGTGGGGCCGAACAGCAAAATCGCCGCCGAAGCGGCGATCACGGACTTCCGAGCTCTTCTCGAGCTTCGCGCGGACGGGGTGCGACCCATACGTGGCAGGAGCATGATCGAACTATATGGGCTCGAGCGGGTTATGCCTACTCGGACCGGGCAAGAGATTTCGCTCACCCGGTCCGTGTAGTCGGTTCGTTATCGAGTCAGCCGGCGTTCGGCTTGGTACGCACCGTGATTCCGCTGCCGAGACCCCCGCCGGAGGTGGCCTCGATATCGGCCAGAATGGGCCGGATCGGCACACCGAGCGAGGCCGTGCCGCCGTAGGGGGCCAGCTGGGTGTTGGCCTCGGTGCAGTTGGGCGCCTCGGAGGCGTTGGAGCCGCTGGTGATGCCCAGCGCGAGCGTGCCGGAGACGATCGCGCCGCCGCTGTCGCCGCCCAGGGTGCAGGCGGTGCTGGCGAAGCCACGGATGGTCTTGCTGACGCCCTCGGCGGTGAACAGCTGGGTCTCCACCCGATCCGCCGAAACGAAGCCGCAGGTGAAGGTGGAGGACTGGCCGGTCTTGCAGACCGGGGCGCCGGTGACCGGTTCGGCGGTGCCGGTGATCGCCAGCGTCGTGCCGTTCGCGCCGCGCACCCGTGGCTGATCCATGCCCGCGTTGACCGCGCGCTCGTTCAGCGTGATCACCGAGTAGTCCAGCGCGGCGGGCCCGCCGAGCACGGCCTTGGCGAACGAACCGACCTCGGGGCTGTTCGGGATGTCGCGCACGTTCGGCACGTAGACCGGCGCGCTGCCACCCTTGTCGATGTTCGGGTTGCAGTGGCCCGCCGAGATATTGAGCGCGTTGCCCGCGGCGTCGGTGCTGTTGAAGCCGAACGAGCACACGTCGACGCCGCGCAGGGTCGCGTCGTGCAGGTCCTTGGTCGCGGTGATGTAGGTGTCGCCGCCCATCGGCTTGCGCTCGACCGGTCCGCCGCCGCCGGGGGAGATCACCACCTTGATGGTGGCGATCAGGGTCGGCAGGTTCAGCAGGTGGCCGGTGCCGGTGTTGGCGATGTTGAGCACCAGCTGGCTGTTGAGCACGTCGATGGCGACCGAGCTGATCGGCTCCGAGATCTCGCGCGGCAGGCTCGCGATCCACTGGCTCAGTTGCAGCAGCGCGCCTTCCAGGCCGGTGGCCGAGATCGGGGCGAGGTGGGTCTGGTACCCGTCGGCCGCGGCGAGCTTGCCCGCGTCGGCGTTGGTGACCGCGACGACGGCCTTGCCTTCCGGGGTCAGCCAGGCGCCGGCGAAGGAGTCGGGGTTCTCGGCGCGGAAGCTGGCGGCGTAGTCGCGCAGTTGCTGCGCGCGGGCGGCGCGGTCGAGGTATTCGGTCGGGGTCATCCCGAGGTCGCGCGAGATCGCCGTCACCAGTTCGGCGGGCAGGGCGTCCGCGGAAAGCTGAAGCGGCGCAGCGGGTTCGGCCGAAGCCAAACCTGAGCCGACTAGTGGTGCCAGGAGAACAGTCGCGGCGAAACCGGCGGAGGCTGCCTTGACTGCGGCGCGACGCGCCACCAACTTGCGCATGAAATCCCTTCGTCGGCACGAGTGATCGAGACCACCGCCGGCGGCTGTGATGTCGATCAGCGCATCACTCTAGGGCACGATCGCGCAGCGGGCGCGGTTACGGTACCCCCGCACCGGATCAGTTGTAGCCGGGAATCCGCATGGGTGAGGGAAGTGAGCCCGGCGGGTAGTTCTGGAACGGCAGCAGCGGGCGCGTGGTGCTGCGGCCCGGCGGGGTCGACGGCGCGGTGGTGGTCGGTTCCGGCGTGGTCGTCGGCGGTGCTTCGGTGCTGGTCGTCGGCTCCGGTTCGGGCTCGGTGGTCGCGGTGACGACCGGCTCCAGCGTGGCGGTTTCGGCGACCGGCGGCGGGGGCAGCGCGGGCGGCGGCGTCGGCGTCACGGTGAGCGAGTCGGGGCGCGCGTCGGAGATCGGCGGCGGAGTGGTCGGCTCGGAACCGCTGAGCACCACCGAGACCGCGACGCCGCCGAGCAGCAGCCCGACGAGCGCGGCGGCGGCGATCAGCAGCGGGGTCCGGCTGCGCTGCGCGGGCGCCGGTGGTTCCACCGCCACGACCGGCATGGCCGTGGTCGGGTTCAGCGCCTTCGTCGGCTGTGACATCACCGGCATCGCCGCCGAATACGCCTGCGCGGTCGCCGCCGGACGTGGCAGCGCGGGCATCACATCGGTAGCGACCATCGAGTTCTCGGTGACGATCGGATCGGGCGGTGTCGCGCCCGCCGGTGTCGCCAGCACCGCGACCAGCGCGGCCTGGGCCGCGGCCGTCGCGAACGACCGCCCCGCGTCGGCGTCGTCGGCGGCGGGCGGCAGCTCGTCCTCGCCCAGCAGCGCCACCGACTTCAGGCCCAGATAGTCCAGCGCCTCGCGCACACCGCGCACGATCTCCGGCGACCAGTGCGCCGGATGCGTTGCGTAGAACTCGGCGGGGCCGCTGAGGTGCTCGGTGGTGAGATCGATGAGGCAGAACATCGCCGTCGCCAGCAAATCCTCGGCGCGGTAGGCCTCGCCGCCGTCGACATCCACCCCGGCCGGGTCGCCGACCGCGCGGACGAAACCGGAGATCGAGTGGGTGTGCCCGGACGGCGCGGGCCCGCCGAGGGCCGCGTCACCGTCGTCGGACATGTGCAGCACCGCATCGCGCGCGACGATCCGCACCGCGTCGTCCTCGGTGACCACCACGGCGATGCACTCGTCATCGGCCATGCGCAGGCCGACCCCAGTGGCCATCCGATTTACCTCGCTTCGGCGTCGACGTCGTCCGCGTCGAGTTACACCAGCAGTGAACCGTGTCCCATGGCGCGGAGCATTGACAATAATTCCGATCGTGAGCGCGCGCCTATCCGGCGTCGGATTCGCGCGACGTGATGCTCCACGGTTTTCGCGGAAATGTACAGCCGTGCGCCGATCTCCCGATAGGTCAGACCGAGCAGCACCAGCTCGGCAACCTCGCGCTCGCGATCGCTGAGCGCGGCGGCCTCGCCGGTCAGCGGCGCAGGCCCGGCCGGTGTCTGCGGCAGCGGCTGCGGCGCAGGTCGCGACGGTTCGACGGGCTGGGCTTGAACCCGCACCGACCGGGCGAGCTTGAGCAGGGTGGTCGCGGTCGCCGAATCGCCCGCCGCGAGCGCGGCCTCGCTGGCCAGGCGGGCGGCGTCCCAGGTGAGCCCGAGTTCGGCCAGCGCCGACACCGCGGCCTGCACCTCGGCCGCCGCGACGTTGCCGCGCAGCACGAGCACCCAGGTGCGTCCGGCGTCGGCCAGCACGACCGCCTGCCGGTCGCCGGCCTCCGCGGCCGTCTTCAGCGCGTGGGCGTGGGGTAGCAGCTCCTGGGGCGATTCGTCGGCCAGCGCGGCCTGCACTCCGTACCAGTGGAAGGAGTTGGTCCAGGCGGGCGCGCGACCGAGTTTGCGCAGCAGCGACTTGGCCGCGTCGACGAGCGGTTCGATCCGGCGCACATCGCGTAGCCGGATGCCGGCCAGCCACAGTTCGCCGATCGGCAGCAGGCTCAGCAGGTCGGCCTCGAGCTGGTCGAACAGCGGGCAGGCGGCCTGCCAGGCGCGCGCGAGAGCCGCGTGATCGCCGCCACGGCGGGCCAGTCCCACCGCGAGGGCGTGCGCGAGGAGCTGATCGCGTGGGGCGAGCGCGGCGATGTCGATCCCGGCGAGTGTGCTCGCCGCGCCGCGTTCGTCGCCCCCGAGCAGAGCGGTCCAGGCCCCGAGCACCGGCAGCTGAGCGCCCCCGCCCGTGGCAGCCCTGGCCAGCGAGTCCCTGGCGCGGCTCGGCTCACCGGCGCCGAGGCAGAGCAGCGTGGCGATCGAGACCGCGGTGCTCGGCAGGTATCGATCGTCGCCGGTGTTGCCCGCTTGGATCAGGGTGGAGATCGCGGCCGTCGTGCCCGCGCCGTGGGGATCGAGCGATTCGTGCAGCGCGGAGGCGATGAGTCGCGCGCCCGCGTCGGCCTCGGTCGGCGGCCAGCGCTGTGCGGCGCCGGACATCTGTGCCGCGCCCGCGAGGTCGCCCGCGAGGGTGAGCACCATCGCCGCGGGGGCCCAGTCGGCACCGACGCGGTCGGGGCCGAGCCAGGTGTATAGGCCGGCCGCGCGGCTGACCAAGCCGCGCCGGGTGAGCACGCCCGCGCAGATGCGTACCGCGGCAACGAGTTCGGTGTGGGCGACGCCGTCCGCGGTCAGCAGTGGTTCGGCCAGGCGGAGCGCGGTGTCGGTGTCACCGGCGTGTGCCGCGGCCTCGGCCCAGCGCACCGCGATCGACTCGACCGGGGCACCAGCCGCGGCCGCGGCGGCGTAGTAGCGGGTCGCCTGATCGGACTTCTCCGCTGTGCGGCACAGGAATTCGGCGAGACGGGGATCGACGACGCCGGACTCGGCCAGGATCAGCGCCGTCCGATCGCGCAGCAGGCCGGAGTCGATCCGCGCGGTGAGCAGCCTGCGCTGCACCTCGACGTAGCGGCGGTCGCCGAGCAGGGTGCGCAGCGGGGCCACCGCGGGCGCGAGGAGCAGGTCGGCGTCGGTGACCAGTGCGCCCGCCCTGGCGCGGTCGATCAGGTCGTGCGCGGTGTCGGGGCCGACGCCGAGTACCTCGGTGAGTTCGGTTGCGTCCAAACCGGTTCCGGTCGCGGCGATGACCAGCGTTTCGAGCAGGTCGGGTTCGATCGTGTCCAGGATGGTGCGCGTCCATGCGGTGACGGCGTCGTCGACGGCGCTCACGCACGCCTCGAGCGGCGCCGAGCGCGCCGCGGTCAGCGCCGCGACCACGCCGCCGGGAATGCCTGCGGTCAACTGGTGGATGTGCAGCGCCAGGGGCTGGGACACGGCCATGCCGAGTTCCCTGGCGAACGCCGCGATGTCGGCGCTGCCCAGCGCACGTAGGTCCACCGTGCGGCCGTGGCGCGCGACGGCTTCGGACAGGGCGCGCAGCCGGGGGTCGTGAGGGCGCGGCTGGGCGGCCAGAACGATCGAACGATTTCCGGATTCGATCGCCGCGCACAGGGTGTGTAGCTCGGCGTCGGTGTAGCGGTGGACGTTGTCGGCGATGAGCACCGAGCGGCCGTTGTCGCGCGCGGATTCGGCGACCGGGATGTCGCGGCCGCGTAGATGCGCGCGAACGGCCTTGAGCAGCATCGACTTTCCGGTTCCCGCCCGGCCGCGGATCAGCAGCAGTACCGGCTGCTGAGCTGCGGCGTCGAGTTCGCGGAAGATGGTTCGGGCGTTCGGGAAGGTGTCGAGGGCGATATCAGCCACCGTTTCCTCCGAGGACCCGGCCCGGCAGCTGCGTGCCCGTTTCGATGGTCTCCTCGACCGCGCCGCCGACGCCGTCGAGCAGGTCACCGGGGTTCACCTTGATGGGCGGGACCTGCGGGCGCGGGGCGGGGGAGGGCGCTGGGGCTGGTGCGGGGGCCGGAGCGGGGGCGGGGGACTGCGGCTGTTCGGCGGGTGGCGCCTGCGCGGGTTGCCCGGTGGCGGGTTGTCCAGCTGCCGGTGCGGGTGCCGTGGTGCCGTCGGTGGTCGCGCCGGCCGGTGCGGGCGTTCCCGCGCCGGGCGCGCCCGCGGGTGCCCCTTCGGTGGTGCCGACCGGGATCGCACCCGGCGGCACGGCGGCGCTGGTCGCGCCAGGCCCGGACGGATCGGCGACGGTCGAGTCCGTGGTGTTCGGCGCCGACCCGGGAGTTCCGCCGGTGCTGGTCGACGCGGCGGCGCCGGGGGCGAGCGGCGCGCTCGTCGTCGCGTCGGGTCCGCTCGGCGTGGGCTGGGTGACGCCGCCGATCGCGAGGGTGCCGGTGGCCAGGGCAGCCATGGTCAAGGCCGCCGCGGCGACGAGCGCCGCGCGTTTGGCCGACGACATCCGGGCGGGTTCGGGGTCGGCGGGCGGCAGCGCGAGCTCCTCGACGACCGGTGCCGCCGCCACCGGCGCCGCGGGCACGGCGGGGATGGCCTCGGTGGGCACGGAGATCGCGGCCACGTCCAGCGCGATCTCGGCCGCACCGTGCGCCGCGCTGGTCGCCGGGTCGGCGCAGGCGGTGACGGGCAGCCCGAATTCGGTCGAGATCAGCTCGGCGACCAGCGGGATCGCCCCGCCGCCACCGGTGAGCAGCACCCGGCTGACATCGCCGGGGGTGAGTCCGGCGCGGCGCACCGCGTCGCGGAGCAGGTTCATCGAGTCGAGCAGGGTCGGCCGCAGCAGATCTTCGAGTTCGCCGCGGGTCAGCCTGACCTGTTCGATGCGGCCGGTGGGGTCGAGCATGCCCACCGGAACCACCGTCGCGGTAATTCTGGAGAGCTCCTCTTTCGCATTTCTGCAGCGGGCTCGCAATGCCGAAAGTTCTTGTTCGACGGCCGGGTCGAATGGATCGATATCATTTCCGTCCAGAACATTTGCCAGGACGTAGCGCATCGTCAGCAAATCGAATTCCGAGCCGGCGATCGCGGTGCTGTGCACCGGCGCGCCCAGCAGACCGGCCTGTTCGCCGGTGCGTAGCACGGTGACCGTCAGGCCGCTCGCGCCCAGGTCGTACACGGCCAGCGCGCCGTCGTCGAGCAGGCCGTTCTCCATCTCGTACCGGCGCACCGCGGCCAGCGGCTCTGGGACCAATGTCACTTCTGGCAGTCCCGCGCGCGCGAGCGCGGCCCGCGCGTTCTCGATTGTCTGCTCCGGCCACCATACGGGGCAGCACGCGACGATGGTCGCCACCTCGGCGGATTCGCCTGCGGCGCCGGAGAGTTCGGTGACCAGCGCGCGGGTCGCTGCGGCGACGAGGTCGGCCGCGTCGTGTGTCGAACCGTCCTCTGCCAGCATGTCTACCGGGTCGCCGACCCTGGACAGGTAGTCGTCGACGACCACTCCGCGCGCGTGACGGGTGGCGTCGGCGAACCCGATCGAGCCGTCCGCGCCGAGCAGCAGGGTGCTGCGGTGTCTGCGGACAGTGGCACCAGCCCCGTCGGCGGTGGTGGCCGCGGCGACCGAATTCGCGGCTCCGACAGTGATGCCGAGCGCCAGACGCTCTGTCATTGGACAACCCCGTTCGCAGGACTTCCGGTGGACCGGTAGACGGTGTGGACAACGAGATCGCCAGGGTGGCCGACGTCCCACCCGATCTGTCGGTTGCCGATAGGCCGCTGTTACCTGCGGCGGGGCAGATACGGGGAAATTCCCCTAATCGGCGATGAGCCCCTAATGGATGGGCCCCGAGTGAACTAGGTATTCGCCCCATTACCTGTAACGGCTGGCGGACCTAGCGTGAAAGACATTCCGACGACAACGGATCGGGCACCACCGCCCATGATCTGGAGGAGCTGATCTCGATGACCCCCAACGCGATTCTGGAATTCATCCTGAACCTGCTGCGCGACCCCGACGCGGCGGCGAGCTACTGCGCCAACCCGTGCGCCGCGCTGGCCCAGGCGGGACTCGAGGTGACCCCCGAAGACATCTCCGCCGTCGCCCCCATGGTGGCGGAATCCGCGCTGGTCAGCGGCGGCTCCCAGCTCCAGTCGATCGTCGCCGCAGGCGCCGCGGCAGGCACGAGCGCAGCCCTCGCTTCCACCGCCACCGCGGCCGCCGCCGTCACCGCCGCGGCCGCCACCGACGCCGAACTCGGCATCGGCCTCGACGTAGGCCTCGGCGCCGCCGCCTCGGCAGTCGCCGACGCCGCCGCCCAGGTCGGCGCAGGCCTCGAAGTCGCCCTGGGCGCCGTCACCGGCGCGAACGTCGACGTGGACGTGGCCACCGACCTCGCCGCAGGCCTGAACGGCGCAGTTGGCGCAGGCGTCGACCTCGCTGCAGGCCTGAACGGTGCATTGAATGGCGCGGCGGGCGTGGGCGCCGGTCTCGGCGGCGCCCTGAACGGTGCAGTTGGCGCGGGTGCGGATCTTGCTGCCGGTCTCGGCGGTGCTTTGAATGGTGCGGTTGGGGCAGGTGCGGACCTTGCCGCCGATCTTGGCGGCGCCCTGAATGGCACGGTTGGCGCAGGTGCGGACCTCGCTGCCGGTCTCGGCGGTGCTTTGAACGGTGCGGTTGGGGCAGGTGCGGACCTCGCCGCCGGTCTCGGCGGTGCTTTGAACGGCACGGTTGGGGCAGGTGCGGACCTTGCAGCCGGTCTCGGCGGCGCCCTGAATGGCACGGTTGGCGCGGGCGTCGATCTGGCCACCGGGCTTAACGGCGCGTTGAACGGTGCGGCGGGCGTTGGCGCCGGTCTCGGGGGCGCTGTGGATGGCGCGGTTGGCGCAGGTACCGACCTCACTGCAGGCCTCGGGGGCGCCTTGAACGGCGCGGTGGGCGCTGGCGCCGGCCTGGACGGCGCGTTGTCGGGTGCAGTCGACGCGGGTGGCGATATCACTGCCGGGTTAAGCGGTGCGCTGAACGGTGCCGCTGGTGTCGGTGCCGGTCTCGACGGTGCCTTGGAGGGGGCGGCTGGTGTCGGTGGCGATGTCGCCGCTGGACTGAGCGGTGCTCTTACCGGTACGGCAGGCGCCGGTGTGGACGGTGCGTTGTCGGGTGTGGTCGACGCGGGTAGCGATCTCACTGCCGGATTGGGCGGTGCCTTGACCGGTGCGGCTGGTGTCGGTGCCGGTCTCGACGGTGCCTTGGAGGGAGCAGCCGGTGTCGGTGGGGATGTAGCCGCTGGACTCGGCGGTGCTCTTACCGGTGCGGCGGGCGCTGGGGTGGACGGTGCGCTGACCGGTGCGGTTGGTGCGGGTGGCGATGTCGCGGCTGGGGTCGACGGTCTGGTCGACGGGGCCGCTGGGCTCACCACCGACTTCGGCGCGGACCTGGGGGGTCAGCTGGGTGGCGGCCTGGATGCCGGGTTGAGCGGTGCGGCCGGTGCGGTGGGTGGGCTCGGCGCCGGGGCCACTGCTGGGCTGGGTGCGGCGGCCAATGCCGGGGCCCAGGCTGCCGGCAGTCTTGGTGCTGCCGCGACCACCACGGCGATCACCGGGCTCGACGGTGTGGTCGGAGCGGGCGCGGAAATCGGCACCGGGCTGGAAACCGGCTTCGGTGGTGCCGCGTCGGCGGGTACCGGTCTCATCGGCGGGCTGACCGGTGGCGCGAGCGGCGGGCTTGATACCGGCATCGGCGTCGACGGGCTGATCAGCAGCGGCGGTGCCGCGGAGGCCACCACCGGGCTGGACACAGCACTGTCCTCCACTACAGGTATCGGACTGACCACCGGTCTGCAGGGCGGCCTCGACACCGCCGCGACCCTCGGCACCGGCCTGGCAGGCTCGGTCACCACCGGCGCGCAGGCTGGTCTCGGCGCGGCTGTGGAAACCGGCGCGGGCCTGACCGGTGGCGCGCAGGCGGGTCTTGGTGGTCTCACCGAAACCGGTGTCGGCGTTGCAGGTTCGGTCGCCGGTGGCGCTCAGGCTGGTCTGGGCGGTGCCGTAGACACCGGCGCCGGTTTGGCGGGTTCCGCGGCAGGTGGCGCGCAGGCGGGCACCGGCCTCGAGACCGGTCTCGGCGGATCCGTCGACGCAGGCCTGTCGAGCACGGTGACCGGCGGCACGCAGATCGTCGGCGGCCTCGGCGGCACCGTGGAAGGTGCGGCACAGACCGGCACCACCGCGACCACCGAATTCACCGGGACAACCCAGGCCGACACCTCCGGCACCCTCGACACCACCCAGGGCGCGGTCACCACCGCGGCCGACACCTGGTCCTCGGTCGACGTGTCGAGCGCGTTCGGTTCCGGCCTGCACGGTTCGAGCCTCGGCGGCGAGACATCGCTGTTCGGCGAGTCGAGTACTGTCGCCGAGACCGGTGCCGACGTGCACTCCGACGGACTGTTCCACTGAGCGAAACGGGCGCTGCGATGGGGACTCTCGCACCGAATGCGGTGCCGCTGACGACGGTGTTGGCCGACACCGTCGCAGCGGCCCGTGCCGCAGGCCGCGACGACCTGGTCGGGCGCCTGGAGAAGGTCACCGAGCGGGTGCGCGATCCGCGCCACCGCATCGTCGTCACCGGCCAGCTCGGTCAGGGCAAGAGCCGGTTCGTGAACGCGCTGCTCGGCCTCGACGTGTGCCAGGTCGGCGACGACGTGACCACCGTGCTCCCGCTGCAGCTGTCCTACGGCGCGCAGCAGCGGGCGTATCTGGTGCTCAGCGCGCCCGGCACCGAGGACGAGCGGGTGGAGATCCCGTTCGACGAGATCGGCGTCATCGATGCCCGCAGCCCGCTCGCCCAGGGCAGGCAGATCGTGCGGATAGAGGCCGAGCTGCCCAACCAGCTGCTGGCCGACGGCATCGTCCTGATCGACACCCCCGGTGTCGGCGGCCACGGAAGCGCCTGTGCCGCAGGCGTTCTCGGCCTCGCCGCAGCCGCCGACGCGGTCCTCGTGCTCTCCGACGCCTCCACCGAGCTCACCGAACCCGAGCTCACCTTCGTCCGCCAGATTCGCGAACTCTGCCCCACGGTCGCCGTCCTGCTCACCAAAACCGACCTGTATCCGCACTGGCACCGGGTACTCGAGGCCGACCGATCCCACCTGACCCGCGCCGAAGCCGACGTCGCCCTGATCCCGGTGTCGGCCCTGCTGCGCGCCCACGCCCTGCGCCTGCAAGACGCGCAGCTGGGCCAGGAATCCGGATTCGGCGTGCTGTTCGGCTTCCTCCGAGACCGGGTCGTCGCCCGCGACCAGGCCGTCACACGACAGGCCGTCGCACGCGAATTGCAATCGGCAGCAGAACATTTGGCCCTTGCATTGGGCAGCGAACTGGTCGCACTACGCGACCCCGCACTCGGCTCGGCAGCGGTCGACGAACTCCAGTCCGCCCGCGCCGCCGCCGAAGCACTCCAGCGGCGAACCGCGAGCTGGCAGCAAACCCTCGCCGACGGCATCACCGACCTCGTCGGCGACGTCGACCACGACCTGCGCGACCGCCTGCGCGGCATCGCCCGCACGGGCCAGGAATGGATCGACGAGAACGACCCGGGCAGGCACTGGGGCGCGATCGCCGAATGGCTGTCCGGCAGCGTCGACACCGCACTCGGCGACAACCTCCTGCTGACCCACCGTCGCGCGGAACTGCTGGCCGAACGCATCGCCGACCACTTCGCCGAGGTCGGCGCGGTCGAGCTGCCCGAGGTCCATGCCGGAATGGACGACGAAAGCACCCTCGCCAGCTCGGGCTCCCTGGCCGACCTGGAGCCCGACATCGGTTTCACCAGCAAGGTGCTGGTCGGCATGCGCGGCTCCTACGGCGGCGTGCTGATGATCGGCCTCGCCACGACCTTCGCCGGCCTCGCGATGCTGAACCCGATCTCCCTCGGCGCGGGCCTGATCGTCGGCGGCAAGGCCTACCGCGACGACAAGACCGCACGACTGGCCCGCCGCCGCATCGAAGCCAACGCCGAGGTGCGCCGCTTCCTCGACGACGTCGCGTTCCAGGCGGCCAAGGACACCAAGGATCGCCTGCACCGCATCCACCGCGCCCTGCGCGACCACTTCGCCGGTGTCGCCGAGCGCAGCCTGCGCTCGATCGACGCCTCCCTGCGCGCCGCCCAGGAAGCGGCCGCGATGGCCGCCACCCACCGCGCCGAGCGCACCGTCGTACTCGAACGCCAGCTGAACGCGGTCGCCGAGCTGCGTCGCTACGCGGAAACGATGCAACTCGAACCAGGACGGGCCGACGGTACGGTATCTGGGTGACCCACCGTTTCGACACCGCCGCGCCCGGCGGTCAGGCACCCAGGATCCTGGCCGAGGCGCACGAGCTGGTCGGCGCGGCGGCGCGGGTATTCGGTCGTGACGAGTACGCGCGCACGCTGCTGGCCGACTGCGAATTCCGGCTGCGTGAGCCGCTGCGGGTAGCGCTGGCCGGTTCGATCAAGGCAGGCAAGTCGACGCTGCTGAACGCCCTGGTCGGCCAGGCCGTCGCCCCGACCGACGCCACCGAGTGCACCCGGGTCGTCACCTGGTACCGCGACGCCTCCACCCCCACCGTCACCGCCCACGCCGCCGACGGCGCGAGGGCCAACGTGATCGTCCGGCGCGGCAGCGGCGCGCACGGCCTCACCTTCGACCTGAGCGCCCTGAGCTGGGACGCGTACGGCCCCCGCGAGGTCGACCACCTCGAGGTCGGCTGGCCGTCGGCCGCCCTGGCCCAGACGACGATCATCGACACCCCCGGCACCTCGTCGCTGTCACGCGAGGTCTCGCTCCGCACCGCACGCCTGCTCACCCCCGCCGGCGCCGACGGCAATGCGCGCGGCCGTTCGGCGATCTCGGCACCCGGCGCCGACGCCGTCGTCTACCTGCTGCGCCGACTCGACGCCACCGACGTGAGCTTTCTCGAACAGATCGGCGCCGGCGCCGGTGGCGCGGGCCCACTCGGCGTGATCGGCGTGGTGTCCCGCGCCGACGAGATCGGCGCGGGCCGCATCGACGCGCTGCACTCGGCCCGCGACGTGGCCGCCCGCTTCGCCGGCGAACTGGAGCGAACGGGCTTGTGCCAGGCGGTGATTCCGGTAGCGGGCCTGCTCGCCTTCGCCGCGTCGACCCTGCGGCAACCGGAATTCGCCGCGTTCGAGGCACTGTCCACGGTCCCCGCGGAAGATCTCGGCATCGCCCTGCTCTCGGCAGACCGTTTCGCCCGCGCCGACATCGCCCTGCCGGTCGCCCCCGAACTGCGCGCCCAGCTCGCGGATCGCTTCGGCCTGTTCGGAATCCGCATGGCCACCATGCTGATCCGCCTCGGCGTCCGCGACTCCTCCTCGCTGGCAGCCGAATTGGCCGCCCGCAGCGGCATCGAGGAACTGCGCTCGGTACTGGAGATCCAATTCGGCCAGCGCGCAGAAGAACTGAAGGCGCACTCGGCCCTGAGCACTCTGAACCGCATCCTGTCCGCCTACCCCGGCACCGAAGCCGACCGACTGCTACCCCGCGTCCGCGCCCGCCTCGCCGACGTCCACGGCTTCACCGAACTCCGCCTCCTCGGCCGCCTGCGCACCGACGAACTTCCCCTCCCCCCACCGGTACTCGCCGATCTGCACCGCATCCTCGGCGGCACCGGCGTAGCACCGCACCTTCGCCTCGGCCTCCCCGCCGAAGCCGACCCGAACACCCTGCGCACCGCAGCCTCCACCGCGGTCCGCACCTGGCGAGCCCGAGCCGCCCACCCCCTGGCCGACCAATCCACCGCCACCGCCTGCCGAGCCGCCGCCCGCAGCGCCGAAGGAGTCCTCGCCGAACTCCCCCGCTAACCCCGTAGCGCCGGCACGACCTCGTCGGCGAGGTATTGCTCGACGTCACGCCCAGCCCGCTTGGCTGCTACCGCGGTGGTCCCGCGCTCATCGGCCTTGGCCGTCAACCTCTTTCGCGATTCGGTCTCGACCCCGCCGCCGATGACGAGGAACCGAACCTGCTCGCGGTCGAGGATGTCCAGCGCTTCCTCGTCGAGGGTGGTGCCGAGGATGCGGTAGCCGAGGCCGTCGATGTAGGCGATGGCGGTGTCGACCACGTTCTGGCCGCGGCCGACGACGAGTAGATCAACGGTGTGCACGGTTTCTCCCTTGTCTAGGTGGACGACCCGTCCATCGTCGCGCGCAGTCGCGCGATCAGGGTCTCGAACTGCTCGAGCTGGTCGGTCGAATATTCGGCCAGGATCGCGTCCTGCTCGGCATTGACCGTGTGGAAGAACTCGTCGGCGAGGCGGCGGGCCTGTGCGCTGCACCGCAATGTCACCACCCGCCGGTCGGTGTGCTCGCGGCTGCGGGTGACATATCCCGCCTGTTCCAGCCGGTTGATCAGGGTGGTCATCGCCCCCGAGGTGAGGGTGATCCGCTTGCTGAGCAGCGCGGGGGACAGCGGAGTGCCTGCCGCCTCGGCGGCGGCGATCTCCATCAGGGCGAACGCGTCGGTCGAGTGCACGCCGAGGGTCTCGGCGAACCGGCGGCCCAGTTCGGTGAAGCTCGCGCCGTAGCCGATGAGCCCGGCGGCGAGCCGCTGCCGCTGCATCGCGACATCGCCGGATGTCTTCGCCATGTCGTCCTCTCGTTCGCCGCTCGATTGACAACCTACCGCCTGACATTTAGCTTCATCATAAAGTCACTTGATGATGGAGGTAAATTGCAGACCGAAACCGAGACTCCACCGCTGCGGTTGTGGCTGGGGCTGATCGCCGTCTCGCTCGGCGTCGCGTTGATCGTGGTCGACCTGACGATCGTGAACGTGATCGTCGCGCCGATCGTCGACGACCTCGCGATCACTTCGATTCAGGCGCAATGGATCCAGGAGTCCTACGCGATCGTGTTCGCGGCGCTGCTGCTGCTCACCGGCAGGCTCAGTGACCTCTACGGCGCGCGCAAGCTGTTCCTGATCGGTCTCGTCGTCTTCGGCGTGACCAGCCTGCTCGCCTCACTCGCCCCGAGTGGGGGTCTGCTCATCCTGGCGCGCTTCCTGCAGGGCATCGGCGGGGCGTTGATCCTGCCGACCTCCCTCGCCCTGGTGAACTCCGCATTCACCGGAAAGGCGCGCGGACGGGCCTTCGCGATCTGGGGCTCCACGATCGGCGCGGCCGCGGCGGTCGGCCCGCTGCTCGGCGGCTGGCTCGCCGACTTCTCCTGGCGCTGGGCCTTCGGCATCAACATCCCGATGGTCGTCCTGATCATGGCCGCGGTGCTGTTCTATCTCCCGGTGTCGCCGAGCTCGGCGGGCCGGGTGGATTGGCGAGGCGCCGCGCAGTCGGCACTCGGCCTCGGCCTGCTCGCCTTCGCCCTGATCGAAGGCCGTCACTATGGATGGCTGATCGTTACCGAACCCCTGAGCATCGGTGGATTCGCCTGGCGCAGTGGACCATCGCCGGTGCTCGTCGCGCTGGCCGGCGCGATCCTCACGCTCGGGATGTTCTGGCGCAGGCAGGCGAGGCTCGCGGACGAACACCCCTTGCTCGATGTGCGGCTGTTCTCCATCGACTCGTTCCGCAAAGGCAATGTGGTGACCCTGCTCGTCGGCCTCGGCGAATTCGGCATCATCGCGGTCCTGCCGCTGTGGATGCAGTTCGCCCTCGACTACACCGCCCTGCAAGCGGGCCTTGCCCTGGTCCCCCTCGCGATCGGCAGTTTCGTCGCCAGCGGCGCGAGCTTCTCGATGACGGTCTCGGCGCTGGGCCAAGTCAGGATCGGCTTGCTCCTGGAAGCCGCCGGTCTCGCACTGCTGGGCCTGTTCGCCGCGGCCGACAGTAGCTGGTGGTCGATCGCCGGCGCCCTGTTCGTCTACGGCATCGGCGTCGGCTTCGCCACGGCTCAGGTCACCAATGTCGTGCTCGCCGACGTCCCCGCCGAGAGCGCGGGCCAGGGCTCGGGAATCCAGAGTGCCGCACGCGAACTCGGCTCGGCCCTCGGCATCGCCGTCCTCACCACCGTCTTCTTCAGCACCCTCGGCACCGGCCTGCGCGACCGGCTGACCGACGCGAACCTGTCCGAAGCCGAGGCGCACCAGCTGACGTCGACAGTCACCGACAGCGCCGGATCGGTGATCCCTGCCCTCGCCGAAGACACCGCCGAGCCGGCCCGGGCAGCCATGGCCGCAGGGATAGAGGTGTCGAGCTACCTGTGCGCGGGCCTGCTCGTCCTCGCCTTGGCGACAACCGCCTTCCTCAAACCCGCGCGAAACGCGTGAACGATCCGTCACGATCCCGCATCGGCCGCCGCAGTTGAGCGCAGGCGTGGCAAGAATGACCCGGGGGTCGGAAAGTTTTTTCGGGTGGCGGGAATGAATCGCCGCAGCTACAGGTTGTGCTGATCAACGATGTTGAGTGTAATTGACTCAAGTTCGGGTTGACGCCCGGAGGTCCTGAAAGGCAGGATTGAGCCCACCACACTCAGCGTTGCTGAGACTGTTGCATCGAGTACGTCAAACAGGAGGAAATCACTATGGCTCGTGCGGTCGGAATCGACCTCGGGACCACGAACTCGGTCGTCGCCGTTCTCGAAGGCGGCGAGCCGGTCGTCGTCGCGAACTCGGAAGGCTCGCGCACCACCCCTTCGATCGTCGCGTTCGCGAAGAACGGCGAGGTCCTCGTCGGCCAGCCTGCGAAGAACCAGGCCGTCACCAACGTCGACCGCACCATCCGCTCGGTCAAGCGCCACATCGGCACCGACTGGAACGTCGAGATCGACGGCAAGAAGTACACCCCGCAGGAAATCTCCGCGCGCACGCTGATGAAGCTGAAGCGCGACGCCGAGGCCTACCTCGGTGAGGAGATCACCGACGCGGTCATCACCGTCCCGGCCTACTTCGAAGACGCCCAGCGTCAGGCCACCAAGGAAGCCGGTCAGATCGCCGGCCTGAACGTGCTGCGCATCGTCAACGAGCCCACCGCGGCCGCGCTCGCGTACGGCCTGGACAAGGGCGACAAAGAGCAGACCATCCTGGTCTTCGACCTCGGTGGCGGCACCTTCGACGTCTCGCTGCTGGAAATCGGCGAGGGCGTCGTCGAGGTCCGCGCGACCTCCGGTGACAACCACCTCGGTGGCGACGACTGGGACGAGCGCATCGTCAACTGGCTGGTCGACAAGTTCAAGGCGTCCTCGGGCATCGACCTGACCAAGGACAAGATGGCCATGCAGCGTCTGCGCGAGGCCGCCGAGAAGGCGAAGATCGAGCTGTCGTCGAGCCAGTCGACCTCGATCAACCTGCCCTACATCACCGTCGACGCGGACAAGAACCCGCTGTTCCTCGACGAGCAGCTGACCCGCGCCGAGTTCCAGAAGATCACCTCCGATCTGCTGGATCGCACCCGCGCGCCGTTCCAGTCCGTCATCAAGGACGCCGGCATCAACGTGGCCGACATCGACCACGTCGTGCTCGTCGGTGGCTCCACCCGTATGCCCGCCGTCTCCGACCTGGTCAAGGAACTGACCGGTGGCCGTGAGCCGAACAAGGGCGTGAACCCGGACGAGGTCGTCGCCGTCGGCGCCGCCCTGCAGGCCGGTGTGCTCAAGGGTGAGGTCAAGGACGTCCTGCTGCTCGATGTCACCCCGCTGTCGCTGGGTATCGAGACCAAGGGTGGCGTGATGACCAAGCTCATCGAGCGCAACACCACCATTCCGACCAAGCGCTCGGAGACCTTCACCACGGCCGACGACAACCAGCCGTCGGTGCAGATCCAGGTGTTCCAGGGTGAGCGCGAGATCGCCTCGCACAACAAGCTGCTCGGCTCCTTCGAGCTGACCGGCCTGCCCCCGGCCCCGCGTGGCGTGCCGCAGATCGAGGTCACCTTCGACATCGACGCCAACGGCATCGTGCACGTGACCGCCAAGGACAAGGGCACCGGCAAGGAAAACAAGATCAAGATCCAGGACGGCTCCGGCCTGTCCAAGGAAGAGATCGACCGGATGGTCAAGGACGCCGAGGCGCACGCCGCCGAGGACAAGGCCCGCCGCGAGGAGGCCGAGACCCGCAACCAGGCCGAGTCGCTGGTGCACCAGACCGAGAAGTTCATCAAGGACAACGAGGACAAGGTGCCCGCGGACGTGAAGTCCAAGGTCGAGGCGGCCATCGCCGAGGCCAACACGGCACTCGCCGGTACCGACATCGCCGCGGTGAAGTCCGCCGTGGAGAAGCTGGCCACCGAGTCGCAGGCCCTTGGCCAGGCGCTCTACGAGGCCAGTGCCGCCGAGGGCCAGTCCGGTAACGGCGCAGGCCCGAGCCAGGCCGACGACGACCAGGTCGTCGACGCCGAGGTTGTCGACGAGCCGGTGGACACGGAGAAGAAGTGACCGAGGCCAACTCCGAACAGGAGCTGATCGAAGACATCGTCGAAGACACCGAGACCGACTCCGCCGCCGAGGCGGCGGAGCCCTCCGGTGACGGCGAGGCCGAGGCGCCGGTCAGCGACGAGCTGGCCGAGCGCACCGCCGACCTACAGCGGTTGACCGCGGAATACGCGAACTACCGCCGCCGGGTCGAGCGGGATCGTCAGGCCAACATCGACGCGGCCAAGGCCGCGGTGGTGACCGAGTTGCTCGGTGTGCTCGACGATCTGGACCGCGCCAGGGCGCACGGCGACCTGGAGACCGGCCCGCTCAAGGCCGTCGCCGACAAGCTCGAGACCGCGCTGGCCAAGCAGGGTCTCGTCGAGTTCGGTGCGATCGGTGACCCGTTCGACCCGACGCTGCACGAGGCAGTGCAGCACGAGGGTTCGGGCGCCGATCCGGTCATCGGCGTTGTGATGCGCAAGGGCTATCGGTTCGGCGAACGGGTGCTTCGGCACGCGCTGGTCGGGGTAACCGATGCCGAGGCCGTGGGGGCATCGGATTCGGATGCCGACGGCGACGACCAATAAGGACGCGAGAGGAGGAGACGCCCGGTGAGCCAACGGGAGTGGATCGAAAAGGACTTCTACAAGGAGCTGGGTGTCTCCTCCGGCGCCTCGCAGGACGAGATCAAGAAGGCCTACCGCAAGCTCGCTCGTGACCTGCACCCGGACTCCAACCCGGGTGACACCAAGGCCGAGGAGCGGTTCAAGGCGGTCAGCGAGGCCAATGCCGTGCTGTCGGATCCGGCCAAGCGCAAGGAGTACGACGAGACGCGGCGCCTGTTCGCGGGCGGTGGCGGTCGCGGCTACGGCGGCGGGTTCACACCCGGTGCGGGCGGCGGCTTCTCGCAGGACTTCAACATCGGGGACATCTTCGGTCAAGCCGGTGGCGCGGGCGCCCCCGGCGACGGCGGGCTCGGCGATCTGCTCGGCGGGCTGTTCAACCGGGGTGGCGCGCGCGGCTCCAGCCGTCCGCGCCGTGGCGCCGATGTGGAGACCGAGACGACGCTGGGCTTCCGCGAGGCCGCCCAGGGTGTCACCGTTCCGCTGCGGATGACCAGTCCGTCGCCGTGCACCACGTGTCACGGCAGCGGCGCCAAGCCGGGCACCAGCCCGCGAGTGTGTCCGTACTGCAACGGTTCCGGCGTGGTCAGCCGTAATCAGGGCGCGTTCGGTTTCAGCGAGCCCTGCGACGACTGCCGCGGTACCGGGTCGATCATCGACGACCCGTGCACCGACTGCTCGGGCACCGGCATCCAGAACCGCACCCGCACCATCACCGTGCGTATTCCGCCCGGTGTCAGTGACGGGCAGAAGATCCGGTTGGCCGGGCAGGGCGAAGCGGGCCTGCGTGGGGCGCCCTCTGGCGATCTCTACGTGACCGTGCACGTCAGCCAGGACAAGGTGTTCGGCCGTCAGGGCGACGACCTGACCCTGGTGCTCCCGGTGAGCTACAGCGAATTGGTGCTGGGGACAACTGTTTCCGTGCCGACGCTGGACGGCCGGGTGGGCGTGAAGGTGCCGCCGGGCACCGCCGACGGGCGTATCCTGCGGGTACGCGGTCGCGGTGTGCCCAAGCGCGGCGCGGCGGGCGGCGCCGGTGACCTGCTGGTCACGGTGAAGGTCGCGGTTCCGCAGAACCTGGACTCCGACGCCACCGATGCGCTCAAGCGCTATCAGGAGGCGGAGAAGGCCGGTGGCTTCGATCCGCGTGCAGGATGGGCGGGTGCTTGATGTCCGATAGTCCGAAGTCCGCGTCGGGTGGGACCTCGCGTGCCGAGTTCTTCATGATCTCGGTGGCGGCTCAGCTGGCGGGTATGCACGCGCAGACGTTGCGCACCTATGACCGGCTGGGTTTGGTCACCCCCCAACGCACTTCGGGTGGCGGACGCCGTTACTCGACCCGCGACGTCGAGCTGCTGCGCGAAGTGCAGCGGCTGTCGCAGGACGAGGGTGTCAACCTCGCCGGCATCAAGCGCATCATCGAGCTCACCAATCAGGTCGAGGCGCTGCAGCAGCGCGTCGAGGAGATGAGCGCGGAGCTGGAGCAGTTGCGGGCGGGCTACCGGCCCGACCTGTCGCCGCCCCAGCGCAGCACCGCGCTCGTGGTGTGGCAGCCGCGGCACCGGCGGTAGGGTTCCACGATTCGGCGAGCCCCCGGTTCCCGATCCGCTCCGGCGGACGCGGGCCGGGGGCTCGTTCATGCCCGGTCAATCCCCGGCGATCGGCTGGTGACTATCCAGCAACCCATTTATTCGTGATCTTGGCCGGGGCGTGCGGGCGCGCAGGGCGCTGAGGTGGGCATATATCTCGGGATCATCACGAAAGGTTGCTGGTAGGACGCTGAATTCGGCTCGATCGGCGGCCAATTCCCTCTCGTCGACCAGCCACTCCGACACACCCTCCCCGCGTGTCTTGGCACGGCGCGTCGGATCGGAGGGCACGGGGTTCGTAGCGGAAAGGTCGCTCTACCAGGCACATTGGGTCGCTCTTGTCGCAATTGCCGGGAAGATCGGGGAATCTTGGGGTCATGTTCACCCCTGATTCACGGTCCACTGGTATGTTTTTAGCTGGTATTGATCAGGTACCGCCCGGTTTTTAACGAATTACATGCGTGATGTTTAAGAGTACGATTCCTAAGCTGGCAAACCTCGCCTAGACTTCTCGCATCGGCTGCTGACGAGTGTCCTCCCAGCCCGTCACTCGCCGGCGCGGCTAGCGTTCGATGGCGAAACGAGGTTGTGACACATATGGATTCGCGGACTGTCGCTTTGATCCGTACTACGTTCAAGGCGGTTGCTGCGGAAGACGGTGGGCCCGAGAAGCTAGCCAGATCGTTCTACTCGATCCTGTTCACGGACTATCCCGGTATCCGTGACTACTTCCCGGCGGCCATGGACTCCCAGCGTGAACGGCTCGTCTCGGCGATCGGCTACGCGCTGGACCGGCTGGAAGAGCCGGACAAGCTGCTCCCGTTCCTCGCCCAGCTCGGGCGCGATCACCGTAAGTACGGTGTGCAGCCCGCCCACTACGTCGCGGTGGCCAACTCGCTGAAGGCGGCCATGCGCGAGTTCGCGGGCACCGAGATGTGGACCGACGAGGTCGCCACCGCCTGGGACGAGGGCCTGGCCACCATCAGCGGCGCGATGATCAGCGCCGCCGACAAGGAGACGACGCCCGCCGCGTGGTCGGCGACCGTGGTCGAACGCCGCGAGGTGCTGCGCAATCTGGCCGTCATCCGCGTCCAGCTCGACCAGCCGATGCAGTACGCGGCGGGCCAGTACCTCAGCGTGCAGATACCGGCGCGGCCCCGGATGTGGCGCTACCTCTCCCCGGCCAACCCCGCGAATGCCAACGGCGAGGTCGAGTTCCACGTGCGCAGTGTGCTGGGCGGCTGGGTCAGCCCGGCCATGGTCTCGCACACCGCCGTCGGTGACCAGTGGCTGCTCGGTTCACCGCTCGGCGGCCTCGGCGTGCCGCGCAACACCAAGCGCAAGATGCTGATGGTCGGCTGCGGCACCGGCATCGCGCCGCTGCGCGCCCAGATCATGGCGATGGCCCAGCGCCGGGTCAACCCGAAGGTCCACCTGTTCGTCGGCGGCCACCACCCGTGCGACCTCTACGACCTGCAGGTCCTGAGCCAGCTGGCCATGGCCAACAAGTGGCTCTCGGTCACCCCCGTCACCGAGAGTGACGAGAACCCCTGGTGGTACTACGAGTCCGGCGAACCGCAGGGCGATCTCCCCGGCCTCGAACCGCGGATGACCGGCCAGATCGGCAAGGTCGTCGCCAGCTACGGTTCGTGGGCGGACCGGGATGTGCAGATCGTCGGATCGCCATCGATGGTGCAGACCACCAAGTTCCGGTTGATGGCGGCAGGCACCCAGGCCAAGTCGATCCGCCACGATCCACTGTTCTGAGTCTTCACCCCCGCACCGCGAATCGAACTGTCGGTTTGCTTCGTCCTGTCTAGAGTGGTCTGACGAGGATGATCACAGTGAGGGAGGGCGGATCGATGGATGACGTTGTGCTGGTGATCAATTCCGGGGGACGTCGTGATGCCGAGTGGCTGGACGAGGTGACCGGCGAGCTACACACCGACCTGTCCGAGATCGGTGGACTACAGGTCAGCCGCGTGACGACAGCCGCGGCGGACGGCCAGAAATCCGGCGCGGTCGAGCAGATCGGCCAGTTGCTCGTGTCCAGCGGGGCGATCGGTGCCGTGGTGTGGTCGATTCGGGATGTCAGCCTCAAGTTCCTCGAGCGAACCAAGGCGGATTCGATCACGATCAAGAAGGGTGACCGCGAGGTGACCATCGTCCGGCCGGGCCTGGCCCAGGTCGACAATGCCATCGAGAAGTTCGGCGACCTGCTGGCAGATGAGTAGTCCGACCGGACGGCGAATCGCGCTCTTCGTAGCGAACGACACCTACCACTTCGACGGTTTGTCGCGGCTCTACGCACCGATCTCGGACGCGGAGCAACTCCGGGAACTGTTGCGCGACCCCGAGATCGGCGGCTTCCGGCCGACCGAGCTGCTGATCAACGAGTCCAAGGCCGAGATCGAGCGCAGCATCGAGCGGGTCTTCCGCGGCGCCGAACCGGACGACGTCATCCTGTTCTATTTCTCCGGTCACGGACTGCGCACCCGCCAGAATCTGTATCTGGCTGTCGGCAATACCGATCCACAGCTGCTGAGCAGCACGGCGGTGTCCTCGACGTTCATCCGCGAGCTGATCCGGGAATCCGCGGCGGCGGCGAAGATCATCGTGCTCGACTGCTGCTACAGCGGCGCGTTTCTCGGCTCCGAGGTGATGAAGTCCGCACCGACCATCGACGATGTCGCCCAGCAACTCGCGGCGGGCGACGGGATCTGCGTGCTGACCGCGTCGAGCGCGGTGGAGACCGCGGCCGAGGGCCGTGCCGACGGTGACTCGGCACCGCTGTCGGTGTTCACCTCGGCGCTGGTGAAGGGAATCGGCACCGGTCAGGCCGACAACGGCAGCGGCCTGATCGGCACCCACGATCTGTGGACATTCGTGCATGCCGATGTCCGCAGCCGGACGACCAGGCAGACGCCGAACCACTACGGGGTCTTCAAGGACGAGGTCTATATAGCCCGGGTCCGGCGGCGGCAATCGAGCCTCATCGAGGTCGGCGATCGAGTGCAGCTCGGGTCGCTCGTCGGGCGGCTCGAACAGACGCCCGACAGTGGACTGCGGGCGGCGAACTGGTGGGGGACCGGCCGATTGAAGGTTCCCATCGGGCAGGAGCGGCGCACCGACGGCGTGCCGGGCGAAACGGTGTGGCTGGATCTGGCGGGCGCGGATCGCAACCTCTTCATCGTCGGCCGCGCGGGCTCGGGCAAGAGCACTCTGCTGCGGACGCTCACCGGATCATTGGCGCTGACCCATTCACCTGACGAGGTGAAACTGTATGTGCTCGAATCCAGCAACCGCCTCGGTTCGATGAGCGCGTTGCCCCATATCGCGAGCGCGGTGGGCGACGACGAACTGGACAAGGTCGGCGCGGTACTCGACCGGGTGACCGCCGAGATCCGGAGCCGCAAAAGGCTGTATCGGGAAACGGGCATCGATTCACCGGGCAGTCTGCGTGCCGCGCGACCGTCGTTGGCCGGTCCGGTGCCCGATGTCTTCCTGGTCATCGACCGGCTGGGCGACTTCCGCGAGCAGATCCCCGGGTTCGACGGGCGGATCAAGCAGATCGCGAGCGCGGGCCCGGAGTACGGCGTCCACCTGGTGGTGACCGCACGCGACTGGAACGAGGCGCCCGGCGACCTGGTCGACTTGCTGACGGCCCATGTCGAATTGCGCTTGCACCGCCCCGCCGATTCGCGTCTGCACCCGGAGCGCGCCGCCCGCCTTCCCGACGGGCCGGGATGGGCGCTGTTCGGGGAGCGTCCGTTCCGGGTCGCCATGCCTGATCTGCGTGAGTTGCAGCCGGAGTTGCTGAGCGCGGTGGAAATCTCCGATGGTGCTGCCGAATTGGTCGATCTGGTGCGCGGATACCAGCAGGAGCTCGCGCTCGACGGCCTCGGCCGGTCTCCGCTGGACGGCGAGGTGGACTTCACCGAACTGCTCGGCATCGGTTCCGGTCAGGACTTCGACGTCGATGAGATGTGGCGGACCAGGCACGACCGCGACCGGCTGCGGGTGCCGATCGGGCTCACCGCCACCGGCGATGTCGTCCGATTGGATCTCAAGGAGGCGGCCCAGAACGGCATGGGCCCGCACGGACTGTGTATCGGCGCTACCGGTTCCGGGAAATCGGAGTTCCTGCGCACCTTGATCCTCGCCTTGGTCACCACCCATTCCCCGGATGCGCTGAATCTGGTCCTGGTCGACTTCAAAGGTGGCGCGGCCTTTTCCGGCCTGGAATCGCTGCCGCATGTGTCGACCGTCATCGCCAACGTGGAACAAGATCTGTCCCTGGTGGACCGGCTCCAGGACACGCTGGCCGGCGAGCTGAAACGCAGGCAGGAGATACTCCGGGCGACGGGGAAATTCGCCGAGGTATCCGACTACGAGCGAGCCCGCGCGGCGGGTATGCAGGCGGAGCCGCTGCCCGCGTTGTTGATCGTGGTCGACGAGTACTCGGAGCTGCTCGCCCAGAAACCGGACTTCATCGAGCTGTTCGTGATGATCGGCCGGCTCGGACGTTCGCTGCACGTGCACCTACTGCTCGCCTCGCACCGGTTCGAGGAGGACAAGGTGCGCGGACTGGAACGACATCTGTCCTACCGGGTCGTGCTGCGCACGTTTTCCGCCGCCGAGTCGAGGGCCGTCATCGGCACCGCCGACGCCTACCATCTGGCCAGCGATCCCGGCTCCGGCTATCTGAAGGTCGATGCTTCCGATCCGCTGCGGTTCAAGTCGGCCTATGTGAGCCGGTCGGAACGGGTCGGCCCCGGCGCGAGCACGGGGAGTGTCGAGCAGCGCACGGTGCTGGAAGCGGTGGTGTCGAGGATCCGCGGGCACGGCAAGCCGGCGTATCCGCTGTGGGTGCCTCCGCTGGACGCATCCCCGACGCTGGATCAGCTGTTGCCCGAGCAGGATTGGCGGTCGACCGTGCAGCGGCCGGGCCGGTTGCGGATGCCCATCGGAGTGATCGACAAGCCATCCGAGCATCGTCGCGAAGTGCTGACGATCGATCTCTCCAGTGCCAAGGGTCATGTCGCCGTGGTGGGCGGTCCGCGCGCGGGCAAGTCGACGACCTTGCAGACGATCGTGCTGGCCGCGGCGGTGACGCACAGTCCGGAGCAGGTGCAGTTCTACTGCCTGGATTTCGGCGGCGGCGGTCTCATGAGGTTGGCTCGGGTGCCGCATGTGGGTTCGGTGGCAGGCCGTTTAGACGGTGATCGGGTACGTCGCACGATCGCCGAGCTGACGACGTTGCTGCGCAGGCGCGAGCAGCGGTTCGCCGAACTGGGCATCGAGTCGATAGTGGAGTATCGGCGCCGGAATTTCGCCGCGTCCGAGGCAACGGATTCGTCACCACCGGACAGGTTCGGCGACGTCGTCCTGGTCATCGACGGCTGGCGGGCGGTCGGTGAAGAGTTCGATGTGCTCGAGCCGCAGATCAACGCCATTGCCACCCAGGGGCTGTCCTACGGTATCCACCTGATGATCAGCGCGTCGCGATGGCCGGAGATCCGGCCGATGATCCGGGATCAGATCGGCACCAGGATCGAATTGCGATTGGGCGACCCGTCCGATTCTGAGATCAATCGCCGTGTCGCGCAGCAGGTTCCGGAGGAACGGCCGGGACGTGGGATCACCGCCGATCACCTGCACATGCTGATCGCGTTGCCACGCTTGGATTCCGACTCCGATCCGGCGACCCTCAGCGAGGGACTCGGCGAGGCAGCGGCGGAGCTCAGCGCGCTGTACGGGCGGCGCCGTGCTCCCGAGGTGCGGACGTTGCCGCTGGAATTCAGCCGGGAAACGTTGCCTGCGCTCGCGGCGGAGCACGGTATCTCGATGGGCCCGACGAAGGTGGTCGTCGGGCTCTGCGAATCCGAGTTGCAGCCACTGGTGCTCGATTTCGCGGCCGAGCCGCACTTCATGGCCTTCGCGGACGCAGCGCATGGCAAGACCACACTCCTGCGAAATATCATCACCGGCATCGTCGAGAATGCGAGCCCGGCGGAGGCGCAGGTGGTGCTGATCGACTACCGGCGCGGCATGCTCGGCGAGTTCGCGAATGGTCTGGCGGGGTATTCCACCTCATCGCAGACGACGGCTCCGATGATTGCGGAGGTGGCGAAAACCCTGGCGGGGCGCATCCCCGGGCCCGGCATCACCGCGCAGCAGCTGCGGGAGCGCGCCTGGTGGTCAGGGCCGGAAATCTACCTCGTGGTCGATGACTACGATTTGGTCTCCCCCGGTTCGGGAGCGAATCCGTTCCTGCCACTGGTGGAGTATTTTCCGCAGGCCCGCGATGTCGGACTGCATTTCATCGTCGCCCGCCGCACGAGTGGTGTCTCGCGGGCACTGTACGACCCCGTCCTCGGCGCATTGCGGAACCTCTCCGTCGAAACGCTGGTGATGAGCGGCCCCCGCGACGAGGGAAAAGTCATCGGCGACGTCCGGCCGATGAAACTCCCCCCTGGTCGCGGCATCCTGGCATCGCGCACCCGGGAGCAGGAAATGGTTCAGATAGCGAATCTGCCCGCGCCGCAGTGAAGCTCAGGCTCCCTCGGCGGTGATGTTCGCCGGGGGAGTGCCGGACGCGACGAGCTTGTCCACCGTGGCCCGCACCATCGCCGGCGAACCGCAGACCAGCACCTGATGCTGGTCGAACGGGCCGTGGGCGGCGGCCACGTCGGCGAGGGTGCCGTGCAGCATCTCCGTCGGGGCGAAGCCGATGTCGACGCGTGTCTGCTCGTGCCATTCGTCGCGGATCGACGGGTCGTCAGGACTCTCGACCACCGGAATCACTGTCAGCCAGGGCAATTCGCCGGACAGCAGGAACAGCATGTCCGAGGCGTAGAGGTCGCGCGGGGAACGGCCGCCGTAGAACAGGTAGGTGCGCGGCGGGTTCTCGCGCCGGGCCAGGTCGAGGATCTGCGCGCGCAGCGGCGCCAGACCGGTGCCGCCCGCGATCATCACGACCTCGGCGGCCTCGGGATCGATGTGGAAAACGCTGTGCGGCGCGTTGATTCGCCACTGATCGCCGGGCTGGGTGTCGGCCACGATCGAACTCGAGCACCAGCCACCGGGCACGATGCGCACGTGGAACTCCAGCTTGCCGTCGAGCGAAGGCGGCAGCGCGGGGGAGAGCCTGCGCCGCACGCCCGGATGCTGCGGCACCTCCACCTCGACCGACCCGCCCGCCGCGAACGGCACGAAATCACCGATCAGCCGGATCACAGCGAGGTCGTTGCGCAGGCGGTGATGACCGACAACGGTCGCCGTCCAGCCGGTATCGGGAAACTCGCTGCTGCTCATCGGTCTCTTTCACGAAGGGCGGGAAGGGTTCTCAGCCGACCGGGTCGGCGGCGATGATCTCGGGCGGGGTGCCTGCCCTGATCAAGGCGCGGCGGGTGTCGGCGATCATCCGGGGCGAACCGGCGATCTGGATCTGGCGGTCGGACCACGCGCCGAAGCTGGTGACCACCGCACCCAGATTACCGACGAGACGACGGTACATACCCGTCGACGGGGACGGCGGCGCCTGCGGATACCACCAGGGATCGTCGCGTTCCTCGCACACCGGCACCACGGTCAGCCACGGGTTGGACTGCGAGAGCTGCCACATGTTGTCCACGTCGTAGAGGTCGCCGGGGTAGTGGCCGCCGGTGAAGAAATGCACCCGCGGGTTGATGCCGCGCTGGCTCATCTCGATCAGCTGCGCGCGCAGCGGCGCGATCCCGGTGCCCGAGCCGATGAGCAGCACATCGCGCCCCGACTCCCGGTCGATGTGCAGGCCGCCGAGCGGACCGGCGATCTTCCACCGGTCACCGACCTTGGTGTCGTTGACGATCGCCGGGCTCACCCAGCCACCGCTGATCCGGCGCACATGGAATTCGATCTCACCGTAGGGATTGGCCGGGATCGCGGGGGAGAGGTAGCGCCACATGTTCGGCCGCTGCGGCACCTGCACGGGCACGTACTGGCCCGCCTTGAAAGGGATCGGGCCGTCGGCCTGCAACCGCACGATCGCCAGGTCGTCGAGCACCCTGCGGTGCCCGACCACCGTCGCGCCCCAGAACGGCTGCGACTTGTCCTCGTTGGCGCCGATCGCCATCGACGCGGAGACGAGGATGGTGATGTCGCTCCAGCCCTCGTGCAGTTCCCTGGTCCAGCGGTTGCCGTGGAAGGTGCGCAGCGCCGAGAGCAGCGCCCGGCCCGCCATGTCGTAGTGGTCGGCCTCGACCCCGTATTTCCGGTGATCGCGGGCCAGTTGCTCGAGGAACTTCTGCGCGCGCTCGAAGTCCTCCAGATTGTCCAGGACATACTGCAGCGCCGTCACGAGACGCTTGGGCATCATGTCCATGGCGGGTGGGAAAAGCTCCCGTAACGCCGGGTTCTGCGCGAACAGGTGACCGTAGAAAGCGCTGATCAGCCGCTCAGGACCACCGGGTGTCTCCGACACCCCGCGGAAATCGGCGCGGACCAGCGCAAGCGAACGCGCATCCACGTCGTCAAGCTCCCTTTCCCTGGAATTGCTGCAATGTGGCCCCGCCTCGGAGCGGGCGCCGTCTCAAGTATCCCCCGAAACCTGCCGCTGGGTGCAGGGATGCTCGTCACGGTCCATTCGCCGGACGGATCGTAAGCCCTCGATCGCGCCTTGGTGCGCTGTCGTCGTCATCGATATGCGTCGGTGATCTTGGACGGGGTCGCTGACGAGTCGGCGATGACGGTGACCCCTGGCGGTCGCGCCGTGTCCTCGCTACTCTCGATTATGACCAGAGTAGTCAAAATTCGGGGGAGGTGTCGGTGATGGCCCGTAAGGACGGTGAACGGTCGTTCGATGTCGCGTGGCCGCTGGCCGATGCCAAAGCCAGGTTCTCGGAGTTGATCGACACGGTGGAAAGGGAGGGTCCGCAGGTGATCAGCAAGCATGGACGTGAGGTCGCCGTGATCGTTCCGGTCGAGCAGTGGCGCCGCGCAACCGCGCGCACCGGCACCCTGGCCGAGTTCTTCGCCGCATCCCCGCTGGCCGAATTGACCGACGATGAGCTGCGGCTCTTCGATCGCGAGCACAGTGACCCGGCCCACCGAGCTGTCGAGCTGTGAACTACCTGCTCGACACCAACGCCATATCGGAGCTGGTGAAGCCCCGCCCCGACCGGGGACTACTGAGCTGGCTGGCCGAGATCGACGAAAGCCGAACCCACCTGAGTGTGGTGACAATGGGCGAACTACGCAGGGGAATAGACCGTTTGCCCGACGGGAAACGCCGGTCTCGGCTCGAACGCTGGCTCGGCGAGGAGCTCCCGGCGCGATTCGAGCGCAGACTGCTGCCTGCGGATGTGAACGTCGCGCTCGAGTGGGGCGCCTGCCGGGCGAGCGCGGACCGCGCAGGCCGCCCGATCGACCCGCTCGACGCGCTCATCGCGGCGACAGCGATCACCCACCGCCTGACGGTGGTAACCCGCAACGTCCGGCATTTCCAGGCCGTCGACGTTCCGGTCATCTGCCCTTGGGATGGCCACTAGAACTCCTTTCCGGCCCGCGTCGGAATCGACGCACGGCTGGCTGGACCATGTCCGTCAGAGGCGGACCAGGACGAGGAAGGTGAACAGGTAGCCGTAGACGGCCGTGCCGCCGACCAACGACCAGCCGAAGACCGCGACCCGGGGTGCTTTGGCATGGATGAACCCGGCGACCGCGAGAGCCGGCAACGGTGCCAAGACGAGGGCGTTCACCATCCAGTGACCGATGTCGGGGATCTTCACCAGGACCCCAGTCCACAACATCACGCCGAGGACGACCCCGACAACTGCTTGCATCCCGACTACAAGCATCTCGCCGGCTGTCCTGCTCACGTATCGACCATTTCCGACGTACCCCACGAACCCAGACAGCCTGCGGGGAGGGAATGCTGGAGCCCTCCCCGCAGGCTACCGAAACGTCCACTGGTCGTGCGGGATTGATCAGGTTCTCGCCACCTGACCCATGCTGAGCGCCGTCGGTGGACTTCGAAGTGGGCCCCTCAAACCTCACCACCGTCATCGAACTGGCAGGGAATCGGCGGCCGCTACCGGTAAGGATCGGTGATCTCGCGCAAGCTGGTAAGGGCGTTGCGCAGATCGCGGGCGGCGCGGGGGCCGAGATGGGCGACCCACTCCGATTCCACCTGCGCCGCAGCCCTATTCGCTATGTCAACCGCTCGCTGTCCCCGCACCGCCGGCCGCAACAGCCGGGCCCGGCCGTCGGTCGGGTCGGGCTCCCGCTTCAGGTATCCGGCGCGCACGAGCTGGTCGACGAGCACTCCCGCAGTCTGCTTGGTGATCTGTGCCTGCGCGGCGAGGTCGGTCAGCCGCGACCCCTCGGGCCCGATCCGCGCGACCAACCGCGCCTGCGCCGGCGTCAGGTCGTCGAACCCGCCCTCGGCCAGCGCGACGAGCACCCGCCGCTCCATCTCCCGATAGGGAACGAAGAGCAGAACCCCGAGGTTGAGCGCGTCGTCCATCTCACTCCTTGATTCGGTCAGTTTCACTGACTATATTAGTCAGAAAGGCTGACGAGTTGGAGGCCGACCATGGATGTCGATCAGCACTGGCGGATCATTGCCGAGCAGCGCCGCGCGATCGCGCACCTGCTCACCGCCCTCACCCCGCAAGAGCTGGACAGCCCTTCACTCTGCGAAGGCTGGCGCATCCGCGACGTCGCCGCCCACGTAGCGCTCGCCCCACAACCACCCGGCCCCCTCGGCATGCTCCGCGAAGCCGCCCGCGCCCGCGGCAGCTTCCACCGCCTCAACCACGACATCGCCGTCCGCCACGCCGACGCCACCCCCGACCCCGCCGCCGACCTCTCCGCCGTCGCAGACTCCCGCCGCCTCCCCGCGGTCACCAACTACCGCAACATCCACTACGACGTCATCGTCCACGCCCAGGACATCGCCCGCCCGCTCGGCCACACCATCCCGGTCGACCCCACCGCGTCAGCCGTTGCCGCCCAACGGGTCTGGACCATGGGCTGGCCCTTCTGGGCCAAACGCCGCCTCCGCGGCATCACCCTGGTCGCCGAAGACTCCACTTGGACAGCAGGTTCCGGCCCCGAGGTCCGCGGCACCACCCTCGACCTCCTCCTACTCCTCACCGGCCGCCCATCCACCGTCACCGGCCCCGGCCTCGCCCACCTCTGATTCAGCCGACAACCAACCGCACCGCCGCCTGCCGCGCGTCCTCGCCGACCTCCCCGATCTCGAAGTTCTTGCCGACGATGTGCTGGACCAGCGCCGGCTCCGGCGGCACGCCGTACTTGCGCAGGTAGTGCGGGACGGCGCCCGGCCACACGAACACCCCGTCGGTGTGGAAGTTCATCGGCACATCCCGAACCTGCGCGTCGAAGTCGTCGGCCGCGTAGCTGCGGGCGCTCAAAACCACCGGTGCGTGCGCGAGATAGGACAGGACACGATCTCGGATCTGTGGGTCGACGGCAGGACGATTCACCACCGGTTTGCCCTCGGGATCGTGCCCGTCGAACGGTGCGGAAAGTCGAAGTTCGCTCATTGTCGACCAAGCTACGCAGCCGGGGCCGACCGTCGTTTACCGTGCTAATGTCCCTGGTCAGAGCGGCGGACGGCTGGAAGGGGCGGGGATGAAACGCGCAGGTACAGCAGTGGTGGTGGCCGGCTTGGCGGTGGTCGGGCTGGTCGGGTGCGGTTCGGGGGAGACGTCGTCGAAGGGGGCGACCACTACGGCGAAGCCGGTGCTGTGGAATCCGTGTACTGAGATTCCGGATGATGCGTTGCGGGCCGCGGGGGTGGATCCGGCGACCGAGGAGAAGGGGGTCGCGGGGGTTCCACAGTCAGGGTGGGAGATCTGTGGATGGTCCGGTCCCCAGTACTCGCTGACCGTTTACACGACCAACAAGAGTGTGGCTCAGTTCGAGGAAAAGCCTGGCAACGTCGATTTTCGCGACGTGGCCATTGCTGGTCGCTCAGGGCGCGAGTTCCGGGTCGCAGGGGCATCGAAGCAGCTCGACTGCAATGTGGTGTTTCCCGCCTCTCAGGGTGTGGTCCAGTTGCAGGTCCTTGGCTCTGCGTTGATCGACAATCTCGGGGATCCGTGCCAACACCTTGCGAATGCGGGCGAGGTGCTCGTTCCCACGTTCCCGAAGTAGCCAGGGGGTTCAAATGTCTGGGTCGAACGCGTACTCCCAACTTCTCGCTCAGGCTAAGGCCGGAGAGGTCTACCTCAACAACGAGGCAGCGGCGTATCACATGTTCAAGGCATGCGACCAGCGTCTGTTGGATCTCCGCGAGATCCGAAACGCGGCGGTCAGAGCACAAGCGGTCAGCGGATTCGGCGATTTCCAGATGGGCAAGGACCTCGAGAAGAAGTTCCTCCTTCAGGCGACCGGAGATGACAACTCGATCGACGCCGTCATCCTCAAAGACATCGAAGCCGTCAAGCAACTGCGCGAAGTCTTCTCCATCTCCTTCAAACGCCTCACCGGCCAGGACATCGAAACCGCCAACGCCCTCGACTACACCACCGAGCAGGTGCAGTAGATGCAACCCAACATCGCAGGACTCGACCTTCTCGGCGGCCTCCGCGACTTCGTCCTGTCCCCGTTCTCCGACGACGACGGCGAGCTCGATGCCTCCGATATCTCCGACATCCAGAATCGGTACAACGACCAGCGCGCGACGAACCGTCAGAAGGCCGCCGAGCTCGGTTTCGACGGTGAGTACCGCCCCAACATGGTGACGAAAACCGATGCCTTCGAGGGCAGCGTGGCCCAGCTGCGCGCCAAAGTCGACAAGATCGACCTCGACGCCGTCAACGATCTGATCAGCGCGTGGAACGAGATCTCGACCCGCAACAGCACCTCGCTCGACGAGTTCCGCAAGCAGATCGCACGCGGCATGGCCCCCGATGTGTGGTCCGGTGCCGCCGCAACCGCGGCAGCGGAAACCGTTGCGGCATACGACGCTACGGGCAAGAAGGTCACCACCGCTGCCGCGCTCACCAGAAGCAAGCTGGACGAACTGCGCACCGGTCTCGAACCGACGAAGCGCCTCGTCCCCTTCGAGCCCGAGCATCGCAGTGGCCTGGACAACTTCGGCGGCCTCTTCACCGGCCGCGCGTGGCGCAATGACAATGTCGCACAAGAGAATGCGCGGGTCGAGGCGGTGCGCGTGCTGAAAACCGTCTATGCCCCGGTGATTCACGAATCCGATACCAAGGTTCCGGTCATTCCCATCCCGAAGACCGTCGAAAACAGCGGCGGCGATCCTGGTGTCAACGGTGGCCCGACGACACCCATCTCGAACAACCCGAATACGTCGACGCCGGTCACCGATCAACCAGCGACGAACCCCGCGGCCGCGACGCCCGCACCGAACACCCCGTCCGACGACGACACCATCGACGACACGACCGACGACACGACCGACGACGCGACGGCCGACGATGATTCGACGACCGACGACGACGCGACCACGCCCCAATCGACCGATCCCGCGGCGACCACACCGACATCGGCGACCCCGAGTCCGACCAATCCGGGTTCGGGATCACCATCCGGATCACCCGGCGGCGGTGCGGGCGCTCCTGGATCCGGCTCCCCGAGCTCCCCTGCCCCCGGTAGCGCGGTCCCCGGCGCCGGCGCGACCACGGGCACCACCGCAGCGGGCGGTCGGGCAGCGGGTGCGGGCAGCGGCGCAGCGGGCCGGGCCGGCATGCCGGGTATGGGCGCCCCCGGCGCCAGAGGCGGCGGCAAGGACGACGAATCCACCAAGGGCATCCCCGACTACCTGATCACACAGGAACACGGTGACGAACTCACCGGTCTGGACAACGTGCCCAAGATGGTGCCGCCGGTCATCGGCGCCGACTGAATCGTGAAACCCGATGGAACAGAGTAGATCTCCCGTGCGTACCTGGCATCTCACCGCTCTAGACTTCCGCACTCTGTGGGAGGCGGCAGGCCGCGATGTCCTCCCGTACCCCCTGCATCATCGCCATACCGACGTCGAATCCCAGGCCGAGGTCCTTCGGCTCCGGAGCAAAGCCGCCGAGAACATGATGGCCGAATTCGACAGCGACCTCGACGCGGCCATGGCCGCCCTGCTGGCCCCGCACGCCCGAGTCGAGGTAGCAGGCGCCACCGGCCGCACGAGAACGATCCGCGCGCACGGTGGTACCCGAGACACCTACGCCGCCTTGGCTATCCAGGCGCCCGGCGACGAATCCGACCCGGGCGATGTCACCCTCCACCTGATGGCCCCCGACGCCCTGGCCGCGGCAGTCCTGTCCACCCTCCCCAAAGTCGGCCCCGGCAAGGGCCGCGAAATCAAAGTCACCGCAGCCGAACTCGCCGCCCCCCGCCCCCACGTCCGCGACCCGTGGAACCCCACCCCCCGAGAACAACTCGAAACCTTCCTCGCCAAACCCACCGACACCCTCACCCACATCGGTGTCTATGCCCACGCCAGCGTCGACAACCGCCACACCGAAGGCCGCGACGACTTCCAACTCCACGACCTCACCGGCGACGGCCGCTACGTCTTCTACGGCGAAACCACTTTCATCGCCAAACCCACCACCCCCACCCGCCTCCAGGCGACCCTCACCTCAATCCTCACCACCACCGCCACCAAGGCGCGCCAAGGCGCCTACCGCTCCCGCTGACCGGGTCCCGGCAACGACGATCCTGTCGTAGGAAGGTGGTGTCCGGAATCCCATGGTCAACGGAGCGAATCAGATTGCGAGGACGGTCTTTCCGCGGGCGCTTCCCGCGCCGAGGACGGCGGGGGCGGCTTCCAGGGGGACTGTTGCTTCGACCGGGACGACCACGTCGCCGGCGGCGACTCGGGTGAGGAGGCGGGTCAGTTCTGGGCCGCGGCCTTTGGATTCGAAGTTGCCGCCGGTGATGTCGCGTTCACGCAACGAGTTTTCGTCGGCGGCCCAGGTGGTGGAGTAGGCGCGGCCGCCGGGGCGGACGAGGGTGGCGTGGGAGGCGAAGTCGGCGGGACCGCTGATCACGTCGAAGAGGACGTCTATGCCGTCGGGGTGGGTGAAGCGGACGGCGCCGGTGACGCTGGAGTCGCGGTAGGCGGCCGCGTCGGGGTCGACGACGTCGGGGTCGGCGGGGCGGGTTTTGGTGTAGTCGATCGTTTCCGCGGCGCCGAGGCGGGCGACCTGGTCGGCGGCGTCACCGCGGGCGGTGGCGATCACGTGGCCGCCCGCGATATTGGCCAGCTGGACGAGGAAGGATCCGACGCCGCCGGTCGCGCCGACGATCAGGACCGTCTGGCCGGGCTGGATCTTGGCGGTGTCGACGAGGTCCTGGGCGGTGACGCCGGCGACGGGGAGCGCGGCCGCGGCCACCGAGGTGACGCCGTCGGGGATCGGCACCAGGGTCGCGTCCTCGGGCAGCGTCGCGTACTGGGCCCAGCTGCCGTGGCCCGCGGGCGCGGTGAGGAACTTGCCGACCACCCGGTCGCCGACGGCGAACGAGCGCACGCCAGGCCCGATCGCCGAGATCGTGCCGGCGCCGTCCACCCCGAGGATCATCGGGAAATCGGTGGGCATCTTGCCCTCGAGGATGCCGTCGGCCATCTTCAGGTCGAACGGGTTGACTCCCGCCGCGTCCAGCGCGACCTGCACCTCACCTGATCCCGGCTCCGGCACCGGCACGTCGGCCAGCTCAGGGGTGGCGCCGAACTTCTGAACCACGATCGCGCGCATATGTCTCCTGTGTCTGTGGAGCCGGGTGGTCGTCGAGCGCGCCGCGAAACGGGTTGCGGCAGATCGAGCATCTCGTTGCGCAATCTTAGGTGGGCAGGGCTGCGACGTGCGGTGATTGATCGTCTTCGGTGGTGTCGCGGCGTAGCGTGAACACCGATTCCGGCGTCCACCGGGAAAAGTTGGAGTTGAGCGGAACAGACTCAACTTTGTGCGCGTTGAACCAGTCGATACCGGACACACCCAAGGAGACCTGTGGACTCGTTCAATCCCACCACCAAGACACAGGCGGCGCTGACCGCCGCCCTTCAGGCCGCCTCGGCGGCAGGCAATCCGGAGATCCGTCCGGCGCACTTGCTGGTGGCGTTGCTGGATCAGACCGATGGCATCGCCGCCCCGCTGCTGAAGGCCATCGGAGTCGACCCGGCGACAGTCGAGCGCGAGGCGGGCGACATCGCCGACCGGCTGCCGCGCGCGACCGGCGCGACCACCACACCGCAGCTCGGCCGCGAGGCGCTGGCCGCGCTCACCGCCGCCCAGCGGCTGGCCACCGAGCTCGGCGACGAGTACGTCTCGACCGAGAATCTGCTGGTCGGGCTCGCCGACGGCGACTCCGAGATCGCCAAGCTGCTGCGCAGGCACGGCGCGAGCCCCGAGGCGCTGCGCGATGCCTTCGCCACGGTGCGCGGCAGCGCGCGGGTCACCAGCCCGGAGCCCGAAGCCACCTACCAGGCGCTGGAGAAGTACTCCACCGACCTCACCGAGTTCGCCCGCGCGGGCAAGCTCGACCCGGTCATCGGCCGTGACACCGAGATCCGCCGGGTGGTGCAGGTGCTCTCGCGCCGCACCAAGAACAACCCGGTGCTCATCGGCGAGCCCGGCGTCGGCAAGACCGCCATCGTCGAGGGTCTGGCGCGCCGCATCATCGAAGGCGACGTGCCGGAATCGTTGCGCAACAAGAAGGTCATCTCGCTCGACCTCGGCGCGATGGTCGCCGGCGCGAAGTATCGCGGTGAGTTCGAGGAGCGGCTCAAGGCCGTGCTCGACGACATCAAGAACAGCGCGGGCGAGATCATCACCTTCATCGACGAGCTGCACACCATCGTCGGCGCGGGCGGCACCGGAGATTCCGCGATGGACGCGGGCAACATGATCAAGCCGCTGCTCGCCCGTGGTGAGCTGCGCCTGGTCGGCGCGACCACGCTCGACGAGTACCGCAAGTACATCGAGAAGGACGCCGCCCTGGAGCGCCGGTTCCAGCAGGTCATCGTCGGCGAGCCGTCGGTGGCCGACACCATCGGCATCCTGCGCGGCATCAAGGAGCGCTACGAGGTGCACCACGGCGTGCGGATCACCGATTCCGCGCTGGTGGCGGCCGCGACGTTGTCCGACCGCTACATCACCTCCCGGTTCCTGCCCGACAAGGCGATCGACCTGATCGACGAGTCGGCCGCGCGGCTGCGCATGGAAATCGACTCGCGGCCGGTCGAGATCGACGAGGTCGAGCGGGCCGTGCGGCGGCTGGAGATCGAAGAGGTCGCGTTGGAGAAGGAGACCGACGAGGCCTCCAAGCAGCGGCTGGAGAAGCTGCGCTCCGAGCTCGCCGACGATCGCGAGAAGCTCAGCCACCTCACCACCCGCTGGCAGAACGAGAAGAACGCGATCGACTCGGTGCGCGGCCTGAAAGAGCAGCTCGAAGCGTTGCGCGGCGAGTCCGAGCGCGCCGAGCGCGACGGTGACCTCGGCAAGGCGGCCGAGCTGCGCTACGGCCGGATCCCCGCGCTGGAGAAGGAGCTCGCCGCGGCCGAGCAGGTCAGCGGTGCGGCGCCGGACGGTGACGTGATGCTGAACGAGGAGGTCACGCCCGACGACATCGCCGACGTCGTGTCGTCGTGGACCGGCGTGCCGGTCGGCCGGATGCTCGAAGGCGAGACCGCGAAGCTGCTGCGGATGGAGACCGAGGTCGCCGGACGTGTCGTCGGTCAGGAAGAGGCTGTGCGGGCCGTGTCGGACGCGGTGCGCCGGGCGCGAGCCGGGGTCGCCGACCCGAACCGGCCGACGGGCTCGTTCATGTTCGTCGGACCGACCGGTGTGGGTAAGACGGAGCTGGCGAAATCGCTGGCCGACTTCCTGTTCGCCGACGAACGCGCCATGGTCCGCATCGATATGAGTGAGTACAGCGAGAAGCACTCGGTGGCTCGCCTGGTCGGTGCTCCGCCCGGCTATGTCGGCTACGACCAGGGCGGACAGCTCACCGAGGCGGTGCGCAGGCGTCCGTATTCGGTGGTGCTGTTCGACGAGATCGAGAAGGCGCACCCGGACGTCTTCGACATCCTGCTGCAGGTCCTCGACGAGGGCAGGCTGACCGACAGCCAGGGCCGCACGGTCGACTTCCGCAACACCATCCTCATCCTCACCTCCAACCTCGGCGCCGGTGGCGACAAGGAGCAGGTGATGGAGGCGGTGCGCAGGGCGTTCAAGCCGGAGTTCCTCAACCGGCTCGACGACGTGGTGATGTTCCACGCGCTCGACGCCGAGCAGCTGGAATCGATCGTCGACATCAATCTGCGGCAGCTGCAGAAGCGGCTCGCGCAGCGGCGGCTGACGCTCGATGTCACCGACGAGGCCAAGAAGTGGCTGGCGGTGCGCGGCTACGACCCGGCCTACGGCGCGCGGCCGTTGCGCAGGCTGATCCAGCAGGCCATCGGCGACAGCCTGGCCAAGGAACTGCTCTCCGGCGCGGTCACCGACGGCGACACGGTGCGCGTGAGCGTAGACGACGCCACCGACAAGCTGGTCGTCGGACGCGAAGTTGTCCCCAGCTCGTGAAATATCCACAGCGCGGTGCGTAGGGACCTCCCAACGCACCGCGCTGTCCTACGCTGGAGCTCATGACGAACCCGAACGATCCGTGGGGGCAACGCCCGGAGGATTCGCCGACCGAACGGCTGGGTTCGCCGGGCGTGGATTCGACCAAGCCGTATGGCGGAGGCGGGTTCGACGAGTGGGGGCAGCCGTCGAACCCGACGCAGGCGTTGCCGCCGCACGACGCGCAATGGGGTGCCTACGAAAGTGGTTATCCCGCAGCGCAACCACCACCGCACCAACCGCCTCCCGGCTACGACCAGGGCTATCCGGGTGCGCCGCCGCCGGGCTACCCGCCCCGTCTGCAGGACGGTGACCAGGGCGAACCGCCCAAGCGGAACACCGGATTGTGGATCGCGCTCGGCCTGGGCGTCCTCGCGTTGATCGCGGTCGGCGGCGTGCTGGCCGGCCTGGTCCTCGGCGGTGGCGAGTCCGACGACAACACGGCCGCGGCGCCGACGACCACCCAGCTCCTGGTGCCGCCGACAGGTAGACAGACGACTCCGGTCGTACCACCGACCGCGAGCGGCCTGCCCGGGCTGCCCGGTCTCGGCGGTGGCGACGATCTCGGCGCGACGATGGGCAGCATCACCGCAAACACCGGCACCGAGATCAGCATGAGCACCCTCGGCGGGTCGACGGTTCGGGTGCTGATCGACGATGCCACCCAAGTGATCTCGCTGACCAGCACGAAGGCGAGCGAGCTGCCCGTCGGCGACATGGTTATGGTGCAGGGCGACAAGAACCCCGACGGGTCGATCCACGCCAAGATCATCATCAGTACGGCGTTACCAAGCGGCCCCCGATGAGCGACCCGCGCGTCGAAAGCCCGCACTGCCGGGCAATCACGGCGACGGCTGGATAGGCTAGGCGACGATGACGGCTATGTGGTTCGGATTGGCGGCGATCGCACTCGTGGGTGCGGTCGTACTGCTCTATTTCGATCGGGTCCAGCGACAGCGGACCGGGCACGCGCGCCAGGTCTGGGCGAAGTCCCAGGGCTATACCTACGTCTCGGTCGAGCCCGCGCTCGCCTCGACGTGGCGTCGTGGCGCGCTGGCCAAGCTCGGCTATCTCTCCGCGGTCGACGTCGTCTCCGGCATCCGCAAGGGCGAGAAGTTCGTGCTCTTCGACCTGGAAGACGCGGCGACCCTGGTAGCGGTGCGCCGCCAGATCGGCTCCGAGATCGACGTCGACATGCGGCTCAAGACCGCGTCGCCGCCGAAGGACCACGATCTGGAACTGCTCGGCGCGATCGGCGACCGGGTCGTGTTCGCGACCGATCCCGAGATCGCCAGGCACGCGGTCGATCAGCGGATGGTCGGGTTCATCGAGTCGCTCTCGGACACCGTGCAGATGCTGTGGAGTGAGGGCAACTGGACCCTCGGCATGCTGCCCGTCGGCAGCGGACCCAAGGACTGGGAGACCGCGATCGACGCGGTGCTTCGCTTGTCCGGCCTGCTGCATGTGCTGCCGCCGGTGGCCGAGCCGAGCGAATACACCCGTCCCCGCAGCAATGCCGACGAGCCGCTGGGCGCGGGCTTCCGCGCCGAGTACGACGAGGATCTCGACGACGACCGCGCCGCCGCCGGATTCGGGCGCCCGGCCGCCGGTGATTTCGACGAGCCGGGCCGCGCCCGCTTCCCGGGACCCGACGACGACCGCTACGGACCCGGTGACAAGCCGCACGGCAGCCGTGGCCCGGCCGTCCAAGCCCCCGAACCGGACGACTCCGAGTACGGCCGTCGCGCGCCCGCGGGCCGACCGCAGGCCTACACCGGCGACGACTACGACCCCGACCTCGACGATCCCGACTTCGAGGACCAGCCCGCCCCGGGCCGCCGTCCGCTCGGTGAGCCGCCGAAGCGGCCGTCGCTGGCGGTCGTCCCGGAACCGCGTCCGCGCGCCGAAGCGCCCGCATCGCGTGACGAGGACGCCGACTCGGATCAGCCAGGTGGACCGTTCCACCCCGGTTTCCGTCCGTACCAGGGGCCAGTACCGAAGTGACGGACAGCCCGCTGCGCCTGCCCGGCTCGCATCGCCCCGTCGCCATGATCACCGGACCGACGTCCGGGATCGGGCAGGGCTTCGCCCATCGTCTCGCCTCGCTCGGCTACGACCTGGTGCTCGTCGCCAGGAACGAGGAACGTCTGCGCGCGCTCGCCGACGAGCTCGGCCGCCGCTACGCCACCTCCACCGAGGTGCTCGCCGCCGACCTCGCCGATGACGACGACCGCGCCCGCGTCGCCGAGCGGGCCGCCCAGGGGCTCGAATTCCTGGTCAACAATGCCGGTTTCGCGCATTCGGGGGAGTTCTGGACCCTGGAGCCCGCCGAACTGCAGGCTCAGCTCGACGTCAACGTCACCTCGGTGCTGCAACTGACCAGGGCCGCGTTGCCGCCGATGATCGCCGCGGCCACCGGGTCGATCGTGAATGTGGCCAGCGTCGCCGGACTGATCCCCGGACGGGGGTCGACCTACTCGGCGTCCAAGGCCTACGTCGTATCCTTCTCGGAAGGGTTGGCGGGTGGATTGGCGGGCACCGGTGTCCGCATCCAGGCGCTGTGCCCCGGGTTCGTGCACACCGAGTTCCACGAGCGGGCCGGCATCGAGATGAGTTCGCTGCCCAAGCGACTGTGGCTCGACGTCGACCAGGTCGTCGACGGGTGCCTGCATGACTTGGACGCGGGGCGGGTGATCAGCGTGCCGGGCGTGCAGTACAAGGTGCTCACCGCGGTGGCGGGCTTCGTCCCGCGGACCCTGGTGGCCCGCATGAATCGCGGACTCTTCAATGCGCGCGGACGGACCTAGGGCATGAGCGTCGGGCCCGGACGCGGCGCGTAGCGTAACCATAGGCCCGGATCATGACCGAAAGGACACGCAAACGATGATCGACCAGGCACGTCAGGCGCTCACCGAGGCAGACCGCGACCAGCTGGCCGCGCTCGTGCGCGAGCTCGCGGTCGTGCACGGCAAGGTGACGTTGTCCTCGGGCAAGGAGGCCGACTACTACGTCGACCTGCGCCGCGCGACGCTGCACCACCAGGCCGGCCCGCTGATCGGTTCGCTGCTGCGCGAGCTGGTCGCCGACTGGGACTTCGACGCCGTCGGCGGGCTCACCATGGGCGCCGATCCGGTCGCGATGGCCGTGATGCACGCGGCGGGCCGCCCGATCGACGCGTTCGTGGTTCGCAAGGCGGCCAAGGCGCACGGCATGCAGCGCCAGATCGAGGGCCCCGACATCGTCGGCAAGCGCGTGCTGGTCGTCGAGGACACCACCACCACCGGCAATTCACCGCTCACCGCGGTGCGCGCGCTGCGTGAAGCGGGCGCGATCGTGGTCGGCGTCGCTACCGTTGTCGACCGGGAAACCGGCGCTGACCAGGTCATCGCCGCCGAGGGGCTGGAGTATCGATCCATCCTCGGTCTCGATGACCTTGCTCTGAGTTAGCCTGAACAACGGTAAACCTGGATGACGATGTGGTCGTCCGGAAAGTCTGAAGGACGTGTGAGTCACCTGTGGTGAGCATTGCAGTAAACAAGAATCGTGACAACGTTGCGATGCTCGGGATCGGTGCGTACCGACCGCAGCGCATCGTCAGCAATGCCGAGGTGTGTGAACAACTCGACTCCACGCCCGAGTGGATCTTCGACCGCACAGGAATCCATAACCGCCGCTGGATCAGCGGCGACGAGACGATCCGGTCGATCGCGGTGGCCGCGGGTGACCGCGCGCTGAAGAACACCCCGATCGAGCGCACGAAGATCGGCGCGGTCATCCTGTGCACGTCGAGCTGGCTCAAGCTCACCCCGCACGGCGCCCCGTCGGTGGCCTCCGACCTCGGTCTCAACGGTGTCGCCGCTTTCGACCTCACCTCCGGCTGCGGTGGCTTCGGCTACGGCCTCGGTGTCGCCGCCGACCTGATCCGGGCCGGTTCGTTCGACTACATCCTGGTGATCGGCGCGGAGACGATGACTGTCGGCCTCGACCCCACCGATCGCGGCACCGCGATGATCTTCGGCGACGGCGCGGGCGCCGTCGTCGTCGGCCCGGCCGAGGAGAACGGCATCTCCCCGACGGTGTGGGGCAGCGACGGCGAGAACGCCGAGGCCATCGCCCAGGACGTCGACTTCCTCGCCTACATGAACAAGGCCCAGGCGATGCAGGGCATTGACCCGGCGGTCGAGCCGGTCGGCCGGATGTCGCTGCACATGGAGGGCCCGAAGGTCTTCCGCTGGGCCGCGGTGACGCTGCCGCGCGCGCTGTCGGCGGCGCTGGACGCCTCCGGTGTGGCCAAGGAGGACATCGAGGTGTTCATCCCGCACCAGGCCAACGCGCGGATCAACGAGCTGATGAAGAAGAACCTCGGCCTGGCCGAGGACATCCCGATGGCCAACGACATCGAGAACACCGGCAACACCTCGGCCGCCTCGATCCCGCTGGCGATGGAGGAAATGCTGGTCACCGGCAAGGCCAAGGGTGGTCAGGTGGCGCTGCTGCTCGGCTTCGGTGCCGGGCTGAGCTACGCGGGCCAGGTCGTCATCCTGCCGCCCGCGCCGAAAGAGACGAGCTTCTGACGTGCGTCCGTTGCGCGCCGGCTATCTCGCGGCGGCGGCGGTCACCGTCTTCGGTGCCGTCACCGGCCGGGACCGGCTTCAATGGCTGACCAAGCCGCTGCTGATGCCGCTGCTGGCGGCCGACACCGTCACCAGCGGCGTCGAGCTCGATCCGGCCGAGCGCCGGATCCTGCTCGGCTCGCTGGCCGCGGCCACCGTCGGTGACGTGCTGCTCATCGACCCCGACGACGACCGGCGGCTGATCGCGGGCGCGTCCTCGTTCGCGGTCATGCAGACCGGTTACTCGCTGCTGTGGTGGCGCCGCGGCGCCCGGCCGCGCGCCGCGATCGCCGCGCCCCGGCTGGTGGCGTGGGTCGGTGCGGCCGGTCTGCTGCGCGCGAAGGCGCCGGTCCTCGCGATACCGCTGACCGCCTATGGCGCCACCCTCGGCACCGCGGCGACGCTGGCATCGGATCCCGCGCTGGCACCGGGGGCGAAAAACATTGCCGGACTGAACATCCCGAACAGCGACCCGCGCAGCAGGCTCGGCATCGGCGCCCTGCTGTTCACGGTGTCCGACGGCCTGATCGTCCTGCGCCGCCTCTTCGCCCGCGACGACCGCACCCGCCGGATCAGCGAGGGCGTCATCCTCGCTACCTACGCAGCCGCGCAGTACCTGCTCACGGATCCCGAGGTGGCCGGGCCGTCGCGCGGAGCCTGATACTCCCTGTCACACAGCGCTTACGTGGGTGTTCTGCACGCGCAACACCCGCCGCGCACGCTTCGAAGATGACCGGGCAGGTGCAGTTCATCGAGGTGCACGGCTATCGCCGCGCGTTCCGGATGGCTGGTTCGGGGCCGCCTTTGCTGCTCATTCACGGCATCTCCGACAGCTCAGGCACCTGGGCGCCGGTGTTCGACGGGCTGGCCGAGCACTACACCGTGCTCGCGCCGGATCTGCTCGGTCACGGTGAATCGGACAAGCCGCGCGCCGACTACGCCGTGGCGGCCTACGCCAACGGGATGCGTGATCTGCTCAGCGTGCTCGGGATCGAACGGGTCACTCTGGTTGGACACTCGCTCGGCGGCGGGATCGTGATGCAGTTCGCCTACCAGTTCCCGGAGCGGGTGGAACGGCTCGCGCTGGTCTGCCCGGCCGGGATGGGCGCGGGTGTACACCCGGTCTTCCGGCTGGCGACGATGCCCGGCGCCGGACCCGGCCTGATGGCGTTGACCAGCTGGCCGGTGCGCACCGTCGTGCGGGCATCGATTCCGGTCGTGGACGGCATCGGCGGGCTGGGTCTCGGACCGGACGCCGACTATGTGCTGCGGCTCTACAGTCGGCTGTCCGACACCGCAGCGCGCAACGCGTTCCTGCGCACCATCCGCGCGGCCGCCGATCGGCGCGGCCAGTCCATCACCATGCTCGACCGCGGCTACCTGGCCGCGCATCTGCCGACGCTGATCATCGGCGGCACCCGCGACACCGTCATCCCCTCCGACCACGCCGAACTCGCCCATCGCGCCTTCCCGGGCTCCATGCTGGAGATCTTCGAAGGCGCGGGCCACTTCCCACACCACTACGACCCGGACCGCTTCGTGAAGCTGATCCGCGCGTTCATCGACAGCACCCAACCGGCCGTCTTCGATCCACAACGCTGGCAGCGAACCCTGCGCCGCGGCAAGCCGATCGTCGCCCTGCCTTCCTTGGACGCGGCCCCCGGCTGAGTCAGAGTACGAGAATGATGCGGTCGCGGTCGGCCGGATCGACGCGGATCGGGATGGTTTGCCCGATGGCCATGCGTGGCTTGTCCACCGGCATCACGTCGACCACGATCTTGCCGTGATAGCTGTCGGACCCCGGCACGGTCAGCTCGACATCGAGTTCGGTGAGTTCGCTGGAATGGTCGGTGCGGGTCAGCGGCCGCACGCCGTCGATGCGCGCCCAGCCCTCCAGGCCGTGTTTGCGCAGCTGGCGGTCGGCTTTGGTCGGCATCGAGGCGATCGCCATGGCGATGCCGGCGGCGGCGCCGAACAGCCCGACCATGATGAAGACCTGATAGGGCAGCGTCCCCGGCGGTGTGTGCGGCGCGAGCCAGCCGAGCCACACCGCGAGCGCGACCAGATACATCGCGACAACCAAGGTCAGCGCTTGCAGAATGCGCGTGTGCTCCATACCGACAACCGCCCGTGAGTCCTACGGTTCCAGGATAGGCGCAGGGGCGGCCGAGCCGTCCTGACCGGCGTCCACCTAGCATTCTCGGGGTGAACGAGTCAGTGCCATCGCCCGAGGTCGAGGTCGCGGGTCCGACCGAATGGGGCGAGCATCCGTACGGACTCGGACCGTGGGAGCAGGAATACGGCACTCCGCCGCCCACCGACGACCGCTACGACCCGCAGTTGCTGGCCGAGGGCGACCGGCGCAATGTCGTCGACGCGTACCGGTACTGGACCCGCGAGGCGATCGTCGCCGACATCGACGCCCGCCGCTTCCCCTTCCACGTCGCCATCGAGAACTTCGGCCACGACGCCAATATCGGCACCGTGGTCCGCACCGCGAACGCCTTCGCGGCGGCCGCCGTGCACATCGTCGGCAAACGGCGCTGGAACCGGCGCGGCGCCATGGTCACCGACCGCTACCAGCACCTGATGCACCACGCCGACCTGGCCGAACTGCGCGAGTTCGCCGCCCGCGAGGGGCTGACCGTCGTCGCGGTCGACAACGTCCCCGGCGCGGTCCCGCTGGAGACGGCGCAGCTGCCGCGCGAGTGCCTGCTGCTGTTCGGCCAGGAAGGTCCCGGCGTCAGCGATGACGCGAAAGACGCTGCGGCGCTGACAGTTTCGATCGCGCAGTTCGGCTCGACCCGTAGTATCAATGCCGGTGTCGCCGCCGGTATCGCCATGCACGCCTGGATCCGCCAGCACGCCGATCTCTCCCTGGCTTGGTGACCGGTCGGTTCCTGACCGTCATGATGTGTGCATCGGACTGGTTGTGATCGAATCAGCCTCGAATCGGTAACGGAACGGGCGCGAAAACCGGGCAGCAACTGGCACCATGGTCCTATGACCTCGCGCAGCGGCCGGCGCCCACAGCCCCTTGATCGCGCCGGATCCGTGCCGACTCCGGCGTTGTGGTCCGAGCGTGCCGACATGGCCGAGTCCGCGATCGTCTCGCGACACCTGCGCATGCTGTGGGGTTGTCCCGGAACGGAATTGGGTGTCGTCGGCTGGCCGGCGACCCGCCGCGAGCGCGCGTTCGCCGGCTGGCACTACTGGTGGCAGGCGCACCTGCTCGACATCGCGGTCGACGCCGCCAACCGCGTGCCCACCCCCGCGCGCCGCAGGCGCATCGGCGCGATCGCCCGCGCCATCCGCATCCGCAACCTCACCGGCTGGACCAACCGCTACTACGACGACATGGCCTGGCTCGCGATCGCGCTGGAACGCGCCGAGCGCACCCAGGACCTGACCGAGGCCCGCCGCGGCCTGGTCGCGCTGGAACAGCAGCTCTACGGAGCCTGGGCTCCCGAGACCGGCGGTGGCATCCCGTGGCGGGTCCGCTCCGATTTCTTCAACGCACCGGCCAACGGTCCGGCGGGCATCGCGCTGCTGCGCCTCGGCCGGGTCGAGCGCGCGCAGGAGATGGCCGACTGGCTCGACGCCACCCTGCGCGACCCCGAATCCGGCCTGATCCTCGACGGCATCCACCTGCCGTCGGGCGAGATCGAGCGTCCGGTGTTCAGCTACTGCCAGGGCGTTGTGCTCGGTCTGGAGACCGAACTGGCCGTGCAGACCGACGACGACCGGCACGCCGAGCGGGTCAGCAGGCTGCTGGCCGCAGTCGAGGAGAACATGACCACCCGCCTGGTGATCTCCGGCGGTGGCGGTGGGGACGGTGGCCTGTTCAACGGCATCCTCGCCCGCTACCTGGCGGTCGTCGCGCTGATGCTGCCCGGCGAGGGCAAGCAGCAGGAGATGGACCGGCGCACCGCGGCGGCCATCGTGAAGGCCTCGGCGACCGCGGCCTGGGCCAACCGCCTCGAGGTGGAGGGCGAGCCGCTGTTCGGGCACGACTGGAGCAAGCCTGCCCGCTTACCCGGCGGCACGGCGGGCGCGGGCAGGTTCACCGCGGGCGGCTCGGTGACCGCCTCCGCCGTGCCGGAACGAGACCTGTCGGTGCAGCTGTCCGGCTGGATGCTGATGGAAGCCGCCTACCAGGTGACCGCCGCGGGGCTGTGAGCCTCAGCGGTCGGCGTCGGTGGTGACGGCCGCGCGATCCAGATCGAAGTCCTCGGCAGGCTTGGCCATCTCCTGGCGGTAGTGCCGCAGACCGAGGATCGTGCCGATGACCAGGCAGACGATCATGATGCCGATCACGGCGGGCATCAGCCAGGGCACCTGCTCGAGGAACTCGCCCGCGTAATAGCCGATCAGCAGCAGCACCGGCGCCCAGATGATCGCGCCGAGGGTGCTGGCGATGGTGTAGCGGCGGTGATCCATCTTGGCCGCGCCCGCCACCATCGGGCACAGCGTGCGCACCCACGGAATCCAGCGCGCGACCAGCACGGCGAAGAAGCCGTGTTTCTCCAGCAGCGCGGTGACCTTCGCCAGATTCCTGGTGTTGATATAGCGGCCGTTCTTGCGCGCGACCAGGTGATGTCCGGTCCGCTGGCCGACGACATACCCGACCTGATTGCCCGCGATCGCGGCCAGCATCGTGCCCACCGACAACGCCCACACCTGGGCCTCGCCGTTGGCGTGCGACGCCATCACGATGCCCGCGGTGATGAGCATGGAGTCCCCGGGCAGGAACAGCCCGATGATGAACGCGCACTCCAGGAAGACGAAGACCAGCACCACCGTCCAGACCACGGCGGGGCCTGCCGAGATCAGCGGATCGAAGCTGCCCAGAGCGTGAATCGACGGTACTGCGGTCACTTGATCAGTGCGTCTCGTTCGCCGAGGCGGCCAGCTCGACAGCAGGCGCGGCCTCGGTGGGTGCGTTACGGCGGCCGAGGACCTTCTTCCCGACGGTGATGATCGCGGGCAGGATCGACACGAACACGATCAGCAGGAAGATCGCTTCCACATGGTCGCGAATGAACGGCACATTGCCGAGGAAGTAGCCGATGATCGTCACACCGCCGCCCCAGAGCACGGCGCCGACGATGTCGAACGCCACGTACTTGCGGTAGCTCATCTTCGACACACCGGCCAGCACCGGCATGAACGTGCGCACGATCGGCACGAACCTGGCCAGGATGATTGTCTTGGGGCCGTGCTTCTCGAAGAACTCGTGCGTCTCCACGATGTACTGCTTCTTGAAGAAGCGGCTGTCCTCCTTGCGGAAGATCGCGGGCCCGATCTTGCGGCCGATCCAGTACGCGCACTGGTCGCCCGCGAAGGCGGTGATGATGACCAGCGGCACGAGCACCCAGATGTTCGGGCTGCCTTGCGCGGCCAGCATGCCGCCGGTGAACAGCAGCGAGTCACCGGGCAGCAACGGGAAGAGCAGGCCGGTCTCGATGAAGACGATCGCCAGGATGGCGGGTAGTACCGCGTTCTTGAGCCAGGTCTCCTGGAGCAGATACATCGGGTCCAGCAACTGGGTCAACGCAAGGTTGTTCGTCACCGCATCGGATACCGCCAGCAAAGTCACGGCCCCCACAGTACCGGTCCAATCTGTGACATGAGTGTCCTGCGGTGTTCGCAGATGCGACGGGAAGAAGCCGGTGAACCCTCCGATCGCTTCCTAACTTAGGGTGTGGCCTGACAGAATTGGTTTTTCGCTTCCCCACAGACGGAGGTCATTGCTGTGCCTATCGCGACTCCGGAGGTCTACGCCGAGATGCTCGGCCGGGCCAAGGCGCACTCGTTCGCATTCCCGGCTATCAACTGCACCTCGTCGGAGACGATCAACGCCGCTATCAAGGGCTTCGCGGAGGCGGGCAGCGACGGCATCATCCAGTTCTCCACCGGTGGCGCCGAGTTCGCCTCGGGTCTCGGCGTGAAGGACATGGTCACCGGCGCGGTGGCGCTGGCCGAGTTCGCGCACGTGGTCGCCGCCAAGTACGACGTGACCATCGCGCTGCACACCGACCACTGCCCCAAGGACAAGCTGGACACCTACGTGCGTCCGCTGCTCGCGATCTCGCAGGAGCGCGTGAACAACGGCCTGAACCCGCTGTTCCAGTCGCACATGTGGGACGGCTCGGCCATCCCGATCGACGAGAACCTCGAGATCGCCAAGGAGCTGCTCAAGCTCTCGAAGGCCGCCAACATCATCCTCGAGGTCGAGATCGGCGTCGTCGGCGGTGAAGAGGACGGTGTCGAGGCCGAGATCAACGACAAGCTCTACACCTCGCCCGAGGACTTCGAGAAGACCATCGACGCGCTCGGCGCGGGCGAGAACGGCAAGTACCTGCTGGCCGCCACCTTCGGCAACGTGCACGGTGTGTACAAGCCGGGCAACGTGGTGCTCGAGCCCGAGGTGCTGGCCGAGGGCCAGCGCGTCGCGGCCGCCAAGCTCGGCCTGTCGCCCGACGCGCAGCCGTTCGACTTCGTCTTCCACGGTGGTTCGGGCTCGCTGAAGTCCGAGATCGAGGACTCGCTGCGGTTCGGCGTCGTGAAGATGAACGTCGACACCGACACCCAGTACGCCTTCACCCGCCCGGTCGCCGGTCACATGTTCACCAACTACGACGGTGTGCTGAAGATCGACGGTGAGGTCGGCAACAAGAAGACCTACGACCCGCGCAGCTACCTGAAGAAGGCCGAGACCTCGATGGCCGATCGCGTCGTCGAGGCCTGCAACGACCTGAAGTCGGCCGGTCGTTCGGTGTCGGGTTCCTGATCGGTTTTTCGCAACAATCAAACGGGGCCCGAGCTCATGAGTCTTGATGTCCGTGTGCTCGGGCCCGTTCGACTGCTGGTCGGCGGTGAGCCGGTGGCGGTCGGCGGGCCCAAGCCGCGCGCTCTGCTTGCCGCGCTCACCGTCAACCGGCGGCGCGCGGTGTCTTCTGCCGTGCTGGCCGAGATGGTGTGGAACGAGGATCCGCCGGACTCCTATGCCGCCAGTCTGCAGGTGTTCGTCTCCAACATCCGCAAGGCGCTGCGCAACGCCGGTATCGATTCCGCGCAGGTCCTGCGGACCGAGGGCGCGGGCTACCGGCTCGAAATCCCCGACACCGCATGCGATCTCGGCCGGTTCGAGAACGCCCGCGAGGCGGGTTCGCGCTGCCTCGAGGTGGGCGACCACCCCGGCGCGGCCAACCTGTTCGGCGCGGCACTGCGCGAGTGGACCGGGCGGGCACTGTCCGACCTGGCCGGGTTGCAGTTCGCCGACGGTTTCGCGACCGCGATGGACGAGGAGCGGCTGCTCGCCGTCTCCGCTCGCGTCGACGCCGAAATCGCCTGCGGGCGCGCGTCTTCGGTGATCGGTGAGCTGGTCTCGATGACCAACGAGCACCCGCTGCGTGAGCCGCTGTGGGGTCAGCTGATCACCGCGCTGTACCTGTCCGGCAGGCAGGCCGATGCGCTCGAGGCGTGCCGGCGGGTGCGCAGTGTGCTGGCCGAGGAACTCGGCATCGACCCCGGTGCCGCGCTGATCGAGCTGGAACAGCGGGTGCTGCGGCAGGAACCGCTGAATCTGGTGGAGGCCAAGCGATCCGAGCAGCTCGCCGCCGCGATGACCGAGACGGTCACCGAGGTGCCGCGCTCGATCCGTAACGGCAACCTGCGCTTCGCCGACGGCCGCACCATCCCGATTCCGCACGGCGGCATCAGGATCGGGCGGATGACGGACAACGAGCTGGTGCTCGACGACCCGAAAGCCAGCCGCTACCACGCGCACATCATGCCGAGCCGCGCCGGACTGCTGATCAAGGACCTGCACTCGGCCAACGGCGTCTACGTGAACGAGGTGCCGATCGACAGCGGTGCGCTACTGGCCGACGGGGATGTCATCCGGGTCGGGGCCACTGTGCTGACGTTCATTGCCGTTTCGTAGGCCGGTTGCGCTGAGCGGGAGCTACCCACAGGTCTCGAAAGAACATGGGTAACTCACCGGGGACGGGCTAACTCCCTCCACACGTACCGCCGGCCGCCAGCCCAAGATGACACCCATCCTGAGCCTGGCCAGAATTCGCGGGGAGGCGGGCTGTTATGTCAGGCGGACGTCGGCGACCGCGCGGCCGAAGAGCTTGCGGCCCTCCGAGATTCCGCTCAGCAGGATGGTGGCGGCGCGGCGTTCGGGGTCGATCGACTTGATCTTGCCGGAGAACTCGATGATGCCCGCTTCGGCCGGGGGGACCGGGACGAAACCGGAGAAGCGGACGGCCAGCTTCTCGATCGCGGTGGGGTCGCCGAGCCAGTCGGTCAGGTACTGGGCGGCCAGGCCCATGGTCAGCAGGCCGTGCGCGACGACGGTCGGCAGGCCCGCCAGTTCGGCGGCGCGGTCGCTGAAGTGGATCGGATTCGGGTCGCCGGAGACGCCGGCGTAGTTGGCCAGGTCGCCGCGGGTCACTCGGGCGATACCGGCGGGCAGCTCGCCGCCCTTGACCAAGGAGTCGAACTCGGGGGTGGTGTTGACCGGGGCGAACTCGCGCGGCGTCGACGCCGGTGCGGCGCCGGTGCGGCGGATCAGCAGGTCGCCGGTGTCGAGACCGGCGATGGTGGCCGGGCGCGGGTGCATGCTGATGTTCTCGACGGCGTCGACGATGTTCGGGTCGACCTCGACACCCTTGCGGGCCACGATCGTGGTCGTGCCCTGCACGGCGGTGTCGCCGTCCTGGTTGATCAGCTTGAAGCCGACGTTGACGAAGTCGTTGTCGGCGAACTGGCGGATCGACTCGATCTCGATCTCGGTGCTGATCCGGTCGCCCGCCAGCATCGGCCGGTGGAGCTCGAAGACCTGGTCGGTCTGCAGGACCTGCGACAGGTCGTACTCGGTGAGCACGCTGTCGAGCAGCGCCCTGGTGGCGCTCATCCCGATCACCGAGGCGAAGGTCGGCGGCGCGATGATGCCCTCGTAGCCGAGCTTGCGCGCGTCGACTTCCTGGTGATGGGCGGGGTGCAGATTCTGCACGGCCCTGGCGAATTCTCGGATCTTCTCGCGGCCGACCTCGTAGTGGTCGCGGAAGCCGAAGCGCTGGCTGACCAGCGCCGCATCCGGGACCACAGCTTCGATGTCCGGCTGTGACGCTGTCTGTTCCCTGCTCATGATCCGGAAAATGTTAGTCGAGAGTCTCACCGGATGACCAGTTATGTGTGACCCGTCATAGCGGGCAGGAATGCCCGCTACGACGGGTCGAGGCAGGGTTACGGGGTGCCCGCGGGGTCGCACACCTTCCAGCTGCCGTCGGTGCGCTGCAGGTCGAACGTGCGCGCGGTGCGCTTCGACGGGTCGGCGGAGGTGTACACCGTCGCCTCGGCCAGTGCGGAGTCGCCGGTGATGCGCACCGCATCCACGCTGTCGACGACCGGGATCGAACCACGCTCGGTCGAGAGCTGATGCACGCCCTTGAACTGCTCGGCGGTGATGCCCTGGTAGAACTCGTGCAGCTGACCGCACGTGCTCGACCGCAGGTCATCGAGATCGCCGCTGCGCAGTGCGTCGGCGTAGGCGCCGATCGCCGTGCGGACCTGACCCTCGGGCGAGCCGTCGCCGGACATCAACGCCACCACGGTCACGATCAGGGCGATCACCAGCACCGCGGCACCGCCTACGGCCAGCAGCCAGCGCTTCGAGCGGGCCGGGGCCTGCGGATCGTCGGCCGCCGCGGTCTGTGGCACCTCGATCCGCTGCGGCGGTGCGACCGGCCGCGGACCGTCCTGCTGACCAGCCCACCCGGTCGACTGTTGCTGACCCTGCTGCGGGCCGCCCGGTGACTGCTGGCCTCGGCCCGGTCCGTCCTGCTGACCCAGCCGCCCGCCCGGCGGTTGCTGGCCTCGGCCCGGCCCGTCCTGCTGGCCGTGCCGCAGGCCGTCCTGCTGGCCTGGCTGCGGGACGTTCGGCGGCGCGACCTGGCGCTTGCCCTCGGGGAGCTGCTGCGCTGGCCGTGTCGGCTGGATGTCGGCGGGCGAGGGAGCCGATGCCGGCTTGGGCGGCACACTCGGGCCGCGCGGCGGCGAAGGCTGCGTCTCCTCGACCCCGGGCCCGTGCGGCCCACTCGGCCCCTGATGGCCAGCCTGCCGCGGCCCAGCGGGCCCACGCGGCGTACTCGGCGGCGGCGTCATCGGCCTGCCACCCGCAGGCGGCACCACCCGATCCGTCGGCCGCTGGATCGGCATGGCCGTCGTCGGCGCATCCGCCGAATCGACCATCCGCATCGCGACAGTCTGATCCTCGGAGGGAGGAACCTCGCCCCCACCCTTCTTCACCAACGAGCCAACCCCAGCAGCCGCCGCCGCGGCCGCAGCAGCACCCGGCCGCCTGCCGGACTTGTCGCCCGGCCCGCTCTGCCCTGCGCCTGGCCCGGCTTGGCCTGCGCCCGGCCCGCTCTGCCCTGCGCCCGGCCCGGCTTGGCCTGCGCCCAGCTTGCCACCGGGCCCGGTCTGGTCGGCGCCCGGCTTGTCCGCTCCACGCGCCGGCGTTCCGGTCTGGAACTTCTCGGTCGCGTCCGCATCAGCGGGCCTCGAACCACCCTGGCCGACAACAGCCCCGGAGACCGTGGGTGCATCCGCATCCGCGTCGCCGTCAGACCCGCCCGAGCCGCGCGTCCTCGAATCTTCTCCGCCGCTGGTCGATCCGAAGCCGGAGCCGGTCGAATCTTGGCGATTCGCACCGCGTTCCGACTCGGCGTCCGCATCAGCAGCACCCGCGCCGGCCGCGGAGCGCGAGTAGGCCGCAGCGCCCTGGCCGTTCGCGGAGTCTGTGCCCGTGGCGTCGGACGCAGAACTCGTGGTCGCCGCTGCGGTGCCCTTGTCCGCCGTTGCACCCGTTGCGGAAGCCGAGGCATCCGCTGCTTCGCTGGTGTCGGCCGCGGCAGCACCTGCTGATGCGGCGGCCGTGCCGTCTGCCGGGCCTTCGTTCGAAGCCGGACGATCCGCGGCTGCCGCTGTGTCGTCGGCCGAGGTGTCGTCAGATGCTGTGCCCGCAGCGGCAGCGCCGGCGAGCGCCGCACCCGCCGCGGCCGCGGATGCCTTGCCGGACTTCGCAGTCGAGGTCGACGGACGGTCGACCTGGCTCATACCGGCCGTCGGGATGTCCGCCTGCGCGGCCTTCGACTGCGCGCTCGAAATCTTCGCGGTGGTGTCGTTCGCCGAATCGCCCTGGGCTGCCGATGATTTCCGGCCGGGGATGGGCATCGCGGTGGTCGGCGCATCAGGGCTCGCGGGATCGGCTGCGCGATCGTCCTGACGGGCGGCGCTTTCCGAACTCGCCTGCTCGGGACGGGCCCCGCCGGGCAGTCCCTGCGACAGTCCCGCCAACGGCGAGGCGGCCGCGGCATTCGAGCCCTGGTCCTGCGCCGGGTTCTGCGTGCCGCGCCCCTGGTCACCGCCTCGACCCGCATCGGGCCCTCGCCGACCAACGTCCTGCGATCCCGCGACAGCAGAGCCGGCTCCCGGCCCGCCTACTCGCGGCGCGCCTTCAGACCTATCGCCCGGCCGCGCCGGAGGCTGCCCGGCGCCCTGCGAACCGCCGGGGGCACTGCCACGACCCGAAGGCTGTTGCCCACCAGGCACATTGCCGGGGCGCCCACCCGGCTGCGGTCCACCGGGCCCGCCCTGGGGACGTGGTCCACCCGGGCCGAGGGGCTGTCGCCCGCCGGGCACGTTGCCCTGACCCGGCCCACCGGGCACATTGCCGTGACCCGAGGGCTGTGGGCCAGCGCTACCCGGTCGCGAAGCTTGTTGTCCACCCGCGGCATTCCCTGATCGACCGACGGGCTGAGCGCGGCGCGGTGGTGCCGGAGGGTGCTGGGGGCCGGGCGCATTGCCGGGGTGCCCCGCCTGCTGCGGCGCGCCGGGACCGCCCTGGCCCCGTGGTCCGCCGGGTCCGCCCATGGGCCGCGCGGGGTTCGAAGGCTGTTGTCCACCAGGTGCGTCGACCGATCGACCGCGGCCCTGCGACGGCCCGCCGGCCGAACCCTGCCCGCCGGCCGAACCCTGCCCGCCGGCCGAACCCGAGCCGCCAGCCGGAATCTGTCCGCCGACGGAGCCCGCACCCGCAGTCCCCGGCAGCTCACCGCGCCGGATGACCACCGTCTCCGCGGTACCCCCGGCGGCCGGGGTAACCGTCGCCCTGCCCGGTTCGGTGACCGCTTCGGGGGTCGACTTGGGTGCGCCGGTCGGCGGCGCGGTGCTCGACGAATCGGCGCCACGTTGGGCGCTGCGCCCGGTCGCGCCGGGGTCGGCAGGCTCGGCTGCCGGGTTGTTCTCGTCGGTCGGGTCGGACACCTAGTACCCCTCGCTCAGGCTCGAACGTTCCACTCCTGCGTCAGCCTAATGCGCGCCGCGCGGGGGAGTTCGCCGATCGCCCCGCGGCGGGCCGGGCGTCGTCGTCGAACGGCTCGGTGCACAATGAACCCATGACCTCCTTCGGTGACCTGCTCGGACCGCAGCCGGTCCTCCTTCCCGAATTGATCGACGCCGAAGACGCCATCGCGGCGGGCACCGACCCGGTCAAGGTCGCCGCCGACCACCCGGCCGCGTCGGTGGCGTGGGCCCAGCTCGCCGAGAACTCGCTGGAGCGCGCGGGCGGCGAGGTCAATCACGACACCGTCGCCGCGTACGCGTTCGCCCGCACCGGCTACCACCGCGGCCTCGACCTGTTGCGTCGCAACGGCTGGAAGGGTTTCGGTCCGGTCCCGTGGAGCCACGAGCCGAACCAGGGCTTCCTGCGCAGCGTCGGCGCGCTGGCCAGGGCCGCGAAGACGATCGGCGAGACCGAGGAGTACGCCCGCTGCCTCGATCTGCTCGAAGACTGCGATCCGCGCGCGGCGGCCGAACTCGGCCTGGACTGAAGCGTGGCCGAGTCGTAGGTGAGCGATTCCCACTCCGTCGTCGCCGCGGCAACCCCGGTAGTTGTTGCCGCGAGAACCAGCACCGTCGATCGCTTCAAGGCGTCCTCGGTGCGGCTGCGGCTGTCGGCGATCCCGATCATCCAGTGCTCGCTCGGTGCGGCACTGGCCTGGTTCATCGCGCACAACGTCCTCGGCCATCCCGAGCCGTTCTTCGCGCCGACGGCGGCGGTCGTGTCCATCGGCATCTCCTTCGGCGCCCGCCTCCGCCGGTCGGTGGAGCTGGTGGTCGGCGTCGCCGTCGGCATCGGCATCGGTGACCTGTTCATCGCGCAGGTCGGCACGGGTGTCTGGCAGGTGGGGCTGGTCGTCGCCGCCGCGATGGTGTGTGCGGTGTTCCTCGACGGCGGCTCGATCATCACGATCCAGGCCGCCGGTTCGGCCGTGCTGGTCTCGACCCTGAGCCAATCCGCCGCCGAGGGGCCTGCGCGCATGATCGACGCCCTCGTCGGCGGCCTGGTCGGGGTGCTCATGGTCGGCCTGATCCCGCTGCACCCGGTGCGCCGGGCCCGCGAACACGCGGCCGACGTGCTGTCGGTGATGAGCAAATCCATGATCACCTGCGCCGACGGCCTGCTCGAGCAGAATTCGGCCAAGGTGCACGACGCGCTGTCGGCGGTGCGCGCCACCCAGAGCCAGATCGACGCGCTGCGTTCGGCGCTGGCGGGCGGCCGTGAGGTCAGCCGGATCTCGCCGCTGTACTGGAACTCCCGCAAGCGGCTCGCGCGCATCCATTCGGCGGCCGATCCACTCGACAACGCCGTCCGCAATACCCGTGTGCTGCTGCGCCGTTCACTCACTCTGGTCCGCGACGACGAGGTGCTCGACCCGCGCCTGATCGACCTGGTCAACCAGCTGGGCCACGCGACCGACGTGGTCCGCAGGATGATGCTGGCCGACCCCGGCGAGCAGCCGGATCAGGCCGAGGCCACCCGCGCGCTGCGCAGTGTCGCCAAGAACGCCCGCCCGGAACTGGTTGCCGGGGCCGGTCTTTCGGCGCATGTGGTGTTCGCCCAGATCAGGTCGATCGTGGTGGATCTGATGGTGGTGTGCGGGATGCAGCGCATCTCGGCGATGGCGCTGCTCCCGCCCACTGTGCCCAATCCGTATGTGACGCCGGAGGAATGACGGTTCAGTCGCCGACGGGGGAGACCCTGGGACGGCCCGGCCGCAGCGAGAACCGCTTGCGATCGAAGTCCCACACCCGGTAGATCGGCCACTGCGAGGTGTGCATCAGCCAGGCGCCGGTGATCACGGCGCGGTGGAAGGGCACCACGTCGTAGCCCTGATTGGCGATGGTCTGCAGCCCGCGCAGCTGGTACTTCCACCAGACGCTCGGCGGGGTCTTGCGACGGCGCGCGGAGATCTCGGCCCGCAGCGGCGGCAGCTGGTCGATGCGCAGCTTCGCCTTGGTCAGGCACAGCGCCAGGTCGAGGTCCTCGTGCAGGTCGCGGCGGGTGGTGGTGGCATCCTGCACCTGCTGCCAGGCGCTGCGCCGGATCGCCATGTTCGCGCCGTGCACATTGCCGACGGGCTGGTGCTTGATCAGGCCGAGCCGCTCCTGCCCGCCGATGACGGCCGCGAGGAAGAAGCCGATCGGGGAATCGTGGTAGGTGCTGATGCCGGTCACCGCCATGGTGTCCGGATGCGCGTCGAGGTGCGCGCGCACGGTGGCGCCCCAGTCGGGCCCGACAAGGGTGTCGGCGTCGATGCGGCCGATGTAGTCGCCGCGGGACTTGTCGAAGCCGGTGTTGCGCGCGTGCGCGACGCCCGGATCCGGCTCCTCCAGCAACTCGATCTTGGGATGTCGGATGGCGAGATCGGCGACGATCTCGCGGGTGCCGTCGGTGCTGCCGTTGTCGACGACGACGATCTCGTCGATGGCGTCCTGGCCGACTAGGCGTTCCAGACAGGCGGTGATGCAGGAAGCTTCGTCGAGCGTCGGGATGACGACCGACAGGACTACGGGCGGTTCGGTGGAGCCCATATGCGTTTCCGTTCCAGAGTCGTGGCTGACCCGCGACAGGCTATCAACGCCAGAAACGAGTCATGTGGCTGCCGTAGGCGGCCCAACCCTCTGGTACCCCGGAAAGTTCGAACAAAGCGTAAACGCCGTTGAAGAAAACCTGGCTCAGCGGTGTGAAAAAGATGACAGCGAAGAGGATCAGCATGCCGTACGGCTTGAACTGGTCGAGCGACCGGCGAGTCTCGTAACTGAGCGACGGCTCGATGATGCCGTACCCGTCCAGGCCCGGCACCGGCAGGATGTTCAGCAGAAACGCCGTGATCTGCAAGAACGCCAGAAAACTGAGCCCGACCCAGAACGCCGCGTGCTCCTGGACCGACCCGAACACCCGCACGATCACGAGCAGCACCACCGCGCACAGCGCGTTGGACGCCGGACCGACAGCGCTCACCAACCGCTGCACACTCGACCGGAACCGGGTGGTGTCCACATACACCGCCCCACCGGGCAGGCCGATACCGCCAAGGGCGATGAACACCAGCGGCAGGCCGATCGACAGCACCGGGTGGCTGTACTTGAGCGGATTCAGGGTGAGATAGCCCCGTACTTCCACTTCGTGATCGCCTGCCCGCCACGCGACATAGGCGTGCGCGAATTCGTGCAGGCACAGGCTGATGATCCAGCCGAACACCACGAGGATGAACACACCGAACTTGGCCCGCACCGACTCGAGGTCGGCATCCCAGGCCAGCGCGCCACCGGCCACGGTGATCAGGACGATGAGCAGGAAGACCGGGCTGGGACGGACGGCGCTGTGGCCGGTCCGCCTGCCCGGTGTGAAGGAACACGTCATCTCACCAAGAGCCAGGGTTGTTCGAATCGGTAGAAGGTCGAGCGGGGCACCCTGCGTTCGGTGGTGATGCCGTCGCGGGTGACGATCGCGCCCGGCGTGCCGAGCTGCGCGGCGCGCCCGGACACCCAGCTGCGCTTGCGGAAGCCCTTGCGCACCCGCGCGCGGACCCCGGGCATCGTCATGGTCGGCGAGATCAGCATCGTCGCCACGGTGCCGCTGAACAGCAGGGTGTCGTCGACGTAGGCCTCGCCCTCGAGGGCGGCGCCGTCGATGCCGGTGATGCTGGCCCGGCCGACGAGCACGGTGCCGGTGTCGTCGCGGATCAGCGGGGTCTCGATCGCGCGGCCGTCGATCGCGATCTTCGCGGCGGCATTGCCGGTGGCAGTCTGGTAGACCCGCGAGGCATAGGTCGTCTCGACCGGGACGAATCCCACCTCGACGTGCAGCCGTTCGGTGCGCATCAGATGGGTGAGCACGGCGGCGAGGCCCGCGTCGGAGCCGAGCACGATCAACCGCGGCAGGCTGTCGGCGGCCAGCACGGGCAGCAATTCGTCGATGACGGTGACATCGGGCAGCGGGCCGGTCTGGGTGGTCGGCAGCGAGGCGAGCGCGATCGGGACCGGTATGTCACCACATCGGAGAACGTGGGTACTCAAACTGCGGTACACCCTCCTCGGTACGGCCGACGGTGTGTCGCCCACAAGCACACGGCAAAACCCCCTGCCGGCAAGTAACCGTATCCGATCCTGGCGTCGGCGAGGGCCGGGGGGCGGCACGCTCGGGCAGGGCACGTCGAGGGCCCCTGATCAGGCGTCGGCTAGACTGTGTCTCCGGCCACCGCCTCAGTGACTGGACGCGCAGCGTCCTACGGCAGGTAGCTGCAGTACACAGTGTGCTGCCGTCGATCTGTAGGAGACTCCGAAATGCCGGCAATCGTCCTCATCGGTGCCCAATGGGGCGACGAGGGTAAGGGCAAAGCTACCGATCTGCTCGGCGAGCGGCTGCAGTGGGTGGTCCGTTACCAGGGCGGCAACAATGCCGGCCACACGGTGGTGCTCCCCAACGGCGACAAGTTCGCGCTGCATCTGATCCCGTCCGGCATCCTCACCCCCGGCGTCAAGAACGTCATCGGCAACGGTGTCGTCGTCGATCCGGGTGTGCTGCTCGACGAGCTCGCCGGACTGGAAGAGCGCGGAGTCGACACCTCCGGCCTGCTGCTCTCCGCCGACGCGCACCTGATCATGCCGTACCACGTGGCCATCGATAAGGTCGCCGAGCGCTTCCTCGGCAGCCGCAAGATCGGCACCACCGGCCGCGGCATCGGCCCCTGCTACCAGGACAAGGTCGCCCGCGTCGGCGTCCGCGTCGCCGACGTGCTGGACGAGAAGATCCTCACCCAGAAGGTCGAAGCCGCACTGGAATTCAAGAACCAGGTGCTGGTGAAGATCTACAACCGCCGCGCGCTGGACCCGCAGCAGGTGGTGGACGAGGTGCTCGAGCAGGCCGAGTCGTTCAAGCACCGCATCTCCGACACCCGTCTCGAGCTGAACCTGGCGCTCGAGCGCGGCGACACGATCCTGCTGGAAGGCTCGCAGGGCACCCTGCTCGACGTCGACCACGGCACCTACCCGTTCGTCACGTCGTCGAACCCGACCTCCGGCGGCGCCGCGGTCGGCTCGGGCATCGGCCCGAACAAGATCGACACGGTGCTCGGCATCCTCAAGTGCTACACCACCCGCGTCGGTTCCGGCCCGTTCCCGACCGAGCTGTTCGACAACTTCGGTGAGTTCCTGGCCAAGAACGGCGGCGAGGTGGGCGTCACCACCGGTCGCGCCCGTCGCTGCGGCTGGTTCGATGCCGTCATCAGCCGCTACGCCACCCGCGTCAACGGCATCACCGACTACTTCCTCACCAAGCTCGACGTACTGTCGGGTCTGGACACCGTGCCGATCTGCGTCGCCTACGAGATCGACGGCGAGCGGGTCGAGCAGATGCCGACCACCCAGACCGAGTTCCACCACGCCAAGCCCGTCTACGAGGAGATGCCCGGCTGGTGGGAGGACATCTCGCACGCCCGCACCTTCGAGGAGCTGCCCGCCAACGCGCAGGCCTACGTGCTGCGGCTCGAAGAGCTGTCGGGCGCGCGGATCTCGTGCATCGGCGTCGGCCCCGGCCGCGACCAGACCATCGTCCGCCACGACGTCTTGGGCTGAGTTTCCTTCGCGAACTGCCCCTTCCCGGTTCGGGGAGGGGCAGTTTTCGCTGTTCAGGGCGACACGCGCGAATCATGCCGACTCAGCGCGGTCGGTCTCGTCTCCCGACGGGTCCGCGGGTGGCGCCGGACGCGTCCGGGGTACCGTCGAAGCCGTTCCGGACGGAGGTGGCTGATGGCGATACGTGCAGGTCTGGCCCTGTCGGCGCTGCTCACGCTCGCCGTCCTGCCCGGCTGTAGCTCGCCGGACGAACCGGCCCCGCCGCCCAGCCCGGCGCCGGTGAGTTCGGTGCTGCCGCCCGCCCAGACGCTCATCCCCTCCCAGCAGCGCAACGAGCGGATCCGCGGGATGCTCTACGCGGCAGGCTGCACCAGCAATGCCTGCGTGCAGACCTACTTCGCCTGCATGGACGGCTACCTCACCGGCGATCCCTGCCAGTTCTACCGGGACCACCCACCTCCACCCTGACCGCCTCTCCGCTTACCGGCGGATCATCGTGTGCGGGTGAGGAATTCGCCGATCGCGGGGGCGAGGATCGAGACCTTCGGGTTGTGGCTGACGCCGGGGAGCTCGGCGAATTGCGCGTTCGGCAGAACCTCGGCCGCGGCCTTGGCGCCCTTGGTGAGCATCGGCGCGGTGCGGTCGCCCGCGAGGACGAGGACCGGGACGGTGACGCCACTCCATTCCGCGGCGTCGAGCTTCTTGCCGCGCATATACGGCTTCATCACGGCCCAGTCGTGTGCGGTCGAATTGGCCGTCGCGGCAAGGTCTTTCCAGAACGGGGTCACCCGCATCGCGGTGACCATCAGCCACGGCATGCCCATCGCCTTGGTCATGTAGTAGCGGACCGTCTTGTTGCGGTCGTCCGCGGCGATCATCGGATGCAGCTTGGCTTCCAGATCCTTCGGCGGCACATGGTCTTTCGGGTCGACCACGAACGGCGGCTCGAAGGCGACCACCTCGGTCACGCCGGGCACCTCCGCCGCGGCGAGCAGCGCGAGCGCGGCGCCGGACGACCAGCCGAACAGCGCGGCCTTCCCGCCCGCGGCCTCGACCAGCGCGGCGATATCGGCGATCTCGTTGGCCACGTCGTACACGCCGGGGGAGTCTGCGCTGTCACCGCGCCCGCGCCGGTCGTAGTTCAGCACCGTCAGGTCGAAGTCGGCGGCCAGCGTCCGCGCGAGCTCGACCATGGTCGCGAACTCGCGGTAGCTGAACGCGCCGCCGATCAGGATGACCGTCCCCGCCGTACCTTCCCCGACCCGGTCGTAGGCGATCGTGGTGCCGTCGGCCGACGTCACAGTCTGCATTGTGGTTCCTCTCGATACGGGCCGTGTGACCACCGGACTCGACGTTACGCGATCGGGTCCTAGCAGGTCGGCACGGGTTTACGCCCGGCATCCTCCGCCGGCGCGCCCGGCGAATTCGATCTTGTCGGGTACCGGTGCAGACGGCGTCGGTCGCGCGGATTCATCGGTCGGAATCAGAACAGCATCGGCTCACCGAAGCCCGGGGTGCGCTCGATCTCCAGCAGCCGCGCCTTGGTGCCGATGCCGCCCGGCGCCGAGAAGCCGTGCAGCGCGTGATCGGCGGCGAGAACCCGATGACAGGGGATGATCAGCGGAACAGGGTTGCGTCCCAGCGCCTGCCCGACGGCTTGGGCCGACCCCGGTGCGCCGAGGCGGGTGGCGATGTCGCCGTAACTGAGCGTGTGGCCGGGGTCGATCTCGCGGGTCACCGCGTAGACGGCGCGGTGGAACTCGGGCACACCGCGCAGGTCGACGTCGATCCAGCGCAACGGGTCGACCGTGCCTTCGAGATGGGCGCGAATTCCCGCGATCGCCGCGGTGATCGCTGGCCCCGGCTCGTCCTCGACCACCGGCACGCCGTCGAGTGGTCTGGTGATCCGGGCCAGCGTCTCCTCCTCGCTCGCCTCGGGTAACTGGAACCGCACGACGGTCTCGCCGTGCCAGGCGATCGCGCACAGGCCGATCGCCGTGTCGAACAATGCCGCGGCAACCGGTTCGGTCCTGGTTCCGGAACTCATGATCACAGTGTGCGCCGACCCGGTGACAGATTCCGGTTCGACCCTGCGCTCACGCGGCGAGCGGCCCGCGCTGTCCGGATTCAAGAGGTCCAGTTTTCGGCAACTGGACTGGACTGTCTGGGGAGGCCTGCTCATCCTCGTGCACCCGGAGGGCATCCAGATCGCGGAACTGGCGCTGCTCATCGTAGGTGCCGAAAGCCCGGTCGTGGGGCAGATATTGGAACGGCCAGAACGGCAATTCCCCTTGTTTCGGCGAGAAGTGATAGACGGCGTACCCGAAGGCGGTGGCGACGGCGAGGGCGAGGAAAGTGGTCATGTCGTAAGAATCCTCCGACTGGCCTTGCCTATAAATATCCACTTACGGAATACTGGACTTCATGGTGACAAGAGTGATCGGCGCGTCCGGCCTGGCCCGCGACCTCGGCCGGTGGCGTGACCCCGAATCCGGCGGCGATTCCCCCGAACGCCGCCCGCACCGCCCCGCCTATCTGGCCCTGGCCGAGGCGATCCGCCTGCTGATCCACGACGGCCGCGCTCCACTCGGCGTCGCCCTGCCCAGCGAGCGCGATCTGGCCACCACTCTCGGCGTCAGCCGCACCACCATCACCTCGACGTACTCGCTGCTCCGCGAGCACGGCTACCTGATCAGCCGCCAGGGCTCCCGCAGCACGGTGGCACTGCCGCCTGCCATCCAGCACGACGGCTCCAAGCCGACCCGCGGGATCATGGCGCTGATGGCCCAGCCCGAACTGCCGACCATCGACATGACCTACGCCGCGATGTCGGCCCCGCCGGAACTGCACGAGGCGTATTCGACCGCACTGCAAGGCATTCCGCCCTACCTCGGCACGCACGGCATGGACCCGGTCGGCGTGGTCGCCCTGCGCGAGGCACTGGCCCGCCGCTACACCGCCCGCGGCCTGCCCACCGAGCCCGAACAGATCCTGGTGACGCTCGGCGCCCAGCACGGCCTCCGGCTGCTGCTCAATGTCCTCACCTCGCCCGCCGCGCGCGTCCTGATCGAACACCCCACCTACCCCAACGCCATCGAGGCGATCCGCGATGTCGGCGCCCGCCCCATCCCGGTCCCGCTGCGTCCCGAATTCCCGCACGCAGGTTGGGATCTCGACGGTCTGCGCAGCACCGCCAGGCAGACCGCGGCGACGCTGGCCTACCTGGTCCCGGATTTCAACAACCCCACCGGCCTGCTGCTCGACGCCGAGGGCCGCGCCGAACTGGCCGCCATCGCCCGCGACACCAGGATGACTGTCGTCGTCGACGAGTCGATGAGCGATCTGAACCTGTCCGGTGAGACCATGCCGCCACCGGTCGCCGCGTTCGCCAAGGGCTCGGAGATCATCACCATCGGTTCGGCGTCGAAGTCGTTCTGGGGTGGTCTGCGGGTCGGCTGGATCCGCACCAATCAGGCGCTGATCACCAAGCTGCTCGGCATCCGCGCCACCGTCGACCTCGGCACCCCGGTGATGGACCAACTGGCCACCGTCCACCTGCTGGAGAACGCCGACCCCATCCTCGACCGCCGCCGCGAACAGCTGCGCACCCAGCGCGCCGCCCTGCTCGACGCCGTCGCCGAAGACCTCCCCGGCTGGTACATCGCGCCCGGCGCGGGCGGCATGTCGGTCTGGGCCCAGCTTCCGAGCCCCGTGTCCACCGCACTGGCTGCCACCGCCCCCAACCATGGCGTATTACTCGCCGCCGGACCACGTTTCGGCGTCCAGGGCGCCTTCGAACGCTTCCTGCGCCTGCCCTTCACCCACCCCGAACCAGAGCTGCGCCTGGCCGTGAAATCCATCGCGGCGGCCTACGAAGCCCTCACCCCGCGCGCCGCCGACCCGCTGCAGCCGCTCACCTGCTACTGAATCCGCACGGGTGGGATCCGGCCGACGCCGATGCGGGTCGCACGGTCTCGTAGCCCGCGCCGAGCATGAACAGCGTCGAGATCAGGACGGCGACCGCGGTGATCGGCACCGCGACGGCGCCGCGCGTCGACCGATACCGGAACAGCAGCACCAGCAGGCACAGCAGCGAGATGGTGCTGGCCAGCAGCAGTCCGGCCGCGAGACCGTTCAGCGCGCTGACCGCCGCAGGCACCGGGGCCTCGCTGCGGCAACGGGATTCGATGAGCCGGGTCTTGCGATCGTCGAGCATCCCTTCGGCCACGGTGAAGGCGAGCAGCGCTGCACCGAAGGTGGTCACCGCGATGAACGCGGCGAGCACCTTCGGTGGCCGGTGGCCGGTGCGAGTCCGTGATCTGTCGTCGATAGCAAGAGGCTACCAATGACAGGCGGGCAAATCAGTCAACCCAGACCGATTCGATCGGTGTCGTTTCCGACGGCGGCGGTGTCGGCACGCCACCGGGAGTGCGGGAGAACCGCGGCGCCGGCGCGTGCTGGACGACGCCCTCGATATCGATCAGGCCGGTGCGGGCGACGATGTGCGGATTCTGCTCGGCCTCGGTGAAGGTCAGCACCGGGGTGGTGCAGGCATCGGTGCCGTCGAAGATCGCGGCCCACTCGTCGCGGGTCTTGGTCTTGAACTTGTCCGCGAACAGCTTGCGCAGCTGCTCCTGCCCGTTCGGATCGATCTGCATCGGCAGACCCTCCGGGTCGATCTCCAGCCCGGCCAGCAGCTCGGCGTAGAACTGCGGCTCGATCGCGCCGACGGCCATGTACTTGCCGTCGGAGGTCTCGTAGGTGTCGTAGAAGGCCATGCCGGTGTCGAGCAGGTTGGTGCCGCGCTCGTCGGACCACAGGCCGACCCCGCGCATGCCCCAGATCATGTGCGAAAGGGCAAGCGCCCCATCGATCATCGCGGCGTCGATCACCTGGCCCTTGCCGGAACTCTGCCGCTCGACCAGCGCGGCGAGCACGCCGAACACCAGGAACATCGAGCCGCCACCGAAGTCGCCGACCATGTTCAGCGGCGGCACCGGGCGCTCGCCCTTGCGGCCGATGGCGTTGAGCACGCCGGTCAGCGAGATGTAGTTGATGTCGTGGCCCGCGCGATCGGCGAGCGGGCCGTGCTGGCCCCAGCCGGTCATCCGGCCGTAGACCAGGCGCGGGTTGCGGGCCAGCGCGTCGTCGGGGCCCAGGCCCATGCGCTCGGTGACGCCGGGACGGAAGCCTTCGAGCAGCACGTCGGCCTTCTCGACCAGGTCGAGGATCTTGGCGACGTCGGCGGGGTCCTTCAGATTCGCTTCGACAATGGTCCGGCCACGCCACTGCGGGCGCTCCATGAACCCGGGCATCATGCCGGGACGCTGCACGCGGACCACGTCGGCGCCGAGGTCGGCCAGCAGTAGCGCGGCATGGGGACCCGGCCCGATGCCGGCCAGCTCGATGACCTTGATCCCCGCGAGGGGTCCCTGCTTGGCGTTGGTGGACTCGCTCACACCTGACCTCTGTTCATCGTCGAACGGTATTGACACTCTGACAATAGCGTCGGGATGGCGGCCGGGGTAGGGCATGGGCGAGAATTCCGGTGGCGCGACTCGGCGCCACAACGGGAGGACCGGTAGTGAGCGTGTGGGGTGAGGTCATCGTAGGCCTCGTCATTCTGGTCGGTCTCGTCGGCGTGATCGTTCCGATCCTGCCCGGCGTCATCCTGATCTTCGCCGCGATCGCGGTGTGGGCCTTCATGACCGGCGGCGCCGAGGCCTGGACGGTGCTCGCGATCGCCACGGTCGCGCTCGGTATCTCCGGTGTCGTGAAATACACCTGGCCGGGCAGGCGGATGCGCGAGGCGGGGGTGTCGAACCGGGCGCTGCTGGTCGGCGCGATCCTGGGCGTCGTCGGGTTCTTCGTCATCCCGATCGTCGGCCTGTTCATCGGCTTCGTGCTCGGCGTCTACCTGGCCGAGCTGTACCGCTTGAAGACCAACCAGCTGGCCTGGCCCGCGACGGTGCACGCGCTCAAGGGCGTCGGGCTGTCGATGCTGGTCGAGCTGCTCGGCGCGCTGGTCGCCGCCGGCGTGTGGCTGACCGGCTCGATCCTGGCCTGAGTTACTCGATGACCGGCAACGGGCGGGTGTGCTCGCCCGCGCCGGGCAGCTGGTTGCGGGGAATCGGCACCGTCGGATTGTCGGTGCGCCGGATCGGCATCGTCGGCATCGGGTCGGTCGCCGAGCGCTCGAGGGCGGGCAGCCGGTAGGCCTCGCGCGCGTTGTCCTCGAGCACCGCGTGCAGATCGGCGCCGACGACCTGGCAGATCAGGTCGACATCGGCGTCCTCGAACGGCCTGCCCGCGCGGGTGCCGGGCAGGTCGGTGCCGAACATGAGCGCACCGGGATTGACCGTGTGGATGCGGCGCAGCGTCTCGGCCACGTCCATGTCGACCCGGCCGAAACCGGTCGCCTTCACCCTGGCGCCACGATCGACCAGATCGAGCAGGTAGGGCAGGCCCTCCTGGGACATGCCGAGATGGTCGATCGAGAGCGCAGGCAGCTTCGAGATGACCGGCTGCAGCGACGCCAGCATCTGCCCGTCGATGTAGAGCTCCACGTGCCAGCCGGCCAGCTCGTGCGCGCGCAGCGCCTGCAGGGTCATCTCGGTGATGTCGGCGGCGGCGCGCTTGAGGTTGAACCGCAGGGCACGCACGCCCGCGCGGTCCAGTTCGATGATCTCGTCATCGGTGGCGTCCAGATCAAGCCGGGTGACCCCGACCCAGCCGTCCCCGAGTTCGGCCAGCGCGGCCTTCAGATACGACTGGTCGGAACCCTGGAACGACGCGCTGACCACCGCACCACCGCGAACATCGAAGTGCTCCATGCGCTTTCGATAGTCCGCGATGGTGTAGGGGGCAGGCAGGTAGCCTTCGTTCTCGATCAGCGGGAACCGCGGATCGATGATGTGGACGTGGGCATCGAACACTTGTACAGAATGCCTCGAGTTCGGCGGAATGGAACAGTTCGGCCCCTCGGGGTCTTCCGGTCAGACCTTGTTCGGCTCGGAAGCGCGCAGCATGTCCTCGCGCTCGACGACCTTCACGCGCTCACGACCTTCGGGCTCGCCCAGGGCGCGCTCGTGCGCGTCGAGGCGATACCAGCCCGCCCACGTGGTGAACGGGATGCCCTTGCCCTCGAGGAACGTGGTGACCGCGTCCAGCTCGGGCTGCGGCGCCGGGGTGAAGTCCTTGGCGTCGTCGAGCAGGCAGGCGATGGTCTCGTTGGCGTCGCCCTTGGTGTGACCGATGAGGCCGACCGGGCCGCGCTTGATCCAGCCGGTCACGTAGGTGGCGGGCATGAAACGGGCGTCGCCCTCGGCGGTCTCGTCGGAGATCACGCGACCGGCCTCGTTCGGCACGGTGCCGGCCTGGTCGTCGAACGGCAGCTGGGTGATGTTCTGCGACAGGTAGCCGACGGCGCGGTAGATCGCCTGCACGTCCCACTGCTTGAACTCGCCGGTGCCCTT
>NZ_BMNE01000013.1 GCF_014646295.1 Nocardia rhizosphaerihabitans
CGCATCGTGAGGTTGGTCCGCCAGTAGGTGGCCACCAGCAACACCCGGTCTTCGAAACACAGCCCCCACGGCCGGCCCCGCAACGGCCGATCAGCGCCCTCGCGCCGCAACTGGGTGATCAGGCGAGCGAACGTGCGTGGCCGCAGCCCGGAGAACAACTCCACCATCACCGGGTCAGCCGCCGAGATCACCACCGGTGACACGATACCCGTTGCTGCTCAACAACTTACGGGACATCCCTGAGGCTTCGATACAGACACTTGCGCATAAGGAACGCCGACGCTGGGCATGCGTGACCAGTTTTCATCGCGATTGTTTCTACGATTTTTCTACAATCTTCACGCGGGTTGGCACAGGAACGTCCGGGAAAGTTCCGGTAGTCTCAGTACTTTCAAATAGCCATCTACCTGCGCAATCAGGGAAATCATGGGAAGTGTCGAGCGATTTCGGGAACCTGCGGAAATGCTGGGCCGACTTCATGACCGACAAAGCCTACACCGCCGCTGACCTGGGCATCTTCGGGGTCCACCCCTGCTCTCTACGATTTTTCTACGATTTACCCAAAATTCTCAACACGTGTATCACCTATCTGTATTCCTGGATCGGGGTCGAGAAGGCGGGTGAGAACGTCGAGTCGATGGGCTGAGGCGCTTGCCGATCGGGCGTCGCTGCGGGCCCTGGCGCTTTCGGTCGAGGCCGAGATGCGTGGGAATCTGGGGCGCCCACAGGAATGCATGCAGACGACCGACCGCGACGCGCGTAACCAGGGCCCTGCGGCGACCAGGGTGCGTTGTATGGCAACAGCACATCGCGGTTGCCCACTAGCGGCACCTGAATGGTCGCCAGCGCCGCCGCTGTCCGACCGCGACCTGGAATCCTGGGTCCCCTTCAACCCTGATCGAGCGGCATGTGGACATTGCGTGCAAGAGATCAGCGCATAGCCCATTCCGATCCTTCACCGACAACCGCGATTGCTGGCCGGTAGGCGCGACAACGCAGGCGCAGGCCGCGGGGAGCTGTCCCTCGGTCACGTGGTTGCTTCTCCCCCATCGGGCAGGTTCGACGCCGAGGAACGAACGGTGACGCCAGCTCCGCAGCTCAACGCCGGGCGTGACGGAGTGGGAACCAGTCGACGAGATACAGGACGATCAGGGCGATGATCGCTGTTTCGTGCAGCAGCTGACCGACCCGGTCGCCGAGATCCCAGGTGAGGATCATTCGCGCCGCACCGCCTGCTGCCAGGCCGGCAACGACGGCCGCAGCGACGATCCTGCCCGGCGTCCACCGCTTCCGAACTCCCACAGAGTCCGGGGCATGAACCGAAACGGCAACGACCACCGCCAGCCCGCCGACCGCAGTAGCAAGGCCCAACAGTTTTGCGGCGGCGACGTCGTTCCAATCCCAACTGATGATCAGCCGGACCATCGCGGTGATACAGAGGCCGACAACGACGGCCACAGTGGCCATCCGCCACGGTGCCCCTGCACTCCGGGGGCAGCCGGCCACCGCCGACGCGGCCTGATCTGTCAGGCAGCCATGATCTCATCGTGGCGCGGACCGCGCCGACTGGGTAGGTGAATTGCGTGGCGCCCCAAGGCATCGTGCTCACGCCTTCTGCAGTAGACGTCTGACGAGCTTGTCCTCACAGCCTATGCTCACGTAGTGATCGAGTCGCGATGCCCGCGGTGCGGGGAGCTGATGGGTGAGCTGCCACCCGCCAAGTCTCGGATGAAGATCGATCGTGATCTGCTCGTGTGCTCGGCCTGCGGCACCGACAAAGCCGCGCGTGATGCAGTTGGGCTTGCGCCGGTCGAACCTTCGGCCTGGCCGACGGAGCGCTTGAATCTGAACGACTACATTCCCTGACCTGCCGAAACCTTATCCCTACGGTCAACCGCCAACCGCTGGTCGGCGCCCACGCCGCGCGTGGGTGAGCGCCAGGGCTCGACGCGGAGTTCACCCGAAGAACGAGTCCGACTGTCCCCCACTCAAGTTGACACGCAGTTTGTCTATCGCGAGACTTGGCCAGGCGGCTGACCAACCGGTCGCTACAGCGATTAGGTGGGGATTCGCGTCAAAGTGCAATACATGAGCCGTTCCCAGGCGGCGCTCCAAGGTGTGGTGATGGCAACTCAGGGATGGTTCAACCACTACGACGACCCGGATGAGTTCTGGGACGACGAGCCCTTTACTCCACGGAAAGCTCCATGGGATTCAGCGAACGGTTCCGCCGTTGAACATTCCGCACGGCCGGTGGCGCAAAACTCCCTTACGAACTCTGCCCCGCAGCCAGAGAGCGCGGCACATAACGCGGGGGGTGCGAATGAGTTGCAGCATCGATCCGGCTCCTCCTTCGTCTCTATGGACCTCGATCACGGGCTCCTACCCATCCGGCTAAACTTCCGCGCCGGGTGGAGCAGGCACGTGGCGCCACATGAGGTCAGCGAGGAACTGATGCTTGCCTATCGCGGCGCTGTTGCGACTCGAATGGCGCAAGTCTATTCCGGACACGCTCGACCGTCTCGCAGGGAGCTTTCGGTGAATGCTGTTCCGGACCGACGGACGATGCTGATGGTCCTACTCGAGACCGAGACATGGGAGCAATTCAGCGCAGTCTCCAGCAGCATGAACTGCGGCAGCTGGCACGAGGCCCGCGGACACGTCATGGACGACGGTGGGCGACCGGTCTCACTCACGGGCGATCGGCGATATCTGCGTTCGATTACGGTGCAGCCCAATTGGGCTGCGGTCGTTCATCCCGATCAGATCGCGGATGAAGTCCTGTGGTGCGCAGAGATCATCCGCGCCCAGCGACCCAATTTTTCGCCACGCGGTGACTATTCACGATATTCAGACGAGGATCTCGAATACGGCCTCGACCGTCACCGGGTTCGACTACTGAACGAACGGGTGGGGTGACATGAGTGACCAATTGAGACATTCGGCCGAGGCAATGGTCTACGCCGTCAAGATGTGGCGCGCAGGAGCAGAGGACCTACGCGCCGCGAGCGCGATGGTCAACAAGCTCGAACTGACCGCAACATCAGGCGGACCAGTTCAGCCTGGCGTAACCACCGCCACGGGACCGTTCGATGAGGCATTGAGCAAATATAAACCCGCCCCCGCCTATTTTCGGGATCGCGCAAACGAAGGCGCTGCGGTTTTCGATGAGATCGCCAGCGTCCTCGAGGAAGCGCTCACCCAGTATGCTGCGAGCGATGAGACATTTGCAGCCGAAGTACGTCGCCTCCAAGGCCAGATAGGAGGCTGAACATGACCGAGCTGACGAAGCAGCTGAATGCGCAGATCACGACGATCAGAACGAACATCGACGATATCGGCAACCTGCCGAACAAAGTAGACGAGTTCTGCGGGGCTCTCGCACTTTCGATGCGCTCCAACTACGCAAGCATCTCCGGGATCTTCAGCGCCTATGGCACAGAAAAAGCCATCAGCGACATGTACGAGGACAGGGACAATGTAAACGCAGCAATCCGCGAGGCTTGGACGAAACTCGACGCCACGGATCCAGACCTGGAAGTCCCGGTCCAGCTCCTTACGATCTCAGATGAATGGCGCAATTTCAAAGGCCTTGTGCAGGCCGCGAGAGCAGACTTCGACAACACTGACCTAAGCCAGAATTGGGCCGGCGATGCTGCGGCCGCGTATGTCGGTGTCCGCAACAGGCAAAAGCTCGCCTTGGAGTCTGTTCCACTTGCATGCGAGCAGATAGCGACCAGCCTCGGAAATCTGGCATCCTCAGAGTTGACGCTATATATCGAGCTCGCTCAAAAGACACGAGAAATGGTGACCGAGGTCACGGCACTTGTCGGTGGCTTGACATCCTCCACCGTGAAAATCGTCATCAACCCATGGGACATCGCCGAGTATGTCGACAGCATGAGCAACCTCGCGGTCACGATGGAAAACCTCAAGACTTTGATCATGGGGGTTGTATCGGCTATGGCGACGAACTCGGCCGCCAAGATCGCCGAGAACAATATGATCGGTCAAAGTTATTCGATTATTGATGGTCTACACAACAATAAATGGCCGACCGCAGTTTCCGCAGCGCACACAGGCGGCCTGCGGGACGTTATCGGCGACGCGACGACGAGCGATGGGGATAAATCAGATTGGGAACCAGGCACTACGGTCGTGGTAGCAACATCATGAAATTTGTCAGAATGGCACTTCTCGCAGCATGTCTCACCGCGGCGGGCTGCGCTCCGGAGAATCGCCCCGTTGAGCCAGAGCCGACGACGACGGTGGCCCCGCCGTTCAAGCTGAGTTCCATCACCCACGGGCAGATGTGTGATGCCGTGCTTCAGTTCTTCGGTCGAGAGCTGAAAGTTTACGAAGCAGGGGTGTACCCACTCGACAATCGAGACGGCACCATGGAGATAGGCGGTCACTGCCCGGTCCGGCAGGGCAGTATCCAGATCGGCTACTGGCAAACGCGGTCTGACCCTTCCCCCGACCCCACAGAGGGCGCGAAGAGATTCGATAAAACCCTTGAGGTTTCCGGCCGCACCGTATTCATCGACGATGAGAGACCCGACCCGACCGACACCCTGTCCGGTGTAACACTAGCCACGAGAGTTGGCGAATTCAACTCACAACTCAGTATTTGGCAGGCTTATGATGGCCATAAGACGCGTGCAGAGGATGGCCCACTGAGCATTTCGGACAGCCAGCTGGAATCGGCCGCGCGCTTTATCGTCGATGTAACGAGCCGCTTGGATGCCGGAACATGGTGAGGGATGCCACGAGAAGGCGTTCACAACCGATGACGTGGAATGTCGTCTGAGAATGACGGCTGCGGGGGCTCACCAATGGCGGTTTGCGGCGAACCAGGAACGTGAACGGGCCCGTTTCGCCGGGCGCGAGACCCACATGCCGGGCACCTGTTGCCACAGCACAGGCTGGGGTAACGCTTGATACTCTCGATTCGGCCGTGGCACAGTGCGCGGCAGAGCGTCCCAGGGGGGAAGTTGCGCAGATCGGCCGCCATTGGTGTTGTCGTCGCGGTATTGGGCGTCTTCGCATGTGCGTGCGGCACGGAGCAGTCGGGCTATCCCACTCCCGCCTCCGCCTCATGGTCGGCGGCGCCTACTACGGCCACCTCGACCATCAATCGGCCCGCCGCGTGGTCGACAGAGTTCGATGTCGGCGCAGGCAAGGTCGCTGTAGTGGGCGGGGTGGTCATCACGCCCCGGGAAACTTCGTTCATCGCGCTGGACCGCGTCTCTGGTCGTGAGCGGTGGCGACGCGACCAGAAGGTCACCGGCGGAGCGAGATTCGAGTATCGGATCAGCGGCGAGCTCGTCGTGGTCTCCGAGCGGCGAGCCGCAGTCAGCGACCCGACCTTGTTCGAGGTGATCGAGGCAGCTACGGGCCGCACTCTATGGCAGGCCAGTACGAATTATCTGAATGTCTTCGGTTACGCGGTGTACCGGACCGACTGCACGGCAATGGGAACACCCCAGGTGCAGTGCACCACGATGCGACACGATATCGGCGATGGAAAGGCGTCGTGGCCATACCCCGCGAGCGGTACCCTCGGCCACGACGTGATCGGAACCTGGCACCAGCAGGCACCACCGGAACCGGCATATCTGCCTGTCTGGCTCGGACCCTCGACGGCCGGCCCCAAAGACCGGCCATGGGCCTCGATCGCGACCGCTACCGGTCTCGTTCTCCCCGGACGCGGCGGCCATCACGCTTGGTACACCTTCAGTGTTGGCGAGCTGCTCGTCAATACCGACCACGACAGGAATGAGTACCTCTGCGAAATCGGCTTGGAGGCAATCGACGGCTCTACCGGAACGCGACAGTGGTCGGCATCGGTATACGGTGGTCGACGCAAAGCGAACGATTGCCAGAAGGCCCTGGGCGGGTCCGAGCTCAGCCAGATGATCGGTAACGGCTCGAAGATCGCGGCGAGCACCGCTGACGGAACTTCTCAACTGTTCGATCTGGCAACAGGTTCCACGGTATGGGCGGCCACCGATCGTGGTACTCCCCTCGACGGGGACGACCGCTCGCTGCTGGTCAGCGAATTCGCTGACCAGGGCGGCCTCTCCCTACTGGATTTCGCGACCGGCCAGAAGAAGTGGTCCGTACCCGATCCGGGATTCGCTCCGTACCCGAGCCAACGGACGACCTTCCTGACCGGTAACCGAGTTGTCGTGGGCGGCCAAATGGCGAGCGGCGAATTCGCCGGCCGCCCGACCACGATCATCTACGACCGCGAAACGGGACGGGAGATCGAGAGATTCGTCGGCCAGGTCCAAGGCGCTGGTCCTGACTGGCTCGCGTTGTTGGCGAGTGATGGCAACGGCGCCGACGAGCTCCAGTTCCACCGCTGATCTCTCGGCCGTGGTTCGGGCCAGGAACCCATAAGACAGCTCCAGGACGGGTCTTGCGCGGCCACCCACGCCTTGGCTGACCAGCATGAAGCTTGCTCGTCGAAGTCACACAACCACTGAAGTACTTGCGCGCCAAGCGCTTTTACGGCATCCTTACGGGCAGGTGAGCCGGGAAGTCTGGTCGGCATCTCGAATTCGTTCGGGGTTCGTTCGACGTGGGGAGACTTCTGTGCATAGTTTACGTTCGGCGCCTTTGCCAGTGACGGCCTTGCCGTCGCGTGAGTGAGTTCTTCGCCGCGATCCTGACCTTTCCGACCGCGCTCTTCACATTCGCGCTGCTCGTCGTCGTGGGCTTTTGGCTGCTCGTGCTCGGCGGTGGCGCAGAGGCGGATGCGCTCGACGGTGCTGAATCCGGTTCCGTCGTTGCTGCTTCGGATGCGCTCGGGCTCAGCGGTGTGCCTGTGTCGATCGCGGTGACGGGTCTGGTCACGCTGTCGTGGTTCACCAGCCTTGTCGGGACGGTGCTGGTGGACGCGGCGGGATGGTCCGGGATACCGGCGGTCCTGGCTGGGTTCGTGGTCCTGCTCGTCGCGGTTGTCGCCGCGGTCGCGGCGACCCGGATCGTGGTGATCCCGCTGCGGCGCTTCTTCGGCGCCGACAGTGAGCAGTCGCGGCACGACTTCGTCGGCCGGCTGTGCGTGGTGCGCACTGGCCGCGTCGACGCCGAGTTCGGCCAGGCAGAACTGACGTCCACCGACGGATCGTCGGCAATCATCCAGATCCGGCAGAGCACCACGCATGCCGCGATCGCTCCCCTGACGCAAGGGGATTCCGCTGTCGTCTTCGACTACGACCCGGCCACCGAGACCTTCTGGGTGGCCGCACGGGAGGGGAACTGATGTCCACCATCGCTATCGGAATCGGGGTACTGCTCGCGGTCCTGCTGGTCGCCGGTCTCGCCGTGCTCTTGCTGGTGAGCCGGCTGTTCAAGAAGGTCAGTCAGGGGCGTGCGCTGATCATTTCGAAGATGCGCAAGGTCGATGTCACCTTCACCGGCGCGGTCGTGCTGCCGGTCCTGCACAAAGCCGAGATCATGGACATCTCGGTCAAGACCATCGAGATCGCCCGGGTCGGCCGTGACGGCTTGATCTGCCGGGACAATATCCGCGCCGACATCAGGATCACCTTCTTCGTGCGGGTCAACAAGACCGTGGAGGACGTGATCAAGGTGGCCCAGGCGATCGGCACCGCCAGGGCCAGCGACCAGGCGACCCTGCAGGAGTTGTTCAGCGCCAAGTTCTCCGAGGCGCTCAAGACCGTCGGCAAGCACCTGGACTTCACCGACCTCTACACCCAGCGCAATGAGTTCCGCGACCGCATCATGGCGGTCATCGGCACCGATCTCAACGGCTACAGCCTCGAAGACGCCGCGATCGACTACCTCGAACAGACTCCGCTGATCCAGCTGGACAGCCAGAACATCCTCGACGCGCAGGGCATCCGGAAGATCACCGAGCTCACGGCGATCGAGCACGTGCGCACCAACGAGTTCCGCCGCCACGAGGAGAAGGAGATCACCCGCCAGAACGTGGAGGCACGTGAGGCGGTGCTCGAGTTGGAGCGCCAGCAGGCCGATGCCGAGAACCGGCAGCGGCGCGAGGTCGAAACCCTGCGCGCCCGTGAGGAAGCCGAGATCGCCCGGGTGCAGGCCGAGGAGCGCCTCAAAGCCCATGCCGCGGCGATGCGTACCGACGAAGCGCTCGGCATCCAGTCCCAGAACAAGGATCGCGAGATCGCGGTCGCCGAGAAGAACCGCGAACGGGTGATCGCGATCGAGTCCGAACGGATCGAGAAGGACCGCCAGCTCGAAGTCGCCGACCGCGACCGGGCGGTGTCGCTGGCGCAGATCTCCAACGAGCGTGAGCTCGAGACCGAGCGGCGCACGGTCGCCGAGGTGGTGCGCGAGCGCGTCGCGGTCGACCGGACCGTGGCCGAGCAGGAGGAGAAGATCAAGGGCCTGCGCGCGGTGGAGGCCGCCGAAAGGGAACGGCAGGCGATCATCATCCGCGCCGAGGCCGACGCCCAGGAGCACCTGGTCAAGGACATCAAGGCCGCCGAAGCCGCCGAAGCCGCCGCGAAGTTCCGCGCCAAGGAGTCGATGACGTTGGCCGAAGCGGAAGTCGCGGCCGCGGAACTGCAGGCCAAGGCCAAGATCCGGCTCGCCGAAGCGACCCAGGCCGAAGCTGCGGCGCCGGGTCTGGGTCAGGCACTGGTTCGTGAACGCGAGGCGGACGCGATCGAGAAGGTCGGCAGGGCCGAAGCATCGGTGCTGCGCGAGAAGCTCAAGGGTGAGGCCGAGGGTCTGCACGAGAAGGCCGCCGCGATGGCCGTGCTCGATGACGCCACCCGCGAGCACGAGGAATTCCGGTTGCGGCTGGAACTGCAGAAGGACGTGGAGCTGGCGACCGTGCAGGCGCACCGCGACGTGGCCCTGGCCCAGGCCGAGGTGCTGTCCACGGGCCTGCAGAACGCCAAGATCGACATCGTCGGCGGGGAATCGATGTTCCTCGACCGCCTCGTCGGATCGATCGGTCTGGGAAAGGGCTTGGACCGCCTGCTGCACTCGGACACCGGTGCCGCTGCCTCGGCCGTGGTCGGGTCGCTGCTCACCCGCAACGGAGCCGACGGCGGCGCGGCTGACGAGGTCACCGGACTCGACCTCGTGCGGGACAAGTGAACGCGGCACGGGCGCCGCACCAGGACACGGCGGTCGGGGCCGACACGTCAGCTCCGACGGCCGGTGCCGCCCTCGACGGCGGCACCTACGAGGTGCTGCGCACTCGATTGCACCAGCAGGCAACAGAATTGGCCGCACAGTGTACCGAACTCAACGAGCGCCGGGTCGAGGTCTTCGGCGGCATCGAACTGGCGCTCGTCGGAACCGAGCACATCCGCACCGAGCACAACTGTGTCCCCCGTGACATCGTCGCGGTCGGTGACGGCCGGATGCTGTTCGGCTACAACGTCTTCTTCGGGCTGAAGCCACAGACCGACGTCGGCGACGTCTTCGCCGTGCACCGGTTCCACCGGGACGGCACCGGCTACGGTTTCACCATAGCCGAGTCGGCCGGTCTGCTCGACGATCCACGCTTCCAGCGCGACTTCGCCGAGCTCTACCGGTATTACGCACAGGCCAGGCTGTTGCAGCTGCGCGCGCTGGACGGGCGGATGCTCGCTGTGTTCCAGACCGGGCAGCGCAGCGACGACATCAAGGTACTGCGCTGGCGGATCGGTCCGGCAGGGCCGGTCGAGTACCTCGACAACAGAGGCGAGCGCGACCACGTCTTCCCGCCCGCCTACGAGTTCGTATGGACCGAGACGACCCGCGACGACCAGGTCGCCGGCCGCCATCCGCACCTGTCGATCCTGGGCAAGGTGTTCGTCGAAACGCTCGGCGGCACACTCACGGTGAAAGTGGAGAACAACACCGAGACCGGCACCGGCGTGTACGCCGAGCCAGTCGACGAGCCGCTGCAGAGCCTGGCCGACGCCGACGTGCACTACGCCGAAGTGGGTGCGCTGATCCTGTTGCGGATCCGTCCCTACAACGAAACCGCGTGGCGGCACCTGGTGTTCAACACGCGAACCCGGTCGGTGGTGCGGCTCGACGGCATCGGGGCATCGTGTCGGCTACTGCCCGAGGACCAGGGCATTGTCTTTCCGGGCGGCTACTACCTGGAGACCGGGGTCCACAAGACCTTCGACATCGCCGTCGACGACCTCGAGTACGAACGCACGGTCCGCGCCGCCAACGGCGAGGACGTGCTGTACGTATTCCATGCCCGTGCCGAGGGACGCACACTCCTGCTGCCCTACAACGTGATTCGCAAGCAGATCAGCACGCCGATCACCTGCCACGGGTACTCGCTGTTCGACGACGGCACCATGGTCGTCTTCCGGGCGAGTTCGGATGAACCGACGCGAGTCCACACGATGCAGGTGTGGCGCACGCCGTTCGTCGCCGACATCCACGCGACGCGTGAACCGGTCACCGACGGACCGCTGGCCCGCATCGGCAACGCCGAACTGGTGCGTGGCCTCGCGGACTGTCTGTCGGTAGCGCGCATGGTCGAGGACATGGCCGCCACCACCGAGGTGTTCGAGGCGGTGATCGCCGCGTGCGACCGGACCGTCGATCACCACCACTGGCTCGCCGATGCCGAGTTCGCCGGCCCCGCCGCCGCACTGACCACGCTGCGCGCCACCGCCGATCAGATGGTGGAAGAGTTCGCCAAGGTCGAGGCGAGGACGGCGCAGGCGACCACCGCCGTGTCGACGGCCACCGACCAGGTCGCGGCCCTGATTCGGGGTGGCGGTGCGCACACCACCATCCAGGGTTGGGTCGATGAGCTCAGTGCACTGCGACGCATGACCGGCCACGTCGAGACCCTGCGCGAGCTGCGCCACGCCGACCTCGGCCGGATCGACCGGCTGGCCGAGACGGTCGCCGAGGCGCTCGCCCGCACAGGTCGCCGATGCGTGGAATTCCTCAGTGAACCAGCGGCTTTCGACGACTACACCGAGGCCGTCGACCAAGCCGACCAGCGCGCGGGGGCCCTCACCACCCTCGCCGAGGCCACTCCGATTCAGGCGTGGTTGTCCGAACAGACCGAGGGCCTGCACACCGTCATCGAGATCGTGACGGGTCTGGATATCGCCGACACGACCCTGCGTGCGGACATTCTCGAACGAGTCGCGACGGTGCTGGCCGCGGCGAACCGTGCCACAGCGACCCTGCGCGCTCGCCGCGCAGAGTTGGCCGGAGTGGAGGGGCGCGCCGAGTACGCCGCCGAGTACGCCTTGCTCGGCCAAGCGATCACCAGCGCGCTCGCCGTGGCCGACACCCTGGAGTCCTGTGACGACCACGTCGCGAAGCTGCTGCTGACCGTCGAGGGTATGGAAACCCGCTTCGGTACGTTCGACGAGTTCGCCGAGCGAATCGCGAGCAGCCGCGACGACATCTACGAGGCATTCGCCGCGCGCAAACAACACCTGCTCGACGAGCGCGCGCAGCGCGCCCGACGGTTGGCCGATTCCGCACGACGCCTGGTGTCGAGCATCGAACGCCGCAGTTCGGCGCTGTCCACTCTCGACGAGGTGAACGCCTACTTCGCCACCGACCCGATGGTCGTGCGGTTGCGCGCGACGATCGCCGACCTGCGTACCGCCGGGGAAGTGGTCGTCGCCGAGGAGTTCGACGGCCGGATCGCCAGTGTTCGGCAGGAGGCCGGACGGGTTCTCCGGGACCGGACCGACCTCTACACCGATGGCGGCGGCACCCTTCGCCTCGGCAGGCACCGATTCGCGATCACCACCGCCGAGCCGGAGCTGGCGTTGCTCCCGCACGGCGACGCACTGGTTTTCGCCATCAACGGCACCGACTACCGAGCGCCGCTGCCCGCCGACGAATTCGGTCCCGATACCGCGACCCTGTGGTCGCAGCTGCTGGTCTCCGAGACCGGGCAGATGTATCGCGCCGAGTTCCTGGCGACCTCGATCCTGGCCGACGTGGAGGGAGCGCCGGCCGGGATCGAGAGTCTGGCGGACGCGGCGGACGCGGGCACGCTTGGCGACATCGTGCGCGACACGGCTCGGCAACGCTACGACGAGGGCTATCAACTCGGCGTGCACGATCACGACGCCACGCTGATCCTGCACGCACTGATCGAGCTGCGCGGTGCCGCCGGCTTGTTACGTTTCCGGCCGATCGACCGGGCCGCGGCCCAGCTGTGGTGGCAGTTCGGCGCCGCGAATTGGCAAGTCCACGACGCGTCGGCTCGGGCGCACTGGCTCACCCGCATCGGTTCGACGGCCCGCGCCGCCGAACTCTTCGGTGCTCCGGGCGCCCGTACCGAGGTGATCGCCGACCTGCGTAGCGCGATTGCCGCGTTCGCCGACCGGCTGGGGCTCACCGACACGGACGCAGACCTCGCCGCAACGTATCTTTTCGACGAGCTCTCCACCGCACCAGCGGGTTTCGTAACCGCCGCCGTCGCCCGGGAACTCACCGAGGGATTCCGCGAGCGTCTCGAGGTGGTGCGGCCCGGCGCCTACGCGGACTTCCGGCAGGACGTGGGTTCCCTGGCCGGCGACTTGCCGCGCCGGTATCACCTCGTGGTCACGTGGCTGCGGGCCTACGCCGACAGTGTCGGCGATCCGGAACACCTCGAGTATCTTCCCGAAGCGGTGGCGATCGAACTCGGCGACGAGCACACCGCCCGCTATGACCGCGCGACGGAGCCGACCACCGAGGTAACCGGACTTCTCGGGGAACACCCGCGCATCACCGGACGGACCATGCGGGTGCGATTGGCCGAACTGATCACACGCGGCCACCGCTTTCGCACCGAGACGGTTCCCGCGTTCCGCGCGCATCTGCGCAGGCGCAGCGAACTCCTCGCGGCACGGCGCGAGCGCCTGCGCCTCGACGACTACCGACCCGCGGTCATGCACGGTTTTGTCCGCAATCGACTACTCGACGAGGTATACCTGCCGTTGATCGGCGACAATCTGGCCCGCCAGCTCGGCACCGCCGGCACGACGAGCGGAGCGGTACGGTCGGGGCTGCTGTTGCTGGTCTCACCACCGGGGTACGGGAAAACGACCCTGATGGAGTACGTGGCCGCCCGGCTCGGTCTCATCTTCGTCAAGATCGACGGGCCGGCGCTGGGCAACGCCGTGCGCTCGCTGGATCCGGCCGCCGCACCGAACGCCACGGCGTCCCGTGAGGTCGAGAAGATCAATTTCGCCCTGGAGCTGGGCAACAACGTGCTCCTCTACCTCGACGACATCCAGCACACCTCGCCGGAGTTCCTGCAGAAGTTCATCGCGCTCTGCGATGCGCAGCGCCGCATGGATGGCGTGTGGGAGGGCGAAGCCCGCAGCTACGACCTGCGTGGCAAGCGGTTCGCGGTGTGCATGGCCGGAAATCCCTATACCGAACAGGGCAAACGGTTCCGGATCCCGGACATGCTCGCCAACCGCGCCGATGTCTGGAACCTCGGTGACGCGCTGTCCGGGCGAGAGGAGCTCTTCGCGCTCAGCTATGTCGAGAACGCGCTCACCACCAATCCCGTCCTGGCCCCACTGTCCGCGCGGGACCCCGCCGACCTGGAACTGCTGCTGCGGATGGCGGCGGGCGACGACTCCGCGCGGACCGACCAGCTCGTCCACCCCTACTCCCCCGCCGAGCTGTCCGACATCTGCTCGGTGCTGAACAAACTCCTGCGCGTCCGGGAAGTCGTACTGGCCGTGAACCGTACCTATATCGCCTCGGCGGCCACCACCGACGCCGCCAGGACCGAGCCCCCGTTCCGGCTGCAGGGCTCCTACCGCGACATGAACGCCCTTACCAGCCGCATCGTGCCGGTGATGAACGACGACGAACTCGAGGCTTTGATCGACGACCACTATCGCGGCGAAGCCCAGACCCTCGCCGCGGACGCGGAGGCCAACCTGTTGAAACTGGCAGAACTCCGTGACCGACGCGCCCCGGCACAGACCGCGCGCTGGGGGGAGATCACCACCGCGTACGCGCGCGAGCTGGCACTCGGCGGAAACGAAGAGGACCCCGTGGTCCGTGTCGTCGGTGGCCTCGGTCTGCTGGCCGACCGCCTCGACGGCGTCGAAGCGGCGATCCGGGGAGTCGCCGACAGCCACCCGACCGGCCACCACGCTCGGATTCCCCAGCCGTAGCCGTTGCCGGTCACCGAGAGCCCCGGTTTGCGGTGGCGGTGGTCTTTGCGGCATCTTTACGGGTAGGTGCGCCGGGAAGTCTGGTCGGCAACCCGGCTCGAGCGCGGTCGAGGCGGGTTCGATTGGTGACGGGACTCAGCACTTGCTACTTGATTTGCCTCTTCTTCGAGTCGAGGTTCAGTTCCCCGGCGACGCGCGGGTGGCTCTACAGTGATGGCCGAACCGAAGACTCGGTACAAGGTCCTCACCCGCAGTAGCTGGCCGGAATCGCGTCGGATCGCCTCGGTACTACGCCGCGAGACGGTCGGCGGCATGCTACTGATCGGCGCAGCTCTCGTAGCTCTGATCTGGGCCAATACCCCGTGGGCCGCCGCCTACAGCGCGCTGCGCGACTTTCATCTCGGTCCGTCCTCACTGCACCTGAACCTGTCGTTGAACGAATGGGCCGCCGACGGGCTGCTCGCGATCTTCTTCTTCGTCGTCGGCCTCGAACTCAAACGCGAATTCGTCGCCGGTGATCTGCGCGATCCACGCCGCGCGGCACTGCCGGTCGTGGCCGCGGTCGGCGGCATGGCGGTACCCGCGGTCATCTACGTCCTGGTCAACCGCGGCGGACCCGACGGTGTGCTCGACGGCTGGGCGATCCCGACCGCGACCGACATCGCCTTCGCGCTCGCCGTGCTCGCGGTGATCAACACGCATCTACCCACCGCGTTGCGGACGTTCCTGCTCACCCTCGCCGTCGTGGACGACTTGCTGGCGGTCACGGTGATCGCGGTCTTCTACACCAGCAAACTGGATCTGCCGTATCTCGCGCTGGCGCTCGTACCGATCACGCTGTTCGCTCTCGCGGTGCAGCGCCGCATCAGCTCGCCCTGGCTCCTGGTGCCGCTGGCGCTGATCGCGTGGTGGCTCGTACACCTGTCGGGTGTCCACGCCACCGTCGCCGGTGTGCTGCTCGGCTTCACCGTCCCGGTGGTGGTGCGCGAGGGTGAAGACGCCGACCACGGCCCCGCGGAACGCTTCGAACATCGCATCCGTCCGCTCTCGGCCGGATTCGCGGTGCCGATCTTCGCCTTCTTCGCCGCCGGCGTCACCATCGGCGGACTCGACGGGCTCACCGATTCCCTCGCCGACCGGGTCACCATCGGCATCATCGTCGGCTTGGTCGCGGGCAAGCTGATCGGCATCACCGCCACGACCTACCTCACCGCGAAACTCACCCGCGCCGAGCTGGACGCGGAATTGTCCTGGATCGATGTCGCCGGGGTGGCGTTGCTCGGAGGCATCGGTTTCACCGTCTCGCTGCTCGTCGGTGAGCTCGCCTTCGCCGGTGATCCCGCCCATGGCGACCATGTCCGCATCGGCGTGCTGTTCGGGACGGTCACCGCCGCGATCCTGGCGACCATCGTGCTGCGGGCGCGCAACCGCATCTATCGCACCCTCGACGAAGCCGAAACCCGCGACAACGACGGCGACGGCATCCCCGACGTCTATCAACGCCCGACGCCGGACTAAAGCCGCGCCACCCATCACCGACCACCGCTGACGAGGAGCACCGATGACCGGAGCACTCCCCCATCACCCCCACGGCGCGCTCACCCACGTCACCATGGGATTGGGCTGGGATCCCGCCCGTACCGCCGGTTTGTTCGGTCGGCGCCGCAAGGACGTCGACCTCAACGCCGCCGCGCTCGCCTTCGCCGGTGAGCGCTTCGTCGATGTCGCCTTCCACGAGCAACTGACTTCACGTGACGGCGCCATCCGCCACCTCGGCGACAGCGTCACCGGGGACGGCGACGGGGACAACGAGGTCATCGTCGTCGACCTGACCCGCCTCGATTCCGGTATCACCACGATCGTGTTCATCGTGACCTGCTACACCGGGCAGGGCTTCGACCAGATCGAGAACGGATTCTGCCGCGTCACCGACAACGTCACCGGCACCGAGCTGGTCCGTCTCGAACTGGCCAGTGCCCGCTCCCACACCGGGATCGTGCTTGGCAAACTGCATCGCCCGCACCAGGATTGGGCTTTCACCCGGATCGAGGAACCCATCTGGGCCCAGCACATCGTCAACGTCATCCCCCAGCTCACCAACCATCTCCGGTGATCCGCGCTCTGCTCGCGCCCCGGAATCCGACATCCGGGCAGATTGTCGCGATGATCATGTGGCCGCTGGCGATCGTCGCCGGGGCCGACATGGTGATCCAGAAGGCGATTCCGGGCCATCACACCAACGACTTCAAGCCCGTCTACACCGCGGTCGCCGCGTTCTGGCGCAACGAACCCGTCTACACCGCGAACCTCAATTCCGTTGACCCGCACTACCTCTACCCGCCCGGCGGTACGCTGCTGCTGGCACCGATCGGACTGCTCGACGAGAGCACAGGGCGCCTGGTCTTCCTGTTCCTCAACCTGGCCGCCGCGGTCTTGGCGGTCTACCTGCTGCTGCGGATGTTCGGCTATTCGTGGCGATCGCCGCTGGCGCCGGTCGGGTATTTCGCGCTGTTTCTGTCCGAAGCGCTCGTCAACACGCTGACCTTCGGTAATGTCAACGGGCTGTTCTTCCTCGCCGAAGTGGTCTTCCTGACGCTGTTGCTGGGGCGCCGCGACACGGCGGCCGGAATCGTCCTCGGTGTGACAATTGCGATCAAACCCATTCTCGCGCCGCTGCTTCTGCTGCCCGCTGTGCGCAGGCAGTGGTCCACGGTCGCCCTCGCGGTGGCGGTACCGGTGCTCGCCACCGCCGTCGCCTGGCCGCTCGCCGCCGACCCCGGCCACTATTTCGTGCACAACCTCCCGTACAGCTTGCGGATCCGCGACTACTACAACTCCTCCGTCTCCGGATTCGGGGTGTACTACGACGTTCCCGCGCCGGCGATCCTGCTGGTGCGCGGGCTTCTAGCGCTCGCGGTGATGGTCAGCCTCTGGCTGCTCTACCGGTACTACCGCGAGCAGGAACTCTTCTTCGTCACCACGACCGCCGGCGTGCTGCTCACCGCCGAGTTCGCGTTGAGTTCGCTGGGGCAGCAGTACTACTCGATGTTTCTGTTCCCCTTCCTGTTCACGATCGTCGTCCGGAACTCGCTGCTCCGGAACTGGCCCGCGTGGCTGGCGATCTTCGCCTTCTACAGCTATGAGACCTGGCACCTGTTCCGCTGGCCCGCCTTCGGCCGGAATCTGGAGTACTCACGGACCACTTTCGGCTGGGCGCTGCTGCTGATCGTCGTGTGTTGTGTGCTGGTCGACCGGTACCTCGCCGCGCGGCGCGAAGGCCGGCTGGCGCACGGTATCGACCCGGTCCACCTGGCCCCCGACCTACCGACTCGCGACCACTCTCACGGGTGGGCCGCGAACGATCCACGCTCAGGGTGTACCACCGGCGTTGACTCCGAGCTCGAAGCCGCTCACAGCCGGTCGCGACATGTGGAGTGAAGATCGCGTCCGCGTCGGCAATCGTCTCAGAGGGTTGCTGACCGAATCCTTCCCGACCTGGACGCGACTTGTCAGAACCTGCGCGGTCTGGTCGGGTTCGGTTGATAACTCTGCGCACCGGGTGCTGTGGTGTGGGCGTCGGCTCCGCGCTAGCTTGATCCCCACGTCACCTCCCGGAAGGACACCTTGTGGCTTGTGGTGAGACTCCCGTGCCCGTGCCAAGACTCTCGGTCGGAGAGCTGGTTGTCCTCTGTACCATCTTGCTTTCACTGATGTCCTGCGCGCGCCCTGAATCCGCGATGACGCCGCTCCGATTCGACCGGGCGCCGATCAGCTGCGCGGTCGCACTGGCACCCGCACGCGCCGAGATCGATCAGTTCGCAGATGGACTGCAATCGGACCGGGACCGAATCAGTACCGATCCCGACCCCGACCTGTTCGAGAACTCCAGCGGGGTTCGGTGTGCCGCAATTTTCAGAGGTGGGTCCAACGCCTGGGATCCACTCGACGACCAAACACAGCGACCAACCAGTCGTCACCTGTTCGTCTCCATCGCCGTCATCCTCCCCGACGACTCGTATCCCGATCCCGAGACACGAGCACATAGTCTCTTCGACCGACGCCGCCCTCATGACGCAACTCAGGTCGAGGGGATCGGCGACGCCGCCTACTCCGTATCTACCCATTCCCGATACCCCGGCGGGATCGAAGGAACGATCGCCGCCTCGGTCGAAATCCGTTTCCGGATCAGCAACCTGATCGTGGACGTCGACGCCGGGGGCATCAACGTCCACGACAGCAACGAACCCGCCGAGTTGCCGACGGACTTGGCCCGGGATGCAGAAGCCATCGCCACCGCTCTCGCATCCAACATCGATGCCGTCATGACCTGACGATTCAGTGAAACTCACGGGTGGGAACCCGGTCGACGCTCAGGCGAACCATCGGCAGCGTAACGACCGGCGCCCCTGTGGCCTGCTCGATCGTCGCACGCAGTTTCGCCCAAGCCTCGGGGTGAGCACGAGCATAGCGGTCCAAAGTCGTCGCGGAGTCATCCTCCGTCAACGGTGCCGCAGTCGCCGAAACATCACGTCGGCGACCGATCCACAGCCCGACCTTCGGGTCGGCCAGCACGTTGCGGTACCACTGTGCGGTGGTACCGAAGCCGGATACGACCACGAAGCTGTCGGCCGACGGCCGGTCGACCACTTCGAGTACCACGTACCGTGCGACGCCGGAACTCCGTCCGGTGTGCCGCAGCATCAGCAGCCGTCGCCCCAGCAGAAAGCCGAGGCCGGCGCGATACAGCCAGATGGGGGCACGAACCAGCCATCGAGTGCGTAGCGCTCGCGCGCCGAGCTTCGTCGCAAGATCCGATCCGATCATCATGTCCTCACTGAACGACGTCACAGACAGTCCACGGTCATTTACTATCGATGATCGCATCCAGGAACCGCCTGGTCCGTGAGCTGGCAGGGTCGGTGAAGATCTCCTCTGGCGGACCCGATTCGACAATACGACCGCTGTCGAACATCAATATCCGATCGGACACTTCGCGGGCGAAACGCATTTCGTGGGTGACACAGAGGAAGGTGATATCGGTGTCGGCGGCGATGTCAGCCAGCAGATGGAGCACCCCGGTGACGAGTTCCGGGTCCAGCGCCGAGGTCACCTCATCGAGCAAGAGAACTTTCGGTTCCATCGCCAGTGCCCGCGCGATCGCAACACGTTGCTGCTGGCCACCGGACAGTTGTGACGGCGAGGCGTCGGCTTTGCCCGCCAATCCGACCAGCTCGAGCAGCTCCCGCGCCCGCTGGTCGGCCAGGTCCTTCGGCAGGCCGAGACTGCGCACCGGACCCAGCGTGATGTTGCGCAATACCGACATATTGGGGAACAGGTTGAATTGCTGGAACACCATGCTGATCAGTCGACGCATCTGGCGCAGGTGCGCTTCCCCCGCCGGAATCAGCGCGTCGCCGTCGCGTTCGTGGCTGAGGTAGTCACCTGCCACTTCGATCGTTCCGCTGTCGGCCCGTTCCAAGGTCATCAGCATCCGCAGAATCGTTGTCTTACCCGAGCCCGATGGCCCGATCAGCGTAACGAACTCACCTGGTGCAACAGCGAAGTCGAGGTGATCCAGGCACACGGCGGTGCCGAAACGCTTCTCGACATCGGTGAACCGGATCATCGGTTCAGATACTTGCGACACGCTTCTCCAGTTTTCGAATCAGCACCGAGCAGGGATAGCTCAGCGCGAGGAACGTCAGCCCGACCGCGAACCATGCCTCGGGACCGGCTCCGCCGACATCGGCGGCATAGACCGTCTTCACCTGGTAGACCATGTCCAAAATGACGATCGCCGAGAGTAGCGGAACTTCCTTGAACATCGCGATGGTGTAGTTGCCCAGCGCCGGAACAACACGCGGCACGGCTTGAGGGATGATCACATCGGTCCACGCCCACCGCCGAGGCAGGTTCAACGCCACCGTTGCTTCCCACTGAGCGACCGGCACCGCGTCGATGCCCGCGCGGAATACCTCTGCCGTGTAGCAGGCATAGTGCACCCCCAACGCGGTGACGCCGACAATCATTCGCTGAGTGTCCACCGGCAATCCGCCCAACAGTTCCGGCCGCACCACCCAGTAGAGGAAGAAGATCTGCACCAGCAATGGTGTGCTGCGGACGAACTCGATGAACACCCAGACAAGCTGGCTCAGCACCGGCAGTCCGGATCGGCGGATCATCGCGAAGATCAAGCCGAGTACGTAGGCCGCCAGCGATCCGAGGATCGTGTATTCGACCGTGACCAGAAGTCCCTCCCAGATGAACGGGAATGCATCGAAGAACCGTTGCCACCGCCATTTCTCCATCACGTCTCCAAACCCGCCGGTGCGGTTTGGTGGCCCCACCGCGCCGGCCGTCCCGCCCGACGGGCCGCGATCTGTTCCAGCGCCCGCATCACCACGGTGATGACGGCCGCGATCAGCAAGTACGCCACCAGCTCGACCAGGTAGATCAGGCCGAGCTCGCGGGAGAACGCGGGCACCGCTCGCAACTCGTCAGCCTTCTTGAAGATCTCGGGTACGGCGATGAAACTCAGCAGCGCGGTGCCTTTCAGCAACTGGATGAACAGGTTGTTGAAGGAGGGCAGCATTTCCACGACCGCCTGGGGCAGCACGATCCGCCACAGGCGCTGCCGCGGTGACAAATTCACCGCGATGGCGGCCTCCACTTGACCTGCCGGCACGGAGCGGATCGCGCCGCGAACGATCTCGGCACCGTAGGCGCCGTGGTTGAGCCCCAGCACAAGAATGCCGATCACCAACAACCCGCGATCAGTAGCGCCCAGTGATACCCCGAGAAAGATCGGGAGCGCGACCGCGAAGAAGAACAGCTGAACCACCTCGGAGCTCCCCCGAAGCGACTCGACGTAAATCCGCGCCAGTACACGTGGCAGGCGGTACCGCGACAACAACGCGATACCGGCGACCGACGACAACACGATTGTCAACGCGATTCCACCGACGGTGGCCCACACGGTGAAAGGCAGTCCGTCCAGAACCCGTTCTACGTAGGTCGGGAGATTGTCCGAAACCACGGGTCAGGCGATGCAGTACTGCTCGGTGGTGGATGTCGGATCCGGCTCGTTCGCCGCGGTGAGGCCGAACGGCTCGACCAGCTTCAGCCACTCGCCGCTCTCGTGCAGAGCGCGCAATTCGCGGTTGAAATCGTCTCGGAACTCGGTGTCGTCGAGCCGGAAATTGAACGTGCCCACGGCGGGCTTGTCCCCGAACTGGAACGACGGGGTGGTCTCCAGTTTCGCCTCGGGATTCTGCCGAACCAGCCACGCACTGGTGACGTCGAGCAAGGCGGCGCCATAGACGTCTCCGGCCTCCACGGCCCGCAGAATATCGTCCTGCTTCGCCATGGGCTCGATCAGCCCGCTCGGCACCCCGGCGGACTCGGCGTACCCGTTCTCCACCGCGCCGCCCAAGGTCGCGATTCGGACGTTCTCGCGGGTGATGTCTTCGAAGCGATCGATCTTGCGCGGATTGCCCTCCGGCACGAGGAACGCCGACCCGACCTGATAGTCGGGAATGGCGAACGCCGAACTCTGGCATCGTTTCGGATTGATGAACATCCCCGCAGCGACGAATCCGTAGTTGTTGGCACGTACTCCGTCGATGAGACCGTCGAAGTCGGTGACGACGCCTTCGATCTTGTCGATGCCGAGTTTGCCCAGGACCGCGCGCGCCACCGTCGGGGCGTAACCGGTGAGTTCGCCATCGGGACCGAGGTAGGCCCACGGTGACTCGTTGGCGAAACCGACTTTGATCGATCCGGAGGCCTTCGCCTCGGCATACGTCACCGCCGCGGGCTCGCCGTCACCGCCGAGGCCGCAGCCGGTGGCTGCCAGTGCCAGTGCCACCACCACGATCGACACGCCCCAGCGGGAACGACGGACCGATTTCCGCACACCGATTCGCAAGATCCGACCATCCTGTTCGTTCCTGGTCGACCACCGACCGAGTCCGGACAGAGTCGCGGGCCGATATTGAGATCCGCAGCATGGCTGTTTTGCGATCGTGTGACGATCACCCGTCCGGCCGAGTCTCGGTGGCAGGAGTCACCTCCGTTTGCCATCGGCACGGCCCTTGCGGCATCTTTGCGGTAGGTGTGCCGGGAAGTCTGGTCGGCAACCCGGTTCGAGCCCCTTCGCACCGGGGTATATCGCTGACGGCTGGTACGACACTCGATGTTCGACGATCTCGGGTCGCGAGGTGGATCGAGCTCAGGAGGATCCCATGACTATGCACCTGCTGATCGTCGAGGACGACACACGAGTCCGCACATCGCTGCGGCTGGCGATGGAAGACGAGGGCTACTCGGTCGGTGAAGCCGAAGGCACCGAAGCGGCCCTGGACGCTGTGCGCGCGAACGGCGTACCCGATGTGATGCTGGTCGACCTGATGTTGGGGGGGTTGGACGGATACACCTGCATCCGCGAGATCCGCCGCGATCACGACGTGCCGATCATCGTGGTCAGCGCGCGAGACGACACCCATGACGTCGTTGCCGCCCTGGAATCCGGCGCCGACGACTTCGTCACCAAGCCGTTCGAAGTCAAAGAACTCACCGCGCGGATCCGTGCGCTGCGCAGGCGGGCCCGAGCCACCGTGGTCGAACGCGAGGTCACCGAACTGGTACTCGACGCATCGCCGGGGCATCGACTGGTGCTCTGTCCAGAACGTGGATCGCTGCGGCTCTCGGGTGAGGACGTGTACCTCACCCTCACCGAGTTCCGGCTGTTGTGCGAGCTCGCCCAAAACGACAGCCTGGTCCTGACCAGACAGATGCTGCTCGACAAGATCTGGGACCGCGGCTTCTTCGGCGACGAACGCATCGTCGACGTTCACGTGCGACGGCTGCGCACCAAAGTCGAACGAGACCCCGCCGATCCGAGCCTGATAGTGACAGTACGCGGCTTGGGCTATCGCCTCGATGTCCAATCCTGACCGGGTTCACCCTCGGCTGTCCACCCGGCTACGCGGACTGCGCGGGCGGGTCATGGTCGCCTTCATTGCCAGCGCGAGCATGGTCACACTGGTGCTCATCGCCTCGGTCTACGCGATCAGTGCCGACTACATGCAATCGCAGCGCGAGCGCACCGTGGATCGTGCTGTCGGCGTACACGCGGAGCTGCTGCGGTGGCGACTCGACGACCGGCACATCACCGGCGAACAGGCGTTGGCCGGGCTGAATCTGTCGACGGGAACCATCGCTATGTTGCGGTGGGAATCGCGCTGGTCGATCGTCGACGCCGACGGTGGCCTCCCGGTGGTGCCGCCACCGGTGTTCGACGCCGATCAGTCCGATCAGGGCGACAGCGCCGCGATCCGGGTGACGATCAACGGCCAGCCCTACCTGCGGGCATCAGCGCCCGTCGACGGCAGCGGAGACGCCGTGCTCTACGAGTTCGCTCCCCTCCTCGAACTCGAGTCGACCTTGCGAATGCTGCGCACCATTCTCATCGCCTGCACGGTGGTTGCCCTCGGAATCGGTGCCGCTCTGGGCGGTTGGGCCGCGCACCACGCGTTGAGTCCACTGCGCCAGGTGGCCAGAACCGCCTCCCGGATCGCGTCCGGGGAGCAGGAACTACGCCTGGCACCCTCCGACGACCAGGACCTGTCGACCACCGTCGAGTCGTTCAATGCCATGGTCGATTCGTTGCAACACCGCATCGAGCGTGAACGCCGCCTCGTCTCCGACCTCAGCCACGAACTCCGAACACCGCTGACGACCCTCACGACCGCTGCCACCGTGCTGGCCAAGCATCGAGACGAACTGTCCGAGCGTCCCAGAACCGCCCTCAAGCTGCTCCTCGAGGAAACCACCTACCTGCGAGGACTCCTCGACGACATGCTCGCGCTGGCCCGCGTGGAGGCCGGAATTCACCGATCCGATCTGGCGCCCCTGTCGGTATCGGAGCTGCTGAACCAGATCATGTCGGTCCATGCCATCGCGCCGGACGTCCTCCGAACACACGATCCAGGGCTCGTTCGCGGCAGACGCCTCGAGCTCGAGCGTGCGATCGTCAACGTCCTTGTCAACGCCGACCGCCACGGTGGCGGCGTCACCTGCGTGATGGTCGAGCGCGAAGGCGCCGACATCGTGATCACCATCGACGACGCCGGCCCAGGTATTCCCGCGGCCGACCGCGAACGAATCTTCGGCCGGTTCGTCACCGCATCACGAAGCACCGCAGGTACCGGCATCGGGCTGGCCTTGGTCGCCGAAACCGTCACCGGACATCACGGGCAGATCCGCTGTGACGAAAACCCCGGCGGCGGCGCACGATTCGTCATGACACTGCCGGCCCACGAGCACGTTCGTCATGAGATCGCAAAATAGCCGATCGAGCAGCTGCAACGAGGCACTGCCAGCCTTTGTGCGTGTCGCATGCCCAGCACCGCAGAGTGTGTCGCGCCGCGACGCGTCACGACCCGGACAGGACACGATGAGGGTCAAGTCCGCCGGACAGGAAGCACGCAGCGAGGGCACTGCGCACATCGCGATCATCGGGACCGAGTCGTCGTCAGCACGGTCGGTTTCGGAGGAGGACACGCAGCCGGGTCTCGACAGTGTTGTCGAGACATCGGCGACCGACACAGCGACCGCGCCGCGACAGCGCTCGGTCCCGGTGACCGCTTCGAGAAGTGCCGGTTCTTACCACGCGGGGATGGTCCGCGTCCGACTCCGGTTTCCGCAGGGCGGCGTCGCGCTCGACTACCGGACCACCGCCGCCATCGCGGATCGGATCGCCACCGAACTCGGTCGCTACGGAATCGTGGTGACCATCGACGGCGACCTCACGACGGCACTGCGCGACCTGCCGACCGACGACATTTGGTCGGCCCGTGGTGGTGAGATCTCAGCCGATGCTGAACGGCCTGCCCCCACAGGGTGACCACCGAGTTCACGTTCGCGGTCGACACCTTCACCTTGACGAAGGCCCGCGCCTGCGCGTAGCCCGGCACAGCCACTCAGGCCGATGGTCGAGTCTGCCCAAGTCACCGAGCCACTGCTGCCGCTGAACTTGATCCGCTTCTGATGGCTCTCACTGCCGAACGCGTCGGCTTCCTCGAGATCGAGCAGGTAGAACGAGGTCGCCTGCCCAGGGCCCAACGTCAGATCAGCGCCGCTCTTGGCACCGACGCTGACCTTCTCCCCATCCCAGCTGCTCGCGCCGTCGACGCCGCCGCTGGCCGCGCCGCCGTCGATGTTGACTTGACAACCGACGACGTAGCCAGGGTAGATCTTTCCGCCCTTGGCGTTGGGGCCCGACAGTTCCACCTGTGCGCTCGTCCACTAACCACCTACCGCCAGCTCTGCCCCTCCGTTGATCCTGATTCGTCCACCCCGCAGGCCAGAACGCCAAACGCCCCGCGCTCGCAACTTCGGTTCACGCGGTCGTCGACCTCGGTCGGGTGCAGCATCAGCAGGCCTCGGACCCGGCATGCGAGATCGCTGTTGGCGACCGTGTATCTGTGCTGTCGCTGGGCTGAGGTCAGCCCGACGAGCAAGTGGTGAAAGCGGTGCGGAGTTTGTCCGCGTGCAGCGCTCGATGCACCATCGGCTCTTCGATAGATGAGCGGTGATGGGCCTGCCGTGAACAGATTAGAAAGGTGGGTTCAGGAACCCTTCGGCGGCGCTCAGCCATCGGAGCGATCATCGACGGAGGCTCTGTGACCGGTGTCGTCGAGCACGATCGCCGTGGCACCGCGGATACGTTCGGCGCCCTGTTCGGCCAGCGGGGCGGGGAAGATCATCTCCCAAAACGCCGTGAAGCCGAAGAATCGGCACGCCGGTGTAGGCGAGCTGACGCACTGGGTCGGGCAGACGAACCGAGGCACTAGGGATCGGGCCACTGTGGCGCTCGGATTGTGTAAATATGCTGGGATGCAGCAACTGTGGGCTTTGTGGCGCGACGGGTACCGCGCCGACTCTGTCCGCCATGCACTGGCGATGCCTGTTCCGGGCCGCTTGTCGCTGCGCTGCAGATACGAAGCGTTGTGCGAAGGAAACACTATCGGGCGGCCAGCTTCGGAGTTCGACATCACCGAACAACTATGGCGAGAACAGATCACGTTGTTCGATGCCGGTGACATGGCGCTCCGGCGGAACGACACCGACAGCGCGACTGCTGCCTTCGATCGGTTGGTCCGGTCTCAGCGTGAAGGGCACCACCCGATCACTGGAATCGACGGCCGCATTGGCCTAGCCGACGCGCATCGACAGGCCGAGAGGGTCGATGAGGCTGTCGACCTGTATGCCGCCGCATTGGCCGAGGCGAGTTCCTGTGGATACGGGTACGGCCAAGTTCGAGCGGGCATACCACTGGGGTACCTACATCTCCGAAGCGGAAGCGCCGCCCGTGCAGCGCGGGAGTTCGAGACGGCATCCAGGGTTGCGCTAGACAACGACTGGCGTCTGGAAATCGCGAACGCTCTGACCGGCCTCGGCGAGGCATTGCAACGTCTGCGCAACGCCACAGGGTCGATGAAGGCACTGCTGGCGGCACTGACCATCTTCGAGGCACTGTCCTCGGACGAAGGGGTGGTGAACGCAACTGTTCAGCTCGGGGAACTGTGCCGACGCAACCGATGGCTCGCAGAAGCCGCGGGTTGGTACGGGCAGGCAATCGACATCGCGCGACCACGTTCGATGTCTATCGCGCTCACGAACGCGTTGGACGGACTCGCCGAGGTCCAACTGGCACAGGGTGATCGGCTCTCGGCAATCCGGAACCACTTCGCAGCCTATCGAGTAGCAGGACCGGGCAATCCACGCGGCCGCGCGCACGCGGTCAACGGACTCGCCCGCTGTGCGGTGAACGCCCGACGCTACGAAACCGCGATCAAATTCTTCAGTCAGGGGTTACAGCTGTATCTGTCGATCGACGACCTCACCGCGGCGGCGACATCGGAGACCGGAATAGCGCACTGCCGTGAGGCCCTGGGTGACCTGGAGGCAGCCGTACAGCACCGCGTTTCAGCGGTCACCCTGGTGGAAGCCATGCGGGCGGCTCAGCTGCAGCACGCCCATCAGGCCGAATACTTCGACCGGTTCGGCACCGCTCACGAGATGGCGGTACGGACAGCCTTGCGGGCCGGTGATGCCGCCGCATTCGTCGCGGTGTTCGAGTCCATGGCCGGACGCAGGCTTGCCGGGCTCATGACCTCCGTGCCCGAGAGCGCCACCGCGGCGGAACAACTGGCAGAGTCCGTCGCGAAAGCGAATGACCAGGCGGGACAGCGGCGCACCCGGACGCGAACACTGGATGGCCTGGCCCTCGGCGAACCTCGGTCCGACCAGGCCAACCAATCTTTCGACGACACCGTGTCCGGACTCTACTCCGCGTTCGATCCAACCGAGACCGAGAACCTCTGGGCACAGACCGACACCGGGGATGCACACCTGCTCTTGATCGTAGCGTTGCGAGATCCCGACGAACTGGCGTGGCTGCTACGACCGGCACGAGGCCAGCTGCACATCGGGCTGCAGGACTTACCCTCGGCCACACGCGAAGTGATCGATGCACTGCACACCGACGGGTTGCCGTTGAACACCGGACCCGAGTTCGTCGCTCCGCTCGGCGAGTTGATCCCGTCCGCGGTACTCGACGTGATCGCCCCCGACGAGCCGATCGTTGTAGTCCCTCTCGGACGACTGTGGGCGGTACCGTGGACCGCAATTCCGCTGCCCGACGCGACATACCTGGGTGAGCGAAATCCGGTATCTGTCAGCCCCTCGCTGACCTCCGTAGCGCACACCAGCGGTGGCGCGCGACAGCCAGCGGGAACGCGCATCGCCTATTGGGAAAGCCCGACCGTCGACCATCACCGCGTCGTCGCCTATCACGGCCGCGATGATCTGTCCGTCGAACGGGTCGCCGACGCTGCAGCGTGCCGCAGTGCCATCCTGGAAGCCAGGACCGATCTGGTCGTGGTGGTCGCGCACGGACGTCCGGTGCGAGCACTGGTCCACTATCTCGAGCTCGACGAGCATGTTGCGCTGACCCCCGCCGACATGCTCGACGCAGCGCCACCGCCGACTATCATCCTGATCTCGTGCTGGGGCGCGCACGCCCCCGGCCGGGTCTCCGGGGATCCGATGACCATCGCCACGCTGGCACTCGCGCGCGGGGTGAGAGCGATCGCCGCGACCACGTCCGAAATGCTAGACGACCCGTCGAGCTCGGCATTTGTCAACCAATTCCTCAGCGCGGCGACGGTTCACCCACTGCCACAAGCCCTTCACATCGCAACACGTCGCTGGTTGGCACGCCCGGCCAACCGGGAAGGCTTCTTGTCTCGATGGGCACCACTGATCACTCTGGGCGCTTGGTGAAAGGACTACTCCATGCCCGACTCCACCACCGATGATCTCCCGTTCGAATTGAAGAATCCTACCGCCTATCAATGGACGGAGAAGGCCTACGATCTACTCCTCACCGACGCGCTGACCGTCGCTCTCACTGTCCGCCACAGGATCGAGATCGCAACCGCCAGCGGCGATTGCCCACGTTGCGGCCATGACGTGCAGTTCTCCATGGAGCGCGACGCTCCCATCCCGGGCACTATCGGCGGACTGGGTACCGAGGACTCCTCGATGACCGAGGACTACGTGGCCGTCGATGTCGAATGCCGCTGCAAGGGTGGTCATCCAGGACGTCCCGATGGGATTTCGAAAGGCTGCGGCATCGTTTTCCGCACCGAGGTACAGCGGACGACGACATGAGCAACCCCGAGCACTTCCGAAAGCCGGCCAAGGGGCCTTCGCCATCCGCCGCCGACGATATCGCCGACTGGGATGCGCTCGTCGTCGGTAGCCTGGACCGCGCCACCGCGACAGCGGAGAAATGGCGGACCGGACTGGCCGGATTCGTCACCATCGTGACCTCGGTTCTACTGCTCAAAGGACCGGATTCCCAGAAGATAGAACGCCCGTGGAACTTCCTCGTCATCGGGCTTCTCGTCATCGGAGCAGGCTTGCTTGTGGGCGGATTATGGCACGCTTTGTCCGCCAGCGCGCCACGGAGCCGCTCGCAGAACTACTCCGACATCGTCGATAGGTACGGAACGGTGCGTGCCTATTCGATCGCTGTCGCGAACAGCATCTACACGTCGCTCGAGCGAGCCAAACTACTTGTCATCGCAGCCCTGGCCGTGTTCGGCATGGGGATCGTCGCCTGGTGGCTCGTCCCTCAAACCACGGAGAAGCCCAAGACCACGGTCGTCTCGGTCACCACGCCGAACGGTGGGACCACCTGTGGGATTCTGGTGGACTCCGGCAGTGGCGATGTGACCATCCGACCTGACGGCAGTCCGACATCCACCTCCGTTCCCCTCCGAGAGGTGACTTCGGTGAAGCTCGTCGAGCGGTGCGGAGCCGGAAAATGAGAGAACCGGAGTTCCCAGCAGACCGTGGTCGATCTCGGCATCCACCCACTTGTCGACATGACTGCGCCAGGTCGGCATCGACCATGAACTCCGCCCAGGCCTGCGTCCGGCCGCGTCGGCGGTGACACGTAGGCACGCCGCGGAAAAACCATGTGCGACACGAGATCTGTTCCAAGACAACAGGACTCGACACCGTGCTACCGTGTACGCACGCGCATGGAGGCCTCTGCTTTCGCGGAATCTCCGACACGCCATTCGGAGGGCGCATGTCAATCCATCCCGTCGACCGATCTCACCGCGAGCGCCACGAACGAAAGCTGGCTGCGGCCGAATCGGCGCTGTCAAGCTTGGCCGCGACGCCGAACACTCCACACGTCCTGTTGCACGCAGCGTTGGAGCTGTCAGTCGAATCCGCAACCGCAATCGGAGAATCCACAGCCGCGTGGCGCCGACGGACAGCACAGCGGTACGGTCCCGACATATTCGCCCGCGGCCGATGGGAGGGAGAACGCGAACGAGCCGATTCCCGCTCACTCGCAACGCAATTGACCCGTGCAGGGTACCCCGGTCTTCGGAGTGAACCCGACCTGCTATCCAGCGATCCCCGCACCGACGTCCCCTCGATGCGCCCGGCAATATCGGTTCCGGTTCTTGTCGGAGTCGGTGATGTTCGATTGGCACTTCGCCTGTACGACGACTGGCCAGTTCTCGACGCCAAAGCCGACCTGAAGGTTGCAATTCCGGCGAATCAACGCGGTGCGCACATGTCCCGCCTGCAGGAAGCCTGCATCGCAGCGAGCAGGCAGAGTCACCAGAGCTCGGTTGACTTCGCGATCGAGCTGGCCCGCCTCGCTTCGACTTCGCAGGCCTGCTCGTCGGCTACCGCCGAAGTACGGATCGACCAACAGCCACCCATATCTTCCTCAGTCACAGGTCGTGCATCCGGGCTGGATGTGACCACCACCCTGTCGATAGATCATGACGGCAGCCGCGTTTCCCGGCTGGAGCTATCCCTGACGGTGCAGGTCATGACCGCGTGTCCATGCACGATCATGTATTCGCGGCTAGCGTCCGAACGCGAATCGGGTCGCGCATACGGGCCTTCGATGCCTCCGACCTTCACCCACTCCCAACCCGGAACCCTGACGGTGGGAGTTCGGACCGGCGGCGCGGCCGCGATCTCCCCCGCCGAACTACTGACCGCTCTACGTTCTTGCGCAGTCCTGCGCGAGTCGGTCCTCAAGCGCCCTGACGAGCACGAACTGGTCGACCGCGCGCACCGCAGACCCCAGTTCGCCGAGGATCTCGTCCGCGAGGCGGCAGCGACAGTAGCTGCCCGCCTTTCAGCAGACACCGCAGTCTTTGCTGTCGCGTCATTGGCGGAATCCATCCATCCTCACCACGCGGTGGCGTCCCTTCATGCCCTCGCCGGCGACCTGCAGTCCAAGTCACCATGACGGCGCAAGAAAAGCTCCCGTTGCCCTCGGCAGGATGGGCAGTCATCGATCCCGGCCCCGAGACGACGTCCGATCCGGCCGCCGTGATCGAGTTCGCTAGGCCATACGGCACGGTTTCCGCTCGTGACGGTGGGGCCGCTTGGGCCATCCGACCACGGCAAGAACATGGGACCTTCTCACAGACGAATGTAGAAGCTCCCCTCCACACAGATGCGCAGTATCGGGACAACCCAGAAGGGGCCTTTTTGCTCGCTTGTGCCCGTCCGGCTGAAACCGGCGGCGACAGCATCGTATTGCGGGTTTCCGATCTGCTGGAGAGTCTCGCGGCCCGACCTGGTCGAGAGGATCTCCTACACCTGCTGACTGCGTCGATTTGGCGATGGCGCACACCACCCGTTTTCGGCGGACCGAGGATCAGTGCCCCCTCACCGATCCTGAAGTTCAGGCCGGATGGCACACCAACCATGCGTTGGCGTCTCGACAACCTCGTTGTGGACGAGAAGTGCGATTGGGCTGCTCGGGTGGTGGCGGAAGCCGCCGCGACGCACAAAGCACGCCGCCTACTGCGGGTCACGGCCGGGCAGATTCTGGTGTGCGACAACGCCACCGTCCTGCACGGACGCACCGCGTTCACCGACCCGAAGCGGCTGCTGTGGCGAGTTCGAGTACACCCGTGACAGTCCCAGATATCAGGAAGGCCATCAGCCACGCAACGGCCCTCCCGGAGGGGCTCTCCGCTCAAGAACTCGCCTCATGGACGCTCCGAGGTCTAACCGAGATCGCTCTGTTCGGCATCGCACATGGATTGCCGTTGGACGACATTGACGATGCGGTCGCCTCTCTCGGCGCCCTCGGCAAACACGCCCATCCTCGATTCGCTGACCGCCTCCGAGAGTTGCGAGCGACCGCTGGACCGCCGACGGACGTGTTTGCGGACCTCGCAGCAGACTGGAGTCCACCCGCGCCACCGAAGACACCATCCGGCCCAGCTGTCGAAGGGTTCTGCCGCCTGGCCGATCTCATCGGACCGATGCGTGACGAGCCCCCTGGCATGTTCGTCAGCGCCGCCGACGGACATGGCCGTACGGCATTGGCGGAGAGAGAATCGTGGCGTCCCGCCAGCCTTCCGACTACTGGTGTCGTGTTCATCCCCGTGTCTGTGCTGGCGGCGCTGACGTGGCGTGTATGGACAGCTGGGTCCACCGGAACGCCCACCGTCGTGCTCGTCGAGGAAATGCTCAGTCCCCCAACCATGGATATATGGTGGGGAATTCACAACGGGACCCATCTCGACCATCTCGGCCAGCTGGCCCTGGACGGTCGAGATCCCGAAGAAATCGAGTACAGCTCCGGACTACTGATCACAGAGTCCTTGGCCATGACTGCCGAACTACTCGCCGGGCTGGAGACTGAGAACCCGACGACTGCGCGTCTGATCTGGGACGGACTGGTCGAACGCCTTGCGCGGCTACCAGTGCCACCGCTGGATTCGTCGCGCACCGCTCGGCGTGCACAGAACCTCAGCGACGCAGAGTTCACTGCCCTGCCAACACTCGCCGGAGCGTACACCGCCGGAGCAATTGAACTGCTTGCTTCAGGATTCGACCACCCATTGATACCGGAGAGGCTGCGCGATGCCATGAGATGCCGCTGGGATCAGGCCTCCGATCGAAATCCCGACGTAGCCGGTGTTCTAAGGGACCTCCGGTGAGCCGGCCCCACTCCGACCCGACCACGCCGGGCAACAAGCACCTGCGCCACCTGACCGAACTGCTGTCCGCGCATGGCCAACCCCCAGGAGCGGTCGCAGCTGCCGGATGGGCCGCGGCGATGGCGGCAGCTGTCACCGAGTCCGCGATCCTCGACCATGGCACGGGTGGTGAGGAAATCGCCGCCGTACTACGCACCGTTGACGACGACACAGATGCCTACTGGAACTCAGCACTGTCGACGAATGACTGGAAGAGCTCCACTCCAACACAAGTCGCCGTTCGAGCCGGTCACGTCGCGGCGCTCAGCGGCCGTGCGTTCTCATCGAATCCGGCGGATACACGAGCATCCTGGGCTCTCGCGGTAGGAGCCGCCGCCGCTGCCCAAGCGGTCGCAGAGAGCAACGCGCCGGCTCATCCGACCCGCGCCGCGCTGATGGCCGGCACTGTCGACGAAATACCCGATCCAGTCATGGTGATCGATGCACACGGCTCTCGGGTTCGTACCGCTGACGGACGCGTTCTATTGGACGTTTCCTCGGGCCTTTACAACACTCCGCTCGGTCACCGGCACCCGGCACCCGCCATCGCCATGCTGGCTCAGGCGTCGTCGGTCGCTGCCATAAATCCCTTCAACTCCGTGACCGCAATCGCAGATCGCGTTGCCGAGCGTCTCCTACAGCTGTTCGATTCACCAGGAGGTCGCGTCGTATTCGCCTCGTCGGGATCGGAGGCGGTCGAGACCGCACTTCGGTTCGCGCTGTCAGTGGCGGGTCCGACCTTGCATGCGCGCCCTCGCACATTTCATGGGATTACCGCGGGAGCCGCCGGCCTGTCGACCTATGCATCCATCCGCGGTCCGCTCCCCCGAATGGTGCAGATCCACCACCACGCGATCTCGGAGTGGAACGCACCGGGCGTCGGCGTGGTCGAGCCTGCCGGCATCGCCTCAGGTCGACCTCCGTTGAGCGCTACCGAGCGCGAGCACCTCCAGCACTTCCGAAGTCGTGGAGGGGTGGTGGTGGTGGACGAAGTCCTCTCTGGGCTGGGCCGCACTTTGTGGCCTGGGCTCACCCCCGCACTCGGTATCCCCGCCGACATCGTCGTTGTCGGAAAAGGATTGGCCAACGGCATCGCACCCGTTTCGGCCGTACTGCTAACCGCCGAGATGATAGGCCGCATTCGCGCGAGTGGTCCCCTGGACCACGGCCATACCCATACCAATCACCCGACCTCACTGGGCGCGGCACTGGGCTGCTTGGACGCACTGGACGGGCTCGATCACGATCCAACCAAGCTCGCCGATGCTGCGAGAGACAGCGGACTGGAAGTCACTTCGCTGGGATGGCTCGCTACGATCGCGGTTCCAGCGACCCCGAGAGACCAACTCGTGCGATCTCTCTCACGTGCCGGAGTTCTGCTTCACCTCCCGTCAATGGTCAGCTCCGTTGATCGCCTGGTAGTAGCACCACCACTCACCACGGAAGCTGATGATCTGGCCGAGATGATGCGATGCCTGGCAAACGTAGTCGAGGGTCTTCGAGGATGAAGGTGGCAGTGGTCGGAAGCTCTGCAGGGCTCGGCGCGGCAGTGGCGCTACGGCACGCCCGGCGCGACGACGATGTGGTCGCGGTGGCCCGGCGCGGCGACCGCCTGAAGCAACTCGCGGAGTCGACTCCGCCCCGTGCCGGAAAATGGGTATCCGTCACTGCCGATGTGACATCACCCGAAGGACTCGCGGCGTGCCTGGAAGCGTCAGCAGGATGCGACCGCATCTACTTGACAGCAGCTGTGAATGCCGGAATCCGCCACACTATCGCCCTCAACTTCGAGGCCCACTGCCGGATCGCAGAAGCTCTCGACCGACGTGGGCTCCAGGTAGTCGCTATTTCGTCACTCGCCGCAGTTGTCGCGTTTCCAGATCTTGAAGTCTACGGCGCGAGCAAAGCAGCCCTGGAGCAATGGTTCGCGTCACACAGCCGGACTGCGGAGTCGGACTTGTTGATTGTCCGCCCAGGACGCTTCGCATCGGAGTTCCACACCGGCCCACTCCCATTCGATCCTGGATCTCTGCCCCACGGACGCGCGGCCGAGGTGGTCGCGGCGGCGGACAGCAGTCGATCCGGCACAGTTACACTGGGCGGTGTCCGGGATCGCATCGCGGTGGCGGTATCCCGAATCTTCGGCCCGGTCCATGCGCTGGGAGTGCTGTGACCGCTCACTTCGTCACCGTGGCAGTCTGGCAAACACTGATCGACGAGTCGAAAGCATTTCATCGACAGGTTCAGCAAGCTCGTATCGACTGTGTGGTGGAACTGGCGAGAGAGCAAATCGGCACCAACATTGCCCCAGAGGCAGCGTCGTCGGCTCTCAGCGATGCAGCCGAGAGGTTCGAATCCGCTTACCTCCAAGGAACACCGATCAGCAACAGGGATCGCGCGCGCTTGATCAGCGATGCGCTCGAACTCCGATTACGCGACAACGCACTGCACGAACTTGCTGAGCGATTAGGAGCGACCCATGCGCCTGCCAGCATGCGCCCCCGTCCCGGAGCACGCGAGATGCTGCGACTCCTCGCGCGACGCTATCGGGTGGTGGCACTGTCCGACACTTGGCTGTCACCTGGATCCGCCCTACGTGCTGCGCTCGAACACCACCGTATGGCGGAATACTTCACAGACATGATGTTCAGTGACGAGACTGGGACGCACAAAGTGCGCGGAGATGCTTGGAGAGCGACAGCCGCCGATCGTCTCCACACGACGGTTGGAAATATCATCCACGTCGGCGATCTGCCAGCGGTCGACGGCTCCGCGGCTGTTGCCGCCGGATGTGCGGGCGCTGTCATCATCGATCACCCCGAGCATCCGGTTGGAAGCCACAGTTCCGACGACTCGGACGGGGTGTACTTCGCGTCGAGTTGCGAACAGGTGCCGGGGCTGGTCGCAGCAATCGCACAGAAATGGAAGCCACCCGCGCCGTTCCCCGCCGAAACCCGGTAGGCCTCCACGACATCGTCCGACCCAGCTCGATCACCGACTCCGGCAAGTACATGGACATCGCCACCCAGATGTCACGGTTGCTGCTGGATCGCCCCAGCCCATCCAGCACGCTGCGATCTCCTCATCGAACACCGCGACCAGTCAAACATTGCCGTGTATCCCGACGGCTGCTACAGCATCGAGTTCAGCTCTGTCGCATCACCATCAGACCGATAGCCCCACCAGCGCGGCCGAATCGGTACACACCACTCCGGCTGTCGCGCGGCGAATCCGGCTGCGGCGGAGTAGATTCCCGTCCCGTCGGATCCCGAAGAGCCGGTCAGGGCAGGATTCGACATCGCCGCGGTGCAGTTCTCTGGCGTGATACATGCCCCGCGCACGTCCCGGTCGGCCGAACCCACCCCGTCAGGGCCCGGCCGACCGGGGCCATCTTCACGGCCGGCGGTGCAAGTGCAACGCACTGCCCGACACCGCGGTGAAACCGAGCGCTTCGAAGAACCGTCGGCGGCCCCACCGACCCTGGGGGTCGGTGTCCAGGACCACGGTCACCTCACCGGCGCCCGCCGCCTGGGCTCGTTCGATGAACGCGCGTACCAGTGCCGACCCGACACCGCATCGAGGCTGCAGGACACCGACCAGCGCGAGATGGCCGATGCCTGGGTTCCCGGCGAGGAACCCTTCGGCCCGACCGTCGCGGCGGGCGAGCAGCCGGATCGAGTTCGGTTCACGATCCCGGTCACCCGCGCCGGTGCCGCGAACACACTGTCACGTAGCCGGTGGAGCTCGTCGAGAGCGCCAGCAGCCGCGGGAGCACCGCGTGCTCACCATCGATCTGCTCGACCTCGATCCCGTCCACACCGCCCACGCTGCCACACCGGTACGGCCGTACAGAAATGCCCGGTGAGCCGAGCCGCCGACCCCCTCGTGCATCCCGCCGTACCGCGGCGCGCGGGCGAACCGCTACTCCGCCGGGCTGAGCGCGTGCGCGGGGCACCACTGGTGTAGCTGGAGTTGTCCGTGTCCGTTGCCGGTGACCAGGGTGAAGGTGCACAGGCCCATCCAGGTTCCGTCGCCGAGCAGCACCCAGGCATGCAGCCACCCGGGAACGTTCTCGGCGAGCCGAAGCCCACCCAGCTTCACCCGCATCGCCAACTTGTCCTGACGGAAGTGTTTGGGCTTGGTCGCGATCGCCAGATGGGCGGCGACCATCACCTTCTGCGGCGGGTCGACGATCCGCCACGGCGAGGGAGTGAAGGTCACCGGCCAGTTCTCGAACACACCGGCGAACCTACCTGTTATCGAATATATGTTCGATAACAGGTAGGATGCTCGACATCCCCGAGATGCCCCGCCCCGCGCACAGGGCAGCGGCGCTGGCCACGGTCCGCCGCCAGCTCGACGACTCCGCCGCGTTCGGCACCACACTCACCCCTGATCAGTTCGAACAGATCGCAGTGCGGCTGACCGAGCTGCTGCGCGGCTACGCCGAAGCCGACACCCGCAGGTATCCGCGGTTGCGGCGTCCACTCCGCCCGCGTTCACCCTGGACAATCCACCCGCGGGAACAAGCCCGTGCGCCGCACGACCCCGAACAGCCACCCCTGTAGGTCGCGGCTGCCGTTTCCCGGTAGCCGAAGCCCCTCCGGCGGATGCCGCCGGAGTCGCCGTGAGCCTGCGCCGAGCACCGATCGCCCACGCTGGCGTGGATCGGGTGGGTGGCGCTGTGGCCGATGAACATCTGCTCTCGGCCGGCCAGCAAGAGCTGTCCCTGGCCGTCGTCGAAGCCCTCAACCACGATTGTGACCACCCATGCCAGGGTGCGCGCCGCGATCACCCGCCGCCGGATTCCGCCGACATCGAGGCCATCGTGCGGATCGTCGAGCTCGACTGGATCGGCTACACCCCCGGCGAGAAGCCTGCGGTGATCCTCGCGCGACTGCTGGACCGGATCGAGGAAACCCTCGGCGACCACTGAACCCCACGACCAACACCGCCGCGGTGCGACCTCTGCCGACGCGGGTTCGCGAGCCGGCAGCAAATCGTCCGAATTGCCGGGAACCTCGACCGGACACGGTGCGTCCAACCTGGCACATGACCCCCGAGGACCGTGAAGCGTTGATCGAGGCGGGCTACGACCCGAACGCCCCCGATGTCCAGCACCGCATGCTGCAGGTGAAACGTGGCCTGCAACTGCTGCGTGAACGCTGGCACGACAGGTCCGGTCCCAGCCACCCCAATACCGAGGGGCGCGCCGCGAAAAGGGCAGTGCCCGCGATGCCGACGAGCCGTCCGACACGGAAGCCGCCGTGCGCTCCACACTGATCCTGCTCCGCCACGCCGCCCCCGTCATCCCCGCACCTGTTGGGCCCGACGACTACACCCGCCCGTTGACCACCCAGGGACACCAGCAGGCACGCAACGTGATCGACGAGCTACGCACGCTGACACCCCACGCGATCGCGTCGAGCCCCTATTTGCGGGCCATACAAACTGTTCAGCCACTGGCACGATCCCTGGACCTACTCGTGCGGACAGACGACGAGTTACGGGAATGGGACTCCGGGCTGGAGCCGCGCCCGGACTACGCCCGCCACTACGCCCTCAGCTGGACGATGCCGAGATTGGCGCGCGCTGGTGGGGAAAGTCTGGACCAGCTCAGCCGCCGCGCGGTCGGGGCCTTGCTCGCACTCGCCCACCAGCACCACGACGACACCGTTGTCGTCGGCAGCCACGGGACGTTCATCGCTCGCGCTCTTGTCGGGCTCGGACTCACCCAGGTGGACTGTGCATTCAGGAACGCGATGCCCATGCCCGCGATCTACCGCCTCGATGTCACCGACCACCGTGTCCAGACAAGCGGCCCCGGCCTGACCGGACCGTAGCCCCCTTACGCCCCTCGCTTCGGCACATCGTCGCCATCTCGAGTCTCGCGTGCATGTCGGCCCTGTCCCGTGACCCCGGGGGCGGTGAGTGCGCACTGGCTCGAGCAGCCCCTGAGGACGGTGCGTCGACGCCGGTGGCGGCGATCACCGAGATCGAAGACGCGTTGATCGCGATTCAGGCAGGCGCGGTCCGATTGTGCGCCGCGACGTTGCACAGCGAGATCGGTGACACCTACCGGGGACCGATCACCGCCGCGCCCGGCGACTGTTTACCGCGTGTCCGCCCGGGAACACCAGGGGCATAGCGCTGATCAGCAATAAGTCCCCGCTCTCGCGAGTGGAGCCTGAACCGTCCGTCCCCACCGATCGAGGGGGGCGTGATGAGCGCCGAACATCGGCAACCGAGTTCATGACGGCCATCCAGCGGGCCGGTAGCGCCGAGTCGAGTGTGCGCACCGTGGTGGCGGCGCGCCCGGGCAGTGCGGTTCGACGCGGTCGGCGACACCGAGGGGTGCGGTGAGCGTCTCCGCCCGCTGGCGGGCGCTCAACGCCGGGGAGCTGCGCACCCGGCTGTGGCCAGTGCCGGCCCTGGCAGTGCTGATCGCGATCGCCGCCGGGGTCGGGGTGCCGCAACTCGATGTCGCCGTCGACGACTCGCTGCCCCCGGCGGTGACCGATTACCTGTTCGGCGGCGGTCCGGCCGCGGCCCGGGAGGTGCTCGGGTCGATCGCGGGGTCACTGATCACCGTCACCTCATTGACGTTCTCGTTGACGGTGGTGACGTTACAGCTGGCCAGCAGCCAATTCTCGCCCCGCTTGTTGCGCACGTTCGCGCGGGACCGGTTCGTGCAACGCACCCTGGCGTTGTTCCTGGCCACGTTTGTGTACGCGCTGACGGTGCTGCGCACGGTGCGTACCGGCACCGACGGCGAGGCGGATTTCGTGCCGATGGTGTCGGTGACGTTGGCCTATCTGCTGGCCGTGCTCAGTGTGTTCGGGCTGGTGTTGTTTCTGGCGCATCTGGTTCGCGAAATCCGGGTCGAGACGATGGTGAACAATGTGTACGCCGAGGCGGTGGCGACCGTCCGCCGGGTATGCGGGCCGGCCGAGCCGGATGGGCCGGCCGAGCCGAACTCTCCCCGGCCGCCGCTGCAGTGTGCGCCGATCTCGGGTAGCGGGTCGGGTTTTGTGATCTCGGTCGACGAGGACGCACTCACGGCCGCGGCGTCGGCAGCCGGGGCGATCGTACTGGTCGATCGCGCCCCGGGCAGTTTTCTGGTGGCGGGCACACCGGTGGCGTTCGTCTGGCCCGCCGACGCGGGGACCGACTTCGAGGCCGAGCAACTGGTGCTCCTGCGGCGGGCGGTGGCCGAGGCCATCTCCCTCGGGCCCGAACGCACCGAGGCCCAGGATGTCGGGTACGGGGTGCAGTTGTTGACCGATGTGGCAGTCAAAGCGCTCTCGCCCGGCATCAACGACCCCACCACCGCCATCCAGTCTCTCGGTCGCAGCGCGGCGCTGCTGTGCGAGTTGGCTGGGCGCGACCTCGGAGCGAGGACGCTGCGCGACATGGACGGGCAGGTGCGGGTGGTACTTCGCCGCCCTGATCTCACCGAATTGCTCGACGCCGCGGTCGGCCAGCCCCGCCGCTACGGCGCCGCCGACCCCTTGGTGTTGGCCGGGCTGTTTCGGCTGCTGCGTGACCTCGCCTGGTGCGCCCGTCTGCCAGCGCAGTCCGATGCTGTCGCGGACCAACTCGGGCGGCTCCGTGACACCGTGTCGGGGCAGGCTTTCGACGCGGTCGAACGTGCGCACCTCGAGCAACTCAGCGAGGCGGTCGCCGCCGCCCTGGCCGGCGACTGGCCACCCCACACCGACCGCGTCTGACCGCCAGTGCAGGTGCATCGTGGTCGATGGACGCACGTCCAAGGCACGAGGTGGGCACGGAAACCACTGGTGGACGTTGGCCCGGTCAGGCCGGGGCAAGTCCGCCGAGGCGAATCGCCGAGAAGATTCGACAAGTCGCTGCCCAACGACGAAGCCCGGCTACGGGCCGTCTTCGACCAGCTCGCCGCCCGCGGACCGCTATTGATCGTGATCGACCAGCCCAGCATCATCGGCGCCCTGCCGGTCACCGTCGCCCGCGACTGCGGCCACGACGTCGCCTACCTGCCCGGCCTAGCGAGAATGTCGCGGCGTTCATCCGGTGGCGAGCTGGCCGGTGGCGGCGTTCCATTCGATCCAGCCGTGTTCGAAGTTCGTACGTCGGCCGCCAGGGACGTCTGTCTCCTCGGAGGTGGGGAACCCGAGGCGGCCGTTCTCGTAGCCTTGGCGAGCCCATTCGGTGAAGATCGCACCGTAGACGGGGTAGGTGCCGGCCGGGGAGGAGTAGATGTTGCCGGTCTGGAACCGGTTGAACCTGCCGACACCGTTGGGGGTGGACAGTTCACCACTGACCGGCCATTTCAACGGCGAACCGGGCCCGCCGAGGCGCTGGTATTCCTGGCCGATGAGACCGTAGACCTCCCACGCGCCGGTGCTGGGACTCCAGTAGATGGCGCCGTGGTCGAAGTCCTGGACCCGCCCGCTCTCGGTGTCGTGTTCGCCGCTGGTGCAGTCACCGAGCGGGCCGGTGGGGCCGGTGAGTTCAGCGTAGCGGGTGCCGATCGCCGCGGTCGGCCAGCAGCACGCGGAATCGTTCGAGTCGCATGCCGAGAGCGCCAGCGTCGCGGCCAGGGCCACGGTCATGGTGATGGTGATGGGGATGGTTCGGATCGCGTCCATGACGCGCCTTCTTCCTGATTCACAGACCCCCCTTCTGATCAAGCATGACACGGCACCGGTGGTCAATGACAGCGGTCCAGACGAGTCCGCAACCCGCCCCGCCGCGCCGGGGACTGTTTACCGCGTGCCCGCGCGGGAATACCATGAAAATAGCGCTGATCAGCAATAACAGCCCGCGCTCTCGCGGGCGGAGCCGACCAGCCGACCTCACTCGCCGACAGGTCATGGGGTCCCGATCAAGGAGGGCGCGATGAGCGCCGAACATCCACCGGCCACCGCAGCGGGCGGAGCCGGCAAACGCTTCTTCGGTCGCCGACACCACGGCCCGAAACCCTCCACCGTGCGGGCATGGCGTGGACACGCCACAGCGTGGACCGCGCGGGCGTGGGTAGAACTCGCCGTCGGCGCGGTCCTGGTGATCGCCCTGCTGATCTTCATCCTGCAGAACACCGCGAAAACCGAGATCTCGTTCCTGCCATGGAGTTTCACCATGCCCCTGGGAGTGGCGCTGCTGTTCGCCACCGTCGGCGGGATCCTGGTGATGGGACTGGCCGGCGGGGCACGCATCTGGCAGCTGCGCCACCGACACCACACCCCCGCACCGCCCCAGCACCACTGAACCCACAACCACGCCGCGACCGGGCCCAGAACCGCCCCACCCACTGTCGCTGTTCGAGCGCCGAGCAGCGATCGACTCCGCATGAGCCGCTGCTGGGCACCGCCACGGGAGTTCTGCTCCGGAAAGACAGTCGATGATGAGCACCGCCGAGCACTCCACCGCCGGATTGCCGCTCATACAGGCCTGCGGCGAGCGCGGCATCATCGAACGCCTGCTGCTCGGGTCCGGGGAGACCCTCGACCAGTACACCCGCTGGCATCAACGCGTCACCGGCCCCCAAATCCCCGGAATGGTCTCCACCATCACCCTGCTGTTCGGAACCTGGCTCGCGATCACCCCCCTGCTGTGGACACACCCTGACGGTGCGGGCTGGTTCGCGTCCGGCTGGAACGAAGCCCTCACCGGCACCGCCGTGGCCGTGCTGGGGCTCACCCGCCTGAGCAGACCCAGCCGGCTCACCACCGCCACCAGCCTCGGCATCGGGCTCGGCGCCTGGCTGGTGGCGGCCCCGTTCCTGTTCGGCTACGGCAACAGTGAGGAAGCGATCCCCGCGACCGTCACCGACATCATGATCGGCCTGATCCTGCTGGCAGTCACCGCTCTGGGCCACTACGACGCCCGCCGCACCCCGCAACCAGACGCCACCGCACCCATTCAGGACACCATCGCATCGGCTGACCCGCGAACACCCACCCTGACCACGCCTCCCGAACCCCGCTGAACAGGTCCCGCGTCGACCAGAAACAAGGATGCGTGTCGTGGCTGATCAACACCTGTTCGGTCCCGGCAGCCGACCCGAAACACAGCAGGACCGTGCGATAGCTCCGACCACCTCCTCCACAGCACCATGCCTCGGGCACCAGCCCCGCTAACGCCAGTTTCCGTTCAACTGGACCCCACGTGCCGAGTCCGACCCCAATGTCCACCCGTCTGTCCGAACGCTCAGGCGAGTCTAGCCGGACAACACCGGACTGGCCTGGACCCGCAGCCACCGCCTCGAAGCGCACGACATGAAGGATTCGCGGTCTCAGCGCAGATCCAACCTCAACCAGACGGATTGGAATCGGCGTGTGTGGCTAACCGCCAGGCATGCGAAGCCGACGACTTTTGATGCCGATCACCGTACTCGCGGCGGCCGCTCTCACCGGATGTAGTGACAATGCCGGCGTGAACTCCAGTCATGCCCGCGGCAGCGAGGGCAAGATCGGGGCGATTACCGTCCAGAACGCGTACCTGGTGCCCGCGCTGGTCCCGGGCACCTGCGTAATCCAGTACGAGGCGCCCGCCGAGTTGGCGTTCACCGCCACCAATAACGCTCTTGAGCCAGACCGCCTCACCGCGATCGAAAGCCCAGCCGCCGCATCGATACAGCTCCAAGCCAGCCCTGAGCAACTGGTCATTCCGGCCGACGGCGCACTCGCCGCTGGGCAACCCGTTGCCCAGCCCGAACGCCCCGGCAGCGAGGAGCCGATCTCGGTACAGGTGAACCAACTCCAGGACTGGGTCGAACCTGGCCGCAACCTCGACATTCGTTTCACCTTCGATCACGCCGGCACCCTGGAGCTCGCCGTCCCCGTTGACTCCTGCCCCACCCAGCAGTCGCCCTGACCGCACGTCGCCAACCTCATAGGCAGTCAAGCCAAGCAATATCACCATGCCCCGCAGCCCGATTTGGTAACCCACCCTCACCTCTGGTGAGGCGATCTCTTGTCGTTGGTTTCACACTCCTACCACCGAACCCCGTTACGATCTCGTGAGCACTTCACAGCCGCTGGCGAACGCGCGGTCGTCGTCACAGGTGTGCGCGTCGGCGGTGACTTCACCGTCGTCATCCACTATCACGGAGCCACCGAGGACTCCCACCTCGAACTGTCCTCACTCACCACGGCCGACGCGACCGACAACGAGGGAGGTATCAGCACGCTTCTGGACCTCAAATTCCGCAATACCGGCGGAAAATCGGCGCTGCTGCACCACTCCACTGTCCGTGTCCACCGCGCGGTAGCCATCGGCTCGATCAGCTTGTTCCGCTTCATGCCCTACAAATTGTTGCTGGTTGCCGGCTATCTCCAACCCAGCCACGAATACGACGTCGGCCTTCCCGTTCCTGAGAAGGCCACCGGCCATGAATGCAGCGTGGATTTATCCCAGGTGATCGCCCCCGGTGACACCGACCGCTTCCACATCCGCCTCACCACCCCCATGGAGCGGCGGGTCCGCGTTACCCCGGCCTACCTGCTCCAGCTCGACATCCATTACGACGCGAACCGCACCCTGACTTCACCGACGATCGCGATAGCGCTAGCGCCCGGCGAGGGTCGGCTCCCCACCCCCGTGGAGATCCGCCGCGGCGCCAGCGTGCCGGAGGCGGACGACCGACGTCATGTCGAGACGGTGTGCCCCAGCAAGCCGCCCGCACTCACCCTGCCAGCGGCCCGTGCGCTTCTGCGCCTGCTACTCCATGCCGCACGCGGTTCCGAATCGAAAGACGATGCCGACAAGGAGCTCTCATGACCGCCGACGTCAACGAATGGGCCGTCCTCGACGACCTGTTCGGACTCGAAACCACCGACCTCGATCCCGTCGGCGAGGTAGAACTGGCCTTCTACGGTCGCTGCAGCACCGAGGACAACCAGGACCCCGAGACCTCCTACCAATGGCAACTCGGCAACGCCGAGAAGTTCGTCAACGGGCGGATCGTCACCAGCTACTTCGACATCGGGCAATCACGCTCCGTGCCCTGGCATCGCCGCACCGAAGCCGCCAGGCTCCTCGACGACCTACGCAACCCCGACCGCGGGTGGACCGGCATCGTCGTTGGAGAAGGTACCCGCTGCTGGTTCGGTAACCAATTCAGCCTCGTCGCGCCCCGCATCCACGCCTACGGCGTCTCGATCTGGGTTCCCGAACTCGGCGGCCGCTACGACCCCGACAACGTCACCCACACCATGATGATGAACATGCTCGGCGGACTCAGCGAGTCCGAACGCCAGCACGTCCAGCAACGCACCCGCGCGAGTATGAACGCCCAAGTCCTCAACGAAGGACGCCACCAAGGCGGACGACCACCCTACGGATACCTTGTCGTCGACGGACCACCACATCCCAACCCCAACCGGGCCGCCAACAGCCTCAAGCTGCGGATCCTGTCGATCGACGCCGCGGCCGCACCTGTGGTCCAGCGAATCTTTCGCGCCTATATCGACGGACGCGGCGACAACGCCATCGCCAACGAACTCAACCGCGAGAACATCCCCTGCCCCTCAGCACACCGACCCGAACAGAACCGCCACCGCAGCGGCGACGGCTGGCAACCCTCCACCGTCGCAGCCATCCTGCAGAACCCCCGCTACACCGGCTACGCCGTGTTCGGACGCTGGAGCAAGACCGAACAACTCCTCGACCCCGACGACGTCGCCGCCGGCAACATCGTCAGATTCAAACGCTCACCACCACAACGCATCGTCCGGTCACGACGGCCCGCACACCCCGCGATCGTCTCCGTCGAAACATTCACCCAAGCCACCCTGAAGCGAAAAGAGCGCAGCGGGATGAACAACCAGTCCCGCAGCAAGCTCGAGCGCACCCGGGCAACGCCTGCTGCCGCACCTCGGCTCTTCCGCGGCCGCATCCGCTGCGATCTGTGCAACCGGAAGATGCAAGCCGAAACCATCCGAGGATCGGTCTACTACCGCTGCCGCGCCTCGAACCTGCCACCGGACAGCCCACACCGCGAACAACACCCAAGCACAATCAACCTTCGCGAGGACCACCTCATCGAACCTGTCGACGACTGGTTGGCGACCCTGTTCGATCCCGAACACCTCGACACCACCGTCGCCTCACTGCTCGAATCGAGCAACGACGACAGCACCGACACCCGACGGGCTGCACTGCGCCGGCAGATCCAACAAGCTCAGACCAAGATCAACCGCCACCTCGCCGCGATCGAAGCCGGCATCGACCCCCAGGCCGTCGTCGCAGCCCTCAATGCAGCCCAGGCGGAGAAGGCTTCTGCGGAGGTAGAGATCAACGCGTTGCCCAAGACCGAGCAACTGACCGCGACCGAGATCCGCAAGCTCATCGAATCACTGGGCGATGTTCGGCTTGTCCTTGCCAACGGTGCTCCTGAGCACAAGCAAGAGCTCTACGAAACACTGATGCTCCAGGTGCGGTATTCGCACCTGGAGCATCGAGCAGATATATGTGCACACATAGTTGTGTTTAGCACTGGTGTCCGAGGGGACTCGGCCACTATGCACACGCCTTGCACCAGAGGAAACACCTGGTAATAGAGTTGTAAGCGCATGGTGCCAGGAGCCGACGGCGCGCAGCAACGACAAAGCATGCCCGAGCTGCCCTAGCTATGCGCGCCCTGTTCGACGGGAGTCGATCTCACGCAGTGCGGCGACGGCAGCCGGTGCAATCTCCGGATCCTCAAGATATCCCTCGATGATGGCACGTGTCCGATCGTCCCCGACGCGGCTCAGGGCTTGTAGCAGGCCGTCCCGTGAGCTGATTACGTGCCGTCCTGCGGCGGAGCGCAACTCGTCCCAATGATCCACCGCCCACTCGAACAGGGTCTTCAACTCGGTGGCGTACGCCTGCTCCAGCATCTGATAGGTCGTGGTGCTGCTGCGGTCCCCTGACCAATACTGCGCGGTACGGACCTGTAGCAAAGCGTCGACCGCAACAGGACGGCAGGGGCCTTGAAGTTGCAGCCAGATGTCATGATTCCTGGTCGTGGCGGTGCCAGCGAGCAGCGGGAAGATGAGCTCGTCGATCAGGCGCCATGTGCGTGCGATCAGATCCTGTCCCGCCTCGTCGACACCGGGGAGTTCATCTCTGATATTGGCCCATCCTCTGAGTGCCTCCAGATGCGCTCGCACTCCCTCGTAGTAGACGGCGGAATCAGCAGGAGGGGCCGCAGCGATCTGGGCAAGGAGATTCACCTGCTGCGGTCCAGCGGCTTGGATATGGTCTGCGATACGCGCAACGGCCCAGTCACGTGTGATCGAAAGGATGGCGTCCTCGTCGCGTAGTGCCACCGTGCAGAGTTGTACCAGTTCTGCAGCGGTAAGGGCATCGATGACCTCTGAGACGGGGCCGAAGATTGCCTCGTCCTCGAACAGCCTGCCGAGGATGGACCTGGCTAGACCGCTGGCATGAGGGTCGTCGAGATTGTTCAGAACGTTGTCAATATCGGCACGGATGCTCGCTTCGGTGCCGATCGGCTCGACTGCACCGCATGCTGCGAGCGCCTCCAGATGCAGGCTGGACAGCGCCCAGTTGCCGTGAGTATCGAAACCTTCGAGTGCATCCCGGAGTCGTGCTCGAGTCGCGTCATCCATCCGACGGGCACCTGCTTGTGCTGCTTGCAGCGCTTCCAGCCGAAGGTGATAGCCGCCCGCGGTCCATGCGTCGGAAACAAGCATTGGCACTGCGACCAAGTCCTGTTCGCTGTTAGTGTTGAGAATCATGAGCGAGGCCGAAAGCCGGCACCATCGTGGTGATGCAGGAGTTGCGGTTCGGAGCGGCGCGGCCCGTGGAGATCGGTCGGAACTCCTCCAGATCTGGACGCGGACTTCGTTGGCAGAACGAAGCACGATAGTGGCAGGCAGATCTCCGACGGCCAGTGACTCGATCGAGGAGGCTACTTCTCGGAAGTGCCTAATGCCAGGAGTACAGGTGATGGCTACGACGGCCGATATTGGGTTGGGGATGTCTGCTGCCCGCAACGACTTCATGGCGTTAGCACAGACGCCATCTGTCGTGTCCAACAGGGCAGAAACCTCTTCCACGAGCACACTGTCGACCAAGCAGCGCCCTGCCGCCTGTAGGAGGGCGGCCGCTGTGGAATCTATTCGCGGTCGTTCCCAGTGACCGCCGAAAATGCTACTCGAGTCGGAATCGCCAGTGAATACGAAGCGCGCGGAACTGGTCACCTCAGCCATGGCAGCGAGCAGGCGTCGAATCTCGGCTAGCGCACGCAGTTCGGTTGTCGGACCGTAGCCACCGCAGGCAGCCTTCGCGATCAAGTCCGCACGGTGGCTGGCGATGATCGCATCGAAACGGCGAGCAGGGTCCGGCTCGATCTCGAATGCCAGGTCGCTGAGATCTGTCAGATCAGGTGTTTGCAGCATCGTCGCCAGGGCGGCTCCATCGCCGGCATTCAAGGTCAGGTGCTGTGCTGCGAGGAATCGGGTGAGGCTTTCGTGTGCGAAGGACACGCGCTGGGGATCGATCCGTAGGAGCTTGCTGCGCAGTAAGGTGTCGAGCTCATCCGCTGTAGCGGGCCGTCCCTGCTCGGCGAGGATGACTGATCGTATTTGGTTGAGGTGCAGGGAGAGCCGCATCGATCGGCGCATTGTCACTGCCAGTGCGCGCAGTTGGTCACGTTCCACCTCGGTGCGGCTGAGGCGCCGGCAGTAGGTGTCGACGACGTCGATGGCGGTGGCGTTGGTGGGGAGCTCGTTCGCGCACTGGGATGCCATTGCCAACTCCCAGGCTGTGGTGAACCCCTCAGGGATGTCCCGTAAGTTGTTGAGTGGCAACAGGTATCGTGTCACCGGTGGTGATCTCGGCGGCTGACCCGGTGATGGTGGAGTTGTTCTCCGGGCTGCGGCCACGCACGTTCGCTCGCCTGATCACCCGGCTGCGGCGCGAAGGCGCTGATCGGCCGTTGCGGGGCCGGCCCTGGGGGTTGTGTTTCGAAGACCGGGTGCTGCTGGTGGCCACCTACTGGCGGACCAACCTCACGATGCGGCAGCTCGCGGCGGTGTTCGGGATATCGAAATCAGCGGCGGCCCGGGTGATCGAAGACCTGGGACCGGCGTTGACGCTACGGCCCCGCGCCCGGTTCGGCCGTGGTGCGGTGTTGATCGTGGACGGCACCCTGGTCCCGACCCGTGATCACAAAGTCGCCGCGCAGAGTAAGAACTACCGGTACTCCACCAACCACCAGGTCGTGATCGACGCCGACACCGAACTGGTCGTCGCGCTCGGAAAACCGTTGCCGGGTAACCGCAACGACTGCCGGGCTTGGACCGAGTCCGGTGCCGCTCACACCTGCCGCAACGCGGTGGTGATCGCTGATGGCGGCTACCAGGGCACCGGTTTGATCATCCCGCACCGCCGCTCACCCGGTGTCGAGCTGCCGGAATGGAAACAGGCTCACAACAAGTCTCACCGTAAAGTCCGTGCCCGTGTCGAGCATGCCTTCGCCCGGATGAAGACCTGGAAGGTCCTGCGCGACTGCCGCTTACGTGGTGACGGGGTGGGTGTCGCGATGGCTGGGGTAGCGAGGCTGGCCAACCTCGCCCACGCCTATTGATTCCTGGCCGGTGGACCTCTCGCCGTCAACAACTCAGACTTACGGGACAACCCTTAATAGGGTTCGTAGTAGTCGTGATTGGCCTCGACACATCCCAAAACTGCCTGCTACATGTGAGAATGGCCATCGCCCAGGTCCCAACCTATCCCGGCAGTTCCGATCGTTTCCCCCTCAACTCGTGTCGATCCCGTGTCGGACGTCAAGTTTCGGCCGACTGATTCTCACTGGCGTCGGCCGACAGCCCTCGCCTTCACCTGCGTGCTCGCCGGTTGGGTTCGAACGGATCTTGCGACGCCGATCGCGTACCGGGTCGACCCGGTCAGGAGCGCGTTGCTCACCACGGGCGCGCGCTCGACAGCACGATGCTGCATGAATCTAACCTCTGATCTTCTCGATTCGGGTTATCGAGGAGGTCAGCTCGCGGTGGAACGCGAGGTATCGCGATCCCTGCCGGCCCATCGCGTGGCGGTACTCGATCAACACCGTTGGCCTATACCCGTAGACCGTCGGCCATGACTGACGCCATGCCGGGCGAGCCAACTGACCTCGACAAACGTGACGTATCCCCATCCGACGAACTTGCTTGGAGCAGCAGATTTCACCGAATCGCGACTTGCCAATCCGCCGCATGTACCCGAGGCCTGCGACGCCGCCTCCGTACAGAGTCGGTCGCAAAACGGAGGCGACTTCAAGGCGGGCGCACAAAGCCGGGAGATTCACATGAATACCGCACGGTTCACAACGACGGCGTGTTCGGGGGTCGACCTCAACTCCTCGATTCGCTCGAATATGACTGCCGCAGCCAGGTCGCGACGCTTCGGCAACCTCGCAACCTCGCAGCCTCGGCCGATGCCAGCGCTATCGGCATCTTGTCACTGGTGAGGTCGGTGCAGTAGCAGGGGGCGCCGGGCTGCTGGCGCCAGGATTGCGCCAGGGTTCCGGCATCGAATCCGTCGAAGCCGGTGTCTTCGACCAGTGCGATACCCACCGCGCGTTCCCTCTCGTCATCGGCCGCGACCGGGATGGCGATGCGTCCATCGACCCCTGCGGGCGTGCCCTTTCGAGCGAACGAGTTGGATCCGATCGCGTTCCACGCCTTGACGATCGGGCGCCCGAGCTGTTCGGCGACCCAGAGACTTTCGACCTGACCGGCTTGAATGGCCTCGACGACGGAGTCGCGTGACGGATAATAGTTCGATGTGTCGATGACGACCGTCCAGGCGGGCACGGTGGCGATCAACGGTGCGATGTCTGGAATCCGGTTCAACGGAATGGACAGGACCACCGCGTCCACACCCTGCACCGCGTCGGCCGCGGCAACAGCCCGCGCACCCGAGACCAGTATGTCGGCACCGATCGTTCCCGGCCCCCGCGAGTTGGCCACCTTCACGTCGTGTCCGGCCGCACTCAACTTCAGAGTCAGAGTTTTGCCGATAGACCCAGCACCGATAACACACCTATCTTCATACAGGAACTCATTTCTGCCACGCAGCATTTCATCCAACGCGGGACGCTCGTTCCGCATGTCCGGTCACGCTGGACCTCTCGCCTGCACCACCCTGTGGGCAAAACGGAGGTTTCATCCGTATTTGAACAGCATAAAACGGAGGTGGCATCCGGTCAAGTCTGGCGACGGAATCTCCCGCGCCACCGCCCGCGCCTGCCGTGTCCGGCCAACGGTCCACCGCCGGTTGCACTCCATCACGTCAGGCAGTTGCTCGCGAAATATGTTGCAGCAGCGCCTTGTTCGATATTGCAGTCGCCGCGCCTAGCCCCCGGAGATGATCATGATTGGCCTACCGCTCAACCGCTAGGTGATCCGTCGCCCGATCCACTTGCGCCAGCCAACTCGACGACGAACTGACCGGACAGCACCTGGTCGGCTCCGCGCGCAGCACGCACGAACCGCCCTCCGTCCACGGCATGGAAGCGGCCAGGGAAGCCTGGACTCTGCGCAACATACTCGCCAACTTCGACTTCCACCCGATAGTCGCAGACACCGCCACCTACATTGCTGACCATGCAGGAATAGTTCGCAGCCGGGCCTGTGACGGCGTCGCGATCGCCTCGACGATTTCCACGCCGGATTCACCGCTACCCCCGCACTTATGCACCTACGGGACGCCGGTTTGCGAAACCCCCGCGGGTGCGGGGCCGAAGAACTTGGCCGTGATCGGACCGAAATCGTCATCCCGATCCAGGACGGGGGCGAGGTCGTGGTCGCGATTGCCGCGTGCGGTGTCTGCCATACCGATCTGACCTGCCGTGAGGCGGCATCAACGACGAATTCCTGTTCCTGCGCGACCACGAGGCCGCAGGCACGGTCGAAAGTATCGGCGCGGGCCTCGATTCCGTCGAAATCGGCGATTTCGTCGTGCTGAACCGGCGGGCGGCCTGCGGGCGCTGCGAGCCCTGCAAACACGGCCGCCCGCAGACTGTTTCGACCCTTCAAACCAGCCAGAAGTTGACACTCACCGACGGCACAGAGCTGACTCGAGCGCTCGGCGTCGGCGCGTTTTCCGAGAAGACCCTGGTTTACGCCCGGACAACGCACGAAGGTCGACCCCGCCGCCGCGGGACTGATCGGGTGCGGTGTGATGGCCGGTCTCGGCGCCGCGATCAACACCGGCAATGTCAGCCGCGGCGACTCTGTCGCGGTGATCGGCTGCGGCGGGGTCGGCGACGCAGCGATCGCCGGTGCCCGACTGGCAGGCGCGTCCACCATCGTCGCCGTAGGCCGCGACGAGCAGAAGCTGGCCTGGGCCCGCAACCTGCACCACCATACTGTGAACGCCACTACCGCCGACGCAGTCACCGCTATCCAAAACTCACCGGCGGGTTCGGCGCGGATGCCGTCATCGACGCGGTGGGCAGGACCGAAACCTGGCAGCGGGCGTTCTATGCCCGCGACCTCGCCGGCACCGTCATCCTCATGGGAGTGCCCACATCCAAGATGCGCCTGGAGATGCCGCTGATCGACTTCTTCTCGCGCGGTGGATCATTGGAATCCTCCTGGTATGGCAATTGCTTGCCCGAACGTGACTTCCCGATGCTGATCGACCTCTGCCTGCACTCGAGGCTGCCGCTGGCGCGATTCGTCACCGAACGCATCGGGCGCGCGGACATGGGGCATGGCTTCCACACCATGCACGCCGGCCAGGTGCTGCGCTCGGTCGTCGTGCTGTGAGCGGAGCGCTGCGCATCGACCGGGTGGTGCCCTCGAGGGTGTTCGAACTCGACGGGGCAGAAGGGAAATCGACAACAACGTATAGGTCGTCGGCGACGACGACGAGGTTGTCGTCACCGACGCCGCACATGACGCGAAACCGGTGCTGGAATCCATCGGCGGACGCAATGTCATCGCGGTGCTGTGCACCCACCGACACAATGACCACGTCACCTTCGCACCGCAACTCGGAGAAGACGTCTACGCACCGGTGTTGCTCCACCCCGGTGACGACCCGCTCTGGCAGCTTTCGCACCACTCTCGACCCGGACCCACAATGTCGGCAGAGTCCGGTGAGCTGCAGGTTTGCCGCGCGGGCGCCGCTGATCGCCTTGGCCGATTGCTAGTGCACCTCTTCGGATGGCAACATTCGGCGCGGCATACGATCGAATAGTGAATTCCACATTCTACTATCGAGCAGGATAGGTATGGATTGAGAAAGGATCCGTTCTGGTGCGTGACAAGCCAGGCCCCTCGGGGTCGCAAACTCTCAGCCGCGGCATCTGCCTGCTGGAGATTCTTGCCGCCGCGGGCCGGAGCTTGACGATCGACGAACTCGCCGAGGCGCTCGGTGTGCACCGATCGGTCGCCTACCGGCTGCTGCGCACGCTGGAGGATCACGGCCTGATCGCTCGTGACCCGCCGGGCCGGATCGTGCTCGGCGCGGGCCTGGCCGCACTCGCCTCCGGCGTCTCGCGCGACCTTCAGCAGGCGGCTGTTCCGCAATTGCGCGCGGTCGCCAACGAATTGGGCATGACCTGCCTGCTGGCCGTCCGGCTGGACCAGGACGAGGCGGTCACCCTCACCAGCGTTGCGCCGGAGCACAGCGTGGCCGTCACCTATCGACCCGGCCATCGACACCCGCTGACTCGCGGCGGCCCGGGCAAGGCGATCTTGCTCGAACTGCCGGAAGAACAGTGGCCGCAAGAGCTGCACGATGAGCTGATCCGCAGTCGTTCGCGCGGGTTCGCCGTCAGTCACGACGAAGTGGTGCCGTCGCTGCGGTCGGTCGCGGTCCCGCTCGGGGTACCCGGTCAGCCCGCCGCCTCGATCGCGGCCATTCATGTATCCCTTCCCCGGCCCGAGGCCGAGATCGCCGAACGTCTCACAGCGGCGGCCGAAGCCGTCGCACGGGCGCTCGGCGGCTGATCGCGGCCTCCACCGCAGTCGAACCGGTCGGTGTGGGACGTTCACACGGGGACGCCCCACACCGACCGATCAGAGCGCGCTCAGTCGATGCACGAAAATCCCGCCGAAGAAGGCGGCGAGATCGTGCCTTGCGTCGAGCGGCAACACGTGAGCGACGTACTGATCGGGCCGCACCACGACCACCACACCGTCGCGGGAGACGCCACGGGCCGCGAAGATGTCGTCGGCCGGGTCGGAGGCGTACACCCTCTCGTAGTCGGTGATCTGGAAGGGGCCGACTTTTGGCAGAAATACCGCGGGCACCTTGCCGAGGTCTACACCGGTGTGATCCTGCTGGTAGATGACCTTCACGTCGAACCAGCTGTCGATGTCCGTACCGTCGGGAGTGTGAGTGAGTAGCGGCGAATCCGGTGCGGTGCGCAGCCATTCGGCCAAGTCGGCGGTCTTCGACGGCTCACCGGCGGCTGGTGTGTCGGCGAAGACGTAGATACGCCAGCGTCCGTCGGCGGTCGCATGGTGGCCGAGGTGTTTGGGGTTCGCGTCGCACACCCGCGTCACGACATTCGACTTGAAACGTTTGCCGACCGGGAATCCGGTCGCGATCTCCTGGTACGCGGCGTCGGCGACGAGCATCGAGGGCGCGTACTGTGTCATGAAGCCTGCGGGGAATTCTGCGGTCTCGACGTAGAACTCCTCCAGTTGGGTGAGGTCCTCCAACTCTTCAGGCTTGGCCGCCATCAGCGCCGACCATTGCCGGTCGAAGTCGATGAGGTTCTGCGCGATGACCTGACGCTCGGCCGAGTAGGTATCGAGAATCGATTCGGGCGCGCGGCCGTCCAGCACGTGCGCCAGCTTCCATGCAATGTTCCACCCGTCCTGCATGGACACGTTCATGCCTTGGCCCGCCTTGGCGGAATGGGTGTGGCAGGCATCGCCGGTGATGAAGACCCGCGGGGTCCGGGTTCCGCTGTGCCCGGGGTGTACGTCGTCGAACTTGTCGGTCACGCGGTGGCCGACCTCGTAGACGCTGCGCCACGCGACGTGCTTCACTTGCAGCGTGTAAGGGTGCAAGATCCGGTTCGCACGCTCCTCGACCTCCTGCTGCGAGGTCTCTCGCACCTTGCCGTTGTCGCCTTCGGAGACTTCGCCGAGGTCCACATACATGCGGAACAGGAAGTTGCCCTCACGCGGGATGTGCAGGATGCTGCCGCCGTCGTGCGACTGGATGGCGCACTTGGTGCGGATGTCCGGGAAGTCGGTTTCGGCGAGCACGTCCATCACGCCCCACGCGTGGTTGGACTGCACGCCCACGAATCGACGCCCGATGGACTCGCGAACCTTGCTGCGCGCGCCGTCGCAGCCGATCACATACTTGGCCTTCACAATTCGCTCCTGGCCGTCCAGTCTGCCTGCCGAGTGCCGCAGGGTCACGGTGACCGGGTACTCGCCTTCCTCGGCGACCGTCAGAGTGACGAACTCGTAGCCGTAGTCGGGCTCCAAGCGCGTCGGCGCGTTGCGCGCCACCTCGGCGAAGTAGTCGAGCACGCGCGCTTGGTTGACGATGAGGTGCGGGAACTCGCTGATCCCGGTCGCGTCGTCGGGAGTGCGCGCGGCGCGGACGATATTGCGCGGATTGCGCGGATCGGGCTTCCAGAACGCCATCTCGGTGATGCGGTAGGCCTCCCCGATGATGCGCTCGGCAAAGCCGAACGCCTGGAAGGTCTCCACACTGCGCGCCTGGATCCCGTCAGCCTGCCCGACCTCTAGCCGACCAGGACGGCGCTCGACGAGACGGGTGTTGATGTTCGGGAACTGCGCCAACTGCGCCGCAGCGATCATGCCCGCCGGGCCCGAACCGACGATGAGCACGTCCATCTCGTCGGGAAGCTCAGCAGGGCGATCGATGCCGAAACCAGCAGGCGGGTGGATGCTCGGGTCACCGGACACGTAGCCGTGGTGATGGAACTGCACGGAATCTCCTCACTCCACAGACCCAAATTGGCCTGCTGTTCGATAATAGAATTATGAATTCTCATATAGATTTCCCTGATCGTAGAGGGTGGCCCGGCTCTCACACAACCGGCCGCCCGCCGCGGGTCACTTCTTCCAGGCGTAGATCCCCACTTGCTGTTCAGCCTCGTTGGTCGGACTCAAGTCGATGCCCTTGCGGTCGCGTAGCAACAAGGTGCTGACCAGGCCGATCATGGTCATGCCGAGCAGGTAGTAGGCCACGTTCGCCGACGAACCCGTCGTCTGCTGGATCCACTGCGCGATCGTCGGAGCGAACGCGCCGCCGAGGATCGAGCCGAGCGCGTAGGAGATCGAGACTCCGGAGAACCGGACCGACGCGGGGAAGAGCTCGGTGTACCAGGCCGCTTGCGCGCCGTAGGTGAAACCGAGCCCCAGGGTGATCAGCATGAGCCCGGCACCGAGCAAGCGGACGTCACCAGTGTTCACCAGGGGGAAGAGTGTGAGCACGAAGACGCCCTGCAGACCCCAGCCGATCATGTAGGTGGTCCGGCGACCGAGGTAGTCCGATGCCCATCCGGCGGCGAAAGTGGCGATCAGCCAGCTCACCGACGACGCGGTCACCGCCCACAGCACGTCACCGCGGTCGAGCGCGAGCGGCCCGGCCGGATTGGTGGCGTACCCCTGGATGTAGCCGCCGGTCGTCATGTAGCCGACGGCGCCGTTACCCGCAAAGACCAGCGCCGACAGCAGCACCAGCGGGGTGAAGCGGGCGAACAGGTCGACGACGGGCGTCCTGGCCTGTTCCTTGCGCTCGGCGATCTCGGTGAACACGGGGCTCTCTTCGACGCGGCGGCGCACCCATGAGCCGACAAGGATGAGCACGATCGAGAACAGGAACGGGATGCGCCAACCCCAGGTGAGGAATGCGTCTCCGGGGAAGATCATGTCCATCGTCGCCATCATGGCGCTGGCCAGCAGCAAGCCGATCGGCACGCCGATTTGCGGCATGGCGCCGAAGAGGCCACGGCGGGTCGACGGCGCGTGCTCGACCGCCATGAGAACGGCGCCGCCCCATTCGCCACCCGCCGAGAGGCCCTGCAGAATCCGCAGCAGCACCAAGAGCACGGGCGCCCAGACCCCGATGGAGGCGTAGGTCGGCAACAGGCCGATCAACGCCGTGGCCAGGCCCATCAGGATGAGCGTCGTCACCAGCACCGGACGACGACCGACCTTGTCGCCGAAATGCCCGGCCAGGAACGCGCCGAGCGGGCGAAACAGAAAGCTGACGCCGACAGTCAGGAAGGACAGGATCGACCCGAAGCCGGAACCGGCCGGTTCGAAAAACAACTGGCCGAACACCAGACCAGCAGCCGCAGCGTAGATGAAATAGTCGTACCACTCCACTGCGGTGCCGACCATCGTGGCAAAGGCCACGCGTTTGCGATCGGCGTTCGGGGCGATGATGCCGGGCGGCGTGACCGGGCCGGCGGCTGAGATATTCGCGGACATCTGACACTCCTTTGTGACGCCGTGGTGAGTCCGTCCTCACAACGGCTTTGCGACGCGAATAATGATCGTATATGATTTCGAATATGACAATGGGCAATGGAGCTCCGATCAGTAAGCCGACCGCCGATCCCCGGTTCGCGGCCCTGCCCGCCCCACCCGGCAAGATCGTCGCGGTACACCTCAGCTATGAGTCACGCGCCGCGCAGCGTGGGCACAAACCCGCCGCGCCGTCGTACTTCTTCAAGCCCACGAGTTCCGTCGCGGCCTCAGGGTCCGACATCGAGCGACCAACGGGGACGGAACTGCTCGCGTTCGAGGGCGAAATCGCGCTCGTCATCGGCACTCCCGCTCGGCACGTCTCGATCGAGGACGCCTGGTCGCACGTCGCTTGGATCACCGCGGCCAACGACTGGGGGCTCTACGACCTGCGCGGCAACGACAAGGGCTCGAACGTGCGCAACAAGGGCCGCGACGGTTACACACCACTCGGCCCGGGGCTCATCGATGCACGCGGAATCGACCCGGCGGCATTACGCGTACGCACCTGGCACAACGGGCAACTCGTGCAGCACGACACGACGGCGGGCCTGATCTTCCCCATCGCGCAGTTCGTGGCCGACCTGTCGCAGCATTTCACGCTCGAGACCGGTGACATCATCCTGACCGGCACCCCAGCCGGATCGTCGGTCGCGAGACCGGGCGACGAGGTCGAGGTCGAGGTCGACGCTCCGGGCGCGGCTGGCGCACCTACCAGTGGGCGCCTCGTGACGCGGGTTGTCGAGGGCTTCACCACCTTCGACCCCATGCTCGGATCACTGCCTTCGGTCGATGACCGGCACCGCGAGGAAGCGTGGGGATCACGAACCGCCGCAAGCCTTCCCGGCACCGAGCCGCCGCCTTCGGCACTCTCCCCCGCACTCCGGGCGAAACTGCTGACAGCCCCCGTGGCGGGACTATCTCAGGCGCTGCGCAAACGGGGACTGGACAACGTCTCGATCGACGGTGTGCACTCTCTGTGTCCCGGGGCGAAGCTGGTCGGCACTGCGAAAACTCTGCGGTTCGTGCCGAACCGCGAGGACCTCTTCCGTAGCCACGGCGGCGGCCACAACGCGCAGAAGCGCGCCTTCGACGCTGTCGCCCCCGGCGAGGTGATAGTCATCGAGGCCCGCGGCGAACGCGGGTCGGGAACCCTCGGCGACATCCTCGCGCTGCGGGCCAAGGCGCGCAACGCGGCGGGCATCGTCACCGACGGCGGCGTGCGCGACAGCACGACGGTCGCGAATATCGGCATCCCGGTGTTCACCCAGGGCGGGCACCCAGCCGTGCTGGGACGCAAGCATGTGCCGTGGGAGGTCGATGTCGCGATCGCCTGCGGCGGCGCGACGGTGCTCCCCGGCGATGTCATCGTCGGTGACGACGATGGCGTCATCGTCATCCCGGCCACGCTCGCCGAAGAAGTCGCCGACGCGGCCCTCGCCCAGGAGTCCGAGGACGCGTGGGTCGCCGAGCAGGTGGCGGCCGGGCACCCGGTCGACGGCCTGTTTCCGATGAACGCCGAGTGGCGGGAACGCTATACGACAGCACACGGCGATGCGAAGGGATGATTCTGTGGTGGCCGAGACGATCGATACCCCGAGTAAATCCCAGCGCGCGTACGAATGGATCCACGCACGCATCACCGACCGCGGGTTCGTGCCGGGATACCGGCTCGTGCTCGGATCGATAGCCGAGACGCTCGGCATGAGCGTCGTTCCGGTGCGTGAGGCCATCCGGCGTCTGGAGGCAGAGGGACTCGTCGAGTTCGAGCGCAACGTAGGCGCCCGGGTCGCCCTGATCGACCCGACCGAGTACGTCTACACGATGCAGACCCTCGGGGTCGTCGAGGGCATCGCCACGGCACTGGCGGTCCCGCATCTCACCGACGTCGAACTGGACCGAGCCGCCGCCGTCAACAGCCGGTTGCGGGAATTGCTCGGCGACTTCGACCCGCGCCTGTTCACGATGATGAACGAGCAGTTCCACACGGTGCTGTTCGAGCCGTGCCCGAACCCTCACATTCTGGACCTGGTGCGCCGGGGCTGGACGCGGATGTCGGGCGTACGCGACTCCACCTTCGCTTTCGTGCCCGAGCGCGCCCACGAGTCCGTCGACGAGCACGACCACATCATCGACCTCATCCGCCGGCGGGCCGATCCGCTCGAGATCGAGCTGGCCGCCCGCGAACACCGCTGGAAAACGATGAACACCTATCTCGCCCAACGAGATCAGGACCGCCGCACCGGCCCCACCGACTGACCGAAACCGTCACCTTTCTACCGCGAGAAGGAGGACCCATGGCCGACAGCGCACTGCGCAACCGCCACGTCCCCGCCAACCTGCCCGAGCGCATCCAGCACTACATCGATGGGCAGCCGGTCGACTCCGTCGACGGCGACACCTTCGAAGTGCTCGATCCGGTCACGAACGAGACCTACGTGCGTGCCGCCGCGGGCAAAAAGGCCGACGTCGACCGCGCCGTGCGCGCGGCGCGCACGGCGTTCGCCGAAGGCCCGTGGCCCAAGATGCTTCCCCGCGAACGCTCCCGGGTGCTGCACCGCGTCGCCGACCTCGTCGAGTCGCGCGACGCTCGCCTGGCCGAGTTGGAGAGCTTCGACTCGGGCCTGCCCATCACCCAGGCGCTGGGCCAGGCGCGCCGCGCCGCGGAGAACTTCCGTTTCTTCGCCGACCTGATCGTCGCCCAGGCCGACGACACCTACAAGGTGCCCGGCCGCCAGATCAACTACGTCAACCGTAAGCCGATCGGCGTCGCGGGCCTCATCACGCCGTGGAACACGCCGTTCATGCTGGAGAGCTGGAAACTGGCTCCCGCGTTGGCCACCGGCAACACCGTGGTACTCAAGCCCGCGGAATTCACACCGCTGTCGGCCTCGCTGTGGGCGGGCATCTTCGAAGAAGCCGGACTGCCGCAGGGTGTGTTCAACCTCGTCAACGGTCTCGGCGAGGACGCGGGCGATGCCCTCGTCAAACACCCCGACGTACCTCTCATCTCGTTCACCGGCGAAAGCCGCACCGGGCAGATCATCTTCGGCAACGCCGCGCCCTACCTCAAGGGCCTGTCGATGGAACTCGGCGGGAAGTCACCGGCCGTGGTCTTCGCAGACGCCGACCTCGACGCCGCCATCGACGCCACCGTCTTCGGTGTCTTCTCCCTCAACGGTGAACGCTGCACCGCGGGCAGCCGGATCCTGGTGCAGCGTGAGGTCTACGACGAATTTGTCGAACGCTATGCCGCGCAGGCCGAGCGGGTGAAGGTCGGCTACCCGCACGACCCCGCCACCGAGGTCGGCGCGCTGGTGCACCCCGAGCACTACGACAAGGTCGTCAGCTACATCGAGATCGGCAAGGGCGAGGCCCGCCTGGTGGCCGGTGGTGGGCGCCCAGCCGAATTCCCGACCGGGAACTTCGTGCGCCCCACCGTCTTCGCCGATGTAAAACCCGATGCGCGGATCTTCCAGGAGGAAATCTTCGGCCCGGTCGTGGCGATCACGCCTTTCGACACCGAGGAAGAAGCGCTCGAACTGGCCAACGGCGTGAAATACGGTCTGGCCGCCTACATCTGGACCAACGACCTCAAGCGGGCACACAGCTTCTCGCAAGCCGTCGAGGCCGGCATGGTATGGCTCAACTCGAACAATGTGCGCGACCTGCGCACCCCCTTCGGCGGGGTGAAGGCCTCCGGTCTCGGCCACGAGGGCGGCTACCGCTCCATCGACTTCTACACCGACCAGCAGGCCGTGCACATCACTCTCGGCAAGGTTCACAACCCCACCTTCGGCAAGTCCGCGTGAGCTCAGGACCTCTCCCGACCCATACTCACTCCAAGGCAGCAGCAATGACCGAACGCACCCGTACCTCTTCCGGCTTCTTCGTCACCCAACAAGCCCCCATCCACGCCGACGACCCGGTAGCCACCCCCACTGCGCCACCGCCGGATATCGTGCGCGCCGCATACGCCGAACTCGTCGTCACCGACCTGGCCCGCTCCCGCGAGTTCTACGTGGATGTGCTCGGTATGACCGTCACCGAGGAGGACGAGAACGCGGTCTACCTGCGCACCCTCGAAGAGTTCATCCACCACAACCTGGTGATCCGCCGCGGGCCGGTCGCGGCGCTGGCGGCCCTGTCCTACCGGGTGCGGACGCCAGAGGATCTGGACCGGGCGGTCACCTTTTACACCGAGCTCGGCTGCCGCGTGGAACGCCGGGCCGAGGGCTTCACCAAGGGCATCGGCGATTCGGTGCGTGTCGTCGACCCGCTCGGCTTCCCGTACGAATTCTTCTACGAGACCGCGCACGTCGAGCGGCTGGCCTGGCGCTACGACCTCTACACCCCCGGTGCGCTGGTCCGCCTCGACCACTTCAACCAGGTCACCCCCGACGTCCCCCGCGCGGTGAAGCACTACCAGGATCTGGGCTTCCGGGTGACCGAGGACATCCAGGACGAAGCCGGCACGACCTACGCCGCCTGGATGCGCCGCAAACCGACCGTCCACGACACCGCCACCACCGGCGGCGACGGCCCGCGCCTGCATCACGTCGCCTTCGCCACCCACGAGAAGCACAACATCCTGGCGATCTGCGACAAACTCGGTGCGCTGCGGCTCTCGGATCGCATCGAGCGCGGCCCCGGCCGCCACGGCGTCTCCAACGCCTTCTACCTGTACCTGCGCGATCCCGACGGGCACCGTATCGAGATCTACACCCAGGACTACTACACCGGCGACCCGGACAACCCGGTCGTCACCTGGGATGTGCACGACAACCAGCGCCGCGACTGGTGGGGCACCCCGGTCGTGCCGTCCTGGTACACCGACGCCTCGCTCGTGCTCGATCTGGACGGCAACCCGCAGCCGGTTGTGTCGCGGACCGATTCCAGCGAACTCGAGGTCACCATCGGAGCCGACGGATTCTCCTACACCCGCGAACCCGGTGACGAGGACCTTCCGGACTGGAAAAAGGGCGAATACAAGCTGGGCCACCAGCTCTGACGACCGAGGCCGGTACCGCCGCGCGGGACCGGCCGACAGGAAGGATTTCCGATGGCGCTGGACGCCGCAACCATAACGGCGATCGCCGACGAACTCGCCGCCGCGGAACGCGACCGCGCAACAGTGCCGCTGCTGACCGGGCGTTACCCGACGATGACCGTCGAGGATTCCTACGCCGTGCAGAACGAATGGCGCCGTCGCGGGATCGCCGCGGGCCGCCGGCTGGTGGGTCGCAAGATCGGGCTCACCAGCAAGGTGATGCAGGCAGCCACCGGTATCACCGAACCCGATTACGGTGCGATCTTTGCCGACGCGGTCTTCGACAACGGCGCGGTCATCGAACACGCGCAGTTCTCCAACGTCCGCATCGAGGTCGAACTCGCCTTCGTCCTCGCCGAGCCTCTGCGCGGCCCGGACCTCACCATTTTCGATGTGCTGCGCGCGACCGAGTACATCGTCCCGGCATTGGAGATCCTTTCCTCGCGAATCGAACTCCAGGGCCGGACCATCGTTGACACCATCAGCGACAACGCCGCCTTCGGCGGTCTCGTCTACGGCGGGAACCCGGTGAAAGCCGGCGACACCGATCTGCGCTGGGTATCCGCGCTGCTCTACCGCAACGAAACGATCGAAGAATCGGGCGTCGCCGCTGCGGTGCTCAACCACCCCGCCACCGGCGTCGCCTGGCTCGCGAACAAACTCGCCCAGCACGGCGGCTACCTCGAGGCCGGCGAGATCGTCCTGGCCGGCTCCTTCACCCGCCCGATGTGGGTGGAGCAGGGCGACACCGTACTCGCCGATTACGGACCGATGGGAACGATATCGTGCCGCTTCGTCTGACCCCCACCTTCCGCGACCACCTGGCCGCCACGGACCGCACACTCTACGGCGGATGGATCTGCTCGGGTTCGCCCGTGGTCGCCGAGATCATGGCCGGGGCGGGGCTCGACTGGTTGCTCATCGATATGGAGCACGCGCCCAACGGCCTGGAGTCGACGCTCACGCAGCTCTACGCCGTCTCGGGCTATTCGTCGACGCCGGTCGTGCGTGTCCCGGCTGGCGAAACAGTGATCGTCAAGCAGGTGCTCGACCTCGGCGCACAGAACATCCTCGTTCCGATGATATCGACCCCTGAGGAAGCGAAAGCAGTCGCCGCGATGACCCGGTACCCGCCTGCGGGAGTACGCGGTGTGGGCAGCGCACTCGCGCGATCGGCGCGCTGGAACCGTGTCGAGGGATATCTGGGCAACGATGCGGCGCACGTTTCGGTGTACGTGCAGATCGAGACTGTCGAGGGCGTGGCGAACGCCCGCGCGATCGCCGAAACTCCCGGCGTCGACGGTGTTTTCGTCGGCCCGAGCGACCTCGCCGCCTCGATGGGACTGATCGGGCAGCAGACGCATCCGGATGTAGTAGCCACGGTGAAACGCGCCTTCGCGGGCATCGCCACGGCCGGAAAACCCGTCGGAGTCAATGCATTCGATGCGGCCGCCGCGCGCGACTACGCCGCAGCCGGAGCCCGGTTCATCCTCGTCGGAGCCGACGTGGCGCTGCTCGCACGCGCCTCGGAGAAGTTGGCCGAGACCTACCTCGCAGACACGGATCGGGCTCCCCGTGCCTCGTACTGAAAATACCCGCACGCTGCACCCCGCGCGCAGCGGCGTACCGCAAGCCGTGTCCGAGACAACCGCCTCAGGAGTGACATCGTGACCGAACGCGAGACCACACTGCTATCCACCACCCCCCACCAGTTGTTCATCGGTGGCGAGTGGATCGATGCCGCCAGCGGCGACACCTTCCCGGTACGCGACCCCGCCACCGGGCAGACCGTGCACGAGGTGGCCGACGCCACCGCCGACGACGCGATCCGCGCGCTGGACGCCGCCGTCGCCGCACAGGAATCGTGGGCGGCCACGGCACCCCGCACGCGCAGCGACATCCTGCGTGCCGCGTGGCAACTCGTCCAGGAGCGCAAGGAAGATCTCGCCTTGCTGATGACCGTGGAAATGGGCAAGCCCATCGCCGAGGCACGCGGTGAAGTGGCCTACGGCGGTGAGTTCCTGCGCTGGTTCAGCGAGGAGGCCGTGCGCATCCACGGCAGGTACGGCCTCAATCCCGAAGGCACAGGGCAGATGATCGTCTCCCAGCGGCCGGTGGGACCGTCGTTCTTCATCACGCCATGGAACTTCCCGTTCGCCATGGCAACTCGCAAGATCGCTCCCGCGCTCGCCGCCGGCTGCACGGTAGTGATCAAGCCCCCGCAGCTGACGCCGCTGACCACGCTCTACTTCACACAGTTACTCGTGCAGGCGGGTCTGCCCGCCGGTGTCGTCAACGTCGTCACCTCCGCGTCGTCGCGCCGCGTCTCGGCGCCGATCATCGCCGATCCCCGACTGCGGAAGCTATCGTTCACCGGCTCCACCGAGGTCGGCCGCCAATTGATCGCCCAAGCCTCCGACAACGTGCTGCGTGTATCGATGGAACTCGGCGGCAACGCACCCTTCGTGGTATTCGAGGACGCCGACCTGGACAAAGCCGTGAACGGAGCGCTCACGGCGAAATTCCGCAACATCGGCCAGGCGTGCACGGCCGCGAACCGGTTCATCGTGCACGAGGACGTCGCCGACGAATTCGCGAAACGGATCACCGAGCGCGTCGAGGAGATGAAAATCGGCCGCGGCACCGAGGAAGGCGTGACGATCGGCCCCCTCATCGACAACGACGCGGTGAACAAGACCGCCGAACTCGTCGCCGACGCGACAGCGCGCGGCGCCCTGCTGCTGGCCGGCGGCGCGAAGGTCGACGGCCCCGGCAGCTTCTATCAGCCGACTGTCCTCACCGGTGTCGCCGACGGCAGCGAAATTCTCCGGGAGGAGATCTTCGGCCCGGTCCTCGCGATCGCCACGTTCGCCACCGAAGAGGAAGCGATCCGCCTCGCCAACGACACCGAATACGGCCTCGTGTCCTACGTCTATACGGACGATCTTGCCCGCGGGCACCGCATGATCGACAAACTGGAGACCGGCATGATGGGCCTGAATGCCGGCGTCGTCTCCAACGCCGCAGCACCATTCGGTGGCGTAAAGCAGTCGGGCGTAGGCCGGGAAGGCGGCTTCGAAGGCATTCACGAATTTCTCTCTACGAAATACACCCTGATTCCGAATGAGTGATCACCTGCAGCCGTCGGCATCGGATTGTTCGTTGAGCACGCGACAGGTAATCGCGGTCAGGCCACAGTTCTCCGCCATGTCGTCTCCAACTCCGCCAAAGTGATGCTGGCACCCAAATCCCCACAGTTCAGAGAAAGCGAGGTCTGTTCCTGATGCGCAGTAAGAAGAAGCCCGTCATAGCGGCTGCGGCTGCCATGACGGTTGTGGCAATCACCGGCAGTGCCGTCGGATGCGCTGAGACGGCGGACGCCACTACCCGCAAGATCACCGGCACACTGTCCGACGGATCCACCTATCTGTTCGAGGTGCCCGCCAACTGGAACGGCACCGTCCTGCTCTACTCCCACGGCTACAACCCCGGACCGTCCAACCCTGCCAAGAACGCCGGCTCCGCCGAGGTGAACGAAAAACTGCTCGCGGACGGGTACGCCCTCGCCGGTGGGTCCTATCCCGGCGTCGGGTGGCAGACCCCCAACGCGCTGGGCGACCAGATCGCCACGCTCGACCAGTTCGCCGCACAGGTCGCGGCGCCTCGACGCGTCATCGCCTGGGGCGAATCCATGGGCGGGGAGATCACCTCCTTGCTGGCCGAGCGGTACCCGGACAAGATCGACGGTGCGATCGCGATGTGCCCCGCCGTCGCCGGCACAGTGCCGTGGTTCAACACCTACCTCGACGGTGCGTTCACCCTACGGACCCTGCTCGACCCCGACGGAACCGTCCCGCTCGTCAACATCACCGACGTGGCCTCGACCCAGAGCTACTGGACGCAGCTCGTCGAGAACGCACAGAAAACGGCGGAAGGCCGGGCAAGGCTCGCGCTCGCGGCGGCATTCACCACCTTGCCGACGTGGTCGCAGCCAGGAACGTCCGAGCCAGCCGGCACCGACCACGCGGCCCACGAGCGCAACCAGTACTACAGCCTCAGCACCACGTTCACGTTGTTCCAGGCGGCGGTGCGTGCGGACATGGAATCCAAGGTGGGCGGGGCATTCTCCTGGAACACCGGGGCGGACTACCGCGAGCTGTTCAGCGGTCTCGGCCAAGGCGCGAAGGCCGAGGTCGACGCGCTCTACAAGCAGGCCGGGCTGAGCATCGAGGACGACCTGGGCGCGCTCCAGGCCGCCCCACGGATCGAACCCAGCGACCCCCAGGCGATCGCCAAGATGAACGAATACGCCCCGACCGGCTCCCCGCGGATGCCGATCCTGACCGTGCACACCACCGGCGACGACGCCGTCTTTCCCAGCCTGGAATCACCCTACGCCGCAAAGGTGCGTACCAACGGTGATACCGCGCTGCTCAGGCAGACCTACGTGTCCGCCCCGGGACACTGCAACTTCACCACGGACGAGGTGGTGGCATCGATCAAGACGATGGACCAGCGCCTGAGCAGCGGCGCCTGGCCGAGCACGAGTCCCGAGGACATGAACAAACGCGCGGCCGACAACGGCACCGACTCCTCGCACTTCGTGGAGTTCCAGCCGGACCCGCTGCCCCGGCCAGAGCTCTATCCGTAGTCCCGAACTATTTCGGGCAGATCTACCTGGTCAATCGTGTCAACGGGCGGATCGAGAAGACCGTTCAACCCATCGTTACCGTGAACAGGGACGGAACGATCGTCAGAGCGTAGTTAGGAGGCGGGTGCCGGGGCTGACCCAAACCATCGAGCAGTTGGCCGAATTGGTCACCACCGCTGGCGAGGACTGGGGAGCGGAGAAAAGTCGAGGCCCCCGCAGCCACTTGCAGATCGTCCAGTGTCGAGGCGAATTTTGGATACGCCCGTGCAATTCACTGTCACCGACGCGGAGTTGCGGGCTTACTCTCGCCGACGAAGCCGAGCAGGGTGTGGCACCGGTACCGGAGTGTGAGTAGTAGACAACGCTGATGTCGACTCACCTCGCTGAGCGCGCCACAAACTAACTAGGAGTGCCGACTTATGGCTCAGTGGATGGCTGTGAACCGCGCTCGATGGTGGGTCGGTGTCTCGATCTCGTCGACCACGGCGATCGCAAGGTCGGCCGCTGAGATGGTGGAGTTGCCGTCGGCATCCTTCAATAGCACGTCGCCTCCGAGCACGTAGGTGCCCTTATTGGGAGTGCCGAGCCATGAGCCGTAGTCGATGGGCGGGCTCACGAAGAACCAGTCGAGCGACTCGGGCGACGCTTGCAGTGCTTCATAGACTGCGATACCGGTTTCGATCTCGGGCTTCACATCAGCAGGGAGGCCGTCTCTGGAGACTTCCCAGAGCGTCGGACCGCCTACTTCGGTATGTAGTGACGACGCGCCGCCGGTGTAGCCGAGCCGGGTAGGGGTATCGGCGAGGCGGGCGATGAGCACATCCATCACTCCTTCGAGCTTGCCAGCCATATCGCCGCGCGGTGAAAGTGCCGAATAGACAACATCACGGCCGGGCAGAACGGCATCGAGGACGTTGGCGTCGGCTGCCGAGCCGATCACGTAGTCGACACCCTGAATGCGGGTCGTTGGCTCGGTGCGGCTGACCGCGGTGATCTCGTGCCCGCGCTTGGCCGCCTCTGAGACGACCGCTGCCCCGGTGTAACCGGTGCCTCCGAGAACGGTGATTCGTGCCATGCCTGCTCCCCTACTCGCTGCTGGTGACTCAGTTACCAGAGGTCATGTATCCGGAGTGCGGAAGTACGCACTTTCAGGTCAGAAAGAATATTCGCGGTGATTGTCATCTCGTGGGACCCCTACCGCCGGAGTGTCCGTCCCGTCGGCTGCTCGACCGCGCACGACACAGCCGATCACCTCCCCGGAGTAGGCAACAGCGTCGGCCAATCCGGTGACCGCCGGGCGGGGACGGTTACCGCTGGCCTGACTCGGCCTCGGCGGACAGCTCGGCCCACTCCTGCCAGCCCTTGACCCGGTCAGCGTAGAGCTGGGGGACAATCTGGAGGGGGAAGGTGCCGAAGAAGATCCGGGAGGGTGGGGTGTCGGCGTCGACGACCTTCAGCAGAGCGGGGCCGACGCCAGCAGGGTTGGGGTTCGGGATGGTGGCGAAGCTGGCGTTGACCGTCTCCCGGAAACTGTCGTAGGCCGACAGCGGCGCGGAATGGGCGGAGGACGCGTTGAACTCGGTGCCGAACGGGCCGGGTTCGACGACTGTGACCTTGATGCCGAAGCCGGCGACTTCCTGGGCCAGCGAGTCCGAGAGACCCTCGACCGCAGCCTTGGCGGCGGTGTAGCCACCCGTGGTGGGGAAAGCGGCAAGGGCGAGCAGGCTGGTCACGTTGATGATGTGGCCGCTGCCCTGAGCACGCAGGTAGGGCAGTGCCGCCTGCACGACCCAGAGGGTGCCGAAGACGTTCGTCTCGAACTGTGCGCGGAGGTCGTCTTCGGTCAGCTCTTCGACCATGCCGAACAGACCGTAGCCGGCATTGTTGACGACGACGTCCAAGCGCCCGAAGTGATCGTGAGCCCGCCGGACGGCGTCGGTCACCGCGGTTTTGTCCGTGACGTCCAGGGTCAACGGCAGGATCGCGTCGCCGTGGGCCGCGACAAGATCGGCGAGCGCGTCGGTGTTGCGGGCAGTGGCCGCGACCTTGTCGCCCCGCGAGAGCGCGGCCTCGGTGAAGTGGCGGCCCAGGCCGCGTGAGGAACCAGTGATGAACCAGATCTTGCTCATGGGGAGAACTCCTCGGTAGAAACTGAGACAACATTAGAGACGATATACCTATATGGGATTGAGTACCACTTAGGTATGTTGTATTACACTCATGGCATGGCCGAGACCTCCAGGACCGTGCGCTCGACGTTGCGGGAGCGGACACGAGCTGCTATGCGCGACGAGGTCAGCGAAGTCGCGTTCCGGCTGTTCTCCGAACAGGGCTTCGACAAGACGACGGTCGAGCAGATTGCCGCTCATGCCGGGTTGTCGCGTACCACCTTCTTCCGGTACTTCGGCACCAAGGAGGAGCTTGTCCTCGGCAAGATGAATGAGTTCGGTCCCCGGTTAGCCGCAGCGCTTGCCGCCCGCCCGGCCGAGGAGCGGTCTTGGGAAGCGCTGCGACGTTCTTTCGACGTGATCACCGAGTCGACCGCCGACGAGCCACAGCCCTTCTTGAACCTGATGCGACTGCTCAACGACGCCTGCGCCCTGATGACCCGCCAGTGGGAGAAGACGCAGGGCTGGCACAGTCTCCTGGTGCCGGAGATCACCCGCCGACTCGGCGGAGACCCGGAATCCTCGGGCGACCTGCGCGCCCACGCCCTCGTAGGCTCGGCAATCTCCTGCCTGGATGCCGCGACCGACGCCTGGACGGCCACTGGCGGGGCCACACCGTTGTCCGAACTACTCGACCAGGCCATGGGTGTACTGGTCGAGCCGGTCACATAGCCGAGGAACATACCTGCCGATACGTGGCGCCCAACGCCGCGGCGGTGCGCAAGCACATCAGCTTGGACCACCTCACGCCCACGAGGCCCACCTGCGCTTCTCGCAAGTACAGCCGCGGCGGCATACCAAGACCCGTCCGAGATCGCGGGGAAGCTTCAGCAATGGAGCCCGCTTGACCGGATGCAACCTCCGCTTTATGCTGGAGTCTGCTGCGGAGGCAGCATCCGTTTTGATGCGGCCGCAGGATCACCGAAAGCGGGAGGGCACATGAACGCCAGTGAACAGCAGGAGCGCAAACCTCGCGCGGATGTTCAACGCAACCGCGCGGCCCTTCTGGAGACGGCACAGCGTCACTTCCTGCGACACGGGGTCGGCACCTCGCTCGAGGCGGTCGCCAAGGACGCGGGCGTCGGGCCCGGCACCCTGTACCGACACTTCCCCACCCGGGAAGCACTGCTGGCAGCCGTGCTGCAGACACGCTCCGAGAAGCTGGAGACCCGCCAAGCCGACATCGAGCAGTTGAGCGATGCTGGCGAGGCTTTGGAGCAGTGGCTGCGGGCGATGGAGGAGTACTTCAGTGCTTTCAGCGGGCTCCCGGACCCGCTCATGGCCGCGGCCAGGGCACAGGATCCCGACAACCCGCTCACGATCCCTTGCGACATCTTCATCACCGCCACCGACAAGCACGTGAAGGCCGCACAGAACGCGGGGCACGTACGCGCATCGGTTCGAGGGTACGACCTGTTCCTCGCGGCCTGTTCCATTGCCTGGATCAAGGGCAACGGCGCCGACGAGGAGTCCCTCGACCGGCTCCGCACACTCCTCGCGAGCGGCTACCGCGAGCGGGACGAGAAGGCGTAAATCGCCGGGCGCCCGGCTCACTCAGTTCTGATCCGACAGCGCCCGGTACCGCAGCTTTTATCAAGGAGGATTTAGATCTATGAGTCATTCGCCAAGGGTTCTGCCCGCTGACGCTCGCCGCATTGTGGCGCAGGGCGATCTCGGCTACCTCGAGGCCGCCCGATGGCACCGTGGGGCGCTGTGGTTCTCGGACATGACCCGGCGCAAGATAAGTCGCCTCTCCCCCGGCGAGCCACCCGAGGATATCGCCGATGTGCCCGGGCGCCCCTCGGGTCTCGGCTTCGGACCCGACGGGGCACCGATGGTTGTTTCCATCGACGATGATCGGCTGCTCCGCGTGGGAAGCAGCGGGTTGGAGGAACTCGCCGACCTCGCGCCGGTCGCATTCAATCCCAACGATATGGCAGTGGACCGAGAGGGCCGCGCGTATATCGGTCCGCAGGGCTACGCTTTCGGAACCGATCCGATCGGCGTGGGTTTGGTCATCCGCCATCCCGACGGCCGGATCGAGACGGGCGGCAAGGACCTCATTTTCCCCAACGGCATCGTCATCTCAGGCGACGGGCGCACGCTGGTCGTCGCGGAATCGTTCCGGGCGCCACGGACCAGGCTCACCGCGTTCACCGTGACCGACGACGGTGCGCTGACAGACCAGCGCGTGTTCGCTGAATTCGGGTCACCGGATACAGAGGCCATCGATGGCATCGGCATCGACAGTGAGGGCGCGGTGTGGGCGGCCTTCCCGTGGATCGGTGAATTTCGGCGTGTCCGCGAAGGCGGCGAGGTCACCGACGTCATCCGGATCGACCCGGACACCGCAACATATCCCGATGGCGGCACTTTCGCAGTGGACGCGGCACTCGGTGGACCAGAGATGAAGACCCTCTACCTGCTCATCTCGGATACGAGCCCCGAGCGCCTCGTCAATGGCTTCGATGCCACGGGCCGGATCGAAGCCATCGAGGTCGAGGTGGCCGGAATCCAGGACTGACGGCAGGCCCTTGCGTCGGCGTAAGCGTCTCCCGGCAGCGTCCCGGAACGCTTCGCGCCCTCCCGGCGACAGCCATCCTGGAGGACATCGTGGAGATGAATCCCACCAGCCACCGCTGACCCGCCCACTGCCCTCGTGCGCGAAACGGCATGAGGGCAGCCTTCTACGGACCGTCAGTACCCGACGAACACAAAAGATGAACACGAACAGCGCGCAGTCTCCCCGCGCTGCGGCCGGAGTCATGTCGTCCCGCCGCCTGCGAGCATCCGCAACCCTGTCGGCACCCGCACAGTGCCCTGCGGCCAGTCGTTACGACGGCCGCCTATTCGGGGCAGAACGCACTGTGCCACTGCCACTATTGCTGCGACTGCGCGCTATGGAAAGGAAAACCATTGCCCGGCACAGCATCCCTCTTCGCTGACCTCGCACGCTCCCGGCACTCCCCCCGCAAATTCCTGCCAGCTCCCCTGCCCTCTGCCGACATTCGTAGCGTGCTCGAAGACTGGACAACGAGTGAGACGAACTGACGGGCAGCACCCGACGGATCGTCGACGTCCAGTTCGCCGTGCTCACTTCGACGACGCAGCAGGTCTGCGATCTGCGCGACGAGTTGTTTCGGTTCGCCGTCCGCGCAGGCGGGGCGCAGGGACGGGATCCGCGCGACCTCGCTGATGACGAGCCGGCGCAGGGCGGAGGCGCGCTCGTCCAGCAGGACCTGCAGGACGCGGTGGCCGATCTCGACGAGAGTCGTGGTGACATCGAGGACTTCACCCCTATTCGACTCGGTGATGTCTGTGCCGAAATTCGCGGCGACACGGCTGCGTTCATCATCCACGGCGGCCAGGAACAGGGTCTGTTTGTCGCCGAAGTGGTTGTAGGCGGTCTGGGCGCGTTCGGCGATCACGTCGAGGGTCGCCCGCTCGTAGACGTCTCGCAGGAACGTATCGATCGCGGCATCGAGGATGGCGCGACGCTTGCCCGGGTCGCCGCCGTGGGGACGGCCACCGGATCCACTTGATCGCATGGCCGATGTCGGCATGTCCGTCTGCGCCTTTCGCGGTGAGTGGCTGCGCTTCCTCGCCGGCATCGGACTCGGGGCGCATTCCGAATAGTTATGCCTACGGCGCGGAATTCGCCGCGAAGCGGATTCGCGCCACCGTTGTCACGATCGTCGTTGCGAGTAGTGCTGCGTCTGTCTTCGGACGGCGCAGATGACGCTCCCTCTGATCGCCCGAGCCCCGAAAGCGATGGAGCGACCCGCGACCAGACATGCGAGGGTGGCGATCCGGTCACTATAGCGACCGGCGAATTCCTGCTCCCGGTCACCGACCTCGACCTGCCTGGCATCCTCCGCCTGGCTCTCGAACTTCTCTGCACCATGCGAGTCGACTAACCCGCCGTTCGTCGGTCAATACACTGGTGGTGACGAAAGCGCTGCACGCGCCAGTCGTCAGGATCGTGCCCGGCTCGAGCAGTGCTCGGCGATCGTCGGCGCTCATACCTGGTTGGACGTGCCGTGGTGCCGCTCAGTTCCCGGCATTTCCGGCGACTTCCTCTGGCCTGAGAAATCCCGCGTGGCGACGAGCAGGGCGACGCGGCGTCGGCCTGGCGTCCACGCGGCAAGGAGTACGGCCGCACAGATGGTCAGCCAGCCCAGAGCTGTCGCGGACTGGTGCAAGCCGTAAATGAACGCGGACTTCGCGAAATCGGCAAGCGGCTGCGCCGATGGACCTGCGCGCTCCACGATCTGAAGCGCCGCCGCGAGTGAGTCGCCGACTGGTTCGCGCGCGGCTTCGGGGAGGTTGGGCAGTGCGGGGGCGATGCGCTGACCGTATCCCGCCGCGAGCACACTGCCCGCGATCGCGATACCGATCGCGGCACCGACTTCGCGGGCCGCGTCGTTGACCGCCGCGGCGACGCCGTGCTTCTCCACCGGGGTGCCGTCGACTATCGCGGCTGTGGCCGGCGCGGTGCACAACCCGATCCCCGCGCTCATCAGCAGCAATGGGCCCAACAGATTCAGATAGGACGTATGGTCGTCGAGTTGCGCGATCATGAGCAGCCCGCCCCCGATCGCCAACAATCCCGCAAAGGTGGGGATTCGCAGTCCGATCCGTTCCGCCAGCCGGGGTGCGAACGCGGAGATCACCACCATCGGAATACCCATCGGGGCAAGCGCCAGCGCAGAGAGCAGTGGCCGGTAGCCGAGAATCAGCTGAAAATATTGCACGATCAGCATGAACAAACCGAAGGTCACCAGGAACTGCACCGTGACTATCGCAGTGCCGCTACCGAAGCCCCGGTCGGCGAAGAGTCGAATATCGATCAGCGGATGCCTGACCCGTTTTTCGATAACGACGAATGCGATAGCCACGGTGAGCCCGATCACGGTCGCGCCGATCACTATCGGATCGAGCCAGCCACGCGCGGGCACTTCGATCGCCGCAACCACGATCGCACCGACTGCCAGTGCGCTGGTGACCGCGCCGAGCGGGTCCATCGCGGGTCTGGACGTGTCCACCGATTCGGGCACGGTAAAAGCTGCCGCCGACAGCACCGCGCCCGCAACGGCCATCCCGATGAAAATCGAAACCCAGGACCAAATTTCGATCAGTATGCCCGAGCCGAGGATGCCGAGGATCGCGCCGACGCCCGCGACACCGGCCCACAGTCCGACCGCGCTGCCTCGCCGTTCCTCCGGGAATCCAGCGGTCAGCAGTGACAGCGTGGACGGCATTACCAGCGCCGCACCGACTCCAGTCAGGGCTCGCGCCGCGATCAGCCAGGTCGGAGTGTCGAGTATCAACGGCGCCGCCGAAGCGAGCGAGAAGATCAACAGTCCCACGATGAGGACCACGCGCCTGCCGTACCTGTCGCCCATCGCACCCGCAGGCAGGACGAGGCAGGCCAGTGCCAGGGTGTATCCGTCGACAATCCAGGTGAGTTCGGCCTGACTAGCACCCGTGGCGGCCGCGATCTCCGGTAGCGCCGTGTACAGCGCGGCCATCGAGGCAGTGACGAGAATTACCGCCAGACAAGACAGTGTGAGCAGCCAGCGTTGGGCCGCGGACAGTCGCGCCCGTTCGGTGGGATCCATCGGGTCTCCGATACTGTTAGTATTGCTACGCTACAACTTGTAGCACAACTGCGCAGCAGGAGATAGGTCGATGGGATGACGCGCCCGGACGGAGGAATACTGGGCTACATGAGCGGAACTGACGACGTCGAGGTCGACCCACGCAGGGCACGCTCGCGTGCCCGCCTACTCGATGCCGCTGCTGCCCTGTTACAGGCCGGTGGATTGGAGGCGGTGACCATCGAGGGCGTCACCAAATTGTCGAAGGTCGCCAGAACCACCTTGTACCGGCATTTCGACAATGCGATGCAACTACGGGCGGCCACCATCGAACGTTTGCTGCCACCAGTGCTGGAGACTCCGCCGGAAGGCCCGCTGCGAGACCGCCTGATCACATTGCTGGAGCGACAGGCCGACGCGATACGAGACATGCCACTGCAGGTGTCGACATTGGCGTGGCTGGCGACCGGGTCGGATCGCAACAACGACAACCCTGCCATCACCTCGCTCCGCCAGCGCATCATCGACCAGTACCGGGTGCCGTTCGACCAGGTGCTCGATACGCCGCAGGCCCGTCGGCAACTGGGCGAATTCGATACCTTCTTCGTTTTGTCGCAATTGGTCGGTCCGCTCGTTTTCGCAAAGCTCATCGGCTTGCCGGCGTCGACTCCACGCGATTGTGCCCGCATCGTCGACGACTTCCTCACGGCACGCCCAAACTTCACCGAGTGAACGGCAGTACCGCGGCCAGCGCGCGTAGTGCCTCGAGGTGGTCCTCGTTCAACGCCTGGATCGCGACATGGTCGGCACCCGCATCCAAATGCTCCATCAATCCGGCCGCCACTTCGGCGGGTGCGCCGTCGACGGCGAGAGTATCGATCAGCCGATCGCTGCCCGGCTGGGCGATGCCCTCCCCTTCTACTCCGCGACGAGAAGTGCGTCTACACCAAGCATTTCGCGGGGTGGGCTTACGTCAACCACTATATTGCCGGACGCCGTTCGCCTTCGACTTCGCGGAGGAAGGACTCGATGAGGTCGATCACGTCGGCATGGCCGGTGTCGACATCGAAGGCTTCTTCCATGCGCAGGAAGCGGGACACGCTCGACATGAGTAGCACGAGGGCGCCGGGGGTGTAGCCGACGGCGTGGTTGCCGTATTCGGCGAGCACTTTGGTCACGGCCTCGAGTTGCAGCGTGCGGAATCGCCGGGAGGAATCTGAAATTTCGGCGCGAATCGCTTTTCGGTGGTTTGCCAGCGCGACGAATTCCATCGTCAGGGCTGTATGCGACTGGTCGTGGATGGCTTCCCACAGCGCCCACAGTGGCTGGGCGGATTCCAACGCCAGCAGCTGACGTTCGTAGCTGCGGTCGGCGCCTCGACGGAACAGTTCGACGAACAAGTTGTCCATATTGCCGAAGTAGTAGTAGACCAGCGCGGGGTTGACCTCGGCACGGGTGCCGAGCCGCCGGGAGCTGACAGCCGCGTAGCCCTCTTCCAACATGATGTGCTCGGCCGCGTCGAGTAGCGCGGATCGGGTGCTGGAGTCCTCAGTGTCGGCGCTGCGCTCGGGCTTCACACGGGAGACCTTTCTGTTGGGCGGCAGGCGCGAGGCCTGCGGCGTGGGTCGTCTGTCGGGCGCCCGGCGATGGTGGAGTTCAACAGTTTACGTCCACGCGGAGTCGTTCATCGTCTGCAAGGGCCGGTTCGCGAATCGACTCTTGACAGCCGTGAGCGCCGTCACGTATATCTTAATCACTCGCTCAATTTGAGCAGTCGCTTAAGGCCTCCGAGCAGGCCTCGAACGGTCATCCAAGGCCGGCAGAAGGTATGCCCACGGCGACCAACCCCTCCCCCGAATCAAGCGCGTCCACCGCGCTGACGACAGCGGGACCCCTCTCCCAGCGGCGGGGATCGACGAGTAGAGGAGTACCGAAATGAACGACACAGCTACCGCAAAATCCGAACCGGCACATGGTCGGTCGACACCGCCGAGGGTTGCGGTCGTCACCGGTGGAGCGTCCGGTATGGGGCTGTCGATCTGCGCGGCACTCGCCGAAGCCGGTCATCGGGTCGCGGTCCTGGATATCAACGGCACCGCCGCTCAGCGAGCAGCCGAACACTTGCGAGCAGACGGGGCGACAGCGATGGCCTGTGCGGTCGATGTCACCGACCGAGACGCAGTTCGCGAGGCCGTGCGCAAGGTTCGCGTCGAGTTCGGTGCGATCGAAATCCTGGTCACCAGTGCGGGGTTGGTTGATTTCGCGCCGTTCACCGACATCACGCCGGAGGCGTGGAACCGGGTGGTCGCGGTGAATCTGGACGGGGTTTTCCACTGTGCGCAGGCTGTTGTCCCGGATATGCTCGCCGCTGGATGGGGTCGGATCGTGACGATCTCGTCGTCCAGCGCGCAGCGCGGCTCGCCCGGCATGGTGCACTACACCGCGTCCAAAGGCGCGGTCCTGGCGATGACCAAAGCGCTGGCACGTGAATACGCGGCCGCGGGAATCACGGTCAACACGATTCCGCCCTCAGGTATTGATACACCCATGTCGCGCCGGTCGCAGGCGGCCGGGCACCTGCCCGACAGCGCTGTCATGGCCAAGGCGATCCCCGTCGGGCATCTGGGTACCGGTGAAGACATCGCCGCCGCGTGCGCGTTCCTGTGTTCGGAGCAGGCGGGCTATATCACCGGACAGGTGCTCGGCGTGAACGGCGGATCGGTGATATGACCGAATCCGTCGGTCCTCGCCTAGCACCGTTGCCGGTGCACGAGTGGGACGAACAAACACGGGCGATGCTGCGCGGGCATGTGAAAACCGCCGATCGGTACCTGTCCGGCGCGCCCGGCGCACCGGCGATGCCGGGCATCCTCGGTGTACTCGCCCACCACACCGAACTGGCAGGTGCGTGGCTTGCCTACAACGGTCTGCTGCTGGACCGCCCGCTGCTCGACCCGCGCGATCGCGAGCTGGTGATCCTACGGGTGGCCTGGCGTAGCAGGTCGGATTACGAATGGGCACAACATGTTCGGATAGCCAAGGGGCTCGGCGTCACCGACGAGCAGGTCGAGGCGGTCCGGCGCGGGCCGCAGGCCCCGGTGTGGTCGCTCATGCAGCGATCGCTGATGGCCATGACCGACCAGCTGCTGGATCAGCATCGCGTCGACGACACCACGTGGGCCCAACTAGAACGCCATTTCGACAAGCGGCAGCTGCTCGAGCTGCTCTTCGTCGCCGGCTCCTACCTGTGCCTGGCGATGGTACTCAACAGTGTTGCCCTGCAACCGGACCCGGAATCGGAGGAACGACCGTGATCGAGCCAGTGAACGCACCGGCCACCCCACACCAGTGGCCGCGGCCTGCCGAGGGAAGTTGGACCCAGCACTATCCCGAGCTGGGAACCTCGATGATGTCGTTCGAGGATTCGGTCTCCCCGGAATTCTTCGAACTAGAGCGCGAGGCGATCTTCAAACGCGCGTGGCTCAATGTGGGGCGGATCGAGCAAGTACCACGCACCGGCAGCTATTTCACCAAGGAAATCGACGTCGCACGCGCGTCGATCATCGTTGTGCGTGATCGCGACGGTAGCATCAACGCGTTCCACAATGTGTGTCGCCACCGCGGTAACAAACTCGTCTGGAACGAGTTTCCCAAGGAAGAGACCTCGGGAATATGTCGTCAATTCACCTGCAAATACCACGGCTGGCGCTACGGGATCGACGGTTCGCTGGCGTTCGTTCAGCAGGAAAGTGAATTCTTCGATCTCGACAAGTCGGACTTGGGTCTTGCGCCGGTGCATTGCGAGGTGTGGGCCGGATTCATCTTCGTCAACCTCGATGCCGTGCCGAGGCAGACATTACGGGAATTCCTCGGCCCCATGATCACCGATCTGGACGGCTACCCGTTCGACAAGATGACCGAGTGGTACGAATTCACGGCCGACAATCAGAGCAACTGGAAGCTGTTCGCCGACGCGTTCCAGGAGTATTACCACGTCCCCGCCCTCCACACGCAACAGGTGCCGAGCGCGGTGCGCACCCCGGGCAAGGGTTTCGAATGCGCGCATTTCCAGCTCGACGGCCCGCATCGGCTGGTGTCGACCGGCGGTGCGCGACGCTGGACGATGCCTCCGGAGTTCATGTACCCGATCGAACGGCTCACCCGCAGCGGCCTGGTGGGGCCATGGGAATCACCGGATATCGGCGAGGTTCCCAAGGGGCTGAATCCGGGCCGAGTCGAACCATGGGGCATCGACAACTTCCAGATCTTTCCCAATATCGAGATCCTCATTTACCGCGGCTGGTATCTGTTGTACCGGTATTGGCCGACTTCCTACAACACCCACCGGTTCGAAGGAATGCTGTGCTTCCAGCCGGCGCGCACGGTCCGCGAACGGGTCGAGCACGAAGTGGCCTCGGTGGTATTCAAGGAATTCGCGCTCCAGGACGCGGGCATGCTCACCGGCACGCAAACCGCACTCGAGTCCGCCTACCGGACCGCCGGTCTGTCACATTTCCCGGTCAATGATCAGGAAATACTGGTGCGCCATTTCCACAAGGCCGTCGCCGACTGGGTCGATGAGTACCGTCACGATCTCGCCGGGACCGGTGCGAGATGACACAGACCATGCTGCCGCCTGCGTTCGCCGATCTCGAACGGTTCGCCGAAACTTGGTGCCTGTCCACCGAATCCGAGCGCTATGCCCGGCGTCTGAACAGTTCCATGCAGGAGCTGATCACCTTCTACAACGCGTGTTTCCCCCGCGTCGAGGACGCACTCGCCTATTGCGACAAATTTCCGCTGGAGGAACTTCCCGAGGATGCGATACACCTACTGCACCTGGTGTATTCGCTGGTGATGGTCGCTATGGCAGTCGAGATCTTCCAGCAGCCCAAGCCCGTCGACAGCGCCGATGCCGAGCTCGAACGCGTCGCACAGCCCTGGCCGTAATACACAAAGGAAACACCCATCATGACGATTACGATCGAGAAGATCGGCGACGCTGTCGGAGCCGAGGTCATCGGCATGACACGCGAGCAGTTGCTCGCTGATGACACCGTGGCCGAGACCGTGATGGCCGCTCTCGAAGCCAACGGCGTGCTGGTTTTTCGCGACCTGCAATTGGACCCGGAAACCCAGGTAGCGTTCTGCCGCACACTCGGACAGGTCGACACCTCACCGGGCCATCATCCGACCGAGGGGATCTACCGGGTCAGCCTCGACACAGCCAAGAACTCGTCGGCGAGCTACCTGCGCGCCACCTTCGACTGGCATATCGACGGCTGCACACCGGAGGACGACGCCTACCCCCAGATGGCGACCGTGCTCACCGCCAAGGCCGTTGCCACCAGCGGTGGTGAAACCGAATTCGCCAGCACCTACAAGGCTTTCGATGACTTGAGCGCCACGGAACAGCGGCAACTCGCGCCCTTGCGGGTGGTGCATTCACTCGAGGCATCCCAACGCGGGGTCACCCCGGATCCGACACCGGAGCAACTCGCGGCGTGGCGACGGCGGCCGAGCAAGGAACATCCGCTGATCTGGACTCACAAATCCGGACGTCGATCGCTGGTGCTCGGAGCGTCGACCGACCATGTTGTCGGTATTCCCGCGGCGGAAAGCAGGGAGCTGCTCGATGGTCTGCTGCGCCGCTGCACCGCGCCCGACCGCGTCTATCGACACACCTGGGCTGTCGGCGACACCGTGATCTGGGACAACCGCGGCGTCATCCATCGCGCCGCGCCATATCCGGCCGGTTCCCCGCGAGAGATGTTGCGCACCACCGTGCTCGGTGAAGAACCGATCGAATAGGAGAACACCCATGCCTCGTTGGCCCAAGCCGGCCGAGGGTAGCTGGACACAGCACTACCCCGAACTCGGCACCGCACCGATGTCCTACGAAGACTCGATCTCCCCGGAGTTCTTCGCACTCGAACGCGACGCCATCTTCAAGCGAGCCTGGCTCAATGTCGGTCGCATCGAACAACTGCCGCGCACCGGCAGCTACTTCACCAAGGAGATCCACGCCGCGCACACCTCGCTCATCGTGGTCCGCGACCGCGACGGCAGCGTGAACGCCTTCCACAACATCTGCAGGCACCGCGGAAACAAGCTGGTGTGGAACGAATTCCCGCGCGAGGAAACCGCAGGAACGTGTCGCCAGTTCACCTGCAAGTACCACGGCTGGCGGTACGGACTCAACGGCTCACTGGCCTTCGTACAGCAGGAAAGCGAGTTCTTCGACCTCGACAAGGAAACCCTGGGGCTCGCGCGCGTGCATTGCGAAGTCTGGTCGGGATTCATCTTCGTCAACCTGGCCGCCGAACCGCGTCAGACACTGCGAGAGTTCCTCGGCCCGATGGTAACCGGCTTGGAGGGATACCCCTTCGACAAGCTCACCGAGCGCTATTCCTACCGGGCCGAAGTCGGTGCCAACTGGAAGCTCTACATGGACGCGTTCCAGGAGTTCTATCACGCGCCGATCCTGCACGGGAAGCAGACTCCGGACAACTTCTCCGTTGCCGCCCAGCAGGCCGGGTTCGAGGCGCCGCACTACCAACTCGACGGGCCACACCGGCTTGTCAGTACCTCTGGCGTTGTCACCTGGGAGCTCGATCCCACCATGCGCAAGCCGATGGAAGACATCACCCGCAGTGGACTGTTCGGTCCATGGGATGTACCGGATCTCGGGCCCATGCCGGCCGGGCTCAATCCGGCAGGCTGCGACCCGTGGGGCCTGGATTCGTTCCAGCTGTGGCCGAACTTCAGCATTCTGATCTGGTCCGGCGGCTGGTACCTGACCTATCAGTACTGGCCGACCTCGCACAACACCCACATATTCGAAGGCAATCTCTACTTCACGCCCGCGCGCTCCCCGCGCGACCGCGTCGCGCACGAGATGGCCGCGGTCACCTTCAAAGAGTATGGACTGCAGGATTCTTCGACGCTAGAGGCGACACAGATCATGCTCGAATCCCGGGCCGTCACCACGTTCCAACTCAACGATCAGGAGATCCTGCTGCGGCACCTGCACAAGGTCGCGGCGGACTGGGTCGGCGATTATCAGCGCGAGCGCACGGAGGCCAAGTGATGAGTGCAACTCTGCTCCCTGACGAATTCGCCGATCTCGAGCAGTTCGCCTCGGTGTGGTGCCTATCCACCGAAACCGAGCGCTACGACCGGCGCCTTGGTTCGACGATGACCGAGATGCAGCGGTTCTACGACGCGATAGCCCCGCGCGCCGAAGACGCGCTCGCCTACTGCGACAAGTTCACGATCGACGATATGCCCGACGACGCGAAAAACCTGATGTATCTGCTGTATTCGATGATTCAGGTCTCTTTTCCGGTCGAAGTATGGAGTCAGCCACGCATTCCCGATACCGGGTCGGCATCGCTGACCTGCGTGATCGAGCCGGGCCTATGACCGGGCAGGTCGTCGTGCTGCGCGCCGCTGCCTGGGTCGAGGTCGAGACCGGGCAGCGACACACGCCGGCGGTGATCGTCGTCGAGGGCAACCGGATCGCCGCGATCGATCCGGTCGAGGTACCCGCGGGCGCGCAGGTCATCGATCTGGGTTCGCTCACGCTGCTGCCCGGGTTGATGGATATGGAGGTCAACCTGCTCATCGGGGGCCCCGACAATCCCTCAGGGCTGCCGAATCCGATGCACGGTGTGCAGGACGACCCGGTGTACCGAACATTGCGGGCTTCGGTGAACGCCCGGACGACCCTGCACGCTGGTTTCACCACCGTCCGCAATCTCGGTCTGATGGTGAAAACCGGTGGCTATCTTCTCGATGTGGACCTGCACCGCGCCATCGAGCAGGGTTGGCTCGAAGGTCCGCGTATCGTCGCGGCCGGGCACGCGATCACTCCCACCGGCGGCCATCTAGACCCGACGATGTTCCAGCGCCTCGCCCCGCACATCATGCCGATCACGATGGAAGAAGGCCGCGCCAACGGGGTGCCACAGGTCCGCGAATGTGTGCGATACCAGATCAAATACGGCGCCGAGGTCATCAAGGTCTCGGCATCGGGCGGGGTGATGTCACACGGCACAGTCGCCGGTGCGCAGCAGTACTCCGATGACGAGCTGGCCGCGATCGTCGACGAGGCTCATCGCGCCGGTGTGCCCGTCGCCGCACACGCCCACGGCGACGCCGGAATTCGCGCCTGCATCCGCGCCGGCGTCGACTGCATCGAACATGGCTCGCTGGCCGAGGACGACACCATCGCGCTGATGGTCGAGCGCGGCACCTATCTGGTGCCGACCAGCTATCTCTCCGAAGGTTTGGACATGTCCAAAGCCGCACCAGCACTGCAGAAGAAGGCTGCCGAGGTCTTTCCCAGAGCGCGGGAAACGCTACGCAAGGCGATCGCGGCCGGGGTCAAGATCGCCTGTGGCACCGACGCGCCCGCGGTTCCGCACGGGCAGAACGCGAAAGAACTGTGGGCGCTGGTCGACCGCGGGATGACACCCGCACAGGCGTTGCGGGCGGCCACCATCACCAGCGCCGAACTGATCGGCGTCGACGATCGCGGGCGCCTGGCACCCGGGCTGCTGGCCGACATCGTCGCCGTACCCGGCGACCCCACCGTCGACATCACGACCATCGAGGACGTGCGGTTCGTGATGAAAGACGGTCGCGTCCACAAGCAACCGTAGTCAGCGAAACCCGTTCGCCCGCAGTCCGAATGCGCGAATCAGATCCGAGGTAGCAATGTCGCCACGTCATCAGCTCTATATCGGCGGGCAATGGGTCGACCCCGCCACCAGCGAAACGATCGAGGTCATTTCGCCGCACACCGAGCAACTCGTCGCGCGGGTCGCCGACCCGGCACCTGCCGATGTCGATCGCGCGGTCGCGGCCGCGCGCAGGGCATTCGACGCGGGGCCGTGGCCTCGCACGGATCCGCAGGCGCGGGTGGCGATCGTTCGCGAACTGGCCGAGTGCTACAGCGCACGAGAAGACGAACTCGCACAACTGATCACCACCGAAATGGGTGCGCCGATAACCTTCTCTCGCTCGGCGCATGCCAAACTGCCCGGCGTCATGATGCGCGCTTTCGCCGAAACCGCCGCCGGTTACCGCTGGCAGGAGACCAGAGACGGATTCCTCGGGGGTGACGTCGTCGTCGGCCACGAACCCGTCGGAGTCGTGGCCGCGATCATTCCCTGGAACATGCCGATGTTCCTGATCGTGGGGAAGCTGATTCCCGCGCTGCTCGCCGGATGCACGGTGGTACTCAAGCCTTCTCCGGAGACGCCATTGGACGCGCATCACATGGCAGAGCTGCTGGAGCAGGTCGGGTTGCCGCCCGGAGTGGTCAGCATTCTGCCGGGTGGACGCGAGGTCGGCCGGTACCTGGTCTCGCACCCGGGCGTGGACAAGGTCTCGTTCACCGGCTCCACCGTGGCGGGCAGGCAGGTGGCCGAGGTCTGCGGTTCGGCACTGCGCAGGGTCAGCCTCGAACTCGGCGGCAAATCCGCTGCGGTGGTTCTCGACGACGCCGATCCCGACGCCGTCGCCACCGGCATGATGATCGCGGGGCTGATGAACGGCGGACAGGCGTGCGTCGCCCAGACCCGGGTGCTGGTCCCCCAGCGCCGCCGACACGAGTTCGTCGACGCGCTGGTGAGTGTGATCGAAAACCTCATTGTCGGAGACCCGTTCGATCCCGCGACGCGCATCGGCCCGATGGTCTCACGCCGTCAGCAGCAGCGGGTCCGGGACTATATCGACCTGGGACAGCGCGAAGGAGCCCGCCTGCTCGTCGGCGGCACCGACCTCCCGGCGGGCATCGAGCGTGGCTGGTACGTCCGGCCCACTCTGTTCGCCGACGTGGACAACTCCATGCGGATAGCGCAGGAAGAGATCTTCGGTCCCGTTCTCGGCGTGATCGCCTATGCCGACGACGAACACGCGGTCCACCTCGCCAACGACAGCGAGTACGGGCTCTCGGGCTCGGTGTGGTCACCCGACGTCGAGCGCGCCACGGCGATCGCCCGCCGCGTGCGCGCGGGCACCGTCGGTATCAACGAGCCCTACAGCATGGATCCCGTCGCACCGTTCGGCGGAGTCAAGAACAGCGGCATCGGCCGCGAGTTCGGCACCGAGGGCCTCGCAGGCTATCTCGACACCGTGTCGCTCTCGATTCGCCCGGCAGCGGCGAATTCCGCAGTGCCGCAAGAGGGTACCGTCGGCGCTGCCCGCGCTGCGGGACCACCGAGGGAAATCCGCAGCTCATGAGCAACCGAGGTCGGGAATCGCGATCAGGGCAGCTTGATCGCCGACATGTACATCTCGAGGATCGGTCCGTAGAGGTCGACGCCGTCGAGTTCGGTGCCGAGCACGACCGACGGCGTCGTGTGGATGAGCACCCTCGCCATCGTCATCGGCGGAATCAGCGAGGTCGCTCCGAGGCGGTCGAGATTCTCGACGATGAACCGCCCCAGGGCTTCTACCGCCTCTTCCCGCCGGGCAGCGACTCGTTCCCGAACCTCGGGGTTGCGCAGCAGGTACAGAGTGAACTCCATACCGAGCGCGGCGTGATCAGTACCGCGGTCGGCGCCGAGCCGACGCCACAGCTCGCCGACTCGGTCCAGCTCTTCGGCGCCCATACTCGATGCCGCCGCCAGCACCTCAGCGAACATATCGAAGTAGCGCTGCAGGTATCGATCGTTCACCTCGAGGAAGAGCTCTTCCTTGGTGGCGAAGTGCTTGTAGATCGCACCCTTGGTGTAGCCGGCGGCATGCGCGATGTCATCGAGTGTTGCCGCCGCGAAGCCTTTTTCGGCAAATACTTCTTCGGCAGCATCCAGGAGCAGCCCCCTGGTGCGCTCGAGTCTCCGCTCTCGGGTCCAACGCTCAGCCATGCCAGCGATTATGGCACGAATCTAAGAAACCCTCCGGAATCTGAGATCCCGGGTGGTATATTTCTATTCGTACAGATACTTCAGGAGCGTGACCGATGACTCCCCCATCGACTACCACGGCCATCGCCGATTCCATTCCGAATTTCGCGCGTATCGACGCACGTCAGACCACAACGATTCATCGAGGAGGTGCGCTGTGAGTGGACCGACGGAGCCGAAAAAGGGAACCACCATCACCGAACCACTCAGCAGCGTGGCGACCCTCGGCGCAAAAGTTCAATCCACCAGCAAAGCAGTCAAGATCTGGGCCACACTCGGTGGCTTGATTCTTGCCCTCCAGATATATGTGTGGATCCGCTGGATCACCGGCCCTAATTTCGAACGCGTGCCCACCGGACCGAGCGATCCACCGACTTTCATGAAGGTGATACTCACCGTCTGGACCGCGGTGATCCTGCTCGGTCTGCCGTTCGGCATGTATTTCTTCATAATCCGGCCATGGCTACGGGAGCGGCGAATAACGCTCGACGGCATGCTGTTCGTGGCCTGCGGTCTGATGTTCTTCCAGGATCCACTGCTGAACTACTTCAATACGTGGAGTACGTACAACACCTGGATGTTCAATATGGGCTCGTGGGTGCAGGACGTGCCGGGCTGGCAATCCTATGGCGAACCAGGCGCCATGATGGCCGAACCGATCCTGATGAACGCACCGGGCTACTCGTACGGCGTGCTGCTGTGCACGATCCTCGGCTGCTGGGTGATGCGAAAGACCAAGCAGCGGTTCCCCAATATCAGCACTATGGGGCTGATCGGTGTGCTCCTCGTCTGGACGTTCTTCTTCGATCTCGTCATCGAAGGTTTGTTCCTGATGCCGATGGGACTTTTCACTTACCCCGGTGCACTCCAGGAGTGGTCCATCAACGCCGGCACCTATTATCAGTGGCCGCTGTACGAAGGGCTTATGTGGGGCGGTGTTCAGGCCGGCCTCTGCTCGCTGCGCTATTTCACCGACGACCGCGGCCGAACCATCGTCGAACGTGGCTTGGATCAGATCCAGGGCGGATTCGTCAGACAACAGTTCACGCGTTTCCTGGCGATCTTCGCGGCGGTCAGCACGTTTTTCTTCGTGGGCTACAACCTGCCCGCGCAGTTCTTCGCCCTCCACACCGATCCCTGGCCCGAGGATATCCAGAAGCGCTCGTACTTCAACATGGGTATCTGTGGTGAAGGGACCGACCGGCTCTGCCCGCATCCCGATCTGCCGATCCCCTTCCGGAACAGCGGCTATATAGATTCGAATGGCCGACTCATCTTGCCCGACGGTGCGGAGCTGCCGAAGATCATTCCCTTCGCCGACACCGATAAAGGAAACTGACATGACAAGTCGATCCAGCGCTGTACTCGACGTTGCGCAGGCACCTTTCTATCGGGCGGTCGGTGACGAAGTGGAAGTCTTTCGCGCCGCCGCCGTCGGCGGCCTGCCGCTTCTCCTCAAGGGCCCTACCGGCTGCGGCAAGACCCGCTTCGTGGAAACCATGGCCGCCGAGCTCGGCCGGGAGCTGATCACCGTCGCCGGCCACGAGGACATGACCTCGGCTGATCTGGTGGGCCGTTTCCTGCTCAAGGGCGGTGAAACAGTCTGGGTGGACGGTCCGTTGACGCGGGCCGTGCGTGCGGGCGCCATCTTCTATCTGGACGAGGTCGTGGAGGCACGCCAGGACACCACCGTGGTGATCCATCCGCTCGCCGACCACCGCCGCGAACTTCCGGTCGACCGGCTCGGGGTGACATTGCCCGCGGCGCCCGGGTTCCAGCTGGTGATCTCCTACAACCCGGGCTACCAGAGCGTTCTGAAGAACCTCAAGGAGTCGACTCGGCAGCGGTTCGTCGCCATCGAACTCGGCTTCCCGCCCCCCGAGATCGAGCGCGAGGTCATCGCGCACGAAGCCGGGGTCGACGCCGCGACCGCACGGGCTCTGGTCAGAGTCGGCAGTGCCATCCGCAACCTGGACAACTCGCCGCTGCGCGAGGTGTCCTCCACCCGGATGCTGATCCTCGCCGGTGGTCTCGTGGCCGGCGGGCTGAACCTGCGCACTGCCGTTCAATCGGCCGTCGTGCAGGCGCTGTCCGATGACGCGGATATCGTTGCCGCCCTCGGCGAACTCGTCGACGCCGTCCTGCCGCAGCCATGACCACAGACGATCCGAACGGGCCGGAAAGGTTCCGGCTCCTCGCCACCTACATCGCAGGCAGGTCTGTGGGTATCGCAGAACTGCCTGCGGGCGGGGCCCCGTATACGAACGGCCAGATCGTCTTCATTTCGGGAGGCGGTACCGACACCGAGCAGCGCCGCGAAGTACTCGTGCAGAGCGCACTGCTCGGCGCCGGGAGCCTGGATCCGGCATTGATGCGGTCACTGCGGGGGCGTCCCTCGGCAGCGCGCCGCTACCTGGCCCTCGAAGGCCACCGCGTCCTCACCGAACTCGCCGAACGCCTTCCGCTCGCGGCCGGGCTCGGGTTCGACGGAGAACCGAGAACCGCGACCGCCGCGGATTCACTCGCGGCGGCCAAGGGAAAAGTGAAGGTCGCCGAGCCACCGGAGTGGTTCGGCACCATCAAGCCCTCCCAGTTGGTGGCGTCGGATCCCCGCCCCGGCGGGCGGGCGACCGACCGAGAGCTACACCTGGAATTCGATCTCAGCGAGATACCAGAGGCCGACGAGGAACTCGAGGACAGCGTCGAGAAATCCGAGGAGAGCAAGATTCTCAAACTCTTCGAGAATCCGCTCTTCAGCGGCAAGTCGGTGATGGAATTCCTCCGCAAGACAGCGGGCAGCTCACGTTCGGACGGAGACGGGCCCGCCGGCGCCGAAGCGCAGGTCAGTGCGGTGCGGCGGGCGCGGATGGTCGGACCGGCGGCCAGGCCGCTGCCCACCCGGATCAAATTCACCGATGCCGACAAGCCCGGCGCTGCCGCCGGTATCGGCGGTGCTCTCTATCCGGAGTGGGATGTTTTCAACGAGCGGTACAAACCGGATTGGTGCCGAGTCGTCGATTTTCCGCTGACGGTTCCCACCGATATCTCGGCCGCGCGTGTTCCGGAAGACGACGTGCTACGGCGACGGCTGGCTCGGGTAGGGCTGGGCCCCAGGGTGTTACGCGGGCGCCCCGATGGTGACGAGCTCGATATCGAGGCGCTCATCGACCTGTTTGTCGATCTGCGTTCGGGCTATTCACGGCCGGAGAACGTGTACCTGGAACACCGCAGGCTCGAACGCAATCTCGGCGTGCTGATCCTGCTCGATGCCTCCGGATCGGCCACCGATGCCGATCTGGAAGGCCTGTCCGTGCACGAACATCAGCGGCGTGCGGCCGCCACCCTGGCCGTCACGCTCGAAGAGCTCGGTGACCGTGTCGCGGTGTACGCCTTCCGCTCCGAGGGCCGCCACGCGGTGCACCTGCCTGCGATCAAAACCTTCGATCAGCGGTTCGGGGCCGTCGGACGGGCCAGACTCAATCAGCTGCAGCCTTCGAACTACACCCGTCTGGGGGCGGGCATCCGCGGTGCGGGCGAGATCCTCAAAAACGAAGCGGGAACACAGAACCGGCTGTTGGTCGTGCTGTCGGACGGCTGTCCCTACGACGGTGGCTACGAAGGCCGCTATGCCGAAGCCGATGCCGCCAAGGCGCTCGAGGAGTTGCGTGCCGAAGGTGTGGCCTGCCTGTGTCTGTCAATCGGCACCACCACGCCCGCAGACGCCCTCGAACGTGTCTTCGGCTCCGCCAGTCATGCCGGCGCGGCGATCCTGAGCGAACTGAGCCCGCACATGGATGAACTGTTCCTGTCCTCGCTTCGGGAACTCGCCGCGCCCTCACCGCGGTAGCGCGACATCGAACCGGAAAGAGGAGGCTCGCAGTGGAACCCAGCGCATCCGCGGTCACCGAGATCAAGGACTGGTCGAAGCAATACAACCGGCGCCACCCGATTGCCTCGCTACAGACCGTCGGACGACAGGTCACGCTCGGGCGAGACGCGTTTCGCTACCTCGTCACCGATGTCGCTTCGCGGCGCTTTCCCTTCGACGAATTTGTCGGCCAGGCGGTGTTCATGGTGAAGACCTCCCTGCTGCCGACTGTGGCGGTCGCGCTACCGATCAGCGCCACCCTGTCCATCCAGTTCGGTTTGCTGGCAGGGCAGGTCGGGGCCACCTCGCTGGCCGGCGCGGCGAGTGGGCTGGCGGTGATCCGCCAGTCGGCACCACTGGTCACCGCCATCCTGCTCGCGGCAGCGGTCGGTTCGGCGCTGTGCGCCGATCTGGGTTCGCGCAAAATCCGCGAGGAGATCGATGCGATGGAAGTCATGGGCGTCTCGGTGCTGCGCAAGCTCGTGGTGCCGCGGTTGGCCGCGGGAATCCTCATCGCCATGGCTCTCACCAGTGTCAGCTGCTTTGTCGGATTCCTCGCCGGCTACCTGTTCAATGTCTATGTCCAGGACGGAACACCGGGCAGCTACATGGCTACTTTCTCCTCGTTCGCGACTGCGGGTGACCTGTATCTGGCCATGGTCAAAGCGGCGGTTTTCGGGGTCATCGTCGTCGTGATCGCCTGTGAGAAGGGCCTGAACACCCGGGGTGGGCCGGGGGGCGTCGCGAACTCGGTCAATGCCGCCGTGGTGGCCTCCATTGTCGTGCTGATGGTGGTCAATCTCGGCTTCACCCAGATCTACACCATGCTGTTCCCGAGGACGACGCTGTAATGGCCGCTACCTATCTCCCACCGGGTGTTCGGACCGTGATGACCGCGGCGGCCGTGCCGTGGCGCGGCATCATCAGGTTCGGGCACATGTTCACGTTCTTCGTGCGCGCGGTGGTGTCGATACCGGTGGCACTGCGGCAGTACAGCCGCGAATCCATGCGGATCCTGTCGGATGTGACCTGGGGAAACGGCTCCCTCATCGTCGGCGGCGGAACAGCGGGAGTGATGATCATCCTCGGTGCCGCCGCGGGGGGCATCGTCGGCATCGAGGGATTCAACGCGTTGAAGCTCCTCGGTATGGAGCCCGCGACCGGGATGATCGCCGCGACCGCCGCCACCCGTGAACTGGCTCCGATCATGGCCTCGATAGCCTTCGCCGCGCAGGCGGGGTGCCGGTTCACCGCGCAGCTGGGCGCGATGCGAATCGCCGAGGAGATCGACGCCCTCGACGCCATCGCGATCCGCCCGGTGCCCTTCCTCGTCTCGACGCGGCTGATTGCCGCGATCGTGGCGGTGATTCCGTTGTACCTTGCCGCGCTGGCCGCGGACTACCTCGCCGTCGAGTTGTTCGTCGGGTTGGTCGGCGGCCAATCGTTCGGCACCTACGCGCACTATTTCGACCTGGTTCTCGGCGGCACCGACATCGTGTATTCGCTGCTGAAGGCGATCGTCTTCGTCACCATCACCACCACGATCCAGTGCTACTACGGCTACTACGCACGCGGCGGACCACAGGGAGTCGGTGTCGCGGCCGGTCGCGCGATGCGCGCGAGTATCACCGTGATGATCTCGGTGAATCTGTTGATGACGTTGGCGCTGTGGGGTTTCGACGCCGGTTCCAGGATCAGCGGGTAGTGCGATGTCGATAGTGTTCGAATCCGATGACAGGCACCTGTCGAACGCGAAGCTGTTCGTGCGCGGGGTGGCCGCGCTCGCTGTGGTCGCCGCGGCGGTCACGGCGATGATCGCCCGATCCGAAGGCGCGTTCGCGCACACCGTCGAGGTCACCGCGATGCTGGTCGACGTCGGCGACGGCCTCCCGAAACACTCCGACGTCAAATACCGTGGTGTGCTGGTCGGCAGCGTGGCAGAGGTGGTCCCCGCTTCCGGCGGCCGACCCAACAAGGTACGCATCGACCTGGTTCCCGAGCACGCGGCGGGAATCCCGGACACCGTCACGGCACGCGTGGTCCCGAGCAATGTGTTCGCGGTGCCCTCGATCCAGCTCATCGACAACGGTCCCGGCGCGGTCCTGTCGGCAGGCGCGTCGATTCCAGAGGATCACAGCCGCGCCAGTGTGCAGCTACAGACCTCGCTGACGGCGTTGAGCCGGATCGCCGCCGCGGTCGCACGACCCGGCACCGATCCCACCGTCGGGATCTTCGAGACCGTCGAGCGAGCTACCAGAGGCCGAGGCGGCGACGCACTGGAAGCCGCGTCCCAACTCGAGCGAATCGTGCGCGCCTACAACGCCGAAGCGACTTCCGGCGGCGGGCTTCCCCTCATCACCGGGCTGTCCGAAGGCGTCCAGGGGTTGCAGCAGTCCGCCCCCGACCTGCTCGCCGCTCTGCATGCCGCAGTCGGGCCCATGCGCAGCATCGCCGAACAGCGAGATCGCTTGGCGCAGTTGTTGACGGGTGCCGTCGCTACCTCCGAAACGGTCGGTACGGCGATGACCAATCGGACCGAGACACTGATCGATCTCAACTCCCGACTGGGTCCGGTCCTGCAGGTACTCGCCGCAGGCAGCGACAACTTCGTGCAGATGACGACCTCGCAGACCCGGATCGCGCGCGTGTTCGCCCACGACTTCTGGCAGGTCGATACGCAGAGCGGCACTGCCAAGGTCATCGTCGAACTCACCCCACACAAGCACTACACCCGGACCGACTGCCCCCGCTACGGCGAGCTCGCCGGGGCGAGTTGCCACAACGGCCCGGCGGCGAGCGCACCCGTCATCGGAGACGCCGACCAAGTGGTCACCAAACTCGAGCCCCGACAAGATATCGCCGAGCGCCTCGGCTTGCCGCTGGAATCCGTCGGCCTCGCCGAATTGTTCGGCCTGGCCGCACCGACGGCGGGAGAACCACGATGAAACGCAGACGCGAACTCGCTGGACTGACCGCGTTCCTGCTCGTCGCCGCGCTCTTGATGTGGATGGTCCGCGTGACCCTGCAACGCGATGTCGCCGGTGACACGCATTCCTATTCCGCTGTGTTCAGCGATGTCTCGGGACTGCGTGTCGGTGACGACGTCCGGGTCGCCGGGGTGCAGGTGGGTCGAGTCGACACCATCGCGATCCACGGACCGCACGCGAAAGTCACCTTCCGGCTGCACCAGGATCAACCGGTCTACGGCAACACCCGCGCCGCGATCATCTACCAGAATCTGATCGGCCAGCGCTACCTCGGTCTCAGCATGGCCGACTTCGGCGACCCGGCTCGGCTGGCTCCCGGAGCGCTGATTCCGCTCGAACACACCGAACCCTCCTTCGATCTTTCCGGGCTCCTCAACGGATTCCAGCCGTTGTTCAGCAGCCTCGAACCGAGCGACGTCGACAATCTGACCTCCGCGTTGATCCGAGCACTGCAGGGCGACGACGGCGCGGTCGCCGCGCTGATCACCGAGACCGCCGCGTTGGCACAGTCCTTCGCCGGGCCGGACCAGATCCTCGGCGCACTCATCGACAACCTCACGGTGGTCATGACCACGCTGGCCGGGCAGAGCGCCGGGATGCAGACGACGATCGCCCAGACTCGCAAGATCTTCGACGGGCTGGAGGGTCGGCGCGAGGCACTGATGGACCAGACCGGCCGGATCGCCACCGTACTCTCCGATGCCGCGACCGTCGTCGACGGTGCCAGCCCGTGGCTGAACGAGTTCATGCGTCGCGAACCCGGCTTCGCGAGCCATTTCGTCGACGGCAGACAACGTTTCGCCTATCTCGGTTTCAATCTTCCGCTGCTGCTCAAGTCGATGGTCCGGGCAACCGACAGCGGCGCCTTCGTCAACGCCTATGTCTGCGACATTGCATTCAGCATCGTGCCAGGGGTAGATCCAGTGATTTCGCAGATCCTGGGAGCCGCATCCCCGACCGGCCGTTCCCAGAACTCCGCGATCTGTAGGTAGGACCATGATGAAGAGAATGCGCGCCCTCGTCCGTCGGCAGCCGCTTCCTGGCAGGGCCGGCGCTGAGGTTACCGAAACGGATAAGTCGCTGCGCATCGGACTCATCGCCGTTCTCACGATGGTGCTGGTGCTGGTCGTGATGGTCGCTGTCAATTCCCTACAGCTCGGGTCGCGGACCTGGCGCGCGGAATTCGCGCAGGCCGCGGGGGTCGGCGCGGGCGACTCGGTGACCTGGGCCGGCATCCCGGTGGGCACGGTGACCAGCACAGAACTCGTCGGTGACCACGTGGAGGTGACCATGAAGATCGACGACGAGGTCACTTTGGGCGCCGATACCCAGGCCGCGATCAAGTTGACCACGCTGCTGGGCTCACGTTATGTGGAACTGCGCTCGACCGGCGTCGGCGCACTGCCCGGCAATCGAATTCCGTTGTCGCACACCGTAGTTCCGTATGACCTCGAGACCGCGCTGCAGGATGCCACCACCACCTTCGATCAACTCGACGCCGACCAGATCGCCCAGTCGATGACGGCGCTGTCGCGCGGACTCGACGACGTACCGGCCCTGGTCCCCGGCATCCTGCGCGACGTCCGATCCCTGTCGACCGTCATCGCGACACGCCGCCAGCAGATCGGCGACCTGCTCACCACGACCAGCCAGGTCAGCACCGTCATCCGTACTCAACAGGCCGAGCTCGGAGCGGTCATCAGGCAGGGCAGCACCGTGCTGGGGCACATCGTCACCCGCCAGGACGCGCTGCGCCGACTGCTCGACGCGATCACCACCCTGGTCCGGCGACTCGAACCGATCGTGGTCGGCGAGGCGACCGAGATCGAACAACTACTGACCGACCTGCGCGAGATGACCGCGATGCTCACCAGCCACGACGACCTGCTCCGCAACATCCTGCAAATTCTTCCGGTGCCGTGGCGAATGTTCGCCAATGCCACCGGCACCGGCGCGGAGCTGAACGCCAACGCCCCCGATGGAGCTTTCATCGACTCCTGGATGTGCGCGTTGAGTGCCACCGCTGTCGCCGCGGGCCGAGCCCCCTACCTCCAGGACTGCCGATGAGCGTCACCCTGTCCACCGTCAAACTGGCCATAGTCAGCCTGACTGCCGCGTGTCTGGCCGGATGCTCGTCCGGTGCGGAAACATCCACCACCATCACCGCCCAATTCTCCAATGCCAACGGCCTCTACGAAGGCAACGCGGTATCGGTACTCGGGATGCGCGTGGGCCGGATCGTGCGCATCGAAGCCCACGGCGCCGCGGTCGAAGTCCAGATGCGCATCGACGGCAGAATTCGGCTGCCCGCCGACGTGCAAGCAGTCACGATCTCGGACTCGATACTCACCGACCGCCACATCGAGCTCACCCCGGTCTACCGCGGCGGGCCCACCTTGAGCGCGGGTGCGGTGCTGGACACGGCGCACACGAAATCTCCGGTCGAGTTCGACGCCCTGTTGTCGATGGCGCAGCAGTTGTCCAGCTCGCTCGGCGGTGACGGCAACGGTTCGGGGCCGGTCGCGGACCTGATGAACCTGGGGTCCGCGGCGACCAGCGGCAACGGCGAGGACATGCGAGCCGCACTCGGCGAGCTTTCGCGTGCGCTGCAACTGAGCCAGGACAACGGCGCGGCCACCCGCGACGCGATCACCACCGTCGTCACCAACCTCGACGCACTGACCGCGGCCGCCGCGCGCAACGACGCGACACTGCGTGAATTCGGGGGCGCCGTAGCCCAGCTCAGCGATTTCCTCGCCCAGCAGCAACTGGGTGCCGGCGCGACCGGGGCCGCAATGAACAGAATCATCGTGGCTGTGACCGATCTGCTCCGACGCCACCAGGGCACCATCTCCGGGTTGGCGACCGACGCGAACACCCTGACCGGTTCCCTCGCAGCGTACGATTACAATCTCGCCGCGTTTCTCGACGTCTTCCCACTGGTTGTCGACAACGCCTATCACTCCGTCGACCAGAACGTCGGCGCGTTACGCGCCTCGGTCGACATCAACCGGCTGCTACTCGACGGCCAGATGGTCAAGGAGATCTGCAACCTGCTGCAGCTGCAGAATCTCGGCTGCGCCACCGGGACCATGCGGGACATGGGCCCGGATTTCGGAATCACCGCCATCCTGGCCGGCATCGCAGAAAAGAACGGCCGATGACACGTCAAGGCAAGGCGATCCGGATCGTCGTCACCGCCGCCACGCTCGCAATGTCGGCCACCGGATGCGCCGTGGGGCTGGACCGGCTGCCACTGCCCGCACCAGGGCTCGGTGGTGACACCTACACCCTCACCGCGACGTTCTCCAACGCCCTCAACCTCCCTACCAAAGCCAAGGTCAAGCTCAACGGCGCAGACATCGGCCAGGTCGAATCCATGTCCGCGCGCAACTACACCGCGGTGGTCACCCTGCGGATCACCTCGACCGTGCGTCTTCCCCTCGGCACGTCGGCAGAGCTGCGATCGGCCACCCCGATGGGCGATGTCTTCGTCGCGATGAAACCACCCCGGATCGTCGAGCCCGGCACCGCCATGCTCGACAGCGGTAGCGCGATTGCGCTGGAATCCACCTCGGCCGCGTCGACGATCGAGGAAATGCTCACTCGCGCATCACTTCTGGTCAGCGGTGGCACCATCGAATATCTCACCACAGTGATTTCCGCCCTCAGCGAGCATGTGGGCGGCCGCGGTGAGCGACTCGCCGAGCTGCTCGCCGAGACCCGGGCGCTGCTCGGCTCACTGTCGGCTCGGTCGGGGCAGATCAACGAACTCCTGCACTCCGCCGCCGATCTCAGCGCGACCGTCGCCGCCCAGCAGGGAACCCTGTCCGATACCGTCGCGGCGGCCGGGCCGGCGATGCAGGTTCTCGCGGAAAACACCGGTTCGATCGTCACGCTGGTGGAGCGCATCGACACCATCGCCGCCCAACTTGCCCGGTTTCCCAGTATCCAGGGCACCAACCCCACGAGTATGGCCGCCAACATCAACCGACTCGCCGCCGGTCTCAACGCCGCGGCCACCAACCCTGAGGCGGACCTCGACGAGGTAAACAACATGCTCGGCATCGTCATCAAAATGATCAGTGGCCCCAACGGTCACGTCAAAGCCGACATCACGGGAATCGCGGTCCCCGATCCCGCCTTTCCCAGCACATCCGGTGCCAGACCTCCCGATCTCACCGATTGGGCGGCATTCGTCGGCTCGCTACAGCACATGCTCGCCCGACTGGGCAACCGTCTGGAAGGCGCGCCACGATGACCGAGACCTTTCGTCGAAGCGTGTGGGAAGGACCCGCAGCGCTACTCGTCGGCGTCGTCCGCCGCGCACACCACTATCGGGTGGTGGTATCGCTACTGGGCCTGTTCACCATTCTCGGTGGCGCCTGTGGACATCTGCTCTTCAACACCCTCGACATCGATCCGCTGAGCCAGCCGTATCGGGTTCGCGTGGAACTGGATCGATCCGGTGGGCTACTGCCTGGACAGGAAGTCACCTTGCGCGGGGTCCGCGTGGGGCGCATCGATTCTGTCGCTGTCGCCGGGGAGGTCGTGGTTGTCATCGCCGCCATCGATGAGAATGTTCGAATCCCCACTTCCGGCCAGGTCCGTGCCGCGGCCCTGTCCGCGGCCGGAGAACAGTACCTGGATTTCGTCCCGGCCGGTAACGACGGCCCCTATCTGACCGACGGCGCGCTGATCACCGCCGATCGCACGTCGACTCCGGTGCCGATGTCGGACATGCTCGAAAGCCTCAGTGGCACGCTGTCCCAGATCGATCCGGCTCGGCTCGCGGCGATTTCTCGGGAACTGGGTGTCGGCCAGGCGGGCCCCGACAAGCTGGCCGCGATCATCGACGGCGGGACGTTCCTCATCTCGACCCTGGACACAACACTGCCGCACACGGTGAACCTGCTTCGCAACAGCAGAGTAGTTCTGGCGACGCTGCACGACGGTCAGAACGCGCTGCGGTCCACCTCGACGAACTTGTCCGCCACGCTCGGCGGCGTGTCCTCGATGACCGCCGGATTCGAACAACTCGTCGCGCAGACACCACCGCTGCTCACCGCCCTCGACACCATCCTCGCGGAGAACTCACCGACGATGGTCCAACTGCTGGGCAACCTCGTCACCGTCTCACAGGTCGCCTACTCTCGGATCCCCGCCCTCAACGAATTCTTCTTCCCCCAGCAACGCGCCGGATCGGCCCTCGATGCCGTGACATCGGCCTTTCATGACGGCGGCGTGTGGGCGCTGGCCAGTATCTACCCCCGCTACGCCTGCGACTACAACGTGCCGCGGCGGGCTGGTTCTATACCCGACTACGCCGATCCGTACCTTCACGCGGACTGCACCGACCCCGACCCGACACTGATGCCGCGCGGCGCCCGCAACGCTCCCCGCCCTGTCGACGACCCCGTGCCGCCTCCCCCGGTCGATGATCCATTCCAGACTGCAGACCCCTCGCCGACCGGACCACTCACCATCCCGACTCCCTACGGCGGCCCATACGCCCCTGTCCCGCGCTGACGGAGATCCCGGAGCAGATTCTACCGCGGCCACGTCACACAACGAAATGCCGAATACCTCCGATTCCGTCCCTCTCACTGCCTCCTGAGTGGTAGCGTCCCGACCAGCGGTAACACAGTTACCGCTGACGCGGCAAACATTGGGCTGCATCTGAATAGCGCAGCCGCCCAACAGCTTCCATGAAAGGCAGCCCCATTTCTCGGGGCCAAAACCCACCTCATGACTTCCTTGTTCACACGGACGGCGCGACGGTGCGCCACCGTCGCGGCGGTAACGCTGCTGATCCCGCTCGGTGCGGCGTCCATCCAGCCCGCCGCCGGTACACCGACAGGGCAGGCAGTGGGCCGAGCCGACTGCCTACCCGACTCCCTCCCGGAAACCGGACTGCAGGGCGATGTACCCGCCGCCTACCGCGACAGCGGCCGGACCCGTGACGGATTCCGATGCAATATGCGCCTGCTCGGCAGTTCAGCAGGTAGTGGTGGCGGCATCACCTCGGTGACCTACGACCATTGCGCCTACATCGGCACCTTCTTTCCCGGCAACATGCTCGGTCCCGACATCGGGGTGCGCGTGCTCGATGTCGCCGATCCGACCGCCCCGGTGCAGACCGCGACCCTGACCGAACCAGCCATGATCGCGGGGACCTGGGAGAGCCTCAAGGTCAACGCGGCGCGAAAACTGTTGGTGGGCGCGGGCGTTCCCGCGCTGACCGGCGCCGGGCTGTTGTCGGTATATGACATCTCCGACTGTGCGCACCCGCGCCTGCTCAACCCGGGTCCCGGAACCGACCTCGCACTGCCGGTGCCGATCACCGCCCATGAGGGCGGCTTCTCCCCCGACGGGCGAACCTACTGGGCATCAGGAACAGCGCCTGGGCTGCTCAGCGCCGTCGATCTCACCGATCCGGCAAACCCACGCGTGCTCTGGCAAGGTCTGGCCGGGTTGTCGATGCACGGATTCGGCCTCTCACCCGACGGCAACCGAATGTATCTGGCCAACAACATCGGCGGGATGAAGATCCTCGATGTGAGCGCGGTGCAGCGGCGTGATCCCGAACCACGCGTGCAGGAACTCGCCGATATGCCGTGGACCGACGGCTGGGCCACCCAACATACCGTTCCCGTGACCTACCGGGGTGCGCCCTACGTCTTCGCCGTCGACGAGGCGGGTTCGGGCGGGGTCAAGCTCATCGACGTCTCCGACGATCGCCGACCCCGGCTGGCGCAGTCGATCAAACTCGCGATCAACCTGCCGGAGAACCAGGACAGCATGATCGCCTCGGCCTCGGGCGGCTCATTGTTCGCCTACGACGCGCACTACTGCGCCGCCGACCGGCCGGCCGACCCCACCGCCCTGGCCTGCAGCTGGACCTCTTCGGGTATTCGTGTGTTCGACGTGCGCGATCCTGAGGTCATTCGCGAGATCGCCTACTTCAACCCGCCGGCGCGCACGAACGAGGACGCCGAGCTGTGGAACTCGCCGCACGCGCTCGCCTCGATCATCGGGCCACCGCTGCTCGCGGCGCCGAGCGTGGCGCAGGCGATATTGCAGGGACAGTTCGATCCGCAGCAGGCACTCAGTTCACGCACCGGCACACTGACTTTCGGCGATCTGTCCACGGACTGGTGCTTCTCGCCGCCCGAATGGCGTGGCAGCCAGCTGTGGACCACATGTGCCGACAACGGCTTTCTGGCGCTCGAGCTCGCACCGACGGTGTACACCCCGCCCGCTGATCAGGAATCGACCACCGGGTCATGAGCCGGCACAGCGCTTTCCGTGTGGCGATCGTGGCCGGACTCGCCGTGCTGCTGCTTGCGATGGGCATGGCGCTGCGGCCGGTGCTGATCTCGGGTGAACCCGCGCGCCACCCGGTGCTGAACGCGACCGAGATCGGATTCGTGCAGGACATGGTTGCGCATCACAGTCAGGCCTTGATGCTGGTACAGCGGCTCGACCCCGGTGTGGAGCCGTCGGTGTCGACGTTGGCAGGCCAGATAGCCGACACCCAACGCACCGAGCTGGGAATGCTGCTCGGCTGGTTGCGGTTGGCGAATGCACCGGTCACCGCCACGCATCCGATGGCCTGGATGCAGCATTCCGAGGCACACCAGCATCGGGCTGCTGCTCTCGCATCGCGTGACTCGGCAATGCCGGGAATGGCAACGACCGCCGAACTCGACCAGCTCGCCGCCGCCCGCGGCGGGCAGGCCGAGGTGCTGTTCCTGCAGCTCATGCGCCGCCACCATTACGGCGGCGTCGAGATGGCCGCCGCTGCCGATGCACTGCTCACCGGCGGCGAAGTCGAGCGCGCAGCGCGCGGCATGGTGACCGAGCAGGGCCGCGAGGCCGGGCTGCTCGACCTACTCCTCGCTCAACGCGGCGTCTGACCGCCGCTCCTGTCTATCGCCCCGAACAATGAAAGTTGCTGACATGTCCGAGTTCACCCGCCGCTCACTGCTGACCGGCGCCGCTGCCGCCGGGCTCGCCCTGGCCGCGACGCGCACCGCCTCGGCACATGACGGCATCGCGGTCCGCACCGGCGGCGTGCCACTGACCAGGCACGAACGCCGGGTCGTCGTGATCGGTTCCGGCTTCGGCGGTGGCGTGACCGCGCTGCGGCTGGCGCAGGCAGGCGTCGACGTGCTGATGCTGGAACGCGGCAGGCGCTGGGAAACCGGCCCCAACGCCGAAACCTTCCCGCGCGCCTCGCAGCCCGACAAACGTCTGCTCTGGCACCGCTCCAACCCGGTATTGTTCGGCCGCCCACTGGTGTTCGAGCCCTACGCCGGCCTGGTGGAGGCGGTGGCCGGCGCCGGGATGACCGCACTGTGCGCCGCAGGCCTCGGCGGCGGCTCGCTGATCTACCAGGGCATGTCGCTGCAGCCCACCCGAGAGGTGTTCGAGGCGCACTTCCCTGCCGAGCTCGACTGGGGGCTGATGGACCGGGTTCACTATCCACGAGTCGCCCGCATGCTCGGCCTGGCCACCGCGCCCGACGAGCTCGTCAACCACGAGAACTACCTGGCAGCAAGGATTTTCGCCGATCGCGTACGCGCCGCGGGTATGCCGTTGTCGAAGATCCCGATGCCCATCGACTGGAACTACGCGCTTGCCGAACTGCGCGGCGAGATGAAGCCGTCCTACACCAATGGTGACGGCGCGATGGGGGTGAACAACGGCGGCAAGAACTCCGTCGATGTCACCTATGTGGCAGCGGCCGAGGCCACCGGCCGGGTCGACGTGCAGACCCTGCACGAGGTCACCGACATCGAACGCGCCGCCGACGGCCGCTGGGTGGTGCGCGTCGACCGACTCGACACCGCAGGCACCGTTCTCGAGAACAAGATCATCACCACTCCCACGCTGGTGCTCGCGGCAGGCAGCGTCAACACGACCCGGCTGCTCGTGCGGGCGGGCGCGAAAGGCCAGATTCCCGACCTGCCCGATGGACTCGGCGGCGGGTGGGGCACCAACGCGGACCGAATCTATGTGTGGCGCAACCCGTCCGCCGGGTTCGGCACCGCACAGGGCGGACCGGTCGTGTACGGCAGCAAGAACTGGGAGGACCCGAAGGCGGCGTTCACCGTCATCCAGGCCTCGATTCCACCGCTGACCGTCGACCCGGGCAGCACGATGCTCGTCGGCTACGGCGTAAGCAGCGGACGTGGCGAGTTCGTCTACGAGTCGGGCACCGACAGCGCGACCCTGCGGTGGCCTGGCGACGGCGACCGGGCAATTCAGGACGGTCACATCGACCCGGCGGTGCGCCGCATCGCCGGACCCGACAGCATGCTCCTCGACACCAACGCGGTGTTCCCGTCCACCTGGCATCCGCTCGGTGGCGCGAATATGGGCACGGTCTGCGATCTGGACGGGCGGGTGCTCGGTCAGCGCGGTCTCTACGTCCTCGACGGCGCGCTCATGCCCGGTAACACCGCCGCGTGCAACCCGTCGATGACAATCGCCGCTGTCGCCGAACGCGCGCTCGACAGTCTCGTCCGCACCGATGTGGGGACGGTGATCTGAGCCGCCGACACCAATCGGCTACCGCTGACCGGTGCGCGCGCCGTCCGCACGGGCGACGATCCGGCGAGCCTGGCTCAGGATCGGCGCGTCCACCATCGCACCGTCGACGGCGAAGACTCCTCGCGAGTGCTCCGCCGCGCCGAGGATGCGTCGCGCCCAGTCGAGTTCGGCAAGGTCGGGGCGGTAGGCGTCGGCGATGACCGAGACCTGCGTGGGATGCAAGGCCACCTTGATGTCGAATCCGGACGCGACGGCGTCGGCGGATTCGGCGGCCAGTCCGTCGAGATCGGGGATATCGAGATAGACCCCGTCGACGGCGAGCTTGCCGTGGGCTTTCGCCGCGAGCAGCGTTGCCGAGCGCAGGTGCTTGGCGACATCGCGATAGGTGCCGCTCGCGTGCCGTGACGAGCTGCCGCCCAGGGCTGCGACAAGGTCTTCGGCACCCCACATCAGGGCGATCACCGTTGGCGACCGGGCGATGTGGTCGAGCTGCCGAACACCGGCCGGGGTCTCGACCAGCGCGACGATGTCATAGCCGCCCAATATCGGCGGGATGTCGCCGGTTTCGGCTTTGGGGAGCATGAGTTGGCGGAAGGGCGTGCGCTCGATGACGCCGATGTCCGGTTCGAAATGCGCCGAACCGAGCGGGTTCGTCCGGATGATCGTCCGCGCCGGATCCAGTCGGCATTCCCGGACCGACTCGCGCGCAGCGCTTTTCGCGTCCTCGCCGACACCGTCCTCCAGGTCCAGGATCACCATGTCTGCGCACGCCGCCGCCTTGGCGAACCGCTCGGGCCGGTCCGCCGGACAGAACAGCCACACCGGGCCGGTCGGTTCCGCACTCATCGAACGGCTCCGCTCGCCGTCACCGCGCGGCTGCCCTGTTCGCTTCGTCCCTCGCTGTACGATTTCATGGCACTGACGATAACGCCATTCTCGCTTGTAGTTCAACATATTTCGACACAGTTGTCTGCCACAGATCCGCCAAGAGCAGATACGATGGAAATGCGATTCTCATCACTTGCCGAGAGATTTGGAACGCCTATGACCTCGAATCACGCCGAGTCCCGGCCCCGGAGAACCGTCGTGGCAGGCAGCACGATTCTCGACGTGCCACCGTCGACGGCGCTGGCATGACGAGCCGTCCCGACCACAGGCTCACCCGATTCGGCCGAGGTCGGCATCGCGGCCACGCGACGGCGAAGGCACCGGGCACCAGGCTGATAGCCGCCGCCCGTGTCCTGCACGAACTATCGATGCCGCCGGCCGACTCCGGTCAGATCCACCGCAGGCTCAGTGCGATGGAACGCACCGGCAGGCCCGAACCAGCGTGCGGCGACCATCGACTGTGCACCCTGGTCGACTACTCGATCGAGCACATGGAGCTCGCGGCCGAGGTCGCTCGGGCCCACGAGGTGATCGCGGTGGTACCCGAGCTGGCGGAGATCCTGTGGATCGTGTCCGCCTGCGCGTGCCGCCTGGCTGCCGACCTCGCCATTCCCCAGCCACCGCTGGCCGCGGTCGGCATACCCGGACTCGTTCGCGACGCCGAACACGCGACCGCGCGAATGCTTGCGCGCTGGCGGCGATCCAGCGGCTTCGATACCGCCCAGCGCGAACTCGGACTCGAACTGGAGACGGTCCTGCGCTCGTTCGAACGAATCCTACGAGCGCTGACGCACGCTGATCACACAGAAACGGACACTATGGGAACACGCACCACCGGCAGCGCGACAGCACGCGAAGGGGCACCCCGAACCGCGGATGTCCGGTGGCGGCGGCCCGATGTCGTCGACCCGTCGCCGCGCCCGAATGGACCCGCCCCCCAGGAGAAGCCGCAGTCACAGGCGGTACACCAGGTACTCGACTTCTTCGAGAAGTGCCCGGACTGCGGCTATCCCGCGGAGGCCACCGAGACGCGGCGCATCTTCGCCGACGGACGCACGGACACGACACTGCAGCCGACCTGCGGGCTGCCGTGCGGGTGGCGGGGAGCCCCGCGCGAGAACCGCGGCCGCTGAGCTGTCGGCGCCGGGATGAGCCCGCCCGGTGCCGACCGCTCAGCGCCCGCTGACGGCAGGGGTGGCGGCACCGACGCGCAGTGTCACCTGATCCTGGAAGAATGCCACGTGCCCGTGCAGCCGAGCGACCTGCGGGGCCGGGTCCTCGTAGCTCCACACCAGTGGCTCGTCGCCATCGCCATCGAAGCGCCAGTAGGTGGCTTCGCCTTTGAACGGGCAAAGACTGCTGTATTCCTGAGCCTTGCGCAGCGAGACCTCGACATCGGCGCGTGGCAGGTAGAAGACGAGTCCGTGGTCCTGCTCGTCGACCAGGAGCGCCCGCACCGAATCCGCTACCAGCAGCTCACCCACATGGACAGTGACGCGGTTGCGGCGGGCGTGGATGTCTATCCGGTAGTCGGGGCGGGTCACGAATCCTGGGTAGTCGGTCATCGAAATCCTCCTGTCACAGCCTCGCAGGCACAGGTAACGCGGCCTCGTCGGCACGTGGCCTGCGGATCATGGCCTCCTGGGTGAACGAGGCGAGCAATCGCCCGCTCTCGGTGTGCACCAGTCCGCGAACGCACGACATTCCGGCGCCGATCTGGATGCTCTCATGGGTGTACAGCAGCCATCCCGCCCACTCGACCGGCTCGTGGAACCGCACCGAGACGGTCATGACCGCGGTGGACAGAATGTGGTGTGCCTGCGCGGTGCCGATCCCGGGATGTGCTCGCAAGGTGGTTGACACCGACAAGTGCCCGGTGAAGTGGGCCAACAGCGCCTTACCCAGATCGTCGCGTTCGGGGACCGGGTCGTAGTGCAGCCATGCGTGCAGTTCCGGCGGACCGACTTCGTCGGGGTCGTTCACATCGGCCACCCCGACGATGCGCAGATCACGACCGATCATGGGCATATTCGCCGGCAGCGCGGCCGTTGGCCCCGGCACCTCGGGGCGCGGAATATGTCGGCGCACAAGGTCTTCGGTCGGCGCATCGGCCAGCACCGACACGGTGGCGCACCGTCGACCCGCCTGCTCCACAGCAACCACGGTGCTCGCCATGGAACGGCCGCAGTGCGTCACATCCACGGTGAAACGCACCGGTGCTGTTGCATCGACCGCGCGGCTGAACACCGCATGTGCGGATCGAACAACCTTGTCCGGCAGCGTCTTCGCGGTAGCGACCAGAGCCTGCGCCAGCAGCTGAGTACCGTCGACAACCTGTCGCGCGCCGCCGTCGCTGACGCCGACGAAGCCGCTCGGACCGTCGGGCTCGACATCGAAGATTCGCAACATCTCCGATACCGATGACATCGCCGAATTCTGCCGATTCTGTGTGGTCGTCATCTGACCTCCGTCGCCCCAGAGTCCCCTCGCCGCGACATCCAGGTCGCCACGCAACCTTCGAGAGGGACATTCTCTTCATACGAGAATCTATATTACACTGACACCATGCCCGACATGTGGAACGACCTGCTCGCGTGCCTGGAATTGAAGCCGGCGGCGAGCACAGACACCATGGCCTACGAGGCCGTGAACCAGAACCTGCCCTACCACCGGGTCTTCGGCGGTCAGATCCTGGGACAGCTGGTGGTGGCCGCCCGGCGCGTCGTCCCCGAGAAGAGCGTGAAGTCACTGCACACGGTTTTCACCCGGGAGGGACGGTCGGACACACCTATTCGGTACCAGGTGAGCGTCCAGCACGAAGGCCGTTCCTTCGCCACCGCCACCTTGCTCGCCTACCAGTCCGATCAGGTGATCGCGACCGCCGTCGCATCGCTGCACACTCCAGAGGGCGGCGGGCCTCAGCGCCAAAGCCTGCCCGCCGTCGACGAACCACTCGGCCCAGAGCACGAGGTGTCGTTTCCCTTGTTGCCGTGGGAAGCGCGCTCCACCGACGACCTCGACGCCACCTCGGCCGGTCCGCCCATCTACACGATGTGGATGCGCACACCACCTGTCGCACCGGAACTCGGCGCCCCCCTGACCGCCTACGCCACCGATCTGACCCTGATCGGCACAGCACTGCGACCCGAGGACGGGATCAGCCACACCGGCAACGGAACCCGGTTCCTGTCCGCGGTTACCTCCCACACGCTGTGGTTCCACCGGCCGGTTCGCAGCGATGCCTGGCAGGTGCTGCGTCAACACAGCCCGATCCTGGCCGAAGGCCGTATTTTCGGCCGCGGCGACGTGCTCACCGAGAACGGCGAGCTGGTGGCGTCTTTCGCACAGGAGGCAATGTTGCGGATGCGCCCGTGACACACGTGCGCACAGCGGACCGGGCCGTCGACACCATCGTGTCGGCGGCCCGGTTGCCCTTGCAGGGTCAATCGCTTGCCGGTAGCGGTGCGGCACCTTTCAAAGCCAGCGGCTCGGTGCCTACGCTGAGTGTGCCCGCGCCCGCCTTTGTCACGAGAATCTCGGCACCGGACTCGTCGACGTAGCGCTTACCCAGCACATTCCCGTCGGCGAATTTCGGGTCGGGCACACCGTCGGCCCGCGCACCGTCGATTGGGACCATCGGAACTCCACCGGCCCGCAAATCGTCGAGACTGCTGCCCGCTTTCACCACGATGACTTCGGTGTCACACACCTGGCTGCGCAGTCGCGCACCGTTGTTGACCATTGGCACTGTTCTCCTTTTTGTGGCTATCTACCCGCGGTGCCGCCGGGCACCGGTTGCGAGCTGTACTCCGCGACCAAGTCGCGCCGCAGGATCTTCCCGGTCGGCGTCGCCGGCAGCGTGGTCCGGAAAACGACCCGGTCCGGGGTGCGCGAGCCACGCAGGCTCGCGCGGACGAACCCACGCAATTCCTCCGGGTCCGGCTCGCGGTCCCCGTCCGGCACCACCACCGCGACGATGATCTGACCCCATTGCGGATCATCGATCCCGATGACGGCGACCTCGCGCACCTGGGGGTGCTCTACCAGCACGTCCTCGATTTCGGCGGGTGCGATGTTCTCCCCGCCGCGGATGATGGTGTCGTCGGAGCGCCCCCCGATATACAGGAATCCGTCGACGTCGAGTTCGGCCACATCCTTGGTCGCGAACCAGCCGTGCGCGTCGAGAACTGATCCGATTCCGGTGTAACGACCCGACACCTGCGGCCCGCGCACGTAGAGCTCACCCGTCGCACCCGCTGGTAGCACGGTGCCGCTCGCGTCGCGGATCTGCAGCTCGATACCGGGGACCGGGGTGCCGACCGAACCCAGCCTGCGCGCCACCGCCGGATCGTCGGAAGTCATGGCGGCGCGGTGCTCGTCCGGCCCGAGAACAGCGACGGTGGAACTGGTTTCGGTCAGGCCGTAGGCGTTGACGAAACCGACCTCGGGCAGCAGGTGCAGCGCTGAACGCAACAGCGGCAGGGCAACCTTGGAGCCACCGTAGGCGAGAGTCTGCAGAGACGGCAGCGTCGCGCCGGTGCGTTGCAGCTCGGCGACGATGCGGGCGAGCATCGTCGGCACGACGGTTGCCGTGGTGACCGACTCGCGGGTGACCACGGCGATCCATTCGGCCGCGTCGAACGCGCGCAGGTACACCACTTTTCGTCCGGCGTACAGGTGTGACATCGCCGCACCGATACCAGCGATGTGATAAGGCGGCACGCACACCAGCGCGGCGTCCTGCGTTGCGGCGGAATCGAATTCGATCGTGCGGGTGATGTAGCTGACCAGGTTGTTGTGCGTGAGTTCGACTGCTTTCGGCGTCGAAGTGGTGCCGGAGGTGAACAGCACGACCGCGACCTGTTCCGGGTCTACTGCCACCGAGACCGGCTCGGCCACAGCGGCCTGTTCCAGGAATTCCACCGAACGCACAACGGCCACACCGGAACCCGACACTTCGCGCGCGACGATCTCGTGGAACTCGTCATCGCAGACGAGCAGCGGGGTGTCAAGTCGTGCGATGAGCGCACCGAGGGCATCGGCACCGAGCCGATAGTTCAGCGGCGTGAAGGGCACCGAAGCTTCCGCGGCGGCGAAAAGCAACAGCGGCAACAGATGCCCGCCGGTCCCCACATAGACGAGGCTGCGGGCGCCAGAGCCGGCCAGCACGCCGGACCCGCCCTGTGCCAGCGCCTTCAGCTCGGCCACGGTCCAGCGCACCTGTCCGCAGACCACCGCCCGCCGGTCCGGGTTGCTCGATGCCGCCATGTCCAGCAGCAGCGAAATGCTCATGTCGCGCCCTCTCCACCCGCACCGGTCGACGGCGCGCTGAGGTCCGTCCATGCAACCGTTGCCGTTATATTGCATTCTCCGTGGATGAGAATAACATATTCAACGACAGTGACTGCGAGCTGAAGGGGCGGATAAGACCCGTGATCCGTGTGGTCGATGCGCTAGCCGAGCCAGATTTCGATGCCACGGCGACGCCTCCGGGAGTTGTCATCGCGGTGGCCGACGATCCCGCAGCTGCTGGCGGCGCATACTGGCTCGACCACGCCACACTGACCCTGACCACGAAGCCCTCGCTCGACCCGCGGGTGGTGACCGTGCCATCGGTCTCCGACGCGCTCGACCGAATCGACCGTCAGTGCACCGACCGCCCGCTGGCCGCGGCTGTCTGCGACGACGTGCTGCGTGCCGGGCGGCCTGGAGCGGGCTTCGACCAGGGTCTGCTCATCGAATCGCTGGCGTACTCCACCCTGCAGGGCGGGCCGGAGTTCGCCGCCTGGCTCCGCGAGCGCGCGACGAAGAGCAGTGCACCCCAGTCCGGTGAACCGCTCGTGATCCGCCGCGACGGGCAGACGCTGCACATCGGCTTCGATCGACCGCACCGGCACAACGCTTTCGACGATCGGACGCGCGCCGCGCTGCTCGACGCGCTGGCCGTTGCCCGCTGGGATGAATCGATCTGCGCGGTCGAACTCACAGGCAGCGGACCCACGTTCTGCAGCGGTGGCGATCTCGCCGAATTCGGGACCTTCACCGATGTGGCAAGCGCCCATTTGGCTCGCACGAGATACAGCCCGGCACGTGCGCTGCACGCGCTCGCACAGCGTCTCGGGCCGAATCTTCGGGCCCGTATCCACGGCCGCACAACGGGCAGCGGACTCGAGATGGCCGCCTTCTGCGGCACTGTAAGCGCTCACCCCGACACGGTTGTCGGGCTGCCCGAACTCCGGCTCGGGTTGATCCCCGGCGCGGGCGGCACAGTGAGCGTGCCGCGCCGGATCGGTCGCTGGCGCACCGCGTACATGGTGCTCAGCGGGAGCGTGATCGACGCACCCACCGCGCTGGACTGGGGGCTGGTGGACGAGATCATCGACCCCGGCAGCGCCACGCCACCGTCGGCAGCGCGCTCCAGCGCAACGCAGTGACGGCCACCGATTGGGCGGCTTGTGGCGCTCTGTGGCTGACCGGTGACCCCGACGAGGCGCCAGACCAGAGCCGCTCTGGAATTCTCGCCCGTGCCCGCGCGGTCGCCGACGCGTTCACCGCGCACACCGGGGTCCCGATCGACGTGGGGACCGAACTGACCGGGCGAGCCGCGTTACTCGGGTTGTCGCGCCGAGGGCGGGTCTCCGCGGGCGGCGCCACGCGGCTGATCGCGACCCGGGACGGGTGGTGTGCGCTCACCCTGGCCCGAGACGTCGACCGGGAGGCGATTCCCGCGCTGCTCGAGACCGCCACGGTGTCGGCACCTTGGACGGCGATTGCCGAATGGGCCGCGAACATTTCCGCGGCGGAGGTCACAGCGCGCGCCCGCTTGCTCGGTCTGCCCGTGGCGGCACTCGGTGAGCAGGAACCCGCCGCGCCGGTCGTTCGGCAGATAGGGCCTGTCGGACCACCGCGGAGCCCATCCGGTTGTCTCGTGGTCGACCTGTCCTCGATGTGGGCTGGCCCGTTGTGCGGCAGGCTTTTGATGGAAGCGGGCGCGACCGTCGTCAAGGTCGAAAGCCCTTACCGCCCGGACGGCACCCGCCGCACACCGCGATTCTTCGACTGGATGAACGCTGGAAAGCTTTGCTATTCAGTCGATTTCGATGATACCGAGGCGCTGCGCACCTTGCTCGCTCGTGCCGACGTGGTCCTGGAGTCCTCGCGGCCGACGGCATTGGCCCGGCGCGGACTCGGCCCCGACCTACCCGCTAGGCGGGGCCGGGTGTGGGCGCGGATCACCGCCCACGGCAGCGGAATCGGCGCGAACTGGACCGGATTCGGCGATGACGCCGCAGTCGCGGGCGGACTGGTCGGCATCGCCGAGGGCGGTCCCTACTTCTGCGCGGACGCGATTGCCGATCCGCTCACCGGACTGGAGGCGGCCCGGTCGGTCGCCGATGCGCTTGCCCGCGGCGGCGGTGAACTTGTCGAGGTGTCGTTGAGTGCTGTCGCGGCGGAGTATGCCGCGCTGCCACCGACTCCCGCACTCCCCTGCTTCGTCGCCGTGCGACCCGCTCGGCCCCGGATCACCGAGCGTGCCTCGGCGCTGGGCGCGGACCGAGACGCGGTCCACGCACTCGCACCAGTTCTGGTTCAGTGAGGCCGATGCCGGGTGCTCATTGGAGACGCCCGGCAATCACAGCGGCGATTTCGACAGCAGTCGCGCAGAAATCCCAGTCCGGGTAGGGATTCGCGGGAGCGAACTCGAACTGGAAGAGCCCACCCGAGGCCACCGATACCCAGATCCGGCAATTTCGGTGGCCGCTGTCACTGTGATCGTCGACGAGGAACGCGGGTCGGCCCGCGACAGCTAGCGACCGGAAGTTCTCCTCGGTGCGATTGAGGTCCTCGAGCGCACCGAATCTCTGCCGATAGTCGGGACCGAAGTACATCCTGACCTGGCGAGGGTTCGCCGCCGGGGTGAGCCACTGACAGTAGTGGCCGCCCGACGAGCTGGGCTTGCCCGGGTCGGCGAATCCGAGACGGGCAAGGTCGTCGGGCCCGAGCACCGTGCACGGGTGATTCACCAGCTGGGCCATCGTCCACGGCGGGGTCACCGGCGGTGGTGTATCCGGCCCCAGGACTGTCGGCAGGGGCGTGGGGTCCGCCGGCTCCGAGGTTTCGCATCCGGTCATCGCGGCCGCAATGACCGATCCGATCGCCACGATCACGATCGTGCGCCGCCAACCCCGGGCTCGCTTCGGCATAACCATTCCTCCCGCACACGATCACAGCACATTCGACGCGGATGCGCACCCGACGACGCGCCAGTTGAACGAGGCTCGGGCGCCCGAATGCAACTCTCACAGCAAGAGAAGTGTATTCTCCCTAACAAAGAGCGTATCCCTTCAAGTGGCGCCTGGTTGATCTCCACGCGCCGGGCAGGAGGCCATCATGGGTCTTTCCCCGCTTCCCGAGGACCAGTGGGATGACGAGGTCGACAAGGCACTGGCGCGAATGCTGCCCCCGGAGCGGCGCAATCCAGCCCAGGCAGGCAACGCACTGTCGGTACTGGTCCGCCACCCGGCACTGACTCGCGCATTCCTCGGCTTCAACGTGCACCTGCAGTTCAGCTCTACCCTCGAGGCCCGGCTACGCGAGCTGGCCATCCTGCGCGTGGCCCACCGCCGCGACTGCGACTACGAATGGCAACATCACGCCGCGATGGGACGTGATGCCGGGCTCACCGACGCCGACATCGAAGCGGCACGGCGCAACGGCACCGCGGCCGACGAATTCGATCGCCTGGTGCTGGACGCGGTGGACGAACTGAACGAGAAGTCTGCGTTGTCCGACGAGACGTGGACGGCTCTCGGCGCGCGACTCGACGACCGCCAGCGCATGGACTTCGTCTTCACCGTCGGCTGCTATGCCACTTTGGCCATGGCGTTCAACACCTTCGGTATCGCACCGGACGCGACTGCTGGCTACTCGCAACACTGAGCGAGAGAGCGCGAGTGCCCCTTCCCTCGCAGGCGCCACTGAACGACCAATGCGGATGCGGGCATCCCGACGCAGAACCGGGGCGAGCGCGCCCTCAACCCATATCCGCCCGAAATCCATATCCGCCCGCAATACAGCCTGATGCTACGGCTGCCCCTGTGAGGGGAGAGCGACCTCGGCGGTCAGCGGGTGCTGGGCCGGTGGTGTGCGGCGCGGTTGATCGCGACGGTCTGATCCAGCGAGGGCGCCTCGGTGAGGCTCGCGAACTGCTCCCCGAGCCGGTCACGAGTACGGGGCGCTTCGTCCTTGTCGGCCGCTGCCAATGCCCGCTGCAACTCCGCAGCATCCAGTTCTGTGCAGTAGCCGGGGGTCCCCGGTTGCTGCCGCCACGAGTCGGCCAGAATACCGGCGTCGACGGGATCGAAGCCCGTATCGTCCACGAGCCGCATGACGGTCCGGCGTGCTCGTTCGGAATCCGCGGCAACGGGGATGGCGATGCGACCCGGAGTCCCGGTGGGAAGCCCTTTGGTCTGCTGTGTCCCCGCCAGTGCGGCGTTCCACGCCTTCACGATCGGTTTGCCGAGTTGCTCCGCGCTCCACACACTTTCGACCTGTCCGTTGTCGACCGCCTCGATGTGGCCGTTCATGACGGGGTAGTAGTTCGAGGTGTCGACGATCACCGTTTCGTCGGAAACCCCGGCGAGGAGGTCGGCGAGCTCGGGCTGCTTCGCGAACGGGATCGACAGGACAATGACCTCCCTGTCCTGGGTCGCGGCGTCCAGCTCGACCGCACGCGCGCCTGCCTGTCGGACTTCGGCGGCGACGGCCTGCGGTCCGCGGGCGTCCGCGACCAGTACCTCGTGTCCGGACTCGGCGAGCCTGCGGGCGATATTGCCGCCGATGGCTCCGGCGCCGATAACGGAAATCCTCATATCGTGTTCCTTTCCTTTCATCGTGTCCGGATAGCTACATGAACAACGCGCGGCTGAGGCGGACTAAGTACTCGGTGTCGGGGTTGGTCCTTTCGCCGTACCTTTCGGCGATGGCGGCACCGGACAGGTCGCGCCGCTTCGGCAATCTCGCGGCCTCGGCGCCGGCCAGGGCGGTCGGCATCTCCTCGCGGGTGAGATCGGTGCAGTAGCCCGGCGCCCCGGGCTGCTGGCGCCACGATTGGGCCAGCGGTCCGGCGTCGAATCCGTCGAATCCGGTGTCCTCGACCAGCGCCATGCCGACCGCGCGTTCGCTGTCGTCGTCGGCCGCGACCGGGAGCGCGATACGGCCCCGGGTCCCTGGAGGTGTGCCTTTCAGGGCGAAGGAGTCCGAGCCGATGGAATTCCATGCCTTGACGATCGAGCGGCCGAGCTGTTCGGCCACCCAGAGACTTTCGACCTGGCCGGCTTCGATGGCCGCGATCTCGGAATCACGCCCCGGAATGTAGTTCGAGGCGTCGATGACGACTGTCTTGGCGGGTACACCGGCGAGCATCGGCGCGATCCCGGGAACGCGGTCCAGCGGGATGGAGATGATGACGACGTCCACACCGTCCACGGCCTCGGACGCGGGCACCGGACGTGCTCCCGTGAAGAGAACTGTGGCGTCGATCGTTTCGGGCCCGCGTGAGTTGGCCACCTTCACGTCGTGTCCGGCCGCGCTCAACTTTCGACTGAGCGTTTTACCGATATGGCCGACACCGAGAATGCCTATGTTCATCCAAAAACTCCATGGTTGTTGTCGATTTCCTGCATTGGGCAAGGCTGTGCGGAAACTTCGCAGGCGCCGTACTGGCAGAGCTATGGGGCGGCCTTTGCCTGGTCTTCGGTCCTGTAGATCTCGGGCCGAAGATGTCGAATATGTGGCCACCGCAACGCTGGGTCGCACAGATCTCTACTGCTTGTCGTTTGTTCGCGGTAGCCGTTTTCGATGAGTGTCAGGAGTCGGTCGAGCACCTCATGGTCGGCCTCGGCGGCGCCCATGGTTCATGTCACCGAGACGGCGAGGAGGAATAGGTCGCGCCCCGTCACCGTAACCCGTACCTGCCCAGTGAGCTGCGCGGCGCGCACATACTCATCGGTGGTCGCGATGACGTTCTCGCAGGGCACCGTCAGCGGGTTGTCCGGATCCAACGCCCTCGCCGCAGCCATCAGCGGTTCCGGTAACCGGCTGAACGCGCTGAAATATTCCTCCATCGCACGCAGCCATCGCCGCAGCTTCTCCAACGCGTCGTCGAGCTGCGAGATATCGGCTCGACGCGCCTCCAGCTCTTCGGAACGAGACTGCAACACCGCGCCAGCAGTGCCTCGCGGTTGGGGAAGTGTCGATACAACGTGCCCGGCCCGACACCGGCATCCTTGGCGACCGCCTCCAGCGAAGTGCCGACCCCGAACCTCAGGAAATGACGCTGAGCCGCCTCGAGCAGAGCGACCCGGTTGCGCGCGACATCCACACGCGGCCGACGGCCCGGCTGCTCGCCACCCATACGTCCACCTGTCTGCTCCAAGATCCGCAATAAAACGGAAACTGCCTCCGGATACCTTCACAGCATAAAGCGGAGGCCACATCCGGTCAACAAGCGGGGTGCGCCGAGTGTTACGGACCACAGAAGAGCAGATGATGAGCCAAGTCTGTCGTGGGTACTTCAACGACGCCGGGCCCTAAGGGATGTCCCGTAAGTCCGACTCGGTGACGGTGACGGGTCCACCGGGCCAGGAATCA
>NZ_BMNE01000014.1 GCF_014646295.1 Nocardia rhizosphaerihabitans
TCTCACCGTAAAGTCCGTGCCCGTGTCGAGCATGCCTTCGCCCGGATGAAGACCTGGAAGGTCCTACGCGACTGCCGCTTACGTGGTGACGGGGTGGGTGTCGCGATGGCTGGGGTAGCGACTCTGGCCAACCTCGCCCACGCTTATTGATTCCTGGCCGGTGGACCTCTCGCCGTCAACAACTCAGACTTACGGGACAACCCTTAGGCTTCCGCCATGGCAACCAAGGATCAGCAGGTCAGGCATGTGGCCGAGGGGACAGCACTCGGCGTGCTGGCTCATGGCATCGAAGCGGTGACCAGCGCGAAGTTGGAGTTCGAGCTGGCATTCGAGGCAGCCTGGCGGCGGTGGTCACGCGCTGGCGAGTTCCCCAGCATCAGCGGCCCCCACGCGGGCAACCTCTTTTGGCTCGGTGTTCAGAAGTCCGAACGGCGACAAGGCCCTCGTGCCGCCTGGGATACAGGCCAATGGTCAACTCCCTACGTGGTACTACGAGACTGGACGGTTGAGGAGTGCCTCGACCTCCACGCGGATGAGCTGGCGACGGTTGACGACTGGAAGGCGCTCGGACAGCTGTTCGTCGCCGGGTTTACCTTTGGGCATATCAGGTACGCCGAAGACGGCGTCGCACGATAGCCCCGTCGGGTGCCAAATCCGTTAGCTCCTTGCCGGACTCCGGCGCTACAGTCGGCGCATGACGCCTCGACTGGGTGGGTTCCCAGAGGAAGAAGCTTTCGGCACGGACCAGGTATGGCTTCCCGAGCAAGCCACTGGCAGACACGGAACAATTCGGTCATCTCTGCCGCCCGGGCCTGAACGAGAAGCGCTGCTGCAAGAGATCATGGCAGCGCTCAGGGAACAGGCCAGCGATCCAACCGCGCTGGTAGCCGAGCTTCGGGATCTTGTGGCGGGTAAGGATCTAACGCAGCTGATCAATGCCGTTGCGGTGCCTGCAAGCATGTCCCTCATCCCTGATGTTGACTCTGGTGCACTTGATGACGGCCCACATACATGGAACTGGGCTGCCAAGATCGAATACCTTATGGGAATTGCACTGTCCGTGGATAGTTCGGGGACCGAAGATTCTCTCCGCGCTGTCGTTGAGCAGGTCGTATCACTAGTTGGCGCTATCTTCGAGGCGGAAGAGGCTCGGATCTTTATTGATTCGATCGATGAAGCCGACGACGATGGAGCCGAACTTGGGTTCGCTCGTATGCAGCTGCAAATGGAGCACCTGTCCGATCGAATGCCTGGGTACGCGGTCCACATGGAGAAGGTCGATACCGAGGTTTTCAGTCGGCATCGTCAGTATTATATCGACGCTCTGGGATTCAACCCGGCCGACGTCATGCGAATAACTAGACAGCATTCACAAGCAGTACGAAAACGTTTTTACTCTGCGATGGCCTCTCTTCGAGCAAGCGTTGATGCGGGCGGCGAAGCGGATATATCGGCCGTTATTGATGGTTTGAATGCGGCAAGCATTTGGACTGCTGAGGCGGTTGCAGAGTCGACCGGTTCCGATGTCGGCGAGATTCGTGCCATGTTGGACTTCTTCTCTGCAACTTATGAATGCCAGCCGGATTTCCGTTTGCCTGGCGATGACAATATTGTACGCAGTCGGCCGTGTATCACTCTCGGCGAGGGACAGTATCTCGTCCCCGACCCATGGGCGTTGCCAGCTGCGCTTCATGACCGTTTGGCGACCGATCCTAAGACGGCAACCTATGACCCGGTCAAATACCATAGACATAGGCAGCTGGCGCACGAACGCCTGGTAGAAGCCGCGTTAGCGCGAATATTCGGCAAGGCGCATGTCCATGCAGGTCAGTACTACACTTCTACTGCTTACGGCGACGGTGAGATAGATGCTCTGGTCTCCGGGGAATGGCCATTAGTCGTGGAAGCCAAAGCGCACAGTTTGACTGAGGCTGGACGAAGAGGCAGGCGTGACAGGGTCCTGTCGCGAGTGGATGACATGCTCGGGAAGGCCCTAGATCAAACAGATCGAGCAACCACCTACATTCTCGACGAGGGTGGCCGAGAGTTCTCTTTGAAGAAAGGTGGCAAAATGCGTGAGATTTTGCCATCGACAGTTTCTGGTGTCACATCAATTGTCGTGACGTTCGAGCGCATGGATCCAATCGCGACGTATGGTGCAGCTATCGCCGGTTCGGCCAAGCGTCCGACGTGGGTTCTGGGCGTAGGTGACCTTCTTGTGGTCGCCGATCTCTTGCCGGATCCGGCAGCTTTCCATCACTATGCACGACTACGAGCAGCGATGGCTGACGATCGCGTAATTGCGGCCTGTGAGTCGGATGTTCTTGGCAGCTACTTCTATGACCGCGTGCAACCCCTACTTACCCAGGAGGGCGGTGACCAAGTTCTTCGTGTAGTCGGCTACGCCAGCGGGCAAATTAACCGGTACTATACGAATCTTGAAATGGGACTACCAGCCGCCGAAGCACCGACAACTGGCGTGCCTTCCGATATCGCCGTCGCACTGAGCGCCACCGTCGATAACGTAGGTTGGGCCGGATGCACTCAAGCGGTTATGTTGGCGGAACCGAGTACCTGGACCAAGTGGGGGCGCTTTACGCGCCGACACAAGGGTAAAGGGGAATTCAAGGCCACTGAAAGGCTGACCATTACGACGAGTGAGGACCAGTCGGCTGTCGAAGCCCTTGACGGCATTTCCCTGCTTCGTGTAGGTCGAGCGAATTCGGGCTAAGGGCTGTCCCGTAAATTGTTGAGCAGCAGTGGGTATCGTGTCTGCGGTGGTGATCTCGGCGGCTGATCCGGTGATGGTGGAGTTGTTCTCCGGGCTGCGGCCACGCACGTTCGCTCGCCTGATCACCCGGCTGCGGCGCGAAGGCGCCGACCAGCCGTTGCGGGGCCGGCCGTGGGGATTGTGTTTCGAGGACCGGGTGCTGCTGGTGGCCACGTATTGGCGGACGAATCTGACGATGCGGCAGCTCGCGGCGGTGTTCGGGGTGTCGAAGTCGTCCGCGGGCCGGGTGATCGAGGACCTGGGACATGTGTTGGCGCTACGACCCCGGGTCCGGTTCCCCCGTGGTGCGGTGCTGATCGTGGACGGCACTTTGGTCCCGACCCGGGACCACGAGGTAGCCGCGCCGAGCAAGAACTACCGGTACTCGACCAACCATCAGGTCGTCATCGACGCCGACACCGAACTCGTCGTCGCGCTCGGACGACCGTTGCCGGGCAACCGAAACGACTGCCGTGCCTGGACCGAGTCCGGTGCCGCCGAGGCATGCCGCAACACGGTAGTGATCGCCGACGGCGGCTACCAGGGAACCGGCCTGATCATCCCGCACCGCCGGGCACCCGGTGTCGAACTGCCGGAATGGAAACAGGCCCACAACAAGTCCCACCGCAAGGTCCGTGCCCGCGTCGAGCACGCCTTCGCCCGGATGAAGACCTGGAAGATCCTGCGGGACTGCCGTCTACGCGGTGACGGGGTCGTTGTCGCGATGGCCGGGGTAGCCACCCTGGCCAACCTCGGCCACACCCACTGACATGGGTGTATGGGCCGGGTCCGACGCGGCTATCCCGGACTTACGGGACAACCCTTAGATGTCGGATCACAGATGGTTCGGGGCTAGTGCCGATGCCGCGCAGTTGATGGTTTGGCACTGTTGTTGGCCGTTGAGTATTTCGACGGCGATGGTGGCGAACCTCGGGCCGAGAATCTCGCCTTCGGCGTGAACCAAGCAGAGCCGGGCACTGCCGGTCTGGGGGGAGTGTGCCCGCGGCGATGAGTTCGTCGGAGAGCCGGAACTCGCCAGCCCGCAACCGGCGAGGCCACGGCCAGCGTCGCCAAGCAGTGGATGTGGCCGGTGAGCGGTTCTCCGATCGGTTGTCCGGTGGATGCGTCCCACAGTCGTACGGTGCCGTCGAAGCCGGCGGAGGCCAGTCGCGCGCAGCCCGCCGCCGATGACCAGGACCTCGCCGGTGATCGTAGAAACGAACAATTCCCCTCAGGTAAATCGACAGATCATGCACGACGTCACCGGTATCGGGAACCGTCACGCGTCCTGCGTTACATGTCGCACCGGAGCAGACCGTCGTTTGCATTGAGGGGTGACCGATGGCCGCACCGACACCACACCGGCGGCCCTGCGCCTGCTGGCCCTGGGCGTGGGGTCGAGCTGCTGGAGCACTAGGTCCAGGCTCTTAGCCCGCCTATCTGCAAAGCATCCAGATGAGCTTCGATGCGCTTGTCGAGATCGAGCAGGTGCGCCAGGTCGCGTAGTGAGGGGCGTGCACGGCAAGGTCGCGCAGGCCGGCCAGAAAGGTGGCCTCCTCATTATGCTGGTCGATGACGATACTGAGGCTCGTCATCGATCAGTTTTCTGGGCAAACATGGCGCCGCCACGTGCCGCCGTCGAAACTGAGCACGCATTCGTCGCCTGCCACCCACAGCACGTCGGGCTTGGCATCGATGACGTAGTAGGACTTTTTGCCCCTCAGCGGCACCTTGGTCTCGCGCAGCTGCATGCCGTCGTACTCGAGCAGCTGGTCGGTTGCGGTCACGTAGAGCTTGCCGGCGAACTCAACCATGTTTCCCAACACTTCGGCGCACAGGTCGCGATCGCCGATATCTGTCCATCCCGCCTGCGCGCTGCCTCGTAGTAGGATCCCGCCGGACCCACCGATATACACCACACCATCGGCGGCGCAGTGCACGCAGTGAAGCGGCAGGTTGGTGGGTGTCACCGATGCCTGCCAGCCTTTGCCGTCCCAGTGCCAGATGGCGCCGCCATCGCCGACGGCATAGACGTCGTCGCGCGAGAACCCGTCAATGCCGTTTAGGCAGGCCGTGACCTCGTCCTCCAACGGAACATAGAGCCCCTGGTCGATGCGCTGCCAGACGCCCTTGCTTTGCCTCAATACCTGGTTCTGTGTGCCGCAGGCATACAGTTCGCCATCCACCTCGCAGAGGTCCATCAGGTAGACATTGTCGATGTCCAGCGTGGTGTCGGTGCTGGACTGCCCGGAGGGGTGTTCGCGGAGTAGCCCGGCCCGTCCGAGGTAACAGTAGTTGCCTTTCTGCTGCCCGCGCAGCGGTGCTCTCTGCAGAGCGCTGTAGACCACCTCGGGAATGTCGTAGACATGGAACCAGTCATCCTGTTCGATCATCATCACCCGGGTCGCGCTGGGCTCCGCACCCTCCAGATAGAGATGCCCGCCGAGCAGCGCCTGCTCCGGTCCGATCGCGACAATGTTGGTGAAGTAGAGGGCGGTTTCGCTCTTTGCCATGGTCCTGATCGTATGGGCGTCCTGCGGGGCTGGTGCGGAACATGCGGTTGTATGACTTTGCCCGCCGCGCCCGAGGCACGGAGGTTCGAAGTGTTGGTGCAGCCAGGTCCTTTTTCGGCTTGGCCTTCTAGATTGGTCGAGCTGGAGGGCGACGCACTCCTTCTCTTTTTCGTCAGGTCTCCGGGGGGGGGGGGGCTCAGCGCGCCTCCTGGGGTCATCAGGCACGAGAGCTACTTCTTGGCCGGCGGTCCGGACGTGCAGTGGCTGTCCATGTCGGTCGCCAAGAGCTTCATCTCCGCGCTCATCGGTATCGCCGCCTCGGTCGACGCCCAGCTCACCGCACCGCTCCAGGTGATTAGGCCGTGCAACGGCGGTCTCGTGGTCACGGCGCGTAGAGCTCCGAGCGCCCGGGTGCGCGCGTCGTGATCGCGTGCTTCCAATGGCTGCTCCGCTGCCGATCCGTGCGAGCTCAGCCAGCCGAACGCCGAATCCGTCACCGGTGGCCGCGACCGTTTTGCGGTGAGAATCACGACGGTATGGCCACGGCGCACCAGCTCGTCAGCCACCGCCGCCCCCAGCACGCCGGAGCCGATCACTGCGACGGGCGAGGTGTTGCCGCGTACCATCCGTCTACCTCCCGTTTCCTGCAATCGAGATCGATTATTCGCGAAAGACTTTCGGTTAGGGCGCGGACGCGGTCGTCGGAGATATCGCCTGCCGCGTGAGCTCGTTCGTGGAAGATGCGTTCCTTTATTTCGATGCTCGATCGACGACAGACGAGAAGGAGTACGCGCGGAGCCGTTCGGTCAGTGCGCGGATGCGGTCGTCGGATGGGCTGTCTGCCAAGTGGACTCGGGCATGTATCCGTCCGTTTTCCGTCGAGACGTCGATGTCACCGCAGGTTTGGGCGGCGAGCATTTCTTGGGCCACGACGCGATTCACCGCATCGAGGACCAGCGGGATCTTGTGGACCTTGCCGACCGCGGTGACCGGTATCTCGGCGATGGTGTGGAGGAATTTCGGGGCCGCAGCCGGCTCGGGAGCGTGTGTGGCGGCCCAGGCAATGAGTTCCGTCGACTGAGCTACCGCACCGGCACGGAGAACAACGTAGGCCGCCGGGACCTCGCCGGAATGGCTGTCCGGGCGTGCGACCACCGCGGCGGCTTCGATGTCGGGATGCGTGAGCAGCGACTCCTCGACCAGGCGCGCATCGATGTTGTGCCCCCCGCGGATGATCACGTCACGCGCCCGTCCGCTCAGGGTGACGAAGCCATCGGCGTCGACTCGGCCGAGGTCTCCGGTGATCAGCCAATCGTCGATTACGATTCCGGTGGGGTCCGGCACCGCACCGGCGGGTCCCGCGCGCAGATATCCAGGAGTGACACTCGGGCCCCGGATCGCGAGCACGCCGACTTCCGCCAGCTCGCAGTCGCCGGCCGGTCTGCCGTGTTCGTCGACACGTACCGACTTGATGTGCTGGTAGGGCAATCGGATACCGATCGCTCCGGGCTTGCTGCCGGACATCGGCGCGAGAACGCTGACACAGGTAGCCTCGGTGAGCCCGTATCCCTCGAGCATCGGTACACCGGTCATGGATTCGAAGGTTGCCCTGACGCCACTGGGAAGTGGTGCGGCGCCGACGATTCCGGCCCGCAGGCTGGAGATGTCCACGCCGTGCGGCACCCCCGGCAATGTCGCGTAGACAGTGGGAACCGCGGAAAAGGTCGTTACCCGGTAGTGCGCCACGATCCGCCAGAAGTCGGCCATGGCCGCCTTGTCCCGGTATCCGAGTGGACCCAGTGACACCACGGACCGACCTGTGAAGAACGGTGTGAGTGCGGCTACGTGGACCGCGTTGACATGGAACAGCGGCAACCCGGTGAGTATGACGGCGTCACCGGTGAATACCGGGTGCTGCGCAAGGGTCCACGCCAGGTAGACCTGGTTCGCGTGCGTATGGACGGCGACTTTGGGGGTGCCGGTGGTGCCGCCGGTGTGGAAATATGCGGCCGGATCCGACGCCGTGGGCCGTCGGTCGAAGGCGAGCTCGTCAGGTTGAGTACGGGTCAGGTCGTCGAAGTCCCCGACCCAGGCGGCCGGTGGTTCGTCGACCCCGCCGCCGACGGAGACCACCGCGAGCCCAGGTAGTGCCGCGGCTACCGTGCAAGCTTTGCGCCACAGGTCCGCATCGATATCTGGTGCGGGAGCGAGGAGTACGCGAGCATCGGTGAGCCTGAAGATGTCGATGATGTGCTCGGTGGCCAGCATCGGGTTGACCGGGTTGGCGATGCCGAGCACCTGCGCGCCGAAGAACGCGGAATAGGTCGACCCGGTGTTGGGCAACATCAGGCCGACCACGCCGCCGGGCTCGACGCCCAACGCGGCGAACAGGTTCGCTGCCCGGTTGATCCGACGCAAGAGTTCATCGTAGGACCATGTTTCGGACCGGTCCCAGTGCTGCCCACCGGCCAGCAGACGTAGGGCGGGGTCGTTGGGGTTGTGGCGCGCGGTACGTGAGATCAGGTCGTAGGTGCTGCTCGGCAGGCCTCGGTCGGCGAGCGGGACCGACTCGATGCGAGCGAGTTCCGCGATGGCGGCCGCCACGTCAGGCTGCGGGTTCACGCGCGGACCACCCGGTTGGCGAGCACGCCGATGCCTTCGATATCGACTTCGACCAGGTCGCCCGCGCGCAGATAGCTGTCGGTGAACACGCCGGCGCCGCGGGGTGTGCCGGTGCAGATCACGTCTCCGGGTTCGAGGGTCTGATAGCGGGACAGGTATGCGATCAGTTCCGGAATGGCGTGGATGAAGCCGGTGGTTCTGTCGTCTTGGCGGACCGTTCCGTTCACCCGGGTCCGGACGGCCAGATCGGGTGTCTCGGAGAATTCGTCGGCGGTGACCAGGCAGGGGCCGAGCGGTTTGAAGGTGTCGAAGCTCTTGGCCACGCCAATCGAGGCGGTCGGATCGCCGGTCATCGCACGGCGTTGGATATCGCGTGCGGAAACATCGTTCACGGCGGTCAAACCGGCTACATGGCTCCATGCCCGGTCGATGGTCACCTCGCGCGCGACTGTGCCGATAACGACAGCTACCTCGGCTTCGTAGTCGACATGGTCCCCGGCGACGCGGGGCAGCACGATCGGGTCGGTAGGGCCGGTGACCGCGGAACCGGCGGCGACTTGCAGGTTCGGTTCCTTCGGCAGCGTGACGTCGGACTTTCCGAGCGCGGCCAGCATCTCGAGTGCCTCGGTGGCATGGCTGCCGTAGTTCAATCCCACGATCAGCACCTTGCCGGGGCGCGCGACCGGCGATCGCAAGATCGTCGCGTCGATCGGCTGTTCGCGAAGCACCGGTGCTGTGCGCGCGGCTTCGATCCCCGGACCGCGCAACAGGGCGCCGACATCGGGGTATGGCAAGTCGAGTATTGCGAGCATGCCCGTCCGGTCTTCGCGAGCGAGCCCGCTGCTGGTGGCGTAGAGACGCATGTCGAACCTCCTTGTTCGCCGGTACTGCACCGGCCGTTCTCTTGATTTACAGTTAAGAGCATGTCTTAGCTTGCAGTCAAGAGCGGGTTTAGAGTGGCGTCATGCCCAAGAATCGCCAGGAGATCCCCAAGTCCGAACGTCAGGCTGACGTGGTTGCGCAGGCTCGCGAGCTGTTTGTGGCCGGCGGCTATCGGGGGACGAGTGTGGCCGCGGTCGGCCGAGCTGTTGGCATCGCGCCCGCGGCGGTGCATTGGTATTTCCCGACCAAAGACGACCTTTTCGCGGCGGTGATCGCGTCCATCTTCGGTGAGGCGCGCGCGGAGGTGGAGGCTGACTCGGCGTTGGCGGGCGATCCGCGCGCGGAGCTCATCGCCCTGCTGGTGCGGATGGAGCCCTACCGTGGACTGCATCGCGTCGCCTATGAGCGCATGGAGGAAACCGAAGCGCTGCGCTCGATCTATGAGGAGATGCTGGACTGGCTGGAGGGGCGGCTGTTCGCTGCGATCTCGGAGCGGGTCGGTAGCGATGCCGATCTCGCCTCGATCGCCGATCTCGCTCACGTGCTCTTCGAGGGTTTGCTGGTCAGTGTGCGGCGACTGGACCGCCGGCCCGGCAAATTGGTGGATCTGCTGATCGCGGCCCTGGTCGCGGTCGTCGAGGTGAGTTGATCGCGATCTCTTGACTTTCATTCATGAGCGGGCCTAGCTTCTCTTGTATCCCATTCAAGAGATGTTCTCGGCTCAAAGGAGAGTCCGCTCATGGCATCACCCGCGAAGCTCGCTCATGTCGTCCTGCGCACCGGTCGGCTACCGGAGATGGTGGACTGGTACGTGCAGGTCCTCGAAGGTCGCCTGGTCTTCGGCAACGACATGTTGGCGTTCGTGACCTACGACGAGGAGCATCATCGCGTTGCCTTCCTGGCGACCGGTGCGACCGAGCGGCCGACCGATGCGCATTCGGGTCTGCATCACGTCGCCTTCACCTACGACTCGCTCGATGATCTGCTCGCCACCTATCAGCGACTGAAGGACGTCGGGGTACAACCGTTCTGGACGATCAACCACGGTCCGACCACCTCGATGTACTACGAGGACCCCGACGGGAACCACATCGAACTGCAGATCGACAACTTCAGCACCGATGCGGAACTGGACGAGTTCTTCGAATCGGGTGCTTTTGCCGCCAATCCCATCGGTGTCGCCTTCGACGCCGATGAACTGGTCGCCCGTTTCGCCGCGGGCGAGCCGCTCGCCGATCTGGTGCGCCGGCCGTGAGCGCGCCCGAACAGACGCCGGTGCTCATCGTCGGCGCGGGCCCGGTAGGCCTCGCCACGGCATATGTGCTGGGGCGCCACAGCATTCCGAGTGTCGTCTGCGAACGATACGGCGCGGTCAACCCGCATCCACGCGCGCATGTGGTCAACACGCGATCCATGGAATTGTTGCGAGCGTGGGGTATCGCCGACGCGGTGACCGGCGATGCGGTGGCGCCGGAGTGGATGCTCAACATCGTCTGGAAGCAGACATTGGCCGCTCCCGCGCTCGGCCGGATCAATCTGGCCGAGGACGACCCGGCGCGAATCCTGCGGCGTGCCAGCGCCTCTCCCGAGATGATCACCTCCTGCGCGCAGGACAGGGTCCAGCAGCGACTACTCGACGCACTCCGGGCCCAAGGCTTGGCCGACATCCGGTTCGAGACGCCGGTCGTCGATGTCACCGACGCCGGAGACCACGTCGAGGTGGTCGTCGAATCGGGCGGTTCGCCGGAAACCCTGCACGCACAGTATGTCGTCGCGGCCGATGGGGCCGCCGGTACTCTGCGCGAGGACCTCGGCATCGGGATGGAGGGTCTGTCCGAGCTGGGTCGGCAATTGACCATCTACTTTCACGCGGACCTCTCACCGTGGACCGAACATGATCCGGCCGTGCTGATCTGGATGATCAACGCCGACTCGCCCGGCGTCTTCATCGGAATGGACGGCAAACACCGCTGGACGCTGAACCGGCCGTTCGATCCCCGCACGGAGTCGCTGTCGGACTACACTCCGCAGCGCTGCATCGACCTGATTCGTACCGCCGTGGGCAGTGCGGACCTCGACGTCGACATCCGATCGGTCCGGCCGTGGACGCTGGCGGCTCGCACCGCGGCGAGCTATCGCCGGGGCAGGGTTCTGCTGGCTGGTGACAGCGCCCATCAGTTCCCACCGACCGGCGGACTCGGCATGAACACCGGCCTGGCCGACGCCGACAATCTCGGCTGGAAACTCGCCGCGGTGCTGGGTGGCTGGGCGCCGGATTCGCTGCTCGACAGCTATGAGGAGGAGCGGCGTGCCGTCGCGGTCAGCAATACCGAGCACAGTGTCGCCAATGCGGTGAAGATGGTCGATGCCGGGATCGGGCCACTGACCGTCGAGATCGCCCGGCGATTGGACAGCGCAGATCAGGGCATCGCGCAGCGTGAGCGTGACCGGCTGGCCGCCGCGATCCCGCAACATCGAGCACATTTCGACGATCTCGGCCAGGAACTGGCCTACGTGTACAGCACAGAACCTGTCGTCGACGACCCGATCGTCACCGCCGTCGTCGGCGCCCGGCTGCCGCACGTGTGGACCACCCACGACGACACCACGGTCTCCACTCTCGACCTGCTCGGGCCGTGGTTCACCATGATCGCGGCCGGATCTTGCTGGGAGACAGCGCTGTCCGAGGTCTCCGGAGGAGTGCCGATCCGGGTCTTCGTCATCGGGCGCGACCTCGACTTCGACGCCGAGCGTCTCGGCATCGGCACGTGCGGCGCCGTCCTGGTGCGACCGGACGGTCACATCGCCTGGCTGACCGACCACGCCTCCGACGCACCGGCCGCCGGCCTCGCCGCCGCGCTCCGGACCGCGTGCGGCGCTGCCGAATCCCGTTCCTGACCCGCCGCCGTGACTTCGCAGAAAGCCATCGACATGACCAATCAGAAGGCACCGGTCGCGCTGTCGGACCGGTACACCAAACTGTCCGGTGCCGTGCATCTCACCGGCATCCAAGCGCTCGCGCGTCTACCGCTGGAACTACGCCGTGCCGATCTGCGCGCAGGTCGGCGAACAGCCGCCTTCATCTCCGGATACGAAGGCTCGCCGTTGGCCGGCTATGACACCGAACTCGCCCGCAACGCAGCACTGCTCGACGAACACGACATCGTGTTCCGCCCGGGCGTGAACGAGGAACTGGCGGCGACCGCGGTCCAGGGCACTCAGCTGGCGGCCACTCAACACGACAAGCGCGTCGACGGCGTCATCGCACTCTGGTACGGCAAGTCGCCGGGCCTGGATCGGGCATCCGACGCCATCCGGCACGCGAACATGATGGGCACACACCACGAAGGAGGCGTGCTAGCCCTCGTCGGTGACGACCCGGCGGCGAAGTCGTCGACAGTGCCCGGCGCGTCCGAGGGGCTGCTCGCCGATCTCGGCCTGCCGATTCTGTACCCGGCGGATCCACAGGAGGCCTTGGACTTCGGGCTGCACGGTGTCGCGATGTCACGGGCCTGCGGACTCTGGGTGGCGATGAAGATCGCGACCAATGTCGCGGACGGATCGGGGACGGTGGATCTGGACCCCGACCGAGTCCAGCCCCTCGTTCCCGACCTGACCGTCGACGGCGCCGTCTACCGGCACGAAGTGACCGCGCACGTGCTGCAGCCGACCCTCGGTACGCTCGAACGCAGCCGTGAGGGCGCTCGACTCGAGATCGCGCGGCGATACGCCGTGGCGAACGACCTCAACCGGATCACCCACAGCGGCGTCGGTGACCGGTTGGGGATCGTCGCGTCGGGCAAGACCTACCTCGATGTCCGCCAGGCCTTGCGTTCGCTCGGTCTCGACGATGCCGAGCTGGCGCGCTGCGGAATACGCCTGCTGCGCCTGGGAATGATCCATCCGCTCGAGCCGACCGTGGTCCAGCGATTCGCCGAGGACCTGGGTGAGATCATCGTGATCGAAGAGAAGCGACCCTTCATCGAAACCGCGGTCAAGGATGTGCTCTACGGACGCCCCGGTGCTCCCGTGATCACCGGCAAACGACAGCCCGACGGCGCCGTGTTCGTTCCTGTCGACGGCGAACTCGACCCCGACATCATCGCGGCGAAACTCGCCGCCCGCCTGACCCAGATCGGCGGCTTCCCCTCGGTGGCGCCATGGGGGGCACGCCGTCGCACCGGGATCGGCCCGCGCGCATTGCCGTTGGTCACCAGGACGCCGTACTTCTGCTCCGGCTGCCCACACAACATCTCCACGAAAACGCCCGAGGGATCGACTGTCGGCGCGGGCATCGGATGCCACGGCATGGTGACACTGATGAGCCCGGCGCAGGTCGGCTCCGTCACCGGCCTCACCCAGATGGGCGGTGAAGGCGCGCAATGGATCGGCATGGAACCGTTTCTCGCACGCACTCACCTGATCCAGAACCTCGGCGACGGCACCTTCCACCACTCCGGCAGCCTCGCCATCCGCGCGGCCATCGCCGCAGGTGCCAATATCACCTATAAACTGCTCTACAACTCCGCGGTGGCGATGACCGGCGGCCAGCAAGCGGTCGGTGTCATGTCGGTCCCGGCGATCTGCGCGGCGATGCGCGCCGAAGGCGTCGCGCAGATCATCGTGACGACCGACGAACCGCGAAAATACCGAAAGATAGCACTGCCCAAGAGAGTTCAGGTCTGGCATCGCGACCGCCTCATCGAGGCCCAGGAAACGCTGGCCGGAACATCCGGTGTCACGCTGCTCATCCACGATCAGGAATGCGCCACCGAACTGCGGCGCAAGCGCAAGCGTGGTCTCGCGCCGAAACCCTTGGAGCGCATCGTGATCAACGAACGGGTCTGCGAGGGCTGCGGCGACTGCGGACAGAAGTCGAACTGCCTGTCCGTGCAACCGTTCGACACCGAATTCGGCCGCAAGACCCGGATCGACCAGTCCTCCTGCAACATTGATCGCTCCTGCCTGGCCGGTGACTGCCCGTCCTTCCTCAGCGTCGTGCCCGCGCCGGGCCGCCGCACACAAGTCGCGCTCACCGGCCCGGCCGACCTTCCCACCCCGCCCCGAAACATCCACGGCGTCCACACCACCCGGATCGCCGGCGTCGGCGGATCCGGCATCGTGACCTTGGCGCAGCTGCTCAGCACCGCGGCCACCCTGGGTGGACTGCGGGTGCGGGCACTCGATCAGACCGGACTCGCGCAGAAGGGCGGGGCCGTCGTCTCCGACATCACCGTCTCCCACGAGCCGATCGAACAGGGCAGCAAGGCGATCGCTGGCGAGTGCGACCTTTATCTCGGGTGCGACCTGCTCGTCGCGGCCGATCCGCGCTACCTCGCCGCCGCCGATCCCGAGCGAACGGCCGCGGTGATCTCCACCAGCGAAGTCCCGACCGGGCAGATGGTCACCGACCCGACGGTCTCGTTTCCCGCCCCCGGACCGATTCAGGACACGATCCGGGCGACCACGACCGACGCCTTCTTCCTCGATGCGCGAAGCGCGTCCGTCGCATTGCTCGGTGCTGATCAATTTGCCAATCTTCTCCTCGCCGGCGCAGCTGTCCAGTCCGGTGGGTTGCCACTGGCACCGGCGGACATCGAAGAAGCCATCGTCCTCAACGGTATTCAGGCCGAAGCGAATACGGCGGCTTTCCGATTCGGCCGACTCGCTGTTGCCGACCCGTCGGCCTTCGCCGCAGCGGTGGCAAAGGCCAGCGGGCCGAGCGAGGCGCCTCGACCACGGTCGCTGGCAGCCGAGGGTCTCATCGCCGCCGTAGCGGCCGAACCCACCTCGGAACTCCACCGCATCCTCAGCATCCGGATTCCTGATCTGATCGAGTACCAGAACGTCTCCTACGCAAGGCAATACAGCACGTTCGTCGAGCGAGTGGCGCGCGTCGAGGGAGCACGGATTCCCGGCTCGTCGGCGCTGACCGAGTCCGTCGCGCGCAATCTGTACAAGCTCATGGCCTACAAAGACGAATACGAGGTCGCCCGCCTGTCACTGGACGCCGAGGTCCACACGGCTATCGAAGCGGAATTCGGCCCCGGTGCGCGTGTTTCCTATCGGCTGCATCCTCCGGTGTTGCGCGCTATGGGTATGAAGGACAAGCTCGAACTCGGGCCGTGGTTCCGTCCGGTGTACAAGGGACTGATCGGCATGCGCCGCCTGCGTGGTACGAAGCTGGACCCCTTCGGTATCGCTTCCGTGCGCAGAACCGAACGCGCGCTGATCACTGAGTATCGGGCCGTGATCTGCGATCTCCTCGAGGCTTTGCGAACCGATACCCTCCCGCTGGCGCTCGAGATCGCGGAACTGCCGGATATGGTCCGCGGCTACGAGACGATCAAAGTCGCGAACATCGACAGGTACCGTGCTGCAGTTGCCGAGCTCCTCACCCGATTCCGGAATCTTTCGGATGAGGCGGCTACACCGTGACGATTCGCCTACTGAACTGATCACAGTGCTGCGTGTGACCGCTCGGCTCGTCGTGCGCGAGAAGGAAATCCGTCACGCGCAGCGGTCACTGTGATCGACAGAGCGGTGAGCGCCAGCGCCAGGCTCCACCACGGCAGCGCAGCGGTTCCAGCGGAGAGCAGGACTCCGCCCATCATGGCTCCGGCGGCGATCGCGACGTTCCACGACGTCACGATCAGCGACTGGGCCACGTCGCCGGCGGCGCCGACGGCCTCGGCGGACGCGGTCTGCAGGAGTGTTGCGGCGCCGCCGAAGCCGAGGCCCCAGACCACCGCTGCCACGAACACCAACGGCGGGACCGATGCCAACAACCCGAGCACGAGGGCGGCCGCGCCGAAGCAGACGTTCGCGGCGATCATCAGGCCGCGCAGGTGACGATCGATGAGGACCCCGGTGACGAGAATGCTGACGAGCGAGGCGATCCCGAAAGCGAGCAGCACCGCATCGACTCGCGCGCCCATGCCCAGTGGAGCGAGGAAGGGCGCGATGTAGGTGTACAGGATGTTGTGCGCCAACACGAACGTCAGTGTCACTGCCAGTACGGGTGCGACTCCGCGGACCCGCAGCACGCGCCGCAGTGGCGTGCGCTCCGAGTGGGCAGCACCTGGAATCGGTGGCACCGCCGCGATCACCCCGGCGATCAACGCCAGACTCAGCAGTGTCATCGCTCCGAATGTCCAGCGCCATCCGATGATCCCGGCGACGAAGGTGCCTGCGGGGACGCCGATCGACAGCGCCACCGGTGTGCCCGCCATCGCGATCGCCATCGCCCTACCTCTCTGGTGGGCAGGCACCATCCGTCGTGCATACCCGGCGAGCAGCGCCCACAGTAGCCCGGCAGCTATGCCCGCGATCAGCCGCGCGACCATCGTGGCGTGGTAGTCGGTGGAGACCGCGGTGACAGCGTTGGCAGCAGCGAACCCGGCGATGGCGAGTGTCAACAGCCGTCGTCTCGGCCATCCCGCGGTCATCGCGGTCAGCGGCACGGCCGTGAGGGTCGATCCGATCGCATAGATCGTGACGGTCTGTCCGGCGATGGATTCGCCGACGCCGAGATCGGCGCTCATCGCGGGGAGAATCCCGGCGGGGAGCGCCTCGGTCATGATGGTGAGGAATCCGCCGCAGGCCAGGGCGATCAGGCCTGGCATCGGCAGTTTTCGGTGGTGTTGACGAGGCTCGACTGATTGTGTCGCTTGTGTCATCGGCCTATCGTCAAAGATTGACATCAATGAGAAGGTCAAGGTCTGGTGGGCCAGATCGGGGAGTGAGGGTGGTCATATGCGTATCGGTGAGCTGTCGAAACTGACGGACACTCCAACGCGGTCTCTGCGGTACTACGAGGAGCAGGGCCTGATCGTGCCGAACCGTCGGGACAACGGGTATCGCGACTACGACGACTACCTCGTCGACCGCGTGATCCAGATCCGCGGTCTGCTCGATGCCGGCCTACCCACCCGCATAATCAAGCAAATTCTGCCCTGCCTGGACAAGCCGCGCGCCATCCACTTCGCCGATGCCACCCCCGAGATGCTCGTTACCTTGCAACGGGAACGCGACCAGATGACCCGACGCATCGAGTGCCTCATCCGCAACCGCGACGCGATCGACAGCTACTTCGACGCGGTGAAGGCGTTGTCCTCGTCACAGCACGATTGACCTTGCCGTAAGTGTGAAGGTTCTACGTTCTGCGGCATGACCATTTCCGAAATCTGGCACACCGACTCGGGGCAGGGCACCCCGGTGGTTCTGATCCACGGATACACCGTCGATCACCGCGTGCTGCTTCCGCTCGAAGCCGCGTTCGCCGAGCGGCCGGGGTTCCGCAGGATCTACCTGGATCTCCCCGGACACGGCAACAGCCCACGGGTGGCGGGCGCGACCAGTGCGAACACCGTGGTGGAAGCCGTGATCGACAATATTCGCCGACTCGTGGGCGATCAGCGGTTCGCCGTCGTCGGACAGTCCTTCGGCGGTCAGATCGCTCGGGCCGTGACCGCGGCGTTCGGCGAGCAGGTCCTGGGAATGGCACTGCTCGTGCCGGTCGTCCGATGGGGAGACGACCGAACGCTTCCCGGTGTGACGACGCTGAGCCGCGACGACGACTTCCTGGCCGGGCTCCCCTCCGACGAGCGCGAGCTGTTCGCACTGGTGATGGCGCACCTGGACGAAACCCGCTGGAAGCAGTTCCGTGAGTACATCCTTCCGGGCTGGCATGTGCACGACCGGGCCGCGGCGGCCGAACTGGAGGCGGCATTCCTGCTCCCCGAGTCCCCGGAGTCCGCCGTTGCGCCGCACCGTGGCCGCCACCTGGTCGTCACCACCCGTCGCGACGCACTCGTCGGCTGGCGCGATCAGCTCGCCTTGCTGGACCACTACCCGCGGATGACCGCCGCGATCCTCGACGACGCCGGGCACAATCCTCAGGTCGAGGCGCCGCGTGCCACCGCGGCCCTCGTCGCCGAGTGGCTCGACGCGCTCGATGACGAGGAATCCGCCGGCGCCAGTACCGGGTTCGAGCCTGCCGCCACCTGACGGCGGTTCCGGTCATCCGGATGCTGCACGGCAACGCCGAAGATACTCGTAGAGAAAGACACCGCCGCTCACCGCCGCGCTGCGGTGAGCGGCCGGGTGACGGCGGCTCAGAATCCCGGCGGACGGCGGAACCCGCCGATCACTTCCGCGAGGAGCCGCACGAACTGCACCGCGGTGCGGTCGTGCAGATACGGCGCGATGACCTGGATGCCGACCGGCAGCCCGTCCCGAGTCGCCCCGACCGGCGCCACTGCCGCGGGGAGATGGTTGAGCGAGGACGGCGCCACCCACCTGAGCATCTCGTGATATGGCCGGTCGGTGCCGTCGACCTGCAGCGTTCGGACCGACCAGCTGGGATCGGGTCGATGGTCGTGCGGGAAGGCTGCGGTGGGGCTCACCGGACAGATGAGCACGTCGACGTCGCCGAAGAACTCGGCCCAGCGGCGGCGGGAGTGTTGCCGACGTTCATCGAGTGCGTGCCAGTCGCGGAAGCGGATCGTCAGGTCGGAGGCGAATCCACCTGCGGCGCCTTCGGCCGCGGTGAGCTCCACGAGCCCGGCATACGACTCGTCCGGCTCGATCAACCCGCTCTGCGCCACCAGCAACGGGTAATACAGAGCCATCGTCTCTTCGAGCCCGACCGGTCCCTTGCCCTCGACCACGACGGCGCCTTCTCCGCGCACCGCCTCCAGAACCGACTGCATGATGTCGACCAATTCACCGTCGAGGGGGCAGAAAAGGTCATCGAGCCACGCCGCGACCCGGAACTCCCGCAGGGTATTCGACCTGGCGGCCGGCAGATCAAGTCGCCATCCCGGGGCGTTTTCCCGGTCTGCTCCCGCGAGGACATCGAGACCTAGATCGAGATCGTCGGCGTGTCTGCCGAGCGGGCCCAGCACTGCCATGTCGAACTCCGCCAGCGATCCGGGAGCATGTCCGGATACGCTCCCGTGCCTCGGCACGATTCCGTAGGACGGGCGCAAGCCGTACACGCCGCAGAAATGGGCGGGCACTCGAATCGAACCCGCCGTGTCACCGCCCAGTTCGAGACCGGTCAACCCCGCGGCAAGGGCCGCGGCGGAGCCGCCGGACGAACCGCCAGGACCGCGCGACGGATCCCACGGATTGTTCGTGGTTCCGTACACCTCGTTGTAGGTCTGCCAGTCCCTGGCGTCGGCCGGCAGGTTGGACTTGCCGAACACGACAGCTCCCGCGTTCTTGAGCCGTGCGACCGATTCTGCATCGCTGGTCGAGACGTGATGCCCCCAGCGCGTCGAACCTCCGGTGGTCCGCATTCCCGCGACCTCGAGGCTGTCCTTGACTGTCACCGGAACACCGTGCAGGGGGCCGAGCGGCTCGCCTCGGGAGACCGCGCGGTCAGCGTCGGATGCCGCGGCTCGCGCGCCCTCCTCGTCCCGGGCGACGATGGCGTTCACCTGCGGACCGAATCGCCGCAGCCGGTCGAGGTAGTGGTCGAGCAGCTCGACGCTCGACACTTCCTTTGCGGCGATGGCGGCGGCGAGCTCGGCTGCGGAGCGAAATGCTGGATCGGAAATGAGAACCTCCAGGAAAGCCTGAATCAGGGCGATCACACGCCGCCCGGATAGCGCCGTCCATTTTCGCCGAACGTTGGTTCGGTCACCAGCACGGAGTTCCGTCAGGCGGAACGTTCTCCGGAAACTGCCCAGATCTCGCGGCGGATCGCTGCGCAATCATCCGAAAACCAGATGGTGGAAAGCAGAAACTTCTATTGGACTCGGGCTTCTTCGGGCAGCAAAGTTGAGGAGGAACGCAAAACTAATCGAGAAAGGGGATAGGGCCTCGATGTCGAGGGATATCGAGACCTTGTAACTTCGCTATGACTGTGTTTCGTGATCTACGGCATTACATCGACAATCTCACCGATCACCTGGGCGACGATGAGGTGCGTGTGGTCGACGGCGCGCATTGGGACCTCGAAATCGGTGGCATCACAGAACTGGTCGCCGAGAAAGAAGGGCCCGCTTTGTTGTTCGACAACATTCCCGGATATCCGACGGGTTATCGGGTCTTCACGAACTTCATGGGCACCGCGCAGCGGTGCGCCGTCGCGCTCGGTTTGCCCGCGGACACGTCGAAGATGGAGATCATCCGCGCGTGGAAGGATCTCAGCAAGCGAATCGAGCCGATTCCGCCGGTCGTGGTGACGTCGGGAGCGGTACTCGAAAACGTCATGGAGGGAGCCGCAGTCGATCTGACTGCCTTCCCCACGCCGCGCTGGCACGACGGTGACGGCGGCCGCTACATCGGCACCGCCTGCATGGTCATCACTCGCGATCCGGACTCGGGATGGGTGAACATCGGCACCTATCGAGCGTGCGTGCAGGGCAAGGACCGGCTGTCGCTGTGGATGCTGGGCAACCGGCATGCGCGCGCGATCGCGAAGAAGTACTGGGACCGCGGTGAGGCGTGCCCGATCGCTGTTGTCGTCGGATCGGACCCGATTCTGTCCACGGTCGCCGCAATCGCCGCGCCCGAGGGGGTTTCGGAGTACGACGTGGCCGGTGGGTTGCGTGGCGAGGCGGTCGAGGTGCTGTATGCACCCGGAACCGATCTGCCGATTCCCGCGCACGCCGAGATCGTCATCCAGGGCGAGATGCCTCCGGTCGAGGAGGAGTCGGTGCTGGAAGGTCCCTTCGGGGAGTGGACGGGCTATTTCACGCATGCCGGCCAGGAGACGGTGGTGCGAGTCAACCGGATCATGCACCGAGATGCGCCGATCATTCTCGGTGCGCCACCGATGATTCCGACGGTACCCGCCGGCGACCAGTCGGTGCCGCTGTATTCCGCGTCGGTCACCTGGGATCATCTGGAAGCGTCGGGAGTACAGAACATCCGTGGCGTATGGGCGTACGCGCGCCAGTTGATGATGGTGATCTCTGTCGAGCAGACCGGCGCGGGCGATGCGATGCACGCGCTGCTGGCGGCGGCCGGGCGAAAGCGGACCGGTGGCATGGAGCGCTACTTCGTCGTGGTCGACGAGGACATCGATATCACTGACATCAATCACGTGCTCTGGGCGATATTCACGCGGGTCGATCCGTCCGAGTCGATGCACATCCTGCGGGCCCCGACCACCGCGATCGACCCGCGATTGTCACCGGCCAAGCGCGCCGCCGGGGATATGTCGATGGGGATCGTCCTCATCGATGCTTGCAAACCGTTCGCATGGAAGGACGACTACCCCCGCTCGAACCGTTTCGACGAGCCGTACCGCGCCGAGATCCGCGAGAAGTGGAAGGCATCGCTGACGCTGTAGGGCAGGCAGATACCGAGTCGAACGGAAAGGCGTGACCTTCATGACCATCCCCATCGAGATCAGCGCGCTCCTGCGCGGATTTCCTCCTACCGGCGTGCAAGAGCAGGCCTTTCCGTTCCTCTCGGTCGACGAGAACGGATTCCCGCACAGTGCCCTGCTGTCGCGTTCGGAGCTCGAGCCCGCCGCTGACGGCGAAACACTGTTGGCGGCGGTGGCCGGCCGCAGAACGCGGACGAACCTGCGGCGCTCGGGTACCGCCGCATTGATCGCGGTCGACGGCTCGGTGTGCCACCACGTGAAACTCCGCCTGGTCGGCTCGCCCATCGACGACTACATCCTCGGCTGCGAGTTCGCGATGGTCGAGCACACCCGTGACGACCTCGGGATTCCCTTGCAGGCATTGATGTTCCGTACCTCGGCGGAGCTCGCCGTCCAGGAGAACTGGTCTCGTAGTGCGGACATGTTCACTCGCCTGCTCGACGCCAGAGCCACCAGGGAGGGACGGCGATGACCGGGTCGGCAAGGCGCATCATCGTCGGCATCACCGGCGCCAGCGGCGCACCCTTCGCGGTGCGGGTGCTGCAGATGCTGCGCGAAATACCCGAGATCGAAACGCATCTGGTGATGAGCGCCTGGGCGCGGACCAATATCGAGATGGAGACGCCCTACAGCGTGCGCGAGGTCGCGGAGCTGGGCGACGTCAGCTACAAGCTGGGGGAGCAGGGTGCGGCGATCTCCTCGGGATCGTTCCGAACGGAGGGGATGATCGTCGTGCCATGCAGCATGCGAACTCTCGCGGCCATCCGGCACGGACACGCGGACAATCTCGTGTGCCGTGCCGCCGATGTCGTACTCAAAGAGCACCGCCGCTTGGTCGTGGTGCCACGAGAGATGCCGCTCAACGAGATCCACCTCGAGAACATGCTCGGGTTGAGCCGGATGGGCGCACGCCTCGTGCCGCCGATGCCCGCCTTCTACAACCGGCCCGAGACCATCGACGACATCGTCGACCACGTCGCGACGCGGATCCTCGATCAGTTCGACCTCGATGCGCCACAGGCGAAGCGGTGGCGTGGTCTGGATGTGGCGCGGCACGAGCGGGTCGCGGCGACAGTCGGCTTACGGGCCTCCGAGTAGCTATGACGCGGCCGGTCGCTGCGCGGCGAGCGCGGTAGTGTGCGCGACAAAAGCCCGCGTCGCGCGACTGGCCGCGCCGTCACGCCAGATGATGCCGAGACGCCCCAGCGGCAGCTCCGGCACCGCCACCCCGACGACCCGATCATTGTGGGACAGCGCCGAGTGCGGGACCACGGCGACGCCGAGCCCCTTCTCCACCATTCGGACGAGCATGTCGGGACTTCCAGCCTCGAACGCAATGCGTGCCCGAACGCCGGCACGGGCCAGCGTCTGGTCCAGCTGGCAGCGCAGTCCGGACCCTTCGGGCAGTGCGATCAAGGGGCGTTCGCCGAGGAAATTCAGGGGGAGATCGGCGCGGTGCGCGAAGGGGTCGGCGGGGGTGACCACCGCGACGACTCGTTCATTGTGTAATTCACGCGTGCGCACACCGGCGGGTGTCGAGTCGTTGAGGCTGGTGAACGCGACGTCGAGGGCGCCCTCGGAAACGCGTCGTTTGAGTGCCGCCGCGGTGTCCTCGACCAGCGATATGTCGACGCCGCGATGTATGCGTTGGAACGAGGCGAGGACCTCCGGCAGATCGATACTGTGGGGTGAGAACGGACTGACACTGCCGACCGCCACATGCCCGCGGATCAATCCGGTGAGCGCATCGATCGATTCCCGCGCAGCGGCGAGAGCGTCCATCACCGCGCGGGCATGCGGCAGTAGTGCGGCACCGGCGGCGGTCAGTCTGACCGCTCGCGGCCCTCGGTCGAAAAGTTGTTGTCCCAGTTCGCGTTCCAGTGCCTTGATGTGCACGCTGATGCCGGACTGGGCGACATGGACGTGCTGAGCGGCACCGGTGAAGGTGCCTGCCTCAGCAACGGCGATGAAGTAGTGCAGATGACGCAGATCCATGGGTGAGTTCAGGACGTCAGTTCGCCGCCGAGCGGGACCAAACCGCGGCTATGCAGCCCGCCGTCGGAATGGATGACGCAACCGGTGACCGATGTCGTGCGTTCCTTGGACGCCAAGTACACATACGCCCAGGCGTGATCGGTGGGTTGCGACGCGACCTGCAACGGGTTGGTCTGGCGAATGAGTTCGGGCAGGTCGGCCATATCGGCCAGGCGGATGTCGCCGGAATCCATGGCCTCGAGGCCACGTAACTGCGTGACGGTTCCGCCGGGGGCGACCGCGTTGACCCTGATGTTCGGGGCCAGCTCGAAGGAGAGCTGGGAGAGCAGTCCACGAACCGCGAATTTGGAGCCGGTGTAGAGCGGACCACCACCGCCGGGAAGAAAGCCGGCGTTGGAGATGGTCAGCACCACGTTGCCTTGTGTTTTGGACAGCTCGGGCAAGGCGGCCTTGACCGCCAACAGCGAACCCTTCACGTTGATGTCGAACATCTCGCTGAACGCCGCGTCGATGCGGTCCTCGGCCAAGCTTTCCAGCGACACGAAGTAGTCGAAAATGCCCGCGACAGTGACCAGCACATCCAGTTTGCCGAAGCGTTCGACTGTGTCGGCGACAGCTCGCTTGTGGTCGTCGAGACTGCGGACGTCACCACCGGTGGCCCAGACGTTTCCGCCGGGCAGCGCTCGGAGCTCGGCCACCGCCTCGTCCGAGCGATCGAGCACCCCGACCCGGGCCCCTTCCTCCACGAACCGCTCCACCACGGCCCGCCCGATCCCGGTGCCACCACCGGTGATCAGCACGACTTTCCCGGTCAGCCAACCTTCACTCATATCTCTCCTCCTCGAACTTCCGGCCGCCTCGGGCGGGCCGAAAGAATAAGCGTCACAACGTCGCCGGGCCGATCGAGCCCTCGAGCATGCGGGTGAACACCTCGGTGCTCTGCCAGGTCAGGGCTTCGAGCACGACGGGATCCACCCGAATGCTGGTACCTCGCCGCGGCGAGATGATCTCGAGCCGCTCACCGTTGCCGGTGGCGACGATCCGCAGGATCACGTCGGCGAACTCATTGCTCAGTCGCAGCGGCGTCACAGAAAGATCCCGAGGTTCGCCGTCACCAGCGTGGTGTGTGCCAAGTGCACTGTGCGCGCGGCCAGTCGCCAGCCCTCGGCGGTGTCGTGCAGAATGTCGAACCGTTCCCCGACGATGAGATCGGATTCGACACCGTCGCCCTGGGCTCGGAAGCACAGGAAGTTGCTTCGCACATCGTATTTCCCGGCGATGTCGAGCGCGTCGACGCGAACATTCGTCACGAGGCGCTGGGTGCGTGACGGCGGATCTTCCGCGTAGGCATGCTCGGTGTAGAGCCGGGACACCCGCATCTTCATCGACGCGTAGTTGTCCTTCATGTGGAATCCGGTGGGCGAGAACTCGAGATTGCGTGCTTCCGGGCCGCGGGTCACCCGGATGGGCATCACATACACCAGCTCCTCCGACAGGCATCCCAGCCACCGGTCGAATTCCCGATGATCCAGGTATTCCGCTTCGCGGAAGAGGAACTCGGCGCATTCCGCGGTAATGTCGCGGGGCGTGCCGGTCGTCGATGCGATGCTAACGGTCACTGTCCGTCCTCCCGGTTTTCGGCGTGGTCCGCGGTGGAGACTTCGCGTAGCCAGCGGCGGTAGAAGGCGCGTTGCGGCGCCTCGCCGAGTGCGGTGGTGGTGGCCCGGCCGGGGAACGCCCAGGAGGTGTCCTCGGCGTAGTCGCTCATACCGTCGAGGCCGAGCTGAAAGTTGAAACGCATGCCGCTCTTGCGCGCGAAGACCGACTTTCCTGCCGTCGGAGGTCCGCCCCAGACGACCGTGTCGTCCTGCTCGAGGATGCCGGCCGGGCCGTGCATACTGAGCGCGGCGACGTAGGCGTCCTCGTTGAATCCGTCCGGCGCGCTGTTCCAGCCCAAGGTCCAGTTCCAGTTCACAATGGTGTCGGGCCCCGAGGGTTGCAACTGACGCAGGTAGGTGAACACCGTGGGCGGTGCGTCCGGGTGCGGTGAGGCGGGCACGCGGACCAATCCGAGATTGGGGAAGATGAGAAATGTCGTCGCCGAGTGGTTGTCGACGAAGAGTTGCTGGTCGGGCGCGAGTCGATCGAGCTGGAAGGTGTCGGCGACCTCCGGCGGGAAACCGGAGCGATGCCACGGCGGGGGGAGGAAGCCGTCGTTGATGATCATCCCGTGGCCTTCGTCGAAGTAGACGTGCCGCGATCCCGCCTGTGGGCCTGCGCCGCCCGCCTCGATGTTGGGGAACATGCCGACCTCTTCCGCCGAACGATGCAGGGACGGAACGTGATACGCGTCCGCCATGAAGTTCTCGGCGCCGGACTTCCAATTCGCCGGGACCCGCCAGCGATGCGGTTCACCGATGGCCCGCATGCCCTGGTCGTTGAGTCCGAGCAGCGCGTCCAAGTACCACCGCATCCCGCCGAGGTAGTCGTCCAGGGTCGGCGCGTCCGGATCGAGTGAGGCGAAGATCAGGCCGTGCACCGAGTCCACATGGGGAGCTGCCGCGAGTCCCCATGCGGCGGCGTCGAGCTTCTTGTACGCCTTCTTGCGATAGGGGGCGCCGCTCCAGTCCCCATTGTTCTTGAACACCCACGAGTGATACGGGCAACGGAAATGTGAACTGTTGCCTTTCTCCACTCGGCAGACCGGGCTACCGCGGTGCGTGCATTTGTTGAACAGCACACGGATCTGCCCGTCCTCGTCACGCACGACGATGAACTGGTCCTGACCGATGTTGCGGAGTACGTAGTCGCCCGGCATCGGAATCTCCGATTCGTGCGCGACGAAACACCAGCATCGGGCGAAGATCCGGTCCAGCTCGTAGGAATAGAGTTCTGGATCGTTGAAGATCCGCGGTGAAACAATGCCCTGTTCCAAGTCTCGATCGAACGTACGGAGGAACTCTGCGGCAGACGACGAAGTCTGGATTGATCGGCCGGAATCCGGCTTACTGAATTGATCGAACACCTGAAAGCTCCTCATGATGCGCCAAGTGGATTTCTCGGTAAGTTACGACCCGAAATCGGGCGGGCCAAGAGTCGTGGTCCGGCTGCCGGAACGTCGGTCGAGGCGGTCGGGAACTGGTGCCCGGGGCGCTAGGTCTGCGGATAGACTCGAACCAGCGCGGCCCGACCGCGAACGTCCGCGACAGAGCTACGCCATGGCCATGACCGATCCGTTCGCTACGCAGAGTGACCGGCCTCCAGATTTCAGCACGGAACTGGAAGGCACCGGCCTCGACGAGCCACGCGAGATCGGCCGGGGTGGCTTCGGGGTGGTGTACCGGTGCAGGCAGTCGGCATTACACCGCGAAGTTGCCGTGAAAGTCCTGACCGCGTTGGGGCCGGAAGCATCGAATATCGACCGGTTCCGGCGGGAGCAGTACGTGATGGGGGCACTGTCGGGCCACCCCAACATCGTCCACATCCTCGAGGTCGGCACCACTGCCAGTGGCCACCCGTACCTGGTGATGCCTTATCACTCGCACGGCTCGGTCGAGGATCTCCTTCGCCGTGCCGGACGCGTCGGGCTCGATGACGCGATCGGCATCGCTGTCAAGCTGGCCGGTGCCCTGGAGACTGCGCACCGCGCCGACATTCTGCACCGCGACATCAAGCCGGGGAATGTGTTGATCAGTGACTACGGCGAGCCCCAGCTCACCGACTTCGGCATCGCCCACATCCGAGGTGGCTTCGAGACCTCCGCCGGCGTGGTCACGGGTTCGCCTGCGTTCACCGCTCCCGAGGTGTTGGGCTTCGGGCGCGCTTCGGTATCTTCGGACGTGTATGGTCTCGGCGCGACACTGTTCTGCATGCTCACCGGGCATGCCGCGTTCGAGCGCAGACCGGGCGAGCAAGTCGTCGCGCAGTTCCTGCGCATCGCCGCCGAGCCGTTGCCCGCATTACGTCCCGAGGGCATCCCCGACGATCTGTGCGATGCTGTCGCGGCGAGCATGTCCCGTGATCCCGGCGACCGCCCGCAGTCCGCCGCCGAATTCGGCGAGTTGCTCCGCGGTATCCAGCGCGCCCACGGGCGCCCAGCCCCGGATATGACGCTTCGCCCCACGTCGACCGAGGGGCTATCGTCGACAGCTTCAGTACTCCCTACGAATGACCGAGGTGACATGATGGCCGATGTCCCGGCGCTGCAGGCCATCCCCGGCCTGCCGCTCGACATCACCCGCCTCGTCGGCCGGGATGCCGAGTCCACCGAAGTTCGCCGACTGCTTGCTCATTCGAGGCTGGTCACGCTGACGGGCATCGGCGGCGTCGGCAAGACACGGCTCGCGGTAGATGTGGCGCGCAAGGCCGCGCGCGGTCTATCCGACGGAGCGGTACTGGTCGAGTTGGCGGAGGTCGCCGATCCCGCCCTGGTGGCTCTGACGGTGGCCCAGGCGGTGGGGGCCGCGACCCATCAGCCCGATGTCGGTGCCACCCTGATCGACTACCTCCGAACCCGCGAACTCCTCCTCGTTCTCGACAATTGCGAGCACCTGCTCGACGAGTGCGCGCGGTTGGCCCGAAACCTGCTATCGGCTTGCACCGATCTGCGGATTCTCGTCACCAGCCGGGAATCGCTGCGCGTCGGCGGCGAGCACGTATTCGAGGTACGGGCGTTGTCGGTCTCCCGTGCGGGGCCGGATTCGTCGAACCCTCGAGATCTACGACCCGACGCGGTCACGTTGTTCGCCGAGAGAGCGTCGGCGGCGGCGCCCGGGTTCCGGATCACCGCTGACAATGCCAAGACAGTCGAGGAGCTGTGCCGCCGACTCGATGGGTTGCCGTTGGCGATCGAACTCGCGGCGGGCCGCATGCGGGCATTGTCGCCACGGGAGCTGCTCGATCGGCTCGACGACCGCTACCTGTTGCTCAGCACGGGCGAGCGCTCCGCCGCGCCGCGCCATCAATCGCTGTGGGCGACACTGGACTGGAGCTACGACCTGTGCTCGGATCGCGAACGGCTGTTGTGGGAGCGGCTGGCGGTTTTCACCGGGGCAGTGCATTTGCAGGCGGCCGAATGTATCTGCAGCGGAGAGGATCTGCCCCGAGAAGTGGTCGTCGACTGCATCTCGGCACTCGTGGACAAGTCGATTCTGACTCAGCAATCGGCCGGTGGCAGGCCGACCTATCGCATGCTCGAGACGGTACGTGAGTACGGACTGCGGAAGCTGGCCGCCCATCCCGGTGAAGCTGCGACCCTCGGGCGCTATCGGCGCTACTACCAGCGTCTCGCACGAGAATTCGACGAGACATGGTTCGGTCCGGACCAGGAACAATCGGTCGACCGGATGCGCGGCGAACAGGCGAATCTGCGTGCCGTGCTCGACGCGTTGCTGTCCGACGCCGACGACGACGGAAGAGCCGCACTCGGCATGGCCGCGTCGCTGTTCTGGTACTGGCTGGCATGTGGTCTGCAACGCGAAGGACGGCACTGGCTGGATCGCGTGCTCGCTCACAGCGACATCCCGAGCTCGGAGCGCGCCGCGGCTCTGTGGTCGAACGGCTATCTGGCGGTGGCGGAAGGCAAACCCGACGTCGCCCTGGAGCTGCTCCGGCACAGCGAGGTCTTGGCGCGCGAGCTGGGCGACACCACCAATCTCGCCCACGCGACACATCTTCGCGGCGTCGCCGAACACAATCTCGGTGACGTGACGTTGGGCATGGCGCTCATCGAACAGGGTACGGCGTTGGAAGCCGAGACGGGCCCTACCCTGCTGCACATTCTCGCCCTCGAACATCTCGGCTGGGCCTACTGCCGGCGGCAGGAACCGGATCGGGCGCTCGAAGTGTTGGAGCAGTGCCGAACCGCTCTCGTCGCGCGGGGTGAGCGCTGGCTACTGTCCTGGATCTACACGTTCCTCGGTCTGGCGCACTGGATGCGCGGCGAGTTCGCCCAGGCGGGCGAGCAGCTTCGAGAAGCGCTCGCGGGCAAGCGCCCTTTCAACGACGCGCTCGGCATCGCGGTGGTCATGGAGATCCTGTCCTGGGTCGCCGCGGAGGATGGCGATGCCGACCGTTCGGCGCGGCTCATGGGCGCTGTGCGGCGGGTATGGGAGCCGCTGGGCACCTACCAGGGCGGATTCGAACTGCGCACGTGGAGTGACCGAACCGAAGACGTAGTACGAACTGCGTTGGGTGACAACGTATTCAACGCCGCATTCGCTGAGGGTGGACGAATGAGCACCGATTCCGCGGTCGGCTACGCGTTGGGGGAGACACCGCCGGCCGAGGAAAGGCCCTCGACCGGCGATGCGGTCATCGCGACGCTGACAGCACGCGAGACACAGGTCGCGCGGATGCTGGCGGAAGGCTTGACGAACCGGCAGATCGCCCAGAAATTGGTGATCGCTCAGCGGACCGTGGAGACCCACATCGAGCACATCTTCACCAAGCTCGGCGTGAACTCACGCACCCAGGTCGCGGTGCTGTTCGCTCGTCAGCAACGCTGAATCCCGCCCGCTCCGTTCGGCGGCCATCCGCAGGGCGAGATCGATGATCATGTCCTCCTGACCGCCCACATACCCGTGTTCGCCGACGGCTCGCAGAATTTCGTGCGCCGGAACGCCGTAGCGCTGCTCCGCCGCCTCGGCGTGCAACAGGAAGCTCGAGTACACGCCCGAATGGCCCTGCACGATCGAAGACCGGTCCGCCCACGGCAACCTGGTGATGAACGGTAGCGCGATCTCGGCGGCAGCGGCCAGGACGCTGTTCAGGTCGAGTCCGGTGCGCACCCCCATTTTGTCGAAAGCCGCGACCAGCACTTCGGTCGGTGAGTTGCCGGCGCCGGCACCGAGCGCGCACAGTGTGCCGTCGATTTGGCGTGCCCCCGCCTGATACGCGGCCAGCGAATTCGCCACACCCAAGCTGAGATTCTGATGACCGTGCAGCCCGACCTCGGCATCGGTACCGAGTTCGGCGACCAGTGCTTGGACTCTGGCGCGCGCCTCGTCGGGCAACAGCGCACCCGCCGAGTCCACCACATAGACACACTGACAACCCGCGTCGACCATGATCCGAGCTTGCGTCGCGAGTTCCTCGGGCGGAATGCGGTGCGAGAGCATGAGAAAGCCGACGGTCTCCATCCCGAGATCTCGCGCCGCACCGAAATGCTGGACGGACACGTCCGCTTCGGTGCAGTGGGTCGCGACGCGAGCCACGCGTGCTCCCGCGTCGAAGGCACGCCGCAGGTCGGTGATCGTGCCGACGCCGGGCAGGATCAGGACCGCGATCGCCGCCTGACGCGCCTCGGCGACGGCTGCGGCGACCAGAGCGATGTCATCGGTGCCGGAAAAGCCGTAGTTGAAGCTGGATCCGCCCAGCCCGTCACCGTGACTGACCTCGATCACCCGCACACCGGCTGCATCGAGCGCCCGTACGACGTCGCGGACCTGGTCGGGGGTGAACTGATGCCGCATGGCATGACTGCCGTCGCGCAGGGTGGTGTCGGTGATACGCACGTCGATGTCGTTCATGCTCGTCCCCCGGTTCGCGCGGCGAGCTTGCGCTCGGCGAGTACTTCACCGGTGCGCGCGGCCGCCGCGGTCATGATGTCGAGATTGCCCGCCCACGGCGGTAGGTAGTCGCCGCGACCACGGACCTCGAGGAAGACGGCCACCCGTGCCTGGTCGCGCCATTCCGGGCGTGGCCGGTCGAACTGGGGGTCGGATTTCAGCGTGTACCCCGGGACGTATCGCTGGACCTCGGTGACCATCTCGTGGATGGATGCGGTGATCGCGTCGGTGTCGGCATCGGGGTCGATCGCGCAGAACACGGTGTCGCGCATGATCATCGGTGGCTCCACCGGGTTGAGGATGATGATCGCCTTGCCCGCGCGTGCGCCACCGACCACCTCGATCGCCTGTGCCGTGGTCTCGGTGAACTCGTCGATGTTGGCCCTCGTGCCCGGGCCGGCCGAGCGGGAGGCGATCGAGGCGACGATCTCGGCATAGGGCACAGGGGCGACCCGGGAGACGGCGTGCACGATGGGAATCGTGGCCTGTCCACCGCAGGTGATCATGTTGATGTTGGGTGCGTCCGACTGCGTTTCCAGGTTCACCGCCGGGCAGGCGAAGACGCCGACAGCGGCGGGGGTGAGGTCCACCGCAGCGATGCCGTGCTCGGCGTAGCGGGGCGCGTTGGCGGCGTGCGCACCGGCCGAGGTGGCTTCGAAGACGATGTCCGGCAGCTCGTTTCGGCCCAGTAGCCAGTCGACGCCGCCCGCCGAAGCCTCGACGCCTGCCTTGCGCGCGCGCTCGAGCCCATCGGAGGCGGGATCGACGCCTACCATCGCGATGACGTCGATCGAGGCGCTGTGGCGAAGCTTCGCCAGCAGGTCGGTCCCGATGTTGCCGGGCCCGACGATCGCGGCCGTGACCTTGTTCATGACAGATCCTTCCCGAATGTTGCGGTGACGGTGCCGATGCCACCGAATTCCGCACTGAAGGTGTCGCCGTCTGCGATCGGATAGGCGGCGGTGAGCGAACCCGCGAGAACGACGTGGCCCGCCTCCAGTGTCACGCCGAGCGGGCCGACCGTATTGGCGAGCCAGACAAGGGAATTCAGCGGTGATCCGGAGACGGCGGCGCCCGCCCCGGTGTCGATGATCTTGCCGTTGTGGCGCAGGACGCAGCCGGTGAGGCGTAGGTCGGTCGCGAAGGGTTCGCCGTAGGTGCTGCCGAGTACGACGCCGCCGGAGGAGGCGTTGTCGGCCACCGTGTCGATCAGGGTGATCTTCCAGTCCTGGATGCGCGAATCGATGATCTCGAGCGCTGGAACGATGTACTGGACGGCGGCGGCGGCCTCGGCGGCAGTGACGCCGGGTCCGCGCAGCGGTGCGCCGAGCACGAAGGCGATCTCGGGTTCGATCCTGGGTTGTTGGAAGCGCGCCAGGTCGATCGGCTGGTCTTCGAGATGGAACATGGTATCGAGCAGGTGCCCGTAGTCCGGTTGATCGACGCCCAGCTGGCGCTGGATGGCAGCTGCGGTGAGGCCGACCTTGTGGCCTTTCACCGTCGCACCGCGTTCGGTCCAGTACTTCACCTGGGCGAGCTGGATCGCGTAGGCATCGGTGAGGTCGAGGTCGGGGATCTGCTCGCTGAGTGGTTCGATCGACCAGCCTTGATAGGCGGTGAGAAGGGCGTTTGCGGCCTGTTGCCGAACTTCTGTGCTCATGTCGGAGTCTCATCTGTTCTGAAGGCGTGCGAAGCACGGTTGGCCAATACACCGGTCGCCGCGCGTGCGCGAAGCGGCACGGCGGTGTCGACGTCGACAACGAGCAGGCCCGGTGCGGCATCGAGCTCGCCGTAAACGCGACCGAAGGGGTCCACGATCAGCGAATGTCCTATTCCCGTCGGTGCGCTCGGGTCGACAGCGACACCGACGCCGGCCGGGTCTGCCTGGTCACAGCCGAGCACCCACGCTCCGGCGTCGAGGGCGCGCGCACGTACCAGCACCTCCCACTGCGCCGCTTTGCCTTCGCCGGCGCCCCACGATGTCGGCAGCAGGATCGCGCTCGCGCCGCTGTCGGCCAAACGTTGGAACAACGGGGGGAATCGAATGTCGTAGCAGGTGGCGACGCCGAGGACGACGTCGTTCACGGTGACGGTCACGCAGTCGCTGCCGGGGGCCACCGTCGCGGATTCGCGATAGCCGAAGGCGTCGTAGAGATGGATCTTGTCGTAGCCGAGGTGGTAGCCGCGCCCGGTGAGCAGCACCGTGTTCCGCACCCGGGTCCCCGCCGGGGTGAACATGCCGACCGCTATCAGGACGTCGTGTGCCTGAGCCAGCTCGGCTACGGCCTGTGCCCATGGCCCGTCGAGCGGTTGGGCGACGTCGGCCAGGCGGACGCCGAAATGCGCCATGGTGGCCTCGGGAAAGACGACCACTTGTGCACCGGATTCGGCGGCGTGTCGCACCCAGTCCCGCAGGAGCGAAAGGTTGTGTGCCGGATCAGCGGTGGACGTGATCTGACACAGGGCGATTCGGACTCCGGTCGCGCTCACGGGCGGCCGTCCTGTCCGGCGCGCGGGATCCAGCCCGGTCTGCTCAGCAGGTAGCGCACCATGGGTTGGGGGATGGTCAGTACGGTTTCGATGTCGTCGGCGTCTTCTGGCAGCTGCGTCCGAATCTGGTGGTGCGCACCAGCTTTCAGCTTGTCGACCCACTCCGGGTCGATGAGCGCCGCGCGGCCCACCGCCAGGAGGTCGGCGCCGGACCCGAGTGCTTCGCGGGCGTCGGAGAGTGTTCTGATGCCACCGCTGGCGACGACTGCGCTGCGCCCGGCGACCGCCGCGGCGATCGCCCCGATCGGATTGCGCGCCTCCACCCTGGCCCGGGTTTTCGTCCAATCCCGGTCCTCCGGCTGCGGCGAGTTCGCGCGGAAGTCATCCATCGAAACGTGCATGTAGTCGACACCGGACGCCGCGAGCCGATCGGCGAGAACAGTCGAGTCGTCGAGGCTGTAACCGCCGGGTTCGGATTCGAAGGGCGTGATGCGGAATCCGACGGTGATGTCGCTGCCGACGGCGTCGCGCACGGCGTCGGCCACCGCGAGCGGAAAGCGGGTTCGCTCCTCGGGCCCACCTCCCCACCGGTCGGTGCGCTGGTTGGCTCGCGGTGACAAGAACTGGTGGATCAGATAGTGGTTCGCGCCATGGATCTCGATACCGTCGAACCCCGCGCGAACCCCGAGTGCGGCCGCGCGGCCGAATGCCGCCAGCAGCTCGTCGATCTCGCGCGCTGTCAGCTCCCGGGGTGTGGCGGCGTTCGGTCGCGCCGACGGGAGGGGTGATGGGCCCCGAATTCCTCTGGGCCCGACCAGATTCGGCAGGGCGATCCGCCCGCCGTCGTAGATCTGCAGTATGCCCAGCCCGCCGTCGCCGCGAATCGCCCCCGCGACGGCGCTCAGACTGTCCAGGTGCGCGCCGTCGCAAGCGCCGATGCCTTGCCACGAGCGGCCGTCGGGGTGCACATAGGCACACGAGGTGATCGCGGCACCGAACTCGGCGGCGCCTCGTCGGGCGAGGTAGTTCAGTTCGGCTTCGGTGACCGATCCGCCGGGATCGGAGGCGTTGGTCGTCATCGGTGCCAACATGAACCGATTGCTCAGTGTCAGACCGGATGCGAGTCGTAGGGGTGTCCAGGGGTCGGCGGCTTCTTGCACAGCATCTCCTGCGGGGAGGGAATCGTCGGTCATGTCGAAGTGGTCAATCGACGGGAGGCGGCATCAGCCGGACCGAGTACGACAAGGAGATCGACCGGCCCGTGTGCGGATCGCCGAGTGTGACGCTCCAGCCGGTGCCGAACTGATCGACGTCGCCGCGCATCGGGATCGTTCCCGACATCAACACGGTGCCGGGGTTCAGCAGTCCGCGGGTGCGCAGTTCCTCTGCCCAGTACATCGGGGTGAGGAGTTCGGCGAGGGTGCCCTGCTGGATCAGCTGGGGTCCGGCGACGGTCGTCACCTCCGCGCTGAGGGTGAGGTCGTCGATGCGGTCGGCCACGTCGACGAGCCGCCATGCCTGGCGGGCCAGGACATCCGGGGCCGCCTGTTTGCTCCACGCGACGCCGTGCTGTTCCAGGTGCCGGTCGGTGTGGTCGCAGGCCGCGGTCACCAACAGATCCCGGGGATCCTCGCCGGCGACCACAAGTGCCCACTCGGCCTCACCGGAGGTCCGTCGGTGCTGGACTGGTACCTCGTCGACCTGCGTCGCCAGGTAGGGCGCAATCGGATAGATGCAGGGAATCCTGGTGGGTGCGGGCACGCCCAGCTCGGCCAGTTCGGCGACGTGGGCGGCGACGTCGGCTTGGCTTCGCCCGGCGTATCCGGCGTTGAGCAGGGTATCGACCGTCACCGTGACCTGCTCGTGGTCGGGCAGGTCGAAGGTCAGGTGGGTCATCGGGGTCCTCACTGTTCGCGTGGCCGACCACGCATTCGGATGTGGATTTCACTGCCCCAGGTGCCGCTGCCAGCTTGCTTGCTGGGCGAGCTTGGCGATTCCGGCGGCTGCCGCGCGGATCGCTGGGGTGGCATTCGTAGGTTGAAAGCGCTGCACCGGTCCGGAAATAGAAATGGCAGCGACGATCGCGCCGGACCAGTTCTGGACCGGCGCGGCGATACACGTCAGCCCCGGCCTGGTTTCCTGCCGGTCGTAAGCGATACCGACCCGGCGAATGGCCGCAAGCTCGTGGGCGAGCTGCGTCGGTGACGCGATACTCGACGACGTCGCGGGCCGGAGGTTGTCCGCCACCCGGGCGATGATGCCCGCGGTGCTGAACGCGAGTATCGCCTTGCCCACCGCGGTGTTGGTCGCGGGCAGTCGAGCGCCGACGCGCGCGGGAGAATCGACGCAATTGTGGCCGTGAATCTTGTCGACGTACAGAACGTCCTCACCCGCCAGAACGCAGAGATTGACCGTCTCATGGGTCATTTCGTACAGATCGAGCAGATGGGGCAGCGCTACCCGGCGCAGATCCTGGGTATCCGGCTGTGCGGCGAGCGCAGCCAGTTCGTTCAGCCGGCCCCCGGGTGAGTATTCGGTGCCGCGTTTGGTGACCATTTCCCATTCGACGAGAACCGACAGCAGGCGGTGCGCGGTCGACTTCGGCAATTGCGCCCGGCGAGCGATTTCGGAGACGCCCATGGTCGGGTGCTGTGGTGTGAAACTGCTCAGTAGCGCGAGGGCCTTGGCCACCGAGGTCGACGGGTCGCGCTCCGGACGATCTCGGGGATCGATCACCTGGATACTCGCGCTACGGGGGACCGGGCGAGCGTGCCGCGCCGATACGGCGGGGTGGGGAATCGTCATGGTTGCCTCTCGGTCGCCAATTCCGACCGTCGAGTCGGTGGCTGGACTGTCACGGAGTTGCGACTCGCTGGTCGCGTACAGGTCGGTGGCCCTGGCGCTGCGCGGCCGTTCCCGAGAGTCACCGGACTCGAACCATCCTCATCGGGTTCCGCAGTGGGTCTGAACTGGGCCGACAGTCCCTACTGTGAATTCGGAGCTGGCGCCGGGTGCGGCATCCGACCTGTTCTTCGATGCTATTTGCGCCGGAAAACCGGCACATCGGGAGAAATCCCGAGAGGCTACCTATTTACCGCTGGGTGAACGTCGGGCAACCACGCAGAGACCTGGTCGGAGCGCTCAGCACCGTAGGTCGACGGACCCCAGGTGGGTGAAATGCGCGGTGATCGTCGCGCCGCGCCGGGCGGCCACCGCGTCGGTCATCCCGCCTGTCATCACGACCCAGCCCGCTTCGATCGCATGTCCGCGTTTGGCGAGCGCGTTGGCTGCCATGGCCAGGGCTTCTGCCGGATGTCCCTGGACGGACGCGCCGACTCCGGTTGCGGCGAGATGCCCGTCGACCTCCAGCAGACAGGCCTCCAGCGGAAGATTCAACGACGCCGGATCTGCGCCGATCGGCCCGGTCAGGTAGTAGGCGGACGAGGCGTTGTCGGCGATCACGTCCGGCAGGGTGAACTTGAAATCGAGGTATCGGCTGTCGATGACCTCGAGGCTCGCGTACACGCGATCGACGGCGGCCAACGCGGACGCGGCGGTGACTCCGGGACCGGTGAGCCGCCGTCCCATGACGAAGGTGATCTCGGGCTCTACGCGAGGGTGGATGAGCAAGTCCTGGGGGAGGGCGTCACCACTCGGTAGCGTCATCGCGTCGGTGAGCCACGCGGTCAACGGCGCGGTCACTCCCATCTGTCGCTGTTTGGCCGGAGAGGTCAGCCCGAGTTTGATACCGATGACTGTTTCGCCGCGCTCGATTCGCTGGCTCAGCGCCTCATCTTGAATCCGATACGCCGCGTCGATATCCAGTTCCGGATAGTCGTCGGTGAGCGGACCACGCGCGGCGCGCTGTTCTTCGGCGCGCAACAGTTCGCCCGCGATCGAATCGATCGCCTGCAATGGTCCGGTGGCCCAGCCCGGCCCGCTCGGTTCTGGCTTCATGCTTCTCGCTCCTGACATCGTGGTAGGCAGCGATCACCCTGCCCGGCGCGGCACAGCGTGAGAATATTCGCGGTCCGCCGACTGGAACATCCCGCACTGTTCCGCCGATCGCCGGGCCGGTTTGCCGTCCTGTGGAACACGACCGTTGTTTGTCGCTGCCCCGGCCGCGAATCTGCTGTCTCGACAAGCAGCGCTGGAGCGGAAGGAATTCACCCATGGCCACATTGGCTGTCGACGGTGTCGAGATCTACTACGAAGAGCACGGCCAGGGTGAGCCCTTGCTGCTCGTGCACGGCGCCGCGGCGTCCGGACGCTGGTTCGGCGACCTCATCCCGCAGCTGGCCCGTTCCTACCGGGTCATCGTGCCCGACTTGCGTGGGCTGGGCCGCAGCCAGCGGGTGGCGCCGCTGACCCGGCCGCAGATATGGATCCAGGATCTGTGGCGGCTGCTCGACGAACTCGGGCTCGACCGGGTCGACCTCGCGGGGGTCTCGCTCGGCTCACGAGTCGTGGGGCGGATGGCGCTCGACAACCCCTCTCGGGTCAGGACATTGACGGTCGACGCACCGATCATCGGACTGAGTACGAGCGGGAACACCTCGCTCAACACGGTGTTCACCGAGGTCGATCCCGACGGTGCGCAGGCCCGCGAGTGGCAGAGCCTGCACGGCGACGACTGGCGAACGGCCGTCGACTTCTACGCCAAGACCCGCATCGGTCCGCAATTCCAGGAGTTCTTCACCCTGCGCCCGCATCTGGCCGACCTCGCCGTGCCGACGCTGGTGTGCCGCGGGGATCTCGACGACCCGATCCACCCGGTGGACGACGCGTTCATCTGGCACAAGCAGGCGCCGCGCACCGAGCTGTACATCGCGCCCGGTCTGACACAGTCATCGGTCATGCTGGAACGCTCCGAGCGGTTCGTCGCCGAATTCGCGGCGTTCCAGGCGCGATACCTGGCGGCGACGACAGCGTGAACCGGGTACTCCTCACCGGATTCGGGGCCTATGCCGACGAAGCGGACAATCCGAGCGGCGCGATCGCGCGACGGTTGGACGGGCAGCGGATCGACGGCTTCGACGTGTCCGGCGCGGTAGTGCCGGTCGACACCGAGCAGATCCGGCCCGCGCTGAGCGCGGCCATCGAATTCACGCGGCCCGACGTCGTCATCCTCACCGGTGTCGCTCCCGGCCGCACGGCGCCGGCGTTGGAACGCGTTGCGATCAATGTGCGCGACTTCCCGATTCCCGACATCGCAGGCCGGACCCCCATCGATGAGCCCGTAGTCACCGATGCGCCGGCGGCGTATTTCACCACGCTGCCGGTGAAGGCCATCGTCGACGCCTGGCGCCGGGTGGGTATTCCCGGATACGTCTCCCAGACCGCCGGTACCTACCTGTGCAATCAGGTGTTCTACCTCGCCCGGCATCTGCTGCGTGAATCCACGGCCCGCGTCGGGATGCTGCACATCCCGGCGACTCCGCCGCGAGCCGCCGCTGTCGCGATGCCGCCCATCCCGTCGATGGCGATCGACCACCTAGAAGAAGCTGTCCGACTGGCTATTTCGATCGCGGCGCGACACGAAGGGCCCGATCTGAGCATCGGCGGCGGCGCGATCAGTTGAGACGTGTGGACCTCAGAGGAGAACTCGAATGATGGAACTATCCGAACAATCGAGTAGTCGAACCGTGGAGTCGGACGGCAGCACCGTCCATTTCCACGATGTCGGAACGGGGCCGCCGCTGGTCATTCAGCAGGCATTCGGACCGCTTCCCGGCACGACGGCCTGGCTGACCTACCATCGGATTCTCGCGGATCTGGCGGTCGATCACCGCTGCATCCTGGTGGACTACCCCAATTTCGGACGCAGTTCGGCCCGCGAATTCCACGAGCCAGTGCACGACCTGTATGTGCGGAACACCCTGGCGGTGCTCGACGAACTCGGGCTCGACGCGGTGTCCGTGCTCGGGGTGTCCACGGGTGGCACGGTCGCCCTGGACATGGCGATGACCGCACCCGACCGGGTCTCGCGACTGATCGTGGGTGGCTGCAGCGCGTCCACCGGCGGTGACCCCTATCTGCTCGCCCCCGCGCCCAGCGAAGTGGGGCGGTTGTTCGACGAATGTCAGTCGCGCCCAGCCGATCTCGATCGGATCGCCCGGTTGCTGAAGGCCATCGTGTTCGACCCGGAACTGATCGACGACGACCTGGTCGAGCGACTGTACGCCTGGCGGCTACGCGAGCCCGAGCACGCCGAGGCATGGTCGCGATCCACCATCGTGGCGCGCAGCAATCTGGCTGCCCTCGCGCGGATCACCGTGCCGACGCTGATCGTGCACGGTCGATCGGACCGAATGGTGCCGTTGGAGGGTGCCTTGATGCTGCTGGGCTACTTGCCGAGCGCAGATCTCGTCGTCTTGAACAACTGCGGGCACTGGCCACCGTTCGAGCGGCCGCACCAGTTCGTGACCGCCGTGCGGGCCTTTCTCGCGGCCTGACCGCCTGTGCGACCAGTCCCCGCGTTCCGGCAGATGGATCGGTGGCGTTGTCGCGACCGGCCCCCTGACCCCAAGCTGCACAACCAGATCGACATCGGAACTGGTTCCGATCGACTCATCCCGGAAGGCAACACGCCACTATGACTGAAGTTGTCGGGCTCGGCTACCTGGGCCTCAACGCAACGGACCTGGACGCCTGGCGCTCGTACGGCACCGGCGTGCTCGGCCTGCAAGACGTCTCCGCCGACGATCAGACCGTCCTGCTCCGTGCCGACGAGCGTGGCTGGAGATTCGCGATCCACCAGGGCGAGGTCGGCGAGGTGGCTTACGTCGGCTGGGAGGTCGCCAACAGCGCGCAGCTCGACGCGCTCGGTCGTCGATTGGCCGCCGCGGGAGTGGCGGTGATCCACGATCCCGACTGCGCCGCGGCTCGTGGCGTCGAAGGACTACTGCGCTGCACCGACTCCGACGGACACCGTCTCGAGTTCTTCTACGGCGCCCTTGTCCCGAAGGACCCCTTTGTCTCGCCGCGCGGAATCCGGTTCGTCACCGGCGATCTCGGCCTTGGCCACGTCTTCTTCTTTGTCACCGACCTGGCGCAGGCCAAGCGGTTCTACCTCGATGTGCTCGGGTTCCGGCTCAGCGACACCATCGAGTTCACCGGGCGCAAGGTGCACTTCCTGCATGTCAATCCCCGCCACCACAGCCTGGCCTTCGTGGAGAACGACAAGTACGCGCCCGCCCTCGGTCACTTCATGCTCGAAGTGACCGACATCGACGACGTCGGACGCACCCTCGACGAGGTCGACGCGCGCGGGGTGCCGCTGACCGAGACCCTGGGCCGCCATACCAACGATCTGGCGATCTCGTTCTTCATGAAGAACCCCTCCGGATCCGAGGTCGAGTACGGCTACGACGGTCGGCTCGTCGACGACGCGACCTGGCGGGTGTCGAACTACGACTCGACCAGCCTGTGGGGTCATCACCGTGATTGACGAACGGCGTCCGACCGCGTGCGAGAGGCACCCCGAGATGATCGAGACAGCGAAATGACCGAAACCTACGTCGTGGTGGGTGCGAGTTTGGCCGGCGCCCGTGCGGCCGAGACATTGCGTGCCGAGGGGTTCGACGGCCGCGTCGTCCTTATCGGCGCCGAGCACCACCTGCCCTATGACCGTCCGCCGCTGTCGAAGGAAGTGGTGCTGGGACACAAAGAGCCGGCGGAGACGTTGATCCATCCGGCCCGGTTCTACTCCGACAACAACATCGAGCTGCTGCTGGGCTACCGGGCGACTCGCATCGACACCCACGGCCGCCGGGTGGAGTTCAAGGGCGGGGTGTCGCTGGCGGCCGACAAGGTGCTGCTGTGCACGGGAACCTCGCCGCGACGACCCGATATCGCGGGGCTCGACCTGGACGGCGTGTATTTCCTGCGGACGGTGGACGACTCGGTGGCCATTCGCGACCGCCTGCGTGCGGGCAGTTCAGTCGTCATCGTCGGCGGGGGACTGATCGGAATGGAGCTTGCGGCGGCGGCGGTGGCGGCGGGCAGCGAGGTCACGGTTCTCGAGCGCGACTCCGGCCTTCTGCGCCGAGCCCTCGGCGCACCGATCGGAGATCGCTTGGCGCAGTGGCATTCCGGGCGAGGGGTGCGCATCAGGACGAACGCGGAGGTCGCCCGCATCGAAGGTGACAGTCATGTCCGCCGGGTACACACCACGGATGGGTTCGTCGCCGACGCCGATCTGGTGATCATCGGGATCGGGGTCGTTCCGGCGATCGATGTGGTCGCCGACGGCACGTTCGAGATCGACAACGGCATCGTCGTCGACGAGTTCTGCGAAACCTCGGTGCCCGGGGTGTACGCCGCCGGGGACGTCGCCAATCAACCCGACCGGATCGCCGGCGAACGGGTTCGGCTCGAGCACTGGCAGAACGCGCAGAACCAGGGCATCGCCGCGGCCCGCGCGATGGTGGGTCGCGGCGAACCGTATCGCGAAGTGCCGTGGTTCTGGTCCGATCAGGGCGAGACCAGCATTTCGGGCGCGGGTCATCGGCGCGCGACCGACCAGCTCGTCTGGCGCGGGGACCCGGAGTCGCTGGACTTCACCGTGTTCCATCTGCACCGGAGAGTGCTCGTCGGCGTTGTGGGGGTCAATCGACGACGTGAGGTCCGCATGGCGATGAACCTCATCGAAAGAAAAGTGTGCCCGGATCCGGCGTTGCTGTCCGATCCGGCAGTCGACATCCGCCACATCGGCGACGGTCCGCGACCCGCGGCGTAGAACAGGAGGACGAAATGACAGTGACGGAGAAGTCGGAGAACCTGGTCCGGGTGTGCGCGGTCGAGGAACTGGCCCCGGGGAATGTGACCCGGGTGAATCTGCAGCCGCCCATCGCGGTGTACAACATCGAAGGCGAGTTTTATGCGACCGCCGATTGGTGCTCGCACGACAAGTCTTCGCTCGCCGACGAGGGATTCATCGAGAACGGCGAAATCGAATGCGGGTGGCATTTCGCCAAGTTCTGCATCAAGACCGGTGCGGTCACCGCGCCGCCCGCGGCGGCGCCGCTGACGAAGTACGAGGTCCAGGTGGTCGATGGGGCCGTATACGTTCTGGTAGAGGGCTGAATCCGCGTTCCGCCGCCCAGAACGAGCCCATCGACTACGCCTCCGTGTGCTGATTAGCTTGCAGCGCAGACGATACCGATCAGATGAATCGGATGAAAGAAGGGAGATAATCATGGCTATCGACGCCGATTATCTGCATTCGCTGGTGGACTGGAAACAGGGCAGAATCGGGCCCGAGATATTCGTCAGCGACGAGATCTACAAACTGGAACAGGAACGAATCTTCGGACGTTCCTGGCTGTTCCTCGCCCACGACAGCATGATTCCGAATCCGCACGACTTCTACGCCACCTACATGGGTAGCGACCCGGTGCTGGTCGTGCGGCAGCCCGACGGCGGCATCAAGGCGTTCCTGAACGTCTGTCGGCATCGGGGTATGCGAGTGTGCCGGGCGGAGGAGGGCAACGCCCGCTCGTTCATGTGCACCTATCACGGCTGGACCTACGACAGCGCGGGCAAGCTGGCCGGTGTCCCCAACCTCGAAGACGCGTACTTCAACAAACTCTCCCTCGAGGACAACGGCCTGGTCCAGGTCGCACAGGTGGACAGCTACAAGGGCTTGATCTTCGGCAACTTCGACGCCGCGGCGCCGGGGCTCGACGAATACCTGGGTGATCTGAAGTACTACATCGACGGCTGGGTCGACCACGCCGCCGGTGGCATCGAAGTGCTCCCCGGCGCGATCAAATGGACGATCAACGCGAACTGGAAGCTGGCGGCGGAGCAATTCGCCGGTGACACCTACCATGCCACGACGAGTCACCTGTCGTCGCTGCTGGCGTTCGGTCCCGGGTTCGACGCCAAGGACGGCGCGCACGTCTCCCTGCGCGAAGGACACGGGGAGAGCTTCCTGTTCGAGCGCCACACCCGCTTCGCCGACGATCCGCTCGGGCAATACAACGAGAAGAAGCGTCAGATCGCTCGCGAACGGGTAGGCGATCGCGCCGACATGGTCGCCAACTTCAACGCCTTCCCGAACTTCTCGGGTCTGCCCGGCTCGGCCAACTTCCGGGTCTGGCATCCCAAGGGCCCCAACAAGTTCGAGATCTGGTCGTACACCGTGGTGGAAAAGGACGCGCCGCCGGAGGCCAAGCGAGCCCAGCAGATCTCGGCGTCGTTCACCGAAGGCGCCGCCGGTGTCGTCGAGACCGACGACGGCGAGAACTGGGGCATGATCGGCGGTATCCTCGAACACGGCCATCAGGCACGGAAGATGGCGTGGAACTACGAAATGGGCCTGGGCACCGGCCGGGACCACCCGGAGTTCCCGGGTGAGTACTACGACTCGTTCTTCGGTGAAGCCGGTCAACGCGGCTTCTACCGGCGGTGGCTGGAGTTCATGACCACCGAGGCATGGCCGGCGATTCCCTCGGCAGTCACGGCAACCAATGATGCGAGCGTGGCGCGATGACCGTGGAAGAGATCGTCACCTTCACCGCGGCCGGTGAACAGGAACGGATGCTGCTCCAGTATCGGGTCGAACAGTTCCTCTACCGCGAGGCGCAGTTGCTCGACCACTGGCAGTGGGGCGCATGGCTGGAGTTGTTCGCCGAGGACATCTTGTATTGGATGCCGGTACGCAAGAACCGGCTTCGTCGCCAGCGCGATCAGGACGAAGTGCCCGAAGGCATCGAGGTCGCCCATTTCTACGACAACATCGATTCGTTGCGGATGCGGGTGAACCAGATGCATTCCGGAACGCACTGGGCTGAGGATCCGCCGTCGCGGTGCCGGCATCTGATCTCGAACGTGATCGTCACCCCTCGTACCGGACACGACGCCGCCGCCGAATCGGCTGAGTACGACGTGTCGTCGAATTTTCTGCTCTATCGCAACCGTCTCGAATCCGAAACCGATATCTGGGCAGGCGAACGGCGCGATCTGCTCCGCGTCACGCGCAGCGGTTTCGAGATCGCGAAGCGAACCATCCTGCTGGATCAGAACGTCGTGCAGTCGAAGAACCTGAGTGTGCTGTTCTAGCTGATCTCTCCGCGCGCGACTCGTCGCGAACCAACCCACCGCGGCCTCCCGGCCCGAAGGAGATGAATTGTCATGGTAGTAACCGATATCGGTGGTTCCACCGACCTGGAGCTGCATGAGACGCTCGTCGCGCGCGCGCGAGCCATTGCACCGCAGATCCGGGAGCGCGCGGCGATCACGGAGGCGTTGCGCGCGGTTCCGCGCGACTCGATCGACGAGATCGTGGCCGCGGGGCTGGGTGGTCGAATTCTCGCGCCGCGCAAGTACGGCGGTGACGAACTCTCGCTCGACACCATGTACGAGGTGTCGGTGGAGCTCGGCCGGGCGTGTGCGTCTACGGCGTGGTGCGCCGCGCTGCTTCCGCACGACGCTCACATGGTCGGCTTCTTCCCGGCACCGGCGCAGGAGGCGGTCTGGGCCGAGGGGCCGGACACGAACGTCGCCGCCTCGCTGGCCCCAGCAGCGACAGTGGACAAGGTCGACGGTGGCTATCGGCTGACCGGCAGGCACGGATTCGCCAGCGGCGTCGATCACGCCTCCTGGGTGATCGTCAGCGGCCTGATCAAGGAAGGCGGGCGGCCCGCGAATCACCACTTCCTCGTCGCGCCGGGTGACTACTCGATCGAGGACGACTGGTACGCCGCCGGCATGCGCGGAACCGGCAGCAAGACGATCGTCGTCGAGGACATCTTCGTGCCCGAGGACTTCGTGCTGCCTGCGGCCGCACTGGTGGCGGGGGAGGGCCCGGGTAGCGTCTCGAATCCGGGCCCGCTCTATCGACAGCCCCTCGCACTGCACGCCGGGCTGACCTTCCTCGGCCCAATGGTGGGGACGGCGCTGGACGCCAACGACCACTTCCTCGAGTGGGCGCGCGGGCGAGCGCTGACCGCGGGTTCGGAGGTAGTCCAGGAGGCTGTCGCCAGGACGGCGGCCGATCTCGCGTCGGCCCAGTCGACGATCCGGCGAATCCTGCAGGTGGCGAGGACATCCGAGCGCCTCGAGATCGCCGATCGTGCCGAAATCCTGCGGGACTACAACCGGGTGGCCGAGCTGCTCGTGGGTTCGGTCGATCGGCTGTTCGCGCTCAGCGGCACCTCCGGGTTCAAGGAGTCGAGCCCGATGCAGCAGCGGTGGCGCGATATCCACATGATGGCCAGTCATGTCTCGTTCACCCGCGCCAACCTCCAGCACTACGGCCGCATCGTGCTCGGCCTCGAACGCGACCCGAAGCTCGTCGTGTTCTGAGGCCCGCCATGCCGGCACTTCACCAAATCCCCCTTAATCAAGGCCTCAGGAAAGAAGAAGATCCATGGCCGCTGTGAGTCAGCTCAGCTACGTCGTCGGGACATCCAGTGATGTGCCGGGGTGGAAGAAGTACGCGACGGAAGTCCTAGGGCTGGAGGTCTCGCGCGACAGCGAAGACAACCTGCTCTACGTTCGTGCCGACGACCGTCACCACCGCATCGGTGTTCGCGCCGGTCACGACGACGATGTCGCGTATGTCGGATGGGATGTCCCGTCGAAAGCCGCACTCGAGTCCGCTGCCGCTCAGCTCGATGCCGCAGGCATCGCGGTGACCACCGGCACGCCCGAAGAAGCAGCCGATCGACGAGTCATGGAATTCGTCCACTTCGTGTGCCCGTACTCGGGAGTCCGCATGGAGCTCGTCCTCGGACACGAGAAGGTATTCCTGCCCAAGTTCCGGCCCGCCCGCGACCTGGCCGGGTTCAACATGGGCGAGGCGGGAATGGGCCACGTCGTGCTCTATGCCGAGGACATCCTCGGCGCGGCCGAATTCTATTCTCGAGTACTGGGTTTCGGTGTGAGCGACTTCGCCCATATTCCGAAGGTGGGGCCGTTCGCGGTCTTTCTGCACTGCAATGCCCGCCATCACTCGCTGGCGTTCATGCACATCCCCGGGGCGCCACGAAAAATTCAGCATGTCATGTTCGAGACCGTCACCATGGACGACGTCGGCCACAGCTATGACCTGTGTCTGGATCGGGGCATCACCTCGACCTCGACCGGGCGGCACCACAACGATCATGTCTTCTCGTTCTACTTTCAGAATCCTTCCGGGTGGCATTTCGAGTACGGTTGGGGGCCGCGGACCGTCGATCCCGAGACCTGGACCGCCGAAAACTACTTGCTGGGGCCGGGTTTCGCGTGGGGGCACGACGGCCTCATGAAGATGGTCTGAGGAGTCGGCAGTGCAGCCATTCATCGTCGGTCTCGGCGGAACCGTGCGAGCGCAGTCGTCGACAGAGTCGGCCTTGCGTATCGCGCTGGATGCCGCGAAGGACAACGGCGCGCGGACCGAACTCTTCGGTGGCAGTGCGCTCGCGCGTCTGCCGATGTACGACCCGGACAGTCCGAAAGTCGAAGAGGCGCAGCGGCTGGTCGACGCGCTCCGGCGCGCGGACGGGGTGATCATCGCCTCGCCGGGATACCACGGCTCCGTCTCGGGCCTGGTCAAGAACGCGCTGGACTACGTCGAAGACCTTCGTGAGGACGACAATCCGTACCTGTCGGGCCGTGCGGTCGGCTGTGTCACGACGGCGTACGGCTGGCAGGCGGCGGTGACCACGCTGCAGACGCTGCGCAGCATCGTCCACGCATTGCGTGGGTGGCCGACACCGCTGGGTGCGGCGATCAATTCGGCGTCGACCCGCGTCGCGTACGGGCAGCAGACCGATGAACAGGTCGCCTTTCAGCTCACCACAGTGGGGCGAGAAGTCTGTGCCGCGCGGGATACCGCGCGCACGCCGTAACCCACAATCCAGCGGTCGTGCCCCGGGCACAGCATCCTCGCAGTACAGAGTCGCCCTGGTCCTCGCAAGTCGAGGGCCAGGGCGATTCGCGTCCACGCGGGCAGGCCTACGCGTCTTCGAAGATGGCGAAATGCTTTCCGGCGGTGAGCCCGCCGTCGACAGCCAATACCGCCCCGGTGATATAGCTCGCCGCGTCGGAGGCGAGGAAGACCGCGGGTCGAGCGATTTCCGCCGGCTCGGCGAAGCGCTTCATCGGGCACAATCCGTCGATCATGGAGTCGTGACCGGGTACCCGGTCAAGGTACTCCCGGATGCGGGGAGTCATGGTGCTCCCTGGGCAGATCGCATTGACCCGGATGCTGTCCGCGGCGTAGTCCATCGCCATGTTCTTGGTCAGGAGCAGTACTCCGCCCTTGGCAGCGCTATAGGCGGCGCACCGATTCTCGGCGAGCAGGCCCGCGGTGGACGAGACATTGACGATGCTCCCGCCGCCGGCTCGGCGAAGCTCGGGAATCACCGCCTTCGAGCAGCGATACACGGAGGTCAGGTTGATATCGATCATTCGGTACCAATCCGTGTCGTCCATCTCGTCGACGCGCCTGGGCAAGCTGGCGCCCGCCACATTGAACAGCGCGTCGACCCGACCGTAACTGTCGAGCGCGGCCGCCACGGCCTGCGACATCGCGTCCGGAGCGGTGACGTCAACAGTCGCCCATACAGATTCGCCGCGAGCCTGTCGGATCGACCGGGCTGTGGCTTCGGCCGAGTCGGCGTGCAGGTCCGCGGCGACGACGATGCCGCCTTGCGCTGCCCATTCCAGCGCGATCGCCCGCCCGATGCCCGCGCCGGCGGCGGTAACAATCGCTGTTCGTCCGGACAATGGCAATTCCGGAATAGAAGTCAACATGTCAACTCGGCCTTTCCATCATGTGGCACAATAATTTTCGGGTTTCAGGGGTTGACCCGGAGTGGATGAAATCATAGTATTTCCGACAACGGCAATGGAATTGTTCTGAGCGCCGGAATCATCGTGACGGATCGGCTGTGGCCCGCTGAGCGCACCGGCGACCGTCGGAATAATAGATGCGGAGGCAACTCGCATGGTGAATGCCACCGACAGGGATACTGCGACCGAGTACGAGCAGGTTCGTGCTTCGATCGCTGCCCGGTTCACCAACCCCCTCGATCTACCCAAAGAGATATTCTCGGATACTTCGGTGTATCGAGAGGAGCTGGACCGGATTTTCTACGGTCCGTACTGGCACCCGGTCGCGCATCGCGCGGAATTGGGCGAGGTGAACAGCTTCAAGACAACATGGCTCGGCGAAGTCCCGATCCTCGTCAGTCGAGGGGCCGACGACCGGATCCGCGCCTTTGTGAACACGTGCACACACCGTGGAACACTACTCGAGCAGCGCGCGGTCGGGGTTGCGGAAGAGTTTCAGTGCCCATACCATCGCTGGCTGTTCAACAGTGGTGGCGAGTTCTGCGGGGCGCCGGGGGAGCGGGAGTTCCGTTCCGATTTCGATCGGAAGGATTACGCGCTCCCCGAGCTGAGAGTTTCCGAGATCGCCGGTTTGATATTCGTCACCAGGCACCCGGACACTCCACTGCTGGAGGCCTTCCTGGGTGAGTGCGCCGACCCGGTGCGTGACTGCTTGCTCGACGACGGCGAGCTCACGCTGCTCGGCTACCAGAAGGTCGTCTACAAGACCAACTGGAAGACCTACTTCGACAACGACTTCTACCATGCGCCGCTGTTGCACACGGGATTTCGAATTCTCGGCTGGCAGGGCGGCAAAGGCGATGTTCGGATCACCCAGCCTACCGGTCACTTCTCGGTGGGCTACCAAAGTACGCCGTACGTCGACAACGGATATCTGGCGGATCCGAGCGTCGTCCAATTCCGCGGAACAGATGACCGCGCACGGGTGGTGGCGCTACGCCCGGTCACGGTGCTCACCAAGCACGTCGACACCATCAATATCCGATTCGCGCGTCCGCGCGGTGTCGACCGCACGGAGGTCAGCTACGCGTTCTTCGGACACGTCAGCGACACCGACGAGTACCGCGCGCACCGTGTCCGTCAAGCATCGAACCTGTTGGGCCCCAGTGGATTCATCACCATCGAGGACGCCGCCGTGTTCAACCGCCAGCAGATGACCGCCACCGACGGCACCCTGGCGCGGTTCGTCAAGGGCGTCGACGGATGTCCAGAAGACGCCACTCAGAACGACGAGATCGGCAACACCGTCGGCTGGGCCAACTACCGGAAGGTGATGGGTTTTGATCACTGAGACTGCCACCGATATGCGCGCTGTCGACGACCTGCTCGGCCGATACGCCGAAGTCCTCGACGACCAGGACTGGCAACGGTGGCCCGACCTGTTCGCCGACGAATGCTCCTACACCGTGCACACTCTCGACAACCTCGCGCTCGGACTGCCGTTGGCCTACATGTACGACGACAATCGCGCCCGGGTGCTGGACCGCATCAAGTTCATCACCGAGGTGTGGGCGGGAACCATCGAGCCTTATCGAACTCGGCACGTTACGCAACGAACGCGAGCATTGCCCGCTGGCGACGGCCGATGGAACATCCGCTCGAACTTCCAGGTGAGTTACTCCGAGAACGACGTGCTGTCCGGGATGTTGGCCACCGGGTACTACGAGGACGTCGTCGAGATCTCTGACGACAGAGCTCGGTTCGTCAGTCGCGCGGTGCGTCTGGACAGCATGCCGGCGCGGTATCTGGTGTATCCGCTGTAAGGGAGGCGGCGCGGTGAGCATTCCGGACCAAGGCGGCCCCACTCGAACAACCCGGGTATTGCGGATCTGCGCGTTCGTTGAGCGGGAGCGGTTCTCTCGAGCTCAGGCGGGAGTTGTGGTCGCACGAGGAGCCCGGATCCGCATCGACACGCGCACTCTTCTGGCGCGAGTCACGCGGGCCGCACCTCTCGGCGTTCAGGGATTCTGGTTGTCTCGGGTGGACCTGGCGTCCCGCCACCGCGACGAGCACACCGGACAAGCCGGGGACTTCGCGGCGGATTCCACGCCCAGTGCCGCCGAACCGTCCCATGCGCGGAGGAGGACCGCATTGTTGTCGTTCTGACTCCCCTGTGAACGAAATCGGGTAGTTCCCTGATGACCACGCCAGCACCCTTCGATCCCGAACCCATGGGCCATGACCGTAACGATGCCCATGGACCCATCCACTTCGACGTCGCGGCGACGACGTTGTTGATGGTCACCGAGCACTGCTGTATCGAGCGCTGCTATCTGCGGGAAACCCGAGCGATGGCAATGGGCTACCCACTGGGCATGCCGAGTGGGGGCCCGCGATAATGGTGACCGTCATCGGGATCTCACTCGCGCAGCTGGCGATCTTCTTCACCACCGCTTGGATGTTGAGCATCGCGAAGCAGACATCCGTCCGCCATCGCATCGCGCGCTTCTATCGCCGCTGGGTGGTCATCTTGCTCGAGGCCGCAGATAGGCCGAACGACCCAGACACCTGCCCAGCTGATCGCCACCTCAGCACATGATCGGACTGGCGTTGGGCCGGCGCACGGGCACTGAGATCACCTGGGTCTTCGATCAGGCGGTCAAGGCTCACCAGAAGCGGGTGGATGCGGGGCGTCCGGCCCGTGGGACCTGGCCGGGCTATGTGAGAGCGTGGTTGTGTGGCGGCCGCTGGTGCTCGGGCCACAATCGTGCGAGCACCTACCGGGGCGTGGCGCGTAGGGGCCTCTGACGCGGAGACAGCGCGCCAGTGTCGCGGGCAGCTCCGACTCGCTGCGATCGTTGGGTCGGTCGGAGTGTGAATGCCCGGATCCACGCCGAGCTCACACAGGTGACATCCCCGAGATTCGGTCGATGCGCCGCGTCGCGCAGTCGGCGCATCCCGGTCCGAGGTCGACATGTCAGCTCGGAGCCTTCGACCGGACCTTTGGCTCCTTGCCTCGGTCATCCTCACTACTGCCAGGCGGGGCTGCGGTGAGGGTGACAGGACGCCGTCGACAGGTTCGAGTTGGGAGTGGCGGGGCCGTTCGGTCGGCTAGGCCACGGCTTTGTTGTAGGCCTCGACGACTTCGGCGGCGATGCGGCCGCGTGCGGAGACTTTGTGGCCGTTCTTGGCTGCCCAAGCTCGGATCGCGGTGAGGTCGTTGCGGTTTCGGGTGGGTGTGGCCGGTGCAGGAGTGTTGCGGCTGGTCGATTTGGCTGTGCGGCCGGTTTTGCGTGCGTGCCCGACCCACTGGGCCAGGTTGTCGCGGAGCTTGGTGGCGTTGCTGTCGGAGAGGTCGATTTCGTAGAGGGCGCCATCGATGCCGAAGGTGACTGTCTCGCTAGCGGGGGTGGTGCCGTCGATGTCGTCGACGATATTGACTACCACTTTGCGTGCCATGCGGGTGTTCCTGTCTGATCGATGAATTGGCCGACACTGCCGCCCGGATCTAGGAGGCTGCATGAATGACTATCTCACGCCCGGACTTTGCGCGGAGACCGCGGTTTCGGCGATCGACGTACGACGGAGTGCGTGGGTCGAAATCCAGCTGCGGAGCTACGTCGGGAGACAGAGCTGCGCTGTTTGCGGTTAGGCGACCGTCTCGGTGACGGCTCGAAGCGAACTACGCGCCGCGATTTGGTGATTTGTGAGTCCGCCTGGTTCGGAAGATCCGAGGGGGTCGTGATCCAATATGCCCCAGCACCAGGGCGAATTCGAGGTGAATGTGGAGACTCGACTGACAGGTCGTCGAGGGGCACCGTGGACTGGTCCGCACCTGCGATGGCACAGCCGACGTCGAACGTACGGGAGAGCGGCCCGGCTTTTGTGGCGGTAGCTCAGCGCGAGCTCCCACGGCCTGCCGGTGCGCCTATTCCGTATATCACTTCCTCAAGCATGACGGGAACCCGTACTGGCACCACGTCGATGGCAGGGAACCGGGTCTACACCGGTCTCGCAGACGTGGGTCCACGAGCCCCGCTACGACCAACATGTCGGCGAGGACGCGCGACAGGTCAAGGTAGGTCCCAGTCCAACACGCCGTCCTCGACAATCGGAATCCAGCCACGACATGGCCGCTGCCCCTCCAGTGACGACACGACGTCGTCGAGCGCAGAGCGCAACGACGGCCACAGCCGAACGCATTGATCGGCGGCGTCGCCCGCGAAATGTCCCACGCCACCGTGGTGGCGGCCGTGGCGGGTGTCGAGGAACAACAACTCACCCGATCCGTTCTCGGCGAACGGAATGTAGGCGCTGATGTAATGAAAAGTCGTCGTCCCGGCCGGTTCTGCCGCCAGGTAGCCGAACTCCTCACTCCAGCTCGCCCAGGTTCTCGTCATCGATTCCCACCAAGAGGCAACCCGGTCGATCGGCAGCGGAACGAACCCGGGAACCACCTGCACCACCGGTTTGTGGTCGGGACTGCCGTTGTGCAGACCGAACCAACAGTGCAGCGCCGCGGGCCACTGCCGGCTGGTGCGGGCTTGAGCTACAGCGAGCTGTTCGGGCGTAGCCGGCGGGGTGATCGCCGCCGCCGTTTTCGGGGCGTGCCGCTCACACCAACCCGCAACCGGCCCATCCCTGTTCGATACTCACCCGTGTCACTCCCGCGCCGCGGCCTTGTGTGAGTTGTCCGTACCGGCGTGACGTTCCCAGTGGAGTGAGGGATTTCGGCGAGTACGAAAAGCTGCGTGCCTATGGCGGTGACATGGGTGTGCAGGCGCCTCACTTGTTCCAGTGTCACCAGACCGCCGCGGACTCGAGTGTGCGGCGGATGTGTGCCGGGTGGGTGGGTGGTCATGGTGGTGGTGAGTTGTTGGCGTTGCGCCTGGCGCTGATTCAGGCGCGGATCAGCCTGCACACGTTCGATCAGGCGCAGGGCTACGAGTCGCCGGTGGCGTTGTTCGCCTCACGTGGGGAGGCTGCCGAGCATGGCCAGCGCGACATCGACGAGCCCGGGCTGGACGCTGTGTTGGCGATCCGGAAGGTTGCTCGAACGCGTAGTGACCTGAGCATGGCCGATTCTGATAGCTCGGACGCATGAAAATAGTCGGCGACTGGTAGCTGAGTCGGTTCGTTGACTCAAGTGGCACGTCCCCAGTAGCTGAGTCCACCCTGATCTAGAGTCCTGTGGCCCGGTATCGGGCCGGAAGGATTATGAAACACAGGGCTGGCCGGAATAAGCATTCCGCTGAGGACGTCGTGCGCAAGCTGCGCCGCGCGGACGAGCTCGCTGCCGCGGGCAAGACCAACGACGAGCTCGCTGCCGACCTCGAGGTGTCGACCGCGACGTAGTACGACTGGCGCCGCTCCTACGGCGGCATGGACGTCGACGCCGCGAAGGAGCTGCGGGAGTTGCGTGAACAGAACAGCCGACTCAAGCGGCTGCTCGCCGACGCCGAACTCGAGAAGGACGCCCGCCGTGCCTGGGCGGCGCTGCGGTTCGACGAGCACCGCGAGGTGAACAAGAAGAAGGTGCATCGCGAGTGGAGAAGGAGGAAGGCCTGCAGCGGCGGGTCCACAGCGCCCGCAAACCGGGCCGGCCTCTCGTCGTGCCCAACGGTCGAGGCCGATTGCCCCGAAGGTGGTGTGGGCACTGGACTTCCAGTTCGATTCCACCATCGACGGCAAGTCGGTGAAGATCGCATCGATGCTCGACGAGCACACCCGCGAATCGCTGCTGAACATCGTCGAGCGGTCGATCACCGCCGAGCGGCTCACCCGCGAGTTGGAGGCTTGTTTCGTCGCGGCGGGCGGTCCACCGATGGTGCTGCGGATGGACAACGGGCCGGAGTTCATTTCCCAAGCATTGCAATCGTTTTGCGCCGGTCGGGTTGGGTTGTCGTACATCCCTCCGGGGACGTCGTGGAACAACGCCTACATCGAGTCGTTCAACAACCGCCTGCGGCGGGAGTGCCTCGATCGCAACCACTGGACGAACCTGCTCGAGGCCCGTGTCGTCATCGGTGACTTCAAGCACGAGCACAACACGCGCCATCGTCACTCGGGCCTGGGCTACCTGACCCCGGTCGAGTGCGCTGCCCGATGCAGCTACCGACACCATCCCGTGGCATGCGAGATCGACTGAGATCGGTACCAATCACACCTGGCTCTGGATCCGGGTGGATCGACTATCGGGGACCTGCCACTCAGTCGAATATGAGACTTCCAATCAAGCCCACACGCGGCCTGAACCTCTACGCCCCGCTAGACATCTGGAATTCTGCAGTCCCGCCCGTGATAGAGGAGTCAGCGTCTCACGCGGGACCTGCCACTCTCCGACACTGTTCCAACATCCAGAACACTTCACTTGGCACCTCTTCACTCAGGCCGTATTTTACTTGAAATCGCGCTCGGCACACCGTGCGGAGATGTCGCGTGTTCGACAAGTCGACCACACCGAATCCGGCTGACGAATTCAGACATCACACGCAACCGCGGAGTGGAACCTGTTGCACACAACTTCTATGAAGGAGCAATCTATGCACGATCAGGTGCTCGACGGCATTCATGAGCTGCTCCCGACCCTGCGGGCTCGAGCCCAGGAAGCCGAGGACAATCGCAGGGTCCCCGACGACTCGATCAAGGAGATCCGCGAGACCGGCTTCTTCCGAATGCTTCAGCCTAGCCGCTACGGCGGAATGGAGTCGGGCCTCGTTCCCTTCTACTCGGCAGTCAAGCTGATTGCGAGTGCGTGCGGTTCTACTGGGTGGATTAGTTCTGTTCTTGGTGCCCACACCTGGCATCTAGCCAACTTTCCCGAGCAGGCCCAGGACGATTTCTGGGCGAAGAATCCCGATGCCCTGCTCTCCTCCGCCTACCCCCCGATGGGCCGTGCGACCGCCGTGAAAGGTGGCTATCTACTCAGCGGAACGTGGGGCTTCTCCTCCGGATCAGCCTACTCAGCGGGCGCCATTCTAGGTGCGCTGATTCTAGGCGAGGATGGGAAGCCAATCGACAACGTAGCGATGGCGGTGCCGGCCGACGAGTACATCATCGAGGACGTCTGGCACACTGTCGGCCTGCGCGGCACTGGCAGCAACAACATCATCGTCGACAATGTGTTCGTGCCCGAACACCGGGTGTTGAGCTCTGCAGACTCCTTCCGATGTGTATGCCCTGGTCAATCCATCAACTCGAATCCTCTATACCGCGTTCCGCTGTACTCTCTTATGAGCTCCACCATCGCAGCACCGTTGATCGGTATGGCGACCGGAGCCTACGACGCGCACGTGACACACCAGAAGGAGCGAGTCCGAACCTACGGCGGCACGAAGGCCAAGGACGATCCATTCACCAAAGTCAGGGTGGCGCAGGCTGCCAGTGAAATCGACGCCGCCTGGCTACAGTTGACAACCAACATCTCTGAAATCGAGGCAGCCGCGGAGTCCGGGACAGTTACGATGTCGTTGCGTGCCAAAGTGCGTCGCGACCAGGTGCGCGCCTCCGAACGGGCAATCTATGCCATCGATCGTCTCTTCGAGAACTCAGGTGCATCCGCGATCGCAACCGGCACGCCGATCCAGCGCTTCTGGCGGGATGCACATTCTGCCCGCGTCCACGTCGCCAACGACCCAGAAGCAGCGCTCGCAATGTACGGAGACCAGGAGTTCGGGGTCTCGATAGACGGTGGGATGCTCTGATGACACAACCACCCCGAGCGCGGGAGTGCCTACCGCTACCGCCATAGAACCGCCTGTATTCTGCAACGTTTTGGGACTCCTGCGCCGAAATCCCGTCAGCTATCGTTCGAGAACGTCAACCCTGTCGGACCATCTCTGTCCGTCTCTGTGCTGTCCTTGGACTGCCATTGCATCGTCTGTTCTATCCGGCAAAGGTCTCAAGTCATGGGGCGCAATCGAGTGTGCCCGAGCGGTTCAGCGCAAATATGCTCGTCGAGAATCGATGCGAATCAGCTCGACTTGGGAAAGCCCAGACACGGACAAGTCGCAAATCCCACTAGACGTCAACACCCGTCGCTCCCAGTACTCGGCGGACCACGCGCTGGTTCGAACGGCGGCTCCCTCTGCCGAAGCAAATCGAGCAACATGCGATCTGCTCGCGTGAGTGGCGTCCTGCCTCACCTGGGAAATCTGTGCACGTTTCTGATTGCGGGGTACAACGATCAGTTGTTTCGGCGAGCTCTTCGGGTTCGCTTCACAGACCGGCTGGCGTTTCCGCTCATGAGAGCAAGCTCAGAAATCAAACCCATAACTAGCTATTCGTTGGGAGAATCACCAATGTCGCGCATAGACGTACACCAGCACCTGGTCCCGCCCAACTATCGCCGCGTGCTCGATGGACGTGGAATGGCATGGCCGGTACCCGACTGGAGTCCAAGCAGCGCGATCGCAATGATGGATCGGCGCTCCATCTCTACAGGAGTCTTATCGCTAAGCGCGCCCGGCGTTCATTTCGGGAACGATGCCAAGTCCCGCAAACTTGCTCGCGAAGTAAACCATTATCAAGCAGAGTTGGTGAAGGATCGGCCAGATCGATTCGGACACTTTGCCGTATTGCCCCTGCCTGACATCGACGGAGCAATCGCCGAAGCAATCTACGCACTGGACGAGCTGAATGCTGACGGCATCGTTTTACTATCCAATATTAATGGCCGATATCTTGGCGAGGAGGAGTTCGAACCACTATGGGACGAAATCAACTCACGCTCTGCGGTAGTGTTTGTTCATCCCACTGAACCGCCCATCGAGATGCTTCCCGGACTCCCCGGTCCTGTTCTCGACTTCCCATTTGACACCACTCGGACCGCCGTACACATGACCATAAATGGAGTCATGAGCCGGTATGAAAGAATGAAGGTTATTCTCTCGCACGCGGGAGGATTCCTGCCATACGCCGCTTACCGGTTCGCTGAGGTTGCACCGATATTCAATCCGGACACAACTCGGGAGCGCATTCTGACTGATCTGAAGCGGTTCTACTTCGATACAGCAATGTCCTCGACGCCGTCAGCGCTCCCCTCCTTGCTGGCGTTCGCCTCACCAGGTCACGTCCTCTACGGCAGCGACTTCCCTTTTGCTCCGGAGGAATTGGGTGTCGAATTCGATTTCTGGCTCGACACCTACCACGATTGGCGACCTGGCCAACTTGATTCGGTCAATCGCGGAAGCGCTGAAGCCCTATTCTCGAGAATGTGCAATTAGCTTCCGAAGTCAGGGAAAGCCCCGACGTGGCGCGAGAATCTGAGCCGAATCCATCTGCGGTGGACCACCCGAATCCGGGAGCGATCGATTCCGAAGTGATGCCGGTAAGAGTGCCGACATCGATCCAGGCCGATTGAATGAAGACGAACTGCATTCACCATGGCAGAAGGACTTACCTGCGTGGACTCCCAGGGGGGGGGCATCAAAGCGGATTCGAAACCAGGTTCCTACCAGTTGCCGTATCTGGCTATCAACCGGGATCTCATGAGTCGAATCTCGGAGTTGGGATACGGCATCGTATGGGAGATGCGCGTTACCGATTTCGCCGGTACATCGCACGGCAAGGAGTAAGTCCGCCGCAGCTGGCGCAGTGTTCCACTGGGAGAGTTGGCTAGGGGATGTCCCGTAAGCCGTTGAACGGCAACGGGTATCGTGTCGATGGTGGTCTCGGCGTCTGGCCCGGTGATGGTGGAGTTGTTCTCCGGGCTGCGGTCGCGAACGTTCACTCGCTTGACCACCCAGTTGCGGCGTGAGGGCGCTGATCGGCCGTTGCGGGGCCGGCGGTGGGGGTTGTGTTTCGAGGACCGGGTGTTGCTGGTGGCCACCTATTGGCGAACCAATCTCACGATGCGTGAGCCAGCGGCGGTGTTCGGGGTCTCGAAGTCGGCCGCGGCCCGGGTGGTCGATGAGCTGGGACCGGCGTTGGCGCTACGGCCCCGCGCCCGATTCGGCCGTGGTGCGGTGTTGATCGCGGACGGAACTCTGGTCCCGACCCGGGATCACAAGGTGGCCGTTCAGAGCGAGAACTACCGGTACTCGACCAACCATCAGGTCGTGATCGACGCTGACACTGAACTCGTCGTCGCGCTCGGGCGACCGTTGCCGGGCAATCGCAACGACTGCCGGGCCTGGACCGAGTCCGGCGCGGCCGAGGCTTGCCGCAACGCGGTGGTGATCGCTGATGGCGGCTACCAGGGCACCGGGTTGATCATCCCGCACCGCCCGGTCGCCTGGTGTCGAGCTGCCGGAATGGAAACAGGCGCACAACAAGTCCCATCGCAAGGTCCGTGCTCGCGTCGAGCATGCGTTCGCCCGGATGAAGACCTGGAAGATCCTGCGTGACTGCCGTTTGCGCGGTGATGGGGTGAGTGTCGCGATGGCTGGGGTGGCGAGGCTGACCAACTTCGCCCACGCCTGCTGATTCCTTGCCGGTAGACCCGTGTCTGTCACCGAGTCAGGCTTACGGGACAACCCTTAGCGCCCCACAGAAACCCCACAGTTTTGATCGGAATCAATGCAAATTCATGAGAACTGTCGAGCGGGCGACTTCGCGAAAGATGTTGATGCTAGGTAGTATTGGACAGCATCGAGCATGGTTCAGAGAACCGGAACGCTCGCCAGGTGGTCGCAGGTTCAAATCCTGTCAGCCCGACAGGAAAGACCCTCTCTGACCTCGGTCGGAGGGGGTTTTCTTGTGCTCCGGTACTTGACGTTGTTTGGCCAATACACACAGTTGCAGCACAAAAATGGCTTCGACCGGGTCGTCTGGGGGCCCTGAAGCGGGGTCGATCGCGACTCCCGGGGCCGATTCGGCGATTCCATCCAAGAATGTGAGGGAACTCACACTCGGCCGCGCGGTGGGCTGATCGGAGCGCGCTTCGGTGCTAGCAGCGAGCCGGAATAGTCTGAGGGGCAGAAGGAACCCAACTGCGGGATCGTGTGAGCGTCATCCGAAGAGGGCTCAACGCAGATCAGGTGAGAGCTGGTGGCGTGAAAGTGGTTGGCGGGCGATTGCTCGGTCAGTGCTGGCTCAGTCGTTCACCGGTAGCCGTTGGCCGGCGACCCGCCCACGTCGGAGTGGTTCGGTAGGTGGAGGAGAGCTGCCGACCGTGGTCGTTGTTGGGTTGTCCTAGCTTGGATTCGCAGCTGCGATTCCCGCACTTGTGGATGGGCGTATCTTCCGGCGTACCGGGCACGCTCCCCAATAGACCCCGCAACGTGTGAGGGAAACCGGAGCAAGGTCCATCTCCGGCCTCGCTGCGCGTGTGCCCATGTGCGTGGGAGTCCGAGTCCCCCTGCATACAGACACCCGCTACGACGATCTTGCTTCCTGCCGTCGCTCCCGCCAGCACTTGCGCCATGACGCCTGGCACGCCGACGCATTCGAAGATGGTCTGCGGACGGAAGGCTCCTGGGACCATCGGGTTCTGGGGCCCCAGAAGTACCGGATCGTCGGTCTGGGCTGCCTCTCGCCAGGCGTCGTAGGGCGAGATCACACGGGGGTCGACCACGACGTCAGTTCCCATGGCTGTTGCCAAGGATCGGCGTGCGGGCGAGAAGTCGGCAGCGACGATCGGGCCGTAGCCTCGCATCTTCAGGACAGCGATAATGGCAAGTCCGACAGGTCCGCAGCCGATCACCAGCGGAACGACGTTGGGCGCCAGTCCTCCACGGGTGACCGCGTGGAGGGCGACGGTCATGGGCTCGGCGAGGGCGGCGATCTCGTCAGAGACGTTCTCCAGGACCGGAAACATCAGATCCTCGGATAGGAGCATGTACTCCGCGTAGCCGCCGGGGGTCTCGGGACCGGCGTAGCCGATCAACCGCATGGGGTCGCGCAATAGAAGCCCCGGGGAAGCGACGCGCGTGCCTGGGGGCAGCGTTGCTCGGCTTGAGGGGCCGTAGGAGACGACCTCCGCACAGAACTCGTGGCCCATCACGATGGGCGCGTTGACGTCGAACAGCTCCGTGCCGGTGGCCATCTTGGTCGCTGCGAGAAGCTCGGCGGTGTGCGTGCGACAGTGGAGGTCGCTGCCGCAGATGCCGGCGGCGAGCACCCGGACCAGCGCCTCGTTGGGACCCGGCTCTGGGATGGGGAGCGTTTGCAGGTGGAGCTGGCCATCCAGCAGAACAACCGCCTACATGGTTGTTCCAAGGGCAGGCTCGGCGGCCTGGGTCACGTCAGTCATCATTTACCTCAGCCGGTTCTGGCCCGCTACTGCGAGCACGATTGTGTGTCGATCGTCTCAACCAAAGCGTGGCGCCAACTTGCCTTCAGGCGACATGTACTTGACACTTGACGACTATGACCTACCTCACCCGAGGAACGGTGATCTCTGGCGCTGGTGCGCTCATTGATGAACTGGGTGGCGACTCAGTCGAACTGCTCGGCGCGCACGGAATCGATCCCCGATCCATCGAGAGCGTCGATCACTACGTGCGCTACGAGGCTGCTGCGGCCGTGCTCGGGCACGCCGCCAGGGTGCTCGAGGCTCCAGATTTCGGGCTCCGGTTGGGCGGGCGACAGGGCATCGGATCGCTAGGTCCCCTGGGAGTGATTCTGCGCAATTCCGAAACTGTGGGGGATGCCGTGCTCGGGGTCTGCCGATTCATCCGCAACCTCGCGCCAGCCGATACCGCCCACCTGAGCCAAGCATCAGGGTCGGCGGTCTTCACCTACTCGACAATCTTGTCCAACGATTGCGACCGACGTCAGATGATGGAGAAGGCCCAGGCGCTGGCGCTGCATGCCTTGCGGGTCATGGTCGGTCCGGCGTTTACGCCACGGCGGGTGACGTTCGAGCATGACCGGCTCGCATCGGTGGCCACGTACCTCGAGGTGTTCGGCTGTGCCGTGGAGTTCGGCCAGGACCGGAATGCTATCTATCTCGCGCCGAGCGACCTCTCGCGCCCACTCGTCGACCGGGACGCGACGGCCCTCGCGCTCGCGGAGGACTATCTGAGCAGGATCCGTCCGGAAGTCGCGATAGCCGAGCATGTCCGCGATGTCACTCGTCGGCTGCTGCTGGTCGGCCAGGCCACCCTTCCCCAGGTTTCACGTGCCGTCTTGGTGCACGAGCGAACTCTCCAACGCGAACTCGCTGCCCAGGCAACCAGCTTCGAGGAGATCCTCGATGAGTTGCGGCGCGCGATGGCGTGGGAACTTGCCGCCACGGGCATGCAAGCCTCGCAGATCTCACGCGCCCTCGGCTATGCCGAGCAGAGCAGCTTCACCCGAGCTTGCCGTCGCTGGTTCAACGAGTCCCCCCGGGCCCTCCTGGCCCGCCGGCGAGGGCAGCGGCCGGAGGCTCCGGCGGAGATACCTCGGAAGTGATGCGCATCACGGAGTGTCGTGAAATGACAACTCTGTGTCACCCAAAGGCAAGTATCGGACCGCGTTGATCTGCGACCTTTGTGATGCGTGGCCATCTATGACACGCATCACAACACTGAGGCAGATGGGTGAGAAACCATGTCGGATATCAGCCGGGTCACCGTGCTCGGGGCCGGGGTGCTGGGCGGACAGATCGCCTGGCACAGCGCTTTCAAGGGAAAGACCGTAGTTGTGTACGACGTTGCGGCAGACGCGATCGCGCGAGCGCAGACGACTCACCGCACCTACGCCGGGATTTATCTCGCCGAAGTCGGTGCGAGCGAAGTCGATATCGCTGCAACATGGACCCGACTCAGCTACTCCACCGACCTCGCCGAGGCGGTTGCCGACGTGGACCTTGTGATCGAGGCCGTGCCGGAGGTCCCTGGCATCAAGACCTCGGTCTACAAGGAACTCGCCGACCTCCTGCCAGCACACACTCTGATCGCCACGAATAGCTCCACCTTCCTGCCGCGGGACTTCGCAGCGGCAACGGGTCGCCCCGAGAAGTTCTGTGCCCTCCACTTCGCCAACATGATCTGGGCGATGAACCTCGCCGAGGTCATGGCACACCCCGGCACCGCGCGAGACACGCTCAGCGAGATCACGGAGTTCGCGATCGAGATCGGGATGGTGCCGATCCCGGTGCGCAAGGAAAACAATGGCTACGTCATCAACGCCTGGGTCGTACCACTGCTGAACGCGGCACAGACTCTGGTCACCAACGGGATCGCCTTGCCGGAAGACATCGACCGGACTTTCATGGTCAACGGTGCGCGGTTCGGCCCGATGGGCATGTTCGACATCATTGGGATGAAGACGGTCTACGACGTGCTCGCCTACTGGGGAGCAAAGTCAGGTGACGCCCAGATGGGCGCGAACGCTGCCTTCATCAAGGAGCGCTTCCTCGATCGAGGGAAGCTCGGCCTAGCCACTGGATCGGGTTACTACACCTACCCAGATCCCCGGCATCAGCGCGCCGATTTTCTCGCCATCCCCGACGTCACCGCGGTCCCCGACCTCGTGGATCAGATTGTGCCCTCCTGACGCCCTCCACGCGCACGCCCCGACTAGACACACTCCCCGAACGTCAAGGATTTGTCATGGCTACCTCAATCGCGCCCGCCGCAGCGACCACCTTCGAGCACGTCGACGTGCTCGTCGTCGGCGCCGGAATTTCCGGAATCAGCACTGCCTACCACCTCAAGCACCAGCAACCGGGGCGCACCTTCGCGATTGTCGAAGCTCGCAACAGCCTCGGCGGTACCTGGGACCTCTTCAGATACCCGGGCCTTCGCTCGGACTCAGACCTGCAGACCTTCGGGTTCGGGTTCAAGCCCTGGCGCGGCGACAACGCAATCGCCGATGCGCACGAAATCGTCGACTATCTGCAGGAAACCCTCGAGGAGAATGACCTCGCCCGGCACCTGCATCTGGGCCACAAGGTTTCGAAGGCCGACTTCTCCAGCGCGGACCAGCGCTGGCTGGTCACCCTCGAGCGAGCCTGCGACGGTGCCCAGTTCGACGTCACCGCCGGCATGCTGTTTTCAGCCGCGGGTTATTACGACTACGACCAGGGCTACTCACCGCAGTTCGTGGGCCGCGAAGACTTCGGTGGACAGATCATCCATCCACAGCACTGGCCCGACGACCTGGATTACTCGGGCAAGAACGTTGTCGTGATCGGCAGCGGTGCTACCGCTGTCACCATCGTCCCCAACATCGCAGCTGCCGCCGGGCACGTCACCATGCTCCAGCGCTCCCCGTCCTACGTCCTTCCCATCCCGCGCCAGGACCCGATCGCGAACACGCTGCGCCGGCTGCTGCCGGAGAAGATCGCCTATTCCCTCACCAGGGGGATCAATATCCGAAAGGCCAACCTCCTCTACAAGGGAAGCCAGCGGTTCCCCAAGCAGATGCGGGCACTCGTGCGGAAGGTCAACACCGCAGCCCTGCCGGAGGGCTACGACGTCGACACCCACTTCAGTCCGGCCTACAACCCGTGGGACCAGCGCATGTGCATGGTCCCCGACGGCGACTTGTTCAAGGCAATTTCCGACGGGCGCGCCTCAGTTGCGACCGACGAGATCGTTCGCTTCACCAAGTCGGGCATCCTCCTCGAGTCTGGGGAGGAGTTGGCAGCCGACATCGTCGTCACAGCGACAGGACTCAACATGGTGCCCTTCGGGAAGATCGCTCTTGCTGTCGACGGCGCCCAGATCGAACTTCCCGACCACGTCGTCTACAAGACCCTGATGCTCAGCGACGTCCCCAACTTCGCCTTCACCGTCGGCTATGTAAACAACTCCTGGACGCTCAAGGCGGATCTCGTCGCGCAGTGGTTCTGTCGCCTCCTCGCGCACATGGACCAGAACGGCTACTCCACCGTCACCCCGGTGGTCGCCCAGGCCTCGATGCCGTTGAGTGACTACATCGCGATGGATACCGGTTACATCAACCGCGGAATGCCCCTGTTCCCCAAGCAGGGCGACAGCGGACCTTGGCTGGCCCCGCAAGACTTCAACCGTGACCGCGTCGTCTTGGGCAAGGACCCCATCGAGGACCCCGAGCTCCGCTTCTCCTTCGCAGAACTGCCGCAGACAGACCTGCATGACGTGGCCGCCCCCGTCGTCGGCGCCGGTGTGGCCAAATGAGTAGCCCGGTCATCCTCACAGTCAAGGGCAGGCGCGTCCGGGCTCGGATCGAGGGAGACCGGCAGAAGCCGCCGGTGCTGCTCCTCCATGGGATCGGCCGCAGCCTGGAAGACTGGGCGGAGCAATTCGTCCGGCTCTCAGGCTCCTATCGCCTGATCGCGCTCGACCTGCCGGGCTCGGGATTTTCGGAGCGCTTGCCCGAGGCGACATCGCTGCCTGTCCTGGCAAGCGCCGTACTGGAAACCCTGGATGCGGTCTCAGAGACCCGTGCCGTGCACGTCGTCGGCAACTCTCTGGGCGGCGCGGTGGCGATGCAGATCGCCGCGGCACGTCCCGACCGGGTCGCCAGCTTGGTGTTGGTGGACAGCGCCGGCTTCGGGTCCGAGGTCATCCTCCCGCTGCGGCTGATGACCCTTCCGGGCCTAGGCGGCCTGCTCACCAAGCACCCGACCGCGGCCAGCGCGCGAATGTTGGAGCGGATGTCCCTGGCGGACCCGAGCCTGATCACTGCAGCCCGGGTGGAACACGCTCTGGCCATCGCACGTCAGCCCGATACCGCTGCGGTCATGGTCGAGACGGCCCGTTCCCTGGCGACCATCCGCGGCGTGAAGGAGAAGTGGCGAAGCGAGCTTCTCAACAACGTCGCGGCACTGCGACTGCCAACCCTGGTGGTGTGGGGCGACCACGATCGGGTGCTGCCGTCCAGTCACCTGAGGACGGCGCGGAAGGCGTTTCCTCATGCAGAGGTTCGGCTCTTCCCCGACGTGAATCACATGCCTCAGATCGAGATCCCGGACCAGTTCGCCGAGCGGGTCTCGCACTTCCTCGATGGCGTCGCTGATCGAGACGTACCGGTTTCCGGTGCTCCGCAAACGCTCGAGGTGAGTCACCCGGGGTTTGATGCGTACCCGGTTATCTGACTCCGGCGGTGTGCTGAGTCGGGTCGGCGTAGTAGTCGCTTCGAACTCGACCGGCGGTTTGCGGCCGAGACGGTGCATCAGCCGGGAGTTGTTGAACCAGCTGGCCCAGTCGGCGGTGAGGAGTTCAACATTGGCCAAGCGGTGCACCGGGCCCCGCCGGACCGGTGAGTCGTCACGGACCGCATCTGTCTTGTAGAGGCCAACTATGGTCTCCGCCAACGTATTGGTGGGTCTTGAAGGTGAAAGGAAGGTCGTGATGTAGAAGCGCGAATCTCGTTGTCGCCGTGCTGTTGTGGAGATGAAGGTAGATCCCTCGGCATAGGCATAGGCATAGGCATAGGCATAGGCATAGGCATAGGCATAGGCATGCAGGTGCAGGTGTCAAACCGCGCCGAGCTGCTGCGGTGAGTGAGTCGCGGTGGTGAGGGTCGTGGGAAAAGCCTGGCGTGACAAGGCAGGTGTGGACTGAGAAGGCTAACGCGAGCGAACCGCTGATGACGTGTCGTTAGGCCAAGTGACATCGAAACCCGGGCCGTAATTCTGTCCCGGGATGAGCCAGACGAGGGCCTGCTGATTGGTCTGGTGGTGTCCGGCATGAAGGTGACGCGAGCTCGGTCGGGGCTTCACAACGGAACAGGAAAACGCCGCGATGCGAAACGGGTCCGCTGGGTTGAGGCGGATGCGAGACGGTGCAGAACCTCCGCACGAGCACTCTTCGCACATCGCAACACCGCCCTCATCCCATCCAGCGCGCGGAGGAGCTTCTGCCCGTCCCGCTCGATCGCAGTGGTCTCGAGATCGGGGTCGCTTTGGAGATCGCGCATTGGCTGGGACATCAACCAAGCACAGCCGCAATCCCGGAGCGGGACTAGCGAGGTCTTGGTGACCTCGACAGTGGTGTTGCGTTCACCTGCGCGGGCAGTGGCTGGATACCAAGTGCCCACGCAGGCGCATCTACCGGCCCAGGATCAAGTCGGATGCTTTCTCGCCGATGAGCACGCTCGGAGCGTGGGTGTGTCCGCGAATGATGCTCGGCATGACCGAGGCATCCGCAACACGCAGTCCTGTGACTCCTCGAACCCGCAAGTCCGGGGTCACGACGCTGGTTTTGTCGCTTCCCATACGACAAGTGCCGACCGGGTGATACAGCGTGTGCGAACAAGTGGTCAGGGCCAGCTCGAGCGTGTCCGGACCCGTATCCAACGCGCCCGCGGGACGAGCGACTTCGCCGAGAAGTGGCTTCAGCGCCGGTGCTTCGGCGATCTCGGCGCACATCTGCAAGCCGGCTAGGATCGCCGCACGGTCCGCTCCGCCAGGGTCGGACAAGTAGCGGGGATCGATGACCGGCTTGGCGAGCGGGTCAGCCGAGCGTAGTGAGATCCGGCCTCTGCTTTCGGGTTTGAGTAGAATGGAACCCATTACCACCGCGTGGCCGTACGGCTCCCCGATCCCCTCGTCGAAGAACGGCGCGGGTGCGAAGATGAGCTCGAGATCGGGGAGGTCCAGGTCCGCGCGGCTCCGCGCGAATCCGTAGGCCTCGCCGACATTGGAGGTAAGCATCCCTCGATGTCTGGCAAGATAGTTGACAAGTTCTCGTGGCTTTCCGCAGCGAACAGACTGTCATCGTCAATGTCGAAGCCGAGCATCGCGACCAGATGGTCTGTCAGGTTCTCGCCGACTTCCGGTGCGCGATGGACAGTTGCGATCCCGTGTTCGGACTGGTGGTCCGTTCGGCCCAGTCGTCATAGTCCGCGGCGAATCCCCGTACCCACATCATCGCATTGGGGGAGGAGGAGCCGCCGAGCGTCTTTCCTCGCGGCCAATGGATTTCTCGGCCACCGAGCGCCGCCTGCGGCTCCGTCCGGTAATCCCAATCGACGGCGCTCCGAAACAATTTCGAGAACGCGGCCGGGATGTGGATGAACTTGTCTTTGTCCTTCGGTCCAGCCTCCAGTGCGACAACACTGGAGGCTGGGTCGGCATTGAGGCGGTTGGCTACTACTGCGCCTGCCGACCCGGTGCCGATGATGACATAGTCGGCGTAGGTATCCAGTGTGCTCCTGATCAGTCAGCCGCGCAGCGCGGACGCGAAGATTGCGGGCAGCTTGTCCCATCCTGGTGCTGCGGCGAACGCGGCGAGCCGTCGACCAGTTGTCGCCGCTGTGCGATTGCTGACAAACCAGGGCGGTTTCGGGGTCAGGGACCACTCGCCGTGCAACACGGAGCGTGGCGCCGGCCGGAACGGACCGCGCACAACCGTCCGTTCGGGCCGGTCGATCAACAATGCGTTGTGTACCACTCCGATTCCGCTCTGTACGTCGTCGAGCGTGTGGCCCGGATAGGCGCCCCAGGTTGCACCGGCGGTGAGGAAACCTGCACCGGTCCACGCATTGATCGCAATCGTGCCGTAGCGCAGCTGCTCGATCAGAATGTCGAATGCCGCGCCCAATTTTTGGATGGTCGCCGGGTGCGCGATGACGTTCACTCCGAGCGTGCCGGCGAATTCGTCGTTGGCAGTGGTTGCCGCTGCACGTGCGAAATCGGCTCCGAGGCCGGGGAGTTCGACAACTCCAAGGACGGGCGCGAAATATTCCGTATGCAACAGTGTTTCACTGCGGTCGCCGCGCAGTCCGGGCAGCAGGAGCCGACCGCCGAAATGTTCGGCATCGGGATAAGTCGATTCGGCTGCCGCGACGCGATCGTCACTGCCCGGGTAGTACGCGGACCGAATCGGTGCGGCCTCATAGGCGGCGCGCAGCTCACGAAGGAAGTCGTCCTTCTGGTCCCATTCGGATGAAATCACCACAGCCTGTGCCGCGACACAGTTGTACCCGCCGTTGTGCAGACGCTGAGTGGCGATGTGGTCGGCCTGGAATCGCAGGTCGGCCTTGCTCCAGTGGCCGGGTAGGACGATGGTCGGGGAGACGCCGCCGAGTTCGCTGGTAATCGGCTTCTCGAGTCGCGGCTGACCGCTGGCCTTGCGTGCCGCGGCGTCCTCGCCGTGACCCCAGACGATAAGGTCGTGTGTCGCTGCACTGCCGGTCATGTGCACGTGAGCCACAGCTGGATGCTGAACCAGGTATTCCCCGACGTCGGCTCCACCGGTGAGGATCCGGACGGCGCCGATCGCGATGAGCGGCTCCAGCACCTTGGTCAATGGCTCCAACAGGAGATTTGTGATCGGATTCAACTTCAGGGCAACAACCCGGTTGTGCGCAATCAGTTCATAGAGGACGTCCAACGGGGCGATGGAGGTGATGTTGCCCGCGCCGAGCACTACGCCGATCCCATGGGTACGGGTCGGATCGAGTTGTGCCAGGCCTGCCGCTCGGATCGCTTCGTCCCTGCCGATCCCCGGCTGCAGCCACACCTCGGCGCTGAACCCGCTCAGAAGCAACGAGTCGAAGACCGATGTGGGCAGCACGCGTACCGTAGTGCGTCCGTTTGCGACGCCGAAGTGCGCGTTCTCGAGTGGGCTACGCCCTTCGGCGAGGGAGAGCAGGCTGTGTTCGAGCGACCCGGCGCCGGCCGCCATCGCATAAGGTCCGGATATCCATTCCTCGCCGACCAGCGGGGCCTGTGGATCCAGCCGCTTGTAGCTGACCGCCGCATCGACCCACTCTTCGGCATGTTGCCCGGTGAGCTCCCGAACGCGCCCGAGTAACTCGGCGCGCGCAGTCAAGGAAGTCGCGGCCCAAACCCGTTCGCCCTCGGCGAGGTCCGAGAGGGCGGCGTCGACAGCGCTATGGAGGTCTGTTGGCGAATCGTTGATGGTCATAGTCCGAATTGTCCGCACCGATACACCGGCACACCATGGGCAACGGTCGCGAAAGTGTGCGACCGATCTTGTGCGGCGACACAATCAAAGTGTGTTGTGGCCCACACGTCGGGTGATAGTCTGCTTCGGTGGTCACTCCGTTGCGTTCGATCGCTGCCGCCGAACTCGCGAGGCAGCTGCTCGAATCGGTGGATTCGATGGCCGACGAGCTGGCCGACCGGATCATCGAGTCCGAACGCTCCTACCTGGACTCCCAACTGCTGACCCGAGCGCGATTGCGCGGCGCCTGTCTGGACAACCTGACGGCAATGCTCGGCTACCTCGCTGGACGCGATCCCGTCCGGTTGGAATCCGCGCGCGCGGCGGGCAGGCTTAAGGCGGAGCAAGGTTTGCCGATAGCGGCGATGTTGCATGCCTATCGGCTCGGTGGTCGGCTGATCTGGGAGGAGTTGATGGTGCGCGCGGGCAGTGTCGCCGACGGCGAGCTCCTGAAGATTCCCGCTGAGCTGTGGGAGATCGTCGACCAATATTCCGACGCCGCAGCGGAGACCTACCGCGAAACCGCGACGGTGCTCGCCTTGGCCGACATCGAGTCGCGGGCCAGGCTGATTCGGACGTTGTTCGACGGCCATACGGAGAATCCGGCCGCGGTATTGGATGCGGCCCGCACTCTTGGAGTGCCGGAGACCGGGACGTTCGTCGTGGTCGCCGCCGAGGCCGGAACGACCCCGACGATGATGTCGGCTGCGATCACGAAGCTAGGCGACAGGGGGGTCGTTTCGATCTGGGATAGCTATGCGGACACCCTCAACGGGTTGATCTGCGCACCTTCGGCGGCCGAAATCGACACTGCCATCGCCCTACTCGGCGACGCGGTCGAAGGTCGTGCCGGTGTCAGTCGCCCATTCAGTGGTCCCCGTGACATCGCAGCCGCGCTCGACGAGGCGCGGCTCGCATTGAAATGCAGACCGCCCGGCGAGACCGCGATGACCCGCTACGAGGCGGCCCCGCTGGCACTGCTGCTGGTCCGGCTGCCCGATGCAGCGCACAGTGCGGCCGCACAAATCCTCGGGCCGCTCATGCGCCTTCCGGAGGGGGAGCGGACGGCCCTGTTGCAGACACTGAACGTGTGGTTCGAGTGCAAGGGGTCGACCGTGGCCGCCGCCCGGCAGATGCACTACCACCGCAACACTGTCCTCTATCGGCTCCGCAAGCTCCGCGACCTCACCGGCCGCGACTGTGATGACCCAGTGCAGGCGGCCGAACTCTATATTGCGCTGCAGGCAATCCGCTTGCTCGGGCAGAGGTAGCGCCCGCCCCAGGCCCTAGAGTCTCCCTATGCCATCCGGCCTCGCGGTCGGATGCGCAGTCTGCTCGCGCAGAATGTGCTTCTGAACCTTGCCGACCGAAGTGCGTCGCAGCAGATCGATGAATTCGATCGAATCGGGGACCCGGAACTTGGCTAGGCGCTCGCTGCACCGGTGGAGCAATTCGGCCGCAGTCAGTGCGGTGTGGGTTCAGGACCACGTACGGTTTGATCGCTTCGTCCCGGATTCGATCCGGAACGCCGATCACCGCGGCTTCGAACACCCCGGGGCGGTCATTGAGGACGGCCTCCACCTCTGCGGACGCAACATTTTGGCCTGCCCGTTTGATCATGTCCCTGTCTCGGCGCCGTCGGCGCCATCGGCGTCTACGATGCGTAGCGACGCGCACGGCAAAGGACGGCCGATGCTGTGGGGGCGCCGGTCCTCGTAGAGCGGTCCCATCGTTACTGGGGCCGCGGTTTCAGTCATGCCATACAACTCGATCATCGGAACGCCGAAGCGCTGTTCGAATTCCGCCAGCTGTGATGCGGAGAGGTTCTGCGCGAACGTCCCAGATCGCAACCGGTGCGCACGGTCGTACGGACTCGGGTCAGCTGCGAGAATCATTCGCCTCGGAGCCGCGAACAGGCTTGTCACCGTCGCGCCGAGCGCGGTTGCCTGCTGCGACCAGCGGCTCGCGGAAAACCGGGGCGTCAATGCGATCGAGGCGCGCCGGTCACCAGCGCGGACATAGTCGAGTAGTACTGGGCGTTGCCGTGGAACAGTGGCAGCACCACCAGCTGGCGGTCGTCGGGTCGCAGCCGCAGCTGGCCGGCGACGACCTCACCTGCCGTGAGATACGCACTATGCGAGATCACTACGCCCTTGGGTCTGCAGGTGGTGCCTGAGGTGTAGAGCACACCGACCGCGGACTCTGCGGCACTGTCGACGGTATCTGCTACCGCGTGCTCAGCAGCAGACCACGAGCCGCCGTCCGCGGAGTCGGCGTCGGTGACCAGTATGGGAAAGCTGCGATTCAACCGTTTCGCCGTGGCCGATACGGTCTCCTGAAGGTCGGTCTGGGTCACGCTGAGCAAACATTCGGAATGGTCGACTAGATAACTGAGCTCGTCCGTTGTGGCCAGCATCTATCGGCGGCCAGCGCAGCTAGCTACGCTTGGGGCGACGCCCGCGACATGGCTAGGCTCGGCTGCGCTACCTCTGCGCTAGTCGTAGTGCAGGGGACGGCGCTTTGTAGCCCGGCCCAGCAGAGCTGAGTGGTTGTCTCCACCGCTTGGTGTTTCGGGACAGGCCGACCTGTGCGATGCCATTGCCCGGCGGCGGTAATCCCCGCGCCGACCAACCATGAGGCGAGCAGATATGCGGGCCACGAGATCTCGCCGTGGCGGAGCAGTGCCGAGGCGACTGTGGCGGTGCAGTCAGCCTTGGCCGTCTGCACTCGCCACTGGACCGACGGCTCGCTCGGCACCGTGGATTCGAAAATCAGGAGGTGCGTGCCCGACGCGTTGCGATCGACCAGGTCGAAGAACGCCGTGACCGTGCCGTGTACGGTGTCGTAGTCGGAGCGGGGTGACGTCAAGACATCCCGCACGGCGGTCGTGAGCTGATCGAGATGTCGCTGCACGACCGCCAAGTACAGATCCAATTTTCCCGAGAAGTACTGATACAGAACGGGTTTCGTGATGCCGGCGGATTCGCTCACCATCTGCATCGTGACCCCGTGATAGCCGCGGCCGGCGAACACGCGCTGGGCGATGTCGATGAACTGGTCGCGCCGTGCGAGGCGTCGGTCCGATCGAGAGATGTCCACGGTGTGCCGCGGCCGTCGGGTGGGTGTCA
>NZ_BMNE01000015.1 GCF_014646295.1 Nocardia rhizosphaerihabitans
ACCGCCGGAACATCATTGCGAAAGGCCCTCCAACCTATGGTTGGAGGGCCTTTTTGCGTTCCCGGAACCGTCACCTACAGTGCTTGGGTGCGCCTTGTCATTGCTCGTTGCCAGGTCGACTACGTCGGCCGACTGACCGCCCACCTTCCGATGGCTCGCCGATTGCTGCTGATCAAGGCCGACGGCTCGGTGCTCGTGCACTCCGATGGCGGCTCGTACAAGCCGCTGAACTGGATGAGCCCGCCGTGCTGGCTGGAGGAGCGCGATATCGCGACCCTGGTCCCCGCGGAGCTGCCCAACGGTGTGACGCCGCTGCGGGAGGGCAAGACGGCGCTGCCGGACACCATCAAGGCGCTGTGGGTGGTGACCAACAAGGCCGGCGAGGAACTGCGCATCACCATCGAGGACATCGAGCACGACTCCTCGCACGAACTCGGCGTCGATCCGGGCCTGGTCAAGGACGGCGTGGAAGCGCATCTGCAGGAACTGCTCGCCGAACACGTGACGAAGCTGGGCGAGGGGTACACCCTCATCCGGCGCGAATACATGACCGCCATCGGTCCCGTTGACCTGCTGTGCCGCGACGCCGACGGCGCGACGGTGGCGGTGGAGATCAAGCGGCGCGGTGAGATCGACGGCGTCGAACAGCTCACCCGCTACCTGGAACTGCTCAATCGCGATCCGCTGCTTGCCCCGGTCGCCGGCGTGTTCGCCGCCCAGCAGATCAAGCCGCAGGCGCGCACGCTCGCCGAGGACCGGGGGATCCGCTGCCTCACGCTCGATTACGACGAGCTGCGTGGCACGGAGAGCAACGTTTTCCGCCTCTTCTAGGCTGGGAACCATGCCGCGACGTAAACCACGCTCCGGGCGACGTAGCGATCCGGTGCCCATCGGGGACGTGTACGGGCGCACCGAGGACGGGCCCGGCGACGAAACCTACATCGTCCGAACGGTTCCCGGTGCCAGGGCGGTCAAGACCTATCGGTGCCCCGGTTGCGATCACGAGATCGCCCCCGGCGTCGCCCATATCGTCGCCTGGGCCGCCGAGGGCGGCGAGGACGACCGCAGGCACTGGCATCAGGGATGCTGGAACGGCAGGCGAACCCGCGGCATCACCCGCCGCTGGTCCTGAACCGCAAGACGACGAAAACCGAAGGCCGCCTCGAACATTCGAGGCGGCCTTCGGTTCTTCAACTATCGGGGTGGAGCCGATGTCGTCGCAGGTCCGACGTCAGTTGCTGATGTCGGCGTTCTCGCGGTCCTCGTCGACGATGTCGGAGTCGTCATCGGCGACCTCGGGGATGGCCTTGGTCTGGCGCGAGCCGGACACGGACTTGTTGTTGCCGTTGTTGCTGATGGACTTGCGCTCGGGGGCGCCGTCGAGCAGCTCGCTCTCCCGGTTGACCGCCGCGAGCATGGCGGGCACCGAATCGAGCTGACCGCGGATACCGAGCAGCTGGGCCAGGACGCGGCCGCGCAGCACGCGCATCTCCTCGGCCAGTTCCTTCGCGTGCGCGATCTTGCGCTCGGAGGTCTGGGTGGCGGAGCTGATGAGGCGGTTCGACTCATCGGTCGCGTCCTTGATCCGCTGGGCGGCCTCGGCGCGACTGGTGGCCTCGAGCTCCTCCATGGCACGAGTCAGCTTGGTGCGCCGATCGTTCATGGTGGCCTCGAAGTCCTGCTGGGTGGCCTTGCGCTTGGCCTCGGCCTCCTTACCGAGACGTTCCACATCGGCCTGGGCGGCCTCGATGATCTTGGCGGACTCGGTGCGCGCGTTCGCGAGGGTCTGCTCGAACTCGATCTCGAGCGCCTCGCGCTTCTCCTTGGTCTCCGCGAGCAGCGACTCGTACTTGCCACGCATCTCGGTGGCCTGCTGCTCGGCGATCGACACCATCTCGGCGGCCTCGGCCTGCGCCAGCGCGCGGACCTCGGACGCTTCGTCCGAGGCGAGGCGCAGCATGCGCGAGATACGGTCGGACATTCCTTCGGCGGTGGTCGGCGGCACGGAAAGCCGGTCGACCTCCTTGCGGAGCTCGTCGATCTCGTCCCGCGCGTCTTCCAGCTGGCTGGCGAGATTCCGGGCCTGCGCGGCGGCAGCATCCCGGTCGGTGGCGGTGACGCGAAGCTCGGCGTCGAAGCGGTCGAAGTAGTTGCGCACCTCGTCTTGCGCATAACCCTTGCGCACAACGGTGAAGGGCAGTGCAACGAAGCGATTGCGATCGGACTCAGGTGACGACATGGCACACAAAATACAGCCTCGAGCGAGCGTATGGAGACTCGACCGTGATTGTGATCTCGCCGAGATTTACCAACCGTATCCGCCTACTAGTGCGTAACATTCGGGTTCGGCTCGACGAGCTCGACCAGCACACCGCCAGCATCCTTCGGATGGATGAAATTGATGCGGGAATCGGCAGTGCCGTGACGAGGCGCTTCGTACAGCAAACGCAGGCCGCGGGCGCGCAGGAAGTCCGAAACGGCCTCGATGTCGGTGACCCGGTAGGCCAGCTGCTGCAGGCCCGGTCCGCTGCGGTCGATGAACTTGGCGATCGTCGACTCCGGGGTCAGCGGGGCCAGCAACTGCAGCGCGGTCGCGCGGTCGGCCGCCGCGGGGCACGACAGCATCGCCTCGACGACGCCCTGGGCCTCGTTGACCTCGCGATGGGTCTCGACCATGCCGAGATTGTCGGTGTACCAGGCGACGGCGGCGTCGAGGTCGGGCACGGCGATGCCCACGTGGTCGACGGCGATGACGTAGTCGGCGGGGATGATGTTGTCGTTGCTCACTCCTCGAAGCTAGCGCGTACCTGCTTGCCGGGTGTGCTCCGATACCGGTTACCGTTGAGTGCAACCCTTGACGTGCACGGCTGAGCGCTGTGTGCATCGCGGCGAGGTTCGACTCAATGAATGCGAGGCTTTCGTGACGACTTCTGTCATCGTGTCCGGTGCGCGTACCCCGGTCGGCAGGCTCCTGGGCGGTCTGAAGGACTTCAAGGCCTCGGATCTGGCCGGTGTGGCCATCAAGGCGGCGCTGGAGAAGGGTGGTGTGGCGCCCGAGCAGGTCGACTACGTCATCCTCGGTCAGGTGCTGCAGGCAGGCGCCGGGCAGCTGCCCGCCCGCCAGGCCGCGATCGCCGCCGGCATCCCGATGGATGTGCCGTCGCTGCTGATCAACAAGGTCTGCCTGTCGGGCATCAACGCGATCGCGCTGGCCGATCAGCTGATCCGCGCCGGCGAGCACGAGATCGTCGTGGCCGGTGGCATGGAGTCGATGAGCCAGACCCCGCACCTGCTGCCCAAGAGCCGTGAGGGCCACAAGTACGGCGACACCACCCTGGTCGACCACATGGCCTACGACGGCCTGCACGACGTGATCACCGATCAGGCGATGGGTCTGCTGACCGAGGACCGCAACGACCTGGACAAGGTCAGCCGCGAGGAGCAGGACGCGCTGGCCGCGGCCTCGCACCAGCGTGCCGCCGCCGCGTGGAAGAACGGTGTGTTCGAGGACGAGGTCGTGCCGGTCGCAGTGCCGCAGCGCAAGGGCGACCCGATCTACGTCACCACCGACGAGGGCATCCGCGCCGACACCACCGTCGAGTCGCTGGGCAAGCTGCGTCCGGCCTTCCGCAAGGACGGCACCGTCACCGCGGGTACCGCCTCGCAGATCTCCGACGGCGCCGCCGCGGTGATCGTGATGAGCAAGGCCAAGGCCGAGGAGCTGGGGCTGGAGTGGATCGCCGAGATCGGCGCCGCCGGTCAGGTCGCCGGTCCGGACTCGACCCTGCAGGACCAGCCGGCCAACGCGATCCTCGCCGCGTGCGCGAAGGAAGGCATCACCCCGGCCGAGCTGGATCTGATCGAGATCAACGAGGCCTTCGCGGCCGTCGGTGTGTCCTCGACCAAGAAGCTGGGCTATGACCCGGAGAAGGTCAACGTCAACGGTGGCGCCATCTCCATCGGCCACCCGCTCGGCATGTCCGGTGCGCGCATCCTGCTGCACCTGGCGCTGGAGCTGAAGCGGCGCGGTGGCGGCGTCGGCGCGGCCGCGCTGTGTGGCGGTGGCGGTCAGGGCGACGCGCTGATCATCCGCGTGCCTGCCTGATTCTGGTCGTCCACTTCGGGCCCCCGCGCTGTCGAGCGCGGGGGCCCGAAGTGTGAGCGGTCCAACTACTACGTGCTGTAGCTCATCCGGCACAATGGCTGGTATGGGTTTCTTCGATCTGCGGTCCACTGCCAGTCGTTTCCGGTTCTTCGCGGTGCTCGAGGCACTGTCGTGGATCGGCCTGCTGACCGGTATGGCGTTCAAGTACATCCCCGCCGAGGGCAACGAGATCGGCGTGAAGATCTTCGGGCCGGTGCACGGCGGCATCTTCGTGCTGTTCGTGATCACCGCGCTGCTGGCCGCGCGCGAGCTCAACTGGAGCTGGAAGACCACCGTGCTGGCGCTGGCGTCGAGCATTCCGCCGCTGTTCACCGTGATCTTCGAGGTCTGGGCGGTGCGCACCGGTCAGCTCGGCGAGCTGAGCACCGGCGCCGCGAAGGGCTCCCCGGCAGCCGCGCCGACGGCTTCGTGACAAACTGGAAACTGTGACTCGACCCGCTGCCCGTCGTCCTTCGCCCGCCGCTGCCGCCGCTATGTCCGGCGCGGTGGATCTGTCCGCGCTGAAGCAGCCGCCCGCCGCTCCCGGCGGTGCGCCTGCGGCCTCGGGGAACCACTCGGTGACCGAGGCGGATTTCGAGACCAAGGTCATCCGGCGCTCGATGCAGGTGCCCGTGGTGGTCGCGCTGTACTCGCAGCGCAGCCCGGGCAGCGTCGAGCTGATCCGCACGCTGGAACGGCTCAATGCCGACGATCGGGGCGCCTGGGATCTGGCCGCCATCGAGGCCGAGCCGAACATGAACATCGTGCAGGCGCTGCGCGTGCAGGGCATTCCCACCGTGATCGCGGTGGCGGGTGGGCAGCCGCTGGCCGACTTCGAGGGCGCCCAGCCCGAGGCCCAGGTCCGGCAGTGGCTGGACGCGGTCATGGATGCGACGGCGGGCAAGCTCGAGGGCGACCCCGACGGTCCGGAGCCCGAGGTCGAGGACCCGCGCTTCACCGCCGCCGAGGACGCCCTGGCCGAGGGTGACATCACCGGCGCCGAGGCGGCCTACGAGGCGATCCTGGCCGAGGAACCCGCCAACGAGGAAGCCAAGGCGGCCCTGCGCCAGCTGCGCTTCCTGACCAGGGCCCAGCAGATCGATCCGGCCGTGGTCGCCACCGCCGACGCCGATCCGGCGAATCTGGACGCCGCCCTCGACGCCGCCGACGTGGAACTGCTCGAGCAGCGCCCCGAGGCCGCGTTCGAACGGATCATCGCCGTCATCAAGCGCACCGCGGGCGACGACCGCACCAAGGCGCGCACCCGCCTGCTCGAGCTGTTCGAGCTGTTCGATCAGGCCGAGCCCTTCGTGGTCGCGGCCCGTCGCAAGCTGGCCACCGCGCTGTACTGACGCGCGCCAACCTACTTTGGGACCGTCCCGGCTGAACTGCCGGGACGGCCCCGTCGTATCTCCGGTAGACCCGCGGCACCGGCCGCGAGCTGACCGGAGGAGAACGATATGACCTCACTCGACCATTCGGCCGCGCCGGACCAGGCCGAGGTGGAAGCCTTCGCAGGCACGATGATCGAAATGCTCGACCACGCGAGCACCGCCCTGATGATCAGCATGGGCCACCAGGTCGGGCTGTTCGACACCATGGCCGCCAACCCGGGCGCGACCAGTTCGGACCTCGCCGCGGCGGCCGAGCTGGACGAGCGCTATGTCCGCGAATGGCTCGGCGCCGTCACCACCGCGGGCATCGTGCGCTACGACCCGCCGACCGCCACCTACACCCTGCCGCCCGCGCACGCGGCGAGCCTGACCAGGGCAGCGGGCCCGGACAACCTGGCCAGGATCATGCAGTTCATCGCCCAGCTCGGCGAGGTGGAGCCCAAGATCGTCGAACGGTTCCGGATCGGCGGTGGCCTGTCCTATGACGACTACGCCCATTTCCACGCGCTGATGGCGGAGGAGAGCGCCGAGGTGTTCGACGCCGCGCTGATCGATGTGGTGCTGCCGATGTCGCCCGGGCTGACCGACCGGCTGCTGATGGGGATGGACGTCGCCGATATCGCGTGCGGCAGCGGCCACGCGGTGAACCTGATGGCGCGGGCGTTCCCGGCCAGCCGGTTCCGCGGCTACGACTTCTCCGCCGACGCGATCGCGGCGGGCCGGGCCGAGGCCGAGGCGATGGGCCTGACCAATGTCGAGTTCGTCGTCCAGGATGTCGCGGCGCTGAATGTGCCGGGAACCTGCGATCTGATCACCGTCTTCGACGCGATCCACGACCAGGCGCATCCGGCGCGGGTGCTGGCCAACATCTCCGCCGCGCTGCGCTCCGACGGTGTCTTCCTGATGGTCGACATCCACGCCTCGAGCATGCTCGAGGAGAACATCGACCTGCCGCTCGGCCCGTTCCTGTACGCGATCTCGACGATGCACTGCATGTCGGTGTCGCTGGGGCAGGGTGGCGATGGGCTCGGCACGGTCTGGGGTGAGCAGCGTGCGCTGTCGATGCTCGCCGACGCCGGGTTCACCGACGTGCAGACCCATCATGTCGACGGTGATCCGCTCAACACCTACTACGTCGCGACCAAGGGCTGAGCTACGGTCGAAACATGGGTTCCAAGAAGGATATTCAGCATCGGATCGTGACCGCGTTCCAGCGGCCGCTCAACCGGGTCGTGCGCAGACTGCCCGGCCATCAGTTGCTCGAGACCACTGGGCGGGTGAGCGGGCAGCCGCGGATCACGCCGATCGGTGGGCGCCGGACCGGAGACCAGTTCTGGCTGGTCTCCGAGTTCGGTGAGCGTTCGCAGTACGTGCGCAACATCATGGCCGACAACCGGGTGCGCGTGCGGCTGCACGGGCGCTGGCACAGCGGCGTCGCCCATCTGGTGCACGACGACGATCCGCGGGCCCGGCTGCGTGCGCTCCCGCGCTACAACAGCGCCGCCGTGCGCGCGGTCGGCACCGACCTGCTGACCATCCGCGTCGACCTCGAGGCCTGAGCTCAGCGCTCGGCGGCCAGCCAGGCCGCGCTGTTCGGGGCCAGGGTGACGGTGGCCGAGGCGGGGCGGCCGTGCCAGGCGGTGTCGTCGGCGGTGACCACACCGAGGTTGCCGACGCCGGAGCCGCCGTATTCCTGGGCGTCGGTATTGAGGATCTCGCGCCAGGAACCGGCGTGCGGCAGGCCGATCCGGTAGTTCTCCCTGGTCGATCCGGAGAAGTTGAAGACACAGGCGACCGCGCTGCCGTCGGAGCCCCAGCGCAGGAACGCGAAGACATTCGCCGCGCTGTCGTCGGCCTCGATCCAGGAGTGCCCGCCGGGGGTGGTGTCCTGGCTCCAGAGCGCCGGATGCGCGGTGTAGGTGCGGTTGAGGTCGGCGACCATCGTTGAAATGCCCTGGTGCAGCGGGTTTTCCAGCTCGTGCCAGTCCAGGCCGCGGTCGTTGTCCCATTCGCGGAACTGGCCGAACTCCTGGCCCATGAACAGCAGTTGCTTGCCGGGGTGTGACCACATGTAGGCGAGCAGGGCGCGCACGCCGCTCGCCTTGGCGAAGTCGTCGCCGGGCATCCGCGTCCACAGCGTGCCCTTGCCGTGCACGACCTCGTCGTGGCTGATCGGCAGCACGTAGTTCTCGCTCCACGCGTAGACCAGCGAGAACGTCATCTCGTTGTGGTGCCAGGACCGGTGGATCGGGTCGCGGCCCAGGTAGCCGAGGGTGTCGTGCATCCAGCCCATGTTCCACTTCATGGTGAAACCGAGGCCGCCGACATCGGTGCCGCGGGTGACGCCGGGCCAGGTGGTCGACTCCTCCGCGACGGTGACGACGCCAGGGTAGGCGCGGTGCACGGTGTCGTTGAGTTCCTGCAGGAAGTCGACGGCTTCCAGGTTCTCCCTGCCGCCGTAGACATTCGGTTCCCAGCCGCCCTCGGGGCGCGAGTAGTCCAGGTAGAGCATGGAGGCGACCGCGTCGACGCGCAGGCCGTCGATGTGGAATTCCTCGATCCAGAACGCGGCGTTGGCGACCAGGAAGTTGCGGACCTCGTTGCGGCCGAAGTCGAAAACGTAGGTGCCCCAGTCGAGTTGCTCGCCGCGGCGCGGGTCGGGATGTTCGTAGAGCGGGGTGCCGTCGAAGCGGGCCAGCGCCCATTCGTCGCGCGGGAAGTGCGCGGGCACCCAGTCCAGCAGCACGCCGATGCCCGCGTTGTGCAGGTGGTCGACGAAGTAGCGGAAGTCGTCGGGACTGCCGAAGCGGGAGGTGGGCGCGTAGTAGGAGGTGACCTGGTAGCCCCACGAGCCGCCGAACGGATGCTCGGCGACCGGCAGCAGTTCGACATGGGTGAAGCCGGTCGTGCGCACGTAGTCGGCGAGCTGGTGGGCCAGTTCGCGGTAGCCGAGGCCGGGACGCCACGACCCGAGGTGCACCTCGTAGACGCTCATGGGGGAGTGGGTGGCGTCGGTGCGCGCGCGGCGGTCCAGCCACGCGCTGTCGGTCCACACGTGATCGGCGCGGCTGACCACCGACGCCGTCGCGGGCGGCACCTCGGTCGAAAAGGCCAGTGGATCGGCGTGATCGACGACGCGCCCGTCGGCGCAGTGCACCCGGTACTTGTAGCGCGTGCCCGGCCCGACGCCGGGCACGAACACCTCCCACACCCCGGACGTGCCGAGCGCGCGCATCGGCGCCGAGCTGCCGCTCCAGTGGTCGAAATCGCCGAAGACGGTGACGCCGCGGGCATTCGGCGCCCACACCGCGAACGAGGTGCCGTCGACATCGCCGTCGAGGGTGGTGTAGTGCCGCGGATGCGCGCCGAGCACCTCCCACAGCCGGGTGTGGCGGCCTTCGCCGATCAGGTGCAGATCGAACTCGCCGACGGTGGGCAGGAAGCGGTAGCCGTCGGCGGCGATGACCGCCGGACCGCCGGGGTATTCGGTGCGCACGCGGTAGTCGTCGATCTGCGGATACGGCAGGACGGCGGCGAATACGCCGTGCCCCAACGACTTCAGCGGATGCTCGGTGGCGCCGACCAGCACGGTCACCGTCTCGGCGTGCGGGCGCAGCACCCGGACCGCGGTGCCGTCGGCGTGCGGGTGCGCGCCGAGGACGGTGTGCGGGTCGGGATGGGTGCCCGCCGCCAGCAGCATCAGGTCGCGGCGCTTCATCAGAATGTCCTGCGATAGGCCAGCGGTGCTCGGGCGGCGGCGGGGACAGCGGGCAAAGCCAGGATGTGCGCGGGGGCGCGGGCGGGGTCCAAGCGCACGAAATTGGTTTGCCCCCAGTGGTATTCCTCGCCGCTGACCTCGTCGAACACCACCGGGTGGTCGTGCCATTCGCGGCCGATCGCGGGCAGGTCCAGCGAGATGTGACCCTGCTCGGCGCCGTACGGGTTCAGGTTCACGATCACCAGCACCGCGTCACCGGAGATCGGATCGAACTTGGAATACGCGAGCAGCGCGTCGTTGTCGATCGAGTGGAAGTGGATGCAGCGCAACTGCTGTAGCGCGGGGTGGGCGCGGCGGATCTCGTTGAGCCGGGTCAGCCACGGTTCCAGCGATTCACCGCGGGCGAGCGCGCCGGCGAAATCGCGGGGCCGCAGTTCGTACTTCTCCGAGTCCAGGTATTCCTCGCTGCCTGGACGCACCGCCTCGTGCTCGAACAGCTCGTAGCCGGAATACACGCCCCACGTGGGGGACAGTGTCGCGGCGAGGACGGCGCGAACGGCGAACATGCCAGGACCGCCGTGCTGCAGGCTCTCGTGCAGGATGTCGGGGGTGTTCACGAACAGGTTCGGCCTTGCCTCGTCGGCCTTGGCGGCCAGCTCGTTGCCGAATTCGGTGAGCTCCCACTTGTACACGCGCCAGGTGAAATACGTGTAGGACTGGCTGAAGCCGCGGCGCGCCAGGCCGTAGAGCCGGGCCGGGCGGGTGAACGCCTCGGACAGGAAGATCACGTCGGGGTCGGTGCGGCGCACCTGCGCGATCAGCCACTCCCAGAAGTCGGCGGGCTTGGTGTGCGGGTTGTCGACGCGGAAGATGGTGACGCCCAAGGCGATCCAGTGCCGCACCACCCGCAGCACCTCGGCGTAGAGGCCGTCGGGATCGTTGTCGAAGTTGACCGGGTAGATGTCCTGGTACTTCTTCGGCGGGTTCTCCGCGAAGGCGATGGTGCCGTCGGGCAGAGTGGTGAACCACTCCGGGTGGGCCTGCACCCACGGGTGGTCCGGTGCGCACTGCAGGGCGAGGTCGAGTGCGACTTCCAGGCCGAGACCCTGTGCGGTGGCGACGAACTCGGTGAAATCGGCCTCGGAGCCGAGCAGGGGATGGATCGCGTCGTGGCCGCCCTCGGCCGAGCCGATGGCCCACGGCGAACCGACATCACCGGGTTCGGTGGTGAGGGTGTTGTTGCGGCCCTTGCGATTGATCTCGCCGACCGGGTGGATCGGCGGCAGGTACACCACGTCGAAACCCATGCCCGCGATGCGGGGGAGTTCGCGGGCGGCGGTCGCGAGGGTGCCGTGCACGGGGTTGCCGTCGGCGTCCCAGCCGCCGGTCGAGCGCGGGAAGAACTCGTACCACGACCCCACCAGTGCGCGGCGGCGCTCCACCAGCACCGAGTGCTGGGCGCCGCGGGTGACCATCTCGCGCAGCGGGGTCGCGCGCAGGATTTCCGCGACCTCCTCGGAGAACGCGGGAGCCACCCGGGCGGGGAGCTGCTCGTCGCTGCGCAGGGCGGTGGCGGCGGCGCGCAGTCGTTCGAACTGCTTCTTCGGGACCAGCTGGGCGGCCCGCTCGAAGAGGGTGGCGCCGATCTCGAGGTCATTGGCCAGATCGGCGGCGCTCTGGCCGACCGCGAGCTTGGCCTCGACGGCCGAACGCCAGGTCGCGATCGGGTCGCTCCAGCCCTCGATGCGGAAGGTCCAGGTGCCGGGGGTGTTCGGGGTGAAGATCGCGTTGAAGACGTCCGGTTCGTAGTCGGGCGTCATCCGGATGCGGGTGATGCGCGAGGAGCCGGGTGCGCGGACGGCCAGCGTCGCGGCCACGGCGTCGTGGCCCTCGCGCCACACGACGGCGCGGACGGGAAACACCTCGCCCACCGCGGCCTTGGCCGGGCGTCCGCCGGGTATCGACGGGGCGATGTCATCGATGGCAATCCGGCCGGTCACCGCACAAACCTACTGCATTTCCGGCGGGCGGGGGCCGCGGCGCCGGGGTGCCACGGGCCCCGTGTCAGCGAGTTTCACGACGTCAGGCGGCGCGCAGGCCCGCGAGGAGCCGGTCGAGCGCGGCGATGGTGTCGGGAAGTGCGTCGGGGTCGGCGGTGGTGGCCAGCCACAGGGCGGCCTCGTTCATCGCGCCGGAGAGCAGCTGGGTCAGCGGGGCGACCGGTTGCCGCGGGAGTATCCCGGCGTCGATCAGTGATTGGAGCGCTTCGTGCAGGTGGCGCTCCGAGTTGGCCTCGTCCATGGCGCGCCATTCGTGCCAGCCGAGCACAGCCGGGCCGTCGATCAGCATGATGCGCTGGACCAGGGGGTCGGCGCAGGCCCGTAGGAACGCGGCGCAGCCGGTGGCCAGCTGTGCCCACGGATCCGGTTCGGCATCCGCGGCGGCGGCTACCTGCGCCCCGACCTGCTCCTGGACCTGCGTCAGCACCGCCTTGAACAGCTCGGCCTTGCTGTCGAAGTGGTGGTACAGCGCCCCCTTGGTGACCCCGGACGCCGCCACGATCTCCGACAAGCCAACGGCCGCATACCCTTTCGCGGCGAACAGCCGCCTGCTCTGCGCCAGCAGCACCCGCCGCGTCTCCTCCCGCTGCTGCGTCCGCGTCGTCGCTGTCATCGCCGTCCTCCCATTGACCTACCGCCGGTATGTGAACTAGCCTACGACACATACCGACGGTATGTGAAAGGGAAATCATCATGGCACTGAGCAGCTTCTACCCGGTCCTCGCCACCACCCAGATCGCCGAATCCCGCGACTTCTACACACGCTGGTTCGGCTTCGAGATCACCTTCGAGGCCGACTGGTACGTCAGCCTGCGCCGCCCCGGCACCGACGGCGAACCCACCTACGAGCTGGCCCTACTCGACCCAACCCACCCGACCATCCCCGCCGGCTACGGCAAACCGGTCCAGGGCATCGTCCTGAACTTCGAAGTCGACAACGTCGACACGGAGTGGGAACGGCTCGTGGTAACCGGCGGCCTGAAGGCAGAACTCGAACTGCGCACCGAAGACTTCGGCCAACGCCACTTCATCATCACCGACCCCTCCGGCGTCCTGATCGACGTCATCACCGAAGTCCCACCCACCCTGGAATTCGCCCCCCAGTTCACCCAGGAGACCGACACCCCGACCGCCGCAACCAACTGATCACACAAGAACATGGGTAACTCCCCAACCGCCTCCCAGTCCTCCCGCGCACAACGCAGCCCCGACTGCCAACAGCCGAGCTACCGGACGACGCGCTGAATTCACGGATAGGCGGCACAGCGGAACAGTCGGTACTGTTTGCCGGGTGAAGGCACTTCGTCGGTTCACTGTCCGTGCCCATCTGCCGGAGCGGCTCGCCGCACTGGGCGAGTTGTCGACGAACCTGCGGTGGTCGTGGCACGGCCCCACGCAGGATCTGTTCGCCGAACTCGACCCGCGGCTGTGGCGCGTCGTCGGCCAGGACCCGGTGCGGATGCTGGGGGAGGTGCCCGCCGAACGGCTCGACGAGCTCGCCGCCGATCCCGCGTACACCGCCCGCGTCGACGCGGCCGCCGCCGGTCTGCAGGAGTACCTGACCCGGCCGCGCTGGTTCCAGGAGCAGACCGGAACCGCCGTGGCCGGTATCGCCTATTTCTCGATGGAGTTCGGCGTCACCGAGGTGCTGCCGAACTATTCCGGTGGTCTGGGCATCCTCGCCGGCGATCACCTCAAAGCCGCGTCCGATCTGGGGCTTCCGCTGATCGGGGTCGGGCTGCTGTATCGCTCCGGGTATTTCCGGCAGTCGCTGTCGGCCGACGGCTGGCAGATGGAGCACTATCCGGCGCTGGATCCGCAGGGTCTGCCGTTGCGGTTGCTCACCAGCGACGGGTCGCCGGTGCTGATCCATGTCGGCATGCCGGAGGGCAGGGTGCTGCGGGCCAGGGTGTGGATCGCCCAGGTCGGCCGGATTCCGTTGCTGCTGCTCGATTCCGATATCGCCGAGAACGATCCGGAATTGCGCGCGGTCACCGACCGGCTCTACGGCGGCGACCAGGATCACCGGATCAAGCAGGAGATCCTGGCTGGTATCGGCGGTGTCCGCGCGGTGCGCGCCTACACCCGCGCCAACGGCCTGCCCGATCCCGATGTCTTCCATATGAACGAGGGCCACGCCGGTTTCCTCGGGGTCGAGCGCATCCGCGAATTCGTCGCGGACGGACTGGATTTCGACACCGCGCTGGCCGCGGTGCGGGCGGGCACCGTCTTCACCACGCACACCCCGGTGCCCGCGGGCATCGACCGGTTCCCGATGCCGCTGGTGCGCCGCTACTTCGGTGGCGCGCACGGCGAATCCGAATCCGCTTTGCTGCCAGGGCTTTCCATCGACCGGATTCTCGCCTTCGGGCGCGAGTCCGATCCGTCGGTGTTCAACATGGCGCACATGGGTCTGCGGATGGCGCAGCGCGCCAACGGTGTCTCGAAGCTGCACGGCGAGGTCAGCCGGGAGATGTTCGCCGGGCTGTGGCCGGGATTCGACGCGTCCGAGGTGCCGATCGGCTCGGTCACCAACGGCGTGCACGCACCGACCTGGGCGGCGCGGGAGTGGATCGACAAGGCCCGCGAGCTCGTCGGCCCCGAACTGGTCGAGGAGGCGCGGGGCTGGGAGAAGCTCAGTGATGTCGACCTCGGGCAGCTGTGGTCGACGCGAAACACCTTGCGCGGCGTGCTGATCGACGAGGTGCGACGCAGGCTGCGTGACTCCTGGCACCAGCGTGGCGCGGCCGACGCCGAGCTGGGCTGGATCGACGACGTCTTCGACCCGAATGTGCTCACCGTCGGCTTCGCCCGCCGCGTGCCGACCTACAAGCGCCTCACTCTGATGCTGCGCGACCCCGAACGGCTGCGTGCGCTGCTGCTCGATCCCGAGCGTCCGGTGCAGCTGGTGGTCGCGGGCAAGAGTCACCCCGCCGACGACGGCGGCAAGGCGCTGATCCAGCAGGTCGTGCGCTTCGCCGACGACCCCGCGGTGCGGCACCGCATCGTCTTCCTGCCCGACTACGACATGTCGATGGCCCGCTACCTGTACTGGGGTTGCGATGTGTGGCTGAACAATCCGCTGCGCCCGCTCGAGGCGTGCGGCACCTCCGGCATGAAGTCCGCGCTCAACGGCGGGCTCAACCTGTCCATCCGCGACGGCTGGTGGGACGAGATGTACGACGGCGAGAACGGCTGGGGCATCCCCACCGCCGACGGCGTCCGCGACGAGCACCGCCGCGACGATCTCGAGGCCTCGGCGCTGTACGAACTCGTCGAACGCACCGTCGCGCCCCGCTTCTACGATCGCGACGCCGCCGGTGTCCCGGTCCGCTGGACCGAGATGGTGCGCCACACCTTGCAGACCACGAGCCCGCAGGTGCTGGCCTCGCGCATGGTGCGCGACTACGCCGAGCGGTACTACGGTCCCGCCGCCGCGGCGTTCGGCCGGGCCGCCGCCGACAAGTTCGCCGGCGCCACGCAGGTCGCCGAGTACCGCAAGCGGGTCGACGCGGCGTGGCCGTCGGTGCGGGTCGTGCAGGTCGACAGCTCCGGTCTGCCCGACACCCCGGTGATCGGCGCGGAACTGTCGCTGCACGCGCGCGTCGAACTCGGCGGGCTCGCGCCCTCGGATGTCGTGGTGCAGGCCGTGCTCGGGCGGGTGTCGCCGACCGACGACCTGTCCGACACCACCGTCATCGAGATGGCGCACGCCGGCACCGACGACGGCACCCACCTGTATTCCATGCAGTCCCCAGTGCCGCTGTCCGGTGCGGTCGGCTACACCGTGCGGGTGCTGCCGCACAACGCGCTGCTCGCCTCCGACGCCGAGTTGGGGCTGGTGGCCGTAGCGGGGGCGTGACCTGCACCGCGGCGGGTGCGGTGAGTTCTTCGATTCAGTGAACTTTCCGCTACCGTTCCTGGGTCATTCTTCTTTTGAAACGCGGACTGGAGTGTCATGGCCAGCGATGTCGCAACCCGTGCCCGAGGGCGCCTCGACAGATACTTCGGTGTCACGTCGAGCGGGTCCACCTTCAAGCGCGAGGCGATGGCGGGCACGGTCACGTTCCTGGCGATGTCCTATGTGCTGGCGGTGAATCCGTCGATCCTCGGTGACGAGGGCGCGCTGGGCGACAAGGGCATCCCGATGCAGGCGGTGTTCACCGCGACGGCGGTGGCCGCGGTCTTCGGCACGCTGGTCATGGGCATCTGGGCGAAGTACCCCATCGCGCTCGCGCCGGGTATGGGCCTCAACGCGTTCTTCGCCTACACGGTGGTGCTCAGCATGGGCATCCCGTGGCAGGTGGCCCTGTCGGGCACGTTGCTCTCGGGCATCATCTTCTTCATTCTCGCGGTCACCAAGGTTCGTGAACGGATCCTCAACGCGATTCCGTTGCAGATGAAGTTCGCGGTCGGCGCCGGCATCGGTCTGTTCGTCGCGTTTCTCGGTCTGAAGAACGCGGGCATCGTCGTCAACAGCGACGCGACGCTGGTCGCCCTCGGCGACTTCACCAAGGGCACCACCCTGCTCGCGCTGTTCGGCCTGGTGGTCACGGTGATCTTCCTGGTGATCGGCTGGCACGCCGCGGTGCTGTACGGCATTGTCGCGACCACGATCCTGGGCATGGTGACCGGGCTGGTCGGGGTGCCGGACGGCATCGCCGAGCTGCCCAAGGGTCTGGATCAGACCTTCGGTCAGGCGATCATCCACCTGCCCGAAGCCTTCACCGCGCAGATGATCGTCGTCGTGCTGACCATGCTGTTCGTCGACTTCTTCGACGCCTCGGGCACGCTGATCGGTGTCGCCAACCAAGCTGGGCTGCTGAACAAGGACGGCACGCTGCCGCGCGCGGCGAGTGCGCTGGCGGCCGACTCGGTCGGCACCACGGCGGGCGCGATCATCGGCACCTCGACCACCACCGCCTATGTGGAATCGACCGCCGGGGTGTCGGCGGGCGGCCGGACCGGTCTCACGGCGGTGACCACGGCCGGCTGGTTCCTGATCGCGATGTTCTGCTATCCGGTGTTCTCGGTGATCGCCGGATCGGCCGAGGTCACCGCGCCCGCGCTGATCGTGGTCGGTGTGCTGATGGCGCGTGCGCTCGGCGATATCGACTGGCAGCACCTCGAATACTCGGTGCCCGCGTTCCTCACCGTCATCATGATGCCGCTGACCTATTCGATCGCCAACGGACTGGCGATGGGCATGATCTTCTACCCGGTGGTGATGGTCGCCAGGGGCCGGTACAAGGAAGTGCATCCGGCTATGTGGGGGCTGATGGTGCTGTTCCTCGGGTACTTCTTCTTCTTGGTCGAGTAGGTGTTCGCACCATAGGTATGCCTATACTTAGGCTAGCCTAGCCAAGCTTGAAGGAGATCTACCTATGAAGCGCTCGCTCGTTGCCGCGTCGATGGCGGTTGCCACCATCTTCGCGCCGGTCACCGCTGCCGTCGTCGCCACCGCTCCCGCCGCGATCGCCGCCCCGGCGACGCCGTCGGCCGGTCAGCTGCAGGGCAAGCTGCAGGCGGCTATGAACGGTTCGGCGGCCGAGCTCGAGTCGGGCAACGCCGGTGGCCTCGCGGTCGTCCGCGACACCGTCAACCGCATCCCCGGTTACAGCTGGGATGTCTCGGGTCCGGTGACCGTGGACGGCGACACCCTGTCGGCCACCCTGAACAGCCGCCTCGGCGACTACTCCTTCCCGATCCCGGTGACCTGGAAGGATATCGACGGCACCTGGAAGCTGTCGCAGGAGTCGGAGAGCGCCCTCGTCGGCTACGCGACCATGGCGTGGTGAGCTGAGTTCTTTCATCTGGAAGGGCCGTCCCGATCGGGGCGGCCTTTTCGCATTTTTGTGAGCAGGGTCACAGAACTGCCGGGAACGGCGTGAAATAGTTGACCCGGGACCCAGGGTTGTGACCGGAAGAGGCAATCGGACTGCGGTCCGGTTGCGGGCATGTATCGAATCGCAGATGAGGAAACGATGACCGACACCGCTACCCGCACCACTCCCATCAATACCGCCGACGAGGTCAATGCCCTCGGCATCGGACTGCTCGTGCTCCGCGTCGGCTTCGGCGGCCTGATGGCCGCCTACGGCGCCCAGAAGTTGTTCGGCTGGTTCAACGGCATGGGCTGGCAGGCCACCACCGACGGCTTCGAGGCGATGGGCTACAACCCGGGCGTGGTCTTCGGAACACTGGCCGGGCTCAGCGAACTGGTCGGCGGCCTGCTGCTGGTCTTCGGGCTCTTCACCCCGCTCGCCGCGGCCATCGTCGTCGGCACGATGATCAATGCGATCAACGTGCTGTGGAGCGGCGGCCTGTTCCCGTCGGATCCGTCGGTCACCGGCTTCTCCAGCCCGCTGGTCTACGCGATCGCCGCCGCCGCGCTGGCGTTCACCGGACCGGGCCGTTTCTCCCTCGACGCCGGCCGCCCGTGGGCGCGCCAGGGCGTCGTGTGGGGTGCCGCGGCCGTCGGCGTCGCCGTCGTCGCCGCGGTGCTGACCCTGATCCTCAAGGCAGCGCTCTGAGCTGACCGAGGCAGCGGCGCGGCAACCGGGATCCGGTTGCCGCGCCGTTCTTGTGTGAACCGGTGTGCCTTACCGGTTCGGCACGGTCTGGTTCCGCGATCCCCTGAGCAGCGCCTCCTCGCAGCCCGGTACGGCCTTGCGCGCCTCGTCCAGTTCCGGTGTGGGAGCTTGCTGCTGCCTCAGTTCCGTCCCGCGCATACCGGCTCGGGCGAGTACCTGCTGGAAGTCGTCGAGAGCGGCGGTCAGTTCGGCGGCGGAGGTGGCGGAGCGGAGCCGGGTGGCGCTGTCGGCCAGTTCCGTCGCGGTCTGGCGCGTGGCGGCGAGGGCTTCCTGCGCATTGCCCGTGGTCTCGCCGTTCGGGGGCTCACCCAGTTTCTCGCTCTCATCGGCCAGCTCGACGAACAGACGTGACATCTCCGCGGCGATGTCGGTGAGTTGCGTCTGTGTGGAAGGCCCCGTGGACTCCAGCATTCGGCGGGCCAATTCGTGCATCCGGGCCTGGTACCGGATCGCGATCTCGCATTCCGACCGGACGTAGTCGTCGAGGCCGACCGCGTCGGTGCCGCTGCCGCAGCCACCCAGCGCGACCGCGACGATCGCCAGCGCCGTGACCAGTCCGGTCCGGAGCCTCCTTCGCTGAGCGGGCCCTCTCGCGCGCCGCAGTGGTCCCGAAACTCGAAGGTGCACAATGGAATCCAACATTTCGATACCTCCGCCATTCTTCTCAACCGGTGCCATCGGGAGGAATCGGAAGTCCTTCGCAGACCTGCATGTAGCCGATCTCCGGGGAAATCCACTCTCGCCACTGCTTGCGACTCATGTTGTGCGACAGCTTCCCGCAGAGGTCGTCGTGCCAGGACGACGGACCGGGCCACAACCAGGCGGTGACGGTCTTGTCCGGACCGATGTCGAGTGACAGGACCCGGCGGTCATCGGCGCTCAGCATCACCCGGGCGACATCGTCGGTGCCGCTGGTGAGCGGGTCGCCGATCGACGCGCCGCTCGCGGCGTCCCAGAATCGCAGGGTGCGATCCATGCTGCCCGAGACGACGGTCCGGCCGTCGGCACTGATCGCGACACCGCCGACGGCGTCCGCGTGCCCGTGCATCGGCCCACCTATCGGATCGCCGGCGGGGACCGTCCAGCGGCGCAGCGTCGTGGCGCCACCAACCACGATGAAGTCGCCGCGTCCGCTGACTGCCAGGCTGCTCGACACCTCGGGGCCGATAACCGGGGCGCTCACCAGTTCGCGCGTAGCCGTCTCCCACGTGCGCAGTGCGTAGGTGCTCAACGAGATGACCTGGCGTCCGTCCCGGCTGAACGCGACGTAGCTGACCCGCGACTCGTGCCCGCCCAGTCCCGCGATGTGCTCGCCGGTCGCTACGTCCCACAGGTGGACGGCCTTGTCGTCACCGCCTCCGGCGACCACGCTCCCGTCCGGGGTGAACGCCAGGCTCCAGATCTCACCCTCGAAGCCGCGCAGCGGCGCGCCGATGGCGTCGCCCCGCTCCGCGTCCCACAGCCGGATCTCGTTGTCCGCGCTCTCGGACACGATTCGCCGCCCGTCCTGGCTGAAGGCGAGCTTGCGAATCCAGGATCTGTGCCCGGTCAGGACCCGGATCGGCGTGCCCGACGCCGCATCCCAGATGACGATGTTCCTGTCCTGACCTCCGGACGCGATCCGGCGTCCGTCGGAGCTGACGGTCGTGACCCGGACTGGGCCGACATGCTGGCGCAGCGGCGGGCCGATGGCCCGTCCGGTGTCGGTCTCGAACTGCCAGAGTGTGCCGTCCCGATAGCCGGCCACCATCCGGCGGCTGTCCGGTGCGAACGCCACGCTGGCCGGGATCGGCAGGCCGTCCGTGCCCGGCGGTCCGGTGATCCGGTGCCCGCCGGAGATGTGGGTGCCGGCGTGCCAGATCCGTGCCGTCCCGTCGAGGCTGCCCGAGAGCAGGCGGTTGTCGTCCCGGCTGAATGCCAGGCTGGTCACCCAGCCGGTGTGGCCGGTGGCGTACCCGCGCGGTGCACGAGACTCGGTGTCCCACAGGTGGATCGTGGCACCGATGCCGCCCGCCGCGAGCCGCCGCCCGTCGGTGCTGAACGCGACCGCCGAGCCGGTGTGGCGTCCGTCGTTGGGCAGCGGATCGCCTGCGCTGCCGGTGGTCGGATCGAACAACCGGACCTGCCCGCCCTGGTCGGCGATCGCGACGTGCCGGTTGTCCGGGCTGAACGCGACCGAAGTCACCGTCTCGCCTACGTCGATGGGCGGGCCGGCCTGCACCTGGTCGACCGTGTTCCATATCCGCAGCGAATGGTCCGCGCTGCCGGACACGACGCGGCGGCCGTCCGGGCTGAACGCCACCGCATCGACCCGTGCGCCGTGTTCGCTGATCGGCTTCCCCGCCTGCTGTCTGGTTTCGGCGTTCCATATCCGCACGGTCTTGTCCAGACCGCCGGACGCCACCAGCGCTGCGTCCGCGCTGAACGCCACGCTGCGAACGAGCCCTTCGTGGCCGGTGAATTCGCCGATCAGCCTGTGCGACTCCGCATCCCACAGCTGCATCCCCGTTCCGCCGGAGACGATGCGTCGCCCGTCCGGACTGAAGGCCACGCTCGTCGTGAGCAGCGGGCTCTGGAATGGTTCACCGATCAGCTGTCCGGTGTCGGCGTCCCACAGCCGGATCTGCGCGCCGCCCGCCACGATGCGGCGGCCGTCCGGACTGATCGCTACGCTCCAGACCAGGTCGAGATGACTGAGTGCGGCCATGGCCTCGGGCTGAATGGCCATGCCGGAGAGGAACGGATCGCCGACCTGGATGATCTTGCTCGTATCGGCCAGCCGCTTCAGCGTCCGGAGCAGCACCCCGGGGTCGGCCGCCCCGAGACGTTCGGATGCGAGTGCCTGCAGGATCGCCCGCTCGTCGTCGCGTGGCTTCGATCCGCTGAGTATCGAGTCGGACTCGGTGGCCAACCGCAGCGCCACCGCCGTGTCGCGCTGGCGTATCGCCTCATTGCGCTGGTCCAGCGCCTCACGTCGTTGCGCCACCGCGAACACGGCGGCGAGGAGCGCCATGACAGTGAGGATGACGAGACCGGCGATGGCCGCCCGCCGCAGCCGACGGAAGCGGCGCAGCTCGCGGACGTCGTCACTGGCCAGCTCGTACTTGTCCTTGCCGTGGATCGGCGCGGCCAGATCGGTGACCTTCTCCCGGAACAACGGGGCAGCCGGGTCCCACGGCGCATCGTCGCTGACGTCGACGTAGAACGGCTCGGTGGGCAGCGCACCCGGCCTCGTCAGCGCGGGCGGCGCGGCATCGGACCGGTCAGGATCGAACCGTCCCGTGTCCTCGTCCCAGCTCAGCCGCCCGCCGGCGAGGACGAACAGCAGCTGCTCCGAACCGCGGCAGGCCAACCAGTGGGCTACTTCCCGGTCGACCCATTTCGATATCGCCGCTTCCGGGGAGAGCACCACGATGAGGTACCTGGCGCGGTCCATCGCCACGGTGACCTTGCCCCACAGGTCCGGGCTGGCGGTCAGATCGGTGGCATCCCGGAACACGCGCAGCGCGTGTAAGTGACCCATCCTTCGGCCGATGCGGTGCAGAGCCTTCTGAATCCCGGCGGCGACCGGCCGATCACGGCGGTGCGTGTAGGAGATGAAGGCGTCGTAGTCGAACGACTCCCGAGGCAGCGATAGTTGCGCCTCGAGGTGAGTAGACACGGTCTTCTCCCTGTCCAGAGTCGGTTCCTGGCCTGGGCGGAACCAGGATCATCGAAGTCTTCCGCCGGCGCAGAGAGATGTCGTGCGTACCGGACTACTCGATTCCGCGCCCCGACGACTACCGGCGGTTCCCGCGCAGTAGATGGTCGACTCGCCGTTTGGTCATCGGTCGGATGCCTGTCGTTCCACGCAGTGCGCGTGCCTGTCGCCGGTACCGATTACCCTCGGCGGCGGCGCCTGTCGACGCGGCGCCGCGCATCGTCCGCGTATCGAAGAGGAGAGTTGCGATGAAGGCCTACGACCTGGGTTTCGGAGATTCGGCGGACAAGCTGGCCGAGACGCCCGGCGGTGAACCGCTGACTCTCGACGCGCCCGTCCGCGCGGGCTGGATCGGCAGCGAAGGTCCCGCGATCGACCCGGCGACCTGGCCGCGCGGACCGGTCACCGGGCTGCCGATGATGCACGCGCTCACCCTGCGCCTGCCCGCCGACTTCCAGCGTCGCGGGCCCGGCTTCCCCGCGATCGCCTTCTTCCAGGGCGAGGGCCAGTTCGCCGACGCGACCAACCCCGTGCAGGCCGACCCGGACTCCGACGACCCGGTCGCCCGCGACCTGGTCGCCACCCGGCTGCATGCCCAGCTGCAGCTGCTGCACGACGAGATCGGCGGCGTGTTCGCCCTGATCTGGCTGACCGAAGCCGAATTCGCGGGCGGCCCCGTAGCCCCGCCCGCCGACGTGCGCCCGCCCGGTTCCCCCGTCGCGAGCGACGAAGGCCGCAACGCCTGGGACGACATGCACCCTACCGTCGGCGTCTGGCTCGCCGAACGCACCGCCGACCCCAACATCGGCATCCCCCCGGTCGAGTACGAACCGAACACCCGCTACCAGGACCCCCTCACCGAAGACTCCGGCTGGAACCCCTGGGCCGAACCCCTCTTCGGCCGCTCCCACCTCGGCGGCACCGCCTTCCCCGTCCAAGCCCTCCCCGAAGGCCTGACCCCGTACTACCTGGAGATCGAGGAAGTCGCGGGCATGAACTTCGGCGGCGGCAACGCCCAACTCGATTTGGAGTCAGGCGTTTTCGACTGGTCCTGCGGGTAGGACGTCTGTCGACCTGGCCGGACGGTCGTCGTCGGGGTGCGCTCCGTCGGCGACCCGGCCCAGGTGCGCGACCGTCGGTGCGGGGGAATCCTGTTCGGCGGCAGGGGGATTGATGATGATCGGTTCGATCGGCTCGGGCTGCGGTGCGGAGCGGACGAGGCGGACTACGCCGATCAGCACGATCAGGTAGATGACCACGTAGATGTTCATCATGATCTGCGAGCCTGGCCACCACGGGGGTAGGAGGAAGGTGCCGACGCTGACCCAGGTGGGGGTGTAGGTGTAGGTCCAGGCTGCGATGGCGATGTAGAGGGCGCCTGCGGAGAGCCACCAGCGGCCTCGGGTTTGGGCGCGGTGGATGAGGTAGACCATCAGGGGGACGAACCAGACCCAGTGGTGGCCCCAGGAGTAGGGGGAGACGGCGCAGGCGGTGAGGCCGCCGAGGGTGACCGACAGCAGCGGTTCGCCGCGGCGCGCGAGTGCGGCCGCCAGCCACAGCGCGGCGAGGGCGATCGGGACCGCGATGAGCAGCCACAGCCAGACCGGGGCCGGTCCGTCGACGAGGTGGGCGATGGCGCCGCGCAGGGATTGGTTGGCGGGGTGGACGTCGGGGGCGATGCGGCCGGACTGGAAGAACGTCGAGGTCCAGTACTGGTAGGAATCGCGGGGCAGGACAAGGGCGGTCAGGCCGATCGAGGCTAGGAAGGTGAGCGCGGCGGTGGCCGCGGCGCGCCACTGTCGCTGCGCCAGATACTGGGCGACGAAGTAGAGCGGCGTCAGCTTGATGCCCGCGGCGATGCCGACGCCGAGGCCGCGCAGCTTGCTGTGTTCGGCGCGGGAGAAGTCCCACAGCACCAGCAGCATGAGCCACAGGTTGATCTGCCCGTAGTAGAGGGTGGTACGCACGGGTTCGGCGAAGACGCAGGCCAGCGTGATCAGCGCGCTGACGACGGCAAGGCGCGGCGTCACCCGATAGCCGAGCATCCGCCAGCTCTGCAGAATACAGCCGAACAGCACGGCGAGATTGAGCACCAGCCAGGTCGTGGTGACGTGCGCCCACGGCACCAGCATGAGCGGCAGGAACGCCAGCGCCGAGAACGGCGTGTAGGTATAGAGGAGGCCGTAGTGCGTCGGATCGATGTAGAGCGCCCGATCGTGCAGCACCCGCCAGCCGCCGTCGCGGTAGATGTGGACGTCGAGGCCGCCGACGAGAATGCCGCCGTCGTTCATCCACGGGTCCATGGTGGTGAACAGCAGCGTCACGCCCAGGACGGCGGTACCGAGTAACAGGAGGAGCGTCGAGACTGTGCGCGGGAATGCTGCGCGTCGAGATTTCTCCACCACGGCCGTGCTACCGGCCGGCTCGCATCGTATGCACGCCTAAGAACCTACCGCCCGTCCGTCATGTCGTTGCGCTCTGGCCCACTGTTGGTAGGAGATCCCTATGAGCATCATGTGGCCGGTTGCAGGACCAGCATGGTGTCGGCGCCGTGGTGGAATTCGTAGTGGGTTTTGCGCAGGGCGGTGGGGATGCCCTTGTCGTGTAGTTCGGTTCTGAGGTGGTCGATCAGGTCGTCCAGTGGGGCGCCGGTGTAGTCGAGCAGCGGGTACAGCCTGGCCTCGCCCTCGGTGACGCGGGACAGTTCGAGCAGGGCGGAGAGGTGGAAGTCGGCGTCGAGGCGGTCGGCGTAGCTGAACAGCAGGTGCGAACTGAGGGTGAGGTCGAAGGAACCGTCGGGGAAGGGGAGTTCGGGCAGGCTCGCCGCGATGTAGCGGTGCGGTTCGGCGCGCACGTCGTCGGCGAAGCGGCGGGCCGCACCGCGCCGGATCGCGGCGTGGCCCGCGGGGGAGCCGTACCAGTCCCAGCGGTAGCGGTGCGCGTTGGCTGCGGCCCAGGCCACGGCGCGGTCGTTCTCGGTGACCGCGTCGACGGACAGTTCCGTGGTCGAGCGCGCGTAGATCGGATCGACCGCGGTGACCGCGGCGCCCAGGGTGCTGGCCTCGGCGGTGAAACTCGCTGCGCCGCCGGGACAGTCGAGAATTCGGCGACCGGTGAGATCGTCGTCGGACAGGTGAAACATCGCGCGGTACTCGGCCAAAGATCTTGCGCTGACCAGAAATTCACCGAGTACCTCGCCATCGGCGTGGTGCTTCATCACCCCACGTTCTCACGACTTGCGTTCGCCCGGTAGTGAATTCGTGGGTGTGGTCATTCCGATTGCAAGACTCGGTGTAAAAGTCCCTCAGCTCAGGCCGACGCGGTGAGCCTGCGCAGCGCTTTCGCGACCACCTCGGGATCGGTGGTCTCCCAGTACGGCGGCAGCGACGCGCGCAGGTAGCTGCCGTAGCGGGCGGTGGCCAGGCGCGAATCGAGGATCGCGACAACGCCGCGATCGTCGACGCTGCGCAGCAGCCGGCCGGTGCCCTGGGCCAGCAGCAGCGCGGCATGGTTGGCCGCCACTGTCATGAAGCCGTTGCCGCCGCGCGATTCGACCGCACGCTGGCGTGCGGTGAGCAGCGGATCGTCGGGGCGGGGGAACGGAATACGGTCGAGGATGACCAGACTCAGCGACGGGCCGGGCACGTCGACGCCCTGCCAGAGCGTGAGCGTGCCGAACAGCGAGGTCGCCGGATCGTCGGCGAACTTGCGGACCAGCGCGCCCATCGAATCGTCGCCCTGGCACAGCACCGGCGTGTCGAGTCGTTCGCGCAGCGCCTCGGTCGCTGCCTTGGCGGCGCGCATCGAGGAGAACAGGCCGAGTGTGCGCCCGCCCGCGGAGGTGATGAGCTGCTCGATCTCGTCGAGATAGGCGGGGGACAGGCCGTCGCGACCCGGCGCGGGCAGGTGCTTGGCGACATAGAGGATGCCGGACTTGGCGTGGTCGAACGGGGAGCCGACATCGAGGGAGCTCCAGCGCACCGATTCGAGGTCGGCCGGTGCCGTCGCGCCGTTGGCCATGGCCGGGTCGACCTTGCCGCCCTGCTGTGACGGCAGACCCCAGGTGATCGCCAGCCCGTCGAACGAGCCGCCGATCTGCAGCGTCGCCGAGGTCAGCACCACCGTCGCGGTGCCGAACAGCCTGCTGCGCAACAAACCACCCACCGACAGCGGCGCCATTCGCAAGGTGCGGCGCGCGACACCGCGGATCTCGTCGGCCGACAACCAGATGACATCGCGGCGCGCGGCCGGATCAGCCTCCTCGAACGCGGTGAGCGCGCGCACCGCCGCGTCGTGTACGTCGTCGATGGCGGCCACCGCCATCGTGCGGGCGGCGGCGTTGTCGGGATCGTCGGTGGCCTTGACGCTGCCCTGCGGTGCGATGGCGGTCCGCGCGTTCCAGGCGGCGTCGCGGACCAGCGCAAGCACGGGGGCGATGCCGGCGGGCAGTTGATCCCAGCGGCCCGCCGGCATGTCTTCGAGTGCCTCGTGGAACGCCTCGGCGGCGCCTTCGAGCCGGTCGACCTCGCGATCGTCGATCAGCTTGGTGCAGCGGCGGGCGGCGGCGCTGATCGCGGTCGCGGCGAGCTCGGCGGTCGCCACTCCGGTGACCCGGTCGACCAGTTCGTGCGCCTCGTCGATCACCACGACATCGTGTTCGGGCAGCACCTGGATGCCACTGATCGCGTCGATGGCCAGCAGCGCGTGATTGGTGACGACCACGTCGGACTGCGCCGATTCCGCGCGCGCCTTCTCGGCGAAACAGTCCTGGCCGAACTGGCAGCGGGTCTTGCCAAGGCATTCGCGCGAGGACACGCTGACATGGCGCCAGGCCCGGTCGCTGACGCCGGGAGCGATTTCGTCGCGGTCGCCGGTCTCGGTGTCGGAGGCCCACTCGTTGAGGCGCTGCACCTCGCGGCCGAGCTTGGAGATCGCGAACGCGTCGAACAGTTCGGCCTCGCCGCCGGTGTCCTCCGGGATCACGCTGTTGATCTTGTTCAGGCACAGATAGTTGTTGCGGCCCTTGAGGATCGCGAACTGCGGCACCCGGCCCAGCGGCTTGGCGAGCGCGTCGGCCAGCCGCGGCAGATCGCGATCGACCAGCTGACGTTGCAGTGCGATCGTCGCGGTGGAGACGACCACGGTGCGCCCGGTCCGCACCGCGTGCCGCAGGCTCGGCACGAGATAGGCCAGTGACTTACCGGTGCCCGTACCGGCCTGGACCGCCAGGTGCTCCTTGGTGTCGATCGCGTGGTCGACGGCGGTGGCCATGGTGGTCTGACCGGTGCGTTCCGTGCCTCCCAGGGCATGCACGGCAGTGGCGAGCAGGTCGGCGACGGGAGGAAGTTCGGGCACGCAGGCAGCTTATCCGTCGCCTGAGACAGAATTGTCGGAGCGCTGGCGCGCTCGAGGTCGCGGCCCCTCCTGTCCCGCCGGTCAGGCACCGTTGCTTGCTCCTTCGTCGCCTGCGCAACGGCGCCTGACCGGCGGGACGGCCGCGACGGCCGCTTCGCGGCCTGCCCTCCTCGAGGTCGGGGCGTGCGGGGCCGGGTGTGCTGTCGGCTCACGACTCGCGGACGAAGTCGTCGATGTTGGCGCGGATGTAGTCGAGGACGCGCTGCTCGAAGTCGGCGGGTTCGTTGATGTCGTAGATCTCGTCGGGGTCGTCGGCGCGGGCGCCGTCGGGGCGGCGGATCTGGCCGGGGTTGGCGATGGTCTGGTGCTCGTCGTCGAAGAAGCGGTCGAGATCGTCGTCGGCGGAGCTGGCGGAGGCGTCGCGGGCGGCCAGGACCGCGGCCGCGGCCAGTTGTGGCATGCCCGCTGCGCGCAAACCGCGTGTGGCCCAAGGGAGTTCGCTGCGACGGGTGCGCAGGTAGCTGCTGAAACCCGCGTCGAGGACGCTGGTGTGCAGGCTCGACAGTGCCAGCAGGTGGGCGAAGGCGGGCGGGAGTTCGGCGAAGGCGCCGATGCCGCGGCGCTGCAGTTCGTCGGTGATGGGGTTGGACCAGAAGACGATGTCGGCGGCGTCGTGGATGGAGTCGAGATCGGCCAGCGCCGTCGTCAGCCTGTCGCGCGCCTGCGCCGGGAATCGGTAGTCCATGCGTGCAGGCTAGCCGCGCGGTCCGTGCCCGCCGCGGGTGGTCAGGCGGGCAGTTTGCCAACCAGGTCGACGCCCGCCGCCCGCAGATTCGTCAGGGCAGAGGTGACGGTCTCGGGGGCGACACCGGCGGTGAGGTCGAGCAGGATGCGGGTGTCGAAGCCCTCGGACCTGGCATCGAGCGCGGTGGCGCGGACGCAGTGGTCGGTGGCGATGCCGACGATGTCGACGGTGTCGACGGACCGGGCGCGCAGCCAGTCGGCCAGCGTGATGCCGTCGGCCGACGCCCCTTCGAAGCCGGAATACGCCGCCGAGTACTCGCCCTTGGAGAAGACCTCCTCGATCGGGCCGGTGTCGAGCGCCGGGTGGAAATCGGCGCCCGGTGTACCGACCCGGCAGTGCGGCGGCCAGGTGTCGACGTAGTCGGGCTCGGCCGAGAAATGCGGACCGGGATCGACGTGATAGTCCCTGGTCGCGACCACGGCGTCGTAGTGGTGGCCAGCCAGGAACGAGCTGATCGCGGCCGCCACCGCGGCGCCACCGGTGACGGCGAGCGAACCGCCTTCACAGAAGTCGTTCTGCACGTCCACGATCACCAGGCCACGTGCCATGCCGTCCTCACCTTCTCCGCGGGGCTCTGCCGGACCCATTCTCCGCCGCCCGCGCCGGGTCGGCCACTCGGTCAGCCGAGGAACGTGGTCGGCACCGCGGGCTCGCCCGCCGAGAGCTTGAGCCCCTCCCACGGCAGGCTGACCAGCCCGCGCGCGACCAGCTCCCTGCTCTGCGCCAGCGTCGCCACCCCGTCGACCACCGCGCCTTTGCGGACCAGCGGCACCTGCAGCTCGCGCACCTGGAAACCGTTGGTGGACGGTGCTTCTCCGGCGGCCGGGTACACGATCTCCTCGACGATCGTGCCGGTCGCGCGGGCCAGCCGCACGGCCTTCTTGGTGCCGCCGCGCGACTGCTTGTGGCTGCTGCGCTTGGCCACCGGAATGCCGTCGACCTCGACCAGCTTGTAGACCATGCCCGCGGTCGGCGCGCCGGAGCCGGTGACCACCGCGGTGCCGACGCCGTAGACGTCGACCGGTTCGGCGCGCAGGGCCGCGATGGCGTATTCGTCCAGGTCACCGGAGACGACGATGCGGGTGCCGGTGGCGCCGAGCCCGTCGAGTTGGTCACGGACCTGCCTGGCCAGCACGCCGAGGTCGCCGGAGTCGATCCGCACGCCGCCCAGCTCGGGGCCCGCCACCTCGATCGCCGTTGCGACGCCCCTGGTGATGTCGAAGGTGTCGACGAGCAGGGTGGTCCCGACGCCGAGCGCGTCGATCTGGCTGCGGAAGGCGGCCGCCTCGTGCTCGCCGTCGGCGCCGCTGTGCAGCAGCGTGAACGCGTGCGCGCTGGTGCCCGCGCCCGGCACGCCGAAGCTGCGCACGGCCTCCAGATTGGAGGTGGCGTCGAAACCGGCCAGGTAGGCGGCCCGGGAACTCGACGGCGCTGCCAGTTCGTGGGCGCGCCGCGAACCCATCTCGATCATCCGCCTGCCCGCCGCGGCACTCACCATGCGCGCGGCCGCCGAGGCGATCGCGCTGTCGTGGTTGAGGATCGACAGGGCCAGCGTCTCGAGCAGCACGCACTCGGCGAAGCTGCCGCGCACGGTCAGGATCGGCGAACCGGGGAAGTACAGCTCACCCTCGGCATAGCCGTCGATGTCGCCGGTGAAGCGATATTCCCGCAACCAGTCCACGGTGGCCGGGTCGAGGAATTCCTCGACCACAGCGAGCTCGGCGTCACCGAAGCGGAAGTGGGTCAGCGCGTCGAGCAACCGGCCGGTGCCCGCGACGACGCCGTAGCGGCGGCCGTTGGGCAAGCGCCTGGCGAACACCTCGAAGGTGCACTGGCGATGCGCCGAACCGTCGGCCAGAGCGGCGGCCAGCATGGTCAGCTCGTACTGATCGGTCAGCAGCGCGGTGCTGGCGAACTCGTCACGGATCTGCACACGAGAAACTGTAGTCACCGCGGGTGTTGTTTCTGTGTGGCCGCGTCGTACCCTGGGGTTTATGGCCGTGTGCAATTCCGTTCGAGCCGGCGCCCTCACCGGCGCCCTGAACGCCGCACTCTCAGCGGCGCAGGCGATGCCGGAGGCTGTCGAAAACACCGAGATCCTCGAGGCCGAGGACCGGCCCTGGGTCACCGTCGTCTGGGACGATCCGGTGAATCTCATGCACTACGTCACCTACATCTTCCAGAAGCTGTTCGGTTACAGCAAAGCCAAGGCGACCGAGCTGATGCTGCAGGTGCACAACGAGGGCAAGGCGGTCGTGTCCTCCGGCTCCCGGGACAAGATGGAACAGGACGTGCGCAGATTGCACGCCGCGGGGCTCTGGGCAACCATGCAGCGAGACGACTGAGTACCGTAGCCCTGTGCGCAAGTGGAGCAGGAAGAACTCACTGAGTGGCCTGAAGCTTCGATCCGAAATGGACGAGCACGAGGCCACGGTTCTCCGCTCCCTGATCGGCGCCGTGTCCGGACTGCTCAGCGACCGCGCCTCGGAAGCGCCCGAGGACGAGCTGGCCGCGCTGACCGGCCTGCGCACCGGTAGTTCCACCCCGCCGGACGATCCACAGCTGCTGCGCCTGCTGCCCGATTTCCACCGCGCCGAGCCCGGTTCCCCCGACGCCAAGCGCGCCGATCTCAACGCCGCCCTGCGCAGCCTGCACGAGCCGGAGATCATCGACGCGAAACTGGCCGCGGGCCGGGTCGTTCTCGACAGCTGTCCCGAGGCGGGCGGCAAGATCGTGCTCACCCCCGAACAGGCCGACGCCTGGCTGGCCGCGCTCACCGATGTCCGGCTGGCGCTGGGCACCTTGCTCGACATCGACGACGACACGCCCGAGCAGTTCGATCCGAGTGATCCGCGCGCGCCGCATCTGGACGTCTACCACTGGCTGACCTGGATGCAGGACTCGCTGCTGCAGGCGCTCGCCCCCTGATTTCCCCGGCGCACGCGCGTTAGGGTCGACGAATGCGCAGCGCACCCGGTCCACGCAACGCGATCACCGATGTGGCAGGGGTGCTGGTCGGCCATCACCAGGCGCTCGACGACGACGTCACCCTCGGGACCGGCGCCGCGACCGGCTGCACCGTCGTGCGGGTTCCCGGCGGCGCGACCGCCTCGGTGGATGTGCGCGGCGGCGGGCCCGGCACCAGGGAAACCGACCTGCTCGATCCAGCCAATACGGTCCGGCAGCTGCACTCGGTGCTGCTCACCGGTGGCAGCGCGTACGGCCTTGCCGCCGCCGACGGCGTGATGCGCTGGTCGGAGGAACACGGCGAGGGCATCCCGATGGACCCGTCCGATCCGAGCCGGGTGGTGCCGATCGTGCCCGCGGCGGTGATCTTCGATCTGCCGGTCGGAGCCTGGGACATCCGGCCCGACGCGGATTTCGGTTTCCGGGCGGCGGAGGCGGCCTCGGCCGACTTCGCGCGCGGCACCGCAGGCGCGGGCGTCGGCGCGCGGGCCGGTGCGCTCAAGGGCGGAATCGGTTCGGCGAGTGTGGTTCTCGCCGACGGGCCGGGCGCCGGTATCACCGTCGGAGCGGTGATCGTCGCCAATCCCGTCGGCTCGGTGGTCGATCCGCGCACCGGTCTGCTGTGGGGTGCGGGCACCGACGGTCCCGAGTTCTTCGGGCTGCGGCCGGGTACCGACGACGAGATCGCCGCGCTCAACGCGCTGCCGGTGAAAGGCACCGTGCTCAACACCACGATCGGCGTCGTCGCGACCGATGCCGCGCTCGACCCGATCGCCTGCCGCAGGCTCGCCGTCACCGCCCACGACGGGCTGGCCCGCGCGATCCGGCCCGTGCATTCCCCGCTCGACGGCGACACCCTGTTCGCGCTGTCCACCGGCGCGATCGCGGTGCCGCCGGTCTCGCTGCCCGGCGCGTTCCCCGGTGACCTGCTGCTGCTCGACCAGCTGTGCACGGCCGCCGCGGTGGTCGTCGAACGGGCCGTCGTCGACGCCGTGCTCAGCGCGACCTCGATCGCCGCAATTCCGGCCTATCGCGATCTGTTTCCGCGCTGAGGCCCTGGTGGGGACCGGTGTGCGCGCCGCCAGGAATACCCGAATAGGGTGGGTGGTTGTCGAGGTGGTGCTCGACGGCACGCAGGAAAGATGTGGAAAGGGTCGAGGAAGTGCTGGTGATCAGGGCCGATCTCGTTGACGAGATGGTGGCGCACGCGCGCGCCGACCACCCCGACGAGGCCTGCGGCATCATCGCGGGACCCGAGGGCAGCGACCGTCCCGAGCGCTTCGTCGCCATGGTCAACGCCGAACGCTCGCCCACCTTCTACCGCTTCGATTCCGGTGAGCAGCTGAAGGTCTGGCGCGCCATGGACGACGCCGACGAGACCCCCGTCGTCATCTACCACTCGCACACCGCCACCGAGGCCTACCCGAGCCGCACCGACATCTCCTACGCCTCCGAGCCGTTCGCGCACTACGTGCTGATCTCCACCCGCGACCCGGAGCGGCACGAACTGCGCAGCTACCGCATCGTCGACGGCGAGGTCACCGAAGAACCCGTGCGGATCGTCGATTCCTACGACGCCTGAACCCACCGAACCAAGTCACACCCGAGGAGTCCTCATGCCGGTAACCGTGTCCATTCCGACCATCATGCGAGGTCTCACCGGAGGCGAGAAGCGCGTCCAGGGCGAGGGCTCGACGCTGTCGGCGCTGATCGAGAACCTCGACGCCAGCCACCCCGGCCTGGCCGAGCGGCTGCTCAAGGACGGCAAGCTCAACCGCTACGTCAACATCTACGTCGACGACGAGGACGTGCGCTTCGCCGGTGGGCTGGAGGCCGAGGTGCCCGCGGGCGCGTCGGTGACCATCCTGCCTGCCGTCGCCGGCGGCGCGCGCTGACATCGTGGCCCGCTACGAATCGCTCATCGCGACGCTCGGCAACACCCCGCTCGTCGGATTGAAGACGCTGTCCCCGCAGTGGGACGGTGATGACCACGTCCGCCTGTGGGCCAAGCTCGAGGACCGCAATCCGACCGGGTCGATCAAGGACCGGCCCGCGCTGCGGATGATCGAGCAGGCCGAGGCCGACGGGCTGCTCACGCCCGGCTGCACCATTCTGGAGCCGACCAGCGGCAACACCGGGATCTCGCTGGCCATGGCGGCCAAGCTCAAGGGCTACCGGATCGTCTGCGTGATGCCGGAGAACACCTCGGTGGAGCGACGTCAGCTGCTCACCATGTTCGGCGCCGAGATCATCGATTCGCCCGCCGCCGGTGGGTCGAATCAGGCCGTGGCCATGGCCAAGGAGATCGCCGCGCAGAACCCGGACTGGGTGATGCTCTACCAGTACGGCAACCCGGCCAACGCGCTCGCGCACTACGAGACGACCGGCCCCGAACTGCTGGCAGACCTGCCGGAGATCACGCATTTCGTCGCCGGGCTCGGGACCACCGGCACGCTGATGGGCACCGGACGGTTCCTGCGCGAGAACGTGCCGGGCATCGAGATCGTCGCCGCGGAGCCGCGCTACGGCGAGCTGGTGTACGGCCTGCGCAACATCGACGAGGGATTCATCCCCGAGCTGTACGACGAGACGGTGCTGACCACCCGGTTCTCCGTCGGGCCGTACGACGCGGTGAAGCGCACGCGCGAGCTCGTCGGCGAGGAGGGCATCTTCGCAGGCATCTCCACCGGAGCGATCCTGCATGCCGCGCTCGGCGTGGCGAAGAAGGCGCAGAAGGCGGGCAAGCGCGCCGATATCGCGTTCGTCGTCGCCGACGGCGGCTGGAAGTACCTGTCCACCGGCGCCTACGACGGCACCTTGGACGAGGCCGAGGAGAAGCTCGACGGGCAGCTCTGGGCTTGAGTTCTTGAAGCGCTGGCGCGCTCGAGGTCGCGGCCCCTCCTGTCCCGCCGGTCAGGCACCGTTGCTTGCTCCTTCGTCGCCTACGCAACGGCGCCTGACCGGCGGGACGGCCGCGACGGCCGACTGCGTCGGCCTGCCCTCCTCGAGGTCGGGCGTGCGGGCTGGGTAAGTCTGTACCCTTGGCTGGAGTGGCCGGGAGCGGTCGGCCTGAGCGGAGGCGATGTCGGTGGGTGGAATCGGGGCCTCGTTCGATCCGGATCGGATCGCCGGTCTGCAGGGGCGGACCGGTGGCGCGGGAACGCCGGCCAAGCGGGCGGGCGCCAGAGTCTGGGCGAGGGCCGCGGTGGTAATCCTCGGATTCGTCGGCGCCCTGTATGTGATCGAGGGCATCGACGCGGTGCTCTCGCACGATCGTCCCACCGGAGCGCCGGGTCAGCTGGACGCGGGCGGCATCGAGCCGCGCTCGGTCGACGGGCTCGACGGCATCCTCTGGGCTCCGCTGCTGCACGGCGGCTGGGACCACCTGATGGCCAACACCCTGCCGCTGCTCGTCCTCGGTTTCCTCGTCCTGCTGTCGGGGATCGGGCGTGGCATCGCGGCGACGGCGATCATCTGGGTGGTCGCCGGGGTCGGCACCTGGCTGTCCGGCTCGTCGGGCAGCGTGCACGTCGGCGCGTCGTCGCTGGTGTTCGGCTGGCTGACCTATCTGATCTGCCGTGGGTGGTTCGCCCGCAATGTGGGGCAGATCGTGCTCGGCGTGGTGATCTTCCTGCTGTACGGCTCCATGCTGTGGGGCGTGCTGCCCAGCGACCCCCTAATTTCTTGGCAGGGACATCTTTTCGGGGCGGTGGGTGGAGTCCTCGCGGGCTGGGTACTCTCTGGTGATGAACGTCGACGCCGCCGTGGAGCATCGGTCGGCCGCGCAGTACCTACGCGGTAGCCGGGGATCCGGTCTGGAAAATGGGGGGATCCTGCATTGAGCACCAGCACGTCGTGGCAGCATGGGGGCATGCGCCTTACCGTCCTCGGGTGCTCGGGCAGCGTGTCCGGCCCGGACTCCCCAGCGTCGGGCTACCTGCTGACCGGCCCTGATATGAGGCCCACCGTCATCGACTTCGGTCCCGGAGTCTTCGGGGCGCTGCAGAAGCACATGAACCCGGGTGACGTCGACATCTTCCTCACCCATCTGCACGCCGACCACTGCCTCGATCTGCCCGCGCTGCTGGTGTGGCGCCGCTACCACCCGAACCCGCCGCAGGGTCAGGCGGTGGTGCGCGGTCCCTCCGATGCCGCGCTGCGCATCGGCAACGCCTCCGCCGAGATCGGCGGCGAGACCGACGACTGGTCCGATGTCATCGACTCGCAGGCCTGGGTCGAGAACGTCCCGGTGCCGTTCGGGCCCGGCCACACGGTCGAAGCCCGCCGGATGTACCACCCGCCGGAGTCCTACGGCCTGCGGATCACCGCCGCCGACGGCCGCGTGTTCGTCTACACCGGCGACACCGCCATGTGCGATGCCGTGGTCGACCTGGCACAGGGCGCCGACGTGCTCATGGCCGAAGCCTCGTGGACCCACGATCCCGCCAATCGCCCACCCGGCATTCACCTTTCGGGCACCGAGGCGGGCGAGATCGCCACCCGCGCGGGCGCCAAGGAACTCCTGCTCACCCACATTCCCCCGTGGACCTCGCGGGAGGACGTCATCGCCGAGGCCAAGGCCGCCTTCTCCGGGCCCGTCCACGCGGTCTCCCCGGGCGAAACCTTCGACCTCTAGCACCCCGCACCCCCGGATCTCGCGTCGGCCAATACACTCTCCTCGTGTCGAGACGAGCCGATGGCAGGGCGGATGACGAACTCCGCGAGGTAAGGATCACCCGTGGCTTCACCACGCATCCGGCGGGATCGGTGCTGGTCGAGTTCGGGCAGACCAGGGTGATGTGCACGGCCAGCGTCACCGAGGGCGTGCCGCCGTGGCGCCGGGATTCCGGGCTCGGCTGGCTCACCGCCGAATACGCGATGCTGCCCGCCGCCACCCACACCCGCAGCGGGCGCGAGTCGGTGAAGGGCAAGGTCGGCGGGCGCACCCAGGAGATCAGCAGGCTGATCGGCCGGTCGCTGCGCGCCTGCATCGACCTGGCCGCGCTCGGCGAGAACACCATCGCGCTGGACTGCGACGTGCTGCAGGCCGACGGCGGCACCCGCACCGCCGCGATCACCGGCGCGTACGTGGCGCTCTCGGACGCGGTGACCTACCTGGCCGCCGCGGGCAAACTGGCCGACCCGCAACCGATCTCGTGCATGATCGCCGCGGTGAGCGTCGGCGTGGTCGACGGCCGGGTGCGCCTGGACCTGCCCTACGAGGAGGACTCGCGCGCCGAGGTCGACATGAACGTGGTCGCCACCGACACCGGCACCCTGGTCGAGATCCAGGGCACCGGCGAAGGCGCGACATTCCCGCGCTCGACCCTGGACAAGCTGCTCGACTCGGCGCTGGCCGGCTGCGAGCAGCTGTTCGCGGTCCAGAAGGAGGCGCTGGCGCTGCCCTACCCGGGCGTGCTGCCCGAGCCCGCCGCGAAGAAGTAGTCGTGGCCGTGCGTGTGCTGGTCGCCAGCCGGAATGCCAAGAAGCTGAAGGAATTGCGCCGGATCCTCGACGAGGCGGGCGTGGCCGGTATCGACCTGGTCGGCCTGGCCGACGTGCCGCCGTACGAGGAGGCGCCCGAGACCGGCGCCACCTTCGAGGAGAACGCGATCGCCAAGGCCCGTGACGGTGCCGTCGCCACCGGATTGCCGTGTGTGGCAGACGATTCCGGGATCGAGGTGGACGCGCTCAACGGCATGCCCGGTGTGCTCTCGGCGCGCTGGTCCGGCCGCCACGGCGACGACGCGGCCAACAACGCGTTGTTGCTCGGCCAGCTCGGTGACGTCCCCGACGAACGCCGCGGCGCCGCCTTCGTCTCCACCTGCGCCCTGGTCCTGCCCGACGGCACCACCACCGTGGTCCGCGGCGAATGGCGCGGCACCATCGCCCGTGAACCCGCGGGCGACGGCGGCTTCGGCTACGACCCGCTGTTCCTGCCCGAGGGCGGCACCGGCAGCGCGGCCGAGCTGACCCCCGCCGAGAAGGACGCGGTCTCCCATCGCGGCCGCGCCCTCACCCAGCTCATCCCCGCGCTGGCCGCCCTGGCCTGATCGGGGAACAAAACAGCGCCGCCGCTCCGTAATCGGGGCGGCGGCGCTGTCGTAGCTGGGGTCAGAGGCTGTACTGCTGTTTGACGTCCTTGGCGTTGCGGTGCTCGACGAAGAACGAGAGCAGCGGGATGGTGCCCGCGATGAGGGTCCCGACGGTGCGGCCGATCGGCCAGCGGACCTTCACCGCGAGGTCGGCGGTGACGAGCAGGTAGGCGAAGTACACCCAGCCGTGCACGACCGCGATCCAGCTCGGGGTGTCGACGCCGAAGCCGTACTTGGCGATCATCTCGGCGGTGAGCAGCAGCAGCCACAAACCGGTGACCCACGCCAGCACCCGGTAGCGCTGCAACGCCGGGGCGATCTTGGCCGTGCCAGCGCCGGCCGCCGGTGCACCGGTCTCCTTCTCCAGCGACGGTGCGGTGGTGTTGTTGTCGGTCACCCGGCATTCCTCTCAGTGGCGTGCAGACCGGCCGAGCGGACCTGCGCATCGATGTCGTTGGCGTGCAGTTGTACCAGGTACTGGTTGTAGGCGACCGTTTCCGGGTCGTCGGCGGGCGCGGCCTTGGGCCGTTCGGGCAGGATCCCGGCGGGGATCTCGCGCGGCGCCACGGACGCGGCCGTGCGCGGTGCCGATGCCGGTTCCTCGGCCTCGCGTTCCAGTCGCACGAACCGGACGTAGGCGAACACCGCGAACGCGGCGAACAGCGGCCACTGCATCGCGTAGCCGAGGTTCTGGCCGGTACCCGACGCCGATTCGAACCGCTCCCACTGCCACCAGGCCAGGGCGAGGCAGCCCAGTGCGACAACGATGACCAGCGCGATCAGGGCCGGTCGATTGTGCGCCGGGCGGGGAGAAGGAGCGGACACGCACTCCACGGTACCCGGCTACTACAGCGTGCGTAGGACCAGGTCGCAGCTGAGAGGGGCGTCATAGCCGGGCTCGTGGCCCACCGTCAGAACTTGTAGCTGATGCCTGTCATCCGCTCGGATTCCTCCCACAGCCTGCGCTGCAGTTCCGGATTGCGCGAGATCGCGCTCGACGGGCACGGCTCGACCGGGCCCTGGGACTGCATCCACTTGTTGGGACCCCAGTAGACGGTCGGGTCGGCGGTCGGGTCGGTGGCCGCGAACAGGGTCGAGTGGGCGGCCTTGGCCGGCGGGTGGCCGATGAGCTTGATGAACGGCTTGCTGACCCGGTCCAGGACGGTCTCGGTGCGGGCGAACAGGTCGGTCGCCGAGACGCCGGGGTGCACCGCGTAGGACTTCTTCGGCGAACCGGCCTCGGTGAGCCTGCGCTGCAGCTCGCGGCCGAACATCAGGTTGGCCAGTTTGGCCTGGGCGTAGGCGAGGTTGCGCTGGTAGCGGCGGTTCTCGTAGTTGAGGTCGTCGATCCAGAGCTTGGGCGTCTGCTTGTGCGCGATGCTGGCCAGGGTGACCACCCGGTCGGTGATCTTGTCCAGCAGCAGGCCGGTGAGCGCGAAGTGCCCGAGGTGGTTGACGCCGAACTGGGTCTCGAAGCCGTCGGCGGTGCGGGAGAACGGGATGTTCATCAGGCCCGCGTTGTTGATCAGCACGTCGAATTCGCCCTGCTGCTCGGCGAACGCGCGCACGGAAGCCAGGTCGGCCAGGTCGAGCGCGGCGACCCGGACGTCTCCGGGGATGGCGTCGGCGATCGGCTGGGCCTTGGCCGCGTTGCGGCAGGCCATGATCACGGTGGCGCCCTTGCCTGCCAGCACCTTGGTGGTTTCGGTACCGAGGCCGCCGTTGGCCCCGGTGATCACGAACGTGCGCCCGGTCTGGTCCGCGATGTCAGTTGGTTTCCATGCCATGCGCCGACCTTACTCCGGAGTAAGATCGGAAGGAAGTATTCAGTCGAGCAGGCCTGTCAGCGTACTGGCGCAGGCGGGCCTGCGGAGCTTCGACATCGCCTTCGCCTCGATCTGCCTGGCCCGTTCCCTCGACACGCCCAGCTCCGAACCCACCTCCTCCAGGGTGCGGCCCTCGCCGCGATCGAGGCCGAACCGCAAGCGGATGACGGCGGACTCGCGCTCGGTGAGCACGCCGAGCGCGGCCTCGACATAGCGGGGCAGCATGCGCTCGGCGACCGTGTCCGCCGGGGCGGGCGCGGTATCGGGCAGCAGGGCGCCCAGCTCGGTGTCCTCGCCGATCGGGGCGTGCAGTGACACCGGCTCGGCCTCGTGCCGCAGCACCGACTCGACCTGGGCCACCGTGAGCTCCGCGGCCGTGGCCAGCTCCTCGACGGTGGCGACGCGGCCGAGCTGATGGGCCAGCTCGCGCCGCACGCGGATCACCCGGTGCAGGACATCGGCCACATTCGAGGGCAGCCGGATCGTGCGGCCCTGATCGGTGAGCGCGCGGCCGATCGATTGCCGGATCCAGTACGTCGCGTAGGTGGACAGCTTGAGCCCGCGCTCGTGGTCGAACTTCTCCACCGCGCGGATCAGCCCCAGGGTGCCCTCCTGGATCAGATCCAGCAGCGACATGCCCGTATTCGTCGGGAACCGCCGCGCGATGGAGACCACGAGACGCAGATTCGCCCGCACCATATGGTCTTTCGCGCGCAATCCGTCGATCTCCGTGCGACGCAGCTGTTCTCGCCGCGCGGCGGTGAGTTCGATGCCGACGGCGGCATTCTCGTCGAGTTCGGCGCGCGCGGCGGTACCAGCGGCGATGCGCGCGGCGAGCGCGTATTCCTGCTCGGCGGTCAGCAGGGGAGTGCGGGCGATGGCGGTGAGGTAGTCGCGGATGGGATCAGCGGTGACGGTCAAGAGGAACTCCCATGCAGAGGCGGCTTCGACGGAGGGGGTTGGACGGGTGGGGGCGACGGTTCGCCCCCACCCGGTCGGTCAGCGGCCGGGGATCCGCAGCGGCCTGCGCACGGTGGCCGACCGGGTCTGCGCGCCACGGATGGCCGAGCCGGTGCCGCGTCGCCGCTGTGCCGGGACGGGCGCCGCGGTGCGGGCGGGGCCGGCCTGGCGCCGGATCGGCATAGGCAGGGGTTCGGGCGCGGTCAGGATCTCGCGGACCGCGTCGTCGAGCGGGCTTCGCATTGTCGTGTATCGGGCCATATCGGCTGCTCCTTCGTCGGTGGTGCCGGTGCGTCGGGTGGGGGCTGCGATATCGGGTCCGTGCGGCATGCGCTGTCTCCTTCGATCGGTGTCGCTCGCGGCAACGAACACAAACTTAGAGCGGACCTAAAAATATGTCAAGCATAAATTTGTGACGACTTCAGATATGCTTCCGGCATGACGACGCAGCAGGGGCTTCGAGCCAGGAAGAAGCAGCAGACCAGGGAGCAGATCTCGCACAGGGCGACCGAGCTGTTCCTCGAGCGCGGATTCGACAAGGTGACGATCGCCGACGTGGCCGCGGCCGCCGATGTCGCCAAGATGACCGTCACCAACTACTTCCCGCGCAAGGAGGACCTCGCCCTCGACCTCGGCGAGGTCTTCGCCGAACAGCTCGCGGCGGTCGTGCGCGGTCGTGCGCCGGGGGAGTCGGCGCTGGCCGCGCTGCGCGGGGCCTACCTCGCCGCGGTGGCCGCGCAGGATCCGGTGATCGGGTTCAGTGGAGCGCCGTTCGCGAAGATGATCACCGACAGTCCCGCGCTGACAGCACGACTGCGCGAGTTCCACGAAGACCGGGAGGCCGCGCTGGCGCGTGCGCTCGCCGAGGCCACCGGCGCCGCGCCCGACGACATCACCCCGCGCGTCGCCGCAGCCCAGCTCGCCGGCGTCCACCGGGTGCTGTTCGACGAGATCCTGCGCCGCACGCTCGACGGCGAATCCGGCGACGAGATCGCCACGACCCTTGGCGTTTACACCCGGATCGCCTTCGGCGCGCTCGAACCGGGGCTGGGTGACTACGCGGTGCGCTGAGTCCCGGCACCGATTTGCTGCCGTGTCACTGAAGTATCGGGAGCGGCCCGAACGCCCATACTGGGGCAATGGCGGATGGTGTTGCTGTAGACGAGCCCGTCGAGCCGATGAGCAAGGCCAAGATCAATGTCGTCTTCGCGACGGTCGTTCTCGGCATGCTCATGGCCGCGCTCGATCAGACCATCGTCTCTGCGGCGCTGCCGTCCATCGTCGCCGATCTCGGCAGCGCGGGCCACATGGCCTGGGTGGTGACCGCGTATCTACTCGCCGAAGCCGTCGCGACCGTGCTCGCGGGCAAACTCGGTGACCTGTTCGGCCGCAAACTGCTGTTCCAGGTCAGCGGTGTCATCTTCATCGCGGGCTCGGCGCTGGCCGGTCTCGCGCCGGGCATGGGTGTGCTGATCCTGGCCAGAGGCATCCAGGGGGTGGGCGCCGGCGGGTTGATGGTCACGTCGATGGCCCTGATCGCCGACACGATTCCGCTGCGCGAACGCGGCAAGTATCAGGGCGCGCTGGGTGCGGTCTTCGGCATCACGACCGTCGTCGGCCCCACCCTCGGCGGGCTGTTCACCGATCACGCGAGCTGGCGCTGGTGCTTCTATGTCAATGTGCCGCTGGCGATCATCATGATCGCGATGGCGGCGCGCACGCTGCCGCATCTGCGCGCGGTCGCGCGGCCGGTGATCGACTATCTCGGCATCGGCCTTGTCGCGCTCGGCGTCTCGGCGCTGATTCTCGGACTCGAGTTCGGCGGCAACGAATATCCGTGGGGCTCTTGGCAGATCATCGGGCTGTTCGTGCTGGCTGTCGTCCTGCTGGTCGCGTTCGTCATGGTGGAGAACCGGGCGGTGGCGCCCATGCTGCCGATGCGGCTGTTCCGCAGCCGGGTGTTCACGGTGTCCTCGGTGCTCAGCTTCATCGTCGGCTTCGCGATGCTCGGCTCGATGACATATCTGCCCGCCTATCTGCAGTACGTCGACGGCGCGACGGCGACGGTGTCAGGCGTGCGGACGTTGCCGCTGGTCGTCGGCCTGTTCATCACCTCGGTCTTCTCCGGGCAGGTGGTCGGGCGCACCGGGCAGTACCGGTATTTCCCGGTCGTCGGCATGGCGGTGATGGCCGTCGGGCTGGCCCTGATGTCGACGATGGGCCGCGAGACCAGCGTCTGGCTGGAATCGCTGTACATGCTGATCCTCGGCGCCGGGCTCGGGCTGTCGATGCAGGTGCTCACCATCGTCGTGCAGAACACCGTGCCCTACGCCGACCTCGGCACCGCCACCTCGGGCGTGACGTTCTTCCGCACGCTGGGCAGCGCGTTCGGCACGGCGGTGTTCGGCACGCTCTACACCAACCAGAGCAAATCGGCGCTGGCCGAGGCGCTGCGGCAGACGCCAGGCGTCACCCCGGAGGCGGCGGCCAATCCGAAGGTGTTGCGTGAGTTGCCGCTCGAGCTCTCGACGCTGGTCGTCGACGCCTACGCGAACTCGATCAACTACGTGTTCCGCTGGGTGGTCCCGGTCGCGCTGCTCGGGTTCGCCGTCGCCTGGTTCCTTCCGCAGGTGCGGTTGCGCGACAGCGCGCGCCACGGCGCGGACGATATCGGCGAGGGGTTCTCTGTACCCGATTCCGACGACCGGGTGGTGCAGCTGGAACGGGCGGTCGCGGCGACCGTGCGCAAGGCCAGGGCGCAGAAGCCGATCATCCCGGAGCTCATCGCGGCGTCGGGCAGCTCGCTCGGTCCGGACGCCGCCTGGGCGCTCGGGCAGGTGTACCTCTACGACAAGCAGGGCCTGCCCGCGAAGCTCCACGCCATCGCTTTCCGGCACCGGCTGCCGGTGGAGGTGCTCTCGCCGGTGTTCCGGCAGGCCGTCGACGACGGGCTGCTGCTCGCCGACGCGGGCACGCTGTCGCTGACCGAGCAGGGTCGCCGCGAGGTCGACCAGCTGCGGGCGGGCTGGCGCCGCTGGCTGGGGGATCGGCTCGACGACTGGAACTACCAGGACCCCGCCGATCGCGCGCTGCTCGACGAAGCGCTGTCGAAAATCGCGGGCAAGCTGCTCGAGCAGGGCGCCGACAGCGTCGAGGTCGCCAAGGTCTGATTTCGTCCAGGCCGCTGGACAGACCTTGCCCACCAAATACTCGTAGACGTATATTCGTAGACGAGTAAGGAGGTGGGCATGGCTACGAAGCGCAAGGTGAACAATCTGCTCGCGCTCGCCGTGCTGTCGGTGATCGTGCAGCGGCCGATGCACCGATACGAGATCGCCGCCACCCTGCGTGCCCATGGCAAAGACAAGGACATGGACATCAAGTGGGGTTCGCTCTACACGGTCGTCCAGAACATGGCCAAGGCCGGTTTCCTCGAAGTCGTCGGCAGTGAACGCGACGGCGCCCGCCCCGAGCGGGTGATCTACCGGATCACCGATGCCGGGCGCGCCGAGATGGCCGACTGGACCAGGGAACTGCTGGCCTCGCCCGAACCCGAACAGCACCGGTTCACCGCGGGATTGTCGATCCTGGCTGTGCTTCCGCCCGACGAGGTGGTCGAGCTGCTCGGCATCCGGATCGCCGCGCTCGAGCAGGCCGTCGAGCGCGCGAAGACCGATCTCACCGCGCTGGCAGGCACGCTGCCCCGGCTGTTCCTCGTCGAGACCGAATTCGGCATCGCGATGCTGGAAGCCGAAGCGCGGTGGGCGCGCTCGCTGCGTGACGAACTACGCGCGGGCACCTTCGAAGGCCTCGAGATGTGGCGGCAGTGGCATGCCGATGGCATGCCCGCCGACCGGATTCCCGAATTCGGCGAAAGGGGCAACGACTAGAACTCGCTCCCGAAAAGACCCGGACCCGGTGGTGTGCGGCAACACCCCACCGAGTCCGAGAACCGTCCCGACACCGTGCTCACACGCATGCGCACCCGGCTACGAGGCTGGCAACCACAGGATAGCCCGGGTGACGCAGACACAGATCTGGAGATCACTCATGTCCATAACCCGTTCCGCCTTGGTCATCGGCGGTGGCATCGCCGGACCCGTCGCTGCCACCGCCCTGCGGCGGGCAGGCATCGACGCCCATGTCTACGAGGCCTATTCCGGGCCGTCCGACGGCATCGGCTCCGGGCTCGCACTCGCCCCCAACGGGGTCGCGGCCCTCGACATCATCGGCGCGGGCGACGCGGTGCGCGGGATCGCACTGCCCGTCCAAGGCATGCGGCTGGCCGTCGGCGGCCGCGAACACATCCTGCCGGTGCTGGCCGATCAGCCGCCGCTGCAGGTCGTCGATCGCGGTGAGCTGCACCGCACGCTGCACGATTACGCGGTCGCCGCGGGAGTGCCGTTCACCTACGACAAGCGCCTGATGCGCGTCGACGAGCACGCCGACGGCGTGACCGCGCACTTCACCGACGGCTCGACCGCGTCCGCCGACATCCTCGTCGGCTGCGACGGCATCCGGTCCACCGTCCGCAGCCTGATCGACCCGGCCGCACCCGGCCCCGACTACACCGGCATGCTCGGCTTCGGCGCCCTGGTCGAGTGCGAGCTCGACCTGCCCGCCGACACCATGGTGTTCGCCTTCGGCGCCAAGGCCTACTACCTGTACTGGCAGCACGCCGACGGTCGCGTGGCCTGGGGCGCGAATCTGCCAAGCAAGCAGTACTACTCGCTGACCGAGGCCCGCGCGGTCCCGGCCGAACACTGGTTGCGGGTGCTGCGCGAGACCTACGCGCCCGACACCCCGGGTGGCGAGTTCGCCCGCCGCACCACCGCCGAGAACCTGGAGATCACCGGCGCGCTGCACATCATGCCGCCGGTGCCGCACTGGCACCGCGACCGGATGGTGCTGGTCGGCGATGCGGTGCACGCGCCGTCGAACAGCTCCGGTCAGGGCGCGTCGCTGGCGATCGAGAGCGCCGTGCAGCTGGCCCGCTGCCTGCGCGATATCGACACCCCGACCGCGGCCTTCGCGGCCTACGAGCAGCTGCGGCGAAGCAGAGTGGAGGGCATCGCGGCGCGCGCGGCGAAGGTCAACCACAGCAAGACGCCGGGCCCGTTCGCCCGCAAGATCATGAACGCGATGATGCCGCTGATGGTCAAGACGGTGATGAACCCGGAGAAGACGATGGGCGCCGAACGCCGCTACCGCATCGACTGGGACGCACCGGTGCAGCGGGAGCTGGTGGCCTCCACCCTGTGATCCCCAGCCCCTCGGCCGTCACCCCGGCCGAGGGGCCCGTCGGGGGTAGGGATAGCGACAGCCTATGGATCGGAGAGCTCAGGGTCGGCGCGCAGCCGGAGGATGCGGGCGGTCTCCGGGTCGGCGGGCAGGAACGCCTCGAGGTGGAGTTCGGCGATGGTGATATCGGTCGCGGTGGCGAAGGAGGTGCGGGTGGTGATCAGACGCAGGTCGCCGTCGTCGGTGCGCAGGTGCAGGGGGACGGCGAAGCCGACGTGGTCGGGGCCGGGGCGGTGGCCGGCAGATAGCCGGACAGTTCCGCGATCAGTTCGTCGAGAACCGGGTCGGGGGTGTGGGCCGCGCGACCAGCGCCGGGTACGGCAGGTGACCGTCGAGGACCGCGCTGAGCGCCTCGCGCACCGGTGCCAATTCCGGTGCGGCCAGCTCGCTTTCGGGGAACACCGGGGCGAAGCCCGCGGCCGGCAGCAGGTTGTTGCGGTCGCGCAACGTCAGCTCGAGCGACTCGGCCAGGCGAACCACCATCGTGCGGCCCGGCTGTGACCTGCCCTGTTCGAGGAAGCTCAGGTAGCGCTGGCTCGTCTCGGCGCGAATCGCCAGATCGAGCTGACCGACCCGGCGCAGCGTGCGCCAGTGCCGCAGTCGCGGGCCGAAGGCGGTGGTGGACAGCGCGGTCGTCATGGGCCGAGTCAACCGTGCGGCGGTACCGCGGTGAACGCCGGCGACTACCTGCGGTCGGGCGCTGCCGGCACGGTGGTGGTTTCGGTGGGCTGATCGACGGGGGAGGGGGCGCGGTACACCCAGGCGAACACGGTGACGCACAGGGTCAGCCAGAACAGGCCGAAGATCCAGCCCGCGAGGACGTCGGTGAACCAGTGCACGCCCAGGTAGACCCGGGACAGGCCGACCGCGATCGGGAACACCGCCGCGAATACGGTGGCGGCCACCCGGACCGTGGCGTGGCGGAGGCTGGGGATCACGGTGAGCGCGACGATGCCGACCACCACTGTGGTGCCGAGGGTGTGGCCCGACGGATAGGACAGGCTCGGCTCGACGACGAGGCGGGTCAGCTCGGGTGGCCGGTGCCTGCCGACGATCCGCTTGACCACGAAGACGAGCACCCCCGCCCCCGCCGAGGTCACGGCGACCAGCACCGCGGTCGGCCAATTGCGCCGCCAGGCGAACCAGGTGACGGTGAGCGTCGCGAGGATCGTCATCGACAGGGTGTCGCCCAGATCGGTGACCACCCGGGCGATCGAGGTCAGTGGTTCGCCACGGTGGGCGATCATCCAGTCGAGTACCCGCGGGTCGATTCGGATGATGCCCGCGTCGTCATTGACCTGCCAGGTGAGCGCGGCGACGAGGACCGCGGCGGTGGCGATCAGCGTCACCGCGAGCGGCAGCCGCCGGCCGAGCGCGGACCATGCGACATCATCGGACGGGGGTCTTCCAGAGGCAGTCGGCATAACTACCAGATTGCCAGCCCGCGGGCTCAGGCTTCGAAGACCACCGTGTTCCCGGCGACATCGCGGGTGCCCGCGACCTTCTTGATCGCCTTCACCAGGTCGGCGACGCTGTCCCACACGCGTGGGGGTTCGGCCTCGATGTTGCCGATGGTGTACCAGGTGTCGGTACCGCGGTAGCGGACGAGGCCCTTGCCCGAATCATCGAGCATGACATCGAGCTCGCCGGACACCGTCCCTTCCTCTTCGGTCATGACGGCGCTCTCGGCGGTGATCTCGATCGTCTCGCTTATGTGAACTCTCCTCGGCGGAGGCAGTCGTCGACTGCGGTGCGCAACGCGGCGTGCTCGGCGGTATCAACGGTCAGCGCGTACTTTATCTTGACCTTCACGTAATGCTCGACATAGGCGCACCGGAAATTGCCGGGCGGCAAGTAGTTCGCGGGGTCCTGATCGCCCTTGGAGCGGTTGGCCGACGGGTCGGCGGCGACCAGGTTCAGCGAATCGTTGGCGATGCGGCGGCGGGTGTCCTCGTCGCGGTCGGCGGCGCCGGAGCGCCACGCCTCGGCCAGCGCGACGATGTGCTCGGCGTCGACCTTGGCCGGGTCGGTGATGAACTTGTACGGCCCGAGCTGCCCGGTCTTCTTGTCGACGAAACCGTAGCGGTCCTGCCAGCCCGCGCCGGCGGGAATCTTCAGCTCGCAGGTCTTGGGGTCGAGGGTGACCTTGCCGGTGGCGTCGCGCAGCATCATCACCTCGCGGCTGGTGCACTTGGTGTACTGCGCGAGGTCGCCGCCGAAGCCGTGCTCGGGCTTGTTGGTGTCCCAGTGCGGGAACTTCTCCCTGGTGTAGCCCGTCATCGCGCCTTCCTTGGCGACGACGAGTTTGCCTACCAGATCGCCGATCTCCTTGCCCGACACCGTCGCGGCGTTGGCCGGACCGGGTCCGGGCGCGGTGGGATCCACCTTGTCCAGCAGCGAATTCGCCACGGTCACGACGACGGCGAGACAGATCGCCGCGGCGAGGGCGAGCAGGGCCCGGCCCAGAGGAGAGCCACTGATCGAGGACCACTTCATGCCCGTACCACCCATATGCCTTCGTCGAAAATGAACCGGCACAACCTAACGGCCGCACGCGGTGTCGTAACTGATTGTCGGCTATGACCTTCCGCACACGACAGTGCAAAGGAATTGCGGCTCAATAGCGTTCACCTATCGACGGAGGTGACCGGCGGAAACGTCGCGTAAACCGGTAGTGACGCAGATCACCGCGAATCCCTGTCGACGTCGGTCGGTTCCCCGTGTCCAAGCCAGGGAAGGATCATTCACCGAAAGGAACCGGCCATGCCGACCGTCGACGTCATCGACTCGTTCATCTCCTACAGCGACGCGGGTGCCGATACCCGACCCGTCGTCTTCCTGCACGGCAACCCGACCAGCTCGCACCTGTGGCGCAATGTGCTGCCGGTCGTGCGCGAACACGCGCGCTGCCTGGCGCCCGACCTGATCGGCATGGGCGCCTCCGGCAAACCCGACATCGCCTACCGCCTCGGCGATCACGCGCGCTACCTCGACGCCTGGTTCGACGCACTCGAGCTGACCGACCCGATTCTGGTCGGCCACGACTGGGGCGGCACCCTGGCCATGGACTTCGCCGCCCGTCATCCCGGGCGGGTCGCGGGCATCGCCGTCATCGAGACCTTCCTGCGCCCGCTGACCTGGTCGGAGCTGCCCGCCCGCTCGGCCGAGATGTTCCGCCTGTTCCGCTCTCCCGCAGGCGAACAAGCCGTGCTGAACGAGAACAAATTCATCGAGTACAACCTGCCGACCCTGGTGCCCGCGCTCAGCGAGGCCGATCTCGACGCCTACCGCGCCCCGTATCCCACCCCTGCCTCGCGGGCCCCGATGCTGGCCTGGGCCAGGGAATTCCCGCTCGACGGTGAGCCCGCCGACGTGGTGGCCAGGGTGAACGCCTATGGAGAGTGGATGGCGGCGAGCGCGGGCGTGCCGAAGCTGCTGATGACGGTGGAACCGGCCGTGGGGCTCGGCAGCGCCGAGGTGATCGAGTGGGCGGCGCGGACATTCGCCGACATCGAGGTCGAATCGGTCGGTCCCGGCTCGCATCACGCGCCCGAGGACCAGCCGGAGGCGATCGCGAAATCCGTCGCGGGATGGCTGCACCGGCACGGGCTGCTCGACCGGGCATGACCGGCGACAATGGCGGGATGGAGACCGAGGAGGCCCGATTGGTGGCCCGCGCCGTCGACGGCGACAAGGCGGCGCTGGCCGAGGTGATCGGGCAATTGCAGGATCCCCTGTACCGCTTGGCCTTGCGGATGACCGGCCGCCCGGCCGACGCCGAGGACGCGGTGCAGGAGATCCTGATCCGGGTCGTCACCCGGCTGTCCACGTGGCGCGGCGAAGCCAAGCTGCTCACCTGGGCCTACCGGGTCGGCGCCAACTATCTGATCTCGCAGCACCGGCGTTCGGCCGCCGAGAACGCGCAGCTCAGTCTCGACGATTTCGGCGCGAGCCTGCTCGACGGACTGGCCACCGAGGACTACCGCGGTCCCGAAGCCGCGCTGCTCACCGAGGAGGTCCGGCTCAGCTGCACCCAGGCGGTGCTGCAGTGCCTGAGTCGCGACGAGCGGGTCGCCTTCGTCCTCGGTGACCTGTTCGGGCTCTCGGCGCCCGAGGCGGCCTGGGTGCTCGACATCACTCCGGCCGCGTATCAAAAGCGCTGGGAGCGGGCCAAACAGCGACTCGGCGCGTTCCTGCGCGACTCCTGCGGACTGGTGAACCAGGCGGCGCCGTGCCGGTGCGCCCGCCGGGTGGTCAGGGCGAGCGAGCTCGGGCGGATCGATGTCGCGAAACCCGCCTATACGAAACACGCTGTGCGGCAGGGTGGTCGCACGGTCGCGGCGGCGGCGCAGGAGCTGAGCCGGCTGCGGGACGCGGCCGCCGTCCTCGCCGCGCACCCGGATTACGCGGCGCCGCAGGAGAAGATCGCGGCGATCACCGCACTGGTTGGCTCCGGCCGGTTTTCGCTGCTCGACTGAGGGGTCAGTCGGGCAGCGAGCCGGTCTCCGGCGGAATGCCGGTGTCCAGGAAGCGGATCAGCCGGGCGATCCGGGCGGTGTGGTCGACGCAGCGCTGGAACTGGCTACCGAGCAGGGCCAGATCGATCGCCGCGCCCGCGTCCGTCTCGGTCGTGGCCAGCACCGTGCGCAGCTGTTTGCACAGCACGTCCATGGACTCGGCGGTGGTGCCGTCGTCGGCGACGAAGCGGCCGGTCGCGACCGAAGCGCCAACTCGGGCAACACATTCGGCGGCCAAGGTGCCCATCGCCACCAGCTCGGCGATGACCGGCGCCGCCGCCACCGCGCGCGGATGGGCGCGATACACGTACTGGCCCGCGGTCTCGGTGCGCCTGCCGATGCGGGAGAGTTCGCCTGCGATCTGGATCGCGGTGACCACGTGGCGTAGGTCGCGCGCGACGGGCGCCTGCAGGGCCAGCAGCGCCATGGTGCGGTTCTCGCAGGCGGCGAACATCTGCTGTAGCTGTTCGTCGAGGGCGAAGACCTCGTAGGTCGCGGTCAGGTCGGCGCCTGCCAGCGCCTCGGTGATCCGCTCCGTCGCATCATGAGCCAGGCGCGACATCAGGGTGAGATCGTTGGACAGGGCAACGAGCTCGAGGGTGAACTGGGTCCGCACGGGCTGAATTGTTCCCCATCGAGGCGTTTCGGGGAATCCAACCGGTGATCTTCGCGGCCGCGTATCCGGGTGCACTCGCGCGCAGCTGGGACGATGGAGATCATGATTGCCGCCCTGAGGACCAGATGGACCCTGTACATCCCGATATTCGCCGCCCTCGTGCTCGCCGCTACCTGGGGGCGAGACGTACCGGGAGTCGTCGTGGTGCTGGTCGACATCGCGCTGGTCGGTGCGGTGCTGGCCGCGGTCTTCCACGCGGAGGTGGTCGCGCACCGGGTCGGTGAACCGTTCGGCGCGCTGGTGCTGGCGGTGGCCGTCACCGTGATCGAAGTGGCGCTGATCGTGACGATGATGATCTCCGGAGGCGACAAGGCGGCGTCACTTGCCCGTGACACCGTCTTCGCCGCGGTGATGATCACCTGTAACGGCATCTTCGGTCTGGTGCTGCTCGTCGGCGCGCTGCGCAGGCGGGTCGCGGTGTTCAACTCCGAGGGCACCGGCGCCGCGCTGGCCACCGTCGCGACCCTGGCGACGCTGAGCCTGGTGCTGCCCACCTTCACCACCAGCAAGCCGGGCCCGGAGTTCTCGCCGGCGCAACTGGCCTTCGCCGCGGTCGCCTCGCTGGCCCTGTACCTGCTGTTCGTGATGGTGCAGACGGTGCGCCACCCCGACGACTTCCTCCCGGTGGAGGAGGCGGGCGCGGTCGACGACGCCGACACCGGCCACGACACCGCGCCGTCCACCCGGACCGCCGTGATCAGCCTTGCGCTGTTGGTGCTGGCGCTGATCTGCGTGGTCGGGCTGGCGAAGGTGGTCTCGCCCGCGCTGGAGCGTGGCGTTGCCGCGGCCGGTCTGCCGCCCTCGGCGGTCGGCGTGGCGATCGCCATGCTCGTGCTGCTGCCCGAGACGCTGGCCGCGTTCAACTCCGCGCGCCGCAACCAGGTGCAGATCGGCCTGAACCTGGCGCTCGGCTCGGCCATGGCCAGTATCGGCCTCACCATTCCGGTGATCGCCCTGGCAACCATCTGGCTCAGCGGTCCGCTGGTGCTCGGTCTCGGCGCCACCCAGATGGTGCTGCTCGCGCTGACCGTCGTGGTCGGCACGCTGACCATCGTGCCCGGCCGCGCGACCCTGCTGCAGGGTGGTGTTCACCTGGCGTTGTTCGCGGCTTTCGTGTTCCTGGCCGCAAGCCCGTAGCTGGAGTGTTGCGGATCACAAGGGGTGGTGATCTGTCATGGAAACTGAGGAAAAGCGACGAGGGTCACCACCCCTAAATTTTGTTGTGACGCAGCGTACCGGTTAGCTTGCTGGAGTTGGCACCGACGCCGAAGCCAGAGAGTGCGGTATGAAAATCATCATTTCCCGTGCTTCGCGAGCGGGCCGGGGGCATCGCTGATGTCCACCGATCTGCATTCCGCGAAGCCGGATTCCGCCACCCAGATCGTCCGCAAGAATTTCACCGACACCGTCGTGTCGTCGTTGCGGACCTTCGGGCGCGCGGTCGACCTCGCGCAGGAGTCGGTCACCGGCACGGTCGCCGATGTCGCCCGCGGACATTTCCAGTGGCGCGAGACCCTCGTGCAGGCCTGGCGGCTGATCACGGTCACCGCGATCCCGGCGATCCTGATGGCGATCCCGTTCGGCGTGATCGTCTCGATCCAGGTCGGCAACCTCATCCACAGCCTCGGCGCGGACTCCATGCTCGGCGCGACCGGCGGCCTCGGCGTCATCAAGCAGGGCGCGCCCATCGCGACGGGCTTCCTGCTCGGTGGCGCCGGCGCCGCGGCGATCGCCGCCGACCTCGGCGCGCGCACCATCCGCGAGGAGATCGACGCGCTCAACACCATGGGCATCAGCCCGGTGCACCGGCTGGTCATCCCGCGCATGATGGCCATGCTGATCGTCGCGCCGATGCTCAATGTGCTGATCATCTTCGTCGGCGTGCTCGCCGGGTACGCGGTCGCCGTCGGCGGCCAGGGCGTGACCCCGGGCAGCTACTGGTCGACCTTCGGTTCCTTCGCCACCGCCGGTGACGTGTGGGTGTCGCTGCTCAAGGCGCTGATCTTCGGCTTCCTTGTCGTCGTCATCTCCTGCCAGCGCGGCCTCGAAGCCAAGGGCGGTCCGCGCGGCGTCGCCGACGCGGTGAACGCGGCGGTGGTGCTGTCGGTGGTCTCGATCGCGATCGTGAACCTGCTGGCAACTCAGATCAGCGCCATGTTCCTGCCGACGAAGTTGGCGTGATGGCTGCCTCCTCCTATATCCCCACCTCGCTGCACTGGCTGCGCAAGCCGGTCCGCCTCGGCAAGCGCATCGGCTCGGCAGGCGAATCGCTGGGCTTCGTGGCCGTGTTCGTCTGGCAGGTGCTGTCCTCGGTGCCGCTGACGCTGCGCCGCTACCGCGACGAGACGCTGCGCGCGGTCACCGACATGACCTGGGGCCGCGGCTCGATCATCGTCGGCGGCGGCACCGTCCCGATGATGATCGTGCTCGGCCTGGTGATGGGCGCCTCGGTCGGCGTCGAATCCTTCGCCTCGCTCGACATGCTCGGCATGGGCCCGGTGACCGGTGTCATCTCGGCCTACGCCACCACCCGTGAGCTGGCCCCGATCGCGGCGGCCATCGGCTTCGCCGCGCAGGCGGGCTGCCGGATCACCGCCGAGATCGGCTCGATGCGCATCTCCGAGGAGATCGACGCGATCGAGGCGCTGGGCCTGCGGTCGGTCCCATTCGTGGTGACCACCCGTGTCATCGCCGGTGCCATCGCCATCGTGCCGACCTTCCTGATCGCGCTGATCCTGTCCTACGGCGCCTGCCGCGGCTTGCTCACGATGGTCTACGGGCAGTCGGCCGGCGTCTACGATCACTATTTCTTCCAGTTCATCTCCGGCTTCGACATGATCGCCGCCGTCATCAAGGTCGCCGTGTTCGGCACCGTGGTGATCCTGGTGCACAGCTACTTCGGGTTCTTCGCCACCGGCGGTCCCGAGGGCGTCGGCATCGCCTCCGGCCGCGCGGTGCGGGCCAGCTCGGTGGCCATCGTGGCCATCGACATGGTGCTGTCGATCATGCTGTGGGGCTTCAACTCGGCGATCAGTTTTACGGGGTGAGCTAGTGCCTAACTATGGAATGCCCGGCGTCGCGGCCGATCGGCGCACCTCGCGGCTGACCGGCGCGATCATCCTCGGCATCATCGCCGCGGTCGTGCTCGGAACGGTCGCCTACCGCAATCTGACAACCGAAGAGGGCCTGCGGATCGCGCTGCACACCGAACACCTCGGTGACGGCATCAGCGCGGGCAGCCAGGTCCGCATCGACGGCGTCACCGTCGGCGAGGTCGCCGAAGTGACCCCCGGCGAGCGCGGCACCCAGCGGATCTCGCTGCTGCTCGACGCCGACCGCCTGCACGGCATCGACGACAGCCTCGCCGTCGACTACGCCCCGACCAACCTGTTCGGCATCGCCGAACTGGAACTGCGCCGCGGCACCGGCGGATCCCCGCTGCGCGCGGGCGCGGTGCTCGACCTGACCGGCGCCAACGCCGACCGGGTCTACGACGCGACGATGAGCGCGATCCTGCGCAGCCTGTCCCAGGTCGGCATGACGGTGACCAGCCCGCAGATGGCGACCGTGGTCTCCCAGCTGGCCGCCGACTTCAAGGCCTTCACCCCGCTGGTGCAGGCGCTGATCACGATGGCCAAGACCATCGCCGACAACCAGGACGTCGCGCCCTCGGAGCTGTTCGGCAGGCTCGGACCCGCCTTCGACGGCGGCGGCCAGTTCGCAGGCGCCACAATGCAGGTGATCGACCGGCTCAGCGAGATCAAGGTGACCCAGGTCGACAAGGACCGCTATGACATCGGCGTCGGCGTGGTCGGCGGCAGCATCCTGCCCGCCCTGACCACCACGCTGACCACCGCGGGCGGGCACTTCGCCGAGACCACCGACATGCTCGCGCCGATGCTGTACGCGCTGGCCCAGATGTCGCCCAATCCGCGCCGGACCGGCGCCGACCTGCAGGCCCTGCTGACCAACCTGCGCGGCGCCATGCCCGACGGCCCCGACGGCCCGGTGCTCAACCTCGACGTCGAGCTCAGCGGTGTGCCCGCGATCGCGGTGCCGCTGTTCGGAAAGGCCGGTGCGTGATGAAGGTCGGTGGTGTCGCACTGCGACTCGGCGTGTTCGCGCTGGTGATGCTCGCCGTGCTCGGACTCGTGTTCACCCTGATCAAGCGGCCCGTCTCCGGTGACACCGAGGCGCACGACGCGCTGTTCACCGACGCCAACGGCCTCAAGGTCGGCAACGACGTGCGGATGTTCGGTGTGCAGGTCGGCAAGATCGAGAAGATCAGCCTCGAAGGCGACAAGGCCAAGGTCCACCTCACGGTGAAGACCGACACGCCCATCTACGACAACAGCAAGCTGGCCATCCGGTACCAGAACCTCACCGGCCAGCGCTATATCGACCTGCAGCAGGCGCCCAACCCGGGCAAGCGGATCGCCGCCGACGCCAGGATCGGCGCGAACATGACCGTCCCGTCGTTCGACGTGACCAGCCTGTTCAGCGGCCTGAAGCCGGTACTGGCGACGCTCTCACCCGAGGCGATCAACCAGTTCACCGCGAGCATGCTCGCCGTCATCGAGGGCGACGGCAGCGGCCTCGGCCCAGCGCTGACCGCGATCGACCAGCTCGCGAGCTACGCCGAGGACCGCCAGCACGTCGTCAACACCCTGATCAGCAACCTGTCGACGCTGGGTGACCGGCACGGCGGCCGCGTCGGCTACCTGCTGCCGCTGCTGGCCCGGCTCACCGACATCTTCGAGGCGATGCAGCGCAATATCGGCGGCGTCGCGCAGTTCGCGATGACCGCGCCCTCGGTGCTGGCGCCGGTGGACCGGCTGCTGGCCTCGCTCGGCCTGGTCGAGGGCGGTAGCGCCGAGGTCGACGCGATGATCCGCGGCCTGTTCCCGAATCCCCAAGAGGCGGTGGACGTCTTCGGGCGGCTGCCCGGCCTGCTGGCCACGGTCGACGCCTCGCTCTCGCGCGATTTCGCCGGCTTCACGCCGACCTGCAGCAACGGCCCCGCCGAGGTGCCCGCCCCGCTGCAGGTGCTGATCGCCGGACAGAAGGTGACGGTATGCAACGCCTGAAGTTCTTCTCCGGTGACCGCCCGATCATGGACGAGGCGACCAAGCGCGCCCGCGAACTGCGGATGGGCATCATCGGCCTGAGCCTGGTCGTGCTGTTCATCGTCGGCGCGGGCATCGTCTACGTGGTGCCGCTGGGCAAGCACACCTACACCGCCGAACTCAGCGAGGCGCAGTCGGTGCGCGAGGGCGACGACGTGCGCCTGGCCGGCATCTCGGTCGGCAGCGTCACCTCGCTCGAGCTGAAGCCGGACAAGGTGCTGATGGAGTTCACCGTCGACTCCGACGTGTTCGTCGGCGACCAGACCTCCCTCGACATCCGCATGCTCACCGTGGTCGGCGGTCACTACGTCGCGCTCTACCCGGCAGGCTCGCGCCCGCTCGGTGACGAAGCCATCCCCGCGGATCGAATCCGCCTGCCCTACAGCCTGATCGAGACCTTCCAGGACGCGACCGCGCCGCTGGCAGCCGTCGACGGCGACACCGTGCGCAAGAACCTGGCCGCGGCGAATTCCGCGATCGCGTCCTCCCCGGAGGCCCTGCGCTCCACGCTCGACACCGTCGGCAAGTACGTCGACATGCTCGATCGGCAGCGCTCGCAGGTGTCGAAGTCCATCGCGATCCTCGACGAGTACATCTCCATGTACGACGGCGCCAAGTCCGATCTGGGCAGGCTGATGGACAACGTCAACATGCTCGAAGACGTGCTGCTGAGCAAGAAAGCCGAACTGGCCGAAGCGGTCCGGCTGCTGACCTCGGTGGTGAACCGGCTCGCCGGGCTCGCCCCCAGCTGGGAGTCCACGCTGAAGCCGCAGGCACAGGCGCTGGCCGACGCGCTGCCGCGGATGCAGGAGCTCGAAGGCCGGTTCGAACCGATCCTCGGCACCGTGGCCGACCTGCAGACCAAGCTGTCGCAGCTGGCGACCCCGGACGCGGGCGTCGTGGTCGACCAGTCCGGCGTGCAGGTATGCGTGCCACTGCCCGGGAAGGCGTGCTGATGCTGAAACGACTCCTCGGATCCCAGGCGTTCATGTCGATCGCCGGTGTCGCGGTGCTGGTCGTCCTGGTGATCGCCGGCTACTTCGTCGCCTTCGATCCGCTGAAGAAGACCGAATCCTATTGCGCCCTCATGCCCGATGCGATCGGGCTCTACCCGGGCAACCACGTCACGATGCGCGGCATCGATGTCGGCGAGGTGACCGCGGTGCGCAACGAGGGCGCCAAGGTGCGGGTGGAGTTCGAGGTCGACGCCGACTACCCGGTCTACGCCGACGCCTCCGCGACCACCGTCGCGTATTCCGTTGCCGCCGACCGCAATCTGGCCGTGCTGACCAGCGGCAAGGACACCAGGCAGTTCACCGGCGGCTGCATCACCAAGACGCTCACCCCCAAGTCCATCACCGAGACGCTGACCGCCCTGGCGAGTCTGTCCGAGCAGCTCTCCGGCGCCGAGGCCGGTCAGCCGAGCGCGCTCGTCGACGGCCTCGCCTCGCTGGACCGCGCGACCGAGGGCACCGGCCCGACGATCAACGAACTGGTGCACAAGCTCGGCTCGGCGATGAACAAGCCCGACGCCGACATCGGCCACCTGGCAGGCCTTTTCGACGCGTTCGCCTCGGTGTCGAACCGGGTCGCCGCCAACTGGGGCGACCTGCAGACGATGCTGGTCCGGCTGGCCCCGCTGCTCAACCAGGCCTCCGACGATCTGCTCGGCCCGGCGACCTCGCTGTTCGACGGACTGGCCGAACTCCTGCCGATGCTCAACGACTTCGCCACCATCCTGGGCGACCCGCTGATCGGCGCGCTCGACGGCGCGGTCCCGCTGGTGAAGTTGTTGCGCGCCAACGTCGGATCGCTGCGCGAGGTGGTCCTCAAGATGCCCGCGCTGACCTCGGCCTTCCAGAGCGCCGCCGGCGGCACCGCGATCACCTACGCACCGCCCAAGGTCGCCCTGCCCGGCGGCGAAGCCGACCAGGTGTGCGCCGCGGTGAACGCGCTGATCCCCGGCCGGTGCGCCGACCCGGCGCAGGGCCTGACCGATGTGAACCTCGTCCAGGTCGTTCTGGGAATGGCAGGTGCCCGATGAACCCGCGAAAGACGCTGCGGCGCAGCATGATCGCGCTCGTGGTCGCCGCGGGTCTGGCGGTGGGCGGCTGCGGCTTCGACCCGGCCGAGGTACCGGTGCCCGGCTCGACCGTCAGCGGCCCGACCTACCGCGTGCAGATCGAGTTCAGCAGCGCGCTGAACCTGCCCGCGAAGTCCAAGGTGATCGCCAACGGCGCCGAGATCGGCAATGTCGACACGGTGCGGGTGGTCCAGCCCGCCGACGCGCCCGCGGGCCGCGGCGGCTACGTCGTCGTCGAGGCCGACATCCTCGACTCGGTGCAGTTGCCGACCACGACCATCGCCGAACTGCGCCAGGACACCATCCTCGGTGACATCCACGTCGCGCTGACCACGCCGAAGGACGGCTTCGGCAGCCTGCTGCGCGACGGCGGCACCATCCCGATCGCCCGCACGAAAACGCCGGTGCAGCTGGAAGACACGATGGCCACCATGGCGCTGTTCGTGCAGGGCGGCGCGATCGGTCAGCTGCAGGACATGATCGGCCGGGTGAACTCGGTGATGCCGCAGGATCCCAAGGAGACCGCGCGCATCTCGGCGGTCATGGGCGCCGACGCCGCCGATCTGGCCGCGAACCTGGACCGGGTCGACCTGCTGGTCAACGGCCTGGCCGCCAATGCCGAGATCATGGTCGGCATCGAGGCCGAGCTCACCAATATCCTCACCCCCGAAGCCGTGCGGGCGCTGTCCGGCACTCAGGACTCGATCGCCAAGACCATGGCGATCTTCCAGGCACTCGGCCCGGTCGGCTCGTCGCTGACCTGGCTGGCCCCGCTCGCGGGCGCGGGCGACGCCGCCGCGACCGCGTTCCTGCCGCTGGCCACCGGCGGCTCGGCCGACCTGCGCTCCTCGACCAACATGGCCCTGCTGACCGCACTGCTGCGCGACAAGATCATCCCGTTCGCCGAGCGCGGGCCGAAGGTGAACATCACCGGCGTGCAGGTCTCCGAGGACGAGCAGATCGAGCAGATCGTGACCGCGCTGCGGATGATCGGAATGGTGCGATGAAGATCGGTGCACTGGCATCACTGGGCGGCATCGCCGCCATCACCGTGCTCGGCGCGAGCTACCTGACCTTCGGCGTCGTCCGGGTCGACCCGTTCGCCGACTACACCGAGGCCTCGATCGAGCTGGCCAACTCCGGCGGACTCAGCGTCGGCTCGCCGATCTTGCTGACCGGCATCGAGATCGGCAAGGTCACCGCCGTGGACACCTCCACCGCCGGAGGCGTGCAGGTCGGCTTCCGGTTCGGCGCCGCGAACAAGGTGCCGATGAGCAGCATCGTCACCATCGAGCATCTGTCCTCGCTGGGTGAGCCGTATGTGCAGTTCGTGCCGCGCAGTGCCGAGGGGCCGTACCTGAGCAACGGGCAGCGCCTGGCGGGGGAGAACGTGCGCACCCCGATGTCGATCCCCGAGGTCGCGCGGCTGGTCACCAAGACCGTCGAGCAGCTCGACCCCGCGGTCGTCGGCTCGCTGGTCGACACCCTCGGCCAGGCGATGACCGGCACCGAGAACGTCATCCCGGAGCTGGCCAGGGCGGGCGACCTGCTCGCCGCGGCCATCATGAGCCGCGCGCCCGCGATCGCCGAGCTGCAGAACAACTTCGAGTACGTCTCCGGTGACATCGGCTGGGCCGGACCGGCCACCTCCGCCGCCGCACCCGCGTTCGTGCGCCTGAGCCAGGTCATCGACGAGTTCGTCGAGTCGGTCGGCCGGGTCAGCGCGGCCGGTGGCGATCCTGAGATGTACCTGCGCGACGGTGGTCTGGTGCCGTTCCTCGAGCAGGTCGTCGCCAAACTGAACGAGCTCGGTCCCGAGCTGTCGGCCCTGCTGCCCGGACTGCGCCCGCTCGCCGAATCGGTCACCGCGACCGGTCCGCAGATCGATCTGAGCACCCTGATCGCGCAGGCGCTACATAACACCGATACCGATGCGGTGAAGGTTAGGGTCGCAATCAAGTAAACATCTGGCAACTGCTGAATGTAGGTATGGGCCCTGGTCAGTGGAGCCTGATCGAGACGGTCGGTCTTTTCAGCAACCGTGCGGTAGCCTGCTGGACGAGGGGAGTCCAGGTCCGCGGGCGAAGGCGGTGCGATGGCAGAGAGCAGCGAGGACCCCGACAAGGGGACCGGCAGCAGTACTCGGGTGATCGCGATCGCGGCAGTGCTCGCCGCACTGCTCGCACTGGTTGTGGCGCTCGGGTTGGTCCTGCGCGCGAATCAGGGCGACGAGAACGACCCGTCCACCGTGAACCCGATGGGCGCCGATTCCCACGGACTGCCGGTCGCCGGCGACGAGGCGTCCGAGCAGGACGCGGCTTTCGCCCCGCCGTGGCCCGCCCGCCGGGTCGGCGGAAACTGTTCGGCGGGTGGCATCGTCGCGCGCTGGCAGGTCGACGCCGACGGCGCGTGGCAGTGCACCGTGACGACCCCGGATGCCGCGGTACCCCCCGCGCCCGCCGAGCCGCCACCGCCGCCGCCGGAACCCGCACCGGCGCCGGAGCCCGTGCCCGTCGAAGCTCCGCCGCCCGCCTACGAGCCACCGCCGGTGTACGAGCCGCCCGTCTACGAGCCGCCGCCACCGCCCGAACCCGAGCCCGTTCCCGCGCCGGCGCCCGCCCCGCCGCCACCGCCGCCGGTCATCCAGCTGCCGTTCCCCTTACCGCCGATCTTCATTCCGCCTGCGGCCGCCGTCCTGCAGTGATGGGCGGCGGGTCGTCCTCCGCCCACCGTCGATGTCGATGAGACTGATCCGCTATGGACCAGTTGGTACTCACTCTGGTGATCCTGCTCGCGGCGGTGCTCGCCGAGTCGCTCGGCGGTCGGATAGGGGTAGCGCCGTCCATCCTGATGACGGTCTTCGGCTGCCTGCTCGCCCTGATCCCCGCTGTGCCGAGCCTCAACATCCCGCCGGAGCTCATCCTCCCGCTGGTCCTGCCGCCGCTGCTCTACGCCGCCGCCCGACGTACCTCCTGGCGGCAATTCGCCGAGAACTGGCAGGTCATCGCGTTGCGCGCGGTTGGCCTCGTGATCGTCACCGCCGTCGCGGTGGCCGCGGTATTCCACGCCTGGAATCCGGCGACCGCGGTCGCGGCGGGCGTGGTGCTCGGCGCGCTGGTCGCGCCGCCCGACCCGGTCGCGGCCACCTCGATGGCCAGCAGGCTCGGCCTGCCGAGGCGGCTGATCGTGGCCCTCGGCGGCGAGGGCCTGTTCAACGACGTCACTGCGATCGTCATCTACACCGTCGGCATCCAGGCGGTGGTGACCGGCCTGTTCTCGCCGTGGCACGCGCTCGGCGACTTCGTCCTCGCCGCGGTGGTCGGGCTCGTCGTCGGCCTGATCCTCGGCTGGCTGGGCAGCAAACTCACCAAGTACCTCGACAACGCCACCGGCCAGGTGGCGCTGAGCCTGCTGCTGCCGTTCGTCGCGTACGGCGTCGCCGAACACTGGGAGGGCTCGGCGGTCCTCGCGGTGCTGGTCTGCGCGCTGTACCTGACCGACGCGGTGACCGAGATCGGCGACCGGGACTACCGGCTGGTCGCGGACTCGTTCTGGGACATCGCCGAAATGCTCATCACCGGCTTCGCCTTCGCGCTGATCGGTCTCGAACTGCGGGTGGTCATCGACGCCACCGGGCACGACTGGTCGTCGCTGGCCGGAGTCACCGCGGCGGTGATCGCGGTCGTCGTGCTGCTGCGGCTGGCCTGGCTGCTGGTGACCTGGGCGGTGAGCACGAAGCTGTGGCGCGACACCGACGAGCCGTTCACCTGGCGCGAGGTGATCGTCACCTGGTGGGCGGGGATGCGCGGCGTCGCCACGGTGGCGCTGGCCCTGGCCGTGCCGTTCACCATCGACTCCGGCGCGGATTTCCCCGCCCGCTCGGAGATCCTCTTCGTCGCCTTCGCTGTCGTGCTGTTCACGCTGCTCGTGCAGGGTCCGACCCTGCCGCTGATCGTCCGGATCACCGGCGTGCACGCCGACACCAGACAGGAACGCGCGGTCGAACAGCAGCTGTGGACCAGGGTGGTGCGGGCCGAACTGGCCGAGCTCAAGATGATCGCCGCCCGCGACGGCCTGCCCGAAGACGCCTACGAGGACATCAAGGACACCCTGCGCCACCTCTCGGCCAAGGCCGACCCCGAAGCCGCCGACGCCGACGCCAAGGCCGCCCTCGACGCGGAACGCAAACTCGCCGCGCAGATGCGCGCGGTGCGCTCGGCCGTCATCGAGGCGGGCAGGCGCGAAGCCCAGGCCGCGCGCCGCGAACCCGGCATGCCGCCCGATGTCGTCGACCGGGTCACCCGCAGACTCGACCTCGGCCCGACCCGCTGACCAGCCTCAGCCGGCGATCGTGTCGGTGAGCGAGCCGATCGCATAGGTGACCGCCATCGCCAGCGCACCGCCGATCACCACCCGCACCACCGCTCTACCGCGATGACTGCCGCCGAGGCCCGCGCTCACCGACCCGGTGAGGGCCAGCGCGATGAGCACAGCGGCGAAGGTCACCGGCACCCGCCACTGCGCCGGCGGCAGCACGATCGCCAGCAGCGGCAACAGCGCGCCGCAGGTGAACGCGATCGCGGAGGAGATCGCCGCCGCCCACGGATTGGTGAGCTCGTCCGGGTCGAGCTTGAGCTCGGCCTCGGCGTGCGCGGCGAACGCGTCGTGGGCGGTGAGTTCCTCGGCCACCGTGCGGGCGGTCGCCGGACTCAGCCCCTTGGCCTCGTAGATCCCGATCAGCTCGGCCAGTTCCGCTGCCGGATCGTCGGCCAGCTCCCTGCGCTCCTTGGCGAGCAGGGCCTTCTCCGAATCCCGCTGAGTGCTCACCGACACGTACTCGCCCGCCGCCATCGAGATCGCGCCCGCGACAAGTCCGGCCACGCCCGCGGTGAGGAGGGTGTGGGCATCGTTCGTGGTCGCCGCGACACCGACCACCAGACCGGCGGTGGACACGATGCCGTCGTTCGCGCCGAGTACCCCGGCGCGCAGCCAGTTCAACCGGGACGCGAGCCCTTCGGCATGGGGTTCGTGCGGATGGGCGGTCGGTGACGAGTCCTGCACCCGTCCAGCCTAATCGGGAGCGATACCGGATCAGCGCGGGACGCGCGGTCACGCACCCTGCCGGGCCGATCGGGTGGTCCGGCGGATCAGCGCGGGACGCGCAGCCTGGCGCGCAGGGTGTCGCCCAAGCGCACCGCCAGTGCGAGCACGGTCAGTGTCGGGTTGACGTGGCCGTTCGTCGGGAAGACCGAACTGCCCGCGATGTAGAGGTTGTCGACGCCGTGCACCCGGCAGTGCCGGTCGACCACCCCGTGCCGCGGGTCGGCGGACATCCTGGTGGTGCCACTCGGATGCGCCCGGTCGGCCAGCGGTAGCGGCTCGGTACTGCCGGGCAGCGCCGCGGGCGCGATCTGCGGCGTGGGCAGCCCGAGCCGGGCGAACTCGGCTGCCAGCAGCGCCGTCGCCCGCCGGACGGTCGCGTCCTCCCGCTCGCCGATCCGCCAATCCACCTGCGGCAGTGGCATTCCCACCGGGTCGGTCCGCTCCGACAGACGCACCCGGCTGTCCGGATCCGGCGCCTGTTCGACCATCGTCCACACCTCGACACCGGTGAGCCGGTGCGGCAACCCGACACCGTCGATCAGCCTGCGCCGGGCACCTGCCAGCAGCAACCTGGTGTCCGACAGCATGATTCGCGCGTCGTTCCACTCCGCTCGCCCGCTCAGCACCCGTTTGACGGCGTCCCACGGATCGTCGGGCGCGGTGACCTCCTGCAACCACAGCGCGCAGTTCAGCAGCGATTCCCTGCGCTGGATCTCCTGCGACAGGGCAAGGCCGTGCAGGAAGGTATGCCTGCCCCGCGGACCCTTGACCACGTACTTGCCGAACCGGGCCAGCGCCGCACCGGCGACGGCGGCGGACAGCGTGCCGACCACGCCGCTGCGATGGTCGATCAGATACCGCCCCACCTGGTCGTATCGGTTCCCGATGCCACCGGGAACGGTGCGCCGCGAGGCCAGCAGCAGGCGTGGGGTGTCGATCCCGCCCGCCGCGAGCACGAAGATCCGCGCCTCGACGGTGCGAACCCGGCCACCGGCGCCGGTCACCTCGACCGAGTTCACGTGCGCGCCGGTGGCATCGGTGTCGAGGTGGGTGACGGTCGCGTTCACCAGCACCCGTGCGGTCGGCGCGGTGATGTCGCGCACCAGCCTGCCCCACCGTTTGCAGTCGAACCGGTCGACCGGATCACGGCTGATCTGCCAGAAGTACGGGCGCAGCGACCCGGTGTCGACGGCGGCGGCAGGCGCCGGACGTCCGGCGAGCGGCCAGAACTCGGCGTCGGTGAATCCCGTGCCGTGCCCGAGCCCGGCATGGGCGGCGGCGCGTTCGGTGTAGGGACGCAGCTCGGCCGCATCGATCGGCCAGCCCGATCGCCGCACCCACGGCCGGGTGGCGAAGTCGAGGTCGTCGAGCACGCCGCAGCGTCCGGCCCAGACCCGCGAGCTGCCGCCGAGGACCCGGCTGCCCGCGATCCGGTCGGGTGGCAGCCGTGCCGCACCGACACTGTCGATGGCGGCGAATTCGGCCTCGGTGGGCCCTATTTCGTGGTCACCGCTCTCCAGGACCAGCACCTGCAAGCCCGCCGCGGCCAGTTCGGTGGCCACGGTCAGTCCGGCCGGGCCCGAGCCGATGACGCAGATCTGGGCGCGCAGCGCGTCGTCTCCGACGGTGCGCAGATCCTCGACAAGCATCGGCGGTCCTCTCGCCCGTGCCACCCGCGCGGCCCGGCACCCGGCCGCGCATTGGTGTCACTCTAGAAGCCGGGACGCGGAATTTCCGGAGGTCTCACAATGCTGGTTCACGAAAGCCCTGATGTATCCGGCCGATTGGCGCACGTACATCCACGACCAGAACCCGAGCCCGGACTCGGTGGGGCTGGCGACCATGGTGATCTCGCCGTCGAAACACCGGCCGACGATGTAGCGGGCACGCGAGACGTGCGGAGTGAAGGTGACCACGATGATGTGCCGCCACCCGTAAATCGTTGCTCGCCGCACGATTTCGCGTGCCTCACCGTCGGTCGTCCACGGATCGGGCACGAAACACGAGACACGGAAGGCGAATCGGCCGCCGCAGTACTTGTCCATCAGCGGATCGTCGGGTCCGGTGGACTGCGAGATCAGCACCTCGGGCGCGTAGCCACGCTCGGCGAGCTCGATCCCGAGGTCGAAACGTTCGTAGGGAGTGCCGCCGAGGACGACGATCACATCGGCGGGGCGCAGCGGGTCCACCTGCGGCTGGACGTACACGGGCCACCCGGCGACCGCGGTACCCAGCGTGATGACAAGTGCGCCGACGAGCAACCATCCCGCACGCCGAAAGATCGACACTGCGTCGAGGATAGCGAAACACTGCCTTCACCTCGCGATGTGTCGCCAGGCACACTGGAGCTATGACCGACTCCGCCGTTGCCCCCGAACACCTCGACGTCGTCATCGTCGGCGCGGGATTGTCCGGTATCGGGGCCGCCTATCGGCTGCAGACCGAACACCCCCACCGCAGTTACGCGATCCTCGAGGCCCGCGCCGATCTCGGCGGTACCTGGGACCTTTTCCGGTATCCGGGTATCCGCTCGGACTCGGACATGTTCACCCTCGGCTATCCGTTCAAGCCGTGGCGCGCGGCCCGCTCGATCGCCGACGGCGCGTCGATCCTGGACTACATCCGCGAGACCGCGCACGAGAACGGCATCGACCGGCGCATCCGCTTCGGGTCGCGGGTGATCGGCGCGGACTGGTCGTCGGCGCGGGCGCGCTGGCAGCTCACCATCGCCCACGACGGCCCCGACGGTCCCGAGCTGAGCACCCTGACCTGCGGTTTCCTCTACACCTGCGCCGGCTACTACGACTACCAGCAGCCGCACACCCCCGAATTCGCCGGTCGCGACGACTTCGCGGGCACCATCGTGCACCCGCAGTTCTGGCCTGCCGACCTCGACGTGCGCGACAAGCGGATCGTCGTCATCGGCAGCGGCGCGACCGCGGTCACCCTGGTGCCCTCCCTGGCCGACGAGGCCGAGCACGTCACCATGCTGCAGCGCACCCCCACCTGGATCAGCGCCGTTCCCGGTCGCGACAAGCAGGCCGACAAGATTCGCGAGCTACTGCCTGCCGGACTCGCGCACCGGCTGATCAGGACCAAGAACATCCTGTTCAACATCGGTTTCTACCAGTACTGCCGTCGCCGCCCCGCCGCCGCGCGCAAGCTGCTGACCGGCCTCACCACCCGCATCCTCAAAGACGACAAACTGGTCGCCGAGCACTTCACCCCCGACTACGACCCGTGGGACCAGCGCCTGTGCGCCGCGCCCGACGCCGACTTCTTCAAGGCGATGAAGAAGGGCAAAGCCGCGGTGGTCACCGACCGGATCGACCGGTTCGTCCCCGAGGGCATCCAGCTCGAATCCGGCAAGATCCTGCCCGCCGACATCGTGGTGACCGCGACCGGCCTGCGGCTGCTCGCGTTCGGCGGCATCGCCCCCGAGGTCGACGGCACCCCGGTCCCGCTGTCGGACCAGTTCGTCTGGCAGGGCGCGATGCTGACCGGCCTGCCCAATTTCGCGATCTGCGTCGGCTACACCAACGCCTCGTGGACGCTGCGCGCCGATCTCACCTCGCGCCTGGTCTGCAAAGTCCTGGCCCACATCGACCGCACCGGGGTCCCCGCCGTCGTGCCCGAGCCGAAGGGTTCGCTCACCGAGCGTCCGCTGCTCGACCTGAACGCCGGCTACATCCTGCGCTCGATCGCTGCGTTCCCCCGCCAGGGCGACAAGCATCCGTGGCGGGTCAGGCAGAACTATCTGCTCGACGCGCTGATCACCCTGCGCACCGATCTCGGCAAGACGTTGCGCCCGGTCCGTCGCGTAGGCGAGTTCACCCACAACGGATGAGGCGCGCGGCCCCGTCGGGTTTCTACCGTTGGCGTGTGCCGTGGTGGCACGTCCGTTGACCTGACGGGAAGGCCGAGCGATGACAGTTCAGAATCAGCACCCGGTGCGCGAGGGAATCGCGGCAGGAACCTCCATCGGCGCCGGAATCCTGCTGGCGGTGGTCGGTGTTCTGCAGATCCTCGAAGGTATCTCGGCTGTCGCCAAGGACGATCTCATCGTCGTTGGTCCCGAGTACCTCTACCAGTTCGACCTGACGACCTGGGGCTGGTGGCACATCATTTTCGGTGCCATCGCGTTGATCGTCGCGATCGGCCTGCTGGCCGGTCAGACGTGGGGACGGGTGTTGGCGATGGTGATCGCCGCTATCTCGATCATCGCGAACTTCCTGTGGCTGCCGTACTACCCGTGGTGGTCGATCCTGATCATCATCATCAACATCGTGGTGATCTGGGCGGTGGCCACCTGGCGCCCGCACGACGCCTGAACCCAGCGCAGCGACACGAACGCCGCCCCGGTCATCGACCGGGGCGGCGTTGTGCGTCAGTACCCGGCCGGTGGTTCGTGCGCGTCACCCAGGGTGCCGACCAGATGGTCGGACAGCCGTTCGCCGAGTCTCGCCAGCTCGGCCTTCTCCGGCCCGTCGAGTCCGTCCATGACCAGGCGGCGCACCGCGAGGAGATACTCCGGCGTCGTCTCGGCCACCTTGGCCAGCCCGCTCTCGGTGAGGACCGCGTCGACGCCGCGCCCCGATTCCGCGGTGGCGCGCTTGGCCCAGCCGACCCGTTCCAGCTTGGACACCACATGGGAGAGCCGGGAGATGGACCCGTGCCCGCGCGCGGCGAGCAGGCTCAACCGCATCCGATGGTCCGGCGCCTCGAGCAGCAGCGCCATGACCCGGTACTCGAAATGGGTGACGCCGAACTCGCGTTGCAGTCGCGAGTCGAGCGCGCTCGGCACCCGCATTGCGAGGGTGAGCACCGCGCTCCAGGCGCGACGTTCGACCGAGTCGAGATCCTCTGTCACCTCTCGTCCCCCCTTCCCTTGTGTTAACTGAGAAATTGCTGAAGGTCGGCAAACTGTATATCGGAGGGGTCCTGCTGTCTATGTGCGGCATATCATGTCAGCAGGTTGGCAAAGGTTTAGAGAGCGATTGCAGCTGGACGTACGATCAGTTGCCAAGGGGTCGCCGTCTGCGACCGGGTGTATCCCGGATCTCCAGTCGGCGCCGTTGCGGTCGTTCGCTGGCTCGTTGAAGGTGTGGCGAACTGGGGAAACGCCGGATCTACCAGGCGATTTGACTTCGCGTTCGTGGCTGCGTAACTTAATTCGAGTCAGAGCGACACGGACACCGACCCGGTGCCGAACTGCTGAGCCTCTCGAGGCTGGCGGATGGTGCAGGGAAACGAGGTAGGACGATGAGCGCCTGACTGATCATGTGTGCAGGGTTACAGCCTCCGGACTTGCTTCGATGGGTTGCCTGCGCTAAAGTATGAACCCTTGCCCTGCCGAAGCCCCTACGAAATGTTGCGGGTGGAAGCTTGTGCGTGTGTTCTTTGAGAACTCAATAGTGTGTCGATGAATGTCAGTGCCAATATTATTATTGGTTCCAGCCTTTCATACCCCCCGGTTGGAAGGTTGGACATTGAAAACAACAGCGAATCTTTTTGCTGGTGTTTGGCTTTGCTAGGTTTTCGGACTCTAGTTAGATATTTCTGATTCACCTTCGGGTGTTTCGAGAGTCTTCAACGGAGAGTTTGATCCTGGCTCAGGACGAACGCTGGCGGCGTG
>NZ_BMNE01000016.1 GCF_014646295.1 Nocardia rhizosphaerihabitans
GTAACGACAACAACAACAAGAACAACAAGGACGGCGACAAGCAACCCGGTGGCGGTGGCGGGACCGGAGGTGGCGACAAGAAGCCCGGAACCAGTGGTGGCGGCAGCGGCGTCGGGAAATCCGGCGGTGCCCCCACCGGCAGCAGCACCGGCGGGAAGGGCAGCAACCTCGACCCCTCCGCCTTCACACCCTCCTCGAAGTCGGCCACCGAGAAACCGAGCGGCGCCACCGGCCCGGAAGCCCTGTCCTCCCTGTCAAAAGCCTTGCAGGAGTTGATTTCCGGCCTGTCCGGCCCCACCGGCGCGCCACTGACCACCGCACCGGTGGGCGCCACCGGCCCCCTGGGCGCCACCGGCGCGGTCCCGTTCGGCTTCGATCTCGAATCAGCCGGGCTCCGCGGGGGCGGCGGCGGATCCGCGGGCGGGGGCGGCTTGTCGTCGCCGACCGCGAAAGCGGCCGAGGACAAGCTCTTTCCACGCGCGACCACGGCCGGAAAGACCACCGATGCGGTGGAAACCCGTGCCGGGATTGCCCCGTCGGCAGCGATGCCCTACGGCGGCGGCTACCCGATGGGTGGTGGCATGGGCGGTGGCGCGCAGGCTGGCCAGCAACAGCAGCAGCGCAAACGCGCGGCCTACCTCGACGGCACCGAGCACCTGGAGGAAGCCGTCGGCGAGGATCCGCTGTCGGTCCGGCCGATCATCGACCGCTGAGCCCCTTCGAACCCGAACGTGAGTCCCGCCATGCGTTTTCATGTCGTCAACTTCCCCAACACCCAGACCACCAAGCACTACCAGCCGTGCGCCTACACCCAGAAGATCCGGCGTTTCGCCATCATGATGACGGAGCTGGGTCACGAGGTGATCCTCTACGGCGGCGAGGAGAACGACGCGGCCTGCACCGAATTCGTCACCATCGTGACGAAGGCGGAGCAGGCCGAATGGTTCGGCAACACCGACCTTTACACCGAACCGAACAACCTCACCTGGAAGGCTTTCGCGCCGCACTGGACCACCACCAACGAGCACGCCATCACCGAGATCGCCAAACGCAAGCGGGATCGCGATTTCATCTGCCTGCTCGGCGGGATCTATCAGCAGCCGATCGCCGACCAGTTTCCCGAACTCATGACCGTCGAGTTCGGGATCGGGTACAGCGGGGTGTTCGCGCAGTATCGCGTGTTCGAAAGCTATGCCTGGATGCACTCTATCTACGGCGCCCGCAGCCCGGCCGACGTCATGAACACCCGCGGCCAGTTCTACGACACCGTGATCCCGAATTACTATGAGGTGGAAGACTTTCCGTTCTCCGACACGAAGGACGACTACTTCCTCTTCATCGGCCGCGTCGTCGAAGCGAAGGGCATCCAGATCGCCCTCGAAACCTGCCGGCGGCTCGGCGTGAAGCTCGTTGTCGCCGGCCCCGGTGCGGCGCCACCGCCCGAACTCGCCGACTACGTCGGCGTGGTCGACCATGTGCGCCGCGGTGAACTGATGAGCCGGGCCCGCGCGGTGTTCGTGCCGTCGCTGTATCTGGAACCGTTCGGCGGTGTCCACGCCGAAGCGATGCTGTGCGGCACACCGGTGATCACCACCGACTGGGGTGTGTTCACCGAAACCGTCCAGCAGGGCGTGCACGGCTTCCGCTGCCGCACGCTGCGCGAGTTCTGCGACGCCGCCGACGCCGTCGACAAGCTCGACTACCAGCGGATCCGCGACGACGCCGTCGCGCGATTCTCCCTCGATGCCGTCGCACCGCAGTACGAGGCGTACTTCGAGCGCCTCACCACGCTGTGGGCCGATGGCTGGTACACCGCCTAGGAGGACACGATGACACCACGGAGCCAGCGGCGCCGGAACCTGGTCGTCCTGCGCGCGGGCGAGGGGTCGCTGCACGAACAATGGCTCGCAGGATCGCAGCCGCGCACCTGGGATCTCGTCGTCAGCTATTTCGGCGACGACCCCGACCGGTTCCGCTCCGACGACGTCCTGCGGCTGGACCGCAAGGGCACGAAATGGACCGCACTGCATCATGTGCTGACCGTTGATCTGGCGGAGGTGATCGACGACTACGACTACATCTGGCTCCCCGACGACGATCTCGCCACCGACACCGACACCATCAACGACATCTTCGAATACACGGCGCGGTACCAGCTTTCACTGTCGCAACCCGCGCTCACCGAGGACAGCTACTTCACCCACGAGATCACGCTCGTCGACCGCCGCTACGAACTGCGCTACACGAATTTCGTGGAGATCATGGCGCCCTGCTTCCACCGCGACTTCCTGCTGCGCTGCCTGCCGACCTTCGCCGTCACCCAGACCGGGTGGGGCCTGGATTTCCACTGGCCGAAGTTCGTTTCCGACACCTATTCGATCGCCATTCTCGACGTGGCGACGGTGCGGCACACGCGCCCGGTCGGTGGCCCGAACCTCACGGCGGCGCGGGCGACGGGTATCGACCCGTGGAACGAGTACTGCGAATATCTGGTTCAGCACGAGATCTACGACCTCACCACCCGTGTGCACCAGGGTGTCGGGGTCGGCAGGCCGCGCGCGACCGAGGAGCCGATCGCCATCTGCGCCACCATCGACCGGTACTGGCCGGGCCTGCCCACCTGGCTCAACCATCATGGCGCCCAGGCGAACCTGCTCATCGTCTACTCCGGCGATCCGGCTGTCCGCCTGCTGGTCGAAGCAGCAGAGTTTCCGATCATGTTGTGCGACAACACTAGTGACGCGGCCGACCCCGACGCTCGCGAGGTCGCCAATATCGGTGCCGCGATCACCGCAGCGCGCACCGCCGAGATGGAATGGCTACTCCCCCTCGGCCCGCGCGAACTCTTCCACGATGACGGGAGCAGACACTGGCAGATCTCGGGCGCCGACCACGTGGTCTTCCTCGCGCACGAGGCCGTGCCGATGCCGCACCCGGTCGCCGACCCGTTCCGCGAGTGCACCGTGTTCCGGGTGAACGGACGCTCACCTTTCCTCGACGCCCCCGCCACCCGCAGCGCTGTCCGGCTCAGCGCAGCCGGCATCGCTCCGGCGGACAAACACGGGTTCACCGGATTCGCGGGCGCGAGCGGAACAGTCACCGCGCCGGTGATTCTGCACTATCCGTACCCGAGCTTCGAAAGCTGGCTCACCCGCGCGGAACAGGTGGGCAGCACGGGCGGCGCCGCGGCCCGCGACTTCGCCGACTACTCCCGCAACCTGCTGCACGTGGCGGTCGCGCACGGCACCCTCGAGGGCGCCCGCGCCTGCTTCCAGGCCGACATCCCCTGCGACGGCATGGTCGACCAGATGGTGCGGACCGGCGAACTGACCCGCATCCACCCCGATCTCTTCGCACCGCGCACACCACGGATCACCCGGCGCCCACCAGCGAACACGTCCTATCCAGACATGGCCGTCATCTACTGGTTCTACAAGGAACCGGAGGTGACCCGCAACCATCTGCAACTGCTCCGCGAACACAACCCCGACCGCCAGATCTTCGGCCTCTTCGGCGGCCGGATCCACGAAGCCGCCGCCTACCGCGACCTCCTAAGGGATGTCCCGTAAGTTGTTGAGTGGCAACAGGTATCGTGTCACCGGTGGTGATCTCGGCGGCTGACCCGGTGATGGTGGAGTTGTTCTCCGGGCTGCGGCCACGCACGTTCGCTCGCCTGATCACCCGGCTGCGGCGCGAAGGCGCCGACCGGCCGTTGCGAGGCCGGCCCTGGGGGTTGTGTTTCGAAGACCGGGTGCTGCTGGTGGCCACCTACTGGCGGACCAACCTCACGATGCGTCAACTCGCGGCGGTGTTCGGGATATCGAAATCAGCGGCGGCCCGGGTGATCGAAGACCTGGGACCGGCGTTGACGCTACGGCCCCGGGCCCGGTTCCCGCGTGGTGCGGTGTTGATCGTGGACGGCACCCTGGTCCCGACCCGTGATCACAACCTCGCCGCCCAGAGCAAGAACTACCGGTACTCCACCAACCACCAGGTCGTCATCGACGCCGACACCGAACTGGTCGTCGCGCTCGGAAAACCGTTGCCGGGTAACCGCAACGACTGCCGAGCCTGGACCGAGTCCGGTGCCGCCCACACCTGCCGCAACGCGGTGGTGATCGCTGATGGCGGCTACCAGGGCACCGGTCTGATCATCCCGCACCGCCGCTCACCCGGTGTCGAGCTGCCGGAATGGAAACAGGCTCACAACAAGTCCCACCGTAAGGTTCGCGCTCGTGTCGAGCATGCTTTCGCCCGGATGAAGACCTGGAAGGTCCTACGCGACTGCCGCTTACGTGGTGACGGGGTGGGTGTCGCGATGGCTGGGGTAGCGACTCTGGCCAACCTCGCCCACGCCTATTGATTCCTGGCCGGTGGACCTCTCGCCGTCAACAACTCAGACTTACGGGACAACCCTTAGGCACGCAGTACCATCGCGCGGGTACTACAGGCCCTCACCGAACGAACAGGACACAGGTTATGGCGCGCAAGGTAGTTGTCACTCTCATCGACGATTACGACGGCACCTCCACCGCCGAAGAAACCGTCACATTCGGAATCGACGGCGCGACCTACGAGATCGACCTTTCAACTGCCAACGCCGCCACACTGCGGAAGATGCTCGACCAGTGGATCCCCCACGCCCGCCGGACCGGCCGCGGCAAAGGCAAGCCCGTCAGCCGCAAAGACCACACCGCCTCGAACGGTTCACGCCGCAGCGATCTGACAGCGGTCCGCGCCTGGGCCTCAGAAAACGGACACCAGGTGTCCCGCCGTGGCCGCATCGCCGCCGAAACCATCCAGGCCTACCAGAAAGCCACCGCATAGGTCTCTGCCAGCGCCCGGTGCCGATCGACCAGGAGGCACCGGGTTTCAGCCAGCTTGCATCCAACCGCGACCAGTCGACGCCGGGATCGTCCTCAACCAATCACTCTGACCGAAGGGTGGCCTCCTAAGTGCGCACTGCCTGATGGCAGCGTCCGTGCTCAAGAGCCGATCGGCGAACCGCTCACCGGCCACCTCGACGTGGTGTACGCGCAGGCGTTGAGCCCCGATAACTGCCTGCTCGCTCCGAAGGGGCAGTTTGTCCTAGCCGGAACGGCACGACCGTTTCGCCACTCGCGCCAAGGTTCCTTACCTTGGTTGAGACGAATTTTCGTGCGTCTGAAGGTAACTCGTAATTGCGAGTTTTCCCTCCGCGACAACGGCGTCGTCACGAAGGTGAATGTCTCGGTACGCAAGTTCGAAGCGGGCATGTGTGCCCGAAATCGGTGGCGCTGGCCGATCTACGCAACGACCCGGATCGCTTGCGCCGCCCGATGCGTAAGGTCGACGGCAACTGGGTGGAGATCAGCTGGACCGAAGCCATTGATGCGGCGGCCGCAGGCCTGGCCATGGCGCCATCACCGAACTCGGAGGTGATGCCGCCGCTCTCCTCCGGTCCCATGGCATCGATCCGCTCGCAGCCGGCGACTTCGACCGGTATATCCGCTATGAAGACGCTGCCGCGGTTCTTGGACACGCGGCCCGCGAGTTCGACTGTCCCGACTTCGGATTGCGTCTCGGTGGCATGCAGAGCATCTCATCGCTGGGACCGCTGAGCGTCATCCTGCGGAATGCCGCGACAGTGGGCGAAGCGATCACAAACGTCTGTCGTTTCCTCGGAAACCTTGCTCCGGCCGACACGGCGCGGCTGACCACATCGGCGGGATCGGCGATCTACTCGTACTCGACGATCATCCACAACGACTTCGACCTGCGCCAAACGGTCGAGAAGAGCCAAGCAATGGCCATGAACGCGATCAACGTCATGAGCGGCGACAGAGTGGGCCCGATAAAGGTCACGTTCCAGCATGAACGGCTCGCACCATTGGAGTCCTACTTCGCCGTGTTCGCTTGCCCTGTGGAGTTCGGCCAGAGCCAGAACGCTATTCACCTGTCGCCGGCACATGTCACCCGCGCAATCGAGGACCGCGACGAAGCCGCACTCACACTTGCCCAGGAATACCTGCTCCGAGTGCATTCCTGCGTGGCGTTGACCGAGCATGTCCGCGACGTCACGCGGCGCTTGCTTGTGGTCGGCGAGGCGGGCCTCAGCCGGGTGGCTCGAGCTCTGTCACTGCACGAGCGCACGCTGCAACGCGAACTTGCGGCCGAGGGCACGACCTACGAGAAGATACTCGACGAGGTTCGCCGGGCGACAGCCTGGGAGCTCGCCGCAACCGGCTTGCAGGCCTCACAGCTCGCCTCCGCCCTGGGCTATGCCGAGCAGAGCAGCTTCACCCGGGCTTGCCGCCGCCGGTACGGGGAATCGCCACGCGCCCTGCTCAAACGGCGCCGCGGTAGCCGACCGGAAGATCCGATTCTCTAGTTGGTCGGCGCCCAACAGACACCCCCGCGCGAGGATCAGACGCCAAATGGCAAATTTATGTCGGCTGAGGACAAGTTTTAGTGCCACTAGGTTGCGACGCTGTAAGCATCGTCACACTTGAGCTCAACAACGGGAGTTGACATGCCTATCGCCCCTGCACCTGATTCGGGCCTATCATTCGATCACGTCGACGTCCTCGTCGTCGGCGCCGGCCTCTCCGGGATCGGCATGGGATACGCTCTCAAGCACTCACAGCCCGGTCGAAGCTTCGCGATCGTCGATGGACGCGAATCGATCGGCGGTACGTGGGATCTATTCCGCTACCCTGGGATTCGCTCGGATTCCGATATGCAGGCGTATGGCTTCGGTTTCAAGCCATGGCGTCGTGACAACTCGATTGCCGACGCCCACGAGATTTTGGACTATCTCCGGGAAACCGTCAGCGAAAACAGTCTGCAGCGCCACATCCATCTCGGCTTCACGGTCGTTCAGGCAAACTTCTCGACACCCGAACAGCGTTGGGTAGTCGCACTCGAGCGCGTCAGTGACGGAGTCCGACACCACGTGACCGCGTCGATGTTGTTCTCGGCAGCTGGCTATTACGACGTCGGCGAGGGTTTCACGCCGGAATTCGCAGGCCGTGATGACTTCGAAGGACAGATCATCCACCCGCAGCACTGGCCCGAAGACCTGGACTACTCGGGCAAGAAGGTGGTGGTCATCGGAAGTGGCGCCACCGCGGTCACGCTTCTGCCGTCGATTGCAGAGAAGGCCGAGCATGTCACCATGCTGCAACGATCCCCGTCTTACGTGATTCCCATCCCACGCAAGGATCCGATCGCGAACACTCTCCGAAAAATCTTCCCCGAGAAGACTGCCTACTCGATCTCCCGTGAGATCAGCATCCGGAAGGGGAATCTCGTCTACAAGGCCAGCCGGAAATTCCCTCGGCAGGCCCGCGCGCTCGTCCGCAAAATCACGGCCGCCGCCCTCCCTGAGGGCTTCGACGTCGACACTCACTTCCATCCTGAGTACGACCCGTGGGACCAGCGCATGTGCACGGTTCCAGACGGCGACCTGTTCAAAGCAATCGCGAGGGGCCGTGCGTCGGTTGTCACCGACAAGATCGTGCAGTTCACCGAAACCGGGATCGAACTCGAATCAGGCACACGGCTCGACGCCGACATCATCGTGACTGCCACGGGTCTGAATATGGTGCCTTTCGGAAAGATCGCATTCGAGGTGGACGGCCAACGGATCGATCTGCCCGATCACGTGGTGTACAAGGCAGCCATGGTGAGCGGCCTCCCGAACTTCGCGTTCACCGTCGGGTACATCAACCACTCATGGACTCTCAAAGCAGACCTCGTCGCACAGTGGTTCTGCCGACTTCTCGACCACATGAGCGAGAATGGCTACTCCAGCGTCGTACCCGTCGTCTCGGACTGCTCGATGCCGGTCAAGCGATTCTTCGAATTCGACGCGGGCTACGTCAACCGGGCGATGCATTTGTTCCCCAAGCAGGGCACCCACGGACCGTGGAAAGCTCCCCAGGACTTCAACCACGACCGCATCGTCCTCGGCAGGAACCCGATCAACGACCCCGAGCTTCGCTTCACGTCGGGCGCTTCACCCGCCGCCGGTTTCCCGGACGACTCGACCGAGCAAGTCAAAGAAGTCGTGCAGCGAACCACGCGCCGACCACACATGAGATTCCCGCAGTCGATCCAAAGCTGAGCCGCCGTATCTAATTCAGAGCTTTGCCGACGGACTGGCGTGTTTCACTTCCGCCTTCGGGTGCCGTCGAGAAGGCAGTCTTACGATCCGAGATCATCGGCGTGCCGACCGACCGTCAGATGCCGTCCGGACGCCGGTCACTGCGGAATCAACGGGATCGGTTGTCCCGCACTACTTTTCACCACCTGCTGGCAGCAGGAAGAAGATCGCAACCTTCTGACCGCTACAAACGCGACGCCCACATGTCCCTGTCGTCTCTCGCGTTCAGGATTCAATTTTCATCGAAGCATAGGAGAAAGACGCGATGAAGGCCGTTGTCTGTACGCAAGGCGAACTCAGCGTTCGTGAGGTGAGGACACCCGAACCAGGTCCGGGTCAGATCCTGATCAAAGTACTGCGGACCGGGATCTGCGGATCGGATCTGCATGCCAAAAAGGACGCCACCGAGGTGAATGCGTTGTTGCTCGAATCAGGCTACGTAACAGCGATTCTTCCGAACCAAGAGGTAATTCTCGGCCATGAGTTCATAGGCGAGGTGGTGTCATACGGCCCGAAGACACGCGGCCGCTGGGCTCTAGGTACGACCGTGGCAGCGCTCCCCGTCCTGCAGACAGAGGTAGGAATGCATATGACGGGCTTCGACATCCATGCAGCAGGTGGCTACGCCGAATACACCGTTGTGGAGGAAGCTCTGACATTCCCCGTTCCTGACGGCGTCTCGCCCGACAAAGCCGCGTTCACCGAGCCCCTCACCGTCGCCCGGCACGCAGTACGGCGATCGGGAACGGGTAAGAACCGCCCCGCTGTCGTAATCGGATGCGGGCCCATCGGCCTAGCAGTGATCCTGATGCTCAAGGCCGCGGGGGTCACCAGGGTTATCGCCTCCGATCTCTCTCCCGGCCGCCGGAAGCTCGCCAGCCAGTGCGGTGCCGATGTAGTCATCGACCCCAAGGTCCAATCGCCCTGGGAAACCCTCGCCCTCGACGACCCGGTCAATTCGACGCCGGAACTTCTCGCCTTCGCACTCGAGATGACCAAAGCCGTGCGTAGGATCCCGCTGATCCCGGTGGAGAAGATCTTCTTCGGCGCCGATCGACTCGGGCAATCCCCGAGCGGCCCCGTCGTATTCGAATGTGCCGGCGTCCCCGGAATCATCGATCACGTTATCGCCAACGCGCCGCTACGTACGCAGGTGACAGTGGTCGGAATGTGCACCGAGGTCGACAGGTTCCGACCAGCTGTTGCCCTCAGCAAAGAGATCGACCTGCGCTTCGTCTTCGGTTACGACCCCGGGGAGTTCAGCCAAACGCTGGGCATGATCGCATCCGGCAAGGTCGACCCATCGCCCCTGCACACTGCGACCGTCGGCCTCGACGGCGTCGCACAGGCGTTCAACGACCTGGGTGATCCCGAGCGCCACGCGAAGATCCTCATCGATCCTTCCCGGTGAGAGTTCGACATCCAGTGTTGCCATCGGGCGCATAGTTCGATTCCTTCCCACCGCCCGTCATGTGCCGCCGGATCTGATTGCATGTCCGGTCAAGGTTTGCCCACCCGTGCCACGCTGAACTCGATCGACTTCGCAAGTGAAGGCCTCATCGCGGAGCAGTTCAAGCGTCTGACAACTACTCACGACCCAGGAGAACAATGTTGAATCTGTCTGCCCTCCTCGAAGATTCAGCGCGTAGGTATCCGTCCAAGGACGCGCTGGTCCTGGGCAACACCAAGCTGACGTACGCGCAGGTTGACCTAGCAGCGAATCAGGTTGCGAACCTGCTGGTGGAACGCGGCGTCCATCCTGGCGACAAGGTGGCGCTGAGCAGCCCCAACCTCCCCTGGTTCCCGATCGTCTATTACGGCGTCCTCAAGGCTGGGTGTGTTGTTGTTCCGCTGAACATCCTGCTCAAGAGACGAGAGGTGGCTTATCACCTGACCGACGCCGACGCCGTGGCCTTCTTCTGTTTTGAGGGCTCCGAAGAACTCCCAATCGGAGTGGAGGGATACGCCGGATTCCAGGAGTCGATCACCGAGAACTTCTTCCTCATTACCGCTGACCCGGCGGCACCAAGCCCAATCGACGGCCTAGAGACGCTCGGACAGGCCCTCGCTGGGCAGTCGGGCGTATTCGAATCTGTTCCCACCGAGGCCACCGACACCGCCATCATTCTCTACACCAGCGGCACCACAGGCCAGCCCAAGGGCGCGGAGCTCTCTCACGCCAATACACTCCTGAATGTCCTCACATGCAATCGACTATTTGATAACAAGGCCGCAGATACACACATCGTTGCACTCCCGCTCTTCCATACTTTCGGTGCGACGGTGCAGATGCATGCCGGCTTCTCGACTGGCGCCACGCTACACCTGATACCACGCTTTGACGCCCGTCAGGTCATCGATCTCTTCCAGAGAGAAGACATCACGTTCTTCGCGGGTGTTCCGACAATGTGGTGGGGATTGCTCGAGTCGCTCACCGCCGATCTCGACGTCGAGCGAATCGCCCGCAACCTACGGATCGGCCTCTCGGGCGGGGCGAGTCTTCCTGCCGACATCATCTCCCGGGTGCAGGACAAGTTCGGCGTGCAAGTTCTGGAAGGCTACGGACTCTCCGAGACATCACCGCTGGCAACCTTCAATGAGCCCGATCTCGGGACGCGCCCCGGTTCCATCGGTGTCCCAGTCTGGGGTGTGGAGGTCAAGCTCATCGACAACGAGTGGAATGAGATCACCAAAATCGGCGACGTCGGCGAGATCGCAGTCAAAGGCCACAACGTCATGAAGGGCTACTATGGGCGCCCCGCAGCCACCGCGGAAGCCATCCGCGGTGGTTGGTTCCGTACCGGCGACCTTGCCCGAAAGGACGACGACGGCTTCTATCTCATCGTAGACCGATCCAAGGACATGATCATCCGCGGCGGCTACAACGTCTATTCACGGGAGATCGAGGACGTCCTGATGACTCACCCAGAGATCAGTCTCGCCACGGTCATCGGGGTTCCGCACGAACGTCACGGCGAGGAAGTCAAGGCGTTTGTCATCCCCCACGCCGGAGCCACCCTTACGGGTGATGAGCTCATCGACTGGAGCAGGGAGCAGATGGCGGCATACAAGTACCCCCGGATCATCGACATCGTCGACTCATTACCCACGACAGCTACTGGAAAGATCCTCAAACGCGAACTCACCTAACCGTGCACCGCTCGATACCGGCGTTCTGCAGTACCTGCCATATTGGTCTGCGAATGCCGGTGTCGAGTTTGCCGTGGCTGTGGTGGTGCCGGCGATCACCGAGAATAGCCACCAACCCTAGAGTCATATCGCTCGAGTTTCCGAAAGCTGAGCACGCTGCGAAGCGACTACCGGATCGCGTGTATTCCCTTGCGGCCAGAGGAGGGCGGCACCACTTCCCAACCGGGCCAGTTCGCGACATCTATGAATCCAACTCGGCTACAACTTTGGCCAACACCGCACGACAGATGCAACCTCTCGCCATCCGCTGATTTTCGTTGTAGCCAGCTTGCGCCCCAGCTGCCGGTACACCTGAGCCTGGCGGCGGTATCGGCACGGCGAGTAGCCATCGCGTGTCGTCCACGCCGGTATTGCGGTTGGTCGGCCTGCCACGCTGGCCGCCGAAAAGGGTTGCCACTGGCTCCCGCCGCAGCGCCGTATGGGACGCCCCCGATCCGCAGTCGAGATTACCCACACGCGACGGAAAGGGACCTGCACTGTCCTCGGTGCGCTCCTTCTGGGGAGTTCGCGCATACTTGGTGGACTCCGCGAGCAGCTCCATCGCTATCAGCATGGATAAGAACGCTGACCTGCCAGTCCGTCTTGCATTGGCGGCAGCACTGCGTTAAAGGATGTTCGAGAAGCGGCAGCGCCCCGTGGTCGCGTCATCGGGCCCGCGCATCGCTTGACCGCAAACTTCATATAGGTCGCCGAGCCAAGCACGCTGGATGTGCTCACAGCACACCGCCAAGGGCTAGGAAGGCCTTGTTGACTGACACCGGCCGTTTGTAGGTTGACATCTCATTCTGAAGCGCGACCGAGGAGTCCGGTATTGACCACTGAGCGGGTGGGTCCCTGTGCCAAAGTCAGCCGTGCCACGGTCTACCGCCGCTTCAGGGGCGCGACGCTCTGGTGACCGCGATCGCGATGATGATGTGTGAAAGCCGCCGCCTCACAGCGCGTGTCGCCGAGGGAATGGCTAGCACCCAGGCTCCCGAGCAGACCGTCGAGGACTCCACCACCGCGATCCGCTCGCACGTACCTATTCCGACCCACCGTGACCGCACCCGATGTGCGGACATCCAGGACTCGTAGAGAAGAGGAAACACTGATGTTGCCGACAAACGACGGGTTGTTGCTCAATCCGGTGAAGTATGCCCCGGAGCATTTCGATCCGGAGACACGGCGGCTGCTGCGCGCGACGATCGACTGGTTCGAACACCGCGGCAAGAAGCGACTGACCCAAGATTATCACGATAAGGTCTTCTTTACCGATTTTCTGGAGTTCGTCGCCAACGAGAACCTGTTCGCGACGTTTCTGACACCCGCGCGGGATGGCGCCGGCCATCCGGACAAGCGGTGGGACACCGCGAGGGTAGCGGCTCTCTCGGAAATCCTGGGCTTCTACGGTTTCAACTACTGGTATCCGTGGCAAGTCACTGTGCTCGGGTTGGGCCCGGTGTGGCAGAGCGGCAACGACGAGGCCCGCGCCCGGGCGGCGCGCGCTCTTGCTGATGGCGGTGTCGCCGCGTTCGGCCTCTCCGAGAAGGAACACGGCGCCGACATCTACTCCACAGACATGGTCTTGACCCCCGACGGTGCCGGGGGGTACCGCGCGAGCGGGTCGAAGTACTACATCGGCAACGGTAATTGCGCCAGCATCGTGTCGGTGTTCGGGCGCGTGGCCGGAATCGAGGGCCCCGATCAATACGTGTTCTTCTACGCCGACTCCGGACACCCGAACTTCCACGTGGACAAGAACGTCGTCTCGGCGCAGATGTTCGTCGCCGAGTTCACCCTGCACGACTACCCGGTCACCGCGCAGGACATCCTGCACACCGGTCAGGATGCGTTCAACGCGGCGCTGAACACCGTCAACATCGGCAAGTTCAACCTGTGCTTCGGCGGTATCGGCACGGCGACCCACGCGCTGTACGAGACGATCACCCACGCGCACAACCGGATTCTGTACGGGCGCCCCGTCACCGACTTCCCGCACGTGCGCCGCCAGTTCGTCGACGCCTACGCCCGACTCATCGGGATGCGGCTGTTCGCCGACCGCGCGGTGGACTACTTCCGCACCGCGAACCCCGACGATCGCCGGTACCTGCTGTTCAACCCGATCACCAAGATGAAGGTGACCAGCGAGGCGCAGAAGGTGGTCGCGCTGCTATCAGAGATCGTGGCCGCCAAGGGTTTCGAGAAAGACCAGTATCTGCTGCTCGCGAAGATCGACGTCGACGGACTGCCCAAGCTCGAGGGCACCGTCGCGGTGAACCTGGCGCTGATCGCGAAGTTCATGCCCGCCTACCTGTTCGACCCCCAGCCCTACCCGCCAGTGCCTACCCGGCTCGAGGCCGCCGACGACGAGTTCCTGTTTCGCCAGGGACCCGCCCGCGGGCTGTCGAAGGTCCGGTTCCACGACTGGCGCGCGGCGTACGCCGCATCAGCCACCATCCCGAACGTGGCCCGCTTCACCGCCCAGGCCGAACACCTGGTCGCACTGCTCACCGAGGCCGCCCCGGACGCCACCCAGCAGAGCGACCTCGACTTCGGGCTCGCCCTGACCGAACTGTTCACGCTGATCGTGTACGGACAGCTGATCCTGGAACAAGCCGAGATCGTCGGCGTCGACGCCGACCTGGTGGACCAGATCTTCGACGTACTGGTCCGCGACTTCAATACTGCGGCAGTCGGATTGCATGACAAACCCTCCACCACCGAGGCCCAACAGCAGCTCATTCTGGCAGCGATCGACAGACCCGTAGTCGCCGCAGAGCGGTTCGACAGCATCTGGCAGCGCGTCGTCGCGCTGTCCGGCGCCTATGAAATGAACCAAGGACCCCACCAAGGCTGAGCCTCACCACATTTCTTAGCCGGGCCCGGTCGCACAGAAGAGCTGAGCCGAGCGCCCGGTTGCGGAACGTTCCGCCATCTTTCACCGCTACCACGACCTAGTGCTGCAGAATCGCGGTGACCTACTGGACATGGCACAGGCCGAGATCGGCAAGTCGCGCGCCTCCGCCCAGGCAGAGGTCCGCGACATCGCCATGACCGCCCGGCACTACGCGCGCGCCGCACCTAAAGCTGTTGCGGCCAAGCCGCGTAGCCGGAATACTGCCGGGCCTGACCAAGACCGTGGTGCGGTACCAGCCCAAAGGTGTCGGCAGGGTGATCGCCGTGGAACTACCCGATAACTCTCGCGGTATCGGGTAGTTCCGCGGCCCTTCTCGCCGGCAACGCCGTGGTCCTCACACCCGACAGCCAAACCCCATATTGCGCGGTCACACGTGGCGAGCTGCTGTACCAGGCAGGCCTCCCCCGCGATCTATTCGCCGTGGTCCCCGGACCCGGTGCGCTGGTGGGCACCGCCCTAGACCAAAACGCCGACTATGTGATGTTCACCGGATCCACCGCCACCGGTCGGCTGCTCGCCGAACAAGCCGACGCCCGTCTCATAGGCTACTCCGCCGAACTCGGCGGCAAGAACCCGATGATTGTGATGGCCCAGGCCAATCTGCGCGAGGTGACCGACGCCGCAGTGCGCGCCTGCTACTCCAACTCCGGCCAGCTGTGCGCCTCCATCGAACGCACCTACGTCGAACAGTCCATCGCGCCCGAGTTCACCCGCATCTTCAGGGAACGGGTCGCCGCCATTTCGCTGGCACTGACTACGAATTCGGCATCGAGATGGGCAGCCTCATATCGGAAGAGCAGCTCAAAGCCGTGGCCAGTCATATCGATGACGCCGTCGCCAAGGGCGCCACCGTCATCGTCGGCGGCAAAGCACGCCCCGACCTCGGACCGCAATCTTCTACGAGCCAAACGTGCTCAGCGACGCCGAATGCTGCCGCGACGAGACCTTCGGACCGCTCGTCTTGATCTTCCCGGTCGCAGACGTCGATGAGGCTCGCTGACGTTCCAATGACGCAAATCGATGGCATACACCGGCGAGCCCGGAGCGTGCTCCGGATGCGGTCCCGGCTCGCAGATCTACCGCAACGACAGCCCAGCGCGTCCGGCCCAGTCCCGCCAATTCCTCGAACGAGACCCCGTGCGCAATGTCCTGGAGCATCACTGGCGCAAGCGAATGCACGGATCGGGCCGTTACTGGATACCCTCGGCATGGCATCCAAAGCCTCGACGCCGTCCCGATCTCATGATCCCAGATTCGGTTCAGGGGCGAACTGCTGTAGCTTCAATGCACCTGGAGCAGTGGCGGGCACCGCGGGATACTCCGGCCGAATGGGTGCGAGCTGCTTGTAAGGCTGCCCCTGGGCCGGCCGCACGTCTTCCTGTCCCTTGTTCGGCCACAGCGATGCCGCTCGCTCGGCTTGCGCCGCGATCGAAAGCGACGGATTCACACCGAGATTCGCGGAGATAGCGGCACCGTCGGTGACGTAGAGGGTCGGGTAATTGTACACACGGTGATACGGATCGACGACGCCAGTCTCAGCACTGTCGCCGATCGCCGCACCGCCGAGGAAATGCCCAGTCAGCGGGATGTTGAACAGTTCACCCCAACTGCCAACCGCGATGCCGCCGACTTTCTCGGCCATCCGCCGGGTCACCTCGTTGCCGACCGGAATCCAGGTCGGGGTGGGCTCGCCGTGGCCCTGCTTCGAAGACATTATCCGGATGCCGGCCGGTCCGCGCTTGATGAACGTGGTGATCGAGTTGTCCAGGTTCTGCATCACCAAGGCGATCAACGTGCGCTCGCTCCACCGTTTCGGGATGAGCATATTCAGCAGCAGAGCCGGCCGGGTGCGGCTCTGGCCCAGGAATTGGCTCCAGCGCGGCACGTCGGTGCCCTGCGGGCCGGCACCGTCGGTCATCAGGGTCTGCAGCATTCCCATCGCGTTGGATCCCTTGCCATACCGGACCGGTTCAATGTGAGTGTCCGGCGTCGGGTGGATCGACGAGGTGATGGACACCCCGCGAGTGAGATCCAGATCGGGTGACACCCTGACGGTTTGAGCACCAACGATCGATTCCGAGTTCGTACGGGTCAACATGCCCAGCCGCTCGGACATCTTTGGGAGCCTCCCGGTGTCACGCATCTTGAACAGCAGCCGCTGGGTGTTATACGTGCCCGCGGCGACGATCAGGAACTTGGCGGTGAAAGTTCGCTTACTGCGCCGCGCCCGACCGTTGGTGCGACGGGTGGCAACCTCCCACAGCCCGTCGCCCCGCTGCTGGAAGCTGGTCACCGTCGTCAGTGGATGTACCTGGGCCCCAGCGCGTTCAGCCAGACCGAGGTAGTTCTTCACCAGTGTGTTCTTGGCGCCGTATCGGCAGCCAGTCATGCACTCACCGCATTCGACGCAGCCCGTACGCGCCGGACCTGCCCCGCCGAAGAAGGGGTCCGGCACAGTCATGCCTGGGGTCTTCTCGCCGTCGGGCCCGAAGAACACGCCGACCGGCGTTGCGACGAAGGTGTCACCGCAGCCCATATCGTCGGCGACCTCTTTGATGATCCGGTCGGCGTCGGTGAACGTCGGGTTCTTGACCACGCCGAGCATGCGCTGTGCCTGCTCGTAGTGCGGCATCAATTCGGCGCGCCAGTCGGTGATGTTCTTCCACTGCGGGTCGTTGAAGAACGGGTCCGGTGGAATGTACAGCGTGTTGGCGTAGTTCAGGGAACCACCACCGACGCCGGCGCCAGCCAAGATCATCACGTTGCGCAACAGGTGGATCCGCTGGATACCGTACATGCCCAGTTTGGGCGCCCACAAGAACTTTCGCAAGTCCCACGAGGTCTTGGCGAAGTCAGCGTCCGCATACCGCGGACCAGCCTCCAAAACTCCGACCCGATAACCCTTCTCGGTGAGCCGCAGAGCGCTAACACTGCCGCCGAATCCTGACCCGACAATCAGTACGTCATAATCAGGCGTCATGGCAGTCTCCAAACACTCAGCCGACGGTCGTGAGAATGACGTGCAGCGAGGCTACTGCGGGAAGCTAGGAGTGCTGAGTCGTCGTCGGCGTCCGACTCCTCTTCGCGTGTCAGATGGAATGTCTCGAAACCTATAATCGGCGGCTATGCGCCATCAAGACCCCCGCAGCCCTTGCCGATGTGCTCGGAGCACATCCACCGCGAGGTAGGGGACGTTGATATATACACCCCTCGAGAGTCATGCTCATAGCCCAAAGAACCGGCACCCGGATTTCGACCGCGCGCCGAGGCGGGCGCCTACGCTGACTATAGTGAGGTGATGCCAGGGTGCTAGTGTTTCAAGATGACTATCGACAGCGCCGCTGCGCCTCGCAGGACTGCTGCGGACTTCCTTGCAGCTCGTCCAGATGGCCCGATGTCCGCCGACAGGCACCTCTGGGGGTTCGGCGGACTCCACGGCGGACTCAGCCTCGCCTACGCCGCGTCTGCAATGGGCGACCACGCCAGCGACAGGCCTCTGCGTGCGGTCACTGCCCACTTCCATTCACCAGTCAGAAGTGACTTCGCTGTCACTACTGAGCAGATACGCGAAGGCCGCTCGATGACAACGGTAAGCGCAGTCACCGCGACAGCTTCTGGAGTCAACCTCACTGCAACTGGCGTTTTCGGGATCGCCCAGCCACACGGCTCTCCGAGACTGGCGCCCCGGTTCCCTGATGCCGTAGGGCCATCTGAGTGTGAACCGTTCGTCGTACCGCCCGATTTTCTTCCTGTCGCCGAACAAACCGAGGTCAGATTTGCTGGCGCGCACCGCCCTTACTCAGCGAGCGCCACTCCAGAACTTCTCGCTTGGGTTCGCTACGCCAACAACGACACCACGCCGGACATCTACCGACTCATCGTCCTTCTCGACGCCGTAGCACCGTCCTACTCGGTTCTCCTCGACCAACTCATTGCGATCCCCACTGTTGAATTCTCGGTCTATCCCAGCGGACGGCAGGTACGCGTTCAATCGCCGTGGGTACTAGTGCGCGCCACAACCGAGATCGCTTCGTCCAGCGGATGGCTGATTGAAACTATTGACGCTTGGAGCGAGGACGGCACCCATCTCGCGGGCGCACGCCAACTCCGGGTGGCCGTCACCACCCACTAAGTCAGTGTGCTCACCTGCGCGAAAGGTCGTAGGATCTCTCGGCCATTTCCGCCCGCCTCCAGCACGCAGCGGCCAGCACTGTGCACCCGTGAAGGCAATCTCGCGAAGTCTTGTGCCGTGCAGGTCAAGCAGCTCACTCATCGCGGCAGCACTGTCGGCAACTGAATATCGTAGCGCTTGATATCGGCGACGAGGTCTTTCGCGACAGACTTACGTACTCGGCCGGTGCCGGCGACCGGGCGCAGACCCCGCAGCACTGTGGCGGCGTTCGCTGCAGTCAGATCCGTAGGCACACCCACCGGCCAGCAACTCACGCAGCAACGCATGCAACGATTGACCGATCGAGTTCTGTTGCTGGACAGGTTCTTGCGTCGGTCGTCGAGCAGCGCGAGGCATCGATTCTGATCGCCCTCAGGTCAGTACCTCTCCCGATCTCCTGCGGCACGCTACGTGCAGCCGACCCCGGACCACGCAACCGCCCCATCAGACAAGTCGAGGTTCACCTTGACAAACGCAGCGACGACGCCGAGTGACCAGAGTCAGTCGATTGCCTCTGAAGGCAGAATATCGAGATGCAGCAGGCTCGCGAGAACTCGGCGAATCTGTGCAACCGCTTGGTCGACGCGACCGCGCGGCTGATGAAGATGGCTGAGGGTCAGCCGAACCAAGACTTCAACCGAAAGGTCCACCGCCTCGTCGCTGGCAAATTCAGACATGTATTGCTCGCGCACTACCCCACCGATCGCGCGGATCGCACGCATGAAGACAGTTTCGGGATCTGTAATCAGAACTGGGAGAAGCCCGTTGCCTTGGCCATCGCACTCGGAGAGGATCGCCTGCAGTAGGGCGTTGTTGATGCCGAATCGCAGTGCAAAGCGAACGGCCTGCACCATTCCGTCCACAGCGTCTTCTGGGTTGCCCCGAAGCCCTTCCACCACACCCGAAAGGAAAACGTCGACTTCGCGGCCAACGAGCGCCTCCGCGAGCGCCTGGCGCGAACCGAACTCCCGGTAGAGGGCCTGTCGGCTTATGCCGATCTCTTGGGCGACGTCGGACATCGTCACTGCCGACCACCCATCGGCGCATACCAATCCGCGCGCGGAATCGAGCGCCCGCTCTCGCAACAGTGTCCGAATTTCGCCGTGGAAACTCAATGCGCCGTGCGCATTTCGGTTCGCCATCGCTCTCCCTGATCCGACATCATCCAATAGCCAGCACGCCCAACGCCCCGCGCTCGCAAGCTTGGGTACACGGTCGTCGCAACACAATCGAATGAGAGGTTGCGGCGACCGCGTTGTCTTTCGAGAAGTGGTTCAGTTCAGTGGGCAGCTGGTCCGGCTGGTTGATTCAGGAGTGACGGAAATTTTGTGCTACCGACCAGCATGGAAACCACCCGCAGGGCGCGAGACTGGACCGAAACCACCTGGACGCACGAACTCGTATGGAATCTGCATTGGTCCGCGCTGGGAGCGGCTACGAGTCAGAGGTCCAGCTCGATGTCAGAGCAGGCAGTGCTCGTGCACACCGTGATGCGGTCCAATCGCAGACCGTCGACTTCCTCGCGCGTTGTGCCGTTCAGCTTGGGCGTGACGCATGCACGGCACAATCCTCGTTCACATCCGGTGGGCACGCGGATGCCGACACTGGTCGCCGCCTCCAACAGCGTTGTCGCGCCGTTGATCTCGACGGAGCGGTCGCTTCGACGGAATCGGACTGTGTATCGGTGTCCGTCGTCGGCAGGACGTTCCAGCTCAGGGGGCGTGAACGATTCGGCGTGGAACCGTTCGTCGGGTAGGCCGAGTTCGCTCATCCAGCCGCGGGCCAGGTCGATCATCGCGGGTGGTGCGCAGACGTAGGTTTCACGGTCGGCCGCGTCGCCGACACAGCGCCGAATGAGCTGACGCGAGAGCCGTTCTGGAGCAACGTGACTTCGCAGCGAAGGCACATCGGTGAACAGGTGCACCCTGACCCCGGACTTCCTGGCGAGTTCTCGTATCTCGTGCTCGAAGATGATCGACTTGTCATCTCTGTTGAAGTAGAGCAGCACCGCATCCGAGTTCGGCGCGTCCCGGACAATCCGGCGGAGCAAACTGATGATCGGCGTGATGCCCACTCCCCCTGCGATGAAGAGAGATTTGCTCGGAACAGCGTCCATCGCGAGGCCCCCAGACGTCGTAGGTGCCCCGACCAGAGTGACATACTTGCCGGTCCGCAGCTCGTCGTTGAGGCGATTCGAGACCCTGCCTCCTTCCACACGTTTGACGCAGATCTCCATTGCGTCCGAAGAGTCGCTGTCGTGGACCAGACTGTATTGGCGCACCAGCACCTCATCGCCGATCTCGACTCGAACAGACACGAAGGCGCCCGCATCCCAACGCACCGCATCCCACCCGCGCGGCATCTGCAGTCGTATCGATCGCGCCTGGCCATTCGCTACCAGTGTCGAGGACACGACCTTCGTCCGCACGTTATAGAACCCTGCCTTGTTCCGGTACGGCGATTCCGGCAGGGATCTGTAGCCGAGACCGAAAACGACTCGGCGCAGGAGCGAAACCGGATGCGCCAGCAATCGCAGCGGTCGGCCGATTTCCTGCTCACCGAGCGGAACAGACAAGCGTGCCAGCGCCTTTCCGATCATCGGCACCGTGTCCAGCAGAGCGGTCTCGTGATAAGGCATCCCATTGCGTTCTGCGATCGCACGCACCGCCGACGCGACCTCACGCTGTTTGGTCGGCGGAAGGTCCGGAAACATGTGGTGCTCGATATGGGTGTCGAGGCCGCCATAGAAGATACGGAAGTCGGGACGGTTGTCGAATGGCACCTCTTCGACCAGCACTCGCTCGAGGTAGGCATCCAGTCGAGGACTGCGAAGAAAGTTCCTCGTCGCGCGGAACTGTCGCTCGTAGTACTGGTCCGGGGTCTCGTCTGGGCCCGGATCGCTGAACATTTCCAGCTCACCCGCATGGTGTTCGATCATCACCAGAAAAAGCACTGCCGCATACCCGGCGACGCCACCGAGGTAGTTGCCGAAAAGCGCAGGTAGGAACTTCGGCCCCGCGGCCACTGGCTCCCGCACATATCTGCGCAGCGCGTCGCGCGCCGCGATCTTGACAGGATTCCGCAAAGTGTAGGCGCTGAAAAATCGTCGACCCTCGACTTGCCGCGCGATATTGGCCAGGGCGAACGGTGCCGATTGCGGTAGGACGGCGACGATTGCACTGATGATCGCGGTCTGGAAAATGTGATGGCCGAACCAATCCTGACCGTCCATGCCACGCATGATGCTGTATCCGAGATCGTGATCCTTCCCGAGGATATTGGTGTTCGGGTGGTGTCCCACATGATGCATGGTCTTCCAGTGGTCCACATCAACATTGAAGTCCCACCGGTACCGCTCCGAGTGATACTCGCCGTTGTCTGCCACCTCGTCGTAACTACCGTGAATGATGTTGTGGCCGAGCTCGGAGAACTGCATCAGCCGGTACAACATCTCCAGCACCACGGCGCGACCGACCGCACGCGGGCTGCCCTCGCGCAACAGCTCCAAGCGGCGCGCATCGATCGCCTGCCCGTACGCGGTGACATGGCGAATATGCGCCAGGTCTGCCGCACCGACCTCACTCTTGGTCTGGAGGTAGAGCTGTTGGAGCTCGTCGGCGAGACCCAGTTCGGTGCCGACGTCGTTGGCGGTTGTCATAGTTGTGAGGTTAGGTACTCTCCCCGGAGAGGTGAATGGCCCTTCCGGGCACAAATTTGGTATTTTCGGACAGTGGAAATCTCTCCGGTCTGGGCGGTGCCGCGCGGCACCGAAGGCGTGCGCATCATGGTGCAGGCAGGCGTCGCTCACGGCGTACCCGCCGCCGATTGCCTGACCGGCACGGGGCTTGCCGAACAGGACCTCGACAACGAGGACGCCGAGATCTGGGCACATCAGGAATTCGAGGTGATCCGCAACCTCATCGCCGCACTCGGCGACAGACCCGGTTTGGGCGCCGATGTCGGCGGATTCTCCACCCTCGGCCGGACTGGTGTCATCGGTTTCATGATGTTGGCGGGACCAACTTTTCTGGACGCGGTCGAGCGCGCCATTCCGTACCTCGCACTCTCGCCGACACATTTGCGATTCGCGATAGACGTCGGCGAGAATCACGCGCAACTGATAGCCTCGGGCAGCGAATTGCCAGCGGATGTCAGAACTTTCATCATCGAGCGGGATCTAGCTGGATTGGCAGCCGCGTTACGCGGTGCGCACATCGACCTGGCGCCGTTGAGTATCGACACGACGCTCGACCCCACACGCGCCGCCATGCTCGGGCAGACGTGGCGAGTCACGCCCGACCACATTCGGGCGAACCAGGCCGAGAATCAGCTCGTGATTCCGCGATCGATTCTCGATCTTCGCTTGCCGCAGGCAGATGCGAACACCGCGCGTATCTTCGAGCACCAATGTCGCCGTATCCTCGACCGCCGTCTTGCCCGAGTCGGCGTCACTGGGCAAGTCCGCAGCCGTCTCCTGCACAACCCTGACCAATGGCCTTCGATGGACACCGTCGCCGCCGAGTTGCACATCGATCCTCGAACTCTGCGCCGCGCATTGACCAAGGAGGGCGCATCCTACCGAGCGTTGGTTGACGAAGTTCGCCACCAGCGCGCCATTGACATGCTGAGGCTGGGCCAGCGGGTGGACGAGATCGCCAGACAACTCGGCTACGCCGAAACGGCGAACTTCACGCACGCATTCAAACGCTGGGAAGGCCTCGCACCCAGCCACTTCCGCAATCTGAGTGGTAGATCGCCCCGGGATTGATGCGCACTCAGTCATCTGAATCCTCGATCGGCCAATCAGAGCGACTGATCGTGAATGTATCTGCACATCGTCGCAGTACCGGGCTCCGACCCTCGAGGTCCAGGCTCCCACTCGGCCAATCCAGCTATCGGGGACCAGTTCGAAAATGGGTTCGGTAGCTCTACCCCTGACGTCCCAAAGCGGCGTGAAGGAGATCCGCCCTGCTCGTCAGCTTCCGCCGGGGTTTGCCTGCGTTGCGTCCCAGTTCTGTTTCGCGGTCGTGTATGCGACGCCAGCCTGCCAGGTCGACCACGTTCGGCTGACGTTCTCGAATGAGTGTGTCGAAGATGTCATGGTCGTGGGACCGAGACTGCAGCTCTCCGTCGGCGTGGTCGTCGAGCAGGTGGCGCACGGTGTCGCGCGCACATTTCCGATTCGTTCCGATCCCGCCGGTCGGACCGCGTTTGATCCACCCTGTGACGTACACGCCGCGGATCGGAATGCCGGTGGCCGGGTCCAGGACGCGGCCGTCCTCATGGTGGACCACGGAGCGGTCGGCGTCGAACGGCAGGCCCTGAATCGGCGTGCCCCGGTAGCCCACGGATCGGATGATCAGACCCGTCTCGAGGGTTTCCTCGGTGCCGGTGGGGACTGCGCGAATGCCGCCGTCGGGTCCCCTTTCGAGCCGGGTTCGCGCGACGCGGACGCCCTGTGCGGTGATCTCCGCCGGGGATGCGAAGTAGCGGAGGATGATTCGCTTGTTGCCCGGGGTCAGCTGCCCGCGCGCGCAGTTGGCGGCCAGGTCGGTCTTGATCCGTTTCGCCGGTGCGTTGTCGAGTTCTTCCCGGCTGATGGTGTCGATCGCGACTTCGTCGGGCAGCGTGATGATGTCGATGCCGGGGACATCGCACAGGCCGATGAGTTCCGGTGTGGTGTAAGCGGCTTGCGCGGGCCCCCGTCGTCCGAGCACGACGATCTCTTCGATGGCGCTGGACGCGAGGGCATCGAGGGCGTGGTCGGCGATGTCGGTGGTGGCGAGTTGCTCGGGTCCGAGAGCGAGCATTCTGGCGATGTCGAGGGCGACATTGCCGTTGCCGATGATGACGGCACGCTGTCCGGACAGGTCGAAGGCACGGTCGGCGTAATCCGGGTGGCCGTTGTACCAGTTGACGAACTCGGTGGCCGAGACACTGTGTGGCATATCGGCACCGGCGATACCGAGCTGTCTGTCCTGCGCGGCGCCGTAGGCGTAGATCACGGCGTCGTAGTGGCGGACGAGCTCGTCGTGGCTGATGTGCTTGCCGACCTCTACGTTCAAATAGAAGCGGAACCGGCCGTCGTCAGCGGCCCGCTCGAAGACCTTCGTGACGTCCTTTGTGTGCTGATGGTCTGGGGCCACGCCGCCGCGGACGAGACCCCATGGTGTCGGCAGCTGATCGAATACCGTCACACTGACGCCTTCGGCGGCCAGCAGCTCGGTCGCGGCGTAACTGCCTGCGGCACCGGAGCCGACGACAGCAACGCTGAGCCGCGCCGAGCGCCGCGCGGCGAGGTCGGCGACGGGCAGGCCGGAAGGCAGCGGATTGCCTTGGTAGAAGGCGGTGGCCAAGCCGAGGTAGGTCTGCCCGGCTTCACCTAGGCGGGTATCGCGGGAAATCGCTCCGACGGGGCATTCGGAGACGCAGGCGCCGCAGTCGATACAGCTCGCGGGGTCGATGTAGAGCATCTCCGCGGTGGCGAAACCGGGCTCGTCGGGCGTGGGATGGATGCAGCCGACCGGGCACACGGGCACGCACGATGCGTCGTTGCAGCACGCTTGTGTGATGACGTGGGACATGTGTTCTCTCGCTCAGGATGAAGGGAGCGGCTCGACCGTGACGGGCGTGCCGCTGAACGCCGCGTTGCCACTGATCGTGTCGAGTCGCTGGGGATCGGTGATGTCGTTGACGCTGGCGCCGGGCACCTGGCTCGCGGTGCCCATCCGGATTCCGTCGACCGTATGGCCGTACCCGTGTGGCAGGCTGACGGTTCCTTCGATGATGTCGGTGGTTTGCTGGACATCCACCCGCACCGCGCCGACCCGGGAGCGGAGCAGCGCGGGCCCGTTCGACACACCCAGCCGGGCCGCGTCCACCGGGTGCATCAGCAGGTGATGCCGGTCGGGACCGGCAACCAGACGAGCCGAGTTGTGCATCCACGAATTGTTGGTGCGCAGATGCCGTCGCCCGATCAGCGTGAGGTTGTGCCCGGCCGCGGGGGCAGCGAGGTCTTTGCGCAACTCGTCAAGTCCCGTACCGAGTTCCTCGGGAACCAGGCGCAGGACCCGGCCCGGTGTCCGCAGCCGGTGCTCGACCCCCGGCTGCAAAGGTCCGAGGTCGACCCCGGACGGCGTGCCGAGCACCTTGCGCATCGACAATCGGTAGGGGCCGATGCGAAGCAGCAAAGCGACGAGGTGGCGCGGTGGCACCCTCAGACGTCCCACTGCGGCCAGCGCCGCCGGCTGCAGGCGGCGCAGTAGCCCGCGCCACCCCAGTCCAGCGTTGTGCCGGTGATAAGCAGCGCCGAGGTCACGAAAGATTTCCCAGTCATGGCGCGCACCAACAGGTTTCGGCACCACCGCAGGGCTGTACTTCGCCGTGTTGCGGACGCCGAATGCGCGGAAAATGAGGTCGTACTGGTCCCGTTCGAGCTGCGTCGTGGGGGGCAGGATGATATCGGCATGGCGGGTGGTCTCGTTGAGGTAGAAGTCCACCGCAACCATGAAGTCCAAACCCTCGAGTGCCTTGTCGAGGGCGGTGCCGTCGGGCGTGGACAGCACCGGGTTGCCGGCCACGGTCAGCATTGCGCGGATTTGTCCGGTGCCCGGTGTGGTGATTTCTTCGGCGAGTGCCGCGACCGGAAACTCGTTGCCGAACGAGGGGAGACCGCGCACGCGAGAGTGGCGTTTACCCAGGCCGCCGCGCCCGAGCAGGCGGGTCAAGTCGACTGCGGGATCGGTGAACATTGTCCCGCCTGCGCGCCCGAGATTGCCGGTGACGATGTTGAGCGCTTGGATAGCCCAGTGGCACAGGGTGCCGTGGCGCTGCGTGGACACACCCATTCGGCCGTAACATGCCGCGGCGTCCGCATCGGCGAACGCCAGCGCCAGCCGCTCGATAGTGGCGGCGGGAACACTGCTGAACGCGCACGCCGCCTCAGGAGTGAAGGGTTCGACTGCGGATTTCAACTGGTCGACCCCCTCTACATAACTGGGTAACTGGATAGGCCGATCACGGAGGATCACATGGATCATGGCGAGCAATACCGCCGCGTCGGTGCCCGGACGGATGAAAATATGCTCGTCCGCGTAGTCCGCCGTCTCGGTGCGGCGAGGATCGACCAGGGTGACACGACCGCCGCGTTCCTGGATCTCGCGAAGCCGGCGCCCCATATCGGGCGCGGTCATCATGCTGCCATTGGACGCACGGGGGTTGGCGCCGAAGATCAGTAGGTGTCGTGTGCGGTCGAGGTCGGGCTCCGGGAGCAGAATTTGGTGCCCGTACAGCAATGTGGAGATGACGTGGTGCGGAAGCTGGTCGACCGACGTCGCGACGAAATGATTGTGGGTGCCGAGCATCTCGGTGAATGGCAAACCGTGCGTCATGGCGCCGAGACTGTGCGAGACCGGGTTGCCCAGATAGACAGCCACCGAGTCGGCACCATTGCGGGCGCGCACCATGGCCAGGCCTGCGGCCGCCGCGTCGATGGCTTCCGCCCAGCTGATCTCCACCCACTCGCCGTCGACCTTGCGCAACGGGCGGCGCAAGCGATCCGGGTCGTTGCGTAGATCGGCCAGCGCCACCGATTTCGGGCACACATGCCCGCGGGAGAGCGGATCCGCAGCATCACCTCTGATACTTCGGATCTCGTCGCCCGCCACGGTCACTTCGATGCCGCAGATCGCCTCGCAGAGGTTGCACGCACTTCGGACGGTGCGGACGCCTGCCGCCGCGGACAGCTGTTTCATGGGATTCCCGCTTCCGGTGCCAGAACAAAACGTGACATGACGTCATGTTACGTTCTAGGTCTACCATAGGAAGCATGCCGACGGCCAGCCCTCTCAGACGCCCACCCAGTCAGGCGCGAAGCCGCCAACGAGTCCGCCGCATCATCGATGCGGCGGGGACGATCGTGGAAGAACAGGGGGTTGCCGCCGCCTCGGTTCGGGCCATCGCCGAACGCGCCGGTGTCTCGCCTGCCACGCTGTATCAGTTCTTCGCCAACCGGGATGCCGTGCTGGAGCAGCTACTCGGGCAGGAACTCGAAGATCTCGATGCGCGGCTAGCCGACGCCCTGGCCGCACGGCCGGCGAGTTCGATCCGCGAGGCCGTCGACGCCCTCTTCGACGTGCATGAGCGGCACTACCTCGACCGCCCCGCCCTGGCCGCGCTCTACTACTCGGCGCGCGAGAGTGGCGCCGTGCGCGCGGAGGTACAAGCGCATCTCGCGCGCATCAGCGCTGCCGTATACGAGGCCATGGTCGCCGCGGAGCTGTTTCGGCCGGACACCGAGCGCCGCGTCATCGACGTCGCCATCGCGCTCGGTGACCGCATCTTCGAACTCGCCTACCGAGACGTCCACCACCGTGACGACGCCGTCATCGCAGAAGGCAAACTCGCGATCACGAGTTACCTTCAGACGTACGAGAATCCGTCTCAACCGAGATAGGAACACCGGCAGGCCGCCCGGTGCCGCAGGCCATTGGGGAAGTCCTGATGCAGAAGCCCGTTCGTGTTTGCGTTGGTTCCGCGCTGCCAGGGACTGGCCGGGTCGCAGAAGCAGACGGCCACGTGTGCGGATCAACAAAGGCGGCTAGGCCAACCGAGAGTCGGCCGGAGCCTCCGATGACGAGACGCCGGCCGCGTCAACGAGAGTGCTCGCGGTCGTGACAGCGAGGCCGTCGAGATCCTTGGCCTGGATCACCGACTGGGCGCTGGCGCCGTCGAAGACCAGGGTCAGCTGACGGGCGAGCAATGCAGGGTCAGATGCGCCGCCACGTTCGGCCTCGTACCGAAAGAATGCAGTCAGCTTGTCCTTCTGACGGCGAGCGACCCGACTCGCCGGATGTTCTGATGACTTCACCTGGATCGCCGCGGCGACGAACGGGCAACCGCGGAACTCATGGTCTCGCTCGAGGTACTCCAGCCGTTCGAAGACATGAAGGATCCGAGCCCGCGGCGATCGGCAGTCATCAGCCGCCGGTAGCAGGTCCAGCTCGAAGTCCGGCGCGGAGCGCTCCAAACTGGCGGCCACCAGCTCGTCCTTGCTGTCGAACAGTTTGTACATCGAACGCTTGGACACACCGGCGGCGCGGCACAGCGTGTCGACGCCGACGTGGACGCCCTCTTCGTAGAACAACTGGGCGGCGGCGTCGAGCAGCCGGTCGCGCGTCGACGCGGTCGCGACTGCGGGCGGTGTCGGCTCGGTCATAGCCACAAGATTACCTACACCCCTTCCCTTTGGAAACCGATCTGTTTACAGTTAGCGGAAACAGAACGGTTTCCAAGGGAGGTATCCGTGACCAAGATCAAGGATTCGGTCGTACTCGTCACCGGCGGTAGCCGCGGCATCGGCAAGGCGCTGGTGGAGGAGCTCTACGCACGTGGCGCGGCCAAGGTCTATGCCACTGCCCGCGATCGACGATCGATCACGCACTCGGACGCGATCCCGCTGGCCTTGGAAGTCACCGATCCCGACTCCGTGGCGGCCGCGGCGGCGCACGCACCGGACGTGACGATCGTGATCAACAACGCCGGGGCGACAACCGGGGCCTCGTTCCTGGATTCGCCGATCGCCGATATCCGCCGGGAGTTCGACATCAATTTCTTCGGAGCGCTGCACGTCAACCGCGCGTTCGCCCCGGTCCTGGAAAAGAACGGCGGCGGACACATCCTCACCATTCACTCGGTGCTGTCCTGGATCGCGATCCCTGGCGCGGATGCCTACGGCGCGTCAAAAGCCGCGCTGTGGTCGCAGACCAACGCATTGCGTTTGGCGCTCGCACCTCGTGGTATCGGCGTCACCGGACTTCATGTGGGTTACGTCGACACCGAAATGACAGCCGGGGTCGACGCACCGAAAACCGCCCCGAGCAGCGTCGCCGTACAAGCCTTGGACGGGATCGAGAACGATGCCTTCGAAGTTCTCGCGGACGAGCTCACCCAGCAGGTCAAGGCAGGTCTCGGAGCTGACCCCGCTGCGTTGTATTCCCAACTCGCTCGACAGTAGAAGTTCGCCCAAACGGTCGGCGATGCCAAAACCGGGTCGCCGTGCAAACCGACTATTCGCGCATCCCTCGACGTTCAGGAGCCACCATGACAACTCAGCCTGTAGCCCTGGTAACGGGCGCTTCTTCCGGCATCGGCAAGTCCGCCGCCATCGCGCTGGCGCAGAAAGGTTTCCGGGTGTTCGGAACCGGCCGCGTCACAGCGCATCTCGCCCCGCTCGAAGGGGTGACATTCCTGGACCTCGACGTTACCGATGACGCAGCGGCGACCGCCGCGGTCGCCACGGTCATCGCGCAGTCCGGGCGGCTCGATGTGCTGGTCAACAATGCCGGTATCGGATCAGCCGGTGCCGCCGAGGAAAACTCGGCTGCCCTGGCGCGGAATATCTTCGACATCAACGTCTTCGGCGTCATCCGCATGACGAACGCGGCTTTGCCGCATATGCGTGCGCAGGGCAGCGGCCGCATCGTCAACCTGTCCTCCATTCTCGGGATCATCCCGCAGCCGTACATGGCCGTATACGCCGCGTCCAAGCACGCGGTCGAGGGCTACTCCGAATCTCTCGACCACGAGGTCCGCGAGTACGGCGTGCGGGTTCTGCTCATCGAACCCGCCTATACCAACACCGCATTCGACGCCAACAGCGTGCGACCCGACCGCCCCCTCCACACCTACGCACTGCAGCGACGAGTGTTCGAGGAATACCTGGCCGAGTCGATCAGGGCCGGTGACGACCCCGCCGTCGTCGCCAAGGCGATCGTGGCGGCGGCCACCGATACCAAGCCCAAACCGCGCTACCCCGTGGGCCGAAGCGCCCGGGTCAGCACCATGCGCCGCCTGGTCCCCGCCGGGATTTTCGACAAGCAGCTCCGCAAGCTCAACCAACTTCCCGCCTGACACCGCCGACCTCCTGTCAGACCAGATGATCTATCAACCAGCCACTCGGAGACTCCGGCAGTCGGTCTCAGTGGCATCCAGCGAGAGGTAAGGGCATGGGCGAGAAGTCGCGCGGGGGAAAGTTCTACGCACTCAATCTGTTCGACGTGGCTGACAAGGAGAAGTACCTCGCGTATTTCAGCCGTCTGCCCGAAGCTGCCCCGCCATATGGTGGTCGAATGGTGGCGCTCAGCCGCTTCCGGGACAACGTGTCCGGTGACCTCGCACCACGGCAGGTTCTGTTCCTCGTCGAGTGGGAGTCCGAAGAGGCGTTCAAGAGCTTCCGGGACGATCCGGACTTGGCCGACCTGCATCCGCTGCGCGAGGCCTCGACGGCGTCCTATATCTGGCAGACGTTCGATGGTCCCGATATGAGCGACCCCGACCTTTCGCTCGCCGATGTACTGCGGGTGCTCGAGCCTTGATCCTGCTCAATGCAGCGTGCGGGCCGGGTAGTCATTGATAGATCACGCACCGCTCGGCCACGGTCCCAGCCGAGCGGTGCGTGTTGATGGCCGTCCCCGCGCAATCGCGGTCGGCCACCGGCCCGATGGTCTGTGGACGTGCGCGTTTGTTGTTGACCATAACGTCTAGACGATTTAGTCTAGACGTGAGTCCCACGCAACTGTCGCAACATTCACCATGAGCAAGGAGCCTTCATGAGTCACGACCGCGAGCCGGGCAAGGTCACGTTCGAGACCGACGGCAACATCGCCTTCATCACGGTCGAGAACGAGTCGAAGATGAACTCCTATACGCCAGCCATGATGCGTCAGCTCGCCCAGCACCTGACGACGTTCGACGAGGACGACTCGCTGTGGGTCGCGGTGTTCTGCTCCGCAGGGAAGCACACCACCGCGGGTTTGGACATGCCGAAGTTCTTCGGTCCTGACGCAGAGGAGTGGGAGGACCAGGCTCTGGTCGACCCCTTCGCACTGGGCAGGCGGTCGACAAAACCGATCGTCGCTGTGGTTCAAGGCATCACCTTCACCGTCGGCATCGAGATGATGCTGGCCGCCGACATCGTGGTCGCCGCCGACACCGCGCAGTTCCAGCAGCTAGAGGTCGCCCGCGGGATTGCGCCCCTCGGGGGCGCCCACTTCCGCTACGTGGCCCGTGCCGGCTGGGGAAATGCCATGTACCACCTGCTCCGAGCCGACAAATTCGACGCCCAGCGCGCCCTCGACCTCGGCTTCGTCCAGGAAGTCGTGCCGTTCGGCCAGCACATCGAGCGCGGGATCGTCCTGGCCCGCGAGATCGCCGCCAACGCCCCGCTCGGGGTGCGGGCCACCAAGGCCGCCGCACTGAGGTACCTCGACCAGGGCGAGTCCGCCGCCGTCGCCGCAATCGACGACGTCAAGGACACCGTCTTCAACAGCCACGATGCCCACGAGGGAATCCAGTCCTTCATCGAACGCCGCCAGGCCAACTTCCAGGGCAAGTAGGAATCCCGACATGACCAATCTGAGTTTCGACTACGACGGCCGCACCGTGGTCGTGACCGGCGCCGGACAAGGGATCGGCAAGGAGATCGGCGCGCTGTTCGCACGCGCCGGCGCCGACGTGATCCTCGTCGACCTCGACAAACAAGCCCTTGACCAGGCAGTCAGCGAGATCGGTGCCCGCGGTGTGGTCGCCGACGTGAGTGACACCGACGCGGTTGCGCGGGTCGTGGACGCGGCCGTGTCCGACACCGGGCGTCTCGACGTGGTCGTCAACAACGCCGGCATCCTGCGCGACAAGCTGTTGTGGAAACTGACCGACGACGACTTCGAGCGAGTACTCGCCGTCCACGCCGGAGGCACATTCCGGATGACTCGTGCGGCCGTCCCGCAATTCCGCACCCAGAACTACGGCCGGGTCATCAACGTGACGTCCTACACCGGGCTGCACGGCAACATCGGACAGTCCAATTACGCCACGGCCAAGGCCGGTATCGTCGGCTTCACGAAGACCGCCGCCAAGGAACTGGCCGGCTTCGGCGTCACGGTCAACGCTATATCCCCCAACGCCGACACTCGAATGATCGCCGGCATCCCGGAGGCCAGGAAGGCCGAGATCGCGGCGCAGATCCCTGCGGGACGATTCGCACCACCCAGTGAAATAGCTGCGGCGGTCGCCTTCCTCGCCTCCGAGGAAGCCGCCTACATCACGGGCATCGTGCTGCCCGTCGACGGCGGGATGTCGATGTGACCAGGACATTCGACTCGCTCGACGACATTCGCGCGGCGGTCGGCACCGACCTCGGCAGCAGCCGCTGGTTCGAGCTCACCCAGGACCGGATCAATGGTTTCGCAGACACCACCGAGGATCGCCAGTGGATCCACGTCGATCCCGAGCGAGCCGCCGATGGGCCGTTCGGTTCGACCGTGGCTCATGGCTTCCTCACCCTGGCACTGGTCGCCCCCATATTCGAAGAGATCGTCCGCACACCATGGGCTACCGCCGGGATCAACTACGGCCTCAACAAAGTCCGGTTCCCCTCCCCTGCGCCGGTCGGTAGCCGCGTGCGCGGACATATCCGGCTTCTGGAAGTCACCGACATTTCCGGCGGCATCCAGTTGGTCAGCCAGGTCACCATCGAGCGCGAAGGGGCAGACCGGCCGGTGTGCGTGGCCGAGTCAGTGACCAGAATCCTCGCCTGAGCCGTTCCTTCGCGCCGACTGGTACGCCCGACAACAGGACCGGACCGAGAATCGCGAGTTGCACCGCACTCCTGATGGTGGGCGCACCGTCGTCTATTCAGGCATGATGCGGAGATCGTCGACGAGCTCCCGAGACCACGGCGCCGGAACTGCGTCGGGTCCTGTCAGCCGCAGTGCGGCCGTCGTGGTCAGTAGCATCACATCGGCAAGAAAATGGTGCGCGACTTCTATTTCCTTCATGTCGACCATGGAACGGGCCAGCATATAGAACCGCCCGAAACGGTCGCGAACAGCTTCCCGTATCACCGGATCCGAACTCGCGGCGAACCCCTGCAGCAGCATATGCAGCACCGCGGGTTCGGATAGCACCGCATCCAGAGCGGTGGGCGGCAGGTCTCTACTGTGCTCATGTTCGTCGCGGGCGTGGTAATCGGTGCTGTGCAGAAGGCTGCCTTCGAGCCGATCCCATGCGTAGTACAGGACGGCGAGAAAGAGATCCCGCTTTCTTCCGAATAGTCGAATTACGTACGGTTGGCTGATTCCCACCTTTTCCGCGATCTCGTACGTACCGGTAGCGACATATCCCTTTTCCGCGAAAATAGGCAGCGCGACGGAGAGCGCCTGCTCTCTTCGCTTATGCGCGCTCATTCGACTGTTGCGAGGATTCATCAACCGGCCAGTGCCCTCGTATCGAGGTTGACGCCCGCAGAGACCGCAGCGACGAGGAATCCGGCGCCCGCTGGGAACGTCCGATCGAGGCACGACCACCACGCGCCGTCGAACGAGACATTGGTGCGCAGGGTCACCTCCACACGCCCGTCGGCGAGCGATAGCACCCGGCGACAGGCCCGTCAGCGGCACCGACAACGGGTCCGCTGGCGCTTGGAACGTCATGATCTCCCTTGTCGTCGACCACCGAAACCATGGTTTCAGTCGTTGGCTTTCTTCCGTTTGAATGCGGTCACCGCCGAGACCACCAGCGTCGAGGGGTTGGCGTGGTTGGGGTAGCGGGACTGCATGTGGGTGATGAGTTCACGGGCGCTCTGCAAGCCGTCGACCTTGGTGACGAATTCCTGCAGGTAGTCACGTGTTTCAGCGATGCAATCGGCCGGGTCGCCGAGTTCGGGACGCTTGTGTCCGGCCACCACGGTGGTGGGGTTGAGCGAGGCGAGGCGGTCGACACCGGCGATCCAGTTCGGCCAGTCGCTGCGTTCGGTCATCGCCAGCATGGGGTTGACCCCGTTGTAGACCACGTCTCCGGCGACCACCGCTTGCAGGGTCGGGATATGGAGGATGGCGGTCGGCGCGGTATCGGCCTGTTCGATCTCGATGGCCACCAATTCCACGCCATCGATAGTCAGGACGAGGTTGTCGAGCGCCTCGGGCACTGCGGCGTTGTCGAGGGCCAGCCCGCCGAGGAATTCGCGCACGTATGCCCGGTCGCTCTCGAGGTTGGCCGCGATTTCCTTGGCCACGGCCGGTACCGCCACCGCGCGGGCGTCCGGGAAGCGGTTCAACAGCCGCTCCAGACCGAAGTAGTGGTCGAAGTGCCCGTGGGTGATGAAGATCGTGGTCAGCCGCTTACCGGAGTCCTCGATCTGCTCGATCACCTCGTCGACATCGGCGGCGCGGAATTGTGTGTCGACAAGGATCGCTTCTGTGGGACCGGTGATCAGGGTCGAGGTGGTGGGTGAGAACTGTCCGCCACCCGGCAGGTCGAAGACGTCGCAGGTGTAGACGTCGAGTGCGAGATCGCTCATGGGAATTCGTGCTTTCTGTGGGTTCCGTGCTTCGAGATTCGTGCTGACGCAGGTCAGCTCAGACGTTCCAAAACCATGGCCATGCCCTGCCCGCCACCGACGCACATGGTTTCCACACCGAACTGCTTGTCGGAGGTCTGCAGGTTGTTGAGCAGGGTCGTGGTGATGCGGGCGCCGGTCATGCCGAACGGGTGGCCCAGGGCGATCGCGCCGCCGGAGATGTTGAGTTTGTCTTCGTCGATGCCGATTTCACGTGCGGAGCCGAGAACCTGGACCGCGAATGCCTCATTGATCTCGAACAGATCGATGTCGGACACCGACATGCCCGCCAGCGCCAGCGCGCGTGCGGTGGCCTCGATCGGACCAAGGCCCATGATCTCCGGCGACAGTGCCGAGACCCCGGTCGACACAATGCGCGCCAGCGGGGTGGGGCCGAGTTCCGCGGCTCGAGTGTCGGACATGATCACCAATGCGGCGGCACCGTCGTTGAGGGGGCAGGCATTTCCGGCGGTAATAGTGCCGTCGGGACGGAACAGCGTCCGCAACCCGGCGACAGCCTCGTAGGTGGTACCAGGTCGCGGCCCGTCGTCGGCGGTGACGACCGTGCCGTCAGGCAAGGTGATCGGCGTGATTTCCCGGGCGAAGAAGCCGGACTCGACCGCCGCGACCGCGCGATTCTGGCTACGCACCGCCCAACGGTCCTGCTCCTCCCGGGTTACGCCGGTGGCCTGGGCGACGTTTTCAGCGGTCTGGCCCATAGCGATGTAGACGTCAGGGAGTAACCTCTCCTTGCGTGGATCCACCCATTCCGGTGCGTCCGCACCGGCCCGTGCTGCGGTGCGTTCGGCAGCAGCGGCGAACCGGTCGTTCATGGTGTCCGGGCTGGAGTCCGCGGCACCGTTGCCGAATCGGCTGACCGTTTCGACACCACCGGACAGGAAGGCGTGTCCTTCTCCGGCTTTGATCGCGTGAAATGCCATTCGGGTCGTCTGCAACGACGACGAACAGTAGCGGTTGACGGTCGTGCCGGGCACGGTGTCGAGTCCGGACATCACAGCGACGACCCGGGCCATGTTGTATCCACCCTCACCCGCAGGCGAGGCAGTGCCCAGGATCAGGTCATCGATATCGGCGGGATCGAGCGCCGGCACCTTCGACAGTGCCGAACGCACAATCTGGGTGGCCAGCTCATCAGGCCGCATCTGAGTCATCGACCCTTTGCCCGCGCGCCCGATCGGGGAACGGGCGGCGGCGACGATAACGGCTTCAGGCATGGTTGTTCCTTCGATCGAACGTGGTGGCGGGCGCATCGACAATCAAGCGGCTCATACGAGTTCACCTGCACTGATGGCCTCGGCGAGGGCATGGACACGGCTGAGGTGATGGGCGCCGTAGAAGTCGGCCTCGATCAGGCGCTGCCGGTCGGCGGCGGACAACTCGGTGTGGGCGAGCACGGCGGTGACCATGCGGCCGTGCATCCACGCTCCGGCAAGCAGGCTGAGCAAGGTCAGGTAACTCACTGATCCGGCATAGGCGTCGCGCGGGTTCGCCGCGGCCAGGGACAACAGTGCTTGCGTGGTTTCACGTGCCGTGCGCAGGGCGCGTTCGAGCCGTTCGGCGGTGCGCGCGGCCACCGGATGGCCGCCGGATCGAAGCGGAGCAAGGCTGGAGTCGATCAGCTCGAAGAACCGTCGTGCTGTCGCACCATCATCGCGAACCAGCTTGCGGCCGATCAGATCGTTGGCCTGAATTGCGGTGGTGCCCTCATAGATCGGCGTGATTCGCGCATCGCGATAGTGCTGCGCCGCACCGGCTTCCTCGATGAAACCCATGCCCCCATAGATCTGGACGCCATCGGAGGCGATGCGCACCGCCTCCTCGGTGAACCAGCCCTTGAGAACCGGAACACAGAAGTCGGCCAGCTGTCCGGCCTCGGGCGAGTCGGAACGCTGTGTGCGGTCGAGCCACTCCGCCACCTGCATCGAGAAGCCGCGCATCGCCGAGATCGAACTCGACATCGACAGCAGCAGACGGGCAACGTCGGGGTGGCCGGCGATGGGGGTGCCGGCCGGGCGTCCGACCACCATGCCTTGCACCCGCTGCTGGGCGTAGTCGCGGGCCTCCTGGTAGGCGAGGTCGGCCAGACCGAGGCCCTGCAGCCCGATACCGATCCGCGCGTTGTTCATCATGATGAACATCGCCGCCAGGCCGCGGTGCAGATCCCCGACGAGGTAGCCGGTCGCGTCCGCGTAATCCAGCACGCAGGTCGGACTGACATGCAGCCCCAGCTTGTGCTCCAAGGCGACAGTGGTTACGCGATTGCGCTCAGCGATCCCTCCTTCGCTGTCGACCAGGAACTTCGGCACTACGAACAGCGAAAGGCCGCCCAGCCCCGGAGGGGCGTCCGGGGTACGCGCGAGCACGAGATGCACGATGTTGTCTGTCAGATCGTGATCACCCCAGGTGATAAAGATCTTCTGCCCGGTTACTGCCCACGTGCCGTCCCAGTTGGGGCGGGCGTTGGTCCGGATTGCGGACAGATCGGTGCCGGCCTCGGACTCGGTCAGGTTCATCGTGCCCGTCCACTCGCCGGAAGCGATCTTCGACAGATACACGTCCTTCAGCTCGGGGCTGGCGACCGCGTTCAAGGCGGCTGCCGCACCGGTGGACAACAGCCAGCACAACGAGAACGCGGGATTGGCGGCGAACCACAGCTCCATGACCGCCTGCCGGAGCAGGAAAGGCGCGCCCTCACCTCCGATCTCGGACTCGAGGCCGAACCCGATCCAGCCGGCCCCGGCCAAGGACCGGTAGGCATCCTGGTAGCCGGCCGGGGTTCGCACGACACCGTCGGACAGCACGCTGCCGACACGATCGCCGACGACATTGAGCGGATGCAGCTTGTCGATCGCGAATTCCGCTGCGGCGGTCAGGACTTCGTGAGCGTCACTCGCTTTGAGTTCGCCATCGGTCACGACCTCGAGAATGTCCGAGCCGAGGACTTCGCTGTAGAGGAAGTCATAGTCGGCGATGGGGGCTTTGTACATGGGGCGTGGTCCTTCTAGAACTTGATACCGATGGTTGTGGTGAGACCGCCGTCGAGCGGGATGACCGCTCCAGCAATGAAATTCGAGGCGCGCGAGCTGAGGAATACGGCCGTCGCCGCGATATCGGCCGGTTCACCGATTCGACCGACCGGGGAGGCGGCTTTCAGTTGATCGCCGGCCTCCGCCAGCAGCGCTGCCGTCATCTTCGACGGGAACGGTCCCGGGGCGATGGCATTGACCAGAATGGTGGGTGCCAGTTCCGCGGCCAGGTGGCGGGTGAGGTGGTGAATGGCGGCTTTGGACGCCGAGTAGGAGAAGTTGGGGACGCCAGGCACCGCCAGCCCGTCGATGGAGCCGATATTGATCACCCGGGCCGGGTCCTGCTCGGTGGAGGCCTTCTCGAGGAGTGGGCGCGCCACGCGGGTCATCGTGAACGGCGCTTTGACATTGGCGCCGAGCACCCTGTCCCACGCGGCGTCGGGAAACTCGTCGAGCGGCGCGCCCCAGGTGGCACCGGCATTGTTGACCAGCACGTGCAGCTTCGGTTCGCGGGCCGCGATCGCGTCGATCAACGCTTGACACTGGTCCTCGCTGGTGACGTCGCACGGGATGGCCTGCACCTCACCGAATTCCGAGAGCGCGGTTGCCGCCTCGGCGCAGGCGGCTTCCTTCCGCGAGGTGATGTACACGCGGGCACCTGCCCTCAGGTATCCCTCGGCGATCATGTAGCCGATGCCGCGGGTACCGCCGGTGACCAGGACCGTCTTGCCTGACACGGAGAACAGTTCGGGGAACATGGGGGCCTTTCCTGAGTGCAGAGTCGGTGGCGACAACGGTTCACTGAACAGTAGAGAGCGATCGCTATCATGGTCAAGCATTCGTAACCTTAATGCAACTTGTTGCATAATGTCGACCCCGAGGTCGATCATCGTTGTGACCCGCACACCGAAACTGGGAGAGAAACGACCATGACCCGAGTAACCGATCGATCGACGGCAGGACCGACCGAGGACGAGTTGCGCACAGCAGGACTGCGATTCGCCCACAACGGGCCGATCGCCGAGATCACGCTGTGCAAACCGGAACGGCGTAACACGCAGACTCCGGCGATGTGGCGGGCGCTCGCTTCGTTGGGACGGGCGATGCCGGCCGATGTGCGCGTTCTGGTCGTGCGCGCCGAAGGGCTCAGTTTCTCCGCCGGCCTGGATCGCTCCATGCTGGACGTCACCGCAGGCACCGAAACCCTGGCCGGCCTGCTAGAGGGTCCCGACGCTGCGATCGCTCAGGCGATACACGAGTACCAGGAAGGCTTCCTGTTTCTCCGCGATCCGAATTTCATCTCGATCGCCGCTGTTCAGGGGCATGCCGTCGGCGCCGGGTTCCAACTCGCCCTCGCCTGCGATCTCAGGATCGTGGCCGAGGACGCCGTCTTCCGCATGAAGGAACCCGCCCTCGGCCTGGTGCCCGACCTGACCGGCCTGACGCCCCTGGTCCGACAGGTCGGGTACGGGCGCGCACTCGAAATCTGCGCTCGAGCACGTGCGCTCGACGCCGTCGAAGCGGCAGCCCTGGGATTGGCCCACTCCGTGGTGCCCTCCGGAGATCTCGAACGCGAGGTCGAGGATTGTGCGCATGCCCTCCTGCAGCCGGATGCCGGAGCCGCTCGCGAACTCAAGGCGCTGCTGCAATCGGCCGAAATCTCCGACCTCGAACAGCAACGACAGCGTGAGGGCGCGGCCCAAACGCGCCTGCTGCGCGCCCTTTCCGCTACCACGGACGACCCCGGCCGACGACCGTTCTGAAGCCGTTGCGCGCAACCTCCACAGCAGTCGAATCCACACCGGCTCGATGACGGTCAGATCCGTGCAGCCAGCTCCGCACCCTCGCGAATCGCGCGTTTGGCGTCGAGCTCGCCCGCGACAGCTGCCCCGCCGATGAGATGGGTCGGTATCCCACGGCTCAGCAGCTCGTCGTGGATACCGCGCTCGGACAGCTGGCCCGCGCACACGACCACCGTGTCCACGGCCAATGTTTCGGCGCGGCCGTTCACGGTGATATGCAGACCCGCATCGTCGATGGACTCGTAGGTCACCCCGGTCATCATTCTGACCCCGCGTGACCCGACGTGCGCCCGATGGATCCAGCCTGTGGTCAACCCTAGGCTCGCACCCATCTTGTCCTGCTTGCGCTGCAGCAGGTAGACCTCGCGTGCGGACCCGGCCGCGACCGGTGCCCGAACTCCACCCGGCACGTCCGGATCGACATCCACTCCCCAGTGCCGGAAGAACTCCTCGAGGCGGTCGGCCTCGGGGGTCTCCACACCCGTAACGAACGTGGCGACATCGAATCCGATGCCACCGGCGCCGATGATGGCGACCCGCGCACCGATCGGTGCCACACCCCGGAGCACATCGACATAGCTGACCACCGACGGATGCGAGGCACCGGCGATCGATATCTCGCGCGGCTTCACTCCGGTCGCGATGACGATTTCGTCGAAATCCTCCGCGATCAGCATTTCGGCGCAGGCCTGCGTCTCCAGCCGGACCGAGACGCCTGCCTCCGCCAGCTCGCCCTCGTAGTACCTGATCGTCTCGCGATACTCCGACTTGCCCGGAACCCGCCAGGCCAGATCGAACTGTCCACCGAGGGTCGGCCGGCTTTCGAACAAGGTCACCTGGTGACCACGCCGCCCAGCGAAGGCACTGAACGCCATTCCCGCCATACCAGCGCCCACCACGCCGATGCGTTTGCGCGCTGGTGGCGGTGTGACCATGAGGGTGAGCTCATGGCCCGCGCGCGGATTCACCAGGCAGGTCGTGGTCTTCTCGGCCAGCGTGTGGTCGATGCAGGCTTGATTACACGCGATACAGCCATTGATCCGGTGCGCTCGCCCGGTGCGTGCCTTGTTCACGAACTCCGGATCAGCCAGCAGCGGACGCGCCATCGATATCAGGTCGGCGGCACCGCTGTCGAGAATCTGCTCGGCAAGTTCCGGGGTGTTGATCCGATTGCTCGCTACGACCGGAATACTCACGGCCGCACGGATTTTCGCGGAGTAGTCCCGGAACGCTCCCGGCGGAACCGGCGAGGCGATGGTCGGGACACTCGATTCATGCCAACCGATCCCCGTGCTCAGCATCGACACTCCGGCCCGCTCGAGTTCACGGGCCAATTCGATCGTCTCGGCGAAGGTGGAGCCGTCCGGAACCAGATCGGTGAGGGAGATCCGGAATGAAATCAAGAGGTCTTCGCCAACGGCTCGGCGGGTGCTGCGAACGATCTCGAGCGCGAAGCGGGCCCTGTTCTCGAAGTCTCCACCCCATTCGTCGGTCCTGAGGTTGGTACGTGGCGCGAGAAACTCATTGATGAGGTACCCCTCGGATCCCATGATCTCGACGCCGTCGTAGCCGGCGGACCGTGCGAGCACTGCCGCGGACACGAAATCCTCTATCGTACTGACGATTTCGGCCGGATCCAGTTCGCGCGGCACGAAGCGGTTGATGGGAGCTCGTACCGCGCTCGGTGCCACCAGGTCGGGATGCTTGGCATAGCGGCCGAAATGCAGAATCTGTAACGCGATGCGCCCGCCGTCGGCGTGAACCGCATCGGTCACCAGCCGATGCTGCCGCACATCTTCGGCCGAGGACATGGTCGCGCCCAGCTCGAACGGCCTGCCAGCGTGATTCGGGGCGACACCGCCGGTAACGATGAGGCCGACGCCACCCCGTGCACGTTCGGCGTAGAACGCAGCCATCGCCTCGAATCCGCCTTCGGCCTCCTCCAGACCCAGGTGCATGGAGCCCATGACCACCCGATTCGGCAAGGTCAGCGGGCCGACGTCGAGCGGTTCGAACAGTTTGGGGAATGGCGTCATCGATCTTGTCCTTCAGTGGGGTTTCGGAAGCGTCCGGGTTGCGACGATAGCGGTTGTGCAACTTGTTGCACAATAGCGGCTGGGGCACCGTAGGTAAGGTTGGCGGCGCCTGTTCATCGCACACCATCAACGGAGGTCAGCGAACGATGTCACTGCGGTGCGCGATTCTCACCGCGCTCATGGAGCGCCCCGCTACCGGCAAAGAGCTGACGCGGCGATTCGACTCGTCGATCGGCTACTTCTGGCATGCCACCCATCAGCAGGTCTATCGCGAACTCAAGGCCATGACCGACGACGGCCTGATCCACCCGCACGCGAGCCAGGAAAGGCTCCGCGGCGCGCCGCGTACCTATGAGATCGCCGAAGCCGGGGTGCGACATTTGCGGGAATGGGTCGGCACCAACCAGGGCCCGGTACCGGTCAGGGATCCGCTACTGGTGCGCCTGCGCGCTGCCGCCGTCCTGGGCGACATCGACCTCAGCGATGACATTCAACAACATCTGGACTATCACCGGGCGATGCTCGAGACGTACCGCGGTATCGAGGATCGAGACTTCAACCGCCCTCCGACGACGCGCAGGGAACGGCTCCAGCACCTGATCCTGCGGGCGGGCATCGACACCGAATTGTCCTGGACCGAATGGTGTGCGAAGGCGGCCGATCAACTGGCAACCGATCCGGCCGAGAGCGATCATCGATCGTCCTGACCGCCGACGCGGATCCGGTAGACCGCCCGTTCACGATCCTGGCGCACTCGTACCAGTGGACGGCACACTCGTTCTATAGGAGACGGCCCGTGCATTCCTAGGTTGGTGGTGTCCGACACACAACCCGGCGTGAAGAGGAAATGCACATGACTCGCGAAGACATCGAATTCAACGGCGAAGGTGGTGTCACCCTCCGCGGCTGGTTCTACCCGGCGCAGAACACCACCACCCCGGCGCCGGTCGTCGTCCTGACGCACGGCATGTCCGGCGTCAAGGAAATGTACCTGGACGAATACGCCAGTGTCTTCGCCGAAGCCGGCCTCAACGCGCTCGTCTACGACCACCGGAATTTCGGTGACAGCGACGGATCTCCTCGTCAAGAGCTCGACCCGGTTCTCCAGGTTCGGGACTATCGGAACGCGATCACCTACGCCACCACCCGCCCGGAGGTCGATAAGGCCAGGGTCGGTGCCTGGGGCACCAGCTTCTCTGGTGGAATCGCTCTGATGGTCGCGGCGATCGACAGAAGGGTGAAGGCCGTCGTCGCCCAGGTGCCCATGATCTCGGGTCCGGCCACATTGGACCGGCTGATCCGGCCGGACTTCCTGCCCCACGTCCGCGGGAACCTCGACGCCGACCGTCTCAACCGGTTCGCCGGTGGTGAGCCCGCGATGCTCCCGGCTGTCTCAGCCGACCCCATGGGACAGGCCGCAATGCCTCAGCCCGATGCCTACGAGTGGTTCACCAAGGTATCGCTGGACCGGGCTCCGAACTGGAAGAACGAGATTACGGCGCGCAGCCTGGAGATGGCAGGCGAATTCGACCCCGGCAGCTTCATCGCCCAGATCTCGCCAACTCCGCTGCTGATGGTCATCGCCGACGAGGACGCTTGTACGCCTTACGCTCTCGCGTTCGACGCCTACGAGCGGGCCCGCGAGCCCAAGCAGCTCGTCGTCACCCATGGCGGGCACTTCGACTTCTACGAAGGTCCCGGCTTCGACGAGGTCTCCGCAGCCGCGCGAGACCACTTCGTCAAGCACCTGCGGGCCTGAGACTCCCCCGCTCGAACGATCCGTGGCTCCCAGGCAACCGCCTGGGAGCCACGGCCCGTTGCGGGGTCGGCGAGGATCTGGCGCTCCCGTACCAGCGCCGGGCACGCTCGTTCTACGAGACGGGGATCACTCTTTTCTACCGTGGGTATAGGTCGGCGCCGTAGCCACGGGCCGCTGATCGATCACTCTGCAACTGGAGGTTTCCTATGAGCACCGACACCAATGCGCCTGCGGTACCCATCCGCGCGACGGTCTTCGTCAGTCGCTGGCCGAATGTCCCGGCCTTCGAGTTTCCCGGCATTCCGAATGGCACCTTCTCACCGACCACAGCCGTCCTGGTGAGTGGCGCGACGGAGGTCGTTCTCATCGACGCGCTGTACCTGAAGGACGACGTCCAGGACCTCGGCGATCTGATCGAGCGCACCGGTAAGAAGCTGACCACGATCTACATCACCCACGATCACCAGGATCACTACCTGGGCATCGGACCGCTCAAGGAGCGCTTCCCGGACGCGAAATGCGTTGCGCTGCCGCATGTGATCGAGTCCATGAAGCAGACCATGGACCTGCAGACCATGCAGTGGAATCTGCTGTTCGGCGACGCGGTCGTACCTTCGGGTCCGCTTCCGGACCCGTTGGAGACCAACACCCTCTACGTCGACGGATCCCCCTTGCACATCATCGAGGTGAAGCAGGCCGACGTCCATCCCACCACCATCGTGCACATTCCCGAGATCGACGCCGTTATCGCCGGCGATTCCATCTACAACGAGATCTTCCCGATGCTCGGCCTGTCGACTCCCGAGGAATGGCACGACTGGCTCGACACCGTCGATGTCGTGGAGAAGCTCCAGCCGAAGATGATCGTCTGCGGACACCGCAGGCCAGACGGCGACGACTACGCGGTCGAGACCATGATCGCCCAGACTCGTTCATACATCAAGGATTTCATCGCTGCCTTCCCTGGTGCGAAGGACGCCGACGACCTGGTGTCGATCATGAGCGCCAAATACCCCAACCACGCCAACCTGTGGACTTTGCAGTTCTCCGCCATCAACGCGATCGCGGCACGCGACGGCGCGCAATAGACCTCTACGCCGCGCCGTGACCTGGCCGACCACGCCCGACTCGAGTCGTGGTCGCGCCAAGCCCGTGCGCTCCCAACACACCTCCACCCGATAGGTACGCCAATGCATTTCGCTGCTCTGCCCGACCACCGCGCCGATCTGGACCCGCATGGGCCGGCGATCTCCGATGGACGCAACTCGCTCACCAATGCCGAGTTGCTCACTCGGGTACGGGCGGCATCACGCCACCTGCATGATCTCGGGATCGGTGCCGGCGATGTGGTCGCCATAAAATTGACCAACCGCCTCGAGTTCGTCTTGCTGCTCTTCGCGTCCTGGCGGATCGGCGCCACGGTCACCCCGGTAAATCCGAGCATGACCGCGATCGAAGTGGAACGACAGCTCAACGACTCCGGAGCACGCCTGCTGATCATCGAGGACGACTCGACCACACAGGGCACTCCGACCCTCGCCGCCGACGCGCTGTACACAGACCCCGAGGCATTCGATCCGGTACCGATCTCGGACTCGGACGCGCTATCGCTTCTGGTCTACACCAGTGGCACGACCGGGACACCGAAGGGCGTCATGCTCGACCACAGCAATATCTCGGCCATGGCGGAGATGATGGGCGTCGCGCTCGCGTTGACACCGAACGATCGCTCTTTGCTGATCCTGCCGCTGTTCCATGTCAACGGCATCATCGTCAGCATTCTGTCGCCACTGCTCGCAGGCGGTAGCGCGGTCATCGTCGGTCGGTTCGACCCCAAGACCTTCTTCGACCTCGTCGAGCATGAGCGGCCCACCTATTTCAGCGCAGTGCCGACGATCTACAACATGCTGGCCGCGCTCCCGCCAGAGGTCGTGCCCGATACGTCTTCCCTGAGGTTCGGTGCCTGCGGTGCCGCACCAGCCTCGGATGTCTTGCTGACCCGGTTCGAGCAGCGGTACGGGTTCCCCATCGTCGAGGGTTACGGACTGTCCGAAGGCACCTGCGTCTCGACGTGCAACCCGGTCGACGGCCCCCGGCGTGCCGGCAGCATCGGTCTGCCGCTGGTCGGTCAGGAGATACGGATTGTCGACGAGAGCGGCGCCGAACTGCCGAACGGCGAGGATGGTGAGGTGATCGTGCGCGGGCCCAACATCATGCGCGGCTACCTCGGTCGCCCGGAGGAGACTGCGCGAACGGTCGTGGACGGCTGGTTGCACACCGGTGACGTGGGCCATTTCGACCAGGACGGCTATGTGGTCCTGGTCGGACGGTCGAAGGACATGATCATCCGGGGCGGGGAGAACATCTACCCCAAGGAGATCGAGGACGTCCTGACCACAGACCCGTCGGTGCTGGAGGCCGCGGTGATCGGCGTGCCGGACGAGAAATGGGGCGAGATCGTCGTCGCCTATGTCCAACCGCGACCAGGTGCGGTCATCGATACCGAAGCACTGACCGTACTGTGCGAGCAACACCTCGCCGGCTTCAAGCGGCCCACGACTTTCGTGGTGGAGGCCATTCCCAAGAACGCGGTAGGCAAGATCGATAAACCCACCTTGCGGAAAGCACACGCCGCAGTCTCCGCCGACGCATAAAAGTGTAACTCCAACTACATACGCAGACGGCTCGTCGACGGCCGGATCCGGGAAACACAGCCATGGATCCGGCCGTCGTGCGTGGTATCGACAGGGGCCTGTCCGCTCAATTCTCAGGCGTGGAAATACCGTCGCCCGTCGTGCTGATCCTATTGACCACCACTCGAAATTCGTAGTCTTGGATGTGGCACAGACCACAACGGATGGTCGGAATGCCAGCTTCAAAGGACAAGGAGAACGACATGCCGATGTGGAAGATTTACGTACCCGAAGGTGCGTACAGCACGGAACAGAAGAAGGCGTTTTCGGACGCGATCACCGACGTCTACGTAGACTTCGCAGGGCTGCCGCGGTTCTATGTCGTGGTCGTGTTCCACGACCAGCCGGCCGACTCGATCTGGATCGGCGGGGAAGCGGCGAACGATTTCGTCCGCATCACGATCGATCACATTGCCCGTCGGATGCCGGAGTCGGACGATTTCCGGGAGCTTGCCATGTCTGCATTCGAGGACGCAATCGCGCCCCACGTCAAGGATCGCGGTTTCCGCTGGGAGATCCATATCGACGAAACCCCGATCCAACTGTGGCGGACCAACGGGATCAAGCCGCCGCCGGGAGACTCTGAAGCGGAGCGGGAATGGGCGCGCATCAACGCCGCCGTCGAGTGGGAGACCGTCTAGCGGCTCGAGCCGCGTCGAGGGTGGGCGTCCACGCAGCTACCGCCGGACATTTCGCCTACCCGACCGTGTCAACACGTTACAACTTTCATTATGAATGATCGGCGACATCGTTGCCGCCCGGTCGTGCCACGGCCGTCACGAGAGGATCCAACCGAATGTCCACATCCCCCAGCGCCGAGGACCTGTACAAGTACATCGGACTGACGTTCGAACAGGCCAAGAGCGATCCGAAGCTCGTCCAGAAATTCTCGAGCGGCGAGGGTGTGCTCAAGGTAGTCACCACCCAGCCCGACGGCGTCGTGATCATCGACATCCCGCGCATGACGGCAGTCCAGGGCAGCGCCGACGACGAGTCGGACTGCACCCTCCGCATGACCGGTGATTTCGCGAACCGCTTCTGGCAGGGCGACCTGAATCTCCTCTTGTCCGTGACGTCGGGCGAGATCGGCATCGAAGGGAAGATGTCCACCTTGGCCAAGGCCATTCCGACTGCAAAAGAACTGTTCCCGACCTACATCAAGCTGCTGACGGACGCCGGTAGGACCGACCTTCTCGCTTGATGATGCCGTTCGGACGACGAAACACGGCGTCGTCAAGAACGATTCGGCGACGACGCTCGACCTGCGCCAGGTCGAGCGTCGGACCGAGGGCGACGTCCATCGGCACCTGTCGGCCCGCCCTCTCCTGCGCCCACGCTTACTCCGCAAAGGCAACTTGCATGACACAAGCTACCGAAGACCAGTATGAATGCACATTCTATTCGGGCGGTGATGCCAACGGCTTGGCAATGCTGACCGGGCTGCTACTCCAAGAGAACTTCCAGAGTTTTCCGGGCAGACGTAGGACAGCCACGAGAATCACTCGCCCAGTCGCATTGCGCGAAGGCGTCTCCGGATCGGCATGCACTATTCTCTTCGGCTTCGATAATGCCTTGGTCCTGAACGATGTAGTCGGGCGGCCCAGCGTTACCGTGATCGACGTGACTGGCGATCAATTGATGACCGTGTCCCAGCTGTCGATGCGAGCAGGCGGGATGCTCCCGACCGGCTTCTTCAGTAGACAGGGAATGGCAGTGATCCGCGCAATTCTTCGCAAGGAGCTCATCGTCAAGGGTCTGATCACACACCCGATTGCGGTTCTCCGGTTCATTGCATTGATGTCTGTCAAATAGCCTACTTTCGGGTCAGTTGACGCCGGGCCAATTGCTGGAGTGGCGTGGGAATACCGCCACCGGTCGTCCTTGTCCTATTGAGCACCGTGCTCCCGTTCGTAACGTGGATTGCGACCCAGAGCACATAGCGTTGCCGCCCGGCCGTGCCACGGCCGTCACGAGAGGAACAACCAACAATGACCACCACGCCCACCGCCGACGAACTGTACAAGTACATCGGCATGGCTTTCGAACAGGCCAAGAGTGACCCGGACCTGTACGAGAGGCTCTCGAACACCCCGGGTGTCTTCAAGGTGCTCACCACCGAACCCGACGGCTGCATGATCATCGACATTCCGAATCTGAGTGCTGTTCCCGGCGCAGGGGACGAAGAGGCAGATGCCATCTTCCGGATGACCGGAGAATTTGCGAACCGTTTCTGGCAGGGCGACCTCAATCTGACCATGGCGGTGACCCGGGGCGAAATTCGCCTCGAAGGGAAAATGGCAATTGTGGCCAGAGCCATTGCGGCGCAAACGAAGCTGTTCCCGGCGTACATCGAGCTGCTGAAGAACGACGGGCGGACGGACCTGCTCGTCAAATGACGCCGCCCGGACGATGGCGCGCAACATCGTGAAGACGACGAGTTCTAGGTGCTCGACCTCAGCCAGGTCGAGCACCTAGGCCGTCGGGCAGCACAGCAACGCCCGCCCGTTCGAGCCCGATACCCGCAGACCCATCCTGTGCGCGGATAGTTGTGACCCTTGCCACAGTCAGAGCAAGCGCGTATCGTCTCTGTAACTTCGTTACAACTTTCATTATGGAGCTACCGGCAACATCGTTGCCTTCCGGTCGTGCCACGGCCGTCACGAGAGGAGTCATCAGATGCCCACATCCCCCAGCGCTGAGGGTCTGTGCAAGTGCGACGCCGTCCGGGCGGACCTGCTCGCATGATGACGGCATCTCGGACCATGGGACACGGCATCATGAAGAACGACTCGGCGACGGCGCTCGACCTCCGCCAGGTCGAGCGCCGGGATCGCCGGACAGCATGGGAGCAGGCGATGGCGGGCCGGCTGGTGCCGATGGATGTCAACCTTCCCGCCGACGCGGACGAGGAATTCCACGGGATGTTCCAGTCTTTCGACCTCAGCGATATCAAGGTCACCCAATGGGAGTGCCCCGAACTGACCGTAGTTCGCACGAAACGCCTGGTCGAGGCTTCGGATACCGAGTCGCTGATCCTCCTCACCGCATCGTCGGGCAGTCAGTTCTTCGAATTGGATTCGGGAACCACGCGCATGGAAGCCGGGACCGCCCTCATTTCTACAAGCCGAGTGGCCTACTCCTCCACTGTTTCGAGCGGGCTCCGGAAGCGGAGCGTGGCCTTCCCGTTCACCGCGCTCGCCCCCTACGACACCGGCGGCGCGATCCCCGACGGCCTGATGCTCGACCAATCTCGGCCGCTGGCACGCCTGCTGATCAGCTTCGTGGAAAGTATGGGAGAACACGTCGCGTCCATGGATGCCGCCGAGGTCGATGCCGCGCGGGAGGCGCTGCTGACCTTGGTTGCCGGGGTGATCCGCAGCAACACGCGCGCGACGTACGACGGACCGGCATTGCTGCCTGCTCTCCGATCACAGCTCGAACAGTGGATCAAGGAGCGTCTCCAGAGCGGCCCGATCCGCGTGGTCGACATGGCCAAGGCGTTCAATGTGTCGAGCCGCACGGTACATCGCGCCTTCTCCCTGACGGGAGACACCGTCGGATCGGTCGTTCGCATGCAAAGACTCGCCGGCGCACGCCGCGATATTGCAGCGACCAGTCTCTCGATCGGGTCCATTGCCCATCGTTGGGGATACTACGACGCCAGCCATTTCGGTCGCGAGTTCAGGACCTTCTTGTCCATGTCACCGAGCGACTACCGAGAAGCGCTGAACCCACGCTTCGCACCAACCGTCGACGAATTGGCCAGCTGAATCAATCCCGTCGGTCGACTAGCCGGTTCCGGTCCGAAGACTCCGACTGCACACGCACTGCGGTGACGAGTGACTCGCGGGCAGACTCCGCGGCGTCGCCCAGCCCAACCATTATGTTCACCAACATCGACTGCAGGACCTGACCCACGGGATCCCGGAACTGCGCGAAGTGATCGCCTAGCTCGAGGGTGACGAATCCGTGCACGCAGCTCCACAGCTGAGTAGCTACGACCTCCGGGTTCTCGTCACGACGGATACGCCCGCTTTCCACAAAGCGGGCACATTCCCGCACCAGATGCGAGTATGCCGCCTGAAATGCCTCGGATCGGGCCGTCGACCCAGGGCGCGAAGGTCGCAGCTGTCGATAGCCACGACGTGTCGAGAGACCGAACATCAAATCGTAGAGGTGCGGGTTGGTCTGAGCCAGGCGGCGGCATGCCAATGCTATTCCGAAGAGATCCGCCGCGGGATCCTCGCTGCGTGGGACCGCCCTGAACACTCGATCGAGCTCCCGGAATCCGTTGTCGACCACAGCTTGAAGCAGTTCGGGTAGGCCGCCGAGGTGGTAGTAGACCGACATCGTGGATACCTGGGCCGCCTCGGCAACCGAGCGTGCCTTGATCTGCGACGGCCCTGCCTCTGCGAGCAGCTTCGTCGCCGCGTCGACCAGCCGCTCGACGATCTGTTCGGACGTCAACCGGACGTCGCCATCTTTGCTGTGTTTCGGCATCGAAGCCATGCACCTCCCCATCGTCCCGTCGCCAAGAAGGCCTCGTGTAACGACGTTACAAGACAGATGCCAGCGGATGCGGCGATGGACGGCATCGCTCCTGAACAGGTCATGGTAAAGAACACTCGCTATACTGACTCCATGGCGAATGCGGCAAAAACCCACGACAAGCCACCTCGGGATCGCCTCATGACCGCGGCACAGCTGTTCTACTCCGACGGCATCCGCGCCGTCGGAGTCAACCGGTTGCTCGACGAGGCGCAGACCCCGATCATGACCCTGTACCGGCATTTCGGGTCGAAGGAGGGCCTCGTCGAGGCCTACCTGATCGATCGGGATCAGCGACTCCGCGCCAAGTTCGAGCGCGAGGTCGAACGGACCGGCGATACCGGCCGGGAACGCGTACTCGCTGCATTCGACTTCCTCGGGCGATTGACCGCAGACCCCGAATACCGAGGCTGCGCGTTCATCAATGTCGCGGTGGAAATGGCCGACCCGGAACACAGCTTCGTGGACATCGCGGTGGCTCACAAGAACTTCGTGCGCGAGATCTTCGCCAGGTACCTCACCGAGGCGGGCCTCCGGCACACCGAGCCCCTGGCCTCGCAGCTGCTGATTCTGATGAACGGTGTTTTCGTCAGCGCGCAGATGCACTCGAACTTCAAGGAAGCGGCAGCGCAGGCACGCGTGGCCGCGGAAGTGCTGCTCGATGCCGCACTTGCCGCCGAAGCGAACGAGCAAACCGGTCCCGAGTCTGCGGCCTCCTGACATGGTCATTAGCCACGATCCTGCTGTGCCGACCGGGTATGCGCAGAGCACCCGAGAGGTTTTGATGTGAGCGAGTCCGAGCTGGAGTGGCTCGATCTCGGCGAGGTCCCCTACCTCGAGGCCGCTGCGCAGATGGATACCTGGGTCCGGGAGCGGCGGGAAGGACTGATCGCGGATCGGCTGGCATTGCTCACTCATCCCGCAGTGATCACCTACGGTGCCCGGACCCCACGTCACGAATTGCCTGTGCAGACCGATATTCCCCTGGTCGAGGTAGACAGAGGGGGCCAAGCGACCTACCACGGTCCGGGGCAGCTGATGGGTTACCTGGTGCTCGATCTCCGTCAGCGTGGTCCTGGGGATATCGTCCGATGGCTGGAACAAGGTTTGATCAGCGCCTTGGATTCGCTCGGCCTGCGGACTGTTCGACGCGATACGCCGACCAAAGCGCAGAGCCTGGTCGGAGTCTGGACATTGGAGCACAAGAAGGTTGCCTCGATCGGCATGAGGATTCGCGGCGGCGTGACGAGCCACGGGTTCGCGCTGAATATCGCGCCAGACCTGGCGGCTTTTTCGGCATTCACGGCCTGCGGACTGCCCGAGGTGGCGATGACCTCGATTGCGGAGATGACCGCGGCCATGGGAAAGCCCACCCCTACGGAAGAGGCGGTGCGAGCGGCCGTAGCCGCCGCGCTCGGAGCAGCTTGACGTTGGCAGACCGGTGCGGTGGGGTGTCGCACTTGTCCTATGAGGACGGGCGACACCGCTCAATCATGGAGATGCACCTCCAACGAAAGGCAGCACACCGGTATGGCGCCGACATCTACCAACCTCTTCAAGGTCGAAGAAGCCAATGGCGTTCTTGCGGTCACATTTTCGTCTGGCGAGCCGCTCAACTATCTGACCATCGCAGCGCTCAATGAGCTGGATCAACTCGTGACCGAATGGGCCGATCCACAGTACAGGGCGATCGTGATCCAGTCCGATCCGGACGAGGTCGGGTTCATGACCCACTTCAGCGCCGAAGAACTCTACGGAATTATCAAAGCGCCTGAGACGTCACGCTATTCGGCGATTGCCGTCCGCCAGTTCAAGTCGCTCTTGGACAAGATCGTCGCGTTGCCCAAGGTCGTGATCGCAGCCCTCAACGGGGACACGATGGGCGGTGGCCTGGAGCTGGCGCTCGCCTGCGATATCCGCATCGGCGAGAGCGGCGATTTCCGATACGGCAATCCAGAGGTGCGGCTGGGTATTCTGCCCGGCGCCGGCGCTACGCAGCGGCTGAGCAGGCTGATCGGTCACGCCAAGGCGGTGGACTTCGTGCTGCGGGGTCGCGTCGTCACTCCGTACGTCGCCCTGTCGCTGGGCATTGTGAGCGAGGTGGTACCCGACGCGACGGCACGAGCGCACGAAATCGCCACTGAGATCGCACAGTTCGCACCGCTGGGCGTCGCCAATGCGAAACGCGCCCTCTACCTCGGCAATGACGGCGACCTGCAACGCGGACTCGAGGTCGAGGGCTTGGCGTGGCTGCACGCCATGCAGTCGGTCGACGCGAAGACCGCCATCGAAGACTTCCTCGCCATCCCGTTCGAGAAGCGCCGTATTTGGCTCGAGAGCGGCCCGTACCCGACCTACATCGGCAACTGACCGCGACCAGGCCACCCCCTAGTCGCGACCGCGGCACAACCGCGAACAGCGCCGCCCCGAGACACTCATGAAGCTCTCGGGGCGGCGCGTCCCAGGTGACTTCGGGCGCAACCGGCACTAACGGTGCGTCTCGTGTTCGCTCGTACCGCCACGCTTCGGTGGGACCGACTCGTATTGGGCTAGGGTCTGCATCAGGAACGAGCGCGGCAACTGGACGGTCGACGGTGCGCCGGCGAGCGTTTCGAGGACGGGCTGCAGGTGGCGGCCGCTATCGACGACCAGCCGTACCAGTCCCAGTTTCGCGCACCTGGTCAGTGCCGGGGCCAGGAGTTCGGCGGCGCGCATATTCTGCCCGGTTGCCGATAGGCAGCAGCCATGCATTAGTTCAGCGAGAAGCAGGGCTCTCGGCCGCTCCTGACGACTGATCTCGCGCACGAGGTGTTCGGCCATATCGCAGGCTCGCTGGGATGCTGCGGGTGTTTGCTCGGCGAGCAGCAGCCGGATCGCGGAATCGTGGGCGAGTTCGAGAGCGACGGCCAGGGGGAGATCGGGTTGCGCGGTGTACGGGGGAAGACTCTCGAGGCGCTGTCGTTCGGTGTCGGGTATCGGCAGACCGAGGCGGACACGTTCGTTGACCATCCGCGCCGCCAATCGAGGCTGCGAGAGGTCCGCGGCGATCTCCGCGCCGGCCGCCAGGCGCTGCTGGGCGCGGTCGAGGTCGCCCCGCACGGCGGCAACGCGCGCACCGGTCCCGTAGGTGGCCAAGAGGAATTCGGCGGCGCCGCCCTCCGGGCCGAGCCCGATGGACAGCAATTCCTCCGCCTCGATGAACTGTCCTCTCTCATAAAGCAATTCGCCGAGCAATGCACTGGCCAACCGGGTGGCGTGTGACTGCTTGCCGGTCTGCAGTGCCAGACTCATAGCGGTCCGGCAGCAGGACTCGGCAGTGGCGATATCGAGTTGTTCGGCGGCGGCCATGCCGGCAATGCAATCGCAGTACATCACCGAGAAGGGACCGGAAGTGCGATCCCGATATGGGGCGATCCAACGATGCCAGCGGTGTACCTCCTCGAAGTCGAACCGGTAGAGCGCCGACGCGGACGCCGCGATCGCGGTGGTGGTGCAGAGGAACGGGCTGGCCGACTTCCGTACTCGCGCCAACAGCGGCGCCGGGATTTCGGAGTAGCGATCCGCCGCCAGATCGTTGCAGCTGCGGGCCACGGTGGCCGCCAGGCCGATCTCCTCGGCCTGCTCGTCGTCGACGGTCCCCGCGGCCACCGCGGCATCGGCTCGGTCGAGCGCGGCGCTCGCGGCCGCGGGCCGGAGCAGGGCGATGTTCGCCCAGGCAATCTGTACCTGGAGCACCGGGTTCAACGCTGTCAGCGACCCGGGCAATTTCGCGCTCAAGCCCAGCAGGGTCGCCATCCGGGAAGCCTCGAGCAGCTGCTCGGCGCGCTCTTGCACCAGGCACATGGCCAGATCCGGGTCATCGGCAGCGAGCGCGTGGTCCACCGCCTCGATCGGCATATCGTGCTCGGCGAACCACAATGAGGCCCTCCTGTGCAACTGCTCGAGTAGGCCGGGGTGTCGCAGGACGAGGCGGCGGCGCAGGAAGTCGGCGAACAGTCCGTGATAGCGGAACCATCGAAGATCGTCGTCGACATTGCGCAGGAACAGATCCCGTCGACGAACTTCCTCGAGCAATTCCTGGCCGGGTGTCCGTTCGGTCAGCACTTCAGCGAGCTCACCGCAGATGCGTTCGGTGACCGAGGTGCGCATCAGGAACTCGAGCATGTCCGGTTCGAGCGAGTCGACGACATTCTCCAGCAGATATTCACCGATCGCGTAGTGGCGCCCGGAGATCTGACTGATGTACGTGCCCGGATCCGGCTTTCCGCGCAGCGACAATGACGCCAGTTGCAGCGCCGCAACCCAGCCTTCGGTCGAGCGGCGCAGGTTCTCCATATCGGTGGCCGCCAGTGCCAGTCCGTTCATCCCCGTCAGAAATTCGGTCGTCTCGGTGGCGTCGAATCGCAGTGCGGCCTCGTCGATTTCGAGCAGTTCGTCGCGGACGCGCAGCCGACTGAGCGGCAATCCCGTGCGGGTGCGACTGGCCACGATCAGGCGCAGGTGATGGCAGCCGCGGTCGAGCAAGAATTCCATGGCCGCGATCGAGGATCGGCTGGTCACGCGATGCCAATCGTCTACCACCAGCGCGATGGTTTCCCCGCTGTCGTGGATCTGGTCGATGAGCGCGGTCATCACGTGTCGCCCGGCCTCGCTGGACTGCTGCTCGAGCAGTTCCGTCAGTCCCGTCGCCAGCCCAGGACTGCCGCGCCGGATCGCATGGACGATATGGGCCAGAAACCACACCACGTTGTTGTCGTCGGGATCGACGCTCAACCAGGCGACGCGGACACCCTCTGCCTCGAGCGCATCACCCCACTGTGCCGCCACGGTGGTCTTCCCGAAGCCGGCGGGCCCATGGATCAAGACCAGTCGCCGTGTCTGCGCCTCCCGCAGGAAGTTCAGCAGCCTGGGCCGCTCGACCAATCGGCGCAGCGATGTCGGCGGCCGATACCGGGTCTCCGGTGTCGGAAGTGGCTCTTCCGGCACCCGTGTCGCCACCACCGGGACCGGTAGCGCCTCGGGCTGGACTGAGTCGGAGGCTCTAGAGCCGCGAGGCAACGCCATGGCGTCGACCGGAAGACCACTCGCGAACTGCACATTTCGGAGTCGCTCACCGAATTCCTGGACGGTGTCGGGACGGTCCGCCGGGTCGGCAACCGCCGATTCGATTGCCGCGCACAGCGATCCGGGCACACCCGCCGCGCGCAGATCGGGGATCGGCTCGGAGCTGATTCGCAGAAACTGCGTCACCAGCGATTCCCCGGCCTGGCGCTCGAAGGCCGCATGACCGGTCAGCAGGCAGAACAAGCTGGCACCGAGTCCATAGATATCCGAGCTCGCCGAAGGTTCACCGCCCCGCAGGATCTCCGGAGCAGTGAACGCCGGTGTTCCTGCCACTACCCCGGCAGCGGTCTCGAATACACCACCGATACGGGCGATACCGAAATCCGCCAACTGCGGCTCGCCGTAGTCGCTGACCAGGATGTTGGCCGGGTTGACGTCGCGGTGCAGGATTCCGCACGCATGCGCCGCGGCGAGCGCACCGGCCACCTTGACCCCGATCGACAGAACCTCCGGCCAGGGCACCGGACCGAGGTCTCGAACCCGGCTCATCAGTGAACCGCGGCGATGTAGTGCCATCACGATGTAGGGACGACCCGTCGCCGTAATGTCGGCGTACATGACCTGCACGATGTGCGGATGTCCGGAAAGTCGGCCGAGTGCCTGCTGTTCGCGCAGGAACCGAGCCCGCTCCTCGTCGGAGACCTCCGAGGTCAGTACCTTCACCGCCACGTGACGGTCGAGCGAAGGTTCGACGCATTCGAAAACGACACCGAAACCACCGCGGCCGATCTCGCGAGCACTGTCGAAACCGGCGGCGGCCAATTCCGCCGCGATATCGAACCGCAGGTCGCGTTGAGTGCCTTCCGGATCATGCGGCATTCGACTTACACCTCGGAGAGGACGCACGAAGCGTCCACCACGCTGAACCGCCCTAGCGACAAGAACTCGCTGCTACAGCCTCTCATCATCGCACGCTGCCTCTCGACCCGGTAAGGCCCCGACAATTCGAGGATAGTCTCCAGATCTCGAGAGTCGGACTGACCCGGCGTACGGCCGGCCGCTGCTGTGGACGTTGCGCTCGGGTCAGTTCCCGATCTTCGGCAGCAGCAGCGCGATGCGCAGCTTCTGGTCGATCATCTGCGAAAGGACCAGCGTCTCGTCGAGCTTCTGACCGAGGGTCTGCGCGTTGGCGTTCGCCTCGTTGAGGGTAACCGTGATCGCGCCGAGCGGGTCGGCGGCCGCACCGGCCTGTCCGCCCGCGTCCCGGGCGGCCGCGATGGTTCCGACCAGGGGTGCATCGGCGGAGGTCAATGTGACGCCTAGGATGGCGAGCTGGTCACCGAGGGTTGCCAGTGTCTGATCCGCGCGGGTGAGCGAGTCGATGATGCCGACCACTTCCGGCAGGCCCTGTCGGGCGGCTTCGGTTGCCGCTGGTAGTTGGTGTGCCCCATCGAGCGCCCCATCGGTCGTGGTGTCGAGAGTTCGTGCTTGCATGACACCGTCCGCGAATGTGTCGCTGGTGATGCCCAGGTCCCTGGTGACAATCAGCAGACCGGTCAGCACCGCGATGGTGAACGCCAGGGTTATCGCCCAAGACAGTCGATATCTGTCAGCTTCAGGCATTGTTCGCTCCGTCCGAATATCGAATTGCCATCGGGACGCTCATGAATGAGGCAGTGGCGGTAGCGGTGGTGCCTCGAAACCCAAAGGCGGAATGCCGAGACTGTTGACTGGTGGGCCGATCACCGCCAGGAGCGGCCCGAACACCTGGACGTGTGCCGCTTGTTCCGCAATGACGGCCAGCGTCGCGGCAATGCCCGACGTCTTGGGGCCGAGCGCTTGCAGGGTGCCCCGGATGGTCCCGAGTCCCCCGTGGATCCCCTGTAGTTCGGTGGTGACGGACCCGATCGACGTCGACACTCCGGCCATGGTGGAGTCGGCCTCGGTGGCTCGCCCGGTTACGCCCGCGACCACATCCGGCAACGGTCCCGCGATGCGCCCGACCTTCTCGGCGTCGCCGGTCAATAGTGCTGCCAGCGGGGACAATTCGACGCTCCGGCCGGCCAGCACACCCAACTCGCCCGATAGTGGCCCCAGCACCTGGATATCCACCGCCAGCAGGGCGTGCTTCGGCTCCATCTTCGCGGTCACGGTGTCCAGCTGCTGGGCTGAATCGATGACCTGCTCACTCAGTACCGATGGCCGACCGAGCGGGTCGCTGACGTCACGGAGCGAGGGCAGGAAGCCGTTCAGCACACAGAGGCCGAGCGCGGGTACCGCGCCGGCGGCCAGCACCACCGAGGTGAAGGTTCGTTTGCCTGCCATCAGTTCCCTCCTGCCGGTGCGGGGATCAGGTTTCCCTGAGCGGGGATCGGCGCGAGTTTGTCCGTCGTGCGCTGAAGTTCGGCATTGAGCCGGTCGACCAGATCAAGTGCCACGAGCAGCCGATCGTTCACACTCGCCACTGACGCGTTCGCGTCGGCGGCGATGCCAGGCAGCGATCCGGCCGCGCTCTGCAGTGCCGAGGCGACGCCGTGGAGTTGGTTGGCGATATTCACATCACTGTGGCCGGCAGTGACCAGGATCTGCAGATCGGGCAGCAGCAGAGCGAGCTTTTCCACATCGGCCTCGGTCGCCGAATCCAGTTCCGCCAGAATAGTTCTCAGCGCCAGCAGCTCGTCACGAGCGCGCGCCGGCGAGCCCAGGTCGGCCCGCTCGTCGAAGTACTGATTGGCCTGCCGGAAGTTGTCCACAATAGTGGCGGTGCTGTGCTGTACGTCGAGGCCCTTCCGCACGGTCATGAGTACCAGCACCAGCAGGACCGCGGACATGACCGCGGCCAGCCGGCCGAGCCATTCGGTCGCTCTCGAGAACCGGGTCAGTGGATATCGGACCGCGGCGTTGTCGCGGTGGAGCAGCGCCGAGAGCGGGACAATATGCCGAAGGTCCGCTGCTGGCGGGATTCGGAATGTGGGTCGCATTTCTGTCCAGTCGATCGGGGTATGGGTGGCGGCGGTCGACGGGCATCAGCCCGGTAGCGGCAGCATCTGGTTGATCGTCGCGGCCGAGGCGACTGCCCCCTGCAAGTCGGTGACCAAACCCTCGATCATCGCCAGGAGCGCCTTGCCCTGATCGCCGAACGTCCGAGCGGATTCCACCAAGGGGATGAGGACGTCGTGCACTTCGCCGAGAATCCCCGCGATCCGGCCGAGTTGCTCGGCGGTGACCTGCGCCCCCTGCGCGCTGCTCGACAGCGACGCCGCGACCGGTGTGATGGCATCGTGCAATTTCGCCAGCAGCGGCCGCAGCGCCTTGACGGAATCCAGTGCCGTCTGCGCGGTGCCGGTCAGCGCGGTCAGCTCTCCGAGCTCCGCGGTCAGCTGATCATTGACGTCGAGAAAGCTCTGCGAGATACCGATACTCGCATCATTGACGCGTTGCTGTTCATCCAAACTCCGGTTCAGATTGAAGAGCACGAAGGAGAACAGGCCGAGCACGCCGACCGCCACCAGCGCGAGAACAGTCCGAGCCGGTCCGCCCGGTCGTCCGAAGAACATCATCGCCCGCTACCTTCCCGACAGATCGCCGGCGGCGGATTCCGCCGAAACACGTGTCTTATGCACTTCGGCGGCCGTCGCCCGCACGTCATCGAGGATCGCGGCCATCGTCTGCTGATTGCCCGACAGGGCGGTGGCGGCCTCATTCGCCGATGCCCGCAGTCCGCCGACGCGTGTGGTGAGCGCGTCGAGCGAACCGACCAGATCGGCGACATCGACGCCGGTACGGTCCAGGGTCGCCTGCAGGTCGCCCGCGATCTGGCCGACCAGCGCCTCGAGTTCGGCGGACACCGTAGTGCCCATGGCGATGACATCGGCCAGGCACTCGCGAATCTCGTCGAGTACCGCGAAAGCACCCACCGTCACCCGTTCGTGGTCGATGAGGCGAGTCAGTGTCGGGTTGTAGCGGTCCCCCGCCTCGACGGCATGGTGCAGTCGGCTCGGGGTCGCGGTGAGATCGTAGATTCGCGGTCCGAGATAGACCGCGCCGAGTGGGATCAACGCCAGCACCACCGCGCCCCGGCCTATCCAGAGCGCACGTGATACTCGCTGCCCCGACGGCGCGGCGTCGGCCACGTCGAGCACCGGCCTCTTGCCGTTGACGACCGATGACATCGATCCTCCTGTGTGTGACGGGCGACCCATTCGCCGCCGAATGTGGTCCGCATCACAAGAACAGTAGAGATCGCTCGCTCTCATGTCAACGCCCAGCTACCCGCGGCCGAACTCGGAGGTCAGTGGAGGGTTTCGAGCAGTGCCACGTCATAGGGCTCGGCCTCGGCGAGGCGTCCGGTCAGAGCCTTACGTGCCCACGTGTGGTCAGCGATCAGAGCACGGCCGATCGCGACCAGGTCGAACTCGTCACGTTCGGCACGGTCGAGCAATTCGCCGATGCCCGTGACCGCGGACTGCGCCGGCCGCCCATCGGGGCCCGCGAACTCCTTGTCCAGGCCGACGGACCCGACGGTCACCGCGCCCCTACCGGTGAGTTTCCTCGCCCATCCGGCAAGGTTGAGGTCGCTGCCGTCGAACTCGGGTACCCAGTAGCGCCGCGTTGATGCGTGAAAGACGTCGACCCCGGCCGCGGCCAGGGGCGCCAGGATCGCTTCCAGTTCCGCCGGATTGTCGGCTAAGCGCGCGTCGAACTGACCGGATTTCCACTGCGACAGGCGAAAGAAGACGGGGAAGCCTGGCGTGACCGCAGCCCGGACGGCCTCGACGATCTCGGTAGCGAAGCGGACCCGGGACGCGAGGTCACCACCGTAGGAATCGGTACGCCGATTGGTTCGCCCCCAAAGGAATTGGTCGACAAGATAGCCGTGGGCACCATGCAATTCCAGGCCGTCGAAACCCAGCTCCTGAGCGGTCGCGGCCCCGCGGGCGAAGGAACCGATCACGTCATCGATATCGGTGGCGCTCAGCTCGTCACCGTTGGGCGAACCGTCGAGGGCGAGTCCGGACGGTCCCACCGGCGGCGCGGTCTCGACAGGACCGTCCCCGCCGGTACGGGTGGCGCCAACGTGCCAGAGTTGCGGGATGATCTTTCCACCGGCCTGATGCACGGCCGAGACGACGCCGCGCCAACCGGCGAGGGCCTCCTCTCCCCAGAAGCGCGGGACCCGTTCGCTGGTACCCGAGGAGGGGTGATCGACCAGCGTCCCCTCGGTGATGATCAGGCCCACATCCGCGGCGGCCCGACGCGCGTAGTACTGCGCCACGTTGTCGCCGGGAACTCCGTCCGGCGAGAAGTACCGCGTCAGGGGTGCCATGACGATCCTGTTGGGCACGGTGAGATCGCCGATGGTGAAGGGGCGGCCGAGCACCTGCGCGGTCCGTCCGACACCTGAGGTAGTGGTCATGTGATTCCTCCTGATACTCCGACAGCGTCGAGTTCATTTGACGATTAAGTCTAGACGAATTAGTCTAGCCGACAGCGGGCCACCTGTCCTCTATGGCGCCAGCCAACTGAGTCCGCAAAAAACCGACCCATCCCGACAATTCCCTGAGGAATCGGATGTCTCTGATCGTCGAAACCACTGAATCCGGCGTCCGCGTCCTGACGATCAACAGGTCAGCCAAACGCAATGCCCTCGACATCCAGATGTACCGAGCGCTCGCCGCCGGCGTCGTGGCGGCCGAGCGCGATCCCGAGGTGGACGTCACCGTGGTTACGGGCCACGGCGGCAGGTTCACCAGCGGAAACGACCTGGCGGATTTCCGCGACGATCCCGATTCGAGGGCGGCGTTCGACCTGTTGCACAGCCTCGTCGAGGCTGAAAAGCCGATCATCGCGGCGGTCGAAGGTGTAGCGGTCGGGATCGGCGCGAGCATGCTGCTGCATTGCGATCTGGCTTTCGCGGGCCGCTCGACCGTATTCTCTTTGCCTTTCGTCAAATTGGGCCTGACCCCGGAGGGCGCGTCGACCCTGCTGCTGTCGCGCATCGCCGGATACAAGACAGCTTCGGAATTACTGCTGCTCGGCGACAACTTCGATGCGGACCGCGCGGAAAGGGCCGGGCTCGTAAACCGTGTCGTGCCCGATGGCGACGCATTGACGGCGGCGCTCGACGCCGCCGCGGCGTTGCGGGCGCTACCCGCCGAATCGGTGCGCTTGACCAAACGCCTCCTCCACCGCGACAAGGTCGAGGTTCTGCGGGTAATCGACGAGGAGGCCGAGCATTTCATCGAGCGCTGTCATTCGGCGGATGCCAAAGCGGCAATAGCCCGCTTCCTCGGGTAACACCCTCGCGCAGTAAACAGGGAAGCTGTCCCGGTAACGCTGGTTACCGGGACAGCTTCCCTGTGTATTTCAACCACTTATGTGATGAGCATCGGAATGCTCACACACACAGAACGCAGCGAATCGGCATCCCGCGTCGACAACGCGACCACGAATGCGCCCTGAATCAGGGCGAGGAGAGTATCGGCCAGTTCATCCGGAGTCCGATCGGTTCGAACGTCGCCCTCGGCCTGGCCGGCGGCCAGGATATCGCGCAGACGCGACTTCCAGATACGAAGGTCGTCATCGAGCTGGCCGCGAAAGACCTCGGAGGTTGCCGCTACTTCCGTGGAGAATTTGCCGACCAGGCACGCGCGTTGAAACCCGGAGTCGACGAACCGATCGATCATCGCGCCGAAGTAACCGGTCAGCTTGTCCGCTGTAGTCAGTTCGGTCTCAGCCGCCCAGGCCGCGAGAAGGTCCAGCTGGAAGTGTCGGTATCGTTCCAATACCGCCTGGCCGAACGCCTCTTTGGATCCGAAATGATGGTAGAACGACCCCTTCGGCACACCGGAGGCCGCGAGCAAAGCATCGACAGTCGTGCCGTTGAAGCCGTTCGCGTAGAACTGCCGCGTCCCTTGGCGCAGCAGTCGCTCCTTGTGGGAGAGTCCTGCACGGTCGGGCTCATCCCCGGCGGTCGCCCCGCTGCCCCGCGTTTTCACCGTCTCGCGCATCACGGCACCCGGCCTTCCTGATCGCATCTCTTTGACGATTCAGTCTAGACGGTCTTGTCGAGCGTATCGGGTGTGACCGTGGCCGCCGGCGTCCGGACCCCAGAAATGACTTCGCGACGATCCGGCGAGTAATCAGCCGGACCGTCGCGCGATTATGGCGCTAGTAAGCGACCTCGAACAGACCGGCACCACCCAGGCCGGTCGCGGCGCACATCGTGACGACGACGTACTTGGCGCCGCGGCGCTTACCTTCGATGAGGGCGTGTCCGGTCATCCGGGCGCCGCTCATGCCGTAGGGGTGGCCGATGGAGATGGCGCCGCCGTTGACGTTGAGCAGCTCGTCCGGGATGCCGAGCTTGTCGCGGCAGTAGACGGTCTGCACCGCGAACGCCTCGTTGAGCTCCCACAGGCCGATGTCCTTGACGCTCAGGCCGAATCGATCCAGCAGCATCGGTACCGCGTATACGGGCGCGATGCCCATCTCGTCGGGTTCGACGCCGACACTGTTGTACCCGCGGAAGTAGCCGAGCGGCTGGATACCTTCGTTCTCCGCGGTCTCGCGGTTCATCACGATCACCGCGGATGCGCCGTCGGAGAGCTGGCTGGCATTGCCCGCCGTGACGCAACCCTCCGGGCGCGCAACGGGTTTCAGTGCCTGCAGGCCTTCCAGGGTGGTGCCGGGCCGGTTGCCTTCGTCTTGGGTGAGGCTGACGGTGACGAACGATTCCTCGCCGGTCTCCTTGTCCACCACGCGCTTCACCGATTCCATCGGCACGATCTCGTCATCGAACAGGCCCGCCGCCTGCGCCGCGGCGGTGCGCTGCTGGCTCTGGAAGGAGTACTCGTCCTGAGAGTCCCGGCTGACGCCGTAGCGGTCGTAGACTACCTCGGCGGTCTCCAGCATGTGCATGTAGTAGTCGGGCTTGTTCTGCTTGATCCACGGCTCTTCGATCATGAAGTCGTAGCCCGGGACCTGAATCATGCTGATCGATTCGACACCGCCGGCGGCAACCACATCGACGCCCTCATTGAGGACACGATAGGAACCGGCGACAATCGCCTCCAAACCCGACGCACAGAACTTGCTGACGGTGAGAGCCGGTGTGGTGACCGGGATTCCGGCGCGGATCGCGATCTGGCGCGCGACGTCACCGCTCTGCACGCCGGTCGTCATCGCGGCGCCCATCACCACGTCCTGAACACGGGACGGCTCGAGTCCGGCCTTCTTCAGCGCCTGCTCGACGGCGTGCCCGCCGAGGGTCGCACTGTGGGTGTCGTTGAATGCGCCGCGGTAGGCCTTCCCGATCGGGGTGCGCGCCGTGGAGATGATTGCCGCTTCTTTCATGATTCTGTCCTTCGATGGGTGGATAGTTGCGAGCGACGGTGCGTTCCGGCTCAGTGACCGGTGTAGGCGCCGGCCCGCCGCTCTTTGAACGAAAGGACGCCTTCGGCGGCGTCATCGGTGCCGACGATCTCAGTCCGTAGCTGGGGCGTGATATCGAAGGCGGCCCGAACCCCCGCCTCGGCGGCGAGGCGGGAGACAGCCAGCGAGTAGCGGACGCCCATCGGCGCCGCGGCCGCGATCTCATCGGCCAGCTGAAGCGCTCGATCGAAGAGTTCCGCCGCCGGGACGACCTCTTGCACCAGGCCGATTCGGTAAGCCTCGGCGGCATCCAGGTGCTGGCCGGTGAGCAGATACCGCTGCGCGTTCGCGTAGCCGACGCTCTCCGCCCAGCGCGCTGCTCCACCGCCGAAGGCGAAGACGCCGCGCAATACCTCAGGCTGGCCGAACAGGGTGCCTTCGGCGGCGATGATGAATTCACCGTTCAGGGCGAGCTCCAACCCGCCCGCGAAACACATGCCGTGCACAGCGGCGATCAGCGGCTTCGACAACCGGGCGCCCTCGAGACCGAACGGGTCGTACTCCCCTTCGCCGTAGACGAGTGCGCCACTCTCGACGAGGTCCTTGAGCTGCGTCATATCCGCGCCCGCGCAATATGCCCCGCCCTCGCCGTAGAGCACGGCGCAGCGCAAATTGTCATCGCTGTCGTAGCGCTTGTAGGCCTCGGCCAAGGCCTCGAACATCTCTCCGGTCAGTGCGTTCTTCTTGTCCGGTCGGTTCAGGCCGATCAGGAGCACGTTTCCGCGGACCTCGGTCTTGACGGTGCTGAACTTCACGCTCGTCGTTTCGGACATCTACCGCTGCTCCTTATCTTGAGACGAATCGCTGCCCACACGAAGGCAGGCGCTTCTCGTGCGTTACCAGACCTGTTCGCGTTCGCGTCGGCAACGTGGTCAGCCGATGATAGAGATCGTTCTCTCCGTCACCAATCAGCTCCGTGGTCCGCTGTCGAAGTCATCACGAGAGGCACTGAGGGATGTGCCGTCACCGCGCGATTCGACGGGGGTAACGCGGTGACGGCACGGCACACCACCGGCAGCAGGGGTTGGCCACGGTGGTGCGAATTCGGGAGAGGCGGCTGGACCCGCCTCGAACTACGCCTTGAACAATACGAATGGGAAACCGATGCGGCATAGCACAATTGCGCCGATCATCAGTACGGGACTGCCACTACCGTCAACACGCGGACCAGCCGGCCGTGGCCGAGGGCCTGCGGCCCGCCCGACTATCCACGCACACAGCCGCCAGCGTCCTCATCGACGCTGGCGCTGCGCCGTTCACGCGGAACGGTTCAGTGCGCGATCACGGGTTCGCCGTCCGATGGTGCCAGCGCCGCATTCGGCACCAGGATCGCCGCGATCACCGCACCTGCCACGAATATCCCGGCGCCCCACGTAAAGGTGGCCGTGTAGCTCGCGACATGTGCCTCCATCGTGGTCAGTTGGCCTGCCTCGTGTGAGGTCAGGTAATCGGTCATCGCCGAGGTGGCAACGGTGGTCAGTAGTGCCGTGCTGATCGAGCCGCCCACCTGCTGGCTGGTGTTGATCAGGGCAGACGCGACACCGGCGTCCTCGTGGTGCACGCCTGCCGTCGCCCCCTGGAACGCGGTAGTCATCACACCACCGAGGCCCATGCCCAGCAGAACCAGCCCGGGCAGAACGTCGGCGGCGAAGCTGCTGCCCAACTCGAGCTGGGTCAGCAAGATCATTCCGGCCGCGGCGACCAGGAAGCTGCTGGTGATCACGATTTTCGGGCCGACTCTGGGCAGCACGAATGAAGGCACCAGAGTCGACGACACAACGATGCCCGCGACCATCGGCAGAAACGCCAAACCAGACTTGATCGGCGAGTAGCTCATGCTGACCACCAAGTAGTAGGTCAGGAAAAGGAAGATCGAAAACATGCCCATGCCCATGACGAACACCGCCAAGAACGAACCACCTCGGGTGCGGTCCAAGACGAGTCGCAGCGGCAGCAGCGGATGCGCGACCCTCGCCTGCAGCGAAACGAACACCGCTAGCAGCACTACACCGCCGGCCAGGAACCCAACGGTAACCGGGTTGCTCCAGCTGGTCGATTCGGCGTGTGCGAATCCGTAGACAATCGCGAACAGACCGGCGGTGACCGCGAGCGTGCCCGGCACATCGATCTTGGGCCGCTCGGTCACTACATTCTTGGCCAGCAGCAGAACCGCGCCGACCAAGGCGATGGCGGCGAAACCAACGTTCACGAACATCACCCAGCGCCACGACGCCCATTCAGTCAGCATGCCGCCGAGCAACAGACCGATCGCAGCGCCTGTACCAGACAGCGCACTGAATATGCCGAAAGCCTTCGCCCTTTCGGACTTTTCGGTGAAGGTCACGGTGAGCAGCGAAAGCGCCGCGGGTGCCAGCAGTGCACCGAAGACTCCCTGGCCTACACGGGCCGCGACAAGAATTTCGAAGCTACCGGCCGCGCCACCGACGACGGATGCACCCGCGAAACCGATCAGGCCTATCACGAACGTGGTACGTCGGCCGAACAGGTCACCGAGTCGGCCTCCGAGCAGCAGCAGGCTACCGAATGCCAACGCATAACCGGTGATCACCCACTGCCGATCGCCGTCGCTGAAACCGAGATCCTGTTGCGCCGCAGGCAGTGCGATATTCACGACGGTCGCGTCGAGCGTGACCATGAGCTGCGCAACGCCCAGCACGACGAGCACCCACCAGCGCAACGCATGCGAGCCACGCCGGCCCGTGTCTGCCTTCTCGGGGGCGCGGGCCCCGAGTTCGAACGTGGAAGTCATTGATGTCCTTCGTCTCGATTGTCGATTCACGGATGAAGCGACGCGAACGGCGTCGCGTGGCGACTTTGCACAGGAATTCGTCAGGCTACCCATCTGACTATGGCTGACCATAGTCAGCCTTTCACCGGTAGCGCAATTTCTGTGACCCACGCGACTGTCCGACAGGTGCCGAGATCTGGCAGTCGTGTCCTGCACAGACCGCGCGATGCGGACCTAGCGTGATCGTGGTGTGGGAGTCGACACCTGCCGGCGAGCGAGCAAAGGACACGCCTGTGGTTGACGAAGTCGAGATCCTTCTCGAACGACGGCGGGCGCGGCGCTCAGGCGGGACGTCAGACGCTGGTTCACCCTCGCGGGGCTCTGTATCGGCTCGATGACTGCCTTCGTCACCGTGTCGTCGACCATTACCGGCCTGGCTCGGATCCGGACGACTTTGCACGCATCGGCTACCGAAACAGTTTGGATCACAAGTACTTACAGCCTAAGGGATGTCCCGTAAGTTGTTGAGTGGCAACAGGTATCGTGTCGCGGTGGTGATCTCGGCGTCTGACCCGGTGATGGTGGAGTTGTTCTCCGGGCTGCGGCCACGCACGTTCGCTCGCCTGATCACCCAGTTGCGGCGCGAAGGCGCTGATCGGCCGTTGCGGGGCCGGCCGTGGGGGTTGTGTTTCGAAGACCGGGTGTTGCTGGTGGCCACCTACTGGCGGACCAACCTCACGATGCG
>NZ_BMNE01000017.1 GCF_014646295.1 Nocardia rhizosphaerihabitans
TGGGTTTTCCGGTGGTGCCGGAGGTGTAGAGGATGAACAGGGGGTGTTCGGCGGGGAAGGGTTGTGCTTCGTGCGAAGGCGAAGCGAGAGAGACGGTTTCGTCCCACCACAGATCGCGGACCTCGGTCCACGGCACATCCAGGCCCGTGCGCCGCACCACCAGCACATGCTCGACCGAGGACGGATCGTCGCCGAGTGCCTCGTCGACCGCCGACTTCAACGGTGCCGGCTTACCGCGCCGCCACTGCCCGTCGGTCGTGACGATCAACCGCGCCTGCGCGTCGTCGACCCGCTGACGCAGCGCCGTCGGCGAGAAGCCCGCGAACACCACCGAATGGGTGAGACCCAAACGCGCACAAGCCAACATGGTCACGATCGCCTCGGGAACCATCGGCATATACACCGCGACCCGATCACCCGCCACCAGCCCGAGCGCGGTGAAAGCGTTGGCAGCCCGCGAGACGTCGTCGAGCAGCTCCTGATAGGTGATGTCGCGGGAATCCCCGGGCTCACCCTCCCAGTGGATGGCCACCTGATCGCCGTGCCCGTCGATGACATGCCGGTCGACGCAGTTGTAGGCGACATTGAGCTCGCCGTCGGCGAACCAGCGCGCCACCGGCGCATCGCTCCAGTCCAGGACCTGGGTGAACGGCTTGTGCCAGTGCAGCCGGTTCGCCTGCTCGGCCCAGAAACCGTCGCGATCGGTCAGCGCCCGCTCGGCGAGCGTGGCATCGGCATTGGCCTGCGCGACGAACTCCGCGGCGGGCGGATAAGCGGTCGCGTGGTCGGGTCGGGTGGGGTCGGTGACTGCACCGGTCACAAGAAATCTCCTTCGAACAACAGGGGTAACGCCCGGGCCGGTGGGGTCACCACCGGCCCGGGCAGGACGGCATCAGTGCGAGATCGCCTTCTCCGCACCGACACCGGTAAGCGAGCGAACTTCCATCTCCGCGGCCTTGGCGGTGTCGACCTGCTCGCCGCGGCCACCGAGATAGGTGCCGACGATGCCGAGCGCGAAGGCCAGCGGGATCGACACGATGCCCGGGTTGGACAACGGGAACCAGTGGAAATCGGTCCCGGTGATCATCGAGGTCTTGGTGCCCGACACCGCCGGGGAGAACACGATGAGCACGATGGTCGAGATCAGGCCGCCGTACATCGACCACAGCGCGCCGGTGGTGTTGAACCGCTTCCAGAACAGCGAGTACAGGATCGTCGGCAGGTTCGCCGCCGCCGCCACCGCGAACGCCAGCGCCACCAGGAACGCGATGTTCTGGCCGTTGGCCAGGATGCCGAGGCCGATCGCGAGCACACCGATCACCACGGCGGTGATCCGTGAGACCCGCACCTGCTTGCGCTCGTCGACATTGCCCTTCTTGATCACGCTGGCGTAGATGTCGTGGGCGAACGACGCCGAAGCGGTGATCGTCAGACCGGCCACGACGGCGAGGATCGTCGCGAACGCGACCGCCGAGATCACGCCGAGCAGAATCACCCCGCCCAGCTCGAACGCCAGCAGCGGAGCCGCCGAGTTCTGGCCACCCGCCGCGGCGAGGATCTTGTCCGGGCCGACGATGGCCGCCGCGCCGTACCCGAGCACGAGGGTGAACAGGTAGAACGCGCCGATCAGACTGATCGCCCAGACCACCGAGCGCCGAGCCTCTTTCGCCGTGGGCACGGTGTAGAAGCGCATCAGCACGTGCGGCAGACCCGCGGTGCCCAGCACCAGCGCCAGACCCAGCGACAGGAAGTTCAGCTTCGAGGTTTCGCTGCCGCCGTACTGGGCGCCCGGCGCGAGCACGTCACGGGCGGCGACGGCCTTGTTCGCCGACTCGCTCACCGATTCCTGTGCGGCTCCGAGGATGTCGGAGAAGTTGAAGCCGAACTTGGCCAGCACCAGCACCGTCATCAGCGCGGCGCCCGCGATCAGCAGCACCGCCTTGATGATCTGCACCCAGGTGGTGCCCTTCATACCGCCGACCAGCACGTAGACGATCATCAGCACGCCGACGATCGCGATCACGACCGATTGCCCCGCACGAGACGAGATGTCGAGCAGCAGCGCGACCAGCCCGCCCGCGCCCGCCATCTGCGCGAGCAGGTAGAACAGCGACACCGTCAGGGTGGTCAGCGCGGCCGCGGTGCGCACCGGGCCTTCCTTCAACCGGAAGCTGAGCACGTCGGCCATCGTGAATTTGCCGGTGTTGCGCAGCATTTCGGCCACCAGCAGCAGCGCGACCAGCCAGGCGACCAGGAACCCGATCGAGTACAGGAACCCGTCGTAGCCGTAGACGGCGATCGCGCCCGCGATACCGAGGAAGCTCGCCGCCGACAGGTAGTCACCGGCGATGGCGATGCCGTTCTGTGGACCGGAGAAGCCGCGGCCGCCGGTGAAATAGTCGGCGGCACTGGCATTGTTGCGGCTGGCCCGGATCACCACGACCATGGTGACCACGACGAACAGCGCGAAGATGGCGATATTGGCGATGGGGTTGCCCACCGTCGTATCCGCGGCGAGCACGCTCATGCGCGACCCTCCTCGAGAGATTCGCGGATGGCCGCGGCGCGCGGGTCCAGCTCACGATTGGCGAAACGGACGTAGAGCCCGGTGATGAGGAACGTGGAGACGAACTGCCCGAGGCCCAGCAGCAGACCCACGTTGATGTTGCCGAAGACCTCGGTCGCCATGAAGTCGTGCGCGTACGCGCCGAGCAGCACATAGCTCAGGTACCACACCAGAAACAGCGCGGTCATCGGGAAGACGAAGCGGCGCAGGCGGTTGCGCAGATCCTGGAACTGCGGGCTCGCCTGCACGGCGAGCCATTCGTCGGCACTCGGCGTGCGCCGGTCGGGCGCTTTTTCGGTGTCGGTTTCGGTCATGCTGCGTCCTTCTGTGCATGCCCGAGAGGCCCTACGTGGTTACGCAGGCTGCCTCCTTCGGGCCTTGACTCGGTCATGCGGTGTGGTCCTAGCGTGAGGAGTGTCGTGCGTGGGATGACCGTAGGACGTCGAACGTGCGCGCATGATGGTGTGGCGTGGGTCACTCGGTGAAGGTGGTCGCTCGTGCGGTGAACGGTCGCTGTGGCGCGACGAACGGTCAGCGCAAGATCACCGGTGGGCGGCGGTTTCCGGGTCGCGGTCGGCGCTCATGCCGAGTCGTTCCGGCGCGTGCATGCGCAGGAATATCCCCGCGATCGTCCGTGTGTCCTGACCCTTCGTCAGAAGGCTGACCAGGATCGTCACCGCGAACGCCAGCGGCACACTGACCGCGCCCGGATAGTCGACGATCGCCGACGCCCAGCCGCCGGCCAGCTCGGGGGATACCCCGCCGAGCACCGCGAGCACGGTCGCGCCGCCCGCGGTGATACCGCCGGTGAGCAGCCCGCTCGCCGCGCCCGCCGCGGTGAGCCCGCGCCACCAGATGCCGAGTACCAGCAGTGGGCACAGGGTCGAGGCGGCCACCGAGAACGCGAGTGCGACCGTGCGGGACAGGTCGAGGGAAGCGACGGTCAGCGCCAGTGTCAGCGGGACGAGCCCGGCGACGAGAGCTGCGGCGCGGAAGTCGCGGATCCGGCCGCGCAGCACGTCGGTGCTGAGCACGCCGGCGAGGCTGACCAGCAGACCCGAGGAGGTGGACAGGAACGCCGCGATCGCACCCGCGGCGGCCAGGGCGGCGAGCAGTTGCCCGCCGAGTCCACCGAGCACCGCGCCCGGCAGCAGGACCACCGCGGCGTCGGAGGCGCCGGTGATCAGCAATTGCGGCACGTAGAGGCGGGCGAAGACGCCGAGCAGGATCGGGAACAGATAGAACAGGCCGACCAGCCCGATCACGGTCAGCGCGGTCCGGCGGGCCGACGGACCGTCCCGATTGGTGTAGAAGCGGACCAGCACATGCGGCAGACCCATGGTGCCGAGGAACGTCGCCACGATCAGCGAGAACACCTGGTACTGCGGATGTTCGCCACCGAATCCGCCACCCGCCGCGACCCAGCTCGCACCGTCGGCGGGCGCACCGGCGACCACCGGGACCGCCGATCCCGGTTCGAGGATCAGTTCGGTGCCTGCCGCCAGGGTGTGGTTGCCGGGCGTGAGCAGGACCGGTCCGTCCTCGGTGCGCCTGTCGAGGGTGCCGGTGACGGTCACCTGCTGCGAAACATCCAGGTGCACCACCACATCGGTGGAGATGTCGACCGTGGTGCGCTGGTCGACCAGCGGTGGCGCCGGGGTGCCGACCGGCCGTTCGTCGGCGAGGAAGTGCAGGCCGAGTACCAGCGCGGGCACCGCCACCGCGGTCAGTTTCAGCCAGTACTGGAAGGCCTGCACCAATGTCACCGACCGCATGCCGCCGCCGATCACATTCGCGAGCACGATCGCCCCGACCGCGACTGCCCCCACCCAGTGCGGCGCCCCGAGCAGGATGTGCAGCGTCAGCCCGGCGCCCTGGAACTGGGGGATCAGGTACACCGCGCACACCAGCACCACGAGCCCGGCGGCCATGCGCCGCAACCGGATCGAGCCGAGGCGGAATTCCGCGAAGTCTGGGACGGTGTAGGCGCCCGATCGGCGCAGCGGTGCCGCGACGAACATCAGCAGTCCCAGATATCCCGCGGTGAAGCCGACCGGGTACCACAGCGCGTCGGCACCGTACTTGGCGATGAGCCCGGCGACACCGAGAAAGGAAGCAGCGGAGAGATATTCGCCCGAGATCGCGGCCGCGTTCCAGCGTGAACCTACCGTGCGTGAGGCGACCAGGAAGTCGGACGTTGTGCGCGACAGGCGAACTCCGTAGAACCCGATCCCGACGGTGGCGAGTGCGGCCAGCAGGAGAGCGGCGATGGTGAGCGCGGGGTTGTCGGGACTCATCGGGAGCTTCCGTCCCGGGGACTGCGGTGGGCCATCGGTCAGTCCCCGGCCAGTTCCAGGAAGTCGTCCTCGTTGCGTTGGGCCAGCCGCACGTACGCCCGGCCGACCGCGTAGAGCGCCGGAAAGGCCAGTAGCCCGAGGACGAGCCAGGGCAGGCGGATACCGGCGACCGTCGTCTCGGCGATCGCGTCGATGCTGAACAGCACGGGTAGCGCTCCGAACCCGGCGACCACGACCAGACCGAGGCGCAGGGCCAGACCCAGCTGCGCCCGGATCAGTCCGCCGATCAGCGCCGCGCCGAGATCGGTCTGCTCGACAACCTCGGTGCGGGTGCGCACCTGACGTGCACCGCGCCGCTGCGCCAGCACCACCCGTTCCCGTGGTGGCCGCTGCGGACCCGTCACCGCTGCGACCAGTTCTGTCGCGGACCGTGCACCAGCCGCTGCTTGAGTTCGCGTACCTGACGCCGGCTCACCGGCAGTTCCACCGCACCGGCCGCCCCCTCGGCACGCAGGCACACCACCGTGCCGGTACCGGCACTGCGCAACCCGGTGACCAGCCGCAATGCCACCAGGTACGACCGGTGCACGCGCAGGAATCCGGCGTCCTCCCACCGTGATTCGAGCGCCGAGAGCGGGATCCGCACCAGATGTGAGCCGGTGCCGGTGTGCAGCCGTGCGTAGTCCCCGTCGGCTTCGACCCAGGCGACATCGGCCCGGTTGACCAAGGTGGTGACCCCGCCGAGCTCCACCGGAATCACCTCGCTCGGATGCGCGGGCTCCGGCGGTGTGGCGGCCTGCACCGACACCCTGGCGGCGACGATTCGCCGCACCGCCTCGGCCAGCCGCGCCGCCCGCAACGGCTTCAGCAGGTAATCCACCGCGCCCAGATCGAACGCCGCCACCGCGTGATCGTCATGCGCCGTCACGAACACCACCGCGGGCGGCTCGGCGAACTCCGACAGAATCCCCGCCAGCTCCATCCCCGTGAGCCCCGGCATATCGATATCGAGAAACACCGCATCGATCGGGTGCGCCCGCAACAACCGCAACGCACTCGTCGACTCACCCGCCCGATGAATCTCCCCGACCCCGCTCTGGGTACTCAGCAGATACACCAGCTCGTCGAGCGCCGGCTTCTCGTCATCGACGGCGAGCACTCGCAGAGCGGTCGGGGATTCATCGGTGTTCCAGGTCACAGCCTGTCCATGGTAACCGTCGCCCCAGATCACCGAGAACGGTATCCTCCCGAGTTCACCCGGCAGATCCCTCCGCCCGATCGGCGGCCGCACGACCTGCCGCAGCGTCGAGGAGGGGCGACACCGGTGATCACCATCCGGCCCAGAAACGCCGAGGACCTACCGTCCTGCGTCGCGGCTCTGCGTGAGGTGCACGAGGCCGACGGCTATCCGGCACTGTGGCCCGAGAACCCCGCCGCCTGGTTGTGCCCGGTCAAACAGATCGACGCCCGCGTCGCCGAGTCGAACCACACCATCGTCGGACAGGTCGGAATAGGCGACAGCGTCCTCCCCACCGAGATTCATGCCGCGATCCCCGATACCGAACTGATCTCGGTAATCCGCCTGTTCGTCATCCCGTCCCACCGCCGCCTCGACATCGGCCGCCAACTCCTCGCCGCCGCCGTGAACATGGCCGACCAACGCGCCCGCCGGGCGGTCCTCTCCGTGGAAGCCGGTGGCACAGCCGCACTTTCGCTGTACGACAGCGCAGGCTGGAAGAAGATCCACAGCGGTCCGGGAGGCTGGACGACCCCGGACGGCAGACCGGCAGTCCTGCACTATTTTCTGAGCCCGAGCCGATAGTGGAACCATTTCTGCGTCTGGTCATGAGGTGAAAATGCTGGAACCGAGAATTCGCGTCGCCGGGTATGTGGTTCGGGATCGGGAGGTTCCGGAACTTCTTGTCTTCGACCATGTCGGTATGCCCGAAGCGGGGACTCAGATTCCGGCCGGTGGGGTTCGCCAGGGGGAGGAGCTCGAATCAGCTGTTCTTCGGGAGATCGCCGAGGAGACGGGGCTGGTCGGCGTTTCCGTTGTGGAGCCTATGGGTGTGGACCGTCGACCGCATCCGGGTACGCAACAACCTCGCTGGACCACCTATTTTCATCTTCGGGCACCGGCGGATTCGGCCGATGCCTGGGTGCATCGAGTCGTCAGTGACGACGAGGACAGTGGACTGGTATTCGCTTGTCGCTTCGTGCCGTTGCCGCTCGATATCGCGTTGGTGGATCACCAGGACGCTTGGTTGAACCGGATCGTCCTTCCAGAGGGATTCCGGAGCTGACGACGAACTGACATCAGGCGCGGATTCCGGCTCGGAATTTCGGTACCCGCATGCTGACTTTCGTGCCCGCGCCGGGGGCGGTGTCCACGACCAGGCCGTAGTCGTTGCCGAAGGCGGCGCGGAGGCGGTCGTCGACGTTGGCGAGGCCGACGTGGGCGGCTTCGCCGGTGCGGGCGGGGCCGGTGTCGGTGTCGACGGCGTCGAGGGCGCCCGAGCGCAGGAGTTCGGGGTCCATGCCGATGCCGTCGTCCTCGACGCTGATCAGGCAGTCGGTGCCCTCATCGCTGGCGACGATGCTCAATTGGCCGCCGCGACCGCCGCCGCCGAGGCCGTGCCGGACCGCGTTCTCCACCAGCGGCTGCAGCGCCAGGAACGGCAGCACCACGCCGAGTACTTCCGGCGCGATCTGCAACCGCACGTCGAGTGCGTCGCCGAAGCGGGCCTGTTCCAGGGCGAGGTAACGCTCGATATTGCGCAATTCGTCGGCGAGGACGGTGAATTCGCCTGCGGCGCGGAACGAATAGCGGGTGAAGTCGGCGAATTCGAGGATGAGTTCGCGGGCCCGGTCGGGATCGGTGCGGACGAACGAGGCGATCGTATTGAGCGCGTTGTAGATGAAATGCGGACTGATCTGCGCCCGCAGCGCCCGCAGTTCGGCTCGGTCGACCCGGGCCCTGGAGGCGTCCAGCTCGGCCAGCTCCAGCTGCCCGCACGCATACCGGGCGACCTCACCCGCCGCCCCGAGCATGCCGGGCCCCGGCTTCCCGGTGGTCACCATCCCGAGCGCCCCCACCGCCGCCCCCGTCTCGATCAGCAGCGGCTGCGCGATGAGCGAATGCTCGTCTCCACCGACCAGCACCGCCCGCTCGTCGGCGATCGCCCGCCGCGCCGCCTCGGCGAAGGCATCGGCCATCCCCGTATGCGCCCCATCCCATGCCAGCAACGTCGCCTCCGCATCCACCACGCCCAGCGCCTCGGCCCCGGCCAGCGCCCGCAGATGCGGCGCCGCCTCCCGTGCCGCCTCCGCCGTCAACCCCCGCCGCAACGGCACCGCGGCCAGCGACGCGGTATGCAACGCCTGATGAACGGCGCGCTGGGCAGGGGTGGTCACGACCCGCTGGGTCCGCCGCCACACCAACCACGCGGTGATCAGGACGATCACCACACACGCCAGCACCACTGCCGTGGTCGTCACCGTGCGCTCCCGTCTGCCCGTGTCATCAACCGGCCATCATGAATCCACAGCGGCCGGAAACTTCTCGCCACCCGGTGCGGACATCCGCCGATTATCGCCGCAAGCCGACGCGGTGCGCCGGTGATCGCCGACGGGCGGCCGCGCGCCGGGCACAACGCCGAGAAACTGGCGGAAAACGGACGTTGCCCAGGACTCGCCGGTGACCTTCGACACGACACGCCGGACCGGGCCGAGGCGGGGGCCGGGCGCCCGTGTGGCACGGGAAAAGTTGTCGGACCCACGTGCCTAGAATGCCAATGCCAACCCCCGTCGACACCCTGGGAGGAAGGACCGTCTTGGCCTCGTCCGGATCGTTCGTTCACCTGCACAACCACACCGAGTACTCCATGCTCGATGGTGCGGCGAAAATTTCGCCGCTGTTCGCGGAGGCGGAACGGCTGGGCATGACCGCCGTCGGCATGACCGACCACGGCAACATGTACGGCGCCTCGGAGTTCTACAACTCGGCCAAGAAGGCGGGCATCAAGCCGATCATCGGCATCGAGGCCTACATCGCGCCGGGTTCCCGGTTCGACACCAAGCGCGTGCAGTGGGGTGATCCGGGGCAGAAGAGCGACGACGTCTCGGGTTCGGGTGCCTACACCCACATGACGATGGTCGCCGAGAACGCGACCGGCCTGCGCAACCTGTTCAAGCTGTCGAGCCTGGCCTCCATCGAAGGTCAGCTGGGCAAGTGGGCGCGCATGGACGAGGAGATCATCGCCCAGTACGCCGAGGGCATCATCGCCACGACGGGCTGCCCGTCGGGTGAGGTGCAGACCCGGCTGCGCCTCGGTCACGAACGCGAGGCGCTCGAGGCTGCCGCGAAATGGCAGGAGATCTTCGGCAAGGACAATTTCTTCCTCGAGGTGATGGACCACGGTCTGTCCATCGAGCGCCGGGTCCGCGAAGGCCTGATCTCGATCAGCCATCAGCTCGAGATCCCGCCCATCGCCACCAACGACTGCCATTACGTCACCAAGGACCAGTCGACCAATCACGAAGCGCTGCTGTGCATCCAGACCGGCAAGACGCTCTCTGACCCGACCCGCTTCAAGTTCGACGGTGACGGCTACTACCTGAAGTCCGCCGCGGAGATGCGCGCCATCTGGGACGCGGAAGTCCCCGGCGCGTGCGACAACACCGAGCTCATCGGTGAGCGCGTGCAGTCCTACGACGACGTGTGGGCCCACCGCGACCGGATGCCGATCTTCCCGGTGCCCGAGGGCCACACCCAGGCCACCTGGCTGCGCAAGGAAGTCCTCGACGGCCTGGATCGCCGCTTCCCCGACGGCCCGCCGCAGGAATACCTCGCGCGTGCCGACTACGAGCTCGGCGTCATCTGCGAAATGGGTTTCCCCGCCTACTTCCTCGTCGTCGGTGACCTGATCCGCCACGCCCTCGATGTCGGCATCCGCGTCGGCCCCGGCCGTGGTTCGGCCGCCGGTTCGCTGGTGGCGTACGCGATGGGCATCACCAATATCGACCCGATCCCGCACGGTCTGCTGTTCGAGCGGTTCCTCAACCCCGAGCGCGTGTCGATGCCCGATATCGATATCGACTTCGACGATCGCCGCCGCGGTGAGATGGTCCGCTACGCCACCGACAAGTGGGGCAGCGACCGGGTGGCTCAGGTGATCACCTTCGGCACCATCAAGACCAAGGCCGCGATCAAGGACTCGGCGCGAGTGCTGTTCGGCCAGCCCGGTTTCGCCATCGCCGACCAGATCACCAAGGCGCTGCCGCCGCCGATCATGGCCAAGGACATCTCGGTCTCGGGCATCACCGACCCGGAGCACGAGCGGTACAAGGAAGCCGCCGAGGTGCGCGAGCTCATCGGCTCCAACCCCGATGTCGCCAAGATCTACGAGACCGCCCGCGGCCTGGAAGGCCTGATCCGCAACGCCGGCGTGCACGCCTGCGCGGTCATCATGTCCTCGGAGCCGCTGACCGACGCCATCCCGGTGTGGAAACGCGCGCAGGACGGCGCGATCATCACCGGTTGGGACTATCCGTCGTGTGAGGCCATCGGCCTGCTGAAGATGGACTTCCTCGGTCTGCGCAACCTCACCGTCATCGGTGACGCCCTGGAGAACATCAAGGCCAACCGCGGCATCGATCTCGACATGGATCACCTGCCGCTCAACGACCCGGCCACCTACGAACTGCTCGCCCGCGGCGACACCCTCGGCGTGTTCCAGCTCGACGGCAGTGCCATGCGCGATCTGCTGCGCCGCATGCAGCCCACCGGCTTCGAGGACATCGTGGCCGTGCTGGCGCTGTATCGCCCCGGCCCGATGGGCATGAACGCCCACAACGACTACGCCGACCGCAAGAACGGCCGCCAAGAGGTCAAGCCGATCCACCCCGAGCTCGAAGAGCCGCTGAAAGAGATCCTCGCCGACACCTTCGGCCTGATCGTCTATCAGGAACAGATCATGCAGATCGCGCAGAAGGTCGCCGGGTACTCCCTCGGCCAGGCCGACATCCTGCGCCGCGCCATGGGTAAGAAGAAGCTCTCGGTGCTGGAGGAGGCCTACGCGGGCTTCCGCGAGGGCATGCTCAAGAACGACTTCTCCGAACCCGCCATCAAGGCGCTGTGGGACACCATCCTCCCGTTCGCCGGCTACGCGTTCAACAAGTCGCACGCCGCAGGCTACGGCCTGGTCTCCTTCTGGACCGCCTACCTCAAGGCCAACTACCCCGCCGAATACATGGCCGGTCTGCTCACCTCCGTCGGTGACGACAAGGACAAGGCCGCCATCTACCTGTCGGACTGCCGCAAGATGGGCATCACGGTGCTGCCGCCGGATGTCAACGAGTCCGAACAGAACTTCGCCTCGGTCGGCAAGGACATCCGCTTCGGTCTGGGTGCGGTGCGCAATGTCGGCGCCAACGTGGTGTCCTCGATCATCGCCGCCCGCAAAGAGAAGTCGAAGTTCACCGACTTCTCCGACTACCTGAACAAGATCGACGCGATCGCCTGCTCCAAGAAGGTCACCGAATCGCTCATCAAGGCAGGCGGTTTCGACTCCCTCGGACATCCGCGCAAGGGCCTGCTGCTGATCCATTCCGATGCGATCGACGCGGTGATGTCGACGAAGAAGGCCGAGGCGATCGGCCAGTTCGACCTGTTCGGCGGCTTGGACGACGGCGACGACTCGGTGGCCTCGGTGTTCAACGTGAAGGTTCCCGAGGACGAATGGGAGACCAAGCACAAGCTCGCCCTGGAGCGGGAGATGCTGGGCCTGTATGTGTCCGGGCATCCGCTCAACGGCGTCGAGCACGTGCTGGCCGCCCAGGTCGACACCCCCATCCCGGCGATCCTGGAAGGCGACGTCAAGGACGGCGCGCAGGTGACCATCGGCGGCATCCTCGCCTCGGTGAACCGGCGCATCAACAAGAACGGCCTGGCCTGGGCATCGGCGCAGCTCGAGGACCTCACCGGTGGTGTGGAGGTGCTGTTCTTCCCGCAGTCCTACTCGGTGTACGGCATGGACGTGGTCGAGGACGCGGTGGTGCTGGTCAAGGCCCGCGTCTCCGTCCGCGACGACCGGATCTCGCTGATCGCCAACGACCTTGTGGTGCCAGATCTTTCGGCCATCGGCGTGGCCAAGCCCGTCTCGGTCGTGATGACGACGCGCATGTGCACGCCCGACAAGATCGGTGAGCTCAAGAAGGTCCTGTCCCGCCACCCCGGCACCTCGGATGTGCACGTCCGCCACGTCGGCGCGCGCGAGAAGACCACCCTGCTCAAGCTCGACGACAGCTGGCGGGTCTCCCCGTCCTCGGCGTTGATGGGTGATCTGAAGGCCCTGCTCGGTCCCGGCTGCCTGGGCTGACCCTCGATCATCGCAGCGGATCCGCCGGGACGAGCCGATCGTGGGTTGCCCCGGCGGGTACTGATCGAAACACCGCGAACGACGGGCTAGCGTCGAGAGACGTGACGACAGCGACTCGACTCGACGCACCACCGCGGCCCGCGATGCCGTCGCGGCCGCGCGTGCCGCCGCGCGCCGTGCTGCTCGTCGCGGCCGGATTGATCGCGCTCCAGCTGGTGCTGCGTAGCTGGGTCGCCGCGTCGGGGTTCTTCTACTGGGACGATTTCATCCTGATCGGCGAGGTGGGCAGGCATCCGCTGTGGTCGGCCGAGCTGCTGTTCACCAGCCACGACGGGCACGTGATGCCGCTGGCGTTCGTGCTGACCTGGGCGGTGACCGCGGTGGCGCCGCTGCAATGGGGTGCGGCGGCGGGCGTGCTGGTCGCGTTGCAATTGCTGGCCTCGCTGGCGGTGCTGCGCTTGGTCGTGGTGCTGCTCGGGACCGGCGCGCGGATGCTGGTGCCGCTGGTCTTCTACCTGTTCGTGCCGTTGACCGTGCCCGCGTTCGCCTGGTGGTCGGCGGCGGTGAACGCGCTGCCGTTGCAGATCGCGCTCGCCTGGGTGAGCGCGGACGCGGTGCTGCTCGTGCGGACCGGGCGCAGGCGCTACGCGGTCTCGGGCGCGGCGGTGCTCGCGGTGGCGCTGCTGTGCTTCGAGAAGGCTGTCGTCGTGCTGCCGGTCGCCTTCGTGGTGGTGGCGCTGCTGGCGTACGTGTCGGGGGACTCGGTGCGCGCGGCCGCCCGCCGCGGCGCCGCGTTGTGGACGGCGGCGGGCGCGGTCCTACTGGCCTGGTCGGCGTTCTTCCTGCTCGTCATCCAGCGCCCACGCGGACTGTCCCGCCCGGAACAACCCACCGCGCTATTGCGGCAAGCACTCTCGGACGGCTTGGTCCCCGCCCTGTTCGGCGGACCGTGGCGGTGGGAACGCTGGCAACCCGCGACCCCGTGGGCGGACCCGCCGGGTATCGCGGTCGCCCTGTGCTGGGCGTTGCTGATCCTGTTCGCGGCATGGACGATCCGCACGCGCCTCCGCGTCGGCATGGTCTGGGCGTGCATGGCCGCCTACACAGTACTGACCGTCGCGCCCGTGGTGGTGCTGCGCGACGGGCCGGGCACCGCGGCGCTATTGCTGCAGTCCATCCGCTACTTCGCGGATTTCGCCGTCATCGGCTGCCTGGGTGTGGCACTGATCCTGACTGCACCTCGCAATACGGGAACTGGCTACCGGGATATTCAACGCAGTGCCGGGCTCGCGGCACAGGCACTTCCGCTGCGGCGTGTCGCAGGCGTGGCGGTCACCGCAATCTTCCTGGTGAGCAGTGTGTTGTCGACCATCACCTTCACCCGGTCGTGGGAACCGAGCCCCGCCCGCACATACGTCACCGGCGTGCGAGCCGCGCTACCGGGCGTGGACGCACCGCTGCTGCCGCAAGAGGTCCCGTGGAATGTGCTGAACCCCCTGGCTTTCCCACAGAACATGACCGACCAGGTGTTCGCCTCGCTCGCCGGGCCCGGCACGTTCGCCCGGTCGACACCGCACCTGCGGATGTTCACCGACGACGGTCGACTTGTCGACGCCCAAGTGTGGTGGAACCGCTCGATCGTGCCCGCCCCCGAACCCGGATGCGACTACCGGGTGGCCGGGGGAGAGGCGGTGCGGCTGCCGCTGGACGGTCCGATGCAGATCCGCGAATGGACCGCCCAGCTCAACTACCTCGCCGATCAGGACGGCACGATCGCCGTGTCGTTCGAGGGTGGCGCCGAAACCGTCGCCGAGGTGCGGGCCGGGCTGCATCCCGTCCATCTCCGCATGCTCGGCGGCGGTTCGGCACTGCGCGTGCGTGCGCTCACTCCCGGCGCCCAACTGTGCTTCGGCGCCGGGCCCGTCGGTGTGGTAGCGCACGACTGACGTTGGCCCGGCTGCGTCGCCCGAGTTGGCAGACACGGGTACGGCTGCCAGGTCACCGCCTCCCGGCCAGACCTCGCGGCCGGACGCCCCGAAAGACGACCGGAACTCAGTTATCCGCCGGTGACAGGCAGGTCAGGCTTCGTCGACCGCGACGGCGGCGATATCACGCAACTGAGTCGCCAGCGGTTCGGTCGCCACCGCAGCGGCCCGCTCCAGCGTCGCGAGATCGGCCACGGTCCGCGCGGCCCGCAGCAGCGCGTCCGCATCCAGACCGCGCAGGCACGCCGTCAGCTGCTCCTCGGTGGCGATCTCGATGATCGAGCCGAGCGTGAGCCAATCCTCGCGGGCGGCGAGTTCGCGACTCACCGCCAGCGACATGTCGACAGGCAACCCCGCGATCAATTCCGCCGACCGCTGCAGATCGAGGAAAGCGGCCGCCCTGGCGAGGAACTCGGGGCGCAACCGTCGCGCCACCGAGATCGCGCGCGGGATATCGAGCACGCTGGCCAGGTGGGCGGTCATCAGCACGCTGTCGTTGTGGGTGGCGACCTTGGCGGCAACGGGGGCCGGCAGCACCCGGACCGCGGCGAGGATCTTGCCGAGACCGTCGGTGGTGGAGTCGAAGAAATAGCCGGTCACCAGCCGCCGGAAGGTGTCGATATCGGCGGCCGGGCGGTCGGCGAGGAAGCTCAGCCGTTCGTCGGGGACGTCGAGCGCGGCGGCGAGCCGGGAGATGGCGACGGCGGACGCGGTCACAGGCCCACCACCTTGCGTACCGCGCCGCGCAGGAAGACGGGCAGGTTGTCGAGGGCGCCGAAGGCATCGGCGGTGAGCGCGTCGATCCGGTGCTGCAGTCCGGCCTCGACCAGTCCGGTCAGGTCGGCGAGCTGCTCGGGGGTCAGCTCGGCGAAGCTCGGTGGCAGCGGGGAATTCAGCAGTCGACCTAGGTCGTCGGCGGGGGAGTCGGTCATCGCGCCCTCCTGGACGGCAGTGTGATCTCGAAAACTCTTCGGCCCCAAGGTAATCGAGCCGATGAACATTCGCCGAGCCGGGCCGGACGGCCCGCCCCGTCCGGAATCGGCTCGGCGGGGCGACCTCGCTGGTCGTCCTGCCTGATCACCGCGCGCATGCGATGCTGGGGCCATGAGGCAGTTTCGGGTGTGGGCGCCGGAGGCGGGGGCGGTGCGGCTGCAACTGGACGGGGTGACACACCCGATGCGCCGCAACGGCGGCGGCTGGTGGTCGGTCAAGGCAGACGCAGGTCAGGGCGCCAGATACGGCTTCGCGATCGACGACGATCCGACGGTCCTGCCCGACCCGCGCTCGCCGCGTCAGCCCGACGGCGTCCACGAACTCTCCGCCGTCCACGACCTCGATCCCGGTGCCTGGACCGATCAGGGCTGGACCGGCAGGCAACTGGCCGGCTCGGTGTTCTACGAGCTGCACATCGGCACCTTCACCCCCGACGGCACCTTCGACGCCGCGATCGACCGGCTCGACCATCTCGTCGCCCTCGGCGTCACCACGGTCGAGCTGATGCCGATCAACGCCTTCGACGGCACCCACAACTGGGGCTACGACGGCGTGCTCTGGTACGCGGTGCAGGAGAGCTACGGCGGACCCGACGGCCTGCAACGCTTCGTCGACGCCTGCCACGCCCGCGGCCTCGCGGTGTGCCTGGACGTCGTCTACAACCACCTCGGCCCCTCCGGCAACTACCTGCCGCGCTTCGGCCCCTACCTCGCCGGGGGCCGCAACACCTGGGGGCAGAGCGTCAACCTGGACGGGCCCGGCTCGGACGCGGTCCGCCGCCACATCATCGACAACGCCCTGTGCTGGCTGCGCGACTTCCACATCGACGCCCTGCGCATCGACGCCGTCCACGCCCTCGTCGACCACACTGCCATCCACCTGCTCGAAGAGCTGGTCGTCGAAACCACCGCCCTGTCAGCACATCTGGGCCGCCCACTCAGCCTGATCGCCGAGAGCGACCTCAACGACCCCCGCCTGATCACGCCCCGCGCGGCGGGCGGCTACGGCCTGACCGGTCAGTGGAACGACGACCTGCACCACGCGGTCCACACCGCCGTCTCCGGCGAACGACAGGGCTACTACGCCGATTTCGGTTCCCTGGCCTGCCTGGCGCAGACCCTCACCCACGGATTCTTCCACGCCGCAACGTATTCCAGCTTCCGTGGCCGCACCCATGGCACGCCCCTGCGCCGCGACCTGATTCCCGGCAGCGCCCTGCTCGGCTACACCTGCACCCACGACCAGATCGGCAACCGGGCCGTCGGCGACCGCCCGAGCGATTACCTGACCCCTGGCCAGCTCGCGGTGAAAGCGGCGCTGGTGCTGCTCTCGGCGAGCACCCCGATGCTGTTCATGGGGGAGGAGTGGGGCGCGCGCACGCCGTTCCAGTTCTTCACCTCGCACACCGATCCGGACGTCGCCGCCGCGACGGCGACCGGGCGCAGGGCCGAGTTCGCCGAGCACGGCTGGGCCACCGAGGACGTGCCCGACCCGCAGGACCCGGCCACCTTCACCCGCTCCAAGCTCGACTGGACCGAGCCGACCCGCGAACCCCACGCCCGGCTGCTCGCCTGCTATCGCGCCCTGCTCACACTGCGCGCATCCAGGGCGGAGTTCACCGACCCCTGGCTGGAACGGGTCTGGGCCGACTACGACGAGGCGCAGCGCTGGTTCGTGCTGCGGCGCGGCCGGATCTCGGTGGTGTGCAACCTGGCCGAGGACGAAGCGGTGATCCCGGTGCACGGCCGGGTTCTGCTCGCCTGGGCGCCCGCCACCGAATCCGGTGCGGGGACACTCATCTCGGGCCACAGTTTCGCCGTGCTCGAAGAAGGTGACGACGCGGGCACCGTGGTCACCGAGTGACACGTCCAGGGCACGGCTAGGGCACGGTCGGTGTTCGACCGTTGCCTAGGCGAACTGACGACCGTACGGTTATACGATGAGCAACGACGCTTACGGGCAGGACAGTGCTGCCCTTCCGGCCGGTGTCGGCGGTTTCGCCCCGGCCGGTTTCGGTCCACTGGTGCGCGCCTTCGCCACCTTGATCGGCCATCGCCGCGGTGCGGGCGGCGCCCTCGCGATCTATCGGCACGGGGAACCATTGGCCCATTTCTGGACCGGCAGCGCCGGGGACCGGCTGTGGACGGCCGACACCGCGCCTATCGTGTTCTCCGCGACCAAGGGCGTCACCGCGACCGTCATCCACCGGCTCGCCGACCGCGGCCTGATCGACTATCAGGCGCCGGTCGCCGAATACTGGCCGCAGTTCGCCGCCAAGGGCAAGGGCGCGATCACCGTCGCCGACGTGCTCACCCACCGATCCGGGCTGTCCTCGCTGCCCGCGGTCGCCACCACCGCCACCGAATCCCTCGATCACGAGCTGATGGAGGACCGGCTCGCGCTGGCCGCCCCCGATCGGCTGCTCGGCGTCCCGACCTACCACGCGCTCACCTACGGCTGGCTGCTCGCGGGCCTGGCCAGGGCCGTCACCGGCCAGGGCATGAGCGAGCTCATCCGCAGCGAGGTCACCGATCCGCTCGGCATCGACGGCATCCATCTCGGCCGTCCGGCCGCGGGTTCGTCGACCGAGTACGCGCGACTGGCCGGGGCGCACCTGAAACTGGCGGGCCACCCGATCGCCGCCGGATTCCTCGACCGCGTCGGCATGCGCATTCCCGGCCCGCTCGGCGCGGCCGCGCGGTGCCTGTTCGTCGTCGGTCTCGACAGCATTCTCGACGGCGACGAGCCGACGATCCTCGACACCGAGATGCCCGCGGGCAACGGTGTCTGCACCGCGGCGGGCCTGGCCAAGATGTACGCCGCGCTGGCCGACGGCCGCACCGTCGACGGGCGCCCGTTCCTGCAGCCGAGCACGCACGCGGCGATCCGCCGCGTGCAGACCTACCAGCTCGACCACGCGCTGTTCTATCTGCCGATGATGTGGCACCTCGGCTACCACTCCTTGCCGATGCCCGGCGCGCGGAACGGCTTCGGCCACATCGGGCTCGGCGGTTCCTTCGGCTGGGTCGACCCGCGCTCGGGACTGTCGATCGCCTACGTGCACAACCGGCTCGACCAGGCCCTGCTGCCCTACGACCAGCTGGCCCTCGGCTGGCTGCTGCCGCTGGCCGTCGCGGGGGCGAACGCCACCCGCGGCCGCGCGACGAAGATCGACCGCGCGGCCGCGTAGCTCCTAGGTGAGGTAGCGATAGGCGGGAGAACCCGGTTCCAGGCGCTCGGCCTGGATCGGGGACTCCTCGATGCGATGCAGCAGCGACGCCAGATCGTCGGTGGCGCCGAGTTCGATGCCGACCAGCGCCGCCCCGGTTTCGCGGTTGTTGCGCTTGACGTACTCGAACATGGTGATGTCGTCGTCGGGACCGAGGACATCGTCGAGGAAGCGGCGCAGCGCACCGGGTTCCTGCGGGAAGTCGACGAGGAAGTAGTGCTTGAGTCCGCGGTGCACCAGCGAGCGTTCGATGATCTCGCCGTAGCGCGAGACGTCGTTGTTGCCGCCGGAGACCAGGACGACCACCGTGGTCCCCGGTTCGATATCGACCTCGGCGAGTGCCGCCGTGGCCAGGGCGCCCGCCGGCTCGGCGATGATGCCCTCGTTCTGGTACAGGTCGAGCATCGCGGTGCAGATGGCGCCTTCGTCGACGTGCATCATCCGGAAAGTCGCTGTACCGGTGGAGGAATCGGTGGTCGTGAGCAGCGGGAGCGAGGCGTGCGAGACCACCTCTCCGCCGAACGACGCCGCGGCCTGGTAGGGCAGGTCGCCGATACGGCGCACGGCGGCACCGTCGACGAACGGGTCGATCTCGGGCAGCGTCACCGGGCCGTGCGCGACCAGCGCCGCGGTCATCGAGGCCGCGCCGGCGGGTTCGACACCGAGCAGACCGGTCTGCGGCGCGCGTTCGCGCAGGTAGGTGCCGATGCCCGCGAGGCAACCGCCACCACCGACCGGGACGATGACCAGGTCCGGCGCGGCGCCGAGCTGCTCGAGGAATTCCGCGGCGATGGTGCCCTGGCCCGCGGCGGTGCGCGGGTCGTCGAACGGCGGCACCATGGTCGCGCCGGTGCGGGCGACATCGGCGGCGGCGGCCGCGGCGGCCGCGTCGTAGGTCTCGCCGATGGCGATGAGCTCGACGAACTCGCCGCCGTGCACGCGGATGCGGTCGCGCTTCTGCTTCGGGGTGGTGGTCGGCACGTAGATCCGCCCGCGCACGCCCATCGCCTGGCAGGCGAAGGCAACGCCCTGCGCGTGGTTGCCCGCGCTGGCCGCGACGACACCCGCCGCGCGTTCGGCGGCGGTGAGCTGGACCATCAGGTTGTAGGCGCCGCGCAGCTTGTACGAGCGCACCGCGGTGAGGTCTTCGCGCTTGAGGTACACCTGCGCACCGGTGCTCGCCGACAGCCGCGCGGAGTACTGCAGCGGAGTCGGCTCGATGATGTCGGAAATTCGCTTGGCGGCGGCGTCGATCTCGTCCGCGGTCAGCGGCGGACGGGTTACGGACACTTCTGCGACGTCAGCGATGGGGGACACCCGGTAAATGCTACCGAGGCGCGGAAGCCGCCCCGAGAGCGCGCCTCCCGTGGCCTGCACCGAACCCGCCGGGCGACGGGTTCGGTGGGCCGGGACGCGCTAGCGCGGGGTGAGGACGAAGACCGGAATCTGGCGATCGGTCTTCTTCTGGTACTCGGCGTAGTCCGGCCACACCTCGACCGCACGCTCCCACCACAGCGCCTTCTCCTCGCCGAAGACCTCGCGCGCGGTGTAGTCCTTGGTGACCGTGCCGTCGCGCAGTTCGACGTGCGGTTCGGCCGTGATGTTGAAGTACCAGACCGGGTGTTTCGGCGCGCCGCCCAGCGAGGCGACGACGGCGTACTCACCGTCGTGCTCGACGCGCATCAGCGGCGTCTTGCGCAGCTTGCCGGTCTTGGCGCCCTTGGTGGTGAGCAGGACGACGGGCTTACCCTGCAGCGACGTGCCGGTGGCTCCGCCGGAGTTCTCGTAGGTCTCGGCCTGCTTGCGGGCCCAGTCCGAAGTGCTCGGTGCGTACTCTCCTGTCAGTGGCATGACCTGCACAACGATCGCTCGTCGTGTGATGTTCCCGACAAGCCTGTCCGCGAAAGTTCGGTGGCCCGAACTTCAGCGTGCGTCTATCCTGTGTGCATGGCAGTGGTCACCCCATCGGCAGCATCCGCGACGGTCGACATCGCGGGCAGTGCCTGGCCGGTCTACAAGCTCGAGGCGCTGGTCGCCGGGCTCGTCGTGGGCGCCCTGCTGCTGTTGATCCTCGGTTCGGCGCAGTCCGCCGTGCTGGCCGCGGCCGCCGTCGCCGCCCTGCGCTGGTCGGTCGGCGCCGCCCGCGCGCACTCACTGCGCTAGGTCGAGCTCGCTGAGCTCCCCGCGCGAGAGCACACCCAATTTCGGATACGCCTTGTACAGGTGATGCCCGACCGTGCGATGGCTCAGGACCAAGCGCGCGGCGATCTCCCGATTCGACAGTCCCTGCGCGGCCAGTCGCACGATCTGTGACTCCTGCGGGGTCAGCACGCTGAGCGGTCCCTTGCTCGCCTTGGCGCCGGTACCCACCCCGAGCGCCGCCAGTTCGGTGCGGGTCCGGTCGGACCAGGGCGTGGCGTCGAGCCGTTCGAACAGCTCGAGCGCCTGTTCCAGCTGCCCGCGCGCGTCGACCTTGCGCTTGTCCCTGCGCAGCCATTCGCCGTAGAGCAGGCGCGTGCGGGCTTCGTCGAAGGGACGGTTCCCCGCGAGCGCGGCCAGGAAGTGCTGTTCGGCGCTCGGTCCGTCGGCCAGCAGCGCACTGCCCCTGGCCGCCAGCGCCGCGATCCACTCCTGTCCCGCCCGTGCCGACCACGCGGTGAGCCTGGCCAGCGCCTCGGTCGCCTGCTCGGTGGCGCCGAGCCGGGTCGCGACCTCGATCTGGTCAGCGAGACAGCGCAACCCGCTGACGTGATGGCGGGCCGGTTCGATCGTCATGTGCTCGAGCTCGGCTCTGGCCTGCTCGAGCCTGCCCCGGCCGAGAGCGAGCAGCGCCAGCGCCGCGTGCGCCCACGGCGCCCCGACCGACTGCGCTCCACCGAACTCCTCGGCCGCCGCGCGATCGGCGTGCGCGCGACAGGTCTGCTCGTCACCGCGCAGTGCCGCCAGATAGGCCAGAAACGCGCTGAGCTGGCTGATCCACTGCGGCTGGCCGATGTCCTCGGCGATCCGCAAGCCTTCCTCGGCCGCGACCCTGCTTTCGCCCGGCCGTCCACCGAACAGCGCGGCCTCGGAACGGAAGAACAGCAGCGGCGCGAGCAACGCGATCCGCCCCTGCTCCCGGCTCTCGGCGATGAGCTCGTCGGCCAGCTCGCCGACCTGGTCGTCCTGTCCCACGACCAGCCCGCTGCCGCACAACTGGACCAGGTCGGCGGGACTGTCGGCGCCGTTGGCGCGGGCCGTGTCTGCCGCATCGCGCAGGTCGACGGTGCGGTGTCCGGCCACCGACCCGGTCAGGTAGCGCACGATAGGGGTGGTCGGATCGTCTTCGTCCAGCCGCAGCGTGGCCGCCAGATCGGCGACCTCGTCAAGTTCGGCGGGTCCGAGATACCAGGCCGTGTGCACCGCTCGGGTGAGGATGCGCGCCGCCCCTCGCGGATCGTTTGCTGCCGATCCGATCGCCGCAGCCATCAGCCGACGATGTGCGGAACCCGGTTTGCCCGCGGCGAATTCAGCCTGCGCGCGTACCAGCGCGAGGCGCAGGTCGTACTCGCCGTCGACGGACTGCGCAGCAGCCCGGTCGGTCAGGGCGGCCTCGGTGGCGAGGGCGCGCCCGCGCGTTCGAGCGCCGGCGTTCGGCGCCGCGGCCCGGTCGGCCGAGTGCGTGGCGCCCTCGTCGAGTTCGGCTCCGGTGGCCGAGGCTCGCCTGCGTAGCCGGGCTCTGGTGTCGACATTCAGTGCCGCGGCGCGGTCGGCGAGGTGGGCCGCCTGGTCGGTGAGCCCGGCCTCGGTGGCGGTCTCGGCAGCGAGGACGAGCCTGCGCAGCAGGGCCTCGGTGTCGACACTCAGTGCCGCGGCGCGATCGTAGGCGGCGACCGCGCCGTGGAATCCGTTGCGGCGCCTGGCCCGATCGGCGGTGTGCTCGAGCGCGGTCGCGGCTTGCTCGTCGGGACCCGTTGCGGCACAAGCGAGATGCCAAGCACGCAGATCGGCCGTGTCGTTGCCGCCGTCGAGTGCATCCGCGAGGGCTCGGTGGGCGGCGAGCCGGTCGGTGAGTGCGGAACCCTGGTACGCCGCGGCGCGGGACAGCGGGTGACGCCACGTCAGAGTCTGTCCGTCGGTGTTGATCAGGCCGGCGTCCGCGGCCGGTTGCAGATCGGGCAGCGCCGCACCCAGTACTGCGGCGGCGCGCACCACCGGCGCGAGGTCTCCCGCGCCCGATGCTGCGGCAACGAGCAGGATCGTCCGGGTGGCGGCCGGGAGCCTGGCGATCCGGCCGTGGAAAGCCAGCTGTAGTCGCTGCGTCAGTGGCAGTGGATTCAGGTCGTCCGTCGCGCCCACCACCGACGGAAGTTCCAGCAGCGCAAGCGGATTGCCGCCCGACTCCGCGAGCAACCGATACCGCGTCGCCGGCGTCAGCCGGGTCGGTCCGGCGTCGAGCAGCGCTGCCGCCGCGTCGGCGCGCAGACCGGACAGCGCCAGTTCGGGCAGGCCGGGCGCGGGAAAGTCGTCGGGGCCGGTGCGGGTGGCGAACAGCATCACCACGCCCTCGGCGTCGAGCCTGCGGGCCGCGAACAACAGCGTCTGCGCCGTCGCCCGGTCCAGCCAGTGCGCGTCGTCGATCAGGCACAGCAGCGGGCCCTCGGCCGCTTCCTCGGCCAGCAGCGTCAGCAGGGCGAGGCCGATCAGCATCCGGTCGGCGGGGGTGCTGTCGCCCAGACCGAACGCGGCTTCTATGGCCTCGCGCTGCCGCGGCGGCAACTGCCGCACCAGCTCCATCCCGGGCCGCACCAGCAGATGCAGTGCGGCGAAAGGCAATTCGGCCTCCGACTCGATGCCCGCGCTGCGCACCGTCGGAATACCTTGCGCCGCCGCGTAATCCAGCAGCGCGGACTTGCCGATGCCTGCCTCGCCGCGCAGCACCAGCGCCCCGCTGCGCCCGGCCCGCGCCCCCGTCAGCAGGTCGTCGATGGTGGCCTGTTCGGCTTCGCGTCCGTGCAGCATGCGCACCACGGTATCGCCGTACCGGTACCGGCGGTGCCTACCTCGCGAGAAGTACCTATAGGCGACTGATTCGACGGACCCCCGGTGCGCCATACCGTAGGTGTCATCGCAGGAACAACCAGCGAAACACCAGCTCACAGCATATTTCGGAGGTCGAGATGAACACCGTCGTCGCACAGTACCTGGAGGCATGGAACACCCGCGAACCCGGCGCCCGCCGCTCCGCTGTCGCCCGCCTGTTCACCCCGGAGGCGCGCTATGTCGACCCCCTGGTCGCGGTGACCGGCCACGCCGAACTCGAGGCGGCCATCGCCGGCGTGCAGACCCAGTTCCCCGACTGGACCTTCCGGCTGGCCGGCCCGGTCGACGCCCACCACGACCAGGTGCGCTTCACCTGGGGCCTCGGTCCCGCCGACGGCGACCCCGTGGTGATCGGCTTCGACGTCGCCGTCCTCGCCGACGGTCGCATCGACAGCGTCTACGGCTTCCTCGACCAGGTCCCCGCTCCCGCCTGACCCACCCTTCCCGAACCAGGAGATCCGCCATGACCACCGCCACCGCCCCGTCCCGCCTGTCCACCCTGCTCGCTCCGGGCGAGCCGCTGCTGCGGCTGTCGCTGCGCCTCGACGCCGTCGTCACCACCGTGAACGGCCTCGCCTACCTCGCGCTGGCACAGCCGCTGGAACGGCTGCTCGGCCTCGATTCCCGGGCAGGCCTCGCCATCGGCGCCTTCCTCACCGCCTACGGCCTCGCGGTCGCCGTGGTCGGCCGGAAGTCACCCGTGCCCCGGCGCGGTGCGGCGGCGGTCGCGATCGGCAACGCGACCTGGGTCGTCGCGAGTCTGCTCGCCCTGGTCACCGGCGTCCTCGGGCTGACCGTGGCCGGCGCGGTCTGGGCGGTGATGCAGGCGGTCACGGTCGGCGCCTTCGCCGCACTGCAGTACCGGGGCCTGCGCGGCACCGGCCACTGACCACTCGAACACAGACCGCGAACGCGGGGCCACGACATCGTGGCCTCGCGTTCGCGTGCGGCGTAGCGTCATCGACATGGCCGTTCCCGACGAGCAGCTGCCCTCGTTCCGCGCCGACGACGCCGGTGTCGCGGACGATCTCCTGGTCACCCTGCTCGACCTGCAGGCCGCGCTGCCCGGTGTCGTCCGGATGCGGCACTGGGTGCTGGAGGCCCTCGCACCGCGGCCGGGGGAGTCCGCCCTCGACATCGGATCAGGCACCGGCTCGGAGGTGCTCGCCTTCGCCGAACGGGTCGGACCGCACGGCCGCGCGGTGGGCGTCGACCCGAATCCGGCCATGCTGGCGGTGGCCAGGCAACGCGCGAGCGGCACCGCCGCCGAATATCTCGAAGGCACCGCCTACGAGCTGCCGCTCCCGAACGATTCCGTCGACCTGGTCCGCTGCGAACGGGTCTTCCAGCATCTCGACGACCCGGCCGCCGCGACCGCCGAAATCGCCCGCGTGCTGCGCCCCGGCGGCCGTGTTGCCCTCGTCGACAGCGACTGGTACACCGCGATCCTGCATCCCGGTGACCGCGACGTCGTCGCCGCGCTCTCCGATCTGATGCGTGCCGGCACCGCCAATCCCGGCTCCGGCAGGCTGCTGCGCGGGTTGCTGGTGAACGCGGGTTTCGTCATCGACGACCAGGCCTCACAGGCGGTGATCTGGGACGCGGACAGCACGACGCAGCTGGTCGGCCAGATGGTGGCCGCCGGTCGCGCCGCCTCGGTGATCACCGAGGAACAAGCCGCCGACCTGATCGCCACGGTGACCGACGGCGTCGTGACCGGGGACTACCACCTGTCGGTCACCATGTTCGCGGTGCTGGCCCACCGGCCGTGAGCGCCGTCAGCGCACCAGCAGGGCGACCGGGAGACGGGCGAACAGCTTGTCGATCCGGACACTGCCCGCGAAGGTGTTGCCGGTGAGCCGGTCGATCCAATTGCCTTCCGGCAGTTGCAGTGTCGTATCGAGCCAGCCGGTCGCGGCCAGCCCGACGGAATGCCTGGTCGCCGCGACGATCACCTCGGGCGCCTCGCCCGCCGGCCCGCGACCATAGGCGACGAGCCGCTGCGCGTGCTCCCCGACGGCATACAGCGGCAGATAGATTCCGCCGACGAAGCACTCCGGCCGCTCCCTGCGCAACCACAGCGCATAGGCGACCACCCACATCTTCGCCGCGCCCGTCGTGTCCAATGTCGGTGGCTCGGTAAGGGATTGGAGCAACCCGGCGCGGACCGCGAAGTTCACCGGCCGCCGATTGTCGGGGTCGACGAGGGAGTCTTCCCACAGCTCGGTGCCCTGGTAGATATCCGGGATGCCGGGACCGCACAGCTGCAACAGCTTCTGCGCCACCGCATCCGACCAGGCGTGTGGTGCGAGCTCGTGCGCCAGATCGCCGATACCGGTGCCGACCGGACCGTCGATGACCGCGTCCAGCCAGCCGTGCACCGCCGCCTCGAACTGCGCGTCCGGCTCCTCCCACGACGTCTTGACGCCCGCCTCTCGAATCGACTTCTCCGCGAACAGATGCAGCCGATCACGCAGACCGGGCACCGACGACGCGGGCCGCCCGTCGGCGGGCCACACCCCGAACATGTTCTGCAACAGGAACAACGCCGTCGCACCATCCGGCGCGGGTGTCGTCTCCAGCCAGCCGCGCACCCGCTGCGACCAGATATCGGCCACCTGCGACAGCACCCCGATCCGGGCGCGCACGTCCTCGCCGCGCTTGGTGTCGTGGGTGGACAGCGTCGTCATGGTGGCGGGCCAGCGCTGCGAGCGTTCGCTGTTGGACAGGTGGAAGTCGTTGACGGAGTGGCCGAACCGCGCCGGATTGCCGCCCACCTCCTGCAGCGACACCAGCCGCGCACCCTGGTAGAACATGGTGTCCTCGACCGACTTGGCGGTGATCGCACCACACACCTGGGAGAACCGGGTCGCCGCCTCGCGGCCCTTGGCCAGCGCGGTCACCAGCACCGACAGCGGCGCGGTGAGCTCGGCATTGCGCTTCTCCACCTCGGCGACCACGGCCGCGGTGATCCCGGCCAGCGGCGCGTAGTCCACCCGGTACACCGGCATGAACGCCAGCACCTCGATGGTCGCGTTGCTCACCGCGAGCGTGTCGAAACTGCCCGCGTTTCCGTCGCGTTTGATCGCGGCGACCAGCCGCCGGATCTCCGGCGCGAGAATGGTTTCCGCGACCGCGCGCTTGATCCGGTGCTCGGTCTCGCCGAACCACGCCCGGTCGCTGCCGTGTCCGGCGACGTGCTGGGACAGCTCGGTCATCGTCGCCTCGCCCGCGGGGTCGATCAGCACTCCGCCGAGGTCGGCGAGCGCGTCGTACCCGGTGGTGCCGTCGACCGGCAGCGTCGCATCGAGGGGTTCGCGGTTGGCGAGGATCTTCTCCACCAGCAGCAGCCGCTGCGGGCCGATCAGCCTGCGCAGCCGGGTCAGGTACGCGCTGGGGTGCGACAGGCCGTCCGGATGGTCGACGCGCACACCGTCGATGAGATCGTGTTCGCACCAGGCGGCGAGCTCGCGGTGGGTCGCCTCGAAGACCTCGGGGTCCTCCTGGCGGATCGCGGCCAGGCTGTTCACCGCGAAGAACCGCCGGTAGGTGCACACCCCGGCCTTCCAGCTCACCAGCCGGTAGTGCTGGCGATCATGGATGCGCAGCGCGTTGTCACCGTCGGTGCCCGGCGCGATCGGGAACCGCAGATCGTGCAGCGCCAGCATCGGTTCCGGCCCCGAGCGGTCGACGGTCAGTGCGGCCGGGTCGTTCTCGTTCTGCAGCACCGGCAGCGCCAACCGGCCGCCCGCGCCGTTGCCGGGGCTCCAGTCGATGTCGAAGTACCTGGCGTACTTGGATTTCTGGCCGTTGCGCAGCACGTCCCACCACCACGGGTTCTGCCGCGGATCGGCGACGCCGACGTGATTGGGCACCAGGTCGACGATCAAACCCATCCCGCGACTGCGCACTTCGTCCGACAGCGCCTTGAGACCGGTCGGGCCGCCCAGCGCGGCCGACACCGTGGTGGGGTCGGTGACGTCGTACCCGTGCGTCGAGCCGTGCGTCGCGGTGAGGATCGGCGACAGATACAGATGCGAGATCCCCAGCTGCTGCAGATATTCGGCGATGGCACGGGCATCGGCGAAGGTGAGCGCGTCCGGCCGCAGTTGCAGCCGGTAGGTACTGCGCACCGTGCTCGGCCGGATGGGCGCGCGATGCAGCAGGGTCAGCGGATCGGTCACGTAGGTCTCGGTCATCGTTTCGGCTAGGTGGTTCGGCGCAGGACGAGCAGGCAGCGACTGGGGACGGGGAGCGACGCGGCCGCGGGATACACCGCGTCGGCCGCGCCGGTGGGGGTCGAACAATCCAGGGCCAGTGTCCATTCGGCACCGAACTCCGGCCCTGGCAGCACGAATTCGAGCGCTTCGTCGTGCGCATTGAAGCACAGCAGGAACGAGTCGTCGCTGATGCGTTCGCCCCGCGGTCCCGGTTCGGGGATACCGTCGCCGTCGAGCAGCACGGCCAGGGACTTGCCGAAGCCGCTGTGCCAGTCGTCGGTGGTCATCTCGGCGCCGCCGGGGGTGAACCACGCGATTTCGCGTTTGCGGTCCCGTCCGTCACCGGGTCCGGCGGCCAGGAAGCGGCGGCGCCGGAAGATCGGATGCGCGGTGCGCAGGGCGATCGCCGAGCGGGTGAATTCGAGCAGGTCGGCATTGGTCTGTGCCAGCGACCAGTCCATCCACGCCAGCGGCGAATCCTGGCAGTACACATTGTTGTTGCCGAGCTGGGTGCGGCCGATCTCGTCGCCGTGGGCCAGCATCGGCGTGCCCTGGCTCAAGATCAGGGTGGCCAGCAGATTGCGTTGCTGGCGGGCTCGCAGTTCCAGGATTTCCGGATCGTCGGTCGGGCCCTCCACGCCGCAGTTCCACGACCGGTTGTGGCTCTCCCCGTCGCGGTTGCCCTCGCCGTTGGCGTTGTTGTGTTTCTCGTTGTAGGACACCAGATCCCGCAGGGTGAACCCGTCGTGCGCGGTGACGAAGTTGATGCTCGCGCCCGGGCGCCGGCCGGTCGACTCGTACAGGTCCGAGGAGCCGGTCAGCCGGTAGGCGAACTCGCCAAGCGTCGCTGGTTCACCGCGCCAGTAGTCGCGCACCGTGTCGCGGTACTTGCCGTTCCACTCGGTCCACAGGCTCGGAAAGTTGCCGACCTGATAGCCGCCCTCGCCGACGTCCCACGGTTCGGCGATCAGCTTGACCTGGCTCACGATCGGGTCCTGGTGCACCAGGTCGAAGAACGCGGAAAGCCGGTCCACGTCGTGCAATTCGCGCGCCAGCGTCGCGGCGAGGTCGAACCGGAAACCGTCGACGTGCATGTCCACGATCCAGTAGCGCAGCGAGTCCATGATCAGCTGCAGCGTGTGCGGATGCCGCACATTGAGACTGTTACCGGTGCCGGTGTAGTCCTTGTAGCGCTCCGGGTCGGTCTCGTCGAGCCGGTAGTAGGCGGCATTGTCGATGCCGCGCAGGCTCAGGGTGGGGCCGAGATGGTTGCCCTCGCCGGTGTGGTTGTAGACCACGTCGAGGATCACCTCGATGCCCTCGGCGTGCATCGCGCGCACCATCGCCTTGAACTCGGCGACCGCGGCATCGCCACGCGGGCGGGCCGAGTACTGGTTGTGCGGGGCGAGATAGCCGATGCTGTTGTAGCCCCAGTAGTTTCGCAGGCCCTGATCGGTCAGCACGTGATCGTGGAAGAACTGGTGCACCGGCATGAGCTCGATCGCGGTGACGCCCAGGCTCTTCAGATGCCCGATGATCGCCGGATGCGCCAGGCCCGCGTACGTGCCGCGCAGTTCCTCGGGGATGTCGGGGTGCGTCATCGTCATGCCCTTGACGTGCGCCTCGTAGATCACCGTCTCGTGATACGGCCGGTTCGGCGGCCGGTCGGCGCCCCAGTCGAAGAACGGGTTGATCACCACCCCGGTCATGGTGTGGCCCAGCGAATCCAGCCCGTAGGTATACAGCGACGGATCGTTGACGAACTGTCCGTCGAAGGCCTTCCCGTACGGATCGAGCAGCAATTTGCTCGGATCACAGCGCAATCCGAGCTCCGGCTCATAGGGGCCGTGAATGCGGAAGCCGTACCGCTGACCCGGCGTCACCGCGGGCAGATAGGCGTGCCAGACATACCCGTCGACCTCGTCGAGATTCACCCTGGTCTCGGAGCCGTCCTTGGCGATCAGGCACAGTTCGACCTTGGTCGCGACCTCGGAGAACACCGAGAAGTTCGTGCCCGCGCCGTCGTAGGTGGCGCCCAGCGGATAGGCGGTGCCGGGCCAGACGCCCAGTGGGGTCACCTCACCGGATCGGTCGTTCGGGCTCGACATGCTACGACAGTAGAGGAATCCGGTCCCCGCCCGCGCGGGTGTGCGGTGGGTGCTTCGTCACGCCTGGTCAGCGGGCATCGGGCCGCCTCGTGGCCGCGAGCAGCCGCCGGGCGTAGCCGGTGCGCCGGGCCAGCGCTGCCAGTCCACCGAAGATCAGCCGCTGTAGCGGCACGGGCGGACCCGCGCACTACGCCGTCTTCCGGTACCTGGAACCGGGCGGCTCGCGGGTGACCGCGCTCGCCGAAGCGGCGGGGATGACCCAGCAGTCGATGGGCGAACTCGTCACGCACCTCGAGCGGTCCGGCTATGTCGAACGCCGCCCCGACCCCGCGGACCGGCGGGCGCGGCTGATCGTCGCGACCGCGGCGGGTGGCAAGGCTCTCGCCCTGGCAGGCGAGCATATTCGCCGGATCGAGGAGGCGATCGCGGCCGAACTCGGCGGGGTCACTCTCGGCGAAGTTCGTACCGCGCTGGCGCGCATTCCCGGTGTCATCGCCGATCAGCACGTCGGCCGCGAACCGTAGGTGATAACTTGAACGGTGTTCAAGGCCGTCGTTCCGGCGGCACCGGGCGACGACGAGGAAACCTGTGGACCTGACTCCCGAGCAGATCACCGCCCTCGATGCCGAACACGTCTGGCATCCCTACGGCGGCTTCCCCGCGACCACCGAACCGCTGGTCGTCGCGAGCGCGGCGGGCACCAGGCTCACCCTGGCCGACGGCCGCGAGCTCGTCGACGGGATGAGCTCCTGGTGGGCGGCCGTGCACGGCTACCGGCACCCGGTGCTCGACGCGGCGTTGCTCGCGCAGTCGCAGCGGATGAGTCACGTGATGTTCGGCGGGCTCACCCACGAACCGGCCACCCGGCTGGCCCAGCTGCTCGTCGAGATCACCCCAGCCGGGCTGGACAAGGTATTCCTCTGCGATTCCGGCTCGGTCTCGGTCGAGGTCGCGGCGAAGATGTGCCTGCAGTACTGGCGCGGCGTCGGCAAGCCGGGCAAGCACCGGCTGCTCACCTGGCGCGGCGGCTACCACGGCGACACCTTCACCCCGATGAGCGTGTGCGACCCCGACGGCGGCATGCACACGCTGTGGACCGACGTCCTCACCGAGCAGGTCTTCGTTCCCACGCCACCGGTGAGCTTCGAACCCGACTACGTCGCCGAGCTCGAACACTCCGTCGCGGCCCATCGCGACGAGCTGGCCGCCGTGATCGTCGAACCGGTCGTCCAGGGCGCGGGCGGGATGCGCTGGCACGACCCGCGCTACCTCACCGAACTGCGCCGGATCTGCGACGAGAACGACGTCCTGCTCGTCTTCGACGAGATCGCCACCGGCTTCGGCCGCACCGGCGCGCTGTTCGCCGCCGACCACGTCGGCGTCGCGCCCGACGTGATGTGCGTCGGCAAGGCACTGACCGGCGGCTATCTGACCCTGGCCGCCACGCTGTGCACCGCCAGGATCGCCGAGACGATCAGCGCGGCGCACGGCGGTCTGATGCACGGGCCCACCTTCATGGGCAATCCGCTGGCCTGCGCTGTCGCGGTGGCCTCGATCGAACTGCTGCGCTCGCGGGACTGGCGCGGCGAGGTCGCCCGGATCGAATCCGAACTGCGGGTGGGCCTGGAGCCGATCGCCGGACTGCCTGGCGTCGCCGACGTGCGGGTGCTCGGGGCGATCGGCGTCGTCGAGCTCGCCGAACCGGTCGACATGCGCGCGGCCACCGACGCCGCCGTCGACGCGGGCGCCTGGCTGCGCCCGTTCCGCAATCTCGTCTACACGATGCCGCCCTTCATCAGCACCACCGACGACATCGCCACCCTCACCGGCGCCGTGCGCGCCGCGGTCAAGGCCTCGCTCGGATGATGCCCCTGAACGGCGTTCAAGTAAGCTCCTCAGCTGTGAGTACGGATCCGTTGAGGTGGTTGGACGAGCGCGCGGCCGAGCGGGTCGACGCCGGGCTACGCAGACAGTTGCGCGTGCGCGCCGCCGAGTCGCCCGCGATCGACCTGGCGTCCAACGACTACCTCGGACTGGTCCGCCATCCCGAGGTAGTCGAGGGCGCGATCGCCGCCGTGCGTCGCTGGGGGGCAGGGTCCACCGGTTCCCGCCTGGTCACCGGAACGACCGCAGAACACGCACAGCTCGAAGCCGAACTGGCCGAATTCGTCGGCGCTGAAACGGGATTGGTCTTCGCCTCCGGTTACGCCGCGAACCTGGGCGCGGTGACCGCACTCGCCGGGCGCGGCACCCTCGTCGTCTCCGATGCCGGCAGTCACGCCTCCCTGGTCGATGCGTGCCGGCTGTCGCGGGCCAGAGTCGAGATCGCCCCGCACCGTGATGTCGCCGCGGTCGAACGCCTGCTCGCGGAGCGCTCCGAGGAACGCGCGCTGGTCCTCACCGATTCGGTCTTCAGTGCCGACGGCGACCTGGCCCCGCTCGCCGACTTGCACCGGGTGAGCCGGGCCAACGGCGCTGTCCTCATCGTCGACGAAGCGCACGGGCTCGGTGTGCGCGGCGCGGGTGGTCGCGGCCTGGTCCACGAGATGGGCCTGGCCGGTGAACCGGACCTCGTCATCACCGCCACCCTGTCCAAGGCGTTCGCCGCCCAGGGCGGGGTCGTCCTCGCCGATGCCCGCATCCGTGCCCACCTGATCGACGCCGCCCGCACCTTCATCTTCGACACCGGCCTGGCTCCCGCCGCGGTCGGCGCGGCCCGCGCCGCACTCGGTCTCCTGCGCCGCGACCCCCCGATGGCGTCGCGGGTGCTCGACCGCGCGGCCGATATCGCGCGGATCGCCGGCGTACCGGAACCGGACTCCGCGGTCGTCTCCGTCGTGCTCGGCGAAGCCCAGCTCGCCTTCGACGCCGCCCAGGCTTGCCGGGCCCGTGGCCTCGACGTCGGCTGCTTCCGTCCGCCGTCGGTCCCCGAAGGCACCTCCCGCCTGCGGCTGACCGCCCGCGCGAACCTCACGGCCGCCGAACTCGACGTCATCGCCGACGTACTCGGCGAGGTGCTCGCCGAGGCCCGCGGCAAGGAAGTGGTGACGGCATGAGCCTGCTGCTGATCAGCGGAACGTCGACCGATGTCGGCAAGACGGTCGTCACCGCGGCCGTGGCGGCCGCCGCCCAGGCCGCGGGCCGGTCGGTCGCGGTGTGCAAACCCGCCCAGACCGGGATGGCCCTCGGCGAACCCGGTGACCTCGCCGAGGTCACCCGCTTGTCCGGCGTCGCCCGCACCCTCGAACTCGCCCGCTACCCGGAACCGCTCGCCCCCGACACCGCCGCCCGGCGCGCAGGCATGCCGCTGCTGTCCCTCGGCGAGACCGTCGCCGCGATCGACACACTGCGCGACGCCGACCTGGTCCTGGTCGAAGGCGCGGGCGGGCTGCTCGTCCGGATGGGGGAGTTCACCCTGCTCGACCTCGCGCAGAAACTCGGCGCACCGGTCCTCCTCGTCGCCGCCGCCGGCCTCGGCACCCTCAACCACAGCGAACTCACCACCCGCGCACTGGCCGCCGTCGGCGTGCCCTGCGCCGGACTGGTCATCGGTTCCTGGCCGACGGACCCCGACCTCGCCTCGCGCTGCAATCGAGACGACCTGCCCCGGGTCACCGAGACCCCGCTGCTCGGCGCGGTTCCCGCCGGAGCGGGGCAGTGGGGCCGTGACCGCTTCACCGCCGAGGCCCCGAGCTGGTTCCCCGCGGACTGGCGTCCATGATCGACTCCGATAGTCATGGGCGTCGACCAAAACCGGCTCTGACCAGCCGATTTGACTTCGCGTTCGTGGCTGCGTAACTTAATTCGAGTCAGAGCGACACGGACACCGACCCGGTGCCGAACTGCTGAGCCTCTCGAGGCTGGCGGATGGTGCAGGGAAACGAGGTAGGACGATGAGCGCCTGACTGATCATGTGTGCAGGGTTTACAGCCTCCGGACTTGCTTCGATGGGTTGCCTGCGCTAAAGTATGAACCCTTGCCCTGCCGAAGCCCCTACGAAATGTTGTGGGTGGAAGCTTGTGCGTGTGTTCTTTGAGAACTCAATAGTGTGTCGATGAATGTCAG
>NZ_BMNE01000018.1 GCF_014646295.1 Nocardia rhizosphaerihabitans
CCGGCTTGATCATCCCGCACCGCCGGTCATCTGGTGTCGAGTTGCCGGAATGGAAACAGGCACACAACAAGTCCCACCGCAACGTTCGCGCTCGCGTCGAGCATGCTTTCGCCCGGATGAAGACCTGGAAGATCTTGCGCGATTGCCGTTTGCGCGGTGGTGGGGTGGGTGCCGCGATGGCTGGGGTGGCGAGGCTGGCCAACCTCGCCCACGCCTGCTGATTCCTGGCCGGTGGACCGTCACTGTCACCGAGGCAGACTTACGGGACATCTCTTAGTCGTCACGAGCCTGATCCGGCTGCAGGCACATTGGCCGACCGGGTGGGCCACCGCGCCGTCTTCCTGGCCGGCACCGTCGTTTTCACCGGCGGGAGCGTCGTCGCCTGCACGGCGAATGACATCACATCGTTGATCGTCGGGCAGGCGATCATCGGCATCCGCGGTGCGGCCATCCTGCCCAGTAGCCTTGCCGCACTAGCGCATTCGTTCACCGATCCACGCGAGCGCGCCGAGGCCGTCAGTGTGTGGGCGGGTAGCTCGGGCCTCGGCCTGGCCATTGGGCCGATAATCTCCGGCGTCCTCCTCGAGCACTATTCCTGGCATTTGATCTTCGTGACCAATATCGCGCGCGAGATCATCGCCTTCCTTGGCACCGTTCTCGTCGTGTCAGCGAGCCGACATGCGGACAAGCAGCTCGACCCCGTAGGGCTCGTTCTCGGCACGATTGCAGTGGCCTCGAGTGGTGTTCGTTCGACACCGGCCGATCGAGCCCCGACGAACGCTGACACCGCGCGCGAACGGGCGACCACCGGAAGGATGGATGTGCCCAGCAGCGTAGGGGACGTCGGCCTCCCGATACCGCCTCCCCTCGATGGAGGAGGCGGTATCACCACCATCACCAGGCGAAGAGCACCTTCCCCACGCGGTCGGCCTGAGTGGCGTGGACGAGGGCATCCTGATACTCCTCGAGCGGGTACGTGGCCGCGATGGGAACCCGCAGAACACCATCAGCGACAAGGGCCGCGAGCCGGGCGTAGGCGGCGGAGACTTCTTCGCGCGGGGCGGTGTCGAGCCAGCCCTTCTGCCAGAACCCCCGGATCTGGAGATCGCGGAAGATGAGGTCGCCGGGCCGGATGACGACCGGAGCGCCGCTCATTCCTCCGTAGCTGACGAGGGTGCCGCCATGGACGAGCCAGGGAGCGAGTTCCGCGACCACGTCCCCGGCGGTCGCGTCGAGCAGGAGCGAGATCCGATCGTCGCCGAGCACGGTCTTCAGCTGCTCACCGAGATCCGGTCCACTACTGACGACAACGGCGTCGGCGCCCAACTCCAGTAACTCCGCCGCGACCTCGGGGCGTCGCACCACATTGAGGGTGCGGTACCCGGCCCGCCCGGCCAGGGCGATGACAGAGCGGCCGACGGCCGAATTGCCGCCGGTCTGGGCAACCCACGCGCCCTGCTGGAGATCGACGAAGCGACGCAGCAGCAGGTCGGCCGTCATCGGGTTGACACCGAGCATCGCCAGCTGGAGGACATCGCCCGTCGGATCGACGACGATGGCATCGTCCTCGTCGATCGCGATCTGATCCTGCCACGTGCTGTGCTTCAGGGTGGGAATGATCAGAACCCGCTCGCCGACGCGGACGGGATCGATCCCTTGGCCGACGGCGACGATTCGGCCGACGCCTTCAGTGCCCAAGGTGGCGGGCAAGACAGGACGATGCCCATAGAATCCTCTGATGAGCAGCAGGTCCGACGGGTTGATGGGAGCTGCCTCCATCGCCACGAGCAGCTGTCCGGTCCCGGGTTCGGGAGCCTGCAACTCGATGAGCTCCGGAACCACAGTCGGCTTCCCAAATGCACGCATGTGCAACGTTTTCATTGTGACCTCCGGTCAGCGGTCGAATGACCAAGTAGTGATCTCATTGTGGAAGACTGCCGAAACGCCGCAAACCCTTCTTCTGCAAGCCTTTCCGCTAACCATGAGTGGATATGCTCGCGGCCACGAATGATCATTTCCTCGATCGTCGGGCTCTGTTGCGGCGGAGAATACAACCCTACGAATGCACGACCGGCGGCCAATAGGACGGTTGAGCCACGCCTCGGTACCGGCTCGCCACCGCAGGCACGATCGGCGGTCAGGCGCGCGAAAGCCTCGCAGCCGGGCGGTCAGACACTGAACGGCGCCGGGAGACGTCGGCGGCCCAGTACTACCTCTGCGGCCAGATCGCCGTAGCCATTGACCAGTTCGGCGAGCCGCTGCCAGGCCAAGTGGACACGTGGATCACGGCTGATCTCGAGCGTCGTCAGTGCGTTAACGGCGCTGACGTGGCATGCCGCGATCCGGTCGATCACGCTGCCGAGAGTCTCGGTGTGCAGAGAAGGGCCGTAGCTGTGCTGCGGAACCCAGCGCTCGATCCACAAATCGATGGCATGTACGAAATACACACGGTCCCGGTCGATTTCGGAAATCGTTTCGGGGGCCGCACCCGCCAGTCGCTCATGCACAACGACCAGGTCGCAGGCCCATCGGGCCAGCGGATGGTCAACAACCTGTTGACCGCGAATGGCGCGGAGCAGCCGCGCTGGAGCCAGCAATGGATCGACATTTCGGTCATTATTCATCGCGACTCACCTCGATCGATCCGCTACTTGCAGCTGTATGCCGGACAGCCCACTCCACCACAGCGCGACCGCCGTCTCGACCGCCTGGTGCTTCGGGACGAGCCGGGCGGTGTCCAGCCAATAGCGAGCGGTTACCTGGCTGGCACCCACCATGCCGACCGCCAAGATCCGCGACTGGTAGGGATCGAGCCGGGAGTTCTGGAAAACCAGTTCGAAAACAGCGTCGACACGGGCGTCGGTAGCCCGATCCACCAGCCGCTGCACCAATGGCTCGCTGACGATGCCTGATTCGAATATCAGCCGAAAACCTCGAGCCTCGTCGTCGACGAAGTCGAAGTACGCCTGCACGGCCGCTCGCACGCGCTGATGATTGTCACTGGTCGAGCGCAGTGCCTGCAGCGGCCCCGAGACCAGCGTGTCAGCGCGACTGTGCAGCACCGCCAGATACAGCTTCAGTTTGCCCGAGAAATGTTGGTACAGAATAGGTTTGCCGACACCGGCAAGTGCCGCGATCTCATCCATACCCGCCGCGTGGTGTCCGCGCACCACGAAGGTCCGGCTCGCCGCCCTCAGCAGTTGAGCGCTGCGGGCAGCGCGTGCCGCCCGCACTGCTCGCCTGCGAGCCGATACATATGTGGACACCGGATAGGACGGCATCTCGTCAACGAGGTCAGTCATTTCGGCCCTCCATTCAATCCGGCGAGGAAGCTATCGGCTATAGCAATGGGATAAAGTCGCCGATAGCCCCCTTCGATCAGAGCAGATCAGACTGCATCGAATAGTTCGATCTTCGGCGCACCGGCCATCAGTGGCGTCATCAGCTTCCAGGCTGATCGGAAGTGCTCGGACCGGCTGTGCGATTCGAAGGCAGCGCGGTCGGAATACAGTTCGAAGAAGCGGTAGTCATTCGGATCCGCCTGAGATCGCACCAGGCGATAGGCGTGGTTCCCGGGCTCGTGGTCGGCTACCTGTTCCACAAGATGGGCGACGATAGATTCGAATTCCGGTCCTTTACCGTCCTGGATAATTGCCTGGGCGATCACTGAAATCATATTCCACCTCTACTCTTCAGGGTGTCGCCATAATATGACCCGGTGCGCGCCGGGCCCTAGGATACAAGTGACATGTATCGGATCGCTCCATTGTTCAGTTGGCAATCATTGTCCGCAGACGCGGATTGTTCTCCAGCGCCCACCGCACGGTCTTAGGCGGACGCCCGAGCAGGGTTTCCAACTGATCGGTGATGCCGCCATACCCGCCGCCGCTCATCAGCCGGGTCAGGGTTTTGAGGTGTTCCGCAGTGTGCGGAAGCTCGCTCAGAGCACTGTCCACGTAGGTCTTGTTCCAGGTTTCGACGTCTTCAGGAACGTAGGCGACCGGGCGCCCCAGCACGGCTTCGTAGTCCTGCGCGTACCCGTGCATGTCCTTCAGCTCAGGACCGGTCAGGTCGTAGGATTTCGAAAGGTGCGGCGCCGGATCGACGAGGATCTTCGCACACAACTCGGCCACGTCGTAGCCGGCGATGGGTGCCAGCGGCTGGTCGCCGAAGGGCAGGCGCAGTTCACCGTTGCCCAGTGAGGCCAGCGCAAACCACGTCAGGATGGGGTTCTCGACGAACATCGCCGCCCGTACGTTGACGGTCGGAACGCCGGACCAGTCCAGCATCTGCTCGGCGACCCAATGAGCACGTTGCTGCGGCGACCAGTCCGCGATGAGCCCGCCGAGCCACGCTCGTCGTTCTTCCTCCGGTGCGGTCATCTTCTCGAGTGTCATGAACGACTGCTCGTACTCGGAGATATTGACGAAGACCTCGATATCGCCCTTGGCCCGTGCCGCCGCTGCCATCAGCGCGACGGCGTCCGTGTAGTACGGCGACAGGCTCATGCTGAAGTAGATGCGCCGACAGCCCTTCAGCGCGGCTGTCACATCGGCAATATTGAGTAGATCGCCGACAAAGATCTCGGCCCCCGCCTGGCGCAGCGACTGCGCGCGTTCGTCGTCCCGTCGCACGAACGCGCGCACAGGGTAGCCCTGCTCGAGCAGCATCTCGACCATCGTTCTGCTCACAGCACCGATTTCGCCCGCTGCTCCGGTGATCAGGATGGGATCGCGCTCTGGCATTGATATGCCTCCTCTGGCTAGTCGTTGGAAACCGATCGGTTCCACGCCACCGTAAGCTGATCAGTTTTTTGATGCAACTCAGTGACTTTCTTCGTGACCTGTGCTACCTTCGCCGAGTTGCATGATGAAACTCACATGATGGGGAGTACGCCTCTGATGGATACAACGACCAAAACGCTCTCAGTTCAGCGAGGAGAGCACCGGATACACGCCGAGGTCACGGACGGACCCGGAGCGCCGTTAGTGCTCATGCACGGCTTTCCCGACAGCCTGAATCTCTACGACCGGCTCATGCCGTACCTCATCGGTCGCCAGCGCGTGGTGCGGTTCGACTTCCTCGGGTGGGGCAAGTCGGACAAACCGGCCGGGTACCCGTACACCGGAACCAACCAGGTGGGCGACATCGACGCAGTGGTGAACAGCTTGCCGGACAAGCGAGTAATCCTGGTCGCGCACGACGCGTCGGGCCCGCCCGCCATCGACTGGGCACTGCGGAATCCCGAGCGAGTCGAGGAGCTCGTGCTGCTCAACACCTACTACGAAGGCACGGTCGGGCTGCGACGGCCGCATGCCATCGTGCTGTACTCGACCCCGGTGCTCAATTGGATCGTTCGTAAGCTGTCGCTGATGCGACCGGACCTCGAACAGCGCCTGTTCTACTACCAGGTGGGCTCCTTCATCCGCGACGGCGACGTACGCGACGAACTCGTGCCACTGCTGTTCGAGCAGTTCAAGCAGTCCCGGCCGGCGTTCTGGCGCCACACCTCCGGCATGCTCGGCCAACTGACTGCCCGGCGGCTGAAGGCACGCAAGCTTCAGCACTTCCACCGCCCTGTACGGATCATCTTCGGCGTCAGCGACCCATTCCTGAATCCACGGTTGGCGAAGCGGTTCGCCGGACAGTTCCCCAATAACAGCCTGCATCTGATCGAAAACTCTGGGCATTACGTCCAGGTCGACGAGCCAGAGCGGGTGGCTGACCTCATGACGACTGAGTTTCGTCACGCGACCGTCGGGTCGTAGAGTTAGCGGATGCTCAACCGCACGTACGACAGCCAGGTGTGCTCGATCGCTCGTACGCTCGAAGTCCTCGGCGAGCGATGGACACTGCTGATCGTCCGCGACGCGATGCTCGGTCTGCACCGCTTCGACGAGTTCCAGCACAGCCTCGGCATCGCCCGCAACGTACTCACCGACCGGCTCAAGCGGTTGGTCGAGGCGGGTGTCCTGGAACGGATCGCATATCAGCAGCACCCGCCTCGCTTCGAGTACCGACTCACCGCGGTCGGCCTCGAGCTCTGCACACCGGTGGTCGGGCTCATGCATTGGGGCGACCGGCACCTGGCGGGACCGGAGGGCTTACCTCGGCTGACCCGGCACCGTACGTGCGGCGGTCAGCTGCACTCCGAACTGGTCTGCGAGGAGTGCGGCGCCACTGTCGACGGCACCGACCTGGAGCTGCCGCCGGGCCCCGGCCTACGAGCCCACCCCGACGCCACCGCAGGTTAGCTGACGCGTAGCCATGCCCTCGACGGGGAGACCGGCCGACGATGCCCGGTCTCCTCGTCCACGGCGCTCAACCGTCCACCAGTTCAGCCAAGGCTAGGGTGCAGATATGGATCCGCTGGAATCGGCTCGCGGTGCGCAGGCAGGAAGGGGCGTGGCCGCGTATCTACTCTCGAACGTGTCCGGCCTGGCAGACGAGATGCTGGAGTACTTGGTCGCGCGAATACCGGAAATCGGTGAGGATGCCAAGCTTCGCGGCCTGACGCTCGGATCGTGCTCATCGAATCTCGAAGCGGTACTGTCGATGGTTCGTCATGGGATCGATATAGCGGCTGTCGAGGCCCCGGTGACGGCGCTCGAACACGCGCGAGCAATGGCATCACGGGGGCACAGCGTGGATGTGATGCTGCGGTTCTATCGGTTGGGACACGAATTCTTTACCGAAAAGCTCGCTGAATCGCTCACCGATTCGACCGAGGACCCCGCTGTCGCGCTGCGGACCTTCGTAGACCTCGAGCGATTCGGGTTTCGATATGTCGACCGCATCTCCAGTCTTGTGGCTGCCGAGTACGTCGCCGAGCTCGACCGACGCCAGAACCAGGCAAGAGCCGAGCGCGCCGATGTCGTGCGGGCCTTGCTCGCAGCGGAACGTGTCGACATCGCTCGGGCCGAACGGGTGCTCGGCCACCGGCTCACCGGTCGGCAGATCGGCTACATATGCTGGGTAGACGGCCGCGGCGTCGACCTCGAGGGATTCGCCCGGAAGGTTGGAAAATTGCTCGGGGCGGATCACTCGCTCGTCGTAGCGGACGGTCCACTCGCGGTGCGTGGATGGGCATCGATCACGGGGATGGCGCGGCCTTCGCTCACGGGCATCGCGACGGAGCTTCCCAGCGAAAGCAGGAACGTTCACATCGCGGTGGGATCGCCTCATCCCGGAGCTGCCGGCTTCCGGACCTCCCACCTGGAGGCTGTCCGCACTCGCCGGGTCGTCGAATTGTCCGGTCGGGTGGCGCCGACGATTACTCAGTTCAGCGATATCGAGTTGGTGGATGCCATCTCCCGCGACCTCGATGCAGCGCGCGCCTTCGTCGCTGCTCAGCTCGGCGATCTCGCACGCGACGACCCGAAAGAGCGCGGCGAGCGCGCCGCACTCCTGGCTGTGCTCGACGCGCAAGGGAGTCTGGCGACCGCGGCGCGCACCCTGGGCATCCACCGAAACACGGTCCTGCAAAGGATGCGCCGTGCCGAAGAGCGCCGGGGTCGGCCCATGACTGTGAAAATCGCCGAACTGCACGCCGCTCTCCTCGTCTGCGACGTGCTGGGGGCCTCGGTTTTGCGCGAGTCGTCGCCGCACTGACGGAAGACCTAGTGTGCCGGGATGTGCTCGCAGCACACCGGGGAGGGCGGGGATGGCCTTGTTGACAGATAGCGTCTGTTTGTACGTTGTGAGGCATCTCATCCCGAAGCGCGAAGGAGGCGTCCGATGTCGACGACGACTCGACACCCCGAACCCACAGCAGCCGCGCCGCAGCACGCCTTGCCTGATCCGGGCGAGCAGGTTCCAACCCTGTCCTGGCCGATAGTCGGCATCTTCACCGCTGCACTCGCCGTCTTCGGCACCTCGACCTGGGCCGCGCTCACCGGCGCTCTGCCTGCGATCGCGACTATCGCCGCGAGCTCCGCAGCGATCTTCGTCCTGTTCACCGTGTTGCACGACGCCTCGCACTACTCGATCAGCTCCCATCGCTGGGTCAACGTCGCGTTCGGTCGCGTGGCAATGTTCTTCGTCTCGCCGCTGATCTCGTTCAAATCGTTCGCGTTCATCCATATCGAGCACCACCGCAACACCAATGACGGTGAGTACGATCCCGATCATTGGGTCAGCTCCGCACCCTGGTGGCAGCTGCCCATCCGCTTCCCGGCAATGGACCTGCCCTATATCAGCTTCCTGGTGCGCAACGTGCGTCGGCGTCCGCGCGCCGAGGTCCTGGAAACAGCAGCCTTGATGACCTTCTCTCTGACGGTGATCGTATCGGCAGCCTTCACCGGACATCTGTGGACGCTCGCGGTGATCTGCCTGATTCCCGGGCGTGTGGCGATGTTCGTGCTCGCCTGGTGGTTCGACTGGCTACCTCACCACGATTTGGAAGACACACAGCGCGAAAATCGCTATCGCGCTACCCGCAACCGCGTCGGCTCCGAATGGATCCTGACTCCCCTGCTCCTGTCGCAGAACTACCACCTGGTCCACCACTTGCACCCGTCCATTCCCTTCTACCGCTATGTGGCGGCCTGGCAACGCAACGAAGAGGCATACCTCGAACGCGACGCGGCGATCAACACCGTTTTCGGGCAGCAGCTCGACGCCGCGCAGTACCGCGAGTGGAAGCGCCTCAACGGCAAACTAGCGGCACTGCTGCCCGTCCGGATGCCGCGCTCCTCCGTGGCACGCCATGCCAGCACCCACCCGATCCCCGTCAAGAGCGTCGAGCCGCTGACTCCGGGCAGCGTCAAAGTTACTTTCGACGTTCCCGCCCACCTCAGCGACCAGTTCCAATTCCAGGCCGGCCAACACCTGACCGTTCGACACCGCATCGACGGCCAGGAGGTGCGGCGAAACTACTCGATCTGTACCTCGGCCACATCAGGGGAACTGGCAATCGGAGTACGGCACATCGCGGGCGGGAAGTTCTCGACCTTCGCACTCGAAACGCTGCGATCCGGTGACGTCCTGGAGCTGATGACACCCACGGGTAGCTTCGGGGCACCCCTTGATCCACTCGCTCGGCGCGCCTATGTCGCGATAGCGGCAGGGAGCGGCATCACGCCCATCCTGTCGCTCATACGCACCACGATGGAGATCGAGACCGAGAGCCGCTTCGTCCTCTTCTACGGCAACAAAACCGCAGAGTCGACCATGTTCGCCGCCGAACTCGACGAACTCGAATCTCGATATGCAGACCGGTTGCGCATAGTCCACATCCGCTCAGGCGAGGCGCACCACCCCACCGCTGTTCGTGGCCGTATCGACCTGGCTATGGTTCAACGGCTGCTCGCCGACGACCTCACTTCGATCGATCGGTGGTACCTGTGCGGCCCGGCCGATCTCGTCACGACAATGCGCGATGGCCTCGCATCAGAAGGAGTGCCGACCGAGCGGATAAATCTCGAACTGTTCCGTGGCGCGAACCGATCCATGGACGTCGATGCCTTCCCGGAGTCCACAGTGACCATCACTCTGTCCGGCGCGGATCACACCGTGAAACTCGCCGCGGGTGAGACCGTCCTCGAATCCGCGCTGAAAAACAAGGTCGATGCGCCGTATGCCTGTCTCGGCGGCGCGTGTGGCACATGCAAAGCCAGAATCACAACGGGAGCGGTAACGATGGAGCAAAATCTTGCCCTCACCCCAGCCGAAGTCGATGCCGGGTACGTACTGACTTGCCAATCCCATCCCACGACATCAGATGTCGCAGTCGACTACGACGGCTGAGCCGACACATCCATCAGACCGCCCGGATTCCGTCGCCGGAGACGGTACGGACCTTCTCAGAGGTAACCAGATGTCTATACCGACTACCGCACCAGAGGTCACTCATTTGCCCGACATCCCTGATGCGATGGCACGGGTTCGCCGCGAGTTCGCCTCGGGCCGGACCCGAGACCGCGCTTGGCGTGCGAAGCAGCTGCGGAACATGATCCGCATGCTGGATGAGCAGGAGGATCAGATCGCAGCCGCGCTGGCCGATGATCTCGGACGCAGCCGGACCGAAGCCTGGTTGGGCGATATATCGTCGACCAGGGCTGAGGCCGTATTCGCCCTGAAACACCTGCGCCGGTGGATGCGCAGGCAGCGGCAGCCGCTCCCGCTGGTGCAGTATCCGGGTTCGGCCTGGGTGCAGTACGAGCCGCTCGGCGTCGTTCTGGTCATCGGCCCGTGGAACTACCCGGTGTACCTGACTCTTTCGCCGCTGGTAGCTGCACTGGCCGCAGGGAACTGCGCGGTACTCAAGCCGTCCGAGCTCGCGCCGGCCACGTCGACCCTGTTGGCTCGGCTGGTTCCGGAATATCTGGACTCCAAGGCGGTATTGGTGGTCGAAGGCGACGCCGCCGTTACCCAGGAGCTGCTGGCGCAGGGTTTCGACCACGTATTGTTCACTGGCGGGACCGAAGTCGGAAGAAAGATCATGGCCGCGGCCGCGCCGACGCTGACGCCGGTAACTCTCGAACTCGGCGGCAAAAGCCCTGTAATCGTCGCCGCCGACGCCGACCTGGATGTCGCTGCCCGCCGGATCGCGTGGGTCAAATGCGCGAACTCGGGGCAGACCTGCATCGCGCCGGACTACGTGCTGGCCGACGACCGTATCCGGGATCGGCTGGTGGACAAGATCGTCGCGGCGATCGAGCAGTTCGAGCGAGACGGGGACGCCGACGGCCGCCGGATCGTCAACAACCGCCAATTCACACGACTGGCGAGCTATCTCGCGCAGACGCGCGGCACGATCGCACTGGGCGGACAGGTAACCAAGGCTTCGTTGTCGATCAAGCCCACCGTCATCGTCGACCCCCATCCTGATGACGCTGTCATGCAGGAGGAGATCTTCGGACCTATCCTGCCGGTGCTGTCATACGAAAGCCTCGACGAGGCGATCGCGTTCGTGAACTCCCGGCCGAAACCACTTGCCGGGTACTACTTCACGAAATCGGCGGCGGTGGGCCAACGCCTGGTGGACGAGATCCCGTCGGGCGGTGCGGTGATCAACCATGTCGCCATGCACTGCCTGGTGCCGCAGCTGCCGTTCGGCGGTGTCGGCGCCAGCGGCATGGGCGCCTACCACGGCCGTTGGGGGTTCGAAGCACTCAGTCACCGGAAATCGGTGTTGCGCAAGACCTTCCACCCGGATCTGCAGCTGCTCTATCCCCCGTACAGCGAGCGGGCGCTGCAGATCCTACGCAAGATCTTCTAGGAGGCCGCTGAATCAGCGGCTTTCTGGGTCAGTGGCAAGCCGCGATCGCATCCTGTCGTGGCCTTGTCGCCGTTGGTCGGCTGACGCTCCGTCCACTGCGCGACCTCTACAGCCACGCTCACATCGCTAGTACCAGTTTGCCGTTGTTCGCGCCTGTCAACACTATGTTCAGTGCTTCGCCGAACCGAGCGACGCCACCTTCAACCACATGCTCTCGTGCTTCGAGCTTGCCTTCGTCCCGCCATTGCGCGATCTTCGCGACAGCCTCGCCATAGCGATCGGCGTAGTCGGAGACAACGAACCCCGCCATGGTTGCCCGGAAGAAGAGCAGAGCCATGTAGCGAGAGGGACCGGGAACCAGTTCCGATTCGTTGTCCGGGTCGAGCACTCCGCAAATCACAATCCTGGCGCCCCGTCGCAGGTTTGCCAGCGCGGCATCGAGAATCTCTCCGCCGACATTGTCGAAGTACACATCGAGGCCCTGGGGCGCCAGTTCGCGCAGGCGTCGCACCACGTCCTCGCTGTGGTCGTCGATGGCGGCGTCGAAGCTGAGTTCTTCGGTCAGCCTGCGGCACTTCTCGGCACCGCTCGCAATCCCTATGACCGTTGCCCCCATGGCTTTTGCGATCTGACCGGCGACACTGCCGACAGCTCCGGCGGCTGCCGATATCACCACGGTCTCACCGACACGTAGCTTCCCGACCTCGAGCAGACCGAAATATGCTGTCATTCCTGGGATTCCGAGCACGCCGAGCCAGGCCGCGGCCGGTGCCACGCGGAGATCGACTGTGCTTACTCCGCGGCCATCGCTGATCGCGTATTCGGTCACACCGAAGACACCACTGACGTTGTCCCCCACCGAAAATCCGGGATGGGCTGACTCGACTACGGTGGCGATATCCAGCGACCGCATGACATCACCGACACCTACCGGTGGTCGATACGATCGGACATCGTTGAGCCAGCCACGCATTGCCGGATCAACCGATACGAGGTCGACTTTCACCAGGATTTCCCCGGCGGTGATGGCCGGAAGTTCTTCGGACACGACGCTCCACGTGTCCGTGGCAGGCAGTCCAGACGGCCGCCGCGCGAGGCGTACCTGCTGGGTCTTCGTCATCTGTTCTCCATCGAACTGGCCCGCGCGCGCAACGTCGGCTTGTGGATCTTGCCGGCAGGATTGCGAGGCAGGTGGTCCAGGACATGAATTTCGATGGGAAGCTTGTACTTCGCCAGCAACGTCCGGCAGAACTCGAGCAGCTCGTCCGGTTGCACCTTCCGACCCGGTTTCGGGACTACGTACGCTACGGGCACCTCGCCGAGAGTAGCGTCGGGCGCGCCAACCACTGCGGCTTCGGCTACGCAGGGATCCCGGCACAGAATCACCTCGATCTCCGAGGGATAGATGTTCTCCGCACCGCGAATGATCAGATCTTTGATCCGGTCGATCAGTACCAGATAGCCGTCCTCGTCGAACCGCCCGACGTCGCCCGTATGCAGCCAGCCGTCGACGATCGTCCTGGCAGTGTCATCGGGGCGGTTCAGATAACCGCGCATGACGACCGGACCGCGCACGACGACCTCACCGGCGTCGCCGGTAGGCAACATTCGACCGTCCGGGTCCATGATTGCGACATCCTGTCCCCTCATCGGAACGCCCACCGTGCCCGGCTTGCGCGGACCCGCCAACGGATTGGCGGTCGACGCGCAGGTGGCCTCCGAGAGGCCGTACCCCTCGACGATCGGCACACCGAACCGCGCTTCGAAAGCGGTGATGTACTGAGCGGGCATCGGTGCACCGCCACAGACGACGAACCGCACAGAGGAGAAGTCCACCGGCTCGGCGAGCGGCCGACCCAGCGTCATAGCGTAGATCGCCGGGACGGCGGAGAAATAGGTCGGTCGTACCCGCCCGACGACCGAGAAGAAAGTGTCCGGAGTGAACCGGCGCGCGATGGTCGCCCGCCCGCCGACCAGCAGCGGGGTCAGAATACCTAGCACGATGCCGTTGGCATGGAACAGCGGCAGAATCACAAGGCTGTGGTCGGCAGCAGAGAGTTCGGTGAACTCCGCTGATATCTCGCACATCGCGGTGAGGTTCGAATGGTCGAGCAGAACCCCCTTAGGGCGACCTGTCGTGCCGCTCGTATAGATCACCAGCGCAAGAGAATTCGGGTCACACTCCACTTCCGGCGTGACGCCGTCCGTTGGCAGGCCGTCCGGCGTGATGGTCGGCACAGAGAAGTTCGAGTTCTCACTCACCACCAGCTTGGCACCGGAGTCGGCGAGCTGATACTCGGCTTCCTCCTGCGTCAGGGCGGGATCGATCGGGGTGACCGCGGCCCCCAGCCGCCACGCGGCGAAGAGCGCGACGACGAGTTCGACCTGGTTCGGCAGCATGATCGCGACGATGTCATCGGTTCCGATGCCGACCGCCGAGAACGCGGCGGCCGCTCCCCGTACCCGACCGGCGAAGTCCCCGTTGTTCAGGAGCAGCCGATCATCGCTCAGGCACGGCTGTATCGGATCCTGCTCAGCGCGGGTGTCAGGCAGCGACGCAAAATGCATGGAAATCGTCTCCTGGAACTGGCCCGTTTTGTGCGCAAATCGTAACGAGAGAACATCATTCAGAATAGACATCGAGCGCACGAACTATGGTTCGCCATTTGTGCGCACCGCCTGAACCCTCGGCTGTCAAGGAAGGTCGCTCAGGACGGATCTGCCGAGCCAGTAGCAGGCCCGGAGTGCGATTTCGATGTCCAGCCGGTGCAATTCGATTCGGCGGCATATTTCCTCCTCCGCTCGGCGAACCCGGTAGAGCACCGAATTGCGGTGGAGGCCGAGTTGCTGGGCCGTGGCGGTATAACTGCTTCCGCTCAGGAGAAATATGCGCAACGTTTCCCGAAGACGGGCGTGCGGCGGGTCATCAAGCGCGAGGCGGCCCAGCGTCTCCGCTACCCACGCTTTGGTGGCTGGGAGATCGTCGCAGAGCGGAGCGATGGCGCCGATCTCGGAGAAGGTGATGACCACGGGCGCGTCGTCCGCTGCGGCGAGCATGACCTTGTACGCCTGACACGCCTGCTGATGGCTCCGGCGGAATGCGGAGACACCGATGCCCGCTTCTCCTGACGCGACCGATATTCCCGCCGTGAGCTTGTGCACCGCTTCCATCAGATTGCCACGGGACGGTGTGTGCGAGAGAGGTAGCCAGACCCAGCCGGTTCCTTGATCACGTGGCAGAAATAGCGGGAGGTGGGAGCAGCCGAGCTCCTCGGCGAGGTCGTTCGCGAATCGGGCCAGGTTGGCGACATACGTGTCCGCCTGCTCGGCACGCGCGGACCAGACAATCAGGGATAGATGTCTGCGGTGTGCCAAGCGGTAGCGGAGCGCGGTTTCGACGCCGGCGAGGTCATCGGGGTCGGAGTCCGACTCGAGCAATTGGTGGATGAGCGCCTCGCGCGTCGCGTTGCGGTCCTGCGACCACCGATCGCGTTCCTCTTCATAGGCTTCGAGAACTTGTTCGGTCACGCTGTCGATGTAGGCGAAGTTCGCCGCGACGAGCCGACGGGCGACGGCGGCGACCAGTTGCGGCTCACTGACCTTGATCTCGACGATTGCCAAGGCATGCTGCAGAGCCGTGTCCTGGGCAAGGCGGTACGCACGGAGGAGCGCCCGAACCGGAATGTCGTGCTGGGCAAGACGGCGGGCGTATTCGATGGCTGCGGGCGGGGCCTCCGCAGCGCCGATGTCGGCACCGTACTGCAGAAAGGGCAGCGCGGTTTCGACGGTGCCCTCGATGCTCGCGGTCAACAATTTGTGTAGACTCGCGTCGCCGCGCAATTCCATGATCTCGCACGAAATCCGTTGGTAGAGCTTGTGAACCAAGGTACCACGGTCGCGGCTGAGCTCTTCGCTGACCGCTGCCACACAGGCAGCGGTCAGCGCACCGAGGTTCGGCGATCCGTTGTGCATCAACTGATAAGCATTCAGCCGACTGCCTCTCAGAGGGTGATTTCGCGCTTGAGGATTTTCCCGGTCGGCCCCTTCGGCAGTGCCTCTACGATGGTGACCCGGCGCGGGTATTTGTATGCGGCAACGCGATCCTTGACGAAGTCGCGCAATTCTTCAGCGGTGACAGTGGCACCGGGCTTCAGGGCGACGGCGGCACCGACTTCCTCACCGAGCTCGCCATGAGCCACACCGAGAACCGCCGCCTCGGCGATATCGGGGTGCTCGTAGAGCACCTCTTCGATTTCACGTGGGTACACGTTGTAGCCACCGCGGATGATCATGTCCTTCTTTCGGTCGACGATGAAGTAGTTGCCATTCTCGTCAACCCGGCCGAGATCGCCCGTGTGGAACCAGCCGTCGATGATGGCCTCGGAGGTCTCCGCGGGCTTGTTCCAATAGCCCTTCATGACGTTCTCGCCACGGATAACGATCTCACCGACCTCACCGTCTGCTACCGCACGGCCATTATTGTCGACCACCTTCAACTCGACACCTCGGACCGGAGTTCCGATGGAACCGGGGACACGGGTCTTGTCGGGGTGAGCGAAGCAAGCGGCGGGCGAAGTCTCCGACAGCCCGTAACCTTCGAGCAGAACACAACCGAACCGTTCCTCGAACGCGTGCAAAACCTCCACCGGCAGTGCGGCTCCGCCGCTGACACAGACGCGCAGCGCGCCGAGGTCGACCTCGCCCGCGCCAGGTTGGTTCAGCAGTGCCGAGTACATCGTCGGCACTCCCCCGAGAATCGTCACCCCATCCCGGACAAGAATTTCCAGCACCTTTGCCGGATCGAACCTCGGCAGCAGCGTCAGGGTCGCACCCACCCGCACGGCGACGTTCAACCCACAGGTCTGCCCGAACACGTGGAACAGCGGCAGCCCACCGAAGATCACGTCCTCGGAACGCGCGTGAAGCAGTGTCTCGGCGCAAACGTCTACATTGCCTACGAGGTTGGCGTGAGTCAGCTCTGCTCCCTTGGGCTGACCGGTGGTGCCCGAGGTGTACAGAATTACCGCGGTGTCATCGGGGTGCCGATCGACCATGATGTCGCGCGGCTCGGTTGCCATTACCCGATTGAGAAACACATTCGGATCAACCGGGACCACGACCGCGTCGGTCTGCGCGGCTCCCGTGAGAGCTTCGGCGGCGAAGTCCTGCCAGACGAAGATGATCTTGGCACCAGAATCGCGCAGGTAGTACGCGACTTCACGCTCTTTGAGCAATGGGTTCATCGGCACGACGATTGCCCCGGCGCGCAGGATGCCGTAGTAGAGAGCGGCGAAGTGCGGAACGTTCGGGAGCATGATCGCGACCCGATCCCCCACCGCGACATCGTATTCGGCCAGTATCCCGGCAACTCGCTGACTGAGCGCTTCCAGCTGCGCGTAAGCGATACGTACTTCATCGAGTCGGATCGCGATCTGAGCCGGGTGGTTGCGCGCGGTGATCACGAGATTTTCAGCGAGGTTCATCAGCTACTTCTTTCTAGATATCAGACGGGCGTGATGTCGGAGATCAGCCATCGGCCGTCGACATTGGTCATGCCGACTCGAATTCGGCTGCCGTCCAGGCGAGGCCCTTGGTACTTGGTGCTCGAGGTCTCTTGGTTGAGAAAGAGCAGCACCGTGACTTTGTCGACGTCCGCGGTCACGATCGACGATTCGACCACCTTCGCCGTGGTGATGATCGAATCACGGTGGGCGATGGGAATGATCACCTTCGAACTGAGTTCGGCAAAATCAATCCGGAACTTGCCGATCAGATTGTCTGTGACCCTGGGGAATTCGGTGTCAATTGTATTGAAGTTGTACGATAGCACGGTGGGTACACTCGATCGCGCTGCTTCCTGAGCAGACTGCGCGGCGGCCGTTTTCGCGTCGTGCTGCGAAACGCTGCGCCCGAAGACAACCGTCGTGGTAGTCGCCGCGCCCAGCAACAGCCCCAGGACGACAAAGGTGATGATGGTCGTTCGCTTGTTCATTGCCGACAGGTGCCGGAACCATCGTTGTGGGAGGCGCTGTCGCGACCCTCCCGCTGCCGCTGAGAGCTTGACACTCTCGAGTGCTTCACGGTCGAGTTCTGCTGCGTCGATATCGATCGCGGTGTCGGTGGCGCTCATGGTCATGCGACGAACTCCACGTTCGAGACGAGCCATCGGCCGTCGGTGTGGTCAAGAGTCATCTTCATGCGATAGACCCGCTGTTGCCCCTCTGGCGCTTCGGTGTTCTTGACCATGGAGGTAACCGCGGTCAGCACTGTCGCATTGTTGTCATCGATCGCGACGATTCCAGCTTCCTTGACCTCGCCGGTGGATTCGACGTTGCCGTTGCGCAGCACCGTGACGAAATTGCCGGAGATCTTGTCCCACTGATCCCGGAACGATCCGGTCGAATCGGCGCCGATCGCATCGAGACTCTTCTCGGCCGAAGTGTGATCGAGAGTGACCAACTGGACGGCAATGCGGCGTGCCGTGTCGAGTACGGCCTCATCGCGGCTGTCGACCTGTTCGTTGTGTCGGACATCGAGCCACAGCTGCACGCTCACACCACCCAGCGCCACCACGGCCGCGGCGAGAACCGCGATCGCCCAGACCCGCCATGGCAGAGCCTGACGTGGCGGCGGTTCCCCCGCTCCGGAGTCGGACGCGACCTCAGCCACGTCTACTTGATCAGAAGTGATTGCCATCCCTGGTACTCCTCTGCTGGGGTGACTGATTGGGCCGATTGCCCAAGGACATAGGTGATCCCGTCCGGTGCGCGGAAAGTCCCGTCGTGTTCCGCATACGGGGCGGTGATCGCCGCAGGGGTCGAAGCGAGCGCTGTCGGGGCAGGAACAGTCGACGCTTGCGCGCCATGCGCCGGGTCAGCGCCCGGGGTTCGATCCCCCGGTCGGGCAAGCATTTCCGGCCAGGTCGATGGCAATCCGCCGGGGCAGTTCGCCACATCGGCGGTACGGACCGAGGGGTCGGTAGCGCAGGGGATGTTGCGGACACCGCGGACCACCTTCGGGTTGTCCGGGGAGATCCTGCAGTGGTTGCCTGCGGGGACCTCGGCGTAGCCGGTATCCGAGGGGTCGCGGCGGACAGTCGCCTGATAGCCCTCTGTACACGGGGGCGAGTGCTCGGTATTTCCGAGTTTGACATCCAGCGGCATCTGCGGGCCCATGGTGTCGTCGGTGGTCTGGAATCCAGCGCCGACGAAGCTGTAGTTCAAGGCGGTTGCCAGCGCCGGGTATACGACCAGGATCTGGCGCACACCCGCAACATTGACTCGCAGCACCTGCCCCACGGTCTGCAAATCGGCCAGCAGCACCGGAAGGGATGAGGTGAGATCGGCGAGCGTGCCGGAAACGATGTCGGCGGTCGCCGGACCTTGGTCGAGCACAGCCCGCAATTGCCCGTCGTTCATCACCAATTGCTCGGTGAACGACGACAGATCACGCGCGGCGGATCTGATTTCGGTCTGCACTGCGTTCCCGGTGCGCAGCAGCGGCTCGGCATCGTTCAGTAGCGCGAGGGTCGGGCCGATGTCTGCTTGCGCCAGGTCGAGCAGCGTGGCGGACGATTCGATCAGCGAGGCCAAAGCCGGCCCGGTACCGTTGACGGCCTGGAAGGTTTCGTCGATGGCAATGCGCAGCGAGTCGGTCGACACGCTCTTCAGCAGCGCCTGCGACGTGTCCAGCACATCGCTCGTCGGGATCGGCACTGCGGATTTCGACAGCGGGATGGCGCTACCGTCGGTGAGATACGGCCCGGCGTCGTCCGAGGGCACCAGGTCCACATACTGCTCACCGATCGCGGACATGCTCTTCACCACAGCCGTGGTGGAGGCGGGAATGTTCTCCCCGTCGCGCAGCTGCATATGAACCCGGACGGTGTCGGCATCGAGATCGATACCGGTGACCCGGCCGACCTCGACCCCACGGTAGGTGACGGACGAGGATTCGTAGAGGCCACCAGCATCCGTGAAATCGGCTGTCACCGTATAGGTTCCGAATCCGGTGAGGCGCTGAATACCGACATAGTTGAGCAGGCCGTAGACGAGGCTCACCGTGGCGAGTATCGCGAAAACGATGAGCTGTCCCTTGACAAGGCGGGTCTTCATCGTGGCGCCCCATTCGGGTCGGCGGTGACGGGCGCGGAAATTTCCGGCGGTACCGCATCAATTGGCGCGGTGAGGGGGTTCACCGCTCGATTGGACATCGGCATCAGACGGTTCAGCGGGATGCTGCCGATGACCTTGTTCTGTATGCCTTCGACGGTCAGGTCGACAGTGAGGAACAGGTTCAAGTAGTCACCTCGCACCACACGATCGGCCACCGTGACCGGGAACGGCATGCTCAGAGCGAGGAGAAGTGAGCCGGCGAGGTCGGAACCTGCTGCGGCGAGCTGAGTCAGCGTGGGTTGCAGATTCTGCAGGTCGGCACTGAGGTTGTCCTGGCTGCTACGCAGTACCTGCGTAGCTTGGGCACCGAATCTCCCCACGCTGTCGAGCATGGCGGTCAGTTGCGCCTTCTGTTCGTCGAGAACCCCCAGGGCGGGCTGCATTTGCTCGATACCCGTTCCCAGGGTGTCCCGCTGTGCGGCAATCTCTTTCGACAACGCGTCGAGACTGTCGATGGCGCGCACGATGTTGTCGCGCTGCGTGTCGAGACCATTGACGAAGGTGGCCAATCGTGCAAAGGACCGGTTGACCGCATCCTCATTACCGCCGAACGCCTCGTTCATTTCGGTCATGATGGTTCGGATCTGTTCGAGCCCACTGCCGTTGAGAACGAGCGACAACGCGGCGAGCACGTCCTCCGTCGCGGGAAATTCCGAGGTGGCCGAGAGCGGGATCAGATCGCCATCGCGCAGCGGCGGTTCGATATTGCCGTCGGCTGGGGGAACCAACTCGAGGTACTGGGCACCGAGCACGCTGGTTTGGGCGAGTCGGGCAGTGCTGTTCGCTGGCAGTTGGACACCCTGATTTATCTCCAGCGTGACCTGAGCGATGTAATCGCGGACGGTGATCGAAGTGATTGTGCCGACGGTGACATTGCTGGACTTGACGAAGGAGTTTGCGATCAGGTTCTGGGTGTCACGCAACTGCACCAGCACCGAATACGACTCATCCTCAATAGTATTGCCCGGCAATCGGATCGAATTGGCACCATCGAATCGGCAACCAGCGGCCAACAGTGCCGAGGCCAGCAGCACGCCACCGGCCTGTAGTCGTTTCGAGCATTTCATCGGCCCGCTCCAGGGGTGAGAAGATCGGTCAGCCCCGGTATCACTGGCATGCCTGGCAATCCCGGAAGGCCGACGGCGGGCGCTGGGACGGCGTTGGCGCCCATCGCGGCGCGCACGGCGGCACCGAAGAGGTCACCGAATTGTGCGCTGGCACGGGAGCATTCGGCCTGTGGGGCGTCAACGGTGGTGAGCAGCGCACAGATCAGCGACATCGGATCCGGGAAGTCCGGGAGATTCAGGTTCGCGGTGGCCGATTTCGAGGCGGGATTATAGATGTTGTAGAGATCGTCGATGACAGTCGGCGCGACATGCAGGACCTGGGCGAGGTCGTCCTGCCGAGCCACCAGCAGCGAGGTGATCCGGGTCAACGAAGTGACGTCCTGGTTGAGCGCGTCACGGTTCTCGGCGACGATATCGCGGATCTCGGGCAGCATCGCCTCGACCGCATGCAACGCCGAGTTGAGCTGAGTCCGGTTGTCGTTCAGCAGATTCGATACTCCGGCCAACTGTCCGACAAAGTTTCGAACCTGTGCGTCATTGGCCGCGAGCGCGGAAATCACCAGTTGGAGGTTTCGTACGGTGGCGAACAGATCCGGACCGCCGTCCGCCAGTGTCTGCATCGCCTTCGACAGGTTGACCAGCGTGTCCTTCAACGTTGGGCCATTGCCGCCCAGCGTTTCCGCTGTGACACCGACGAACCGGGCGAGCGAGCCCGTCGGGTCGTCGACCATCGGGCCGAGTTGCGTGGAGAGCTCGGTGACCTGCCGCTTGATCTCGTCGTATTCGACCGGGACGGCCGTGCGTTCGAGCGGAATCTCAGCACCGTCGCGAAGTTCCGGTTCGTCACCGCGTTTCGGGATCAGCTGAACATAGCGGCCTGAAACCAGTGTCGGAGCCACGATCACGGCGCGGGTGTCCGCACTCACCGGATGCGATGAGTCGAAATGCATCGTGACGCGAACACGGTCACCGATCGGCGTGACCTCGTCGACCTCGCCGATCGGAACACCGCGTAGTACGACGCGGTCGCCGGAATACAGCCCCACAGAGTTGCTGAAGTATGCGGCGACTCGAACGGTCGCGTCTCGGGTCGCCCACAGCGTCGCGCCGGTGACGACCAACGCGGCGGCTACGAGGACGAGAAGGATCCGTCCGGGCACCGGGATGCGGGACATGCCCGCGCGCAGCGAAGCCATTATCGTCCTCCTCCGGGGCTACCGGGCTGCTGCCCGTTGAGATTGGCCGGAGCGATGTTGTGCAGCAGTACACCGAAGAACGGCCCACTGCCCACGGACTCGCCCAGCTGGGTTACGAACGGCCGCATGCCGGAGATTGCGGTATTGATGTTGTCGTAATTGGCGTTGAGCAGGCTGAGAACCTGGTCGAGTTCGGCCAGCATGGGCGCGAGCGTCTGCCGGTTCTCTTGGGCCAGCCCGTGTAGCTCGGCGCTGAGGGCGCGAACATTGACCAATAGGTTGCGGATCATCGTTGCCCGGTCATTGAGCGCGGCGAACAGCGACCCGCCGTCTGTGACGAGTTGGGTCAGGTTCTGATTGCGCTCGGCGAGAACCCCGGTGACCGATTCGGCACGGTCGAGCAGGTCGAGCAGTGCGGCGTCGCGGGAAGCGATCGTATTCGACAGTCGAGACACCCCGTCCAACGATGGCCGCAGGTTGTCGGGCAAGGTGTCGAGCACCGTGGAAACGCTGTCGAGGGCATCGGCCAGTTGCGCCTTGTCCGTACCTGCCAAACGGCTGGTGAGCTGGTTCAAGGACTCGGTGATATCGAAGCCGGATGTGGTGTGGTCCACCGGAATTCGGTCTCCGATTGAGCCCTCGCCATCGGGCCGCAGTTCGACATAGCGGCGTCCGAGGGCCGTTTCGACCTTGATCGCCGCGGTGGTGCGAGTGCCGAGACGTTGTCCGTCGGTGTCGACCCGCAGGGCGATATCGACATGGTCGTCGCTGAGTTCGATGCGATCGACCTTGCCCACCTCGATCCCCGAAATCTGTACGGCGTCACCGGTATTGAGGCCACTGGCATCAGCGAACTCGGCGGTGATCGTCGTGCTCCCCGGCCACCCGGGGATGTTTTCGTAGTTGAACAGCCCGACGAGGAGGGCGGCGATGATGCCGATGCCCATCAGTCCCATCCGGAGCGGGTCGCGTTCTGCGAACGAATTCATCGGGTATCACCTGCACCTTGCAGCGGGAGCGGTGAACATCGGAGTGTCCTGGTAGCCGGTGCCGCCGATCGTCGTATAACGGATCGCGAGGCCGCAGAGGAAGAAGTTGACGAAGCTGCCATAGCCGCTGGCTCGCCCGACCAGGTTGTACGCCGTCGGCAACTTCGCCAGCAAGAGCGACAGTGTTTCCGAGTCGACATTGAGATTGCCTGCCAGCCTGTGCAGTTGGGCGATGTCTGCGGCGATGGCGGGGCGATTCTCCTGTAAGAGCTGGGCGACCTCGGCGGTACCCGCGTCGATGCGTTCCAGACCTGTGACGAGAGTGTCTCGGTCGCTGTCGAGACCGCTGACAACTTCCTGGAGGTCGACGACCAGCTTGTCGAATTGGTCACCGCGTTGGTCGATCACCGTGAGGGCGGAACCGAGATTCTCGATCGTCGAACCGATGGCCTGATCACGGTCGGCCAGCGCATTGCCGAGCGTGCCGATCTGCTCGACGAACCCGGCAATATTCTGCTCCTGACCGTTGAGCACTGCGATCAGCGACGCCGACAGTGTGTTCGTCTGGTCCGGATCCAAGCCCTGCAGCAGCGGCTTGAATCCATTGACGAGACTGTCGATATCGAGCGCCGGCGTGGTCTGAGTTGCCGGGATCAGGTCGTCTTCGGCTCGCACTCCGGATCCATCCGGCACCACGGTGACCTCGAGATACCGATCACCGACCAGATTCTTGTATCGAATCGCCGCGGTGGAACTGGTGAGTACGTCGACATCACGGTCGACGGTGAAGGCCACGAGGACCAGGTGGTTCGGAGCGAAATCCACCGACTTCACCTTGCCCACCGGCACACCGGCCACCTTCACGTCATCGCCGGACTTCATCCCCGAAGCAGAGGTGAACAACGCGCGATACGTGCGGGACGGCACGAAACGCATTTCGCCGACGACCACGACGAGCATGGCCGAGATGACCGAGGTGATCGCCAGGAAGATCACCAGCTTGAGTCCGGCGTGGCGGGCGATCATCGTGTCAGTCCATAGATCAGTGCGGAGAACGGGTTGCCCAGCAGATCCTCCGGACCGCGAATCGGCCCGTACACCGTTGTGCCGGTGTTGAAGTGGGTATGGCCGACAGGTGGGCTGTCCTGCGTGTAGGGGTATCCATAGCAGGAGGGAGCGTCATTGGCACCGTTCACGGGCAGATCCTTGGGGTAGCTATAGGGCGCGTCGCCCAACAGGACGGTGCTCAGGACGTTCAAGCCCGGCCTGCCGCCGCCGAGCGCGCGTTCGAGGAACTTACGATCCTGGTTGAGCGCCGACAGGAAGCACGGGAACGACGGCGACTGCTCGGCGAGCACCCGCAGGGTCGGTTCCAGCGCCTCGACAGCACCGATCAGCGGCGTCGACGACGCGTCGACGAACGCTTCGCCGGTATTTCCGAAAGTAGTGAACGACAGCAGGAAGGCGCTCAGGCTCGCCTGTTTCTCGACGATGGTGTTGCCGGTGGTGGACAGATTCCTGATCGTGTTCATGAAATCGGGTGTGGCAGCGGCGAAGGTGTCGAGGTTGTCGGCCAGGAGCGGGATATCGCGCTGCAATGTCGGAATCGCGTCATTGAACTGCGCAAGGTAGCGATCCGTGGTGACCATCAGGTCTCCGAAACGGCCGCCGTGGCCGTCGAGAGCCGTCCCGAGCGCGGTGAGCGTCGCGTTCACCTTCTGTGGCTCGATGGTTTCCAGAACCGCGAGCAGCGCGTCGAATGTGTCGTTCACTTCGACGGGCACCTTCGATCCGTCGATCACCGAGCCGTCGCTCAGCATCGTCGATGCCGGTACGTCCGGCCAGACCAGGGTGACGAACTTGCGCCCGAACAGGGTGGTGGGCGCTAGCTCGGCACCGACATTCGCCGGAATCCGTTGCGCCTGAACGGGTTTCAGGTCCAATGTCAGCTTCGCCCGATCGTTGTCGAAATCGACGGCGCTGACCCGGCCCACCACCACACCGCGGACCTTGACGTCCGAGCCCGGCTCCATCAGCAAACCGGCCCGATCCGAATACAGGTAGACCTGGGTGCTGGCGATGAAGTCCCCACTGCACGAGGCGATGGCACCCGTCCAGGCGAGGACGAATGCGACCACAGCGCTGATGCCGAGCAGCACGGCGCGGCGCTGGGAGATTCCCGGCCTCATCCGGACACCCGCACAGTCGAGTGGACGCCACCGTACACCGCGATACCGACGATCAGGTCGATGATCATGATCGCGATGAGGGACGTACGCACGGCACTGCCTACCGCCGTGCCTACACCCGCAGGACCGCCTGCCGCATGGTAGCCGTGGTAGCAGTGCACCGACATGATGACCACCGCGAAGATGATCACTTTCAACAGCGACCACAGCACGTCGGTCGGCACGAGGAACAGATTGAAGTAGTGGTCATAGGTGCCAGGCGACTGGCCGGACAGCACAATGCTGACAACCTGGGTCGAGGCGTAGCCCATGAACAGCGCAATGCCATAGAGCGGGATGATCGCGAGCAGCCCGGCCAGGATGCGGGTTGTCACCAGATACGGAATCGAGGGAATCGACATCACCTCGAGTGCGTCGATCTCCTCGCTTACCCGCATCGCCCCCAACTGCGCGGTGAACCCAGCGCCCACGGTCGCGGTCAACGCCACACCGGCCACCACCGGAATAGCCTCACGCGTATTGAAGAATGCGGAAATGAACCCGGACATCGCTTCGACTCCGACACGGCCGAGCGAACTGGATCCCTGCTGACCGACCTCGTAGCCGGCAGCGGCGGTGAGGAATCCGACGACAACGACAGTGCCACCGATCACCGCGAGCGCACCGGTACCCAGACTGACCTCGGCGATCAAGCGGACCACCTCGCGGCGATAGCGATGCAGTGTGCGGGGAATCCAGCCGATACCGTGCAAGTGAAACGACAATTGGTGACCGAGGCCCCCGACGGCCTTGCCAGGGCGTGCCGCGGCGGTGGTGAGCCTGCGCCCCCACGACTTCTGTCGCAGCAGCTCGGCCACGGCCGGCTGTTGGCTGGTGATGGTCATATCCGGTCCGTTCAGTGAAGCCACAGTGTGGTGATGATGGAGTTGGCGAGGAACAACAGCACGAAGCTGAAGACGACGGTCTGATTCACCGCATCGCCGACCCCTTTCGGGCCGCCCTTCGCATGCAGACCCAGATGACACGCGACCAGCGCGGCCAGCAGCCCGAAGATCCCGGCCTTGAGTTCGCTGACCAGCAGATCCGGTATCCCGGTCAACAGCGGAATCGCGGTGATGAACTGGCCGGGCGTCGCACCCTGGAGGTAGACCGCGTAGAGGTAGCCACCGGTCAGGCCGACTGCGGTGACCAGCCCGTTCAAGAACAGCGCGACAACCGTGGAGGCGAGCACCCTCGGCACGACCAGGCGATGTATCGGGTCGATGCCCAGCACCCGCATCGCGTCGATCTCCTCGCGGATGGTCCGTGCGCCCAGGTCCGCACAGATCGCCGTCGCGCCCGCACCGGCCACCACCAAAACTGTTGCTACCGGACCGATCTCACGAATCACAGCGATTCCGGCGCCGGCACCGGACAGATCGATGGCTCCGATCTCGTTGAGCAGCACATTGATCTGGAAGATCACCATGACGCAGAACGGGATCGCGATCAGCAAGGTCGGCACGATCGACACACTGGCGATGAACCACGCCTGATGGACGAACTCCCGAAATTGGAAGGGCCGCCGGGGCAGAGTCCGCAGGGTATCCAGCGTGGTACCGAAAAACTCTCCCACCGCACGCGGGACAACCTCCGCGGCGGACCGCGTTCTGCCCCAGCGGGCAGGCGAGGAGATCTCGCCTGAATCCACCATCGTTGAACCTCTCAGGTATCTGAAACTGATTGACCGGACCCGATCACACCGTTCTGGACTTGCCGACGACATTCGCCGCCACGAACTCACCGACGGTGAGATCGCTCGGGTAGTGACTTCGAGTGCGAATGGCGACCCCGGCCCCCGGCTTCGCCTGCCTGAATGCGCTGCCTCTCGCGCTATTGCTCGGACATGCCGCTGGACTCCTCTGACGTGCAGCCGAACGAAGTTTAAAACTTCGTTATGAGATGTGCTATCGGGACTGTAGTGGACTGCGTCACACAAGACAACCTTCCGGCGGCAACCACCCCCAGATTGCCCAAGCCGGCACGGCTGGATGATCCAGAGAGTCAACAGCAGACCTTGTTCATGGCCGCCCGGATGACCACTCCTCGCATCTCCCCGAGACGGGCGGTTTCGCCGAGGAACTGACCGTGCACCAGTTGGGTCACACGCCGGACCCAAGCCTGACGCCAGGTGTAGAACGTGGTTACGCCACTCGATTGCGCGCCGGGGCGGGCTCTATCCACACAGCAGTCCCATCCCTGCCTGCAGCAACAAGTCCTGCGATCAGGCCGACTTGGGCGAATGATCAAGACTGTATAGCGTCGACTCGACCAGCCAGCCCGGACAGGGAGGAACGCGGCCCCGATGCCGAAACCCAGCAAGGAAGCCGTCACTCGATTGACCCCCGAACAAACGATCGAGCGGCTGATCGAGGCGACCACACAACTACTCGCAGAGAAGGGTCCATCCCAGATCAAGGCCCGATCGGTCGCCGAGAAGGCACAGGTCTCCACGATGGCGGTGTACTACCACCTAGGAGGACTGCCCGAACTGCTGCAAGCCGTCATCGACCGAGGATTCCGGGACCTCGGCCGAGTTCTCGTCGCAGCACCTCCGAGCGCGGATCCGGTCACCGATTTGTTTGCGATGACGCTGGCCTACCGCAAGTTCGCCCGAAGCAGTCCGCACCTGTACGATTTGATGTTCGGACTGTCGACACGTGGAAGCTATCGACCACTGCAACAGACGCGTGCAGGATCCAGCCGCCGCTCCGCGGAATTCCAGGCCGCGTATGCTCACCTGGTCGAAGGGTGCGCCTACCTCGCGAGCAGCGGCCGAATCCGTAGCGGCGAGGACCTCGATGCGATGGCAGCGCAGTTCTGGAGCTGCGTCCACGGCTTCATCACGCTGGAACTCGGTGATCACTTCACCCAATTCTCAGATCCGGTTGGCCAGATTCTGCAGCCTATGACCGTCAACCTATTGGTCGGATTGGGAGATACCGCAGAGCGGGCGTACGCCTCGGAAGCCGCAGCAGCCGCCGTTGACTGCTGACGCTGCGCCACCGATCGATCCCCGACAGCCGCCCGATCAACGATGGCTGGCTTCGACGGAAGCCCTTGCTGCCGGTAGTGATCGTGGCTGGTGCGTGTCGAGCAGGGAGACGCTGCCCGATCCACGGCCGGGCAGCGCCCTTCTCAATGGACTACTTCGCTTTCGTTCAGGTCCGGCGCGACGAGTCCGAGCACGGCCTCGATTTCACCCAGCGCCTCGCCTGCATAGAGCGCGAGTCTTTGCATGTGCGGCAGCCGGTCTCGGCAGCCGACGAACCCGACGTTGAACTGCCCGGCACTGGAGATCACGGTGATGTTGAGCGCTTGTCCATGCGCCAACAGCGAAATCGGATAGGCCTCCAGCACCCGTGCGCCGTGCAGATACAGAGGTTCCCGCGAACCTGGGATATTGGATATCACCAGATTGAACGGTGGCCTGGAACGGCCCGCAGTTCCGATGATGTTCTGCAGGATGGAGGGACCGTTCGTCAGCACTCCATAGTAGTCGCCGACGAACTGGGGCAGGGCATAGAACTTCTGCTTTGCGACCATGGTCGACCGGCTGACGAGTCTGATCCGGTCGACCGGATCGGCGACCTCGGTGAACAGTTTTGCAACGAGCATTGCAATCGCATTCCCGCGACCGTCCCCCGTACGACGAAGCGAGACCGGCGTTCCGGCCACAAGACTTTTTTGCGGCAGCTCATGGAATTCGGCTAGATAGCGGCGCAGCCCGCCAGCGCAGATTCCGATGAACACATCGTTGACCGTTACGCCAAGGGCTGTCGCCACCCGCTTGACTCGCTCGAGTGGATAGGACTGAGTGGCAAATTGCCGCTCTCGGCCGATACGTCCGTTGAGGACCTCCATCCTCGGTACGCGAAACGGCACCGCGACTGCCGGATCGCTCGGGCGAATCGCATCCTTGAGGATCCTGCCGACGGCAACTCCGAGTCCGCCGACCAGTTGGAACCGTCTCCGGACCCGCGAGCGACGCCCCACCCTTGTCCGGATCCGCTCAGACGTCTCCGGTTCTGTCTGCCACACCGCGCGCAGCCGAGTACTTTCCGGGTCGACATCGAACATCTTGGCAATGCGTCGAGTTCCGTTGATGCCGTCCGCCAGGGCGTGGTGGACCTTGACGTAGATGGCGAACCGGCCGTCGGACAGACCTTCGATGAGGTGGCACTCCCAGAGTGGTCTGCGGCGGTCCAGCGGCAAAGAGTGCAGCCGGGATACGAGCACACCCAGTTCGCTTTGGCCGCCCGGTGCTGGCAGGGCCGAATGCCGGAAGTGGTAGTCGAGGTCGACCTCGTCGTCGGGTAGAACATCCCATGTCGGAGGAAACTTTCGCAGCGGCGAACGCGCGAGTCGATAATTGAATGGTGCCGTGAAGGTTGTGGCCTCTCGGAGCTGGACAACCAAATCGCGGATGAAGTCAGGGCTCGCGTCTTCCGGTCGGGACAATGTGACCAATATGCCCACATGAGCGGACACATCGCGTGAGTCCAGGGTAAGGAATGCCGCGTCCAGTACTCCGAGTCGCTTGCATTTTGTCATCACTATCGTTGATTCCATTCGTGGAAAGACGCTTCAGCGCGACGGACGTCGGCGGTTGGGTGGGTGCCTCGCAGGAGCGCCGTGTCGAGTGATAACAGCGGTCTACCCTTGCGCGCGGGGGGCAGCACCCAGAGGGAAGCACCGAACCGGCTGAAGCGTGCAGCGATGCCACTGACGACCGCGCGCTCGAACTCGGCCGGGCCGATGGCCAGGATAGAATCCGAGGGCTGTGCGATCCCGGCGGCCGTGTCGGTTTCGGCCGTCTGCCGGGGCTGAGCTGAAGTCATGTAGGTCACTCCGTATGTCTTTGGGTATCGGCGGCATATCTGCCGCCGGGACAGGGGGGAGCACGTTTCTCGGTGTGTACCGGAAACGCCCGTAACTGCGCCTTCAGCGCCGGAGGTGCAGAACGTGTCGAATTGCTGGATCAGACCTGCGGCCGTGCAGAGAATCTCGCCGAGGCAATAGACACTGGCCGGTGCGTCGATGCGATCATCAGAGCACAGACCACACGGGTTGCAAAATGCATAAGGTCGCTCCTTGATCGGGGGATGTCCGCGTTGGTGCCGCTCACCCTAAAGACGTCGCATTGTTCGGACAACGTTCCGACAGAACGAAAGCCGGGGCGCGATTCGTGCGGCGAGCACAAGTCGAACACCCCGATATCGCCACGCAGGTACTGTTCGAGCCCCGGATGGTATGTTCGGCACCTCTCAGCCACCTCCGCGAGCTCGCCGCCAGGGCCTCACCCTCCTGCTGCCTGAGAAACGCGAGCCGTAGGTCGGACATTTCGGCGCCGACTTCCTTGGTCGCCCGGACCTGCGCAGTTGTCACATCTGACCGGTACATCGGTGGCGGCTACACGGTGCTGCCGATGCACGGGGGCAGCTTTTCCCGCACCCACCGTCCAGGTTGGCCATCCACAATCGGCTGGAACCGAGACCGCGAGCAAGTACCCGGACGCCAGTGCCGGCGCCTGGCCACATACTCTGAATATCGCGGTATCCAAAATGGGTGCGTCGCGGTTAGGAGGAAGACCATGGCCAGAGTTGCGTCGGCGACAGGCAGGTACGGCGGCCGGTCTGCGACCGAGCGACGCACCGAACGTCGGGCCCGGTTCAGGGAAGCCGGACTGCAAGCCTTCGGCGCGGACGCCGGGTACCGGGATACCCGGCTGGCCGACCTATGCCAGGCCGCAGGGTTGTCGACCCGACAGTTCTACCAGGAGTACGACACCTTGGAGGACCTGCTCAGCGAGCTGCACCTGTACGTCGACAGCCTCGTCGAACAACACGTCCTCGACGAGGTCGCGCGGGTCGAGGACCTGCCGATGGCCGGTCGCGCGGGCGCAATGGTTCGCGCTTACCTCTCTTGCGTCATGCGCGATCCCCGCTGCGCTCGGATCGCGTTCGTCGAAGTCGCCGGAGTCGGCGCCCGAATGGATGCTCAACGCAGGCAGAGCCGGGCCCGCTGGGTCGATCTGATGTGCGCGTTGTTCGACAGGTTCGCCGACCGAGGCGAGCTCGCGCCCCGCGACTTCCGGCTGACCGCGGCCACCTTCGTCGGCGCGGTCGACGGTCTGATGAGGGACTGGACAGTAGGCTGGGTCGACGCCACCGTCGATCAGCTGACCGACGAGCTACTGCGGATGCTCCTGGGCGGGCTCGGTGCCACCGACACCCAGGCAATGGCAGAACCGACCGCCGCCTTGCCACCAGTGCGCCGCAGGCCTCGTAATCGCCGCGCGACGATTCTGCAAGCTGCAAATGACGCCTTCGCCGAGCACGGCTATCACCGCACATCCATGGCCGACATCGCCACAGCGGTCGGTACCACCAGCGGCGCGCTGTATCGACATTTCCGCACCAAGCAGGATCTGCTGGGTTCCTGCCTGCGCGAAGGGCTCGATATGATCCTGGACCGAGTCGACGTCGCGTGCGCGAATGGCGCACACGCCGACGCCGCCCTGCCCGCACTGGTGCGCGTATCGCTGGAAACGAGGGGGCTCGCTCGGCTGTGGCAGCTCGAGTTCCGCAGCCTGACCCCAGTCGACCGCATAGGCGTCCTTGCCCGATTGGTGCGGCTGACCCATCGGATCGGTGCGGCCATCCAGGCGCGCCATCCCGGCATCGCCACAGCGGACCGCGACGCGCTCGGCTGGGTTGTGCTATCCGTCGTCGCCAGCCCGTCCAACCATCGCACCCAGCTGCCCGACGACGCCTTCGCCCAGGTGCTCGACGCCGCCGTGGACGCCGTCATCGGCGCTGGTATTTCCCGAGACGACTGTGGCCCTACCATCACCGAATCCGAGGATGAGCCCCCAGACCCGGACTCCGAACTACGCACCGACCAGCTGATCGCCGCAGCCGCCCAATTGTTCAGCAAGCGCGGGTTCTCCGCCGTCAGCATGGAGGACATCGGCACCGCGGTCGGCGTGCGTGGCCCGTCGCTCTACCACCACTTCGATAGCAAGTCCGATCTGCTGGACGAGATCATCGACCGCAACAACCAATGGGTCCAGCAGTACACCGAACGCGCGCTCGCCGAGGGTAGCGATCCACAGGACTCGCTGCGCTTGCTGCTTCGGTACTACGTCCATTTTGCAATGGACAGAACAGATCTCGTCGGCACCGCAGTCAGTGAGGCCCGAAATCTGCCTGCCGACGCCGCCGCTCGGTACCGGCGTATCCATCGTGAGGGCATCATCGGCCTGGCACGCCTCCTGCAGTCAGTCCGCCCCGAGCTGACCCTGCCGACCGCCCGGGTGCTGATCCACGCCGTCACCACGGTGGTCAACGACGCGGTCCGCAATCCGCGGCTGACCCGGCGCCCCGATCTCCTCGGTGAGCTGCACACGCTCGGCCAGCGGATCGCCCTCGCTGAACTACCGGAGAAATAGGCTAACTGCGGATAACTTAGAACCTGTTCTACGCCAGTCTGGCCAGTTCACTACCTGGACATTACTGACGACCTGCCTTATCGGGTATTCACTTATGGTTGCGTAAACGCGGGTTCGTGCGTAATCATGGCTTCCGCGGCGCACATCGCGCAGTCCAGCACCCGCCCGTACAGAGCGGGTCCAGTCGAGAGGTGACGGTCCGGTGGGCCACTACAAGAGCAACGTTCGCGACCTG
>NZ_BMNE01000019.1 GCF_014646295.1 Nocardia rhizosphaerihabitans
CCGGCTTGATCATCCCGCACCGCCGGTCATCTGGTGTCGAGTTGCCGGAATGGAAACAGGCTCACAACAAGTCTCACCGCAAGGTTCGCGCTCGTGTCGAGCATGCTTTCGCCCGGATGAAGACCTGGAAGATCTTGCGCGATTGCCGTTTGCGCGGTGGTGGGGTGGGTGTCGCGATGGCTGGGGTGGCGAGGCTGGCCAACCTCGCCCACGCCTGCTGATTCCTGGCCGGTGGACCGTCACTGTCACCGAGGCAGACTTACGGGACATCTCTTCGGCACGCGCGGGTGAGAATCTACGAATCCTGGCTTTGTTGCCTGGCCCGCCAGAAGGGTCGCAGGTTGGATTCCTCGGCAGGGCGCACAAAACATGGGCAACCGGAAAACGCCTGGTCATCGTGGATTCTTTCTCGATCTGACGACATCGCTCCGCCGATACGCACGTTCGACGATTGGAGGAAATCGAACCCCGAACCCGCTGATCGGGAGTGAGCCATCCTCCGTGTTCCTGAGAGTGCCTGCACGTGCCTTCTGCCAGCGCTTTTGCCGTCGCGGCGCTGCCTGGACGTTCCCGGCTGTTCTTCAGGGTTCCCGGATTAAGCGTCGGCATATCCGCCTGCGCCGGGCTGGAGGCAGCTTCTCGTTGGTGTGAGACATGTCACTACCGCGGTAGATGTCAACCCTTTGGCAACCGTGCGCGCTGTTCCAGCGATGGGCGTAGGGCGGTGCCCGATCTGCAGGTTGCGTCGAGTTCGTACGTGGCCCGCGACCTGGAGGCCTCAATGAAGTGCAGCGCCCCGAAGGTGCTGCGGGGCGCAGGCGCAGCATCGCCCGGTGCGTCGTGCGGTGCGGGCCTCAATGAAGTGCAGCGCACGAAGACGCTGCGGGGCCGAGCGTCGAGTCGATCTTGCCTGCCCAGGTGATGTTGCCTCAATGAAGTGCAGCTCCCGAAGGCGCTGCGGGGCTACCGCGCTAGAGCTGCTGGACGCGAAGAAGACCGAGCCTCAAATGAAGTGCAGTGCCCGAAGGCGCTCCGGGAGTGTTGGCGTGGCGCAACCAGATCATATGCTTGGTGCCTCAATGAAGTGCAGCACCGAAGGGCGCTGCGGCGGCACCGACGCACCGCTGCCGGTCTGCGCCCGCTGACCTCAATGAAGTGCAGCGCCCGAAGGCGCTGCGGCTGTCGCACGGCTCGCCGACGCCGAACGTGTCGGTGTCCCCTCAATGAAGTGCAGCGCCGAAGGGAACTGCGGCCGGTGCCGCGTCGTGGGTGCCGAACCGCACGGTGTCGCCTCGATGAAGTGCAGCGCCAAAGGGCGCTGCGTCGCGGACCGCGGCGGGTCCGTAACCGGATTTGCGCCACTCGCCTCAATGAAGTGCAGCATCGAAGGGCGCTGTGGCCGGGCGGTTTCTCGATGCCGCCGTACGCGGGTGGCGCGCCTCAATGAGTGCAGCGCCCGAAGGCGCTGCGGGCGGAGGGTACGCCGATCGGCAGCGTCTGGCGAGGAACGTGGCCTCAATGAAGTACAGCGCCCGGAGGCGCTGCGGGTGAGCGTCGGCCTAGCGGTTCATGTCGCGCGCGACGGTCCAGCCTCAATGAAGGCAGCGCCCGAAGGCGCTGCGGGCTGCGAATCGGTCTTGCGGGACTCGGCCGACGTGGACTGGCCTCAATGAAGTGCAGCGCCCGAAGGCGCTGCGGGTGGTCGATACTGTTCGGCCCTTCCGTCACCACGCAACCGCCTCAATGAAGTGTGCAGCGCCCGAAGGCGCCGCGAGACGAAATCGGTGGTGGGATCACCGATCTGGGCGCGGCTGCCTCAATGAAGTGCAACGCCCGAAGGTGCTGCGGGGTGGCCCGCCCGCAACATCCGCGCCCGCGCGTTCATGCCTCAATGAAGTGCAGCGCCTGAAGGTGCTGCGGGCCAGGGCGGCGTGCTTGAGGAACTGCAACGTCACCGGGCCTCAATGAAGTGCAGCGCCCGAAGGCGCTGCGGGCGAATGAGGTTGTCCACGAACTCATCCGCGTCGATGCCTCAATGAAGTGCAGCGCCCGAAGGCGCTGCGGGCGGAGGTGCGCGGCAGGGTGATCGACACGTTGGATGCCTGGCCTCAATGAAGTGCAGCGCCCGAAGGCGCTGCGGGCGGAGGTGCGCGGCAGGGTGATCGACACGTTGGATGCCTGGCCTCAATGGAGTGCAGCGCCCGAAGGCGCTGCGGGGCTACGTAACAGACCCAATCCTTGGTCACGACAAGCCTCAATGATATGCGGCGCCCGAAGGCGCTGCGGGACGACCTCACCACCGCGAACAGGATGGTGCTCACCGCTCCTCAATGAAGTGCAGCGCCCGAAGGCGCTGCGGGGCGGTGAGCGCGTGACCGCCCCGACCGAGCCCGGCGGGCCTCAATGAAGTGCAACGCCCGAAGTCGCTGCGGGTCAGCCACTCGCTGGCAAGTCGAAGAGCGGCGGGCCTCGATGAAGTGCGGCGCCCGAAGTCGCTGCGGGCGATCCGCACCGAGCGTGACACCGGCTACACGACCTTCACGCCTCAATGAAGTGCAGCGCTCGAACGCGCTGCGGGCTGGGGGCTGCCGTAGAAGTCTGCCCGTACTGTCCCCAGGCCTCAATGAAGTGCAGCGCCCGAAGGCGCTGCTGGGACGCTGACGAGATCGCCGTCCGGATCAACTCGCCGGGTGGTGATGTGCCTCAATAAAGTGCAGTGCCCGAAGGCGCTGCGGGATGTACGGGTGGTGTTAGGCGGGGTCGCGGCCACCCTGCCTCAATGATGTGCGGCGCCCGAAGACACTGCAAGTCGGCCGTATCGGAGTGTCCGAGCTGTGCGCACACGCCACAATGAAGTGCGCCGTTCGAAGGCGCTGCGCCTCACCCCGTCGCAGGTGCGCAGGTGCACCGTGACGCCGCCTCAATGAAGTGCAGCGCCCGAAGGCGATGCGAGCCATCGCCAGCTCCACGACGCGGCTGGTCATCTCTGGGCCTCAATGAAGTGCAGCGACTGAAGGCGCTGCGAGAGGGTCCCGAAATAATACCCACTGACCAGCACGAACGTGAACCCTGCGAGTGGTCTGTCTGACATTGGCGTGGCGGTTGTCATCGGTGCGCAGGCGCAGCCGAGCCCGCCCAGAGCCCAGTGCTCCGCCTTCTGCCGCGCGGCGTTCCAGCCGCTCGCGGTCGGTGATGTCGAGCAGACGCGGACCGTGTGCGCGGCGCGCGGTTTCCGTCTCGGCGGTGCGTGCGCGCTGTCGGTTGCCGGTCATGCCGACATCACCCGGGGCAGAGTCGCCATCTCCGGCAACAGGACACCCACGCCGAGCGAACCGGCGAACGCAGCGGCCTGATAGTAGTAGGCCCGGCGAATCCGCAACCGGGCCTGCTCGGACAGATCGCCGGTGGCTCGGGAAGGGCTGCACCGTCGATGACACTGCCGCGATGATGGGCGATGCCGCGCTGGAGGCGATCGGGCTGGCTGGGTTCGGCTACTCTGTCGGCGCGTTCACCGACCGCGAGAACGGCCGCAACCCGTTCGCCGACGCGCTCACCCGCGTCTTCGCCTACGCCCAAGAATCGGCAATCCCGGTGGTGGGCAAGCTCACCGGCGCCAAACGCGCGCGCCAGAACAACGTGGATGGCGCGTTTATGAAGGGCGTGGTATCCGAGGTGATCGAAGCGCGGCGACAGTCCGGCCAGCGGTACCCGGACCTGCTCGATCGCATGATGTACCCCGTCGACGGGCCGGCGCTGCCCGATGACAACGTCGTCGAACAGGTATTGACTCTCTTCGTCGCCGGGCACGAGACCACTGGCAACCTATTGGCCTTCGTGACGCACTTCCTGGCCACTGACCCGGAGCTGGCCGCGCGGGTACGCGCCGAGGCCACCGCGCTTACCACCAACGGCCGCATCGCCTACGAGGACGTGGCCAAGCTCGAGGTCACCGACGCGGTGATCGCCGAAGCATTACGGCTGTGGCCTGTCGCGCCGGGATTCTTCCGCGAAGCGCGCCAGGTCACCACGCTCGGCGGATACCCCATCGCCGCGGGCGAATGGGTGTTCGTGCTGCTGTTGGCCGTGCACCGCGATCCGGCCGTGTGGGGGAGCGACGCGACTGAGTACCGCCCCGATCGCTGGCTGGGTGGATTCCGGCCCAAACCGTGGGCATATCGACCGTTCGGCGCCGGTCCCCGCGCGTGCATCGGCCAGGCGTTTGCGATACACGAAGCGAAATTGCTGATCGCCTCTCTGGTGCGCGATTACGAACTCACCGCACACGGTGAACTCGATGTCGAGGAAAACCTGACGCTGCGTCCTGCGAATCTGAAAATCGGGTTCCGCCGCGTCTGATGACGCAGGCCGGGGCTGATTATTGCCGCTCAATGAAGCGCAGCGCCCGAAGGCGCTGCGGGCTCGGCATGAGCGCGGCGGATGTGGCGTTCATCGTGCCTCAATGAAGTGCGGCGCCCGAAGGCGTGCCGCGGGGACGGCATCCGCGATGACCCAGCGCGCCTCAGTCGGCAGGCCTCAATGAACGGCGCCCAAAGGCGCTGCGGGCCACAGACCCTCGTTGCGGGGCCTCGTCCACATGCCGCCTCAATGAAGTGCAGCGCCCCCGAACGCGCTGCGGGCGCAGCCCGACGCGATCCACCACGTCGCCCAGCCCTCACTCTATGAAGTGCAGCGCCCGAAGGCGCTGCTGCGGGGAAAAGATGATCTTCTCGCCGAACTTGTACAGCCCGCCTCAATGAGGAGCAGCGACCGAAGTCGCTGCGGGTGGAGCCGCCAGCAGATCCCGGTGTGCCGCGTCATGCCTCAATGAAGTGCACCGCTGGAAGGCGCTGCGGGAGGGTCCGGAAACAATACCTGCTGACCAGAATGAACGTGAACTCCTGCGAGCGCTCCGTCCAACACGCTCATGAACTACGTCTTGGACCATTGTCCAGGTGCAAGGTATGACGTTGACCAGCGGGTTCGTGCCGCGAGGACTCGCCGGGTTTCGCGGTGTGGGCTAGCTCTCGCGGAGGCCAGGATCAGATGACTACGGAGCCAGATCGGGTGTTTCTCACGCGCGCCGCCGATTACCGACGTGACGGTCCGCGTCGAAGGCACCTCAAAGAAGTGGCACGCCCGAAGACGCTGCGGGGTTTCCCGCGATTGGGTCACCGTCGACGCCCCGGGCAAGCCTCAATGAGGCGCAGCGCCTGAAGGCGCTGTGGAGTTACGCCAGCGGCGGGTGGGTCGCACGTTCGGCACACCTCAATGAAGTGCAGCGCCTGAAGGCGTCGCGCGGGGGCTTGATCGCTCGGACGCGGCGGTTGTTCTCCAGGCCTCAATGAAGTGTGCCACTCGAAGGCGCTGCGGGGACCCAGACGTCCTTGGTGAGCGAGCCAGTCGTGGATCGGGCCTCAACGACGTGCGGCGCCGGAAGGCGCAGCGGCTCGGCGTTTCTGGGTGGCCCAGCTGGTCGCACACGCCTCAATGAAGTGCGGCGCTGCGGGGGCGCGGACGAAAGCCTATGCGGTGCCGATGTTGTCGCCTCTATGAAGCGCGGCGCCCGAAGGCGCTGCGGGCCCTGTACGAGCTGCTGCCGGAACCGATCGACACGCCTCAATGAAGTGCAGCGCCCGAACGCCCTGTGGGCGGAGTCGCCGACCATGGCCATGGATTGCCGACCCATGGGAGCCTCAATGAAGTGCGTCGACTGACGGCGCTGCCCTGCGGACGTGTGCCCGTCGATGCCGCCGCAGTGGCCCCAACGAAATGGAGCGCCCGAAGGCGCTGCGGGATCCCGAGACTCTGCCCCGGGCTCTACGTAGGTGGAAGCCCCAATGAAGTGCAGCGCCTGAAGGCGATGCGAGTGCAGCGATACTGCGGGGCCTGCCACCAGTTCCACGCGCCTCAATGAAGTGCAGCGCCCGAAGGTGCTGCGGGAAAACCCCCGCTTGGCCCTGCGAGTGCCCACGATTGAGCCAGCCTCAATGGAGTGCGGCTCCTAATAGCCGACATGGCGACGCCTGAAGGCGCTGTGGGCCGACAAAGGGTTGATACTCATGTGGTGGCCGCCTGAATTGGAATCGGTTCCCCGTTCAGCGCTCGCCGCTCCGGTGCGTTATCGCTGCCGAATCTACCGACCGGGAATCGTACGATCCCCCGTACACCTCGTGCCCGCAACCAGTCTGATGCCGCCGAGCGTTTGACATCATCGGTGTCTAGGTCGCTGATACCGGCGACGGCAGCGTCCCTCAGTTGCGCGGACGCGAGAATGGTTCGTAGGCGAGGCACCCGCCAGCGGCCTTCCCAGGCGGGGACGTAGAACCATTCGCGGCGTGGTTTGCTTGCGGCGAGGTGGCCGCTGGTCACCGCGTTGCCCGTCAATCGCGGTGCGATCGGGAACTGACCAATGCCCCAGAGCGCGCACCACACCAGGGCGTTGTCGATTGCTCCGGGGGTTGTCATCCCGGTTGCGGAGACGCTGTCGGGGTTCCCGCCGAGTTCATCGATTGCTGATTCGCCCGTGAGCCCTGCGGCCAACAAGCCCGTTTTCCGTGTCGGGAGTTTCTCACTCAATGGGCGTAGCCGGTTACCCACGAATTCCGACCCGCGGTTGCGGGGTTGCATTTCGAATCTGCTTGCACCCGCGTCCTGGAGCAGGACGCCCTTGAAGTCGCGGTGCCAGTAGCTCGGCTCGCCCAGCGCCGCTAGGTAGCGCAGATCGTTCCAAGCGTGAGATGCGGTGAGCGAGTCCAGGGTCTTCTCACGATCGTTTTGGTGTGTGCGCCACGCCTCGGTCGACTTGAAGGGGGTCAATCGGGGACTCATTGTGGCGCGTTTTTCCGGCCCACTTCTCCTGTCAACCCACATCCCGCGTCCCGTCAAACACTCGCCGACAGCGCTTTCAACGATCTCCGGTGCGAGGCCAGCGGCTTCGATGCACGGCTTGCCCGATTCCCAGCGCAGTGTCACCCCGTCAATCTGGGTGTGCAGGATGTCGCCGAGGCCATAGAAAGCCATGTGGTGGACGAGTATTCGCTGGTCTGCCCCGCTCATACGGAATTTTCCCGGTTTTTCCTCAAGATTGGGCATCAGTGTCCTTCCGCTGACACGCAGCCGTCCGCAGCGCGGAGAACCGCTTCCAGATACGCACACACCCAGACGCCATAGCGACGTTCGGTGCGTTCGATGAGGTCGTCCCAACCGCCCTCATCGAAAAGCATGTTGGCGATTTCGGTTGTGCGCTCGTCAGCGTCGACACCGACGAGTTCGGTTGCGCTGTGGGGAAAGGACGTGCGCCCGTGCCCGTGCGTCGTGCCGATCAGTCGAGCTGTTAGCGCGCGCGATGACGCGATCGCGTCCCACGCGTCGACGACGGAGCGTTGTTCATGCCGCCAGCCTGGCGGTAGCCCGCTTCGGTCGCGTGCTCTGCGCACTCCTTGAGGAGTCGAGTTCGCACCACTTTTGGCCAATAGGACACCCGGTTTCGCACCCAGGCGGATTTGGAAACGCGGATCTTGCTTGCCGTCATCGTGATGCAGCGCGGCTTCACCGAGCGCGCTGACCACGTCTGCGGGCAATCCAAGGGCAGTCGCGAGCGCGCCGGCGCGGCGAGCGACATCTTCTTGATGAGCGTTCAATGTGACCGGGTGTGCGTTTGCTGTCCATTCCTGACGCGTGTCCTCGTCATCGACCGCGCGGCGCCCGTCCACCACGAGCACTCGGGTCGCGATATCGCTTGCGTCGCGTTGGATGATCACGTCAGTCATGCGCGGATAATCACGAAGCAGTTTCGCCGCTGGCAGAGCCATCGGGCTCCGGTCGAGGTCGCTTTCCAACCATTCCGCTACCAGCAGTTTGCCCGCACCGTCCCTCTCGTCGCGGGCAAGCTCGGCCAGGGTGTCTAGCCGATCCCGCAATTCCGCGTGCTCAGGCAGAAGTTTCGAGCTCGCAGTCAGCTCAATCCGGTGGATGACCTCGCCAGAGCGCAGTTCACGTTCTAATTCCGCGGGCGCTTCGAGGACGTCGTTGCCCGGGTGAGCGCGCATGTCGAGGGTCACGACGGGTGGCCACTTGCGATTTCCTGGTGCGGTGAACAGCGGGGCGTCGGTGTCGACGACGATAAAGTCGCCAGGCCGGATGACAGGTGTTGTCTCCGTCCCCTCGCCTCGCCGCCATTCGAGTGCCTCGACGTCCTTGCCCCGCACACGGAGGGTTCGCCGGGCGATTTCGGGGTGCGTTTTGTGTAGCCGCGATAAGGCGGTGCGGGCCGTCTTGATCGGAACGGGGAAGGTTTCATGCCGGCGGGGGCCGACCGCCCGAAGGAAATCGAGTGCGTCGGCGGGATCTTCGGGCAGCGCCCGCACGGCGATGCCGACTCCGAAATCGGGGTCGAGATCATCGCTGAGCCACAGTTCCAGCGAGGGATCGGCCGCGAGCTGCTCACTTGAGCGCGCCCAATGCCAGGCTTGCCCAAGTTCTGGCCGTTGCAACAGCATTCGCCGCGAGGCGGCCGTCGGTGGCCGGTTGGCTTCCTCGCGCAACGCCCACGGCGCGAGGCCCTCAGTCGTGAGCGCGCGGGCAGTGAGCCAATTCCATGCGTGGAGTAGGTCTTCACCGGCGTATGGGCCTGATCTTGTCTTCGCGTCGGGCGGTGTCTCGGGCCCGATCACGATGACCGGGCCGGACTCGCGCAGACCTCGTCGATTCACCCGACCAGCTCGCTGTGCCGTCGCTGAGCCGGTCGCTAGTTCGGTGACTATTCCTCTGAAATCCAGGTCAGCGCCCACCTCGAGTGACTGCGTCGAGACGATGACATCCACCTCAGAACAGCCCGCCGGACTGAAGATGCCTGGAAAGTCGTTCGTGAGTCGCTCAAGGTCGATGGTGCGGAGCTGGCCGCAGATCAACACCACACACAGTTCGCGGCCGTCGACCTTGTGCTTGCGCAGACGGTCAGCAACGTCCACGGCCGTCGTCACAGTGTTGACGAAGACTCCGACGGTGTCGTCGCCGAGCAACCCCACCGTCTCGCTGACGATGGTCGTCGCGGTATCGGCCGGTTTTCGCGGCCATCCCGAAACCGCCACCAGCTGGACTGGTTTCGGTCGAGTCAGCTTGGCCTTGAGCACCGGTGATTCGTCAATGTCGGTGTCGTCGACTTCGACTCGGCGACCTGAGGTGCTGTCTGGGGTCGCGGTGGTCTCGACCACTCGCAGCGGGCGCGGGCCTTCCCACGTCTGCTCCGCCACAGCGGCGAGTTCGCTGACACGCCGTGCGGTGTGGAGCAGTTGTCGGCTCAGATGCGCCTCGTCGATCACCGCCACGGAATCGATCGCGAGCAGTCCCGCCGCGCGGGCCCACGAGCGCGGCGAGGAACCATACCCACGGAACAACAGTCGACTGCCCCACATTTCCGGCGTCGCACACAGCACAGCGGGCGCGTTCGGGTAATCCACCCAACGTTGTGAACTCGGGAGACCGCCACGAATCCGGCCCACCAGCAGCGGCGACTCACCCGCACGTGCGTTTCCGTCCCGATCGCGGAGCTGCCAGAGCAACTCCGCGACAGCCGACAGCACCGGAGTCTGCGGCGCGGCAAGACGCGCCGCGACATCGCGTGCGTGCGCGTGCTGGTCATCGACGAGCGCGCGCCGGTCGACAATCATCGCCAGCCGTCGCGGGGGTAATGGCGTCCCCTGCGCGATAGCCACCGCCAGTGCGAAGACATGGATATCGATCACCGACGTCTTGCCGGCACCTGTCGGTGCGGCCAGCGTGTCGGGCCAGTCCCCGGCCACGACGTCGCCAAGCAGGCGAGCCTGCCAGGCGAACGGTTCGCGGCCTGTATACAGTTCGCCGAAGAATGCGCCGAAATCATCGACGCTGAGCGCGTTAGTCACTGATGCCTCCGGGGAATGTCTCACCCTCCGCGTAGTCCTCGGGCACGAGCAGCCCACCACCGAGGTGCCGGCTCTGCCCGAGGGCGATCAGAGTCCTCGGGGGGCACAGGTCGCCGAGCGCTAGCACCGCACGGTATGGCCGCACAACAGCGTTCCGATTCATTTTGTGGACGTAGTTGTGCACCTTGCTGTCGGCAAGGGACTCAGCCGAAAGCACCACCGCACCAGCGGCATTGGTAGCGTTAACGAGCGCGTTCGCCCGCTCCGCGCCGGTGCCGGAGACCGCTCCGATCTGTCGGGTGCCTTGCCAGATATAGCCCAGCGACAGCAACACCGCGTGCGTGAAAGTCCAACCGCGATATCCGCGCGTGTCGGGGGCCGCGGCCGGATCGGTCCGCCACAGCCGAATGGTGCCCGATTCCGGTTCCCGCCAAATCTGGTCTCCACCAATGACATCCACAGGCCCGCATACTTCGATCGGCAATCCGCCCTTACCCGCCGGACGCAGAATTCGAAGCCGACTCACCGCCCGACGCACCGCGACAATGTCCGCCGGGCGCGCGCCAGAGGGGATCATCACCGCGAGCGAGGAACGTCCGCCATTGTTGAACGCGGTCGGGGCCTGACCATCGATGATCTGGAGCGCGACCCGGTTCGACGGACGTGACGCGTCGTCGGGGTAGTCGCCGGTGAGGATCGGCGGCGAGTCGCGGTCAAGGATCTTGATCAAGGTGCGATGCGCCGCGACCGCGACCCGCACACGGTCCTTATCCGCGACGCGTCGAGAAAGCGGAACAACAAGCACCTCAGGCCACGGCACATCAGCAATACGCCGCCGAATTGCCCGATAGCGACCAGACCGGACATTGCCGGTGGGGAGGGGCCGACTGGTCGAGCGCTCGTCGGTGCCAGCTTTGTCACTGCCGACCCTGCCGGTGCGCTCGACGAGGTGAGCGGCAGCGAGTTCGTCCAGGCGGCCGGGTGTCGGGATATCGACATCATGACCGGGATCAAGCGCGAACAGGTCGGCGTCCGGGTCGAGTTCATGCGTCGCGGCGGGCGCCTTCTGGGTGACATCCAACAACACTGGTGAGTCCGCCGTGCCGAGGTGAGACACGTCGGAGCAGAGTTCGCGCAACGCGCTCGCGACGTGATGGGGCGGAGCCTGCGACCACGACCAGACGAACTCGCCGTCGACCGCGACGACACTGTCTTGCTTGCCGATCTTGCGGATCACTTTGCGCCCCGCGACTTTCCCGATGGTGCCGTCGTTCCGATAGGCGATGGCGGTGCCCGTCGTGATGTGAATGGGCGGGATCGACACACTGGTCGGCGGATTATTCTCCAGCCACCGCAGGGCTTGGGCGTCGATTTCGCAAGGCCCCCAACCCGACTCGCCCACCGTAGCGCGAGGACCGAATCCCGCCGCCGCCAACAACGCTGAATACAGGCGAGCCACCGATGGCATGCGATCGACCGTCCCGTCGGGTCGACTGCCCCGGTATGTCCGCAAGGGGTAGGTCGCGATAATGGAGAACGTCATGCGGCTGGCCCGTCGCTCTCGCCCGCCCCCTGCACGATCGCCGGATCGCCGTCGATCCGCAGTACGACGCCATTCCACACAACGTCAGCGGTCTTCTCCGCGTGTGCCAGCGCATCGGCGAGCAACTGGTCAGCGGCACCGACCGTCAGCGGCTCGTACTCCACGGTCGACCCGCCGCGGCCATGGATGACCACTTCTTGTTCCCCTGCCTCCACGAGATCACAGTTCGCGCGCAGATTCAGTTCGGCGTCGGAGCGGGCGAGCCCGTTCAACGCCAGCGCCGCCAGCAGCGCCCGACAAGCCGCGTCGCCGCCGGCACCCGCCCCGAACCTGATCTGGCGGAGAGCGGCGAAGCTGAGCACGTGACTGCGGATGATACGGCGGCACGCAACGCCTGCGAGCGCCCCGAGGTTCGGGGCGATCGCGCCCAGCCCGGCTGCGGACGCCTTCTTTGCCTTCTCGTCGGTTGTTGGAACCCCCAGCCCTTCGCGCTGGCGCTCCATGAGCGCCTTCAACGCTGCGGCACTCAGCTCAATCTTCGCGCCCAGCGGATCGATTCGGCCTCCGCCCTTCATGACCTCTTCCCCGACCTTGTTCGGCGGGGCGCAGAATCCGATGATCTCGCCGGTCACGATGCTGCGCCACTTGCCTTGCTGCGCCTTGCGATGCGAGTCCCACGAGCCGAAGACGATGCTGATCGGGCTCGCGTCGAACAGCGCTCGAGCGTCACTGGGAGACGAATCGCGCAGCGCGCGATAGAAGTCCAGCTGGGTGGTGGGCATTCCGTCGACGTACCCCGCGCGGAAGTGGGCATCGAACCCGCGGTGCGGCATTTCGACGTCAGACAGTTCGATCAGTTTGCCCGCACGGTCGTAGCTCACCAGCAGACGCGGCATCCGTGAGAGCGTCTCGTCGCCGTCGTGGATCGCCTTGACCAGTTCGGCTTCAAACCGATTGAGCTGGCTCTGTTTTGAATCGATCAGGACCACGTCGGCCAACTCGCCGTCGTCGTAGCGCTTTTCATAGGCGTAGGTCCCGTAGTCGCTCTTCGAGGCGAACTTCGCGGGGGCCACAGCAGCATGTGCCCCCGCTGCTGGCCGCAAATCGGTGTTTGAGGTGAGACAGCCTGCGCCCCCGGCTGATACGGCATCGATCAGATCGGCAAGCTCGATCGTTTTCCTTGTCACGTCCCCTGCTTTCGATAGTTGTCACCCTGCGCTGGCGTCGGCTCGGCGGCCTTCGTAGAGGTGACTCCGTCAGCGCCTGGAACACAAAGGCGCCCGATCTCTCGCCGAGCCTCGCGGGCGTGCTGCACACTGTGCACCACGGCACCGACAAGTTCGGCCGAGCAAGCGGAGCTGGAACGAGTCAACGCCGTATTGCGTGATGCGAGTGCGTATTTCGCCTCGGAGCTCGGCCAGACCCGGCGGTGATCGTGGCGTTCGTCAGCGAACATCCACAGCACCCGGTCGAGCTCGTATTACGGGTTCTGGGCATCGCGTCCTCGACCTATTACGGCTGGTTACGGCAGGCGCAGACGCCGTCACGGCGGAAACTGGCCGATCAAGAGCTGCTGGCCGAGATCGTCGACATCCATACCAGTTCCGGCGGAACCTACGGGTCACCACGCGTCCACGCGATGCTGACCCGCGCGGGTTCTCGGTCGGCCGCAAACGAGTCGAGCGGTTGATGCGGGGTGCGGGGTTGCAGGGCGCGTTCCTGCGCAAGATGTGGCGGCTGGGCTCGACCCGGCAGGATCGGCGTGCCACCCCGGCCCCGGACCTGGTCAACCGCGATTTCACCGCCGGTGAGCCGGACCGGTTGTGGGTTGCCGATGCCACTCGCATCGTCTGTGGTGAGGGCGTGTTCTGGCTGGCAGCGGTCCGCGACGCCTTCTCGAACCGGATCGTGGGCTGGAAGCGTTCGGACCGTTGCGACACCGAACTGGTCCTCGGTGCTCTCGAGTACGCGGTATGGACCCGCGATGTCCGTGACGGGCAGCTGGTTCATAATTCCGACCGCGGGTCGACCTACACGGCGATCCGCTTCGCCAACCGGTTGGCCGACAACGGGATCGCCCAATCCATGGGATCGGTCGGCGACAGCTACGACAACGCGCTCATGGGGAACTTCTTCTCCAACCTGAAGACCGAGTTGGTATATCGAAACAGTTGGCGGACAAGGGAAGACGCCGAGAACGCCTTGTTCGCCTACATCGACGGCTGGTACAACACCCAAAGGATCCAGAAGAAGCTCGGCTGGCGATCACCCGACGAGTACGAAGCCAGCTACCATCATCAGGTTCCCGCTGGAACCAGATAATCCGCTCTCCGGATTAGCGGGGGAACCTCAGCTGGGCTCGACGGACCAAGGTCGCCGATCAGCTCGAGAACACCGCTCGGGCGCTTCGGAATTCGTCTGTGCGACGCCACCAGTTCCACGCTGAGGTGACCGTGCTGATCGGTGAGAAGCTCCAGTTCCGCAGTGGGCGAGGTAGCACTCTGCCGCTCCCGCCGACGCTGACCGCACCGAGGCACGTCGAAGATGACGACGGGTGGTACACGGAGCGTTGATGGGCCCACCGAGGACATGGCTATGGATGCTCGTCTAGCAGGTCAGAGGCAAGCGCATTCAAGACGAACATATCGACGGTGGGCAACGCGAATATCGGTGTCTCCCAGCTGGATATCGACCACGCATGCGCGAGAAGGTGTTTGCTTGTTTGGCTGGGCTTGGACATGTCGGTTGGGTTTGTCCGCGGGTGGACCTGCCCCGGGGGCCTCACGGCGTTGCGATCGTGGGATTCAGCGCTTCCTTCGCTGCTTCCCATCGCTCCAGCGATGCTCGCTAGGACCCTCGCGCGATGGGTGTGGTCTGCGATGGTGTGGGCGATGGATGCAGCGCGGGCGAAGTCCAAGCGAGCTGCGGCCGTCGAGATCGTCTCGAGTGCGCCGGGCTGACGGTGGACGTCTGTGATGGTCTGGGCGGCGGTTTCAGCGTGGTCGATGAGTCGAGTAGCCCGGACAGGGTCTGAGCCAGCTATCGCCCACGCGATACCTGCAAGCGCGATGGTTTGCTCGTACGGTTTGGCGATGGTGTGGGCAATGGTCTCGGCACGGTCAGGGTCTGAGCCAGCTAACTCCTCCACGATCCTGGCCAGTGTGCTGGCCCGCTCGTATGGTCCGGTGATGGTGTCGGCGAGGGACTGAGCGCGGTCGGCGAGTCGGGCGGCGCGGTCAGGATCGGGGTCTGAGCCAGCTGCCACCGCCGCGACGACGGCGAGCGTGCTGGCCTGCTTGCTCTGGTTGGTGATGGTGTGGGCGATGGCCTCGGCGCGGTCGGGGTCGAAGCCCGCGACCACCACCGCGACCCTGGCGAGCGTGCTGGCCTGCTTGCTCGGGTCGATGATGGTGTGGGCGATGGTCTCGGCGCGGTCGGGGTCGAAGCGAGCGACTACCTCAGCGATTCCGGCAAAGGCGTCAGACTGTCTTTCCTGGTTGGTGATGGTGTGGGCGATGGTCTCGGCGCGGTCGGGGTCGGCGCGAGCGACGACCACCGCGGTTCCGGCAAGGGCGTAGGACTGTCTTATCTGGTTGGTGATGGTGTGGGCGATGGCCTCGGCGCGGTCGGGGTCGAAGCCCGCGACCACCACCGCGACCCTGGTGAGCGCGGCGGCCTGCTCGTCCGGGTCGGTGATGGCGTGGGCAATAATCTCGGCGCGGTCGGGGTCGTTGACAGCTACCACCTCCGTGACCTTGGCGAGTGCGTCGGCCTGCTGGTACGGGTCGGTGATGGTGTGGGCGATGGCCTCGGCGCGGTCGGGGTCGTTGACGGCCACCACTGCGGCGATACTGGCAACTGGGGACAGCCTGAATCTGTCGTCGTTGGTTTCGGCGAGGGTTTCGGCTCGGTCGCTGAGCTGAGCGGCGCGGTCGGGGTCAGACCCCGCGACCGCCTCTGCAATCCTGGCGAGCGCCTGGACCTGCAAGACTGGTGAGTCCATGGTGGGGACGAGGGTTTCGGCGCGGTTGGTGAGTCGAGCGGCGCGGTCGGGGTCGGAGCCCGCGACCGCCTCCGCAATCCTGGCGAGCGCGTCAACCTGCTGGTACGGCTTGGTGATGGTGGGGACGATGATCTCGGCACGGTCTGGGTCGTAGCCCGCGACCACCTCCGCGACCTTCGCGAGCAGGTCAACCTGCTGGTGTGGCTGCATAATGGTGTGGGCGATGGTCTCGGCGCGGTCGGGGTCGTTGACAGCTACCACCTGCGCGATCCTGGCGAGTAGGTCGTTTTTGTTGGGCGTGATGGTGATGGCGCGGGCCAGGGTTTCGGCGCGGTCGATGAGTCGAGCGGCGCGGTCGGGGTCGGAGCCCGCGACCACCTGCGCGATCCTGGCGAGTGCTTTGGCCTGCTGGTACGGCTCGGTGATGGTGGCGGTGAGGGTTTCGGTGCGGTCGGTGAGTCGAGCGGCGCGGTCGGAGTCCGCGACCGTTTCCGCGATCCTGGCGAGCACGTCAACCTGCTGGTATGGGGAAGAAATGGTGGGGACGATGGTCTCGGCGCGGTCGGGATCGTTGAGAGCCACCACCTTCGCGATTTCACCAAGGACATCAGTCTGCCGGTACGGATTGCTGTATGCGATGGTCTCGGCGCGGTCGGGGTCCGAGCCAGATACCGCCACCGCGATCATGTTGAGAGGACGCGATTGCTTGTCCGGGTCGTCGATTGTTTCGATGAGCAGTTGAGCTCGGTCGGTGAGTCGAGCAGCGTGGTTCGGGTCAGTGCTCCCTACTACTTCGACGATCTCAGCGATCCCGGCGACCCGCTGCTCCGGGGTCGCGTAGGAGTAGGCGAGGGCTTCGGCGCGGTCGTGTTGGCCGAGGCGTGCAAGCACAGTGAGAAGCCGGATGGGGATACTGTCGTTTCGGTTGCGCAGGTAGTCGCGGTGGCGGGCAAGTCGTGCTGTGCTGAGCACGTCGGGGTCGTGTTGGTCGCAGATGCGTTGCTGTACGACGCGGATCTCGCCCAGCGCGGTCGAATCACCTCCGGTTCGTACGCGCATCCGATCATGTCGAGCGCGGTCGAGACCGGCTGCGATCATCCGTTGAAGTTCGAGATGCCGATCGAGCACGGGGAAGTAGCGGCGGAGCAGGAAATCGGGGGTACCGACCGGCCAGCCCAGATCTCGGTACTGGTCGGCCCATGCGTGGAGCCGACCCAAGCTCGAAGCCAATTGTCTAACGCCGAGGCGTTCCTCGGCGGTACGCTGCAAGGTCTCATGCGCCAGCACGTATACAGAGTCCGCAGCCTCGCTGGGCTGCAACGATGTCGCGACGGTACGAGCGCGGAAACTGCGTCCAGAGACCGCGCGCAGCAACCCATCGATCTCATACGGCGCCATATCTGTGAGTTCGCCGAGTTCGGAGGCGGTCAGGCCGTTGGCCGCAGTGATCAGCGCGAGCAAGTCTCGATGTTCCTCGGGCCCGCGAAGCAGGGCATCGAGTTCAGCGATGGCCTGGACTCGGACGTCGGCCGCGAACGGTGAAGAGGTGAGCAGATAGGGTTCGACACTCGCCAGGGGGTGCCGGTACGGGATGGGCAACACGGGACCGTGTCGGCTGGCGACGACAACCCGCAGGTTTGGGTCCACGCGCGGCGGCAGCAGGGACACGATCGGTGGTTTTCCGGTGTCTTCGTCCAAGCCGTCGACCACCAAGACCAACCGTCGCCCGGCGTCCGCTCCGCGCCGCGCGGCGAGGGCGAGGAGTTCGTTACGCAGCCCGTCGCGGTTGATCGACGTGGCCGCGATCAGCGCCCGGTGATCGGGCAACAGAACTGCGAGTTGATCCAGCACCGCGTCGGTGAATGCGCGGTGGTCATTCTGATCGGCGAGCCGGTCGGTGACGAAGAACCCGACCACCGTCAAGTCAGGGGGCGGGTGCAGCAAGAATGACGTCAGTAGCGCCGTTTTGCCCGCCCACGGCTTAGCCCGTATCCACATGTAAGGCTGCTCACCGCGGCAGAACTTTGCCACATCATCGAGTTCGAGCTTCCGGCCTCGCAATCCGTCGATCGGGGCGAGGAGTTCACGCACCTGCGACACATATAGTGATCTACCGGACAGCAATGCCCCGCTCGACACCACACCGAGACTGTAATGGTGGTGCTCAGTGTGAGAGATCGACAGGTCACCCCCGGCTTTAACGCGGTCGAAGTCGTAGACCGGCACAGCAAGCCGGTGATCCTCCCTGCTCATGGATGCGAGGCGTCATTACGGCTGGCGTCGATGTCCTCGAAAGAGATGTCACCGCCAGAACGCACCTTGTGTGCTCTGACACCGCCTCCCCGGATCTTCCTGATCCGAAGCGCTCCTCCCGATTTCACGTTCCTCAGATCTACACCGACCACCGACTCCCCGGCGGCGACAGACTGCCCGCTCTGCATCCACAGCGACACCGCGAAAACGCCGACGGTCAGCGCAGCGACAGCCACCCACATCCACGCCGAATGATCGCCACCCGTCGCATAGTTGACCGCCACCGCCAGACCTGTCGACATCGCTGCGGTCACCGCCGAAGGCGCCACGACCTTCGACAGCGTCTGACCTGTAGTCATATCAACCTCCCCCTGCCCCGGACTGTGAGACGAATCCTCTCAGCTCCACCTCTCAAAAACCAACCAGCGCAGCGAATGCCGTCCAACACACTGCCACCGCGAAGCAGGTGGTCCGGAGTCTGTTGCTCATACCGGGTCCTTTGCAGATGCCGCCATGCACAACCTCGGGTTCTTACTCTGGGAGCGCGGTGAGCTCACCGATGCCGAACACTGGTACCGCAAAGCCGCCGACACCGGCCATCCCGCGCCTTGACTAGCCTCGACAGCCTGCCCAAGAAGGGGGCTGCTGCAGGGGTAGGTGACAGGATGTCACCTCCTCATGCAGCAGACCCTCGTCCGCGCGGATTGAGGCTCGTGTTGCTGATCGGCACGTCTATCCGGTCGCGGGCGACGACGATCCCGTCCTTGACGACGTAGCACTCGACGACGTGCTCGCCCTTGAAGTCAGAATGCTCCGCGATCGTCCCTGGCCTGCGTGATTCCACGATCTGGCCCCGGACCATATTCCGGCGCTCGGCCTCTTGGCCGCGGTTGAGCACCTTCCACTTCAGTGTGTAGGGCTCCTCGACCGAGCAGTCGGTCACCCAGAACTTCAGGTTCTTGTCTGACCTCAGCGGCGCGCCAGTCCGCAGCATGTTGCGTAGACGGGTCGGTCTCCACCCGTCCTGTGTGACTTCGCAGTCAATGGACACGGTCTCCGAGATGTCGATCGGGTACTTGTCCTCGATGAACTCCTCGGTGTCGCTGAACGACCTGGATGCCTTGCTTGCGCTCCTCGCCAGCGGTACTGATGAACCGAACACCTCGCGCCACGTCTGGTTCGCTGCGGCCTTGCCCTCGTCCTCTATCGCCTTGAGGCAGCGGTTGTATGCCTTCCTGGCCTTCGGCTGAAACTTCGCCTTTACATGGACATGTTGCCGACTGCCCAGCGCCAGGTAGTAGCCCTGCTCGGGCTCGTTCTTGAGGAACTCAAAGAAGTCGCGGGCCATGAGGTCGAACGAGCTGGTGCCCGCTGAGTCATAGTCGTTGGTCTGAGCAAAGAACTTGTGAACGAGGGTGTCAATGAGCAGCCCTCCCATGTTCACGCCGTTTGTGTTCTTCCACGCCCGTGCCATCCGGGCAAGGTGGCGCATGTTCGTCGAGGTGCTGTCGTTGCACTCCTTGGTCGCGGCGATCTCCTCGCGCGGCTTGGTGATCTTCCATCGACTTGCTTTCGTGTCCGGATAGTCAAAACTGCCGTCGGCGTTTTCGAAGGCTGGCTGGACCTCGAACTTGAATGAGTTTGAGGTGAACTGCACTCGGACGACGCACTGGTCGACACGGATGTCGGTGTTCGGGTACCTCGCGTTGAGGTCGTCGCGGACTCTGTTGAGTATCCTTCGTGGGCCGGTCTCGCCGTCGTAGTTCGATCGGATCCCTGGCGGGAGGATGAAGATCATGTCGAGGTCGGAAACACCGTTGATGGCCGTGTGTCTTCCGAAGGAGCCGACCATGAGCTTGTGGTCGGTACAGCCGTCTTTGGACCGGAATTCCTTGTTAAGTGTCTTTGCGATCTCGTCCCGGCGTGAGGCGATTGTCGCCACGGCCTCGCCCACTTTTAGGTTCGCCAGCAGCGCGTCGAAGATCTCTGACGTCTTCATGATGGTGCTTGGCCTGCGTTGAGCCGGAGCGCTTCGGGGAGGAAGAGGTCGATCTCATTCGAGGTGAAAGTCATCTCCTCGTTGTTCTTCAGCCCATCCTGTGCCCGCTTGAATGCCTTTGTACTCGTCCTCGGAGCGTCGGCGTATGCGTCACGCGCAGCCTGTTGGAGCTCGTCCCGGCGCACTCGGCCCTCGGCTTCTGTGATCGTTCCGGACATCAGGTCGGCGATGAGGGAGGTGTAGGACTCGCGCACGTCCCACAACCGAGAGGCGATACCGCGGTGGGCATTCGACTCCTCCTCGAACTTGAAGGACTTCGCTCCGAGGCTTATCCAGCTGACTAGGAGAGCGATGGAAGCGGTCGCGAGGCTGGTCAATGCCGCATTGCCGAGTAAACCAACAACGGCGGCAAGGAACGTGCCGGAGCCAATCGCGGTGAGCGCGATGAGGGTCCCCTGCTGCCACCGGTGCTTGGTGAAGCAGATGTCGGCCTGCTTCTCGTGGGTCTTGTGGCTGTAGACCACGCGCCCGAAGGCCTCTCGCACCTGCGCCAGTAGATACCGGTCGCGGTCGGGCATAGCGGTGCTCTCGTCTGTCAATTCGCCCCTACTCGGTGGAGGACTTCTGGACGTGCACATGGTGTCGTGTGCACGTCCTCCAAGTATGGCGGCACCCACTGACACGAATCGGCTTAGCTCAGGGCCGACTGGCTTGAGAGCGCTCGCTCGGTCCAGGCCTGGGGATACAGTCAGACCACGCGCTCAGGCAAACGGCCACGATGTGCGGCACATGCTTGCCGTGTGTGAGTGCACGACTAGCCACGCGCGCTACGCGCTTTAGGCGTGGTGTTTGAGTCAGTCGAGGCTTTTCAGGGCTGCAGCCCATGGCACCGGTTCGCCTTCGTTGACCCGGATGAAGTGCACGCCCCAGTCGGTGAGGTTTGACAGTGCGGCAGCGACTGGCGGGAACTGGAATTGAGCTGCTCGTCCGTGTGGAACCGCTACGACTGGTAGCCCGGCTCCGACCGTTTCGACCAGCAGTGCCAGTGGCAGCGTGTCGCCGATTCCCGCCGCCCATTTCGCCATGGAACTTGTCGTCAGCGGCGCGGCGATGACCGCGTCGGGCGGCGGAAGCAGGTCTTTGGTACCCGGGACCTTGAACTCCGATCGAACGGGATACCCGGTCTGTGTCGCGAGTGCTTCGGCGTCGATGAATCGAGCGCCGTTGGGGGAGGCCAGAACACACACATCCCACCCGTCTGCCTGCGCGAGGGTCACCAGTTCACCGACGTCCCCTGCCCCACCGGCTCCCGTCACGATCGCGTACAGAACTCTAGTCCGCTCACCCATGCCTCCATCATGGCAGGCGATGAGTGATGCGTCTTCGCCTAAAGCGCCACGGCACCGACCCGGGAAGCCAGTTTGCCGAGCTCACCGGTGACGAGGTCACGTCCGGCCTTGATCATCATGTGGCCCACCAATTCCTGCACCGTGTCCATATTTCGGACCTGTTGAGGCGCGATGCGCTCCGCCCGCAACAGGGCGTCCAGGGACATGGTGTGGTCGTCGCGGGCTGCGGCAGCGCGCCCGACCTCTACGAAGTACTGTGCGGCGCGGCCGACGGTCGGCAACGATCGAGGGTCGAGGCGGTGGGCGAGATCGAGCACTCGTTCCGGGGAGCCTTCTTCCATAGCGACGGTCATGTTCCACAAAGCCACGTTGGCCGAGCCGAAGGAGACGTTGCCGACGATCGTGGTGGGATCGTCGACGGTCGAGCGGTCGAGTTGAGCCGCGTACTCGGCCGCCTGGGCGAGGTGATCGTGGGGGCTGGCGCCCATGGTGGCGGTGACCAAAGAGGCTTGGAGGTGGAGCATTCCGACCGTTTGTATCTCGGGGGTGGTGGTTGCGTCGGGTCCGACCTGGGCGGCGGTGTGCACGGCGCAGTCCAGGGCGGCCTTGAGTGACTCGGGTCGGGCGAGGAGCACCTGGCTGCGCACATAGGCACCCGAGGCGATTCCTTGTCGGCTGTCGATGCGTTTGGCAGCGGATTCGGCTGCCTGCGCGGCGGACCAGGCGACGGCGAAATAGCCGCGTGCGCGCAGTGCCACTGAAGTCTCGGAAGCGACCTGGGTCAGCGCATCCCAGGCGGCACGGCGGTCTCGGGGCTTCCCGCCTTGGGCTTGGCGGTACAGATCGGTGATCGCCGGTGCCAGCAAGGGTCCGAGTTTCGCGTACTCGCAGGCCATTTGGAGTTTCGTGATACGTCGGGCGAGCGCGACGAGTTGGCCGATCTCGCGGACCGGCTGATCGCTTCCGACGTTGCCTGCTGCCCAGAATGCTGTTTCGATGGCGGGCACCGACGCGTCGAAGTCGTCGGTGGCCGAGCTGCTGCTGGGGAGGATGTCCTCGGTGGTGGCCGAGGCGACGGCCGCTGCCGCGAGGACGAGCAGCTGTCGACGGTCGACCTCGGCCGCCGAGTTCTGCCGGGGGAGCCGGAACCACAGCAGTTCCTCGGGTATGTGCAGAGCTGTTGCCCATTGGACCAGCTTGGACATCTTTTCGGGAGCTTCGCGGGACTCGATCCGGCTCAAGCTCGCCTGGGACATGTCGAGCCAGTTCGCGACGTCGAGCTGGGTGATCGGGGACTTGTGCATGGGGTGGGTGCGGAAGGCGAAGATCACCCGGCCCATGTGCCAGGAGGCCAAGGCGTCGCGCATGTGATCGCTCGCCCAGAACTCGGCGGGCATCACCGGTGCGCCGACAGCGGGTTCTTCTCGCGCACAACTGCTGCACGCCGTGCCGGTGTTGAATCGGGACAACCGAGTCCCGCACACCAGGCATTCGCGCGTGTTCTCGGCTATCCGCATCATCCGCCCCGCTTCCGCGATCATGGCCGTCCCCAACGGTTTTTCCGACGGTACCACCGGCTCTACCCAGCCCATATGCACCTTCTGCATACACCGGCGTTCACGAGACTTGTTGTGTGTATAGCCAATTCGCGCTCGACGCGGCGATCGTCGGTGTGTCCGATATCAATCCTGCGGAAGGGGCGACATGGCGCTATCACTATTGGTGCCGATCCTCGGGCCACCGGCATCCGGAAAGACAACGCTCACGCTAGCGCTGGGCAAGAATCCCGACCGGCACGTGTTCAGACTGCGCGAACACGTGCCGCCCGAAGTGGTCCGGCAGACCGCCAGTCACGGCCCACGAGACCTCGGCTGGATAGACGATGACGTCGTCAATTCGGCGGTGCGCCGATACCTGAGCGCCGTGTCCACGGACTCCCGGATCCACACGGTGCTCCTGGACAACTATCCCGGCACCGGTCAACAGGTCGAGGCGCTGCTCGAGATAGCGCGAGCGCTCGTACCGACCTGTGTCATTGAGCCGGTCGAGCTCGTGCTCGCCGCGCCGGCCAGACGCAAGAGGGCGCGCGCACGTCGAGTCTGCCACCGGTGTGAGCGCGATCCGGCCGCCGATCCGCGCCTGCCCGCTACCGCGTCGACGGTCGGCGGATGGACCTGCGGGAACTGTGGCTCACTGCTGCACCCGCGGCGAGGCGACGCTCCGTCACTGTTCGCCGCCCGCACCCGACGCCACGACGACACGGTCGAGGACGTGCGTACCGCGTTCGACCGTGCGGGCATCCCCACCAACTCCGTCGACGCCGCCGACGACGCCGCGACCCTCGCACGAATCGTCGAGCCCCTGCTCATCGTGAGGAGCACCACCGCATGACCAGCACAACCCCTCTGGGACTCCCGACTTTCCGGCCCGACACCTACGGCCACGCCCGGATGCCACGCAACGCCGGACAGCGCGAACCACATCGTGTCGACAAGGTCGCCTACGGCCGGTTCCGCAACGTCTACCTCTACATCACCGAGGCATGCCAGTTGCGGTGCGAGCACTGCTACATGGGCGAACGGCTCGAACGGGCATTGAAAATGACCCCGCAGCAAATCGTCGACACCCTCACTACCTGGCGGCAACTCGGCGGCGACAAGCTCACCATCCTCGGCGGCGAGCCGACCCTGCACCCCTGGTACATCGACGCCATCCGCGCGGCCAGGACCATCGGCTACAGCCACGTCATCACCACCACCAACGCCCAAGCGATCGCCCGCAAGAAGTTCGCCCAGCTCACCCCCGAGGACTTCGCCTACGTCCAGGTCAGCATGGACGGCGGCAGCGCAGCCACCCACGACACCGTCCGCGGTGAGGGCACCTTCGACCAAGCGATGCAGACCAGCGCCGAACTGTGCGAGCGCGGGTTCGACACCCGCATCATCTGCACGGTCAACAAAGCCAACGAGGGTGATGTCCTGCGCCTGCTCGACATCGCCGACGACATCGGCGCGAGCCTGGTCAAGTTCCACGTGTTCTCCACCATCGGCACCGGCCACGGCAACGCCGACATGGCGATGAACCCCCTCGAGTGGGTGAACTTCTGCGCCAGGCTCGAACTCGTTGCGCCGGAATACAAGTCACGGGTGTGGTTCCAGCCGACCTACGCGCGCCGCGACCAGATGGACCGCTACGCCGGAGAGGGCTACCAGGGCTGCATCGGCCGCACCCTCGACCGGATCTCGATCTTCCCCGACGGCCGCTGCTACGTGTGCAGCTACCTCTTCGACACCGACACCTACTACGCCAAGATGCACGACGGCCAGGTGCTGCTCAACCGCGACAGCGAGATCAACGAGTTCGATCTGTTCACCAAACCTCTCGTCGGCAGCGCCTGCGGCGGCTGCAAGGAATCGGCGTGCATGGGCGGCTGCCCGGCCGAGGAGCTGGTCATGGGTGCTTCGTCGTGCTCGGCCTACCCCGACATCGTGCCGGTCTGCCGACTGTGGAAGTCCAGCGCGAAACCCGAATAGGAGAACCCAATGCACACCATGGAAACCGTCATCGAACCGCTGCGCTGCCTCGACTGGAACGACGTGGAAGCTGTCGAGTCGGCCACCCGCAAGTCCTTCGAACTGCTCGCCGCCCAGAAGTACCTGCTGCGCCGCGAGTTGACCACGCTGCCCGACAACCCCGATCTCGCCGCACTGTGCGAGCACTACGACATCCTCGACAAGATCGTCCTGCACGACGACCCCGAAACCGGGATCCGGCTGCGCCTGCACATCTTCGGCCCCGGCTACCACGATCGACCGCACAATCACCGCTGGACCTACGCCAGCCACATCCTGCGTGGCGAATACCGGCACCGGCTCTACGGCGACGTCGAACTCGACACAGAGATCGATGTTTCGAGCCTGCGCGCGGTCCACGTGCGCCAGGAACGGGTCGGGGCCAGCTACGCGCTGCACCACAGCGCTGTTCACGCCGTGGTCGCCGAACCCGGCACCGTATCGCTGGTGCTGCGCGGCCCTGCCATCAAAGACCGGTTCCTGGTCATGGACGCCAAGAACGGCAAGTCCTGGTGGCAATACGGGGCCACGAAGGAATCCCTCGAAGACGCTGCGGAGAAACGCATGTCCCCGCAGCGCCTCGAGGAACTGATCGCCTCGCTCGATGAGTGGCAGCTCATCTGACGAGGTTCAACGACGGTGGGGACCGGGGAGAGAGGTCACGGTCCCCACCGTCACCTGTCACCAGCCGAACAGCGACAGGGACGTGCCGGACGAGATGTGGCCCAGCGCTTCCCGGCAGTAGGGGATCATCTCCGCTGGCAGCGCGTCGACGGCGAACCACTCCAGCGCATCACACTTGTCGGGTTCCATGTTCGTCGGCTCGCCCTCCCACTTCCGAACCTGGAAGAAGAACGCGACGCGCCCGCCGGACGAGCTGTTGTGCATGATGTGCGCGAACTCGACGTCCTCGGGCGCGATCTGCACACCGATCTCCTCGACGGCTTCACGCCGTAGCGCCTCGACGACCGACTCCTCGGCCTCCAGATGTCCCGAGGGCGGGTGGAAGGCGCCATCGGCGTACCCGGTGCCAGCTCGCCGGCCGAACAGGATCCTCCCCTGGTCGTCGGTGAGCAGCAGGTGCACATCACCGATGAGGGTGTGCCTTTCAGTGCTGGCCACAGCCAATTTCTTACCTCTCTCTCGATGCGCTCGACATGAACGCGAGCACGACCATAAGCCATCGGCGGCCCATGTACTACCTGGTCCGCCGCATCGGAATCGGAGACCTCATGGCGCACCAAGTCACCCTCCATCGCAGCGAAGGTCAGCTCCTCGTTGTCCCCAGCCAGACACCCGAAAGCTTCCGCGCGATCATCACTTTCGGTGCGGCAGCCAGGCACGGCCGTCGCGATGCCCGCCTGCCCGAATACCAGCGAGTCGGCTACCACCGTCAGGACTTCGCGACGAACTCCGGTCGCCACCATGTGGAGGAGTGAGATGGACACCACCGACTCGCAGGACTGCGTCCACACCGATATCGGGTCATCGGAGCTCCCGACATACCTCGAACCAGCGCCGTGATCGCTGACTTCGCATCACGAGAACTGCTGGCCCGTGTAGACGAACCAGCCGAAAGGGTCTGAGCAGGTAGGTTCTCCGGTTCAACGCTGTCGATGCGTGGAGGAATGCGTGAAGAAGTACGTGCGGAAATACGTGGGGTCATAAAGGGCCCCACCGCGCCTCTGTATCACGCCTGGTAGATGGCTACATCCGTGGCGGGGTGTCATCCAGGATTGTCTATACTCGAAGATGTATAGACATGCGTCACCGGCGCTCATCCCGGCTCTTGGTGTCGTTCTGGCTCCTCTGGCCCGCCCGGTCTCAATCCTTCTCGCACACTCTTCTCGCTCCATTCTTCCTTTTTGAATCCGCTTCTTATGGTCTGGCCGGCCTCACGCCCGGTCGAGGGCTTTCGGGTGTGCTGGGTGCGTTTCGTTCGTGGCTTGCGTTGTCACGCGACGCGGCCTCGCGACGAATCAGCGCAATCCCGCGAATGGGGTTGTGATGCTGTTCGCTGGTTCGCGGCCGAGGGCCTCGACCTCGATCAGGGCCTGGCTTACCTCTCCAGCGCCCGGCGCGATCTCACCGCGAGAGCACGGCGCGGCGACTTCGACTGATCTCACCGGCACCCGGGGCGAGACCCCGCCGCGAGCCCGCCTCGCGCCACGACACCGAACAGCGTCGAGACGAATTCCTCTCGCGGCATTGGTATTTCGTCAATCGGGAGCGAGAAATTCAGAACCGGCATGAATTTCCACGTTCGGCTTGACATCACACGCCCTATCGAGCGGTCATGGAAACCGGAACCGCACCGACCGCCCGGGGAATCGCCCCGATCGGTGCGCATTCCATCCGTTCGGGAAACCCCGAATTCACTGAAACCCATTGTGGGAAGGAACCCCCATGTCGAAGAAGAACACCGCCGTGGCCACGAAACCGGTTGCGTTCGTCGAGGGCGGTGCGCCGGTGCCGCGCCGCGACAGCACCCGCGCGCTGTGGGCGGCCCTGCGCGCCCACCCCGACAACACCACCGCCGCGCTGGCCGACATCGCCGGGATCGGATTGTCCACCGCCCGGCGTCTGCTGGCACAGTGGGAAACCGCCGGGCACGCGCAGCAACACACCGACCCCGACGCGCCCCGGGCCGCCAAGACCTGGACCCAGGGCGTAGGCGCACCGGCCACCATCGAACCGGACCCAGCACCCACCGCCGAGCCCGCAGACCCGGAACCGGTCGCACCCACACCCGACACCGCGACGGAGACGGCGGTAGCCGCCCCCACGGTCAACGAAACCGCAACCCCGGCCCCGGAACCCCCGGCGATGGCCGATGGCGTGGCAGCGGCCGACGCGGAGTCGACGGTCGAACGCCTGCCCGCCGGAGCGCTGCGCGGGCAGGTCGAGGACTATCTGCGCGACCATCTCGGAATCGAGTTCACTCCACACCAGATCGGCAAAGCCCTGGACCGTTCCAGCGGCGCGGTACACAACGCCCTGATCAAGCTGACCGACGGCGGGATCGCGCGCCAGACCAGTACCGCCCCCAAGCGATTCACTCTCGCGTCCTGACTTGGGCGATGCCGGAATCCCCGGAGTTCCTACCTCCGGGGAGTCCGACACCGCCCTCTCAACCTAACCCCCTGAGAGAGGTGCTCGACTATGTACGCCACCCCTACCCCCAACGTTCTCGCTTCGGCCCTGCACCGGGTGTACGCCGACTCCAGCCTGGCCCCCGACAGTCTCGAGCTGTGGATCGCGGTCGCGGACGCGGCCGTCCGCGAGCTGCAGATGCCCGTGCTGGGCGCGCTGGTGCCCTGGGTGCCGATCGCGCTGCACTACGAGCAGGCGACGACCGACGGCGAGTTCTTCCCGCACAGCGGTTCGGTCCGGATCATGACCGGTCCGCTGAGCGGCACCCTGTACCGCGACCTCGAGACCGCCACTCGCGAGGTGGTCGTCGCGATCCAGGATCACTTGGCCGAACAGGACGGCGACGACACCGGCGATGACGGGCAGACCGACATCGTTCGCACGGTGTCGCCGTCGTGGCGGTTCCGTGCCGCCGGTGCCCCAGCCGGGTTCACCCCGCGCGTCGTGCCGCCGCTCACGTCCTGATCCACCGACCCGCTGAAATGGCCGGTGGTGCCGAGCGATTCGCTCGCCACCACCGGCCATTTCCATGCGCTGTGCTGAGCCGCGTTGGCTACGCAGCGCGGTCGATGCCCTTGTGAGCCGGTGTCGAACCGCGCGGTCCGGTTAAGGGATGTCCCGTAAGCCGTTGAGCGGCAACGGGTATCGTGTCGCTGGTGGTGATCTCG
>NZ_BMNE01000020.1 GCF_014646295.1 Nocardia rhizosphaerihabitans
GTAACGACAACAACAACAAGAACAACAAGGACGGCGACAAGCAACCCGGTGGCGGTGGCGGTGGCGACAAGCAACCCGAAACCGGCCGCGGGGGAGCAAACCCCAACGACAAGAAGGCCGGTGGTGGCACCGGTGGCGACTCGGGCAGCCCGAAGACCGGCGGCGAAGGCGCCGGTGGAAACAAGGGCGCGACCGGCGGCTCCGGGGGAACCAACCCCGGTGGCTCGAACGGCACCGGCGGCACTGGTGGCGCGACCGGCGGCGGGATGTCGAGTTCGGACATGCTCAGTCTGTTCTCCGAAGTCCTGCAACTCGTTTCCTCGGGAATCACCGCCCTGGTGCAGCTGGGCAACCAGCTCGCTGCCCAACTCGGACCGGGACTGCAAGCGCTGGCAAAGGCCGTCGAGAACGGCTCGATGACGGTGAAGCAGGCGCTGACCGAGGCCTCCGAACGGCTCGAACGCCAGGTGGACGAGGTCGAGGAGAAGCTGTTCCCGCCGGGCGCGACCGGACCCGTCGATGTGTCGTTCGCCTTGTTCCCCGGCGGCGGACCCGAGCTGCGGATCGACTTCCCCGGCCGGGCGGGCAGCGCCGAGCCGCAGGTATTCCAGGACTTCACCATGGCGCGGTCGACCACCGAAGTTCCCGGCGTGCCGGTGGCGACCGAGCAGGCAGGCGAGACAGTGGAGGAGAACCGATAGTGGAACGCACCTGGCGGCTGACCGGCTTCGAATATCTGATCCTGCGGGATCGGCTGGTCGGCCGACGCAACAACTGGCCGATCATGTACCTGTCCGACCTTCCCGGCGGCTACTACGACTTCCAATACGCCAAGGCGCGAGTCTGGGGCGAGCTGCAGGCCGCCTGGGATCCGGCACTGGCCGATGTCCTGGTCAAGTCGCTCGGCGCCGACCTCCGGATGGTCGTCACCGCCCTGGATTATTCGGCCGAACAGTGGCTCGCCAAGCGTATTGTGTTGGCGGGTAAGCGCTTCGGTGATCGTGCTGTCCTGATCCAGGGCTTCTCCGACACCACGCCGGAACGGCACGACACGGTGGAGATCACCGAGTGCGACGCGGCATCGTTGACCCGGCTGATCGTGGACCGGCTGCCGCCGATGGACGCGGGCAGCCGGCCCCGCGTGGAACTGCTGAACTCCGGCGCCGACGCCGACGCCGATCACTGGCACGCGCGCAGCACCCTGTACGACGAAGACGACGGTGACGTCGACAGCCGGAGCAGACAGTGGCAGGCGGCGCGGAAGTCGACCGTCGGGCGGATCGAGATCACCCAGGGCAAGTCGGACTTCGGTCCCCGCGGGCAGATGACGAAATGGCTTGTCTGGGAAGACCATCCGGGCGACGGCCGGTACGTGATCGGGATGGAACAACCCGTCGTCGCTGTCGCGGCCGACGCTGCAGGTCTGCGGGCGCAGATCGATCGTCACTGTGACGAGTTGCTCCTGGTCCGGCAGGACGAGTCGCGCCGCGGTGTCGCGCGAGCCAGTGTGTTCGACAGCTGAGGGGCGATCGTGCGCGATTCGAACGAACGACTGAGAACCGAAGTGGCCCAGATGGTCGACGACGTTCATGGACTCATCTCCCGCCTCGTGGCGGCGAAGGCGGTCCATGACGCGGTCACGGCCACCGCCACCGTGGAGCGGGGACAGATCACCGTGGTCACGGATGCGTCCGGCGCGGTGCGGGAGGTCGAGTTCGGCGACTACATCGACGAACTCAACTATCACCGCATCGCCCGTGGCGTCGTGCGGGCGGCGCAGCGGGCGGCCGACGAGGTCCGGGGCAAGGCCGATGACGTTCTCGCACCGCAGCGATCGGTCAGGGCGCAGTTGCCGACCCTGTCGGATCTGGTCGACCGGCTGCCGGGCGCGCCGGAGCCGGAACTCCCGCCGCCACCGCCCGCCCTGCGGACACCACCGTCGGAGCGCGAACCGCTCGGCCACCCAGCCGACGACACACTGGCCGATCGGCAGCAGCGGCGCGCTGAGCTGTACGCGACCGCCACTGCCGAGGGTCGCCGGGTGACCGCCTCGGTGAACGCCGACGGTGTGCTCATCGATATCCAATTCTCCGGCGCCATCGGCGATCTCGACTACGACGAGATCGCCGCGGCGATCACCGATGCCGCGCGGGTCGCGGTGGCGTCGGTGGCGCGCAAGGTCGCCGAACTCTACGCGCCGACCGTCGCCGACGATCGGCCCGCCTTTCCCGGCCCGGACATCCTGCTGGCCGGTCTCGAACGCCTACGCGACCAACTGCGGTGATCGGAGAAGAAGATGGCGTCTGACCCGGACAGCACGATCTGGGCGAGTCTGCACGGCCTGGCGGACGAGGGATACCTCGAGCTGGAGCCGGGCACGGCCGAGGACTGCGCTCGCCACGTCGAGGACATGCTCGATGACGTTGTCGGCATGCAGAAATGGATGATGCACAACGGGGTCGCCGGCAGTCCCTACATCTCCGGTTCGCCGTCGGGTGCCAATCTGGCACTCGTCTTCGGCCACAAATTCGCCTCGGAATTGCGCACGCGCCTCGACCGGCACCGCGAGATCTTGGTCGACATGGGCAATACCTTCATCACCGCGGGGAAGAAGTATCAGCGCACCGAGGACAACTCGACGCACAGCTTCGAGGACATCAACTTCCACCCGGAAGGCACGCTGCCGCAGGGCGGGCCGCCGAAAGGCACCATCCCGGAGAATCCGCCGAAACCCGATGCGGTGACCAAGTACGACGAGCCCAATGATCTCCTCGTTCCGGAACTGGGCGCCCAGCTGTCGTGGGAACAGCTCTACGAGTATTGCAACCTGATCAACCCGCAGGCGGTCGCCGACGCGGCCGGTGTCTGGCAGTGGATCTCCACCAGTCTCGACACCAGCTTCACCATCCTGCGCACGACGATCTCGGCGGCCGGGAACTGGTGGAAGGGGGTGGGCGCGGACGCCGCGATCGGGTCGACCACCCAGTACACCGAGACATCGAAGCAGCTCACCAGCGACATGCGTGTGCTGGGCAATACCTTGCTCTACACCTCGGGCTGGCTGCAGCAGACCAGGCAGAACGCGCTACCTCCGACGCCGACACCTCCCGTGGCCACCACCGAGGAACAGCAGAGGGCCAACGCCAACGACCTGCTGCGTTTCCAGCAGAACTACCAGACCTATTTCACGACCAACTACACCCACACCTCCACCCGGATTGTCACGCTGCCCACGCCCGATCCCGTGACGGTCACCGCCCTGCGGGCCGGCGAGCCGGCGGGAGTTCCGCTGGGTGAGCCGTCCACGGTGGACGAGGACCACACCGGTGAAGGGCCGGACATCGACTCCGGCAACGAGGATTCCACCGGTGACCACGACGGTGGCGACCTCGACGGCGGCGATCTCGACGGTGGTGGCGGCGACGGCGACCACAGCGGTGGCGGTGACGACCACACCGATGGCGGCAACGGCCAGGATCCGACCGAGTCGTCGCCCGACCCGGAATGGAACGCGACGACGCCGCAGGGCATCACCGGCGAGGATCTGTCGCTGCTCGACAACCTGCCGCAGAACCAGTCCACCGAGACCTCGCACACGCCGGGGATCGTCGCGAGCATCCCCACTACCGGTGTGCCGCTGGGGAATACGGTCGGCGGGATCAGCAGCAAGGGCGTGGGCGGTGGCCGGGGGTCGGTGTTCACCGCACCGCTGGGCACGCAGGAAGCCAAGCTGTTCCCGCGCGCCACCGCGCCGGTGGACCCGCGCGTGATCACCAGGGCGGGCCCGGTCGGCGGGCCCGGCGGTATGCCGTTCGGCGGTGCTCCCGGCCGGTCGATGTCGGACGAGGAGCGCGAGCGGCGGCGGGTTGAGTACCTGAACTCGGTCGAGCACCTCGACGAAGCGCTCGGCGAGCACGGGCGCGGCATCCGGCCGGTACTCGATCGGTGAGCCGCCGCTGGGAACTCACCGATGTGGCGCTGATCGACCTGTGGGACACCATGTTTCACGATCAGCTGCCCGCACCGCTGTTCGCGCTGTATCGCGGCGAGAACGCCGAGGGATGGGCGCGGCTGCGCGCCGAGGCCAGGGCGGCGCGCGCCGACGACGGCGACCTGCGCGACGCGCTCACACGTGTCGCCCACGCCGACGTGTTGGTCTCGGCGCACGGCCTCGACCCGCGGCGCCCCGCCAGCCCGGACGGCCTGATCCGGGTGATCGGCGCGCGACAGGGCGCGGTGGCCACCCTGATCAGCCAGTGGCCGGGCGAAAGCCACTGGCACAGCGGCGGTTACGTGATCACCTCCGGGCACGCCGATCGGCTCGCCGGTGCGGTGGTCGGCGCACTGCCCGACCGTGGCGCCGGGGGGCTGGCCGATACGCCGCTGGTGACCGTGCCGGGCGGTGACGACGCCGACCACTACTACGGCCGGTCCCAGGTCCAGGAGAGCTACACCGATCTCGATCGGCGCAGCGCCGAGTGGCTCGAGCTGCCCGCCGAGGGCGCGGGTGCCATCGAAATACGTTTGGGCAGTTCGATTTTCGGACCACGCGGGATCACCCGCTACCGCATCACCTGGCGCGATCTGGTGAACGACGGCCGCTACGCCGTCACCGCGACCGCGCCCCCCGTCGCGACCGCCGTCGACCGTCCCCGGCTCGCCGCCATGATCACCACCCACATCACCACCGTGCTACAGACCCTGGAGGACGAGCGCCGTGCCTGACCCATCCCGAACCGCCCCCCACCCCGAGGCGATCCACGACAACCCGGTCTACGAAGGCTCCGATCCCGCACCGGAAGCCGTCCCCGAGCAGCCGGACGCACCCGTCTTCGAGACCTTCACCACCGGTGTGGCGTCGCTACGCGGCGGCGAGATCGTCGTCACCGCCACGGATTCCGGGTTGCCGACCGAGATCGTCGTGACCCCGCAGCAGCTGCGGCGCGATCCCGACGAGCTCGCCGGCGAGATCCTGCGGCTGTGCCGGCTGGCCACCGACCGGGCGGGTGTGGCGCGCCGCGAATACCTGACCACCCTCGGGCTCGGCGAGCAGGCACTGAGCCTGCTCGGCCTGCCAACCGCGCAGCTGCTCGCGCAGTCCGAACTCGCCGACGAGGCCGAACACGATTACGAGCCGCGCAGCTGGCTGGATCAGGGCGGGGGCACCTGGTGACCGATTTCGCCGCCCTGGAAGCGGCCGTCACCGCGCAGTGGGAGCGGATGCGCCGCCTCGCCGCGGATATCGAGACGATCCGCATCGAACACCGGACCGACGACGGGGCGATCACCGTCGGAGTCGACGGTGCAGGACGCCTGCACGACCTGCGGCTGACCGAGCAGGTCGCACGGCTCTCACCCGCCGAATTCGACAGGGCCGTGGTCACCGCCGCGGCCGCCGCCGTCGCGCGGGCGATGGCGAGGCGGGGGGAGCTGGTCGCCGACTTCAACCGTCGGGTGAACAAGCAACAGCAAGGTGAACAGTAGTGCCCGCGACTCCGCAGAGATTGCGAAAAGCGCGGCGCTCGTTAGATTTCCGGGCGAACCACCAGATATCGCATCCGCAGATCAGCCCCAGGAGGGTGTCGAGATGAATGTTCTCAACGTGCAGCCGCAGACATTCCGCGACTATGCCGCCATCTCCGACGGAATGGCCGCGACGGTGGCCACGGTCGCCGCCGTCGATCAGGCCGCCGTCGTATCCGCGGCCGTCCCGGTCTTCGGCCTGATCGGGCAGGAGTTCCTGCTGAGCTTCGCCTATGCGCAGGCCAATCACTTCGCCGCGCTGGGCGAGCTGGTGACCAACTACGCCGGAACAGCCGCCACCGCGCGCATCGCCGCACAGTCCTACGAGCTGGCCGACCAAGCCGGCGCGGTGTCGTTCGCCCCGCCCGCCGGCACATCGCGATGACCGTCGAACCTCTGGCGGCGCCGCTGGCGCCCAGCGTGCTCGACGCGATCCGGGACACCCCCGTCGCGCCGTTGCTGAACCGGCCGACCGAGGAGATCCTGGCGCAGATCGGGATCCCGCAGCTGCCGCAGCTGTCCGGCCTGCCACCCTTGCCCGGCCTGCCGCCGCTGCCGCCGATCGACCCGGTGGCGCTGATGAAGCCGGTCACCGACCTCTTCAGTGGTTTCGGCAACGGCAACCTGAGCGCCAACGGCGGACTCGATCCCCAGGCCGTGTTCCAGAGCGTCACCGAATCGATCAGTACCGCACTGCAACTGGCGAGCACCGGCCTGCAGCTGCTGCAATCGATGCAGAGTGCGGGCAGTCAGGCGGCCACCTCGGCCGCGGTGGACACCGCGACCACCTCGACCGCGATCGCCGGGCAGGCGACCACCATGAACGGTGTCACCGCGGGCGCGGCGGGCACGGTGGCCACCGGCTACCTCCAGATGGCCGCGGTGGCAACCCGATTCGCGATGACCACCGCCGCGCTGGGCCCCACCCTGGTGACTCCGCCGGGGCAGGCGGCGCTGCTGGCCACCGCGATCGAAGCGGGCGCCGAGGCGACGGCCATCACCGTACAGACCAAGGCGCAACTCGCGGTGCACTCCGGGCAGATGACCGAAGCAGGCACGCCGGTGCCGGTGCGCAAGCCGGTCACCCCGAAGCTGAGCACCCTGAGTACGGTGTCGCAACCGCTGTCCACGAGCGCGACATCCGGGGTGAGCATGGTCGCGCAGACCCCCGGTGTGGCGCCGACCGCGGGACTGCCGTCGAAGTCCGTGTCGACCGCGGCGACCAGTTCGGCGGGTTCCGGCCAGCAGGTCCTCCAGCAGGTGGTGCAGCTGGTGCAACCGCTGATCAGCGCGGCGAACCAGGTGGGCAAGCAGGTCGTCGCGGCGCTCCCGGCCACGTCGGCACCGGAGGCCGCGGCGCCGGTGGTGAATCGGCCGGCACCCGCGCCGGTGCCTGCCACGCCGGTCGCACCGGTGACCGCCGGTGCGCCGGTCAACAGCGCGGCCGCGCCGCTGAGCGGGTGGCAGGCCGAGACCGTCGCGATGTCGCCGGGTGCTTCGGCCCCCGTCGCCGCCGCATCGTCCGCGAGATTCGCCGCGGAGGTCATGCCGCCCCTGCTGCCCGGCGCGGGCGCGCCGATCACCGCGGCATCGCGGTCGCGGGCGGCCGACGGCATCGCGCTCGTGGACGCGAGCCACATCGATGACCTGGTCGACAGCAGGGCCGACACCTCGGCTCCGGTTATCGGCGACACGCCGGCCGTGCGATCAGGAAACCCGTACAGCTTGTAGAAGGAGCAGATTTCGATGAGTCAGATTTCCTACGACGGTGAGATCGCCCGGCTGGCCGCAGGCCGTCTGGACAGTCTCGCCGACGGCTTGGTGGCCACCATGCACCGGCGCGGTGATGCGCTCTATCCCGTTGCGGCAGCACTGGATCCGGTATCGCGGGAGACCGCGCAGACGCTCGGCACGGTCGGCGGATCGTTCCAGGAGTCCTACGCCAGCGGCGTCGATGAACTGCGCCGGATCGCGGCCAACCTGCGCGCCCACGCCGCGCTCGCCGCCGTCTCCGACGACGACGCCGTCGATTCCTTCACCTCGCTGATGTAGCGCCATGGTCGAGCAGCCGCAGGCCGGATTCACCGGTGCGATATGGGATGCCGTGCCCGCCGAGACCTTGGCGCCGGAGCTGACGACGGGCCCCGGCGCGGGCCCGATGGCCGAGGCGGGGCTGGCCTACACCGAGCTCGCCGCCGTGCTCGGCGCGGCGGGGACCGAGTTCCGCGCCATCCTGGCGGTCGTCGGCAGTGCCTGGGGATCCGATTCCAGCGAAGACGGCCTGGCGCAACTGGCCGGGCTGTCGAGCTGGTTCGACACCATCACCGCCGCGGCGACCGACAATGCCGCGACGGCCGCCCAGCAGGCGGTGTCCTATGAGCTGGCCAAGGTCGCCATGCCGCCGGTCGGTGAGGTCGATCAGGCCTTGCGGTCGGCGGAGACGATGCTGAGCGGCGCGCTGCTCGGCGCACCGCTGGCCGGGCTGCTCGACCTGGCCGAACAGCAGGTCGATGCGCTGCACCACCAGGCGGCGCAGGTGATGCGCACCTACGAAGCGGCAGGGGAGAAGCTGGCCGTCCCGTGGGAGCAGGAACTGGCGCCCGCGGTGTCCGCGGGCGCCAACCTGCTCGCCGAACAGGCACGCGGTCAGGGCGGTGCGCACGACGTCGCCGGCCCGGCCGCGACGGAGCAGCTGCCCACCGAGGTACTGCGCGGGCCCGCGCCGACGATCGATCTGTCCCTGCTCGACGTCACGCCGACCCCGACGGTGGTGGTCGGCGGTGAGTCCCTGTTGCTCACCCCGCTCCCCACCGTGGCGCCCGTCGCGCCCACGGCGACGGCTGCGGTGTCGGCGACCGCGACCACGGTCACCGCACCGCCACCGGTCGCGACGCCTGCCGCGCCGCAGACCGCCACCGCCACACCGCAACCGGGTGCGCGCGCCGCTGCCGCCGAGACCGGCGACATCGGTGGGCAGATCGTCGTCGACGCCGGATTCCCCACCGCGCCAGCGGTATTGGGCGCGGTGGCCCGCGACCGTGCGGAACCCGCAGCACCGCAGGCGCTGCCGTGAGGACCGGCGACGGCCGACCGACGAGACCGGAAAGGAGGCCGCGATGACGGTCATGACCAGCGACTGCACGCTCGTCGCCGCCGAAGCCCTCGGTGTGCAGACCCTGCCCGCCGTGCTCGTGCTGCGGTCGGCGCACCTCGACCACACGGCCGCCGCCGCGGCGCGCGCGGCTGTGCTGGCGCAGCTGAGCGAACGGGGTGTGCTCGACGCCGCAGGCGATGTCCGCGACGACGAGCTCGCGACCGCGCTGTTCACCCTCGCCCGCCCAGAACGCGAACTGGTACTGCGGATTCGGCGTGGTACCGCGCTGGACCGGGTGTGCCTGGTCCGGCGCGGGCTCGACCACGCCGTCGCGATCCGGCGCGGCGACGAACTCGAGATCCGCCCGGTGTGGGGAGACGAGGATCCCGACCTGCTGGCCCGGCCGCTGCTCGACGCGCTCGGTCAGGCGCAACCCGCCGACATCGCGACCTTCCGCGCTCCCACCGCCGAGTTGCGCGCACGGCTCGACGACCCCGACACCAGCCCGGCGACCGCGGTCTACCAGCTCGGTATGCCGGAGCCGGCCGCGGTCACGCTGGGACTTGCACTGCGGCAATGGACTTCGCTCGCCGAGCTGGTCTGCTACGCCCACACCGACGGCATCGCCGTTCGTTCCCCCGCCGCCGCCGCGGTGTACGACACCCCGGCGGGCCGCATCATCGCCGGCGGCAGTATCGCCGCCGACGGACGGGCCTGGACCACCCTGGCCCCCGGCAGCGACCGCAGGCTGGCCCAGGTGGTTGCCGCCCAGATCGAAGCCCTGCCCCAGGGCCGCTGGATGCCGTGACCAGCCCTTGATCGTCCGGGGTGACCACTCCGGCAGTTTCACCGATCCACGCATTCCCGAGAGGACCTCCCATGGCCGGAACACCACAAGTCCACCTTGATTTCCCGACATTCCAGAAATGCGCGAACGATTACGCCGCGACAATTCCCCCGATCGACAAGACCGTCGACAATCTGAATGCGGCAGTGGAAGCGGCGAAGACCGGCTGGGAGGGCGCTGCCAAAGATGCATTCAAACGCTTCGCCGATGAGTTGCAGGCGGAGATCCTGGCGGTGAACAAGGATCTGGGCATTGTTTCCCAGGCGCTCGACACCGGTGAGAAGAAGGTCGCCTCCGCCGAAGACCAGAGCGTGGGCGGATTTACGACACTGAACTTCAACTACGTCTAAGAATTAGAAAAGGACTGTCCCACCATGTTGTACGATGACGCGAAGGTCAATGCCCTGATCGGCGATCTGACCACCTACAAGAGCGCAATCCAGACCGAACGTGACAATGCCGAGACCGCGAAGCAGAGTCTGCTGAAGGTCGGCTGGCAGGGCGACGCGGCGCTGGCTTTCGAGCAGAAGCACAACACCCTGATGACCGATATGGACGACCTGCTCAGGATCCTCGGGAAGGGGATCGAGAACGTGAAGGCGGCGCTGGCCACGGCGCAGGCAACCGACAAGCACGTCGCCGACGACTTCGTCTGGTAGTTCCCCGACAGCGGACAGGGACCCGTCGCCACCCGGCGACGGGTCCCTTTCTCATGCCGTCGGCACCAGCTCGCGCGCTTCCCGTTCGGTGGCCCCGAGGAGATCGAATTCCTCGGGAATGGACACCAACCGGACGGTCAGGACCTCGGCGGCGGTGCGCAGCACCACCGAGCCGGGGGCGTCGGGGGAGTCGATCAGCACGACGTCCGCGTCGAGCACCTGCGCCCCGACCTCCTCCGGTGCGCGGACGTGGACCGCCGTGGCCTCCGAGACCTGCCCGGCCGAGGTCACGCCGTCGTAGATGATCATCGTGGCGGTCGCGGCGTGCTGGGCGCCCGCCGCCGAGGCCACAGCCATCGTCGCCGGGTTGTCGACCTTGTCGACGAGGCGTTGCCACTGCTCGGGCCGGGCAGTGTGCACGAACACCGTGGCGCCGACCGCGATCGCCCGCAGCACCATCAGCTGGGTCAGCCGCAACGATCCGACGATCTCCACCCGCCGGACCGAGGGACCGAACAGGGGAACGGCCACGCCCGCGCCGTCGGTGGTCGCTCCGATCACCTGACCGCACGCCCCCACCGGCACCGTGAACGCCGCCATCGCCGCCGGTGGGCCGCTCAGCGCGGCCGAGGGGTCGAGATCTCCGCCGTCGAGCAGCAGCCGCCGCTGGGCACCGCGCAACGAGCGCAGGCCGAGATCGGTTGGCGCGGTGCCCGGTTCGGTCTCGGTGGCGGCGGTGTCGTGGCGGACAAGGGCGGTCAGCGACACGTCGGTGCCGCGATGACCAGGGGCGTTCGACTCCGGTGCCGGGGTGAGCCGCAGCGTGGTGAGGACGGATCGTCCAGGCAGCGTCCAGATGCCGGAGAGCACGCTGGAGTCGAGGCGGGCCGGGGGGATGGCATAGCCGTGCAGCGCGATGTCGGTGCCGCGCACCGCACGCCACTCCTCGGTCCACTGCGCGGCGTCGGTGTCGTGCAGCGTGGCCGAGTGCGCCGCGGCCAGCTCCGCGGCGGTGAGCACCCGCACCCGGACGCTGCGCGAGGTGAGCCTGCTCGCGACCCGGCGGGTGGCGACCAGGGCGGTGCGGATCATGCCTTCCTGGCCACCGCCACGGTTGTCGATGGCGCCCGGATTGTCGAGCGGATCGAACCGCAACACCAGCCACACCGTGCGGGACGCCGCCGCGGGGAGTGGACCGAGCAGCTTGGTGTACAGCCCGACGACAGACTCCGGGCCGCTGGTGCGGGCGCCGAGGGAGACGACATCGACGGCCGCCAGGCGGATGTCGAACTGGGCAAGGCAACGCGCCACATCGGCCAGTGACACCGTCGAGTGGGTGGTGACCTCGGCGGCGCCGAGCAGGGTCGGCAGCACCGCGGTGGGTTCGAGCGCGAGCATCGTGATCAGATGCGTGCCGTCCCAGCGCATTCCGCAGCAGCGGCCATCGGATTCCGGCAACGGCACATCGAACGGTTCGGGATGCGCGGGCCTAGCATTCGCCTCGCGATTACGCCACCACAATGCGGTCCGCAGCCCGATGATTCGCCAGATGTTCGTCTTTCGCGCCCTGGCGGCGCCGAGCGCGGACACCGCGGCGCCCGCACCCGCCGCCGCCCACAGCGGGCCGTCCAGCGCGATCGTCGAGGTAGCGGCCACCGCACCCGCCGCGGCACACGGCAACACGATGTTCAGCGGCATCAGATCGAAGGGCGTGCGTCTGCCCGAACTCGGCGCCGGAATCGTCGCGGCCGCCGTTGCCGTATTTCCTGGAATTTGTTCGCTATTCACTCGGCCTGCTTCCGTTCAGCATGAATCCCCCGCAGTGCGCTAGCGTCTCACACGCCAGCCGAAATTGCGTAAGGAGTTGTGGTGCCTGCCCAGTTGACTACCCGCGCGCAGGTGAACGGATATCGATTCCTCCTGCAGCGTTACACGCACGCGATGGTGCGCCGGGACGTGCGAATGCTGCACGATCCCATGCGCATTCAATTTCGGTCGATGATCACCGGAATCGTGCTCGCGGTATTGGTCGTCGCGGGCTGCGCGATATTGTCTTTTCTGCGCCCACAGGGACAGGTGGGTGACGCCAAGATCGTGATGGGTTCCGGGAGCGGCGCCCTGTACGCGGTCGTGGACGGACGGTTGCATCCGGTCCTGAATCTCGCTTCGGCGCGGCTGATCACCGGCAGCGGTGAATCGCCCACCTCGGTGAAAGACGCCAAGCTGTCGTCGATGCCGCGCGGGCCGCTGCTCGGTATTCCGGGCGCACCCTCGGCGCTGCCCGGTTCGGCCGACAGCGGCCGGTCGGACTGGACGCTGTGCGAGGAGGCGGGCGCCGGGCTGCACAGCACCGTGCTGGCCGGCCCGGCCCGGCTCGGCCCACGGACGCGGGTAGCCGGCCGCGACGAGGCGGTGCTTGCCGCGCGGGACGGCATCCCGTACCTGGTGTACGGCGGCAAGCACGCGCGCGTCGACATGGGCAACGAGGCGATCGTGTCGGCGCTGCCGCAGCTGCGCGCCATCCGGCCGCGGCCGATCGGCGCCGGCTTGCTCAATGCCACGGTGGCCGTCCCTGACCTCGCGGTCCCGGAGATCCCGAAGGTGGGACTGCCGAGCGCGATTCGCGGCGGGGAGATCGCCATCGGCACGGTGATCCGCGTGCACGATGTCGGCGGCCAGAGCTCCTATGTGGTGCTCGCGGACGGCCTGCAGCGGATCTCGGCGTTCACCGCGCAGGTGCTGCGCACATCGAACTCCCTGGGCCACACCAGCATTCCGCTGTTCTCACCCGATGCGATCCGCGGCATTCCGATCGTCGACACGCTGCCGGTCCAGCATTTCCCCGCCGACGATCTGACCATCGTCTCCACCGAGACCGACCCCATCGTGTGCGCCGCCTGGACTCGCGGCAACGGTGAGCAGGCCGCCCGGCTGCAGGTGCTGCTCGGCAGCGCACTGCCGATGGCCGCGGGTACCGCACCGATGCCGCTGGTGGCGAGCCAGGGGGCGGGCGCGGCCTATCTGCCCGCATCGACCGGTGAGTTCATCCAGGCGACCGGGATCGAGCCGGACAGCACCCGGCGCGACGCGCTGTTCTACGTCACCGATACCGGGGTGCGGTTCGGCATCCCCGATCTCGCGACGGCCGCCGTGCTCGGCCTGGCGCAACCGAAACCGGCGCCGTGGCAGATCGTCAGCCAACTGCCGGGCGGGCCGATGCTCGACCGGTCCTCGGCCCTGGTAGCCAGGGACATCGTCACCACAGGCGAGTAACGCGACCATGCGGAATACGAAGGAGGACAACGGATGCCGCGGATAGTGGGCGGATACGCCGACGACTCGGTGGTCGTCGCGGTCGGCGGAGCCTGTGTGGTCATCGGGCCCGGCACCCTCGACGACACCGGGCGCTGTGGGACAGCGCCGGCGGACCTGGTGGTCGATCTGGTGAGTACCGCGGCGGCACAGGCCGGTTTCGCGGCCGCCGACGCGCCGATGCCGACCGGTCTGCTCTCGGCCGACCAGATCGCGGCGGTGCTGGCGTGGGAGGTCGGGTACGTCGAGGGTGTGCCGGGCGACGCGCAACGGCCGGGGCTCAGCGCGGCCGAGGTCGAGCTGTATCTACGGTACCGGCCGGACACCGGCGACGGCTATCCCGGCGGCGCCGAACTCGCGGCGGTGGACCGCCCGTTCTCGCTGGGCGGGTTCCTCGCCGATCCGGAAACCGCCGGTGCAACAGCGGATTCCGATGCCGATCCAACGCTGATCGGGCAGCTCTGCGCGTCGATGGGCTACGTCGAGGAACTGGCGAGCGCGGAGATCGTCGCCGACGCGGCGACGGATCTGATCGACCGGATCAGCTACCTCGCGACCGTGGCGGAGTTCTATCCCGCACTGGCACAGGCGGTGTCGGCACAGGCGGTGCCAGCGCCCGCGGTCGAGCTCGCCGGCAAGTTCACCGAGGACCAGATCCTGGACTTCCTCGGCCGGCTGGTCGCCGAACTGGACCGGCGCAGGCCGTGGCCGGATCCCGCTCTCGTCCCGGTGGATCCGCGCACCTGGCCGTCGATGGGGTCGAGCGTGCCGGTCGGCTGGGTCGATATCGTGATCTCCGATCTGGAGTGGGCGGTCAAGGCCGAATTCGAGATCGTCCCCGACGACGACAACGCGCTGCTGGTGCTGCGCACGCGCGGCGGCCAGCTGATCGCACTGGTCGGCGAGGACGATCCGAATCCGGCGCGGTTCCTGGTGCTCCTGCCCGATGTCGACGACCGGTCCGAGGCGAGCGAGGTCCGCGACTATCTCGCGAGATACGCGGGGTTGCAGGTGGAATCCGACGGGCTCGACGCAGCGCTGGCCGCGGCGGCACAGCCATGACACGGCCCGGGAACCAGCGTCTGGCGGGGGAGGCCACCGAACTGATCGGCGCCGTGTCCGGCCTGCTCGAACAGCTGACCGACATGCGGTCGACCCAGGCGGCGCTCACGGCCTCGGCGACGGTCGAACACGGCCGGATCACCGTCGTGGTCGATGCCACCGGCGCCATCATCGAGACCGTGTACGCCGAGGGAATCGACGAACTCAGCTACGGGCAGATCGCGCGCGCCACCGTGCAGGCCGCCCAGGCGGCGGCAGCGACAGTGGCGCGCAAGCACACCGCGCTGCTCGCCCCGATCGAGGCGATGCGCGCCGGCATGTCGGCGCCGATCGACCTGCCACCGGACCTGGCTGCGCTGCGCGCCCAGCTTCCCGAACCGGCGCGGGCGCCGCTCACGCCACCGGCGGAGCGCACGGCCGGGGAGACCCGTGCGGGTCAGAGCCGGATCCTGGATCGCTGAGCACCGTCCGTACCGAAGGGAGCACCGATGGATGACAATTTCGCCGGCGCCGTCAACGAATTCCAGGCCACCGTCGCCGAACTGACGCGGGTGCAGGCCGAATGCGCGCAGCTGGTCGCCACCGGCTGGGCACAGCGGCACCGGGTGCGGGTGACGGTGAACGCCGAGGGGATCGCGATCGAGATCAAGTTCGGTGCCGGGATCGAGCAACTGAGCTATGACGAGATCGCCGAGGCCGTCACCGAGGCATCGCGGCAGGCCGTGCGCGAGATCGCCGCGCGAACCAGCGAACTCATGGGCGCCGTCGCGGCCGACACCGGGCCGCCGCCGCAGCTCGACGACCTGCGCGACCTGGTCGGCTCGCTGCGCGACCTCCTGCGCTGACCAGGCCGGGTCGCGCTCGGTTACCGGGTGAACTGCCCAATCCGTACAATTCCGGGATTGTCGACGGCTTCTGACACACCGGGCCACGGCGCGGCGAGGCCCGACACGACCCGAGCCGGACCGGAGAGGCAGCCGATGGTACTGGAGAACACCCGCGTGCACGCAGCCGAGACGGGAGCGTGCGCCGAGCCGATGCCCCTCGGTGTCTGGCGCCGCCGCCTCGTCTTGCTGACGTTGTGCGCCGTCGCGTTCATGATCACCGAGGACACCGCGATGCAGAGTATCGCCGTGCAAACGCTGCTGCGGCAGCTGGGACATCGACCCGACCTGACGATTTCGATGTGGCTGCCGACGGCGCACGTGGTGGCCTATGTCGCGTTGTTGCTCGGCGGCGGTGCGCTCGCCGACCGGCTGGGCGCCAAGCGGGTGATGGTCGGTGGCTATCTGATCTATCTCGTCGGCGTGGCGCTGCATGTGTGCTTTCCGAGCATCCCGATCGCCCTGCTTGTCGCGCGCACCACCATGGGCGTTGGGGCCGCGGCCATTCTGCCCGCATCGCTGGCGATGGTCGTGCTCGTCTACGGCGACGGCAGCCGCCGGGCGCGGGCCGTGACGGCGTGGGCGGCCTGTTCCACGGCGGGAGTGATGGTCGCGATGCTCGTCACCGCGGTGATCCTGAACCAGGTGTGGTGGCCGAATGTGCTTGTCGCGGTGATGATCGCGAACCTGATCGTGCTGGTCGGGGTTCTCACCGCCGTCCCCGCCGTCGCGGTCGACCCGGCGAGCCCGATCGATTGGCCCGCGATCCTCGCCATGTTCGGCTCGGGCGGGTTGCTGGCGCTCGGCCTGCATCAGGCCGTCACCGTGGGCTTCACCTCGCCGCTGTTCCTCGCGGCGATGGTGCTCGGCGGGGCGCTCGCGATGGTGGCGGCACTCATCCGGCGCGGCGGCTCGCTGCCGCACGACTGGCTGGTCAGCGCCGCACCGCGGGTGCGGCTGGTGATGCTCGCACTCGGGTGCGCCGTCCTGTCGATGTTCGGCATGGTGTTCCTGGTCATCCAGTATCTGCAGGTGCTCGGGGGTGAGGTCCCCGTGGTCGCGGGCCTTGCGCTGTTTCTGCCCACCTGCCTGGCCACCGCCGTCGGCGCGAAAATCGGTGCGGCCTTCTATCGCAGTGGCTGCGCGGTGGCCGCGGTGATCATCGGATCCACCGCGATCATGGACGGGCTCGCCATCGGATTGACCGCGGGCGAACCGGGTGACCTGACCCCGCTCGTCGCCATGGCGACGGTGACGAGCCTGGGCTGCGCGCTGGTGCTCGGTATCGCGCTGGAGGTGCTCAGCGCCGCGAACCCGACGCGGCGCACGGGCGTGCGCTGGGCGGCGAAGCTGGTGCTGGTGCAGCTGTGCGGGCTGTGGGGCGTCGCGATCGTCAACGGGCTCGTCGCGCACGGGTACGCGGCGAACTTCGTCGTCCCCGCCGCGGTGCGGGCCGTCGGCGGCGTGGACGTCGGCCACGACCCGGTGGGTGACGGGGTGCGCGCGGTGAGCATGGCCGACGATCGGCTCGGCGTTCCGCTGGCCATCGCGCTGCGCAACGCGTTCGTCGCCGGATACCGGGGCGGGCTGCTGGCCACGATCGGCGTGGTCGCCGCGGTGATGGTGGTCATGCTCGTGGCGGTCGCGCTGAATCGCAAGTCCAAGCCGGAATCACTCCAGTAGCTGTTTCCCATGAAACTGACAACATCTCAAAAGGTTCTAAAGATTCCTTTCGAATTCCATCTGAAATCAGATTAGCTGCAAAATTTCGGCGCCTGAATTGACGAATTCTGAATGCTGCGAATAAATTGTCTGCAGAATTCATCGGAAGGCGGGATATACCATGAGCACTGTCGAACCCAGCTCCCGTGGCGGCTCAGGACGCCGGGCCGCCGCGTCCCGCACCTCGGCCGAGGAAGTGCTGGCGCGCTCGCGCGCCGAGCGGGCGCAGCTCGAACAGGGCAAGGTGTTTCGCGCCTACCTCATCGAAGAGGCCGAGCGGGTGCACGAGGAACTCGGCCTGCTCCACGATGAGCTACGCGGGATCTACCGTCAGCTGGGTTGCCTGCGCAAGCGGTTCCCCAGCCTGCCGCCTGCCCCGCGGCTGGCCGGATATCCACCGGTCGTCGTCGGGTCGTCGCCGGTCGGCGCGCACGTCCCCGCTGTGACCAAGGCCACCGCGTGATCTGCACGCCAGTGTTGTTCCCTCGCTTGGGGTAATCTCACCCGTCGGTCGGATTGCTCCATGGGCTTTGGAAAGGACCGGGGTGATGCGTGTGGTGGTGGTGGAGGACGATGCCGGGATGGCACGGGCCGTGGTCGACGGCTTGCGCGAACACGGTTTCGGCACGGTAGAGCACCTTTCCCTCGGTCTCGATCTGCTGACCTCACACACCGAGTACGACGCGGTGGTCCTCGATCTCGGCCTGCCCGACCTCAACGGCTATCTCGTGCTGCGCCAGTTACGCAAGGTCAGTGCGGTCCCGGTCATCGTCCTCACCGCCCAGGACGACGAGGTCGCCGTCGTCTCCTGCCTGCGCGCCGGCGCGGACGACTATGTGGTCAAACCCCCACGCGTCGGTGAGCTGGCCGCGCGCCTGGAAACCGTCGTGCGGCGCAGCCGCGCCACCGAGACGGCCCCGACGGTCATCGTCTCCGGCGACGTCCAGGTCGACCTGATGGCGCGGACGGTCGCCGTCGCGAACACACCGATCGCGTTGACGCAGAAGGAATTCGCCGTCGCCCGTGTGCTGGCCGAGCGGGTCGGCGTCGCGGTGGGCAGGGACACCATCATGGTCGAGGTGTGGGGCGCGAAGACGCCATCGATCTCCCGTTCGCTCGATGTGCACATGGGTGCGCTCCGCGCGAAGTTGAACCGGCCGGGACTGATCACCACGATCCACGGCTTCGGCTATCGCTGGTCGCGCTGAGCAGGCGCAGTGCGCGCTCGATTGGTCACCGCGTTCACCGTGCTGGCGGCGATCTGCATGGTCTGCTTCGGCGCCGTGATCGCCAGCGAACTCGCCGCGAGCCGCACCAGGGGACTGGTGGTGGAGCGCGCGCACGACGCGAACCGGTTCGGCGTGCTCGCGGCGACGTCACCGGCGGGTCTGACCGACGCCGCCCAGGCCTACCGCGACAGCACCAACAACGGCATCCTCGTTCTCGCCGCGGACGGTTCGGTGCTGTGCGAAGTCGATATCGACCGCACCGACGCGCGGGTGCTCGCCGCGACCCGCGATCGTCACCTGCTCGAGATGCCGCGACCGCTGTATCCGTGGAACACCGAGGAGGTGTTCGTCGCGCAGCCCATCGGCATCGCGCCGCAGGCGGGTGGTGTGGTGGTGATCGCCGTGTCCACCGCGGTGACTCGCACCGACATCGTGGTCAGGTGGGTGCAGCTGGCCTGTGTCACCGCGACCGCCCTGCTGATCTTCTCCGGGCTGGCGCTGCTGGTGGCCGGCTGGATTCTGCGCCCGGTGACCGGGCTGTTGCGCGATGTCGACGCGTTGTCGTCGACCCTGCCCGCGCACAGCGTGCCACCGCGGCGGCCCGCGGCGATGAGCGAGGGCCCGCCCGAGATCCTGATGCTGGCGGCCGGTGTCGAATCGGTGACGCGTGCGGTGGCCGCGCTGGCCTCCTCCGAGCGGCAGAACGTCATCGACACCGCGCATTCCCTGCGCAATCCGCTGGCGGCGCTGGCGGTTCGGTTGCAGGCGCTGCAGCCGATGCTGGCCGCCGACCTGGCCGCGGCGACCTTCGTCAGTGTGGTCAGTGAGGTGGACCGGCTGACCGAGTTGCTCGACGGTCTGCTGTCCTCCGCGGTCGGCGCCGAGCGCAAGCAGGTCGCGGCCGCCGCCGGTTTCGACGCGGTCGCCGCGGTGGCCGAGCGCGTCGGGTTCTGGCGCGACGCCTACCTGCGCGCGGATATCGTCCTGACCTGCGAGCCGCTCGTCGACACCGCGCACACGAGTATGCCCGCGAATGTGCTCGCCCAGATTCTCGATGTGGCGCTGAGCAATTCGGCTCGCTACGCCGGGGCGGGCAGCCGCACGACCGTGACCGTCGACCGGGAATCGGAGTCGGTGGTGATCTCGGTGGCCGATACCGGTGTCGGGGTGTCGGCCGACGAGCTCGACCTGATCACCACGCGATTCTTCCGCGGCGCGCGGGCCGCGGCGGGCGGGTCGGGGCTCGGCTTGCCGATCGCGGCCACCTTGGCGGCGCAGTACGACGGACTGATGTTCGTCGAATCGGCCGACCCGCACGGGCTGGTGGTGACGGTGACCCTGCCCGCGATCGTCGATCCGGCCGACATGACATCTCGGTGAACTGCTGAACGGGCGGTGAACTCTCCCGTCCCGGCGCTCCACCCGCGTCTTCCCGCGTGACGATATGCGGCGTGCAGCACGGGCTTTCGGGTCCGCCGGGACAGTGAGCGAGGGTTGGTGATGGGCGAATCGAAGTCGAACAACCGCAAGGTTGAGGTCGACGCCGAGGTGCTGATCGCCAAGGGCAAACAGCTCGCCGACCTGCCCAGCGCCGACGGCGGGCTGTTCGACATCCTGAACAAACTCAGCGGCGACCTCGCCCGCCTCGGAACACCGTGGGGCGACGACGAACTGGGTGACCAGTTCGCCGAAGGCAAAGACGGCTACCTGACCGCGAAGGAAGGGCTGATCGGCAATGCCGGCACCGGGCCCGACGCCCAGGGCGCGATACCGATCTACGGGCAGCTGCTGATCAACTACGGCCGCAGCCTCGAGGAAGCGGGCAAGCGGTTCTCCGCCGGTGAGGACCTGTTCGCCGACTGGATTCTGAAGAACTACGTCAACGAGGACGCCAAGGGCGACCCTGGGCCGTATACCGGTCCGCTCAGCTCCGACCCGAACCATCCGAGCAACAAGAAGAACCAGGTCCCCCCGCCCGGCGGAAACCAGGACAAGGACGGCAACGGACCGAACGGCGACGGGAACAACGGTGGCGGTGGCCCGCAGATCAAGTCGAACGGCGGCAACGGCCCCGATATCGGTAGCTCCGGCCTCAGCGGAAACGGGGCGACACCCGATCTCGGCGGCATGAACCCCAGCGGTCCGGAGTCGAGCCCGAGCGACAAGCCGCCGTTCGCGAATCTGTCCAGCAGCAGCACCGACTCGCCGTTCACCTCCGAGCTGGACGGCATCTCGAACAAGGCCATCGACCCCTCGACGGACCCGAACTCCCTGTTCGGTCCCGGCACGTACGGGCCGGGCCTCAGCCCGTACGACAGCAAGGCGATCGACCCGGTGACCGGCAAGCCTGTGGACAAGTCCGGGCTGCCGATCGGCGGTACGCCGGGCAAGGGCGGTGCGCCGCTGGGTAACCCGCTGCTGCGGCCGACCGGCGCGTTCGACGGGGAGAAGCTGGCGAACAAGTCCACCCAGGGCGCGAACCAGAGCCGCGCCGGCATCGCGGGCACTCCGATGATGCCGGGCGTGCCGGGCGGCGGATCCGGCGTGCCGGGCGGTGCGTCGACCGGCGACACCAAGGACAAGCGGCGTGAGCGGCGTAAGGACACGCCTGCGGCGGAGGAAATCGATATCGACAGCACCGGTGGCGGTCCGTGGACCCGCGCCGGGTGGCGAAACAGCGAGCGGCAGTAGATGTCCGGCGTATCGGCATCGGATCTGAAGCTCCCCGAGGAAATCCAGTTCCTCTCGTGGGTGGCCGGTGGCGCGTGGCCACGGGGCAGCGAGAACGGGATGTTCGCGCTGGCCGACGCGTGGGACGAGGCCGGTTCCGGGCTGGCCGGTGTGGTCGCGAATGTCGAGGAGGTCGTCAAGGACATCCTGGGGGCGTACTCGTCGCAGAGCGACAATTCGACCCTGGCCCGGACCTTGAAGAGCCTGACCGACGAGTCCGAGGATGTGTCGCTGCAGAAGATCGCCGAGGCGATGAAGCAGATCTCGAAATCGTGCGACAAGGTCGGCTGCGCGATCGAGGAAAACAAGTGGATGATCATCATCGGCTTGCTGCAACTGGTGATCGAGATCGCCTGGGCGCTGTCGAATCCGGTCACGGCCGTCACGGTGCCTGCGAAGATCGCCCTGTACAAGCTGATCTTCCAGTGGCTCAAGGTCCTGCTGTGGGAGATGCTCAAGGGCGCGATCAGCGCCATGCTGATCCAGATGGTGCTGAACTCGCTGCTGCAAGCGGGGCAGATGGCGGCGGGCCACCGCGAGAATTTCGATACCCAGTCGTTCGGCGCGTATGCCCTGGGCGGGTTCATGGGTGGCGCGTTCGGTGGGCTGTTCGGCAAGATCGGCGGGGATCTTTTCAAGCAGCTGGGCAAGCAGTTCACCGGGTCGGCGTTCGACGGGATGTGGCAGCGGATCGCGACCGGGTTCGTCGCCGGTGGTGCCGGTGGTGTGGGCGGCATGATCGGTGGTGGTCTGTCCAATCAGATCATCTACGGGCAACCGTTCGAGCTGGACCCGCGCATGTTCGCGTCGGGTTTCGGCGCCGGGTTGAGCGGTGGCGCGCGGGGCGTGCGTGCGCCGAAGGTCTCCGTGCACATGGATGTGAACCCGAAGCTGTCGGCTGGGTCGCTGGCTGGTGGGCCGCCCTCGCTGGCGCCCAGCGGTAGTCGCGCCGGGTTGACGCCGGAGGGTCCGCACTCGCGGGTGCCCTCCCCGTCGGTGGACGGGTCGTCGATCGGGCGCACGGGTGACGGTGGCGGGTCGAACGCCTCGGTGCATTCCTCCGGCGACGGCGCGGGCTCTGTTCAGCACGACCAGCAGTCGTCGGTTCAGGTCCATGGTGCCGGCGAGGGTGATTCGTCGTCGATGTCGACCCATGACCTCGATGGGACCGGTTTCCGGGACACGTCTTCGCTGAACAGCTCGACATCGACTTCCGGTGACATGCAGATTCTCGACACCGGGTCGAATTACGGTGACAAGACGGGGAATCTGCATGTCTCGACGCCGACGGATGGTTCCGGTGCGTCACCGATCAACGAGAATGTGAACTCGCCGAAGTCCGCACAGGTTTCCGATGTGGCCCCCGGTGCGTTGGCGGCGTCGCATTCCTCGGCGCAATCCAATGCCGCAGGGCGGTCGGACGTCGGCCTGTCCAACACCAGGCAGTCCGGTGGTACTCCGGTCGCGAAGCCGTCGTCGGTGGCCAACCTGTCGGCGTCGTCCCCGTCGTCCCCGTCGTCGAGTAACTCCTCGTCGCCGGTCGGCAGTCATGCGCAGCCGTCTTCGTCGTCCCCGGTCGCGCGGTCGAACGCGTCCGCTTTCTCCGGTACCGACGGCTCGGTGGTGCAGACCAAGACCAACACCGCCCCGGTACCGACCAAGGTTTCCGCCGAGAACGGATCGCCGGTCACGCGGTCGGTGGCGAATACGCCGGACACACCGAAGACACCAGAAGCGCCGAAGACACCGGACCGGCCGAAGTCGATCGCGGAATCCGTGCGGAGCGATCGGACGGGCAGCACCAAGACGGTGGCGAGCGGCAACTCCGATGTCACCGTCCGGTCGACCGCGTCGGAGACGGTGCCGGTCCCCGAGAAGACCGATGCCGGGTCGGTCGCCGGTGTCAAGGTGACCGAAACGGCGCAGGGTTCGGAAGGTTCGGGGCTGTGGCGGGCGCTGACCGAGGAGCGCTGGCGGATGGTCGATTCGAGTCTGACCGCGCCGGTCTGGCCCGGTCTGCGCGGGTTCATCCACCAGATCATGCCGTTGACGGAGTTCCGGGATTGGCTGAGCAACCGGCCGTCCTCGGCCGTGCCGCACGAGGTATACCGGCCGCATCAGGGCAATGATCTGCCCGTGCGCGACCACTACGGGTGGGAGCCCTCCGGTGCGAAGGACGGCGATGCCGACGGGAAGCCGGTGGCGGGCAAGCCGAACCTGCTGTCGCGGAATGTGCACTGGTACACGGAGAAGGAACGGGCCCCGCACCGTTTCACGGTGGGCGAGGACCTGACGTGGAAGAAGGTCGGCGACGGCGACGATGCACCGTCGGCCGGGAAGAAGTCCGACGCGTCGACGAGATCGGGTGATTCGGCGGAGGAGCCGAAGGGCGCGACACCGCCGGAGGTGACGCCGGTCGAGAACCTGGTCGGTGACGACGGCGACATCACCACGACGATGCCGCGCTACGGTCCGCTGCTGAAGCGGTGGGGCGAGAACGAGGCGCAGACGATGCGGACGGTGGTCGTCGACCACGACGGGAACTGGTACATCAGCGCTGTGGAGCACGAGTCGTTCCACAATGCGGGTGTCTACGCGGCGTTCGAGGCGCAGTTCGTCAAGGGGAAGATGACCGCGGTCCTGGATTGGGCAGGCGCCTACGAGATCGCACCGGCGCGCACGCGGAAGGTGCTGACCGATCTCGGCCTCTACGAGACCGTCGAACACTTCGACCGTGGCGGCCGGAAGTACTCGGACGAGGACAAGGCGAATTGGTATGCGGCCGAACCGACTCCGTCGGACAAGTCGCATGCCGAGGGCGCGGAGAGCACCGGGGGCACCGACAAGGAGTACGACACCGAGGGGCCGCTCGAGGGTGGGGTGAAATGGGACGACATCGCCGACCTCGGCGATGAGCCGAAGACGCTGTCGAAGATCGACTGGGCCGACGCCGATATCGCGAATGTCAAGGTCGCGGTGCTCGGCGACAAGACGACCGCGCACTACATCTGGCGCGCCGGGGACGGCACGACCACCGAGAACAGCCGGTGGCGGCAGCTGTCGGCCGACGGCGACGGTGTTGTCGAGAAGGATTTCACCGGCGATATCAGCGATGTCCTGTCCGATCCGCGGTTGACCGAATTCGCGGTGCCCGCCGACACCGACATCGTGGTGAAGAAGACGTCACGGCCCGACCACGGCGACGACGACGATGCGCTGGGTGCGGCGGGACGCCGGGACGGGTCCGGCGAGGGGCGCGACCGCGATCTGCTCACTGTGCCACCACCGCGCGAGGACGGGTCGGCGGAGCCGGATTCGGCTCCCGTCCCGCCGAAGGATCCGGCGGCCACGGCCAAGCACTTCGAGGACCAGGCCCGCGAGATCCTCGACCAGCACCGCAGGCAGGCGGACGAGTGGTCCGAGCGGACGACCGAAGACCTCACCGAGCTGCTGAAGGGGGCGGCCCACCACGACGATCCGGCCAGGGCCGAGGACTACCGCAGGGCGGTGGGCGCCGCGGTGGAGCTGATCCTGCGCGAGGACGGCAAGACCGCCTACCAGACCCAGGTGATGGGCACGATGGCCATGCACGCCGGGCCGATCCGGATGGCCGCCGGCGAGGGCAAGTCGCTGGTGTTCATGGCGACAGCCATGCTGATGGCGTCCTCGGGCGACGGTCCGGTGCACGTCTACACCACGCGGGATACGCTGGCGGACAAGGCATTCGCCGATTTCTCGAAGACGTTGAAGAAATACGGTTTCGAGATCGGCCGGTTGCGGTCGGACAGTCTTCCCGAGGGTCTCACCCCCGATCTCGACCCGGCCGCACCGCCGAAGCCGACCATCTATGTCGGCACCGTCAGCGACGGCGTTTTCGGCCGGATGCGGGGGATCGAGGTGCCGGGCAAGCGCGCGTTGATCGACGAGATCGATGAAGCGCTGGGCGGTTCGAGCTCGTTCATTCTCGCCGACCGTGGCGGAGTCGCGTCCGAGCACGTGACCACGACGGTCAACGACGCGCAAAAGTTCCTGTCCAAGCATCTGGCGGACGGGACACTGACCCTCGAGCATTTCGGCAAGACCGATGAGCGGGTCGGTCCGGCGAAGCTGACGCCCGAGGGTGTCAAGGTTGTCGAGGAGTTGTTGCGGGCGGGCGGACCCCGCGGGCCGAAAGGGCTCGATCCGCAGCAGCTCGCCGAGCAGGTGCGGGCGGTGGAGATGGCCGCGACCGCGCGCTGGGAGTACCCCGAACAGGACTCCTACATCATCGATGAGAAGAACCAGCGGGTGGTGATCATCGACAAGGTCAGCCACAAGGTGATGGCCGATGCGAAGACCTCGACCGAGAGCCGGTGGAACGGTGGGCTGGCGCAGGCGATCGAAGCCAAGCACGGTCTGCCGGTCCGCAGCGACACGGGTTCGGCGCAGAGCATGACCGCGAAGGAGTTCTTCGCGCAGTACTACGACAAGGTGACCGGCGCGTCGGGCACACCGGACGGTGCGGCGGCGGTGCTCGCTCAGCTCGGCGCACCCGAGATCGTGTCGATTCCGCGGAACAAGGATTCGCGCCTGACGATCCTGGACACGGTGGCGGCGGTGGACCAGCCGACGAAGCATCGCATGATCGCCGACGAGATCATCGCCGCCCATCGCGACCGCCCCGATCCGCGACCGATCCTGATGATCGCCAACCGCAACAGCGAGGTCGCCGCGGTGTCGGACCTGTTGGGGCCCACCGTGAAACATGTGCGGGTCGACGCCGACCAGTTCCTGGCGTGGGGTGAGCATGCCGAAGGCAATCTGTTGAAGCTGCTCGACGTCGCGGGACAGTCGGGGTCGGTGTTGCTGATCAACCGGCAGGGTGGTCGTGGCGTCGACATCTTCATTGACAAGCTGATCGACAAGGCCGGCGGTCTGCACGTGCTGGTGACCAGCAAATCCGATCTCCGCGACATCGACATCCAGGCCGAGAGCCGCGCCGCGCGCAACGGTCAGCAAGGCAGCGCCCGGTACTACATGGCCGCCGACGACGAGCTGTTCGCGCACTCGCCCGATCACCAGATCTCGGTGATCCAGTATCGCGACGCGGTCGCCGACCACCATGCCGCCGTGGCCACCCACACCAAGTCGGCCGCGGACCTCGACGCCGCCGTCGCCGCACACGACGCGGCGGTGACCGCCCGCGACACCGCCGATACCGAACACCAGCACCTCCTCGCCGAGTCGACGACCGCCACGGCCCGGTTCGAGGCCGCGAACGCGGACTACGAGGCCGCCCGCGCCGCCCTCGCGGTCACCGACGCCGCCGACCGCGCCCCACCTGCCGAGCGGGCCGGCGGTAGCACCCGCGCCGCTGTCGCCGCTGCCGAAGCCGCGCGCGACGCGGCCCGCGACGCCAGCGATGCCGCCGCGGCGGC
>NZ_BMNE01000021.1 GCF_014646295.1 Nocardia rhizosphaerihabitans
TGACAGGGGTGTATGAGCCGGTTCGAGGCGGCTATTCCGGACTTACGGGACAACCCTTAGCGTTGGAATTCCCGGAACCGTTCATCGAGGAGACAGGGCCGAGCAATGGCACGCAAAGTGACAGTCAGCGTCGTCGACGACCTCGACGGCACCACGCCAGCAGATGAATCGATCTCGTTCGGGATCGACGGAGCTCGCTACCAAATCGATCTGAGTGCTCCGAACGCCGCACTCCTGCGCAAGACTCTCGACGAGTGGATCCCGCACGCACGCAGGGTCAGAGGAGGAAGCTCCACCACATCGAGTGCTCGTCCGACGAAAGTCACGAAGTCCCCCGACAGCGAACGAGGTGCGATCCGTGCTTGGGCCTCCGCGAACGGTCACACAGTCTCGGTACGCGGGCGCATTGCCGCTGACATCATCACCGCCTATCACCAAGCAACCGCCTGATCCCCGACAACGTCTCCAGCAGACTGGCGACAACTACCCGGCCGCTGGGTCCATGCCGCGCTCACTGCACTCGACTATGACTATCGGATCCGACCGAGGACGCTACCCACAGCAAGGCATCCGATAGTTCACCCCGCGCACCAACCCGCCCCACGCGATCCAGTCCCTCGGTGTTCCATCTGCGATGGAACGGATTTCATGAGCCAGGTTGCTCGGCCTTGAGGGTTGTGCGATATCGACGCCGACGACCAGGGAAGAACGCGTTCGGGAATGTCCCCGGGATCTCGCCAACCAGTTTCCGCGCCGCAGTGTCCAACTCGTCGAATTCTTGCAGCAGGCGTACACCGTCGAGGGCGGTCGCACGGTGCAACTCCAATGCACTGGAGAACGATGCATCGGGGTCATCGATGCTGAAGATCTTTGCGGTGGCGTGGATCGCGTCGTTGCGCGCCACCGTCCACGCCTTGATCGCTCCGATGACCGTGATGAACGACAGATCCGTTTCGACCGCAGGGTTGGTCTTCGTATCGAAGCCGTTCAGCAGCTTCCCACACAGCCCGGCGACGGTGTCCTTGCTGGTCGGTCGTTCCTTACGAACGTGCCAGTACCGGCTGGCCAAGCGGTCGCTCAGCAGCGAATCCAGCACAGCCACAGCCTCGAGGTAGTGGCCGGTCTCGATCGACTCCATGACCCAATCGAAGGCCGCGGTGTAACGGCGAGCACGCCTGTCGCCGAAACGCGGATCACGCGCGGACTGTCGAACCTGCTTGTCCACCAATTGTTTCCCCTCCCAGGTACGCAGCAGCTGCTGGACGTAACGCTACGCCCAGAACCTGCCGGATCAGTTCCTCGTTCAGCCCGGCCGCGTTGCTGCGGGTCAGCATCGCCTGGTGCATCTGCTCGAACACCCCGGCGCCTTGCCAGTCCGTGTCGATTTCGACCGGGTCATGATCGAAGGCTCGCACGTGCGGGCCCAAAGAAGGAGCACCACGCAGTTCGGGCAGCCGTTGGTCAGCTCCGCCATTGCGCCCCTGACGGTTTCGGCCGGAATCAAGATCAGCTCCTAGACTGATCAGGTGCCGTCTATACGACGGAAGCGACATTATCCAGTTCGAGGGGAAACGATGAGGCCTGTCCGCATGGCCACCATGGCGATATTGATGGTGATCGGCCTCGCCGGTTGCGGGACCCAAGCTCCCGGCGATCCTCAGCCCGCGGCCGCACCGCAATATCCGGACTTCCTCGGTCCAAAGATCGTGTCCAAGCTGGCCTACCTCGACAGCTTGCGAACCATCGACCCCTGTGGCTACCTCGACCCGGCCGCCCTCGACCGGATCGCCCGGCCCGCCTCTATCGGCGCCGACGGCGAGTACAACTCCTGTACCGCCGCGTTCGGCACCGAAGTCGGGCCCAAACGCATCGCCAAAGTCGAATTCGACATGGGAATGATCAACCAACCGGGGTTCGGTACACCGGTCGATGTCAACGGAACCACCATCCGCGTCGCCGATGCCGGCGGCGAATTCTGCAGCGCCCACCTCCAGTTCGATGATCAGCAGGCCGTCGCAATCCGGGTGTTCACCGCCCCGCTCGCGCCCCGCACCGACCTGTGTCCCGAAGCCGTCGACATCGCCACAGCATCGATCCCTCTGCTCGGGACCCGACCATCGCGCGCCGGATCAACCCACGCACACATCGACACCCAGCTGTCGCGGCTCGACGCGTGCGATGTGCTGCAAACACTTAGCCAAGGCCATCCCGACCTCGATGCCGGCGGGCTCAATCCCTGGGGATGCTGGTTTCGGCTCGACCGCTTCGACGAATCCACCCAGCAGCAGATCGCGTTTCTGCGCGCCACCGACTCCCACATCGGGAAGGGAATGAGCGGTGACGAGCTGACCGAGATCGGAGGCTTCCCGGCCAAGTATCTGGCCGGGACCGGCCGGTACTCGGCGAGCTGCGAACTGATGGTCGGTGTCGATGCTCAACGACGGACCAAACGGGAACAAATCACCGGCCCCGACATCGACATCGAGCTGATCCGGATCAACACCACCGGTGGCGGCTGCGACAACGCCGAGGCGACAGCCACCGAGCTGGTCCGCCTGTACAAACTCCTCGGCTGACACCCGCGCGCACCGCCCCTCCGAAGGCGTCGATTGAGACGCGATGTCAATCTGGCCTCCGATACGATGAACATCGCGGCGGTCGCCGTCGCTGTCAGTCGACCGCACATCATCTCTAGCTCATCCCGCGGTGCTAGGCGGTGCCATCGGTCGGACGGTGAGATTGTGCAAGGAGATGATTTTGTCCACGTTGAATGGACCGTCCGCGGCTTGAAGGAGCAGTCGTGCGTTGGCTAGAGCGTCGTCTTCGGCATCGTGGAGCAGCCATTTGTTGACTGGGCCTGCGGATGATCGTTGGCTGTGCAACTCGGCCAGTTCTTCTCGTGTGAGTAGGTTGAGTTCCAGCACTAGCTCCTGCAAGGATCCGGATCGGCGGGGACTGAGTGATCTTGCGAGTTGCAGGCCGTCGATGAATGGGATTGGGCGTGCACTGCAGCCTTCGACGGCGATCAGACTCGCGAGGCTCTTGATGTCGTAGCTCGAGCCGTAGGAGGCAACGAGACGGTCTGCGATGAACGCGTCGATGTAAGGCCAGATCTGACCGAACGGGGGTGCGGGGTCGATGCTGGTGGCGGGCCAGCGATAGTGCGGCGACCTGAACTTGACCATCCAGGATGTCTCGACGTCGTTGCCGATGATCTCGGCTATCCCGATGTACCCGAACGGGGTCGTGCGCCCTCCAGGTTCCACATCGATTGACACCAAGGACGTCGACGGCCACGGATCCTCGCTCATATCGTCGATCATTCCCGTGTGCACCGACATCGCTGATGTACAGACCTTGGTGTCAGTGGTCCATGTGAGTATGCGTGCATGCAGTCACCTGAGTTGCGTGTTGCCGTCGGCGAGCCCGAGGAAGGTTCGCCGAATCGGAATATCTGGCAGTGGGGTTGCCGCTGCGGCTTGTGCTATCCGTCGAATGTCGAGTGCGTCGATGAATTCGTCGGCACGTTCCTCGTCGTGGCAACCGGTGCCCTTTGCCGGCATCGCGAACCCGACGATCCGTTGATGTGCGCGGATTGTTCACTGGCGGCGTTGTGCTGTGTCGAACGAGCCGACATGACCGGCCTGTTGCCTATGTCGATGCGGGAGGAGGTCGAAACATGGGTCGACGCCGTACGTCTGTGGTCTCGCGACTTCCCTGTCACGGCCGAGCTGTTCAGCGACCTGGGGCCAGCGCTGCTAACTATCGAGGATGTGCACGGCATAGACGCCGACGGCAAGCACTGGCAGGAGGTGCGGGAGTTGATCATGATGACGCTGACGACTTTCGTCATGTCACAAGGCAGCGGGCCCGACAGCGACGTACTCACTGTCGCCCACTCGCTCCTCGATGCCTATCTGGCCACAGTGCGGGAATACCGGCCCGACGACACGGTGCCAGTCATGGCCCGGACCGACGGTTCGACACCCAAACGTGTATGGCCGACTCGCGCTGAGCTTGACATCGCCCGACGCCACGGCTGGGATGAGCCCGAGCGGGTCACCGTAGAACGTCTCGTACGAGCAGCAGCGATCGAAGCACACAATGAAGCTGGTTTTGTGCGGAACTGCCTAGCAGCAGGCCTCGTGCTGACCGCACGGAAAGCGAAGGGCGGCCTTGGGGTGTGCGGATATGGCGCTTCCCATCCCACCGACCATGGTCAGGGGATTGGATTCGCCGGCTACAACCTGGCGCCAGACCTCACCCTTCCGAAGCTCCGGAAGGCATGGTCTTGGTATCCGGAATCCGAGGTCAGCGCGATTGCGACCTGGGCGACGTTGGTCGATCGAGATCTACTCGATGCAGCGCCTGAACCTGCCCAGTAGTCACCCTCCGACGGATCAAGTGCAAATCAGCAGCTCTGTTCCGTCCTTCAACGGCCAGGAAAGTACTCGACTGAATATCGGGAGCACACGCCGTTGTTACGATCAGCGGTGACCCGGGCGCGCTGGCTTTGCTGCTACGGGTCTTCCTCTGATCCCCTGCGCTGAGTTGAGCGCTCTCAAAGAACCCAGCTGGAAAGCGCGCCCACTACAATCCCGCCGACCGCGTACATCGCCGAGGAGCACCAGCGGCAGCGCGCGGCTGAGGCGCCTCAAAGCGGTCAGGCCCACAGTCGGTCAGAGGCTGGCGGGCCACGTTTTCCACGCGTGCCGGGTGCGAGCCAAAGGAGAGAGAATAAGGACGAACGCACCTGAACATCGGATCCCGCCGACCTTGCACCCGAATGCGGCACACACCGTCGGCAGCTGATCGCGATCGTCACATTATGCCAATGGCACGCAGTAGGTCGGTGACCTCTGGCGTGAACGGCTGCTGTGCCAGCAGTCTTTTCAGTTCGTCGTCGCGGTACCGCCGCAGACGTTTCCGATCGCTCCAGCTGGAGCCTTCGGCGACAAGCCCGAAGGCGGAGTCCAGATCCGGTGTGAGGACAACTAGTTTGGCCACTGTATCCGCCCTGAGCCCGCTGTTCAATGAGTCAAAGAAGTCGCGCAGGTCGGTCGAGTAGCGTTTGAATCCGGGATTATTCCCGTCGATGATCGCGGTCAATTCAATCGGACCATCGGCAATCAACAGTATCGACTCAATGAGTGGGATCATATTCATGGGCCCACCCGTTGGAATTACGGTGACATCATCTGCCGCGCCACATGCCTCGCGCAGTAGCCCGAGAATCCGTTCATCAAATCTACCTTCGACAAAGACCATCCGGCGCCCGCGCAGACGTACGTTTGCCGGCGAGAATACCGCGCCGGTCTCGCCTGCCGCTCGAAGCTTGTGCCGCAGCATCGCTTTGGCAGTGTCCTCACCGGAAACGATCGATCGCAGATCATCACCGTCTGCCAGAATGACATTCACATCCTTACCTGCCACAAGCGCATCAACAGCGTCTGTACTGAATCCCGCCATGCTGATGAACAGGCCGACGGTTCCGACCAGTTTGCCATCGACCTTGCCCTTGAACTGATAAATACTCGAGGCAGGATGAGGATCGGCAGTCCATTTCGCCTCGAAGAGTATAGTTCTGCCTTCAAACCAGATCGATCCGTCGATCTCCTCGCCAGCGGGCCGGAAACTTGTCCGCCTAGGATCCAGCCCCTCCGCTGCAAACATCCCTACAAGAAACTTTTCAAATTGCCGCCCACGCTGCTGACGCTGCCTGTTCGTAGCATCCTCGGGAAGCCTATCTGCAGCTTGAAACCAGTCACGCCAGTTTTGGTCCGGCGAACTGCCGGAGATCGTAGTCACACAGCAATTCTGCAACACGGCGACCACAGTAAAGGTTGCGAGGGTGCACATGCAAAGGGTGCAGGCAGCACGGATGAACCCACGTGGTCGAGGCTAGCCGCGGACAGTCGGCGCAGCCGACAAATCCGCTGGCATCCTGATGTCACCGTCCATACACTGCCACTATGGGAGGGAATGATGGCTTTGATAGCACGTTCGCATTACGACCGCGCCCGAGCCGCGCCGACGTCGATCATTTCTGGTCGGCGGACCCGGCGCCCGATGACCTGGCCGATATCTTCTTTGGCCCGGACCCCGGTACTGGTTGTCCATTCGATCGAATTGAGTTCATCGTCTTCCGGGGACACATGTGCTCGGCAGTCTTCCTCGCACGAGCCGTCGAGTCCGCCGCGCTGCCAGCACTGGACCAGGTCGATGCGAAGGCCTTCGACACCGAGCAGTCGTGGCCAGAGTGGCGTGGCAGTGCAGAACTGGACTTGGTCCGCAGCGACGGTCGTGCGGCCATCGAGGATGCCCAGGCGATGGCCCGGGGTGCGGCATGCCTGACTGCCGCCGCAGCGCTCGAGAGTCTCACCGCAGATCTGCTGCCCGACCACCTGGCGGCACCCGGAGGAGGCCTCCACCGTACGTTCGTGCGGCTCCTCGACTGGATTGGGATAGATCCTGCAACGCGCGCCGATGTCGTGAAATGCATCGATGTGGTCCGGCAGCGGCGTAATGACTACGCACACGCCCTCACCGGCTCGTATTGGGCATCGCCGGGCAATCGCCCACATACCTCCTTCGACCTCGAGACATATCTCGACACGATGCACCGGGTAGGTGCGGTCGCCGTCTGGCTCGAATCAGCGCTGCCGTAGCGGTCCGTCGTCCGCCTCGCGTCTTCAAGGACTTCCGAAGGCGCACTGGCAGGAGCCGAAACCGACACAGAGCGTTGATCACAAATCAACGCTCCAGGAACTGTCCTGTCGTAGCAATTGGTTTCCGGTGGCTTCCTGAGCAAGCCGACTCCCAGTGACGAGGAGATCAGCTGCTGGGCGGCGGATTGTGGCGGCCAGCCACGAGACGCGGCGTTCAGCGTCGAGCGGTTCAACTGCTGCCAGGGCCGCGGTTCGGAGGTCCTGTTGCAGCAACAGCTGGTAGAGGCCATGTGCTGGCCTGATCGGTGGGAGGCCTGTGGCGGCGGCTGCCACGTTCGCGCGCTGCGGGATTATCAGTCCGTCGTTGTCGAGGTCGCCGTAGTAGGCGATGTCGTTCACGCCGTCCAGCTTCGCGATTCGCGCGACGGATGCTTCGAACGCGTGACCGCCGCCGAACGCGGTATAGCCGACGTTTCGGCGGTGTCGAGCCAGCAGTGTGGTGATGGTTTCGAAGGTGTCGCTGTTTTCGATGACCAGGATCGTGCCGCCGTCGCCGATGCGCTCGCAGGCTAGCGGTGGTGGGATTCGTTTGGCGAACAGTGTGGCCAGAGTGAGCCGCCCGGGGGCGAACAGGGTTGTGGCGGTGAGGGTGTCGAGGCGCTTCTCGTCACGGAAAATCTCCAGTGAGCGCTCTCGCATGGGGATGACGGCTCGCCGGTTGTCGTCGCCGTCGGTGTCGCGCAACCACCGATTGATGGTTTTGAGGATTTCTACTTGCGCTGTGGTCAGTTTGACCGTCGCGGCCCATGCGAGTTCATGTCGCCACACGATCGATGTTGTCGCTGCTGTGGACTTGGTGTCGGGCCTTGTCGGTGCGGGCAGGCGCAGCCAATGCGGTAGCCGTGGTTGTGCTCGGTCCCATCCGTCGCTGCTGCGGGGAAGGTCAATGAGACGGTGTTCGGCGAGTTCGTCGAGCAGGGCCTTTGGGCATCGTAGGACTGACGATAGCCAGCCGACTCCTGGACCGCGGAGCCAGGGCCACCTGCGAGCATTACCCCAGCGGCCGTGCACTGGATGCCACCGACATCGCAATTGAAGTCGCCCATCGAGACCAAGCCGACCTGGTGCGGAGACGGCGCTCACCCGCACGAGCAACACCAACGCCGCGCGAGTGGCCGTCGATACCGCAAATCGGTTGCAGGGGCGCGAATTCGAGATTGTGATCGTGATCCACCCCCTGTCCGGACGGCGGGACGCCACCGCGTTCCACCTCGAAGCCGGGCGACTGTGCGTGCTCGCCTCTCGCCACCGCCAGGCCTGTATCTTCGTCGCCCGCAAAGGGATCACAGACCTACTCGACAGCCACCCCTCGACCGACCCTGTCCACCTGTCAGTGGAAGCAAAGTTCCCCGATGGGTGGGAGGCGAACCAAGTCATCATGACCAAGCTCGCGGGCCTGCAACGTCTCCAGCACAGCGCTCGCTGAACCGACGGGCCACTGGCCGGCGACCGCAGTTCGAGGATCCGGTCGCTCGGCCATCGGTAGCGTGGGACGCATGGTCGATCCGCCACGCACTGTCGTTCACCGCAAATGGACTGTCTACGACGGAGCGCCGTGGCTACAGGTCACCTACAACGAGATCACCACCCCCGACGGCATCAACCGGTCCCATCACGCGATCCGATTGAACACCGTCGCAACGGTGATCGCTGTCGACCAGCACGCACGGGTCCTGCTGATGCGCCGTCATCGCTGGATCGTCGACGCCATCGGGCTTGAGTCGCCCGGTGGAATCGTCGAAACAGGTGAAGACCCTGCCGCATGCGCGCGCCGGGAGCTGTTGGAGGAAACAGGATTCGAGGTCCGAACGTTGGATCTACTCGCCGACCTCGAACCGATGCCCGGGCTGGTTCAAACCCGCCATCTGGTCTTCCTCGGACGCGATCCATGTCAGGTCGCGGAACCGACAGACGGCGAGGAGGCCAGCCAGCTGATGTGGATTCCCCTCACTCACACTGCAGACTTGCTTGCCCGCGGGGAGCTCCTGGGCGCCGGAACTGCAGTCGGAATGCTCACCGCCGCCGCACTACTCGCCGGCACATCAGTGCTGAGTCCAACACAGTCGCAGGTCGCAGCATCCGCCCAACATCGAACCTTGTCCGGTGATTCCGACACCATGCGCGCATCCGGCACGGGAAAAGGCGTCGAGGCGGGGACCTGATCCGTCGGTTCGCTCTCGCGGAGGGCTGACTCTGCGACGATTGTTGGGTGACGAATCCGGTGAATCCTGCACAGTCTGTTGTCTTCTCCTCCATCGGGATGCACGGGCTGGAGCAGTTGGCTGCCACGGTCGCTGGTGGTGTGACAATTGTGTGCGGGTTCCCTGCCTCGGGCAAGACCACCGCCACCAGCCTGTTGTCGAGGTTGCTCAATGCTGTCGTGCTCGACAAGGACCAATTCGCGCCCCGGCTCGAGGAATCGGTGATGGCCGAGTTGACCGGCAACCCCTACGACCGTGACAGCGACCTCTACCGGCGCGTCGTCTCACCCCACCTCTACCTCGCCCTCATCCAGCAGGCATTCACCATCGCCGAGCGGTGCCCAGTGATAATCGACGCACCATTCCTGGGATACATCCGAACCGCCGCGCAACGAGGCATCCGGCTGGCTGACTACATCCGGTCAGTCGCCGATACATCCGACATCACGATCCGCACCGTGTGGGTAAACACAGACACCGACCGGATCCGTGGCCGAATGCAGCGTCGCGGCGCCGAACGCGACGAGCCGAAACTCTCGGACTGGAACAGCTACCGCGACTCGGTCCTGCACTCCGACCTCGCTGACGCCGGCCCGGCCGTCACCGACCACGTCATCGCCAACTGAGACCGCCACCACCCCCACCAGCCCCAGGACACCGATCTGTGCTCGACCACGCCCACCTGTCGAGGCTGCTGGAGACCTCGATCGACACCGTCGTCGACCTCGGTGCAAGGCACTCCTGGACTCTGCACCGTGCGACCACCGGCAACGGTCAGCAGGTCTTCGTCAAAGCCGCCGCCGACTGCGGGCCTGTTCTCGCCGCGGAGGCCGCCGGCCTGCGCTGGCTCGCCACCGGCACCGAGTCGAGCCCCGTAGCTGAAGTTCTCGCCGTCGACGAGAAGATGCTCGTGCTGCCCTGGCTGGCGCCGCAGGCCTCCACGGTCGAGGCAGCGCGACGATTCGGCCAGGACCTGGCGACTGTGCACTCCCTCCCGGCCGAGGCCTTCGGCGCCGACTGGGACGGCTACATCGCCGACCTTGCGCTGGACAACACACCCTCGTCTCAGCCGTGGAGTACCTGGTACGCCGAAGCTCGACTGCTGCCCTACCTGCGTGCTGGCCACCAGCACCTGCAACCCGCCGAGATCCGGCTGATCGAGGAGGTTACCGCCAGGATCGATTCCCTGGCCGGTCCCACGGAGCCACCGACCCGCATCCACGGCGATTTGTGGTCGGGCAATGTGGTGTGGAGTGGTGGGCGCGGCGTCTTGATCGACCCGGCAGCACACGCCGGTCACCGCGAAACCGATCTGGCGATGCTCGCACTGTTCGGCATCGACCACCTCGACCACATCCTCGACAACTACACCGAGGCGACACCCCTGGCCGACGGCTGGCCCGACCGGATCCCCTTGCATCAGCTGCATCCACTGCTCGTACACCTCGTACTGTTCGGCGCCCGCTACCGCAGCGCGGTCGTCGAAGCGGCGACCGCCGCGCTGCGAGCCGGCTAGCCACCGTCTCACTCGGCGGCCGTGCAGACACACCGACTCGAAAATCGCTGGCCACCACCAGGTGTTCGACACCAGGATGCTGGCATGGCCAACGATGCGCGCACCGCCCAGCGGATCATCTGGCGCGATCTTCCCGAACCGGCACGCCGCGCGGTCGAGGCTCGCCTTGGTGCGCGGGTGCGCTCAGCATTGACTCAACCCGGCGGGTTCAGCCATGGCCTGGCGGCCAGGCTGTTCCTCGACAATGACCAGGTGATGTTCGCGAAAGCTCTCAACATCGACGACCCGCTCATCACGATGTACCGCACCGAAGCGACCACCGCCGCGCGACTGCCCCCGCAGGTACCGGCACCGAAGCTGCTGGCCACGATCGAGACCGACGGCTGGCTGATCACAATCTTCGAGAACATCAGCGGCTCGCACCCACGGATCGAGGATCCGGTCGAACTGGCAGCGATGCTGGACGCTGTCGAGCAAATGTCGCAAGCGCTGTCGCCGACCCCGCTGCTGGACGTGCCGAGTATCGACGACCTCTACGGAGCGAAACTGACAGGGTGGCGTCATTTCGCCGAACACGGCCCACCCGCCGACCTCAACGAGTGGTCACGACACAACCTGGACCGGCTCGCCGACCTGGAAATCACCTGGGCGGCCGCAGCCGCAGGAGATACGTTGCTTCACACCGACCTTCGCCCCGACAACATGCGGCTGCGGCCAGAAGGAGCTGTGGCTATCGTCGATTGGGCGTGGCCGTGCACGGGGGCGGCATGGGTTGATCTGGTCATGTTCGCCCCAGCTATCGTCGCCAAGGGAATCGATCCGGACCCGATCCTGGCGACCCACACCGTCACCCGCGACACCGACCCGACTTCCATCAACGCCCTACTCTGCGGCCTCACTGGCTACTGGGCGAACGCATGCCGTCAACCGCCGCCACCACGCGCACCTCAGCTACGGGAACACCGCGCCCGCGCCGAATTAGTAACCACGCACTGGTTGCGTCACCGACTCAGCTGGCCCTAACAGCCGACTAAGGGCTGTCCCGTAAGTTGTTGAGTAGCAGTGGGTATCGTGTCTGCGGTGGTGATCTC
>NZ_BMNE01000022.1 GCF_014646295.1 Nocardia rhizosphaerihabitans
GGAGTTCAACCTGTTCGAGGTCTACGGCCTCGACACCGTCCTCGACACCGGCGAGTTCGGCGATCTCGACGCCGATACCGTGCGCACCATGCTCGGCGAGGCCGCCCGCCTCGCCGAGGGCCCCGTCGCCGAGCCCTTCGCCGAAACCGACCGAACCCCACCGGTCTTCGACCCGGCAACGCATTCGGTCCGGCTGCCCGCCCCGTTCAAGAAGGCCGTCCGTGCCTGGCTCGACGCCGAGTGGCCGCGGCTGGCCAAGACCCCGGAGATCGGGGGCGTGCCCGCACCGCAGATGGTGGGCTGGGCGGTCAACGAGTTCCTACTCGGCGCGCAACCAGCCGCCTACATGTACTCGAGCGGTGCCACGATCGCCGCGGTGCTCGCCGAGGTCGGTACCGCACAACAGAAGCAGTGGGCCGCCCAGATGGTCGAGCGCGACTGGGGCGCCACCATGGTCCTCACCGAACCCGATGCAGGTTCCGATGTCGGCGCCGGTCGCACCAAGGCGATCCGCCAGGACGACGGCACCTGGCACATCGAGGGCGTCAAGCGGTTCATCACCTCCGCCGACTCCGACGACCTGTTCGCCAACATCGTCCACCTGGTCCTGGCCCGCCCCGAAGGCGCGGGCCCCGGCACCAAGGGATTGAGCCTGTTCATCGTGCCGAAGTTCCACTTCGACCACGAGACCTACGCACTCGGCGACCGCAACGGCGTGTTCGTCACCAATGTCGAACACAAGATGGGGCTCAAGGCCTCGGCCACCTGTGAACTCACCTTCGGCGGCCACGGGGTCCCTGCCGTGGGGTACCTCGTCGGGGACGTGCACAACGGCATCGCCCAGATGTTCAAGGTCATCGAGGAAGCCCGGATGATGGTGGGCACCAAGGCCATCGCGACCCTGTCCACCGGCTACCTCAACGCCCTCGAGTACGCGAAGTCGCGGGTCCAGGGCGCGGATCTGACCCAGGCCTCGGACAAGACCGCCCCCAAGGTCTCCATCATCCACCACCCCGACGTGCGCCGGTCGCTGCTCATGCAGAAGGCCTACGCGGAGGGCCTGCGCTCGGTGTACCTCTACACCGCAGGCCATCAGGATCCGGCTGTCGCCCAGCATATTTCGGGTGCCGACGCCGAGCTGGCCGCCCGGGTCAACGACCTGCTGCTACCGATCGTCAAGGGTGTCGGGTCCGAACGCGCCTACCAGTACCTCACCGAGTCCCTGCAAACCTTCGGCGGTTCGGGCTTCCTGCAGGACTACCCGATCGAGCAGTACATCCGCGACGCCAAGATCGACTCCCTCTACGAGGGCACCACCGCGATCCAGGCCCAGGACTTCTTCTTCCGCAAGATCGCCCGCGA
>NZ_BMNE01000023.1 GCF_014646295.1 Nocardia rhizosphaerihabitans
AACCCGGACCACACGGTCTGATCGGACTCAGGCACTGCGCACTCCTACCATCGAACACCACTGCATCGCCCGAATTTCTAGCACCGCCGACGCATCGGGTCGCGCTACCCGGCGACCAGAGCTCGGGCTGTACACCCCCCGTTAACCCTGCTGCGGCGCTCGGCCCGCGTAGCGTGAGACCGAAGTCATCGCCCAACTGGCTCAACCGGTATCGAGACGGCCAACGGGAACAGGTGTGGCACGAACTACGCCAGCTGGGCAGCACGATCCTCGACTCGGACCTCGCGAGGAAGCACAACTGGTCTGTGACGAGATGGCGCTACGGGCCCGGCGCAACATCGAGGTGATCATCGATCGGCTTTCCACAGACGGCTACCAGTTCGACCCCGACGACGACCAGGCGCACGTGGTGCCGTTCATACCGGCCACGGCGGGGCAGCCGAGCATGCGAGTCGGCTTCGTGAACAGTTCGATGCTGTGCCGATGACGCTGCTGCCCTGGGTGCGGCTGGTCGGCGACGTGTGGCTGGTCGGCCGCACCCCGCTGGCCGGAGTCGTCCTCAGCTGATCCGACGGGTGGAGCGAATGGAACGACGGCCACCCTGGAACGCGGTTCGTCCTGCCGCTCGCGCCGGACAGGACCACAAGGAGAATGTCAGTGGAGGTGAGCCGTACAGGATGGCGCTTCCGGACGGATGCGTCGACGGGCTTTTCGTCGCCGAGTCGACCGTGCTGTTCGTGTCCTACCTGAACCGGGCGTTCGACAATGACGGTTTCCCATGGCCTTCCGGCTCGGACGCCCAGTGGCGGTGCGTCATGACCTCCGTAAGGACATGCTGCCCTTGTAATCCTGATTTTGCGTGAGGGTGATCGTGCCTCGTCGAGGTTGCTGGTTCCCCTTTTGCAGCAATCGTTTTCGTCGCGGCGGGCCAGGCCGAGGCGGCCAGCCGAGTATGCAGGCGGTGACGACGCCGACACCGCCGACTAGCTCGAGTCGGCGGGCCTCGACATCGCCGCGTTCGCGGTACTGCAGGAGGCGCTCGACACGATGCGACGACTGCTGGACTCGATCGACCGCGGCTACTGAAGCTCGATGCTCGAACTCTGGCGGCCTGTCTTCCTGGAACGCGGCGACAATCGCGCGGCGGGTGTGCCGCACTGGGTTAACCACAGGTGACCGGCAGGTGGTGGTGGTCGCGACCCGACGGAGGAACAGGCGCAGCCGTGGTTAGGTGTCGGCGCAGTGGTGGTGTTCGATGGTAGGAGTGCGCAGTGCCTGAGTCCGATCAGACCGTGTGGTCCGGGTT
>NZ_BMNE01000025.1 GCF_014646295.1 Nocardia rhizosphaerihabitans
GGCGTCTGATCCGGTGATGGTGGAGTTGTTCTCTGGGCTGCGGCCACGCATGTTCGCTCGCCTGATCACCCGGTTGCGACGCGAGGGTGCCGACCGGCCGTTGCGGGGCAGGCCCTGGGGGTTGTGTTTCGAGGACCGGGTGCTGCTGGTGGCCACGTATTGGCGGACGAATCTGACGATGCGGCAGCTCGCGGCGGTGTTCGGGGTGTCGAAGTCGGCCGCGGCCAGGGTGATCGAGGACCTGGGACCGGCGTTGGCGCTACGACCCCGGGCCCGGTTCCCGCGTGGTGCGGTGTTGATCGTGGACGGCACCCTGGTCCCGACCCGGGATCACAAGGTGGCCGCGCAGAGTAAGAACTACCGGTACTCGACCAACCATCAGGTCGTTATCGACGCCGACACCGAACTCGTCGTCGCGCTCGGCACACCGTTGCCGGGCAACCGTAACGACTGCCGAGCCTGGACCGAGTCCGGTGCGGCCGAGGCCTGCCGCAACTCGGTGGTGATCGCTGATGGCGGCTACCAGGGCACCGGTTTGATCATCCCGCACCGTCGGTCAGCTGGTGTCGAGCTGCCGGCATGGAAACAGACACACAACAAGTCCCACCGCAAGGTCCGCGCTCGCGTCGAGCATGCTTTCGCCCGGATGAAGACCTGGAAGATCTTGCGCGACTGCCGGTTGCGCGGTGACGGGGTGGGTGTCGCGATGGCCGGGGTGGCGACTCTGGCCAACCTCGCCCACGCCTGCT
>NZ_BMNE01000026.1 GCF_014646295.1 Nocardia rhizosphaerihabitans
CGCCAACGCCACCACCTTCAACACCCCCGCCACCGGAACCGATCACTGGCCCAGGATCTGGAAAGAACACTCCGTACCGAACTCGAACTGGAGCAACGGGCCTGGTGAGCCGACCACCGCCGGGTCGGGTGCCCCGTTCGACCCGAACGTGAAGAAGGACCTCGAAGGGTTCATCGAGCACGGCTACCAGTTCGGGTTGTACGACTTCGCCAACATCAGGTTGATCATCGAGAAGAACGCGCGCAACGTCCCCTGGATCGCTGGTGAGTGGCGGGCGTTCGCCGATATCTGGCGGCACTCGGTCCTGAACTTCAAAACAGCTGTGTCACCGGTGTTCACCGCGGGCCATTGGCAGGGTGAGGGTGCTGAGCAGGCGGTGGCGTTCCTCACCAAATATCTTGATACCGCGAAATCGTTGGAAAACAGTATGGTGTCGATGTCGAACGTCATCGGTAACACCGCCAACTTCATGTCGTATGTGCACAACAATCTGCCGTTCTACTCCGAGATCGAAGTCGACGACAACCAGGTCCCCACCAAAGTCGGCACCCATAACGCGTCCAGTCACATCACCGTGATCCGTGACTTCTGGGACACCGGTTACGACGGCACCGGCCGCCTCGGTTACCGCGACGGCATGTCCCAAATCATGGGATGGGTTCCGACTTTCGCCGACCCCATCACCCTCACAGCTGCCCCGCCGGTCACCCCCAACAACAGTGGCGGTGGCACCGGCGG